>NZ_CP178602.1:0-3404214 GCF_047300825.1 Glutamicibacter sp. FR1 | reverse complement strand
TAAGGGCGCCCCGCTTCCGTTCGAATGCAATCTTGGTCACAAGAATCCCGTTCCCAGGCTTCCTAAACGTGGTTTTTTGGACCACGTCTGCATTGATTCTATCCATCATCCACACAGTTATGCACAGCTGCATGGAAAATCAGGGTGTTATTACTGTGGAAAACAGGTTTTCCCATGAAACCAAGCGTTTTTCCTCGCGAGATGACTAGCTGTTTTGTGGAAATATGTGAAGTTTCTTTCGTTATACACAGCCGTAATCCACAACTTTGAGGTAGATTATTCACAGGCCGGCACCCGAGCAGGGGAGCCGGGGCTAAAGTTGCGCGCCAATTTGACCCAGGGCGCATATTTTTCTATTGTTATTCAGTCCTATGCGCACCTTTTTGCGACTTGCTCATTTTGGAAGAGCCCGCGAGAAAGCGCATTTTATAAGAAAACACGAGCGTCATCCTGTTGTTATCGAGCTAGCTGGTCAACGGGTAGTACGCATCATCTAAATCGTTTTGGAGTGTCACCGTGAGCAAGCGGACTTTTCAGCCTAACAACCGCCGTCGTTCGAAGAAGCACGGCTTCCGCCTTCGTATGCGTACCCGTGCAGGTCGTGCCATCCTTTCGGCACGTCGCGGCAAGGGTCGCGCCGAGCTGTCCGCATAAATTTGCGAAGCAGCTCTTGGCAGCATGATTTCAACGCGCTCAGCTAAAGAGCAACGCGAAACAGATGTTGCCTAAGAATCAGCGACTGCGCCTAGCGCAAGACCTTACAGCCACTGTACGTTCCGGTGTCCGAAGCGGACGCCGGAACGTCGTGCTATATGCACGCCCCCGAGTAACCGAAGAGTTCCTCGGCGACAGGTTTGGATTCATTGTTTCCAAGGCTGTAGGTATTGCCGTTAAAAGGAATCTCACCAAACGACGGATGCGAGAGATCGGCCATGAGCTTCGGCGCGTGGACGGGAATGTCGATTTCGTCTTCCGTGCACTTCCTGGCGCTGCCGAACTCTCCTGGGAAGAACTCAACGCCCAGATGAATTCAGCCTTCTCCGCTGTTTTGCGCAAGATCGAGGCGCGCTGATGCGCAAGGATTCAGCTCCGCGTACCGGTTTGCTGTGGTTCATCATCGATATCCCACGCAACATCGTAATCGGGTTGCTCAAAACTTACCGAAAAATCATCTCGCCGCTGTACGGCGATGTATGCCGATACTTTCCTAGCTGTTCTGCCTATGGGCTCGAAGCAGTGACTCAGCACGGTGTTGTCAAAGGCGCCGGATTGACCACTTGGCGGATCCTCCGGTGCAATCCGTGGTCCCACGGAGGCGTCGACCACGTTCCTGAGGGACCGAGGATTTGGCCAGAAGGCAAACTGCCGAGGATCATAGTTCTGAATCATCCTGTGATTCCCGACGATGAAGACGCCGCGGAAAGCGGCCGCAAGGAGCTCGACCACTGATGAACAACTTCCTAGACACGATACTGACTCCGTTTACATACGTAGTCTCGTGGGTTCTGTGGGCCTTCCACGAACTGTTCACCGCGATTGGAATGAACGCGGATTCAGGTGTTACCTGGACCCTGTCGATCATCTTCCTCGTGCTGCTGATCCGTACATTGCTGATCCCAGTCTTCGTCAAGCAGATCAAGTCCCAGCGCGCGATGCAGGCACTGCAGCCTGACCTTCGCAAGCTGCAGGCAAAGTACAAGGGCAAGACCGACCAGCTTTCGCGCCAGGCCATGGTGCAGGAACAGCAGGCGCTGTTCAAGAAGCATAAGACCAACCCGCTGTCTTCCTGCCTGCCTCTGCTCGTGCAGATGCCATTCTTCTTCGCACTGTTCCGCGTACTGAATGAAGCATCGCGCGCTAGCGATGACGGCCGTTCTATCGGCGCACTGTCCGCTGAGCACATCCGCAGCTTCGACGGTTCCACCATCCTGGGTGCTCCACTGTCCGAGACCTTCTTGGGCACCATCAACTCCGGCGCTATTAACTGGGCCGTCATCATCGTTGCCGTAGTCATGATACTTGCCATGACCGCATCGCAGTTCTTCACCCAGCGCCAGTTGATGACCAAGAATATGAGCGAGGAAGCCCTGCAGGGCCCATTCATGCAGCAACAGAAGATGATGCTGTACATCCTGCCTCTGGTCTTCGGCATCGGTGGCATCAACTTCCCAATCGGTGTGCTGATCTACTGGACCGCATCGAACCTGTGGACCCTGGGGCAGCAGTTCTGGGTTATCCGTAACAACCCAACCCCTGGCTCGGAAGCGGAGCGCGAGCTCAACGCCCGCCGTGCAGCCAAGGGCCTTCCTCCAGTAGGCATGAAGAAGGAAGACGCTGACGCCGCTGCAGCAGCCGCAGCGGAGCAGCGGGCCAAGGGCCAGCGTCATCAGCCGCAGCGCAAGAACCGTCGAAAGAAGAAGTAGCCATGACTGCAACTGAGAATATCGACGCGCCCGACCTGGAGAACCAGATCGATGACGATCAGGAAGTTCTGGACGAAGGCGACGTCGCAGCCGACTACCTTGAAGAGCTTCTGGATATCGCTGATCTGGACGGCGACATCGACATCGAAATCCGTGGCGGACGTACCTACATTTCGATCCTTACCGAGGACGATGACGCGTCGCTGGAAAGCCTGGTTGGCAAGGATGGCGAAGTCCTCGACGCGCTGCAGGAACTCACTCGGCTCGCAGTGCTGACTGCGACCGGTGAGCGTTCGCGCCTGATCCTGGACATTGCCGGTTACCGTGCAGAGCGTGCAGATCTGCTGCGCAAGATTGCTGAGGATGCCATTGCCTCGGTCCGCGAAACTGGCGAGAAAGTCCATCTGGATCCGATGAGCGCCTACGAGCGCAAGCTCGTGCACGACGTCATCGCAGATGCCGGACTGCACTCGGAATCCGAGGGCGAATCGACCCGACGCCATATCGTCATCTCGGTACTGGACAGCTAAGAACCATCACGCGTCCGCGCGCTGATCGACCTAAGGACCAACGACAATGACTGAGGACCTCAGCCTTACTGCAGAAGAGACCGTGGCTGCCGAGAAGATTTTCGGTGACCGCTTGGATCTTGCCAAGCGCTATGTAGAGCATCTGGCGACCTCTGGCATTGAACGCGGGCTGTTGGGTCCGCGCGAAGTACCCCGTCTGTGGTCCCGCCACGTGCTCAACTGCGCAGTGATCGAAGAGGTTATGGACAAGGATGCCGAGGTAGCCGACGTAGGCTCCGGCGCAGGCCTTCCAGGGCTTTGCTTGGCAATTGCCCGCCCGGACCTCAAGCTGACTCTGATTGAGCCGCTGGAGCGCCGCTGCATCTGGCTTTCCGAGGTAATTGAGGATTTGGGTCTGACCAATGTCACCGTAATGCGTGGCCGTGCAGAGCAGATGGTTGACGTGGTCAACGCACGCTATGTCACGGCCCGCGCTGTATCCGCATTGACCAACTTGGCCGGACTGACTATTCCACTGCTGCACGGTCAAGGCGAGCTGATTGCGATCAAGGGGCGCTCGGCTGCCGAGGAAATCGCCAAGGCAACTAAGGCCATCCGCAAACTCGGTGGCAAGGAAACCGAAGTGCTTACTGTGGGCGAAACTATCCTTGCAGAACCAACAACGGTGGTTCGCATCAAGGTTGGCTAAGGTTGACGCGATAGTCTGTTAAATAGTTATAGAAGTGAAATGGCTTTTATCCTCGTGTATTCGAGGATGAAGCCATTTCGCAATCTGCATGACTTGTTTTGAATGTTTCACGTGAAACATTATCGGTGCACGCTATGAGTATTAGGCGCACCACTTCACGAGGAGGAGTTTTACCTTTGTCTAAGACTAAGGATTCATCGGATAGCGCGTTTGATTTCAACGACTCGTCCTCGCCCCTGGCTACTCAAATAGCTAGTGAACATCGTCGTCGCGAAGCTTTGGAGGCCCGTAAGGTGCCAACGCCCAAGAAGACCCGCTATTTCACGATTTCCAACCAGAAGGGCGGCGTCGGCAAGACGACGACCACCGTAAACCTTGCAGCCGCTCTGGCCAAGGGAGGACTGAACGTCCTGGTGATCGACATCGATCCGCAGGGCAACGCTTCAACCGCGCTGGGTATCGAGCATCATGCTGAGGTGGACAGCATTTACGATGTGCTAATCAACGACCTTCCATTGTCTGATGTCGTAGCTACATGCCCAGACCTGCCAACCTTGCAGGTCGCTCCTGCGACGATTCACTTGGCTGGTGCAGAGATCGAATTGGTTTCTCTGGTAGCTCGCGAACAGCGCCTGCAGCGCGCCTTGGACGACTACGCTCGGACTCGCCAGCGTGAGGGACTGCCTCGCCTGGACTATGTCTTCATCGACTGTCCACCGAGCTTGGGCCTGTTGACCGTCAACGCCTTCGTTGCCGCCCGTGAGGTTCTCATCCCTATCCAGTGCGAGTACTACGCGCTGGAAGGTCTGAGTCAGCTGCTGAAGAACATCGAGATGATCCAGAAGCACCTGAACTCCAAGCTGACAGTCTCGACGATTTTGCTGACCATGTATGACGGTCGCACTAATCTTGCTGCACAGGTAGCTAACGAAGTTCGGGAGCACTTCCCGGAGCAGGTGCTCAAGGCTGTCATTCCGCGTTCGGTGCGAATTTCTGAAGCTCCGAGCTATCAACAAACCGTTATTACCTATGACCCGAACTCGACCGGCGCCCTGTCGTACTCCGAAGCAGCCCTAGAGATGGCTGAGCGGGGCGCGTAGGCCCGTAGAAGGGCATTTCACCCCCTAGAGTCGTTTACCTTAGGTTTTAGTTTGTTTCAGACGTGACACCGTGGCTGATAGCTAACACTCATTGTGAAAGTCATGGGTGACGCACTGTGCGCATCCCCGGTTCGATGCCAATAAACAGTAGACTAGTCTCGGGCTGAAATTTCGGATGAAAGGGCGTGCGAAAAACATGGCAGACAAGAAGCGGGGCTTGGGCAGGGGACTAGGTGCCCTCATTTCCAGCTCGCCGGCGACCGTAGCTCCAGAGGAGAAGCAGGATGTTTCACGTGAAACATCGCCCGCAGAACCTGTCGCAGAAGCATCGAGGCCACGGGCAGCACGTCCAGTCGATATGTTCTTCGAACCGGGACGCAAGTCCTCAACGCCGAAGGCACCAACTACTGCTGCTAAGCCGGCAAAGCGTGCTCGAGCAACGATGCCTGACTTGAACACAACTCTTGGGACGAAGAGTTCTCCTGTGCGCGAGGATGATGCATCTGCCGAGAAGCCAGCACCTAAGAAGAGGCAGCCGAAGCCTGACACCCCAGACTCTTCGGATCTAGTTGAAGTTCCTGGAGCGCAGTTCGCTGAACTCGACGTCAAGCTCATCCACCCGAATCGCAAGCAACCGCGAACCAACTTCGACCAAGAGCACATGGATGAGCTCATCCATTCCATCCGTGAAATTGGACTGCTTCAGCCTATCGTTGTCCGTCCTTCGCGCGAGAAGGATGACGCCCCATACGAACTGGTCATGGGTGAACGTCGTTGGCGAGCAACGCAGGCCGCTGGCCTGGCGACCATCCCGGCGATCATTCGGGACACGCAAGACACCGATTTGTTACGCGATGCGCTGCTCGAGAACTTGCACCGCTCGCAGCTCAATCCGCTGGAAGAGGCCGCTGCTTACCAACAGCTTTTAGAAGAGTTCAACTGCACGCAGGAAGTGCTTTCCGAACGAATTGGCCGATCACGTTCGCAGATTTCCAACACGATCCGTTTGATGAAGCTCCCTCCTCTCGTTCAACGTCGCGTTGCAGCGGGGGTTCTCTCGGCCGGCCATGCACGGGCTTTGCTTGGACTGTCCAACAACGAAGTCATTGAACAGTTGGCCCAGCGGATCATCAACGAGGGTCTGTCTGTGCGGGCGACTGAAGAGGCAGTTGCCCTGAGCGATGATAAGCCGCGCAAGCCAGCCAAGAAGGCGCGCGAGAACCAGCGTAATGAGCGTTTGGACTTCTTGGCGACATCGCTTGCGGACCGCTTGGACACTAACGTCAAGATTCAACTTGGCAGCCGCAAGGGCAAGGTCAGTATTGAGTTCGCTTCGGTCGATGATCTGAACCGCATCATGCAGGTTATCGATCCGACAATGAACTCGTAATTAGATAGAGAAGGCGCATGTTTCACGTGAAACATGCGCCTTCTCTATCTCCAAAACGCTGTTTCACGTGAAACAAGTATTGGGGAGCGGTGGCCAGTAATTAGGAAGGGTTGAAGGAGAGGTTGGCCAGCGGATGTTGTCACTGCATTAAAATCTCTCGGGACGTACAACCCTGAAGCCTGGATGCAAGGACTTCCTTCGGCCCCAAGAATCAGTACCACGCGAAGACCCAGGCTTTGCGCCAAGTGCATCTCAGTTTGTGTCCACGCCTCCCCATAGGGTCTTCATCGGAGTTGCAACTAAAAACCTCTCGCAACTGACGATGCACCGATCGACACCTGGTGCGCTTCCAAGGAGTTGCAGGAAGAGCAGAGAACCGTCATAAGCCTTTGGGGGAGTGCTCGGGAAGAGTAGTGCACCGAACTCGACTGGGGCACCATCCGCACCTCGTCACCCCGGAGCAAAACCGTCTAAATGTTCCTGTCTGCCGCACGCTCAAGAAGGTCAGGTCTTGATGAAATGGCGTACCTGGTTCTTGGTTGATTCTGTAGCCCTATGCACCTTAACTGCTGGACTGCGACCCCGACTTGGAGGCTGATCACTAGGCAATGGTTCGCTCACGAACAGGATGGGCGCTCCAAGCAAAGGCATACGATAAAAGGGTAGTGACCATCAAGCCAGAGAGTGAATGCATGTCCTTCAGCCGAGAGAACCTGATCCTCCCTTACGCGGGAAAGTCTCAGAATTCTTGACGGAGGTGCCATATCCCGAATGGCTCAATAGTGAATATTCGTGGCTTTGAGAGCCGCTAGAATTCTCGTCCAGAGCCACCGGCCAGCCATAACCGACTCACGGCTGCCTTATGCGAAGGCAGAGCTCCACGTAAAGTATCGGCTGAACGGCAGGCAGGCTTCAAATAGACCCTCAGAGCCTGTTGCCCGGCGACGATGCTCGTGCGAGGCCATGGAAGCTCCTAGCCAGCCCAATTTGATGCTGACGTTTTGTCATCGACGTCGGAGGTGACCATGAGTTGGAGTAAGCAGCGTTCGTAGGACGTAAAGAAGCTGTTCTAGCCCATGAAGGCAGCACCATTGGCTTCGGACTGGCTGGTCGTATTCACCATGTAAGAGCTTAAAATCGGCCCGACCTGGTCAGCTTCTTGGGCGCGATGTTCTAGCCCAGGTTGGGCAACGCGCCTTCTTGTTAGTTGCAGTCGGGAAGAGTAGTTGAAGGACGTGCTCGTCGCTCAGCTTCTCGAGGTGCTTCCAGTTACGAGGACGATATCTGCGGCATTGAAGTCTTCGCCTACGCTGTCGTGAAAGATGCCTTGCGTGGATGCGATGGCGCAGTCTGGCAGACTCTCAGCGCGAGATGGATTAGTCGAATGACTTCGAACTTTCGTACATTGAAAAAGGTTCTGTCCACCATACAGTCGGTTGCGTGGTGGGAGCAGCATATAGGGGGTGGCTCTGACGAAAAATGTTCGGTGGCAATGAGCGACAACGGCGGCGTTTCTCTCTGGTGACTCTAGATCGGAATTGTCGTGGCCCCCAGATTCAGATAATCAGTTTTCTGCGGATCTATGATTCGAGTGAAACTGTCCTATGGAATAGAACGAAAATGCCGACCAGACTGTGCTCGATGAGGAGTTGCTGTGTCGGTCGGTAGGGAGACTACTCCTTCATTCACTGGATCATCCAAAGATGATAAGTTCGCTGCGACTGATTTCCAGTACTCGATCCAGACTCTAGGATTTGATGACTCCACCCTGAATAGGCGTGGTCTTCTAATGCAGCCTTGAAATGATTAGCGTCGATCACGAATCTGTCTAGGCCTATACATTGGACTGATGCACTGTTTACTCTAACGACAAACACCAGTCCGGTGTTGCAACCGCCGTGAGGTCGCTGTTCGAATATTCAGGCTGATAGCCATGCCATAAGAGCAGATGATGAACCGACTTATGAAACGAGGAATAGAATTTCTCTCGGGCATCTTCGCTGTTAGTTCGCTTACGTCATGATTCATGAGAATAAGTTTCACGTGAAACATAGACCCTCCCTCAGGCGGTTCGATCGATATACCCTTGGCTGTGACTGTTGGCCAGGGCTCTGAAGAAACCTATCGAGCAATCAACATGCCGCACCCATCCACGGATCTGCAGGAACTGCAACGTGGACGAGTGATATTCGGTGGCCGTAGTCTGGCTTGCTTGGATTTCTACGTAAGCCTCGGAATAGACCGAACTGGCAGAGTCCAGCAACGAGCGGTTTGCAGACCTGATCAAGAGACGATCTAGACTTTCAAGAGTTGCTGTGAGCCGAACGCAATCTATTCATGGCCATAGTCGGCATTAGTCGGAGATTCATATCCACGCTACGTCCTTGAATGGCTTCGTTTCGATGGCTGTCACTCATTTGCATTCGAATCAGCTTTCAGGACATCGACTTCAAGCTTTTGGGTTGCTGTACATGACTGAATATGGTGAGTACATTCTGCTGGATAGGGGAATGGCATGAACCGGACCCACAATCTAATGGGCGAGCAGTGTTCTTGAGGTCGTGATGAATAATTGAACCTTTGGAGCCATAAATGAGTTCCGGTTCAGAGCCGCCCGTTACTATGCTTCTGCGCCTCTGAGAATTAACGCCTGGAGTCACCATTCCATTCTGACGGGATCACCGCTACCTCATATCACGACTGGGCTCTTCGAAAGGGAACATCTTGAACAGCAGGCAGATGACAAATGGAGACACTCTGGACCGTTGGGCATTGAAAGGGGGAGTGTAGGGTCATGATGGCATCTGGCCGTCAGCCTCTATGGTTATGCGTGCTTTGTGCTCAACTCTGGACTTGGCCAAGTCTACGAGTAAATGATGATGGTATGAGGATCAGAACTTGTTGTAGCCCTTGAATGCGGTTCGATGCTCCTGTCATGTCGTACGTAATCATCGTGCAAAGCTTGAGGTAGGCGCCAGCCTAACCTAGATCCGTATGGTCGATGCTCCAGTACGGTTGGGTGAACACGTTTAGAGTTGGTTGCGGTCAAGGAATTGCAATTAGTAGCGCTTTTGCCGCTCTTGTCCTGAAGGCGCTCTCAGCTTTGTAGGGAGGCGCCGCCTACTTCTATGACTCTGCTGCGGGAGATGCGTCGGGTGTGGACGTGAAGAATCGTCCTGACTAAGACTCGGCGTAAAGCTGGAGCATGAGCGTCATTCGCGCGTGCCGCTGAACATGGCTTGTTCTGCGAGAAAGTCTGTTGCACTGGCCGGGAGTTTATACAGGGTTATTTGGAGGGATAGTGTTTGACAGCTCCGAGTGACAATAATGGAGTACCCCTCGAGCGACTCTGAATTGGAAGGGCGGTGGCTTCCATAATGGCTACATACTCACTTGGACTCAGGCTGAAGACAGCCGCTTTTCGGCGCCGTTTCACGTGAAACATTAATCGATGAACCATACAGGACTTTCGAGACTAACCGCTGGGAACGTGTTTCACGTGAAACAAGGAGAACCACCTAAACGACACCTCGTTTCCAACGCCATGCCCAATGGAATGACCACGCAAGTCACTGGAAGTTCCGTTCAGCTGGAATGGCGAATGATCACAGGTAAATGATCATAGGGGTGGATGTCCTGGCGATAGCCGAGTTGCCAATAACTAGAACTGCATAGGCAGATCGGAAGGGACATCGGGAGCAACTATCCGATGTTCAACGTACGCGGACAGTATTCCGTGCAGGGCGCGCAATCAATGAATCTGGACGTATAACCAGAACGTAATCCCGACCAGCACGCATGGTCTGCCGGGGGCGCAGCACGCTTCATTCGTATGTTGTTGTCTCTAACAGGGGTACGTCTGGTGAGCGTCAAGTGCAGTCATGGAGTGTGATGATCAAACCGCATCTATAAGCGCTAAGAGCACCAGAAGCGCCACTGAAAGCCTTCCATCTACCACTCCGAGTACCAAGAGGTTCCATAGGCTCCTGGATCACTACACGAGCCCACAGATGCTTTGCTGAGAAGAGCAGCGCACTGCTGGCCCAGAACAGGATCAACTGAGCGACAATAGCGTTAGGCCTGTGGCTGTAGACGCTTTGATTTACGCTGATTTTCCGAGACAGTGGACGCGTACCGCAGGCCTATTTGCATGCCCAAGTCATCGAGAGAGAACTGAGTCAAGTGAGCCCGTCTCTGCCGTCGCGCAGCTATGTCGTCACTTGTCCGTGGATCCAGATGAATATTAGAAGCTTTGAGAGCCACCAGTATTGCCGCTCAGGGCCACCCAATATTCTTGTTCAGAGCCACCAGCCGGCCGGGGTAGTCCGACTGCTTGTACTGCGTGCAGAAAATGGGGATGCTCTGTCTTACTGTTGCTCCATGAGCACGATAATAGAACGCGAAATTTCCACGCTGGGTGGTTCTAAAAGCCACTGATCGTGCATCAGAACACTGTAAATTGATGCCCAATGCCCTGGCGACGTCCTCGGTGGATCGATTGCTGCGTCAGGCGCATATTTGCCAGACCAGCGGTGAATCTGTTCGGTTGACGCAGGTGTTGGCTGGTGCTGGGGTGAGTTCCTTGATGTAGCCCCTCTCAGCACGGGCAGACTGCCGTGCATGACGGCTGATACCACATTGGCTGATTATGGGCAGCAGGCAGTTTTGCTGACCCTTAGTGGGCATTATTCGTGGCCGCCGGTGGGCAGAAACTCATGCCCCTTGACAGAGGGGTTTATACAGGGTGGCTCTGAAGGAGAAAATCAGGTGGCTCTGATCGAGAATATGGCGTTTTCAGCTGGTGGCTCTGAACGGCAATATTGGTGGCCCTCAAAGAGTCAAATATTCAATTCAGAGTCTTTGGCGTGGTCGGCGCAGACACGGCGCATCAACGGCTGGGGCGTCGAATCTAGAACCAGTTCCCTCATGCGTGAATGATCCGGTCTGATTGGTCAAACAGGATTCTGCGACCGTTGCGGACTGGGAACAGGTGTTGGCAGATCTGCTCGTGGCCCAGGTCGTTGAGCACCTACCAACGGAGCCAGATAGTGCCTCGGGTTTTGAAGAGTGTAGTTCCACAGCGTCGGAGTTTCCTTGCAAAGACTCTGCCGCCGGTCCTGATGGAACCCCTGCTCTGGATACAGGAAAGCTCGACGCACTCCGGGGCAGCTAATGCATTCAAGAGCCCGGCTCGATAGCTCAGGCTGTCGCATGATGGAAGGATCCTATACAAAGGCGGCACTGAACGGCACGGTCCTGCTCTCTCAAAGAAAAGACTGCCGCATGCGTTTTTAAATCCGCATGCAGCTGCCACTCCTTGAAAGTCGGAGGCGAAGCATTCGGGATCGAGAGCTGGCCGACGGGCAGTCCCTGCAACGCAGAGCAGGTTGCAAAATGCACCGGAACAAACAGCACCGAATCACCGACGCAGGCCTCGAACTTGGCGAGCCATTATCCGAGCAGAAAGTGCGAGCTCGACTCATCGAAACCAAGTATTGATGCATTAAGTCTTAAAATGGTACCAAGAATTCAAAAACAAAGTGTACATATTGATATTTTAAAGTTAATCGTCAAAACGTCTTCAAATCAAAGAACAGCACCCATCTGAGCTGGGGTCAGGGCTGGAACTTACTCCGGAATGGGAGAACTAGCAAGATTTTCACAAGACATCGGTTAAAACAGGAGTGGAGACCTACCTTGCGGTTGGTCTCCACTCCAATGACGTATCGACTTACAGGTATTCTGCGAAGTCCTTCTCGATGACAGCCTTTGGCTTGGCACCAATGGAAGTGGCAACATGCTCGCCACCCTTGAACACGTACACGGCAGGGATGCTGGTGATGCCGTACTTGGCGGCAATTGCCTGGTTCTCATCGACGTTGACCTTCACGACGTCGACCTTCGCAGCGTGCTCTTCTGCGATCTGATCCAGGATCGGACCGAGCTGGCGGCAAGGGCCGCACCATTCAGCCCAGAAATCTACGATGACTGGCTTTTCGGCATCCAGGACATCAGCCTGGAAGGTTGCTTCAGTTACTGCTTTTGCGTTGCTCATGAGAGACAACCCCTTTCTGAGAAATCTGTTAGGCGGTAGCGAGGGTTTCGGAAACGTTGGCCAGGTAGTGCTCCACGTCCTGGGCCGCGGCGCAGCCCGAACCGGCTGCGGTGATGGCCTGGCGGTAGGTGGAGTCGATCACGTCGCCGGCAGCGAAGACACCTGGCAGTGAGGTCTTGGAAGAGCGGCCTTCAACGGCGATGGTGCCTTCGGAAGTCAGCTCAAGCTGGTCCTTGACCAGATCCACGCGAGGGTCGTTGCCGATGGCTACGAAGATGCCGGTGACATCAACGGTGGACTCTTCGCCGCTGGTGCGGTTCTTGAGGACCAGGCCGTTGACCTTGTCTTCTCCGTTGATGCCGATGACTTCGGAGTCCCAGATGAACTCGATCTTCTCGTGGGCCAAGGCGCGGTCGGCCATGATCTTCGAGGCGCGCAGTTCGTTGCGGCGGTGCACCACGATGACCTTGGAAGCGAACTTTGTCAGGAACAGTGCTTCTTCCATGGCCGAGTCGCCACCGCCGATCACGGCGATGGTCTGCTCGCGGAAGAAGAACCCGTCGCAGGTGGCGCACCAGGAGACGCCATGGCCGGAGAGGCGCTTTTCATCTTCCAGACCCAGCTCGCGGTAGGCAGAGCCCGTGGAGACGATGACAGCACGGGCACGATAGACGGTGCCGTCGGCCAGGGACAGCGTCTTGATTTCGCCCTCGAGATTCATTTCCGTGACGTCATCGAAGAGGATCTCGGCGCCGAAGCGTTCGGCCTGCTTCTGCATGTTGTCCATCAGATCAGGGCCCATGATGCCCTCGGGGAAGCCCGGGAAGTTTTCCACGTCGGTGGTGTTCATCAGTTCGCCGCCGGCGGTGACTGAGCCTGCGATGACTAGTGGGTTCAGATTCGCACGGGCGGTGTAAACCGCGGCGGTGTAACCGGCCGGACCGGAGCCGACAATGATGACGTCGCGGATTTCGTCGTTCTGTGCTGAAGTCACGGGGGTAGAACCCTTTCGTTCTAATAATGCGAGGTGGGTAGCAAGGTCTAACCTCACTATCCACCTCAACGCATTGCTTTCGTAAAAAATTCCGCTTCTATTACTTGGCGGAGAATTCACCGATCTGCAGACCGAATGGCCGCGAATCGTTGCCACCGGATGCCTTGCGAGGCAGCTCGGTGATGTCCAGGAATACGTGGGATCCTTCCATGTAGTCCTTGTCGTCGCCCTTGACAGTTACCGATACCGAAGGGCCGGAGAATGAGCCCTTGGCTACCGACTTGGCATCGCCCAGATCGTCGGAGTCGCCGACGAGGATCTCGTAATTGCCGCCGGTGCCGTTCAGGCCCTCGAGGTTGACCTCGGAGATCTTGGACTTCTCGTCCAATTTCAGGATGAAGACCATGTTGGAAGCGAAGCCGCCAAAATCAGCTGTGGTGTACGAGTAGGTGGCGTAGGTGCTCGACGCGTTGCCGTCGATCATCTGGCCCAGCTTGCCATCGGTTTCGGAGTTCAGCTGCTGGTTGCCGGGAACGAGGCGGGACACGTCATCGACCTTCGGGGCAGGCAAGGACTCTTCGGTAGGTTCCTGTTCCTTCTCGGACTCGGAAGGCTTCTCCGAGGATTCCACGGCAGTTGGCGTCTCGCCCTCTGCGGTGGTGTTCTTGTCGCCACCTAGGAAGTTGAAGGCGAAGACCACGGCAACGACCAGCACGATCAGCAATACGGCGCCAACGAGCAGGCGAGTTCCCTTGGATCCGCTTTCTTCCTCTTCCTGCTCGTCGACCTGCGGGTCTTGGGCGGGAGCGTTCTTGGCTGCTGCCGGGAAGGTCGAGGCCTTAGGCGCGGCTGCGGCGGCACCTGCAGCAGCCGCTGCTGCGCCCTTCTTCTTTGCAGGCTTTTCTTCTTCCTTGGCCGGCTCTTCCTCGGCAGGCTTGGCCGGGGTGTTGCCCTTGGACTGCGCTGCGGCGGCTAGCGCCGCGGTTGCGGTGACGTTAGGTTCGTCGTCGTCCAGACGGGTGACCTTCGGCTTGTCTTCGGCCGTTGCATTTTCAGCAGGGGCAACCGGGGTGGCGACGGTGTCGGGAACCTGTTCGTTCGGCGCGGTCTGGTCGAACTGCTCCTCTTCAGGCTGTTCCTGGTTCTTCTTGCCGAAGCGGTTCTTCAGCCCCGCGAAGCCCCCAGCCAGGGCGGAACCGATCTTGCCTTGATGTTCTGGTTCGTCCTCGTACTGCAGCTGCTCGTAGTACTCGTTGTCGTCTTCGTAGGTTTCGGGGACAGCCTGGCGGGACTCGCCAAAGATCTCGGTGCCGAGGGTATCGGTGAAGAACGGCTCAACGTATGGAGCGTCGTCGGTTTCCAGAACCAGGTCCAGCAGGTCCGAGGACCGCGCGGTATTGGCGACTAGGTAGGTCTGGTTGGAGTCGGTGATGCCCAGATCCAGCACCTGGACGTTCGATGCGCGCTCGCCCATGGCGATCTCGCGTGCGCTCGTTGCCAGCTGCGAGGAATTCTCCACGGAAGCCACCATGATGCTGACCGAGCGGTTCAGTACCTGGTCTACGCCACCGAGTACCAAGTCTCCTTCAGCTGATGAAAGGACACTCTCAGTTACCTGGTAGCGGCCGCTGAGGACAGAGCCGACATCGATTGGCTGCGACACGTGCATCTCCAAGGGGTTGAATTTGGTTCGGTGGCGGTCCACAGACCACCACCTGTCATGTTACCGGTCAGCTCCGGCTATTTGGTGCCTATTTGCCCAGAATCACTAGCAAGTTTCAGCGGATTTTCAGCGATTCAATCCCGGGATTCTGCGCAGGATCGGACCGAGGAACGACTGGAGCTCCGGAACCTTGGTCTTGTGCAGCAGGGCGATGAACACGATGCCCATCAGCAGGGCGACAACAGCCACCGAAATCAGCGCGCTGACTACTGAATCGTAGGCGAATCCGAAGCTGAATCCTCCCAGCAGCCAGAGCGCTACGCAGCCGACGATAGCTGACAGCGTAGCCATCCACCCGACTCGGATGTAGGTGTCGATGACCGAGGAAACATCGTAGCTGCCGTAGCGGCGCTTGATCAGATAATGGGTACCGATGCAGGTCAGCACGTTGGTCAAGCCGTAGATGAAGGCAATGGCGGCGGCGATATGCAGCGGGTCAATCACGGCGGCCGCGGTGAACGCCAGGACCAAACCGACCGCTGCCGTGGCCGATTGGATCAGCATCGGGGTGCGGGTATCTTCTTCCGCGTAGAAGACACGCAGCATGAAGAACTGCAGGGACTTGAACGGCAGGCCAAGCGCGGTGAGCAACAGCAGCTGCCCCAAAGCGCCCGCGGCCTGTGCGGCATGCTCGGAGCTGCCGGCAAACAGCCTGCCCAGCGGCCCGGCCAGCACGATGAAGACCAGCGTGCAGAACACGATGGGAATCGCAGTGGAGCGCATGCCCTGGTTCAGCAGCTTGCCGACATCCTTGCGGCGGTTCTCGGTGAACGCCCGGGCGAAGTCGTTGAACAGCACGGTGGCCACGGTCAAAGCGAACAGCGAATGCGGCAGCACGGTGATCAGCTGCGAGGTGTTCAGCGCGTACTCGCCGGCGACCGAGGCGGCCTGTTCGGACGGCAGCTGCGCTCGAGCTGCGGTAGCGCCGGAGACGATCTTAGAGTAGGCGAGCGAGGAAAGATTGCCGATCACCATGGCCGCCAGCGTCCAGATTGCCAGCTTGCCCACATGGCGCAGGCCCATGCCGCGCCATTGGAAGTCCAGGGTCAGTTTCAACCCGGTCTTCTTCAACGGCCAGAACAGCACGACTGACTGCAGCACGATGCCCAAGGTGGCTCCGCCCGCCAGCCACATGGTCTTGATGCTGTTCCACTCCTGCATCGGGTCGCCCGACGAGTAGGCGCCGAAGGTCAGGATGAATGCGCCAATGACGATCAGCTGGATGACGTTGTTCACCGCCGGGGCCCACATGAACGCGGCGAATCGGCCGTTGGCGTTCAGCACCTGGCCCAGGACCGCGTAGAGTCCGTAGAAGAAGATCTGCGGCAGCGACCAGTAGGCAAATGCAGTTCCCAGCGCGATCATCGGCTCGGTCCAGTTATTGGTGAGCACCGTGATCAAGGGCCTGGCGCACAGCGTGAGGATCAAAGTCAGGATCCCCATGCCCACCACGGTCAGCGTGACCAGCTTGGACGTGTACGCGGCACCGCGATCCTTGGCCTTGGAAGCCTTGATCAGCTGCGGGATGAGCACGACATTGAAAATGCCGCCGGCCAAGAGCATGTAGATGATGGTGGGGATGACATTGGCTTTTTCAAAGATGTCGGCCACCGAGGTGACCGAACCAATGGCCATCGCCAGCAAGGCCGTGCGCACAAAGCCCAGCAGGCGGGAAACCATCGTGCCGGAAGCCATCAGGGCATAGATCTTGGAACGCGATCCTGCCGGTTGGGCTATCGGCTGCCGGGGAGGTTCGGCGACGATGTCCGTGGCTCCGGTGTTTGGCTGGTCGAAGCCGGCAGTTGGATTAGGAACCTGGGACATGCTTTGTAAGGACCTCGCGTGCCAGATCGGCGATCCGGCGCTCATTAGGGAAGGACAGGCGCTTGCCCAGGGAACCCAGCGGCACCCAGGCAACATCGACGGCTTCATGATCGGGATCATTCTCGATCGTCAGATGCCCGCCGGTAGCTTCCAGCAGAAAATGGTGCACGGTCTTGTGCACACGGTAATTCGTCACGGTGAACCAGTAATCGACCGAACCCAGCGGGGCGAGGATGCGTCCGGCAATACCGGTCTCTTCCTCGATTTCGCGGATAGCCGCTTCCTCGTTGGTTTCCACGCCCTCCGGGTGGCCCTTGGGCAGGCACCATTCCAGCCGTCCGCCACGGTTGTAGCGGGCAATAATTGCCACTGGCAACTCGGGGTCGTCGAAGTCGATGACGATGCCTCCGGAAGAGATTTCTTCCACTGTCGGCAAGCTCGTATGACCGCCAGTTGCCTGCGCGCGAGCCATTGACGCAGTCAATGGAGTGCGCTTCGGGGCAGACGGGATCGGTCGGTTCATAGAACCACTCTATCGAGAAAGTGCCGCTAGCCGCCTGATCGACGTGGACAAGTAAGTTATCTCGCAGGCAAATTCGCCGAAAGCTCAAGCATTCTTGCCGGATTTCTGGCACGCTTAAGTAACTATGCATGCACTTCCCTCACCTGACGCGCTGCGTCAGATCCTGCCCGCGGTCATTTTCGACTTGGCCGACCGTTTCGTTCGGGCAGGCCATGAATTGTCGTTGGTAGGTGGGCCGGTTCGCGATCTGTATCTGGGACGCGTCTCCCCGGACCTGGATTTCACCACGAGCGCACGTCCGGAAGAAACCATCAAGGCAATTTCCGGTTGGGCAGATAACATCTGGGATGTAGGACGCGAGTTCGGAACGATTGCCTTCAAGAAGGGCGAACACACGCTAGAGGTCACGACCTACCGCGCTGATGCCTATGATAAGGAATCGCGCAAGCCCGTCGTCGCCTTTGGCGATAACTTGCACGATGACCTCTTCCGCCGCGACTTCACCATGAACTCGATGGCGCTGCGATTGCCCCAGCTCGAGCTGGTGGATCCCTTCGACGGCGTGAGTTCCCTGGAAGACGGTTCCATCCGCACCCCCGGTGCCCCTGATGTCTCGTTCTCCGATGATCCGCTGCGCATGATGCGTGCCGCCCGTTTCGCTTCGCAGCTGGAGATTGAAGTCAGCCCCGAGGTTCGCCGCGCCATGAGCGAAATGACCGATCGAATCGACATCATTTCCGCCGAACGGATCCGCGACGAGCTGGTCAAGCTGATCAACGGGGCCGACCCGAGCACGGGCATCGACCTGCTGGTGGAAACCGGCCTGGCGGACAAGGTGCTGCCCGAAGTGTCGGCTCTGCGTCTGGAGATCGACGAACACCACCGGCACAAGGACGTCTACCAGCACTCGTTGACCGTGCTGAAGCAGGCGATGGCGTTGGAAACCGATGAAGCGGGGCCGGTGCCCGGACCGAACTTCGTGCTGCGCTTCGCGGCGCTGATGCACGATATCGGCAAGCCGGCGACCCGCAAGTTCGAACCCAGCGGCGCCGTCTCCTTTCGCCACCATGACATGGTGGGTTCAAAGCTCGTGAAGGCGCGGATGCGCGCCTTGCGTTTCGACAAGGACACCACCAAGGCCGTGGCCCGCCTGGTCGAGCTGCATATGCGTTTCTACGGCTATGGCGAGGCGGGCTGGACCGACTCGGCGGTACGCCGCTATGTCACCGATGCCGGCGACTTGCTGGAGCATCTGCACCGCCTGACGCGTTCGGATGTCACCACGCGCAATCGCAAGAAGGCTGACCGCCTGGCCTTTGCCTACGATGACCTCGAGGCGCGTATCGCCAAGATTGCCGAGCAGGAAGAGCTTCAGGCGATCCGTCCTGATCTCGATGGCGAACAGATCATGCGGTTGCTGGAGATCAAGCCGGGCAAGGTGGTTGGCCGGGCCTACAAGTTCCTCCTGGAATTGCGTATGGACGAAGGTCCACTGGGCGAAGAGGTCGCCACGGAGCGCTTGCGTGCGTGGTGGAAAGAGCAGCCCGAAGCCCAGGAAACGCCTACCGAGGGGTAACTTTTGACCTGAATGCTATTGGAAGAGCACCTGGAATCCGCGTGGATCCAGGTGCTTTTGCCATTCCCGGAAAAGTACTTAAAGTTTTTGCTCTGGCTTGTAGCGCATTGGGCGTAATCCATGTATGCTGAATACTGTGATTGGGAAGTCTCAATGAGACTTGCGGATCGAGACAAATTTTCAGACAGGCCCATGGCATCCATGGCCGGCCGAGAGCAGATTTTAGGAGGTGGCGAAATGATTAACACGACTTGGTACACAGAGACTCATCGCGGAGCGCGATTTAATAGCGGCTCTCCAATGACTCGTCTGCGCAAGCGCATTTCCCCAACCTCCGGACAAGCGGATTCCTAGCCCACGGTAAATCCCGCTCAAGTTCCTGAGGTTGCAGGTCAGTAATCGACTCTCACCCTTAGGAACTTTTTTCATGTCCAGTCCACTGTTCTCCTCGTCCGCTCAACGGGCAGTTCGCACCTCGGAATTAATCTTCGCAGGACCGGAAAGCCTGAAAGCTCGCGCAATTTCAACCACGCGACAAGATCTTCCCTCCCCTTCGACTTTGACCGAAGGGAGGGACAGCAAATGAAAAAGCGTCAAGACAAGCGCAAGTTCACCAACCTTGACAGCACCGAGTTCAATCGTCGCATGCGTCAGCGCGAGCTGAAGAACCATGTGCCACCAGAAATGTACCTGCGAATTCGCTAGGCCCGGCAACGCCATTACCGTTGCCAGCTAACCAGAATCCGAGGTACCAATGATGAACTCGCAATGCATCGCCCAGAGGCCCGCCGGCCTGCAAGCCGGCGGGCTTCTCCGCATCCAAAGAACTTTTGAATACAGCAATGGCCAGGACATCAGTCCTGGCCATTGCTTTTCCGCCACAGCGGAAGATTAGCGTTCGATTTCGCCGCTGATGAAGGCTTCCACCTTGTTGCGTGCGGTCTCATCGTCGTACTGCTCTGGTGGCGACTTCATGAAGTAGCTCGAGGCGGACAGGATCGGGCCGCCGATGCCGCGGTCCAGGGCGATCTTCGCCGCGCGAACGGCGTCGATGATCACGCCGGCCGAGTTTGGCGAGTCCCAAACTTCTAGCTTGTATTCCAGGTTCACCGGAGCATCGCCGAAGTTGCGGCCCTCGAGGCGGACGAACGCCCACTTGCGGTCGTCAAGCCAGGAAACGTAGTCGCTCGGGCCAATGTGGACATCGTCGTCGCCCAGGGCGGCGGAGGTGTTCGAGGTGACTGCCTGGGTCTTGGAAATCTTCTTGGATTCCAGGCGATCGCGCTCGAGCATGTTCTTGAAGTCCATGTTGCCGCCAACATTCAGCTGGTAGGTGCGGTCCAGGACCACGCCGCGGTCTTCGAACAGCTTGGCCATCACGCGGTGGGTGATGGTTGCGCCGATCTGGCTCTTGATGTCGTCGCCAACGATTGGCACACCGGCGTCGGTGAACTTCTGCGCCCACTCCGGGGTGCCGGCGATGAATACTGGAAGTGCGTTTACGAAGGCAACGCCGGCATCGATGGCGCACTGCGCGTAGAACTTGGCGGCCTGCTCGGAACCCACCGGCAGGTAGCAAACCAGGACGTCGACCTGGTTGTCCTTCAGGGACTGCACCACGTCGACTGGCTCGGCTGCGGACTCTTCGATGGTCTCGCGGTAGTACTTACCGAGGCCGTCAAGGGTGTGGCCGCGCTGGACGGTCACGCCGGTGGTTGGAACGTCGGCAATCTTGATGGTGTTGTTCTCGCTGGCCAGGATGGCTTCCGAGAGGTCGAGGCCGACCTTCTTGGCGTCGACGTCGTAGGCGGCAACGAACTGGACGTCGCCAACGTGGTACTGGCCGAACTGCACGTGCATGAGACCAGGAACGGTGGAATCTGCATCGGCATTTCGGTAGTACTCAACACCTTGGATAAGGGAAGTGGCGCAGTTGCCTACGCCTACGATGGCAACGCGAATCGGGTTCGCCGACACATGAACTCCTTATTGAAATGTATAAAACCTTTGGGCAATTGGGCGCGCAGAAGCGCATCGCGCAAATTGCCCCATATTGATCTTAAGTCTTAATGGCTCGTAAACATTCCCAATCGTGCCCTGTATCACCGAATAACTCTTGAACAGGCGTTCCAGGGCCAGTGCCGTCGACGGCCAGCGGGGTTATCGCAGCATAGGAATACCAAGAATCGGTACATGACCAAAATTTAGAATGATACTGAGATGACCTATGTTTGCAGGTATGAACTGGTATTCATGAGCAAAATGCCATTAGCTCATGACAAAGAGTTGGCCCCATTCCTGCGGAATTGTCGGTAATGATGGCGTAACTTGAGCAAAACCCGGACCAGCGGGGCAGGCAACGTGGTGCGGAGCCGATGGCGTAAAGGCTGGCGTCGAATATGCGCCAGTATTTCTGGATCTGTGAGCAGCTTGCCGGCTCGAGCCCGATGCGCGAGGATCCCGAGGGATTGGGCGAAGCTGTGGTCGACCCGGTGGAAGTAGTTTTCCCGCAGCCAGGCTTTGGTCGGCTCCCCGAAGCTCAAGCCGATGACATCATCCAGGGTGCCAATCACTCCGGAGGCCACGAAGACCGTGTTGATCATCTGCGCGCTGACACCGAAGTCGGAGAGGATCAGCGTGGGCAATCCGCGATCAAGGGATTCCAGGGCGGCCGTCGAAGAGACCGTCATCAGGGCGCTGCCATCGGTCAACGCCTCGCTCATCGATCCTGTATCGAAGCGCAGCCGCGAATCCGCGCCGATCCGCTGTTCAGCCTGCAGCTTCTCGAACAGCAAGTCATAGGGGAACGCCTCGAGATGCGTCTGCGGCTCCCCGGCCTTGGCACGGAGCTTGATGAGGACCTCAAGTTCGGGATTCATCCTGCTGGCCTGCTCGAGCGCCAGCAGGATCGACTCACGTTCGTGCTCCTGGGCCGGAACCTTCGCCTGAGGTGCGAACACCAGCCGTTCGACGACTTGCTTTTGCTCCGGCGGGAAACCCGTCGAGCGCAAGAAGGGCAGCTTGCTGACCATGATGGTCGGCTGATGCCCTTCCTGTCCTTCGATCATGAACGAGAAATCACGGGCCTCGGCATGCGAATGGCAGATGAACGCATCGCCGGCCCGGCGATAGTTCCATCCCTTCTGCGTGGCGGGGAAGGCGACGCCGGGCAAGGCTGAAATCAGTGCAGTGCAGCGGCCGTCAACCGGCTCGGTGCGCAGGATGCGGGAATAGATTTCGGCAACGACCGGACCGGTCGCCGACGCGAAGACAATATCCTCGTGCACTGTGTCGGCCTCCAGCTGGGATACCGAGATTACCTGCAGGGCATCGGGGTCCAGATCCGTGCCTTCGAAGGCGGCTGCGATCTGCTCGGCTGTCGGCATCACCGGGGTCCGCGCCAAATACACCTTGCGATCCCATGCGGGGCCCAGGCGGGTCAGGAAACTTGTCGCGAGCTTCAGGTAGGAATCGGAATCTGCAATGGCAAGAATTGATGGCTTCATCAGCTGCTTCACACCTTCAACGAACTGGATAGGTGCTCACGCAACTCGAGGGGAGTACCAGGGGTCCACCAGCTGTCAAGCACGGCTTGCGGATACAGCAAGCGGGCATCGGGACCCAGCAGCAAGCGTAGGGACGGAATCACCGTGGACGGCAGGGCCCGGATCTCCTGGCCCGGCCGCAGGGCGCGCAAACGCATTTCGATGGGAACTGTGTGCTCCTTGAGCACGACCTGGTCAATCTTGGAGATCTTCGCCAGCAATTCCGGCGTCTCACGGCGATGCGGGAAGTAGGCGACCGGACTCTCGGATGCGATCCCTTCGATCCAGCGCAAGTACGGCTGCTCATGGATCAGCCCATCGGCGACCATGGCCGAACCGATCAGCAGGGTAGGTTCGGTGAACCGCTCGGCCACCGGCTGGGTAGCAAGCCACTCGAACTTGTGCTGCGCGAACTTGATCCCCAGATCAGCCATCTTCTGGCGGGATTCCAGGTCGACGAACAGCGCCGAGACAATCAGCAGGCGATCCTCGCGGGCAAGCTGGCGCAAACGATGCCAGGTCGCCAGCCCCATGGCGATGCGGGCCGCCGAATTCTTCGTCCGGGCGCGCACCAACGGGGTGGGCTCGTCGGAGATCAGCTGCTTGATCAGGGCCAGCGTCGCCATGCCGTCATCGATGATCACGATTTCCTTGGCCCGCACGCCTGCAAGGAGCGTGCGCTGGATCTTGCCCGAATAGGCATCCCCGGTGACATATCGGTCGGCAGCGCCTTTGGGCTGCGGAGGCTTGCGCGCCGCCGGTTCGAAATGAACCCCATCGGGGGCATGATCCAGCATGGCCTGGGTCGTGGCCTCCAGCGGCATTCCCTGGCGCGGAATGATCCGGATGTCGGTGCCCAGCAGACCCGCGGCATGCGTTTCCACTGCGGAGAGCAGCTGCAGGGGCGACTCGACCCACACGTGCGCCGTGCCGAAACGGGGGCGCGGCACCTCGTGGGTGTCATTTTGAGTCAATTTCATCATCGTGAGTGTCATTTTGCCAGTCGGTTCAGGGACTTGGAAAGCGTTTCGAACTGCTTGGAACCATGGCGCAGCACTCGGCGCGAGGCCCCGCGGACCTTCGAGGGCAGCGAGCGGCGTGAGCTGATGTGCGCCCAGTGCGGAGGCAGGTCCAGCTTGGTGATGCGGCGGCGCTTGAAGTGGGCCGAGAACTCAGGGTAGTGCGCGGTCAGGAAGGACTCGGCCTGCTCGCGCAGGTGCGGCAGCTGGGCGGCCTGCATGCAGTAGGCCACGGCGATCAGCAGTTCGGTGAGCCGGTCGTCATCGCCAGCGTGCGCCGGAACCGGCAGGTCCTGGACGAACAGTGCGTGGATGATGGACAGCGGGATGCGGTTGGAGTTCTCGTACGGAGCCAGCGCCTGCAGCATCCTGCCGGTGCCCACGGCATGGACTTCCGTGCCCAGGATGTACTTTGCGGTGGCCAGGCCGGTGGAGAAGCAGGAGATCACCACGGCTGGGTTCACCGCAGCGATCACGGTCTCCGCCAGATGATCGGTGGCGACCAGCCGGAAATCCAGGCCCATGTGCTTGGCGGCCGCGGCCAAGCGGGCCGCCGAGGTGGCGCTGGCCGACGGGTGCGCCTTGAACAGGACGGTGGAAAGCTCCCGGCGGGCCACCTCGTTGAGCATCTCGAGGTGCAGCTCGAATTCTTCCTCGGCGTCCATCAGTCCCAGAGAACCCAGATACTGCCCGAGGACGAGCGCGCCACCGGCGGGCAGGTCGAATTCGGCGCCCTGGGCCAATTCGCCAAAGATGCCAGCCAGCCCGCCGGCCTCCAGGACTTCACGCCGCGGCTCGAGCTCTGCGAGCAGATGCGGCTGCAGCCCGGGAACCAGATCCACGTGGATGGTGCCGATGACCCGCTGGCGCAACGGCATGGGCAACCGGTTGCGGGTGGGTCCATAGGACATCAGGCCGTCGGAATGGATCCACAGCTGTGCGTCGAAGAAGATGCGCGCCAGGGCGCGGGCGGGGTTGACCTGGATGGATTCCAGCACCAAGGTCAGCGGTTCATGGCCCAGATCCCAGGCGCTGCGCAGCAGGCGCTCGAAAATCAGCAGTTCGTCCTCGCGCGGGTTGAACTGCGCCGGGCGGCGCGGTGCGGTCAGCGCGGCGAAATCCACCACCCGGTCAAAGCGGGCGGCCAGTTGCTCAAAGCCCGGAACCTCATCCAGCGGGGTGGTCAGTTCCGGAACCTGCGAGCCGTTGGCCAGGACGAGAATGCGTTCATCTGCTTCGGGGAGCAGTCCTGCATCGGCCATCGCGGCCAGAGAAGCAAGCTGGAAGTAGCTGCTGGCTTCAATCAGTGCGATCACTTGGCGGCCCCGATCTGACCTGGCTGGAGGAAGGAGAGGATATGGCGGCGGCGCGCAACATCCATCTCGAGGGCGACCTGGCGGGCCATTGGCGCGTCAACGGTGGTGAATATCTGGCGCAGCTTCTGCTTCATCTCCAGGCGGACTTCTGGCGGGTAGTTCTTCGCGCGCTTCTCGTGATGGCACACGATGGCGAAGAACTGGCGCATCGCCTTGGGCAGGTGGCGATCCGCATCCGGGTGCAGGCGCACCTCGGTGAGGATCTGCGAGTAGGCGGGGATGAAGCCGAGCTGGCGATGGTCGAAGACCTGGGTCAGCGAACCGGGCAGGCCGCGGCGGTAGAACACCCCGGGGGAGGAGACGACGGAGTAGCGCTCGGTATTCAGGTGCAGCTTCCACAGCCACAGCCGGTCTTCGGCGCTGTGCAGCTGTGCGTCGAAGTACATCAGCTCGCGGGTGCGCATCAGCTCGGTGCGGTACATGCCTGCCCACACGAAGGCGTAGTCCACCATGGACGGGGAATCGATCGGCTCGATGTCGTCGGCCGGGTTCAGCGGCATGCCGCGCAGGGCCTGCGGGGCGCGGTGGATGACCCGGTTGGTGCCGGTGACGCGCACATGGTCGCAGCGCACGAAGTCCACATGCAGTTCGGTCAAGGATTCCGCCAGGGCTTCCAAATGCTCGGGGGAGTACCAGTCGTCGGGGTCGAGGAAGGTGAAGTATTCGCCGGTGACCTGTTCCAGCCCGGCGTTGCGGGCGGCGGAAACCCCTGAATTCTCCGGCAGCGAGATCAGCTTCAGGCCAGGCAGCTGGTCTTGGTAGCCGCGCACCAGATCGGCAGTCTGGTCATCGGAAGCGTCATCAACTACGAGCACTTCCAGCTCCCAGCGTCCCAGCTTCTGCCGGACCAGGGATGAGAGGGCATCGCAAATGTACGCTTCTTGGTTATAGGCGGGGATCACCACTGAAATGCGCCCGGAGATCAAACTCATTTGTGCTTCAAGGCCTTCCTCATGCAGACAAAAATAAACGGCGGTTGGACCCGTCGGTGAGTCCAACCGCCGGATACGCTGGCGTGCTTAGGCGTCGACGCGGCGCAGGCGCGAGAGCGGAGCCAGTTCGCCTGGGAAGACCTTCTTCACGCCGTCGCCCATGGCCTGTTCCAGGATGCGGATGTCGCGGATCAGCGACTCGAAGCCCTTTGGCTCCAGCGACGAAGCCTGGTCCGAACCCCACATGGTGCGGTCCAGGGTGATGTGGCGCTCGACGGTCACTGCGCCCAGGGCGACAGCTGCCAGCGAGATCTGCAGGCCGCGCTCGTGGCCCGAGTAGCCCACTGGGACCTGGTAGCGGTCGCGCAGGGTCTCGATCATGCGCAGGTTGGCCTCTTCGGCAGGCAGCGGGTAGGTGGAGGTCGCGTGCATCATGACCAGCTTGCTGGTGCCCAGGGTCTCCACTGCTTTGTCGATCTGCTCGATGGTGGACATGCCGGTGGACAGGATGATCGGCTTGCCGGTTTCCGCCAGCGCCTTGAGCAGCTCGATGTCGGTGACCGATGCGGAAGCTACCTTGTGGGTGACTGCACCCTGCTCTTCCATGAACTCGACCGAGGGAACGTCCCATGGCGAAGCGAAGGCGTGCAGGCCCTTGGATGCGGCGTAGGAGATGAGCTCCTTGTACTGGGCCTGGTCGAACTCGACGCGGTAGCGGTAGTCCAGGTAGGTCATGTCGCCCCATGGGGTGGAGCGGATCTTGTCGCGCATGTCCATCGGGGTGGAGATGTCCGGGGTGCGCTTCTGGAACTTAACCGCGTTGGCGCCGGCCTCGGCCGAGATGTCGATCAGCTGCTTGGCGATCTCGATGTCGCCGTTGTGGTTGATGCCGATCTCGCCGATGACGTAGACCTGCTGGCCTGCGCCAACCTGGACGTCGCCGATGGCAACTGGCTTGATGTCGGTAGTCATGGAGGTCATGGGTATTGCCTTTCAGTGGGTGAAACTTGGAGAACTCTTGGTGGCGGTGCGTGCGGCGAGAACCAGTTCGGCCAGTTCCCGTACCGCTCCGTCCCCGCCCTTGCGGGTCAGTGTGTGCCGTGCTGCCAGGTGCACGTCGTGGTGGGCATCGGCTACGGTGATCGGCCAGCCGACCAGTGCCATCGCGCCCAGATCATTGATGTCGTTGCCGACGTAGGCGACGCGGGCAGGGTTGATGGATTCATCAGCCAGCCAGCGGGCCAGGTATTCGGCCTTGTTCTCGATGCCGTGGGCCACTTCCACCTTCAGCTTGGCGGCGCGGGCGGCGACAACAGGATTGGTTTCCTTGGAGAGAATCAGGAACTTCACTCCGGCGGCCCGCAGCCGGGCCACTCCCATTCCATCGGAGCGGGAGACGCGCACGGTTTCGGTTCCGTGCTCATCGACATATGCGGTGTCCGGGGTGTGCACCCCGTCGAAATCCGTGATGACCGCGTCGACTTCGATCGGTTCCCGGTTGGCCGGAACGGCCAGCCCGGCGAGCATCAGGTCTGCTTCGGTATCGACGTCGATGCCGTGCTCTGCTGGAACCTCATGGACCCGGACCTTTCCGAAGAAGCGGTGGCCGGCTTCGAGGAATCCGCGGGTATCCATCACGTAGAAGGCCCCGGTCTCACGGAAGCGCGGTTCGCGATCCTGGCGGCGCGGACGGTGCAGCTTGTCGTGCCCCACGGCGACCGCTTCGCCCTGCGGATCCAGTCCCCAATGGAAACCGTGGTCCGCAACAGCCGCGAAGCTGACGTCGGCGCGTTGCGAGGCCACTGCCGCGATGGCCGCGTCCAGGTCCTCCGGGTCGATGAACGGGCTGGTGCACTGGATGAACACGGTGATCTCTGGCTGGGATTCCGCATTCGCCAGTGCGTGGAGCAGAACTGACTCGCTGCTGGCCGTGTCGCCGGCGATATCTGCCGGTCGATCGATGACCCGCGCCCCGTAGCGGAGCGCTTCGGCCTTGATCTGCTCATGGTCGGTGCTCACCACGACGTCGCTGACTGCCGCCGCGGATCTGGCCGATTCGATTGCGCGGCCGAGCAGAGATTTGCCGCCGACCTCGCGCAGGTTCTTAAGCCGGATGCCCTTGGATCCTCCCCGGGCGGGGATGATCGCCATGGCGTTTGGCTGGTTGGTTTTGCTCACGAATAAGACGCTATGGGCACAAGTTAACCGGGAAGGGGTATCTGGGTTAACGCACGGTGAAGTGCCGGTGTAATCACCTGTCTGTTTGCTGAATGCGAGGTCAGCAAGCGTTTTACGTCTCCGGGGGCAGCTTGCGGGAGGGGCGGGAAACGCACTGCGCTTCGCGTAGAAGATCAAAGCGGCTGATGAAATCAGAGTGTGCACGCTGGTGCTGGGGCACAGAACATCTAGGCTGGATGGTATGCACGAGCCTAACCAGTCACAGCCCACGCGTGGCCCGCTGCGCATTACCGTGCCTTCACGCGCTGACGGGTTCCTCCGGCAATTCACCGCAATGATCGGCGGCCCGCTAGGACGGCACAGCGACCCGGGCCGAGTCGATCCCGGGTTCTTCAGCGTGGAACGGGTCATCATCCTGATGACCACCGTGGGCGCGCTGCTGATGCTCCTTGCCAAGAACCCGTGCCGGGTCAACGGGTGGACCGGCAACAATCCCTATGTCTATGCGTGCTACAGCGACTGGGTTCCGCTGTTCTCCGCCCGCGGCTTCGCCGAGAACCCCTGGGCGCCGTTCAGCGCCGCCGCCGAGTTCGAGTACCCGGTGCTGATGAGCACGGTGGCCTCGGCAGTCGCCTCGATCATCCCCACGGGGATCGAGAACCGTTCGCTGCTGTACTTCGACATCAACCTGCTGCTCGTCGCGATCCTGTGGATGGCAACCGTGGTCGCCACCCTGCGGATGACCGGGCGCCGTCCGTGGGATGCCGCCATGGTGGCGATCGCCCCGGGCATCATCCTGGCCGGCAGCATCAACTGGGACATGTGGGCTGTGGCCTTGCTGGCCCTGGGCATGCTGGCCTTCGCCCGGAAGCATACGGTGCTGGCGGGGGTGCTGATCGGCCTCGGTGCGGCGATGAAGATCTATCCGTTCTTCGTCCTCGGCGCGGTGCTGGTGCTGGCCATCCGCACCGGCAAGCTCAAGACCTTCTGGGTGACGGGCGGAACCGCCGCGGCGACCTGGGTGCTGGTGAATCTTCCCTATGCGCTGGCGTTCCCCGACTCGTTCATGCACTTCTTCAATTTCTCCTCCGAACGCGGGGCAGGCTTCTCCAGCTTCTGGCACGCGTGGAATGTCATCGCCGATAACCGTGAAGGGGTGCCGCTCTTCGAAGCGGAGCAGATTTCCCGCTACGGGCTGATCCTCTTCTTCCTGTGCTGCGCGGGCGTGGCGGTGCTGGGGCTGGCGGCCAAGCGCACCCCGCGCCTGGCTTCCATGGCTTTCTTGATCATCGCCTCCTTTGTCATGGTCAACAAGGTGTATTCGCCGCAGTTCGTCGTCTGGCTGATTCCGCTGTTCGCACTGGCCCTGCCGCGCTGGCGCGAGTTCGTGATCTGGATGCTGGTGGAAATCGCCCACTTCTACGGGGTCTGGTACTACCTCGATTCCCTCTCGGCCGAAGAAGTGCAGAAGGCCTTCCCGGAGACCGGCTATGCGGTACTGGTGCTGGCCCATATGGTGATGCTCGGATACCTGATGTTCCTGGTGGCGCGTTCGATGCTCGATCCGCGCCACGACCCGGTGCGCGCCGTGGGACAGGACGATCCGCTGGCCGGTCCGTTTGCCGGACTGGAAGACCGCTGGACCCTGCGCGGGCTGCTGCCCCAGGCCAAGCCGGAGAAAGAAGCGGTGGGCAAGAAGCCATGAGCGATGTTGCAGTAGTCGGTGCCGGCCCCAACGGGCTGGCGGCCGCGGCAGTTGCCGCCCGGGCCGGATTGAGCGTCACGGTCTATGAAGCCAACGGCACCATCGGCGGGGCCGCCAGAACGCAGCCGCTGAATGGCTCGGCGGCGAAATTCGATCTGGGCAGCGCCGTGCATCCGATGGCCATGCAATCCCAGGCGATGCATGAACTCGGTGTCCATGACCGGGTGGACTTCATCGTCCCGGAGCTGTCCTTTGCCCATGTGCTGGATCGGCGGCCCGCCTACGCGTACAGGGATTTGGAACGCACCGGGCAGGAACTTGGCGGTGCGGATGGCCAGATGTACACCCGGCTGCTGGGGCCGCTGGTAAAGCAGATCGACGCAGTCAGCAACACCCTGCTCAACCCGCTGTTCAAGGTGCCCTCGCATCCGGCGGCATTGGCAACCTTCGCCGTCAGCACGGTGGCCGGCATGGCCGTGAAGGACCTCTTCTCCGGGAAATTCGAGCGTGCCGCAGCGCTCTATGCAGGCTGCGCGGCCCATGTCGCCGGCGGTTCGCGCGGGCCGGCCAATGCCGGGGCAGGGCTGTTCCTGGCGGCGGCGGCGCACGCCAAGGGGTGGGCGATCCCGCGCGGCGGCTCCCAAGCCATCAGCGATGCGCTGGCCGCAGAGGCAATGGATCACGGGGCGAAAATCCTCACCGGAACCCGCGTCGAGCATGTCGATGAGCTTTCTGCACGCAACATCCTGTTCGATACCTCCGCCGAAAGCGCTGCCAAGCTGTCAGCCGGGAACCTGCCCGAACGGCTCGCGCAGGCCTTGGCCGGCACGCGGCGCTCGCCGGGAAGCTGCCTGGTGCACTACGTGCTTTCGGAACCGATTCCGTGGCGCGATCCGACGCTGGCCCAGGCCGGCACCGTGCACCTGGGCGGCACCGCCGTGCAGGTCGGGAAGGCCGAGCGCACCGCGGTGCGCAGGGGAGCGGCGAAGCCGTTCATGATCGTGGCCCAGCCCTCGCAATTCGATGGCTCGCGGGCGCCGCAGGGCCAGCACGTGATCTGGGCGTACTGCCATGTGCCGCTGGATTCCCCGGTAGACATGAGCCGTGAACTGAAGGACATGATCGAACAGGCAGCCCCGGGATTCGCCGAGACCATCATCGAATCGCATGTGGTGACCGCGAAGGACCTGGAAGCGCAGAACTCTGCGCTGGTCGGTGGCGATCTTTCAGGGGGAACCATGGATCTGCTGGGCAGCATCAAGCGGCCGCGGATCTCCCCGGACCCGTGGTACCTGCAATCCAAGGGCCTGTACCTGGTCTCCTCGGCCGCGCCCCCTGGCCCGTCGGTGCACGGCATGGGCGGATTCCTCGGAGCGCAATCGATGCTCAAGCGCGAATACGGAATCGAGAACTGGAAAGCGGAGAACTGACAGATGATGGACGCGGCATTCGAGCAACTCCCCGGGGTGGTTTTCCTGGCAGTGCTCTGGTGGCTGTTCATCTGGCAGTACCGCAAGGACCCGCGCCGCCTGGGACTCGCCGTCCTGCTCTTGCCGCTGGTGCTCTTCAGCATTTCGGCGGCGGCTGGCCTGCTCTCCAGCGTGCTTCCCGGATTCGGGCTCCTGTTCTCCATCGTCCTGGTGCTGGCCCCGCTGATGGTCGTGGTCTTCGGCGCGGCCCTGATCCACAACGGGATCATGATGTGCCGGCGCGAAGGTGCCAAGCCCGCGAACCTGCTGTCCTTGGCGGCCGGGCTCGCGGTCTTCATCCTGCCGATCATTGCGGTGCTGCTGATCCGGATCCAGTCATGGTGGACCTATTCGCTCGCTTTCGTCCTGTTCATGGCATCAGTCTTCACCGCGAGCCTGTTCACCATGCTGCTGCTGTACGCCTGGGTGCACGCCAAATTTCCTGCCAAGGGCAAGGGCGCGGCCGTGGTGGTGCTCGGCGCCCGCACCATCGATGGCAAGGTCACCCCGCTGCTGCGCGGCCGACTGGACAAAGGCATCGAACTGCATGAGCGGCAGGCGGATCCCCGCCCGTTGATGGTTCCTACCGGTGGCCAGGGCCGTGATGAGATCGAGCCCGAAGGCGTGAGCATGGGCCGCTACCTGCGCGAACAGGGCATCGCCGATGAGCAGATCCTGGTGGAAGACCGGGCCAGGGACACCATCGAGAACCTCCGGTATTCCGATGCCCTGGTTCGCGCCCACCGTCCGGAAGGCCAGCTGTGGCTGGTCACTAGCGACTATCACGCACTGCGTGCCGCGATGGCCTCACGCCAGCTCGGCCTGGATGCCCGTGCGTTCGGCGGGAAGACGGCGGCCTACTACCGTCCAAGCGCCTTCCTCAGGGAATGCGCAGCGATCGTGCGCGATCAGAAGAAGCTGATGATCTTGCTGGCCCTGCCCTTCGCGTTGGCCGTCGCAGGAATGATGTACGTCCTCACGACGAGCTACCTATGACCGTCCTCTAACTGGCGTGGAGTCGTGGGTCCATGCACCATATGGTGCATGGACCCACGATTGGCCCAGCTGCCCTCACCCTTTCGGGTGAGCCCTAAATCAGCATTGCGGGCGGTGATAGCTGGACGCCAAGTCTCTAGGCTGGAAGCATGATCCAGGCTCAGCAGTTGACGAAGAAATACGGTGGAAAAACCGTGGTCGATAATGCATCGTTCACGGTGCAGCCGGGGATGGTGACCGGGTTCCTCGGCCCCAACGGCGCCGGCAAATCCACCACCATGCGCATGATCGTGGGATTGGCAGCGCCTACCAGCGGAGAAGTGCTGGTCAACGGGCGCGATTTCAAGAAGTCCAGGCATCCGCTGACCGAAGTCGGCACCCTGCTGGAAGCTAAATCGGTCCACAAGTCCCTGACGCCGCTGGCGCATTTGCGGGCCATGGCGGCTACTGCAGGATTGTCGGTTTCCCGAGTGCACCAAGTGCTGGAACTGACCGGCTTGTCCAGCGTCCAGCGCAAGAAAGTCGGCGGCTTCTCGCTGGGCATGGGCCAGCGGCTTGGCATTGCCACCGCCCTGCTGGGAGATCCGCAGGTGCTGATCCTCGATGAGCCGGTCAACGGGCTGGATCCCGAAGGCGTGGCGTGGGTCCGCAATCTGGCCCGCCAGCAGGCTGCCGAAGGCAAAACCGTGTTGATTTCCTCCCACCTGATGAGCGAAATGGCCCAGACCGCGGATCACTTGATCGTGATTGGCCGTGGCCGGATCATGGCCGATGCACCGATCAGTGAATTCATCGATAACGGCCTTGACCAGACAATTGTGCGTTCAGCAGACATTGAGGTGCTGATGAACGCGCTGAACGGCGACGGCGTCCAGCTGCGCCGGATCGACGAGCATGGCGTGGAAGTCACCGGTCCCGATTCGCAGACCATTGGCCGTCGCGCACTGGAATACGGTGTGGTGCTCAGCGAACTGCGTCCGCTGCAGCGCACCCTGGAAGACGCCTACATGGAATTGACCCGTGATGCCGTCGAATACCACTCGAGTAATGTTGCCGAGACTGGCGGCGGGAAGTAAAGACATGTCTGAGAAATTAGCAACCGCACCGCGCGGCAAGGTCTCCCTCTTCGGCGTGCTGCGCAGCGAATCCATCCGTTTCTTCTCCCTGAATTCCACCCGCATCCTGATTCTGCTGGCCATCGTGCTCTATGCGGCCATCGCGGCCATCGGCACTTGGGGCTTCGGATCGCTGCGGGCCAGCATGGGCGGCATGGAGCAGATGCCGGGCATGGAGGACCTGGCGGCTCCGGGATTCGCCTCCGAGCTCATTGGTTCGGGCCTGGTCTTCAGCCAATTGATCCTCGGCGTGCTCGGTGTCCTGCTTTTCAGCGGGGAATTCACCACCGGTTCAGCGGTGAGTACCTTCCTCGCCAGCCCGCAGCGCCTGCGCGTGCTGGCTGCCAAGACCATCCTGATCACCGTCGTGACAGCCGCCGTCCAGATCGTCAGCTCGCTTCTGGCCTTCGCCGTCAGCAAGCCGATTGCCGACAACTACCAGATGGACCTGGATTTCGGCAGCGACGCCTTCCAGCGGGTTCTCTGGTACGGGGCGCTTGCGGTGGCCATGGCGGCGCTGATCGGTTTGGCGCTCGGGATGATGCTGCGCAATTCGGCTGGAGGCATCACCAGCCTCGCTGCCCTGTTCTTCGTCTTGCCGATCATCCTTTCCATCCTGACCAGCATCACCGACTGGGCACAGCACATCGCGAAGTTCACCCCCGACCAGCTGGGCATGGCGTTGGCGACGCCTTCGAGCGTCGTCACCGACTTGGAAAGCTGGCAGCAGCTGCTGGGCGTCGCAGGCTGGATTGTGCTTCCGCTGGCGCTGGGTGCGGTCCTGCTGGCCAAGCGGGACGTCAAATAGTCCAGAGCGTCACCGAGAAAACTAGACTGGAAGCATGAGCCAACCGACGCTGCAGGAAACTGTGGTTACCTTCGATGAACTGGCCGCCAAGCGGATGGGCCGGATACGCCGCTATTTGCGTACCCACCCGCGCTTGGTGGTCATCGGTGCGGTAGTCATCTACCTGCTGCTCACGTTGCCAGGCGTTTTGGTGGTGGCGGCAATGCCCGAATCCAATGCGACCGGTCTGTTGGTCGTCACCCTCGCCGTCAGCGCCGCCCTGCTCTACCGGCGCAGGGCGCCGATGACGGTGATCATCCTGGTGTTCCTCTTCGAGTGCCTGGCCCTGGTGATTGCTGGACCGCAGGGCGGTCTGGGCGGGGTAGGCATGATCATCGCCCTGTATACCGTCGCCACCAGCTATTCGGCGAAGCGGACCATCCCGCTGTCCATCCTGGCCGGAAGCTTCCAAACCGTCCTGATGGTCCTGATGGGCTTCCCGGACATGACCGGCATGGAATTCGACCCTCAGGATGGAATCGATGAAACGATCTTCACCCGCGTCATCATCGCGGTCTCGGGCAGTTTCATCATCGGCTTCTACATCGCCGCTGCAGCAGTGGGCATGAACGTGCGCAACGCGCGCATCCACGAAGCTGAGCTGAATCACTGGGCTTCGCAGGTTTCCGTACTGGCCCAGGTGCAAGAGCGCAACCGCATTGCCCGCGAAATGCATGACGTGGTTGCCCATTCGCTGTCGGTGATGATTGCCCTGTCCGAGGGGGCGCGGGTGGTGGCCAAACGGGATCAAGCCCGCGCCGATGAAGTGCTCAACGAGCTTTCCGGAACCGGTCGCGCCGCCCTGGCAGATATGCGCCGCATGCTCGGCGTGCTGCGCCAAGAAGAATCCGGGGAGCTCGCTCCGCAGCCTACTGGCGGCAACGTGGAGCAATTGCTCGAAGGATTCCGTACCGCAGGCCTGCCGGTCACCTATGCGCATACGGGTGATCCGCTGCCGGAAGACACCACCTTCCAGCTCACGGTCTTCCGCATCATCCAGGAGTCCTTGACCAATTCCTTGCGTTATGCCCGTAACGTAAGTGATGTCCAGGTGCGCCTGGAACAGCGCCGCGGGGAACTGCGCATGGAAATCATGGACAACGGCGATGCAACGAGAGTTCCGAGCGTCGGCAGCGGGCGAGGTCTGCGCGGCATGCGCGAACGCGCGGCGCTCTTTGGCGGAACGGTAGATGCCGGACCAGTAGCCAGCGGTGGATGGATCGTCAAAGCGGTCCTGCAGCTGCCCGAATGCAGCTTGCAGAACAAGAGCCGGAAGGCAGTGAAGGAATAAGCGTGGAAGAGAAAATCAAGGTCCTGCTGGTCGATGACCAACCCCTGCTGCGCATGGGATTCCGCCTCATCCTCGAAGGCGAGGAGGATATCGTCATCGCCGGGGAAGCTGTCGACGGTCTCGATGCCTTGGCCCAGACTGCGGCGCTGAAACCCGATGTGGTCCTGATGGACGTGCGCATGCCCAAGATGGATGGCCTGGAAGCCACCGAACGCATCGCCAAGGACTACCCGGAAACGAAGATCATCATCCTGACGACCTTTGACCTGGACGAATACGCCTTCTCGGGCCTGCAGGCAGGAGCCAGCGCATTCCTGCTCAAGGATGTCGCCCCGGAAGAGCTGGTCCAAGCGGTGCGCCTGGTAGCTTCCGGCGACGCAGTCGTGGCACCGCGGGTGACCGCCCGCCTGCTGGAAACCTATGTGCGCAACGGTGGCGCCGGGAACCGCAGCCAGCCGGCCGAGACTCCGCACGACCCGCTGCTTGATGACCTCACCCCGCGTGAGCAGGAAGTGCTGCGTGCGCTCGCCGAGGGGCTGTCCAACGCCGAGATCGCCCACCGGTTCTTCCTGTCCGAAGCGACGGTGAAAACCCACGTGCGGCGCATCCTGACCAAATTGCACCTTCGCGACCGCGTCCAAGCGGTCGTGTACGCCTATGAGACCGGGCTGGTCATTCCATCCCAGGGCCTGGATTACTAGGCGGCGTCTGGGTAGCAAAACGGCCGCCGGGCGAAACCCATTCGGGTTCGCCCGGCGGCCGTGAAGTTTACTAGCGCTTTTTGTCCTTGCTCCGCTTCTTCGCGGTGGCGCGCAGCTGGATCACGCGGGCCACCCCGGCGATTGCCACCACGAGGGCGCCGCCAATTGCGGCGAAGAATAATGCCAGACCGAGGTTGACCTGTCCCTGATAAGCGAAGTAGTTCAGCGTCACCTGATCCTGGTTCTGGGCAATGAAGATGATCAGCAGGACCAGCACGATCAACCCGAAGATCGTGGCGGTCCAGATGCGGCCCAGCCTTGTGGCTGGAAGCTTGTTTGTGCCGGCAGGTTCGGACTGCTGGACCTTGGAATCCATCGGCAAGGTAGTCTCCAGCTCGCCTTCGGGTGAGTTTGCTGGAATCTCGTTTTGTTCTGGTGTTCGATCGGCTGTAGCCATGATGAACTCGCTTTCCTTGTCTCCGGGACTGCTTTCAGCATCCTCGAGAGCTAGGCCCCAAGTCAAGCTAAAGATATGGGTATATCTCAGGTTGCCAGCAAGGCTGGAGGTCCAGTCGGACACCAGCAAATGTGGTTCAGGCTACTAAGCTGGGAGGCAACTCGACTTTTCAGGCGGGAACCAAAACCTGAAGAACCGTCTGACAAACATCTCTTGACAGAAAGAAGTGAGCAACCAGCCATGGCACAAGCCGCAGCAATGGCCCACATTGCAGATCTGGCCGAATACGTCGCAACCTCGCCATCGAGCTACCACGCCGCCGCCTCGGCAGCGAAGCGCCTGGACGCTGTTGGATTCACGGCGCTGGACGAGAAGCAGGCGTGGAACCTTGGCCCGGGCTCCTACTACGTGGTCCGCGACGGTGCGATCATCGCGTGGGTGCAGCCAGAAGCTGCCACCGCAACGAGCGGTTTCCATATCCTCGGTGCCCACACCGACTCGCCGGGCTTCAAGCTCAAGCCGAAGCCGACCACTGGCTCCAACGGCTGGTGGCAGGCAGGAGTTGAAGTCTACGGCGGACCGCTGCTGAACTCCTGGCTGGACCGCGAACTGGTGCTTGCCGGCCGACTGGTGCTCAAGGATGGATCCGAGCACCTGGCCCAGACTGAACCGATCCTGCGCATTCCGCAGCTGGCCATCCACCTGGACCGCCAGGTCAATGAGGGCCTGGCATTGGACAAGCAGACCCACACCAATCCGATCTTCGGCGCCGGTGACCTTGCGGATGCCGACATCCTGGCGATCCTGGCGAAGTCTGCAGGTGTCGACCCGGCACAGGTCGCCGGCTACGACATCCTGACCGCACCAGCACAGCGCGGCGAGGTCTTCGGCGAAGGCAAGAACTTCTTCGCCGGCTCCCGCCTGGATAACCTCTCCTCGGTGCATGCAGGCCTGATCGCATTGATTGGACATTCGCGCAAACCAGCAGGCAACCGCATTGCCATGCTTGCCGCCTTCGACCACGAGGAACTGGGTTCGTCCTCGCGCTCGGGCGCCTGCGGCCCCTTCCTGGAAGAACTGATCAACCGCATCCAGGCATCCATGGGCGCAGGGGTTGAAGACACCGCCCGTGCGCTGTCGAATTCGGTATGCCTGTCTGCGGATGCCGGCCACGCGGTTCACCCGAACTACCCGGAGCGACACGATCCGGCCAACCGCCCGCAGCTGAATGCCGGTCCGTTGCTGAAGATCAACGCCAACCAGCGCTATGCCACCGATGCGGTCGGTGCTGCCGCATTCGCCAACTGGTGCGAGGCCGCTGGAGTTCCCTACCAGGAGTTCGTATCCAACAACCGCGTACCATGCGGTTCGACCATCGGCCCGCTGACCGCAACCCGGCTGGGCATCCGCACCCTTGACGTGGGTGTGGCGCTGCTGTCCATGCACTCCGCCCGAGAGATGTGCGGCGTCGACGACCCGTGGTACCTGTCCAAGGTCTCTAGCGAGTTCTTCGGAGCGTAGGCTAGGCATGGCATTGCGGAAAGCCGGCCTGCGGGCCGGCTTTCCGTGTCCCGGCTCGAACCTCGTCCGCCGCGCCTGATCGGTGGCATAATCGGCACCATGACGATCTTCAGCCAGGACACGTTGATCTTCCAGCAGACGAAGAACTTCTCGAAGAACGACTTCGCGATTCTGGATTCCTCCGGGATGCAAATTGCCCACGTAGATACCGGCGGAAGCACGCTGGGGCGCATGTTCGTTGGGGCTCGCGAACTTACTGTCTTCGATGGCCCGGATAATCCGGTGATCGTCGTCAAGGACACGATGACCATGGGCCGCGATCGATTCGAAATCCTTGACGGCAATGGTTCCCCGCTGGCCAGCTTGGTCAAGAGGATTACCTTCTTCAAGACAAAGGTCTCCATCTCGATGCTGGGCGAAGAGCTCGAGCTGTTGGGCAGCATCTGGGACTTCGACTTCCAGATCACCGGTCCCGGGGGAGTGCTGGGAACCGTGACCAGGGAATGGTCCGGAATGGGCAACGCGTTGATGGGGAAGTCAACCTACGCCGTGCGCTTGACCGAGAACCTCACAAGGCAGCAACGCCAAGCAGTGATCGGTTCGGTGCTGGCGCTGGATTTGATCCGTGAGAAGCAACAGCGCAATTCCTGACTGGACCGAAATAGTCGCTTCCAGGAATATTTCTTTTCATCAGGCCAACCTTGGTTTTAAGGTGCTGTCGTGTTGCAGTCGGTTAACTTTCGTGTTGATGTCGTGGTGCTTTCGTCAAGCCATTGGCTAGCGTTAGTGCCATGAATGAATCACGCATCGCACAGCTTCGCCGGGTCAAGGGCTGGACGCAAGAACGTCTAGCTGCAGAGAGCGGCGTTACTGTCAGAACAGTCCAACGGCTCGAAGCCGGAAATGACGCGAGCTTGGAAACTCTTTCGCTGGTCGCCAAAGTACTGGAGGTGCCGGTTGGAGACCTCTTCGCAAGCGTCCAAACCCCCAAATTCTCTGAGGCAGTGGATGGGCTCGAAGCTCGCACCCAAGCAGATCAAGAACGGCGGGATTCGGTCACGAAGGGGATCCTGCTCGTCTTCCGCGGGCTGGGCATCCTGGTCACCTTCGGCACGGTCATCTTGGCAACCACCGGCAACTTCGGCTGGTACATCTGGTTGCTGATCCCGGTCTACTGGGGCGTCGGGCAATTGCTGCTTGAAGCTGTCTTCCGGTTGAGTCTCGATTCCAAGCTTGATGCCAAGTACCCGTTGTCCAGGGCGAATCGGAAACTTCTGAGCTAGCGGTTTGTTCTGAAGCGGGAACCTCGGACCGCTCATGAGGTTCCCACGGGTCGTTAGAGTGCCTGTTGCCCGTTGATAACCTGCCGTTTACCCCCTGCTGGTCTGATCAATGACTATGAGTTCGATTTCCCTGCAGGTCAAGAATTTCCGTCCGGAGATCCAAGCGCTACGCGCCTTGGCGGTTCTGCTGGTCGTGGCCTATCACCTTGAGCCATCAGTGGTTCCGGGCGGCTATATCGGCGTCGACATTTTCTTCGTCATCTCGGGGTTCTTGATTACCTCGCACCTGCTGCGTGAGGCCGAACGCACCGGGCGGGTCAGCCTTCCAAGTTTCTTTGCCGGTCGCGCGAGGAGAATTCTCCCGGCAGCCATGCTGGTGATCCTCGCAGTGGTCGTGGCAAGTTTCCTGATCCTGCCTAAGACCCAGTGGGGCGAGTTGGGCACCCAAGCCATCGCCTCTGCCTTCTCGGTGCAGAACTGGGTGCTCGCCGCCGACTCCGTCGATTACCTGGCTGCAGACCAGGCTCCCGGGCCTTTGCAGCACTTCTGGTCCTTGGGCGTCGAAGAGCAGTTCTACCTGTTCTGGCCGTTGCTGGTTCTGGCCGCCTGCCTGATCGCCAAGCCAGGTACGGGCACCAGTGGCGGCGATGCCTTTGCACCGCGCCGCCGCATGCTCTGGATCATGTTCGGGGCCGTCGCGCTCTTGTCTTTGGGGTACTCTGCATTTGCCGGCTACTCAGGCAATAGCGCCGGATACTTCATCACCACCACGCGCATTTGGGAACTGGCCGTCGGTGGACTGCTGGCCTTGGCAGTGCAGGCGCACGCCAACGGAGCCTTGAAGCTCCCGGCGTGGGTTACCAGCTGGCCGACGAGAAACCTTGCCGTGCTCGCGGCCTTGGCAGCGATCTGCTTCGCTGCTTTCAGCTACAACGCCCAGACGGTCTTCCCGGGCATCGCGGCCACCATCCCGGTTCTTGGCTGCGCCGTGGTGATCGCCGCGGGCAGCACGCGGGGCCCTGGATCGTTGCATCCCTTGGTGAACTGGGCTCCCGTTCAGTGGGTAGGCCTCGCTTCGTATTCGCTGTACTTGTGGCATTGGCCGCTAATCGTGTTCTACATCGAACTGGCGGGCAGCGAGCCCGGGCCGATGCAGTCGCTGGCGTTGCTGGCAGGTTCCCTGCTGTTGGCCTGGGCCAGCTTGACGTGGGTCGAAACCCCGGCGCGCCACTTCCGTCCGATCGCCAGTTCGCCGGCCCGCTCCCTGCTTGCCGGGGCTGTGATGGTCGGGCTGGCGGCGTCCATCGCGCTCTTGCCGGGCACCATGCAGCAGCAAATTGTGGCAAAGGAGCAGCACGAGCTGGGTGCCATGATGCAAAACCCGCCAACTGGTTTCGGCGCGGCCTCCGTTGACCAGGGTGCACCGGCGTTCCTTGCCGGCCACCGGCAGGTGGTTCCGCTGCCGGCCACGGCCGCCGAAGACCAGCCCGAGCTGGGGGATTGCGTCCAGGAGCCGAAGTCCACGCAGATCAAGGGGTGCGAATTCGGCAGTGAGGATGCCAGCTACACCGTGGCGCTGGTCGGGGACTCCCACGCCGCGCACTGGTTCGAAGCCGTCAGTGGCTACGCACAAACCAAGGGCTGGAAGGTGGTGACCTACCTGAAGAATTCCTGCCCATTCTCCGACGCCCAGCGCAAGGCGGACCGGGATGGCAGCATCAACTGCGAAGAAGCCATCGACCAGACCATGGATGCGTTGACCTCGCGCGGTGACATCAACGCGGTGATCACCGCGAACTGGGGAGGTGCCACGTTCACTACCAATGCGGCACAGGGTCTGGCCACGACGTGGTCCGCGTTGGAAGACGCGGGCCTGCCGGTCTATGCCATTGTCGATACCCCGCGTCCACCGCAGAATTCCTATGCGCGGGACTGCGTAGAGGAAAACGTGCAGGATCCAGGCAAATGCTCCTTCCCTGAAGCGGGAGCCTACGAAAAGGGCGACGCCACTAAGCAGGCCGCCGAACTGGAACCGCGCGTCGAGGTGCTCGACTTCAGCGACTACTTCTGTGTGGACGGAACGTGTCCGGCAGTGGTGGGGAATGTGTTGGTCTACCGGGACAAGCACCACATCAGCGATACCTACATGCGCACCTTGGCTCCGATCTTCGGGGAAAGGATCGAGGCTGCCCTGGATTCCAAGTAGCCGGGCATGATCTAGGACACCAAGCCTTATGCAAGTTCGGGTCTCTCGGGTAGGATTGGAAGGTCTGTGCCACTGCATGCCCGAAAGTTGGGTGTCTGGTGCGCAGATAACGCAAGAACCTCCTGTTGCGGAAATACCGCGACCGTTTAGCCCAAAGGAGGTGGGTTCACATGCGTGCTTATGAACTTATGGTCCTCATTGATCCAGAGGTCGATGACCGCACCGTAGAGCCAACCATCGAGAAGTACCTCGAGGTTGTTCGCTCCAACGGTGGCACCATCGAAAAGGTTGATGTCTGGGGTCGTCGCAAGATGGCTTACGAGATCAAGAAGAAGGCAGAAGCCACTTACGTAGTGGTGAACTACACCGCAGAACCAGCCGCTTCCGCTGAGCTTGAGCGCCAGCTGAAGATCAACGAGCTGATCCTGCGCCACAAGGTCACCCGTCCGGAAGAGGCACGCGTTTAATTACGCGCAACCTTCCGTCGTAGGAATTAACGTTCAATCTTTCTAAGGAGAGTCAATGGCAGGCGAGACTGTTATTACCGTTATCGGAAACCTGACTGCCGATCCGGAGCTGCGTTTCACGCCGTCCGGTTCAGCCGTAGCGAACTTCACGATCGCTTCGACTCCTCGCACGTTTGACCGCCAGTCCAATGAGTGGAAGGACGGGGAAGCCCTGTTCTTGCGCGCATCGGTGTGGCGCGAAGCTGCAGAGAACGTTGCCGAGACGCTGACCAAGGGCATGCGCGTCATCGCCCAGGGTCGCCTGCGTTCACGTTCTTACGACACCAAGGAAGGCGAACGTCGCACCGTCATGGAGCTTGAAGTCGATGAAATCGGCCCATCGCTCCGTTTCGCGTCGGCCAAGGTCACCCGTACCCAGCGCTCCGGCGGTGGCAACGGCGGCTTCGGCAACGGTGGTGGAGGCTTCTCCAACGCACCGCAGCAAAGTGCACCAGCGCAGGCTCCGCGTCAGCAGCAGCCGCAGCAGGGTGGCGGATGGAATGCTCCAGCCGCTGACCCATGGAGCACCGGCGGAAACAACGGTGGCGGCTGGGGCAACCCGGGCGCAGACGAACCACCTTTCTAAACAATATTTATTCACCATCCCGCAGATCACTCTGCGGGCTCCAAAGCTAAAGGAGCTCCACGATGGCTAAGGCTGAAATCCGTAAGCCCAAACCAAAGTCCAACCCATTGAAGGCCGCTGACATCACCGTCATCGACTACAAGGACACCGCACTGCTGCGCAAGTTCATCTCCGACCGCGGTAAGATCCGCGCTCGTCGTGTAACTGGCGTTTCCGTCCAGGAACAGCGCAAGATCGCACAGGCAATCAAGAACGCACGTGAAGTTGCCCTGTTGCCTTACTCCGGCGCTGGCCGCGGCTAAGGAAGAGGGATAGCAAAATGGCAAAGATCATTCTGACTCACGAAGTATCCGGTCTCGGTGCTGCTGGCGATATTGTTGAGGTAAAGAACGGCTACGCCCGTAACTACCTGTTGCCACGCGGCTTCGCAATCGTCTGGACCCAGGGCGGTGAGAAGCAGGTGGAGTCGATCAAGGCTGCACGTGCTGCTCGCGCTGTTGCAAACCTTGAGGAAGCTCAGGAACTTGCAGCCAAGCTGAAGTCCCAGCCGGTGAAGATCACCATCAAGGCTGGCTCGAACGGTCGCCTGTTCGGCACCGTCAAGACCACCGACATTGCTGCTGCCGTCGAGGCTGCCGGTCTGGGCAAGATCGACAAGCGCAACATCGAGGTCAACGACCACATCAAGTCGACTGGCAACTACACCGCAACCGTCCGCGTACACGAGGACGTCGTTGCAAACCTGCGCCTGCAGGTTGTAGCTGCTGCCAAGAAGTAAGTCTTCCAGACTCCGCTTCTGATCAAGAGGTGGCGTGGGCTCCGCAAGGAGTGCACGCCACCTCTTGGCGTTAACCCTCCGGGTCCAGCCAAGGTCGAGTCGCATCCGCCGAGTGCCGGGATTAACGCCAGATGGCCGCGATGCTTCGACATCGCGGCCATCGATCGGGATTCCAGTTTCTCAGTGCGCCATCCGGGATCTGCCAGCTGCATGGTGCATATCCATGGCAGGGGAAATCGCGAGCAGGCCGGAGACGATGCCGACGCAACCGCAGATCCACGACATCCATGCGGCGCCGGAGAAATCGGTGAACGATCCCATCCAGGGCGAAGCGAACAGCAGCGCGCTGGCGATGGCCAATGCCCATTCCATGGAAACCAGTCGCGGCATCATGACGCTCCAAACACCGGTGACCACCATGAGCAAGCCGAAGACCAGCATCAGCGTCATCGAGGTGCTGGTTCCATCAAGCCAGGTGGTTGAAACCGCGACAACAATACCTGCCGCAACACTGACCCAGTCTTGCCACCGAGTCCATTTCTTCATTGCAAATACCTCCAGCATCCATCGCAGAGGGCTCTCCTTGGCGGGAGTCGATTTAAATGCAGGTTCGCGGTTGCCGACGCACAATCCGATTTCGGGAGCATTTTGGTAAAGGCTTGGCCGTCATCGTCGCATGTCCCTCTGGCCACTGGGCGATGCCAGCCTGTTTCCGATCCACCGTGGGTTTGCGCATAATTCACCAGATCGCCTTGTGAAAGGCGCGTCTGAAACGTTGGCATTGGATGCCCGGCCTCGTAGCCTCGAAAGTGAATGCGTTCTAAGCCAGCATGATCGAGAGAAACGGTGGAACAAATGGGTTTTGCGTATGCCGATCCTGAAGTCTTGACCGAGGCCCAACGCGAAGCCGTTGCAGAGCATCAGCGCCGTGTCCAGGTCGAGTCCCGGCGGCTGTCGTTACGTGCACTGCGCGAAGAAGCAGAGCTGAGCCAGGTTGAGCTGGCTGGCGCGCTGAAGCTGAGTGTCGACCGCATTGCCCGCATGGAGACCGGCGACCTGGATCGGGTCCAGTTGTCGACCTTGCGCCGCTACGCAGAGGCCATGGGCGCCCGCTTGCAAGTGCGGGCGATCCTCAAGGACATGCACGCCGAAATCGGCTAGCGATCCAACCGGCCCGCAACAATTGCCGCGCGGATTTTCCCGGCCGACCGGTCAGCGCAAATTGAGCCCAGCTCGTCGACAAATATGCCACCCATCGCGCAGAAGCGCCCGGTGAGGTCTGAGTCACTGCGCCGAACCCGCTAAAGTATTCCGGTGAGATGCAGGTTATAGACCTGCATCACAAGGAAGTTCCAAAGGGGTTATTTTGCACGAACGTATTCACCACCGGGCCTTTGCTGATCGCTTGATGAGCGCTGAGCAGGCTGCCGAGTTCATCAAGCCGGGCATGACCGTAGCCATGAGCGGCTTTACCGGTGCTGGATACCCGAAAGCAGTGCCCGGGGCACTGGCCGCGCAGATGGAGCGCCAGCACGCTGCCGGCAAGGACTTCAAGATCAACGTGCTGACCGGCGCTTCCACCGCCCCTGAACTGGATGGCGTATTGGCCAAGGCAGAGGGCATGAACCTGCGCCTGCCGTACATGTCCGATCCCGAGCTGCGCCGCCGGATCAACGACGGCAACATGGAGTACATGGACATCCACCTGTCCCATGTGGCACAGCACGCCTGGTTCGGCTTTTACGGCAAGATCGACCTGGCCATCGTCGAGGTTGTCGGCGTCACCGCCGAGGGCGCCTTGATCCCTTCCAGCTCAGTAGGCAATAACAAGACCTGGCTGGAAATGGCCGACAAGGTCATTATCGAGGTCAACAGCCAGCAGTCAGCGGCCATGGAAGGCATGCACGACGTCTACTACGGCACCGCGCTCCCACCGCACCGCAAGCCGATCGACCTGAGAACCGTGCGCGACCGCATCGGACAGCAGTACATGGACGTCGACGTGAACAAGATCGTCGCCGTCGTGGAAACCGACGCACCTGACCGCCTGAGCCCCTTCGCGCCAGTGGACGAGACCAGCGAGAAGATCGCGGATCACCTGCTGACCTTCCTTGATTCCGAGATCCGCGCCGGACGCCTGTCCGAGAAGCTGCTGCCTCTGCAGTCGGGCGTAGGCAATATCGCCAACGCCGTGCTGGCCGGCCTATCCCGCGGCGGCTACAAGGGCCTGACCGCCTACACCGAGGTCATCCAGGACGGCATGCTGGAGCTGATCAAGGACGGCACCATCGAGTTCGCCTCCGCCACCAGCTTCTCGCTGTCCTCGGACGGCATCGAGGAATTTAACCGCAACGTCGACCACTACCGCAAGCGCATCCTGCTGCGCGCCCAGGAGATCTCCAACCACCCGGAGATTATCCGCCGCCTGGGCTGCATTGCGCTGAACGGCATGATCGAAGCCGACATCTACGGCAACGTGAACTCCACCAACGTGCTCGGCTCGCACGTGATGAACGGCATCGGCGGTTCGGGCGACTTCGCCCGCAACGGCTACCTGTCCGTGTTCATGTCCCCATCCACCGCCAAGGGCGGCAAGATCTCCGGCATCGTTCCGATGGCCTCCCACGTGGATCACACTGAGCACGACACCATGATCCTGATTACCGAGCAGGGCCTGGCCGACCTGCGCGGGCATTCGCCCAAGCAGCGTGCGCAGACTGTCATCGACAATTGCGCCCACCCGGAGTACCGCCCGATGCTGCAGGACTACTTCGACCGCGCCTGCAAGGAGAGCTACGGCAAGCACACCCCGCACCTGCTGGGCGAGGCGCTGTCCTGGCATGAGCGCTTCCGGCAGACCGGAGACATGCGTCCGGCCAACTAGGCTGGCCCGAATCAAAGGCGGAGGGCCGGCACCACGGTGCTGGCCCTCCGCCTTTGCCGCGAGCGAGAACCAACTACGTGGATTCCTTGAGACAGAATTCGCGCGCTTGCGAGTTGCAGATGCGCGGCTTATCCAGTTGGCGAATGTGTTGCGACCTTGATGCGTACGATCTGATCATCTTGGGGAGCCGGATTGCCGCGGCCGTCGGTATTGCTGGTCAAGACCAGAAGATCCCCATGCTCGGAGAGCAAGGCATCGCGCAGCCTGCCATGTTCGCCCACCAGCAGTTCTGATTGGCTATCGGGCGATTCCAGACTGACGCTGCGCAAGAGCTGTCCACGCAGATTCGCGAGGTACAAGGTGTCGTCGACAATCTCGATTCCACTCGGACTCGCCTCGGACGGCGCCCACTGCGCGACCGGGTCAATGTACTGATCCGCCGTGCCAGCGGATCCCTCAACCAGCGGCCAGCCGTAATTCCCGCCGGCTTCGATGATATTCAGCTCATCCCAGGTGTTCTGCCCGAACTCGCTGGCGTACATGGTCCCATCGGAGCTCCACGCCATGCCCTGCACATTGCGGTGCCCATAGCTATAGACATGGGAACCTTTGAACGGGTTGTCTTCTGGGATGCTCCCGTCCGGTGCCATGCGCAGAATCTTGCCGCCCAATTGCTGGAGGTCCTGGGCTTGCTCGGGATCCGCCGCATCCCCGACGGAGGCATAGAGCATGCCATCGGGGCCGATAGCCAGCCGCCCGCCATTGTGGATGCTCGCCGACGGCAAGGCGGAGAGCAGCGTGCGCGGTGCCGAGAGCGAAAGGCTTCCCGTGGTGCCCTGCACGGTGAACTGCTGGATGCGGTTGCCTGATTCCGTGGTGGAGTAGGCGTACAGCTGATCGGGGGCGAGGAAGGCCAAGCCGAGCAACCCGCCTTCGCCCTGGGCTGCCACGCCATCGACCCGAGCGACTTCCTGATGCTGCCCGGAATCCAGGATTTCCAAGATGCGTCCCGAATCCCGTTCGCTGACCAGCAAGCTGCCTTGGGCGTAGACCATTGACCAGGGGGCTTCCAGACCGGTGGCCAGGGGAGCTGGCGTGCTGGCAGGCTGGTCGCTGGCGGTCGGTGCAGCGCACCCATTGAGCAGGAGCATGCCAACCAGCGTCCAAGGAAAGAGGATGCGAGGCATGGTGCTGCTAGCTGTGTGCTGGTTGATGGCGCGTCGGACGATAGGTCAACTCCTGGATCCGGCCGTCCAGCAGCTTGGAATCGACAAGTTCCAGGTCGTAGTCGTCCACCCCGCCAAGTACAGGAGCTGAGCCGCTGTGCCCGGTCAGCACGGGGAAGATGGTCACTTGGATGAAATCGACCAGGCCTGCCGCGAGCAGGGAATGGTTCATGGCGAGAGAACCGTGGGAGCGCAGCGGCACATCCGAGGTTTCCTTCAGCCGCGCGACGACTTCCAGTGCATCAGCGCGCTCCAGTGTGGGGTTGGGCCAGTTCAGAGGCTCTTCCAAGGTGGTGGAGATGACGGTGGCGGGCTTGTCGTGCAAGGCTACGCCCCACGCGTCTTCCACCTCGGGATTCATTTCGATTTCTTCCCAGAAGCGGCTGAAGAGGCGGAAGGTGTTGGCTCCGAAGACTACTCGGCATGCTCGCGTATACAGTTCGAGCCGATGGGCCAGCAGCTCCGGCCCTTGCTTTCCCCAATAGCCGCCCCAATCGCTTCCGGCACTGCCGAAGCCATCAAGGCTGCTGAACACATCGAAGGTATAGGTCGCGCTCATGGCGAACCTCCTGGAGCTCGGGCGTTAGATGCCACCTACCGTACGCCGGTGCTCGCAGAGGGAAAAGCAGTGACGCGGGATTCTCAGGGAACCGTTATGGACCCTGGACCACGGTGACCACGACGGATAGCAGTTGCACAACCAGCAGGCCGAAAGCCAGCGAGATGAGCGCCCATCCAAAGCTCTTCTTCAACGCAGCCACGATGCCTCCCAATAAGCCAAAGGCAGTGGGCAGGAGGAACATCCAGAGTGGTTTTGCCGTCCCCGTGTCTGCCCAGTCAATGAGGGCCAGGGCAGAAGCAAGCGCCAATCCCATCAGTACCCAAGTCCACAGCGGACATTTGCCGACGAGTATATTTGCGGAGACCTTCAATTGCGCACCTTCTTCCCGCCTTTGACAGTACTGCATCTGTGCATTGCGGGCGCACTACATGAAATGCACGCTCACTGTGCTGGACATGAAGCGCATCTTATGAATCTTCTGCTTGACGTCATTCCTTGGGCAAATCCACATTCTGGGTACGAAGCTGGCCACGGGAGAGCTGCTTGCCGGTGGCTTCATCGGTGATGATGACCTCCCAGAGCTGCTGGGTGCGCCCTTGGAACAGCGCGGTGGCGACCACCTGGACCCGCGCCCCGGTGGAGGGGCGCAGGAAGTCAGTGGCATTGTGCACTCCAACGGCGAATTGCCCGCGTTCGGCCACCGCATAGCTGGCGCCAACCGACCCTGCACTCTCGATCATCGAGGCGTACACGCCGCCATGGACCACTCCCCACGGAGTGTGGTGGTTCTCGTCCAATTGCGCGTGGCCGCGTACTTCAGTGGCAGAGATATCATCGAATTCCAATCCGATGCTTTCGCTGAATCGGCTGGTCTTGTCGGGAATCCGTGGTGCTGGCTTATCCAATTAGTGATCCTCGGGCTAGTTCGTCGTGCTGTCTTCGAGCGCCTGGGCGCGCAGAACATTCTTCTGCACCTTACCAGTGGAGGTGCGCGGCAGATCCTGCGGGAAGACGATGGTGCGCGGCACCTTGAATCCGGCGAGCTTTTCGCGGGCGAAGCCAATCAGGGTTTCGGCATCCAAGGTGGATCCGCTGCCGCGGATGACATAAGCCACCGGGCGCTCGCCCCATTTCTCGTCGGCGACGCCGATGACTGCAAGGTCCAGCACTTCTGGGTGCGATGCGAGGGCCTGTTCCACCTCGATGGTGGAGATGTTCTCGCCGCCGGAAATGATGATGTCCTTGGCCCGGTCGCGCACCTGGATGTAGCCGTCCGGGTGCATGACGCCGAGGTCGCCGGTGTGGAACCAGCCGCCATGGAAAGCTTGGGCGGTGGCGGCTTCGTCGCGGTAGTAGCCGATCATGACGTTATTGCCGCGCAGTACGATTTCGCCCATGGTCTGCCCGTCCGCGGGGACATCGTCCATGTTCTCGTCGACAATGCGCGCGGACTCGGCAGTGATCATGCCAACGCCCTGGCGGGCGAGCTTCGCTGCCCGGGCCGGCCCATCGAGCTCATCCCACTCATCCTGATATTCGCACACCGTGTACGGCCCATAGACTTCGGTCAGGCCGTACACGTGGACTACTTCGATGCCCAGATTCTGCAGCTTGGAGATGATGGCCGGGGACGGGGGAGCGCCTGCGGTGGTGATCCGCAATGGCGTATCAAGCTGATGGGCACGGGCTGAGTCGGCGATGATGGAGCAGACGGTCGGGGCGCCGCACAGGTGGGTGGTCCCAAGATTCTCGATGGCGTCCCAGACCGCATTCTCGCGCACGCCGCGCAGGCACAGGTGGGTTCCGCCCGCTGCGGTGACGGCCCATGGGGTGCACCATCCGTTGCAGTGGAACATCGGCAGGGTCCACAGGTAGCGGGTCTTGGCGGTGAAGCCCTGGTGGTGAGCTTCGCCCAAGGAATTCAGGTAGCTGCCGCGGTGCGAGTAGAGCACGCCCTTCGGCTTGCCGGTGGTGCCTGACGTGTAGTTGAGAGTGATCGGCGCCCGCTCGTCGGCAATGGCATAGGGAAGCTTCTCATCCGAGGCTTCTGCCAGCAACTCGTCCAAGGTGGCGTCGACTTGCACTTCGGGACGCGGTCCGGAGTACTGGTCATCGGTGATTTCAATGAGCGCTTCCAGCGTCGGGTTCTCCCGGCGCAGGGTCTTCGTATGCTCCAGCAGCTCGGTGTCGGCAAGCATCAGCTTGGCAGCCGAATGATCAATGATGTACTGCAGCTCGTGGGCCGAAAGGCGGGTATTCAGGGCAATGAGGACGCCGCCAGCCAGCGGCACGGCGTAATGCGCCATGAGCATTTCGGGAGTATTCGGTGCCAGCACGGCCACGCGGTCGCCCGGTTCAATGCGCGCCTTCAGCGCCTGGGCAAAGCGGTGCACGCGTGCTTCGAGTTCCGCGTAGGTGTAGCTGCGAGTTCCATGGATGACGGCGGTCTTCTTCGGATAGGCCTCGGTTGTGCGCTCAAGGAAACGCAGCGGGGTCAGTTCTGAATGGTTTGCCTGAATCTCTACCATGGTGTGGCTATTCCTCAATCGTCAGCGATGGTTACGGAGAACAATAAGAGGGAGTGTGACTCAATGCACTCCATGATCGATAGTACCATGAACCTCAGCGTCATGCGGAGAAACCAAGTTTCATTGCGGTGAGCGGTAGTGAATTCGCGACAGGCCTCCGGTTCCACGGGTAGAGCCGGGTCTTCCGCTGCAACGTGACCGGAGAAGGTCCGTAATGAAAGTTGCGTCGAAGGTCTCGGGCAAGGTGGATTTGGCGAATAAAAGACTGCTAAAAGGTTCATTTCAAGGCATTGGATCGAACGTTTCGTTGAATATTGCGATTTGCGAAGCAAAATGTTTGACGCTGCTTCGTAATCACCCATATTGTTTTAAGCAGAATCAAGAGCATCAGCTATAAGCCCTGGCTTGCTGATCGGCAACCCTCTCAACGGTAGTGGGGTGCTCCAGGTGAGGATTCGGTTCCACGCGAAAACGTGCTGGAACAAGTACCGCACACGGCGTGGAACTCCAACGCTGGCGGCTTCGAGAATCAAGAAGCTCCGGCGTGCGGATTATTGCGCGGTGGGCAAGACCCGAAGGAATCGAGCCATGTCATTGAATCTTGAACTTGACCCGTTGACCCTGCGCAAGGTTTTCGCTCAGCATCCGTCAGGCGTAGCCGCCCTCTGTGCAGAACTGGATGGCGAGAAAACCGGCATTGTGGCTTCGTCATTTACCGTGGGTGTTTCCCTCGAGCCAGCACTGGTGATGTTCGCCGTGCAGAAATCCTCGAATACGTGGCCAAAGCTGCGCAACGCTGGCCGCATCGGCGTTTCGGTGCTCAGCGAACGCAATGAAGGAGTGTGTGCTCAGATCGCGTCGAAGAACGGCGACCGATTCCGCGGGATCGACACCTATTCCTCGGAACAGGGCGCACTGTTCATTAACGACTCCACGCTGTGGCTGGAAACCTCGATTTACAACGAGGTCGAAGCGGGGGATCACTGGGTGATCTTGATGGAAGTCCACGGGCACCGCATCTCGAAGCACTCGCCGCAGATCTTCCACGATTCGCGCTTCCATTCACTGCCGGTCCCCGAGCTCGTCTAAGCTCTTCTGAACTTCCATAGCTTCGGCCAGATCAACATATCGATCTGGCCGAAGCTTTTTTGATTTCGAGGCCTGCGGAATCACTTGATCCCTGTGCCAATCGGAAAATTAGGCGCGATGCCTGTTGATCTCCGGGCACCCCGGCAGCAACCCTGGACTACATGCAGCCCATGCACTGCGGGCAAGTTCGACGTGTAATTGCACTTCCACTGCAGCTGATTGCCGGGGTAAATCGGTGGCAGTGGGCCAAGAGCCCAGTTACGGCTTCAAATTCACGCAACGCCACCTCGGCGACATCAAGTTATCCACGGCCCTGAGCGGTGAAATTCTTGTTGGTTGTGAACTACTTCGGGCTCGGAGCCTTGATAGCGAACATTAATCCGTGGTGACTAAGGGTTTTGCAAATTTAACAGTATCCACAATGTTATCCACAAAACTGTGGATGAAGTGTGGGGAAATGTGAACAAAGGAGCGAAAACCCCGGAAACTGGGCGATTGTGGGTGTTGATAACCTCGATGTGGTTGGCGTGACCTTCAATGAATTAACTTTCTTTCCACAAGTGTGAAAATACAAACAGACTAGTCAATTGATGTTACCGGTGTATAGAGCGGGGTAATCCACAGGGTTCTCCCCAGACTGTGAACAGGTGAGTCCACAGGTAGCGGTGTGTTATCCACATATTCTGTGGATAATGAGGTTTACGCCTGTTAATAACAGCCCTAGTGTTGGCTTCGGGAGAGAAATATCCACAGGCGCTTTACAGCTAAATGTCCGTATCGACTGACATGATGAAGCGTTGCCATGAGGGCAAGGAGAATTTTCCCAGCGGGTCAATAGGGGATGGAAGTGTCTGCAATGAGTGCTGAGCCGGTTTACGAAGGACGGGAATCCGACGCAGGGCGCAAGCCGCCACAGGATATCGAGGCCGAAATGTCGGTGCTCGGCGGCATGATGCTTTCCAAGGATGCGATTGCCGACGTCGTTGAATCCATCCGCGGCACCGACTTCTACCGTCCCTCCCACGAATCCATCTACGAGGCAATCGTTGACCTCTACGGCCGCGGCGAGCCAGCCGATGCGGTCACCGTAGCCGACTTGCTGACCAAGCGCGGCGAAATCTCGCGCGTGGGTGGCGCTGCCTACCTGCACAACCTCATCCAGCAGGTTCCCACTGCGGCGAATGCCGGGTACTACGCAGAAATCGTGCGTGAACGCGCAGTGCTGCGCCGGCTGGTTGACGCCGGTACGCGCATTGTCCAGATGGGCTATTCGCCCGATGGCGAGGTCGACGCAATCGTCAACGAAGCCCAGGCCGAGGTGTACAAGGTTGCCGAGAACCGCAGCAGCGAGGACTACGTGCGCCTCTCGGACATCATCGAAGACACCGTCGACGAGATCGAAAACGCGGCCAACGCTGGCGATGGCATCACCGGCGTGCCCACCGGCTTCTACGAATTCGATGAGCTGACCCAGGGCCTGAAGGGCGGCCAGATGATCATCATCGCTGCCCGTCCCGCCGTCGGCAAGTCGACCTTCGCGCTGGACTTCGCCCGTTCGGCTGCCATCAAGCACAACATGGCCACCGTGTTCTTCTCCCTGGAAATGGGCCGCAACGAGATCGCGATGCGCCTGCTCTCGGCCGAAGCGTCCATCCAGCTGCAGGACCTGCGCAAGGGCTCGGTGGAAGATGCGCAGTGGACCAAGATCGCCACGACCATGGGCCGGCTCAACGAAGCCCCGCTGTTCATCGACGATTCGCCGAACATGTCCATGATGGAAATCCGCGCCAAGTGCCGCCGGTTGAAGCAGCGCAACGAGCTGCGCATGATCATCCTCGACTACCTGCAGCTGATGAGCTCGGGCAAGCGCGTGGAATCGCGCCAGCAGGAAGTCTCGGAGTTCTCGCGTAACCTCAAGCTGCTGGCCAAGGAGCTCGACGTGCCGCTGATTGCCCTGTCGCAGCTGAACCGTGGATCCGAGCAGCGCACCGACAAGCGTCCCATGGTCTCGGACCTGCGTGAATCGGGCTCGATCGAGCAGGACGCCGACATGGTCATCCTGCTGCACCGCGACGACGTGTATGACAAGGAAAACCGTCCGGGCGAGGCCGACGTGATCATCGCGAAGCACCGTGCAGGTCCGACCAAGACCATCACCGTAGCGTTCCAGGGCCACTACTCGCGCTTCAACAACATGTCCAACGAGGGCTAGTCCCAGTCAGAACTCATATGGCACCTACTAAGCCAGCTCATTGCTGGCTATAGTGGGTGCCATGTTCGCTTCGTTGCAGGCTTTGCTTTGGGGCACCGTGGCCGGATCCGCCCTGCTGCTGGGGTCCGGTGCTGCCTGGTGGTTGAAGATCCCCAAGGTCTGGGTCAGCGCAATCATGGCTTTCGGCGCCGGGGTCCTGATCAGCGCACTGGCCTTCGAACTGGTGCTCGAAGCCTATGGCACCGGTGGCCTTGGTGCGACGCTGGGCGGAGTGATCGTGGGCGCTGCCTTGTACTTCGGTGCGAACCGGCTGCTGGCCTGGCGGACCGGAAAGCGGCAGGCGCAGCGCGCAGGCGAGCAGGAATCATCAGGATCAGCGCTCGCTGTCGGTGCGCTCATCGACGGCATTCCCGAATCCGTGGCTCTGGGACTGACCGTCGTCGCCAGCGCAAGCATTAATCCGGCAATGCTGATCGCCATATTCATTTCCAATGTCCCCGAGGGCCTGGCGAGCACCGCCCAGATGAAAGCGTCCGGAAAGAAGGGATCCTCGATCGCGTTGCTCTGGGGCTCAATCGCCATCTCCTGCGGCATCGCGGCCTTCCTCGGGGCGCTGCTGCTGGAATCCATGCCCGGCGAGGTGCTGGCCTTCGCCACCGCCGTCGCTGCCGGAGGCATCTTGACGATGATCGCCGACACCATGGTTCCCGAAGCCTACAAGGTGGAGCACGACTACACCGGATTGCTGGTGACCTCTGGCTTCCTAGCGGCCTTCAGCCTGCACGTGATCGGCGGCTAGGCGAAACCTGAGATCATGGATGCATGCCCCTGAACCGCAGCAGCCAATCAACCGAGCGCGCCGAGTCCCCACATTCAAATCGTGCATTCTATTTTCTTTTTGCAGCTCGGAATGCATAGAAACAGCCTGTTCCCAATATCACCGAAGAGACGAGAAATGTTGTCCCAGCGGCTGCGTCGAAGCTGTAACCAGCTGCGGTACAAAGTAGCGCGAACACCGTAGCAATGGCGAGAATCCACGCCATCGCGACGAATGCAACTCGACTGACTGTGCGTCGGGGTGAACTCGGCGTTCGCGTCTCGCTTGCTGAGTTGATTCTGGGGTGCGTCGAGACTGGACTTTGGAAGTTGTCCAAGGGTTGGGTTCGTGATGGGACACCGGAATTCTGAGGGGCTAGACGTGGGACATCTGAATTTATTGGATCGGTCGTTGCAGTAGACGCTGGATCATCGATGCCGTTTCCATTATTTGCTGGAACTGCAATCGACTCTTGGGTTGACGATGAAATATGTGGTGACAAGGGCCGCGTTATCTGAGCGTCGATCCGGTTAGCCTCCAGCATCGAAGGTGGCGCCATCCCTACGGCAATGTAGAACTCAGCCTCGCTCATGATTCGGATTTTCTGTGTTCGTTCCGTGATGTACTCGTAGGCTTTTCGGGCCTTCGTAGTGCCCCTGCTAAGGTTAAATCCAGGCGCGTGAGGGTTCTCACCGCAAATCACGAGAATCGTTGTTTTGCGTGTAGTGCTCAATTGGACGTTTGCACCGAAGCTCGCCGCCAGTTGGAATGCTTCCCGCCTGCCAAGTAACTCGAAACCTCCGGTGATGGTAAGTCCCTGACCAAATAGTTCATTGGTGGGATCTGCATCCAAATTGGGTTCTGGCAGATCACCTTTTTTGATCGAGGGTTCTGAGGAGTATGGTCGGCCAGATGGGGACAAAGCAGTTTTCCGAGGTGTGACCGTGTCTAGATCTACCCATGAGGACACACCTGCGCGTTGAGCGAGCGCCAAGACAATCTGTGCGCAGACAGCAGCATCGGATGCTGCATTGTGATGATCCAGGCCAGTGATTCCTAACGAATCTGCCACTGATGGCAGGCTGCAGTCCTCAAGGCCTAGGTGTGCCTTGGCTAAATCACGGGAACAGATCCATAGGAAGTCGCCAAAATCGACGCCTGACCATTCGGAAGCTTGCCGCCAGACGGACTTGTCGAATGGTGCGTAGTGGGCGACAACAATGTCATTATCGATGAAATCACGGATACGAGCAGCCGACTCGACCCACGAGGGCGCGTTGGCTACATCAGCTTCTGTGATGTTATGAATCGCTATGTTTCTCTCTGCAAAGGTGGTGAACCCGTTAGGAGGTTTGATTAGCCAAGAAGCGTGGTCGACGATTTTGCCGTTTCGAACTTTTGTCATGCCAACGGAGCAAACCGAAGCGCGTTTGCCGTTTGCGGTCTCAAAATCAACCGCTGTGAAGTCCAATCCCATAGCATTCCTCCGAGATCAAATAGCGTTCTCTTTCAGTGAATCATCAGCTTCTGACTGTCGGGGCCTTAATAGTTGAAAGTTACAAGAACGTTATCAATGTCTACGCGTGGTCTCATGTGCAAGTTCTTCATTGAGGCCATGGAGAATTAGGACGTGAGCTGTTGGATAGGAACGCTATTCTGCGCTGAACTCTTCCGCCCGCATCGTGAGCGTGATGCTAGCCGTACCGATTGACCCGTGGAGCACGACTACACCGGATTGCTGGTGACCTCTGGCTTCCTCGCGGCCTTCAGCCTGCACGTGATCGGCGGCTAGGCGAAACCTGAGATCATGGATGCATGCCCCTGAACCGCAGCAGCCAATCAACCGAGCGCGCCGAGTCCACCATCTATGCTCCGCAGTATCTTGCCACCACCCTTGGCATGTTCGTGCTCGTCTTCCTGGTCGCCTTCGAATCCATGGCCGTGACGACGGTGATGCCTCTGGTCAGCGAGCTGCTGGACGGTGAACGCTACTTTGCGTTGGCCTTTGCCGCGCCGATCGCCAGCGGCATGCTGGGGATGGTGGCCGCCGGAGAGGTCACCGACCGCTGGGGGCCGAAGCACCCGCTGTTCATCGCCGTTGCCGTTTTCTGCGTTGGGCTGCTGATCTGCGGCTCAGCCGAGAACATGCAGGCCCTGATTGCCGGGCGCATCCTGCAGGGAGTCGGCGGCGGCGCGATCACCGTCGCCATCTATGTGCTCATTGCCCGGGTGTACCCCGGGCACCTGCACTCGAAGATCTTCGCCCTGTTCGCTACCGCCTGGGTTATCCCGGCGATGATCGGCCCCTGGATGGCGGGCCTGATTGCGGTGCACCTCGGTTGGCGCTGGGTGTTCTCCGGCGTGGCGGTGCTGGTGGTTCTCGCGTTTTGCGGGGTCGTGCCGGCGCTGAAGACTCTGAGCTCGACGCGCAATCCTGACCTGGGGCCGATTTCCGCCAAACGGCTGGTGCTGGCTGGCCTGACCGGGGTGGCTGTCATCTGCATGAACCTGCTCGGAAATACGCAGGGCCGCTGGTCCCTGATCGGGTTGATCCTGGCGCTGGCGGTGGCCCTGGCCGCGGTTCGCCCGCTGCTGCCCAAGGGCACATTCAGCTTGGCTAGGGGACTGCCGTCCACCATCATGACCCGCATCTTCGTGGCCGGTGCCTTCTTCGGCGTGGAAGTCTACCTGCCCTACATGCTGCGCGAGGATTACCACTTGGGCCCCGACCGGGCCGGCCTGATCCTGACGGCGTCGGCACTGTGCTGGTCGGTGGGCTCATGGCTGCAGGGAAAGCTGGGGGAGAAGGTGGAATCCTCCACCTGCATCACCGTGGGGGCGATTGCCGGCTGCGTGGCGATTTCAACCGCATTGGCTACCGCGGTCTTCCATCCGCCGGTGCTCGTGCTGGTGGGCGGATGGGCTGTGGGCGGCTTCGGCATGGGCATGATCTTCCCGAGGCAAAACGTGAACATGCTGGCCCTGTCCGCCAAGGATGAGCAGGGATTCAACTCATCGGCAATGACCGTGGCCGACTCCCTGGGCAATGCCGGGGTCACCGCCATCGGTGGCGTCATCTTCGCAATGGCCGCCACCGGCATGGGGTTCATCTCGGTATTCAGCTTCAGCCTCTTGCTGGTCCTGGTCCTGATCGCCATCTCACCGCGCACCAAAGCTGTTGCGCGGCCTGCAGCCTGACTACGCTGGGGTCATGGGCACCGAGCTTCCGAAAACCAGCAACCCCGCGGCCAGGGCCTTCGAGCAGGCGGGCATCACCAGCCTCGAGCAGGCGGGGCAGGCCGGCGCCGCGGCGCTGCTCGCACTGCACGGCGTGGGTCCGAAAGCCATCCGCATACTGAGCGAAGAGCTGGCCGCGCGCGGCCTGGAGATGAATCCTTGAACTGCCCGGATCAGCCGCGCGGCAGGATATCCAGGTGGTGCTTTTCCGGTTCCGCCAGATGCTCCGCGTACTCGGTGTGCTTGGCAACATAGGCCTTCACATACGGGCAGACCGGAACGATCCTGGCGCCGCTGGCGATGGTGTTCTCCAGCGCGAATTTCACCATGATGCCGGCCAGCCCTTGCCCGCCATATTCCTCATCCACGGTGGTGTGGAAGAAGATCCGATCGACTCCTTCTGAACCGTCGAAATCGCGGTAGTGCGCCGCGCCGATGATTTTCCCCTCATCGTCGAGGGCGAAGCGCTGGCGCTCGGGCAGGAAAACTGGCTTGATATCGCTCATGGAAAGCTCCTTGGTGGCTAGGCTGGGTTCGCCCGCGGGCGAAGGCGAACGGTGGGAAGTGCCGGGGCCGGCAGGGCTGCCGGAGTATCGGGCGGGAAAGGCCCGAAGCGGTCCTCGGAGGCGTCCCCGGGTTCCGCCCCGATTTCGGCCTGCCACTGTGCACGGAAGGCGAGAACTTCCTCATGGGTGCGGCCCACGAAGTTCCACCACATCAGGATGTCTTCCTTCAGCGGTTCACCGCCGATGAGCAGCGCCAGCACTGGCTGGTCGCCGGACTTCAGGTGCAGGGTCTTGCACCCGGCACGCACGAATCCCAGGTCGCGCGGGGCGAGATCATGGCCGTTGACTTCAAGGCTGCCGGAGTCCAAGAGGATCCCGTGCTCATGGTGCTCGGGAACCACCACCTGGATTTCGGTATTCGGCGCAAGGCGCAATTCCGCGCCGCCGAGCTCGGTGTGGGTCTTCACCGGGGAGGTGGAAGATTGCCCAGCTACCGCGTAGGTTCCCAGGAACACCGAAAGCGACCAGCCCTCGGCGGTCAGCGGTTCCGGGCGGTAGTTCTCGAAAGTGTGCTCCATGTCCCGCGCATGATCGGGCAGCGCGGTCCATAGTTGGGCGCCGTGGAGGATGGTGGTGTCCTCGGTGAGGATTTCCGAATGGCTGATTCCGTGGCCGGCGGTCATCAGATTGACCTCGCCAGGGCGCACGGTTGCCTTGAACCCGGCAGAATCCATGTGGTTGATCTCGCCGGTGAAGAGCCAGGAGACGGTCTGCAATCCGGTATGCGGGTGCCGGGGCACGTTCATCCCGCCGGTGACCTTGACGTCGTCCGGACCGTAATGGTCAAGGAAGCACCAGGCGCCAATCAGGCTGCGCTGCTTTTGCGGCAGCGTGCGGAAGACAGTCATGGCCCGCGGGCCACCCAGCGGCACTTCGCGTGGCTCGAGGATTTCAACCTCTGCTCCGGAGCGCAGTGCATGGCAGTCGATCTCCTGCGGACTCTGCTCGAGATTGCTCATAGGCCAAGGCTATTCACTGCCGCCCGTTTTGACTACTCGCTCCGCTATTTTCCATATCGCCGGAAGCCATGCCATTCCACTGTGCGTGCTTGGGCCCGGCCGCGAAGTTTTCGGCCGGGGTACGATCGATGCAGTGGTATTAGGCATCTTTCAAGGAGCTTGCATCAACGTGGACAGTGCAATTCTTCGCGACGAAGATCTTCTCAAGCTGGAAAAGCAGGTCTGCTTCGGCCTGGCCGTGGCCTCGCGGTCGGTGATCTCGGCGTACAAGCCCGTGCTGGATCCGCTGGGGCTGACTCATCCGCAGTACCTGGTGATGCTGGCCCTCTGGGATCTGGGACCGATGAGTGCCAGTGCCCTCAGCGGGCACCTGCATCTGGATCCGGGAACGCTCTCGCCGCTGGTCAAGCGGCTGGAAACCGCCGGGCTGGTAGCCAAGACGAAAAACCCGGACGATGAGCGGGCAGTGGTTATCCAGCCCACCGAGAAGGGCACAGCGCTGCGTGCCGAAGCGGTGAAGGTGCCCCGTGAGATGATGGCCCGGCTTGCCCTCTCGGAGAAGGATGTCGTGGAGCTGCGCAGCATCCTGGACCGCATGATTGCCGCTGGTGCGAACGCTCCGAAGAGCTAGGGCCAATTTAGTTGGTGCACCAACTAATGACGTATGATTGATGTGCCAGCACTTGCATGTCAGATGACCGAAGAGGACGACGATCATGGATGAATCACCCCTGCCGATCATTTCCGATACCACCGGACTGAGCGTCGGCTACCGCATTTTCTGGCGCCTGAAGTACCTGGGATTGTCGATCTTCGGTCCTGCCGAGCGCCGCGTCCTGGCCAGCCCGCGCGAGCGCATCAAATGGGATCGCGCAGTGAAGGTCATGCGCGCCCATGAAGCCGCCGGAACCCTGCCGGATGAGCAAACGCTGTACGCCGTGAGCCGCATGGAGCCCCGCCGCCCGCAGGGGTAGCCCGCGCAGCTGAGCCCGAAGGCGGGCCGCGGTAGAATTGAACCCATGGAATCGATGACTGAGCTTGTAGTCGCCCGGCAGTTTTCCGCACCGAAGAACGCCGTCTGGGCTGCCTTTGTCGAACCGGAAATCATCGCCCAGTGGTGGGGGCCGGAGGGCTGGCTGGTCGAGGACGATTCCGTCGTCTTCGAAGCCAAGGTCGGCGGCCGGCATGAGCTGAACATGGTGCAGGCAGGGAACCCGGAAGCCAGGGTGCCGCTCAAGGCGGTGCTGACCGCCTTCGACGAGTACGAGTGCCTGGCCAGCGCCGACGGCCCGCACGAAATGACCTTGGACCTGGTAATCGAGACCCGCATCGAATTCAAGGAATTCGCCGGCCAGACCATGCTCACGCTGACCCAAACCCCCTTGCCGCATGAGGTGATCGAGTCCAGCACCCAGGCATGGCACTCGGCTTTCGCGAAGCTCGAAGCGCTGCTGGCAGAATACTTCTAGGCCCTACTGCGCAGCAGCGGAAGAAGCGGCGAAATAGCTGCGCACGCCGACCAGCTTCGCTGCCTTGCCTGCCGAGGCGAACCGCAGCACGTGGCTGAAGGGAGTATCCCTGCCGCCACTGGTGAAGATCCCGTCCGCGCTGCCTTCCTTGCCGTGGGTGAGGATGCTCAGGAAGAGCACCCTGCTGGTCTCGGGGCGAGCTTGGACCCACTGTTCCACCGCGTCGCGTCCATGCAGGGCCTGCTCGCCCGGGAACTCCCACACCACATCCTCGGCAAGCCACTGGCGCAGTTCTGCCAGGTCTTTGCCGTACAGCGCAGCCAGCAGCCCCATGATGATCTGATGGCGCGGGGCGTTGCCGCAGGTCGCCGGGGTCTCAACTTCCATGCCAGCTCCTCCTGGATGATGCCCGCGGCCTAGCCTCGCCCGATGTAGGGCATGCCGCCAGCGGTGATGGTGAATTGGTTGATGGATGTCCCCAGTGGAACCCCGGCGATGTAAGCAATGGCTTCAGCGGCTTCGGACAGCGGGAAGGTCGGCTCGACGAGCCGATGGCCGCTGGGCTGCAAGGCGCCCTGGGTGGCGCCGAAATCATCGAGCAGGTCGCTGGCGGTGTTGCCGATATCGATCTGGGTGGCCCTGATCCGATGCTCGCGCCCATCGAGTTCAAGGCATTTTGTCAGGCCTGCGATGCCGTGCTTGGTGACGGTATAGGCAACGGAGTTCACGCGCGGCACCTGGGCAGAAATCGACCCGTTGTTGATGATGCGTCCCCCGCCGTTGGCCTTGAAATGGGCGAACGCCGCCCGGGCGGCATTGATGGCCCCGGTGAGGTTGATCCGGCACACTTCATCCCATTGGGCAGGGTCCAGCTCGTCGATGGCTGCCGGGGGACCGAAGATCCCTGCATTATTGAACAGCACGTCGACCGATCCGAAACGCTCGGCGGCTGCGGCAAACAGCTGATCCACGGCCTGCGGATCACTGACATCGGTGGGGACCACCAGGGCGGAGCCATGTCCTTGCGCCGTCTCGTGCAGCTTCTGCGCGGTGCGCCCGGCGAGTACCACATTCCATCCCTGCTCCAGCAGCAGGCGGGCGGTGGTGCGGCCGATGCCTGATCCTGCACCGGTGATGACGATGGTGCGCGGGGCGTGCGGGGCGTTGGATGCTTGGGACATCAATTCTCCTTGCGGAAATATCAACGGTATTAGGGTGAGGCGCGTGGTCTCATCCTAGGAATTCGCGCCGCAAAACCCCAGTTTTCTTCTGCATGTTGCGTCGCATTCCCCGGTGCGTTTCCCGGATCGGACAGGCCGGCTACTAACCTTGAAGTGCCCGGTTCGCGCAATCCGGGCCGAATATCCCCGAAGGAGACTTGTGTTCCTCGACGTGCTTTTTGGCGTGCTGCCGCTGTTCTTCGTCATGCTCATCGGCTTCGCCGCCAGCCATGCTCCCAGGTTCCCGGCCAGCGTGGAACCAGCACTGAACGTATTCGTCTTCTATGTCGCCCTGCCGGCCCTGCTCTACAAGGTGGTGGCCCGGGCGGACATCAGCGACGGCGTGCCGTTCGCATTCCTGTGGATCAGCATTGCCTCGGCACTCGTGTTCGCGCTGATCAGCTGGCTGGCGTTCCGCTATCTGCTACGCGCAGACCGGGCGCGGGCGCTCGCCGGCATGCTGGCCACCAGCTTTGGAAATGTCTCGTATCTGGGCATCCCGATCATCCTGGGCGTGATGGGAACCGAAGCCGGGTTCGCGGCGGGCATGGGGCAACTGGTCCACAACATCATCTTCATGGTCGGGTTCCCCATCCTCGCCCAAATCGTCCTTCCCCACGCAGGCGGAGGCGAGCACAAGGCCAGCGCTGCGCGCATTGCCCGAACCGTGCGCAACGCCTTGGTTTACAGCCCGGTCACCTGGGCGATGCTCGTCGGCGGGGCGGTAGCAATCTTCACTGTGCCGGTGCCGCGGCCGGTGGACGACACCATCGACCTGGTGGCGGCCGCGGCTGCTCCGGGCGCGCTCTTCGTCATCGGCATGTCGCTGAAGCGGACCATTGACCGAGCACGTTCCAGGCGCCGGGCGCCGGCGGCCGCGGACGGTACCGCGCCAGCCGCCCGTTGGGCGAAAACTTCCATCGCCACCATGGTCGTGGGCAAGCTCGTGGCATTCCCCGTGCTGGTGGTGGCCATGCTGCTTGCCTTCGCCCCCGGGCTGGACCGCATCTGGTTCAATTCGGCGGTACTCATGGCGGCCATGCCGGTGAGCGCAACCGCCTACATCATGGCGCAAAACGACACCGGGGATGGCGAACCGACCGCGGTAGCCATCGTCATCACCTGCGTCCTGTCGGTCATAGCATTGCCGGTGCTGGCGCAGCTGGCGCTGAAGTAGCCTTCCGCGCAGTCCTTGACCTTTGCCCCGACCGGGGACAGGCTGGTAGCACCACATGCCAACCGGCCCGGAGTTTCCAGCCGCAGAGATGAGATGCAGGGATTCAATGAAGAAGTTTTCGCTGACCGCCATTGCCCGGGCCCAGCTGCGCGACGCCGAGCACGCGGGCAATGGGCGCGCCGCCAGCACGGTGTTCGGTGGACATGAGCATACGCTGCGCCAAACCGTCATCGGGATCAAGGCCGGCACCGAGCTGCAGGAGCATGTGAACCCCGGCGAAGCGACACTGCTGGTCCTCGGCGGGAGGGTCACCGTCTCATCGATGGGCAACCAGTGGGAGGGGCGCAGCCAGGACCTGATCGTGCTGCCCGAAGGGCGGCTGAAAATCAGCGCTACCGAGGATTCCAGCGTGCTGCTCACGGTGGCCAAGATCGATCGCTAGGCGGAAGCGAACTGCGGGCCAGTCCACATCAATGGGCGGGCCCGGTTTCGGTAACGGCTCATGCCGCTGCATTCGCGTTTGCGGCGTCCCAGAGGGCAACCGCGCGCGACCGCGAACCGGATTAAAAAACAAAACGCAGAGGCCAGGTCCCGACGCCTCAGGGGTTGGCCTCTGCGTGGTCTTGAGGGGCGACTAGCGCCCTTGATGCTGGCCGAATAGGCGGCTGAACAGCGAGGGGACCTCGCGGGTGATCCGCGGCTGGCGGGCGATATCGGGATCCAGACCTTCGATAGGCTGGAACAGCCCGGTGCGCAACGCGTCGGTGGTGGCAACGAGGCGTTGGCCCTCCGGTGAGCAGTTGATCTTGCCAGTGTTGATAGCGGTCATTGCGATCCTCCTTCGCGATTCTCTATTTCCATAATATGGAAATTATGTTTTGTCTTACGAAACCATTATGTGCACCATGGTGGATTGTTGGCAATAGCTAGGCGCAAAATTTTCTATCCGCAATGCGGAAAACTTTCATAAATCACACTTGTTAAAGATTTTCCGGCTTTGACTTGACGGCGACGCTGTGAGGTGGATTACAGTGGTGGCACAAGGTTCCACGAAACCAGCATCGAGTCGAAGCCGAAGTCTCCTTCGGTGGTAAGGGTGTTCAGCCAAGGTCCGTGGAAAGAACGACCGTTTGAAAAGAGCTGATCACCCGATGCGACTAGACGTATTCAATCAATTGCCCGCAGCCGAGGCTGCAGATTTCCTGCGCCCCTGCGTGGATGTCGACCGCTGGATCGATGCACTTGTTTCCGCCCGTCCTTTCAACAGCTTCGATGAGCTTTCCAGCTATGCGCTTCAGGACATCGCCCCCTTCAACCGCGAGGAAATCGCAGCCGCCTTGGCGCACCACCCGCGCATCGGCGAACAAGCGCAGGGCAGCAGCAAGGAAGCCGACCTCTCGCGTGGCGAACAGGCAGGCCTGGACCTCGATAGCGATGTCACCGCACGCCTGGCCGCGGCCAACAAGGCCTACGAGCAGCGCTTCAACCGGGTCTTCCTCATCCGCGCCGTCGGCCGCAGCCCCGAAGAAATCCTCGCCGAATGCGAACGCCGGCTGGCCAATGGCGAGCAGGAAGAACTTCTTGAAGTTGCCGAGCAGCTGCGCCAGATCGCGCTGCTGCGGCTGCAGAACGCGGTGGACAACTAAGCCAATGCCCGGGGCTTACCCCGCGCATTTACCGACCCCTTATCCCTCCGACAGCCAGGAGATGAACATGGCAGATGGCAACGGCGAACGCAGCCACATCACCACCCACATACTCGACACCGGGACCGGGAGGCCTGCCTCCGGTGTCAAGGCCACGCTGGAAGCCAAGACGGCATCCGGCTGGCAAGAAATCGGTTCAGGTTCCACGGATGCCGATGGCCGCATCAAGAACCTCGGACCGGTACAGGTTGAAGCCGGCCGCTACCGGATTTCCTTTGAAACCGGCGGCTACTTCGGGAAGCAGGGAACGGAAAGCTTCTTCCCCGCGGTAAGCATCGATTTCTTCGTCAATGACGTCGACGAGCACTACCACGTACCTCTTCTTATCAGCCCGTTTGCATATTCCACGTACCGAGGAAGTTAGAACCATGACTACCGAAATCACCGCCCCAGCAGGCACCAAGATCGTGCTGGGCTCCAACCAATACGGCAAGGCCGAAGTCCGCCTGGTCAAGATCACCCGCGACACGGTTCGCCACCAGATCCAGGATCTGAACGTCACCAGCCAGTTGCACGGCGACTTCACTGCCGCGCACCAGGATGGCGACAATGGCCGCGTTGTCGCCACCGACACCCAGAAAAACACCGTCTATGGCTTGGCCCGCAACGGCGTGGGCGCCATCGAGGAGTTCCTGGTGCAGCTTGGCGAGCACTTCACCGGAGAATTCGATTGGATCACCGGTGGCCGCTGGGCAGCCCAGCAGTTCTTCTGGGACCGCATCAACGACCACGACCACGCCTTCTCGCAGAACAAGTCCGAGGTCCGCACCGCCGTGCTGGAAATCGGCGCCGACGGCAAGAAGTCGATCGTTGCAGGCCTGGAAGACCTCACCGTGCTGAAGTCCACGGGCAGCGAATTCCACGGCTTCCCGCGGGACAAGTACACGACACTGAAGGAAACCACCGACCGCATCCTGGCCACCGACGTGACCGCGCGCTGGCGCTACACCGAGCAGGCCATCGCCGAGGGCATCGACTTCGACGCGGTCTACACCTCGGTGCGCCAGCTGCTGCTGACCCGCTTCGCCGACACCCACTCGTACGCGCTGCAGCAGACCATGTTCCAGATGGGGCAGGCAGTGCTCGAAGCGCATCCGGAAATCGCCGAGATCAAGATGTCGCTGCCGAACAAGCACCACTTCCTGGTGGACCTCGAGGTCTTCGGCCAGGACAACCCGAATGAGGTCTTCTTCGCGGCTGACCGCCCGTACGGACTGATCGAAGCGACGATCACCCGAGAAGGCACCGAGGCGAATCACCCGATCTGGGCAAATATTCCGGCATTTATCTAAACGAACAGCGTTGAAGGTGTGCCGGTGCTGGCACACCGGCACACCTTTGGCAGCGACTGACGTAGGAGGTCAGCCTTGAGCGCTACACAAGATGAATCTATCAAAGGCAATCGTCCCGAGGACATCAAGCTTCCGCTGGGGAAGTCCTTTGCCTATGGCTTGCAGCATGTCCTGACGATGTACGGGGGAATCATCGCCCCGCCGCTGATCATCGGCAACGCCGCAGGGCTGGCTCCGGACGAAATCGGCCTGCTGGTCGCCTGCTGCCTGTTTGTCGGCGGGCTGGCCACCATCCTGCAAACCGTGGGCATCCCGTTCTTCGGTGCGCAGCTGCCGCTGGTCCAGGGCACCTCCTTCGCCTCCGTGGCCACCATGGTGGCCATCGTCAATGGCGGTGGCGGCATCCAGGCGGTCTTCGGCGCGGTGCTCGTCGCTGCGCTGATCGGCTTCCTCATCGCACCGTTCTTCGCCCGCATCATCAGATTCTTCCCGCCGGTGGTGACCGGCGTAGTCATCACGATGATCGGCATCTCGCTGACCCCGGTCGCGGCGAACTGGGCCATGGGCGGGGACGCCAAGGCCGAGGGCTACGGGTCGCTGGCCAACATCGGCCTGGCCGCCGGAACGCTGCTGGTGGTCCTCCTGCTCTCCAAGGTCGGCAATGCCGCGATCTCCCGCATGTCGATCCTGCTGGCCATCGTGCTGGGCACGGTCGCCGCGGCACTGCTGGGCATGGCAGATTTCTCGCAGGTCGGCCACGGCGCGATCTTCGCCTTCCCGCAGCCGCTGGCCTTCGGCATGCCGGTCTTCGAAATCGGCGGCATCATCTCGATGACCATCGTGGTGCTGGTGATCCTCACCGAAACCACCGCTGACATCCTCGCAGTGGGCGAGATTGCCGGCTCGAAGGTGGATTCCAAGCGCATCGCCGACGGCCTGCGCGCCGACATGGCTTCCTCCGCGGTAGCCCCGATCTTCAACACCTTCACCCAGTCGGCCTTCGCGCAGAACGTCGGCTTGGTGGCCATCACCGGAATCACTAGCCGCTTCGTAGTCGCTGCCGGCGGTGGCATCCTCGTGGTGCTCGGCTTGCTGCCGATCCTCGGCCGCGTGGTCGCGGCCATCCCCACCCCGGTGCTCGGCGGTGCTGGCATCGTGCTCTTCGGCACCGTTGCCGCCTCCGGAATCCGGACCCTGTCCAAGGTGAAGTACGACGGCATGAACCTGGTGATTGTCGCCGCCTCGATTGCCTTCGGCTGCATCCCGATCGTGAAGCCCGACTTCTATGCAGGATTCCCCACCTGGTTCGAGACGATCTTCCACTCCGGAATTTCCTCGGCAGCCGTGATGGCCGTGCTGCTGAACCTGCTGTTCAACGAGCTCAAGTTCGGAAACACGAAGAATGCATCAGTCTTCTCGGCAGCTCCGCCGCGGATGGTCAAGACCGAGGAGATCTGCGGACTGCTCGAGGGCGACCACTACGTGGGCGGCAAGCTCATCGACAAGGAAGGCTACGAGATTCCTGTAGTCACGCCCGATGAATTCGAGCAGATCCAGACAGGGGCCATCGAGATGCCTGTACCCAGGCTTGCCGGGTCATCTGAACACTGACTCGGCGACGGCGCCAGAAGCCGACGCCGTCGAAGAAGCAGATGACGAGACGAAGTAACTCTAAGGAATTACCCGTAAACCAAGGTTTGCGGGTAATTCTTTGTACTCCCAGCATGGGCGGCATAGCTCCTAGCCACTGGTAACTGCGTCACCGTGAGGTGGGGCGGGAAGGAAGCTGAGGCAAACTCTGCACTGTGGAACACGAATCACATAGAAGGTATTTCTGCCGGGGTAAGACAGCAAGAGATGGAGAAGCCAGTCCAACCCGTTTTGTTCCATCGACAATCGGAAGATGCGTAAAAGTGGCAGAGACAGGGTAAAAATTGATGTTCTTATTTAGTGAGGTCTGTCCTAGTGCGTCCCCAGTTGTGTTGATGAAGCGATCTTGTCCGTGAGGGCGGGAACAATGGGACAGAAGTCAGAGGAGGCCATAGTACCTGCCACGGAATTCACTTCGGGTTGGGAGCCCGGAGATAAGTCTGAGGCCTGTTGTGCTCGATGACGGAGGCAGGTAAGGGGTGAACGCGGGGAATTGAGTGTCTGAGGCATTGATGAAATGCTTGGATCCACGTGGTTCCGAAGATCCAGGCATTTTCCCTAGCGAAACTTCAGTTTAGATAGTGCCTGAATGTTCGTTGAGGTGATATCCATACATCTCATCGACATGTTGAGCTTGGTGCTCGCACGCTACCTCCAATGGAAATTCTGGGCCACTAATATTCGCCTGAGTTTCGTGGTCTCTTAGGCATTGTCACCTGAATACACACGCAAGAGGTGTCACTTTTGGCGCAAATTTCTATCTCGAATAATACGTTCCAGAACAGTGATGTATAGCAACGTCACGATTAAACCGAACGTTGAAGGTAGTACTGAAAGGAAAATGTCCTTGTCATATTCCGAAGGCATAAGATAAGCGAGAGTAAACCTCACGATTGAAAACACGGCGATCGACGTGAGCAACACAATTGTGATGCTACGGCGCGAGGCAAGACCGAAGAATTGCGTATTTGGGTTTCGCTTGCCTGAGTTTTTGATTCCGAGCCAAGTGAACATGGTTCCACCCCTTTTTCCGGGTTTATAGGTATTGATACACGATGCCACCGAGGCACGTGACTGCGGCAAGGACGCCGATTCGGCGAACTAAGAATTTGACCGCTTTGTCCCAGCTCGAGAAAGTTGCTTCCAAGACACCCCATACGGTGAACGTTCCTGGCTGAATCCCTAGGCAGCCCGCTATTACTTTCTTAATGTGTTCGCGGAGTGTTGGGTCTGCTACGATCCCGTATTTAAAGGACTCATTATGCTCGACGACTTGCGTAATTGTTTTTCCATGAACCTCAAAGTGTGTAGGTACTGCGGTCCCATCAGCATCATAGGCCCAGGGGCGGTCAATAGAAGCAACAATATTTTCATGTTTGTCTAATGCCTCGATACCTCCATCGTGTTTCTTAACGATGCGGTCAAAGTTTCCCGTCAATTCAAAGGGGTATTCCCTTGGGGATTCCGGCGAATCGATGTGAATCACTGCCCGAGCGTCACCATTAGATAACGCCTGATAAACAATCTGGTGAGAGTCTGATGTGGTCGCAATGCCGTTATCAGTGTATGAAGCGCCGCCGGTTTCAGTCTTTAGTCCGACGGAGCCGTTCTGAAGCTCCGATGATGTGCCGTCGGTTGCCACGGTTGGAAGAGCGGCGCTTGAAGCATCGATGCGATTGTCGGCAGCAAGGGAAGCCAGAGAAGCGTAGGCATCTGAGACCTGATTCTCATGTAGATCGTTTCTTAGTTCGGCAGCAGATGCCGGTACCGTCAAGCCGAGAGTTAGGCTCCCGAGTGCAGCTAGAACTAGTGCTGAAGATATAGTTCTACGCAACAAGTTTCCTGTCGTGTTGATCGAGGTTTTGAAGTAAGTACAATACTTGTATTGAATACATCTACGCGTATAAGGCGCTGTCAACTTAATAATTTGTACAGTACCTATAGACCAGTCATGTAAATTAATAATTTATCTCATGTGTGATTCGTGGGGATTCTGTGATGCCTGAGCTAGTGGATTTTTCGTAGTTGCCAACGGCGGCCTGCTGAAGCTTGACGCGGGTAATCGATGACAGTTTGTCGAATTCCACGACTTCGCGACCTTCTGTTGGTGTGCGGGCAGAGATGTGGGTTCTTTCTGGTGCTTCCAGTCATCTTTGCAATAATGACCGTTGTGAACATTGCTCAGCCCGGTGAAGGGCACCCAGATAAAAGGCCACCGTCAATGGCGGATGTAGCGGCCGTGGCAGGGGTGTCGCACCAGACTGTCTCCCGTGTGCTCAACAACCACCCGAATGTCAGGTCCGGAACGCGCGACCAGGTCATGGAAGCGATCCGCAAACTCGGGTATCGCCGCAATCGAGCTGCCCGTGCGTTGGCGACATCGCACTCCAGCACCATTGGGATTCTGACCATCGGCAGCGAGTTTTTCGGACCGCAGTCAACTGTGCTGGCCATCGAAGCAGCAGCCCGCGCGCAAGGCTACTTCGTGAGCGTGACCGCATTGGATCGCTACGACGCTCACAGTGCAACCGAAGCCTTGAACCACCTGGTTGACCAAGGAGTTGACGGCGTGGTGATGGTCGCGCCGTTCGAAAAGGTCATTGACGCCTTGGATGATGCGGCGCTCAAGATCCCAGTGGTGGTTGTCGCCGCCCGCACCAGTGTTCCCGCTTCGGATCCGGCCCGCTACGTCTATGTTGACCAGCGCGAAGGCGCACGCCTGGCTACCGGACACCTCCTGGCATTAGGCCATTGCAAAATCGCCCACGTCTCCGGACCAACCGGCTGGTTCGACGCAACCGAGCGCCAAATCGGCTGGCAGGAAAAAATGCTCGAAGCCAAGGCGTCGATTATTGAAGTGCCCGCCGAATCATGGCTGGCGCCCAGCGGATACGAGGCGGGCAAGAGACTGGTTGACTCGGTGCGCGTCGGGGAAGTGACGGCAGTCTTCGCCGCGAATGACTATCTCGCCACTGGAATTCTGCGCGCCTTCTGGGAAGCCGGGCTGGATGTGCCAACCGATGTCTCGGTGATCGGTTTTGACGATCTGCAGATTTCGAATTTCCTCATTCCATCGCTGACCACCGTTCGGCAGCCATTCAGGGACGTAGGGCATGCGGCACTCACGGAATTGCTCGAAGGTGACACCGCCGTTAAATCTCCAAAGGTGATCGCTCCAACGCTGGTCATGCGGGCAAGCACGGCTCCGCCGAAGTCCCAGTAATTCTGTTCTAGTTGGCAGTATCTCGAAATCGGGTGTTGCGCATCACGAAATGTTAGCGCTAACATTACTTCGAAGTTCCTGCCGGCAATTTTCCGAATGCCCTCGGAGTGCTGCTGGCGATGCAAAGACGCTGCCCACCAAGCTGGGCCTCAGGACGGAGAGTTCATGGCCACCGCGCCCCAGGATGCAACAGCAGCCCAGCTCATCACCAGCGGCCAAACCGTGCTCGGCGTCGAACTGGGCTCCACCAACATCAAGGCCAGCCTGATCGGCCCGGACTTCCAGCAGCTGGCCAGCGGAAGCCACCAGTGGGACAACCAGTTCGAAGACCAGCTGTGGACCTACTCGCTGGATGCCATCCGCACCGGCCTGCAGCAGTGCTTCGCCGCCGTGCTTGCCGACTGCCGCCAGCGCTACGGCGTTGCGCCCAGCAGCTTCGCCTCGATGGGCGTCTCGGCCATGATGCACGGCTACCTGGCCTTTGGCCAGGACGGCGAACTGCTGGTTCCCTTCCGCACCTGGCGCAACACCAACACACGGGTGGCCGCCGAGCGGCTGACCGGAGCCTTGGGTGTCAACATCCCGCTGCGCTGGTCCGTTGCCCACTACTTCCAGGCCATGATCGATGGCGAGGAGCATGTGCCGCAGGTCCGGCACTTTACCACCTTGGCTGGCTATGTCCACACGCTGCTCACCGGCGAGAAGGTGCTGGGGATCGGTGATGCCTCGGGCATGTTCCCCATCGACACCGCGACCGGCACCTACGACGCCGCGATGCTCGACGCCTTCGACGAGATCTCAGCGTCCTACCAGGCCACATGCACCCTGGCCGAGCTGCTGCCGGCAGTCCTGCCAGCCGGCGCGGCGGCAGGAAACCTGAGCGTAGCCGGCGCCCGCCTGCTCGATCCCACCGGCCAGCTGCAGCCCGGCACCCCGTTCTGCCCGCCCGAAGGCGATGCCGGAACCGGTATGGTGGCCACCAACTCGGTGGCCGTGCGCACCGGCAACGTCTCGGCCGGCACCTCGATCTTCGCGATGCTGGTGCTGGAGCGGCCGCTGGCCGGAGTGCACCACGAAATCGATGTGGTCACCACCCCGGCCGGCGACAGCGTCGCCATGGTCCACTGCAATAACGGCGCAAGCGAGATCGGCGTCTGGGCCGGCGTGTTCGGCGAGTTCGCGAAGGCGCTGGGCGTGGATGCCTCCAGCGACCATATCTTCGAGGCGCTGCTCGGCTCGGCGCTGGACGGCCAGGCCGATGGGGCGGGCCTGCTGGCCTATAACAACCTGTCCGGCGAGCCGGTCACCGGCCTGGAGCAAGGGCGGCCGCTGGTCATCCGCACCCCGGACTCCGCATTGACCCTGGCCAACCTGATGCGCGCCCAGGTCTACGGCATGTTCGCCACCTTGAGCCTGGGCATGAAGGTGCTGGCCGCGCAGGGCGTGCGGGTGGAAAAGCTCAATGCCCATGGCGGCATCTTCCGCACCGCCGGGGTGGCCCAGCGCTTCCTGGCCGCCGCGCTGGACACCGAAGTGAGCGTCTCGGAAACTGCCGGCCACGGCGGGCCGTGGGGCATCGCGGTGCTGGCAAGTTTCCGCCAGTTCATCGAAGCGAACCCGCAGGCCAGCTTGGATTCCTATCTGGACGAGCTGGTCTTCGCCGAGGCCAAGACCAAGGGCGCGGCCCCATTGCCTGAAGATGTGGTCGGCTACAACGCCTGGCTGCAGAACTATGAATCCGGATTGGCCATCCAGCGTGCGGCCATCGCCGCCCTTTAAGTTCCCAGCAGAAAGCCAAGAAAACATGAGTGAGCTCAAGTCGCTGGCGGATTATCCGCAATCGATGCAAGACGAGGTGGCCGCGGTCCGGCAGGCAGTTGCCAGCCTGCACGCCGAATTGCCGCGCTACGAGCTGGTGGTCTGGACCGCAGGCAACGTCTCCCAGCGCGTGCGCCATCCGCAGATCACCGATGGCAGCGCAGATCTGTTCGTGATCAAGCCGTCGGGGGTTTTCTATGACGACTTGACCCCTGAATCGATGGTGGTGTGCACCATCGACGGCAAGCTGCTTGAGGGCGAGCATGCGCCGTCCTCGGATACCGCCGCCCATGCCTACACGTATGAGCACATGCCGGAAGTCGGCGGCGTGGTGCACACCCACTCCACCTACGCCACCGCGTGGGCAGCGCGCGGCGAGGAAATCCCCTGCGTGCTGACCATGATGGCCGACGAATTCGGCGGACCAATCCCGGTGGGCCCTTTCGCCATCATCGGCGACGACTCGATCGGCCGCGGCATTGTCTCCACGCTGCGCGAATCCCGCAGCCCCGCGGTGCTCATGGCCAACCACGGGCCATTCACCATCGGCAAGGATGCCCGGGCTGCAGTCAAGGCTGCGGTGATGTGCGAGGAAGTGGCCCGCACTGTGCATATCGCCCAGCAGCTCGGGGACCCGCAGCCCATTGACCCCGCGAAGATCGACTCGCTCTACGAGCGCTACCAGAACGTCTACGGACAGTAAGGACATCATGGCCAAGGCATATAACGACAAGGAAATCTGGTTCTTCACCGGCAGCCAGGACCTGTACGGCGAGGACACCCTGCGCCAGGTGGCGCAGCAGTCCACCGAGGTGGCGCAGGCGCTGGATGCGTCCGCCGATGTCCCGGCGAAGATCATCTGGAAGCCGGTGCTGAAGGACTCCGAGTCGATCCGCCGCGCGATGCTGGAGGCCAACTCGGATGAGAACGTGCTGGGCGTGATCACCTGGATGCACACCTTCAGCCCGGCGAAGATGTGGATCAATGGCCTGAAGGCCCTCCAGAGGCCGCTGCTGCACCTGCACACCCAGGCAAATGTCGAACTGCCCTGGGATTCGATCGACTTCGACTTCATGAACCTGAACCAGGCTGCGCACGGCGACCGCGAATACGCCTACCTGGCCACCCGCCTGGGCGCCGCGCGCACCACGGTGGTCGGCCACGTCTCCAATCCCGCGGTCACCCGCCGCGTGGGCACCTGGATCCGCGGCGCTGCCGGTTTCAACGCCGTGCAGAACCTGAAGCTGGTCCGCTTCGGCGACAACATGCGCAATGTCGCGGTGACCGAGGGCGACAAGACCGAAGCCGAGATCCGCTTCGGGGTCTCGGTGAACACCTGGGCCGTCGACGACCTGGTCGAGGCCGTGAAGGCGGTGGCCGAGTCCGGCATCGATGCGCTGGTCGCCGAGTACGAGCGCGAGTACGACGTGGTTCCCGAACTGCGCGCCGGAGGCGCGCGCCACGGTTCGCTGCGCTATGCCGCTGCCCAGGAAATCGCGCTGGAAGCGTTCCTGTCCAGAGCCGGCGCCATGGCCTTCACCACCAACTTCGAGGATCTCGGCGGGCTCAAGCAGTTGCCTGGCCTGGCCGTGCAGCGCCTGATGGGCAAGGGCTACGGCTTCGGCGCCGAGGGCGACTGGAAGACCGCGGTGCTGGTGCGCGCCGCCAAGGTGATGGGCGAGGGCCTGCCGGGCGGAGCCTCGCTGATGGAGGATTACACCTACGACCTGACCCCCGGCAAAGAGCTGATCCTCGGTGCCCACATGCTCGAGGTCTGCCCGTCGCTGACCACCTCCAAGCCAAGGGTGGAAATCCACCCACTGGGCATCGGCGGCCGCGAGGATCCGGTGCGCATGGTCTTCAGCGCGGACGCCGCCGAGGGCGCGGTGGTCGTGTCCATGGCCGATATGCGCGAGCGCTTCCGGCTGACCGCCAATGTGGTGGACGTGGTGACCCCGCCAGCTGACCTGCCGAACCTGCCGGTAGCCCGCGCGGTGTGGAGTCCGCGGCCTGATTTCAATATCTCTGCTGAGTCCTGGCTTGCTGCCGGCGGGGCGCACCACACGGTGATGTCCACCGCCGCAGGCATCGAGGCTTTCGAGATCTTCGCGGAGATCGCTGGTGCCGAACTGCTGGTCATCGACGAGGAGACCACACGCCGGAACTTCGCGCAACAGATCCGTGTCAACCAGAGCTACTACCGCTTGGCGCAGGGTTTCTAGCAGCCAGACTGGCCCCTTTAATGGGCCCTGCGCGCCCTGTGCTGGGTGCGCAGAGCCACTGAGTAAGGAATCTTAATTTATTTTCATCAGAGGGTGGTCTAAGTCACTGTGTTATCGCTAACATGGTGTGAGTCCAGTCTCATTCGCAGATATGGCAACCTTTCAAGGAGGAAAAGATGGCATGGAATAATTGGACCCGCAAAGCCGTGGCGACCATGGGATCGCTCGCGCTGGTCGGCGCATTGGCAGCCTGCAGCGGCAGCGGCGCCGGAGGCGGAGCCGGGGCTGGCGGCGGGAAATCGACCGCCCCCGAGGACATCCAGGTGGGCGTCGCGATGCCAACCGAGACGTCGGAGCGCTGGATTGCCGACGGCGAAGCGGTCAAGTCCCAGCTGGAAGAAGCCGGCTTCGAAGTCGACCTGCAGTTCGCGAATGACGACATCCCCACCCAGCAGCAGCAGATCGACCAGATGATCACCAAGGGCAGCGACATCCTGGTGGTCGCCTCCATCGACGGCACCGCGCTGTCCACCCAGCTGCAGGCCGCCGCGGACCAGAACATCCCGATCATCTCCTACGACCGCCTGATCAACGGCACCGAGAACGTGGACTTCTACGTCACCTTCGACAACTACAACGTCGGTGTCCAGCAGGCCACCTCGCTGCTGACCGGCATGGGCCTGGCCGACGACCAGGGCAAGCGCACCGACAAGAAGGGCAAGTTCAACATCGAGCTCTTCGCCGGTTCGATCGACGACAACAACGCGCACTTCTTCTGGAAGGGCGCCATGGACACCCTCAAGCCATACCTCGACGACGGCACGCTGACGGTCAAGTCCGGCCAGACCAAGATCGAGCAGGCCGCCACCCTGCGCTGGAGCCAGGAAGAAGCCCAGTCGCGCATGGAAGACCTGATCACCGCCCACTACCAGGGCGGCAAGACCAAGATCGACGGCATCCTCTCGCCATTCGACGGTATTTCCCGCGGCATCATCACCGCCCTGTCCAACGCCGGCTACGGCAAGTCCATCAAGGACGGCCTGCCGATCATCTCCGGCCAGGACGCCGAAATCGCCTCGGTGAAGCTGATCGACGACGGCGTGCAGTACGCAACCATCTTCAAGGACACCCGCAAGCTGGCCACCCAGGCTGTCGAGGCAGTGAAGGCCTACGCCGGCGGCGGCGAGCCGGAAGCCAACGACACCGAAAGCTACGACAACGGCAAGAAGGTCGTTCCCTCGTACCTGCTGAACTCGGACATCGTGGTCAAGGACAACATCACCTCGCTGCTGGTCGACTCCGGGTACTACACCGCCGAGGAAGTCAAGGCCGGCCAGGCCAAGTAGCCGCCCAAGCAGCAACCACGGTGGCGGGAGGGCAACCTGCGCTCCCGCCGCCGCGGTTCACCGCTCACAGCACACACCAAGGACGTCTGCACTATGGACACCACGATCCTGCACATGCAGGACATCACCAAGACTTTTCCCGGAGTCAAGGCGCTGGACGGCGTCAACCTTTCGGTCAGCAAGGGCGAGATCCACGCCATCTGCGGAGAGAACGGCGCCGGCAAATCCACCCTCATGAAGGTGCTCTCCGGGGTCTACCCGCACGGCAGCTACGAGGGCAAGATCATTTTCGAGGGCGAGGAGCTCAAGGCCTCGAACATCAAGGATTCCGAAGACCAGGGCATCGTGATCATCCACCAGGAGCTGGCCCTGGTGCCCTACCTCTCGGTGGCGGAGAACATCTTCCTCGGCAACGAGACCTCCCGCGGCGGCTTCATCGACTGGAACGAAACCAACCATCGCGCCGCCGACCTGCTGGCCCGCGTGGGCCTGGACGAGCAGCCGGTTACCCCGGTCGGCCAGCTCGGCGTCGGCAAGCAGCAGCTGGTGGAAATCGCCAAGGCGCTGAGCAAGAACGTGAAGCTGCTGATCCTGGACGAACCGACCGCCGCGCTGAACGACGACGACTCGGAGCACCTGCTGAACCTGCTGCGCGAACTGCGCGAGCAGGGCATCACCTCGATCATCATCTCGCACAAGCTCGGCGAGATCGAGGACATCGCCAACACCACCACCATCATCCGCGATGGCCAGTCCATCGAGGCCCTGGACATGGCCGACCCCGCCTCCAACCAGAACCGCATCATCCGCGGCATGGTCGGCCGCGAGCTCTCGGCCCGCTATCCGGAGCGCGAGCCGCAGATCGGCGACGTGGTCTTCGAGGTGCGCGACTGGTCGGTCCAGCATCCGGTGCAGCAGGACCGCACCGTGGTGGAGCACGCAAGCCTCGACGTGCGCGCCGGCGAAATCGTCGGCATTGCCGGGCTCATGGGCGCCGGGCGCACCGAACTGGCGATGAGCATCTTCGGGCACAGCTACGGCCGGAACATCACCGGCACCGTGCTGATGGGCGGCAAGCCGGTGGACACCTCCACGGTGGGCAAGGCCATCGGAGCCGGCATCGCCTACGTCTCCGAAGACCGCAAGAAGTTCGGGCTGAACCTCATCGAGGACATCCGCGTGAACACCACCGCGGCCGGGCTGGGCAAGATCTCCTCGAAGGGCTTCGTGGACGGCAACAGGGAAATCCAGATCGCCGAGCACTACCGCAAGTCCATGCGCATCAAGACCCCCAACGTCATGGCGAAGGTCGGCAACCTCTCGGGCGGCAACCAGCAGAAGGTCGTGCTGGGCAAGTGGCTGCACACCGCCCCCGAGCTGCTGATCCTCGATGAGCCAACCCGCGGCATCGACGTCGGTGCCAAATACGAGATCTACACGATCATCAACGAGCTGGCCGCCGCCGGCAAGGCGGTGCTGGTGATCTCCTCCGAACTGCCCGAGCTGCTGGGCATCTGCGACCGCATCTACACCCTGGCCTACGGCCGGATGACCGGCCAGCTGCCGCGCAGCGAAGCCACCCAGGAACGCCTCATGGAACTCATGACCATCGAGAAGGAAAGCACCCGATGACCATCACAAACGAGCTGAAGGATATCTTCACCAAGAACTTGCGCACCTCGGGCATCTACATTGCCTTCGTGCTCATCGTGGTGCTGTTCACCATCCTGACCAACGGCCTGCTGCTCAGCCCGATCAACATCACCAACATCATCCTGCAGTACTCCTACGTGCTGATCCTCGCGCTGGGCATGATCATCGTGATCGTGGCCGGGCACATCGACCTCTCCGTCGGGTCGCTGGTCGCCCTGACCGGTGCGGTCTCCGCGGTACTGGTGATCAAAGGCGACATGCCTTGGTGGGTCGGCATGCTTGCCGGCATCGCCACCGGCGCATTGTGCGGTGTGTGGCAGGGCTTCTGGGTGGCGTACGTCGGGATCCCCGCGTTCATCGTGACCCTGGCCGGCATGCTGCTCTTCCGCGGTTTGACCTATGAAGTGCTCAGCAACGTTTCGCTCTCGCCATTCCCTGGCGAATACGGCCAGATCGCCGGCGGTTTCCTCAACGGCCTGCTGGGCGGCAACGGTTTTGACCTGTTCACCGTGATCATCGGCGTGATCGCCGTAGCCGGCCTGATCGTCTCGCAGTGGCGCAACCGCTCCGGCCGCGCGAAGTACGGCCAGAGCGTTGAATCCATGGCCATGTTCCTGGCCAAGAACATCGTCACGGGCATCATCATCCTCTGGTTCTTCTGGCAGATCGCCACCAGTCGCGGCATGCCGATCGTGCTGATCATCCTGGCCGCCCTGATCCTGGGCTACCACGTGCTGACCACCAAGACCGTCTTCGGCCGCCACGTCTACGCCATCGGCGGCAACCTCTCCGCCGCGAAGCTCTCGGGCGTGAACGTGAAGAAGATCAACATGTGGATCTTCATCAACATGGGCCTGCTTTCCGGTGTGGCCGGCGTGGTCTTCTCCTCGCGCTCCAACGGTGCCCAGCCGGGTGCCGGGAACATGTTCGAGCTGGATGCGATCGCCGCCTGCTTCATCGGCGGCGCCTCGACCACCGGCGGCGTGGGCCGGGTGACCGGAGCGATCGTCGGCGGCCTGGTGATGGCGGTGCTGTCCAACGGCATGCAGCTGATGGGCGTCGGCGCGTCCACCCAGCAGATCGTCAAGGGCGTGGTGCTGTTGCTGGCAGTGGCCTTCGACATCTACAACAAGCGCCGCGCAGGCGCCGGCAACTAGCCTGCGGCTTGCTGCCACGGGCCCTCCCGCATGAGGTGGCGGGAGGGCCTGCCCATGCCCGACAGTTTCCCTGCCCCCGCATGAAGGATGACGACATGGATCGCCAAGCACTGCCAGCGCAGGACACCGCCAACGGCACGGTGTTCACTCTGCGAGCCCACGGCTTCACCGCGCAGCTGGCCACGGTGGGCGCCACCCTGGTGTCGCTGGAATATGCCGGTCGCCCGCTGGTGCGCGCCTTCGACCCCCATAGCCAGCGCCCGGTGTTCTCCGGAGCCATCCTTGCCCCCTGGCCCAACCGGGTGATCGACGGGGCCTACCACTGGGAAGGCCGGGAGCTGCAACTGGGAATCAGCGAGCCGGTGCGCGGCCACGCGCTGCACGGCCTAGTGCTGGACGAGAACTTCGAGATCACCGGACGCGGCCCGGACTTCGCCCAGCTGCGCACAGTGATCGCCCCGAGCGGCGGCTACCCGTACCGGGTGCAACTGGTGATCGGCTACCGGCTGGAAGCCGGCGGCCTGCGCACCATCGCCACCGCCACCAACCTCGGACAGGGCACCGCGCCCTTCGCCTGGGGTTCGCACGCCTACCTGGTTGCCCCGGGCCACCGGGCGGATGACTGGGAATTCACCCTGCATGCCGGCAAGGTGCAGCTCACCGAAGGTGCGCGCCTGCTGCCGAAGGAAGTGGTGGAGGTGTCCGGCACGGAGCTGGATTTCCGCACCCCGAAGCCGATCGGGGAACTGTTCATCGATCATGCGTACACCGGGTTGGCCGCCGGCGCCGACGGCTTGTTCAGTGCATCGATCACCGACGCTGCGGGCGTCGGCGCGCGGATCAGCTGGGACGCGGCCTGCCCGTGGGTCCAGATCCACACCGCTGACCGCGATGACCCGGCGCTTGACCGCACCGGCCTGGCCATCGAGCCGATGACCTGCCCGCCCGGCGGGTTCAACTCAGGTCAGGACGTCATCGCGCTGGCCCCGGGCGCCAGCTGCGACGCCAGTTGGCTGATCGGCCCGGTCCAGCCGAGCTAACCCGCAGGCGCGCCCGCCGCGCCGCCTACCTATTTGCACCACCACTAGCCCATTGGAGAGATGGCCATGCCGCAAGGCTCCGCAGCATATGAAGCAGCCCACCGGGTGCACCACCTGGCCGATGGCCGCGAAGCGATCTTCTTCGCCGATGCCAACACCGCACTGCCCGAACCGGCGGTCGATACCCGGCCGCTGGATCCGCGCGGGGAACCCGGCGAGCTTCGCTATGACCGGCTGACCGGAGACTGGGTGGCGGTCGCCGCCCACCGCCAGTCGCGCACCTACCTGCCGCCCAAGGAAGAATGCCCGCTATGCCCCAGCGGCAATGGGCGCATGAGCGAAATCCCCGCCGAGGACTTCAACGTGGTGGTCTTCGAGAACCGCTTCCCGTCGCTCGGCCCGGCACTGGGTTCGATTCCATCCGCCGCACCGGTGCAGGTTCCCGCCCCGGCCTACGGGCGCTGCGAAGTCGTGGTGTTCACCCCCGAGCACACCGGCTCCTTCGCCTCGCTGGATGACGCCCGGGCACGCACCGTCATCGAGGCCTGGGCGCAGCGCACCGCCGCATTATCCGCGATGGAAGGCATCGAGCAGGTCTTCGTCTTCGAGAACCGCGGCCAGGACATCGGCGTGACCCTGCACCACCCGCACGGGCAGATCTACGCCTACCCGTACCTGGCCCCGACCGCCGCCAAGATGGCAGGCCAGGCGGTGGCGCACCTGGCGAACACCGGACGCCCCCTGATGCAAGACATCCTGGACTTCGAGCGCAATGAAGGCACGCGCATGGTGCGCCAAGGCGAGCACTTCTCCGTGTTCGTGCCCTATGCCGCCCGATGGCCGCTGGAAGCCCATCTGGTCCCGCACCGCCACGTGCCGGATCTTGCCGCGCTCAATGAAGAGGAGAAAGCCGAACTGGCAGTGATGTACCGGGATCTGCTGCGCGGAGTCGACGCGCTGTACGACACCCCCACACCCTATATTGCCGCTTGGCACCAGGCTCCACTGGAAGCGGAAGCCCGTGAGGCGGCACGGCTGCACCTGCAGCTGACCAGCCCGCGCCGGGCAGCTGGCAAATTGAAGTACCTGGCAGGCTCGGAAGCTGCCATGGGCGCCTTCATCAACGATGTCCCGGCCGAGCAGGCAGCCGCCCGGCTGCGCGAGGTCATGCCATGAGCCGCAGCGGAAGCGGGGAAACCGCGGCGCGGGTCAACGCCCTGCGCGAAAAGTTCACCAAGGTCTACGGCCACCGGCCCGAAGGCATCTGGCGCGCCCCTGGACGGGTGAACCTGATTGGCGAGCATACCGACTACAACCTGGGCTATGTGCTGCCCTTCGCCATCGACAAGAACGCGCTGGTGGCGGTGCGCCGCAAGCCGCGGCTGGATCCGGGAAGCCAGGTGTTGGACTTCGCCTCCACCTACGGAGCAGGCGGCGAACCGCCGGTCACCTCGATCACCGTCGAGGAACTGGTGCCCCGGGCGGTGCCCGGCTGGGCCGCCTACCCGGCGGCCGTGCTGTGGGCGCTGAACCAGCTCGAAGGCGTGCGCATCGGCGGGCTGGAACTGATGGTCGACTCCGACGTCCCGGTGGGCTCCGGGCTGTCCTCCTCGCATGCCCTGGAAGTGGCGACCATCGTGGCGCTGGATGACCTCTACGGCCTTCAGCTGACCAAGGTGCAGATGGCCCAGCTGACCCAGCGGGCCGAGAACGAATTCGTGGGCGCCCCGACCGGAATCATGGACCAGAGCGCCTCGCTGATGTCCCAGGCCCAGCACGCGCTCTTCCTGGATTGCCGTTCCATGGAAACGCAGGCAGTGCCGTTGCCGTTGGCGCAGCACGACGCGGTGGTGCTGGTCATCGATACCCGCGTCGAGCATTCGCATGTGGATGGCGGCTATGCCGCCCGCCGTGCCAGCTGCGAGCAGGCCGCCGCCGCGCTGGGGGTGGAATCCTTGCGCGAAGTGCACAGCGTCGCGGAACTGGAAGCCATCGCCGACCCGGTGGCCCGGCGCCGCGCCAAGCACATCGTGACCGAGAACCGGCGGGTGCTCGATGCCGTTGCCGCGTTGCGCGCCTCGGACCTGGATGCGGTAGGCAAGCTGCTGTGCCAGTCCCACGAATCCATGCGCGACGACTACGAGATTTCCAGCGAGGAACTGGACGCCGCCGTGGACGCGGCCATGGCGGCCGGAGCCATCGGCGCCCGCATGACCGGTGGCGGTTTTGGCGGCAGCGCCATTGCCCTGGTCAAGCGCGAGCAGATCGAGCCGGCCAGCCAGGCCGTCCGCGAGGCCTTTGACCGCGCCGGCTACGTCGAGCCGGCCATTTTCACCGTAATCGCAGATGAGGGAGCAGGCAGGGCATGAGTTGGCTAGTGACCGGCGGAGCCGGGTATATCGGATCCCACGTGGTGCGTTCGCTGCAGGCGGCGGGGTTCGAACCGGTGGTCGTGGACTCGATGTCCAGCGGGGTGCGCTCCTTCGTTCCCGAAGAAGTGCCGTTCTACCAGTTGAGCATCCTGCAGACCGAAAAGCTCGTGGAAATCATGAAGCGCCACGAAGCCTCCGGAGTCATCCACCTGGCCGGCTACAAATATGCCGGCGAATCGGTGAAGCACCCGCTGCTGGCCTTCGAGCAGAATGCTACCGGCACCGCGCACCTGCTCGAAGCGATGGCCACCGCCCGCGTGCACAATATGGTCTTCTCCTCATCGGCCGCCGTCTACGGCACCCCGGCCGAGGATGTGGTCACCGAGACTACCGGCACCTTCCCCGAATCCCCGTATGGCCAGAGCAAGCTCGTGGGGGAGTGGATGATCCGCGACCAGGCGACGGCCGCCGGGCTGAAGCACACTTCGCTGCGCTACTTCAATGTGGTTGGGTCGGGCAGCGCTGAACTCTATGACGCGAGTCCGCACAACCTGTTCCCGCTGGTGTTCCAGGCGTTGAATGCCGGCAAGTCCCCGAAGATCTTCGGCACCGACTACGGCACCCCCGATGGCACCTGCGTGCGCGACTACGTGCATGTCGCCGACCTCGCGCTGGCGCATGTGGAAGCGGCCAGGAAGCTGGAGGCGGGCGAGGCGTTGGAGCCGGTCTACAACCTGGGTTCAGGTGATGGCGTCTCGGTGCGGCAGATCATGGATGCGGTCGCCGAGGTGACCGGCATCGGCTTCACCGCTATTGAGGAAGCCCGCCGTCCGGGCGATCCGGCGCGCATCGTTGCCGACGGCAAGCTGGCCGCCCGCGACCTGGACTGGAGGATGCGCCATAGCCTGGCGCAGATGGTGCACAGCGCCTGGGAGGCCTCGGCGCAGCGTCGCTGACTAGCCGGTGCGCAGTTTTGCGGCGATCGCATCCATGGTCTGGGCAATCGCCAGCGACTCGTCCAGCGGCATGACCGGCGACTCGGTCAATCCATCGGCGATGCACCGGGCTACGTGGGCCGCTTCGAAGCCCAAGCCGGCAGCCGGCGAGGTTTCGGCGAACTTGCGGCTGTCGACGAGCTTTCCGTCGGCACTGCGCAGCACCAGCGCGGAACCGCAGCAGATCGGACGCTCCAGCTCCAGCGTTCCCTCGGTGCCGGCGATCCATGCGCCTTGCGGCGAATCGGTCTCGATGCTGCTGAACACCGTTGCCGTGGATCCGTCCTCATTGGCCAGCACCGCGGTGAAGGACGCATCGACACCGGTCGGGGCCATCCGCCCGGAAGCGTGCAGAAGCTGCTTGGCCGGGGAAACCATGGCGCTGAAGGCAATGGGATAGATGCCGAGATCAAGCAGGGCCCCGCCGCCCAGTGCCGGGTCGTAGATGCGCGAGCTGTAGTCGACCTCGAACCTGGCACCGAAATCAGCCTGGATGGTGATCACCTGACCGAGCATTCCGGACTCGATGACCTGCGACAGCACATTCCCGATCGGCAGGAAACGCGACCACATGGCTTCCATCACGAACACCCCGGCAGCCCTTGTCGCCTCGATGATCCGGGCCGTTTGCCGGGCATCCAGGCTCATCGGCTTCTCCACCAGGACGTACTTGCCCGCGGCGATGGCCTTCAGCGCCAGGTCCGCGTGGCCGCTGTGCGGGACAGCGATATAGATGGCATCCACCGCAGGGTCGTCGAGTACCGCATCGTATGAACCGAAGGCCCGGGTTCGCCCATCCCCGTAGGTGCGCGCGAACTGCTCGGAGCGGGCCAGGGTGCGCGAGCCGACAGCGCCGATCCGGCTGGCGGTCAAGCTGTTCAGCGACTGGGCGAACTGCGAGGCGATCCACCCCGGCCCGAGAATGCCCCAATTCAGCGCAGGGGCCGAAGAGGGATGGGGCAGCGTGGATTCGGGCAGGGCTAGTGGCACTGGGGGCTCCGATGGCAGGCAAGGTCAGATGGCTGTTTCTACCCTAAGCGGAGGATGGCCCTGGTGGAAGAGGAATTGAGCAATGATCAACCGGCCGGAAGCTGGATGGATCTGGTCGAGTGGATTCCGAGCGGAAGAATGTATTTACTGGTGAGTAACATATGGCTAGGATGGCGGTATGCAACCCCAGAGCATCATCAGCGAAGCAGTGCGCGTTCTCGTCACAGCCAAGGACAGTGTCCAGGCCACGGTGTTCAAACCGGCACAAGACCCGCGCGGCGTGCTGGTGATTCATCCGGCGACCGCCACCCCGCAGCGGTTCTATCGCGCCTTGGCTGAAATGGCGACGCGCTCCTCAATGATTGCCGTGACCTACGACTACCGGGGTACAGGGCTGTCCGGCTCGCCCAAGGAATGCAGCAGCCTGCGGATGCGCGACTGGATCCAGCAGGATATCCCAGCCGTCGCGCGGTGGGCGGCCGAGAGCTACCCCGACCTCCCGCACTACGCAGTGGGCCACAGCATCGGAGGGCATGGGCTGATCCTGGATTACGGCACCGAAGCGCTGTCGGCAGCGGTTATCGTCTCCAGCCATGTGGCCGCTTCGCGGACCATCTCCCCGTGGCAGGAACGGGCGCGCGTCACCGCGATACTGAATATCGTGGGACCGGCGCTCAGCCGGACCATGGGCTACATGCCCGGGCAGAAACTCGGGTTGGGCGAGGACATCCCGACAGCTGCCTTGCTGGAGTGGAGCCGCTGGATCCGGAAACCCAACTACTTCTTCGATGACCCGAGCATGCAGGCCCGGGAACGTGCAGCCCGAACCCGGATTCCCATCCTGGCCGTCGGTGCCAGTGATGACCGGTGGGCCTCGCCACGGCAGATGGACCAGCTGACCGGGCACCTGGTCTCGGCCACGGTCCAGCGCCGGACCTGCACGCCAGATGAGCTCGGGGTGCCAGTCATCGGGCATCACGGGCTGATGCGGCGCGGGGTCGGGGATGCCGCCTGGCCGGACATGCTGGACTGGCTGGAGAACCGGAAACGCTGAGCCCGCCGCCTGGCTACAGGTCGACCGCGTTGGCCAGCACCGGCAGCTGCTTGCGCGCGACCTCGACCCGATCGAGATCCAGGTCCACGACCAGCAGCTCGGGCTCCGCACCGGCCTGGGCGATAACACGGCCCAGCGGATCCACCGCAAGTGAGTGGCCGACGCCCAAAGGCGCCGTGCCGGTGACCGTGCGGCCAATGCTTTGCGGATCCGCCTGGTCCACCGCCACCACGAAGGTCGTTGAATCCAGTGCCCGGGCCTGTGCCAGGGTGGTCCACTGCTCGGCCTTCCCTTCGCCCTGTCCCCACGAAGCGCTGACAATGCAGATCGAAGCGCCAGCCTGCGCATGGCGGGTGAACAAGCGCGGGAACCGCAGGTCGTAGCAGGTGGCCAACCCGATGATCGTGCCCTCATGCTTGAACTGCACCGGGGACTGACCGGGCGTCACCGAATCCGACTCCGCATAGCCGAAGGCATCATAGAGATGGATCTTGTCGTAGTGGGTATCAACCCCGTCGCCGGCGACCAGCAAGGTGTTGCGTACCCGTCCGCCCTCGCCGGGGGTGAACATGCCCGCGGCGATGGTGATGCCGATCTCCCGCGCCTGCTGGCGAATCAGCGTAGCCCAGGGGCCATCCAGAGCCTGCGCGTATTTGGCGAGATCATGGCCGAAAGACACCTGCATCGCCTCGGGAAAGACCACCAGCGTTGCCCCTGCCTCCTTCGCCTGGCGGGCATGATCGCGCACCGTCACCAGATTGCGCTGGGGATCAGCGGTGCTCAGCACCTGCGCCAAAGCGATTCTCATGGGATAGTCCTTTCCTGTGGCGAACGTGTGGCGATGCGCTACGCTCACGACTCTACGCAGTAGCGATCAGCGAAGCTACATCTGGGCCATCTGGACCTCTTCGCGGCCCTTGGACACCGACATCACGTCCTTCTGGCGCTCGCCGTCCACTTGGGCGGCCAAGGCATCCAGTGCCGACAGGGATTCCGCGGACAAGCGGACATCCAATGCCTGCAGGTTGTCATCGAAGTGCGCGCTGAAGCGGGTCCCCGGGATCGGGGAGACGGCGACACCGAATGCGCGGGCCTTTTCGTAGACCCAGGCCAGCGATGCTTGGGAGGTGGAGATGTTCTCGCGTTCGGCCACATCATTGATGACTTGGCGCAGCGGCTGGTTGTGCTCCATGCGGGATGCCTCGAAGCGCGGGAAGTTGCGGCGGATGTCCTCTGAGCCCAGCTGTTCCAGTGAATCCACTTCGCCGGTGAAGTATCCGCGGCCCAGCGACGCGTAGGTCACCAGGCCCACGCCCAGTTCGCTGGCGGTTGGCAGCAGCCAGCGCTCGATGTCGCGGCTGAAAATCGAGTACTCCGTCTGGATCGCTGAAATCGGATGCACCGCATGGGCTCGGCGCAGCTCCTGGGAGGTCACCTCGGATAATCCGATGTGCAGGATTTTCCCCGTTTCGACCAGTTCCCTGTAGGCTCCGACCGTCTCCTCGATCGGCACTCTGGAATCCACGCGATGGTAGTAGTACAGGTCGACGTGGTCGACGCCGAGGCGCTGCAGGCTCTCGTCCATGCATTTCTTGATGAAGGCGGGGTCGCCGTTGGCGCGTGGATCTCCCGGGTTCTTCGGGCGGACGATACCCGCCTTGGTTGCCAGCGTGACTTCGTCCCGTCGGGTTTTCAGCACCTGGGACAGCAGGGCTTCGTTGTGCCCATCGCCGTAGATGTTGGCGGTATCCAGGAACGTCACGCCGCGATCAATGACGTGGTTCAGTGTGCGCAAGGATTCGGCATCGTCGGCCGCGCCGTAGGGCCCGCTCAGCGACATGCAGCCAAAACCCTGCGCAGTGGTTTCCAGTCCTTGGCCGAGGTCGATGCGGTTTGCGATCTGCTGTGCCATGCTTGTCCTCATCAGTAGTCGGTTTTTCTGTACCAGAGCCTAGCGAAGCGGAAACGGAATGGCCTCACGTTCGAGGAAATATTGAGCCCCGCGAACCGCAACCACCGCGACACACCCTAGCCGAATGTCTGATGACTTGGATAAAGAGACTGCGTCTCACTTTCGCGAATTGATCTCAGAGTAAGATTCTTGCCATGGGCAGCGTGGTTCGCGATCGGGTTCGCGAAAAGATGAAAGTCGAGTTGGCGGAACAGGCCTATGCCGTGTTCGCCGAACGCGGTGTAGAGAACGTCACCGTCCAGCAAGCAGCCCAAGCCGCCGGAATTTCCCGCGCAACGTTCTTCCGGTACTTCTCCTCGAAAGAGGATGCGGTGGTTACCGCGCTACGTTCCATGACCGGGCACTTCGCCGATATGGCCCGCTCCATGACGTCGCAGCCGGGGGAGAGCTTGCTGGAGCTCTTGCGCCGCAGCTTCGAACCGGCAGTGGCGTTCGCTGAACAGGATCCGGCGACAATGATCAGCCGCATTGAATTGATCCGGAGCACCCCTGCGCTGCGGGCCAGCTGGCAGGAATCCCTGCGTGAGCAGCAGGCGGCGCTGGCCCAGGCGCTCTCGCCGTTCTGCGCGAACCAGCGGCTGGCCGAAACCGCCGCTTTGCTGGGCCTGTCCCTGTACGGCCATGCGCTGGACCGCTGGGTTGGCACCACCGGCAGCACGCTGCGCGAGATCCTTGATGAGGCTTTCGACTTCGCCGCGATGATCGATGACAACTGGGTGGTGAAGCACTAGGAACCGGTGCAAGCTATGGCAAACAACGCACAACAATGGCCGCGGACCAAAGCTGGCGAGTAGAACGGAGAGCGGCCGGCGTGCACTGGAACAATTCCAGTGCACGCCGGCCGTTTCGTGTTCAGGATCCCCGCAGTTTCCCTTGAAGCATTCGGCTTGCCTCAGCTGCGCACTTCGGCGCGTTCGTCATCGAAGTGGCTTTTTCGTGCGGCCGCTGCCGCCTCGGCTTCAGTTGCCGGACGCATATCGAACTTTGGCAGGTCATCCGGGGAAGGGCAGCCACCGAACTACGGCGAAGGCTGGCCGCCGTTGGCTACGCGGTCCGCTTCCAGTTCTTCCTACTCCTCTTCGCGTCCGAGCATGCGGGCCGAGTCCTCGTTGGTGATTTCACCGGCGACGGCACGCTTCATCGCCTCGCGCTCGAACTGCCCTTCCCATTTGGCGACGACGAAGGTGGCTACGCAGTTGCCCAGCAGGTTCACCGCGACGCGCATCGAATCCATGATGTGGTCTGCGCCCAGCAGCAGGGCCACGCCGGCCACCGGGAAGATGCCCAGGGCCGCGGCGGTCGCCGACAACGCCAAGAACGAGGATCCCGGGACGCCTGCCATGCCCTTGGAAGTTAGCAGCAAGATGCCCAGCGCGGAGAGCTGCTGGCCGCACCATCGAGGTTGAAGGAATATCCGGTCGGAACCACCAAGCCGGTGGTGGCACGGGAACATCCGGCGTTGGTCAGCTTGGTCATGATCCTCGGCATCACGGACTCCGTCGATGCGGTGCCCAGGGCCAGCAGGAATTCCTGGCGGGTGTACTTGATGAACTCCCATAGTGGAACCCGGGCAAATGCCCAGGCAACTACGAAGAGGATGCCGATGAACAGCAGGGCCGCGGCGTAGCAGGCCGGAATCAACTTCGCATAGGTGCCCAGTGTCTCGATGCCGTATTGACCGATAATGAAACCCATGGCGCCGAAGGCACTCAGGGGTGCAACGCGCATGACCCAGCTCATGACCTTGAAAATCAGTTCCAGGATGTTCTCGAATGCCGCCAGCAACGGTGCGCCGCGTTCCTGGCCGACGACTACGATGGCTGCGCCGAAGAAGACCGAGAAGAACAGCACCTGTAGCAGGTTGTTATCGGCGAAGGCACCGATGACTCTGACCGTAATGATTCCCAGGATGAAGTCGGCCGCCCCCCTTGGCCTCGCCGGATTTCTCCTCGATAGCCCCGGTGTCGAGAGTTGACGGGTCGATGCTCAAACCGGCACCTGGCTGGAAGACGTTGGCAATGATCAGGCCGAAGACCAAGGCGCAGGTGAAGTAGATCAAGGCCTTGACGCCGACGCGTCCCACTGCCTTGACATCGCCCACCGCCGCGATGCCGGTGACGATCAACAGGAAGATCGGCCACGGCTATCGAGTTGCTGGCGGTCGACGAGTTCGTGGAGATCGATAGACTTTTCGATCAGGTGACCGCGGTGGCGCCGTTCACCAGTGCGCGCACGGAACGGGCTACCTGGAAGTTCTACATTGAGCACCCCCAGTATGGATCGCTGGGCTACGCCGACTCCGACTTCCCTGGCGTGGTGGACCGCCGTTACCTGATGGCCCTGATCTTCGAGTACGCCGCGACCCTGGGCGTTGTCGATGTGCGCTATGTGCGCCCCGAAGGCGCGCAAGCGGACGTGGAGCGTTTCAACCTGTATGATCCGAATGCACCGATAAGCCGCTATGACGGGCTGCTGCAAGTGCGGGACACCTTACTTACGCGCGTCTAGCGAGCCTGCATTGGCGTATTGAACTTACGGAAGGTGCACGGCTTGCCTGTACTCGCGAAATTCAGATGAGCCGTCCTCCGGTGTTCTGCGATCGTTCGATTCCCTGTGTCCGGAATGGACATTTGTAGGAGGAGGCAGGCCAAAAATTGCTAATGCCGCAGACACGGTTGCGGTATTGGAGACCTCTAATTGCAGAGGAATTGTTGCTTGCTTCGAAAACAGTCGTGATCCAATTTGATTCAGTAAAAGATACAAGTCGTGAACATGATTCGACGCTGACGATGGGTCGTCGCTAATGCCACTATCACTTGTGATCTGTCGGCAGAGCTGGGTATCAGAGTGCTCCACTTAGTTTCTGCATATCCCATTGAAGTTGCTCGAAGCGTGCCAGACGGGGATTCAGCTACCGTTATGTCCGGACCAGTGCTCAATTAGTCTTTGCTGGCCTTGTTGTTCGCTGAGCTCTGAGATTTCCGGATCAGACAAGTGCAGCTGATCTTTCAATGCACTGATCATCCATTCGGGAAGGGGCGATGCGAGGGCTGGCTCGGCCGTTGCCTCAACTGATTCGTAGAGCCGACCCATTTGGATGATGACGTCCTTCAAAGGTCGAATTTTCGGGCTGTTGCCCATGCGTGCAACCCGTGAGGTGAGCTCCTCGTAGACTTCGCCATCTGAACGTGCGCCCACAGCCCAGATTTCCGAGATATCAAGAACGGGTATACCGGAGGCATCCTCGGTGATGCGCCAAACGATGCGCCAATCCCGGTCACCGACAACTAGCTTGCGAAAACCAACCAGGGCTCCAAGCAGTGGTTCACCGGCTTCAGGCGACTGTTCCAGAAGCAGCATTTTCTTGAACACGGCACGGACGATCCGGGGGTCTTTTTTGTGAAGGCGATGCAGGTCGGACACTGCGTCTTCAGTTAGCCGAACAATACACAGCCGGTCTCGAGGCTGACTCACGAATCCCCTGACTTAGCTTCTTTGGCATTTTCTGCCTCCAACTCTGCGCGGTCCAAGTTGAAGAATTCCAAGGCTTGATCGAGGGTCGTGCGTGCACCGCTATCGGTGGCAAAGCGTGCCATAACCAATGCGGCGTCGCGAAGTGTCTCCCGGTCCTGTCGTAGTTGAGCGATTTCCTTGGCTGACACCACTTCGGCCACAACCTTGCCGTGACGCGACAAGACTGTATCGTGGCCTTCTTCAGCGGCCGCCACCAACGCTGAAAGGCCGGAACGGGAAGCTTCGGTGATGCTCATGGTAGTCATGCAAAAACTATATAGATTTCTACCTAGATTTTCAATGTCTGCTTAGTTCCCGTTCGGCGGCTTGGGAGCCTCAGCATTTATCAGCACGATGAGCGCAGGCCGGTAATTCATTTCATGTTGGCTAACGGCGATTACAGTTGTTCGTTTAAAGCTTGTCGTTCATGGTCAATAGGCTGCCGGCCTCACACTGAGTTCCTCACTTTCTACACTGAGCACGCCAGCTCATGCACTGAGGGCGGGCTTGGAATTGCCAGGGGCTCCATGCGTGATCTTGCTGCCGCCGGCAAGGAAGTTCTTTCATGCAATCAGACCGGGACGTAAGCTTTGCCTACGTAGAGGCGTGGTCCGCTTACTGAGATCATTGGGTTCAAGCGTCCCACCGATTAACTCCAGCAGGATTGAGAGCACTCGCTAATGAGCATGGAAAGCGCCGCCTGGCATTCGCTATGGAAGCTGTCGGGAGACAAGGGCAAGGCCTACGCTCCCACCACGCCCAAGCGGGTGTTGAAATTTGCCGCTAGCTACAAGTCCCGCCTGCTGGTCTTCGTCATCTTCTCCATCCTGGCCGCCGTGCTGGCCGTGATCACCCCGGTGCTCGCGGGACGGGTGGTCGACGAGATTGTCGCGCAATCCGGCATCCGCACGATCCTCAACGTGGCGCTGCTCATGGCGGTGATTGCGATCCTGGACGCCGTGGTTTCAGTAGTCGTCCGCTGGTTCTCCTCGCGCCTGGGCGAGGGAATCATCTATGACCTGCGCACTGCGGTCTTCGACCACGTACAGAAAATGCCGGTGGCGTTCTTCTCCCGCACCCGGACCGGTGCGCTGGTCAGCCGCTTGAACAACGACGTCATCGGTGCGCAGTCAGCCTTCGCCGGAACCCTGTCCGGACTAGTCTCCAATACCGTGGCGCTGGTGCTCACCGCGGGCGTCATGTTCACCACCTCGTGGCAAGTCACGCTGATCGCGCTGGTGCTGCTGCCGATCTTCCTGCTGCCCGCCCGCCACTTCGGCAAGTCCGTGGCCCTGCTGCGCCGCGAATCCGCGGAGCTGAACGCGACCATGGGCAACCAGATGACCGAGCGCTTCTCCGCACCCGGCGCCACCCTGATCAAGCTTTTCGGCCGCCCCAAGGACGAGTCCGAGCAGTTCGCGCTGCGTGCCGGAAAGGTGCGAGATATCGGCGTGAAGATGGCCATGCGCCAGTTCTACTTCGTCGCCGCGCTGACCCTGGTGGCTGCCCTGGCCCTCGCACTGGTCTACGGCCTGGGCGGAATGTACGCGGTGCGCGGCGACCTGGCCGCCGGCGACGTGGTGGTTCTGGGTATGCTGCTCACCCGCCTCTACACGCCGCTGACCGCACTGGCCAATGCCCGTGTGGAAATCACCAGCGCGCTGGTCAGCTTCGACCGTGTCTTCGAGGTGCTGGATTTGGAACCGCTGATTGCCGATGCGCCGAACGCCCGCCGGCTTGAGGCCGGGTCGGTGCCGGTGAAGTTCAACCACGTGAACTTCTCCTACCCGAGCGCGGACAAGGTTTCGCTGGCCTCGCTGGAGGAAGTGGCAGTGCTTGACACCCGCGGCGGCGAGGAAGTCCTGCATGATATCGATTTCGAGATCCCCGCGGGACAGACCTTTGCGCTGGTCGGTTCTTCCGGTGCCGGCAAATCCACCATCGCCTCGCTGCTGGCCCGTCTCTACGACGTGGACTCGGGCAGCATCGAACTGGCCGGCCAGGACATCCGCCAGCTCAAGCTGGACTCGTTGCGCGGGGCGGTCTCCATGGTCACCCAGGACGGGCACTTGTTCCACGAGTCTATCCGCTCCAATCTCGCCTTGGCTCGTCCGGAAGCTACCGATGAGCAGATCTGGGAGGCGCTGGAGCGCGCCCGGCTCAAGCCGGTGATTGCCGCCCTGCCCGATGGACTGGACACCGTGGTGGGGGAGCGTGGCTACCGGCTTTCCGGCGGAGAACGCCAGCGCATGACCATTGCCCGGCTGCTGCTGGCAGCTCCCCAGGTGGTCATCCTGGACGAGGCCACCGCCGCGCTTGACTCGTCGAACGAGGCCGCAGTGCAGGCGGCGCTGGGCGAAGCGCTGGAAAACCGCACCGCGCTGATCATCGCCCACCGCCTGTCGACCATCCGCTCGGCAGACCAGATCCTGGTCGTGGAGGGCGGACGCATTCTCGAGCGCGGCACGCACAGTGAGCTGCTGGCCATCGGCGGGCGCTACAGCGAGCTGCACGCCACCCAGTTCGCGCAGTAGCGCGCCGGTTCGGCGGTTCCTGAGGTGATCAGGTACCAGCTGGAATTGCCGCCTGCCTAGTCGGCGGCTGCCACCAGCTGGCGGCCCAGTTCGCGGGCAGCGTCCTGCAGTACCGGCACGGCCTTCTTCGTGAAGGCCTCGTCGACTCTGGTCACCGGGCCGGAGACCGAGATGGCCATCGGCGTGGGCGCGCCCGGTACCGGCACCGCGATACAGCGCACGCCCAATTCCTGCTCTTCCTCGTCGACGGCGTAGCCTCGCTCCCGGGTGGCCTCGACATCGGTGAACAGCTTTCCCAGGGTGGTGATGGTGTTAGCGGTCTTCGGCGGCATGCCCGCCTGCGAGACCAGGCGCTGCACACGCTCGTCATCGAGCACCGAGAGCACGGCCTTGCCGACCCCGGAGTTGTGCAGCATGGCGCGCCGGCCTACTTCGGTGATCATGCGCATCGAGTGGGCCGACTGGACCTGGGCGATGTAGGTGACCATGTCGCCATCGAGCACGGCGATATTCGCCGATTCGCCCAGCTTCGCGACCAGTTCCTTCAGTGCAGGGGAAGCCAGGGCGCCCAGCTGGCGGTTGGCGACCTCGCCGAGGCGGATCAGCCGCGGGCCGAGCGAGTAGCGGCGATTGGGCAGCTGGCGCACGTAGCCCACGCCCACCAGGGTGCGCAGCAATCGGTGGATGGTCGGTAATGGCAGGGGAGTATCGGCGGCCAGCTCGCTGAGCGCCGCTTCGCCGCCGGCCCGCGCGATGACTTCCAGGAGCTCAAAAGCACGCTCGACGGACTGGACGCCGCCGGTGGTGGACTTGCTGGCAGTCTGCGTCATCTTTGCTCCTATATAGAGGCAGTAGTTTTCGGAAACGGATAGTGCATTACTTCTACGATGCGAGATCCTTCGTCCCAAGAATAGCGCAGAAACGACTATTTCTTCCACGATCCGATATTAAGCCGTCAAAGAATCGTGCCCCGCTCCACAAAACACTCTTGCATTTTCATTTTGAGGATAATAGTATCCACTATACGGAAAACTTTTACAGGAGGATCAGATGGCAGCGCCAAGCCCGGGATATTCACTCACCCTTCGCGTCCAGGCGCCTGCGTCGATTACCGCGACCAGCGAACTGGCCGGCGCTGTCGGCTCGGCCGGCGCGCACATCACGGCCTTGGATGTCACCGAGTCGAACCACACCCACATGGTGGTGGACGTTTCCTGCAACACCACCGACGTGGCCCACGGCGAGACCGTGCGCGCTGCACTGGACAACCTCGACGGCGTGAGCGTGCGCAACGTCTCGGACCGCACCTTCCTGATGCATCTGGGAGGCAAGCTCTCGGTCACCCCCAAGGTGGCCCTGCGAAACCGCGACGACCTCTCCCGCGCCTACACCCCGGGTGTCGCCCGTGTCTGCATGGCCATCGCCGAAAACCCTGCCGACGCGCGCAACCTGACGGTCAAGCGCAACACCATCGCAGTGGTCACCGACGGCTCGGCAGTGCTGGGCCTGGGCAATATCGGCCCGGCCGCGGCCCTGCCGGTCATGGAAGGCAAGGCCGCGCTGTTCAAGCAGTTCGCCGATGTCGATGCCTGGCCGGTCTGCCTGGACACCCAGGACACCGAGGAGATCATCAAGATCGTCAAGGCGCTGGCCCCGGTCTACGGCGGGGTGAACCTCGAGGACATCGCCGCCCCGCGCTGCTTCGAGATCGAAGCGCGGCTGCGCGAGGAGCTGGACATCCCGGTCTTCCACGACGACCAGCACGGCACCGCAATTGTCACGCTGGCCGCATTGCTGAACGCGGTGAAAGTCGTGGACAAGAAGATCGAGGACCTGCGCATCGTGGTTTCTGGTGTCGGCGCGGCTGGCAACGCGATCATCCAGCTGCTCATGGCCCGCGGCGCAAGGAACATCATCGCCTGCGGACGCAACGGCGCGATCAGTCGCAACGAGAGCTACACCGATGCGCACCGCATCTGGCTCTCTCAGAACACCAACCCGGAGAACGTCACCGGCACCCTGAAGGAAGCCGTCGTCGGCGCAGATGTCTTCATCGGCGTCTCGGCCCCGAACGTGCTGGACGAAGCGGACATCGCCGCCATGAACGAGCGTGCCGTCGTCTTCGCCATGGCCAACCCGGATCCCGAGGTGGACCCGGATATTGCAGGCCGCCACGCCGTGGTGGTCGCCACCGGGCGCAGCGACTTCCCGAACCAGATCAACAATGTCCTGGCATTCCCAGGTTTCTTCCGCGGGCTGCTGGATGCAGGCGTCACCGAGATCACCGACGCCATGCTCCTGGCCGCCGCGGATGCCATTGCCGCCCGAGTCAGCGAATCAGAGCTGAACCCAGGATTCATCATCCCGTCGGTATTCGACCCACAGGTCGCCTCCGATGTTGCACTGGCGGTGCAGGACGCAGCCGCCGCTAAGTAGGTGCTGCGCAGCAAGACCCAAGGGTGCATGTCAACGCATCCTTTCAATGGAACAGAGCACAAGAGGTTAAGGAACAACCCATGAGTATTGAAATCACCAGCATCCCCGATGTCGCCGATGCCCAGCAGATCCTCTCCGACGAGGCACTGGCCTTCATCGAGAAGCTGCACCAGAAGTTCGCCGGCACCCGCGACGAGCTGCTCGCCGCCCGCGGCGTGCGCCGCGAAGAGTTCTCCGCCGCCAAGTCCATCGACTTCGACCCGGAGACCGAATCCGTGCGCACCGGCGACTGGAAGGTCGCCGAAGCGCCCGAGGCGCTCAAGGACCGCCGTGTGGAGATCACCGGCCCGGCCTCCCCGGCCAAGATGGCGATCAACGCGCTGAACTCCGGCGCCAAGGTCTGGCTGGCAGACCTGGAAGATGCCTCGACCCCGAGCTGGTTCAACGTCATCGACGCGATTTCCAACCTCTCGGCCGCCGCCCGCGGCACCCTGGCCTTCACCGATGCGAAGACCGGCAAGTCCTACGCGCTGCGCACCGACGCCCCACGGGCTGTCGTGGTGGTCCGCCCCCGCGGCTGGCACCTGCCGGAGAACAACGTGCTCATCGACGGCAAGCCTGCCGTCGGCGCACTGGTGGACTTCGGCCTGCACTTCTTCCACAACGCGAAGGTGCTGGCAGAATCCGGCCAGGGACCGTTCTACTACCTTCCGAAGATGGAGCACTACCTGGAATCGCGCCTGTGGAACGAGGTCTTCACCTTCGCCCAGTCCGAGCTGGGCATCGCCCACGGCACCGTGCGCGCCACCATGCTCATCGAGACCATTCCGGCCGCTTTCCAGATGGAAGAGTTCCTCTACGAGCTGCGCGAGCACGCTTCGGGCTTGAACGCAGGCCGCTGGGACTACCTGTTCTCCATCATCAAGACCTTCCGCGAAGCCGGCGAGGCGTTCATCATGCCCGACCGCTCGGCCGTGTCGATGACCGCGCCGATGATGCGCGCCTACACCGAGCTGCTGGTCAAGACCTGCCACAAGCGCGGGGCCTTCGCCATGGGCGGCATGGCCGCGTTCATCCCGAACCGCCGCGAACCGGAAGTCACCGCCGCCGCCTTCGACAAGGTCCGCGAGGACAAGTCCCGCGAGGCCAATGACGGATTCGACGGCTCCTGGGTGGCCCACCCGGACCTGGTCGAGCTGTGCAAGGAGATCTTCGACGCGAAGCTCGGCGAGAAGCCGAACCAGATCGATCGCCAGCGCCCGGAGGTCGAGGTCACCGCAGCCCAGCTGCTGGACGTGGCCAGCGCCCCCGGCGATGTGACCGAGGCCGGCGTGCGCGCCAACCTCTACGTGGCGGTGGCCTACACCGCCGTCTGGCTCTCGGGCAACGGCGCGGTCGCCATCCACAACCTGATGGAGGACGCCGCCACCGCGGAGATCTCCCGTTCGCAGATCTGGCAGCAGATCCGCAACAAGGTCGTGGCCGCCGACACCGGCAACACCATCACCGCTGAACTGGTGCAGAGCATCCTCGCCGAAGAGGTTGAACGCCTGCGCTCTGAGGTCGACAATGAAGAGCACTTCAACGCCTACTACCAGCCGGCAGCAGAACTGATCGCGAAACTGACCAGCGGCAAGGACGAGGACTTCGCGGACTTCCTCACCACCCCTGCCTACGAACTCTTGGAAAAGGAATACGTGACCAAGCCATGAGCACCGTCTTCGATGAGTCAACGCTTGCCAGCGTAGAAGCCAAGCTGGCAGCCACCGACCGGCTGCTGGAAACCTCCTACCCGGGAGAGACCGGTGCCCGCCAGCCGGTGCACACCGTGTATGTCCCGGGGGACAAGTACAGCGCGGATCTGCCGGTAGCCTGGGGCGCCAACGCCCTGGCCGCTGCGGGCAACGCCGCCGGTCTGGCGCAGCTGGCAGCCACGCTGGACCTGGCCGAGCCCGAACGCCTGGGCGAGCTGGTGGCCGCGAAGCTGGCAAGTGAACCCATCGAAGATTTGCGCCTCGATTTCGAGGATGGCTATGGCAACCGCACGGATGCCGAGGAGGACGCGGCAGTGCTTGCCGCGGCCGACTCGGTGTCCGCGGCGGTGGCCTCCGGCAAGGCCCCGGCCTGCATCGGCATCCGCTTCAAGTGCTTCGAAGCCCCCACCCGGGCCCGCGGCATCCGCACCCTGGATTTGTTCATTACCCGGCTTCTCGCCAATGGTCCGCTGCCTGAAGGTCTGCGCCTGACCCTTCCGAAGGTCACCACGGTGGCCCAGGTCGAGGCGATGGTGTTCCTGGCCGAGAACCTGGAGGAAGCCCACGGCCTGGAAGCCGGACGCATCCGCTTCGAGGTCCAGGTCGAGACCCCACAGGTGATCATCGCCGCGGACGGGACCCACCCGGTCGCCACCCTGATCCATGCCGGTCAGGGACGCGTCTCCTCGCTGCACTACGGCACCTACGACTACTCCGCCTCGCTGGGCGTGGCCGCCGGCTACCAGTCCATGGAGCACCCGGTGGCGGACTTCGCCAAGGACGTCATGCAGGTCGTCGTGGCAGGAACCGGTGTGGAACTGTCCGACGGCTCTACCAACATCCTGCCCGCCGGCGACCCGGAGAACGTCGCCGCCGCTTGGGAGCTGCACGCCCGCCTGGTGTCCCGCCATCTGGCCCGCGGCATCTACCAGGGCTGGGATATGCACGAGAACCAGCTGGTCACCCGCTACCTGGCCACCTTCGCCTTCTTCCGCGAGGGACTTCAGGCGGCCGGCACCCGGTTGCGCAACTACGTCCACCAGATCAACTCGGCCATCATGGACGAGCCAGCCACCGCGCGTGCCCTGGCCCGCTACATCCACCGCGGGGTCGCCTGCGGTGCGGTCACCGCCGACGAGGTCACCGAACTGGCCCAGATCACCCTGCCCGAACTCGAGGCGATCGCCTTGAACCGCTCCCACGCCTAAGGCCTACACCATGACTGTTCCTGCCATCCAGAACTCCTCGTCCTACTACTCGAACTTCGGTGGCCACCCGCCGCAGAGCGATCTGCTCACCGACCGCGCCATCGTCACGGAGGCCTACACCGTCATCCCCAAGGGCGTGCTGCGCGACATCGTCACCAGCGTCTTCCCAGAATGGACCAACACCCGCGCCTGGGTGCTGAACCGCCCAGTGGCCGGCGGCGCCACCACCTTCGCCCAGTCCATCGTGGAAGTCGCCCCCGGCGGCGGTGCCGAGAAGCCGGAGCCGCAGGCTCAGGTGCAGGGATTCATCTTCGTGCTCACCGGCCAGCTGACCCTTCTCATCGAGGGCACCGAGCATGTGCTGGTGGACGGCGGCTTCGCCTACCTGCCAGCCGGCGCCACCTGGTCCGCCCGCAATGACGGCACCGAGACCACCAGCTTCCACTGGCTGCGCAAGCGCTACGAAGTCCTGGCCGGCGTCGCGGCTCCGGGCCCGGTCGTGGGCAACGAACGCGACATCGAGCCTGGCCCGATGCCGGGCACCGATGGCAAGTGGCGCACCACGCGTATGCTGGATCCCAACGATGTGGCCTTCGACTTCGGTGTGAACATCGTGACCTTTGAACCGGGCGCGTCCATCCCGTTCGCCGAAACCCACGTCATGGAGCACGGCCTGTACGTGCTGGAAGGCAAGGGCGTGTACCGGATGAACGGCGACTGGGTCGAGGTCGAGGCCGGGGACTACATGTCGCTGCGTGCCTTCTGCCCGCAGGCTTGCTACGCCGGCGGCCCGGAGAACTTCCGCTACCTGCTCTACAAGGACCAGAACCGCCAGATCGCGTTGTAAGCGTTCATTTCCAGAGACTGCCGGGGCCGCACCCCGCGCTGACCCGCCGACTATCGGCGCACCGTGTCCATTTCGTGTTCCAGTGATGTTTCCTTTGCTCGGACATGGTGGGCTGACGGCCGGGTCGCGCGGGATGAGGCCTCCGGTTTTTTGGATTCCCGGGGTTGTTTCGTGAGGGCTAAACCATCGTTCGGAACTCTTCATCACACGTACCGGCAATACCGGGCCTATCCCCTGAAATCGCGGGCCCCATCAAATCGACCAACGTTGGCCGATTTCAAAGTGGGTTGCGACCCTGCACCCGTAGGGAGAATCAAATCGTCCAACGTTGGACGATTTCAAAGTGGAGGTCATGCACGACACTCGTGGGCAGCACTTTAGTTGTGTCCGCAGGAAAGACATGGATATGGGTTCGCCTTTCTGCCGGCAAATTCGGACTGGCGCTACGCTTCTGCTGAGATCATGTGTTGATGCTCCACAGGATCGATGACCTGACCCGAGCATTCGCCAGTGGACAGGGCAGCAGGATGAATCATTTGCGTGCCCGTAATCGGTGAAAAAATCCGCTATCTGTAATTGCAGCAACGGCAATCTGTAATTGTTGAGTTCTTCGAAGATTTGAGAATCCGCGTGATTCAAGGGATCGAAGGCCGTCGTTTGTAATTGTTGAAACGGGCCATGTAATTGTTGGCAGTTATAAAAAATGCTCCGGAACGATCACGACTTCAGCTGTGGTGCGCACCGTCGTGGTGACCTTCCCCGACCAGTCCAGAGCGGTCAGGCACGTCGATTCGCCGCTCCAAAGCAAGCCATTTTCCGGCTATCCGCTGAAGATCAGCCGCCACATGTGCGTGCGGTGTGGTGAGTGAAAATTCATGGTTTCAACCTCGCGCTACTGTGCCGCCGGGCGGAAGACACGAGGGGTGTCGCAACCCCCTAGTTCGGTGCGCAACGTAGCCAGCACATGGTCCCGGGGGATGCGTTCCTGCTCAAGGCGCAGCCCACCTTGGATGCGCAGTAATTCGTAGGCCTCGACCTTGTTGGGCAGCAATTCTGCAGACGCCGCCCGGGTCAGTCCTTGGCAGGGGGTGCCGCCAGCTGCGCGAAGTGCTGGAGCGTTCCGAGGTCCATCATCACTGATCGGGCATCGGGCTGCACGCTGCGCAATGACGCCAGGATTGCCAGTCCATCCAGATCAAGATCGCCCCAGTACAGCACCTCGATACGCACCACCCAAGGAATCGGAGCACACAGCGTACGTCATAACCGCCGCCGTGCAGCGCAACCACCCCGTGCAGTTCGGGCAGAGACAGCAGCGTCTGCAGGTTTTCTACGATTAGTACGGCCGGACGCCATTCAATAGTGGTATCGGGCTTGAAGGAAGATCAAGTCTTCTTCGATCACGATGCTGACCAGTCGGTGTTCGTCGGTAATCCGACGGGACCATGAGCCGGAGGCCCCGTATTTCAGCTGTTCGGGCTTTCCAATCCCTTGGAAGGGATCCCGAAGGCATGCTTCGATCAAGGTGTTGACTCTCTTGAGAACGCGCCGGTCGGCCGTTTGCCAGTGAACGTAGTCGTCCCATCCTGCCCGATCCCAGACGAGCCGCACTTATTCGTCCCAGTCGAGCTCGTGGGTTTCTGTTATTCCCGACCGTGCACGTTCGTAGGCATCCAAGAGCCGCCGGGCATTGGCTGGCGAGCGGAAGAGGTACGCGGTCTCTTGCCATGCTGCGTATTCATCTGCTGCCATGAGAACAGCATTCCCTTGCGTGACACGATTTCGACAGCTTGGCGATCATCGTTGACTTGCTCAATCAATGGAAAGAGCGTCTTGCGGGCTTCGCTTGCACTAATGGAGATCTCGGACTCCTTCCACTACTCGCCGTACCACTTAATGGTTCGACTTAACTGCGCCGCGAGGGGCGGCGCCGCCGCTAAGGGAACGCGCCAATAGGCGTGTAACATCTCCAGTAAGTCCAGCGTAATTAACGGCCAAGTCAGGCATGTTCCTTGGCGATTGAGGTCGTCGCCAGTGTTGCAGCATGATTCACATTGACATTTGCCGGCGGACTCTTAGGTGGCTCAGGCAGACGTGGAAATTTTCAAGTCGAGTGAGACCAAGGGCCGTAGATGCCCTCGATGCCAACCTGCTAATGTCAGCCCCGCACCAGCTAGAACCCTTCAGCAGAAGGCTCGTCCGCGGCATCTGCTGCATCGCTGCTCAAGATCAGCCGCCGTTCCAACCGGGTGAGATTCCTCGGGGAAGGATCTTCGCAGGCGGGCGCCAAGGCCGCCGCCAACGCTTCGCCGACCGCCGTCTCATCCAGTCCCATGCCCACTGCGACCAGCGCGTCATCGGCCGGGTCGCTGTGGGGAGTGGCATCCGCGAAATGGATCTGCCGGCCCACCATGTTGACCAAGAAGCGTTGCGTGCCTTGAGCGGTGCGCAGCTTCACGTGCCCCTTGAGCCGGTAGGCCGCGGCCGGCGGTTGCTCGAGCAGATTCAGTAAGGCACCCGGGTCTGCCGCTTCGGGGCAGCGCACCGTCACCGCGTTGGCATGCGGAGCATGCTCGTGGTCGTGGTGCGGGCGGGAGGCGGCTGCCAACGGCAGCTCGTCGATCGGGTCTTCGTCCAAGGCGATGTCGAACACCAGCTCGGGGTCTAAGGCGGCGTGCGAGGCCGGGATGATGGCCACGTGCGGGTTGACGTCCCGGATCCGTCCGCTGATCCGCTCCAACACCGCGTCGCGGTGCTCTGGAGCAATGCGATCCAGCTTGTTGACCACCACCATGCTGGTGGCGCTGAAACGTGCCGGGGCCATCGCAGCGGTATCCACGGTGTGCTCATGCTCCACCGCGTCGATCACGTCGATAATGCCGCCGAAGCGCACCCCGTGGGCCTTGCCGAAGCGCAGCAGCCGGTCCACGTTGATCGGATCCGCGGCGCCACTGGCTTCAACGATGATCGCATCCAACCGAAGTTTTGGTGCCGCAAGTTTTTCCAGTAACTCATCAAGGCCACCACTATCTGGCAGGCAGCACACGCAGCCACCGGCAATGGATTCGGCGGCATCGATCTGCCCGGTGATCAGTCCGGTATCAACATTGATCTTGCCGATGTCGTTGATGATCACGCCAACCCGGGTGCCCGGGCGGGTCAATAATCCATTGAGCAAACTGGTTTTTCCGGCGCCGAGGTATCCAGTGAGCACAATAACGGGGATCAAGACCGGTTCCTTTTCAGATCGACAAGCGGGCCGAGTCCATTCTCCTCGTTCAGCCAACCGTTGCCGCGTGCTGACACGCCTGCCAGAAGGCGGCTACCAGGCAGGCAATGCCGGAATCGGCCCGTCGGCCTCGATATGCCGTGCCTGGCCGCGGGCCAGCCATTCGATCAGGCCTTCGCGGTCCGAGCGCACCTTCAGCGCGCCGTCGCCGATGACCCATTCATCGCCCTCTTCGGTCACCAGCGTCATGCCCGGGGCGTTCTTCACGCGCATGGTCCGCACGGCGGCTTCGACGGCGTTCTCCTGGGAATCCGGATCGGCTTCCTCGATGGTCCAGGCGGTATCGAGATCGTGGTGGTGGATGACCACCTCGGCGATGCGCAGCGCCACGATGGAGGTCGCCGGAATGATCTTGCCGTGCAGGTCCACCTCTTCGACAGCCAAATCGCCACTGAGCCGTTCGCACTGCTCGGCGAAGTAGGCGGCCGCGTCCTGGAACTTCTTGACCAGTTCCTCGCGCGGCAGGGCCGCCAGCTCGTTGATCTCCGCATCGCGGGCCTCACGCGAGGCGTAGAGCTCCTGGGGTTCTCCGCTGGTGGCCCAGTCGATGAGCTTGACCAGGCTCCGGCCGTTGGAGGCCAGGTGCGCGATGACATGCGCCCGGCTCCAGCCTTCGCACAGCGAGGCGGCAGCCATTTCTTCGGTGGTCAGGGTCTCGATCGTGGCCGACATCATCGCGGTTTCGCGGCTGAGTCGTGACAGGTCCGAGTGCAGGCGGGCAGTGTTGATCATGAAGTCACCCTACCAACGCGGGCGCTGAAGCAGCACTGGTTACGACATAGATACTGAATGCGACTCGATTCATATCCGCACTGTTTGGGCACCAGCTGCTCGGGCAATTCTGATTTGGAAAAACACGCGTTCGGCATCCTTCTCCAGCAACCGGCAGCCACGTAGCCTTGGGAGTAAAGGCAAACGACCAGGAAAGCAGTCCAATGGCGAAGAAAAAGAAGAAGCAGAAGCCCAAGCAGGGGCATCCGGCACGCCTGCAAGCGGGCGTCGTCTCCATGGACCGAGTGAAGGTTGGGCGAGGCCTGGACGCGCTCACCGGGCAGTTCGTGCAGTGGGCCGCCAAATACCGGGATGATCCCGAAATGACGATGATGCTCCTTGCCACGGTGCGTGAAACCCTGGGCATCTACGCCGAAGTCGTCGGCCTGGACAAGGTGACCGATTTCGACCCGCCAAAACTGCTGGCAGTGCTCAGTTCAATGCTTGAATTCGAAGAAGCCGAAGATCCCGAAGCTGCTGCCAGCGGACTGGGAACCATGATCTTCATGGCTTGGTCGGACTACGCAGAGTTCCTGCGCGATTCAGGCCTGTGGGAGCGCGAAGACGAAAGCCTGGAGTGGTTCCTGGAGGCACTGGAAGCCCATGATCCATTCGGCGACGAAGAAGACTTCGACGACAACGATGAAATTGACGGGATCATCGCATCTGACGAAGCTTCGGCGGCTGCCCTGGCGGAGATTTCGGCCATGCCGATCAGCAAGCTGGGCCGCGCCGTCTTGCCTTGGGTCCTCGGCGAGGGCAAGAAGCTGTGGGGCAGCATGCCCGTCGGTGAATTCTTGGAAACTGCCGCAACAGCGCTCGCCGATCACGTGCCTGCGGGCGTCGATGAATCGCGCCGGCCCGTGGTGTTGGGCGTAGTGCTCACAGCGCTGGAATCAGTCAATGCCGTCAAGTTGCCCGATAAGGGAAAGCCTGAACGCGGCCTGACGTACGAAGACATCATGGAGCATGAAGACGCCGACTCTTTCGAGGTGAACTTCTACTTCATCCAAGCCTGCCTGGACTTGTTCATGGAGAAGCCTGAGGGCATGGAGGAAGCAAGCCTCCAGGCCTGGGGACTGGCCGCATTCTGGATCGTCGAGGGAATCGATGACAACCCGCATCGCGTGGATGCCCAACGCGATGAACAATGGTCTCCAGAGGTTTGGGAAGCAGCGCACGTGCACATGCATGAACTGAGCTCGCTCGGCCTTCTCGAAGAGGGCGAAGCCTACACCGTGCCGACTATTGTCCGGCTCGCGATTACCGACGTTGAGAATGACCTGCTCGATGGTGAGGATGAATTCGACGATGCCGAGTTCGACGCGATGTTCGGCCCGGACGATGACGAGCCGAAGCGCCTGAAGCGCGAGGAACCGTACACCGGCAAGGTGCTGCAGCTGAAGTTGACCCTCAAGGAGGCCAAACCGCCGATCTGGCGTCGTGTGCTCGTACCCATGGACCTGAACCTCGGCGACCTGCACGACATCATCCAGGCGAGCTTCGACTGGTACGACGGGCACCTGCACATCTTCTATGAGGGCGGTTTCGGCGGCACGTCATATGGTCCAAAAATTGACGACATGGACTACGAGAAGAATGAAGCGGAAACGCTGGTTTCTTCGTTGCTGAAGAAGGAAAAAGACCGCCTGGATTACATGTACGACTTCGGGGACGGCTGGGAAATCCGCATTGACGTCGAGAAGATCCTGGATGCCGATGGCGGCCACCTGCCACGCTGCACCGGCGGCCGGCGCATGGCCCCGATGGAAGATAGCGGCGGGGTCGGCGGCTGGGAAGCCAAGCTGGAAATTCTTGATGACCCGACGGACCCGGAGTACGAGGAAGTGAGAGATTGGCTCTCGAGCTTCGGTGGCGATGAAGAAGACGCGATCGATCCGGCGTATTTCAGCAAGGAAGACATCAACGCCCACCTGGAGCTCGAGTTCTAGGAAGTGCCACGTCACGCCAAACTGCCCGGCCCGATTCAATGCATGAATCGAGCAGGGCGGTTTGGCTGATGCGAGTGAGTGATTGTTCCCGGATCTAGCTGGCCGCGCCAGACGCGGATGGGACTTCGAAGGCGGCTAGCGGTTCGGCGCCCTCATGCGAGTGGCCCCAGTAGCTTTCTTCGGTGATCTGTTCAGCCGTGTAGTAGTTTTCGTCCAGCCTCCCGGTGCGCGGACGTAGAAGGACACCATGTGGTCGTTGGTGTGGCGGCCCAGCGATGCCCAGGTCCTCTGCATCCGCCATCAGCCTTCGCGAAGGAGGGGCGTCGTTGCATGGGAAGCCTGCGCTAGGCGCGGCCGCCTGGAGGGCCCAGGATCAGCATGACGGTGAAGATCAGTGCGACAATCACGACGGCGGTCACCGCAGTTAAAATCGGTCGGCCAACCATCCAGCGGAACAGCGTATCGATCCGCTTGTCATCGTCCGGGTGATCGCTCTTGGTGGTGCGCCATTCGCCTTCCAGTCGTCCCTGCTTTTCCAAGCGGCGTTCATAAGGGATGGTCAGGTAGGGGACCACCGAGGTAGCCGCGGCCAGCACGATGGAGCGCTTGCTCCAGCGCTGGTTGATGCCAACCAGCACGCCGGTGGCGACATAGGAAAGGAAGACGAAACCGTGCACGAATCCGGCAATGGAAACCGGCCAGTCGCCCACTTTCACGACATACTTCAGGATCATGGCGATGATCAGCAGCGTCCAGGTGACTGCCTCGGCCCGGGCAACGATGCGGAATAAAGTGCGTGGCGACATAGCTTGATTTCTGTCCCTCGGAATTGCGAATAAACCGGTTCTCCGTTCAGAACCCATCCGAGTCTAGCGGGCGCGGCTGTGCACATCATTTGAACGCGGGGCAGACCTTGAGCCCGGTCGAGGGCGGCAAATGGCCACCCCGTCCGCCGGAATCTGTGGTGAACGGGATGGCTGCGGCGGGGCCGCTCTGTTCAGGCCGCGGATAAGTCCTGCAGCTCGCCGTGGCGCTTGCCCGGGCGGGCATGAAAACACCCCTATGGCCGGACTGCACGGTTGCAGACCTGCCATAGGAGTGTCGATAAGCGTGGACGTATGTCTAACTAGCTGCCCGCGCAGGAGGCCCTAGACTTCCGGGCTAGCGTCCAGCGCGGCCCCGTGGGGAGTCGCACCGCCTTCATCGGTCCAGTCTTGGCCAACTTCGTCATTCAATGCAGGGTCGGAAATGGTATCGGGCTCTTCGGCTTCTGCCTTGTTCACCAGGGCTTCAGAGTTGTTCTCGGTCATGAATCCATCCCTTTCGTTGGTTGGATTGCCAACCTAGCAAGGATCAGCGGACTTCAAAACCTGAATGGCTCCATTTCCAGCAAGCCTTGAGCAATCCAACAGTGCGCGCCAACCGGCTTCACGGCCAGAACCTATTCCTCACGCTATGCGCTGCACGAATACGACGGAGTCTTCCAAGGTTGCAGGATTGCCGCCCGGTGCCATGATGCTGCGTTCGCGGATCTCTGCGCACAGCACCTCCCACTGCTCAGGGTCCAGCTCCAGGGCCGCCAGTTCCTCTTCCGGGCTGGGGAACGCGGGCATCGGGTGATCGGGATTGCCGGCGAAGGAAGGCATGGAGGCGTGGGACAGTGCCAGCAGATGGCCGCCCGGTGCGACCAGCGTTGCCGCCTTGCGCAGGAAGTCGGCGCGGGGGAATTCGAAAGGTGCCTGGAAGAAGCTCAAGGTCACCAGATCGAAGGTCTCCCCGGTATTCCACGCGGCCAGATCCGAGGCGATGAAGCGGGCCTGTTCCGCATCCAGGCCAAGCTTGGCGGCTTCTTCCGCGGCGCGTTTCACGGCGGTGGGCGAGATATCCACACCGGTAGCCTTCCAGCCATTGGCTGCCAGCCACAGCACGTCGCCGCCCTCGCCGCAGCCGATGTCCAACGATGTGCCGGCGTCCAGCGGGGCAACCAATTCATCGATGACCTGGTTGACCTTGCCTGACCAGATCCGCTCGGATTGGCCGTAGTGGTTTTCCCAGAAGGCGACGCCGTCGAGTTGCGTGGCGTGGTGTTCGTGGTGGTGGCTCATCCTTGGTGTTCCCCATTCGTCAGTAAGGCCGTTATTGAAGACCTTACTGACGATGGGCCCCGTACGCGATCAGTTTTGCGCCAGAGGCAAGAACTATTGTTTCTACCTTGCACTGACCTTGCCGAAGAGGCGGGCAATGGAGGCTAGGATCATTGGCCTGCAGGCCAGCCACGCACCGGCGATCACCAGCAGGGAAAGCGCGAAGAAGAGCAGCCCGGCCCAGTTATCCGCATACGCGGCGGGATCGGTGGATCCCTGGGCCGCATACATGTGGTTCAGGTTGCGCAACGCCCCGGTGGAGAACACCAAGATCACGTGCACGATGATGAACAGCACGAAGTACAGCATGGTGGGGAAGTGCAGGGCTCGGGCCACCTCAATCGGGTACTTCTTGGTCAGTGCTGGCATGTTCTTTGGCCAGAATGCGCTCATCCGGTAACCGGTGATCGCCGCTACCGGAGCTGCAATGAACACGGTGGTGAAGTAGGCCAGCTGCTGCAGCGAGTTGTAGTTCACCCAGCCGTTTTCGGTAGGCCAATCCAGAGTCAGGTATTGCAAGGCCGCGGAAATCGCGTTCGGGAAGACCTCCCACGACGTCGGGACAATGCGCATCCAGTGGCCTGTGGCGAACAGCAGCACGAGGAACACCAAGCCATTGAACAACCACAGCAGGTCAAGGCCCTGATGAAGCCAGAGGTTGATGCTCACCTTCGGGCTGCGCTTCGACGACCAATAGGCAGGCGGCTTCTTCTGATGCCTGACCAGCATGCCCGAGCGGATGATCAGGACCATCAGGAAAAAGTTGAAGAAGTGGTTCCATGCCAGCCAGCCGGGGAAGCCGATGGGTGCTGATTCCGGCAGATGGTATTCGCCCGGGTAGCGTTCCATGAAGGACTCGACCCCATCGATTCCGGCAATGCCGCGGGCAATGAGCACCACGGCAGTGGCCAGGCCCAATGCGGCGAACGCGCCGACGATTCCAGCGAGCACCCACTGCTTGGTGGTCAGCGGACCATGCTTGACCGCTTCCTTCTTGCTCTTTGCCGAGGCCTGGGGCTTCGGGGTGATTGCAGGCTTTGCGGAAAATGCCTTTTCTGCAGCCACCTTTGGCGCCGCCGGAGCCGCAGACTGCTGCATGCCCATGCGGGTACGTGCAGGGGCAGCTGGCGTTTCATCTGACGTGGCCGAGGGAGCGGCCTTCGCACTGGATGCCTGGTCAACCGGTTCAGCCGGTGCTGGTTCGGCCTTCGCCGGTGCGGCCGGTGCGGCTTGGGCGTCTTCAGCAACGGGAGCAGGCGCAACCGGGGCGGCAACAGCAACGTTTTCTGGAACGCTGGCCACAGGTTCCGCAGGTTCCGCAGGTTCCGCAGGTGCCGCAGATGCTGCCGGGGCCGCTGCGACTACGGGTACAGCCACGAATGAACTTGGCGGCCAGGCTTCTGCACCAGCGGTCCGCGGAAGTCCGCGGCGAACTGCCGGTGCATCTGCACTGGAATTCGCCGCGGCCGGTGCCGCATTCGCCGGGGGAACTGGTTCACTGGCTGCCGGCGCCGCTTCAACGGCTGAAGCCTTGGCCGGTTCGGCGACCGGCGTGGTTACCGGCTCGGAAGCCGGTTCAACCGCCGGCTCCTGCTGCGACGCAGATGCAGAAGCGTTCGCTGCAACAGGAATTCCTGCAGGAGGCCATGGCTCGCCGCCGGCAACTCGTGGCAGGCCCCGGCGCAACGATCCAGCTACCGGCACTTGACCGGCAACAGTCTGCGCGGACGCAGCGCTGGCCGCGGCAACAGCAGGTGTTTCGGCAGGCGTTGGTTCGGCGGGAGCAGGTGAGCCGACGGGCTGTTCGAGAACAGGCTTGGCAACTGGCTCAGTCTTCGTGAGCTCCGCAACGGTTGCGTCAGCGGTGGCTGCCACGGAAGCCAACAGCTCTGCCGGGGGCCAGGGCTCGCCACCGGCAACACGGGGCAAGCCCTGCCGGATGGATTGCTCAGGTGCATTCATGGCAATTACGCCTTGCGTGCTTCAAGTGCGGAAATCAACTGCGGAACGACCTTGAAGACATCGCCGACCACACCGAAGTCGGCGATCTCGAAGATCGGTGCATCGGCGTCCTTATTAATGGCAACGATGGTCTTGGCTGTCTGCATGCCCGCCTTATGCTGGATGGCTCCGGAAATGCCCAACGCAACATACAGCTGGGGAGAGACCGCAACACCGGTCTGGCCTACCTGCGCGGCATGCTCGACGTAGCCGGCATCCACCGCTGCGCGCGAAGCGCCCACGGCGGCACCCAGGGCGTCGGCCAGCTGGTGCACCAGGTCGAACTGCTCGGCACTGCCCAGGCCGCGACCGCCGGAAACCACGCGAGCCGCGGAACGCAGCTCGGGACGGGTGGATATGGTTTCCGCTGTTTCCAGTTCCTTGACCTCGATTTCCGGTTTGCCGCTTGCGGCGACCTCCAGCGCGGTGGCGCTGGTCGGCTGGGCTTGGGCGCGCTCTTCGATGCTGCCCACGCGCACGGTAATCACCGGAGCGCCGAAGGTCGGGGCACTGTGGGTCGAGTACGCGCCGCCGTAGATCGAGTGGGCTGCGATGATTCCCTGGTCATCACGCGAAACGCCGAGGGCATCCACGCTGAGCGCCAAGCGGTTGCGCACCGCGAAGCGTGCTGCCACTTCACGTGAGGTCAAGGTATGGCCCAGGATCACCGCTTGCGGCTGGACTACGGCGAAGGCCTGCTGCAGCGCGTCAGCCATAGGGGCAGTCAGCACCGGTGACTCGACAACTGCAGTGAGCACCTGTGCCGCGCCAGCCTGGCTGGCTTGCTCCGCCAGGGCCTCAAGGGAACCGGCCGGGGCGGCGACCAAAGCGACCGGGGTGCCCACGGCGGAAGCTGCACCGAGCAGCTCCGCGTGGTTCTTGGCCAGCGTTCCGGCAGCGGTGGTCTCGAGGAAAACGAGAATTGAATCGGTAGCAAAGTCAGTCATGGTTCTCTTTCCGCTCACACCAGGTTGTTCTTGACGAGGAATTCGGCCAATGCGTTGCCGGCTTCGCCGTCATCGGTCATGATGGTTCCTGCGGTGCGCGGTGGACGCTGGGCCACCGCAACCATGATGGAACGCGCGGTATCCGCAGGCAGCGCCTCGACGCCCAAGTCCGCCAGGGACAAGGACTCGACCGGCTTCTTCTTGGCTGCCATGATGCCCTTGAAATTCGGGAATCGGGCATCGGGCAATGCTTCGGTGATCGAAGCGACCGCCGGCAGCGGAGCGCTGACTTTGGCCGCGGCTCCGTCCAGCTCGCGCAAGCCGCTGATCGCGCCGTCGGCAATGTCCACCGAGGAGAGGGAGGTCGCCGCCGGAAGGTCAAGCAGCTCGGCCAGCATGACCGGGAGCATGCCTGCCGAACCGTCGGTGGACATGTTTCCGGTGAGGATCAGGTCGTAATTGCCCCGGCGCAAAGCCGCCGCAAGCACCTGCGCGGTGAGCACCAGATCGGCTCCGAGCAGCTCTTCATCGTTGATGTGCACGGCATCGGCGGCGCCCATGGCCAAGGCCTTGCGCAAGGTGGCCTGGGCCGATTCCGGACCCATGGTCAGCACGGTGATATCAGTTCCAGAATTAGCATCGGCATGCTTCAACGCGACTTCCAGGGTCCGCTCGCTGATTTCATCGAGCAACGTTTCTGAAGCGGCGCGGTCAGCCAGGCCGGTCTCCAGATCCAGCAGACGGTCCTCTCCGGTGTCCGGGACTTCCTTGATCAGAACCGCGATTTTCATCATTATCTCCTCTTGGCGCAGCAGTTTCCGCCCTAACCTCCGAGTGCCGGAAACCATCAAAGAATCCGCGATTCGCGGACCCTTACCACGGCCTTGGGCTGAAACTACTAGGAAATCCAAGTTCATTAATAGGCTCCGGTGCAGATTTCCTGCAGAACTTGAATCATTGTGTCGTAGGCTACATTCTTCTTTGCTGTTCATCTTGTCGGATCAAGTGCCAATGGTCAATGAAAGTGGACAAGAAAACAGCAAGTGAGCACGTTGAAGGACAAATGGTCTACAGATCGGCGGGGTATCCGAACGCGCTTTCGCGCAGGTGAGCCGCATCGCGCTTTTCGCCCGGTTCCGGGTGGGCACCGTAGGCTTTAACCAGAGACCCATTTCGGAATTAAAGGACGGCTCATGGCCAGCAAGAAGCGTCAAGGCAAGAAGAATTCGGGCGCAGGCAACCCTGCCAAGGCGGCAGCTCGCGGCCGCAGCGTGTTCAGAATCCAGGCTGAAGCGCAGGTCGACGCGCTTCGCGGCGACTACACGGCTTGGGTCGCGGAGCAGGTCCCTGTGTTCACTGCCGAACAGGCGTCACAGGCAGCGGGCATGCAGTCCGACCTCATCGGCCAGATCGCCGGCGAGTACGCCGACAACGCCCGCAGCTCCAACCTGTTCGACATGGACGTCGATGTCTTCGGCGAGACCCTGGCCATGCACCTTGGCAACCTGCCGGAATCATTGGCGCCAGAACCGATCTTCACCACCTGGCTGGAGTACTTCAACTTCGTCGATGACCGCAAGCTCTGGCAGGGTCCAGCGGAAAACCTCGAAGCCCTGCGCGAAATGCTGGAAGACACCCTCAACGGCTTCGCCGAAGGCGATGCGGAACTGTGCGAATTGCTGCGCGGAACCAAGCTGTTCACCCAGGTCAAGGCCTATGCAGAGGCGCTGGCCGACGGCGTGGACATGGAAGACTTCTCTGAAGCGGCGCAAGCCCCGCGCGCCAAGGTGCTGAATGCCGTTGGCCTGGATGCTGAAACCTTCGACCCCAATGGTCCGGCGCCGCTGGCTTTCAACTACATCTGGAGTGCCGGGCGCATGTCGGTCGTGGAGTCCGAAGGCTCGGTCCTGCGCACCGATCCGGACGCCTACGAATTGCTGATCGCCGGCGAGGAAGCAGGCAGCGCGCAACTGCTCTTCGAGATGGCTGTCGGCTGCGTCCAGGCGCACCTGAACCCGACCTTCGATGTGACCCTGCGCGATGAAGCCCATTACCTGGTGCTACGCAACCTGCTGGTCACCGCATCCACCGGACGCGAAGGGGACCTGGAAGGCTTGCGCCGCAACTGCGGCCCGAAGATCTACGATGAGGTGCTGCCAGAAGCTCGGACGGCCATGGATTCCTTGGCCGACTACGGCCTGATTTCCAAGGATGGCGAGCACTACAGCATCGACGAGCGCCTGGTTCCGGTCATCTCTGCCGGCATCACCGAGGTTGAGGTCTTCTTCGAAGAAGCCGAATAAAGCAGTACAGCAAGGCAGTTCAAGGCACCCGCAGCGCTATGGCCCTGCGGGTGCCGACCAAGGCAAGAAGAAATGCTCTAGTTGCAGATAGGCGGACCTGCCGTGGCCAGGACGAGCGAAAGGCCCATGAGGTGGCTCGCAGCAGTCAGCGGAATTTTCTTCGCGGTGTTGCTGATGATCGTTGATCCCTTGATCGCCGGAGCTGCCTGGTGGGCTGAGCCCGGCCTCTGGTTCCCTTTGGCCGTCCCGATGCTTCTTTGGCTTGCCATTGCCGCCGTCATGGCATGGCTGGGCGGCGCCAGCGACCGTTGGCTGCATGCGCTGTTGCTGAGCCTCGTTTCCTTGGCGGCCGGTGTGATTCCGGGCTTTTTCTGGACGCTTCTGCTCTTTGATGCCTTCCCCGAATCCGCCAGCCCGCAGCTGCCGATGACCGTCTCGCTCATCGCCGGCGCGGCAGTGATTGTGATGGGGGCAGTCGCAGGTTCCTGCGTCGCTCTCAGGCGCTTGAGCAAAGTTCGACTGGCCAGATAGCGCCACATCTGCGCGTTATTGGGCCTGGTCGTCCTGCCGCGAGGCGGCAATACCGATCAGCTTGCGCAGCACGTCCAGGTTGATATCCTCCAGCTTCTTCACGTACACGCAGCCGGCTCCTTCGGTGTACTTGCCCAGCTGCGGCAGCAGCTCGGCCCCTTCGGGCAGATCCTTCAGGCCATAGAGCGACAGCTGGGCCTTGCGCGGCGAGAAGCCAGTCTTGGGCCAGATGCCGGTGGTGCGCGCATTGGCAGGGGAGATATAGGTATAGCTTCCGTAGCCGATCATGCTCGGGCCCCACATCACCGGCTGCTCGCCGGTGGCTTCGCGGAAGATGCGGTCCAGCTCATGGCCGTCAATCCGGCGCTTGTCCGGGGTTGCCGCCGCGATGAACTCCTCAACGCTGGCGTCAGTTGGAAGGGTCTTCTGACTTGTTGGCAAGTGATGCCTCCTCGGGTGCAGCAGGCGATTCTGCCTGGAAAATTGCCGACAGCTTGCGATACTGGCTGGTGCCCATGGCCAGCAGCGCCACCACAATCATGATCAGTCCGCCGGCCAGGAAGATCAAGGCGATGCCACGCGCCTCGCCTTGCCCCACCAGCCAGCCGAACTGGGCATCGCCCTCGGGCGAACGCATGAACGGGATGACCAGGTACTGGGCTATGGGCGCGATCAGGAAGGCGGTAATCGGGGCCGCCGCAGCTTCGAGCATCTGTGCGAAGCCGAATACCCGGCCCTGACGGCGGAAGGCGACCACCTTCTGGATCACCGTTTGCTCCGAGGCTTCCACCGCGGGAATCAGCATCATGTAGAACCAGATGCCCAGCACATACAGCCAGGTCCACTCGCGGATGGTGAAGATCGCGCCGAGGAATCCCATGACGGCCACCAGCAGGAGCATGGTGCGGATCGGGTTGGCCCCCAAGCCGAACTTTGCGATGGCCAGGCCTCCGACGATGAAGCCGGTGGACGCCAGCCCGAAGGCGATGCCCCAGGCCTCGACCGGCATGATGGTCAGCCCGTAGGGGTCCATCAGCGCCATATAGGTGCCGCCGATGAAGTTGTTGAACATCGAGAAGATGATCAGGGCGAACAGTCCAGGAATGGCCATTACCGTGGTGAAGCCCAGGCGCAGGTCGCTGGTCTTGGTGCGCCCCTCCTCCTTTTCCGGCTCCTCCTCCGGGATGGAGATGCCCAGCAGGTGCAGCATCGTGATCACCACCAGCATGATGGCGATGGCCAGCGTCCACCCCATCCCCAGCAGCCCGATGGACAGCCCTGAGAACACGCTGGTGACGATGAAAGCGATGCCCTGCACCGTGCCCACCAGCCCGTTGGCATTCGCGTGGCGCTCGACCGGGATCAGCAGGGTGACGGTCGTGGACAGGGCGATGCCGCGCATCTGCTCGACGATCGCCCCGAACAGGATGACCAGGCAGAAGATCCAGAATTGCCACCCGCCGATGTCAAGGATGTCTTCGGTGGGCAGCACGAGGTAGATCAGCCCGGCCAGGCTGAAGGCCACCGCGGTGATGAGCGCGGAGAAGACGAAGACCGATTTCTTGCGGTGGTTGTCCACGATGGTCCCGAAAACCATGGAGAACAGGGAGATCAGCAGCATGAACGCGCCGCCGATGATGCCGGTGGCCATGACGTTCTCGGTTTCCAGGTACACCCAGAAGGTCAACGCGAACCACAGGTAGCTGGTGGTGAGGTTCGCAACGGCGGTATTCACCAGAATGTGCATGAATGAACGCTGGCCCTGCGGCGGAACCTCGGGGTTGCCGCTGCCGACCAGCGGATGATCCGTGGGTCCTTCATCGCGCATGGGGAGCCTGCTTTGCAAAAAGTGGGCTGGTGTTCGTATCAAAGAATACGCCGATGCATTGATAGGCAACAGGTGTTGACTCAGACGATCGAAAACATAGTAGTCAGATGACTAGCCCAAGCCTAGGCATAGCCCTAGTGTGACCGCGGGTACTTTCTGCCAAGGTTGAATCCATGCAAACCAGCTGCAGCGGTTTTCCCCTTTTGACGAGCATTGAATGGACGGAGCACGCCACGCCATGACCGAGACCCTGAACGAGGTATCCAGCCTGCTGGATAACGCCCTGGTTGACAGCCCGGAAACCGGAGAGTTCCGCGCCAATCGAAATATCTTCACCGACGAAGAGATCTTCGAGATGGAAATGAAGCACATCTGGGAAGGCAACTGGGTGTACCAGGCCCACGAATCCCAGATCCCGAACATCGGCGACTACTACACCACCAACATCGGCCGCCAGCCAATCATCATCTCGCGCAACAAGCAGGGCGAACTCAACGCCCTGATCAACGAAAGTTTATGCGAATAGTTATCCGCGTGAATACCGGTGAAAATCCCCAGTACCGGGAGTGGGGCAGTGGCTGTGGTTTTATCTGCTTGCTTGAGCCAGAGGGCGTGGCGGGCGCGTCAAGGCCGCGCGGAGGCCAAGGATTCCCATGGCTGCCAGCAATGCCAAGGCGAGGATGCTGGCGATGTACAGGGCCTCTTCCAGATTAGCAGCAGCGCCGGCGTTCCAGTCGGCAAAGGTATCGCCCACGGCGTTCATGTTGGCGAAGGAGCCGAAGAAATAGGCCGGTGCGCCGAGGGCAAGGATCAGGCTCCATGTCCCAATAGCGGCCCAAGCGGGCAGCTTGCGACCGGACGCGATGACGGAAACGAGCCAGGAGATGGCGAGGGCAATTCCGATTGCTGCGAAGACCCAACCTCCGATCGAGTCGTAATCCTGGTCCATAGCGGCCATTTCGGCGATTGTTTCATCCAGGGGGATTCCACTGGCTGCGACCACTGCCCAATTGTTCATGAGCAGTGCGCCGTAAACTGCGTAGGCCACGATGATGGCGGCACCGGTGGTGGCTAGAAGCTTGCGCATGCCGGTAGCCTACAGCGTGCAAGCGAAATACTTGGCATCACTAGCAGCTCGTGCGTCGGGTGCCGGTCTTGCATTGCAGGAGGCCGTGAAGCAGAGGCCCCGAATCGGTAAAGTGCATTATGTGCCGATCGGGAAAGCGCAGCGATCGCGCAAGCGACAACACCAAACGCTGCCATGCAGCGCTAATCGTCTGGAGGGGACTAGAAATGATCTTCACGAAGAAGGGCGACGCCGCTGTTCTGGCCAAGCTCAGCGCGGCGCCAGCACCTTATCGCGAGATTGCCGAGCGGCTGCATGCCATCATCGTGGAAAGCGCGCCGTCCCTGGAGCCGATCGTCCGCTGGGGACTTCCGTTTTATGTCCGGGACGGCAAGGATGTCTGCTATATCAAGCCTGACAAGGACTTCGTTGCCTTCGGTTTTGGCGAAGTGGTGAATCCCGCCTACGAGGAGGGTGCGCACATGCATCCGGTCGCCTGGACCATCACCTCGCTGGATGCTGCAACGGAAGACAAGATCCGCGAACTGGTGAAGAAGGCCGCGGGCTGACCCAGGGGGATCCAGCGGGCTGCGGCAGCGCCCTCGGTTGCCCTCAAGTGCACAGAAGGCCTCGGCAGGAATGGTCCTGCCGACATCGCGACGCGGGCGGCAAGATGGGTAAAGAAGAACGGGAGTACCGGTGCAGTTATCGCGGTCGGCGCCAGGTGCACGCTCAGAAGCGGTGGCAGGTCGGCCGGCAGTCAGAATCAGCTGGGCGTTGAAGTCGACGAGTTCGCCGAGATGGAGGATGGCTCCCCGGTATCGATCCGCTGGGACCGGGGATGCGCCATCAGTCTCAACGGATCCGGACGGCTCGGCGAGCAAGAGCTAGTGGAGCATCTCGATGGAGCGCTCCTGCTGGCGGAGCAAGGCATCAAGGCAATCGCCGAGGAGTTGAAGAGCTTGCCATGCTTCACCGAGCTGTCCTCCGATCTCAGGGCGCAGCTTCAATCTTGAAATCGCAGGTCGCACCGGTGCTTGGCAGCGCGGAAGGCCGCGGCTAGGGTGTGAATGTGACGCTGGGCACATCTTTCGTGCCCGCGCAGATTCCGACGAGGCGATCCATGAAGGGGTACGCAGATGAAGGCTTATGCCCAGGGCGAGAGCGAACCGCAGCTGATCGAAGAGACGATCGGAGCCAGCTTCGAACGCACGGCGGCCCGCTTCGGGCCGGCAGAAGCACTGGTCGAAGCCGCCACCGGACGGCGTTGGAGCTGGAGCGAACTGGACGCGCAGATCAGCCGCCTGGCCAAGGGCCTGCTGGCCGCCGGCCTGCAGGCAGGGGATCGGGTGGGCATCTGGGCGCCGAACTGCGCCGAATGGGTTTTCGCGCAGTACGCCACCGCGAAGATCGGCGTCATCCTGGTCAACGTCAACCCTGCCTACCGCACCCACGAGTACGCCTACGCGGTCAACCATTCGGGGGTGCGCCTGCTGCTGGCGGTCTCCGAATTCAAGACCAGCAACTACCGTGCGATGGTGGACGCGACCGGCGCCGACACCCCTGAACTTGAACGCGTTATCTACGTGGACACCGCGGACTTCGAGCAACTGCTGGCCGAAGGCGAGCGCATCAGCGACGAGGAACTGTCCCGGTGCCTGGCTGCCACCAAGCCGGAGGACCCGATCAACATCCAGTACACCTCGGGCACCACCGGATACCCGAAGGGCGCGGTGCTCAGCCACCGCAACATCCTGAACAATGGCTACCAGGTCACCGGCATGATCGACCTGGACGAGCATGACCGGCTGTGCATCCCGGTCCCGTTCTACCACTGCTTCGGCATGGTCATGGGCAACCTGGGCTGCACCAGCCGGGGCACTACGATCGTCATCCCGGCCCCGGGCTTCGACGCCGAAACCACGCTGCGGGTGGTGGCCGAGGAAAAGTGCACCGGGTTGTACGGGGTGCCCACGATGTTCATCGCGATGCAGAACCATCCCAGGTTCAAGGACCACGACCTCTCCTCGCTGCGCACCGGCATCATGGCCGGTTCCATCTGCCCCATCGAGGTGATGCGCCGCTGCGTCGATGACATGGGGATGAGCGCGGTCTCCATCGCCTACGGCATGACCGAGACTTCTCCGGTGTCCTGCCAGACCCGCGGCGACGACGATCTCGAGCGCCGCACCTCCACCATCGGCCGGGTGCACCCGCATGTGGAAATCAAGGTGGTGGATCCGGTCAGCGGCGAAACCCTGGAACGCGGGGAAACCGGCGAATACTGCACCCGCGGCTACTCGGTGATGCTCGGCTACTGGAACGACGAGGAGAAGACCCGGGCAGCCATCGACGACGAAGGCTGGATGCACACCGGGGATCTGGCGGTGATGCGCGAGGACGGCTACTGCACGATCGTCGGGCGCATCAAGGACATGGTGATCCGTGGCGGGGAGAACATCTACCCGGCGGAAATCGAGGAATTCCTCTACAAGCATCCGGACATCGAGGACGTACAGGTGATCGGGGTGCCCGATCAGAAGTACGGCGAGACGGTCTGCGCCTGCATACGCATGAAGGCAGGCCGCGAGCCTCTGGATGCAGCCGCGATCCGCGAGTATTGCGCCGGGCATCTGGCGCATTACAAGATCCCCGCGTATGTGCAGGTGCTGCAGGATTTCCCGACTACTGTCACCGGCAAGATCCGCAAGAACCAGCTGCGCGAGGATGCGGCGAAACTGCTCGAACTGTAGCCGCTTGCCGCCAGCCGGGGCATCAAGCCACAGCGATGCTTTGGGCGGAGGTGAGCTTCAGCACAAATACTGCGCGCGGGAATTTTCTGCATACTAGTTTTCCAAGTGGCTTGCGTGGGCTAACCTCGGGAGCGACAAGGAAAATCCTTACGTGAATGGGGTGCGTACGTGCAGAAGCATTTCAGCCGACTAGTGGGCATCGCTGTGATCATGATCGTGGTTCTCGCGGCCTCGCTGCTGGTGTGGGCGCTGAGCATCGCCGATCGCCCGGTGGGCATGTGGAACCCGATCGAGGTCCCCATCGGAAGGCTCTGGACAACCTTCTACAGCTCCGAACTGCCGGATTTGTCGATCCTGGTTTTCTCCGTTGCCGCCGCGGTGATCCTGGTGCTGGTGGTGGTCCTGGGCGAGCGTCTGGTCACCTGGCGCTATCGCCGGACGCCGATCGAGAAATCGAGCCGGCCGCTGGCGCCCAAGGCGGTGATGGCCCGCACCCGAGGCGTCTACGCAGGACCGGTCACCGTGACCGTGCTGATTCCGGCGCACAATGAAGAAGCTTCCCTGCCATACACCCTGAAAGCCCTGGAGGAGCAGAGCTTTGCTCCATCGCGCATCATCGTGGTCGCCGACAACTGCACCGACCGGACCGTGCAGGTCGCCGGCGAGCACGGGGTCGAGGTGTTCGAATCGGTGGAGAACAAGCACAAGAAAGGCGGGGCGCTGAACCAGGCGCTGCACTCCATCCTGCCCGGGATGGGCGATAACGACTGCGTCATGGTGATGGACGCCGACAGCCAGATCGGCGCGGACTTCCTGGCAACCGCCCGGGACCGCTTCACCTGGGACCGCGCGCTGATGGCGGTGGGCGGGCTGTTCCACGGCGAAGAAGGCCACGGGCTGATCGGCCAATTCCAGCGCAACGAATACACCCGCTACCAACGCGAAATCTCGCGGCGCGACGGCCGGGTCTTCGTGCTCACCGGCACGGCCTCGGTCTTCCGCGCCTCGGCCCTGCGCGAGGTGGCGGCTGCGCGCGGCAGCGTGCTTCCGGGAACCCCCGGCGAGGTCTATGACACGGCCGCCTTGACCGAAGACAATGAGCTGACCATCGCGCTGAAAACCCTCGGCGCGCTGACCACGTCGCCGCAGGACTGCACGGTAGTCACCGAGCTGATGCCCAACTGGAAGATGCTGTGGGCGCAGCGGCTACGCTGGCAGCGAGGCGCCTTGGAGAACCTGGGCGCGTACGGAGTCACCGCGCAGACCTCCCGGTACTGGGCGCAGCAGATCGGCATCGGCTATGGCGTGATCGCGCTGTTCAGCTATTTCGCGCTGATGATCATCATGCTGATCTCCATGGACACCTGGGTATGGTTCCCGTTCTGGATGCTGCTGGGCGCGCTTTTTGCTGTCGAACGCGTGGTCACGGTATGGCACGGCGGCTGGAAAGCCAGGATCGTCGCCGCACTGGTGATTCCCGAGCTGGTCTACGACGCCTTCCTCGATCTCGCATTCCTCAAGGGCGTCGGGGATATCGCCTTTGCCCGCAGCGCGGATTGGAAGCATGTCGACCACGCAGGTGCCGCACGGAAGGAAAACAACTCATGATGAATCTCATCGTCCAGATCCCGCGGGGAATCATTCTCCCCGAAAGCGTGCTGCTCAGCGATTGGTTCGCCGTGCTCGCCTCGTTCGTCGCGATCAACACCGTGCTCTATCTGGTCCTGGGCCTGGCCAAGCTGCTGCCGGTGATCCGGATCCGCAGCGCGCGGGGACGCGAACGCCGTTCAGAAACGCGGAATATCGATCCCGAGGCGTCCGTGTAGCTCATGCATCGCCGCGGGCAGGCCCGCCAGCTCGATGCCGGGGCTGAAATAGAAGCCTTGCGCATAGTCGAAGTCCAGCCTGCGGGCCAGCTCCAAGTGCTCGGCGGTTTCGACCCCCTCGACCAGCGTCTTGGCATTGATCTCGCGGGCGGCCGCCAGCAGGATGTCCACATGCTCGCGGGCCTCGGCCGATGCCAGGTAGTGGACGAACAGCGAACGGTCCAGCTTCACGATGTGCGGTTTCAGGCGCAGGATGCGCTCCCTGGTCGCGTAGCCGATGCCTGCATCGTCAACGAGCAGCAGGCAGCCGAGCTCATCGGCATCGACCCTGACCGCATCGCAAAGTTCCGGTGCGGACAGCTCGTGCAATTCCAGCCCCCAGTCGAGCCGGGGATCAAGTTCCGGGGCCGTGCGCGCGAAGGCTTTGATTGCAGGGCCCGAGGCATTCATGGTGAGCAGCAGCCCGTCGGGCAGCCCTTCGGCGGCGTGGACGATGCCCTCCAGGGCGCGCAGCTCCAGGGCCAGCAGATTGCCTTCGGCCCGGGCCTGGGCGAAATGCTCGTCCGGCCTGCGTCCGTCGCTGAATCGTGCCAGCGCCTCGAAGCCCAGCAGCGCGTCGGCGCGCAGGTTGATCAGGGGCTGGAATGCAAACTTCATGGTCCACCTAGGCTGGCGATGCGGATTGGCAACATGATGCTGGTTAGGCTGTTGTGTACGAAGGTGATATTACCCTGAAGCTGGCCAGGGATACGCGGTACTGATGAATTCACAAGGAAGCGGGAGCAGCATGCCCAGGACAAGGAACCGGCGGGCCAACGATGACGGAATCTGGTGGAGCCGGCTGCTGCCAGCCAGGCTCCGCAAGATCAAGCGACTGGAAGTTGCTGTCACAGGGATGGTGGCGGCCTTCCTGCTGGTGTTCTATCTGGTCAACCTGGGCAATGATTTCAGTTCTCCGCTCATCCAGACGCTTGCGGTGGCAAGGGTTGCAGGGACCTTGGCCATGGTGATCACCGTGTGGATGATGCTTGATCGTTTTCCACTGTGGATTGCCTATCTCGGGGCCCTGGCCGAGTTGTCGGCCTTTGTCGTCTTCGTGGGATTCTCGGTCAACCATGAGCAGATCGTCTTCAGGCTCCAGGAATTTCCGCTTATCGCGCTCTATATGTCCTGGCTCTTTCCGCCGCCGGTCACCCGGTGGACCATCTATCCGATCATGGCTTTCACGATTCCCTACGCGGTGTTCTTCGGCCCTGCAGTAGGCACCGAGCACCAAAGCGGGCCGTTGAACGTGCTGAGCCTGGTCTTCTTCACCGTAGTTGGCTTGTTCGTCGGCCACTACGTCAAGCGCCGGTTCCGCCAGCAAACCCAGGTTGATGCGCTGACCGGCGCCTTGAACCGCGTCGGGCTGTCAGCGCGTGGCGAGGCCGCCTTGCTCGCGTCGCGGAAGCACCGCAGGCCGCTGGTTGTGGCGCTGCTGGACATGGACGGATTCAAGGAGATCAACGACCAGGACGGCCATGACGCGGGGGACCGTGCGCTGAAGGAGCTGGTGCGGCATCTGCGCAGCTCGATCCGTGCCGGAGATCTGGTCTGCCGATTGGGCGGAGACGAATTCGTGCTGGTGTTCCCCAATACGACCCAGTGCCAGGCGCAGCTATTGATGGAGCGCATTGCGGGCTCATCCAAGCTGGCCTGGAGCTTCGGAACTGCGCAGGCCCGAGCCGACGACAACTTGAGCACCATGATCCTGCGCGCCGACCGGGACATGTACGCCTCCAAGCGCCAGCGTGCTGCCGAACGCGGCAAGCCCGCCGGGGAATGCTGAGTTCCGCCCCTATCCGAGCTTGCCGCCCATCCGGTCCTGCATCTTCTGGCTGGCCTCGTTCAGGCCCTGGATTTCCACACTCTTCCCGTAGCTGCCGTACTTGCTGCGGATCGAGTCCAGGGCGGCGACGGTCGAGGCATCCCAGAGGTGCGAGTCGGACATGTCGATGATGACCTTCTCGGGGTCCTGCGCGTAGTCGAACTGCATGTACAGGTCGTTGGAGGAAGCGAAGAACAGCTCTCCGTTGACCTTGTAGACGACGGCATCTTCGGTGGCGCTGCGGTCCACGGTGACCATATGCGCCACGCGATTGGCGAAGAGCACCATCGCCGCGAGGATGCCCGCGCCCACGCCGATGGCGAGGTTGCTGGTGATCACGGTGAGCGCCACGGTGATGGCCATGACGAAGGTTTCGCTCTTGGGCATCATCTTCAGCGTGCTCGGTCGGATGGAATGCCAGTCGAAGGTGGTCGCCGAAACCACTATCATCACCGCGACCAGCGCTGCCATCGGAATCTGCGCGACGATGTCGCCGAGCAGCACCGCCAGCATCAGCATGAAGATTCCGGCGAAGGCGGTGGAGAGGCGGGTGCGCCCACCGGAGACCTTCACTCCCACCATGGTCTGGCCGATCATCGCGCAGCCGCAGATGCCGCCGAAGAAGCCGGTGACGATATTCGCGGTGCCCTGCGCCCAGGACTCGCGGGTCTTGCTCGACGGGGTGTCGGTGATGTCATCGACCAGCTTGGCGGTCAGCAGTGATTCAAGCAGGCCAACGAAGGCCACCGCGATCGCATAGGGCGCGATGATCTGCAGCGTCTCCAGGTTCAGCGGCACGCCAGGCAGGTGGAAGATCGGCAGCGAGTCGGGCAGCTCGCCCTTGTCGCCCACGGTGGGCACGGAGACCTTCGCGAAGATGGTGACCGCGGTGAGCACCACGATCGCGATCAGCGGCGCCGGGACAGCCTTGGTGATCTTCGGGAAGAAGCAGACGATGGCGACGCCGAGGATCACCAGCGGGTAGACCATCCACGGGACATTGCGCAGCTCGGGCATCTGCGCCCAGAAAATCGAGATGGCCAGGCCATTGACGAAACCGATCATCACCTGGCGCGGGATGAAGCGCAGCAGCTTGGCCACTCCCAGAAAGGCCAGCGTGACCTGGATGATGCCGGCCAACACCACCGCGGCGAAGAGGTACTCAACCCCGTGGGTGCGCACCAGCGGGGCGACGACCAGGGCCACCGCGCCGGCGGCCGCGGAAATCATTGCCGGGCGCCCGCCGGTGATCGCGATGACCACCGACATGGTGAAGGAGGCGAAGATGCCCACGCGCGGGTCCACTCCGGCGATCACGGTGAACGCGATGACCTCGGGGATCAGTGCCAGCGAAACGACCAGTCCGGCGAGCAGTTCGGTTTTCAGCAGCCGCGGGGACTTGAGGGTGCGCAGCACCGATTGCCGTTGCAGGGGCGTCAATTCAGCGGTCGCGGTACTCACTGGGGCTCCGTTTCGTCAGGTGTCCCAGGAAAGGGAAGTGGGATCCCGTCTACGTTATCGCACCGGAGGTTGCCTGAGCCCGATCGGGCCCAGTGCTGCAGATTTGATGCGCGCGCTGAACGGCAAGTGGGACGTACGCGCTCGCCGGTTGGGAGAAGAGCAGATTGCTCAACAGTCAGTGTTCAAAAGCCCTCCGATGCCGCGAAGGTTGATTTCACCGACGTTGACTCTGTGCAGATATTGATCTGGTGCTTCTTGTTCAGCACTGTCACGACTGCAGTACAGGGCCGTAGGCTGCGGAGATTCCATGATCCCGAAGACTGGATTCCCATCGCCATCCTCGTCGGACGGCAACAAAGTAGTATGCGTGAGATACAGAATGCTGCCTGTTGCGACGTCCAGGCGTTCAGCGTTGTTCACCGTTCGTGCTTCCCAGCTGACTTCAGTTTCCGGGCACTTTTCTTGAATCTCAAAGCATTCACGCTCACTGGCCACGACCGCAATTATTGGCTCTATATGTTCCAGATCTGGAAATGGGCTGGGTTGTTTGCCATAGACAACGTAGACCGTCAGGTCCGCTGAATATTTCGGGCTAAGGTGATTCTTGATTCTTGACAGGATACTGCTCAGAGACGGCATGGATCTCACATTCTGTACAGGAACATAAGCATCAGCATAGTAAGTCCCGCCGTTTTAAGTTCGAAATCCCGGCGAATTGCTTCGCCGGGATTTCTCGATCATCACTCGCACCTTTATGAGGTACTTACCAATATAGGAGGCGAAGCTATGCCGGTGCTGAGCGCCGACTGCAGATTTGGGAAAACTGTGCCACCGGCTGCCTGCACAGAGATTGCATTCTGCGGGAGTCGCGGATTGCAGGACCCGGAATGGCAAATACAGTGCGCGCGCAGTTCGGGGTTTCGAGAATTGCTGGAGGCAGGCAAATGATTCTGCATACAGAAACTGGCACTGTCGCAAGACCGACAGTGCCAGTTTCCGCGTCATCACTCGCACCTTCATGAGGTACTTAAAACTCTAAATCGACATTCTGTGGATGCAATAAGCATGCACTGCGCGTAGGCCATGCATCGAGCGAGATGCTTCTGGTTAACCAGCAACTCCCGCTGGTTGCCCAGCGGGAGTTGCCTGATCAACCCTCGCACCTTCATGAGGTGCTTTCTACTCTAAGGGCGCTTCCTATGGCCCGGCTGGGATGTGGGTTCGGATTGCAGGAGTGCCGGGAGGCGCTCTAGTCGATGTCGGCCAGCTGTTCCGGCATGGCCTCGCTTTCGGACTTCGGTTTGGCCAGAGCCGGAATGCAGGCGGCTATGAGGCAATGCCAGCGGTGGAGAAATGCCAGAAGAAAAGGCCGGGATCAAGGGCCGTATCGCAGAAATCGAATATGAGCAGATCATGTTCAGCCGCTGCACCATCGCCCATCAGCTGTATTCGGGAGGGCTCGACGGCAGCTTGTACCTGTTGATGAGCCGCATCGATGGGCAGGGCCCGATGAGCATTACCGAACTGAGCCATGCCCTGCGCCTGGATAACTCGACCTTGCAGCGCCAGATGACCGCGGCCATCAAGGGCGGATACCTGGAACGCATTGCAGATCCCCAGGGAAATGTCGCCCGCACGATCTGCCTGACCGCGATGGGCGCCCAGCGGCTGTCGGATTCCCGCGCACTGTCGACCGCCTCGCTGGAGCAGATCCTGGGGGATTGGAGCTGCGCTGATATCGAGCAGTTCGCCAAATACCTGAATCGTTTCAACAGCTCGATCGAAGAGTACAGCGAAGCCAAGAGGGCTTAAAGAGAAGTTCCCGTTGGGCAATATCCAACGGGAACTCCTACGATCATCACTCGCACCTTCAAGAGGTGTTTACAACATTACTGGCAGTTTCTGTGCCGGCCCTTTGGCTCAGCTACGCATATTCGATGCTTCGGCACAGGCGGGCCGCACAGACTGCGCTTGGGCGAAATGCACATAGATCCACCGGCGGCCCGCAGCGAAACTTGGTCAAATTTCCATAGGCCCGCGAGCCGGTTCTCCCTAAGCTGGGAAGCATGACTCCAAAGCAGAAGCCAGCGCCCGCAGCTACTCGTCAGTTGAACGTGGCCATCGTGCCTGATTCCTTCAAGGGCAGCGCGCGGGCCAGCGAAGTGGCTGCGGCCCTGGCCGACGGCTTCGCCAAGGCAGCGGCCAGCCGCAAGCGCGACGTCGAGATCACCGCGGTGCCCTTCGCCGATGGCGGAGAAGGAACCCTCGAAGCCCTGATCGATGCCTGGGGAACCGAAGCGATCAGCGTGCAGACCACCGACGCCCTGGGCCGCCCTGTCGCGTCCCGGCTGGGACTGTCGGCCGACGGGAAGATCGCCGTGGTTGAAGCGGCCGAAGCTGCCGGCCTGCCGCAGGTCAGCGACGTCGAACGGCGGCCGCTGGAGGCAACGACCTACGGCCTGGGTGCGCTGGTCTCCCGTGCCCTGGAACTGGGCGTTTCGCAGATTATCTTGTGCTTGGGCGGCTCGGCCACCACCGACGGCGGCACCGGGCTGCTTGCTGCCCTCGGTGCCAGCTTCCTGGATGCCGACGGCGCGAAGCTGCCCGCTGGGGGCGGAGCGCTGCAGAATCTGGCCTCCATCGACGTTTCGGCGCTTGACCCGCGGGCGGCGAACGTCCAATGGCAGATCGCCTGCGATGTCACCAACCCGCTGCTCGGCGCCAAGGGCGCGGCCGCGGTGTTCGGTCCGCAGAAGGGCGCCAGCCAGGAGCAGGTGCAGCTCCTGGATTCCGGCCTTGCCCGGCTGGCCGATGTGCTGGAAGCCGATACCGGGCGCAAGCTGCGCGAGCAGCCGGGCATGGGCGCGGCTGGCGGCTTGGCCATCAGCCTCGGATCCTACTTCCAGGTGGATCTGGTCCCCGGCTGGGATTTGGTGGCGCAAGTGCTTGGCGCCCACGACATCCTCGAGGGCGCGGATCTAGTACTGACCGGGGAAGGGCGCCTGGATTCGCAGTCGCTGGACGGAAAGGTGGTCTCCGGGGTGCTGCAGGCAGCCGGCGAGAACGCCGAGGTGATCGTGGTTGCCGGGTCGGTGGACCTGACCGATGAGCAGTTGGAGGAATCCGGGATCCTGGCCGCTTATTCCATTGCCCCGGGGCCGGCAACGCTGGCAGAACTCTCCGCGCAGACCCTGTCCCTGGTGGAGCGCACCGCGTTCAGCGTGGCGCGCACCTACCTGCGCTAGCCTGCACGTCCGGGGTCAGCCGGCCGTGCGCAGGTACTCCTCGAGGGACATCGGCGGGGTGCCGGTGATGTTTTCGACGTGGTTGCTCACCTGAGACATCGCATCGCTGGCGATGGCTGTATAGGTGCTGACCCAGGCATCCAGCTGCCAGTCCGGGGCACCGAAGACCGCACGCGAAGCGTACGCCTCCTCGATGGTTTCGTTGTGGAACACGATCTGCTTGCCGCCGGCCCCGCTGAGGATGCGTGCCACATCGGCCCGGGCGACCGGAACGAAGCGGCCCTCGCCTGCCGGTCCGCGGATGACCCCGTCCTGTCCGGCAAGGTGCGGCATGAGGTCCTGGTAGAAGCTGTCGCGCAGGAAAGTCCAGCGCATCCCGGACTCCTTCAGGTATTGCTCGGTGGCGTGGTGCTCGCGGGCAAGGGTGAACAGCGCATCGGGTGCCGCGGCGGAAAAGGATGTATAGACGACCTGCGTGACCCCGGCCTTGCTGGCCGCGTCGATGAAGGCACGGTGCAGATCCATCCGCTGCGGTCCTTCCGGAGCGGAGACCATGAAGAGCACTTCAACGCCGTCAAGGGCCTCGGTGCTGGCGGACTGGTCGGCATAGTCGAATTGCCGTACCTCGGCCTCGGGCAATTCCGGGGCCTTCGACGGCGTGCGCGCCAGCAGGCGCTGGGCGATCCCGCGGTGGGCGAGCAGATGGGCCACCAGTGATCCGAGCGCGCCGGTGGAGCCGGTGACTGCAGTACTTGGCGTGGACCCCATGGCTGCTCGCTTCCCCTCTGGTGCAATGCCCAGTGCCAGCCTAGGCGAAGCGCGCCCTATTCGATACCCCAGCGTTGGGACGACTTCGGCGGCGTGAGGTGTCAACCGAGGGGTTGAGATCGGCTGCCCAGAATTACCTCAGCTTGCCGATGTCCTTGCGCGGGTGGATTTCTACGATTGAACCATGAACAAGAAAAGGTACCTCGTCGTTGGCTCCCTGAGCATCATTTCTGCGCTCCTGCTATCCGGATGCAGTGTCAGCGATCTGTTGTCGGACAAGCTGGATGAGTCAACGACTAGAACTGCGGAATCCTCCAGCAAAGCTGTGGCAGATGGCCTCTTGCCGAACTGGGTTCCTGAAGGCGGAACAAATATCGAGCTGGTGCAGCGCAACACAGGCAGCGAACGTATTTTCGTGATGGACTACGAAGGAAAACTCAACGATGGCCAGTGCACCGCTCTGAGCAAAGTCGGAGATCCAACCGACGCAGAATTGGCTAAGGCCTACGCTTCCGATCCGCGTACCAAGGATCTGGCAGCAGTCGAAATATCCAAAACTAGAACGCTGGATGCAGACTGGTGGCCAGACGACGCCCAGACGCGTACCACGGATCTCTGCGGACGGTTCTGGGTCCACCAGGCCGATGGAAAACTTTATGCCTTTGCCCCCGACTTGGTTGTCCAGGTGCAGGCCATTGAGAAAGAGCGCGCGGCGGCCGAGAACAACAAGTAGCTTTCAACTGGTCGGCCATGATTCGCAGGCCGCCAAGCCATTCTGCTGTGACCTGGCCGGTGGCTTGCGAATTCATGGTTCGAAGGAAGTCGGTCTCTAGCTGTTGGTGTTCGGAGCTAACCGAGTTGCGTACACAATGCAACCGGCCAGTCCGAGGAAGCTGAGCAGAATCGCAGAGAAACCGAGTAGGCCCGGAAGCTGCTGGCTCCAGGTCATATTGAACGTCACGAGCAGAGCGACCAAAAATCCCCCCGTCAGGTAGCTGACAGCTGAACTCATGATGAACCTTTCGTGGGGAGAACTTGCTTCAGCGAGCCTAGCATCTCCATGCGCGGGAGCCTAGGACCTTGAGCAGCTGTTTTGGACTTCCATGTCCGTATGGAAGGTGGCGGCTAGGATGAAGACATGAATCAAAAGGAGCAACCTCGGCTGGCCAGCGCATTGGCGCAAAAGGTCGTTGATACTATCGCTCCGACCATCAACCGCAACGTGAACATCATGAATGCTCACGGGGTCATCATCGCTTCGACCGATGCCGCGCGAATCGGCACCCACCACGACGGCAGCGCCGAGGCAATCAGTCGCAACGCCATCATTCGGGTCAGCCAGGCTGACGGTTCCGCGGGAACCCTGCCAGGGGTCAATGTCCCTCTGACGCTGAACGGCCAGCTGTGCGGAGTTGTCGGCGTGACCGGTGCTCCGCATGAGGTGGAGCCGCTGGCCGGCCTGATTGCCTTGACGGTGCAATTGCTCTTCGCCCAGGACTACGAGCACTCGCGCAGTGCGCGCCGCGAGACCGAGGCCCGCGACATCATTTCTGCGCTGATCGCAGGCCGCGTGGCCCCCGAAGTCATCGACCGCTCGCTGGCTGCCCATGGCTTGCGCGGGCCGAAGTGCATCGAAGCATGGCTCCCGCGAAGTGTCGAGGATCCGTTGCTCGGAGAACCTGCCAAGGAACACCACCGCACGTCTTGGATCAGCCTGTCCGGTGCGTTCTGGAGGCTGCGCGCAGCCCACGAGCCTGCTTTCGCTGAAGAACTCTTGAACGAGGAACGTTTCCTTGTGTCCATGCCGGTGGAAACTGCAGAGGAGCTCATGGCCGAAACCGAAGCGCTGCGCGTGCTGCTGGGGTACCCATCGCTCGTGCCCCGCCATGCCCAGCGCGGAATGTGGAGCCGGGAAATTGCGGTGGCTATCGCCCGCACCCCAGCGCGCAGCCTGGAACATGCCGCCGCTCCGGCGCAACAGCTCAACGAGGAACAAGCCAAAACCCTCTTGGTGGTTTCGACGGCTGCATCGATGAGCCAAGCCGCCTCGGATCTGCATATTCACCGCAACACCTTGGTGCAACGGCTTGAGCGGATCAGCCAGATCAGCGGTGTGGACATCCGGCAGTCCAGCGATTCACTGAAACTCCAGCATGCGATTTACGCCAGAGAGGCCTTGGGACAGCTGCATATTTTCTAGGACCCGGGAACTGGGTTGCGGTGACAGTTGTGGCAGTAGCCGGATATTTGCACACATTGACCCAAATCGAAAGAGGGCAAATATGGTCGTGTGCCCATAGGTAATCGGTGCGGGTTTTTCTAGTATTGGCAGGATGATCGATCTTTGCGCCCGAATTCCGTGGCGGCACGGAGGCATCTAGTCCAACAGCCAAGGCTTTGAGCAGCTTTGCCGACGGGGCTGATCCACCGGTTGTGCCATCGTGGGCCGGGAGCAGAGAACTACTGTTTTTGGCAAAGGAGCCAACCCGCCGTGTATGAACTTCTTGTTCTGCTGATCCTTGTCGTGGCCATCGTCATGGTCACGGCACGCTTGAAAATCAGCCCATTCCTCGCCCTCATTGGCGCCGCCATCCTGGCCGCCTTCGCCTACCGGATTCCGCTGGCCGACGTGGCCTCGACGGTCACCACGGCCTTTGGCAGCACCATGGGCAACATCGGTCTGGTGATCCTGTTCGGAACAATGATCGGAGTGATCCTGGAGAAATCCGGTGCCGCGATCTCCATGGCAGATGCGCTGATCAAGGTCCTGGGCACACGGTTCCCCAACCTGACGCTGTCGATCATCGGCTACATCGTTTCCATCCCGGTCTTCTGTGACTCCGGGTACGTGGTGCTCAACTCGCTGCGCAAAGCCATCACCCTGCGCACCGGAGTTTCCGCGCTGGCGACATCCATCGCATTAATGACCGGCCTGTACGCAACCCACACCATGGTGCCGCCGACTCCGGGCCCGCTGGCCGCAGCGGAAAGCATCGGGATTGCCTATAACCTGGGCCTGATCATCGCTGTCGGATTGCCAGTTGCCGCCATCTCAGCGCTGGCAGGTTTGGCCTATGCCAGCCGTTTCAACAAGTCCAAGTGGACCCCGCTGCCGAGTGAGGGCGAGGATGACATCTCCGAACTCGACTATGAGCAGCTGCGCGCAAGCTTCGGCAAATTGCCCAGCCCGGCATTGGCATTCATGCCGATCCTGGTTCCGCTGGTACTGATCTGCGCCGCCTCCATCGCGAAGCTGCCTTCGCACCCATTCGGCGAGGGCATTGCACTGGAAATCCTTTCCTTCATCGGCACCCCGGTGATCGCGCTGATCTTCGGCTTGATCTCCTCGACCTTCCTGCTCAGCGGTGACAGCAAGCTGGCGGTCTTCAACGAGCAGATGCATGAAGCCGTGCGTACCGCTGCCCCGATCTTGCTGATCACCGGCGCCGGTGCAGGTTTCGGCGCGGTGCTGGCGGCCTCGGATCTGACGATGATTCTGTCGGATTCACTCAGCGGCCTGGGCTTGGGCCTGGCGGTGCCGTTCCTGATCGCCGCTGCGCTGAAGTCCGCGCAGGGCTCGTCCACTGTGTCCATGGTGACCACCTCCGCGCTGGTCGCGCCAATGCTCGGCTCCTTGGGTCTGGGTTCGGAACTGGGCATGGTGCTCACGGTCTTGGCCGTCGGCGCCGGTGCGATGGTTGTCTCGCACGCCAACGACTCCTACTTCTGGGTCGTGTCGCAGCTCAGCCGCATTCCGGTGATTACCGCATACAAGACCTTGAGCGTGGCAACCGCCATCCAGGGCACCGCTGCTTTCCTGACGGTATTGTTCCTGGGCGCCGTGCTGCTGTAGCAAGACGCTGACCGCGCAAGCAACGGATCGCACCATCTGCCGATGGCGCGATCCGTTGCTTTAAGCATGTGTCTGAAAGTGGTAGCCGAAGAGCGACGGGCTGCCCGCTAGACGCCCCGCGCGGCCTTGTTCGCCTTGGCAGCCGAGACCATCAGCAACACGATAATGGCCAGATAACTTGCGCCGGTCGTGGCGAAGGCGAAACTGAACTGGCCCAGCACGCAGAGGATCGCTGCACCGGCCAGTATGGCCCAGCCGGACCAGGTAGCCGCGGCCACCAGCGGCGCAGCCCGCCGATGCCCTGCCAACCAAGCCTCGTCGCTGGCCAAGGTATGGCGTGTCTTGATGCCGATTGCCGCATTGCGCGCGAGCTTTCCATCCCGGGCCATGGGTGCGAGGAACGCTGCCACCACAGTGATGGCCAGCAACCCGAACATGAAGGGGATGACGCCTGCTGGATCCACGTTCCACCTGTTCTGCCTATTTGCCGTGAACAGCCATCCTATTCGGAAGCTGCGCAGTTCCCGGGTTCGAATTTCGTCATGCAAGTGTCATACGAAGGCCGCGCAGCCAGCGATCAGGCAAGCAGGAGGCTCGAAGGTGACGTATTCTGTCCTGCCGTTCCCTCGTATGACAGTGCCCTTCCGAGACTGCTGCCGGCATTTCACTAGTGACGCGGGAAAAGGATATCGTGTCCAGGTCGTTGGGCACGAGGTAGGTGCCGGAGAATTTCTCGGCGTGGGCCTCCCAGACTTCCAGGGGAGTGGTTCCGGGGACCAGGTGGTGCAGGGCCAGGGTGCGTGCCCCGGCCTCATGCGCAATCGCGATCGCCTGTTCCGGCGAGGTGTGCGAGGCGCGATGGTGGTCCATCGAGGCCTGGGCTTCCAAGGTGCCCAGCGAACCGTAGGCGCGTTCCACCCAGGCGAAGTCGATCGCTTCATGAAGCAGCAGGTCGGTGTCCTTCGCCAGGTCCACCAGGTTCCGGCAGGGCGCGGTGTCCCCGGAAATGGTCACCGAGCCTTCGGCGGTGTCGAAGCGGAAGGCGAAGGCCGGGGCGATCGGCGGATGCTTGACCAGCGTTGCGCTCACCGTGACCAGCTCGTCGCGGTAGATCTCGAATGGCGCGAAGTCCGCCGGGGTCGGGTTGGCATTGGGGTGGTACCCGGTGCAGGCAGGGATTTCGATGTCCGAGGCGATGAAGTGGTCCAGCGGGGAGGGGCGCAGCGCGTTGATCACGCGGTCGTTCAGGTCAGTGGCGTAGGCCTGCATCAGGTGCTCGAACATCGAGGCGGTGCCCGGGGGCGGGTTCTGCGCGAAGACCGGCTGCGGTGCGGTGGTGGCGCGTGGCGACGCTGGCGGCAGGGCGCCGCGGTCGCCCGGGCCGATGATGGCCAGCGACGCCAGGTCGATGGTGTGATCCGAATGCAGGTGGGTGAGGAAGATGCCGCGAAGGTTAGCCGGGGTGAAGCCCGCCTTCATCAGCTGGTTGCCCACGCCGGTTCCGGCGTCCACCAGATAGACGCTGTCGCCCACGACGACGGCGGTGGAAATGCCTGCGCGCTTTCCGGCGTTCTCGCCGGTCTACCGACGCTACCCCGCCGGCCGGCTTCGGCCGCCCTGACCTGACGGCCTTCGCGTCTCATCCCAATCGACCCTGATCGGGTCTGCAGATCCTCTCGACGAGAACGCAGCGACATCATAGCCACCCAACCCCGACCGTCCGGGAAGCCGGGGCACGTCGCATGGCCTGTGCTGCGGGCGTGACGAGTGGGGCGTCCAGGGGCGACGCAGGAGCGTCGACGCGACGTGCTGAGAGGTGGTTCTAAGGCATGGCGATAGGTCAGGAACGGCGTCGCTCCCTGCGCAGGAGGGAGCGCAGAGTCTCGGCATTCGCGTAGCCGACCCGTAGCGCGATTTCGGCGGAGGTGAGGTCCGTGGTTGCTGAGAGGTGCCGAGCTCGTTCGATGCGAAGCCGTTGGACGAAGCCGAGCGGAGTGAGGTTGAGCGCCGCACGGACTCGTCGTTCGAGGGTGCGCCGGCTGGTGCCGAGCGACTGCGCGACGAAGGCGACGTTGAACGGTTCGTCCAGGCGGGCGCGCACGAAGCGTTCGAACTCGACGACGATCGGGTCCTCGTGCCGGAGATGTTCGTAGGCGACGAAGGCCGCCTGCGACGGGCGCTCGTCGATGAGGAGGAGCTTGGCGACATGTTGGGCCAGGTCGGGGCTGATCGATCGCACGAGTGAGAGCGCGAGGTCGATGTGGGCGAAGGCGGCGCCGGCGGTGACGAGGTTCCCGTCGACCACGACCATGGTGTCGAGATCGAGGTCGACGGTCGGATAGCGCTTCAGGAACTCCGGCCCCAGGAACCAGCTGGTCGTCGCCCGTCGATGATGCATCCGTCCGGTCTCGGCGACAGCGAACACGCCGGTGCACGCCGCGGCGATCCGGGTGGTCGCCTCGTCGAGGCGTCCGAGCGAGGCGATGACCGAACGAGCATCCCGGCTCTGGAGGGCGTCGTTGGTAGCGGCGGTCGTAAGGGTTCCAAGCGCAGGGACGACGACCACGTCGCACTCTCCGGACTCCGACAGCGGGTGGTCCACCGACAGGGTCATCGATGCCGTCGTGGTCACTCGCCGTTTCGGTCCGAGGATGGCGAGTTCGATCGGGTCGATCCGCGGGTCGACATCGCCGCGGGCTCCGTCGGCCACCCGCACGATGTCGATGATCGACGCGATAGCCGAACCGAAGCAGCCGTCGATCGCGATCAGTCCTATACGCATGACGTAAACAATAGCATTACTGCCGTATACGCCACTTCTCACATGCCCTTGCTCGTCATAGACTGAACTAGCTTCACCAAGAAACCACGACACCTAGGAGAACCCCTCATGTCAACACCCACATCACTTCCGTATGCCTTCGTCGCCAAGATCGTCGCGGCCGATGGACAGCACGACGCGCTCGCCGATCTGCTCGCCGGCGCTGTCGCGCTCGCCAACGAAGAAGCAGGAACGATTGTCTGGTTCGCGGTCAGGACCCACGCCGACACCTTCTGGATCTTCGATGCATTCCCCGACGAGGCCGCTCGCGACGCCCACGCCAACGGCGCCATCGTCGCAGCCCTGATGGCCAACCAGCACCTCCTCGGCGCAGCACCCGAGATCCTGGCGGCCGACGTCCTCGCGTCCAAGCTCCCGTAGTCCGCCAACGCACGAGACCATCGCGCCCCGCCGAGCCGTCGCCAGGTCGCGACGCAACGCCACGCTGCGTTGCCGAGCGGTGCGAGGCCTATCGGCACACGGACAGGATGCCGGCCGCGAGCGCTCAGCCTGCGAGGGGTCCGTCGCAGAGGAGAGCGACGTTGGTGTCGGGCAGAGCCGTGAGGCCAGCGCATCGCGCGACCACCAGAACCGAACAGCCCCTGCCCTGCGTTTCCGCAGGTCAGGGGCTGTTCGCCGGAGCCGCCTGTCGAATTCGAACCGACGACCGAATCACGTCGGCTTTGCGTCTATCGCTTGATGCGCCCACTGGGCGAACGAGCCGCTGACCTGCGCAAACGCCGAGCGTGGGGACGCCGCCATCCGGTGGTGACCGACGACGGCCGACCAGTACCGACCGTTTCACCGGAGCTTGCGGCGGCGTCGAAGCCGAGTAAGCTCCATTCCTTTAGCTCACCGCGCCCTCCTCCTCGCCGGTCCCGTCGTCGTCGAAGACGTTTCAGGGGTCTTCTCAGATGACGGTGTAGGTCGGCCGGGCGCGTCGGTCCGCAGATAGACGTCGAGGTCTCCCGACGGCGGAGGTGCCTACGCCATCCATCCGAAAGACCTCGACGTGTCCGACGCTACCCCGCCGGCCGGCTTCGGCCGCCCTGACCTGACCGCCTTCGCTCGACTCGACGGCCTCGGTCTGAGCGTGACCGGACAACGACTTGAACCGGATCGTGCGGTCCTCGCGTGCCGCGTGGTGGAACCAGATCAGTGGTGCCGACGGTGCGGCAGCGAAGGCGCTGCTCGTGACACCGTGATCCGGCGGTTGGCCCACGAGCCGCTGGGCTGGCGACCGACCGTGCTGGAAGTTGTAGTGCGCCGCTACCGCTGTGCCGACTGCGGACACGTGTGGCGCCAAGACACCAGCGCCGCGGCGGAGCCACGCGCGAAGCTCTCGCGCACCGGGCTGCGGTGGGCGCTGGACGGGATCGTGGTCGCACACCTCACCGTCGCCCGTGTCGCCGAGGGACTCGGGGTCGCGTGGGACACCGCCAACAACGCGGTCCTGGCTGAAGGCAAGCGGCTACTGATCAACGACCCCACGCGGTTTGCGGGCGTGAAGGTCATTGGCGTCGATGAGCACGTCTGGCGCACACCAGGCGTGGCGACAGGTACGTCACCGTGATCATCGACCTCACCCCGGTACGCGATGGCGCCGGCCCAGCAAGGCTGCTGGACATGGTCGAGGGCCGGTCGAAGGCGGCGTTCAAGACCTGGCTCGCCGACCGCGACGACGCCTTCCGTGACGCGGTCACGGTGATGGATCCCTTCCACGTCGTGCGCCTGGCCGGTGACGCCCTCGACAGGTGCCGGCGCCGGGTCCAACTCGCGATCCACGGGCACCGTGGGTTCAGGGACGACCCGCTCTACAAGTCGCGGCGCACGCTGCACACCGGCGCGGACTTGCTCACCGACAAGCAGAGCGACAGGCTACGCGCGCTGTTCGCTGATGACGCTCACGTCGAGGTCGAGGCGACCTAGGGTGTCTACCAGCGCATGATCGCCGCCTATCGCCACGAGGACCGGCAACGTGGCCGCGAGCTCATGGAGAAGCTGATCACCGACCTCAGCGCCGGCGTCCCCAAGGTGCTCACCGAGCCCACCACCCTGGGCCGGACCCTGAAGAAGCGAGCCGCTGACGTGCTCGCCTACTTCGAACGACCCGGCACCAGCAACGGGCCGACCGAGGCGCTCAACGGACGGCTCGAACACCTGCGCGGCTCCGCACTCGGGTTCCGCAACCTGACCAACTACATCGCCCGAAGCCTGCTCGAGACCGGCGGCTTCAGACCCCAACTCCTACACCCCCGATTGGGATGAGCCAGATTGGTGGAGGCCATGGAATGCGCCCTTTCTTTCGTTCAAGTGCTGCAATCAATTATTATGCGCTGGATCACATCCGTAAAACTGTTTTTATCAACCAGCTAAATAAGTTTCACCGATGATTGGTTGGGTATGCTCATAGCATCGACGTACACCAAGGAGGGTCATGTCCGAGCCCGAACGCAGCCAGATCTCACGCTGGCTGCTGCCCGAGGGCAGCGAGCCCGACCCGCGCTTCACCCTTGCCAACGAGCGCACCTTCCTGGCCTGGGTTCGCACGTCTCTGACGTTCCTTGCCGGCGGCACAGCGCTGGAGGCCTTCGCCGCCGAGGCCTTCCCGTCGCCAGTTCGCACCTGGCTGGCGGTGCTGGTGATCGGCGTCGGCATCCTGATTGCCGCCGGTGCAGCCGTGCGCTGGGTCCGCGTGGAACGCAGCATGCGCACCGGGCGCCCGCTGCCGATTCCCGCCATTGTCCCATTGCTGGCCTTCGGTGCAGTGGTGGCCTCGCTGGCGGCCATCGCCATGATCTTCTGGTCTCTCGGCTCGTGAAAGACGAACCCATCGAGATCGCCGATGCGGGCCTGCAGCCCGAGCGGACCATCTTCGCGTGGAATCGCACGATGGTTTCCTTTCTCGTGGTCTCGGCCGTTTTCCTGCGCTGGCTGCCGCACTACGGCATCGGCATGATCCTGCTGATCGCGGTGTCCTCGTCGATGGCTCTGGGAATCCTGCTCTCGCAGCGTGCGCGCTATCGGCGCATGGCCCTCGGGGTGAAGCACGAGAAGGTCCAGGCGGACGTGGTCGTGGTGCTGATGACCACGCTGGCGCTCTGTGCGCTGGGCGGATACGCGTTGTTCCTGGTGCTGGGCCCCAACTAGTCACGGTGCGACCGCGTGCCGTTGATGCCGCTGCTGAAGGCATCGGAAAATCGCCGGATCCATTTGCCGCCAGCGGGCGTACAGTGGAACTACCGGTTCAGCTCGAATTCGCCGTAAAAGGGGATGATTTGCGATGCAGGCTGACGTTAGATTCAAGATGCCGTTCAATTTCGCCCAGGTGGTGATTGCGGCTTTCGGGGCCATGTCGCTGAGTGTCTTGGCCTACTTCATTGCCAGGGTCATCGGCGCATCCATGGAGTACTCCGGCGGCTTGTTCCAAAACCTGGACTTCATCCATATCGTGCGCTTCACCGCTCCGCCGATTCTCGTTCTCGGGTTTCTGACCTTCTTGATTGGCCGGGCCAAGCCGGGGTTCTGCCGCATCGCCCAGATCATCGGCGTTGCAGTCGTGCTGGCCTCGGCGGTGGTGCAGTGGTTCTTCGCCGAGGACTGGGGGACCGCCCTGACGGTGACGATCATGCACCTGGTGGTTGCGGCGTCCTGGTATATCGCGGTGAACTACTCGAATAGGAAGTTCAACGAGATCGCGGAACTGGACGGGCTGCGAAACTCGCAAAGGAGCGCCTGAGGCGGCGATTGCCTGGAACAAGCCGGTTGTGAGACCGATCGGGGAAGCCGGCTCTTCGTTCCGAGCCTTCCGAGAAGTTGGCGGACATGCCAACGGGCACGGATGAGTGTCGGCGTTTAGGAGTTTCCTCGCTTGTGAGATGGGCCCTGAATTGGCTGCATTTTTAGATGATCTAGCTGGACCCATCGGCGGTGGGGCAGAGTGCCCAGATCGAATGAGAAATCTTTGCCTGCGCAGGTCAATCAATGCATCCAATGCTGACAGCGTAAGAAACACGCGCAGAAGCGGAGGGTTGCCAGAACCATCCGGAGCCAATCGAAATTCCTCCGGATGCTCCGAACTTGATGGCCAAGGGTCAGGGATGCTGCTTGGGGAGGGGTGGCTCAGGATGCAGGCTTTCGGCCTGCCTCAAATAGTTATGATGTACATAAAGTGTCCATGTGAGTACGCTTGGAAACTATGAGTCCTTTAGATCCTAACTTCTACGAGATGTTCTTCTTCTATATTCTCCCCGCTCTTGTCGTGGTCGCCTTGGCAGTATTTGCAGTCAAGGCATACAAAAATTCGAAGAAGCCATCCGAGGGTCAGGGCACTGAAGAGCTCGATCCCATGGATCGGTGAACCGTTACTGCCGCAGGGGATCTGCTGGTAGATGCCATCAGCATTCGACTTGCTGCGCTGATCTTCTTGCCCGCGCCTTGCGGCCTTGGTTGCATTCCAAGCGTGCCATCGGCCCGGAACCAGGCTCGTGCGGTGAACTACTCGAACAGGAAGTTCAACGAGATCGCGGAGCTGGAAAACGTATAGTCACGCTAAGTGTCGCGGTTCTCACGGGCTATTGAGAGCCGTGGCACAGGTGCTCGGGAATAGAATGGTTGCGAACTTTCAACAATTCTAGGAGTGCCATGACGGCTCAGGGACAACCCAATAGCCCATTCAATTTCATCCAGGTGATTATCGGCGCGCTGGGTACCAGCTACCTGAACGTCATCATTTTCTTCCTGGCTGGCGCCGCTGGGGCATCCCGCCGGATCGGTCCGAACCCAACTGATGTTGTCGCCTTCGACCGCGTGCTGCAGCTCACCTTGATCCCGATCCTGTTCTTCGGCCTGGTGGTCTTCCTGATTGGACGGGCAAGCAAGGGCATTTGCAAGATCGCGCAGTGGGTCGGCCTGATTATTGCTGTCGTGTCGATCGCCTTCCCGATCATGCACGCAGCGGATGCCGCTACCGCCGTGGGCCTGAGCCTGATCCATATCGTGACCGGCATCGGCTGGTTCTTCTCGGTGCACTACGGCAACAAGAAGCTGCACGTTCCGTCGAAGGATGTAGCGGTGGCCTGAGCCTGAAAGCGAAACCTCGCAAAGCGATCAGTATTGATCTGCTCTGCGAGGTTTTTGCGTTAAACGGCCGTGCAGTAGTGGTGCCAGTCGGGCTATACCCCGACTTCTTCGAGCTGCGGATCATCGTAAGCCTTGCGCATGCGCGGCAGGAACAGCAGGCTCACGGCCGCCGCGAAGCACAGCGCCGCGGCGGTAATCCATGCGGCCAGGTAGCTGCCGGTGGTTTCCCGCGACAGCCCCGCGGTCAGCGAACCTGCGCCGGCGCCGATCATGTGGAAGGCGAAGACCCAGCCGAAGACCACGGTTGCCTTGACCGGACCGAAGTATTGGCGGCAGAGCACCACCGTAGGCGGCACCGTGGCCACCCAGTCCAGGCCATAGAAGATGATGAAGATCCACAGCAGCGGTTCGACGGTGGGCCCCATCAGCGAGTGCAGGAACAGCAGCGAGAGCCCTCGCAGCGCGTAGTACACCGCAAGCAGCAGCCACGGGCGTACGCGGTCGGTCAGCCACCCGGAGAAGATGGTGCCGAGGATGTCGAAAATTCCAATCAGTGCCAGCAGTCCGGACGCGGTGGTGGCCGGCATGCCGTGGTCATGCGCCGCAGGGATGAAGTGCGTTTGCACCAGTCCGTTGGTTGACCAGCCGCAGATCCAGAAGGTCATCGCCAGGACCCAGAATGCCGGGTAGCGCGAAGCCGAGAACAGGGCCTTGAGCGTCGCGGCGGCCATCGACCCTTGCTGGGGTTCGCCTGCCGGAGCGGCAGCGGCTTCGGTTCCGCCGTAGGGAAGCACCCCGGCTTCGGCAGGGGAGTTGGCAAAAGGCCAGCGCAGCAGCGGGATGATCAGCACCGCGAAAACGGCAACCACCAGGGCAGCGATCCGCCATGAATACTGCTCGATGATCACCACGATGCTCGGAAGAAACACCAACTGGCCGGCGGCATTCGCGCCGGAGAAGATGCCCATCACCAGGCCGCGGCGTTCGGAGAACCAGCGGTTGGCCACCACGGAACCGAAAACCAGCGCCATCGCTCCGGTGCCCAGTCCAACCAGCACGCCCCACAGCACCCACAACTGCCAGATTTGGCTGATGAACACCGATAATCCGGCACCCGCGGCCACCAGAGCTAGGGCGATGGCGGCCACCTTGCGCATGGAATAGCGTTCCAGCAAGGTCGCGGCGAAGGGTGCCGCCAGGCCGTAGACCACCAGGTTGATGGTCACCGCGGTCGACAGCTGGGTGCGGAGCCAGCCGAATTCGGATTCGAGCGGTTCGAAGAACGCTCCGGTGGTGGAGCGGAAAGCTGCTGTGGCAACGAGCGCCAGTGTGGTCACGATGGCAACCAGCCACGCTCTATGGATCCGCAATGGCTTTGGGGAACTCAATCGCACGCTCCTTATAGGTGATGCCTAAAACATTGCACCGGGGCCAACAGGCCTCGAAGTTCATGACACCCGCGGAACAAATATTGACTCCCCCGGTTGTGGAGCGCCTTGCATTACCGGGACTTGCTGCAACTGCCGAAGCGCAGTGGACGCAGGGTTCGCTATGCGGGGTCGTCGCCTTTGCCGGAGTTCTGGCGCCGGTTGCGAGGACGCCGGTCCTGCGCGGGCAGTGCACCCAGCGCCTGCCGCGGGAAGGTTTTCGGCTTGGACCCGGAGGGCAGTTCGTGCTTGCCCAGCGGATCCACTAGATCCGTCGGGCCAGCTGATGCGTGGCTTGCTGGGGTCGTCTTGGTTGTCTGGGCGGTGACCGGGGCATCGCGGATCACCGGCATCCTGCGCGGCGGCAGCGGGCGATGATGATGCACCAGATAAATCAGCATAGCCAGGGCCTTGTGCATGACAACGATGGTGAAGATCGCCGCTCCGGCATAGCAGCCCCAGGCGACCAGGTGCAGCGTGGTCACGTTCAGGACGTTCAGCTCCAATGCACTGTTGAGCATCATGACCGCGCCGATCTGCCCGATCACCACACCGAGCACGGCTAGTGAAATCGCAAACCAGAAGTACACCAGGGCATCGGCACCGGGTTTCTTCACCACAACCATGTGTACCTCCGTTGGCCAGCTGTCGGCGGTCATTGGTTCACACTATAGTGGCTCTTCGCAATCAAGGGTGTAACACCGGTCTGAACCCACCAGACTCCAACAGAGACCTCGCGATGCAATTCGAGAGGTTCCCGAACCCCAACGCCGAACCTCGAAGATGCTCCAAGCGCCCATTGATCGCCTCGGTTGGCCCGTTCGATGACCCCATATGATCGAAATACGCCAAGATATCCGACGCGCCGTTCTTCAACGTTGTCGCCAAGGACCTCACCTCGATCATTTCCTTAGGCAAGGCCTTGGCCAGGTCATGGATCAAATCCCTCAACCGTTCCTTCCCCTCCCGTAGGGAAGGAGCCCGGTATGCGGCTACCAGCCGTTGATAAACCTTCCACGTCGCTTCCACGAACGGGTCTGCTGAAGGTTTGGTTGACACCAAGGTTTACGCTGCCAGAGCGACAGACTCCTGTAGGCAGCTGAGCAGCTCAAAAAACACCGTTAATGGTGAGCCAACCGGTAAGATCTGCAAAATTCACTTGGACTGACCTGGAGAATCCACGCTAAGGGCTACCCAAACCACGTGCGTCGCTATGGCTGAGACGCGTCGCGTTCAAGAATCAGGGGAGGCCTTCGGCTTTTTCATCGAGACGCTCGCGCCAAGTTCCAAGCCAACTCTTGACCTGCAAATTAAGTATTGGATAGCAGTCAGACTCCTCGACATCAAGCAATCTGGCGAGGTGCGTTCTCGCCGTTGATTCGTCGGGTGCCCGATCAATGATCTCGAAGACCTCTGCTCTACGTTCCAAAGCCATTTTGAGGACATTCACCATTCGCAGGGTGTCCTGGCCGGAAGCGCGCTCGTCGTTGTTCATATCCAGAGTCTCCCATATCTTATTGTGCCTAAGACCGCATGGTTCCCCCCTAAAACGCCCCTTATGGGCAACCCTTGCTGGGCATCGAGGACGGTCAATTTTGGAAGCTCAACTCTTTTCCGTTTTGGACCGCCCGCGCATCCAGGAGAAAGAAACTCAATGGCAACAGATATTTGCCAGCACCTTGACAAGAATTAAGAAAAGCTATGTGGTGGAAATAACATATTCACACTGTGTAGGAAGGCATTAATGTTTACGTCAAAGATTCTTGCTTTGGCTGCCGTAATTGCGCTTTCGGCAACCATCGGCACTCCGAGCCTTGCGATGGAACCCGCGCAGCAGCTCGCACCGGACCAGGCCGAAATAACGACTCAGTTCGATGAGGCTGGAAATCAGGTGTTTTCGACTGAAGCAACAGAACTGACAATCTTGCCAGCAGAAGAATCTACATTCACGCAAGCTGAATATGCGTTGCTTGCTCCCAGCATTCGATGCGACCTCGGGGTCCACCACCCACACGGCTCACATCACGTAACCGCCACGATTAACGGCACCGCCAGCATCTCGTGCAGCGGTGGTAATGCCGTTAGCCTAACAATTCACTATTCGCTAATTCGTACAGCCCCCAACCCCACGCAGTGGGGCGGCTCCACAGAATCAAATTCCGGCAGGAACTATATCTCCACCAACCGAGGGGTCAGTTGCAAGGAAGGTCCTGGAGATTTTCGAGGATGGGGAAGGGTGAAATTAAGCCCCCTCCCGGATATGTACTCGACACTGCATCGACCTACCAAAAATACGGTTCCATCTTACCCATCGCCTGCGGCGCTGCTTCACTTTCTACACAATCAGAATCCGACTTGGCGTCTTTGATGACTGTCACGTTCGTGCGAGAAGGTCAAAAGAACTAAGTCTTCATTGCTCTTGGGGTGGGGCCGGCAGAACTGCTGGCCCCACCCTGTTGTACTACCCGGGGATGAATCTCCCGATTTCCGTCATCTCACCCATATTTGGGTCTCTCCCCTCAATGCGAATGAGAGCCGCCACCCGCGGCTTCCGATAATCATCGGGCACGGTTCCGTCTACCTCGACAAACAGCTCATAGGAGCGCCCTGCAGCATGGTCGCGTATCCATTCCTTCACCTGATTGACATCCAACGCGCCTGACACAACAAAGGCCTCTAGGTTAAAGCTCACCTGCCCCGGACCGCTCTGCCAAAAATTGACTCGGTAAGTCGGGTATTTTTCATAGTCTTCTGGCTCTGCATGCACGGTCGGAGTTACTTGCATACTCAGACAATATCTGGGCTTGAAACCATTCCGCCAGTTACCTTAGCCCAGGCCGTTAGTGCGTGTCGCGCACATCAGTGTTCGCTGTCAAAATCAGTCGTTTTTGGTGTCCCGTAGGAGGAACGCTAACTGGGAAGCTGACCCCGTCAATCTGGCGCGTAGGATGACTAACTTTCGTAGGCGTTGAGTCTTTCGGCAAGTCCGAATTTCACGGTTGGCCATTCGGCTTCGACTATGGAGAACACCACGGTGTCCCTGACGGTGCCATTCTCGAAGATCGTGTGGTTGCGAAGAACGCCGTCTTGCTTGGCACCGAGTCGCTCGATTGCGTGCCGGGATTGGTGATTGTGCCAATGCGCCCGGAACTCCACAGCGATGCATCCCAGTTCCTCAAACGCTCGCTGGAGCAACAGCATCTTGGCTGCGGCGTTGACTCCCGTTCCTTGAGCTTTCGACCCGATCCAGGTTGACCCGATTTCAAGACGACGGTTGGCGGGTTCGAGGTTCAAATACGTGGTCATTCCCACCGCACGAGAAGTCCGTGGATCGATGATGGCCCAAGGAACAATCCGACCCTCGGTGTGCAAGGAAACCCGACGTTTGATTTCCTTTTCCATGGTCGCAGGAGACGGGATATGCGTGTACCACGTCCGCCAAAGCTCATCGGTTTCAACTGCTGTAACGAGGTCGTCATGGTGCGTCTCGGAAAGCGGTTCGAGTCGAACGAACGGGCTTTCAAGCACGGCTACGTCTGTAAAGTCCACCTCTTGAGTCTAGCGTCGCTCAACATCAAGACGTTTTTCGGAGTGAAGGCTGGATATGTCCCGTATGACGGTCCCCGAGAGGAACGCCCGTAAGAGGAACCCTCACTGGGACTCCATCGCATGCGGTTGTGGTGGTAAACCGTAGTGGTTCCTAGTCATGCGTATTTTGGTGTGTTTCATTGCCTGATTGTGAGGCTTTGCAAGCGCTAGGAAGTGCCAGGCTTTCCGACAGAGAGTTCGCGAGCATATGCGTCAGCAGGATGATCCAGCACCGACAGAATCATCGTTGCCATTGACGCGGGATTGATTTCACGGTTGGGATCGTAAGAAGCCCCAAACGATTCACGAACTTTTTCCAGCATCCGAGTAGCCGTCCCCTTGGGGTAAATAGACGTGACGCGGATGCCGTTGCGTGATTCCTCCTCACGCAAAGAATCAGCAAACTCCCGTAGCGCAGCCTTGCTGGCAACGTAGCCTGACCAATTCGGAACACCTGACATTTTCGGTGCCGCATTGATAAATATCGCGTGTCCTTGTGCAGCCCGAAGCCCCGGCAGTATAGCAGTGGTTAACTTGGCCGGTGCCGAAACATTGACCCTGAACATTGTGTCCCATAGATCCGAAGACGTGGAAGCCACCGAAGCCACATCAGCCATGCCGGCGTTTTGCACAACCACATCCACCCGTTTCAAATTGAGAAGGATCTCGGGTGCCTCGGAATGAGTGGACATGTCCCATATAACGGGCATGACTTCCTCCGGCAATTCAGTCAACTTCTCATGGGACCGACCGACGGCAATCACTCGGTATTTCTGCTCCACCAACTGGGAAACCAGAGGAATTCCGAGGCCACCGGTAGCACCAGTGACGAGAGCTACGCGGTCGGTATGATCAATAACCATATACTGATCTTGACATGACGCTCGACAGGAATCGGGGACATCAAGCGCTGGTGTCGTGTTCCAAGGGCGACTGCAAATGCCGCCCGAAGCCCTCGGCACTTCGCTTGGGCGTCCGCAAGCCCAAGGCTCTACGGGACAGTCACACCAAAAATGTGGTTAGAGTATCGACCGCTGTTTCTCCCGTGTTGCTATGAGGTCCATTTTCTGACCGCGATGATCAATCTAACCTAGGTGATCAGCTTGAGCGATTTAGCTTATTCAAATGACTCCAGTATCCGACCAGCGGAACGACGGTGTAGACAACGGGAAATAAGAACACCACCAGCAAAGACAGTTCTAGCCATTCATTCCATGAGGCCACACGAACTCCCAAACCGACAAGCAGGAAGGCAATCAGCGCGATGACGCTGTAGCGAAGGTAGCGATCTCGATTTCGGGTAAGTTCGTCTCGTCGTGACTCGGCGGTGTGGATCGGAGCCGTTCCCGGTACTGCTTTAAAGATGTGCACGTCTCCCATCGAGATCACGAGCTCCCAGCCAGCCGCCTGGAAGATGTCGAAGTACTCCGACGATGCGTTGCTTTCGTAAGCGAGGTCGAAGACCGCCTCTTCGGGGACCCCATCGACGAAGCTCCATCCGTGACCCAGCTTCGCGATACCGTTCAGGTGTTTTCCCTGACCTGCCATGTCCGCGAACATAGCCAGGTCCTTCTCGGGGCTGACTGCCAGACCGTTGCTCATCTTGTTAGTGGTGCTCATGCTTCCTCCATGATGTGATCCGCCATGACCAGCAACTGGCGGCGACGTTCGATATTGCGGACGAGGACCTCGTGACCCTTCGCGGTTAGGTGGTAAGTCCGACGCGACTCGTCACCCTCGAGTTCCTTGATGAGGCCGGCGACGGCAAGCTTCTTGAGCGTCGTGTAGAGCGAGGCAGGCCCGAGTGTAATGGCCCCCTCGCTCTCCTGTTCGAGGAAATGCATCACGGCGTAACCATGGCGCGGGTGGACCAGTGCGAGCAGTACGTGCAGTGCAGTGTCGACAAGGTCTCCACTCTGATAACCAGAATTACGTCCCATTACGACACCTCGCAGAGAACGTATCATTAAACGATATATCCATGATAGATATATAAACACGGGAGTCCATATGAGGTCAAACCGACGACCGCCTCGTCGCATTACCGTGGTGCCCGTAAGCCGGTGGTGCAGTCAAACGGATAGACGCGACATTTCGCTACACAACTACTGACTCTCATCAGCCAAAGATCCGGGGATTGATGGGAGTCGGTAGTTTCCGAAGCGGGAGCAAATCCTCGATTCAATTGATCCAGAAAGTGGATGTCCCGCTCAGGGTTCCCCCATGGATAGGCAGTCGAGATTCCATCGCTACCCCTTAACCCCTTATGTACAAGCATCACCGAGACCAAGTGTCCAGGGCGACGACGACGCTCTCCGTCAGTCTGGCGAAGCTGCGCTCCAGGTCCACAGGAAGCTCGAATGCCCCGCGCGTTTCAAGATCAACGAAGCCATGGAGCGAGGACCGAAGGAATCGTGTGGCATCCACAGCGTCGTCCCCGAGGAGCCCGTAGCCCTCGAGGACGTTGAAAACGACGTCAGAGATTGACGATGAGGCACTAGCGTCATCGTCGTCGCCGGAAGCGGGCGCATGTACCGTCATCGGGTACTGTCCGGGATGTTGCAGTGCCCAACGACGATAAGCAAGCGCCAGCGCCCTGATGGCATCGTCTCGGGAGCGTCCGATGGCAGATTGTCCGAGGACGTGGGCCAGACTCGTTTTGGCACGGAGCATGATGTCGCGTTGCAGGCCTGGCATTCCGTCGATGTGCTTGTAGAGGGATGGGGTCCGCACACCTAGGCTCTCTGCCAGGACGGAAAGGCTCAATCCGTCTAGGCTACGGTCGAGAATCAGCGCCGCCCGCTCGACGACTATCGTTCTGTTCAGTCCGGGCCTAGACATGATTGGTTAGCGCGCTGAGGAACTTGATAATAGCGGTCGAGGTAATCCCTGGTTGCTGCGATTGGGGATAGTGGCCGGCCTCGGGAATGATGACGGCAGATCCGTGAAGTGTGTGCGCGATCCAGTCTGCTTCGGCCGTGGGGTCCTTGAAGTCCGGGTCTTTCTCTCCCATGAGGACAAGTGTCGGCGAATCCACCGCGGCTAGGCATTCGCCTGCCCGTAGGTGGTCGGTGCGCGTGGTGAGGCAGAAGGCCCTTCTGTAGCCGGGTCGTTTCATGCTCTTGATTGCTGCCTGGCGGTATTCGGCGAAGTCCGCGGGCTTGGTGCCGGCGTAGAGGGTAGGCAGATAAGCTTTCCAGGCCGCTGGTGCCCAGGGACGAGCCATCATGATCCGGAAGAGGAGGTTCTCGAAGGCGTTCGTGGATGGTTGGCGAACGAAGGGGCCGATCAGAACGAGTCCACTGATGAGCTCGGGGTGCTCAGCCGCAACGATTACTGCCGCACCTGCAGCCATCGAGTTGCCGACAACGATGGCGGGACCACCCAGTTTCCGTAGCAACCCCTCGATATCCTCGGCCGTGTCGACGTCGCCGTAGCTAGGGAACGAGGCATCGCTGTCCCCGTGTCCTCGCAGGTCCGTTGTGGCAACGGTGTATCCGGCGGCAACAAGCGCTGGGGTTAGGAAGCGGTATGTAGACCGCAGTTCGCCCATTCCCGGAACAAGCAGGATGAGCGGCCCTGCGCCTTGGATGTCGTAGGCAATTTTCCCCTGCGTTGGGAGCTGCAAGTATTTCGTTACGAGTCGCGATGCCATAAGGCTAATCTACTTAGCTGAAAAGATAAGTGCAATAGCCTTGAAGTTGTTGCGATGCCCCTTGCTCGGCGAAGCCTGGTGCTTCTACGCTTTGTCGTGAAATATGTGGAGCCCGAGTGTCCCACTTAACGTTCCTCTTACGGGCGGCAGTGCTGTGGACTATGGTGTGACTGTTAGTTTCATTTGGCGGGTTTTCACAGTTGGAATGGCGTATTGAGCAGCACGGGTACTGCCAGGACGATAACGCCAGGATCAAGCACACGGGCAAGGTGGAGCATAAAGGATGAGTAGCAGCCTCCAATTCTTCAAGGTGGCTACCCATCAATCGGTGCTATTTTTCGGGTTGGGCCTCTATAAACCATCATTTACGGGACGAAGAAAACCGCCATTCGAACGTCCGACTGTTAATTTCGTTTGGCGGTTAAATCGCAGTTTGGAGTGTCGGCTCCTAGTTCTAACACGTGAGATCACGCTAAAAGGGATTCCGGTTCATCCCATGAAAGCGCATCATCTCGCGCTTCAGGATCTGACCACCGCATTGCGTGGAAAATGCAGAAAGGACAGAAGAATCAGATTCTACCGCCCTCAATGCCCTTACAAAACCCTCTAATTTACCGGTCGAACCGTGATTGAGTCGATCGCATCGCTCGCATCTTTGGCCAAACGTTCTGGCATCGGCGCGCTCTTCGCAGAGTCAGCTGCGATCTTTTGCCCTTCTTCGCTGACCACGTAATGTCCGAAGGTTTTCACCAGATCAACGGTTTGGGCATCCGAGTATGAGCTACAGAACAGTAAATAGGAGACCAGCACCAACGGGTAGGCTCCGGGTGCGGTGGTATTGCGGTCCAGCTCAAGGGCAATATCGTGGGCGCCGCGGCCTTCGACGCGTTCAGATTCTGCCACGGCAAGGGCTGCTGCTTCTCCGCTGACCTCAACAAATTCGTCGCCCACCCTAAGCTTCGCCTTGCCGAGGCTTTGATCAACGAGCGAATCGTCAGCGTACGCAATGGTGCCAGGTGTGCGGGACACCGTGGTGACGACGCCGGCATTTCCCTGAGCCTTTTCCAGGGAGATATCGTTAGGCCAACTACCATCAGGCTCGTACCTCCACGCTTTTGGTGCGGCGCTGTGCAAATATTCGGTGAAGTTTTCGGTGGTTCCCGAATCATCGGATCGTGCCACCACTGTCATAGGAATGTCGGGCAGTTCTACGCCGGGATTTAGCGCTGCGATGGCAGGATCTTGCCAGCTGCGGATGTCCCTGTTGAAGATTCGGGCAATGGTATCCGCATCAAGGTTCAGTTCGCTGACACCGGGAATATTGAATGTGACGGCGATCGGGGAAATATAGGCGGGGATGTTGATGGCACCGCCTGGGCCGCAGGTCTGTTGGGAACGCTGGACTTCTTCGTCTTTGAGGAAAGCGTCGGAGCCGGCGAATTCGGTTGCTGCGGCGAGTAGTCCTTCGCGTCCTGCGCCCGAACCGACCGAGGCATACTGCACCTGGACTTTGGGATGGAGCACCGAGAATCCTGTGGTCCAAGCGTTCATCGCTGCATTCTGCGCGGTTGATCCGCCACCAGTTAGTGTGCCGCGCAAATTCGAGGTGTTAGCTTCGGCGGCCTTCTTCTGAGCTTCACCTAACGGGTAATCGGAACCGCACCCTGCCAGAAGCATGATGGATGCAAGACTGAACGCGGCAAGAGCACGAGGAGATCGAAGGAAAGGTTTTAGGGGTGATTGAGCGGGGCGCATTATGGCTCCTGAAGTACTCGAAGAAACGAGGATCGAACATGAGAGGGGTGGTGAGGCGGTGCCTGTTGCCAGACACCGCTTCACCAAGTAATCACTTGATATTACTTATCTGCTAATTCGGCGTTGCCGTGCAAGGTGCCGGTGGCAAAACCGATTGTGACCGGTTGCTTCGTGCCACAGCACGACTGCGCTGGCTCATCGCTCTGCTCGTTCGGCATTTCTGCTTCACCGCAGCCGGTAGCCGGTACAGCTCCCTCGGCCGATGTTCCGCAGCAGGCATCGACTGCCGCCGGCGCGCTTCCGCAGGAGCTGTCCTCAGCTGCCGGAGCATCGCACGATCCGCCAAGGTCGGTGGAGCAGACCCCTGTTTCGGGCAGGTCAAGCTCAACCCGGCGTGCAGCTTCAAGGTCCCCGGACAGGTGCGCCGCAATGGAGCGGACCTGCTCATAACCGGTGGCCATCAGGAACGTAGGGGCACGGCCATAGCTCTTCATACCTACGATGTAGAAGTTCGCCTCCGGGTGAGCCAGTTCCTTTTCACCGTGCGCGCTGACCGTGCCGCAGCTATGGAATTCCGGATCAATCAATGGACCCAGTGCGCTGGGAGCCTCGACTATCTGGTCGAGATTCAAGCGCAGCTCGGAGAGCATGCCCAAATCCGGGCGGAATCCGGTAGCCGGAACAATCCGGTCCACTTTCAGCACTCGCCCGTCGGCCAAGTTCACGCTCAGCTTGCCGCCAATCGCCAGGGAGCTGATTGACACGTTTTCCAGCAAGCTGACGTGGTTGTTTTCTACCAGTCGGCGAAGAGAAGTGCCCAGCTGCCCGCGTGCGGGCAGCTGGTCTGCGGCCCCGCCGCCATAAAGCCGGATCGGATTCGCCTGGCCACGTAGACCCCACAGTATTCTGGTGTCCGGCTGTTCCTTCTGCAAGCGTCCCAGCGAGATGATGGTGTTCGCCGCCGAATGCCCTGCGCCGAGCACCAGAATCGTCTTGCCTGCGAAGTCTTCTCTGTCGGTGCCTAGAGGGTCGGGCAACGGGGACGTGATGAAGCCTTGCGTGCGGGCCTCGGCTTCGCCGATTGCTTCGATGCCCGACCGGCCCACAGGGTTTGGCTGGCTCCAGGTACCGGTAGCGTCGATGACAGCACGCGCCAGCACATCCACATCGCCCAGCGCAGTTGTGGTGCGAACCAGGAACAGAGACTCATCACGGCCAGCAGTACGTGTCTTGTCGATGCCCCGACCATCTTGGTGCAGCCGGCTGATCTTGGTCACGCGGTGGCCGAACTTGATCTGCGAGGCCAATCGCGGGTGGTTTGCCAGTGGTTCGAGGTATTCGTTGAGCAGTTCTGCGCCGGTCGGAAGCTTGGTTTTGCGTGGGGCGACCCAGTCACCTGCGTAACTTTCGCTTGGGGTCTCCAGCAAACGCTGCGCCGCAGCATCGATATCAAAGCGCCACGGGGAGAACAGTTTGATGTGTTTCCACTGTTCAATGGCGGCGCCCACGCTCGTGCCGGCTTCGAGCACCAGAACATCTTGGTTTTGTTCGATGAGGTGTGCGGCGGCGGCCAGGCCGGTCGGTCCGGCACCAATGACCACTACGGGATGGGTTGTGTCCATCATGACTCCTTGAATTTTGGTGAACCGTCGTGAATCCTGAGAAGCGGATTTAGCCGGTGGGAAGCAGTTCTGCGATCAGTGCTTCGATGCGTGTGCGGATCTCGTCGCGGATCGGCCGGACAGCCTCAACGCCCTGGCCTGCCGGATCTTCCAGCTTCCAGTCTTCGTAGCGCTTGCCGGGGAAGAATGGGCAGGCATCTCCGCAGCCCATGGTGATCACGACGTCCGAGTCCTGTACGGCCTCGGTGGTCAGCACCTTGGGGATCTCGGCGGACATGTCGATGCCTTCCTCCAGCATTGCCTGGACGGCGGCCGGGTTCACCGAATCGGCCGGGGCGGATCCGGCCGATCGCACTTCGATGCGACCTTTGGACAGGTGGGAGAGGTAGGCGGCGGCCATTTGCGAGCGCCCGGCGTTGTGCACGCAGACAAAGAGGACCGAGGGCTTGGTGTTGTTTTCAGCCATGATTGTTTCCTTAGACAGAAGTGGTAGTTGGCTTGGCAGCGGGGAAGAATTTGCGCGACCACAGGGCCACGTAGACCAGGGCGACGAGGACCGGCACCTCGATCAGCGGACCCACCACCCCGGCCAAGGCCTGGCCGCTGGTGGCACCGAAGGTCGCAATGGCTACCGCGATGGCCAGCTCGAAGTTGTTGCCGGCCGCGGTAAAGGCCAGGGTGGTGGTGCGCGGGTACCCCAGCTTCAGCCAGTGGCCGATGAGCATGCCGGCACCGAAAACCACCACGAAGTAAACCAGCAGCGGGACGGCCATGCGCAGCACATCCAGCGGCTGGGAGATGATGTTATCTCCCTGCAGGGCGAAGAGCAGCACGATGGTGAACAGCAATCCGTACAGCGCCCACGGGCCGATCTTCGGCAGGAACTTGTTCTCGTACCAGTCCCGGCCCTTGGCCTTCTCGCCCAGGGTGCGGGTCAGGTATCCGGCCAGCAGCGGGATACCCAGGAAGACCAGCACCGAGGCGGTAATCGCGGCGATGGAGAACTCGGCGCTGGTGGTTTCCAATCCCAGCCAGGATGGGAGAAGCTGCAGGTAGAACCAGCCCAGGGCGCCGAAGGCGATGACCTGGAAGACCGAGTTGATGGCCACCAGCACGGCAGCCGCCTCTCGGTCGCCGCAGGCCAGGTCGTTCCAGATGAACACCATGGCGATGCAGCGGGCCAGGCCCACGATGATCAGGCCGGTGCGGTATTCAGGCAGGTCCGCCAGGAATACCCAGGCCAGCACGAACATGAATGCCGGTGCGAGTATCCAGTTGATCACCAGCGAGGTGACCATCAGCTTCTTGTCCGAGAGCACCTTGCCGGTTTCGTTGTAGCGCACCTTGGCCAGCACCGGATACATCATGACCAGCAAGCCAATGGCGATGGGCACCGAGACCCCCGCCACGGTGAAGCGGTCCAGCAATTCTCCCAGCTTCGGGAAGATGCGGCCCAGCCCCAAGCCCACGGCCATGGCGAGCAGGATCCACAGGGCCAGGTACCGGTCCAGGAAAGATAGTTTCGCCGCCACGGGGGCGGTATCGGGCACGGTCGCAGGTGTCATGCAATCATCACTCCAAGTTTAGACATCGACGAGCGTCGATGTTTCGAGTATGCTTGCCTATATCGATGTTTGTCAATTTCTATTGAGAGCCAAGAAATGAGCCGAGGCCGATGAGCACCTCCACCCTGAACCCCGCTGGCGAACACCCAGCCGCGGCAGCCGAATTATGCTGCGTCCCCTCGCAGGGCGAAGCGATCCTCCAGCTCGAAGAAGCCGAGCTGCTGGCATTGCGCTTCAAGGCCCTGAGCGACCCGAACCGCTTGCGCATCCTTTCCATCGTCTCAGCGAGCGAAGCAGCCGAAACCTGCGTTTGCGATCTGTCCGAGCCCCTGGAGCTCAAGCAGCCCACCGTCTCGCACCACCTGAAGATCCTGGTTGATGCCGGAATCCTGCACCGCGAGAAGCGCGGGGTGTGGGCCTACTTCTCGGTGATCCCCGGCGCCTTGGAATCCCTGGGCGCCAGCTTGGTGGCCAAGAAATGAGCGCAGCAGCCAAGCCAGCGGTGCTCTTCGTCTGCGTCAAGAACGGCGGCAAATCGCAGATGGCCGCTGGCCTCATGAACGCCCGCGCAGGCGCGCAGATCGACGTCTCTTCCGCGGGGACGCATCCGGGCTCGAAGATCAACGCCCTGTCAGCCGAAGTGCTGCTGGAACAGGGCATCGACATCACCGCAGAGCATCCAAAACAGCTCACCGAAGCACAGATGCGCCAAGCCGGACTGGTCGTCGTCCTGGGACGCGAAGCCCAGGTCCCGGAAGCGGACGGGGTGGATATCGAAATCTGGGAACTCGATGAGCCAAGCTCCCGCGGCATCGAAGGACGCGAACGGATGCTGCTCGTGCGCGACGAGATCAGCCGCCGCGTCGCAGACCTGGCCACCCGGCTGCTGTCCTGAGCAGCGAATACGCCATTACACCACTGGAGAAAGAATTCTTATGACCCCTGAAGAGATCCGTGAAGTCATCATTGTCGGCTCCGGCCCGGCCGGTTACACCGCCGCGGTTTATACCGCCCGTGCGAATCTGAACCCACTAGTCATCGCAGGCTCAGTCACTGCCGGCGGCGAATTGATGAACACCACCGACGTGGAAAACTTCCCAGGCTTCCCCGAGGGCATCATGGGCCCTGATCTGATGGACAACATGCAGAAGCAGGCCGAGCGCTTCGGCGCCGAGATTCTCTTCGACGACGTCACCGAAATGAACCTCGAAGGCGACATCAAGACGCTGTCCCTGGCTGACGGCACCGTCTACCGTGCCCGTGCTGTCATCGTCTCCACCGGCTCCGCCTACCGCGAGTTGGGCCTGCAAGACGAAAAGCGCCTCTCCGGCCATGGCGTCTCCTGGTGCGCCACTTGCGACGGGTTCTTCTTCCGCGACCAGACTATCGCCGTGATCGGCGGTGGCGACTCTGCCATGGAAGAAGCACTGTTCCTGACCAAGTTCGCCGCCAAGGTTACCGTGGTGCACCGTCGCCACGAGCTACGCGCATCGAAGATCATGGCCGACCGCGCCCTGGCCCACGAAAAGATCGAATTCATCTGGGACTCCGAAGTCATCGGCATCAACGGCGAAGACAAGGTCAACGGCCTGGTCCTCAAGAACCGTACCAGCGGCGAAGAGAGCACCTTGGACGTTACCGGTATCTTCGTTGCCATCGGTAATGACCCTCGCGTTGATCTGGTCAAGGACCAGCTCGAGCTCACCTCCGAGGGCACCATCGCTGTCGAAGGACGCACCTCGAAGACTTCGCTGCCAGGAGTTTTTGCTGCCGGCGACGTCATCGATTCCACCTACCGCCAGGCAATCACCGCAGCTGCTTCCGGTTGCGCCGCTGCACAGGACGTGGAGCACTACCTGGCCAACGTCACCGAAACCCTCGCTACCGTCTAATCAAGTTTTTTCAGAAAGGGGTTGTCTCTTATGAGCAACGCAAAAGCAGTAACTGAAGCAACCTTCCAGGCCGATGTCCTGGATGCCGACAAGCCAGTCATCGTTGATTTCTGGGCAGAGTGGTGCGGCCCTTGCCGCCAGCTAGGTCCAGTTCTGGATCAGATCGCAGAAGAGCACGCTGCGAAGGTCGACGTCGTGAAGGTCAACGTCGATGAGAACCAGGCCATCGCCGCGAAGTACGGCATCACCAGTATCCCAGCCGTATATGTCTTCAAGGGTGGCGAGCATGTTGCTACTTCCATCGGTGCCAAGCCTAAGGCTGTCATCGAGAAGGACTTCGCAGAATACCTGTAGGCCGGTACCAGCTGCTGAGAAGCGGCGCGCCGGGATTGCTGCCCGCCGCGCCGCTTCTGCCTTGGGCAAGCAGCTTGGTCAAAGCCGCAGTTCGTACAGGAAAGTATCCAGCCACTGCCCCGCCACTGCCCCTCGGGCACCCTGGGCAATCCGCTCGCGCCGGCCAACCTCGCGGAACCCTGCCCTAGCATGCAGCGCCCTGCTGGCTTCGTTGCCGGCGATGACGGCCGACTGCACCATCCAGTAATCTTCTTTCCTGGCCCGGGCGATCAGCTCGGCCAGCAGCCGGGCGCCAACGCCGCATCCGGCATAATCCGGATCAATGTACACCGAGTGCTCCACCACGCCGCGGTAGGCCGGGCGGGCTGAAACCGGGCTGGCCGCCGCCCAGCCGAGAACCTTGGCATCGGGCGCAATGGCCACCAGCGACAATGCAGGAATTTTCGCCGCGAAGAACTTCTGGCGTGCCGGCACCTCGGATTCGAAGGTGGCCAGGCCGGTCTCGATGCCGCTGGCATAGATGCGGGCGATATCCGCCCAGTGGCTCTCTTCCATCGCGGCTAAGCGGGTCTCCATGCTTCCGGCCTACTTGGTGCGAAGATCTGCGATGAAGGACTCGGCGCGCTGCAAGTTCAGCGCGAGCTTGTCGCGCTTGGCGCTGGCACGCTGGGTGTAGTCATCGAGCTTGGCCCGGGCGACGGTGTCCTGCGGATCTGCCGCGAGCGCGTCCACCGCGTCAAGCAGCTCCCCCATTTCCTCGAGCGAGAAGCCCAGCGGCTTCATCGAGCGGATCACCAGCATGCGGGCCAGATCCGAGTCGGTATAGATTCGGAAACCACCTTCGCTGCGGGTGCTCGCCGGCAGCAACCCCACCTCGTCGTAGTGGCGGATGGTGCGATGCGACAGGCCGGTGGCCTCGACCATGTCACCGATATGCATCGAACCGCCTGCACCTTCGGTCTTCGCTTGATCCATGAAGTCCTCCGTTTCCTCCAATTACAACCCTACCCTTACGTTAGGTTAGAGTTGTATTCGATGGCATCTGGTCTACGACCGCTCCGGCTGCTCTTGCCTCGTCTGCGGCGCAATGATGCCCATCCCATGAATTCTACGCACTGCACGTGCCCCACGCTTACTGGCTTGAAAAGAAGGGAGCTCACCTATGAGCACCAGCACCACAGCGGATCCTTCCGCACTGAGTCCGGCCGAGCGCCAATCGGTGTTGCGCACCCTGAAATCCCCGAGGTTGCTTAAGACCGAGGTCCTCGCCGGCCTGGTAGTAGCGCTGGCCTTGATCCCCGAGGCCATCGCCTTCTCCATCATCGCCGGAGTGGACCCGCGCATCGGGCTGTTCGCCTCCTTCACCATGGCGGTATCCATCTCCTTCTTCGGAGGCCGTCCTGCCATGATCTCCGCCGCCACCGGCGCCATCGCGCTGGTCATCGCGCCTTTGGTAGCCAGCCATGGAACCGACTACTTCATCGCCGCGGTCATCATGGCCGGGATCTTCCAAGTGGTGCTGGCACTGCTGGGCGTGGCGAAGCTGATGCGCTTCATCCCGCGTCAGGTAATGGTCGGTTTCGTCAACGCGCTGGCCATTCTGATTTTCCTGTCCCAGGTCCCCGAGCTGCTCGGGGTGACCTGGCTGGTCTATCCGCTGGTGGCGTTGGGCCTGTTGATCGTCTTCGGCCTGCCCAAGCTGACCACTGCGATCCCGGCCCCGCTGGTGGCCATCGTGGTGCTGACCGCGATCACGGTCATCGCCTCGCTCGCCGTCCCCACCGTGGGCGACAAGGGCCAGCTGCCCGAATCCCTGCCGACCCTGTTCATCCCTGATATCCCGCTGAACCTCGAAACTCTGCAGGTGCTCTTCCCCTATGCGCTGGCCATGGCCTTCGTGGGCTTGCTCGAATCGCTGATGACCGCCAAGCTGGTCGACGATGTCACTGACACGCACTCGAATAAGACCCGCGAATCCTGGGGCCAGGGTGCGGCGAACATCATTACCGGATTCTTCGGCGGCATGGGCGGCTGCGCGATGATCGGGCAGACCATGATTAATGTGAAGGCGTCCGGGGCGCGCACCCGCATCTCGACGTTCCTGGCCGGGGTATTCCTGTTGATCCTCGTGGTGGTTCTCGGCGATGTGGTGGCCTTGATCCCGATGGCCGCACTGGTGGCAGTCATGATCTTCGTTTCCATTGCGACCTTCGACTGGCACAGCATCCGGCCCTCGACGCTGCGGATGATGCCCAAAAGCGAAACCACAGTCATGCTGATAACTGTGGTTTTCACGGTGGTCACCCACAATCTGGCTATCGGCGTCGCCGCTGGAGTACTCACGGCCATGGTGCTCTTCGCCAACCGCGTGGCGCACCTGGTCACCGTCACCCGCAGCGTCGAGGAGCACTTCGGCGAGAAGATCGCCAAGTACGTGGTCAACGGGGAATTGTTCTTCGCCTCCTCTAACGACCTGTACACGCAGTTCAACTACGCCGAAGACCCGCAGAATATCGTCATCGACATGCACGACTCGCACCTGTGGGACGCCTCGACCATCGCGGCCCTGGACGCGATCACCGGCAAATACGAGAAATATGGCAAGACCGTGGAGGTCGAAGGACTGAATACCGCGAGCCTGAAGATGCGCGAACGCCTGGGCGGGAAGCTGGGCGGCGGGCACTAGCAACCAGTCCGCGACGCTTGCTCAACTTCCGTCTGGTGCCGGCAGGCTCGGCAGATTCCGGAGAAATCGTGGAAAATCCATGCTGATGGAAAGCGCCAGCTCTCCAGATCTCCGGTACAACAGCGACGGTGCGGGACGCTGATTGAATTCCGTGCAAACGCTCGACTGGAGTCCATTATCCAGTCGAGCGTTTTGCGTGGGCTTGAACCGCGCAGCTCCCGCGATAATGAGCACTAGATGGAGCGGGATCTGCTGCCTTTCCCGCCGTTCAACGATCGGTTTCACACTTCTATTGCCCAGCGCCAAGCTAGGCGTTCATAAACATTCGTTTTTGAAACGAGCGGCGAACCCGGGCGGCACACCGGGGTTTTTTGTTTCAGAAAGGTCTTTCAAAACCGAAGTGTTGCACAACCTGGCTGTGTACCGTTTTTTGATATGGCAGTCATTGGATACGCGCGAGTGAGCACGCGCGAGCAGAACCCGCAGGCGCAGGCGGCCGAGCTGCGCGCGGCCGGGGCCGAGCAGATATTTACTGACTGTGGGGAGTCGAGCAGGGAGGCTGCGCGGCCGCAGTGGGTCGCGTGCAAGGCGCAATTGCAGCCAGAGGAACTTTGGTCATCCGCGCCCTGGATCGCGTGGCAGGTGAAGAGCGGATGGCCATTGAGATTATCCGTGAGCTGGGGGAGCGCGGCGTGAGAATCAAAAGTCTTACCGAGCCATTCTTGAACGTGGACATACTCTACGCCGATGGGCGAAGTGTTCCTATTCCAATTTCCTTGCTTCTATTAAACCCGGTGCGATTCACTCCTTGGGATCCTATTAGTGCCTGCCTAAAGTGGCCCGGGCTTGGCGCAGCAGCGGTTCGTCGACCATCTGCCCCTCGAAAGCGAACACCCCTGGGTTCTCCTTGGCGGCGTCAAGGATCCGCCTCGCGCGGTCCAGTTCCGCTTCGGTGGGCGCAAAGGCCTCGCGGATGACCGGCATCTGGTTGGGGTGGATCGAGGCTTTCGCCGCGAATCCCGAAGCCTTGGCATCGCGGGACTCTTCGCCTAGGCCTTCCAGGTCGGGGATGTCCAGGTATACGGAATCAACCGCCGCCTTGCCGTTGGCCGCCGCATGCAGCAGCACCTGCGACCGCGCGAACCGCGCCACCTCGCGGTAGTTGCCGTCCTCGCCGCGCGAGGAGGTGCCGCCGATCGAGGCGATCAGGTCTTCGGCGCCCCACATCAGCGCGACGACATTCGGGGCCCCGGCAATCTGTCCGGCATTGGTGATGCCCTTGGCCGTTTCGCATAGCGCCAGCACGTCGTATCCGGCCAACGCGGACGGATCCTCCGCGGACTCGCACTTGGGCAGCATCACGGTGCGGTAGGCGGTCTGCTCCAGCGCTTCGAAGTCCTTGGTGAAGTGCTCGCTGTCCACCGGATTCACGCGCACAATCACCCGTTCGGGATCCAGCGGTGTTTCAAGCAGTGCGCGGCGGGCGGCCTCCTTGTTGGCGGGGGCCACCGCATCTTCCAGGTCGATGATGACCGCGTCGGCGCGCTGCGCCGCCTTGGCATAGCGCTCGGGCCGGTCTGCCGGGCAGAACAGCAGGGAAGGACCCATCAGGAAGCTAGCCATGGGCATTCTCCTCCTTGGCTTCCAGCGCGTCCTGGTGCGCCTGCCTGGTCCACATCAGGCAGGTGCGGGTGGCGGTGGCCACGATGTCGCCGTGCTGGTTGCGGCCGGTGTGCGTCATGGACGCCAGTCCCTGGCCGGGGCGCGACTTGGATTCGCGCAGCGCGGTGATCTCGGTTTCGGTGTAAAGGGTATCGCCGTGGAACATCGGATGCGGGAACTTCACGTCGTTGATGCCCAGCTGCCCCACAATGGTGCCTTCGGTCAGCTGGCCCACCGACTGCCCGATCATCGTGCTCAGCGTCAGCAGCGAGTTGACCAGCGGCTTGCCGAAGGGCTGGGTGGAAGCCCACGCGGCGTCCAGATGCAGGCCCTGGTTGTTCATGGTCATCGTCGTGAAGGCGACGTTGTCCGCTTCGGTCAGGGTGCGTCCGGGCTTGTGCACGTAGGTGGCCCCGAGCTGCAGCTCGTCGAAGTAGAGGCCGCGCTGCTCAACACGGTTGGGGGTTTGCTCGCTCATGCGTCCTGCTCCTGATGCTTCGCTTCGGTACTCTGCATTGCTTCCACGGTGGCCACGACCTGCTTGGCCTTGACCAGATCCCCGGACTTCAGGCCGGTCATCCGCACGATGCCATCGGCGGGGGATAGGAGCTGGTGTTCCATTTTCATCGCCTCGATGCTCAGCAGCAGCTGGCCGGCGGCGACCTCATCGCCATCGGCAACCTGCACGCTGATCACGGTGCCGGGCATGGGAGATTCGACATGCGGGGACAAGGTCCCGGACTCGATGGCGAGGGTGGCCAGGTGGCGTTCGAGGACTTCTTCGCGGGAAAGCTTGCGCACCGCCGCAGTCCACCCGTCCTCGCACAGCCACAGCGTGCCGTCTTCGGCGAAGCCATGCTGGAGTGCTGTGCGCTGGCCGTTGACCGACAGGGTTCCATCCGGTTCCTGGCGCACAGTGAATTCTTCGCTGCCCACGCGCACCAAGCTGGCATCCTGCTTCCTGAGCAGCGCGGTCTTGCCTTCGGCGGCCTCGGCATCGAAGTGCTGGATGCTGGCCCGGCGCTGCTGGGCCCGCCAGCCATCGCGCAAGCCCCACGGCGTATTCGCCGCAGGAATCCGCTGGTCCTCAAGGTGCGCTGCCAGTGCCAGTTCGCGGGGCCCGAGCTTGCGGAAAGCGAACTGGTCCAGCTTGCGCTCGATCAGGTTGGTGTCCAGACGCCCGGCCGCCACATCCGTATCGGCCAGCAGCAGCCGCAGGTACTCGCTGTTGGCCAGCACGCCCAGCACCACGGTGCCGGCCAGGGCCTGATCCAGCCGGGCCAGCGCCTCGGTGCGGTCCTCGCCCCAGGCGATGAGCTTGGAGAGCATCGGGTCGTAGTGGGCGCTGATCTCCAGGCCGTCGCGCAGCGAGGAATCCACGCGGACATTCTCCGGCTCGCTCACGCGCAGCACGGTGCCCACCGAAGGCAGGAAGCCGGAAGACGGGTCCTCGGCGTAGAGCCGGGCCTCGACTGCATGGCCGCACAGCGCCACCTGGTCCTGGGAGAAGTCCAGCGCCTGGCCGGCCGCGATGCGCACCTGCCACTGGACCAGATCCAGCTTTTCGCCGTTGACCCGCACGACTTCCTCGGTGACCGGGTGCTCCACCTGCAGGCGGGTGTTCATTTCCATGAAGAAGAACTCGTCGGGGTTCTGGTCGCTGACCAGGAACTCGACGGTGCCCGCGCCAACGTAGCCCACGGATTGCGCGGCGGCCACCGCGGCGGCGCCGATGCGCTCGCGGATCTGCGCGCCGTGCTCCAGGTTCTCGAACAGCGGGGCCGGGGCTTCCTCGATGACCTTCTGGTGGCGGCGCTGCAAGGAGCATTCGCGTTCGCCCAGGTGCACGGTGTTCCCGTGCGCGTCGGCCAGGATCTGCACCTCGATATGGCGCGGATTGCGCACCAGCCGCTCGAGGAACAGGGTGTCATCGCCAAACGCGCTGCGCGCGGTGCGCCGGGCGCTGGCCAGCGCCTCGGGCAGCTGCGCGGCGGATTCCACCGCGAACATGCCCTTGCCGCCGCCTCCGGCCGAGGGCTTGATCAGCAGCGGGAAGCCGACATCCGTGGCGGCCGCGAGCAGCTGCTCGTCGCCCAGGCCGGGTTCGGCGATGCCGGGAACCACCGGCACCTGGTGGGAGAGCACATGGTTCTTGGAGCGGATCTTGTCGCCCATCAGGTTGATCGAGTTCACCGGCGGGCCGATGAAGGTGATGCCGGCGGCTTCCAAGGCGCGGGCGAAATCCACGTTCTCGGAGAGGAACCCGTAGCCCGGGTGGACCGCCTGGGCGCCGGTGCGCCTGCAGGCGTCGATCACCGCGTCGATATCCAAGTAGCTTTCATTGGCCGGGGCCGCGCCGATGCGCACCGCGCGGTCGGCTTCGGACACGTGCAGGGCCCCGGCGTCGGCATCCGAGTACACGGCGACGGATTCGATGCCCAGGGCGCGCAGGGTGCGGATGATGCGCACCGCGATTTCCCCGCGGTTGGCGATCAGGACGGTATCAAAGAGCTTGGCAGTCATGGTGGTTTCCTCGCACTACATCCGGAAGAGGCCGAAGCTGGTCTCCGGCAGTGGCTGGCGGGCGCAGACATCCAGGGCCAGGCCGAGCACCCGGCGGGTATCGGCCGGGTCGATGACCCCGTCGTCCCATAGCCTGGCGGTGGAGTAGTAAGGGTTGCCCTGGGTTTCGTATTGCTCGCGGATTGGCGCCTTGAACGCTTCCTCTTCCTCATTGCTCCAGCTGCCGCCGGCCGCCTCGATCCCGTCGCGCTTGACCGTGGACAACACGGATGAAGCCTGGGCCCCACCCATCACCGAGATCCGCGCGTTCGGCCACATCCACAGGAAGCGCGGGGAGTAGGCCCGGCCGCACATCGAGTAGTTGCCGGCGCCAAAGGAGCCGCCGATGATCACGGTCAGCTTGGGCACCCGGGCGGTGGCCACCGCGGTGACCATCTTCGCCCCGTGCTTGGCAATGCCATCGGCCTCGTAGTCGCGGCCCACCATGAACCCCGCGAGGTTCTGCAGGAAGAGCAACGGAATGCCGCGCTGGTCGCACAGCTCGATGAAATGCGCGCCCTTCATCGCGGATTCGGAGAACAGCACGCCGTTATTGGCGATGATGCCTACCTGATGGCCATGGATGTGCGCGAAGCCGGTGACCAGGGTGGTGCCGTATTCGGCCTTGAACTCGTGGAACTTGCTGGAATCGACGATGCGGGCGATGACCTCGTGCACGTCGTAGGGCGCGTTGACATCCACCGGCACCACGCCGGCCAGTTCGCTGCCCGGGTACAGCGGCTCGGCCACCTGCTCCTCGACGCTCCAGGCAGGGGCCGGGTTGGCCGGCAGGGTGGAGACGATATCGCGGATGATCATCAGCGCGTGCTCGTCGTTCTCGGCCAGGTGGTCCACCACTCCGGAGGTCTTGGCATGCAGGTCGCCGCCGCCCAGTTCCTCGGCGGTGACGATTTCCCCGATGGCAGCCTTCACCAGCGGTGGGCCGCCGAGGAAGATCGTGCCCTGGTTGCGCACGATCACCGTCTCGTCGCTCATCGCCGGGACGTAGGCGCCGCCGGCGGTGCAGGAGCCGAGCACCGCTGCCAGCTGCGGGATCTTGGCCGCCGAAAGCTGCGCCTGGTTGTAGAAGATGCGCCCGAAGTGGTCGCGGTCCGGGAAGACCTCGTCTTGCATCGGCAGGAACGCGCCGCCCGAGTCCACCAGGTAGATGCACGGCAGGTTGTTCTCCAGCGCGATTTCCTGGGCGCGCAGGTGCTTCTTGACCGTCATCGGGAAGTAGGTGCCGCCCTTGACGGTGGCGTCGTTGGCGATGACCAGCACGTGCCGCCCGTGCACCAGGCCGATGCCGGCAATTACTCCGGCGCCGGGGCTGGCGCCGTCGTACATGTCCTCGGCGGCCAGCGGGGCGATTTCCAGGAAGGGTGAACCGTCATCCAGCAGCGCGTCCACCCGCTCGCGGGGCAGCAGCTTGCCGCGATCCACATGCCGTTGCCGGGACTTCTCGGAACCGCCACGGGCGGCGCGTTCCAGCCGTTCATGCAGTTCGGCCAGCAACGGCGCCTGGTCGGCGGCGTTGCGTTCGAACTGCTCGGGGTTCAGTTGGGAGGAAAGGGTCTTCACGAAGTCAGTCCTTGCTGGTCGGTTCGCTGGCGATTACCTGGGGTACGGGCAGCTGCTGCGGTGGCAGCGGGAATTCGTCGGGTACCGCGAGGATGCGCATGGCCAGGGAGATGAAGTTCAGCTGCACCTCGGCCAGCGAGAGCCGGCCGCCCTTGCGGTACCAGTGCGAGACGCCGGTGCCCATTTCCATCAGTGCCAAGCGGGCGATGCCCAGGTCCGCCGTGTTGAAGCTTCCCTGGCGCTCGCCGGCCTTCAGCGCATCGGAGAAGAGCTGCTCGTATTCGTCGCGCAATGCCTGCATCTGCTCGCGAGCGGAGGGGGACAGCGCGCGCATCTCGTGTTCGGTGACGCGTGCGGTGCTGGGGTTGGTGGCCGTGAACCCGACGTGGAAGGCCATGAGCAAGGCGAGCTGCCGTACCGGATCCGTGCTGCCGTCAAGCGCCTGCTTGGCACCGGAGATCATGGCGGACAGGCAGTCGTTCATGATGCCCAGCAGCAGGTCTTCCTTGCCGCCGACGTAGTGGTAGAGGGTGGCCGAGTTCAGTCCTACGGCGCTGCCCAGTTCGCGGATGCCCGTGGCAGCAAAGCCGCGCTGGGCAAAGCAGGCTACGGCTGCTTGCTGGACTCTTCCCAGTTCCATGGACACCACCCTGTGACTCAAAAGCCAATCAATCGATTGACAGTCTCCATCCAACCGAAGATTGGCTGTGGTGTCAATCACAGTCTTTGTTCGCCAAGATACTAAGTTCTGCCGAAATGTGACGCCTGCTATTCATGAATCAAATGCATAACACTAGACTGCTTGATGTTATTTACTGACAAACTATAGTTAATTCGGCTTGTCAGCTTGTCAGCTCATCAGGCGCGACAGGAAGGCATGATGCCGCAACCAGAATCAGCAACCCCCAAATGCAACGATGCAACCTCGACCGGGCCTTCGCGCCGCGGTCTGCTCGCCGGCGCTTCCGGGCTCCTTGCCCTCGCCGGGCTGGCAGCCTGCGCTTCGCCGCAAGCCCCGGATGCGGACCGCGCGCATCTGGCCGAACCGCCGCAGACCTCCGACGAGGTGCTGCAGGTGCTGCGTGCCGGAAACCAGCGCTATTGCGCTGGCAAGCCGGAGCACCCCAACCAGGCAACCAGCCGGCGCAGCGAGCAAGCCGAGCACCAGAGCCCCTTCGCCTTGATTCACGGATGCGTGGATTCCCGCGTCACCCCCGAGCTCCTGTTCGATCAGGGGATCGGAGACCTGTTCGTCACCCGGACTGCCGGAGCCGTGCTCGATGACACCCTGGTTGGCAGCATGGTATTCGCTGTCTCCAGTCCATACTCGGTACCGCTGCTGGTGATCCTCGGGCACACCACATGCGGAGCGGTAACGGGCACGTTGAAGGCGATGGAGAAGGACGCCGGGAATCCGCGGTTGCCCGGTGAGATGGATGACTTCGCCGAGCAGATTGCTCCCATAGCCCGCACGGCAGGAGTCGAGGGCTCGGGAAGCGAAGCGGTGGACACGGTGGTGCAGGCCAATGCCCGCGCCGTGGTGGAGCAGCTGCTCGAGCGCTCTGCCATCATCCGCAAGGCGGTGGAGGAACAGCGGACCCGGGTGGTACCGGCGGTCTACGATTTGGGCACCGGAGAGGTGAGCTGGCTGGAGGGCTGACCATCTGGAGACATCCAACTCGCAGGCTTAACGGCACGGTGCCGTGATGTGCCTGCAGTGGCACTGGTACTCTCGACGCTGGATGCCATTGCGGCATTCGCCAGTGACCAGTCCGCAGGAGCTGCGGTGAAAGGCCCCATGACAGCCACCGAATCCAGTGCCAACTCCCGCGCCCGTGCAGCAGTCGCCGCCCTGTTCCTCACCAACGGAGCACTTTTTGCCAATATGGCGCCGCGGCTTCCCGAGCTGAAACGGGAACTGGGATTGGACACCGCAAGCTACGGCTTGCTGGTTACCGCGTGGCCCATCGGGGCGATCCTTGCCGGTTTGGCCGCAGGCGCGCTGGTTCGCCGTTTCGGTTCCGCGCAGGTTGCTGTCTTCGGCACGATGGCTACCGGTGCAGCATTGCTCGCCGCCGGCAGCGCCCCGGGGGTGCTCTGGGTGGTGCTGGCCTTCGCCGTGGGCGGTGCCATGGACTCGATTACCGATGTCGGACAGAACGCGCAAGGCCTGGTGGTGCAACGGCGTTATGGTCGTTCGATACTGAACTCCTTCCACGCCTTGTGGTCTGTCGGAGCGGTGCTCGGCGGCTTGATGGCCGCCGGGGCGATTCAGCTGAACCTGGCGCTGCCGGTGCATTTGGGCATATCGATGGCGCTGTTCGCCGTGGTGGCGCTGATAGCATTGAAATTCTGCCTGCCCCGGTCCGCTGAGCAGGGGGCCATCGAACCCGTTGTGCCACCGGCCACCGGGACCGTCCGGACTGCGGGCCCAGCAGGATCCCGCGGCCGGATGCTGCTGATGATGAGCGCCTTGGTCTTAATCTCCGTGGCTGGAGTGATGGTCGAGGATGCCGGAAATTCCTGGTCAACACTGTATCTGGGAGAGCTCGGGGCACCAGCGGCGCTGGCGGCCAGCGGGTTCATCGCCTTGGTCGGCGCCCAGTTCATTGGCCGAATCCTCGGCGATGGGATGGTCAACCGCTTTGGACAGCGCAGCATGGCCCAGTTCGGCGGCGCACTGATAGCGCTCGGCATGGGCTTGGCGTTGCTGTTCCCCAGCGTGCCGGGCACTTTGCTGGGTTTCGCGGCGGCTGGATTCGGCTCGGCAACTCTGGTCCCGGCGGTGATGGACCAGGCCGACAAGCTGCCGGGGCTGTCCCCGGGAACTGGCCTGAGCATTGTCTCCTGGCTCATGCGATTGGGCTTCTTGCTCTCGCCGCCACTGGTCGGATTTCTTGCCGAGAATATCGGGTTGCGGCTGGCTCTGCTGGTTTTCCCAATCGCGGGTCTGGTAGTGCTGATTTGCTCGCCGGTGCTGCGCGGAAAGAAATCACCTGAGGACGGGGACGTGCAGAAAAGCGGTCGCGACTAGCGCTCATCTTGAAAACCTGCGGATAGGCTTGGAGCATGGAAGATGCGCTGAAGAAGATCAGCTGGCCGGTACGCACCGAGCGGCTGAGCTTGCGCCGGGTGACGTCGGATGATGTGGAAGCACTCTGGCGCTACCGGCAGCTTGCGGAAGTTACGCAGTGGATCACCGCTGGTCCTGGGACAATGGAAGATTTCCGCGCCATGTTCATTGCGAAGGACTATCCGCTGAAGGACCTGGCGGTAGAACTGGATACCGGCCAGGGGACCGAGCTGATTGGCACGGTCATGCTGAATATCGTGGATGGCTGGGGCCAAAGCGAAGTTGAGCAGAGTGCCAAAGGCGTTGAGGGAAACCTCGGCTGGAGCTTCGACCCGGCCTACTGCGGCAAGGGCTACGCCACAGAAGCCGTCTGTGCTGCCATCGGCCTGTGCTTCGGCCCTCTTGGCTTGCGCCGGGTGACTGCCGAATGCTTCGCTGCCAACGAGCCATCGTGGAGATTGATGGAGCGCGTGGGGATGCGCAAGGAATTCTACGGCCGCAAGGACAGCCTGCACCGCAACGGGGAATGGATGGATTCCATGGCCTATGCGCTGTTGGCCGAGGAATGGACGGACTCGACTTCCTGCTGAAGGGGCTCTTGGAGTTTTAGCATGGGAACCTCATCAAAGTTACCGAGACACAGCAAGACCCCATGACCACAGCTGGTCATGGGGTCTTGCTGTACTGAAATTTCGCGAACTCAGTAGTACACCGCCAGCGGGCCATTGGGGCCCGGAACGACGTTGACTGGGGTCTCGAAAACTTCGCTGAGGATCTCGTCCTGCATGATCTGCGTCGGGGTGCCGAAGTGCACCACCTTGCCCTGCTTCATGGCGCAGATGTAGTCCGCGTAGTGCCCGGCGAAATTGATGTCGTGCAGCACGATCACGATGGTGCGGTTCAGCTCGCGGGCAGCGCGCTGCAGGTGCTGCATCATCACTACCGAGTGCTTCATGTCCAGGTTGTTCAGCGGCTCATCGAGCAGCACCGTGTCGGTGTCCTGAGCCAGAACCATGGCCACGTAGGCGCGCTGGCGCTGGCCACCTGAAAGCTCATCCAGGTAGCGGCCTTCCAGCTCGCCCAGATCCAGGAAGTCGATGGAGCGCGAGATGATCTCTTCATCGGCCTGGGTCAACCGGCCCTTGGAGTGCGGGTAGCGGCCGAAGCCCACCAGCTGGCGCACGGTCAGGCGGGTGACGAAGTGGTTCTCCTGGCGCAGGATCGAGACGATCTTGGCCAGGTCCTTGGAATTGGTCTTGGACACGTCGTAGCCGGAGACCTCGATGGAGCCCTGGTCGATGCCCAGCAGGCGCCCGACCATGGTGAGCATGGTGGACTTGCCCGCTCCGTTCGGGCCCACCAGCGCCGTGATCCCGCCGGTGGGGATTTCCAAGCTGACCGGGCCGATGGAGACCGTGGAGCTGTACTGCTTGCTGACGGAATTGAGGGTAATCACAGCCGGCCCTTTCGCAGGATGAAGATCAAGAAGGTAATGCCGCCGACGGCTTCGATGATGATGCCAACCACGCCTTCGGCGTAGAAGACGTTCTTCATGATGAAGTAGGCGCCGGCCAGGACCACGAAGCCGATGAGGAATGACATCGGGTAGATGAAGCGGTGGTCATAGGTGTCGGCCAGCTGGTAGGCCAAGGTGGCCACCAGGAACCCGAGGAAGGTCAGCGGGCCAACCAGCGCGGTAGTGACGGCCATGAGGATGGAGATGAAGAACAGACTCTTCATGACTTCGCGGCGGTGGTTGATGCCCAGGTTGATGGTGGTTTCCTTGCCCAGGGCGAGGATGTTCATCTTCTTGGAGGACAGCACCAGGTAGCCGCCGGCGATCAGCACCAGCGGGATGGCCACCGGCATGTAGCTCATGTCGGCGTTGGCCATCGAGCCGAAAAGGCGTGCGGTGAGCACGTCGAATTCGCTCGGGGTCAGCAGGCGCTGCATGAAGGTCGAGATCGAGCCCAGCCCGGTGCCGATGATGATGCCCACCAGCAGCATGATCTGGATGTTGCCCAGCTTGCCGGACAGCAGCCAGCCGTACAGTGCCACAGACAGGCCCACCATGATCGCCACTTGCAGCACGAACTGGCTGACCCCGGTAAAGAAGGTCACCCCGGCCACCCCGAGCACGAAGATCGCGCCGGTCTGTACCACGCGGTACAGAGCTTCGAAGCCCATAATCGATGGGGTGATGATGCGGTTGTTGGTGACCGTCTGGAAGGCGACGGTGGCGATGGCTTGGCAGGCCGCCACAATCACCATGGTCAGGATGTTGCTGGCGCGCAGCTTGGCGATGATCCAGAATCCGTCGGAGCCAAATGGCATGGGGTTATCCCAGGCGAGCAGGCCGATCCCGAAGAACAGGGCCAGCCCGATCATGATGGACAAGGTGATCCAGTAGCGCTTGCGGACCTGCTTGGTGGGAAGCGGTCCTGCCGAGCGTCCGGCGTGATGGGTGCCCAAGGCGGGGTGAGTCATGAGATTAGCCAACTTTACGCTGCCTCAGTAGCAGGAAGATGAAGACAACCGCGCCGAGCACGCCCAGGATCAGCGATACCGGGACCTCGAACGGCATGATGATGGTGCGGCCGATCAGGTCGCAGGCCGTGGTGATCGCTATGCCCAGCAGGCAGACCCAGGGCAGGTTGCTGCGCAGGTCGTCGCCGCGGAGCATCGAGACGATATTCGGCACGATCAGCCCGAGGAACGGCAGGTTGCCGATGACCACGGTGACCACGCCGGTGGCGACAGCGATCAGCGCGGTGCCCAGCAGCATCACCTGGCGGTAGTTCAGGCCCACGTTAGTGGCGATTTCCTCGCCCAATCCGGCCACGGTGAAGCGGTCGGCAACGATGTAGATGGCCACTGCCACGATGGCCACGATCCACAGCACCTCGTACTGCCCGCGGATCACCGAGGTGAAGGAGCCGGCCAGCCAGATGCCCATGGACTGCAGCTTGTCGGTGGACAGGGCGAAGAAGGTGGAGAACGCGCCGACCACGGAGCCGAGCATGATGCCCACGATCGGCACGGTCAGCGAGGCCTTGAGCGAAACCCGCTGAAGGAACAGGAAGAAGATCATGGTGCCGATGAAGGCGAAGACAATCGCCACGCTCATCTTGGCCAGCAAGGTGGCGGTGGGGAAGAAGACCAGCATGGCCAGCAGGCCAAGGCCAGCCCATTCGGTGGTGCCGGTGGTGGTCGGCTCCACGAAGCGGTTCTGGGTCAGCAGCTGCATGACCAAGCCGCTCATGGCCATGGCGGCACCGGCGAGCACCAGTGCAATGGTGCGCGGAATGCGGGTGACGGCGAACATCATCCCGCCGTCATCCTGGCCGAAGATGTCGTAGACGCCGGTGAACAGGGAGAACGCCAGCAGCACGAGCACCGCGAGGATGCCCAGTGCGAGTTTGCCGGTGAGGACCTTGCTCTTGGTCCGGACCGGGAGGGTCGTGCTTGTCATAATGCCGCCGTGGAAATATGTGGTGGGAATACAGCTTTAGTGGCGAAGCCGGAATCCGGTTTCGCCACTAAAGGCCTGGGGAGGTCAAGACGCTTACTTTGCTGCTTCCAGAGCGTCAGCGAAAGTGTTCAGGAACTCGGTGTAGGTCTGGATGCTCTCGTTGGTGTAGGTGTCAGCCGGCATCACGACAACCTGGGCTTCCTTGGCGGCGGTGACGTTCTGCAACGCTTCGGAGTTCTCCAGTAGTTCCTTGGCAGGCTGGTAGTCGGCACCGTCAGCGCCAACAGCTGCGTCGCGGTCCATGACGATGATCCAGTCAGGGTTCGACTTGGCGATGGCCTCGACCGAAACGTCGTCGCCCTCATGGTCGGCGGAGGACTCTTCGAGCTTCAGTGCCGGGGTCAGGCCCAGGAAGTCGAACATCGGGCCGACGGTGCGGCCGGTGGTCGGAGCCGAGTAGCCCAGCTCGCCGCCCGAGGCAATCAGGCCCATGACGGTCTCGTCCTTGTCATAGGCGTCGGTTACGCGTTTTTCAGCAGCCTGGAATTCCTCGACGAGCTTCTTGGCCTCGGCCTGCTTGCCGAAGACTTCGCCCAGGGTGGTGACCTGGCGTTCCAGCTCGGTGTTGAATGGCTCGCCTTCGCGTGGGTCAAGGGAAACGATGGTGGCTTCCGGAGCCAGTTCCTTGAACTTCGGTGCGTGCTGGGTGTAGCGCTGTCCGTTGATGATCAGGTCAGGTTCTACGGTGACGACTGATTCCAGGTTTGGTTCCTTGTGGCTTCCCAGATCCAGGATGTTCTCGTCCTTGGTGTAGGAGATGGTGTCCGGCATCAGGGACACGGCGCCTGCGGTGAGCTCGATGCCCCAGGAATCAAGGGTTTCGAAGGTGCGGTTGTCGGTTGCAACGACGGACTTGGCGGGAACCGGGATGGTCTTCTCGCCTTCGTTGTCGGTGATGGTGACAGTCTTGGCGTCGCCGGCCTTGGCCGCGGCAGCGGTATCGGTTGCGGATCCGCAAGCGGTCAGGGACAGTGCGGCGATGCTCAGCAGTGCGGCAGCGCGAAGCTTCATGGAGGACATGTATTCCTTCTTCGAACAGCAACCGACTTTGGTTGCGCTATTGAGTGATCTGTTACTTAGCTTAGCCTTATCTGAGCTAATTAAGCTAAGTCGCCCTTATGTTAGCCCGGTCACTTTAAAGCGCTGTTTGGCAAGGCTGATCGACGCGAAACTTGGCGCTCGCTGAGCCTAACCCCAGTTGACTGGGAGATTTCCGAGAAAAATAAAAACCATCAGCCTTGTTTAATTAGTCCATATTTCTTGGGTGGCCGCGTCAGGGAACGTTATGAATTGCACCGGTAACGATTCCATGACGTAATAAAGGGCATTAATGCCTAATCTTTCCCGCGGCGTATCAGGCGGCCGGGTAGGTAATCCTCAGCTGCGGGCAAATCACGGCTCCAGGGCTCAGCTCAGCTGCCTTGGCCTCGGGTCCATCAACGATATGGAGAACTTCGGCGCCGCGGGCCAAGAGATAATCGGCAATGATGCGGCGGTGGCAACGCCACCACACCGCTTCGGCGCACATGATCGCAATCTTCTGGCCGACGGCCCGCTCCTGGAGTTGCTGGATTGCGTGGAGGAATTCATCGCCGAGTGCGTGGTCGGCGTAATTATGAAAGCTGCGGTTCCTCCACCACGCGTTGACCTCGAAATCGACGCTCTGGCTCACCGGGCGCCTGCCGGCCAGAGCCTCCTCGCGATGCAGGCCGATTCCTGCCGCTTTCAACGAGGCTTGCAAGGCATCGGAGTTGAACTGCGGGAACTTGCGGGATCCGGCCAGCTTACGAACGTCCACCACCTGCATGATTCCGTGCTGCATCAGCAGAGCGAGGAAATCCTCAATGGATCTTGTTGAGTGTCCAATGGTGAAAATCCTGGCGGGCAAAGTGCTGGCTCCTTGGAAGAGAATAGGAAACGGGCTAGTGCTGTTCGTGCTTGGCGGAGCTGAGCACCAGTTGTAGCAGCTCCTGGACCTCGGCAGCGCGGGACTGCCAGTATCCGGTATCAAGCCCGAAGCCGAGGGACGCTTCATCGGCACGTTTCTTGAAGTAGTCCCGATGGTCTTCAAGGGCATTGGCCAAATCTGCGAACTGGTCGTTGCTGAGTTCCAAATTCAGGGTTTTATGCTTCATGAGCTTCATCCTCGGTTGAGTGCGAATGCAATAAAGCAGAGAATACGCCGATTGCCAGCAAGAATGCTGTCAATTGAGCTGCCACTCAGGAAGAAGTCGGCGACACGGAAAGGGAATAGGCTCAGGGCAGGCCTCGTTGTGCCAAATACGAGCATCAACCAGAAGGAGCAATTCATGGCTGAAGGAAATCGAGTAGTACTCATTGGCGGACACGGCAAAGTCGCCCTGCTGGCGGCTCCCAAGCTGGCTGACCGCGGCTACGCTGTCGATTCGCTGATCCGCAACCCCGAGCACGCCGCCGATATCAAGGCAACAGGTGCCAAGCCGGTGATCCTCGATATCGAGAGCGCCGAGGTGGACCAGCTGGCGGAAGCCTTCACCGGTGCCAGTGCCATCGTGTTCTCGGCGGGAGCCGGCGGCGGCAACGAGCAGCGCACCCGCGCCGTGGATTACGAGGCGGCAGTGCGATCAATGAAGGCTGCAAAGCAGGCCGGGGTGGACCGTTTCGTGATGGTCTCCTACAGCCGTGCGCTGGTCGACGTGGACAACTTGGACCCGTCCAACTCCTTCTACGCTTATGCCAAGGCCAAGCATGACGCGGATGCCTTCCTGCGCAGCACCGACCTGGACTACACGATCCTGGGCCCGGGCGCGCTGACTTTGGAGCCTGCAAGCAAGCATGTGGTGCTGGCCGACGAGGCGGGGAACCTCAAGGATTCGGACGCTGACGGCGAGGGGATGCAGACTTCCCGCGAAAATGTCGCGGAAGTGATCACCCATGTGCTGGCCAACAATGCGGCACGCCGGGCCACGGTGAACTTCTACGACGGCAAGATGCCGATCGTCGAAGCGATCGTCTAGGTCGTGCGCGGGACAGGAGTCCGCGGCTTCCACTGAGTGGATGCCCGGGCTTCTGCCTGCGGGCCCTCGGTGGGATCATGTGCCCATGACCAAACTAGAACCTGCAGCGAACCACTAGGGACGCGATGTCTCGGCCAGGATTGGAAGCGCCGCTCCGAATCTGTTCGAGCAGTACCCGTTGCTGGCGGCGCTGTGGGAGGACGCCAAGAACCTTCTAGCGGTCCGGAGCAATGACGCCCACACGCTGTATTCGGTGTCCATTGCCCATCAGCTGCTGGAGCACCACCCGCATGCGGAGGCAAAAATCGTGTTGCCGGCCATGCTGCTGCACGACATCGGCTGGTCTGCCGTCGATCCGGACCTTGTGCTCAGTGCGATCGCGCCGGGTGCGGGCAACCCGGAACTCGTGCTGCAGCACGAAAAGGAAGGCGCCAAGCTGGCTGCGCGGCTGCTGGAAAAACATGATGTAGCGCAGGAAGATATCGAACGCATTGTCAATATCATCGATGGCCATGACTCCCGCGCCGAATCCACCGGCCTCGAGGATTCCCTGGTCAAGGACGCGGACAAGCTCTGGCAGCTGACCGGCCATGGGCTGGTACCATCATGGACTGGGAAAGGTCTACGCGGCGATGGGGCACCAGGACATCTTCCCCGAGCGCGGGATCGACCGGGCCGGTGCCTTGGTGGTCGTCCGCCCGGACATGTATGTCGCCCAGGTGCCTGAATTCTCCTAGTCCAATCCGGTCCTCGATGGAGAGCGTGCAAGAAGGAAACCCCGACGCCGAAGCGCCGGGGTTTCCTTTTGTCATCACTCGCACCTTCATGAGGTACTTACCACTCTAGAACGGCTGACTGTGAACTCTCTGGGCTGAGCCTGCCATTTAACTTGGCATTCAGCGGTTCGCCAGGCCGGCGACCACCGGGGCCATCGGAAAGCCGGTCACGGTCTTGGGCCGCGGAGGGGCGTAGGTGCGTACCTTGGAGGTGCTCAGCCCCATGCGGACCAGCGATTCGGCGGTGGTGACCGCCGCGCGCACGCCATCGACAATCGGCACGCCGGTGGCCAGGCGCACCTGCTCCTCCAGCTCAGCCATGCCGCCGCAGCCCAGACAGATCACCTCGGCCTTGCCCTGCTCCACCGCCTGGCGGGACTGCTCGACAATCGCCGCCACCGCACGCTGCGGATCGGATTCCAATTCCAGCACGCCCAGCCCGCTGGCACGCACCGAGGCCAGCCGGTCGGTCAGGCCTGCCAGCTTCAGCCGGTCCTCGATCAGCGGCACCGTGCGGTCCAGCGTGGTGACCACCGAATACTTGTGGCCGAGGAATTGGGCGGTGGAGGCAGCGGCTTCGGTGATGTCCACAACCGGGACATCCAGCAGCTCCTGCAGGCCCTCGCGGCCATGCCCCCTCGTAGCCCGCCTGGATGACCTTGTCCACTACGGCGATGGCGGCCAGGTAGCTTTCGAAATTGCCTTCGCAGGAATCGGCCCCGAAGTCCGGGGTGAGCTCGATAATTTCGGTGCCGGGCGAGGCGACCCACCGGGCTGAATCCCCGATGGCGCGGGTCATGGATTGCGTGGTATCGACGTTCAGTATCAGAATGCGCATGAGTAGTCCTAGTGGGTTGGGGCCACTGCGATCGGCTCGCCATCGATGCCTGCCAAATCGTGCTGGCGCTTGGCCATGGCCAGATAGGCCAGGGGACCGGCGCCCGAACCCAGGAACCAGGCGAACGGGCCAACAACGTGCAGGGCGGGAACTAAGGCCAGCACCAGTGCGATGACCGAGCTGATCACCAGCGCTCCGACGGCCCGGTAGTTCACGCCGCGGGGGAAGTAGTCGGCGCCATCGGCATCCGAGCGGTACAGGTCCATGACGTTGATCCGGGCTTTGCGGATCAGCCAGTAGTCGGCCATGATGATACCGAACAGCAGGCCGAGCAGCGCGCCCAGGCCGCCGAGGAAGTAGTTGATGATTTCGGGGGAGTTGTACAGGTTCCAAGGCAGGATGACCAGTCCGATGACCCCGGAGATCAGAGCGGCGGCACGGAAGTTCAGCTTCTTCGGGAACAGGTTGGTCAATGCGTAGGTCGGAGCCACGAAGTTGGCCATCAGGTTCACCGCGATAGTCAGCACCAGCAGGGCGGCGGAGGCCAGCAACAGCAGCATGGTGTTCGGGATGGCTTCGACAATATCCGACGGCGAGGTGATGACCTGGCCGTTAATGGAGAACTGCGTGCCGGTGAGAACCACCACGATGGCACCGAAGAACAGCATGTTCAGCGGAATGCCGAAGAAGTTGCCTTTGACGATGGCCTTCTTGGAGGATGCGCCGCGGGTGAAGTCGCAGAAGTTCAACACGAAGGTGCCGTAGATCGATACCCAGAGTGCGGCCGCACCGAACATCGAGGTACACATCCCGATGCCGGACTTCGGCTCGCCGGTGCTCATCGACACGTTGACACCGGATTCGAACAGCATCCAGATGGCCAGGCCCAGGAAGGTGGCCAAGATGACCGGGCCGGCGAAGGCCTCGTACTTGCGGATCATTTCCATGCCGTAGCTGACGATCACCAGCTGCACGGCCCAGAGGACCACGAAGCAGATCCAACCAAGCGCATTGAGCCCGAGGAAGCTGGTTTGCTCTAAGGCCGTGCAGCCCGGTGCCATCGCGATCACCATGACCGAGAGGACCTGGGCGGCGAGGTAGGTCTGGATGCCGAACCAGGCGATGGCCACGGCCCCGCGCAGCAGCGCCGGGACCTGGGCGCCGGTGATGCCGAAGGCGATGCGGCTCATCACCGAGAAGGGGACGCCGGTTTTCTCGCCCATGAACCCGGAGAAGTGCAGCAGCACGAAGAGCAGGACCGCTCCTATGCCCAGCGCGCCGAGGATCTGCCATCCGCTCATGCCCAATGCGAAGAGCCCGATGGCGAAGGTGTAGTTGCCCAGCGAGTGCACGTCGTTGGCCCACAGGGTGAAGATGCTGTAGGAGTTCCAGGTGCGTCCCTTGCGGGTGGCCGGTGCCAAATCCTGGTTGTACAGCGAAGCGCTCAGCTCGAAGGGATTGGCCCGGTCGATGGCGGGCGGGTTTTCCTGCGGTGCGTCCACGGGCACCATTTCAGGAGTCTTTTGCGACATGATGGACATCCTTGTCGAAGACTCATGTATCCGGGCAGGGCACAATAGGGCGTACTGCTGCAGGAAAAATGACAGATCTGGGGAAGCGGAGCGTTGGGTGCAACGGCCCGTGCCTGCCGTGCGGGGACGCAGGGCAGCGAGGCGGGCCCGCTTAAGGGTAGATCGGCTGTCCGAAATTAACGTAGAACTCGGCCCGCGAGCCGAGAAGCGGCATGGCCGGGCGCGGTGCGGCGGTAAGCCGCAGCGCGGTGTGCGCGAAGCACGATGGATAAAGCATGGCTGCTCCTGAGCTAGGAAGTCACTCCGAGATATGTGCCAGGTGAGTACCCACCACTGCATGCACTGGATCATATTACCGCAATAGAAAATGAAAATTTCGCAAAGCGGTATTTCTCCCGCATTCTGGAGCTTTCTATTCCATTCCGGGAAGCTGCAGGTGAACAGATCTTTGCCGCCTGCTTGGCCCTGTCGTCCACGCTAACCCCATGAAGACAGTTATTTAGGCAGTCTTCGGGCGGGTCGGCAAATTGCCGGGAAACCTTCTTGACAGTGATCGGCGTCTCGTCCTAGAGTTTTCATAAAGCAAAAGCTAACTTCCATAAAGCGGAATCTTTGGAAGGTGTTCTTGAAGGGAAATCCAGTGTCCTACACTCTGAACTGCTCGATCCTCCTCAGCGAGTTGCCACTGCTGCAGCGCGCGGATGCCGCCAAGCAGGCAGGTTTCGACAGCGTCGAATTCTGGTGGCCATTCAACGAAGCGGCGCCTTCCGATAAGCAGGTCGACGAATTCGTCGCTTCGCTGGCCAACGCCGGCGTCCAGCTGGACGGCCTGAACTTCTTCGCCGGCGACATGCCGGCAGGCGACCGCGGCCTGGTTTCTTGGCTGGGACGCGAAGCCGAATTCAAGGACAACATTGATGCCGTAGTGGCCATCGCCGAAGCCACCGGCTGCAAGGCCTTCAACGCCCTGTACGGCAACCGCATCGAGGGTGCCGACCCGGCGGCCCAGGATGCGCTGGCCTTGGAAAACCTGGTGGCCGCGGCCCAGGGCGTGGCCAAGGTGGGTGGCACCGTGCTGATCGAGCCGGTCTCCGGCACCGAGGCCTACCCGCTGAAGACCGCGGCCCAGGCGCTCGCTGTCGTCGACGCCGTCAAGGCGCAGGGCGAAAGCAGTATCGCGCTGCTGGCCGACTTCTACCACCTGTCGGTCAACGGCGATGATGTACCAGCCGTCATCGAAGCGCATGCCAAGGACTTCGGCCACATCCAGATCGCCGATGCGCCCGGCCGCGGGGCTCCGGGCACCGGAAGCCTGCCGCTGCTGGACTGGATCGCCCGCTCCCGCGAGCTGGGCTACGCCGGCAATATCGCCCTGGAATACAAGCAGGACGCCGCTACCGCCTTCGACTGGCTGCAGGCCGCCAGCAGCAGCACAACCGCCTAGAGAACACCTTTCGCACAAGACTTTTTGGAGAATCGCATGTCGCAGAACATCGCCTTCATCGGACTGGGCATCATGGGCCTGCCGATGGCAAAGAACTTGGTCAACGCGGGCTACAACGTCACCGGATACAACCGCAGCGACAGGGCCGGCAATGAGCTGGCGGCCGCCGGCGGAACCAAGGCAGCATCGATCGCGCAGGCCGTGGCCGATGCCGATGTCATCATCACCATGGTCCCTGACTCCCCGGATGTCCAAGGCGTCACCCTCGGCGCCGAAGGCGTCTTCGCCAACGCCAAGCCCGGCGCCTTGTGGATCGACAACTCCTCGATCCGCCCGGATGTCGCAGCGCAGCTCTCGGACGCGGCCCGCGAAGCAGGCCTGCGCCCGCTGGATGCCCCGGTCTCCGGCGGCGAAGCAGGAGCCATCGAGGGCGTGCTGTCCATCATGGTCGGCGGCGAGCAGGCGGACTTCGACGCCGCCAAGCCGGTCCTGGAAGCAGTGGGCAGGACCATCGTGCTGGTGGGCCCCTCGGGCTCGGGCCAGACCGTGAAGGCCGCCAACCAGCTGATCGTCGCCGCCAACATCCAGGCGCTTTCCGAAGCGGTGCTCTTCCTCGAAGCCTACGGCGTGGACACCGACGCAGCCGTCAAGGTTCTCGGCGGCGGCCTGGCCGGCTCGAAGGTGCTTGACCAGAAGGCCCAGAAGATCCTGGACCGCGAATTCACCCCGGGCTTCCGCCTGGCCCTGCACAACAAGGACATGGGCATCGTGACCTCCGCAGCCCGCGAAGCCGGCGTCGTGCTGCCGCTGGGTGCACTGGTGGCCCAGCTGGTCACCTCCACCGTCGCAAGCGGCGACGGCGCACTGGACCACTCCGGGCTCTTCCGCGGAGTGCAGCGCCTGGCCGGCAAGGTCGAGGCACCGGTTCCTGCCTAGGGGGAGATTCCCCAGGGCAAATGACTTCCTGCGGCGGGGAGGCCAAGGTATCTCCGCTTCCTCGGATGCCGGCCGCGCCATCGCGGGCCCGGCCGATGCAGGCCGCTTGATGACACGGCAAGCGGCCGGCGCAGGCCCGGCCTGCTGCGCAATGAGCTTTGTTCCAGTTCATTGCCGGCATCCGATGCTCAAGGAAACGGCGTTGTGGTGACTCATGCACCTTTCCGCCCCGCCGCAGGTTTCCTTATCTTTCTCCCAAGCAACCCACCTGCACCCTTGCCGGTGCTCCGAAGGACGTGACTGAAATGCCAAAGATGCGCGCAGTAGATGCCATCGTGCAGATCCTGCAGAAGGAGGGCACCACCGAGGCCTTCGGCCTGCCCGGCGCCGCCATCAACCCGCTGTACTCGGCCATGAAGGCCCACGGCGGAATCCGCCACACCCTGCACCGCCACGTCGAGGGCGCCAGCCACGCTGCCGACGGCTACTCCCGGGCCACCGGCAAGATCGGGCTGTGCCTGGGCACCTCGGGCCCGGCCGGTACCGACATGATCACCGGCCTGTACGCCGCGATCGCCGACAGCATCCCGATGCTGTGCATCACCGGGCAGGCGCCCACCAGCGTGCTGCACAAGGAAGACTTCCAGGCCGTGGACATCGAGTCCATCGCCAAGCCGGTCACCAAGTACGCCTCCACCATCCTGGAGCCGGGCCTGGTTCCGGGCACCTTCGCCAAGGCCTTCCAGATCATGCGCTCAGGTCGTCCGGGCCCGGCGCTGATCGACCTGCCGATCAACGTGCAGATGGCCGAGATCGACTTCGACATCGACGCCTACGAGCCCTTGGCTCCCTCCAAGCCGCAGGCCACCCGCGGCCAGGCCGAGAAGATCGTGGACCTGCTGGCCGGCGGGAAGAAGCCGATCATCATCGCCGGCGGCGGCGTGATCAACGCCAATGCTTCAGCGAAGCTGGTCGAGCTGGCCGAGGAATTGAACATCCCGGTCTCCCCGACGCTGATGGGCTGGGGCGCCATCCCGGATGACCACCGCCTGCAATCGGGCATGGTGGGCATCCAGACCCACACCAAGTACGGCAATGCCACGTTCCTGGAATCCGACGTGGTGCTGGGCCTGGGCAACCGCTGGGCCAACCGCCACACCGGCGATCTGGGCACCTACCGGGCAGGACGCAAGTTCATCCATGTGGACATCGAGCCCACGCAGATCGGCCGCGTCTTCTCCCCGGATCTGGGAATCACCTCGGATGCCGGCGCCGCCATAGATGCCATCCTGGACGTGGTGCGCGAGCGCAAGGCCGCCGGCACCCTGCCGGACTACTCGGCCTGGGCCGATGAGGCCACCGCTCGCAAGTCCACCGGCCACCGCAAGACCAACTTCGAGAACATCCCGATCAAGCCGCAGCGCGTGTACCAGGAGATGAACGCCGCCTTCGGCCAGGACACCACCTATGTGTCCACCATCGGCTTGAGCCAGATCGCCGGCGCGCAGATGCTGCACGTCTACGGCCCGCGCAAGTGGATCAACGCCGGCCAGGCCGGCCCGCTGGGCTGGACCGGACCGGCCGCCCTGGGCGTGGTGCGCGGCAAGCCGGGCGAGAAGGTCGTGGCCCTCTCCGGCGACTACGACTTCCAGTTCATGATCGAGGAATTGGCAGTCGGCGCGCAGTTCAGGCTGCCGTACGTGCACGTGGTGGTCAACAACTCCTACCTGGGCCTGATCCGCCAGTCGCAGCGCGTCTTCGAAATGGATTACCACGTGTCGCTGGGCTTCGACAACATCAACTCCCCGGAAACCAACGGCTACGGCGTGGACCATGTGAAGGTCGCCGAAGGCCTGGGCTGCAAGGCGGTGCGCATCGAGGATCCGAGCCAGCTGGCCGCCGGATTCACGCAGGCCAACGCCCTGGCCGAAGAGCACCAGGTGCCGGTCGTGGTGGAAGTGATCCTGGAAAAGGTCACCAACATCGCCATGGGCGCGCAGCTGGATGCCATCAATGAATTCGAAGACCTGGCCTTGGAGCCTGGCGATGCGCCAACCGCGTTGGTGCCGCTGGCAGCCTCGGCCACTGTGGGTGCCTGAAAGGGAAGTCGTCGCTGACCTGCACCCCGCAACGTTGGGCGCGGGGCACCGGTTCACCTTTTCGGGTGTGCCTCGCGCCACAGCAATCTAGACTTGGCATAGAGCTGCCGAGCACCAAGAAACCTGAGCTATCAACGAGTAGGAACGCCTCATGAGCATCAACGAAGCTGTCGGACGCGCATCGACCCAAGGCACCACCGGAACCACCTATGACCTGGTGTTGCGCGGGCAGCAAGTGCTGGCCGGACAGGACATCGCGCCGCGCGAGATCGGCGTGTGTGGTGGGAAGATTGCCGCCGTTGAGCCCTACGGCACCGCGCTGGCCGGTACCCGCGTGATCGAGGTGGCAGCCGACGAGGTGCTGCTTCCCGGACTCGTTGATACCCATGTGCACGTGAACGAGCCGGGCCGCACCGAATGGGAAGGTTTCGAATCGGCCACCAAGGCCGCGGCCGCCGGCGGCGTGACCACCATTGTGGATATGCCGCTGAATTCCATCCCGCCCACGGTGAACCTCGAAGCGCTGGAGATCAAGCGCGAGGCCGCTGGCAAGAACGCCTACGTCAATGTCGGCTTCTGGGGCGGTGCCATCCCGGGCAACAAGAAGGACCTGCGCGAGTTGCATGAAGCAGGGGTCTTCGGCTTCAAGTGCTTCCTCCTGCACTCGGGAGTGGACGAGTTCCCATCCCTGAGCGTCGACGAGATGGAAGAGGACATGGCCGAACTGGCCTCCTTCGACTCGCTGATGATCGTGCACGCCGAGGATGCCGAGATCATTGACAATTCACCGCAGCCGGTGGGCGGAAAATACGCCGGATTCCTGGATTCGCGCCCGCGCGATGCAGAGAACACCGCCATCGCCCAGGTGATCGAGCGCGCCCGCACCACCGGGGTGCGCGCCCACGTGCTGCACCTGTCCAGCTCGGATGCGCTGGAAATGATCCGCCAGGCGAAAGCCGAGGGCGTGAAGCTCACCGTGGAAACCTGCCCGCATTACCTGACCTTGCTGTCGGAGGACATCCCAGACGGGGCCACCGCCTTCAAATGCTGCCCGCCGATCCGCGAGAATGACAACCGCGAGCTGCTTTGGAGGGGCCTGGAGCAAGGCGTTATCGACTGCATCGTGTCGGACCATTCGCCTTCGACCATCGACCTGAAGGACGTGGAGAACGGCGACTTCGGTGTCGCCTGGGGCGGCGTGGCGTCGCTGCAGCTGGGCCTGCCGCTGATCTGGAGCGAAGCTAAGCAGCGTGGGCTGAAGCTGGAACAGGTTGTGCAGTGGATGGGCGTCAACCCGTCCAAGCTCGCCGGCCTGGGGGCCAAGGGCAGCATCGAGGAGGGCAAGGACGCCGACTTCGCGATCTTCGCTCCAGAGGACACCTTCGAGGTGGACGTGCAGAAGCTGCACCACAAGAACCCGATCTCCCCGTACCAGGGCAAGACCCTGCATGGGGTGGTGCGCCGCTCGATCATTGCCGGCAATGATGTGGACTTCCAGACCCCATCCGGCCAGCTGATCCGCCGCGAGCACTAGGCACTGGGAAATGGCTTCGGCATCCTGCAACTGGCAGGTTGCCGAAGCTTTTTTCGTGGGGAATTGCTTCTGATCAGGCACGGCGGAACACCGGAGTTTGGCGCGTATTCATCGCGTGGTTGCCAGGGGTCTGGGACATCCGTAACAAACGCATATCGATTGCCGTGTCCTGGCCCATTCCACTAACACAGCCCATAGACTAGCAGCCACGTGGGGATGAAGCAGACGCAACTCTAGATACAGGAATTGGGTATGGACACGATTACTGTTGCATCGGTGTTGACCCAGGAAGTCGAGGACCTTTCCTTGGGCGAGGTTGTCCAGGCTTCGGTAGTCCTAGGCTTCTCGGTCTTGGCAGTGTTGCTGGCCTTCGGCATCAAGACCTATGTCCATTGGCGTCGCCGCCTGAAGAACACCAAGCGTATCGGAGTTTCCCCGCCAGCTGGTTTCACTTGCCCCGGCAGCGAGGGTAATCAGCACCGGGCACCGCGACTGGACGTGCTCTCAGCCCTCGGGGATCTGCGTCGGCCGGAAACCTTGAAACGCAGTTTCGAGGATGGCAAATGACGCCAGCGCTCCGGCCTGCTGCAGCGCGGTGGCTAGCCAAGCGCGGTATTGGTACTCTCAAGGCCTAAGCAGGGCTGCAACGTCCGCGACCTGCGCGATAGTATCCCGGGGATTCAGTGATGCTTGAAGACCCCTTATGGGCGCCCTCTCGAGGCCAGGTCTGTGATTGCATACCGGATGTTTTGCAATAGCTAGTTTATGGTCAACCTGGGTATTTGCTGCGGCTATGATCTAGGCATGACAGAAAATTCCGTTCCTGACTTACCTCCTGTCAATGCAGAAGCTGCGCAGCGGATGTGGTCCGAGTATCTGGAGAGCAAAGGAATTCCGCTGGCCGATGCGCCGCATCATGTTGCCGAGTCGTTCGGGGACCATCCTGCGCTTGCCGATGAGCTGCTACACGAAATGCTGTACGGAACCAAGAGGGCGACGTCATCTCTTGCTAGCGACTACGCCTACTACAAAGAACGTGTCCCGCAGCCTGAAGACCGCTGCATCGTCTGCGACGGGGCCGGGCAGCCTCGAGCAATCTTGCGCGTGCTGTCCGTCGAACGCTCCTCATTCATCGATGTGGATGCCCAGTTTGCAGCAGCTGAGGGCGAAGGGGATCTCTCGTTGGAATATTGGCGTGCCGAACATGAGAAATTCTGGCGCCGTACGCAAAAATCAATTGGTGTGGATTGGAAACCTGAAGACACTCTCCAGCTAGGGGGAGAACTGATCCTGGAGCGCTTTGAAATTTGCTGGCCCATGGAGCATGCCGACTAGCCGTTCCAAGTTCGTCACGCCGGCCTGCGGCGAAGAAAGCGCAGGCGTAGGGTGGAAGCAAAGAGTTTCCCTGTCATCGAAACTCGGTCACGAAAGGTTGAACATGTCGATTGTCGTCATCAATGCCCTGTCGGTTCCTGGTGAAGCCGGACCGGAACTGGAGAAGCGTTTCGCCGCTCGCAAGCATTCGGTGGATTCTTCGCCGGGCTTTGAAGGGTTCAAGTTGCTGCGTCCGGTCAACGGTGGAGACAAGTACTTCGTGTACACCCAGTGGGCAACCCGCGAGGACTTCGAGAACTGGCGCGCGCAGCGCGCTGATGCGGCGCATGCCGGCAGCGAAGCCAAGAAGCCAGTGGCCACCGGAACCGAACTGCTGGAATTCGAGATCGTCGAACTCTAGGCACCCCCGAATCCAGAAAGCGTCTCGATGCTATCGCGGCATCGGGATGTTTTCTGCATCCAGGCTCGGCGGCTATCTCTTCCGCTTTTGCTGGCATCGTGCGGAATCTGTCAGCAGCGCCACGCCCAGAGCGATGCACAGTAGGGCGCCGAGCAAGAAAGTCATGTTGATGCCTTCGGGACTGGCCTCACCGTTAAGCCCTGGGTGGGTGGCGATGATTGCGGCGGAAATCGCTGTGCCGAAGGAGGAACCCACGGTGCGCAGCACCTGGTTGAAGCTCACGGAGCTGCCCAGTTCCTGTGCCGCCACGCTGCGCGCAATCAATGCCGGCATCGCCGCGTAGCTTGCGCCCATGCCGATGCCGAAGACCAGCATGCTCAGCAAGATCTCCCAGAGCGCCGCATGAAGCAGCCAGAGCATGGTTCCGGCAGCAGCCATGATGATCGCACCAATGGGAAGCATGACCTGGATGCCAACGTGCTTGGCCAATACCCGCACCGTGCGGTTGGCGGCCAGGCTTCCTACCGAGAGCGGGAAGATGACAAATCCCGCCCAGAAGACCGGGAGGCTCAGCCCATAACCCGTGGAGGCATCTGCTTGGGCAACCAGGGACGAGACGGACATGGCGATGTACAGTGCCGCACCCAGTGCGATGGCCGAGATATTGGCCAAGAGGACTTCGCCCTGCTTCAGCGTGCGCAGGTTGATCAAAGGGTGGTCCAGGCGGATTTCCACCCGTACCCAAAGGCCCAGCACGATGATCGAGAAGACGGCCAGTGCGAGGGTGATCCCAGATGCCCAACCCCACTTGGGGCCCTCGGATATTGTCAGAAGCAGGGAACCGAGGCCCACAGCCAGCAAGCAGGAGCCGGCGAAGTCGAAGGGGTGCTGCTCTGCGTGGTTATCTGGGCCGGAGGGGACGACTTTCCATACGACGAAGATGGTGGCCAGCACGAAGACAGCACCAAACCAGAAAGCGAAGGAGTAGTCGAAAATGCCGGCGATGATGCCGGTCAGCGGATAGCCGATGCCGATTCCGGAGGCAACGGTCACCGACAGGGTAGAGATGGTGTTCTGCGCCTGCTCAGCAGGCACATAGCGCCGTGCGATGGCGATGGTGACAGGGACAATTCCGTAGGACAGGCCTTGGAGCACGCGTCCGGCAAGAAACACCCCGAAGGTTGGGGCGGCCGCCGCCATGACCGACCCGGCGAACATGGTTGCCAGCGAAGCGAGCAGCAGCCGTTTCTTATGCGGACCATCGCTGAGGCGACCCATGATGGGTGTTGCCACGGCGCCAGCCAGGAGATTCGCTGTGAGCATCCACTGGGCGGTGGCAACGTCGACGTTGAAGCGCTGTGAAATCGAGGGGACCAGCAGCATGCCCAGCGAGGAGACGATGGCAGTGGCGAGCGCGGCAAATACCAGCGTCGGCACCAGCGGATTTCGGGCGGTTGCGGTGCGATTCATGGGCGGACCGCCGTGTTGATTTTTTTCAGTGCAGGCAAGGCGGCACGTATCAAGGAGAGCTCTTCATCGCTCAGGTTCTCGCTGATGGCTTGCGTCAATGCGGCCTGGCCAAGCTGGATTTCATGCTCCAGTTTTTGCCGGCCGGCATCGGTGAGCTGGAACCAGGGCTTGCGTCGGTCGGCTTCATCCCGGTGCCGCTCGATTAGTCCGAGGCCTTCCAACTCCTTGGTGGTCAGCAAGATGGCTTGCTGGCTGACCCCGATGTCCTGACGCATCCCGGCGGCACTTGCCCGGCCTTCGGTGGCGAGGGTGTGCAGGATGCCCAGTTTGCCCGGGGACATGGACCGGGCTGTGCGTATCAGGCTCAGCAGTGGTGAAAGCGCTTCATGCATCTGCTCGGAAAGGCCTGCCGACTCGTGCTCAATTTCCATAGCTACAGAATACAAATAACTCGTACAAGTATCTTGTGAAACTATTCGTGAGATAGGGCACCGCCTTTGGACGCTGGAACGCAAACGCAATCCCCGCCTGCATCTGTTGAAAATGCGGGCGGGGATTGCGTTGGCTGATTTTGTTCACGAGGAGAAGGACTAGTCTTTCGCCTTCACTGCAAGCACCGGGCAGTCGGCCTCGATCAGGATGCGCTGGGCGATGCTGCCCATGATCAGCTTGCCTACGCGCGAGCGCTTGCGCAGCCCGAGGACGATCAATGCGGCGGAATGCTCCTGCTCCGCCTGGAGGACGAAATCGGCAGCGTCGTGGACCGGGCCGTTTTGCGGCAGGATCTGCAGCGGAACCCCGAGATCCAGCAGGGCATCGAGGTCGATGCCCAGATGCTGCTCGGTGATCGGCTCCTTGTCCAGGTTCGCGATCAGCAACCGGTCCTGTGCCTTGTGGGCCTCGGCCAGCCCGCGCCGTACGGCCAAGCGGCCCGCGGGGGTGCCGCTGTAGCAAGCGATGATTGCCATGGTGTTCTCCTAGTGGATCTCGTGATCAGAGCCAGTTGGCCAGCAGGCCCTGGGGCAGGTCGATGGGAAGCAGGGATGGAAGAACCAGCATCAGAATGAACAGCACAGCCGTGTAGATGATGGTGGTCTTCAGCTTGGCGCGGGCCACGATGAGCAGGAAGGCCGGAACGAAGACCGAGATGGCTGCCAGGTATCCCACCAGCGAGGTGAGCACGAGGAACCCAGCCATCCAGCTGAAGGTTCGCAAGGCGAAAGATGCATCGCTGGTCCACTTGGGGCCCCAAGCCGAGTCGCGGCCAGTTCCAGCTGAGCTGGTTCCAGCCTGATATCCAGTGCCCGGATTGGTGTCCGGCTGCTGGATCGCAGCCGTCGCCTGGGCAGTGCCGGATGGTGCATGCCCTGCAGCTGCGGGGACGGTTTCGGCAGGCGCGGTGAAGTAGGCGGCGGCCGATACGTTAACCCGCCGATCCGCGGCCATTGCGGCCTTGCGGGTGCGCAGTTCGAGCACCAGCAGGATTCCGGACATGATGACTCCAACCCAGCCGACCAGCTGCGGGACAAGTTTCGCATCCGGGGAGTAGCTGGAGGAGAGCAGCAACGATCCGGCGAAGACCAGCAGCGGCACCGCGGCCGCGGCCAGAGACCACACCGAGTTCTTCAGCGGCGCTACGGCATCCGGAGCGCTGTCCGACTTCGGATCGTCGTCGACGCCGGCGGCGGTGCGGGCGTAGATCACCCCGCCGGTGCCGTTGACCAGCACCGGTTCCAGCTTGTCGAAGAAATAGCGCACCAAATCGCGGTCCAGCACCCACGGCACCACGGTGGTTGCGGTGCTCACCTGCAGTTCGGTCCCATCATCGGCGGCCGAGCTGGCGAAGCGGTTGCTGCCGGTAATGCCTTCGCCGCCGGCTTCGTTGATCGGGGCGAATCCTGGTTCCCCGGGAATGTCGTGCACCAGTTCCTGGCCGACGAAGCGAAGTGGGCCGTGATGTGGAGTTCCTCAAGGTGGGCGACGTCGTCTCGATGCCCTTCAACATCTCCTGCGGCCGCTGCCGCAACTGCAAGAGCGGCCAAACCGGCATCTGCTTGAATGTGAATCCCAACCGCCCGGGCTCGGCCTCCGGCGACGGGGACATGGCCGCCTGGCTGTCTTCCTGGACGATCTTCTACTGGGCATGGTGGGTTTCCTGGACCCCGTTCGTGGGCCTGTTCATCGCGCGGATCTCGCGCGGGCGCAGCATCCGCCAGTTCGTCACCGGCGTGCTGCTGGTTCCTTCCACCGTCACGCTGATCTGGTTCGCGATTTTCGGCGGTGGCGCCATCGGCCTGCGGGAGCGGGCCGAGCGCAACGGGGACATGGGCCAGGCGCTGGCGAGGATGGTGGATGGGGCACCGGACATCGACTTCGACTCGGTGCTCTTCGAGCTGCTCGGCGCGCTGCCGTTCCCCGAGTGGTTCTCCATTGCGCTGATGGGGCTGACCGTGGTGCTGATTGCCATCTTCTTCGTCACCGGGGCGGACTCGGCCTCGATCGTGATGGGCGCGCTCAGCGAGCGCGGCGCCGAGGATCCGTCGAAGAAGTCGGTGGTCTTCTGGGGTGTTTCGGTGGGCGCGGTGGTGGCGGTGATGCTGCTGGCCGGCGGGGATCATCCGGCGGAAGCCTTGAACGGGCTGACGAACATCACGATCGTCTCGGCGCTGCCCTTCGTGCTGGTGATGCTGCTGCTCTGCGTGGCGCTGTGGAAGGACCTGAGCCGCGATCCGCTGGTGCTGCGCGGCAAGGTGGCCATGGAGGTGCTGGAACAGGCAGTGGATGACGGCATCGACCGCCACGCGGGTGAGCAGTTCTGCCTGATGACCAGGGAGAACTCGATTGTCGCCGCCCCGGCGCTAGAGGCCGCAGCACAAGCGCCGGAAGCGCCGGCGGATGAGCTGGCGGACGATGGGCAAGAAGCCGAGGTGCGCGAAGCGCAGCAGCATCCCGATGCGGATCTGGAGCCCGAGGGTGCCGTACGCTAGCGTGCCGGCCGCGTCCCGGAGCGTCGGCTACGGGGCACGGCGCAGGGCCTGCTCGAAGTGGGCCACGTGCTCCGAGACCAGCCGCGAGGCCAGCTCCGCGTCGCCGTCGAGGATGGCGCGCAACAGGGCTGAATGCTCGGAAATGTGCTCGGCGATGGGCGGCATCTGGTCGATGACCAGGCACCAGATCCGGGTCACCAGGTTATCCAGGCGCACCAGGGTTTCCTCCAGGTGCTTGTTGGCCGCGGCCTTGTAGATGAGCCGGTGGATGTGCACATCGAGCAGCAGCAGCGAACGCTGGTCCAGCGTAGGGTCCAAGGCATCGATCTGCTGCAGGGAGCCGGCCAGCTCCTCGCGGATCAGTGGGTCCTTGTTGGCCGCCGCGTTGCGGGCGGCCAGCGGCTCGAGCACCTGGCGCATCTCGGAGATGTAGTTCAGCTCATGGAAATCCACTGCCGTGGCGAAGGTGCCGCGGCGCGGATAGGACACGACCAGGTGGTCGGTTTCCAAGCGCTTGAGGGCTTCGCGCATCGGGGTGCGCCCGACGCCGAGCTCTTCGGCGAGCTGCGGTTCGTGGATCGGATGGGTCGGCGCGATTTCCAGCAGCACCAGCCGGTCGCGCAGGGCGTTGTAGGCGCGATCGGCCATCGAGCCTTGCTCCGTGGCGGTGCTGGTCAATCCGGTGGGCCTTGGCATATTGCTCTCTTCATTGCTCAAAAATCATTTTGCCGACACACAAAGAGTATCGCCCCGGCTCCGAATTGGGCGCTTTTTCCGCGCGAATGCGCCTAATCCGCCGTTCGCTGCTGGTCGGCAACTGGGCTGAAAACCTGCTTGGAACCCTGCAGAAATCCAGCAGGAAAAGTCATTGACGCTGTGCTGGGGCACACCTAGTATTGCGATCAGCAACTGATATATCAGAGTCTGTCCGCGGATGCCGGGCATGCCGGCATCCGCTTTGAAGGGCAGTGCAAGGCGCGGATTATCGGCAGGTAAACCCCTGGCCCGGCGGCCCGGATTCCGCGGGGCAAAGCGGGCAAGCGGGCGCACTGCGCGACCGTATTCCTTTCATCTGAAAACCACACGAGTCATGGCGAAGCTATAGCCATCTCGGCGAAACCAAGGAGCGGCACGATGACCGAACCGAACAACAAATACGTCCTGACCCTCACCTGCGCCGAGCGCCCGGGCATCGTGCATGCGGTCACCGGTCTGCTGCTCAAGCACCACGGAGATATCCGGGAGCTGAAGCAGCATGATGACCAGCGTTCAGGAACGCTGTTCATGCGCATCGAGTTCGAAGTCGCCGAGTCGAAGGAAATTGCCGCGGAGATCTCGCAGCTCGAAGCAAGCCTCGGGCAGCTTGCCGAAGAGCACCAAGCTACCTGGGGGCCGCGCCCGGCAGGCCGTAAGAAGCGCGTGGTGGTGATGGTCTCCAAATTCGGCCACTGCCTGCACGACTTGCTGTTCCGCGCCCGGATGGGGGAGCTGCCGGTGCAGATCGCGGCAGTTGTCTCCAACCACCCCGATCACCGCCAGCAGCTCGAGTGGAACGGGATCCCGTTCTTCCATATTCCGGTCACCGCGCAGACGAAGCCCGAAGCCGGGTCCAAGCTGATGGACCTGGTGGAGCGCTTCGAGGTGGATCTGGTGGTCCTGGCCCGCTACATGCAGGTGCTCTCCGATGACCTCAGCCGCAAGCTCACCGGCCGGGCCATCAATATCCACCACTCGTTCCTGCCCTCCTTCAAGGGCGCCAAGCCTTACCATCAGGCGTTCGAGCGCGGCGTGAAGACCGTGGGCGCCACCGCGCACTACGTGAATTCGGAGCTGGACGAGGGGCCGATCATCACTCAGCGGGTCCAGGAAGTGGACCACAGCTTCGAGCCCGAGCATCTGGTGGCCGCGGGCCGCGATACCGAGTGCAAGGCGTTGTCCGACGCGGTGCGCTGGCACTGCGAGGACCGGGTCTTCCTCAGTGGCTCACGCACCGTCGTGCTGCGCTAGTTGCAGCAGTTCCAGACAGCCAGCCATGTTGCCATCGCTACGTGGCTGGCTTTCTGCGTCCCGGAGTTCCCGCGGACCCTTGCGGTGAAGTTTGATTCGTTTCCGCAATGCCGGTGCCGAGGCAGTCGTGGAGATTCGTGGAAATCTTGGCGTTACAGCGGACGGTAGAGCAGCGCGCCGACCACGGCGATGACCAGAATGACCAGCGTGGACAGCAAGGCCAGCACCAGCGAGCGGCCGCCTGAATTCACGATTGACTTCAGGTGCACGCCCAGGCCCAGTGCGAACATCGAGGCGGCCAGCAGCACGGTCTGCGCGGTCGAGGCCAGCTGCAGCAGCGTTTCGGGCAGGATGCCGGTGGTGCGGACCAGCATGGCTACCAGGAACAGCGCCACGAACAGCGGGATGACCGGTGGGCGCTTTCCGCCTTCGATGTTGTGCTTGCGGCTCATGTACAGCGACAGGCCCGCCATGATCGGGGCGAGCATGACCACGCGTGCCAACTTGACCGTCACGGCCACGCCCAGCGCGGTGGCGCCCACGGCGCCGCCGGCGGCGACCACCTGGGCCACCTCGTGGGTGGAAGCGCCGATCAGCACGCCGATGCTGGTTTCGCCCAGGCCCAACAGCGCGCCCAGCGCCGGGGTCAGCGGGATCATCAGGGTACCGAAGAGCACCACCAGGCCGATGGCCGTAGCCACCTGGTCCTGCTTGGCGCGGGTTGCGCCCTCGGCACCAGCCACGGCAGCAGCACCGCAAATGGAGAAGCCGGCGGCGATCAGCAGGCGCTGCGGCAGCTCAATGCCCATGCGTCCGCCGATCCACACGGTGGCCAGGAAGGTCACGCCCACGCAGAGCACCACGATGACCAGCACGCCCGGGCCCAAGGCCAGGATGGCGCCGAGCGAGAGCTGGAAGCCCAGCAGCACGATGCCTGCACGCAGTAGCGTCTTCGCGGAGAAGGTTACCCCTGGCTCGAAGACCGTGGGTACCGGCGCCAGATTGCGCCACAGCGCACCGAGCAGGATCGCGATCAGCAGTGCGCTCATCCCGGGGATGAGCTTCGCGGCGGCCAGCGCCACGCCGCCCATCACCAGGCACAGGAAGATGCCGGGCATGAATCCGCCTACACGCGTCGACAGTGACGGCTTGGGCTCGGCGGAAGTCGGGGTTTGGGTTCGCTGTGAATGTTCAGGGGCCATGCTTTTGACTCTTCCATGACTGGCCAGTGAGCAGTGAGGCCCTCTTGGCTATCACTGTCATATCACATTCATATGGCCCGAGGCTTGTCGTATGGGCATCCGGGCTTAGTGCACCGAGTCCCGTCGAATCGTTGCTGCGTAGTCGTCCAGAATGCGCAGGATGTGATCATGCTGCCAGACGCGCATTTTGCGCAATCCTGACTTCTCCTTCGCCGCGGGCGCCAGTGGTGCTTTGCTGAGCAGCGGACAGGAATCTCAATGCGGTCGTCGCTGTCGTTGTGCTTCATCGCTTCGTGCATCCTAGGTGATAGTTAACGACTCGCCTTACTATCACTTAGTCTTCTGCGGATGCAGGTACTGGTACTTCGCGGGCGAAATTGGGCCAATGCGCTGGAGTGCCGAAGTGGAGTTGATGCAATGGATGAAGAGGGCCCCTAGAGCAAAGTCTGAGCGGAGGGATTGACGTTGATGAGGCCGTTCAGGCGGTCGCCGTCGTGGCACTAGAAAACAGCCGGGGCGCGGATTGCTAGCGGCGGATCGAGTCCCCCGGAACTGATTGGCGGCGGCGAGGGCCATGAGCCCGGAAGAGCACTGGCGGTCGAGGCTCTGCCCAGGGACGCTGGCGGGCAGCCCGGCGTGCTGTACCCTCGTACGAGAACTCGGTAATCGGGCAAAGGACTTCATTTCATGCTCATCAGCAATGCCCGCCCTTGGGGCGGAGCGCCCAGCGACATCCTCATCGAGGGCGCCAAGATCACCTCGATCGCCGCCCATGATCCGCAGCGGATCCCGGAACCAACTGATGTGGATGGCAGGGGCCGCATCCTGATCCCGTCCTTCTCGGACGTGCACGTGCATCTGGACTCCACGCGCATCGGCCTGCCCTTCCGCGAGCACACCGGCCGGCCCGGTGTGTGGGGAATGATGAGCAACGACCGCGAAAACTGGCGGGATGCCGAAATTCCGCTGCCCGAGCGCGTTGCCGGAACCCTGGAACGGATGATCGCCCGCGGCACCACCCGGGTGCGTTCCTTCGCCCAGGTGGATGTGGATTCCAAGCTGGAGAAATACGAGGCAGTGGTGGCCGCGAAGGAGAAGTTCTCCAACGAGGCCGAAGTGCAGATCATCATCTTCCCCCAGGCCGGGATTCTGCGCGAACCGTGCACCGAAAAGTATCTGGAGGATGCACTGAAAGCCGGTGCGGATGCCATGGGCGGCATCGACCCCTGTGCACTGGACCGCGACCCGGTCCGCCACCTCGATACGGTGTTCGGGCTGGCCGAGAAGTACCAGGTGGATATCGACGTGCACCTGCATGAACCCGGCGCGCTCGCCGTGTTCTCCACGGAGCTGATTGCCGAGCGCACCCGGGCACTGGGGATGCAGGGCAGGGTCAACCTGTCCCATGCCTACGAGCTGGGCGGCGTCAGCGAGGCCACCAGCCGCCGGCTGATCGAGACCTTCGCCGAGCTGGATATCTCGCTGACCTCGGTGGCGCCAAGCACCTCCAGCCATTTGCCGCTGGTGGACCTGGTTGCGGCAGGGGTGCGTTTCGGTCTGGGCGAGGACGGGCAACGCGATTACTGGAGCCCCTACGGGAACTGCGACCTGCTGGAGCGGACCTGGCAGCTGGCGTTCGTCAATGGGTTCCGCAAGGACGAGCTGATCGAGCACGCGCTCGCCGTGGCCACCATGGGCGGCGCTTCGATCATGGACCGTGAGGTGCCGCGCTTGGCTTCGGTGGCCGACCGCCCGGGACTGGCTGCGGGAGACCGGGCCGAGTTGGTGCTGGTGGACGGCGAAACGATTTCCTCCACCGTGATGGACCGCGGCACCGACCGCACCGTCATCCACGACGGTCGCGTGGTGGCCGACGGGTTGAAGGTGCTGTCGGTTGAGACTGCCTATTAGCTACTGAGGAGTTTCCCTGCGGTCCGCGCATAATCCGGACCCTACTCTTCTCTAACCGAGCAGGGAAATGGGAACTGACAGGTGCTCGTTCAGAACCAGAGCCAGCTAGGAGCCGGGTCGCAGGGTATGGCCTAATATGCCAATTATCTGTAGCTTGGAAGGATCAGGAGGAGCTCATCATGCAAATTCGAAATGTTGTTCTGACCGAGCGCCGGAAGCAAGAACATGAGATCAGGCTTGCAGTCCTGCGCGAGCCCGTCCTTGCCGGCGCCGTGGATATCGACGCTGGCCGATGTGCCAAACTCGAGCACACTGACATCGATGATTTCGTGATGGCCTTGAGCCAGGAAGCGCGGCGCGAAGCGAAGCGATAGCAGTGTCCCCGGCCGTTGGCTCTGCCGCAGCCGGATACGCCGAAGGCCGCGGCGCCGGAACAAGGGAGTTCCTTCGCCGCGGCCTTCAATGGCAGCAATCTATTTGGCTCTCAAGGAGATGAAGGTCGCCGAGGCGACCTCGGTGACCGCTTGCTCCCAGTCGCCCATCAAGCCCAGCACATTCTGTCCGTCGGCGCGGCGGGCTTCCACCTGCCCGGCCAGTGCGGCCAGCGTCGCAGTGCGCAACTCGGTGTTCAAGTTGACCTTGCCCACTCCGAAGGAAATGGAACGCGAGAGGTCCGCAGGCGCGATGCCCGATGCTCCATGCAGTACCAGCGGAACCGCTGATTCGGCGTGGATGGCTTCCAGCACGTCCCAGTGGATTTTCGGTTCGCCCTTGTATCTGCCGTGGACGTTGCCGATGGCCACTGCCAGCAGCTGCGCGCCGCTGTCCTGGACGAAGCGGGCCACCTGGGCCGGATCGGTCAGCTGCGAGGCCGACTGCTCGAAGGCCTTGTCCTCGTTGCCAGGCAGGGCGCCTAGCTCGGCTTCCAGCACCACCTGCGGGCCGATCAGTGAACGCACCTGCTGGACGAAGGCGATGTTCTCCTCCAGCGTCCCGGCCGAACCGTCGGCCAGCACCGCGGTGGCGCCGGCCTGCACGGCGCGGGCAATCAGTTGCGCGTCGCTGGCATGATCCAGTTGGACCGCTACCGGCACGGCTGCCTGCTCGCCCAAGGTGCGCAGGGCCGAGATCAGCCGCAGTCCCGCGGTGCTTCCGGCGGTCTTCGGCGCGACATTCAGGATGACCGCGCGGCCCTGCTTTTCGGCTTCGGCGACCACTGCCAGTGCGGTGGTGAAGTCGTAGCAGGTGAACGCGGGGACGGCCTGTCCGGAGGCAATGGCCTCGGCGACCATCTGGTTCATGGGGGTGAGCATCGGGAAATTACACTCCTGCAGCGGTGATAATGGCGTAGGTGATGGCGGTGAGCGCGAATCCTGCCACGCCCAGCACTGTGGTCAGCACGGTCCAGGTGCGCAGGCCGTCGGCCACGGACAGGCCCAGGAAGCGGGTGACAATCCAGAAGCCCGAGTCGTTCACGTGGCTCAGGCCGAAGGCGCCGAAGCCCACGGAGGCCAGGATCAGCGCGGTCTGCACGGTGGAGTAGCCGCCGGCTTCCACGGCTGCGGCCAGCAGGCCGGTGGTGGTGATGATCGCGACGGTGGCGGATCCCTGCGAGGCGCGCAGGATCGCGGCCAGGACGAAGGCCATGACGATGATCGGCAGCCCGGCCTCGGCCAGGGATTCGGCCAGCACGGTGCCGATGCCCGATTCGGTGAGCACCTTGCCGAACACGCCGCCGGCGCCGGTCACCAGGATCACGATGGCCGCCGGGGCCAGCGCCGAGTCCATGACCTTGCCGGTCTGCTCGCTGCTCCAGCCGCTGCGAACGCCCAGCAGGTAGTAGGACACCAGTACGGTTACCAGCAACGCGACGGATGGCGAGCCGATGAAGCCCAGGAAGTTCGCCGCGGTGGATTCTGCGGGCACCAGGGAGCCGCCCACGGTGCCGAGCATGATCATCACGATCGGCAGCAGGATCATGGAAATAACCATGGAGGAGGTCGGGGCCTTGGTCTTGGTGGCCACTGCACCGTCATCGCCCTCAGCGGTGCCGAAGGATTCGAACTGCTCGGCGGTTTCGGCCAGCATCGGGATCTCGCGGCGGTTGATCCGCTTGGCCGCGAAGTAGCTCAGCACGCCCAGCGGGGCACAGAAAGCCAAGCCCAGGATGGTGGCCCAGCCGATGTCGGCGCCGAGGATCTCGGCACCGCCGACCACGCCTGGATGAGGCGGAACCACCACGTGGATGGCCAGCATGATCGCGCCGACCGGCAGGCCGATCTTCACCGGGGAGACGCCCAATGCCTTGGCGAAGCCGTAGATGATCGGCACCAGCACGATGAAGCCCACGTCGAAGAAGACCGGGATGGCCAGCAGGAAGGCAGCGGTGGTCAGCGCAGCGATCACCCGGCGTGGGCCGAAGAGCGCGGTGAAGCGGGTGGAGAGCACCTGGGCTCCGCCGGAGATCTCGATGACCTTGCCGAGCATGGCGCCCAAGCCCACCAGGACGGCGACGCTGCCCAGCGTGCCGCCCATGCCTGTGGTGACCAAACCGGCCACTTCCTGGATCGGGATGCCGGCGGCCAAGGCCACGAGGATGCTGACCAGCAGCAGGACGATGAAGGCGGGCATCTTGAATTTGATGACGCCGAGCAGCAGCAGGGCCACTCCGGCCACCGCAATCAGTAAGAGCATTAGCGGGCTCATGGGTTGTGTCGTCTCCTTTGACGCAGTGCGCGGGTGTCGAACCCGCGCGCTGATGACTTTACTGGGCAGCCTTCGGGGCCACTACCTTGATGACTGCTGAATCGTCGGCGGCGGCCAGCTCGTGGGCTTCGCCCAGCAGGTAGAGCTGCTCGGCCGCGGAGGCCACCGGGGTGGACAGGTGCAGGGAACGGGCCGCGCTGGTCACGATGCCCATGTCCTTCACGAAGATGTCCAGACGCGAGAGCACCTCGGCGCCGTCCTCGCTGTAGGCTTCGAGCATGCGCGGGCCGCGGTTGCCGAGCATGAAGGAATTCGCGGCGCCGGCCTGCAGCGCTTCGAGGGTGGTGGCCTGGTCAAGGCCGAGCTTGCCGGCCAGGGCCAGGGCCTCGGCGGCGGCTGCGATGTGCACGCCGCACAGCAGCTGGTTCACAGTCTTCAGCGCCTGGCCATCGCCCGGCTTGTCGCCCACGATGCTCAGGGTGGAAGCCAGCAGGTCCAGCACGTTGCGGACCTTGGCCAGTTCCGCCGGCTCGGCGCCGACCACGATCAGCAGGTCGCCTTCGCCGGCGCGCACCGGGCCGCCGGACAGCGGCGCATCCACCAGGCCGACGCCCAGTTCGGCCAGGCGCTTGGCGGTGGCAGGTACCGCGTCCAAGCCAACGGTGGAGGTCAGGATGACCACCGCGCCGGCCTTCAGCTGCCCGGCCACGCCCTGCTCGCCGAAGAGCACGGCGTCCAGCTGCTCGCCATTGCGCACGGCCAGCAGCAGCGCATCGGCGCCGGTGACCGCTTCGCGGGCGGAAGCAAAGGTGGCGATGCCCGCGTTGCTGGCCAGTTCCATGCGTTCAGCCGAGATGTCGAATCCGTTGACCTGAAGCTCGGTGGCCAAGCGGGTGGCCATGGGCAGGCCCATGGCGCCCAGGCCGAGGACTGCAACTGTAGTGGTGCTCATTGAAATCTCCAAGGAGTAGTAAAGATGGTTAGAAAGTGACGCTCAGCTTGGCGGTGACGGCAGTCAGCGAACTGTCATCGCCCACATTGCCGGCGAAGACGATGTAGGGGATGCCGGCTGCAGGCCCGTCCACCGATTCCCAGAGCGAGACAATGCCCGGGAGCATCGGTCCGCGCACGATCGCATGGCGGATTTCCAGGCCATGCGCGGCGACATCCGAAGAAGTGATCCCGCCCTTGGCGATGACGAAACGCGGGGGAGTAGCGTGCAGGATCTGGTTGACCACCGAAACCACCGCGGCGCTCACGGTGCGGGCGATGTCCAGCGATTGCGCCGCGTCGTCGGTTTTCACCAGCTTGCGCGAGGTGTGCACAATGACATCCTGGGTGGCCAAGGCGGCACCGATCTGCTCGGCCTTGCCTGCCAAGTAGGCCTCGGCCCCTTCGGCGAGGATGGCCGGGACATCCAGCTCGATGACCGTGGCATTCGAATGCTGGCCGGTCAGGTCGGCCAGCTGGCGGGTGGTCACGCCCACGTGCGAGCCCACGACGATCAGCCCGCCGGCGGTGCGCTGCTCGGCACCGTTCTCGGCATAGATCTCGTCTGCGGTGAGCGGCTGGCGCTTTTCCTGCCCGATGCGGGCGCGCATGAATGGCGGGCCCACGCGGTACAGCACGCGGGTTCCGGACGCTTCGGCCTGCTGCAGACCTTCGGCCAAGGCCAGCAAGTCGTTTTCGGTGACGATATCCGCGGTGGCCACCTGGGCGTTGGATGCTTCGGCCAATCGGCCGGCGATGGCTGCGGCGCCGGAGCGGATGGTATCCAAGTCCAGGATCATCACGTCTTCGGGCGCGATGCGCCCGCCGGTCTTCTTGGCGACGTAGTCAGGCAGGTAGCTGGTGCTGAAGCCGAAGGTGGCATCCTTGGCGAATTCAGTCTCGCTGACCTTGGCGACCTGGCCGTCGGTGGTGCGCATGTAATGCTCGCCGGCAACGGTGATACGCCCGGCTTCGCCGAAGGCGGGAACCATCAGCACTGCATCTACCGAGGAAGACGGATCAACGGACGCCGTGGTGGCCGCCAAGGTGTCGGTTTCCAGCGGGAAATGCCCGCGCAGGGTGGAATCGCTGCGGCTGACGAAGGATACCGAGAGGCCGGCTTCTGCAGCTGCCTGCAGGGCTGCCCGGGCTACCTGCTCATTGCGCAGTGCGGCATCGGCGGCATCCAGGGAACGCGTGTTAGTCAGCACGTAGACGGCCAATGGGCGTTCGCCATCCAGTTGCAGGTCGAAAGCCCAGCGGAAATCCTCGACGTCCCAACGAGTGAGCACCGGCAGGTTGCTCACGGACTGGGTTCCGGTCGGGTCGTCATCCAGGACCACCAGCACGCTGCCGGTGGAACGCGCCGTCTCGGCAATCTTCGCGGGCGCGATTTCGCGCTCCGGGAGATATCCGGCGAGCAACTCGGACTCAAGCATGGTCAAGGACTCCTTCGTCATTGGGCACCACATCTGCATCATAGGTAAGATGTCAGACATCTGTCATGACGAATAGTTTTACACGGATCGTGGTCTGCTGCAACTGCCTGCGGGACATAGACTAGACAGGTCTTTGGCGGGATGAGCAGTCCCGGGGATGGAGGAATCGTGGCCCGGAAGTCACTGGTCGTAGAGGTAGCGGACAGCGTGTTGGACCGCATAGTCAGCGGTGAACTGCCGGTTGACGAGTTGATTCCTGGCGAGCTGGAACTCTGCGAAACCTTGGACGTCAGCCGGATGACGGTCCGCGAGGCGATCAAGACGCTGGCGGCGCAGAACATCATCCGCGTCGAGCGAGGCCGTGGAACGTTTGTGAATCCGATCAATATGTGGAATTCACTGGAGGCTGTCGTTCGTGCCACGACCGCCGGCGTGGGTGCCGCCGCGGCCGCTGTGCAGCTGATCGAGTTGCGCCGGATGCTGGAGACCGGCGCCTGCGAACTGGCTGCCTCACGGATCACCGAAGGGCAGCTGGCAACGATGGGCGAACTGCTTGATGCCATGCGTGCTGCCCATGCATCTGCGGATTTGGATGGGTTTGTCGAAGCCGACTTGGAATTCCATGATGTGATCCTGCGGGCTTCCGGCAATGTTTTCGTTTCGGCGCTCTATGAGCCGCTGGGCCGCGTCCTTTCTTCACGCAGGCGCGAAACCAGCGCCTTCGAGCAGATCCAGAAGCATGCAATAGCGGAACATGAGCAGATCCTTGCCGCGCTTCGGCAGGGCGACAGCACACAAGCCCGCCAATCCATGGACAGCCACATGCAGCAAACGCTCGATGATCTGAACACTTACGTGCTCAAGCAGTAAGCGAGCCAGCGCATTGGAGTTGGCGAGGTGCACCCCTGAGAGCTAGGCGTTAAAGCACTCTGCGAGCAGGTGATAGGACTGCAGCCGGTCTGCCGGGTCGCTGACCAGGGTGTTGAGCATCAGTTCATCGGCACCGTGGGACTGCGCCAATGCCAGCAGCTCATCGCGGACCTTCTCAGGAGTGCCCACGATCAGCGCATGGCTGCGTTCCGTAGCCCTGGCACGTTCTTGCGCGCTCCACTCGTAGTTCGCTGCCGTTGCGGTCGAGGGGATTGGTCCATCGTGTCCGAGATCCTTGCGCACACGCCACAGCAAGAGCGCGTTGGCCAAGGCTTGGGCCTTCTCCTCGGTGTCAGCGGTGGCGAAGCGAACCGCCAGCACGGTATGGGCGGCGTGCCCGGAGTTGGCCGCGGCCTCGCGGTAGGCGCGGGTGGCAGGCTCGCCACCGGCAGGCCGCAGGAAGTGGCCGTGCACGTAGCCAGCGCCGAGCGTTCCGGGCAGGGGAGCGGTGGAACCGCCCGCGCCCAGCACCCAGACCCGGCCTGCCGGCTCAGTGTCCGAGGCTTCGTGGACTGCATCGAGGTCTTGCACGAGCGCGGCGATCTTCTGCGCGTAATACGGGTCGGATAGCGCAGCGCGGCCCACGCCGACATCCACCCGGTCCGGGTGCACAGCGGCCAGCAGGCCCATGGCTTCGATGACCTTCTGCGCCTGGTAATAGGGCAAGAGGATGGCTCCGGTGCCAACCCGGATGCGTGAGGTACGTTCCAACGCCAGTGCGGTCATCATTTCAGGGGCGGCGCTGGCGAAGGACTTGGAATGGTGGTGTTCGGCAAACCAGATGCGATGGTAGCCCAGTGCTTCGGCATCCTGCGCCAATTGCAGGGCGCTGGACAAGGCATCTCTCACGGTAGTGGCATGCTCGGTGAGCGGAACCTGATCAAGGATGGAAAGTCTCATGACGGCAGCCCTGCTATGCGATTATCAGGGGCAAACTGCAGCTGCATCATCAAGTCCTTTCAATGGCGGGGATCCGTGGGCGAGTTTACCCGCTTGTGCAGAGCCGCAGGACATCCAAGACGCGGAGCCCGAGAGGTGCTGGCGATGCAAGTCTCCACCCAGAGGCGGACGCCAACGAGCAGAGATCATTCTCGGCGTTGAGGACAGCAGGTGCGTACAAAACTAGTGTTGATCAGTAGATAGAGCATTACCCGCTTCAACCTCGGAAAAAGGAAAACCATGCACGGCACTTCCCGTTCGGCAATCAATCGCACTTCGACTTGGCTGGCAGCCAGTTCCGCGGCACTCGTCCTCGGCATGGGACTGACCGGCTGCGGTGCCGTTGATGATTGGGACAAAGCGACTGCGGATGCCTGGGCAGTGACCTACCAGGTGACCGTGAGCGGGGAAAACGCTGATGCGCTGAGCGATGTGTCCTACCTCGATTCGCCCAGCCGCGGCGAAGACTCTGCCGAGGTGACCGAGGACTCGGTGGCCACCACCAGCGACGCCGGCAAGAAGGACGGATCAAGCTGGACCGCCGAAAGCGTCATCACCGCAGAAAAAGACGCGGCCATTGCGGCCACGCCTGCCGAAGGCAGCACTGCTACCTGCCGGATCCTGCTCGACGGGGTGAAGGAAATTGCGGCGCAGACCGGCAAGCCCGGAGAACGCGTGGAATGCGCGGTCACGACCCCTGCTTTCGGCGAAAAATAGAGCCCGGCATCAGCCAAACCGAGGATCGGATCGGGTGCCGGAAGCATCTGGTGAGTAATTGGACTGCTTCGAAACTAAGCGAGCACCCCCAGATGCCGGTGGCGTCACGGAGCCCAGCTGGCAATAGTCACGAAGATGAAAAGCCGAAGTCCTGCAGTTATCACATGGCTGGCACCCTGCTGCAGTCAGCGAATGCAATGGCTCTTCGTCAAGTTAATTTCGACGATTTACAGAAAGCAAATTCTTTAGTAGTTGACTCATTCGCCATAGGACGCCATCAGCGCGACGGTGCGTTTCGGAAGTCGGTCCTTGAATGGAGATGGGGTATAAGATGTCACCTTCAGAGAAGCCAGTGCAAACCACCACCGATGGGCGCTACCTGATAATCAAGGGGCGGCGGTGGAGAGCCAGTGATCCCTCGATCCCTGCGAGACTGCGCCAAGAGCTGGTCAACGAGCTGATGTTAGCCCGCCGGGCCGTCAAGCAAGGCGAAGACGGAGCGAGAAAGCGTGTGAATGATGCCAAGCTCGCACTTGGCGAACGTGGACAGCCGTGGTGGGAGGATCCGGACTCGGATTCAATGGGAGAGCGAATTCGCGCGACCATTCGCACCTTGCTGAGCCATAGAGTAGACACGTCAATCTGCCCGAGCGATGTTGCACGCATAGTGGGTGGGCCGGACGAAGGGTGGCGCAAGTACATGGGCCAAGTGCGCCAGATTGCGGCGGCATTGGCCACGCAAGGTGAAGTCGTCGCAACACAAAATGGCGAGCCCGTGGAAGCTGACGGTGCCAAAGGCCCAATTCGGATTAGTCGCCGACGCCCAGACGAATAAAATAGCCCGATCTCTGGGGGGAAAACCGATGATATGCCGGTGCCAAGCTTTCATGCCCGATGCAGAGGGAGTGCTTCGGGTAAGAAACCGACCCTCCAGATGTCGTGCTCGGCAACCATGGGCCGGCTCTGGCTACTGAAGGTATCGAAAGCAATCCTGGAGCCCCTCGAAGAGGCAGTAGATCTCGTCATGCCGGTCAATATCGAGCACGACTCGGTAGGGGATAAATTTTTCGCTGAGCTCATCCAATTCATCCTGAAATGCCCAACTGCCGACGTTGCGATGAAAGTCGGCAGTTGATTGAAGCGGATGCTGCGTCCCAGGCAGTTTTCCGCGCTGATGGTGAGCTTTTCCTAACGCCTTTCACGAGAAGACGTCATTGAGAGGGGACTGGCAGGCAGAAGAGTCCGGTTCGAAGGCTACGAAGGGGGAGCGTCCTCGCTTCATGGGTGATGCCAACACGGTTTCGGGGCCTGTTTCTGGCCGCTGAGTTGTGACGGGTCCTGATATCCGCAAACCTGGATAAAGGACCGAGGCCAACAACTAGCCCCAGACGGCGCCCGGTTCTGGCTCGCCAGCCGTTCCACGGGGTATTGGCTGGCTGGCCAGGGGAATGAGCCAGAACCGGGGTTAAGGTGTTTACCTGCTAGTGCCCGCCGCGACGCGCTCGGCTCCAGATTGGTGTGCTGGCATCGGGTATCGAGCCGATGAGGTGGTTCGCGACTGCATCGCGGGGCAGGCCGGGATCTTGTGGGCGACGGCAGTGTTCTTCCAGAATTTCACGCGGAACTCAGCAATGAGCTCGGTTGCCAGGCGTTCGAAGAACTCTCCCATGGTGAGTCGATCAGCGCAGGCCTTGGTGACTTTCAGTGCTGCTTGGGGGACGGTGACATGCATCATGTGCAGTTCCTCGGTCTGCGGATCGAGCATGGCCACCAGCACTGCGCGGCCAGGGATCGATGCCATTCCCATGGCATCGTTGAGCGTTTCGTCCGGCTGGGTCATGACGATCGGCATTCCCTGCGCCCAGCCGTAGTCGGACAGGTGGGCTTTGCCTTCACGGGTGGCGAGAAAATCAGCGACTCTGACTGCGGTTCGGGTTCGTACGATTCGACCTGGCATTTTAGATACTTCCCTTTCTTGCACTGCTCATGAAAATAGCGATGTTGACGTAAGGCTCCGCGGCGGGATGCGCTTTGGAAAGGTTCTTTCGTTTTGGTGCTGCCGCTCTTAGCGGGCGGCGGGTGCTGCAGGTCCTAGGCCATGCTCAAATCTGCAGGGGATGCATCTGATTGACTTCCCGAACTGGCGGGTTCGAGACCTAACCCGGGGGTGGGGGTCTGCTTCGGTGCGGCGAAAGGCTGATCGAGCCAATGCGCGGGGAGTTCGGCCTCGGGTGCGTGCTCTGGTGCTGCGAGAAGGCTCTCCTTGCCCGCGACGGCGAACTGCAGATTCTTCACCTCGAAGCGGACACCGAGCGCTGTTTCCATCTGCGGCAGGAGGGTGTCGTTGACGTACTGCATCAACTCGGACACCTGGTCTTCGCTTTTTGCCGTGCATGCCAAGTTGATGACCAGCTGCTCTGGGGAGCCGGTAATGGTGCATATTGCTGAATGCACGGTATCCCGGCTCTGGCACTGTTCAGAGGCGAAGGTGGCGATCTTCTGGATTCGCGTGCTCCACGCGTTGCCTTGCTGCGGGGAGGTTTCTACGGGAACTGCTAAGGATTTTTTCATCTTTCACTCCGGTACTGATAGCTGTTTCGTAGTAGAATATCTTTAGACAGGCTAACTATTAGCTAGGTTACATGAATTTTTCGGTATTAGGCAAGCTGGACCTCGCGGAAAGGCATTGGAAGCCCCGGGTGTTGCAGGCATGGCGTTCGTATCCGGTGGAAGGAGTTCTTCTCATGAGCAGCTATCAAGCCAGCGGGTATTGGTATGGCGAGGGCGGTTCGGTGCCCGAGGCAGTGGATTTGCTGAATCTGATGCGCAGGTACCGTGAGGCCGAGCGCAGGATGCGAGCTGCGACCCGCGGTTCGATGGGGATGAACGAGACCGATATGTCCGCGCTGCGATTCCTGCTCGCCGCGCACCGCAAAGGGGTGACTCCCCGCCAGCGCGATTTTGCTGAGGAACTGGGGATTTCCAATGCTTCGGTGTCGGTATTGATCGACCGGTTATGCCGCGATGGGTATGCCGAGCGTGTCGTGCATCCTGCGGATCGACGGTCTGTGGGAATTGTGCCCACGGATTACAGCGATACGGAAGTTCGTGGAACGCTGCATCGGATGCATGAGCAGATGATGGATGCCGTGGGTACGCTCTCCGAGGCCGAGCGGGTTGCGGCAGCCAAGTTCCTGGAGGCTATGATCCGCAGTGTCGAGATCGATGACGAGCCAAGCCGGCCTTCTGTGGCAGGGGCGCGGTGAGGGAGAGTGCCCTGCTTTCGCGGTAGGCGCAAGGCGCAGGGCATGTGATTCGCCCATGGTGCGCAGCGTGGCTGCCGGCTTGACTGCCAGCTTTGCCGCGGGGCGGTCCTGGCTGGTCGGCTAGGGCATTTATCGGGCGAGTGTCAAATGTGCGAAAGAGCCCATTTCCGGGTTTCTGGGGAAAAGCTTATGGCTACTGCCATGGATAACCCAGGGCCGTAGGGTAGGGGCAGCAAAATTATTTAGCCGGTCTAACAAGTTAGGATGATGCAAATGAGACGAAAGCACCTTGACGTCAGTGTCAGCCATGACGAGTTCGAAGATCTGAATAACGCTCTGGAGGACCATCGAGATGGTTTCAAGAGGATGGCCGAAGAGGCGGCCAATGGCTTCGGCTTGGAACCGGAATACTGGGAAGGGCGAGCTGCGGAAGTCGAGGGTCTGCGCGAGACGATTCACGAGCACAGTACTGACGAGCTCGAACAGGGCGAGTCTTCCACCAAAAAAGCGGACACTGGCCCCGAGGTCGATTCGGCTCGGGATCGGGACTTCGAGTCTGATTCTCGTCAATGAACATCCGGCGCAGGCATGCCAGATGCGCTTCCTCGCACGGTAACGGTCCACCGCGATTCCGTGGTGGACCGTTGCTCTGCAGGTGCAGTTAGGCACGCTTTCGCGTGAGCACGCCCCAAATGACCAGTACGATCAACGAACCGCCGATGGCCAGAAGCCAACTGGACAGGGACCAGAACTGATCCACTCCTTCACCGAAGACGGCTGAGCCGATCCAGCCACCTACGACCGCGCCGACGATGCCCAGCAGTAAAGTAGCGAGCCATCCGCCGCCCTGCTCTCCGGGTTTGATGGCCTTGGCAATAGCACCGGCTATCAGTCCCAGAACGATCCAACCTAAAGTACCCATGAGCTCTCCTCCATTATTTTGTATCGGGTCTTGTTCGTCGTCGGCGACACTCGCCCCTTGTCCCGTAAGTTACCCGCAAGTAAGAGCCACTGGCTGATTGCTGGAAGATTCTTGATGGCTGAGGGAATGCGAAAGGGGCGTAAACGCCATTGCGTACTACCACGTTCAGAGGGTGGGAGACAAAAGTCCTCACGCTGCAAAAAGAGCAACATGACCCGGCTGCCGGGCTAGTAGGACGCTATCTGGCTTTCTCGGAAAAGAAAGCACTCTGAGAGCCTAAGAATGATTGACCGGGGATATTGATTAATATCTTATTGATATATCAGTAATCTGTTTCACACAGGAGGGAAGATCGAGCTGGTGGTCAATGGTTTTGCGGAAGATTACGCGCAGGTGGTGCCAGCAAGGGAGGCGGCTCCCGCAGGCAGGGTGGCCTGGCCGTTCAGCTTTCATCCAGCAGGCGCACGGCGAACGGAAGATGGCGGCGATAGAATTGCAAGCAGCCGCCGAGGCGTTCCCGGCGGGCGGAAAGGCAAATCAAGCAGTGGCCCCCAGGATTCCATCGAGCAAGCACAGTGCGAACTTTCCTGCCGCTGCGCTGCCCTCGGGCCGCGGGCTGCCCTTCCTGAAGCAGATCCTCAGATTCCTGCTGCGCGTGCTGAAGCTCAGCCATGTGCGGGTGCTCCGCTACCTTGCGGTCATCACCGCCCTGCAGGCGGCCAATGGCTTGCTGGTCATCCCCGCGATCAAGTACCTTTTCGGGCTGGCGCTGGAAAGCAGCAACCTGGGCAACGTCACCGACCGCACCTACACCGCGCTGCTGGCCCACCCGGTCTCGGTGCTGCTCCTGCTGGCCATTGCGGTGCTGGCTCTGGGTGCGGTGAGCGTGCAGTTCGTGGCGCTGATCGTGATGGTCAACCGCCAGCAATCCGGGCAGACTCCCAATCTGCGGGCCGTGTGCCGCGAAACCGCCTCCTGCCTGCGCCGGATGCTGTCCTATCCCTCGCCGCTGATGATGGCGTACTTCTTCCTCGCCCTGCCCCTGGGTGGTCTGGGCCTGTCGTCCGTGCTGATCCAGGGCGTGGGCATCCCGCCGTTCATCACCCGCGAATACCTCAAGGCGCCGCTGAGCACCGGCCTCTATCTGCTGATGATCGGCGCGATCATCTATGCCAACCTCCGTCTGGTGCTCACCTTGCCGCTGCTGGCCGTCGGACCGAAGAAGCCGCTGGCCGCCCTCGGCGCCAGCCTGAAAGCCACCCGCGGCAACAGCCTGCGCCACCTGCTGCTGATCGGGATCCCGCTGGGTGCCAGCGCCCTATGCGCCTCGCTGCTGGTCGAGGTGCTGGTATGGATCTCGGATCTGGCCACCCGCCTGCTTGGCGAGCAGGACTCGGCGCTGGTCGCGACCTTGTGCATCGGCGTGGGCCACACGCTGGGCTTCCTGCTGATCGGGGCGGCGACCGTGGTGGCGATCCAGGTCGTGGTGGCCCTGTGCCGCGAGCATCTGGAGCTGCCGGTCACCCTGCAGGAACGCTCGCAACGGCATCGCCGCGCGCAATCTCTCGTGCTGAAGGCCGCGGCCGGATCCGCGGCTGCCGCACTGGCGCTTTCGGGCAGCCTGGCCGCATCCCCGGCCCTGGGGCAGACCGCAACCGGAGCCGGGGAAGCGAAGATCCTGGCCCACCGCGGCTACTCGGCCGGCGGGGTGGAGAACACGCTGGCCGCCCTGGACGCCGCTGCGGCGCATCAGGCCGATATCGCCGAGGCGGATTTCCAGGAAACCGCAGACGGGCATTTCGTCGCCAGCCATGACACCAACCTGCTGGTGGTGGCAGGGGTGAACCAGAACATCCATGAGATGACCCTGGCCGAAGTCCGGAAGGTCACGGTCCGCGAAGGCGACTTCACCGGCCGCATCCCCACCATGCAGGAATACCTGAAGCGCGCCGAGCTGCTGGGCATCCAGGTGCTCGTGGAACTGAAAGTCACCGGCCATGAATCCAAGGACTATCTCACGCGCTTCCTGGCGCAGGCCGATGCCGCCGGAACAGCCACGGAGAACATCTACCATTCGCTGAACCCCCGTGCGGTCAAGGAAATCAAGCAGCGGCGCCCCGAGCTGCGGGTCGGGCTGACCGTGGCCATGAGCATGGGCGGGCTGCCGAAAACGAAGGCCGACTTCTACACGCTGGAGCAGGCATCCTTCACCCCCGAGTTCCTGGCCCAGGCCCATGCGCTGGACCGCGAGGTGCATGTCTGGACGGTCAACGACGAGTCGAGCATCCGCGAGCTGCTGGGCGCCGGCGTGGACGGCATCGTCACCGACAACGTCGAGCTGGCCATCCGCGACCGCTACCTGGTGGCCAACCATCCGGCCGCGGACTACAGCGTCGGTTCCACGCTGGCCTACCTGGACATCTTCCGCTAGCCTCGGCTGCTCAGGGCGTCTCCGGATAGGTGCCGTCACCCAGATCCGGATCCGCCAGGGACTGCAGCGGATCATGCAAGATCACCCGGCGCCCCTCATTGCGCAGCCGGCGCAGCCCCTCCAGCGTCATCCGCCGGGCCACGTCGGTGAAGGAGAACACCCGGGAGATATCCAGGTGCGCCGGCCCGTCGAAATCCGATGCGGCGAACAGGTCGAGCAGCTCGGCCGCGGCGGTGAACTGCACATTGCCCTGCAAGGTGAACGTCTCGCGGGTGCCCCCGCGCCGCACATCGACGACGTCGAGCCGTCCATGGCTCGGAGCCAGCAGATGCATGCCCATATCCGTGGAGAGCCTTTCGAAGGCCCGCCGCGATCGCTGGCTGTTGCCGTGCGGATCCAGCCGCGGCGAGAACGCGCCGATGCCCACCTGGTCCGGCAGCACGCCCACCAGCCCGCCGGCCACCCCGCTCTTGGCAGGGATCCCGACCCGGGTCAGCCAGTCGCCGGCCCCGTCATACATGCCGGCCACCGCCATCACCGACATGACCTGCCGGGCGGTGGCCTCGTCCATGATCCGCTCGTGCGTGCACGGCTGCACGCCGCCGTTGGCCAGGGTGGCTGCCATCGCCGACAGGTCGGCCACCGTGACCAGAATGGAGCACTGCAGGGTGTAGCCGGCCACCACCTCATGCGGGTCATCGGCAATGATCCCGTGCTTGCGCAGCATATGGGCCATGGACAGGTTGTGGTCGGCGGTGCCCAGCTCCGAAGCGAAAACCGACTCGTCGATGCGCAGCTGGCGTCCGGCCAGTGCCGAGAACAGCTGAAGGGCCCGGTCGACCCGTTGCTCGCCGGTGGCGTCGGCGCCGACCAGCAGCCCGTGGGCGGCGATGGCCCCGGCATTGATCATCGGGTTCTTCGGCCGGTTGGTCCCGGCTTCCAGCGACAGCTCGTTGAACGCCTCGCCCGAGGGTTCCACCCCGATGTGCTCCAGCACCTGCTCCAGGCCGCGGTCCATGATCGCCGCCGCGTAGGCGAAAGGCTTGGAAATGGACTGGATGGTGAACTCGATGCCTGCATCCCCGGCCGTGTAGGTGCTGCCCATGGCGGTGGTCACGGCCAAGGAGAAATAGTCGGGATTGGCTTCGGCCAGCTCGGGAATGTAGCCGGCGCGCTGCCCGGAGGTGTCATCGCGCAGCGCATCGAGCACTTCGTGGAGGTAATCGGGAATCGGATTCTTCATGGTGCCATGTCCTCTTGGATCTCGGGCGGATTCTGCCATTGTTCCGGTTATGGCCCACCCTATCGGCAAGAGCGCCCCATGCCGTGTGCCCATGCTTCTGGCAGGTCAGGAAGTGCCTGCAGAAGTTGCTGGAACTCTGCGACGTTCTGCCGCGCAGGGCTCTTCCCGTGCGGGACTTCTATGGGGCCAAAAAGCTGGCCCCGATCATGAGCAGAGCGATCATCAAATGCAAGCTGGCCATGCGTGCAATTTCGGCTTCATCGAGCCTTCTGGCGGATCCGCCAATGCCTTCGCCAATTACAGCGCAATTCAGCGCTTCGGAATCATGAGCGTCGAAGAAGGCCACTCAGCCGAAGATAAGGTTGAATCGGGACCGGATTGTCCCCATGCAACGAATATCCAGTTTTCTTAAGCGCGCCAGGTAAAACTAGGAAAAGGGCAGGATGAGCAAGATCTGGCCCCGTAGGCTGGGCTAGCTAAAAATAGTCCTGCACCGTACTAGCGGGGCCGCCGGGGGCTGCCGTGATGGGCGATGAGGATCTGGCCGGCAACCACTCGCTGCTGAGGCTGCTCTGATTTGGATTACACTGCCACTATCGCGCCTTGAGTCTCGGACAGGATGGTCGCTGCAGGACACTATTGTCCTCTTGGGATGGCCGCATTCTCGCCTGTCGATAATGCGTATAGGCCCAGCCGCGCGGCACCGGGGAAACTGGCATTAGACCCTGTTTCTGCAGGGATGTGCTACTTACCGAAAGGACGTCATCTTGTACTTTATTGTCGTTAAGTTCAAAGTCAAGCCGGATTGCTCGGACCGCTGGCCGGATCTGGTGCGCAATTTCACCGAGTCAACCCGTGCGGAACCAGGCAACCTTTGGTTTGATTGGTCGCGCAGCCTTGAGGACCCCAACGAATTCGTTCTGGTTGAAGCTTTCCAGGACGACGCAGCTGGAGACCACGTGGGCAGCGACCATTTCAAGCAGGCCATGATCGACATGGCGCCGGCCTTGGTTGAAACTCCGCACATTATCAGCCGGCAGATCGAAGGCGATACCTGGGATCGCATGGGCGAATTGGAAATCAGCTAGCAACTTTTGCGATGAACCCTGAAATTGCTGGGGCAAGGCCAGCGGCAGCTGCGACTCATATTGAAGTTCCCAGCTCACCTCGACAAGATGGGGTTATGGGATATAACGATTCACTAGCTGGCCTTGCTTCAGTTCAAAAAGCATTCGCCTTGCTGGACGTGGTGGCCGCGCATAACCGGGGTATGGCCGCCAAGGAGATCGCTGCAGAACTGCAGATGCCCTTGCCCACCGTTTATCGCCTGCTCAAGACGTTGACCCTGTCGGGCCACCTGGTCCACCTGCGCGATGAAGGGCTCTATGCCCTGGGCTACAAGCTTCACGCCCTGGATAACTCGTTGCGCCGGCAGGTAGGCACCCCGCCTTCGGTGGCGCGCTTGATCCGCGAATTGCATGTGCGGGCCGACGCCGCCGCCTACTACGCAGTGCACCGCGGGGAAGATATCGTGGTGGCCCACGTCGTTGAGTCGCCACTGCGCCCGCGCATCACCCCCATGGGCTTCGGGTTCAACAATGGTGCCCATGCCACAGCCTTCGGCAAAGTGCTGTTGGCGGCCATGGATGCCGAACGCTGCCACGCGTACCTCGACAAGCACGGCATGCCCGGAATGACCTCCGCGACCATCTGCGATCCGCAGGTCTTTGCCGCAGAACTGGACGCCGTGCGCGAGACCGGCATTGCCATCGAACGCGAAGAATTCATCCGAGGCGCCTCCTGCATGGCCGCCCCGGTAACCACGGGCGCCGGGCAAGTCATCGGATCGGTGGCAGTTTCCATGGACCCGGCAGAATTCCAGACCCGCCACCGAGACGTCTCCGTCCTGCTGCGCGATGTGGCTTCGCGGGTGAGCCGCGCGCTGCGGGGCACCTCGATGCTCGGCGCAGCTGGCGCCGACTGACGAGGTGCCCGGACAGCCTACAACTTGGCCTGGGCCATTTGCTCGACGATGTACTCGGCCTGGCGGATGGCTAGCGCCACGATGGTCAAGGTCGGGTTGGCCGCGGCGCCGGTGGTGAATTGCGAGCCATCGGAGATGAACAGATTCGCAACATCGTGGGCCTGGCCGAAGGCGTTGACCACCCCGTCTTCCGGACGCTGGCTCATTCGCGCCGTACCGAGGTTATGCGTCGAGGGGTACGGGGGCGTGTGATGCGTGGATCGCGCGCCCACCGCCTCGAAGAGCAGCGAACCCTGCTGGTAGCCGTGCGCTCGCATGGCGATGTCATTGGAGTGGTCGTCAAAATGGACATTCGGCACCGGCAGGCCCAAGCGGTCGGCCACGGTGTTGTTCAACGTGATTCGATTGCTTTCCTGCGGCATATCCTCACCGGTAATCCACATGCCCGCAGTGTTCAGGTAATCGTCCAGCAGCGTAGTGAATTCCGGCCCCCAGCCGCCGGGCTCCACGAAGCTGGCGAGGAACGCCGGCCCCAGCGCGATGGTTTCCATGTAGTAGCCACCGCAGAACCCGCGGTCCGGATCATGGCGGGATTCGTCGGCAATCAGCCCGGCCATCGTCTCGCCCCGGTGCATGTTCACCGGCTGGTCGAACTTGGCGTAGACGCTGCCGGTGGTGTGGCGCATGTAGTTGCGGCCCAGCTGGCCCGAGGAGTTCGCCAAGCCATCGGGGAACAGCGGCGAAGCGGACAGCATCAGCAAGCGAGGGGTTTCAATGGCGTTGCCGGCCACCGCCACGATGCGGGCTTTCTGGCGCTGCGGGTTCCCTTCGGAATCGATGTAGATGACTCCGTCCACCTTGCCGGCAGCGGTATGGGTGACTTGAACAGCATGCGATTCGGGACGCAAATCCAGCAGGCCGGTGCGCAGCGACTTCGGGATCTCCGAGACCATTGTGGACCATTTGGATTTGTTCTTGTCGCCCTGGAAGTTGAAGCCATCCTGAATGGATGCTGGCCGGCCGTCGTAGGGTTCGGCATTGGTTGCGTAGGGCCCGGTGGCGTACTGGCGGTAGCCCAGGCGCTGGGCGCCATTGGCGAAAACCTTGTAGTTATTGTTGGCCGGCAGCGCGGGACGCCCGTGGCGGTGGGTGCTGCCCATTTTCTGCTCGGCACGGTCGTAGTACGGTGCCACATCGTCCAGGGTGATGGGCCAGTCCAGCAGGTTGGCCCCGTCGATCCGGCCGTAGGTGCTGCGTGCCTTGAACTCATGTGCCTTGAACCGCGGGGTGGCCCCGGACCAGTGGGTGGTGGTGCCTCCGACCGCCTTGACGATCCAGGCTGGCAAATTGGGGAAGTCGCGGGCCACGCGCCATGACCCCGAGGTGGTTCGCGGATCCAGCCAAGCCATCTGGTTGAAGGCGGCCCACTCGTCCTGGTGGTAGTCCTCATTCTTCAGATACGGGCCGGCCTCGAGCATGACCACCTTGACTCCCTTGGAAACCAGCTCATGGGCCAAGGTTCCGCCGCCGGCGCCGGAGCCGATGACGACAACTACCGAGTCGTCGTCATGGTCGTGCATTGCCGATTGCTCTTCGGTGCTCATCGGGTTGTTCCTTCCTCGAGGATTCCTGAATCACCCAGGACGTTGTCCACGGGCTTGCCGCTGGTTTCTGGTGCGTAGGCTTTCACGGCATAGGGAAGCGGGCCCTGGTCTTGCACGGGCTCTCCGCTTTCCTCGATGCGCGGTTCGGGCAACCAATTCAGATCATTGAAACCGCGGTTAATGTAGCCGCCCTTGGAGAAGGATTCGCCTTCGTAGCCCAGGGCCTGATGCACTTCGGGGTCATCGTAGAAATTGAGGACTACAGTGCGGCGGATGAAGGCGAAGAACTCCAGATCCGCGATACGCTTGAGCGCCGCCAGTGCACGGTCATCGGGTAGATCCAGGAAGTGCTCTTCGCTGAGCGTATCCAAGGTCATCAAGCCCTGGGTCAAAGCCATGCGGAACCAGCTGGATTCGGCTGAAGCCTCGATGATTTTCTCTGTCATGCGCTCGTAGGGCCCATTCGGGAACTGCGGGTGCGGAAACGAAACCCGAATGATCCGGGTCAAGATCCGCCGAGCCTCATCCGAGAGCTCCAGGGCGTTGAGAGATGAATATTTTGCCGGGAACACCATTGTTGTCACCTCGATTATTAGACGGTTAGGTCAGTTCCTGCGCTGATTCTGCAGGGAAACCGGCAGTGAAGCCTTACTTGGATTATGTAACGCACATCACGGTGCTGCCAGCGTCGTTATCGGCTGGTGAGAATGGCCCGGCAACGCGCTCGGCGTCACGTTCCGGGCATTATCGCTCTGCGAGAACGAAGCTATCCCCGCAGCGAGCGCGGGGCCCGAGCTGGGCAGACTCGACGGGCTAAGGGGCCGCTTCAAAGTCCGAGCAGCATCTATCAGGAGGAATCACCGTGGCAGGATCCACCGCAGCGGTCGGACTCATCACCGGAGCAGGACGAGGGATTGGAAGGGCTATCGCCGAGCCTCTGGCTGATGACGGGCAGGGCATCATCGTTGCCGATATTCCGGGTGCGAAGAAGAATGTGGATGAGGTCATCGCCGCCGTCCAGCAGCGTGGACGCCGTGCAGTCGGGGTGGTCGGAGACGTGTCGAACCCCGAAGGCGTGGAGCGGATGATCAAGGAGGGTACCGAAGCCTTGGGCGACTTGACGGTGTTCGTGGCCAACGCCGGCATTGCGCAGGTTGACGAGATCCTGGACGTGAAACCCGACGCGTTGGACCGCATGCCCGACGTAAACTTCAAAGGCGTCTTCTACTCCTGCCAGCTGGCGGCCAAGCGCTTCATTGAGCAGGGCAGCGGTGGGAGAATCATTGGCGCGGCATCCATCGTTTCTTTCCGTCCGTTTCCCATCCTCGCCTCGTATTCGGCCCTAAATCGGCGGTGCGCGGACTGACCCAAGCGGCCGCCATGGAGCTCGCCAAGCACAACATCACCGTCAATTCCTATGCACCGGGCGTGGTGGGAACCGCGATGCGGAGTTTGATTGACGAGCGGCTCACGGCGCGTGAAGGAACCCCGAGAGGCAGTGCCCTGCAGGCGCAGGTGGACAACATCCTGGCTGGCCGGGTTATCCGAGCCGGAGAACGTCGCAAAGCTGGTGAGTTATTTGGCAGGGCCGGACTCGGACCACCTGATTGGCCAGACCGTCTTGATCGATGGCGGCATTAACTTCTCCTGACCCATGGGCATTAAAGAGGTTCGCCATGGAGCACTGTAGCTCCGCGGCGAACCTCTTCTCTGTCGGGTGAGCCGGCAAGCGACCGGCTCAGTGCCCACCGCCCAGCTCCCGCCAGGCATTCGCGGATCTTCAAGCTCGCGGTAGTCAGTCCTTCGATCTCCGCATTCTTGAGAGCCCTGCCTGTCGATAGCGATATTCTTCGGCGTAGTTGAACTGCGGGTCCAGGTCGTTGGAAGAAGCCAAGAGCAATCCGCCAGTGAGCCACGCCCGTCAGAAACTGGTGAAGACGGTAGTGCTCGGAAATGGAGCTTCTCCCTCTTGGGCGCCATGCGCCGGACCAGCGTCTTCCGCGGACTTAAAAGAAGCCAATGGATCTGAACCGAAGATACAGGTTTTGTTGCATCTCCGGCATAGCCGATCAGCTCGGCTGCCGGTAATCTTGTGAAATCTCTATGCAAGAGCAGGGGATTGGGAAAACAATTGTACGGTTCAACCAATTTGGCGCGCAGTATGCCGGATAATTGATGGAACACAGCAGGCCGGAGGAAGATACCCCGGCCGGAAGGGAATGATGGACGCTTCAGGCGACAGTAGATCTCATAGTTCCAGCCCTCTGCCCGGCATGATTGCCGGCCAGGCTTCGAAGGACAGGGGGTGCAGATGATGGAATGGATTTCTCTGGCTTTGGCCGTGCTCCTCATTCTCGGATGCGGGCTCTTCGTAGCCGCGGAATTCGCGTTGATCACGGTTAACCGAAATCAAGTCAAGCAGGCCGCCGCCGATGGCGACCGCCGCGCCCAGGGCGTGCTCAAGGGCATGAGCACCCTGTCCACCCAGCTTTCAGGTGCCCAGCTGGGCATCACCCTGACCAACCTCGGCATCGGCTTCCTGGCCGAACCCGCCATTGCCGCCCTCGTGGTGGGCCCGCTGCAGGACGCAGGCCTCGACGCGGCCCTGGCCCGCACGGTCTCCGTTGCCATCGCGCTGGTGCTGGCCACGATCCTGACTATGGTCTTCGGCGAGCTGGTCCCCAAGAACCTGGCCATTGCCAAGCCCTTTGCCACCGCCAAGGCGGTAGTTGGCTTCCAGCGCGGCTTCAGCACCGTCACCAAGCCTTTCCTCTCATTCTTCAACGGCAACGCCAACTGGATTGTCCGCCGGCTCGGCATCGAGCCGCAGGAAGAACTGGCCTCCACCCGCTCCGCCGAGGAACTCGTCGCGCTGGTGGGGCATTCCGCCCGCGAGGGCGTGCTGCCTTCGGAAACCGCGGAGATGCTGCGCCGGACCGTGGCCTTCGGCAACCGCCGTGGCCACGACGTGATGACCGCCCGTTCGCGGATGATCACCGTGACCGCGCAGCAGAGCGTCGAAGACGTGCTGCAGCTGGCCGCGCAAACCGGGCATTCGCGCTTCCCGCTGGTGGCCGAGGACGGCCACCGGGTGCTGGGACTGGTGCATATCCGCGCCTTGCTCGCCGTGCCTTTCGAGCAGCGCGCGCACACCGCGGTGGGGGACTACGCCCAACAGGCCCTGCTGGTCCCGGATACCATCGAGCTCGATGAGCTGATGGACCAGCTGCGCGGCGGCGGGATGCAGCTGGCGGTGCTGATCGACGAGACCGGCGACGTCGCCGGCATGCTGACCCTGGAAGACCTTGTGGAAGAGATTGTCGGCGAAGTGCGCGATGAGCATGACCCGCAGGACTCCAGCGTCCAAGTCCTTTCGGAGAATAGATGGCGGCTGGATGCGGCACTGCGCCCGGATGAAGCCAGCGAGCTGCTGGGCTGCCAGATCCCCGAGGACTCGGACTACGAGACCTTGGCCGGGTTGCTGACCGTGCAGCTGGGCCGCTTCGGCCAAGTCGGCGACGTGGTCGCCCTCGTAGTGCCCGGCGTTCCCGGCGGGCCGCGCAAGCAGCTGGAATTCACCATCCAGGCCACCGATGAGCAGCGGATCGCCGTCGTTGACGTGGAAGTGTCCGAACTTGATGAGGAAGAGGCCGGGCGATGAGCGATCTAGTCGGAATCCTTGTGACGATCCTGCTGCTCGCAGCGAACTTCTACTTTGTCGGCGCGGAATTCGCGCTGATCTCGGCACGCCGAAGCATCATCGAGCCCAAGGCGATGGCCGGCAGCCGCAGCGCCAAGCTGACCCTGTGGGCCATCGAGAACGTCTCGCTGGTGATGGCCGGCGCCCAGCTGGGCATTACCGTCTGCTCGTTGGCGCTGGGCTATGTCACCAAGCCGCTGGTGAAGTACGCGGTGGCCGGTCCCTTCGAGGCCATCGGGATTCCTGAGGGCATGATCGATGCGCTGTCCTACGCGATTGCGCTGATCGTGGTCACCTACCTGCACGTGGTGCTCGCCGAGATGGTGCCTAAGAACATGGCGCTGGCCGGCCCGGAGCGCATGGCGCTAATCCTCGGCCCGAGCATGGTGGTGCTGGTGAAGATCCTGCGCCCGGTGCTGTGGCTGATGAACGCCATGGGCAACCTGGTCCTGCGGATCTTCGGGGTGGCCCCGAAGAACGAGGTGGCCAGCACGTTCACCCGCGACGAGGTCTCCTCCATGGTGGCAGAATCCCGTGAGGGCGGTGTCCTGGACGAGCAGGACGAGCAGCTGCTGATGGGCGCCCTGCACTTCGATGCGCGCAGCATCGAGTCGGTGGCGATCAGCTTCGAGAAGGTGCAGACCTTGCCGGTGGATTGCACGGTGGCCGATATCGAGTCGGCGGCCGCGCACGGCTTCTCCCGCTTCCCGCTGGTGCAGGCCGATGGCACCCCGGTGGGCTATGTCCACGTGAAGGACGTGCTGGGTGCCGATGCGCACACCCGCAAGCGGCCGCTGCAGCCCAGCGACATCCGAAAGCTGCCGTCCTTTGCCCCGGAGCAAAGCGTGCGCACCGCGCTGCAGGAAATGCAGCTCACCGGTGCCCACCTGGCGCTGGTCCGCGAAGGCGGAACCGGAAAGGTCACCGGCATGGTGACCTTGGAGGACATGCTCGCAGAGCTGGTCGGCCAGATCAGGGATGAGCGCCGCAGCGCGCACTAGCGGCACAGCGCGCACTAGCGGCACAGCGCAGAAAGAATGCAGGGACATGGGGCTGGAGGCAGGACGGGAAACCGTCCTGCCTCCAGCCCCTTGCTGGTAGAGGGCGTCAGTGCTGCTGGTAGAGGGCGTCAGTGCGCCTTGGCGAACGGCGAATTCCTGCGCGAGAGCACCAGTGTCAGCGACGCGCCGAGCAGTGCGAAGAACGTGGTTAGCCACCAGGTGGCGTTCCACCCTCCGGTGAGCGTCGCCGTGGCTGCGAGCAGCATCGGGCCGGCGAAATTGCCGATATTGAAGATCTGCTGGGTCAAGCCCATCGAGGCAGGGGCCGAACCGCCGGGCGGAGCCAGGTCGACCACCACGCGGGTCATGGTGGTCGGGACGGCTGCTCCGGCCAGCGAGAAGAAGCCGACGCAGACCATTTGGATCAGCAGCAGCTCCGAAGGGTAGTCGATGGCGAAGGTCAGGATGGAGGTCAGTGACATCACGGCGAAACCGGTGAGCAGCAGGGTGCGCCCGTTGATCCCGCGCTGGAGCAGCGCGCCGCAGATGATCGCGCCCACCGCATTCAGCCCGCCGATCACAGCAGAAGCCAAACCACCGGCCACCGGATCCAGGCCGAATTCCTCGTAGATCGTGGGCAGGAACCCCACTACCGCCATCCATTGCACCGTATAGCAGCCGAAAATCAGTCCGCTGATCCACACGCGCGGTGCCCGGGCGGTGATGGCAATGCGCCGGGCAGCTTCGCGCAGGGCCGCCGAATCCGAGGGCCTATCCGCTGCCACGAACTTCAGTATCAGCGGAATGGGCAACAGGGTGATGAACGCGAGCAGGCCCCACCACAGGTGCCAAGACAGGTGCTGGAGCACCAGTGCGGTGGAGAAGACGCCGATGAAGGTGGCCATGCCCATGTAGGCGGCCCACCACCCCACTGCCATGTTCAGGTTCCTGATCGGGGCATGCAGGCGCACGAGTCCGGGCCCCATGACGGTGGCCATGATGACACCCGCGCCTTCCAGTATGCGGGTGGCCAGCAGCAGCGGCGCGCTGGGGGACAAGGCGCCTAGCGTGCTGCCCAGCACCAGCAGCAGCAAGCCGAGGATCAACGTGCGGCGCTGGGAGATGACTTCCGAAAGCAGGGAAACGGCCAGGCCGCCGACCATGCCGGCCACCTGGACCACGCCTAGCAGCACGCCGGAGAAGATCAGCGAGAAGCCCAGTTCGTCCTGGATCACGGTCAGCGCGGGGGCGAGCTTCCAGATGTGCAGGCCGGCCATCACACCGGAGGCCACGATGATGATCCAGGCCGCGTTGGCCCGTTGCTGGACCTGTTCCATTTTGGCTTGCACTGCCGCCGATGCCTCCTCGCATAGGACGCGCCAACTGGTGCTCGGCGCTATTTTCCACTTCGGATTGTGGCACGGGCCGGGCAGCGATCCGGCGTTCGTGTCATTGAACGGGAAAGCCCGTGGAAGGAAATTCCTTCCGGACCCAGTAGTCCAAAACGGAATCCGCGATCGGGATGGCGCAGGCTGGCGCGTGGCGCGAGGGGGAGCGCTCCGATGGCTGTCCGGGCTGGCCCGCCGGGCTAGCCGATGTCAGTCGTCGACCGGGTTGCCTGGACAGGCCTGTCGTTGCGGACAAAGCAGGGAATTTCGTGGAGTGCCGCGCTATGGGACCAAAAAGCTACGCGAAACGGCATCAATTTGTCCGTGCGGTGCATGTTGCACAGTTCGCTGATTGTGGTTCCCGCTGGCAGTGGCGGAACTTTGGGAAAAAGCGGGCTGGGCACCGTGATGTGCCATAGCTGCAGCTCATCGGTTTGGCCGTCATCAACAACCATGAGCACTGCCCGTCCATGGACCGATACGAAGCCCATGACTTCATCTACTGGATCGGCGTATTGGGCGAATACCACCGGCGTCCCCTCGAACCAGCCGTACGAGGTGAGAAGGGTTCTTGCCTCAGGGCAATGCAAAAGTTCTTCGACGCGTTGCATGGCGCGAATACGGCGTTCGGGCATGTTCATATAATCCTCCGCTGATGGCAGCTCTCCGAAAGGGGACCGCCCACGAAACCCTGTGGCGCGAAGCCGAGGGATCCCCGGGTTTCGCCATTGGCGCTCGGTGATCATCGTGGAGTGTTCTTCTGAGGATACCTCATGCCACGCAGGTGGACACGAATTCCGCGGAGCGCAGCCGCACCCGACTAGGTCGCAGAGTCCAATTGATTGCCTGCCTTGGCGGCTTACCTTGGCCTTTCCTCCTAATGGTGGTGATCTCCGGGGGATGCTGGCACGGTCATCCTCAAGCCGCTATTGCCGGCTGTGCAACCAGCGACACCGAAGGAGCGTCATGCATTTGCCCGTACCCCGCGGAGACCTGTCCCGAGAGCTGGCCAACGCGTTGCTGTGCAACCCTTCGGGAGAACACGCAGCCTACCTGGCAACGGTCGCAACCGGGCGGTTGGCTTCGGCTTCGGATGTGCTTGACGACGGGGACCTGCAGTTGAGCCTTTTCATGCTCTATGAGCTGCACTATCGGGGTTTTGCAGGCGTCGATGATCGCTGGGAATGGAACCCTGGGCTGATTTCGCTGCGGACCCAGATCGAGGAGGTTTTCGAGCAAGCGCTTCGCGAGGCTGCGGGCCCGGTTCCAAGGGTGGAGCCCAGCTCCTCGGAGGTGGCCCAAGCGCTGTTTGCGCTCGCTGCAAGTGATGCCGGGCCGTCGGTCTCGAAATTCATCCAGCGCAAGGCCAATGCCGCCCAGGCACGCGAATTCTTGATTCTGAAGTAGATCTACCAGCTGAAGGAAGCTGGCCCTCATACCTGGGCGATCCTGAAACTCGAGGGACGTGCAAAAGCTGCAATGGTGGAGATCCAGACCGATGAATACGGAAATGGGCATCTGCCTCGAATGCATAGCGAGCTGTTCAGGCAGACGATGAGAGGGGTCGGCCTGCGTGATGACTTCGGTGCCTACATCAATCGCATTCTGGCGGTGACGCTGGCGGCTGTCAACATGATTTCGCTCTTCGGCATGCACCGGCGCCATCGGGGAGCCATCACTGGCCACTTGGCGCTGTACGAGATGACTTCCTCGATACCCCAGGCGGCTTATGCCCGCGGCTTCCGGCGCCTGGGCTATGAATCTGCGGTCACCGATTACTTCGATGAGCATGTGGAAGCTGATGCGGTCCATGAGCAGATCGCCGGCTGCGACCTGGCTGGGGGACTGGCCGAAGACGAACCGGAGCTGGTCCCCGACATACTGTTCGGAGCCCAAGCCGCGGCGACCGTTGATGCGTTGGCCGGCGAACAGTATCTGGACGCGTGGGAAGCTGGCAGCTCGGCGCTGCTTGCCGGGGCCGGGGCCGAGGCCGGAGCTGGGGCAGTCGCATGAGCGGCGGGAACCGTGCCTCGGAAGCGGCCACCATTACAGTGTGCCCGCAGGGACCGTTGCTGCTCAGGGGAGATTTTGAAATCGTCGATGCCGAGGGGCAATCCATTGAAGCCCGGCAAGGGCCCGTAGCGCTATGCCGCTGCGGGGGCTCCGCCATCAAGCCCTTTTGCGATGGCACGCATAAGCTCACTAAGTTCGAGCGCCCGAAATAGGGCACTCGCCCGTGCCTGCAAGCAAGGGCCGCGTGGCAAACCCGCCTAGGGCTTAGGCGCCAAACTGGCGCCAAGGGATTCCAAGGCGCCGGGGACCACGGAGAAGTAGGCCCAGACCCCGCGCTTCTCGCGGTGCAGGATCCCGGCATCCACCAGGATCTTCAAATGGTGCGAGACGGTGGGCTGCTTGAGGCCCAGCGGCTCGGGCAGGTCGCAGACGCAGGTCTCGGCCGCCTCGCTGCTGGAGACAATGGACAGGATGCGCAGACGATTGGGGTCGCTCAGCGCCTTGAATCGCAGTGCCAGCAGTTCGGCTTCCTCGGCGCTCAGGATTGCCTCCCCGGGGGATGGCACGCAGCAGGCATCGGCAGCCGGCGCGGTGCAGGTGCCGTCGGCAGGATTCGCGGTGGCTGTGCTCATGGACCTCGGCTCTTTTCTTGTCTTGGCGTCTTGGCCGGCAGCAGAGATTGACAAACGTCGATATGTTTCATCATACTCAAAACATCGATAATCGTCGATGTCTATTCTTGGAGTGATGATTCAGTGGCACCTGCCCCTGCGCTAGACACGGCCCCCGTGGCGGCCAAGCTTTCCTTCCTGGACCGCTACCTGGCCTTGTGGATCCTGCTCGCCATGGCCGTCGGCCTGGGCCTGGGCCGCATCTTCCCGCAGCTTGGCGCCTTGCTGGACCGCTTCACCGTGGCCGGGGTGTCGGTGCCCATCGCCATCGGCCTGCTGGTCATGATGTACCCGGTGCTGGCCAAGGTGCGCTACAACGAAACCGGCCGCGTGCTGGCCGACAAGAAGCTGATGGTCACCTCGCTAGTGATCAACTGGATCCTCGCCCCGGCATTCATGTTCGTGCTGGCCTGGATCTTCCTGGCCGACCTGCCGGAATACCGCACCGGGCTGATCATCGTGGGGCTGGCCCGCTGCATCGCCATGGTGTTCATCTGGAATGACCTGGCCTGCGGGGACCGCGAAGCGGCCGCCGTGCTGGTGGCCATCAACTCGGTATTCCAGGTCATCGCCTTCGGTGCCCTGGGCTGGTTCTACCTGCAGGTGCTGCCTTCCTGGCTGGGACTGGAAACCACCAGCGCGCAATTCTCCATTGCCGCGATCACTGCCTCGGTGCTGGTCTTCCTGGGCATCCCGTTGGTGGCCGGCTACCTGACCCGCACGCTGGGCGAAAAGGCCAAGGGCCGCGACTGGTACGAGGGAAAGTTCTTGCCGAAGATCGGCCCGTGGGCGTTGTATGGATTGCTGTTCACCATTGTCCTGCTTTTCGCACTGCAGGGGGACAACATCATTTCCAAGCCGCTGGATGTGCTGCGCATGGCGATCCCGCTGCTGGTCTACTTCGTGGTGGTCTTCGGCGCCGGCATGGTCATTGGCCACTGGCTGAAGCTGGGGTACCCGCGCACCACCACCTTGGCCTTCACTGCGGCCGGGAACAACTTCGAGCTGGCCATTGCGGTGGCCATCGCGACCTTCGGCGCCACCAGCGGACAAGCCCTGGCCGGGGTGGTCGGCCCGCTGATCGAGGTGCCTATCCTGGTCGCCTTGGTCTACGTGGCCCTGTGGGCCCGGAAATTCTTCCCCGCATCCAGCACCGTCACAACTTCTGCCTGAGGAAAATAACCATGACTGCAACCGAGAAGCCTTCAGTTCTCTTTGTCTGCGTGCACAACGCCGGACGCTCCCAGATGGCCGCGGCCTTCCTCTCCCACCTGTCCGAAGGGCGGATCGAGGTCCGCTCGGCCGGCTCGGCTCCCGCTGATTCGGTTAACCCGGCGGCGGTCGAGGCCATGAAAGAAGTCGGCATCGACATGTCGGCGGAAATTCCCAAGGTGCTGACCACTGAAGCGGTGCAGGACTCCGATGTGGTGATCACCATGGGCTGCGGGGACGCATGTCCATTCTTCCCGGGCAAGCGCTATGAGGACTGGAAGCTGGAGGACCCTGCAGGCCAGGGCATCGACGGCGTGCGCCCGATCCGCGATGAAATCCGCACCCGGATAGAGCAGCTCATCGCCGAACTGCTGCCAGCCAGCTAAGCGGCACCCGCCACCCGGAATCCAGCAGCCAAGGAGAAATCCATGAACCAGAACCTTCCAGTGATCGTCATTGGCGCCGGACCCATCGGGCTGGCCACCGCAGCACACCTGCGCGAGCGCGGGGAGGACGTGCTCGTTCTGGAAGCCGGGGACAGTGCCGGCGCCGCGATTACCCAGTGGTCCCATATCAAGCTCTTCTCCCCATGGCGCTTCAATATCGATGGCGCTTCCCGACGGCTGCTGGAAACCCCCAGCGAAGGATACGCAGGGGATTGGGAAGCGCCGCGGATCACCAAGCTGCCCACCGGTGCGGAACTGGTCAGCGAGTACCTGCAGCCGCTGGCAGCCCACCCAGCACTGGCGCCACGCATCCGCTACGGCCACCGCGTGGTGAAGATCAGCCGCGTGCTGGCCGACGGCCGCGGCGCCGACAAGGCCCGCACCGCGAACCGCGACGACGCACCGTTTTTGGTGCGCACCGAAACCCCTGGCGGCCTGGTGGATCTGCTCGGCCGCGCCGTAGTTGACGCCAGCGGCACCTGGAACCAGCCAAGCCCGGTAGGCCGTGGCGGCATCGAGGCAATCGGCGAGGCCCAGGCACGCGAACAGGGCTTCATCACCGGCGGGCTTCCCGATCCGTTGGGCGCTGATGAGCAACAGCTGGCAGGCAAGGACCTGCTGGTGCTGGGCGCTGGGCATTCGGCGGCGAACACCATCATCGCCCTGGGCCGGTTGCAGAAGCAGTATCCGGACACCCGCATCCGCTGGGGCCTGCGCGGGGACGCCAACCCGATCCGGCTCTACGGCGGCGGAGCCGCAGACCAGCTTCCGGCCCGGGGCCAGCTGGGCACCTCGCTGCGCCGGCTGGTGGAAAACGGCCACGTGGAACTGCTGGAGAATGTCTCCGTCGCGTCGATGAACGCAGGGGAGCAGCTGGCAGTCGTGCTGGCTGATGGCCGCAAGCTGGCCGTTGACCGCATTATCGCCGCCACCGGTTTCCGCCCCGATCTGCAGATGCTTTCCGAACTGCGCCTGGAGCTGGACGAATGCGTCGAGGCTCCGCGCCAGCTCGGTCCCTTGATCGATCCGGAGTTCCACAGCTGCGGAACGGTCAGCGCGCACGGCGCCAAGGAACTGGCGCACCCGGAAAATAACTTCTACATCGTTGGCATGAAGAGCTATGGGCGGGCCCCGACGTTCTTGATGGCTACCGGCTACGAGCAGGTGCGCTCCATTGCCGCCGCCCTCTCCGGAGATGCGGAGGCGGCCGGCCGGGTGGAGCTGGAGCTGCCGGAAACAGGTGTTTGCTCAACGGACCTGGGCGGCTCCTGCGACGCTCCGGCCAGCGAAAACTCCTGCGGAACGGAACCGGCCGAGCCTGCCGAATTCAGCGGCTGCTGCAGTTCGCCGCAGCCGGTAAGCCTCGGGCTGTCCACCGGAACGCTGCACGGCAACAGCGAACTGGCAGCTGAACGGTAGGCCCGCCGTTCAGTTCACCGGCACCGGAGAGCTCCTGGACTGCGCCTCCAGCTTCTTCGAAGGGCCGCGGGAACCGGCACGCCGTGGCACCGGAATCCCGGCGAGTGCCACAGCGCACACGGAAGTCAGCACCAGTGCGGCGGCCGGTGCGATGGCTGTGAACGGAGCCCGCTCGACATAGTCGATGCCTTCGGCCAGCAGCAGCCCCCACTCAGGGGTGGGCGGCTGCGCCCCGAGCCCGAGGAATCCCAGGGCGGCCAAGGCCAAAGCCACCCCGGGCAGCCGCAGCATTCCATGCCGCAGCAATGCGGGAATCACCGCTGGCAGCAAATGCTGGATCCAGATCCTGCTCCGCGGCACCCCCGAGAGCGGAAGCCAGCGGATATGCGGCATGGCCCGCGCCTCATCAAGCAGCGAGGCCGCATGGGTAGCCAGCGGCGGCTAGCTCACGCAGAGCACGGCCAGCGCGGCACCGCCCACCGATGGGCCCACCAGGGCCGCGATGACGACCCCGGCAAGAATCGGCGGCGTCGCGTTGGCAATTACCGCCGGTCCGCGCGAGATCTCGCCGGCTGCCGCCCCAGCGGCAGCAGCGGGTGCAGGGCATCTTGGCCGCGTTGCGGAATGCAGCCAATGCGGCGCGAGTCGGCAATGCGGGTGCCGGAGAATTCCAATCCGGGTGCCCAGTGCCCGGTGATCATGGACAGCAGCAGCGACTTGCCAGCACCCGAGGGGCCGGTGATGACCACGCGCTCGCCGGGAAGAAGCGTGAACACTTCGATTTCCAGCAGAGCGCGGTTCTCCGTGCGCAGTCCCAGGCGTGCGTTGCGCAGGAGGAACACCGGAGCAGGCGGCTGGTGGGCGCCAGGCTGGCTGATCGATGGGGAATCCACATAAGTCATAATGAGAATCATTATCACTTAAACTTTTGCGGCGAGGCAAATCAATGGGCCCGGCCTAAGCGGCTGGGAATGCGTTGGGATAAGCACCGACGGGTTTGAGAAGCGCAAAAATGTTGGAAAGATGTTTGACTGGAGTTTACGAACTAGTTGAAACGTACCCCTATAATCCAGGAGCTGTTGTGCGCCCCACCCGCTTTGCCCCTCATTCACTTGCCCGCCGGGCAGGAGCAATCACCGCTTCCAGCCTTGGCCTGGCCCTGCTGCTCTCGGGCTGCGGTTCGGATTATCCGTTGGGGGAGGAGCAGCGCAAGGCCGCCGAAGCCAATACCTCCAACCTGGAAGGCACCCTGACCGGAGGCGGATCCACCGCGCAGAACTCGGCCATGAACGCCTGGAGCACCGAATTCTCCACCCTGCACCCCAAGGTCCAGGTGCAATACGCTTCGGTGGGATCCGGCGCCGGACGCGCAGGGCTGCTGGCCGGCGGTACCGAGTTCGCCGGATCCGATGCGTATCTGAAGGACGAGGAAGTTCAGCGTTCTATCGAAACCTGCGGGCCGCAGGGCGCGATCAATATTCCGGCGTATATTTCCCCGATCAGCATCGCCTTCAACCTGCCGGGCATCAAGGAACTGAATATGGATGCCGAAACGATCGCCCGGATCTTCTCCGGCGAGATCCGTTCATGGCAGGACCCGGCCATCGCCAAGCTGAATCCCGAGGTTCAGCTGCCGGATATCCCGGTAACCGGGGTGGCCCGTGCCGATGACTCGGGCACCACGGAGAATTTCACCGAATACCTGCATAGCGTGGTTCCCGAGGTGTGGACTCATGAGCCCGATGGCGGCTGGCCGGATGCCACCGGACTGGAGAAAGCCCAGGGCAATGCCGGTGTGGTCACCACCGTGACCCGCGCTGTCGGAGCGATAACCTACGCCGACGATTCGCTGGTGGATCAGTCGCTGGGCAAGGTGAAGCTGAAGGTCGGAGATGAATTCGTCGCCGTTAGCGGGGAAGCCGCGGCCAAGGCCGTGGCCGAATCCGAGCGTGTGGAAGGACGCGGGGAGCACGATATCGCCCTGGAACTTGACCGGAAGACCACCGCCGAAGGCGCATACCCGATGGTGCTGGTCTCCTACCTGCTGTTCTGCAGTGGTTATGAGGATCCGCAGACCGTGGAACTGGTCAAGGCTTTCGGGCAGTACGTGGTCAGTGATCAGGGGCAGAAGACGGCGGCTGACTCGGCCAAGAGCGCGCCCATGCCACAGCAGCTGGCAAAGGAAGCCCGCGAGGCCATCGATTCGATTACTGCGCGCTAGCAGGTCCGTTGACGCGTCTTGCTGCATCCGTCCGAGTGGCGGATGCAGCAAGACTTGCTACGCGCGCGAGGCGGCTGCCGCTCGGTACAGGCGATTTCGCGCCCCGAGGAGCATCGCGCCAATGAATGCGGCCAGCAGTGAGCCGCACAGCACCCCGACCTTGACATACTGCGCTTCATCCCCGCCTTGGCCGAAGGCCAGTTCGCCTACCAGCAGGGAGACGGTGAAGCCGATGCCGGCCACGAAGGAAAGGCCCAGAACGTCCGGCCACTTGATGCTGCTATCCAGCTTGATTCCGGGAATCCTGGTGACCAGGAAAGTGGAGCAGGTGATTCCAATCGACTTGCCCAGGACAAGTCCGAAGATGATGCCCAGCGCAACCGGACTCAGCAGCGATTCTCCCAAGCCGGAAAGGCCCCCGAGTGGAACCCCGGCCGCGAAGAAGGCGAACAGGGGAATTGCGAAGATCGATGAGGGAATGGACCATCGGTCGGCGAAATGGGCGGCCAGTCCCTCATGGATTTCGTCGCCCTGTTCGTTGGTTCCGATTCGGACATGGGCTCGCTGGGTAGCCACTACCGGAACCATGAAGCCCAGCAGTACGCCGGCTACCGTGGCATGGATTCCCGAGGCGTGCACCAATGCCCAGACGGCTACTCCGAGCGGGATGAGGATCCACCAGGCCCGGACCCCGCGCTGCACGGCGAAAGCAAACGCGGCTAGCGGGAGCAGGGCGATGAGCAGCGGCAGCCACGACAGGTTCTCGGTGTAGAAGATGGCGATGATGGAAATGGCCAGGAGGTCATCGACCACCGCCAGGGTGAGCAGGAAAGTGCGCAGGGCCGGTGGGAGGAACTTGCCCACGACCGCGATAACGGCAATTGCGAAGGCGATGTCAGTGGCCGCGGGAATCGCCCAGCCGTTGATGGCGGAGCTGCCCGAAGCGGAGATGGCAAGGACGTAGAACAGTGCAGGCAGCGCCACGCCTCCCACGGCGGCCGCGACGGGAACGATCGCCGTGCGTGGATTGCGCAATTTGCCGACAACGAATTCTTCTTTGAGCTCCAGGCCGACGACAAAGAAGAAGATGGCGAGCAAGCCATCTGCGGCCCAAGATCCTACCGAGAGGTTCAGATGCAGGGCCTCGGGGCCGAAACGGAAATCGCGCAGCCCCTCGTACCAGAGGGCTGCCGGGGAATTAGCCAGGATCAGTGCGGCGAGGGTGGCGCAGAGCAGCAGCAGTCCGCCCATCGAATCCTGCTTGAGGGTCTGGTGGACACCGCGCCAGATGGCGTGGGGTGCTTGGCGGGATACGCCAGTTGAAGGGTATGGCAAGGTAACGGGTCTTTCTGGGATCCGGGAAAAAGGGGCACGACGGCGCGCGGAATCCACGAAAGAAAGAAACAGGTGGTGGGACCGCGCAATTAGTGGCGCGGTGGCGGGCAGCCGGCGATCTCGCCGTGGGCGTTGGTTCCCCAGGAACTCAACCACCCGTTGGTGCCGCTGGCAAGTTTGGTCAGCAGTTTCCCGTTGGGGAAAACGGCAGCGCGAAGCCGCTGCGCATGCGTTGAAAGGACCAAAGCCATGCTTCCATTCTACAGATCGACGATGCTCTGGCGTAACCCGGAACGGCCCAGCTGCTTCGGGTCTGGCGCTAGTGCATCAGGCTGGCGAACATCTTCAAGCGCAGCGCCTTGGCGGTGGACATATGCTTCTGGATGAGTACGCTGGCCTTTGCGCTGTCGCGTTCGCGGACGTGATCCACGATTCGCTGGTGCTCGTCCAGCGATTCGGTCCAGCGCGATCCGACGGACAGCGTGGATGATGGGGCGTGGATCTGGTGGGTGGCCAGGCGCTCCAGCAGATCCTCGAGCACCGGACTGTGCGCTGCGCGCCAAAGCGCGCGGTGGAACTCGATGTTGGTGGCCAATCGGGTGGCATCATCCGGCTCGGCAAGTGCGCGGTCGCGGTCAACCAGGGCCTGCAGGCGCATCAGGTCCACTTCGGTGCGCACCGAGGCGGCTTCCTGGGCGGCCGGGCCTTCGAGCAGGATGCGCAGGTCATAGACCTGCATGATCTGCTCGGGGTCGATTTCCTTGACGAAAAGTCCACGGGCGCGGCGCTCTAGCAACCCTTCGTGCAGCAGGCGGGTCAGGGCTTCGCGCACCGGGGTGCGGGACACGCCAAAGCGTTCGGCCAAAGCAACCTCGCGCAGGGCGTCTCCGGGCTGGAATGCGCCTTGCAGCAAGTCGTCCTTGAGCTGGGCATGAACTGCGCCGTGCACTGACCGTGTCGGAAGGCGATATTGGAATCCTGGTGGACAGCTCCATCACGGTCATCCTCTACACCATCCTCGTGCTGGCCCTGGCCTTCACCGGCATCAAGCACATTTGCGAGAAGAAGGAGGCCAAAGCCCTGGCCGAGGAGCAGGGCCAGCCGGCCAACGCCTGAGCATCCTATGACCTGCACAGCAGGCCTTGCCGACTCCACGGTGGCAAGGCCTGCTGCATGCAACCAAGCCTTGCAGCAGGCAACGTCCCCCATTCGCAGCCGGCAGCTGGATGCTTCCTGAGCGCGGCTTGCCTTCGTTGGTTGCGCAAAGCACAGTGGGCAGTGGTCGATGAAAGGAGCATGAATATGCCAGATCTAGCAGGCAAGAAAGTCCTTGCGGTAGTTTCCAACCGCGGAGTCGAGCAGGATGAGCTGAAGAAGCCAGTGGAGCACTTGCGCCAAGCCGGTGCTGAGGTGGTGATCGCGGCCCCGGAGGCCGGCCAGGTCAAGTCGCTGGTTGGCGATTGGGATCTGGGGGAGGTCTTCGAAGCCAGCGAAGCACTGGCGGCAGTGGACGAGCAGGATTTCGACCTGCTGCTGATCCCCGGCGGAACGCTGAATGCCGACAACCTCCGCTTGGACGCCGACGCCCAGCGCATTGCCAAGTCCTTTGCCGGTTCAGGCCGGCCGATCGCTTCCATCTGCCATGGGCCATGGCTGCTGGTGGAAACCGGATTGGCCAAGGACAAGACCTTGACCTCGTACACCTCGATCAAGACCGATGTGGTCAATGCCGGCGGCACCTGGAAGGACGAACAGGTTTTCCGCTGCCCGGCGAACGGCTACGTGCTCATTACCTCGCGTAATCCGGACGACCTCGACGCGTTCAGCAGTGCCATTGCCGAGGAGCTCAGCTCCTAGCAATTGGCGGCCAGTCGGTCCAGCCGCCGTCCGAGCCAGCTTTCCGGACGGCGGCTTGGCTGTGCTGGGACCAGAGCCCGGCATCCAAGTCCTTGGTGATCCAAGGGCACGAAACCGCCGTCGAGGAAGAGCTGAGTATTGAAATCCTCCCGCAAACTGCGGGTGAGTTCCGCTGCCCCAGCTGGAAATCCTGCGACAGCGAACTCGCCTGGATTCCTGGGATTCCCGGTGTCTGGCGGTCTCGGCTTTTCGAACCGTTGCGTGTAGCGAAGGCGCTGAGGGCTTTGCCATGAACTGCATTGCCGAAGCGGGCACCCCTGCATGCCGGGTGCCCGCTTCGGCAATTCATCGTCTTGTCATGCCGCGTACGGGTCCCGAGGCTGTCCGGCCGTCTTCCGGGAGAGGAACAATCCCAAGGCAATCATGAGCGCACCGAGCCCGAGACGCAGCCAGTTATCCGCATCATTCAGGGGAATGAGGTTGGCTGCACTGTCGAAATCAATGACCAGCTCTAGACCCACAAGACCAGATAGATGATTCCGCTGCCGATGAGGTAGCTGCGAGAAGCAAGCAGGTCCGAGCCATCAGGTAGCCGGCGACCCCGAAGAGCAGATGCACGGCATTGTGCAGGTACGAGACCTGGAAGATTCCCCGCAACTTGGCCTCGGAGTCGTGGCCGGCACCTGAGAGCGATGCGTAGTTGGTGGTGATTCCCGGAATGAATCCGAGGACGCCGACCAGGAAGAACACGATGCCGACCGCCAGCGCGGCCTTTTGCACCAGCGGACGTTCTTCTACGACAGGATCTTTTGGATGTTCCATGATCTTGCTCCTTCACTCTGGCTGTTGCGATCGGAAGGAAACGCTGGACCGGCATGCTGGCCGCCGTCATGCTCTCCACGCTAGAGAATTGCCAGTTGGATGGCAGGGGAGTCTTCAAGTACCTAGGGAACGTCCAGCAATGGCGGTGCGCGGATCGGGGCGGAATCCGGCGCAAGCCTGATTCCGCCCCGATCACCGCTGCGTGCAGGTTCGGCTCCGGCGCTAGCGGGTCTGCCGGCCGCCTTCCCAGCCCTCGGCTTGCGCCTGTTCCATGCGCAATTGCGCTTCGCGGCGCTCTTCCTCGGTGATTGCTTCCTCTTCCAGGCTGACTCGCTCGACCGGATCAACAGCCTTCTTTGCAGCGGGGCGTTCCTCGTCCAAGGCCACCTTCTGCTCGTCCCCAGCCAGTTCGCCGCTTGTGCCGGCGGCTGCGGAATCCGTGATGGGCTCGCGCTCATGCCGCGCTTCCCCATGGCTTAACGGCACGGTGGTTGCCGCATCCCGGGTGACCACGTGCTTGCGCAGGCGCACTTTGCCGGTTTCCACGCCTTCGGTACCCACCTGCGGCTGCTCCTCGGAACGGACGGCAGAGGACCTTGGAGCGCCGGCTCCCGGACCGCGCACGTCTTCCCGCGAATACTCGGCGCGGGCATCGGTGTCCGAGACGCCCGGCTGCACGGCGGCCTGGTCCGCTTCATGATAGGACAGGCTGTAGTAGTGGTAGAGCTCCTGCTCCTGCTCTGGCGTGAGCTGGCCCTCGGGGTCGATGTTCGGGGCGTCCTTGACGGTCTGCTTGTCATAGGGCACCGAGAGCGTATCGCCTGCGACGGTCGCCTGGCTGAGCGGAACGAAGCTCTCGGAGAGGCCGAAGAGTCCGGTGCGGACAGTCGCCCATTCCGGCTGCCCGTTGCGGTCATCAAGGAAAATCTGGCCGAATTTGCCGATCTTCTGGCCGTCGGGGCCAATGACGGTGCCGCCAATTGCACTGAGTTCCTGAAGCTGTTCTGTGCTGATCATGGCTCTGTCCTCCTGCTGCGTTCGACTTCGGATCAATCCAGTAATCTCGATCCGGCTGGCCAGTAGCCGGCCGGGTGAAGCTGCGCCTCCAATTAGGCGTGACAGCCCGCAACTCTGCGTCTTGCGGTGCTTTGCCGAGCCGCGGTGAATCGATCGTCGCACACTACGCAAGCGCCCGCGCCAGGGCTTGTACTTGCATAGCCGCAAGCTCGGTAGCAGCTGTGAAAAGCAGGCAGCAGGTGCCCGGGGCAGCCATCGGGCGTAGGGCCAGAAGGTGAACGGGTGCCTGTGAACAGCCGCGTGCGTCGCTGCGGCGAAGCTGGAAAATCGTTGGGCTTCGTGCCTGGAACGGCCGTCCCGGCTAGCTGCGGTCTAATGTTCAGTTCGTACTGCTGCCCAGGGAAGGCGAACCAGCATCCATGAACAGGACCTTTGGGATCGAGGAGGAATTCTTCCTCGTGGATCCGGCAACTGCCGCCCCGGTGCCGATGGCCGATCCGCTCAGCGCCCAGCTGCTCGGCCTGGAACTGCCGGGCACCACGGTCCACCGTTAACTGCTGGCCAGCCAGCTGGAAATCGTCACCGGGATCTGCGCCTCGGCGGACGAAGCCCTGGAAGCGCTGGTGCGGCGGCGGACCGCCATTGAGCGGATATGCCGCGAACACCAGGTGCTTCCCTTTGCTTCTGGAACGGCGCTGCAGCTCCCGAGCGCTACGGACTTCACCACGGGCCAGCGCTACGCGACCATTCATGAGTTCGTCCCGGGGATCGCCCGCGAGCATTTCATCAACGGGCTGCACATCCATGTGCATATCCCGGATGCCGCAGCCGGAGTCCGGGCGCTGAATGCCTTGCGGCTGGTTGCCGCTGATTGCGGGAATTGGCGCGAACTCTCCCATCTGGAACGGGGAACTGACGGGTTTCGCGTCATGGCGGACGGTGCACTACCGCAGGTGGTCTGCGACAGGCATTCCGCCGGCTTTTGCGACAGTGCGTGAATACCAGCAGCGGGTGGAGGACATGATTGCTTCCAGAGCGCTGCTCGATCCGGGCCACATTAGCTGGGTCGCCCGCTTGTCGGTGAACCATCCGACCATTGAAGTCCGCGCTGCGGACACACAGATGACAGCCGGCGAATCCGTGGCCCTGGCCCTGCTCATCCGGGCCATTGTGGATACCGCCTCGGAAACTGACGGCTCTGCCGTCACGGCAGCATCCGAAGTGCTTGACCTGGGCCTGTGGCAAGCAGCGAAATCTGGAGTAGAAGGCACATATTTCGATAGCGAATCCAGGACCTCCGTGCCTGTCAAGGCCGTGATCCAGCGGGTGCTCGACTATACGGGCCGGGCATTGCATCGCAATGGCGATGAACAGGTCGTAGCCAATTACCTGGACTCGCTCGCCACTTTCGGCAATGGTGCCACGCGCCAACGTGAGAGCTGGAACCAGGGCGGAGCGAAGCAGGTAGCCGCTGATGCTGCCAAGCTGTTCGCGCAAGCCTGACAGGTTCTTGCAGGAGCAACGCGAACAACCAGGGGAGCGGCGCGCATGGAGAAATACCGCGGGTTCGGCAGAGGCCTACTATCAAGGCAGGGAGTCGATCCTGCATGAACGGCCAGCACGGGGGTGCTCGGACGGAGGAAAGTGATTCCTGCATACTCGCAACATCGAGGGGGAATCATGAGCACTCCAGCTGCAGTACCCGGGAGCATGACCAAGGAGCAGAAACGCGTCGCGGGAGCGACCATGGTGGGCACCACCGTGGAGTGGTACGACTACTTCGTCTACGCCAATGCGGCGGCCCTGGTCCTGGCCCCGCAATTCTTCACTCCCGCCGAAGCGTCGCTGGGATCCATCATCGCTTTCGCCACCGTCGGCAACAGCTTCCTCTTCCGCCCGTTGGGCGCGATCGTGATGGGCCGGGTGGGCGACAAGTACGGCCGCCGAGCGGTGCTGATCATCACCCTGGTCTTGATGGGTGTCGGCACCACGCTGGTCGGCCTGCTGCCGACCTATGCGAGCATCGGCATCTGGGCTCCGATTCTCTTGATTATCCTGCGTATCGTCCAAGGCTTCTCCGCCGGCGGGGAGTAGGGCGGTGCGGCCCTGATGGCAGTGGAGCACGCGCCGGATCATGCCCGCGGCAAGTTCGGCGCCTTCCCGCAGCTCGGTGTTCCCGCCGGCATGCTGCTCGCCTCGGCCGTCAGCGCGATCATTGCCGCAATGACATCGCCTGAGCAGTTCAGCGCGTGGGGTTGGCGTATTCCGTTCCTGCTCAGCTTCGTGCTGATCCTGGTGGGCTACTACATCCGGCGCAGGGTCGAGGAATCCCCGGTCTTCGAGGAAATGGCCCGGACCAATCAGACCGAGTCGGCCCCGCTGTCCACGCTGTTCAGCAAGCACCCCAAGAAGGTCATCCAGACGACGCTGGTTTTCATGGGCAACAACACTGTCGGGTACATGCTCACCGGCGGCTTCATCCTGGGCTATGCAACGAACAAGCTGGAACTGCAGGCTGGCGACATGCTGAACATCATCACCATCGGCTCGCTGGTCTGGCTGATCTCCACCTGGATCGGCGGAGTGGTCTCGGACCGCATTGGCCGCAAGAAGATGTTCATCATCGGCTGGGTGCTGTTGCTGGCCTGGCTCTTCCCGTTGTTCCTGCTCATCGAAACCCGGAACCTGGCCTGGGTCACCGTGTCCCTGGTAGTCTTCGGCGCTTTCATGGGCTTCTCCTACGTCCCGTTGCCGGCGCTGTATGCCGAGCTGTTCCCGGCCCGCATCCGCCTGAGCGGTTCCTCGATCAGCTACGCCCTGGGCTCGGTGATCGGTGGCGCGTTCGCCCCGACCATTGCCGCGGCGCTGGTGGGCCAGTTCAATACCACCGTGGCGGTCTCGACCTACCTGTTCATCTAGGTGGGCGCTTCGGTGATCGCAACTCTGACCTTGAAGGACCGCACCGGAGCTGATTTGTATCCGCAGGAGGACATCACCGGAGAATCGGGAGGCCACACAGAAGAAGCCGGGCCCGAGCATTTATGAGGTCTGATGGCGATAGGGCAACTAGCTGCCCGTAACATCTCTGATACAAACTGCTGATAACTTGTCGCTCATGACGTTGTCCATTGAACCCGCAGACTTCGAGGACCCCTCCCTGAGAGCTTTCCTTGAAGCTCACCTTGCTGACATGGCGCCGCAGTCGCCGCTGGAGTCCCAGCATGCCTTGGACTTGGCTGCGCTTCGCCAGCCAACCGTCCGGCTCTGGGCAGCGCAGAAGGACCATCGCATAGTGGGCACTTGTGCGTTGGCGGTATTGGAGCCGGGCCACGAGGAGCTCAAGAGCATGCGGACGGACCCGGACTTCCGCGGGCAAGGCTTCGCTTCCCGGTTGCTGCTCCATGCTCTGGAGGATGCCGCGCAGCGCAAGCTATCGCGCATATCCCTTGAAACGGGAGCGATGGAGTTCTTCGCACCCGCGCGCTCGCTGTACCGAAAGCACGGCTTCAAGCAATGCCAGCCCTTCGGTTCCTATCAGGAGGACCCCAACAGCATCTACATGACCCGGATCCTCAAACTGGACTAACTCTTGGGCAGGGCGCTGCCAGGACTTCTTGTGCCCGTTGGGACAATGGCAATGTAGGACACCAGATTCGGTCGATTCCGGGCAAGGCTGGAGTGCCGCCAAGGACTGGCTGCAGCAAGCTTGCTTTCAGACCCGCCAAGAGCCCGCCACTGGCAGATAGCTCTTGGCCATGGCGGGCTGATTGGATGTTTGAGCAGGCCGCACCGGAGCAGAGTTGTCTCCGCATGACCGGGCGGGCGTCGGCGATTCGGGCGGGGAGGCAGGGCCGAAGCACCTGTGACTTTTCTGGTGGTACAGGTCAAACCCAAATGGCACGACTGAATCGTTGGGGCTAGGCCCGGCTGCCGGGCTCAGGATCATATGCGGAGTAGGATGGGCTAATGAATCCATCCCCGTATCTGCAAACCCGCCGCCGCTTCGTGGCCGCCTCGCCTTCAGAGATCTTCGAACTGCTCAGGGATCCGGCCATGCACCCGGTCATTGACGGATCCGGAACGGTGCGGGCCTCGAACACCCAGGAAAGCAAGCTCACCCTGGGCAGCGAGTTCGGCATGCAGATGCGCTTAGGGGTCCCGTACCGGATCAGTAATACCGTGGTGGAATTCGAGCAGGACCGGCAGATCGCCTGGCGGCACTTCAGCGGGCATCGGTGGCGCTACGAGCTGGAAGCTGTCGGGTCCGGGACCATGGTCAGCGAAACCTGGGACGCGAGCCGGTTGCGGCACAAGTGGCTGCTGCGGCTGATGGGCTTTACCCGGAGCACCGGGCCCAATATGGAACGCACCTTGGAACGGCTGGCAGCGCAGTTCCCCGAGACCACCGAGTAGGCCCCCTTTGCCCTGAGTAGCTCGTTGATAGGTGATGGCCGGACTAATTGCGGCTTCAACGGTGACTGAGGGGTGATCGAAAAGTCCGTCGTGTGACAACGGGGTTTGTCCGATATCCGTGAAAATGGCGTAAGCAAATATTCTATCAATGAGGGCCATTATCCAGAGACTTACTCAATATGGTGTAGATTCCGTGGTTTACATTGATCGGAAGCCGTTCATGATGCTCCCGCAGTCCCCGCATGTACTCCACGCCTACGTATAAAGTCCCGGAACGAGTTCCATTGGGACGCCACCGGACATCGACCTGCACGTCGTCGAGAACAACCTGGAGCTGGGCCGCCACACTGGGAAAAGCATGTTTAGATTCGGCAGGGATGCGAAGGAAGCTCCGCGTACGGTCCTTGTCCGTAACTGGTTGTGAGTGAACCCATAACTCGGCAGGCGAAGCATCATCGGGTTCCATGGAAGTATCGCTTGGTGTTGAATGCGCCGATACTTTGCAGTTCAATAAACCGTGGCGCTTACGCTGGCCGTTGCCTATGTCAACATTGGCAAATGGAGCCACCCTATCAACGTCAAACAACTGCCGGCGACGTTCGGGTTCCACACTGGCGGCAAATGCAGCCAGCATGGTTTGTTCACGGCTAGAGACATCGTCGCACGATGCGAAATGAACGTACAACTGATCGAGACTTTCGAGAGTCTTCAGCCACCAACCACCGGCATGTGGCGCTCGCGCGCCTAACTCAGTCGAGTAGTACTGTTCAACTCGACTTCGAATTGAAGTGCTTGCCATGCCGATGTAGAGGAGTGGTTCGTTGGGGATCCAGAAGCGTCCAATCCGATCGGCCAAGGTGCTCGGCGTCGCTAGAACTCCGTCGACGCAGGCCTTGGGGCAAGCCGACAGTAGTTTGGCGAAGGCTGAGGGTGAAGGTGAATAACGATCGTGGTCCACGAATCGAGAATCCGGGTTAGCGGCCAGGCTGACGCAGTAAACGCCCGGAACGTTTGGAAGTTCGAGTTCACCCCATTTTGTTACGCCAGAGGAGTGTAGATCTGCAACGGCAAATAGCTCTCGAATTGTTAATGGCACGATGACAATTTATCGCAAGTTTCCCGCTCAGCTGTCTGCTCTCGAACGTTAACGCTGCTCTTTCATGCCGATCCAGACAGAACAAGTCAAGGACGATAAGGTAAAGCCCTGGAGCAGCACGTGCAGCGACTCAAATAGTCCCCTCTGTCCAGTAACCTAACATCATGGATATCGGTAATGACCAAAACGCGTTCGTCTTGGGTGAAGGAATCTTTGAGAGTCTCATTACCGATCACTTCGCAGGCCGGCTTCAGTCGCTGTCGGACTACAAGCAAACAGTAGAATCGATATTTCCGAAGAACGCACCGGGTGAACTGGCCAGCTATCTTGGTCGCGTAATTGAGCAGCGGTTTGGTGCGCTCCAACCGGACCAAATGATTGATCTGTCTAACCAGATACTAGACATGGTCGGGCACTCTGAGGATGTACTTCCAGGCCCTCAGAAACTTTTGGAGTTGCAGCGTGACGATGCAATTCGGGTGCGTTCATTTAAACGGCCCCAGACGTCATTGAGCGCCGCTGCGCTGCTCACGAACAGCCGCGAAGACCCACGACTTGCAGTTGAGCTGCGGGCAGAACTTTCCTCAGCTGACCGCGTTGACTTGCTTTGCGCCTTTATCAAGTGGGAGGGTCTGCGGCTGCTGTCTGAATCGCTTGCGACGCTCAAAGACCACGGCATCCCAATAAGAGTGCTTACCACAACATATATGGGTGCCACCCAGCGCCACGCAATCGATGAACTGGTTCGCCGTTTCGGGGCAGAGGTCCGTATCAACTATGAGACTAATGCGACGAGGCTTCATGCCAAAGCTTGGATGTTCCACCGAAATTCCGGTTTCGACACTGCCTACGTCGGAAGCTCAAACCTTAGTCGTCCCGCACTGCTCGACGGACTGGAATGGAATGTCCGACTCTCGGGTGTAGCAACACCAAGCTTGCTGCAAAAATTCTCGATGACCTTTGACAGCTACTGGGAAGACGACGCCTTCGTTCCATACGATCCCGATACCGACGCAGAGCGACTGGACGCTGCACTGAAACGTGCAGGCGGAACAACGGCTGAACGAATGCTCGGATCCACTGGCTTGGAAGTACTTCCGTTGCTGCACCAAAAGGAAATGCTCGAAGAACTAGAAGCTGCCCGCACAAACCGCAACGAGCACCGAAATCTGGTGGTCGCGGCGACCGGAACTGGCAAGACCGTACTTGCGGCACTCGATTACAAGCGATTGTGCGAAGCTGCTGGCCGGGAGCTCACCCTCCTGTTCGTGGCTCACCGCAAAGAAATCCTTGACCAATCACTCAAGACGTATCGCCGTGTTCTGGGTAAGGGTTCCTTTGGCGAGATGTTCGTTGATGGGCAAAAACCAAAAGTTTGGAAACATGTTTTTGCCAGTATCCAGTCCCTAGCCGCTTTCGGGCTGTCCAAGATCGACCCGCAGGCCTTCGATGTAGTCGTGATCGATGAATTCCACCATGCCGAAGCATCTTCATACCGCAAGCTCATTGAGCATCTGAAGCCCATCGAGCTGCTGGGACTCACCGCAACACCCGAACGTGGCGACGGCGTCAATGTGGCGGACACCTACTTTGGCGGACGCATTGCCGCGGAACTGCGCCTGTGGGATGCCCTGGACGCAGATCTCCTGGTTCCTTTCCATTATTTCGGTGTGGCGGACGATGTAGACCTCACTTCCATCGAATGGAAGCGCGGCTCCTACGATTTGGAACAGCTGAGCAATGTGTACACGGGCAATGACATGCGTGCGCTGAAGATCATCAACGAACTGCGCGATAAAGTGCTCAGCACGTCCATGATGCGTGCACTGGGTTTCTGCGTCTCGGTCCAGCACGCGCAATACATGGCCAAAGTCTTCAACGAGGCGGGAATCCCTTCAGCCGCGATATCAGGTAATTCAAGTACCGAGGAACGCGAGGGAGCGCTGGCTAAACTGCGTGCTCGCGAACTGAACTGTATTTTTGCCGTCGATCTTTTCAACGAGGGACTCGACGTTCCGGAGATCGACACTATTCTTCTGCTACGCCCCACGCAGAGCTCGACCGTCTTCCTGCAACAACTCGGCCGTGGCCTCCGACGAGCAGATGACAAGGCAGTGCTTACGGTCTTGGACTTCATTGGCCAACAACGTCGGGAGTTCCGATTCGACGTGAAGTACCGTGCCTTGCTGGATGTTCCGCGCAAGAAATTGGAGCGCATCATTGATGACGGTCCGCCCGGACTTCCCTCGGGTTGCCAACTCATGCTCGACCGAGTGGCGCGCACGATCGTGCTAGAGAACATTCGATCGCAACTAAAGCTCAATAAGCCTGCATTGGTAAACGAAATCAAGTCGCATGGGCTGACTGCCTTGGACGACTATCTCGATGAGTCCGGTCGGGATGTCAAAGACATCTATCGCAAAACGGGAGATTCGTGGACTGAATTGATTCGTCGAGCAGGATTGATCTCATCGCGTTCACCTTGGGAAGAAGAGCTGAAGCGAATTGGCGACGACCAATTAAATGAAGAACGTGAGCTTCTTAAGCGGGTTACTCGGTTCCTTCACGTTGACGACGCGGAGCGCGCTGATGCGTACTCGGCGTTGCTTTCAACAAGTGCCCCACGCTATGCAGAGTTGGAACCGCGAGTCCAAATATTTGCTCGCATGCTGTTCTATACTTTTTGGGACAACGGCGGTGGGTTCGTTACCTATGACCAGGGACTGGATTACATTCGTGCCAACGGATACTTGGTTGAAGAGCTGCGAGCTGCGTTTGCACGAGGTGTGGACCGCGGAGCTCACGCACCTAGGAGACTTCCTCTAGGACTGCAGCAGATTCCGCTGTATTCGCATTCCACATACTGGCGCTCTGAGGTCCTTGCTGCACTTGAATACGGATCTTTGGAACTTGGCAAGGGAGTCAACCACCGTGAAGGGGTTGCATGGTGTCCTCAGTCGAATACGGACGCGCTCTTCGTGACACTGGACAAGGATGAATCCGTTCACAATCCAAATACCCTCTACAAGGACTATGCGATCAGCCCGCAGCTATTTCACTGGGAATCACAGAACGCCACAAGTCCAACCAGCCCTACCGGTAAACGCTACTTGAACCGAAAAGAGCATGCCTCGCATATCTTGCTTTTTACCAGAGACGCCGCGAGGGACATTGACGGGCTGGTATTGCCTTTCACGTGCTTGGGCACAGTCGATTATGTGAAACACGAAGGTTCCAAACCCATCGCCATCACGTGGAAGTTGCATCGAGAGATGCCGGTCAACGTATTCACATCAGCGAATGCAGTGGCTCGTTGAAAATCTGGCGGTTATCTTGATGACAGTGAGGACTACCTGAGAAGTTCTGCGCAATTAGGAAGATGGGGAAAGGCATGCCGGAAAAGCTTGTAGCCGCAGACGGAGCCGAACAACGGCCGCCGATCCGTCTTCTGATCGACAACGACACCGGAATCGACGATGCCTTGGCGCTCGCGTACCTCTGCGCCTGCGATCATGTGAAGATCGAGGCCCTCACCAGCACGCCTGGAAATGTCGACGTAGAACAAGTCGCTGCGAATAATCGTGCTCTGCTGGCGTTCTGCGGACGCCCCGAAGTTCCGGCACTCATCGGTGTAAGGGAGCCCTTGCAGATTCCTCTAGTCACCACACCGGAAACTCATGGTCCGCAAGGCGTGGGCTACGCGACTCTTCCAGACCCAATGTACCCAGTGTCGATGGATCTCGATGCAATCGATTATTGGATCGAAGCAGCCCGCGCGAACCCTGGCGAATTAACCGTTCTCCTAAGTGCACCGCTGACAAACTTCGCTCTGGCACTTCGCCGCGAACCACGTCTTCCCTGGCTGCTGCGCAAGATAGTGATCATGGGTGGTGCTTTCTACTACCAAGGCAACACCACCCCTACCGCGGAGTGGAACACTCACGTGGATCCGCATGCGGCAAAGGAAGTTTTTGCTGCCTATGCAGCGGCGGCGGAACAAGGACTTGATTCCGAAAGGCTTCCAATCGTCTGTTCTCTGGACACCACGGAACGGTTCGAAATGCAGCCGGACTTCCTGACGAAGCTCTCCATTGAAGCAGAATGCGCTGAACCGGAAATAGTCGAGACCAGCGACCCGGAAGGGACATTGAGCACGTCATCGAATCCGCTGGTACGCTATCTCTCCGATGCCCTGCGCTTCTACTTCGAATTCCACAGGCACTACGACCAGGGCTACATCGCTCACGTGCACGACTACTTTGCAGCCGGGGTCGCAGCAGGAACCTTGGATTACGAAACGCGTCCCGCAACGGTGGACGTTGAGACAGAATCGGAAATGCTCTTTGGTACGACAGTGGCTGACTTCCGCGGGCTGTGGGGCAAACCGGCGAATGCACAAGTGGTCGTGGCAAATAATCCCGAGGCGGGATTTGCCGAGCTGGTCCAACGACTCGGTGCGCTGGCAAGAAAACTCAATGAGAATTCCTGAGCGCAGGCAGGTGGGCTAGAATCTTCTACCGGGTCGAGGTGACATAGACCCGCCATTCGAGCGTTGCGGGAGCAATCCTGCGCGCAATTAACTCGTATCCTCAGGATTGCCTCATCATGTCACCGAATCTTCTTTTGCCTGAAGCATCACCGACCCAGCTCCTGCGCCGCCGGGTGCTCGGTGCCGCGGGAACCTTGCTTCTCGTTGGAACTTACCTGTTTCTGGTCATCACCCAACCGGCGGGAATCGTCGAAGGGCTGGGCCAGGGAGTTGCTCTGGCAACTTTCGCCGCTTACCTGATCGCTGCCATCCTGCTGCTGCTCGCAGTCCTGCCGGATCTGCCAGTTTCTGCCCTGACGCTGATCCCGGTCGCCCTGGCGTTGAACATCATCCTGGGCCAATTCGTCGGATCCGTCATGGTCCCGCTCTACCTGGATTCCATCGGCACCGTATTGGTGGGCTTCCTGGCCGGACGCCGTGCCGGTGCCGCCACCGGTGTGCTCAGCACCCTGATCTGGTCGCTGTTTGCACCTACCGTATTGCCATTCGCAGCCGGAGCCGCGCTGGTCGGTTTCCTTGCGGGAACTGCCGCCCGCTACGGAGCCTTGCGCCGGCCATACCTTGCCCCAATCGCAGGTCTGGTTTCCGGTGTGCTGGTGGGCGTGGTCTCTTCCCCGGTAGCCGCGTTCGTCTACGGCGGCACCTCGGGAGTCGGTACCGGCGCAGTAGTTGCAGCCTTCCGTTCCATGGGTGATTCGCTGCTCTCCGCAGTCACCAAGCAGGCCCTGATCTCTGATCCGGGAGATAAGGCCATTGTCTTCCTTATCGCAGCACTGCTGGTCTTCGCCCTGCCGAAGCGCCTGAGCGGTTCCTTCGAATTCATCCGTCGCTACAAGGTGCTGGGCAAGAGCGGAAACAAGTAGTACACCGATGAAGCGCCGCATCACCGAGTTGCACCCTTTTACCGTGCTTTGCCTAGCCTTGTTCACGGTTGCCGTAGCCACGGCTGCCAACGTATGGTGGCTGAGCTGCGCGGTGATAGTCCTGTGCATGGCCATTGGCGCGGTGGCCGGCAAAGCCCGCAAACTCGCGGCGCTTAGCGGTGCAATCATGCTTCCAACCCTGCTGTCCTTGCTGATGATTCATGGACTGGCATCCCGGGATTCGTCTCCGGTGATCGCAGCGTGGGGACCATTAAACCTGACCTTTGGGGGAGTGGAAATTGCCACGGCCCTGGCTTTGCGTACCGGAGTACTGGTGGTGGTTGGCTTGCTCTGCGGTTTGCTGATCGACAAGCACCAGCTGGTGGCGGCCATCGACTTGTCGCCAGCTCCGCCGCAGGCGGGGTACTTGCTGGCGTCCACCTTGTTCCTTCTTCCGCAGATGATGGAAAAGCAGCATGCCATCGGCGAAGCCCAAGCTTTGCGGAAGGCAGGAACCGGCGGTGGCTTGGCTGGCTGGCTGCAGCGACTGAGGCTACGAGCTGTGCCGCTGGTGCTCTCCTCGGTGCAGGATGCCCATGACCGTTCGGTTCATCTGGCGGCACGCGGTTTTCCAGCCCGCGGCGAGCACAGCAGATTGCGCCAGGTCGCAGACTCGCGAATACAGCGAGGAGTCCGCTGGGTTGCCCTGGTGTGTTCGGTGCTGGTGCCGGCAGCGATTCTGGTGCCATTCGGAGGAGCCGCATGATGAACATGGAACACCGTGCACCAGTCGAAAGCACGTCGGCGCTGGACCTCAGCTTGGCAAGTTTCCGCTATGAAGACTCCGAATCCGATATCTTGCACGGAATCGAACTGGAATTGCCACCGGGATCCCTGACTGTCATTGCCGGTGCTTCGGGATCCGGAAAGTCCACACTCGGTGGGGTGCTTGCTGGCATGTTGCCGCGGCAGGGAACCGATCTATGCGAGGGAACGCTTATCCAGGCCGGGCAGCGGATAGATTATTCTCCGGAGCATTCGCCGCGAATAGACATCGCCGGCTGGGCCAGACATGTGGGATTGCTGCCCCAGGATGCTGGTCTCTACCTTTCGAGGATTCGCCAGACGGTGGCCGAAGAGCTAGTTTTCTCCTTGGAGAACGAGGGCATGCCCCGCGAAGAGATGAGCGCGCTCATCAATGAGCTATCGGCGCGGCTGTCCTTGGGGCATCTTCTGGAACGCGATCCATCCAGGCTTTCGGGCGGACAGGAACGCCTGGTCGCCATGGCCGCGCTATCGGCAGCCAAACCGTCCATCATCGTGTTGGATGAACCACTGGCCGGTTTGGATTCCATGGCAACTTCGGCAGTGACCGCGATGATCACGCGGTTGCGCGCAGGCGGCACCGCGCTGGTGGTGCTAGCTCGCACCACTGAAGCATGGGAAGCCGAAGCGGACGCGCTGTGGAACTTGGAGGACGGTACTTTGCGGCCGGCAGCTGAAACCGCCAGAATCACCTCGCTGCATGCCAGGCCAAAGGAGTCATCCGTTGTAGCAGCATCGGCCAAGCCGCTGTTGGCCTTTGCTGGTGTACAACTCGGTTACAAAGGTGCCAGCGCCCCGGTTCTTTCCAACCTTGACCTCGAAGTCCATGAGGGAGAATGTGTTGGGCTGGTGGGAGCCAACGGTACGGGAAAGACTACTCTGCTCAAAGCTGCTGCGGGGCTGCTTAAGCCGGTTGCCGGACAGATGCGGGTGGCAGCTGGTTCCGGGCTGCTCCTGCAGAATCCTGCGGATCAGCTCTTCGAACGCACCGTAGCCCGGGAGGTAGCTTTTGGTATTCCCAAGAAGAGCATCCAACGTGCCAGCGTACCGATGGTTCTTGAGCAACTCGGCTTGGAATCCTACGCTCAGACGCATCCTTACGAGTTGCAGGCATCGGCCCGACGGCTTGTTGCCTTGGCCACCGTACTGGTCCGTGAACCACGGCTGCTGCTTCTTGATGAGCCGACCGAAGCTCTGGATTCGGCTGGTCTTCGAATCCTCCATGAGGTCATCGATTCGGTGCTTGAACGCGGGGGAGCGGTGCTCTTCTCGTCCCATGATGAGCGGTTCACCGCGCGCACCGCGCACAAGGTGCACGAACTACGGAACAGCGGCCGAGCTCATGAGGATTTGGATGGCGCGTCGCCCGCTGATGCGGCAGTCGCGGGTGCCTTCAGAACTATGGGCAAACTGAAATCCCCAAAGCAACCGGAAGCGGGGATAGGGCACCTTGCAAGCATCGTTCCGATCCTCACTTCGGAGACCGGGCCCGCAGTTCCGCCTACGTGTCCGCGAAGCCTGCAATGACCGGTCTGGTCAACAACGCCGCAGTCGAGTATGCGACCCAGCAATAGCGGTGCCGTGGTGCATTTATCGAACGCACCCACGGCACCGTTTTTGACTGTTGTTCTTGCTACGACTGCTTCACCGATGCCAGTGCGTCGTGGTGGCGCTTGGCACGGGCGCCCGGGTTCCAGAACGCGTAGATCGTGGCGGCCAGAACCGGAGTGATGAAAACACCGAGGTTTGCACCCCATGCGCTGCCTGACTGGACCATTGCGATACCTACTGCGGCGGAAATAACCCAAGCGCTGACTCCGGCGGTATTGAACGCCGGGAACGTGCGATCCGGCAGGTTAGGGCTATCGGGCTGCAGTGCGAAGCGCTTTTCATAGCGGATGTGCATCAATGCAATGGAGACCCAGCCGGTGACCAGCGCACCCTGCAAGGACAGTGCCAACAGCAGGTACTGCACGACTGGCAGCAGCATGAGCAGGTAGATGATGACCGCACCGATGAATACCCACGCCCGGCTCGGCAGCTTTAGGCCCAATGCCCGGGTGCCGAATTCCTTCAGGTTCGAGATGCCAAGAGCATAGTTCGTGGTGTTGATACGGGTCTGTGAGACGAAGATGACTAGCAGGCCCAGTGGTCCCATGAGCTGAACCAGTGCCCCAGCGACACCAGTCTCTGTGGCCTCCGCTCCTGGAATGGTGAACGTCAGGTAGATGCCGATCAGCGAGTTGGCTCCGAAGGCGAGGATGTAGAACAGCCAGCCGAAGGTGAAGCGCTGATGGATCCTTACGTCCTTCGCGCGCCCCAGCGAGGCGAAGTCCACGGTATACATCATCAGGATCCACACGCCCATGAACGCGGCGCTTTGGTAGTCCCAGTCGCGGATAAGCCGCCGGTTCGATGATGGATGAAATCATCACCAAGTCAGAAACTCCGAGGGTTGGCCTGCTTGCAGCCGTTCTAGAGAGGATGGAATCTTACGTCATCAGTCAACACGGCTAGCTCGTGTTTTTCGTTGTCATAGGCTGAGTCTTTAGCTCTGCGGCAGAGACCAGGAATGCAACCAACAAGCAAAATCTCCTAAATGGATTTTCTGACGCCGTATGGGACTTTCGTAATGTCATGGCGCATGGTTCAACATCACCGAATCGACTTGCGTTTGGCATAGTATCAATAGATGGGGAGACACTTGATTTTCACGATTAAGTTTCCGCCCCACGGCACCACAAATACGCAATGATGGGGGAACCATGTCAGCTGTCCTGGACGGACTAAATATCGCACCAGGATCGGTCGTCCGGGTTCGTGATGAGGAATGGTTGGTGACTTCTACCGAACCATCGATCGACGGGACTTTGGTTCGCGTGCAAGGACTAACTGAGCTTGTGCGGGATACAACAGCAGCCTTCTACTCAGCGCTGGATCATATTGATGTGGTTGACCCTAAGGAATCTGAGGTTGTCGCAGATGGTACTCCCGGTTACCGGAAGGCGAGACTTTTCTTGGAAACTACGCTGCGGAAGACTCCGACTCCGCAGTTTGACGAGCACTTGACGGTCTCCACGGGAATGCTGGCCAACCAGCTTAAATATCAGCACCTTGCTGTTCAGAAAGCTCTCGACCCTAGAAACGTTCGTCCACGTATCCTGATTGCTGACGCAGTCGGCCTAGGAAAGACGTTGGAGATCGGTATGATTCTCAGCGAATTGGTCAAGCGTGGTCGTGGCGAGCGGATCTTGATTGTCACGCCCCGACATGTGCTGGAACAGATGCAGCATGAAATGTGGTGCCGCTTTTCGCTTCCGTTTGTCCGCCTGGACTCTGCCGGCATCCAGAAGGTGCGCCAGAAGCTACCTGCAACGCGCAACCCGTTCACGTATTACAAGCGTGCAATCATCTCGATCGACACCCTGAAGAGTGCCCGATACCGAGCACATCTGAGCAAACTGCGCTGGGACGCAGTTGTCATCGATGAGGCCCACAACGTGACCAATGTCGGTGTGCAGAACAACGAACTGGCACGTCTCCTGGCTCCGAACACCGAAGCCCTCATACTCGCCTCTGCAACCCCGCACAACGGTCGCAACGACTCCTTCGCGGAGCTCCTGCGTCTCCTGGATCCGACGGTTGTTCGTCCGGATGGTTCCTTCGAGGTCAAGGACGTTGAACGGCTCATCATCCGCCGACACCGACATAGCCCGGAGGTAGCGCAAGAAGTCGGCGCAGACTGGGCCGAACGAAGCGAACCAGATAACCGACTGATTCCCGCCTCCGGCCCGGAAAATTCCGTTGCACAAGAACTATCTGAAACCTGGCTCTATCCAGAAAACGGGGCATCCCCTTATTCGGGGAACACGCCTGGGCTCTTCGGATGGACATTGGCCAAGGCGTTCCTCTCCAGCCCCGCCGCGTTGGCAGAAACAGTCAGAGAACGCTTGAAGAAGCTGGACGGCAATCTTGCTTCGGAAGCCTGCGAAGTCGAAGCACTCAACAGACTCCAGGGCCTCGCCGAGGCATCGAATGCTGGCGAATCGGCAAAATACAACGAACTTGTGGCTTACCTAAAACAGATTGGCGTCAAGAAGTCCTCACCAATGCGCGCAGTCGTCTTCGCCGAGCGTGTGGCAACGCTCAAATGGCTCAAGGAGAAGCTGCCGAAGGCGCTTGGCCTGAAGCCGGAAAACATTGGCGTGCTGCATGGTGGCCTCAGCGACGTTGAGCAGCAGGACATCGTTGACCAGTTCAAACGAGGCAACTCCGATTTGCGCGTGCTAGTGACCGGTGACGTCGCTTCGGAAGGTGTGAACCTGCACTCGCAGTGTCACCACCTGATCCACTTTGACATCCCGTGGAGTTTGATCCGAATCGAACAGCGCAACGGGCGTATCGACCGCTACGGGCAGAAGCACAGCCCGCAAATTACCACGCTGCTGCTCGATCCTAACGATTCCCAGTTCTCTGGTGACCTGAAGGTCATTACCAGGCTCATGGAACGCGAGCACGAAGCCCATACCGTTCTCCAGGACGTCGCCTCGCTGATGGGCAAACACTCGGTGGCCCAGGAAGAAGACGCAATCCGCGACGTCTTGCTTGGCAAGAAGAAGTTTGAGGATGTCGTCCACGAACCCGATGAGGCTGAAGGCCTCGATGCCTGGTTCAACGAGTTCGACATCGAGGCACAGGAAACAGGCGTTGCCACCACCGATGTGCCTGTGGCCACGCCCCTGGGCCTGTACAAGTCTGATTTGGATTTCTTGGATGAGGCCCTCACCCAGGCCTTTGCCGATCCAGCCAAGAAGGTGGGGTGGCAGGTCCACAAGGCACACAGTATCGCCGAGCTGACACCGCCGAGGGACCTGCAACATCGTCTCGGCCACCTGCCGCAGGACTACCTCAGTGAACGCAAGGTCACCGAGACCCTTAAGCTGGCCACCTCACCGGAGGCAGGCCAGCGCGAACTTGACCGTGCACGTGAGTCGCAGGAGAATATGTGGCCCGAAGCCCACTTCCTGGGCCCGCTGCACCCAGTCCTTGACTGGGCCAGCGACCACGCACTTGCGGAGATTTCCCGCAGCCAGGTGCTCGCCGTGCGCGGCGACGTTGACACCCCGCAGGTGCTGCTCATGGGAACGCTGATGAACAAGCGCGGCCAGGTTGTCTCCAAGGCCTTCTACGCCGTGACTTTCCCGAACCAGGATAACCCGGCGTTCAGGATGTCGATGCCACTCCCGGACCTGGGCGCTCACCTAGCCGAGATTGGTTTGGGTGCCGGGGCTGCTAATCCCGGGCCGGTGGCCGGCATCAAGGACCTGCAGGCCCTTATCCCGCTGGCCGTTGACAGTAGTTCCCAGGCCATGGAGGCGACTTTTGAAGCCGCAGCGGATTATGCCAACGCGCGTCTCGACGCGTGGCGTCAACGTGCCCGTGGTTGGGAAGAGCTGTCTCACAACCTGGCGCAGAACAGCTCGGTCAAGACCCACCGGAAACGGGTGTCCGACGAACAAAAAATCGTCGAGTCACTCGCACCCGCGCAGCGGCTAATACGCCCGTTGCTCGTGATCGTTCCACGCAATACCCCGGCCGCAGGCCCCTCGGAAGGAACCAACTAACATGCCGTCCTTTGACTCGATCATCGTTGGCGAAGACTGGATCAGCGAGCACTACTTCACCACCGACTCCACCAAGGAATCCTTCCAAGGAGAAGTGCTCAAGCGCCGGAAAATGTGGGACGAGGATGCCAAAGCAGGTCATCCCTCCGCGCTGAGCCGATTCTCCCAGCACCGCGGTGAACTGCAGGTCCGTCTGGCCGCACTGGCCGAGGATCCTTCCAAGGTGAGGGAAGCATATGGGCTGATGCGCACCGCGCTGGGATTCAACGGTGCCACGGCGCCTTTCACAGCGGAGCGCAGTGGTACCGAGACAGTAGTCCCGGACGTGTGGAACGGAACCGGGGGAGAAATCATATTCCTTGAATCCGAGCCCGCGGATTCCATCGAGGACTTCCTGGGAACCGGCAAGCCACTCGGAAAAGTCATTGTCGATGGCAAGGAAGACACCGAACGAACCACGGCTAAGCTCATCTCCGAGCTATATCTCGCGGATGTAGCGCCGAAATACATTGTTGCGATGGCCGGGAAATGGCTGGTGCTCACCGAACAGGAACGCTGGGCCGAGGGCCGGTACCTCGCAGCGGACGTATTGCTGGTGGCCGACCGAAATGACGGCAAGAAAGGCCAGGAGATTGACCGTTTCCTGGCAACCTTTGGCCGTGACGCGCTCATGCCTTCCCCGGATGGAACCATCTGGTGGGACGACATCCTCGAGAGCTCCGTGAAGCACACCGTCGGAGTTTCCAAGGACCTGCGTGAAGGCATCCGTCGCTCAATTGAAATCATCGCCAACGATGTCCTGACCCGTCGTGCTACCCAGGGCCTTGCGCTTGAAGAGATCGATGGCCAAGAACTGGCCCGTCAGTCACTGCGTTTCCTCTACCGCATTCTTTTCCTGCTCTACGCAGAGGCATCGCCAGAACTCGGGGTGCTTCCGGTGGGTGCAGGCGAGTACAACGAAGGCTACGGCCTTGACAGGCTGCGCGAGCTAACGCTGGTTGAGATCCATGAGGACCGCTCGCTGCGGGGAACTCACTTCTTCGAATCCTTGAACGTGTTGTTCGAACGTGTCGATAACGGGCACAACCCCGAGGCCGGCTTGGAAGTGGACTCGGCGACCGTATCCAACGAAGGGTTGCGGTTCGATGCGCTGAAGGCTGACCTCTTCGCGGAAAAGGCCACGTCGCTGATTAATGAGACCAAGCTCAGCAACAGTGAGCTCCAACGGGTCCTGCAGCACCTACTACTGAGCAAGGAATCGCGTGGCAAGGACCGCGGCTTCATCTCCTATGCAGAACTGGGCATCAACCAGCTGGGCGCGGTGTATGAAGGACTGATGTCCTACACAGGGTTCATCGCCGAGACCGACCTGCACGAGGTCGCCAAGGACGGCGACTCATCGAAGGGATCATGGGTGGTTCCCGTGGACCGCTCTGAATCCATCGAGGCCAAGCACTTCATCAAGGAACGCAATGAGCGCACCGGCGAGCTGGAAACCGTAGTACACCCGAAGGGCTCCTTCGTGTTCCGTCTTGCGGGCCGTGAACGCCAGCAATCCGCGTCCTATTACACACCCGAGGTCCTGACGAAGTTTGTCGTATCCCAGGCTCTTGAAGAGCTGCTGGACCAGGACGGGAAAACGACGCCGGCCGACGACATTCTCAAACTCACAGTATGTGAGCCTGCTCTGGGTTCCGGCGCGTTCGCCATCGAAGCCGTCCGACAGCTGGCCAGTGAGTATCTGAAACGCAAGCAAGATGAGCTCGAGGTGAAGATTCCTGCCGACGAGTATCCGCAGGAATTGCAGAAGGTTAAAGCGCAAATCGCCTTGCACCAGGTACACGGTGTTGACCTAAATGCGACGGCTGTTGAACTTGCTGAAGTCTCTCTCTGGCTGGACACCATGACCAAGGACCTGCAGGCACCCTGGTTCGGCCTGCGGCTCAAACAAGGCAACTCGCTGGTCGGTGCCCGGCGTGCGACCTACTCCGTTGACCAGATTAGGTCTAAGAAGCACCTGGTGGAGGAACCGCAAACGAATCCACTGACGGGGCTGGCTGAAGCGCTTGAGCGTGACACACAAGATTCTTCGATTGTGGGCAGGGTTCACCACTTCTTGTTACCTGGCGAAGGTTGGGGTGCGGCAGCCGATGCCAAGGAAGTCAAAGACCTAGCCGGCGAAGAACAAAAGAAGCTCAAAGATTGGACGAAGAGCACCCGGCTAATGCTCACCAGGAACCAGATCGCTCGGCTGCAGGCTCTCGCAGAACGTGTGGAAGTTCTGTGGCAGATTACTTTACGACGAATGCGCATCGCCAGCGATGAGGCCAAGCGATTTGTGGACTACTGGCCGCATGAACGTGACTTGGAATCGACCAACGTATCGCGCGCGCAGATTGAGGCGGCCCTCAAGGACCCAGAGGGGTCATATCAGCGTTTGAAGCGAGTCATGAACGCATGGAATGCGCTGTGGTTCTGGCCCCTGACTGAACACGAGGTTAAGCCTCCATCTGTTGATCAATGGATTGACGGACTGGAAGCAATTCTCGGGAAGCCTTATGTGAAGGACAAGAAACCTCGAATTCAGCGACGTAGTTCTGGCCGTCGTTCTACTCCTACCAAGGTTGCAATCAATCAAAGTTCGATCTTTGATGAAGCCTCAATCGCTGCGATGAGGCAGAGCGATACTGGTCAAACCGAAATGCACGTCCGGGTGCCGAGCATTCAAGATTATCCTGAAGCCGTTGGCTTCGAGTCGGAGTTCGTGCAGGTTGATGCGCTCTCCGTTTCAGATTGGAACGGAATCGAAGTCTTTGAGATTTATGATCGGTCATCTGCCGAGCTGCTTTCTTCGGCACAACTCGATGAAGAATTCCCATGGTTGCGCATTTGTGATCGTGTCGCGTCCGAACAGAGCTTCTTTCACTGGGAGCTGGAATTTTCGACGGTCTTCGCAAATGGTGGCTTCGACCTTCAAGTAGGAAACCCTCCATGGGTTAGGCCCGATTGGGATGAAAGGTCCGTCTACGCCGAATTCGATCCATGGTGGCAACTCAATGACAAGACGCCTCAGCACGAGCAGAAGAAACGCAAAGAACTGGCTCACTCGGATGAAAACCAGCTCGTCTTCTTGAAGGATACTGCTGGTGGCATTATCGCTCTTCGAGCATTCCTCACAAGCGCGACCAATTACCCGATCGTTGCCGAGCTTCGGCCGGATCTCTATCGTTCCTTCATGGAACGAACCTGGAATTCGGCCTCGCAAAGAGGCGTCGTGTCGCTGATCCATCCGGAATCGCACTTCACGGAAAAGAAAGCTCAGAATCTTCGCGCCGCGACCTACCGACGGCTTCGGCGCCACTGGCAGTTCAACAACGAACTTGTCTTGTTTGAAATTGGTCACACACGAACATTCGGTGTCCATGTGTATGGAGTGGTTAAAGATGAACCTCACTTCAAGATGGCGGCTTCTCTTTACCACCCGGATACCGTGGCGCGATCTCTAACGCATGAGGGTGGCACCGAAGTTCCCGGGCTGAAGACTGCCGAAGGAAAATGGGATACCCGCCCGCACCCAGAACGCATCGTCAACGTGGATCTAGACGTACTCAAAGTCTGGGCCGACATCCTCGATGAGCCTGATACCTCTCCATGGCATGCGCGTATGGTGTACCCGGTCAACCGTGCCAGCATGACCGTGCTGGAAAAGCTGAGCAAGGCTTCGCGCGTACGCGAGCTCGGCCTACAGTACTCTTCGGGCTGGAACGAGACCACTGACAAAAAGAAAGGCTACTTCGAGGTTGGGTCCAAGGTTAACGACTCCTGGGACGACGTCATCCTTCAAGGCCCCCATATATCACTGGCGAATCCCCTTTATCAAACTGCAAACGAAACTATGAAAAATTCGCACGATTACACTCCCATAGATTTGGAGTCGTTGCCGAGTTCATTCATTCCAAGAACAAGCTACCAGCCTGTGAATTCCCCGGAATCTCGGGCCTATGATGATGGCTATGCCAAGTGGACGACCAAAAATGGAGGCAAATCACCACGAGAGTTCTTCCGACTTGCATGGAGGAAGATGGCTGCTCCAACGGGCTCACGTACCTTCTTCAGCACGGTGATTCCACCAGGAACTGCACATGTGAACTTGATTATTTCTGGAGCGCGGGCCGATAATCTCGATCCAGTACTGCTCCTTGGACTGCTTGGACAAATGTCTTCGTTGACTTTTGATTTCTTGGCTAAAACTGGTGGATTTAGCGACTTTTATGGTTCAGCTGTTGATGGATTCCCGCTCATCACAGATCTGAACATACTTCGTATGCTTGCCGTGCGCGCGGCCAAATTAGTCTGCCTGACAGAAGAATACTCGTCGCTCTGGAACGCAGTAATTTCAGCACCTTGGACGCCAACGGGGCCGTGTCGAGTAGCTCAATCGAGAAGACAATTGTTGATCGAACTCGATGTCATCAATGCGATCGGTCATCAGATTACGGCGGAGGAACTTTGCACTATATACCGAACTCAATTTCCCGTTTTGCGAAAGAATGAAAATTTTGACGTTTATGATGCCCAGGGCCGTGTTGTTCCATCGGCTATCTTGAAAGCGCATTATGAGACAGTCGGGTCCGAATTGACGAATGATGAGCGAACTTGGACCCACCCGCAAAGCGGCGTCGATTACCTCTTCGAGTTCCCTTTCCAGAGCTTCGATCGCGAAGAAGACATGCGTAAGGCCTACGCTCATTTTGAGCAGCTACTTGCGGAGAAACAGATCGAGGAACTGGCGAAGTGACCGAACTACTGCCTACATTCCAAGCCGACGACCTGCGGCGAGGGCTCTCCGACTACCTGGCAACCACGTTCGCACTGACGGATGGCACCGCGCAGGGAGCCATCAAGGATTTCCTTGGGCACCCCGATGACGGCTTGTTTAAGGGACCCTATGTTAGGTTGCGACTACCGTTCGAGCCAGCGCAGCCAGGATGGCGAGACTGCCTGGATTGGTACCAGGGATTTGACCCATACGGACACCAAGCGCGTGCATTTGCACGCCTAAGCAGTAAATCTGAAAATGGTCGCCATAGACGGCCTCAACCGACGTTGGTCACCACCGGCACAGGTTCGGGTAAGACAGAAGCATTCCTGTATCCGATTCTTGATCATGTCCTACGCGCCAAAAAAGAAGGCGTCGCAGGGACTAAAGCGCTTATCTTGTATCCCATGAATGCGCTGGCGAACGACCAAGCCAACCGATTGGCCGCGTTGTTGACGACCCATCCGGAGCTCTCGGGAGTCACTGCAGGCATTTACACCGGGCAAAAGGACTCCTCTCGCACCAAGGTTTCCGCTGACGGTCTCATCAATGATCGTGATGTCTTCCGTGAGGATCCACCGGACATTCTGCTGACCAACTACAAGATGCTTGACATGCTTCTGTTGCGTCACCAGGATGCACCGATCTGGCAGAAGTCGGCTACCAGCCTTCAGTACGTGGTCCTTGACGAATTCCACACCTATGACGGTGCCCAAGGCACCGATGTAGCCATGCTTTTGCGCCGTCTCGGAATCACGCTCAAGAGTCACTGGCCGGTAGAACTCGACGGCCATCCTAGCCTCGGGGAGAGTGACCGGCAGCGACCGCTAGGACAGGTAACCCCGGTGGCAACCTCCGCGACGCTCGGTAGCAAGGGCGATCCCGAAGCGATGCTTCGTTTCGCTGAAACCGTTTTTGGCGAGCTTTTTGACCACGACGCGGTCATCACCGAAACGCGGCTTTCCGCACGTCAGTGGTGTGCTTCTGGAGACGAAGCGGAGTCGTACAGCATCGATGAAATCGCCGAGTACCTTTCACAGTCAAACCACCATATTAGCCAGGCTCTCGAACTCAATCCTATTCCCGACGATCCAGACCCCGATGTCGATTATTGGGAACGACCGGACCTCTCACAGCTACACGGGGCCGTAGCAGAAACACTTTTCCGTCGAGTACCCAGCGACCTTGCGCGTGCCATAAGACGGCACCCACTTACCGAAGCAATACTTGAACATGCCACTGAAGCAATCTCATTGGCTGAACTTGCCAAGCGTATCTTCGGTCGTCGCATCCTCTTGTGGGATGTAACGTTGGCGGATGCCGAAGAGTATCTTTCCTCAGTCCTGGGACTTTACAGTCATATCCGAGCTGAAGAAGGCCGCTCAGAATTAACCGTTGAGACTCATTTATGGATCCGCGAAATGTCCCGAGTCGATGCAGCCGTGGACCCCGCGCCACGCTTCCGGTGGTCTGATGACGGAGTAGACCAATCGGACGCCAGGTTCTTCCCTGCCCTTTACTGCCGCAACTGTGGGCGTAACGGCTGGGCGGTGTTGCTGGCTCCCACCGGAACCGATCTGGAACTGGACGACTCCAAGATTCGCACCGCACGTCTGGCTAACAATGGTAGGTTCCGTGCCCTGATCTCCGCTGCCAACGAAGCCGACATGATTGAGTACGGCAAAGAAGGAGCAGCCGAAGTCCAAGGACTGCGCTGGCTGCATACAATCAACCGAACCTTGAATAAGGAAACTCCTGCCGCGGATGACCCCGATCTCAGCGAGGGCAGGATCATGCCCGTGCTGATGCTGGACGGTTCCGACGCCGATACGCTGTCGATGCAGGACACCTGCCCGTCGTGTCTTGCCAAAGACGGCATTGCCTTTATTGGTAGCGCCGTGGCCACCATGCTTTCGGTGACCATTTCCAACCTCTTCGGCGCTGAGGCCCTCGCCGACGGGGAAAAGAAGGCACTGGTCTTCACTGACAGCGTCCAGGATGCTGCACACCGCGCCGGATTCGTGCAGTCCCGGTCCCACACCATGACCCTGCGCACCGCATTACGCCGCGCATTGGGCAATGGGCCGGCGACGTTGGCCGAACTCGTGGACAACGCCATTTCCAGCGCCGCAACGCCTACCGACCGCTATCAGATCATTGCCCCGGAGTTTGTGGACCGTGAACTTTTCCGGCCCTTCTGGGATTCTGCAGCCAAGCCGGATGATCACATGCGCGCCCGCCGTGCAGCAAAAAAGAGGCTGCTTTTCGATGCAGCCTTGGAATTCGGCCTGCAATCGCGCACCGGCCGGACCTTGGAACTCACCGGCAGCGTTGTCGCAGAGACAGACGCCGGCAGTGCGGCACGAATTGTCCAGCTGGCTAGAAGCGCTTACGACTCGACATTGCATCAGCTGTCCCTTGACTACACACCACCCACTGATGCGGAACTAGTCCAATGGGTCCGTGGCACACTCGAACGCATCCGAACCCGTGGCGGCATCCACCACCCGTGGTTGGCCAAATACATCTCCACCGACGGCAAACGTTTCCAGATATGGGGAGGCCGCCCCAAGCACGAAGGCATGCCGGCATTTCCCAAGGGACGCCCGGCCCCGGCTTTCCCGCGCCTGGGCAAGGCTGAGGACGCCACCGACAACCTGGACCCGGTCAGCTCCTCCACCAGTTGGTACGCTCGCTGGACCGAACGCTGCCTGCGTGCCAGCCGGGCCGACAGCGGCTTCATGGCCAAAGCCCTCATCCTGGCCTTGGTGGAAGACGGCGTGCTAGGAACCTCGACCACCGGTTCCGGTGGTGCCGTGTACTGGCTGGACCCGGAGAAGATCGTCCTTCGATCGCCCTCCGCCGATGATCTTGCTGATGGCAAGCATCTGTTGGCGTGCAATACCTGCAAGGCAATCACGCCCGGCAGCGAGGCAGTCATTGAGCAGCTTGATGGCGCGCCCTGCCTGTTGGTGCGCTGTGCCGGCACCTTGGAACGCAAAAACGGCGAAATCCGCAACTACTACCGGGACCTGTATGCCTCCACGGAAAGCAAACGGGTCGTCGCCCGGGAACATACCTCCCTGCTGGATGATGAGAAACGGTTGCAGTACGAGCGCGAGTTCCGCGACGGCGCCGACAACCCGGATGCGCCAAACGTCCTGGTGGCCACCCCGACGCTGGAGATGGGCATCGACATCGGCGACCTGTCCTGTGTCATGCTCGCCTCCCTGCCCACCTCCGTCTCCTCTTACCTGCAGCGTGTTGGGCGTGCGGGCCGTCTGACCGGTAACTCGCTGGTCCTGGCTTTTGTCCGTGGACGTGGTGAACACCTGCCCAAATTGCATGATCCACTCTCCGTCATCAATGGGGAAGTTCGCCCACCGGCGACGTATCTGGACGCCGACGAAATCTTGCAACGCCAGTATGTTGCCCACCTGGTGGACCGGTTCGCACGCTTCAAGGACCGCCCGCACCCCAAGGACGCTGTGCAGGCCCTCGGCAAGGTCGATCCCGGATCATTCCTCGGGGACCTGATCGAGGACGCGACCGAAAACGCTGCCATGTATCTTGTGGAGTTCTTCGGGCAGTTCGGGGAACACCTTGCGCCGGAAAGCCGAGAACATTTATCTCTGTGGGCTTCGGCGCAGGAAGATGGGGAACCCAGCAATCTCTCTCGTCACCTGATCAGGGCATCCGAATTGTGGAATGCCGACGTGGCGGAGTTGGCGGAGCGTCGTAAACACATCGAAGAAGCTCTACCGGAACTCGAGGCCGCGATCGAGCGTACCAAGCAGCTCGGGGATGACGAACGCGAAGACATGCAGGCACTGCGGACAGCCAAGGCAACCCTTGGCATGATCGGCGGACAGCTCAAGGAATTACGCGGAGGTTACTGGATATCCGTTCTGGAAGCCTATGGCATCCTGCCGAACTACACCCTGCTGGATGACACGGTCACCCTGGACGTGGGGCTCTCCTGGAAAGATGCGGACACCAACGAATTCCAGACCGACTCGCTGAGCTACAGCCGCGGGGCATCCATCGCCTTGTCCGAACTGGCGCCCGGCGCCACGTTCTATGCGCAGGGGATGGAAGTTCTCATTGATGCCGTGGATCTTGGACCGCAAAACAGCCACATCCAAAAGTGGCAGATGTGCCCGAACTGTGGATGGGCTAAAACCGACGTGGCCACCAGCGTCATCTCCTCCACCTGCCTGCGTTGTGGCAGCGCAGGGATCGCCGACATGAGTCAGGTGCTAGATGTCGTTGTCATGAAAAAGGTCTCCGCGGAAGTGCGTCGCGACGAGGCTGCCATCGGCGACCGGAGGGACAACCGCATCCGCGAGCGCTTCAACATCCTTGCCGCCGCGGATATCGATCCACAGCATGTGCAGCGGACATGGTTCCTCGAGGGATATGACTTCGGTGCCGAATACCTGAACCGAGTAGACATCCGATGGGTCAACACCGGCAAAGCAGTAATGTCCGGGGGAACCCGAACGCTGGCTGGGGAAGAGATCAAGGCCCCCATGTTCCGGCTCTGTTCGCACTGTGGGCAGTTGGATCAATCGGCCAAGGAGAACAAACCTACCGAGCACCGCTTCTGGTGTAAATACCGCAAGGCAGAAGAGGAAAGCGTCAAGGAAGTTGCCTTGGCCCGCACGCTCGGAACCCAGGGCGTCGTGCTGCACCTTCCGCTGGAGGCCACACTCGGTGATGACTTCTCCGTTCCAAGTTTGCAGGCCTCGATTCTGCTGGGACTGCAAAAAGTCATTGGCGGCGCACCCGACCACCTGGATGTCATCCGGATCAGCGATCCGGCATTCGACGGTGACCGGATCGCCCTGCTGCTGCATGACAAGGTCCCTGGCGGTACAGGTTATCTTGCACGATTCGGAGACCCCCAGCGTGTCTGGGAACTGCTCGAAGCTGCCTGGAAGACGGTGTCCGGCTGCGCTTGCCGGCATGAGGAACGCCTTGCCTGCCATAACTGCCTGCTTCCGTTTGCCGATCCATGGAATATTGACCAGGTTGCCCGGGCCACCGCAGAACGTCTGCTGGGCAAGATCCTGCGCGCCGGCAATACGGCGGAGGATGCTGGCGTGCCGCCGACATACGCGGCCGACTGGACAGTGACCGAGGAAGCCCCGGTCCACACATCAAACATTGAATCGCTGTTGGAACAGCGGTTCCGTCAGGCATTCATGAAACGGCTCAAGGATTCTGGCGCGTTCCATAAGGTCATCCCAGGAGCGGGTGCGGACACAATTAATTTCCGTATCCCTGGTCAGCCATACACCTGGCAGCTGATCCCACAACTCGACCTGCACGGCACCCGGCCGGATTTCCTGCTCAAAGCTCCGGATCCGAATATCCCGGACCTGGCGATCTACACTGATGGGTTCCAGTTCCATGCCTCGCCCGAGCACAACCGCTTGGCCGATGACGCGCGCAAACGGGAGACCCTGCGGGCTCACGGTATTATTCCGTGGGCTGTGACATGGCAAGATGTGGAGGCTTTCTCTGCGACAGATTCGGTGAGTACACCACCTGACTGGGTCAATACCCAGCTGAACATGAAGCTCCAGGCGCAGTTCTCGCCGTCGGCCGCGCTGATGGCGTTGATCGGACGCGACGCAATGACGCAGCTCTGGCACTGGATTCATGAACCGGACGCCTACGCATGGGGTAGATTCTCCGATTTAGTGCCGTTCATGTTGCGTACTGGGAGCGCTGGAAAAACCGATCCGGATGCTGTTCCCCTGCTGGCCCAGGAATTTGCGCGGGGAACCCAACCAGAGCTTCCAGCTGGTGAGGCGATATTTTGGACGAGGTCCTTGGGAAGTGTTGCTTTCGCTTGCGCTGCCCAAGGGAAAAGTCCCGCGACGTTCTCTGTGGGGTTGTGTTTAGATGATCGTGAGCAAACCGTGGCCGGTGAAGAATTCGCCACGTCGTGGCGCGAATGGTTGCGTCTATCGAATCTCATGGCGTTCAAAACGGTTGGCCTTTCGATCAACACGGTTGAGCAAATAATTTCCGCTGGATCTATCGGGCAGGAATCAGCGCTCAAGGGGCATATCGAGCTGCCAGCAGGGTGGGAAGGACTCTTGGCTGACGCACTTGAAGAAGAACGACTTTTGTTGGTGGGCTTGGCAGATGCCGGGCTCATCGTTCCACCAGAGTTGGGGTTGGAATCCACATCGGGTTACGTACTATCTCTAGGTTGGACTGAGCAAAAGGTTGGTGTGCTCATCGAACAAGATTCGGAAACACAATCCGCATTGGAAAGCGAAGGCTGGAAGATCTTTGGGCCAGACGTAACGGCCATCATGAGCGCATTGCAGACCAACGACAATGTCGTGGATGTGGGTGCAAACCCCGGTGAAGAGGTTTCCCCAGCCTGGAGATCATTGTTGGAAGAAGCTTTGGAGAACGAGCGTGCCCTCATCACAGAGCTCGCTGCCGCGGGCGTGACGACGTTGCCAACACTAGGAGCTGAGATTGGCGACGGATATCCGATGATGTTGGTCTGGGATGAACGACAGATCGCAGTCACTTATATGGATGAAGAAACGCCAGATGGTTTGTTGTCGGATGGCTGGACAATAGTTGAACCTGATGCACAGCTCATTCTTGAATCATTGAACGAAAAGGGAATCAAATAATGCCCGGAATTATTTTCGCCAAAACTAAAGACAAGCTCGACAACTCGGTCAAGTCAGCGGTTATGGGCTTCTTGGAGAAGCTACAGATCGACGACTCGATACCAGGACTGCATATCGAGCCTCTCAAGAACGTCGTTGATGCACGTGTCCGTACAGGTCGAGTCAATGATATGTGGCGTGCTGTTCTATTCCGGCTGGAAACAGACAAGACACCAACCTACGTTTACTACGGAACGTGGCCTCACGATAAGGCCATTGAAGTAGCCGGCCGCAGTACACTACAGATGAACCCGGTCTTTGGTATTCCGGAAATCATCGAACAGACGATGCCCGAGCCTACGCACCCTTCACCGGAATTAGCGCCAACCCCTCAGAACAGCCCTACCCATGAAAATCCAAGAACCGAGGACTATGTTCCGCAGCCCACATGGACTAACGGTTTGGTCGAACATGGCTATGTATTGGATTTCTTGACTGATGCTGCAGGTCTGGACCCACAGATAGCTAAGAAGGCCTTACAGGCGAAAACAGCGCCTGAATTTCATAAGATAACTGACAAGGCGCCTGACTGGCAGGGGTTGCTTATCCTTGACCTTGCGGCTGGTAAAAGCCTGGAGGATAGCAAAGCAGATCTCGGCCTGGTGGATGAACGAGAAAATCCGGTAGAGACCGAGACCCCTAAGACTGAAGATGAAAAAATTATGGATGGCTTCAATAAAGAAGCTGCCAAACTTCAGTTTGCTTATATCGGAGATACTCCTGCTGCACTCCGTGAAGTCATTGAGGGTGGTAACGCGGATGCGTGGCGTACCTTCTTGCATCCTGAACAGCGTCGTTATGCTGACGGTTCCTGGAATGGGCCGTTCCGATTGACCGGTGGAGCTGGCACAGGCAAGACTGTGGTGATTTTGCATCGCGCCAAAACCCTGGCTGAGCGCAATCCAAATTCTCGTATTGTTCTGACAACCTTCACGAAAACGCTTGCTTCTTCTCTGAGCAGCAGTCTTTTGAAATTAGATGATGGATTGCCACTGGCGGAGAAGGTTGGCAACGCCGGCATATATATCAAGGGCATCGACGCGTTAGCTTGGCAGGTCTTTGATTCTGCGACCCCGGCTGAACGAAAAGAAGCGATCACATCAGTTCTGAGTGAAGCACATTCGGCTGCAAACTTACGAGCCGGAAACGGTGAAAAGAATCCTTGGAAGTCTCCTATCCAGGATACTGAGCACGGGCTCGATTCAGAACTAGCGAATCCTACATTCCTGGAACAGGAATATACCTCTGTCGTTCTCGCCAACTTCGTTACTAGCCGTGAAGAATATGTAAAGGTTCCTCGAGTGGGGCGCGGAACTGCGTTGACTCGGCCCAAACGCCTTGGTGTGTGGAAGATTATCGAGGCGTATCGTCAGCAACAGCGCACCAATGAAAGCATCTCGTTCCCTGAACTGGTGGCTGTCTCAGCCTACTTGCTAAAGCAACGTTCAAAGTCAGGCAAGCCCGCGCTTGCAGACCACGTTCTCATCGATGAAGCCCAAGACCTACACGCAGCGCACTGGCTATTCCTCCGTGAACTGGCGAGCAATGGCAAGGATGACCTCTTCATTGCCGAAGATGCACATCAAAGGATCTACGGTCAAAAAATTCCATTATCGCGGTACGGCATCGCGATCGTTGGGCGGTCCCGTCGTTTGTCGTTGAATTACCGTACAACGGCTCAAAACCTGGACTATGCTGTCAGCGTGCTCAGGGGCACTGAGATTGAGGACCTGGAAGGCGACAGCCAGGATTCAGCGGGCTACCACTCAGCTCGTAGCGGTCCCACTCCGGAAGAGTCTGGCGCCAAATCCTTGGCTGATGAACTTGATGTAGTAGCGAGGCACATCAGTCAGTGGAAGAAACAGGAAGTACCCGGCGAAATGATCGGCATAATCGCTCGTACCAAGTACCAACTGCAAAAACTTCAAACTGGCTTGGCTGAACGTAATGTTCAGGTACGAGATGTCGACTACCCCGGTGACGGAACGGCCCCGCTATACATGACAATGCACCGAGCAAAGGGCATGGAATTCTTCAAAGTAATTCTCTTTGGCGTCAACGAATCAACTGTTCCGTTGGCAGCAGCAACAAACGATCTAGCAGAAGCAGAGCGGAATGACAGTCTTCTACGTGAGCGGTCGCTACTTTACGTAGCTGCAACTCGTGCAAGAGACGAACTTGTTGTCAGCTGGAGCGGAACTCCATCGGAGCTCTTACCAGGAGTCAACTCTAAGATGTCGGTACGCTGAGCTAACCTGTTCAAACGCTTGCATTACAGGTTCAAATAGGGGAATGAACGATGACGTTAGTCAGCCAGAAGGGGGATCCTGTGGTTGTTGTTGAGCAAATTGATTATGAAGCTTGGAATGATGCCTTGGCTGGCGCATTCTTCAGTTCTGATCACTCTGGACAGATGGTTTATCTGGATCAAGACGACCATGCTTTTGAAACAGCTTACGTTTCGCTCGGCCTGGCTTCTGTCAACGAAGCTATCACGTCGCTGGCAGAGGCAGTGGCGAACAGGCTGTGTTGGTACCCTTCTGGTCGAGAAACATTCGCCGAATACGACATGCTCACGAAGCGATGGCTGTATGGACGTAAATCCGCGCTTGGGAAGAAGCAACCTGTACCAGCGCCACCGCATATTGCGTTGCTCATGTTGTTGTCCATCGCTGCAGAAAGGATGCAGACTTCTGCTTCTGGTGGAGCTTCAGGGGATGGAAGCTACTATGTTCAGTTAGAGCGCCTCTTAGAAATTCCTAATTCGGAATCTATACGATTGCGGCGTTCCTTCGCTATGTCGAGCGAGACATACTGGGAAGCGCTCAGCGTTTGGCTTGAAGACTTTTCCGGGACAAAGGGGCTGCCTAGCGCTTATGCATTGATGTACCGCTATGTTGGCCTGCCTATTTCTCAGGCGCTTATTCGCAATACCGAACGTCGAAATATAAATCGATTCTTTGCAGAGCAGGGATTTATCGCAGGTTCATCTGTATCGCATGCAGAAATGTTCGCTGCTTTGGACGTCTGGCTTACATTACCTGGCAGTAGTGCGAACCAGGCGCTTCGAATTATTTGGGCAAAACCTGGAAACCAGGACAGAGTAACTGAGCTTGCACTCGCTCAATTTGGAGTTTGGGAAGGCCCCAAGGCCACCGGATTCGGTGAGCGTCATGTTTCGAGAGCGGCGCGATGTATTCTGAGCTGGAGAAACGAACGACAGCTTCTATCGTCAGTCGCAAAATTCGGATTGATTGCAACCCATGGCGTCCCCGAAGATGGTGTCGGTCAAGTCATCGTTGAAGATGGGACTCATGCGACTGTCAGTTTCAAGCCTGCAGGTAACAACTCCTATGGTGTCAGTTTCGACGGGCATCAGATTGAGCCGGGATCGCTGGTGGGCTCCACAATCTCCATTACGACTTCCGAAGGCCAAAAGCTTCAACGTGCTCCCAAACGCATTGTCATCTTTGCTAAAGATGCACTGACTGCTTCATACGTCGAAGTTGACCGTGCCGTAGCTGGACTAGAAACACGCGTATTGCTCAAAAACGAAGAACGACTTGTCTCGAACGTTGAAGCAATCCTAAAAGATTCTGCTCAGCCGTCGTATAGAAAAGTTGAAGGTGGAGGGACAGAAGGAATCCCCCAAGGATGGGTCGCATACGTTGATGTCACACTTCTGCGCGCACCCAATGAAAAGCTTGTAGAACACACTGATTTCTCAGCTTTCCAACCTCGTCTGACTACCCAAATGACGTTGCAGGGCGGTCTGCGACTTCCCGGAAGAACAAGACGTTGGAGTTCACTCGCGCCTATGTCATTGATCATTACCTCGGAAGATCAAGGCCCAGTCGATCTATATAGGATCGATCTAAATCCAGACTCTCTAAAAACTACTGATGTATTGCTCCATGAGAACATTGTTCCGCCCTTCAAAGTCGGCGTGAAGAGTTTGTCGGGAGGACATGCTGATTTCACGCTCTCTTTGCGCCGAAAGAAGAAGACTCTCCAGAATTTGCAGCTCAGGTTACGCCACGCTGATTCATCGGACAGTGCCGATCCAGAACAACTTCGCTCAATTGCTCATGCAGTTGGTACCGCGCTGTGGCCACTTACCGCTGTTGAAGAAGCAGATACAGCAAAGGGATGGATTATGGGCGCCAATATCGATGCATCTCCTTTTATTGGTGATCTACAGGATTGTTCAATTTCCGCCAAAGTTATGTGGTCCGGTCGCAAGAACTTTGGTATGACACGTGCGAAGTTGAAACTCCCAAAACCTGGTGAAAAAAGCTGTGTCGTAACCGGAAGGCATGTTTTCACCGTGCCAACTTTCGATGGTAAGTACCCTAAAACTCCTTGGATGTATGCACAATGTAACGAATGCGGAATCAGCAAGCGCTATCCAACCCGTATTAAGGACGCTCGAAAGAAAGAATATTCAGGGACTGTGGCGAGAAAGTCGCTACCAAAAATTTCAGCAGCTCAAGCCAATCCAAACTTGAACGCAATGCTTGATGCAATGATGTTTTTAGGAGAGGGGACGCGTAAAGAGTTCTCCGTTCTGGCGAGGCAATTGGAAGATTCTGCTCTATTTGAGCGTACGCTACTTCTGTCGTTGGAATCCTTGGCTTTTATTGAGGTTGAACGTGATGAACGATTAGAAATTGTTGCTTGGGAGTCCGCTTATCAGTGTGTCGCAGGTGCCGATGACGGAACATGGCTCTTGACTGGTCCATGGAGTAATGCACTTGTTAAGGAGATTTCTGCGGGAGTCTCCTCAGCCGGAGGAATCGTGAAAGAATCGGACACGAACGACATGATCCTTGCGCATTTTGCCGACATTTCCAGGTCCAAACTAGTAGGAATCCTTGAAGAATATGTGGACGAAGAGGACATTGTTCCAAGAAACGGCCTCGCTCTTGCCGAAGCACTACCTCCTATGTCTACCCTCGTCCGTGATCTGAAGCGAGAGCCTTTCCCCTCCCTGAACCAGTATGAGTATTTCCTTCTCGACAGCGCGACCTGGATCGAAAGCCAGGCCGCAGAGATTCCAGGGTTATATCGACTTTCGCGTGTTCAAGGGGCTGGTTATTTTCTGAGAACTGAAGCGGATATCGAGAGTGGAACTGGTGCTCGCGTCTGGGCAGAACTAGGTAAACATCTATCCGCAAATATTCTTAAGAAACCTTTGTTGTCCTATGATTCAAATGAGAGAAAACTGCGGGTCCCACTAGGCGCTTCTTTGCCGGGACTATATGGACGGTCAGCAGTGCTGGCTTCGGGTGGTTTACCTGATGAAGAAACTCGACTTAATTCAATAACTTATAACGGGATTTCGCCAGAAACAGCCACCGTTATCATTAGAAAGGTCATGTCTTGAGCAAGAAGCCTAATCCTATGAGCGTGTCTCAGGATCTGAAGGAAGCATTTCTCCGTTATTTCAATACGAACTATCGTTTGCGTTCGAAAGGATTGTCAGCTGACCGCGAAGATCTTGTCGCGAAAGAAGGACAGATTTTTCGCGAAGCTCTTATCGAGCCGGTCTTGCCGTATCCAGCAACCGATGATTTGCTCAAGACGGCGGTTGCAGCGGGGTATTCTGAGAATGTAGCAAGAGTTGTGGGCACCGCGTTCTTTGGTGATTACATCAACGCGGAGAAGGGTGAACGCCTGATGCTGCGCAAGCACCAGGCTCTGGCGATAACTACCAACCGCGACGTTCATGACACCGGGAAACATAATGTTGTCGTGACCTCAGGAACCGGTTCAGGTAAGACTGAAGCTATGCTCCTCCCAATCTTGCTGAGACTGGTAGAAGAATCGGAGAACTGGGAAAAACCAGGCCCAGTCGAATGCTGGTGGCGAGGAACGAATGCCAAATACCAGCGAATGCGTGCGAGTGAAAGCCGTCCTGCAGCTGTTCGCGCAATGATTCTTTATCCAACGAACGCATTGGTAGAAGATCAGCTGACTCGTTTGCGGTCGGCTTTCAGACGTATCGCGAAAGATCTGCCTCAGGCGCGATTGTGGTTCGGGCGTTACACCGGCGCGACTCTAGGCAATAACCACCTGCCCACATCAAAAGATAAGAGCCGAGTCGGAGCGATTAGCAAAGAAATTCAGGAACTGGAGAAGGAATTCAACAGTTTGCAGGATTCTGCTCATGTGCATGAAGCAGACTTAGCGCTGTTCACGGATCCTACGAGAAACGAGATGGTTACGCGGTGGGACATGGTCCAGGATCCGCCCGACGTGTTTGTCTCGAACTTCTCAATGATTAACGCAATTTTGATGCGTGAATTTGAATCTCCAATTTTTGCTAAAACGAAAGCTTGGCTTGCTTCAGATCCCACTCACGTCTTCACTTTGGCTGTTGATGAGCTTCATTCATATCGTGGTGCATCCGGCAGTGAAGTCGCGTTGTTGCTCCGCCGTATCCTGGACAAGCTAGGGCTGGAGCCAAACAGCCCCCAGCTTCGAATTGTTGCTGCTTCTGCTTCCTTGGAAGGTGACGCCGATGGGCTGAACTTCCTTGAGGAGTTTTTTGGTGTTGATGCCTCGACTTTCGTTGTAACTGCCGGACAGCCACTAGAGCTCGAATCTCTGGAACCAATTGCCCGAAGCAGCGTACTATCTGCTGCCGAAAACGGCACACTAGTGGGACAAGCTGAAGAGCTCTCCAAAATAGTTGCGCAGGCATGCTTTGACCCTGAAGAGAAGCGGTACCGCGCGCAGTTCCTTAGCACTATCGCTGAGAGAATTTTTAATGAAGAAGATCAGGACCTCGCGGGCCTGGAAGCTGTATTAGCTGCAATCGGTGAAAAAGCAACGACACCAGTTCCTCTTCGCGGCCATATTTTTGCCAGAGTACTTTCGGGTTTGTGGGCCTGTACTAATCCCGAATGCAGTGGTGTATCGCCCGACAGGCGAGACGCGGAACGTCGCGTGGGAAAGATTTTTGGGCAGCCGCTGTCAACCTGCGACGATTGCGGGTCGCGTGTATTGGAACTCATTCTTTGTAGTGAATGTGGCGATGCGAGCCTTGGCGGTTATGTTCTTCCTCTTCATGACAACGAAGAAGCGCTAAGCGCTACTCCGACAGGTGTCTTGGGGGATGCCCCGGGGCTGACCACTAATCGTGCGCGAAAGGATTATCGATGGTTCTGGCCGTCTAGCGAACAAGTTCCTGTCGGTGCGAACAAAAAGTGGACCGTACAGGGGTTCAATGCATCATGGTTGCCAGCTGACCTGAATCAAGCGGGAATACTGAGTCTTGGCGGCTTTGACTGCAACGGTTGGGTACTTCAATTGGGCGGCCAGGAAGTAGGCGACGCACCAGCTATTCCACCGCGTTGCCCTCATTGCGGACAATCTGATACTCAGTCCGTGGACTTTAAACAGGGCCGTGTTGTATCTCCTCTTCAGGGGCATGCGACTTCTCCAGCCCAGGCAACATCTATCTACCTGCGTCAGTTACCTCGGACGCTAGGGTCGGAGCCCAAGGATTATCGGACCATAGTCTTTACTGATAACCGTGATTCTGCAGCCAGAACTTCAGCGTCCCTTGCGACGCGACAGTACGGCGATATTCTGGTCCAGATGTTGAGAAAGGGACTGAAAGAAGCATCGGCGACCAGCACCGTGGACATTCTGGAGCGTAGGGCAACAGATCCGCTGTCGCTGTCACCTCAAGAAGCTGCACAGACTGATCACATCCTCACTTCGAACACAGCCTTATTTATGGCAGTTTTGGCGCGAATGAGTGGGGCGGCTACGCCCGAACAAGTAGCTCTTATTGAATCTGCGGAAGCGGGCACAGAAACGGGGATTAGTTGGTCTGATCTGCGTTCTCGTGTTGAATCGCAAATGGTCCGGATTGGTTTGAGTCCTGCCGGCAGTTCCGCAAGCGCCCAATCTTCGTTCGGTGAACCTTGGTATAAGTTCTACGCGCCACCTTCTGCAGGATTATGGGAGCAGATGGACCCTTCGTCGACAGTTCGTACCCAAAGCCAATTTAGCAAGATGCTTGATAGTGAACTTGCTCGGCAGGTCTTCGACGCCGGACGTCGTGATGTTGAATCCACCCATCTTGCTTGGTTCCCTGTTTCTGTACCTGACGATGAAGCTAGCCCATTAGACGGTCAGATTTCTACGGAAGTACTTTCTAGTTGCGTACGCATACTAGGCCTTTCACGGAACTACGAAGGTCACTGGGCAGCTGATACTGCCACGAGTAAAACACCAGTTGCGATCAAGAGTTACCTGACTAAGGTTGCAGCAAAGCATGGAGTTGATGCTGATGTCCTAGAAGCCTGGGTCTATTCAGTTCTGGAGAGAATCGGTGTGACTTTGGGCTGGGTGCTGAAGCTCAACGGGAATTCAGGGAAAGTACGTTTTGCACTGGCTGGGGACAACGTTTGGGTTTGCAGTAAGTGCGCTTTCCAACATTTACATGGTTCAGCGGGAGTATGTGCGAACAAGGGTTGCGAATCAGTTGAGCTTCTTCTGCAGCCTTTGGACACTAGTGCCCAAGATTACTATGGCTGGTTAGCTGACCAAGAGGTGCGTCGCATCGCAGTAGCCGAGCTAACTGCACAAACAAAACCTGCTTCTGAGCAGCGTCGTCGTCAGCGTTGGTTTAAGGGTGTGCAGCTGCCTGCGCCGGACGAGAATTCGTTAACCTGTGAGCTCGATGTTCTTAGCGTAACCACCACAATGGAGGTCGGGGTGGACATTGGATCACTTAACGCGACATTGATGGCAAATATGCCGCCTCAACGGTTTAACTATCAGCAGCGCGTTGGCCGTGCTGGCCGCTCCGGCCAGGCGTTCTCATTTGCAATTACTTCTTGTCGTGACTCCGCGCATGATGAGTACTACTTCAATCATGCCTATAGGATGACCGGGGACTTGCCGCCTCAACCCTTCTTGGATTTGGGCCGAGTACGAATTGTTCAGCGAATTGTTGCCGCCGAGACACTGAAACGTGCTTTTGCGTCCTTACCTACCCCACCAGAGTGGGGGCCCGAAAGCCTCCATGGAACCTTCGGTACCGTTGACGAATGGGCAACTCGAAAAGCCGGAGTTGCTAAATGGCTGGCGTCGAATGACGATGTCGAGAGTATCGTTCATCGTTTGACTTCGTATACACGTCTCAACGACGACGAAGTCAAATCGGTCATTGAATGGACCCGTCATGACATCGTCAGCGAAATTGACAAGATTATTGCCCAACCTGACATTTCGGAGAATGAACTTAGCAAGGCACTTGCCTTGGGCGGGCTTCTGCCTATGTTTGGATTCCCAACTCGGGTGCGTCAGCTGTATGGGGATAAGTCTCCAACTGCCAAGTCTCTGGAATCCAAGACTGTTTCTGATCGCCCATTGAGCATGGCAATTACTAACTATGCTCCTGGTGCAGAAGTAGTTAGAGACAGAATGATCCATGTTGCCGCCGGGTTTGTTAACTACGAACACCGAAATGGGAAAGTGTTCTCGAGCGACCCGTTGGGCAAGGAACACACCGTATCAGGCTGTCCAGAGTGCTCGACTACCGTCATCGATAAGCCCAACGTGACTGTTTGCCCTAGCTGTAACTCGCAGATGAGAGTCTTTAGCCTTTATGAGCCATTGGGGTTCCGCACCACTTACATGCCAAGGCCGTACCGAATCGATCAGGCTCGTTCTCAGACGAAGAGCCTTCCGTCCTTTGTTTCAACTGGGGATGAACCTCAGGGTGAGCCGGTCGGCGCGGTAGACGTGCGACTTTACGAACAAGGAAAGTTGCTTCAATACAACGACAATCGGGGTCGTCTATTCGAATTGGTTAAGACCGATGACGATGACTCAGTTGTTGCAATTAATTCGGAATTGTACCGACGGGGTTGGAAAGGAAAACCAGAGAACGGCAAGGACCTCGGCAAAAGCGCTATCGGCGAAATCCGCACCACGGATGCCATGACGGTGGATTTCTCGCGTCTTGCCACTAGCGGAGGCTTTGTTCCTACGGCGCCACATGTGGTCCCCGCCGGTGAAGCCGCTTTGTGGTCTATGGCAGAAGTGCTGAGGACTGCAGCTAAACAACAGCTCGATATTGACCCTCAGGAGATGCAGGCGGGACTGCAGCACAGAACGGCCAACGGTGTTTCGTCAGCTCGTGTGTTCCTTGCAGACTCGCTTGAGAATGGCGCTGGATACGCAGCTCAAATTGCTAAGCCGGATGTCTTCGGCAAGCTCATCAAAGAGACTCGTCAAGCTCTTCAAGAAGAATTTGAGGGGAAGAGCCATCGTGCATGTTCAACTTCGTGCCCTGATTGTCTTCGTTCTTGGGATAACCAGCGGCTTCACGGCGTTCTTGATTGGCGCCTAGCCTTGGACGTATTGGATTTATCTTCGGGGCTTGAGCTGAATCTGTCGCGTTGGTTTGACCGTATTGATGAAGTTCGCTCGATCGCGGAAAGCCTGCACTCCGATATCAGAGTGGAGCGTGTGGGCGAGGACGGCACACCGATGATATTGCTGGATGATGCACGCGTTGGCGTTCTCATCGGCCATCCACTGTGGTTCCGCGATCGTGACAACCCGCTTCAGCAGCAACTGGCAACGGAGCGAGCAGCCGTGGCTCATGTTCCAGAGTATCGGGTATACCCAAGCGACTTTGTTGAGTTTGGACGAAAGGCCTTGCCAATCTTGCAAGCTGCGGTCAACGGGAAATCTGTGGCACTCAAACAGACCGTGTGATGAGCCTGTCAGTTTGATTGTTACGAAGCCCTGAATAACGGACGTGACTAGGGGCTTACACAATCAAACTGACAGGCTCTGCCGCGATAACAGCGGGGAAACTGCTCACTGGACCTTGTTCAACAGACTGCCCTGGCCGTTAGCCAGCTCATAATTCCAGCCGAACTGGAATACGTCAACGGAAAACCTAGTTGGACTATGCAAGTACAAATTCCACTTCAGGAGTCTTATCCCATGGATCTGTTTTCCCCTCTCGCCCTCGGCGACCTCAAGCTGTCCAACCGCTTGGTCATGGCACCGCTCACCCGTTCCCGTTCGGGCAAGGACGGCGTGCCCAACGCAGATGTAGTCGAGTATTACCGCCAGCGCGCGTCCCTGGGCCTGATTGTCAGCGAGGGCACCTACCCGAGCTTTGCCGGCCAGGGATTCGTCCGCCAGCCGGGCCTAGTCACCGAGGAACAGATTGCCGGCTGGAAGAAGGTCACCGACGCGGTGCACGCCGAAGGCGGCCTCATCGTCGCCCAGGTCATGCATGCTGGCCGCGTCACCCACCCGGAAACCACCGGTGTCGACTACGTCGAAGCACCCAGTGCCATCGCGGTTGAGGGCGAGTCGCGCACCTACACCGGAAAGCACGCCTACCCGGTTCCGCATGCACTGGGTTCTGAAGAACTCCCACGGATCATCGAGGAATTCGTGACTGCTTCGCGCAACGCCATCGCCGCCGGATTCGACGGCGTGGAGCTTCACGGTGCCAACGGCTACCTGTTGCACGAGTTCCTGGCACCTTCGGCCAACACCCGCACCGATAACTATGGTGGCTCCCCGGAGAACCGGGCCCGCTTTGTCATTGAAGTAGTGACCGCGGTTGCCAACGCCATTGGCGCCGGGAAAACCGGCCTGCGCATTTCGCCGGAACACAACGTCCAGGGTGCGCTGGAAAACGATCGCGCGGATGTGCTGGCTACCTACACCGAGCTGGTCCAGGGCATCGCGCCACTGGGGCTAGCCAACCTGAGCATCCTGCACCACGACCCAGCCGGCGAGCTGGTCCAGTCGCTGCGCAAGGAATTCGGCGGTCCGGTGCTGCTGAACACCGGCTTCGCTGAGATCACCACCTATGAGGAAGCCGCTCGCGTGGCTGCCGAAGGCTGGGGCGAAGCCGTTGTCGTGGGCCGCCCTGCGATTGCCAACCCGGATCTGGTGCGCCGCTGGAAAGAACAGCTGCCGCTGAACGAACCGGATTTCGCGACCTTCTACACCGAAGGTCCCAAAGGCTACATCGACTACCCGTTCTGGGAGAACTGATCACGCCAGCTCAATAGCAATGCCAGCGGCTCCGTCCAACCTGCATTGGATGGAGCCGCCGGCTTATTGTCCTGTTCTAGCTTCGAACCTACCCAAACCAGGGCTTCTCGGCCGCGGCGAGCGTTCCGTCGTTCTTGGCCATGTTCGGCCACTGGTTCACGTACTCCTGGAACTCGTCATCACCCAGCGGTAGCAGGGTAGGCCTTCTGGGAGAAGTTGAACGGCTTGTCCGGGTGCACTGCGCACAGCTCGGGATGCTCATTGGTCACCCACCGGGTTTCCGAGGCATCGGTGGTCATCACATCCGCCCGTGCGCTGCTGAAGTATCTGGCGACGCGATCCCTGGTTGCAGCCGAACGCTGGAATGATTTATCCATTGGACGCCGGCCGTAGCTTCACTTACCTCAGGTGCCGCAGCTGCCCTGTCCAGTTGGCCCGGAACGTGCCAGCGTGCCGAGGCCGGCGTGGAGGTCTTCAGCTTGCATCCCCTCGGAGTTTCATCTGCTCGTAGGCGTCCAGGGCGTCGAGCCGTGATTGCTTCAGATCCACGATGGGCTCCGCGGCCAACGGTGCGAATCGGGAGGCATAGCTTCCTTGCGGGTCGAATTTCTTGGCCTGCAATTCCGGATTGAAGACCCTGAAATACGGCGCAGCATCGGCGCCGCTGCCAGCAACCCATTGCCAATTGGCGGTATTGCAGGCAATGTCCGCATCCACCAAGGTGTCCCAGAACCAGCGCTCGCCGACCTTCCAATGCACCTGCAGGTTCTTGACCAGCAGGCTGGCTGCAACCATGCGCACCCGGTTGTGCATCCATCCGGTCTGCCAGAGCTGCTGCATGCCCGCGTCGACCAGGCGAAAGCCCGTCTTACCGCGCTGCCAAGCGGCGACGTGGTCCGAAGTTTGCGGATCGTCCTCCGGCCACGCCCAGTCGAAGTGGTCGAACTCTGCGCGAAGGTTCCGCTCCGGCAGGTGCGGGTGATGGTAGTACAGGTGCCAGCAGAAGTCTCGCCAGGCCAGCTGGCGCCGCATTGCGGTGGCCCCTTCGGCTGCTTTGGGATTCTCAGCGGCAAGCCGGCCCAGAGCATCCCACATCTCGTGGGGGCCCAGATGCCCCCAACGCAGCGCAGGGGACAGGGCGGAAGTTCCGTCCAGATCGGGCCGGTCATGGTGAACCGGATAGTCTTCGGCAATTGATTCCAGGACCTCTTCGAGCCGTTGGCGCGCAGGCGCTTCGCCGGGTTCCCACCGCTCTGCCAATCCTGCAGTCCAATCCGTTGTTGCCGGCAGCAGTTCGAGTTCTTCCAGTTCGAGACCGGAGGGGATTGCCGATTCGGTGACGTGATCTTGGGCTGCAGGTGCTGGGAGCGCGGGCCTGATGGTGCTGTCGCGCAAGGCATTGTAGAAAGGTGTGAAGACCTTGTAGCCGGTTTCGTTCTTGGTCATCAGTTCCCACGGTTCGTGCAATAGCGTGCCGGGATAGCTGTGAGCTTCGAGTCCGAGGGCGCGTAGTGCGGTTTTGGCTTGGGTATCCACCTCGCGTTCCGGTTGACCATAACGGCGGTTCCAGTGAACAGCCCCGGCCTTGGTTTGCTTGGCCAAATCCGTGATTTTTTCGTCCGCTGAACCTTTGAGTAGGACAAGCGGAATGCCCAGTTCCTCCAGCGACGCTTGTAGGCTTTTCAACCCCTGGTGCAGCCACCACTTGGCCGCACCACCCAATGGGCGAATGCCCGGGGAATCCTCGTCAAGAATGAATACTGCGATCACTGGTCCTGCGGATAAGGCGGAGGTTAGTGCGGGATTATCTGCGGTGCGCAGGTCATCGCGGAACCACATGAGCTGGACTGGCGGTGGCGAGTGGTTCATTTGAGAGCTTCCCTTTCGATGCGCTATTCAGGTAGTTAGCTTAGCTAATTAGATCCATGCACGGTTTCAACCTGTGTCGTGCGTCGGAAATTTCGGGCACTGAATCATGTTTTCCCTCGTCAAGTCAGTGGCAGAAACCTTGGGCTTGCCTGTGCGAGGGTGACGGCAGTGCCCGACACGGACTCGGCTGAGTACAGCTGAATCACGGCTGCAATGAATACTGGTCATTAGGCGGCATCTGCTTGCCAAACGCCCAGGCATTGCTGGCAGACTGGGCTGTGGACACTAATCGATGCGAAATCCAAGGAGCGGCATGAGCATGTATGCGGTAACCAACCCTGCCACCGGCGTCGTCGAGGCAACCTACCCGACCGCCACCGAGGAGCAGATCCAGGAAGCCATTGCCAAGGCGCATAACGCCTACACCCAGTGGTCGGTCTCCGCGCTGGAGGAGCGCGTCGCCCTGCTTGAGCGCGTGGCCGACATCTATGAGGCACGAGCCGAGGAACTGGCCGCGATCATCACCCGCGAAATGGGCAAGCCCATCAAGCAGGCGCTGGGCGAAATCGGCATCGTGGCGGCAATCTACCGCTACTACGCCAAGAACGGCCCGAAGTACCTGGAGGACGAGGAGCTGGAAATCGCCTCCGGCGGCACGGCGCTGGTGCGCAAGGAAGCAGTGGGCGCGCTGCTGGGCATCATGCCGTGGAACTTCCCGTACTACCAGGTGGCCCGCTTTGCCGGACCCAACCTGATGAACGGCAACACCATCCTGCTCAAGCACGCTCCGCAGTGCCCGGAGTCGGCGCTTGCCATGGAAGAGATCTTCCGCGAAGCCGGTGCGCCCCAGGGCGCGTACGTGAACATCTTTGCCACCAATGAGCAGGTCGCGGACATGATCGCGGACCGCCGGGTGCAGGGCGTCTCGCTGACCGGTTCGGAGCGTGCCGGCGCTGCCGTGGCGGAAATTGCCGGACGCAACCTGAAGAAGGTCGTGCTGGAACTCGGCGGCTCGGATCCATTCATGGTGTTCGAGGACGCAGACGTGGCGCGCACCGCCAAGCTGGGCATGCGTGCACGCTTCGGCAACACCGGGCAGGCCTGCAATGCCGCCAAGCGCTTCATCGTCGACTCCTCGGTCTACGATGACTTCTCCAAAGCGCTGGTGGAGCAGGTCTCCGGGATCGCCGTGGGCGACCCGTCCCAGCCAGAGAACTTCCTCGGCCCGCTGTCTTCGGCCGCAGCCCGGGACGGACTGGCCGCCCAGGTGCAGGATGCCATCGACAAGGGTGCCCAGGTGCTGGCCGGTGGCAAGCCGATCCAGGGCGATGGCGCATTCTACGAACCGACCGTGCTGGCCGGGGTGACTCCCGAGATGCGTGCGTTCTCCGAAGAACTCTTCGGCCCTGTCGCCGTGCTCTACAAGGTGGACGGCGAAGAGGAAGCCGTGGCCCTGGCCAACAGCACCGACTACGGGCTGGGAGCTTCCATCCACACGCAGGACATGGAACGCGCGCAGCGCGTGTCACTGCAGCTGCAAAGCGGCATGGTGGCCATCAATGAGCCATCCGCTACCTACCCTGAGCTGCCTTTCGGGGGAGTGAAGCGCTCGGGCATCGGCCGCGAGCTGGGCAAGTACGGCATGGACGAATTCATCAACCACAAGCTGGTGAAGATCGCCGGCCGCTAAGCCGCCGAAAAACTGCAACGGTCCTGCCTCCCGAAAAACTCGGGAGGCAGGACCGTTGCAGTTCACGGCACTTTTGCTGGTGCTAGATGCCCAGCGAATCGCGCAGGCGGCTGACATGCCCCTGGGCATCAACGCCGTATTCGATCTGGCTGATGGTGCCGTCTTGGCCAATAACCGCGGTGGAGCGCAGGGTGCCCACGAAGGTCTTTTCCCCGAAGGTCTTCTCACCATAGGAGCCGTAGGCCTTGGCTACTTCGCTGCCCGGGTCCGAAAGCAGTGGGAAGTTCAGTGCCTCGTCGCTGGCGAACTTGGCAATCTCTTCCGGCTCATCCGGGGAAATTCCCAGCACCGCGTAGCCGGAGCTGCGCAGCGAGTTGAGGTTGTCGCGGAAATCGCAGGCTTCGGTGGTACAGCCCGGGGTGGCAGCCTTGGGGTAGAAGTACACGATGACGTTCTGGCCGGCATAGTCGGACAGAGCTATGGTCTGACCCTCAGCGTTGCGTAGGGAAAAGTCTGGCGCTTGCTGGCCGACAGACAAAGGGGAGGACAGTTCTGACATGATTCCAACTTTCGTATTGTGGTATTTGGTTTTCATTATATGACCACTCGTAGTCGGAGGCTAGAGGGAAGCCTGGAATAAGTCTTACTGTGCGTTGCACGCCGGGATCCTTAACGCCACCTGCCAATGCATGATAGGCAATGAAAGCCATCGTAAAAGATGTTGGACTGTGCCGATGAAAGCTTGTTCGAGCGAACCAATTTTCCACGCACTGTTACGGATACCTTCGGCTGACCCCTTGCGCAGATTTGGCAATGAAAGTGCTGCTGGCCAGCAGGACCCTGAAGAAGAAATCAGGACCAAATGAATCAGCCGACGAAATCCCAGCGAACCGTCGGCCTGATCGCTGATCCGGGCATCGCCCGAGCCTTATCAAACCGCGTCTCCAAGCGATTGGAAATCAAGCTTAACCACGGTCATGAATCCGACTACGAATGGCAGGTTTACAGCGACACCTATACCCTGCCGCTCGGGGACAGCGGACGCGTGGCGCTGAACGACAAAGTACCGGAACTGAGGGAAAGGCACGGTTGGGACTTCATCATCTATCTCACCGATGTACCGCACTATGTACAGGAACGCCCCGTGCGTTCGGTGATCAGTCCGCAGGATGCTTCTGCGGTGTTGAGCGTGCCGACGATGGGCTTTTGCAGAATCGGAGTCCTCGCACAACACCTCGTCGAACTCGTGCAAGAGCTGACGACCGGTCAGGAACCACTGCGCACCGGCTCTCAACTAGCCAAGACCATCAGCATCCAAGGCAGTCTTCCCGACGGAGACCAGTCCCAAGATCGGGCCACCAGTATTGAGGGGCTGCGCGGGCGGATCTTGCTCATCGGAGGCATGGTCAGAAGCAACAGGCCGTGGAGACTGATGCCGAGGCTATCCTCAGCCATGGCTGGCGCCGTAGCCACCGGTGCCTTTGGCGTGTTCTACACCAGCATCTGGTCCATGGCTGATTACCTGTCGACACCGCGTCTGGCGGTGATCACGGTCTTCAGCATCGTTGTTCTGACCATGTGGCTACTGCTGCACAATCGGTTATGGGAGAGCCCGCAGGGCAGTCGCCGGCGAGAAAAGCTGGTGGTCTATAACGCAGCCACCTTGCTCACCGTCGGCATAGCCGCAGGCACCATGTACATCCTGCTGTTCCTGGCTCTATGGCTCGGTTCAGTGGTGGTCATTGACCAGGAGTATTTGGCTTCCGAGCTGGAACACCAAGTTGGCATGGCAGAGTATTTCAACCTCGCCTGGCTTGCCTCATCGTTGGGATTGATGGGCGGCGCTGTCGGTTCAAGCTTCGACGACGTGGCGCGCGTGCAGCGAGCGACCTTCAGCCAAAGGGAATGTGAACGCAGGAATATGGACTTTTCACTGGACGGGCCAGTTGAGGGCTCCGCATAAGTTGCGGAGCCCTCGATGGTGTTAATTGGTTGGTCAAAATCGGAATGTTAAGTCACGAATAATCCAGGATCTAGGCAGTCCGTGAATTGGGTGCAGTGGCGACACAGGAAGTTGCATAGGCTAAATTAGATGGACGTTCCCTGCTGCAATAACGCATATTGGGGTGAAGGAGCGTCTGACCATACATAGCTTCCATTGTTCGCAAGCGTTTCAATACAGAATCATGCGGCGCGTGCAGCCTTGTTCGCCACCGAAGTCGCATAAACGAGAAGGCCGACGTTGATCAGGACGCCTACCCAACCGGCCACTCCGGCCACGTGAGCGTTTCCGAGTGCCATCAACAGTCCGGTAGTGATGGCGCTTGCGGCTGCGACCGCTACCGTGCCCCATAAGATGGGGTTGGCCGCCCTGTGCCCAGCTTTCCAAGCATCGTCGGAAGCGAGAGTGTGCTTGGTTTTCAGCCCGAAGACGCGATTAGCGGAAAGCGAGTCTGTTCGACTCATATATGCCAACAGCGCGCAGATGATTACGAACAGGATACTTACGACGAGAGCTCCAAATGCCAGATCTTCCATGGTTCTTCCTTTAGATAGAGGTTGTTAATCGCTCGTCACGTACGCGATGAGCATCTTCATCCGGGATGGTTGTAGTTGGTGCTTCAGGTACCTCCGATACACGGGTACGTATCGCAATAGTTGGCATTTTCGCAGGAGTTCCTGCCATTGCTGCGACAACTCCGCCAATCATCACTAGAGCGAAGGACCAAAGACCGATGACGATAATAATTCCGACGTGCAAGGCTACACAGAGGCCTAAAGACACCAACCGAAAGCGATTTTTCCCAAAAAGCAGGAAGTAGGCGATCGCTAGTTCAGTAGCGATTGTTCCCCACGTCAGAGAAAGTTCGAGCCAGGGCACGGATGTTACCCAATGAACCGCGTTCTGGAGATGAGTTGGTGCTCCGAAAAATTCTCCACGAGTTACGTAGTAGATCGCAGTTCCGTCTTTCCATTCCTGTACGGAAAGTTTGGGAATCGCGGCATTAATATATATCCATGCCATCTGTAGCCGAATTACCCAATGAGCGGCCCACGTGAATCCCAACATTGGACCCTGCGGGGCGGTTCTCAACGACGCACTGTCCCAGTGGCTTCTCCTGCGATCACCGATTAGCAGGAAAACCAAGAACAGGGTGATCACTTGTGCTGCGGCCTCGCCACCGTCAGGAAGTGAGATTCCTGTTGAGATGGAAATCGTTGCCCAATAATGTGGCACGGCCGTTAGTGCGGGAAAAATTCCTACGATAACTAATAAGAGTATGGCAATAAGTAATACCGTGATCCACGGACGTGATTCCTCATTGCCGAGGCAGTATGCAGTAAGGCTCTTCCATCCATCACACTGTGGTTTTGGAGTTTCGCCAGCAATTGGCACAAAAAGAAAACGAGTTGGCGTAAAGCAAAGAACCGTTAGCTGTGCGATGGCGATTAGTGATCTTCCTGTCCCGACCCAGCGATCCGCACCTAAATAATTTTGGGTCGCGTTATGGATTCGTTGAAGTGTCACCGTCAGCATGACACCTCCATGATTGCCGCCCGCTTCGCAGTGCGTGTCGACGAGGAAAATTCTCTAAATGACCACCGAATTGGCTCGGTCTCGAGGGCAACGACTTTCCCGCATAATGTGGGAGCAGGAGTTATTGCATCGAACTCTTGAGGGGTCATTCCTTTATCCAGGGTATCTTCGGCGCAAATCTGGGGTTCGTTCGAATCGCAGTCTACCCACCGGGTAATCTCGTTAACGTAGCCAGCCAATTCAGGCCCCTGTGCACGTTGCGCGCGCGATAGCCCGAGGAGGTTTTTGAGTTCCGCCTGAGGCGGAGCTAACGCTGATACCGGCCCTGAATTAGCTCCCACGGAAAAAGGAACAATTTCGCTTTCGCTTGGGGGCTTGGTAAAAAAGGCCCATCCCTGTGGGAGTAATTCGGTGCTAGTCTGCCTCAGTGGGGAACCATCACGAGAAACAAGTACGTTACTCGGCAACGACATGATGATTGATATCAGTAGGATCAGAACAAAAACAGCCAATGACAGTAAGCCTCCCCATGCCGGGCCACGATTCGGTGATGCGCCTGTCTGAGTTTCCTGCATAGCGACGACTAGTTATTCAGCGCACGAGTCATTTTTGCGATGAACTCGTCTCGTTCAAAGGCAGTGCTCTGAGTAGGGTCATCCATTAGGTAGACCCAAGCCACAGCCAAGGTTGCCACCGCGAATGTGGCTGCCGCAACATTTGCATATACCACGCCATTCGCAACAGCAAGCACAGTGACGCCTACGCATACTTTAAAGGCACCACAACCAGCAGCGTTGGCCACGGGAATACCTGAACTATTTGATGAGGCGGCGCTCTTGCTCTTCAGATAATCTTGAAACGAAGATGTCAAATCGGACAGGGCTTTTTCAACTTCTCTTGGCTGTCCGGATGCGAGGCGATTTTGTACTGAAGCTGTGGTCTTTGGCGCAAATTTCACATAATCAGTGATCAGTTCTTCGAGAGCTGCTTCATCTGTTGCGGGGCGATCATCTGCGAACCCAAGGAGTCTAACCAGTTCGGGGTTTTTTCAGCTACGGGTCCCGTGCCAGCTAGAAGCAGTTTGAGAGTATCTTCTACTGAATATGAGCCGACGATATCCAGTTGGCTGGTGGCGGAAGGGATTGATTTTGGGGTCGATGTCTGTCCGGCAAATGCGCTTGTTGGAGCGACCAGAAGTGCGGACGTAACCAGTAGCGAAATGAGCTTCTTGTTCTTCAAGTTTGGATCCATATTCCTTATTGTGTTCTCAAGGAGACCAGCAAGTGTGAGCAATGATGGGCATGAACAATCAATTAGTAGTGATCAAATAAACTAACTGATAGCTCAATCCCTCTGGTTACGAGCGTAAATAGATTTATTAAAATTTGCAATCATACTTAAGTATGAGGGTAATGCCGTCGGTTCCAACTTCGACCACGTGGCGCTCGTGCAGCAAGTTACTTTCAGCCAAAGGGAATACGAGCGCAGGAATATGAACTTTTCACTGGACGGGCCAACCGAGGACTCCGCATAAGTTGCGAAGCCCCCGGACAGGCTACGGCTGGTTCTTGCCACCGTTAACATGCACGGTGGATCCCACAACATACGATGCCTCGTCACTGGCGAGGAAAACATAGGCCGGTGAAACTTCCACAGGCTGTCCAGCCCTGCCTAACCAGGTGTCGTGTCCGAATTCCGGCAGGGCTTCGATGGGCTGGCCATCCGAAGGCTGCAACGGAGTCCAAATAGGGCCCGGCGCCACTGCATTGACTCGAACGCCTTGTTTAGCTGCCTGCGAGGCCAAGGACTTGGTGAAATTGCTGATGGCACCCTTGGTGGCGGCGTAGTCCATCAAATGATCCGACGGGTCAAAAGCCTGGATGGAAGTGGTATTGATAATGGAGTCACCTTTGCCGATGACCTTCAGTGCGGCACGGGACAGTGCAAACATCGCAAAGATATTCACGTCGAAGGTCGCTTCGACCTGTTCATCGGTCAAGTCTTGGAGGGAGTCATCGCTGATCTGCTTGCCGGCGTTATTTACCAAGATATCTAATCCGCCCAAAGCGATGGCGGCATCATCTACCAATGAATCCCGATAGCTCCTCTCGCGCAGATCTCCGGGCAGATGCTTAACCTCCACTCCAGCGTCCTTGAGTACTTCAGCCACGGTCCGGGCATGGGATTTTTCCGCCGGAAGATAAGCCAACGCAACGTCAGCACCTTCACGGGCAAAAGCAATGGCCACCGCAGCGCCAATTCCCGAGTCGCCACCGGTGATCAGAGCCCGCTTGCCCTTGAGTCGCCCGTGGCCCTGATAACTGCGCTCGCCGTGATCGGCCTTGGGCTCCATCTGGCTATCCAGCCCAGGTTCCGGCTGGCGCTGTTTTGGTGGACTGATGCGTTCTATGCCCGCCCGCTGAGTATCTGGTGTGGGATCTTGTATGAGAATTCCTCCTGCAGCTGGTGGATGGTGCGGGGTATCTAGCCCGGCCATTTCGATCAAGGCCTAGTCTTCGCACAATGCGATCGAACTGACAGCTTCTGTATTGATCGTGGAGGCAACGGCCAGAGCATGCCCTGTTCGAGTACAGATTCACGCCCCGGCAGAATCTTCGTGGTATCGAGGAATCTGTGTCCGAGCGCAAAACCGTCTGCACCCCCTTTTATCTGGCCGTCGAGTTCGTTAGCGTGGGGCGCACAAGGTCCTGCACCCAACCGAGGTCTTGCAACAGCAAGCAAAGAACGGAGAGACGAATTGGCAGGAAAACCCCAAAGCCCCATCAAGGACGAAGAACTCTACGAAGAACTGCGCAAGGATGGGAACTCCAAGCAAAAGTCGGCCCGCATCGCCAACGCGGCAGCCCGCGACGGCCGCTCCGCAGTCGGCCAACGCGGAGGCGAGGCCGGCGACTATGAAGACTGGACGGTCGCTGAACTTCGCAAACGCGCCGCGGAAATAGGCATTGACGGTCGCTCGAAGATGGTCAAGAAAGAACTGATCAAAGCCCTGCGCAACTCGTGATCCTCGAATCAGAGCGAAAATCAGGAGGCCGGAATGAATGACCGAAAGACTCCAGAAGAGCCAGCACGCACCGCTGAATTTGATGAATCCACCGAGCCGGGGGATGAACGAGTAGTCCGTCGGGGCGAAATCAATAACGATCCTGATCAAGCAGAAACATCTGCAAACGACGATGGCCGGTTCGACGCCGGTTAGCACGATGAAGACAAAACAAAGCTGTCTTCACGCCTTACTAGGAATGGAGAACAGCCATGGGAATCATGGACAAGGTCAAAGAACTTTTTGGGCAGGCCACGGACAAGTTGAAGGATCCGGACCAGAATCTGGTTGAAAAAACTTGGCCAATGGGAGAACCCGACGATGAGCATCTGCCTCAAGAAGGGCAAGACCTCGAAGGCGAGCAGACCGCAGGTGAAGAATTCACTGACTCCATGGAAGGCGAAGAGCAGCCTTCCTCATCAAACCAGGGTGAGCCGGTCACTGGGGCAGACCCTGAGCTGACCGACCCGGAACGGGACAACTACTAGAAGCCGGCTCGGCCAGGGAGCTGGAAAAGAGGTGAACCATGAGCGGTACGGACATTCTCGACACCCAACAAGTTAATGAATACCTCCAAGAGCTTCCCGAGTGGCGACGCATGCCCGGAGCCATTGCGGTGGTATTTGAAACCCAGACTGCAGCAGCTGCTATCGAGCTGTTCAATGACATCGCCCGGGCGGCGGAACTCGACAACCACCACCCTGATGTTGACTGGCGATACAACCGTCTATTCGTGACCACAACTTCCCATGACGTGGGCGGAGCAGTCACCACCAGGGATATTGCCTTGGCAACCAAGATCTCCGATTTTGCCAAAGAGCGAGGAGCGACCGCCCGAACAGATCTCATCAAAGCTGTTTAAGTCGTGAGGGAGGCTGACGGTTAACAGAACGTCAGCTTTCAGTGAGCGTCGAGGTGCAAGATTGCCGGCGGTTGTAGCTTTACGGAGCTGAACCAGAATCCGCCGCGAGCAGGATCGGTAAACCGGAGAACGCGGCAGGCACTCAAACGAGCAGCGAGCTGGCAGATCCTATGATCTGCACCATCAGTGCCCGGATGTCTCCCGGAATCGCGGGGTTTATCAGAAGTTAATCAACGATTGGCGAAAATCAATCGCAAGGATGATTCAACTTGTCGGTGGATCAAACTAGACTGACATTTGCTCTTCAATCACCGCGCCCTTAATCCGAAGTGGCCTGGTGCCGGAGAGCGTGATGCCAGCGAGGATTTTCCACATGCTTCTCAAGCTCATCTTGAAACACTCCAAACCCTATGCCGGGTGGATCGTTGCAGTAGTCATATTGCAGCTGGCCACCACCATGGCTACGCTCTACCTTCCCAGCCTGAACGCCAAGATCATCGATGTCGGCGTGGTCAATGCCGATATCGACTACATCTGGCGCACCGGCGGACTGATGCTGGTGGTGGCCCTGATCCAGGTGGCCACCGCCGTCGCCGCCGTCTACTTCGGTGCCAAGACCTCCATGAGCGTCGGACGCGATGTCCGCCAGGCGGTCTTCGAGAAGGTCTCCACCTTCTCCGCCCAGGACGTCAACAAGTTCGGTGCCGCCACCTTGATCACCCGCGGCACCAATGACGTGCAGCAGATCCAGATGCTCACCCTGATGGCGCTGAACTTCATGATCACCGCGCCGATCATGTCCATCGGCGGCGTGATCATGGCGATCCGCGAAGACCCGGGGCTGTCCTGGCTCGTCTGGGTATCCGTGCCGCTGGTGCTCATTGTCGTCGGCCTGCTGGTCATCAAGCTGATGCCGTTGTTCCGCGACATGCAGACCCGCATCGACGGGATCAACGGCGTGCTGCGCGAGCAGATCACCGGCATCCGCGTGGTGCGCGCCTTCGTGCGCGAAGAGCATGAAACCGAACGCTATGCCGACGCTAACCAGAAGCTGACCGACCTGGGCGTGAAGGTCGGCAACCTGTTCGTGCTGATGTTCCCGGCGATCACCATGATCCTGCACCTGTCCACCGCCGCCGTGCTCTGGTTCGGTGGTCACCGCGTGGACAACGGCGACGTGGAGGTCGGTGCGCTGACCGCGTTCCTGCAGTACCTGCTGCAGATCCTCATGGCAGTCATGATGGGCACCTTCATGGCCATGATGGTCCCGCGCGCCATGGTTTCGGCCGACCGCATTGCTGAGGTGCTGGACAGCGAGCCGAGCATGCTCGACGCCGCCGAAAGGCAGATCGAGCTGCCCACCCCGGGCACCGTGGAATTCAAGAACGTCACCTTCGGATACCCGGGAGCCGAGGCTCCGGTGCTCTCGGACATCTCCTTCACCGCGAAGCCCGGGCAGACCACTGCCATCATCGGGTCCACCGGTGCTGGCAAGACGACCTTGCTGAACCTGATTCCGCGTCTCTACGACGCCACCGAAGGGGAGATCCTCATCGGCGGGGTGCCCTTGAGGGAGCTGGGCCGTGACACCATTTCGCGGAACATCTCCGCGGTCCCGCAGCGTCCGTACCTGTTCTCCGGAACCATCGCCAGCAACCTGCGCTTCGGCGCCCAGGAGGCCACCGAGGACGAGCTGTGGGAAGCGTTGCGGGTCGCCCAGGCCGAAGGGTTCGTGGCAGAGCGCGAGGGCCAGCTGGATTCCAAGATCTCCCAGGGCGGCACCAACGTCTCCGGCGGACAGCGCCAGCGCCTGTGCATCGCACGGGCCTTGGCCGCCAAGCCGAACACCTATCTCTTCGATGATTCCTTCTCGGCGCTGGATGTGAACACCGATGCCAAGCTGCGTGCCGCCCTGGCCGAACCGACCAAGGATGCCGCGGTGATCATCGTGGCCCAGCGCGTCTCGACGATTACCGGTGCAGACCAGATCCTGGTCCTGGACCATGGAGAAATCGTCGCCCGGGGAACCCACGAGCAGCTGCTCGAAACCTCGGAAACCTATCAGGAAATCGTTGCATCCCAGCTGAGCGTGGAGGAGGTGGCCTAAGTGGCGAAGAAGCAGAAGAATATCGATTCGGCGCAGCTCGAAAGCGAGCTCGCAGACGTCAACGAATTCGAAGCCGCGGCGGGAGCCGACGACTGGTCCGGCGGCGCCCCGGTGCGCAAGGCCCAGCACTTCTGGCCATCGGCCAAGCGGCTGATCGGGCTGATGTCCCCATACAAGCTGGGCATGGTGCTGGTCTTCGCCCTGATCACCGTATACGTGGTGCTCTCGGTGATCGCCCCGCGGATCCTGGGCAAGGCCATGGACGTGATCTTTGCCGGGCTGATCGGCAAGAACATCCCCGAGGGCACACCCGCGGAACTGGTCATTGCGCAGCTGCGCGACTCCGGGCAGGACACCCAGGCCGACATGCTCTCGAAGGTGGACTTCGTCCCCGGTCAGGGCATCGACTTCACCCAGCTCTCGCAGTACATCCTGATTGTGCTGTCCATGTACTTCATCGCCTCGCTCTTCTCGTGGGCCTCGGGCTGGCTGCTGAACAAGCTGGTCATGCGCGTGGTCTACAACCTGCGCAAGGACGTCGAGGACAAGATCAACAAGCTGCCGCTGAACTACTTCGACACGCGCCAGCGCGGCGACCTGCTCTCGCGCGTGACCAACGACGTGGACAACATCCAGAACGCGCTGCAGCAAGCGCTGAGCCAGCTGGTCTCCTCGATCATGACGGTGCTGGGCATCGTGATCATGATGTTCGTGGTCTCCTGGCAGATGGCGCTGATCGCGCTGGTGGCCCTGCCGCTCTCGGCAGTCGCCGCGGGCGTCATCGGCACCCGGGCGCAGAAGCTGTTCACCGCGCAGTGGAAGAACACCGGTGCGCTCAACGGCCAGATCGAGGAATCATTCTCCGGCCACGAGCTGATGAAGGTCTTCGGCCGTGAAGAGGACATGGTAGAGCGCTTCACCGCACGCAACGAGGAGCTGTACAAAGCCAGCTTCGGCGCCCAGTTCGTCTCGGGCATGATCATGCCGGTGATGAACTTCGTTTCCTACCTGGCCTATGTGGGCATCGCCGTGGTGGGCGGCTTGCGCGTGGCCTCGGGCACCATGAGCCTGGGCGATGCCACCGCGTTCATCCAGTACTCGCGCGAGTTCACCCAGCCGCTGGGCCAGATTGCCGGCGTGGCCAACATGCTGCAGTCCGGCGTGGCCTCGGCCGAGCGCACCTTCGAGCTGCTGGATGCCGAAGAACAGGAGCCGGACCGCGCGCAGGACACGCTGCCTGCCCGTACCGATGGCCATGTCTCCTTCGAGAACGTGTCCTTCTCCTACAGCGAAGACAAGCCGCTGATCGAGAACCTGTCCTTCGATGCGGATCCTGGCCACACGGTGGCCATTGTCGGGCCGACCGGCGCCGGCAAGACCACGCTGGTGAACCTGGTGATGCGCTTCTACGAGCTGAACTCGGGCAAGATCATGCTCGATAACCGCGACATCACCGAGCTCTCGCGCGCCGACCTGCGCTCGAAGGTGGGCATGGTGCTGCAGGATGCGTGGCTGTTCGGCGGAAGCATCATGGAGAACATCCGCTACGGCCGGCTGGATGCCACCGATGAGGAAGTCATCGAGGCGGCCAAGGCGACCTTCGTGGACCGCTTCGTGCGCGCCCTGCCCGATGGCTACGACACCATCATCGACGAGGAAGGCACCAACGTGTCGGCCGGCGAGAAGCAGCTGATCACCATCGCCCGCGCGTTCGTGGCGAACCCGTCGCTGCTGATCCTGGACGAAGCGACCAGCTCGGTCGATACCCGTACCGAGCTGCTGGTGCAGCAGGCCATGGCCGCGCTACGCAGCGACCGCACCAGCTTCGTGATTGCCCACCGTCTGTCCACCATCCGCGATGCCGACACCATCCTGGTGATGGAGGCTGGACGGATTGTGGAGCAGGGCAACCACGAGTACCTGCTGGGAACGAAGGGCGCCTACTACCGGTTGTACCAGTCCCAGTTTGCCGGCCCGGCCGAGGACGTGGATGCGAACCCGGATACGGCTGCGGTGCCTGCTACCGGCGGAATGCCGCTGTCCGACGCTGCGGTTCCTGCATCGGATCCGAAGCTGGATTCCTAGGAACCAGCGGTATCAGGGCCGCGGCCGGGATGGACTTTGCTTCATTCCGGCCGCGGCTTTTTGCATGCCCCGGACGCGCGACCCGTGGCGCGCGTGATGCAATGGACGGGTGATGTTTAGGCAATTGGAGTACTTCGTGGCGCTGGCCCGGGAACAGCATTTCGCGCGGGCCGCCCAGGAGTGCCGCATTTCCCAGCCGGCGCTGTCCGAATCCATCAGGAAGCTTGAAGCCGGGCTCGGGGTGCCGCTGGTGCGCCGCGGGCACGCGTTCCAGGGGCTGACCGCGGAAGGCGAAACGGCGCTGCGCTGGGCCCAGCGGCTGCTGGCGGACCGCGGTGCGCTGATCCAGGAAGTGGCGGCGCTGCAATCCGGGCTGACCGGCACGTTGCGCCTGGGTGTGGTGCCCGCCGCGTCCTCCACGGTCGCGCAGCTGGCCGATGCCTTCGCTCGTGCCAACCCGAAGGCCAGGGTCCACGTCCAGGGCAGCCTGCGCTCCACCGGCATCATTGCCCAGGTCCGCGGCTACGAACTCGATGCGGGGCTGGTCTACGCGGATCCTGCGCAGTTGAGTGGACTGCTCGCGCTGCCCTTGTACCGTGAGGAGCACGTGCTTCTCACCAAGGCAGGGATGTTCGCTGGCGAGGGGCAGCCAACCGCCGTGGACGAGGTGCTCTCGCTGCCGTTGTGCCTGCTGGATTCCTCCATGCGCGGCCGCCAGCTGCTGGACGAGGTGCTGGCTTCCCACGGGCGCAGCGCCGAGCCGCGCATCGAGTGCGATTCGATGATCACGCTGCTGGCACAGGTGGCCACCGGCCGCTGGGCGAGCGCGGTCCCGAAGCAGTGGCTCGAACCCCTGGGCGAGCTGCCGGGCCTTGTCCAGACGCCCCTTGCCGTTCCCCGCATCACCAGCCAAATCAGCTTGGTGATGGCCGGGCACCAGCCGCTGCCGCTCATGTTACGCGCATTGCTCTCTGTGACGGGCGACCTGTATCCATCCGTAACAAAGGATCTTGACTTGGCTTGATAAGTTAGTCCGATTGAAACATCAGAAATAATGCTTGGACATGATCAAAGTGTTGATGCAACTCTGAAGTGGCAGAACCGCTCCTTTTTGCAGGAAGCTGGACGACCCGCAAGGAGCGATCATGGCGAATTTCCGGAGCGTGGCGGCCGAGCAGGCCAGCATCCCGAAATCGGGAATCCTGGCCCCGGCGTTGGACTCCGCGGTGTGGCGGGGTCTTGTGCTGTCCCACAGCCCCGAGATCCGCCCTGCACTGCGCGTCGGCTTCGGATTGGCGATCCCCGGCGCCGCACTGCTGTTTTTGGGGCAGGTGGACCTCATGGTCTACGCGGTCTTCGGTTCGGTGGTCGGAATGTACGGCCGCAGCCCGCACCGGGTGCAGCGTCTCAAGGACCAGGCCCTGGCCGGAACCATGATGCTGTGCGCCGGCATATCCGGCATCGTCATCGCGCCGTGGGGACTTGACGGATGGGCGCTGCTCGCCGGAGGCATTTTCTGGGCCTGCACCAGTTCGCTGGCCACGGACCGCTACGGGCTCAAGCCCGGCGGCTCGTTCTTCCCGCTGTTCGCCTTTGGGGCGCTGGCCAGCCTCCCGGTAGGGCAATCGCCATCCGTGGCGGGCCTGGCGGCGTTCGTGGTCACCGCGCTTTTCTGCATCATCCTGGGTCAGGCCGCCAGGTTTGGCTCTGCGACCAGCGGTTTTCCCGGGCTTGATCCGATCGGCTGGCCGGAAGCGCTGCGCCGCGCCGCCTGCTACGCCAGCGTGGTGATGCTGGCAGGCACCCTGGCCATCGGGCTGCACCTGGAACACCTGCAATGGGTCATGGCCGGTTCGGTGGTGCCGCTGGCGGCGGGCAACGCCCGTGGCCGCCTGAGCAGGGGACTGCACCGTGTGGCCGGCACCGTCGCTGGACTGGGGGTGCTGCTGGGCATCTACCATCTGCAGCTGCCTCAGCTGGCCCTGGGGCTGGTGATCATCGTGCTGATGTTCCCCACCGAGGGCTACATGACCCGAAACTACGGGCTGGCACTGAGCTTTTTCACTCCGCTGATCATGCTGATGCTTGAGCTCGCCGACCCGAGCGTCAACGCGGAGGTTTTGTGGGAACGCGCCGGGGGCAACATGTTAGGTGTGCTCGCTGGCATCGTCGGTGCGCAGCTCTTCGATCGCAAACCCCGCTGACGAAGCACCGGGTTCGGCCCAGACGTTGCATGATTAACTAGGTCAGGCGTCGATTCGGCAATCTCGCTCGTATCGGGAACGGCTTTGCGCAGGACACCATCCAATCCGTGCCCAATGGAAGATTCCACCGCCGTGAAAACACAGTTCGGTTCTCCGCGACGATTAGCTGTTTCAACTGCCAGCGCACTGCTGGCCGGTGCGCTGGCCTTAGGCGGCCTGGTGCCGGCCGGTGCCGCGCAGCCGCACTCGGTTGCACAGCAACCTGCGTCTGCCCAGCCATCCGCGTTGCTATCAGCCCCCGGAGCACAGCGGTGCCTGCCGCCAAACGGGTAGTGCAGGTCAAGACCACCAGTAACCTGAATATGCGCTCCGGTTCCAGCACCAAGTTCCGCGTCATCCTGGTCATCCCGAAAAGCAGGACCGTCACCGTCAAGGCGCAAGCTTCCAATGGCTGGTACCAGGTCACGTACAACAAGAAGACCGGGTGGATCTCCAACAAATACACCAAGGTCACCAAGACCTCAGGCACCGGCGGAACGCCGAAGCCAGCGAAAAGCGTGAAGCTGTGGGTCACCCCGACATCGACGATGAATATCCGCAAGGAGGCGGGAACACAGCATGCAGTCGTCGGCAAGATAAGCAAGGGGCAGCCTGCCTACGCGACTTCCATGGCGGCCAACGGCTGGTACAAGATTTCCACCCAGGGCAAGACCGGATGGATCTCGGGTGCCTACGTCACGACCTGCTCCACGGGATGCGCCATCGACGCCGGCCCGTACACCACCAATCGCGCAGGACTATCGGACCGCTACTTCACCAAGACTTCGGGCGCAGACCTGTTTGCATCGGTCAAGGGCAAGAAGCGCATCGGCGACATCCCGAAGAACTCGATTGCCTATCGGGACAAGGCCTGGGAAAAGAAGGCCGGGCCGGTCTCCGGCTGGTACTACGTGCGCACCCAAGGGGCGGACGGCTGGATGAAAGCCTCGGCACTGAAGCGCGGCACCAGCACTAAAACAAGCAACACCGCGAAAATCACTCGTGCCACGGTGCTGAAGCAAGCCAATGGGAAGTTGCTCTCCTCGATGCTGGTAGCCCTGCCCTGGGACGAAGAGAAAACGCTGATCGCCGCACCGGCGGCTGCGGATCTGGGCCGGTTGAACGCGGCCTTCAAGAAGAAATTCGGGAAGAATCTGGATATCGATCTGGCCTACCGCACCCTGGATACGCAGAAATTCCTCTATCAGGAGCTCGGCCCCTACATCGCGGCAAAACCGGGCACCTCGAACCACGGTTGGGGTTTGGCCATCGATGTGCCGGAGACCTACAACTATTCGTTCAAGGGCAAGTACTACAAGTGGTTGAAAGCCAACTCGAAGAAATACAACTGGATCCACCGGAGCAATCTGGAAGAATTCCGTGCCAACGGAAGCAGGAACCCGTATGCCGAGGCATGGCACTTCGAATATGTGGGCAAATGATTCCCGGGCCATGAATGATCAAGAATCATTCGGGGCATGGCGCCGGGGGCTTCACACAGACTGGGGCTGTTTCATACCAGTGTGAAACAGTCCGAGGCCGTTGTTGCTTGAGTGCGTCAAACCCCAAACACAACGGATCCCCAGCAAGGGCAGATAGGCTAGGAGATATGCATCAGCTGCCTGACTACCCGAACTATCCTGTTCTTCCCCGACGCAGACAGCGTGTATTCGATGCAGGACCGTTCACCAAGGGCGACCTCTGGACCGTCATTGCCTACCTCGTCTTCTTTGTCGGCGGCGCGGCAGCCCTCATCGGCTTGATCCCCGGCTACATGAGCGCGTTTACGACCCAGGAACAGGCGCTGTTCGGGATCAACCTGATCCTGTATGTCACCTTCTTCATTCTTGCGATGATCCAGTGCGGCCCGCAATTCTTCGAATCCTTCAAGACCATGCGGTACTACCCCTGGGCCAAATGGCTGATGCTGCCCGGAGGCTGGTTCCTGACCATCATGGTCAACGGGATCATCGCCGCGTTGACGGGCCAGGCTGCCACCAGCGAAAACCAGGCGGCCCTGGAATCCATGGCCGGAACGGTGCCGCTGCCGGTCATGCTGGTAGTCACCGCGCTCTTCGGTCCATTTGTCGAGGAATACCTGTTCCGCCACCTGCTCATCGGCAAGCTGTCACGCAAGCTGAACGTCTGGCTGTGCGCGTTGATCTCCACGGTGCTGTTCGCCAGCATCCACTTCATTGGCGCAGACATCGCATCGTGGCTGGAAGTGGTCCCGTACTTCATGCTGGGCGTCATGATGGCTGTTGCCTACATCCTCAGCGGCAAGTCGTTGGCCTACTCCTACATGCTCCACGTCATCAATAATTCCATCGCGCTGCTGGTGGTCTACCTGATCTACCCGCTGCTTCCTGCCGGGGTCTAGGCCGTGGCATTTACCGGACTGGAACCGAATACTCCCGCTTATCAAGGCATGCTGCTGGCACTCTTTGCCGGCGGTGTCGCCACCTTCTCCCAGCTGTATGCGGTGCAGGGGCTGCTGCCCGTCATCGCCAGCTACTTCGAGATCACCTCCTCGCGAACGGCGTTGGCGGTGTCTTCGGCAACACTGGGGCTGGCCTTGGCGGTAACCCCTTGGGCGATCATCTCCGACAGGGTCGGGCGCCGCAAGGTCATCAGCATCGCCTTGGTTTCTTCGGTAGCCCTGGGATTGATCAGCTGCCTGGCGCCAAGCTTCGAGTTCCTGGTGGCGATCCGCTTCTTCGAGGGCATCGCCCTGGCCGGTGTGCCCGGTTCGGCATTGGCCTTCCTCGTCGACGAGGTCAATCCGCGAGCGGTCGCGGTGGCCAGCGGAACCTACATTTCCGGCACTACGCTTGGCGGGCTGGCCGGACGCTTGGTCGCCAGCTTTGTTGCGGACCCCGCAGGCTGGCGCTGGGGCATCGCGGCCGTGAGCATCATGGCAGGATTGGCGACGCTCTTCTTCCTGCTCAAAGCGCCCAGTGCTCAGGGTTTCGCCCCCATCCGGGACCAGAATTTGCGCAGCATCGCCAGGAAGTTCGCCCAGGCCTTCCGCGGCAAGATGGCGCTGGTCTATGCCCAGGGATTCTTGCTCATGGGCGGTTTTGTCGCCGTTTACAACTATCTGGCGTTCCGGTTGGAAGCCCCGCCTTACCTGATCCCGGCCTCGTGGGCGGCACTGGTTTTCCTGGCCTACCTGTCGGGAACCTATACGTCGGTGGCCAGCAGCAAACTCGTGGCCAAGACCGGACGCCGCACTACGCTGCGCATGAGCATCCTGCTCAGCGCGCTCGGCCTGCTGCTGACGCTGGCGGGGAACCTGGTCCTCGTCATCGCCGGGTTGCTGATCTTCACGGCCGGCTTCTTCGCCGCCCACGCGGTGGCCAGCGGGTGGGTTCCGGTGCTGGCGACGGGAGCCCGCGCCCAAGCTTCTAGCCTGTACAACCTGTTCTACTATGTGGGCTCATCGCTGCTGGGCTGGCTCATTGGCATCCCGTTCTTGCACCATGGGTGGGCTAGCGTGGTGCTCTGTGTGGGTGCGTTGCAGCTGGTTGCCCTGATCCTGGCTTCCTTGCTGTCCAAGAAGGATCCGTCCATCCGCAGTTGATTTATATTCCACTCAAGGAATATGAATTTCTGGATGGGTTATCAGGTCAGATCGTCGAATTCGCCGGATACCCAGCGCGCATAGCGGTCAGCGGAGAATTGCACCACCCGGTGGGCATCAGATCGGATGGAAGAGGCGAAGTTGTTGTAGAGACGGTCGAACTCCACCGGTTCCAGCGCCTTGGACATGCGCCGAACCACAGCAGCCGAGAGCGGGATGCGATTGGGATAGCTGCGCAAGAACGTCACATTGCCATCCGCCACGGGAAAAATCGCGTCACCTGCCAGCAGGACGCCACGGCCATCGGCGCCCGCTTCCCAGATGGCCACCGTGCTGCCGGGGAAGTGCCCTCCGAGCTGCATCAGCCTGATCCCGGGCAGCACGTCAAAGGGATCGGACCAGATGGAGATCGCGTCAGATGAATGCTGGACCCACCTGGCGTCCTTCTCAGCGACGAAAATCGGCACATTGCCCAACGCCTGGCTGTACTGCTGCTGCACCCCGTACATGTGCGGATGGCTTGCCGCAATCGCCGCCAGCTTTCCGCGGCTCTTGAGCCAATCAATGATGTCTGCGGTGATCAGTCCCGGCACATCGAAGAGCAGGTTGCCCCCGGTGGTCTCCACCAGCAGGGCGCTTTGGCCGATGCCGATCTCGGGAGATGCAATTGCATGCATTCCCGGTTCGAGCGACGTGATCGTCAGCTGATGCCCGGCCGCCGCCAACACTTCGGTGCGCACCCAGCGCTGGGTACCGCCGGGAATGTACTGGCGCTCGTCGGCGCAGATGGGACACAGGCCGGATGGTTGCGCACCCGGCGGAAATTCCACGGCGCAGCCTGCGCATTGCCAATGGCTGATCTGTTCTTCGCACATGGATGAATCCGTCCTCTATGGAGGGTGATGACTGCGCCCTGCTTGCCATCCAACCTAGTGCCCGCATGCGACACAGGAAAGAGCACCGCCTCAGGAGTCTTCTTGCCGGGGACGCAAATGGTGAAACTGCACGCCGCTTCGTAGAGTTGGGGTTGTGAACCCTTCAACCCCCACCGAATCCCCGCGGAGCCTAGGCCGGCAGATTCTTGCCCTGGCCGTTCCCGCATTGGGCGCGCTGATTGCCGAGCCGCTGTTCCTGATGGCTGATTCGGCCATTGTCGGCCACCTGGGTGTGGCCGAGCTGGCCGGCGCCGCGTTGGGCACCACGGTGCTGCATACAGCGGTGGGACTGATGATCTTCCTGGCCTACGCCACCACCCCTGCAGTGGCCCGCGCCCTGGGTGCCGGCGATCCGGGCAAGGCCATGGCCGCAGGCCGCGACGGCATGTGGTTTGCCGTCGTCCTGGGCGTGGTGCTGTCGCTGGCCGGATACTTCGGCGCCGGAAGCCTTGTCGGCTTGATGGGCGGAGAAGGGGAAACCGCTCGATTCGCCGTGGACTACATCAACTATTCGATGCCTGGCCTGACCGCGATGCTGCTGGTCCTGGCAGCCACCGGCGTGCTGCGCGGCATGCAGGATACGAAAACGCCGCTGGTCGTGGCCACCGTCGGCTTCGGATTGAATATCGTCCTGAACTTCATCCTGGTCTACTGGGCCGACATGTCGGTAGCGGGTGCAGCACTGGGCACTTCGATTGCCCAATGGATGATGGCACTGGTGTATTTGTGGATGATCATGCCGCGGATCAGGGCTCAAGGAATCTCCCTGGCACCGAGCTGGTCCGGGTTCATTTCCACCGGGCAGGTCGGCTCCTGGCTGATGCTGCGCAACCTGAGCATGCGCGCGGCCTTGCTGCTGACGGTTCTGGTGGCGACCAATGCCGGCACCCAGACGCTGGCCGCACACCAGCTGGTCTTCACCATCTTCAGCTTCCTGGCCTTCGCGCTGGACGCCTTGGCCATCGCGGCCCAGGCCCTGATTGGCCAGGAGCTGGGCCGCGGGGATGCCGAACAGGTCCGCAAGCTCACCGGCATCATGAGCCGCTGGGGCATCTACTTCGGCGTAGCCACGGGCGTCCTGCTGTTTGCCACGTCGTGGGTCTTCCCGATGATGTTCACTCCGGATGAGCAGATCCGCCAGCTGACCACCGTCGGGCTGTGGGTGCTGGCATTGTCCCAGCCGTTGTGCGGCTTGGTTTTCGTCCTGGATGGCGTGCTCATTGGTGCCGGGGATGCTCGCTACCTCGGCCTAGTCGGTGTCGTGAACCTCGCGGTGTACGCACCGATGCTCTGGGCGGTCCACGTCTTCGCCCAGGACGCCACCTCGGCGATCCTGTGGATCTGGGTAGCCTTCGCCCTGGGCTACATGGCGGCTCGCGGTGTGACCCTGTCGCTGCGCGCCAAGAACTCCGCATGGATGCGGCTGGGCAGCTGACAGCTGGCCTGGCCCAATGCCAGGTCTGGACTTTGTTCCGCTCGCTGATGGCTTCGGCATTTCTGCCCTGCTCGTCGGATACTGTGCCGCTGTTTCCCTCAAGGAGTGCAGATCCAGCATGGGCCGCAGCGAACGAGTGGAATGTAGCGTGAGCAATGCAGAATCAATTTCAATTCTTCTGGGGGCAACCAACGACGTAAAGGAATAAAGCATGTCATCAGACCAGTTGGGCCGTAAGGTCAGCGATTATCTATCCAGGCTGCACATGGGCGAACGAACAGAGCTTGGACCTGCCGAACTGGCCGCTGGGTATTTACGCACCTATCTCACTGGTGAGGACCCATTGCTAACGGACGTTTGGCCGGCAGTAGGGCGCCATTTCAACGAGCAACTTGAGTCGAACTCCGATCCTCTGGTGATCTCTGCGTCGGATGTAGTGGCTGTCTCGTTCCTTTCCGTCAACTTGCCCGCTAAAGCTGCCTGGACGATCCTTACTGATCTACGGGCGCAACTGACTAAGACGCTGGTGAAGATCCCGGACGACCTGTTCATCGAGGATCCACGATGCAACTATGAGCTGTATGCCACGGAAGGAGCGTCGGGTGAGTTGGCGCCTCTGCAGGAGCTGTGGGACCTGCTGCGCCGTGATCCCCAAGGCCGCAAGTGGGGCATGGGAGCCACAACGACGAGCAAGCTGATGGCGCGGAAGCGTCCGGGCCTCGTGCCAGTTCAGGACTCCGTGGTGGTGAACGCGCTGGGAGCCGAGGACTCCACGTACTGGCTCATGTGGTGGCAAGCTATGCATCTCAGGGACGATTCCGGCAGTGCCTTCGTGGCGAACTTCGCCCGTGCAGCGCGCGAGGCGGTGCCTGCCGCAACGAACCTGTCACTCTTGCGCGTGCTGGACATCGTGATCTGGATGCACGCCTCGTACCAGGTTGGGCGGTACGAAGCCCGCGTTCAGGACAATTGAGGTCCCAGCATTGCGGTGCGGATGGAGCCAAGGTGTGCGCGCATTGCTTCCTCGGCAGCTTTAGCATCACTCCGGGCCACGGCATCGAAGATCGCCCGGTGCTCGGCCAGCTCGTCCGATTGGGACATGTACGGCTGCATGGAAGGCAGTACGTAGTGGGCGCGGGCGGTTTGCGCGAAGCAGTTCTCCAGGCTGGCTACCAGGCGCGAATTGCGCGAGGCCGCCGCCAGTTCGCTGTGGAAGCGCTGGGCCGCATGCATGGAGGCGATGGGATCGCTGACCGACAGCTTCTCCTGGGCCTCCAGATGACCGGCCAGGGACACGACGAGCGCCGCCGAGTGCATGCTGGCCACCTGTCCGGCCACATGCGGTTCGAGCAGGCTGCGCAGCTCTAGGACTTCGTAGACATCGTTCAGCGAAATGGCGCACACCAGATAGCCCTTCTTGGGCAGGATCTGCAGCAGGCCTTCGCTGGTGAGCTGGCGCAGGGATTCGCGTACCGGGGTTTTGGAGACGTCGAATTCCTGGGCCAGTGCCGGCTCGATGATCAGGGTGCCTGGGGCGAGCTCCCCGCGGTTGATGCGTTCGCGCAAGGTGATGGTGAGCTGTTCGGAGAGTGAGCTGGCCATGATTCTCCGATTCTCCTGCGCGTAATGTAGCTACCTGATCTAGGTGTCGCCCTGGGCAACACTCTAGTCTTGGATGAAATATATTTCAGGAATCTTACGGGAACACTACTTCATCGCAAGGACTATGGCTGTGCCGATCACCCAGAACTCAACCAGCGGGCAGCAAGCGCGCAACCGGCGTCGAGCCCTGTTCGCCTCCGTCTTCGGCACGGCCATCGAATGGTATGACTACGCGCTGTATGGCGCGGCCGCGTCGGTGGTGATTGGCCCGCTGTTCTTCTCTGGGGCCGGCGACTCGGCGGCATCCATCGCCTCCTTTGCCACATTCGCGGTGGGCTTCGTAGCCCGCCCGCTGGGCGGAGTGGTCATCGGGCATCTGGGGGACAAGTTCGGCCGCCGCCCAGCGATGCTGCTCTCGGTCATCCTGATGGGCGTCGCCACCGTGGGCATCGGCCTGCTGCCCACCGCGGCCAGCTGGGGCGTATGGTCCGTGGGCCTGCTGGTGCTGCTGCGCCTGATCCAGGGCTTCGGCGCCGGCGCCGAGCTGACCGGGGCAATGACCCTGGTAGCCGAATACGTGGAGCCGAAGAAACGCGGCCTCTACACCTCGCTGGTGCTCGCCACCCCTCCGCTGGGCATTGCTCTGGCCACCGTGTTCTTCTTCCTGGTCTCGCTGGCCGGCGACGAGGCCTTGCTCGGCTGGGCCTGGCGCATTCCCTTCCTGATCTCGGCGTTGCTGTTCGTGGTGGCCATCTACATCCGCAACAAGCTGGAGGAAACCCCGGACTACGCCGCCGCCATGGCCTCGGCCCGCGCGAGCCAGCAGCAGGCCAAGCTGCCCATCGTGCAGGTGTTCGCCGGGCACTGGCGCCGGGTTACCCTGGGCTTCCTGGCCATCACCGGGCACAATGCGGTGAACTACATCCTCGCGGTCTTCGCGCTGAGCCTGATGGTCACCAGCGGCATGGAACGCAGCCAGGCGCTGCTGGCGGTCACCCTGGGCTCGCTGGTCTCCGTGGTGCTCACGCCGGTCGGCGGCTGGCTGGCTGACCGGTTCGGCGCCTCCAAGGTGCTGGCTGCTGGAAACATCTCCGGCCTGGTCCTCGCCTTCCCGATCTTCGCGATGGTCTCCACCGGCGAATTCGCCTACGGGCTATTGGGCATCGCCGTCGGCTACGCACTGGTGATTCCGTGCACCTCAGGTGCCCAGGGCGCCTTCCTCACCGAGCTGTTCCCCGTTTCGATCCGCTTCTCCGGGATCGCCCTGGCCCGCGAACTGAACGGCGCCATCGTCGCCGGACTCTCGCCGCTGATCGCCGCCGCGCTGCTGCAGGCAGGCAATGGCTCCATCGTGATGCCGGCCGGCTACCTGGCCCTGTGCTGCCTGTCCTCGGCCGTGGCGATCTTCATCGGCACCCGCGCGAGCACGCGCAACCTGTACTGAACGAACGCATTTCCACCGAAGAAGGAACAACCAATGGGTAACCTCAAGCGCCAGCTGCCGGACGTCGCCGAACTGGTCAGCCTGATGAAGTTCAAGCTCCCCACCACCGATCGCCGGGCCGCCCGCCTGGCCAGCGCTGCTGACCTCTGGGATCTGCGCAGGATCGCCAAGCGCCGCACCCCCGCCGCGGCCTTCGACTATGTCGACGGCGCCGCCGGCCGCGAGATCACCGCGAGGCGCGCCCGCGAGGTATTCGACAACGTCGAGCTGCTGCCGCGCATCCTGCACGGCACCGCGCACTCGGACCTGTCCACCACCATTGCCGGTGCGCCATCGGCGCTGCCTTTCGGCATCGCGCCCACCGGCTTCACCCGCTTCATGCACTCCGAGGGAGAAATCGGCGGATCCAGGGCTGCCCAGAAGGCCGGGATTCCCTTCAGCCTGTCCACCATGGGCACCCGCTCCATCGAGGAAGTCGCCGCGGCGGCACCGGAGGGGCGCAAGTGGTTCCAGCTCTATCTGTGGAAGGACCGCGAGAAGTCCAAGGCGCTGGTGCAACGCGCGGCCGCGGCAGGCTATGACACCCTGCTGGTCACCGTGGATACCCCGGTAGCCGGCCAGCGCCACCGCGATGCCCGCAACGGCATGAAGATCCCGCCAGAGCTGACGCTGAAGACCGTGCTGGACGCGTCCTACCGTCCGGAGTGGTGGTACAACTTCCTGACCACCGATTCGCTGAAGTTCGCTTCCCTGTCCGATACCTCGGCAGACCTGCCGACCATCATCAACTCCATGTTCGATTCCTCCCTGGACTTCGAGGACCTGGAATGGATCCGCGAGCTGTGGAAGGGCCAGCTCTTCGTCAAGGGCGTGCTCACCCGCGAGGACGCCGCCAAGGCCAAGGCCGCCGGTGCCGATGGCCTGGTGGTGTCCAACCACGGCGGACGCCAGCTGGATCGGGCGCCGATTGCTTTCGAAGCGCTCACCGAGGTGCGCGCCGAAGTCGGTGAGGGCATGGAAATCATCCTGGACTCGGGCATTATGTCCGGTGCGGACATTGTCGCCGCGCTGTGCGCGGGAGCCGACTTCGTGCTCATTGGCCGCGCCTACCTCTATGGCCTGATGGCTGGCGGCGAGGAAGGCGTCAGCCGTGCCATCGAATTGCTGGCCAAGGAAGTGGAAGTGAATATGCAGCTGATGGGCGCTGCCAGCATCAAGGATCTGGACGAGTCGCTGATCCGCCGCCGCGGCTGATGTGATTAACCCCGGGCGAAGTGGCGGTTAGTTCTATGAGCGGTAGAATAGAAATTGTGCCTGCACCAAAAACCACCCCAGTCCAAGCGTCAGATGTATTCCGCCCAGTGTTCCTGCGCGGTCTGGCAGCTCTGGCCTATGCCTTGATGTCGATTTTCTGGATCGGCGCAGATGAGAAGGTAGTGACCTACTCGACGGCAGCGTTCCTCGTTGTCACCGGCGTATTCATGTGGCAGTACGTATCGGTGGAAAGCGCACCCGAGAAGTCGCGCGCCCCCTACGCACTGGGTGCTGGCCTGATGCTCATGGCTGGCATCGCAACCATCTTCGTCAGCTCGATCAGCTGGGTCGGCTACGTGGCAGCGTTCGCTTTCCTGGCTGGCGGCATTGCCGAGCTGGTGGTCTTCGCCAAGCTCCGCGAAGCCTTCCCGCCGTTCAGGAACCAGCTGGTAACCGGCGCGGTGGGCGTGATCTTGGCCATTGCGCTGTGCTTCAGCGGCGGCATGGATGCACACGCATTGTTCGGCCTGATTGGCGGCGGCGCCATCGTTCTCGCGGTCTTCGCGCTGATTGCCGCCTTCGGCCATCGCCATGAGATGAAGACGGCCGCACCGGCCACGACCATTACCCCGGACCAGGACAACAAGTAGTCCTCAGGTCAGCAGCAAGAGTAGAAACGGAGTTTCTGGTGGGAAACAATAAGAAGAAGCAACCGTGGAGCCAGTCAATCAAGGGCCCACTGAGCTTCTCGCTGATCTTGGGCCTTGTCTCCGGCGTGGTCGGCCTGATCAGCTCCACCGGCGGATCGCAGAATCCACCGCGCTTCGACATCGGCTTGGCCGCTTTCGGAATCGCCTTTGTCGCCAGCCTGCTGGTCATCTCGGTATTGACCATGGCAGCCAAGGACAATGATCCGGAACTTGGCAAGGGCACCGGGGTCAATCGTTCCTCTGCCAACCCGGACAAGAAGTTTGAAGACTGACCATAAAGCTTAGCCACGCGGCATGACGCGCTGGGACTGTCCATCCTCGGATAGTCCCAGCGCGTTCTCTTTTTTTTGCCTCGCCCTATGGGGCAGCGGATCCCCCGGGCCCATGCAGCCGAGCTGGAGCGCTCAACCTTTCGTCATGCTCTGGGGCTGTGCACGCAAAGGGCTAAGCTGTGTGGTGGGACACTATCGCGGCTCAAGGAGGAAAACCATGCACCAGGAACCGATCAGCACTGCCGACCTCTACGACCAGCATGGAGATGCGCTGCAGTCTGTTTCGACGCAGTTCCAGGACTTCGGCGGGCGGCTGTCGTTCTACGGCCCGGCACGCACCGTGAAATGCCATGAAGACAACGGCCTGGTCAAGGAAATCCTGAGCTTCCCGGGCAACGGCGAGGTGCTCGTGGTCGATGGGGGAGCATCCCTGCGCTACGCCTTGCTGGGCGACATGATTGCCGAGAGCGCCGAAGCCAATGGCTGGGCCGGAGTCATCATCAGCGGCGCCGTGCGCGACCGGGCCGCACTGGCCGAACTGGAGCTGGGCATCAAGGCGCTGGGCAGCAACCCGCGCAAAACCGTCAAGCGCTCGCATGGCTCAGTGGACGAGACCATCAGCATCGGGGATGTGAACATCCGACCGGGCGCGATGGTGTACGCGGACATCGACGGAATTCTCGTCGAGCGCTAAACGGCCACTGGCGCCGCTAGGATTTGTCGCCGGCGCCTTCCCACTCCGCCCTGAACTCGTCGGTGCTCAAGGTTTCCAGGTCCTCGCGGATCTGGACTACCAGACGTTCAGCCTCTTCCAGGCTGGAGGTCGTGATGCGCAGGACTACCGAATCGTCCTGGCGCGAATGCACGACGACCTGCGGCTCATTCGCCTCGTATTCGGCGTCGCCCAAGGCTGCCGATGCCAGGGCTACGACCCAGCGGGCGGCGGCTTTCAGCGGGCCGCTCTCAGCCGCTTCGATCCGTGCTTCGTAATCATCCGAAGCGTGGGTTTCCTGAGTCATGGACTGCCCCTTCCAGTACTGCCATTGCCGGTGTCCCGGTTGTGTGTTCATCATATGGCCCGGGTATGGCAAAAGGCGAGGAGCACCGCGCAACGCGATCCTGGCCGGAGCGTCAGCCGGCCGCTACCTGCTGGCCTGAGCGCTTCGACGCCTTGCGCGCACGGTACGCGCGCACATGCTCGCGGTTCGCGCAGTTGCCGGTATCGCAATACAGCTTGGAGCGGTTGCGCGACAGGTCCAGCAGCGCCGCCTCGCAGTCCTCGGACGCGCAGATCCGCAACCGCTGCAACCCGCCGGAGCGGATCACTTCGGCCAGCGCCATCGCGGCATCCACGGCCATGCGGTCGTAGAGCGGGGTGCTGTTGGTGGTGGCGTGCAGGTGGTAGCCCATCGATTCGCTCTTGATCAGCTGCGGCTGGGCGTTGGCGTTGCGCAGGATGGCATTGACCCGGAACACCGATTCTTCTTCGGTGCCGATCCAGATGTTCTTCAGCTGGGAACGCAGCTGGCGGATGGAACGCAGCTCGGCCTGGTTGTGCGCGCGCGAGCCGTCGAAGTTCTCCGCCTCAAGGAACTCATCGAGATCAGCGACGGTGGAGAGCATATCCACGATTTGCACCTCGGTATTCAGCAGATTCACCACGGTCTTCAGCGACGCTTCGATATCTGGGGCAAAGGTCATAATTCGTTCCTGGAGGGTGGGTGGATTGACTGCCCCTCAAGCCTAACCGTATCGTCATGCTCATAGCCCCATTTGCCCCTGAACGGGGCATGAAATTCTGCGCGAAAGACCTTCATGAGCGACCTGCCTACCCACGGCGTGCCCGCGGCTTCCACCACCGCTGCGACCCGCCATCCCAGGCAATCGAAGGGCATTTGGATTGCGCTGGCCTCCTCGGCGGCCTTCGGGTTGTCGGGTTCCTTCGCCAAGGGGCTTTTCGATGCCGGGTGGACCCCTACCGCCGCGGTAGCCGCCCGCATGGCCGGCGCGGCACTGGTGCTGGCCGTCCCGGCCCTGCTGGCGATGCGCGGACGGTGGGTGCTGCTGCGCACCAACTGGGTCTCGATTGTGCTCTTCGGACTGTTCGGGGTGGGCGCTTGCCAGCTGTGCTACTTCCTGGCGGTGCAGCGCTTGGATGTGGGCGTGGCCCTGCTGCTGGAATACCTGGCTCCCGTGCTGATTGTGCTGGTGCTATGGGCCAGGCACCAGAAGAGGCCGTCCATGGTGACCATCGCCGGAACCGTGCTCTCGCTCGCTGGGCTGGTGGCGGTGCTCGACCTGACAGGCACGGCGCGGATCGATCCGATTGGCGTGCTCTGGGGATTGGGAGCCGCCATCGGGCTGACAGTCTACTTCTTCATCAGCGCCAAGGTCGATGGCGCGCTGCCGCCGATCATGCTCTCTGCCGGAGGCATGGCAGTCGGTGCGCTGACCGTGCTGGCTGTGGGGTCCCTGGGTATCCTTCCCATGCACTGGGCTCCCGGAACCGGGTCATTTGCAGGCTTCGAAACCCCGTGGTGGCTGGCGCTGACCGGGTTGATCCTGATCGCCACCGTGTTCTCCTACACCACCGGCGTGATGGCTGCGAGGGAACTGGGATCCAAGGTGGCAAGCTTCATCTCATTGACCGAGGTGCTCTTCGCGGTGCTCTGGGCCTGGCTGCTGCTGGCCGAGCTGCCCGGTGCGGTGCAGCTGTTCGGCGGGCTGCTGATCGTGGGCGGGGTGGTCCTGGTCCGCATCGACGAATTGCGGGCTGCCCGGATCCGCAAATAGGCGACGCGGCCCCGAACGGATAATGCGCACGCATTGCCAATTGCCGTGCGCCAGATGCTAATGGCGAAACCGCTGACCTGTACTGACTCGGAGAAACACGTTTCGCAGGCACCTCAAGGTGGGGGAGTATCCATGGGCAGCACATCGGTCATTGTCGTTGGAGCAGGTTCAGCAGGTGCGGTCGTCGCGCGCCGGCTGGTGGATTCCGGAGCGCAGGTGACCTTGTTCGAAGCCGGATCCGAGGACACCAACCCCGCCATCCACGACCTTTCGCGCATGGGCGAGCTGTGGCACAGCAAGGAAGACTGGGATTACCACACGGTCCCGATGGCCGGGGCCGCCAACAAGCCGATGCACCTGCCACGTGGCTAGGTGCTCGGCGGATCGCACGTGCTGCACGCAACCATCTGGGTGCGCTGCGCCCCGCAGGACTACGACGGCTGGGCCAAGGACTGCGGCGAGCAGTGGGCCTGGAAGAACGTCTTGCCGATCTACAAGGATATCGAGAACTCCTCTCCGGCGGCGCCAGCAAGTTCCACGGCACCGAAGGGCTGGTGCCGGTGGACAACGACTACGAGCTGGATGAAATCCACCATTCGATTATCGACGCGGCAGTGCAGTCCGGCATCGAGTTCAACCCCGACTACAACGGCGAGCAGCTGGACGGCGTGTCCAAGGAGCAGATCAACGTCGTTGGCGGCGAACGCATCAACACCTGGAAGGCCTACCTCAAGCCGGTACGCGAGCGTCTTGAGATCATCACCGACGCCGAAGTGCATTCGGTGATCCTGGAATCCGGCACCGCGGGGGCGTGCGCTACCAGAAGGACGGGCAGCTGCAGGAGCTGCGCGCCGATGAGGTGGTGCTCAGCGCCGGCGCCCTGGGCTCCCCGCAGATCCTCCTGCGCTCAGGAATCGGCCCGGCGGCCGAGCTCCGGGCAGTGGGCGTAGAGCCGCTGCATGAGCTGGACCAGGTGGGCAAGAACCTGCACGACCATCTGCTGGCTCCGATGATCGCCGAAACCACCACCCGGGACATTCCTGCCCCGCGCACCGGGGTCTCGGTCTCGCAATCGCACATGTTCTCCCGCTCCCGCGCAGACCTGGACCGCCCGGACACCCAGCCGATTTTCTTCGCCGTGCCGATGTACTCCCCGGGCATGGAACCGATCGAGGGCACCGCATCCACCCTGCACTCCTGAATCGTGACCCCGCACAGCCGTGCCGAGATCACCCTGAGCGGACCTGGACTGGAAGATCCGGTGAACATCGATTTGAATGCCCTGGATGATCCGCGGGATCTGGAGGCGTTCGTGTACTCGATGAAGCATTGCCGCGCGATGGTCTAGCAGGACGCCTTGGCCCAGGACTGGGGTGCCCGGGAGGTGTACCCGGGCAACGAGGTCCAAAGCGATGAGCAGCTCGCCCATGGCGCGCATGACGAAGAAGAGCATGAAGCCGATGATCATGTAGACGAAGATGACCGACGGGCCGGCGACCGAAATGGTCTTGCCGGAGCCCATGAACAGGCCCGTGCCGATCGCGCCGCCAATGGTGATCAGCTGGATGTGTCGATTGGAGAGCCCGCGCTCGAGAGTGGGGTCAGAACTGGTGGTACTCATGCTGGTTGCCTTCCAGGAGTGTGGCGTGACGCCCCGAAGCTGATCTGCCTCCAAGCCGGGTTGGCTTGGAGTGCAGTCTCGCTTCGATGAACACTTCCGTATCGGAGCAGTCCAGCAGGCTTGCCCGGCACGCTGCGCAAAGAGCAGGGACCAGGCCAGCCACGGGGAGTACCTCGAATCCGGTGCGCTCGGTGCGGCACTGTTCTTGGTCCCTCCCCAATCTGCATGTCGACCTGAGAGTTTTCACTTCGGCCCGTTTACTGGGCGAAGCTTGCTCCTTCGGTGAGTGCGGCCGTACCGCACTGCTTTCCAGATTTGCCTAGTCGTGGCGGTACGGGTGCCTGAGAGTTTTCCGGGGAGGAAATTGCTCCTACGGCGCCCGCCCATGGTGTGGGCGGGTTTCTCCCGCCACGCATCAGCGGCATATGTGGTGATTGCCATCACAGTATGCGCAGAAGCTTCAATGTGGCGCAAATCGCATTTTCATATTTCGCACCCCGCTAATTCGCATGGCTAGACGATTCCCCGGAAAAATGACGCGGAAAACCGTGTTTGGGCTTTCGTAATGATTCGCATCCGGCGATCTCCCGCTCCGGGAATGCACAGCACAGATCTCCGCCTCCCACGCCGTAGGCCACCGGTATGACGAAGGCCATGGGCAAAACCCCTGGGACATGCAGCGCAATTTCTCACGCGGCACGCCCCAGGGGTTGTTCCCGGCTGGTGCTAGTGCTTTCCGAAACGGCGCAGCCGTAGCGAGTTGAGCACCACCAGCACGGAGCTGGCTGCCATGGCTGCACCCGCGATCATCGGGTTGAGCAGGCCCAGGGCCGCCACGGGGATGCCCGCGGTGTTGTAGGCGAAGGCCCAGAACAGGTTCATCTTGATCGTGGACAGGGTCTTGGCTGACAGGTCGATGGCCTGGGTGACCTGGTGCAGGTTATTGCCCATCAAGGTAATGTCGGCTGCCTCGATGGCCACGTCGGTGCCCGAGCCCATCGCGATGCCCAGGTCCGCCTGGGCCAGTGCCGGCGCATCATTCACGCCGTCACCCACCATGGCCACGACCTTGCCCTGCTCCTGCAGCGTGCTGATCGCCTTGGCCTTGTCGGCAGGGAAGACGCCGGCGAAGACATCTTCTTCCTTGATGCCAACCTGCCCGGCCACCTCGGCGGCCACCGACTTGTTGTCGCCGGTCAGCAGCACGACGCGCAGGCCGCGTTCCTGCAGTTCGGCAATGGCCTTCGCGGAGCTGTCCTTGATCTTGTCTGCCACAGAGATCACTGCCTGGAACTGCTGGTCCACCGCGACCAGGATGGCGGTCGCGCCGGCCTGCTCGGCCTCGTGGAGCATCTGCCGGGCGGATTCGTCCAGCATGACGCCCTGGGATTCGAGCCATGAGGGGCGCCCGACGACCACCAGCTGGGTGCCTACGGTGCCCTTCACGCCGCCGCCTGGCTCCGCATGGAAGCCGGTGACCTCGGCCAGCGGGGCCTGGGCGGACGCCGCGGCGGCGATGGCCTGGGCGATGGGGTGCTCGGAGTGGTGCTCCACGGCTCCTGCCAGCGCCAGTGCGGTGGCCTCGTCGATGCCATCGACGGTGCGGGTTGCGGTGTGCGCCATGACGCCGGTGGTGACGGTGCCGGTCTTGTCCAGCACGATGGTGTCCAGCTTGCGGGTGTCCTCCAGAACCTGGGGTCCGCGGATCAGGATGCCCATTTGGGCGCCGCGGCCGGTGCCGACCAGCAGGCCGATCGGGGTGGCCAGGCCCAGGGCGCAGGGGCAGGCGATGACCAGCACGGTGACGGCTGCGACGAAGGCCGCGTAGGTATCACCGGTGACCAGCCACCAGGTGAGGAAGGTGAGCACGGCGATGCCCAGCACGATCGGCACGAAGACCGCCGAGATGCGGTCAGCCAGCCGTGCGATCGGGGCCTTGCCGGACTGGGCCTCCGAAACCAGCCGGCCCATCTGGGCCAGCGTGGTGTCCGAACCGACGCGGGTGGCCTCGACGACCAGCCGCCCGGAGGTGTTCAGCGTCGCACCGGTGACGTTGGTTCCGGGCTGTGCCTTCTGCGGCACCGATTCGCCGGTGATCAGCGAGGTGTCGATGGCGCTGGTGCCGGAGATGACCACGCCGTCGGTGGCGACCTTCTCGCCCGGACGCACCACGAAGTGCTCCCCGATGCGCACCTGGTCGGCCGGGATCTTCACTTCCTGGCCCTCGCGCAGCACGGTGGCGTGCTTGGCGCCCAGGTTCAGCAGCGACTTGAGCGCATCGGAGGCCGAGGACTTGGCCCGGTGCTCAAGATAGCGCCCGAGCAGCAGCAGTGTGGCCACCACGCCTGCCGTCTCGAAGTACAGCTGGTGCTCGCTCATGGCCATGCCGGTATGGGCGGTCATCTGCGGATCGAGGAACAGCTGAATGGCGGAGAACAGGTAGGCGGCCAGCACGCCCAGCGACACCAGCGTGTCCATGGTGGAGGCCAGGTGACGCGCGTTGATTGCGGCCGCCTTGTGGAATGGCCAGGCGCCGTAGAGCACCACGGGGGTGGCCAGTGCGAAGGCTACCCAGCCCCAGTGCGGGAACTGGGCGGCCGGAACCATCGAGATGATGAACAGCGGAATGGTGAAGACCGCGGAGACCACCAGCCGGCGCAGCAGGTGGTTGGGCACCAGATGCTCGTGCCCGCCGTGCTCATGCTCTTCGTGGTGCACGGGGGCCTTGGCCTCGGGCTTCAACGAGGCGCCGTAGCCGGCGGCCTTGACCGTGCTGATCAGCTCGTCATCGCTGATCCCCGCGGGGACCTGGACCTTGGCGCTTTCCAACGGGAGGTTGACCGAAGCGGTCACCCCGGGCAGCTTGCCCAGCTTGCGCTCTACGCGGCCAACGCAGGAGGCGCAGGTCATGCCCTGGATGTCCAGGTCTACGGTGCGCAATTCGGGGGAGTGGGTGGGGGTTTCGGAAGTCATGATGAAAATACCTTGAACTTTCCCGCCGCCGCCGCCGGCGGCGGCGGCGGCGCGGGTGCCTGTGCCGTGCGGTGGCTAGGCGTTGATGGCTTCGACGGTGTAGCCTGCCTCGTCGATAGCCTGGCGAATGGAATCCTCGGCGAGCGCCGAGGCGGAAGTGACCTTCACGGTGGAGATTCCCTGTGCGTCCAGTGCGACGTCCACGGAATCAACCCCGGCGATCTCCTTGAGTTCTTCGGTGACCGAAGCGACGCAGTGCCCACAGGTCATGCCCGAGACCTTGATTTCGGTCTGGGTCGGGGCCGCGGCGATGTCGGTGCGCGGCTGGATCTGCAGGCCCTGGTTGGAGTTCTTTTCCGAGGAGCATCCGCAGTTGCAGTTGTGGCTCATGATCTTGCTCTCTTTCGATGAATTCTGTGTGAATTGGAAAATTGGTGCGTGGGCGCGGGCTTAGCGCACCAGGCGGGATATGGCGGCCGTCGCTTCGGCAATCTTGCCTTGCACGATGGACGGGTCGCCCTGATCGATGGAGGACTTGGCCGCATCCACCACGCAGTGGCCGATATGGTCATCGATAAGCTGCACGCTGACCTTGTGCAATGCCGCGTTGATGGCGGAGATCTGGGTCAGGATGTCGATGCAGTACTTGTCTTCAGCTACCATCTTGGCCACTCCGCGCACCTGGCCTTCAATGCGCTTCAAACGTCGTTCCAAGGCGCTTTTGTCCGCGTGATAGCCGTGGTGCTCGGCTGTTTCATGTGGCGTGTGGTTGGTTTCCATACTCCGATGATACCCCCTAGGGGTATTAAGTCAAGTACCCCCTAGGGGTATCTGGCATCCCCCAATACGGAAGGGAAGCACGGTAGGATTTCACCCGTGAGCCACAACGAACTTCATGTGCGTCCGATATCCGGTACCGAGCACTCAGCATTCCTGGAGACCGCCCACGACGTCAGCTTCCTGCAGCGTCCCGAATGGGCTCAGGTCAAGGGCGGCTGGCGGGGCGAATCCCTCGGTTTCTTCGAGGAAGACGAACTGGTCGGCGCCGCATTGGTGCTGCACCGTGCGGCCCCGGTGATCAAGAAGACCCTCGCCTACCTGCCCGATGGCCCGGTCATCGACTTCGGCGCCTACGCGCCGGAAGCGGTCATCCGCCCGCTGGCCTCCTACCTGAAGAACCGCGGCGCCTTCCAATTGAAGATGGGCCCGGGACTTGCAGTGCGCACCTGGGGAGCCTCCGCCGTGCGCAAGAACCTGGGCAAGGAAGGCTTCATCCAGCTGAACGACATGGAAACCAAGAGCACATCGAGTACCGCACTGGCACTGAATGACGCGCTGGCAGATCTGGGGTTCACCAAGGAAGACGTGGGACTGGACTTCGCCGCTGGACAGCCCGAGTACGTGGCCCGCGTGGCGCTGCAGGATGAGGAGGGCAACCAGCTGGATGCCGAGCAGGTCATGGACAGCTACTCCTCAACCACCCGCAACGAGACCCGCAAGGCGCTGAAGAGCACCCTGGAAGTCGAGATCGGCGAAACCAAGGACATGGCCCGCTTCCATGCCCTGTACAACCACACCGCCGACCGCCAGGAGTTCACCGGCCGACCGCTGAGCTACTTCGAGAAGATGCACACCGTGCTCAACGAAGCGGTGCCCGGCTCCTGCACCCTGTACATTGCCAGCAATGAAGGCGTGGACCTCGCGGCCGCCATAGTCATCCGCTCCTCGAATCTTGCCTGGTACCTCTACGGCGCCTCCTCCTCGGAGCAGCGCAAGCTGTTCGCCCCGAAAGCGATCATGCACCACATGGTCAGCGACTCCATCGACGCCGGCTGCCGCTATCTGGACCAGGGCGGCGTGAGCGCAACCCTGGACAAGGAGCACCACCTGTCCGGGCTGACCAAGTTCAAGACCAACACCGGCTGCGACATCGTGCAGACCAACGGCGAATGGGACCTTGCGCTGAACAAGCCGCTGGCCTGGGCCTTCGAAAAGTACATGAACTGGCGCAAGAAGTAGGGAATCCACCACTGTGGCAATCGATCCAACCCAGCCCTTCGTCCCCGTCATCCTCGGCGGAGACATCGGCACCTACACCCTGGCGCGCGAATTCTACGAGGCCTACGGCGTGCGCTCGGTGGTCCTGCCGGCCGCCGGCAACGGCGTCATCGAGCACTCGGTCGCCATCGAGCTGTGCCCCATCGGCTCCATGGCCGATGAGGGACGCGTGGTCGCGGCCCTGACCGAGCTGGCCGATGAGCTGAAGGCCGAGGGGGACCGGCCGCTGATGCTCTTCGGCTCGCTGGACTTCCACATCATGCTGATCGCCAAGCACCGTGCGCAGCTGGAAGGCCAGTACGTCATCCCGTACCCCGAGCTGGAAACCATCGAGGGGGCGGCGCTGAAGGAGAACTTCTACGCGCTCGCCGAGAAGCTGGGCATCGCCCACCCGCGCACCGCCGTGTACTACCCGGGAGCCGAGCTGGAATCCCTGGTCGGCTCCTTCGACTACCCGGTCATCGGTAAGCCATCGAGCTCTGCTGAATGGATTGCCGCCAAGTTCGAGGGCAAGCAGAAGATCCACACCATCAGCAGCCGTGCGGAGCTTGAAGCGCTGCTGGCAAAGATCGATGGCAGCGGCTACGACGCGGGCTACATCCTGCAGGAATACATTCCCGGTGGCGATGATGCGATGCGGCTGTGCACCTATTTCGCCACCCAGGAAGGAAAGGTCATCTTCGCCGGTTATGGCGAAGTCGTGATCGAGGAGCATGCCCCGCTGGTGCTGGGCAACTCCGCCGCCATCGTCACCGGCCGGAACGACCAAATGGCCGCGGATGGAGCCCGTATGCTCGAGGAGCTGGGCTGGCGCGGGATCGCCATGATCGATGCCAAATACGACCACCGCGATGGCCAGATCAAATTCTTCGAGATCAACCCGCGCTTGGGCCGCAACCACTTCTACCTGACCGCGGCCGGGGTGAACCCTGCCCGTTTCTACGTCACCGAGTTCCTCGGAGCCCAGTTCGATGATTCGGACCCGGAAACGGACGCCGTGGTGGAGACCGGGGCAGGGGTGCTGCAGCTGTCGCGCCAGCGGCTGTTCACCGTGCTGCCGCACCATCTGCTGGGCCGCTTCTTCGACAGCGATACCGGCCGCAAGGCCGAGGCGCTGCTCAAGGCCGGCAAGGTGTCGAACCCGTTGAAGTTCTCCGCCGAGAAGCACCCCCGCCGCAAGCTCTACCTGCTGCTGAATGCGGTCAACCACTACCGCAAGTACAAGGCGTTCCCGCCGCGCGAGCAGTAGGCAACCTCGCCTAGGGCCTTGGCCGGGCAGGGGATTGCTGGGCGAAAGCGTCGGATGGAACTGTCCACCCGTCGCGGGCCTGGACCCACGGGCTCTGCGTGATCCACGCGCCATCCAGGATGTCAAGCGTTGTGGGCTGGCCGTCGAAGGCCGGTGCGAGCTCGACCGGTGTCATGCCCCTGGCCGCGGCAATTCCCAGCGCCACGGTTTCATCCGGATCCAGGGATGTCGACATGGCATTCCACTCCAAAGTCGAGATCACCGCTTCGCCGGCAGGGATGGCAACGCGCTCAAGGAGGATGCCCGGCTCGGGCTGCAGCTGGACATCCGGTTGGGCGTCGCCATCCGCGTTGAGGAAAGCGATCTGCGGGTAGGAGCGCAGCGCGCACGGGCCGGCAGAAATGTTCTTGGCAAACACCGGCAGGTACCGGGAACCGGCAGCCGCGTCGGGTGTTCCCAATGCAATGTCCACATCACCCTCCGCACACCATGGGGCCGACGGGTCCTGCGGCCAGCTGGTGACGTTATCGGGAAGAACCACCGGTCGGGGAATGAGCGACTCGGGTTTCTTGCCGCCAACCCAGCCTTCGGCAAGAACCTCATATCCAGCCGAGAACAACTGGTAGGGCATGGCCTCGTCAAATGCTTCATGCTGCTCCAGCCACACGCGGGTTTCCTGCTCGGCTGCTGCTGATGCCTGGTTGCCAAGGGTCAGGTTCAACCCGGAATTATCAATGCTGGCGTTCTGGAAGATCCCCCGCTTGGCGCCATCGGCAAGGAGCTGGAGCTCGGACATATCGGTGCGATCCGTGGGCGAATAGCGCACGCTGTGATCGGCGAGGACCAGCTCGGCCGGGTGCTTGGCTTGGGCCGTGAATTCTCCCAGCTTCAGCAGCTGCTCCAGATTGTCCGCCGTGGCCGAGCCATTGATCACGCTGGCCGCGCCATGGTTGCGCAGGCCGAAAGCAAAGGCTGCTTTCTCGCCGAGCAAGGCAGGTTTCGCTTGTTCGTCAGCGGCGGCGGGGGAGATAATTTCGCTGACTTCCAACGGGTAGGCCTTGGTCTTCGACCTCTGGATTTTCCGCGAGGGGCCTGCAACGAAAGAGAGGTGGATTACATTCATATCCAGCGCCGGGGCTCCGGCCTGGATGTCTTGGGCCATCTGGGTGACGGCTTCTCTGGCTTGCCCGGGGTCGAGCTGATCTGAGAGCTCGAATTGCACGTCAACTGACAGCTCCGGCGCGGCTAAGGCATCGTGCTCCGACACTCTGGAGGACACCTGGGAGCCCAAGACGCCATCTCGATCCGCGACGGTTGCCAGGAAATCGCACACGTCATCGGGAGCATCACAGGAGTCCCATGGTTTCCAGACCACCAGGAGAACTGCGATCAGCGCCAGCGCGGCAACGATGGCGCCAGCGCGCAGTGGTTTCATCTGGTCACTGTATCAAAAGCGTGTGCGTGCATCCGGGATGGCCCAGTGGAAAACAGCGTGGAAGCTATGCGAGTAAAATTTCAAGCACACGAAGTGAAAGGCAGTTCCCATGACTTTGAAAGATCGCCTGCGCGATGACAGCATCGCCCACCTGAAGGCCGGCAACGAGCTGGAGAAGACGACCCTGCGAAATATCCTCAGCGCCATCGGCACCAAGGAGAAGTCGGGGAAGAACCCCACGGAACTGAATGACCAGGATGTGGAGAACCTGCTGCGCAAGGAAGTTAGCAACCGTGAGGAAACCGCTGCCCTGGCTGCCAAGGACGGGCGTGCCGAACATGCCGAACGCGAGCTGGCCGAAGCCGCCTTCATCTCCACCTACCTGCCGAAGGCGCTGGGCGAAGCAGAAGCCCAGGAGATTGTCGACCGGGTCATGGCTGAGCTGGCGGCCGATCATGAGCTGACCATGAAGGATATGGGCCAGGCGATGAAGCTGGTTGGCGCCGAAATCGCTGGCCGCTTCGACGGCAAGGCGCTCTCGCAGATGGTGCGAGCCAAGCTGGGCTAATCCGCTGGGGTTGCCCGCGCCACGAGGCCGTCCCGTTTTCCGGGGCGGCCTTTTAGCGTAGTGAAGGCAACGGATATGGGATCCGTGAATTGAAGCGGATAGTCTGTGGATACCATGCCTGACTTCCCGAAAAACCACGCCACCCTGTCTAAGGGGTTTGGCGCGTTGCTGATCCTCGCGATCATCCTGGCCTCGCTGAATCTGCGGCCAGCCGTCACTTCCCTGGGGTCGCTGCTCGATCTGGTGATCGAGGACCTGCAGATGAATGGGTTCGTGGCCGGAATGATCACCGGCATCCCGCCGCTGTGCTTTGCGCTGATGGGTCCCTTGGCTCCGCGGCTGGCGGGCAAGCGCGGCCCTGAACTGGTGGTGGCCGCGGCCATGGCAGCTGTGCTGCTGGGCATCGCCCTGCGCGCGGCCTCGCCGGGAACCGGGTTCTTCCTGCTGTGCACCGCATTGGCATTGGCCGGCATCGCGGTCGGCAACATCCTGATGCCGGTGCTGGTCAAGCGCTGGTTCCCGGGAAAGATCGGGATCGTCACCGCTGCCTACACCACTGCGGTCGCCTTGGGCGCGTCCGGGGTGGCGGGCATCGCCGTGCCGGTGAATCAGCTGCTGGGCGGGAACTGGCGTGTGGGCCTGGGCTTCTGGGCGATATTGGCCTTGCTGGCGTTGGTGCTGTGGCTGCTGGTGTACTTCGGCATGCGCAACCAGATCGCGGCCCAGCAGCAGCTGGCCGGCAGTTCAACTGACGGGGCAGGCATCGGGCCGATGCGCAAGAATGCCACCGCGTGGTGGGTGGCCTTGTTCTTCGGCGGCCAGTCTGCCGTGGCCTATATCTTCATGGGATGGCTGCCCAAGATCTTCATCGACTTCGGAGTCTCCCCGACGTTTGCCGGATCCCTGCTGGCGATCCTGCTGGGCGTGGGCGTTCCCTTGTCCTTCGTGATGCCGGCGCTGGCTGCCAAATTCTCGAATCAGGCTCCGCTGGTGATCTTCAACGGGGTGGTGGGCATCATCGCGATCATCGGCATGCTGCTGGCCCCGGTCCAAGGCGCGGTGCTCTGGGCGGTGCTGCTGGGCATTTGCGGTTCGAACTTCCCGCTGGCGCTGACCATGATCGGATTGAAGGCCCGTACTGCGGCCGGGGTGTCGAAGCTGTCCACCTTCGGCCAATCGGCCGGCTACCTGATGGCCTTTCCCGGACCGTTCCTGGTCGGGGTGCTGCATGAAACCTCGGGTTCATGGGTTGCCCCGATCTGGCTGATCGCCGGCCTGATCATCTTCCAGACCCTGGTCGGGATCATGGCCGGGCGTCCGCGCTACATCGAGGACACCCAGCTTCGGGAAGTGCGCTAGCTGGCGACCTCGCCCGGAGAGGCCGAGTCGACGTGCTTGCCGAAACCGAGATCCGCCTTGAATCCTGCCACGCGTCCGGCCAATGAGGCATTGGCGCTGCCGGAGGAGGCGCGGTTCCGGCTGCGGCGCAGGAACGGGTAGTTGCTGCTGACGTAGTCGTCCACCTGCTCCTTGCGGCTGGCCAGGACGAGTTCGGTGCCGCTGCCGTTCTGCTCGCTTTCTTCCTGGTACAGGTTGGCGATGCGCGAGGCGACCTGCAGGTAGAAGCTGCGCTGGAATTCGCGGCGCTCGATGGTCTTCTCGGAGTCGGTGTACCAGTTCGTGTAGAGCTTGCCCTCCTGCGCCCACCAGTGGGCCATGGCGGCGGTGGCCTGGAGAACCAGGGAAGCGAAGAGGTTCTTGACCGTAGCGACATCCGATTCGTGGCCGATGATGTACAGCCGGCACGAGTTCGAGTAGTTGCTTTGCAGCATCGACACCGTGCGGAAGGCACGTCCCACCGCGGACAGCCCGTCGCGCTGGCCCAGCCGGTAGACGCCGCGCATATCGAAATGCTCCTCGACGATGGCTTCCTTCTTCTTGCCCCGGTCAGCCGAATCGGCATCCAGCTCGGCGCGGCCGATGCCGTAGCGCACCATGAGCCGTTCGGCATGCTCCTGGAACGCCTGCGCCTCATGCGGGAAATTGGTGTTCTCTGCCTTGTTCAGCAACAGGGTGATGCGTTCTTTCAAGCGGTGCAGCTTCTGCTCTGACGTGCTCATGGCTTCTTCCTTGGTAGCGGTCCTGCGGTGGCGAAACGGTGCGCTCCGGTTCTCTGCCCTAGTTTGCCACGAGGTGGCTGAGCCTGCTGGCGGGGCTGTGGGTAACTGCGTGCGGAAGACCCTAGCCGGTTGTGCGTTCCGCGCGTAGAGTGAAGGCACCAAGCAGGTCCAGCAGGCCGTGAGCGTCGCTTCGCGGCTGGTCATCGGGAGGTTGTGATGGGTGATTTTCGGGCATACACCATGGAAGAGCGGTCCACGTACCTGGCCCCTTCGTGCGAGCGCTGCGGGCAGCACCGCCACGTCGTGTGGGAACAGGTGGAGGGAACCGACACCTACCTTCCGCGCGATGCCGGTTGCTCCAATGAGGCTTGCACCGCGTAGCTAGCGCAGCCGGGCGGCAGGTGCTGTTTCAGGAGCGGACACCGAGGCTGGCGGAGATGCGCGCCGACGCGGCCGCGAGCACGTGGGCAATGCGGTTGCGGTCGCGTTCCAACGGCGGGTAGATCACGGCAATGGCCGCCGGCTTGCCCTGCGGAAGCAGCAGCGGAACGGCAATCGAGGTCAGCCCCGGGATCACTTCGTCATGGCTGAATTCGAATTCCTTGGCTGGATATTCTTCGGGATTGAGCATGGAGCGGATGACCCGTCCCGGTGCGCCGTTGTCGATTGGGTGGCGGGTGCCCGGGCGCTGGGCCACGGTGGCATCGGCCAGCCGGGGTTCTGCGGTGCTCAGCGTGACGGCCGCTTCGCCGTCGAAGACCACTAGCAGCGCGGTCATCTGCAGCTCATCGGAGACGGTGGCCAAATGCGGTGCGGCCGCGGCCTGCAGGGACTTGGCGACATTGCGTGCCAGGGCGCCCAGGCGTGCGCCCAATTCAAGTTCACCTGCCGGGTTGCGTTCCACGAAGCCGTACTGCTCGAAGGTCTTGACCAGCCGGTAGGCCATGGAGCGGTGCACGCCCAGCAACCCTGCGAGTTCCGAGACGCTCAGCGGCGCCGCGGATTCCCCGATCAGGGTCAATGCTTCCAGCCCGCGACCCAGGGTCTGCGAACCGCCTTCGGTGGTTTTGCTCATGATCCAATCATTTCATCTGGCATGCGCGGATGCTTCCCGCACTGTTCCCGGTGTGACGTACGTCTTGCCTCCAGCCTACGCGAAAGCTACGATTGTTCCTATAGTTACAACAGTGTCGCAACTATAGAGACAAAACAAGGTGGCGACACGGCACAAGGAGCCAAATAATGCAGATTCACCACAGGGGATACGTCTCCGGCGACCCGCGCGTCAAGGAAGCCGCCGGCTACGGAATCAACCGCGCCGAGGAAATCCCCGATGAAATGGATGTGCTGATCGTTGGCACCGGTCCGGCCGCCGCTGTGGTGACCGCGCAGCTCTCACGCTTCCCGAGCATCAACGCCCGCGCCATCGAGATGCGCCCGGGTCGCCTGGAAGTAGGCCAGGCCGACGGCATCCAGGCCCGCTCGGTGGAGACCTTCCAGGCCTTCGGCTTCGCCAACGAGGTCATCGAAGAGGCGTACCGCAATGTGGAGATGTGCTTCTGGACCCCGGACCCGGAAAACCCGGCCAACATCAAGCGCCACTCGCGCGCCGCGGACGACTCAACCGGCATGAGTGAATTCCCGCATATCTACGTGAACCAGTCGCGCATCCTCGACTACTTCCTGCGCGACGCCGAACGCGCACCGGGCAAGATCACCCCGGACTACGGCGTTGAATACGTCGGCTGCGAGATCGACCCGTCGGCCGAATACCCAGTCTCCGCGCACATCAAGTACGTGGCCGGGCCGCGTGCCGGCGAAGAGCGCACCGTGAAGGCCAAGTACCTGGTCGGCGGCGACGGCGCGCGCAGCCAGGTGCGCCGCTCGCTGGGCCACAAGCTGCATGGCGATGCCGCGCTGCACGCCTGGGGCGTCATGGACGTCATGGTCAACACCGATTTCCCGGATATCCAGGTCAAATGCTCCATCCAGTCCCATGACCAAGGCAATATCCTGCTTATCCCGCGCGAAGGCGGCTACCTGGTCCGCTTCTACGTGGACCTGGGCGAAACCACTGCGGAAGACGCAGGCGCCATCCGCAACACCCCGGTCGAGCAGATCGTGGACACGGCCAACCGGATTATCCACCCGTACACCATGGACGTGAAGAACGTCGCCTGGTTCTCGGTCTACGAGGTGGCGCACCGCATCACCGACGGCTTCGACGACGTCCCGGACGAACAGCGCGGCACCCGCAGCCCGCACGCCTTCATCATGGGCGATGCCTGCCACACCCACTCGGCCAAGGCCGGCCAGGGCATGAACGTGTCCATCCAGGATGGCTTCAACCTGGGCTGGAAGCTGGCCGCCGTACTCGAGGGCCGCGCCCCCGAGTCGCTGCTGGACACCTACGCCGAGGAACGCAAGGTCATCGCGCAGAACCTGATCGACTTCGACAAGGAATGGTCCACGCTGATGGCCAAGTCCGTCGAGGACTGGACAGACCCGGACGAGCTGGAGAAGTACTACACCCAGACCCAGGAGTTCCCTGCCGGATTCATGACCCAGTACACCGATTCCTCGATCACTACCGGCCTGGAGCACCAGGATCTGGCCCCGGGCTTCCCGGTGGGCAAGCGCTTCAAGTCCGCCGAGGTCATCCGCCGTTCGGATAACCGCTGGCGCCACCTGGGCCACCTCCACGAGGCCGATGGCCGCTGGCGCGTCTACGTCTTCGCCGACGCGGCCGCCCCTACGCTCGAAGGCACCAAGATGGCTGACTTCGCCGCCTGGTGGGCGCAGGACGCCAGCTCGCCGCGCAACCTGTACACCCCGGCTGGTGGCGACGAGGATGCGGTCTTCGATACCAAGGCCATCTACCAGCAGGACTACACCGAGGTGGAGCTGCATGACGTGCCCAAGGCCTTCCAGCCGCTGAAGGTCCCGTACGGCCTGCACGACATCAACCAGGTGTTCGCCGCCGGCCACGGCCGCGACATCTTCCGCGACCGCGAGGTCAGCACCGACGGCGCCATCGTGGTGGTCCGCCCGGACCAGTACGTCGCAGGCATCTTCCCGCTGGATGCGCGTGATGAGATCGCCGGATTCTTCGCCGGGAACATGCTGCCGGTCAACCGCTAGGAAACCGCTTGGGCCCGGTGGCCGCACCCTGCTCATGCAGTGGCGCGGCCCCGGGGCCCAGTGCTGTTCTGCGGGTGCCGAGCTGTCGCGGGCTGCTGATAGCCTCAGATTCATGAGCGCACCTTTCGACACGTTGCCGGTTCGCCGGATCACCGAGCATCCCAAGGCACCCATGGATCGCTCGGACTGGGCCGCCCGGATCCCGGCCGTGCGCCAGCTGCTGGACGAGGGGCTGGAACTTGGCCAGCTGACTGTGCTGGTCGGCGAGAACGGCGCCGGAAAATCGACGCTCGTCGAAGCAATCGCCGCGGCTTTCGGGCTGAATGCCGAGGGTGGAACCAACCACAGCATGCACCAGACGCAGTCCACCGAGTCCGGGCTGTCCTCGCATCTGCAACTGGAACGCGGAGCCGGGGCGTCCAAGGCAGGAGTGTTCCTGCGCGCGGAAACCATGCATGGGCACTTCGCCTATCTTGGATCCATCGGTTCGCACGGAAAGCACAATTTCCAGAGCCATGGAGAGTCCTTCATTGAGTTCTTCACCGAACGCTCCGCGGTGAACGGATTGTGGGTCTTCGACGAAGCCGAGTCCGCCCTGTCCTTCAACGGCTGCCTGATGCTGCTCTCGCATATTGCCGATCTGCTGCGTGCCGGGTCCCAGGTGATCCTCTCCACCCACTCGCCAATTCTCGCTTCCCTGCCGGAGGCGAAAATCTATGAAATCGGGGAATGGGGAATCCGCGAATCGGGCTATGACGACTTGGACATGGTGCGCAATTGGCGGCTTTTCCTGGACGCCCCGGGCCGGTACCTGCGCCATTTAACGTAGGCAGTTTCCCGACGCAGAAGGATCTCTGGTTAGAGCGCCACCGCTAATTCCCCTAAGCTTTAAGCAACGGAAGATGAAGGGACGCACTATGGCCAAGAAGCGCTCAATTTGGGCTCGGATTTTCGGTATCGGCAAGGCTAACGCCAACGCTGCCTTGGATGCCCTGGAGGATCCGAAGAAGATGCTGGACCAAACGGTCCGCGATTACACCAACAACATTGCCCAGGCCGAGCAGGCAGTTGCCCAGACCATCGGCAACCTGCGCATGGCCGAAGACGACCACGCCAAGTTCCTGCAGGAAGCCAGGGACTGGGGCGGCAAGGCGCTGGCCGCATCGAACAAGGCCGATGAATATGCCGCCGCCGGCGATTCCGCCAACCAGCAGAAGTTCAACCAGCTGGCCACGGTAGCGATCCAGCGCCAGATGGACGCCGAGAAGCGCGCCAAGAACCTGGAATCCACCATCACCACCCAGCGCGAAGTCGTGGACAAGCTGAAGACCGGCCTGAACACCATGCAGACCAAGCGCCAGGAACTGGTGGCCAAGCGCGATGAGCTGGTAGCCCGTGCGCGCAATGCCAAGACCCAGAACCAGATGATGGACACCCTCAAGGCCTTGGACATCAACGACCCAACCAGCGAGATCAGCCGCTTCGAGCAGAAGATCCGCCAGGACGAAGCCAAGGTCCGCGGTGCGCAGGAACTGGCAGCATCTTCCCTTGATGCGCAGTTCGCGCAGCTCGACGACCTCGGTGCGTCCACCGAAGTCGATGCGCGCTTGGCGGCTTTGAAGGCCAGCAACGCTCCGCAGGACATCCTGGAGGAAGGCGACGGCGCAGCGCAGATCGAAGCCGGCGAACCGCAGGTTTCCGAGATCGAAGCACGCCTGGCCGCCCTGAAGAAGAACCAGGCCTAGGCTCCAGGCTCGTACAGCAAAGCGTCCCTTCCTTCGATCAGTGAACTGATCGTAGGAAGGGACGCTGTTGCTTGTCCGGGAAAACCGGGACTAGCGGTCAATCGATTCCTTATCGGTGCCTTCCGGGTACAGGATGGCATTGCCGGCAGCCACCTGGATGGTGATCTTATGCGGCGAGTTCGGATCGGTGGCGAGCTGGTTCTCAACCGAACCGGCGGCCGTATTCTGCCGCAGGTCGTAGGTTCTCTCGGGCAGCTGCAGCTCCAGCGAGCCGGCGCTGACGCTGCCGTCGATGCTCTTGGGTGCCTCGCCCGACAGTTCGCCGATCAGTTCACCGGCCGAGATGTCGAACCGTGCGCTCTCGACATTCTCCAGCCGGATGGTTGCTTCGCCGGCACCCAGATCCACATCGGCGGTTTGCGCGCTGCCGGTGAGGTTCAGCTCCCCGGCGCCGACCTCCACCACGACGTTCTTGTAGTTGCCGATGGCATTGAAGGATCCGGCGGACAAATCGAAGCCGGCATCCAGGGTTCCGTTGTTCAGGGATTCGGGAAGCACCAGTGTTGCCTCGTTCGCGTCGAATCCGCAGCCGAAGAAGCAGAAGTTGTCCCAGGCGTTCGGGGCCTCGACGACAAGCCGGTTGCCCTCGCGATGCAGCTTCCAGTCGGCGGCCTTGGCGCTGCGGACCTCAAGGGTTGCCTTCTCGGTGTCTGCGAAGACCAGGTCGAAGCGTCCCGAGCTGGCCGAAACATCCAAGGCGGTCACCCCGGAGACCGCGGCTTCGTGGATCGAATGCTCCCGGGACATCGAAGCGAAAGCGCTGCGTGCCGTGGCGATGACCAGGGTGAGAATGACCAGCCCGCCTAGCACCGCGAGGATGATGTTCAGCGGTTTGCCGTTGTTGGAGGGAGCTGGAGGGGTTGGGGGTAGCGGCATGGCGTGCGTGGAAGTCATGATCCTGTCCTGTCTGTGCGGTTGGTGCCCAGGGTTTCGATATGGGCCAGGGCTGCCAGCACGCGCCGGTTGCCCGTTCCGTCGGCTTCCAAGCCGAGCTTCTGGAAGATGGAAGTGATGTACTTTTCAACGCTGGCTTCCGAGAGGAAGAGCAGCGCGGCGATGGCCTGGTTGGATTTTCCTTCGGCCAATGCGGCCAGGACTGTGCGTTCCCGGTCGGTCAGGTTCTGCATGCGGTCATCGTGATTTCGCCGGGTCAACAGCTGTGCCACCACTTCCTGGTCCAGGATGGTTCCGCCACCTGCAATCTGCTCCAGCGAGGCAATGAACTCGCTGACATCCGCAACACGGTCCTTGAGCAGGTAGCCGATCGCTCCGGACTGGGTGGAGATCAGTTCAGAGGCGTAGCGTTCCTCCACGTACTGGGAGAGCACCAGCACCGGCAGATCCGGATACTTCTTGCGCAGTTGAAGCGCCGCGCGGATGCCTTCATCCGTGTAGGTGGGCGGGAGGCGGACATCCAGGATGCAGATCTGCGGGAATTGCTCCGCGGCCGCGGTCTCCAGGAAATCCATCAGCTCGCTGGCCTCTGGCAAGTCAGCGACCACCTGGTGGCCGCTATGCGCCAGCAATCTGACCAGTCCTTCGCGCAGCAGGACCGAGTCCTCGCATATCAGTACGCGCATGGCACGTTCACCTCCACTGCGGTTGGCCCGCCGGCCGGGCTGTCCAGGTTCAGGGTGCCGCCGGCGGCGAGAACCCGGTTGTTGATTCCATCCAGGCCGCCACCGGGGGTGATGCGCGCCCCGCCGGTGCCGTTGTCCTCGATACGGGCCCACAGGCTTTGCTGCCACTCGTGCTCGCGCACCCTCACTGTGACCTGGCAGCGCTGGGCCCGCGAATGCTTGGCCGCGTTGGTCAGCGCTTCGGCGATGGCGAAGTACACCGCCGCTTCGGCGACCCGCGGGTAGCGGCCATTGAGCTGGACATCCAGGCCCACCGGGATGTGCGAGCGGCCTGCGATGGCCGAGAGCGCCGCATCCAGTCCACGGTCATCGAGCACCGAGGCGTAGATGCCGCGGGTGAGCTGGCGCAGTTCGGTGATTGCCGACTTGGTCGAAGCGTGGGCTTCGGCCACCAGTTCCTTGGCCTGCTGCGGATCGGAGTCGATCTGCTGGTGCGCTAGGCCGAGGGTCATGGCCACGGAAACCAGCCGGGGCTGGACCCCGTCGTGCAGGTCTCGTTCGATGCGGGTGCGTTCCACCTCTGCGGCGCGCACGGCGCCCTCGCGCTGCACCGCGGTAGTGCGAACGCGTTCCACCAGTGCGCTCTCGCGGGCAATCGAGCCGACGATTCCCACGGTGACCATGCGGTGCAAGAAGACCAAACCGACAACTACTGCCAGTCCCAGCAGCGCGGCCAGTACCAGCCAGGGGGCCTGGCCTACCGGGATCTGGAGGCCCCACAGCCCTGGAACGCTCGCCAGCGGATCGGCCTGATTCGATTGCAGGACCGGGGCGAAGGCCACGATGCCGGTGCGGACTGCCAGCTCCATTGCGCTGAGCATCAGTGAACCGGCCAGGCAGGAGAAGAGCAAGCTTCCCAGTAGCGCCCACATGCGTCCGTTGGCCAGGTTGCGCCCCAGCGAGCGGACGTATTCGCCGAAACCTTCGCGGCGGCGGGGCCGCCAGATCAGCGCACTGACGTCTATGTCGTAGAGGTTGCTGACTCGCATGAGCTCGAAGCGGGCGATGCCGAAGAGCGCATAGACCAGGCCGGCCAGGAAGAGCAGGCCCAGGCCGAGCAGCGGGGTCAGCGCGATGCCGAGCGAGAGCCATCCGAGCAAAAGTGAAAACATGATCAGGCCGGCGGAACCGAGCAACGCCATGTGCAGCAGCGTCAAGCCTAATCTCAGCGGGGGACGGGCCGGTGCGGTGCCCGGTGAAACCTTAGGTGTCGAAGTCATACCTCAACACTAGAGCGCGCAGGTCAGCGCCAACACCGAGGGAACCGGAGATCTTCCTTATGGAAAACCCGAAGAATTTTCCTGTCGGGTGTGCCATTGTGCCCATTCGAAGCGCAGGATGGACAGATGGACACGAATCTGGAACCGCAGACCGCCCGACCAGCGCCCATCGAGGTCAGACCCCTGACCGAGGAACGCATGGAAGACTTCGCCACGGTTGTGAATCCGAACCATCGCGAGAAGCACTGCTGGTGCTTGTCGCATCGGCTCAGTGCCAGCGAAATCAGGGAACGCGGCGCAGGTGACCGGTTCGAAGCCATGCGCTCGCTGAGCGCCGAGCCGATTGCTCCGGGCGTCATCGCTTATCGCGGCGGTGAACCGGTGGGCTGGTGCAGCATTTCGCCACGCTCGCAGATCCCGCTGCTGGCGAAGTCCAAGCTCATCAGGCCCGTGGATGAGCTGGAAGTCTGGAGCATCATCTGCATGGTGGTGCGCAGCGGCCACCGCCGCCAGGGCGTGAACCGGGCTATGCTCCACGGTGCAGTGGAATATGCGCGCGACCTCGGAGCACCAGCGGTCGAGGCCTACCCGGTGGATCCTGCAGGACGCATGGACTTGACCATGGCTTTCGTCGGAACGCGGAAGATGTTCGAGCAGGTCGGGTTCGAGGTCGTTGGAGTCAGCGACGCCCAGGCCAGCAAGATGCCGCGGCTGATCATGCGCAAGGTTTTCTGAACCGCCAGCGTTTGCCAGAATTTCAACAGCAAGCTTCCTGCTAGGCACTTTCGGCTTCTAGCGTCGGTAGCATGGGACGGCTGTTTATGGCGATCGGGGATTCCTTCACCGAAGGCGTGGGGGACTGGGAACCCAGGCTGCCCAACGGGGTGCGCGGCTGGGCTGATCGCGTGGCCAAGCAGCTGTCCAAAGCGGATCCCGAATGGCAGTACGTGAATCTCGGCATCCGCAGCCGCCGGCTCAAATCGATCATCGACGAGCAGATCCCGGTGGCCTTGGAACTCAGGCCGGAGGTGATTACCTTCTATGCCGGAGGCAATGACATCCTCGAGTTCCGCAAGGACATGAAGGAGTTCCTGGCGCAATATGCCCGAGCCGTAGACGCTCTGGTCTCAACGGGGGCCAAGGTCCTGTTGTTCACCGGGTTCGATATCCCGGTGCACCCGGTACTCGCCCCGTTCAAGCGGCGCAATTGGCGTTTCAACGAGTGCGTGCGCCAGCTGGCGGAACGCTACCCGGATTCGGTGGTGCTCGTTGACTACTGGAACTGGAATGCCTACCGGGACAAGCGCATGTGGGATATCGACAAGCTGCATATGAACCGTGCGGGCCACCGCTATATGGCCATCCGGATCTTGGAGCTCCTCGGGTATCCGCACCAGCTGGTTTTCGATCCCTTTGGCGACGCGGACCGGGTCGGGTTCTGGCAGGCCACCCAGCGAGATGTGGAATGGCTGAGGCAATGGGTGCTGCCGATGTTCGGGCGGCGCATGCGCGGCATTACCCTAGGCGACCAGCTGCAACCCCGCTGGCCTGAACCGATGTATCCGGCACAGGGGATGAAGAAGCAATTCCGCAAGCGCCGCAAATCAGAAGAGTCACGACACCTGCGGAATTCCGAGCTTGGCTAGCGGGTCAGCCGGCAGGGTTCTCCATTGCTTCGGGGCTCATCCACGCGATTTCCCAGACGTGCCCGTCCGGGTCCTGGACAGCTGCCTGGTACATGCCCGGGAAGGGCTCATCCGCTGGTCGGTAGACGCTGCCGCCGCCGGCCTCGGCCCGGGCGACAAAGTCGTCGACGCCTTCGCGAGTCTCCGCAGAGAGGGCATTGAGCGTTTCGCGCACGCCATTTCCGAGTGCCGGCTGATCACCATTGACCAGGAAGCTGGAGAAGAACTCCTGGCGCAGCACCATCACGAAGATGTTCTCGTCGATGATCCAGGAGGTGGCATTCTCATCGGAGAACGTCGGGTTCTTGGTAAAGCCCAGTGCCTCGTAGAACTTGTCGGCTCTGGCTAGATCTGCGGTCGGGAGGTTAACGAAAATCATCTGGCCCATGGGTTTCTCGCTTCTGCATAGGTGGGAATTCCTCGGTGCAAAACAACTTTGCTGGACGCGTGAACCCAGTGCAAGAGCGTGAGGTGAATTGCCTGCAAATAAAGCAAGGTCCCGCAGGGACACGCAACGAGGTGCGGCCGAGCGGGACCTTGAATTAAACCCTTGGTTTATTTAGGGCTTCGGGCAATCAGACGGAGGCTAGATCAGCGCCTTGGTGATTTCCAGCGGGATGCGATCGCGGGTGTAGGTGATGTGGTCATAGCCATGGGGCTCCGGCTTTCCATCTTCGCCGATGTTCACGAAGACGATCTTCTCGATGGTCAGGATCGATTCCTGGGTGAAGATGTTGCGCACCTCTGCGCGCAGGGTGATCGAGGTCCGGCCGAAGTCGATGGCGGTCAGGCCCATCTCGATCAAGTCACCTTCCTTTGCGGAGGCAATGAAGTTGATCTCGGACATGAACTTGGTGACAACGTGCTTGTTGCCCAACTGGATGATCGAATAGATTGCAGCTTCTTCATCGATCCAGCGCAACAGGCTGCCGCCGAACAGCGTGCCGTTTGCGTTCAAGTCTTCTGGGCGGACCCACTTGCGCGTATGAAAAGTAATACCCTTAGCCATACACAAAATGCTAAGTCAGGCGGAGGACTTTGCGCTGTTAGTTGCTCCACAATGTCGGGGAAAACACAGGGGATTCTCCAGTTGGAGGTCCGCGGCGAGCGTGATTCTGTCCGCTTCGAGCTTGACGCGAGGTGCCAAGCGCCGGAGCTGTTGATAAGGTCAAACCAAGCAGCATGGATCAATGGACTCAGGACCAGAGGCAGGTGAGAATGACCTATCCTTCGGAAGGGAATAACGAGACTATTCCTACCGACTTCGACGATGTCGTTCAGCAGGTTTCCACCGGTGAGCTGGAGCATAATCGCATCGACTCCTTGCTCAAGGAAGCCCATGAGCGCTACGCGGATGTCGATGATGGACTGCTGGCCCACTACATTCCGATCCTGGGCCAAGCCGATCCCGACCTCTTTGGCATCGCCATGTCCCACGTGGGCGGCTCGGTCCACACGGTGGGCGATTGCAGCCATCTCTTTTCGATCCAGTCGATCTCGAAGATGTTCGTCTATGCCCTGGTAGTCCAGGAGCACGGCCGCGAAGTCGTCCGGGACCGCATCGGAGTGAATAACACCGGCATGTCGTTCAATTCGGTCATGGCAGTGGAATTGAACAACGGGTTGCCGATGAATCCGATGGTCAATGCCGGTGCCATCGCCACCACCTCGCTGATGCCGGGGAAGACCGCTGCCAAGAAATGGGAGAACGTGCGCGAAGGACTCTCCGCCTTCGCCGGCCGGTCGCTGAGCCTGGATGACGAGGTCTACCATTCCGAGTCGTTGGCCAACGAGCGGAACAAGGCCCTGGGGCATTTGCTCAAGAGCTACGGCCGGTTGGATGGCGACCCCTATGATGCTGTGGATGTCTATACCAAGCAGTGCTCGCTGAACATCAACGCGCACGATTTGGCCATCATGGGAGCGACACTGGCTGACGGCGGCGTGAACCCGGTGACCGGACAGCGCGTTGTGGATGCTGATGTTTGCCGCGACACCTTGGCGACAGTTGCCTCCAACGGTTTGTACGAGCGCTCGGGTGAATGGCTGTTTGAAATCGGTATCCCGGCGAAATCAGGTGTTTCCGGTGGCATCGTCGCGGTGGCTCCGGGCAAGGGTGCAATTGGCGCGTTCTCGCCACCATTGGATATGGCGGGGAACTCGGTGCGGGCGCAGCTTGCCATCGGGCAGCTCTCGCGCGCCATGGGCCTGAATCTCTTTGCCTCGGCCCCGGACAGGGACAACTGATTCCCGGATTTTCTGAATTTATCCATAAGGGTGGATTGATTCGCTACCTAGCCAGGGTTTCATGGACAAACGGCTAAAACTTGCTGGCTACTAGCCGGCATCCGGCGTCAGGGTGTTGCTTGGGCCGGAAATTTCATGTTAAAAATACTGGCCAACTGCAGATTAAACAGAAGTGACGGTAGTCTGCACGCGCTCGTCTGCAGAAGCTGCAGTTCCCAGTTTGCGGGATCTGACGGCCGCAATGGCGAGTGGCGTGCAGGGGTTGAAAAACCTACTAAAAAGCTTTACTTAAAGTGTGTGTCACTGGGGGGCACGTGAACTTTGAGGATGCGTATTTCATGAAGAAAGTTACCAAGGCAACCATCGCTGCAGTCGCTGCCGAAACCGGCCATTTGAATTTGACGAACTATTCCTATATCAACCATCTGGTGACCAACGGCCGGGTAATCACCTGCAGCTTCGATGACCCCAACGACCAGCAGGCAGCTGGCATCCTGGCCGCCGACTATCCCGGCCGCCAGGTGGTTGGCGTGGATGCGCGCGAGCTGTTTGCCCGAGGCGGCGGCATCCACTGCCTCACCCAGCAGCTGCCCGCCGCTGCACGGGAACAGGCGGCTAGCTGATGCCTACTGCGTGGCGGCGCTGCAGGAAGACTGGCTTCGCCACCGTGCGGTTCGCCGAGAACTTCGGTTCGGCCGTGCGCCGGCCCAAGGCCAGCTCGGCCAGGTGCTCACCGATGGCGGGCACGAACTTGAATCCGTGGCCGCTGAACCCTGCGCCGACGGTGATCGGACCAAGCGAGTCGAGGATGAAGTGCTCGTCCTCGGTATTGGCGTAGGTGCAGGACACCGTTTCATAGCGCGAGGGATCGACCCCTGGAAGCCAGCGTTCCGCGTAGTCCTGCAGCCCGCGCAGCTGCTCCTCGCTGGCTTGGTGCGGACGGTGCTCTGGATCGATGATCTGCCCTGAGCCGTGCCAGCCCACCTTGATGCCTTCGCCGGGGGTGCGCATCCCGTAGACGGGACCGAAGATCCGGGAACCGATTTCCCGGTTCGGGTCCAGTATGTGGTTGAATCCCGGCCAGTGCGCAGGCAGGTCCTTCTGCGCAAAATGCACCGGATGCTCTTCGGTGACGTGGATGGCTGGCAGCCTGAGCCCATCTCCGAGCAGCGACCGGGTCCAGGCACCCGCGGTGACAATGGCATGACGGGCCCGGACGCGCGAGCTGGTTCCCCGGTGCTGGATCTGGACCTCGACACAGTCATCGGCAAGCACCTGAACGCTTGCCACCTGGTGCCCATGCTCCACGGACGCACCCTCGGCAACTGCCAGCTGCTGCAGAGAGGACACAGCGAGGTCGGCATTGATCTGGCCGCCGGTAGGGATATGCAGGACTTCGGTCTCGAACTTCATGCCGGCGAAACGCTCTTCCGCAGCTTTAATGGACAACAGCTCGCTGTCGAAACCTGCCTGGCCCAGCACCTCGTGCATGGCGCGCTGAGCTTCAACGATTCCGTGATTGACCAATCCGGTGCGCGTCAGGAGCGGCTTGCCGGAGCGTTGTGAGATCTCATCCCACAAGGTATTGGAGCGCCGCAGCAGGCGCAGGTACTCGGGTTCGGTATAGGCCGGATTGAAATTGCGGGTGGCCCCGTGCGAAGCGCCTTCCCGATGCCCCGGAGCAAAACGCTCAAGCAGCAGCACCTCGTGTCCGCGAGCGGCCAGCGACCACGCAGCGGCCGAGCCCATCGCCCCGCCGCCAATTACCAGGAAATCCACGTCATTGCGCATTCCTACAGCGTAGAACTCCAGCTGAAGCGTGCTCCATTCAAATGACTCATTGGCCGTGGACTAACGTAATAGTGGACAGCGACGAGGGATAGCGGAGGCAGCGTGGAGCAGGGCGTGCAGTTAGCGGCGATCATCGGCTTGGCAGCCGCAGTCTTCGTGGGTGCCTCCACACAGCGTATTTCCGGCATGGGATTCGCCCTGGTCGCTTCGCCCTTCCTGGTCATGGTCCTGGGGCCGCACGAAGGCGTCATGCTGGTCAACTTGCTCGGCGCCTGCAGCAGCCTGCTGATCTTTGCGCAGGTTTTCCGACAGGTCGAGTACCGGAAAGTCGCTTTCATGCTCATCCCCGCCATGCTCATGACCATCCCCGGGGCGTGGGTAGCGAACTCGCTGGATGGGCCGTGGTTGAATATCGGCATTTCCTTCATGGTGATCCTCGCGCTGTGCTCGAGTTTCGTGATCCGGAACCTCGCCATGGCCCAAAGCAGGGGATTGGCGATTGGCGCCGGGGCTGTCTCCGGTTTCATGTCCGTGACTGCCGGGGTCTCCGGTCCGGCCATTGCCGGATATGCGGTAGCCAGCCGCTGGCCGCAAGCCCAATTCGCCATATCCGTCCAGCTCTATTTCCTGGTGCTGTCCTTGACGTCGCTGATCGCGAAGGGCGGCATGCCGCAGCTGCATTGGCAGCAATGGGGCGCCTGCTTCGGCGCGATGGTGCTGGGCATCGTGCTGGGCAATTTTCTGGCCCCGAGGATTCCGCAGAAGTTCAGCCGCGCTTTCGTGGTGCTGATTGCCTTCAGCGGCGCGGTGAGCCTGATGGCCAGCGGCTTGCTCGCGTTGTCCCCGAACTAGCGCAAGGACCTGTTCCGCGGAGGACGGCCGGGCCGCGGACGGTACACGTTCTTCAATGAAATGAGAGAATGTACTACGTGCATTCCCAATATCCCGATGTCACTCTCAGCAAGCGCGTCACCGAACTGGACATCGAGCGCCGTGCCCTGTGGGCCGGCCTGCTCTGTTCTCTCTTCGGGCTGGTTGTCGGTTTCATCGTCTTCGCCGGTGAGCGTCCGCCGCTCTTTGGCGATCTGTCGGTAGGCATTGTTTCCGCTGTTTGCGGTGCCGTCTCGGCCGGAACCAGCAGCGCCTATGCGTTCCGCACCATGCTCCGGGCCCGCGAGACGTGGCTGAAGAAGATTCCCGCATGGCGCCAGATGGTTACTGCCCTTGGCCTCGTCTTGGTGCATATAGCCAGCACCATCATGATCATGCTGGTCGTGTTCCACCTGCTCCAGCAGGCTTTCTACGGGCTGCATCTGGACGTGCTTGCAGGGGCTCTGGCAGTCAGCGTAGCCACGGGCATCAGCGCCTACCTGTCCCTGGAGGCCACCGCGCGTATCAACGCGGAGTCCCTGTCGGTGGTGCTGGGGGTCTTCATGAGCGCCGGTGTGCTGATCAGCATGCTGCTCGCCGAAGACCAGAACTGGTGGAGGAGCATGTTCTCGTCGCTGGGGACCACGCAAGCCGGCATGGGATCCTTCTGGACCTTCAATCTCACCCTGGTGATTTCCGGCTTGGTGCTTGCCGCCTTCACCGAGTTCCTGACTCGCGACCTGGTCCGTTTGGCACAGACCTACCGTTGCCGCCCTGCGTTGGAACGCTACAAGATTGCACGCATGGTGCGTCCTCGTCCGAAGCTGGTGCGCTGGTGCCTGCTGCTTGTCTCCGTGGGAATTATCGGCATCGGCTTGGTCCCCTTCGACGTGGCCATGGAAGTGCATTCGGCCTTCGTGCAGATGGTCTCGGTGGCCATGATCTTCCTGCTGCTGGGCACTATCGTCCTGCTGCCGGGCTACCCGGTGGTGTTCCATCTGCTGTCCTATGCGGCTATCGGCGCGATCTGGGGCGCCTTCCAGCTGTGGACCAAATGGTCCTATTACAACCTGACCGGTTTCGAGCTGTCGGTGGTGGCCATCATGTTCAGCTGGATCTCGGTCTTCATCCGCACCACCTCGGCCATGACGCAGGATCGCTCCGAACCCCGGACCACCCATTTGCCATCCGAACTGGCCAAGGCCAATAAGAAGCCCACGGCCAAGGGCGACTGAACCTGAATATCCGTCGCAAGGCTGAAGATCTCCTCCAGTGCGGGCAGGTAGCCTGAGAACATGTTGATCGCAGAAAAGCTCTACTTGCTCATGGCCGATGACTCCGAGAAACCAGAAGCAGTTGTTTCAGCTACGGGATACGGCATGAACGCCGCCATCATCACCGACCTGATGATTGCCGGGCGTGTGGCGCTCAGCGAGGATGAGCAGCGGCAGATCCAGCTCATCGGTGCCGGACCCTGCCCGGATCCTGTGCTTGCCGCGCCATTGGAGCAGCTGGAAAGGCGGGGCAGCCTGAGCCTGGATGACGCAGTGAAGATCAATTCCCTGTGCGATGTCCGGTTGCTGACCGATTCCCTGGCCAAGGGCGGAATTATCGAATACGGCGAACGCACGATGCTGGGCTTGGGAAAGCAGCGGGTGCGCATCATCAACCAGCAGATCCAGCGCCAGATCAGAACCGACCTGCACGGTGCCCTTCACGGGCAGAAAATCCCTGGAACCAGCGATACCACCGTGCTCGCAATCCTTCAGGCCGTAGGCCTGGTTCACCCTGTGCTGGAGGAAGAGCTGGCGCCCATGACTTCGGCCCAAGCGCAGTCCCGGATAGCGGAACTCGCGCAGGATTCACCAGCAGCGGACTCGGCGCAGCGAGCAGTGGCGGCGATGAACGCCGCGATTGTCAGCGAGCGCGTCATTCCGCCTGCGCCAGGCAAGAAATAGCCGAACGGCGCACGCCTTTCAGCTCAGGGTGCTCAACCCAGCATCAATGACCACTTCGACGGTGGAACGGTAATGGTTTCCGAGCAGGTCGGCATCACGAGCCATAGCGGCATCCAGGATTTCCTGGTGCTCCTTCTCGCCGTTGCGCTTGCCTGCCACCCTCGACGGGGCGGCCCAGCGCCGGTAGAGCTCGGTGAAGTTCGCCAGGTCAGCGATTCGCGGATCACCGTCGTGCTGGTTTCGAATTGCACTGCCAATGCGGTCGGCTGCAGGCGGTCGCCGGGCGACCAGAAGCCATCAAGGATGGTCCGGCGGATACCCTCCAAGGAATGGGCTGATGCCTTTGCCGCGGAGCCTCTTTCCTGCTCGAGAGATTAAATCTGGCGTTAGAAACAATAATCATATTCTTCGCCGAAGATAGATAATCCACGCGTTGAGGGCAACAGAACATCGGGTGAATGCTGGCAATTCGCCGAAGCTGTTTACCATCGCTGGCAACGGCCCTAGGCTCGGGGCATGCCAGTGAAGATCCGCACGATCCAGACCGCAGTTCCCGCGACGCAACTTGCCCAGGACGAAATCCGTGATGTCTTCGCCAGCCAGCCGAATCTGAGCCGGCTGGGCGAACGGCTCATCGCCACTTCATTCAACTCCGCCGCGATCAGCACCAGATACAGCTGCGTCGACGAATTCGACCTCGCTCTGCCCCAGCCGAAACAGCCGATGTTCTATGACCGGACTGCCGGACTCCTGCTCTCCCCGAGCACCGCCGAACGCAACAACGTGTACGCGAAGCAGGCCGGGACGCTCTTCACCGACACCGCGAAGAAGGCGCTGGATGCCTGCGAGGACCTGGCCCCGGAAGACATCACCCACGTCATCACCGTCTCCTGCACCGGGTTCTACAACCCCGGTCCGGACTACCAGATCGTGCGGGCGCTGGGGCTTGCACCAAGCACCGTGCGCCATCATCTGGGATTCATGGGCTGCTATGCCGCCTTCCCCGCATTGCGTGCGGCCCGCGACTTCTGCCTGGCCGACCCGGACGCCACGGTGCTGGTGGTCTGCGCAGAGCTGTGCACCTTGCATGTGCACAGCTCGAATGACCCGGACACCATCATGGGCTCGGCCATCTTCGCCGACGGGGCGGCCGCGGTGATCGTTTCGGCAAAGGGCAGCGGGCCGCTGCAGATGGACGGCTTCGAAACCGTGCTCACCCCGGTAGGCGAAGAAGCAATGGCGTGGAATATCGGCGATCACGGATTCGAGATGGTGCTGGGTACCTACGTCCCTCACATCATCGACGAGCACATCACCGCAGCCCTGCAGCCGCTGCTGGACAAAGACGCGGATCCGGAACTCACGGTGGGCAGCATCCAGCACTGGGGACTGCACCCCGGCGGCCGGGCCATCCTTGACCGCGTGCAAAACCGGCTGGGCCTGGATGACCGGCAGCTTCAGCCGGCCCGCGCGATCCTGGATCGCTACGGAAACATGTCCAGCGCCACGGTGCTGTTCGTGCTCAAGGAAATCCTGGATTCCGCTGCAGCGGACAGCGGGGAACGGATCTGCTCCATGGCTTTCGGCCCTGGGTTGACCGTTGAAACCGGGCTGTTCACCGTATCCAGGAGGGAATGATGCTCCGGCTGAAGCGGGCCGCCGAAGCCATCGAGGAAATGGACCGGCCGGATTGCGACCCGGTGCTGCTGCACCGCACCTACGCCCAATTCCCCCTGGTGAACCGGGTCGTGGCGGGCTGGCGGGGCAACTACCTGGAATGCATCCGTCCGTTGCTAGTGCACCGGGCACGGGCCAGAATCCTGGACGTGGGCTGCGGCGGCGGGGATATCGCGGCGAATCTGGCCCGCTGGGCGCTCGCCGACGGATTCGAAGTCGCAGTGCACGGCATCGACCCGGATCCGCGGGCCATCAGATACGCCCGGCAAGCGTTGCACCGCAGCAAGCTGCCTGGCGGGGTGCTGGAATTCCATGAAACCACCAGCACCCAGCTGGCGGCCGCCGGCGAGCGATACGACCTGGTGCTCTCCAACCACCTGCTGCACCACCTGTTGCCGGATGAACTGCAGCAGCTGCAGCAAGACACCGAGCAGTTGTGCACCGGTCTCGGATTGCATAGCGATATCCGGCGCTCGCCGATGGCGCTGGGACTCTTCGGCCTGGCGACCCTGCCCTTGGCCGGCAGCTCGCTGATCCGACGCGACGGCCTGACCTCCATCAGGCGCAGTTATGAGCCGGAGGAGCTGGAGCACCTGCTCAGGGCCGGCTGGGAAGTGCGCACGCAGCGCCCGTACCGCAACCTGCTGTTCTGGGACGCTGGACGCCGTGGATGACGTTGCGATCATCGGTGCCGGACCGGTGGGCCTGGCCTTGGCCATCCTGCTCGCCCAACGCGGGCGCAGCGTCCGGGTCTTCGAACAGCGCAGTGTCCCGGCATCCCACTCGAGGGCCTTCGGCTTGCACCCTCCTGCGCAGCTGGTCCTGGATCGGCTCGGAGTGGGGGAGGCCGCGCAGTGCCACGGGGTGCAGATCCGTAGCGGGGTGGGGATCTCGCGAGGGCGGAGCATCGCCGCGATGGATTTCGCCACGATCGGCGGGCGGTACCCCTATGTGCTGTCCTTGCCGCAGCAGTCCACCGAGCATTTGCTGCGCGAGCGCCTGCAGCAATTGGCGCCGGGTTCGCTGGTGCCCGGATGCGCTTTTGAGAAGGTGCTGGGACAGTCCGAGCGATCCGTGGAGTTCGCAGCTGGCGGCGCTGCCGGCCGGGCACGATGGCTGGCCGGTGCCGACGGGGTCCGCTCCGCAGTCCGCACGGATCTCGGGGTGGATTTTGCCGGTTCTGCGCATCGCGACCGGTATCTGATGGGGGACTTTCCCGATACCACGGGACTGGCGCATACGGCGGCGTTGTTCCTGCATCGGCAGGGGATTGTCGAATCCTTCCCGTTGCCCGGTGCACGGCGGCGCTGGGTGGTGCGCGTTGAACAGAAGCTGGACAATGATTCACCGGGAATCTTGACCGAAATGATCATGGACCGGACCGGATACCTGCTTGACCCCGGGGCCTGCACCATGACCAGCTATTTCGGCACTGCTACCCGGATGGTGTCCTCGATGGTCCATGGGCGGGTGGTGCTGCTCGGGGACGCGGCCCATCAGATCAGCCCCATCGGCGGGCAGGGGCTGAGCTTGGGGCTGGCTGATGCGCAGGCAATAGCCGACCTCATTGCTGCCGGTGCACCAGCTGGTTCACTGGATGATCTGCGGCTCGCGGCCGCCCGCAGTGCTGCCCGGCGTGCGCAGGTCAACATGCTGCTGGGGCGGGCCCTGCCGAGCTGGTCCGTCCCGCTGCGGGATAGGGCGATTTCAGCATTGGCTGCCAGCGGATGGTTGAAGGAGAATGTGGCGCGAAGCTTCACGATGACCTCTCCCGGGCAGTGGACAATTCCCTTGGCATGACGAAATGGCAACGCTTCGGTTACTGATTGCGTGATTGCATCTATCAGTGCGATACCCGGCGACGCGATGATCACCCGGGAGCACTAGGAAGGGCTCCGCCACTGGAGCCAGGACCGCCCTGCCGCTGCCACCAGCAGATGCCTGGGGGGGCAGGGACCTGGCCGGGGCCGTGGGCAACATTGCCCACCTGAAGGAATCCTTCAAGTACTGAATACCCGTATGCAGCCGTGCCGCGCCGCCGGTAGATTGGCGGTGCGGCACTGCTTCGCGCGTGCCCAAACTCACCGCCAAACTCTCGCGGATACATGAAACAATAGGTAGCAATGACTTCCATCGATTCCACCCCACTTTCCGCCGAAGAACGCAAGGCGCTGCGCAACGAGCAGGCCGCGGCCCAGCGCGCCCAGCAGCTGCGCATCTCCAAGTCCCGAGCCGAAGCCGAAGGCCGCGCCCAGGTCGTGCCGACCGCCGAAGGCTGGAAGCAGGAGATGGGTGCCGATGGCCGTCCGGAGCTGCAGTTCTCCACCAAGCGCCGCGTCTCCCAGCCGCCAACGCACCTGGCCGACCTGTCCCTGGCCGAACGCCAGGCCAAGTTGAAGGAACTGGGACTGCCGGGCTTCCGCGCCAAGCAGCTCTCCGTGCATTACTTCCAGCACTACACCACCGACCCGGAGAAGATGAGTGACCTGCCGAAGAACGGTCGGGAGGAACTCGTCCAGGCGATGTTCCCGAAGCTGCTCACCGAGGTCAAGCGGCTGGAAACCGATGATGGCAAGACCATCAAGTTCCTCTGGCGCCTGTTCGACGGCTCGCTGGTCGAGTCCGTCTTGATGCGCTACCCGGGCCGCATCACCCTGTGCATTTCCTCGCAGTGCGGCTGCGGCATGAACTGCCCGTTCTGCGCCACCGGCCAGGCGGGCTTGACCCGCAACATGTCCACCGCGGAGATCCTGGACCAGATCGTCCAGGCCAACCGCGTGATCGCCGAAGGCGGCCTGGGCGGCCAGAAGCACCCGGATGAGCGTGTGGGCAACATCGTGTTCATGGGCATGGGCGAACCGCTGGCCAACTACAAGCGCGTGATGAACGCCGTGCACCGCATGGTCGCCGAGGCCCCGGAAGGCCTGGGCATGAGCGCCCGTGGCATTACCGTTTCCACCGTCGGCCTGGTTCCGGCGATCCGCAAGCTCGCCGACGAAGACGTGCCGGTGACCTTCGCGTTGTCCCTGCATGCTCCGGATGACGAGCTGCGCGACGAACTGATCCCGGTGAATTCGCGCTGGAAAGTCGACGAGGCGCTGGATGCCGCCTACGACTACTACGTGAAGACCGGACGCCGTGTCTCGATCGAGTACGCGCTGATCAAGGACATGAACGACCACGAGTGGCGCGCGGAAATGCTGGCCAAGAAGCTCAACGCCCGCGGTCGCGGTTGGGTGCACGTGAACCCGATTCCGCTGAACCCGGTGCCGGGCTCCATCTGGACCCGCAGCGAACCTGATATCACGTCGAAGTTCGTGCGCCGCCTGGACGAGCTGGGCGTGCCGACCACGTTGCGAGATACCCGCGGCAAGGAAATCGACGGCGCCTGCGGCCAGCTGGCCGCCGACGGCGACAAGTAGCAAAATTCGTGGAGACCAGCTTTCGCTGGTCTCCACGGTTCTTTAACCGGATGCCTTCGGGCAGGAGGGCTGCACGTGGATGTATGGTTCAACTATGGCCGTTTCAGACCCGATGCTCCTCGACAAGACCAATCCTGAGCTATGGACCTCGATTGGCCGATTCTCCAAAGATGTCGCCAACTCCTACCGCGCCGCCGGAATCAGCGACCGCACCGCCGAACTGGTCAACCTGCGCGTATCCCAGATCAATGGCTGCGCCTACTGTCTGGACCTGCATGCGCGCAAGGCACTGGAGGCCGGCGAAAGCCTGCAGCGGATCACCCTGCTGCGCACCTGGGATGAATGCGGGGGATTGTTCACCGAAGAAGAATGTGCAGCATTGGCCATCGCCGAAGCAGCCACCGACCTGCCTAACCCGGAAGAACGGATTGCAGCGGTGGCATCGGCCCGGCTGGTGCTGAGCGATGAGCAGGTGGCCGCGATCCAGTGGATCGCCATCGCCATGAACGCTTTCAACCGGATTTCCATCCTTTCGCGCCACCCGGTCAAGGAACGCGAACTGGGCACCACGGGCAAATAGCCAAAGGCCGCCGTATCCCGCTTGGGGATACGGCGGCCTTTGCATCGGATGCGCGCTGGGCGTTCAGCCTACAGCTTTTCCTGCGGGCTGGCTGCGCGCACGGCTTCGGTGAAGCGGCGCTCGAATTCACCCGCAGAAACCAGTTCGCGCTCGACACGGAACGAGGGTTCCTCGATGCCCAGCACCGCTGCGATCAAGGAGCGGGTGTAGAGGGAGATCTTGCGCGACTTGCGGGTGGAAGTCACATGATCCAATTCGGGAACCCAGATGTTCCACCAGCCGGCTTCCTTGGCGACTACTGCCTTGAAAACGCGCTGTTCACTCATGTCTTGTCCTGCTCCCTGCGCTGCTGCGCTCAGTGGCCTTTGCTCACTTCAATAGTCCACTACCTGCAGCCATGGCGACAAGTCGCCTGCTCCGCCAGAGCTACTTTGCCAGTGGCACCCCGTCCTTGCCTACCGCGAAGCGCACGACATCGTCATAGGCCCGCCGCTCGGTCTTCTCCAGCTGGTACTGCGAATCCAGCAGCGGGAAGATAAGCACGGGGGCCAAGGTCAGCTCGGCGCCCTGCGCGGTATTGGCCACGTCGATCTGCAGGTGCCCGTAGTGCACGCCGCCGGAGACCAGCTGCGGAACGCCGTTGGCATCCTCGGCCCAGGTTTCCGGTTCATCGGCCGGGGCCGACCACTGCGAATGCGAGTTGAAGCGCAACGGCTCGTACTCGCCTTCGGCATTCTGCACCAGCTTCTCACCGCGCAGGCCATCGGCTGCCACTCCGACGTCATAGGAGTGGAAACCGCGTCCGTCGCCGTCCTCATCCACCCAGGAACGCTCGAACATCTCATCGTGGCCGGAGATCACCGCTGCCACGCCGTGCTCCTCGAACATCGGAGTGTAGGCGCGCATTGCGGTGCCCGACTGGATATCCGGGTGCTCATGGTTGGGCAGGGTGCCGTGCACGCCGTTGGGGTAGGCCGCGTGGTGGAACTGGAGCAGCACGATCTGGACCTTGGCGCGGGCATCGGCCAGCTGCTTCTAGGCCCAAGCCCACTGCGCCGAAGCGGCATCCATGTTCGGCAGGTCCACGTCCTTATAGGTGGATCCGGGGAAAAGCTCCTTGAAGCCCTGGACGTAGGACTCGAAGGTGAACTCGCCCTGGGTATCGGTGGACAGCTTCTCTGCGTCCATATTCGTGTTATCGCCCAAGAACTTCTCACCGGACAGCTTGCCGGTCTTGGTGTTCTCCTCCGGGCGGCCGTTGGTGGAATCCAAGGTCATCACGGTGACCGGCCCGTGATCCACCCGGTAGTAGGAGCCCTTGTACTCGGGGTGCTGCGGATCCCGCGGCAGCGAGAAGTAATCCAGGAAGCGGTTGCGCGAAATGACCGCCGGGGTGCGGCCGGCATCCGTGCCGTAGCCGCCGTTCAGCGCGGCATAGGTTTCCCAGTTGCCCAGCGCCGGAAGCAGCGGGACATTGGAGGCCAGGTCCGAATGCTCCCCGGCCACATGGCCGAAGAACTCATCCCAGGCCGGCTGGTAGCCCGAACCCTGGGTGAGGTCGCCAGCCATCATGACCAGGTCCGGATCGGCGGCCTGGATGTGCTTGAGGTTCTCGTTGAAGGCGGCGGACTGGTCCAGCAAGTAGCGCAGGGTCGGCTGGCCGTAGCGGGTGGTCATGCCGAACTCTGGTCCCAGGCAGATCCCGCACCCGGGCGCTGCAGCGAATCCGCGGTGTAGCCGTTGACCGGAGAGAGTTCCCATTCGCGATGCTCGGTGCGTCCGCGCGGCTCGGTCTCGGAATCGGAGAACGCAATGATGCGCACGTTCTTCCAAGCGTCGCCCTTCGGCGCCGTCTTGAAAGCCGCACTGTGGGTTTCGCCGGACTGGGTCACCGTGTAGTTGTAGGTCTTTCCCGGCTTGAGATCTTCGAAGGTCACCGAGTGCTTGTAATTCGAATTCGACTTCAGCCACGAGCCCTGCTCCAAGCCCGCGATCTGCTCATCGAGCTCGGCCTGGGTGTATTCCATGAGATCCAGGTATGCCGGCTCGCTGCTCTGCTGGCCGGACTTGCCCAGGCCCGGTCCGCTCATGCCGATGGTGCCCGGCTCATCGGTTTCGCTGATCCAGTTGATGGTCATCGAGGTGGAAGAAGGGGCTTGCAAATATGGCAATACGCGGAACCCCGGTGAGGGGTCCTTGGCAACTGCCGCCGGAAGGGCAGCAGCCGCGGTTGCAGGCGAGGCTGCCGCTCCGGCGGTTGGCGCCAGGGCCAGGGGGAGCAATACTGCGGCGGCCAGGGCGGCTGAGAATGGCTTGTTCATGGTTCGTTCTCCTGTGCGAGGTGTCGCCTGCAATAGGCGGATACCTCGAGGATGCTCGGGGCGAATGCTCCAACGGTTGAGGGGAGGCAAACGGAGGGTGAACCGGGACAGTGAGCCTGCTCACCGGCTGTCCTTGGGCGCAATGCCACGCTGGAGCCGATAGCCTTGAAGCAGATAGCGCAGAAGGCCGCGGCGAGGATGCTCCGGTTCTTCGATGCCTGCGGAAAGAAGGACAAATAGTGCAAGCCTCCCAGCGTTCCAAGGTAGCCCCCTTTGAAGTGATGCAGATTGTCGAGAAGGTCGCCACGATGCGTACCGCTGGGCACGACGTGATCTCCTTGTGCGTGGGCGAACCCGGCGGCGGCGCGCCAGCTGCGGTCAATGAGCTGGCCGCCCAGCTGCATGCCGGGCACGCCGACTTCGGGTATACCTCCACCGCGGGCCTGCTCGAAACCCGCCAGGCGCTGTCCCAGCACTACCTCGATACCTATGGGGTGCAGATCCCGGCCAAGAACTTCGTGATGACCACCGGGTCCTCCGGAGCCTTCCAGCTCTCGTTCCTGGCGGCCTTCGATGCCGGAGACGTGGTGGCGCTGGCCCGCCCCGGCTACCCGGCCTACGCAAACATCCTCGGTGCCCTAGGACTGGAAGTGGTGGACCTGCCCACCGGCGCGGCACAGCGTTTCCAGCCCACCGTCCAGCTGCTCGAAGCGGCCAAGACGCAGCATGGCCGCCTGGATGGTCTGGTGATCGCCTCGCCGAATAATCCCACCGGAACCATGTTCAGCGCCCAGGAGCTCTCGGAGTTGGCCAGCTGGTGCGAAGCCAATGACGTGCGGCTGGTCAGCGACGAAATCTACCACGGCATCGAGTTCGTCCCGGACCGCAAGGGCCACACCTCGTGGGAGTTCTCCCGCACCTCCATCGTGGTCTCCTCTTTCTCCAAATACTGGGGGATGACTGGCTGGCGTCTGGGCTGGATGATCGTGCCCGATGACCTGGTGGCCACCGTTGACGCGCTGGCTTCGAACCTTGCACTGTGCGCTCCGGCGCCGGCGCAGCGTGCGGTGGTGGCCGCCTTCGAGCAGCCGAGCCTGGATGAAGCCAATGAGCGCGTGGCCGAGTTCGCCCGCACCCGGGCCCACGTGCTGGAGCACCTGGGCAGCCTGGGGACCAGCGAGGCGGCTCCCGCTGATGGGGCCTTCTACCTCTATGGCCGGTTGGCTCCCGAAGTCCTGGAGCATTTCGGTTCAGCGGGCCAGTACTGCCAGGCGGTTTTGGAACATGCGCATGTGGCGCTGACCCCGGGAGGCGACTTCGATCCGTTCGAGGGGCACCTGTTCATCCGCTTGTCGTTCGCGGCCGGATATGAGCGCGTGGCAGAAGCCGTGGAACGGGTGGCCGCGTTTTTGCGCCAGGCGCTTCCGGCGGATTAGTCCTTCATAGTGCACGAAAACAGCAGCCAAACGCTGACCGCGTTTGGCTGCTGTTTTCGTGCGCCAGCAACGAGAGAATTCCGTTGAGAAAATTCCTCGGGACCATTGTCAGCTAGTAACAGTGTTATGTACCATTTTACATGTTGTGATCCAACTTACTCCGCAAGCGTCTCACCTCGATGCGATATCTTCGAATGCTCTGAGGAAAATACATGGAAACTTTGACCGCGATTAGTGATGGACTCTGGAATCCCATGGCGTATTTCGCCCTGGCGGTCGGACTGTTCTTCACTGTTCTTACCCTTGGCGCGCAATTCAGGTTGCTGCCACATACCCTCACCCTGCTCTTCAAGCCCAAGGTGGACGATGCTGGGATTGCCCCGCTCCAGGCCCTGTTGCTGACCATTGCCTCACGCGTGGGCGTGGGAAACATCGCCGGAGTCGGAACGGCGATCGCTGCGGGCGGACCGGGCGCGCTGTTCTGGATGGTTGTCTGCGCGCTGCTCGGAGCTGCAAGCTCCTTCGCGGAATCATCCCTGGCCCAAGTCTTCAAGCGGAAGGTCAACGGCGAGCATCGCGGCGGCATGCCGTTCTACGTGAAGTTCGGTCTACGCCTCAAGTGGCTGGCGGCAGTTCTCGCGGTCATGACAGCTGTCGGCTACGGTATCGTGTTCCCCGGCGTGCAGTCGAACAACATCGCTGCCAGCATGAAGAACGCCTTCGGCATCGACCCGTGGGTCAGCGCCGTGGTTGTCACTGGCATTCTCGGCGTGGTCATCTTCGGTGGCACCAAGCGCCTGGTCAAGGCCGTGGATTTGATGGTCCCATTCATGGCGCTGGGCTACATCGTGGTGGCCCTAGTTGTCGTCGCTGCCAACTACTCCGAAATCATTCCAGCACTGCGGTTGATCTTCGAGAGCGCCTTTGGCTTGCATGAGCTCTTCGGGGGGATGGCTGGCATGGCTGTGGCCTGGGGCGTGCGCCGCGCCGTGTTCTCCAATGTCGCCGGCGTCGGCGAAGGTACCTACGGTTCGGCCGCGGCTTCGGCAAACCACCCTGCGACCCAGGGCCTGCTGCAGGGATTCTCGATCTTTATCGACACCGTGGTGGTCTGCTTCGCAACCGGCATCATGATCGTGATCACCGGCTCCTACAACGTCTTCTCCTCCGATGGCGGCACCGTGGTGGAAAACCTCCCCGGCGTCGAGGCCGGCGCGGGGTACACCCAGAATGCCGTTGACCAGGTTCTTCCGGGCTTCGGTCCAGGTTTTGTCGCCATCGCGCTGTTCTTCTTCGCTTTCACGACCTTAGTTGCGTTCTACTACATCGCTCACACCAACCTGGTATTCCTTTTCGGCAAGGAGCCGGGCTCGGTGGCAGCAATTCTGCTGAAGCTGGGCATGATGGCGATGACCTTCTACGGTTCGGTGGAATCCGCTGCAGTGATCTGGACGCTGGGTGATATCGGCTACGCTTCACTGGGCTGGGTCAACATGGTCTGCCTGCTGTTCCTCGCGCCGGTGGTCCGCAAGGTGATCCGCGACTACGACCGCCAGCGCAAGCTGGGCGGGGAAGTGCATTTCGACCCGCGCCCGCTGGGCATCGAAGGCGCAGAGTACTGGAAGGTGCGTGCCATCGAGCGCGAGCGCGGCTACGTGACCACCGAGCACGCGCCCCTGATTCAGCGCGATGATCTCGACGGAACAGGGAACTAGAAAATAATTCGCTTCTGCTATTGCACTGTAAAATTGTACATAGTACCTTAGATGTAGTGGATCGCACATAGAACCCCGGTGGCGGGGCTCAACCCCACCTCATCACAAACTTCATTGAAAGGAAGATCAAAGATGTCTCAGACCCGGAAGCCATGGCAGGGTGTACACGTAGCATCGTCGCTGCAATTCAACGAAGACCTGAGCGTTGACTACGACGGCTTTGCAGAGCACGTAGCCTTCTTGGCCGCCAACGGATGCGACGGAATCGCACCGAACGGCTCGCTGGGCGAGTACCAGGCACTGACCGAAGAAGAGCGCGCCCGCGTCATCACTACCGCGGTCCAAGCGGCACCGGACGGCTTCACCGTCATGGCAGGCATTGGCTCCTACGGCGGCCTGCAGGCACGCCACTGGGCCAACCAGGCCGCAGAAGCGGGTGCTTCCTCGGTGATGCTGCTGCCACCGAATATCTACCGCGCCAACGACGACGAGGTCATGGAGCACTACCGTCTGGTGGCCGAGGTCGGGCTGCCGGTGGTTGCCTACAATAACCCGATCGACACCAAGGTGGACCTGACCCCGAAGCTGATCGCCCGCCTGTTCGAGGCGGGATACATCGTGGGCGTCAAGGAATTCACCGGCGATGTGCGCCGCGCCTACGAAATCAGCGAACTGGTTCCAGAACTGGACCTGCTGATCGGCACCGACGACAGTGTGCTGGAAATGGGCATCGCCGGCGCCGTGGGCTGGGTTTCGGGCTACACCAACGCCTTCCCGCAGACCATGATGGAACTGTACAACCTGTCCACCAGCGGGGATCTGAACGACTTGGAGAAGGCCAAGGCCCTGTACCGCGAATCGCACTCGCTGCTGCGTTGGGACACCAAGACCGAGTTCGTCCAGGCCATCAAGCTGTCCATGGACATCGCCGGATTGAAGGGCGGCGCATGCCGTCCGCCGCGCGGCCCGCTGAGCGCCGAATTCCGCAAGGCGATCACCGCTGACACCGAAGCCGCGCTGGCCCACGGATACAAGTAAACAGCATGACTTGCCAGCCGGTGCCGAGGGGGCCCAGAATTTCCCTTGGCATCGGCTTAGCCCACCAATTCCACTAAGGACTTCAATGCGCACCACCCGTGTATTTCACGCTGTTGATTCCCACACCGAAGGCATGCCCACCAGGGTCATCACCGGTGGAGTAGGAACGATTCCAGGCAAGACCATGGCCGAACGCCGCCTGTGGTTCATGGAAAACAGCGACCACATCCGCAAGTTGCTGATGAATGAACCACGCGGCCACGCAGCCATGAGCGGCGCTATCCTGCAGCCTCCCACCAGGGATGACGCTGACTACGGCGTGTTGTACATTGAGGTCTCAGGCCTGCTGCCGATGTGCGGGCACGGAACGATCGGGGTAGCCACCGTGCTGGTGGAAACCGGGATGGTCGAGGTAGTGGAGCCTGTCACAGAGATTCGATTGGACACCCCGGCCGGCCTGGTCATCGCCTCCGTGCAGGTCAACGACGGCCATGCCACCGCGGTGACGATCAAGAACGTCCCATCCTTCGCGGACAGGCTGGACGCCTCGGTGCAGGTTCCGGGCCTGGGCGCCGTCAACTACGACCTTGCCTTTGGCGGGAACTTCTACGCCGTGGTCGACTTGGAATCCATCGGGCTGCCCTTCGAGCGCGAGCGCAAGCAGGAGCTGATCGAGGCAGGGCTGTCAATCATGGCAGCCATCAACGAGCAGGACGAACCGGTGCACCCCGAACGCGATGACATCCGCGGCTGCCACCACGTCTATCTCAAGGCCCCGGACTCCGACGCCGAGCACTCGCGCCACGCCATGGCCATCTACCCTGGCTGGTTCGACCGCTCGCCTTGCGGCACCGGAACCAGCGCGCGCATGGCGCAGCTGCACGCCCGCGGTGAACTGGAGCTGGAGACCGACTTCGTGAACGAATCGTTCATCGGCTCGCAGTTCACTGGCCGGCTGGTGGGCACCACCACCGTCGGTGGCAAGCCCGCAGTGATCCCGACAGTCACCGGACGCGCCTGGGTCACCGGCACCGCACAGTATTTCCTGGATCCCACCGATCCATTCCCGGAAGGATTCATCCTATGAACCTGCCCTACTTCGACGAGGCGACCCTCACCGAGAAGATCGACCCGGCCACCGCCGTGCAGATCCTGGCCGATGCACTGGCCGCGGGACTGGATCCGGAACTGGATTCCCCGCGCTTATTCGCACCGACCCAGCGTGGCGAGTTCCTGATCATGCCGGCGCTGGGAACCGAGCGCAACGGCGTCAAGGTGCTGACCATCGACCCGCAGAACACCGCGGCGGGCCTGCCCAAGATCCAGGGTTCATACCTGTTGTTCGACGCTGAGACCAGCGCGGTGCTGGCAGTGCTCGACGGTACCGTGCTCACCGCGCTGCGCACCCCTGGCACGACGGTGTTGGCGCTGCGCGAGATGGCCAGAGCCACCGCATTCTTCAGCTCCAAGCCGCAGGTGCTGGTCTACGGCACTGGCATCCAGGCCAAGAACCATATCCGCTACTTCCATGCTCTGTACTCCAGCTCGCAGTTCGCGCTCGTAGGACGCAGCCTGGATAAGGCGCAGGCTGCCGCAAATGAGTTGCGGGCCGAGGGCATCGGCGTTGTTGCAAGCCAGAATCCGGCCATTGAACAGGCGGATGTGATCATCTGTGCCAGTTCCTCGCCGACCCCGCTCTTCGACGGTTCGAGGGTCGCCTCCCACGCGCTGGTTGCGGCCATCGGCCAGCACGGGCTGGAGCATCGTGAACTGGATGCCCAGCTGATGCTTCGCAGCGACGTGGTGCTCGAAGGCCGTGCCTCAGCGATCCGCGAAAACGGCAACGCGGTCGACCTGCATGCCGACGGTGCATGGCATGGCCAGGCGCCGCTGAACGTGCAGGAGCTAGTGCTCGGAAAGTTCACCCGCACACCGGGCCGTCCCGCGGTGTACACCGGTGTCGGCATGGCTTGGGAGGATCTGGCCATGGCCAGCGCGGCGGTGGATTTATGCAATGTAGCATTGCAGTAAGTCGATAGCAGCTACATATGATGGGGGAGCCATGAACGCCTTGGCACTGGAACCACTGAACGAGCGCCGCAGCCTGCGGGAGACCGTGGCAGAAAAATTGCGTGCCGCGATCATCTCCGGAGACTTGGTTGAGGGCCAGCTCTACTCTGCGCCCGTGCTAGGCGATGCACTGGGGGTCTCGGCCACCCCGGTTCGCGAAGCGATGATGGACCTGACCCGCGAGGGCTTAGTTGAAACCATCAAGAACAAGGGGTTCAGGGTCACCGGCATGACCGACACGGAGCTGGAGAACATCGCAGCGATCCGTCTGCTGATCGAGCCGGAAGCCACCCGTCTGGCCGCAGAAAACCACACGAAGGCCAACATTGCGAAGCTGACGCAGATGGCGAAAGTCATCGTCGACGCAGCGCAGGCCGACGATATCGACGGCTACCTCAGCGCCGACCGCGCGTTCCACCACGAGCTCATGACACCCTGCGGCAATGCGGAACTGGTCGACCTGGCCACCAGCTACCGCATGCGCACCAGGCAGTACGGGCTGAAGTCACTGATGCGCGAGCGCAAGCTGACCACCATGGCCGCTGAGCACCTGCAAATGGTCAAGCTCATGGAAACGGGCGACAGCACGGCGCTGCACGCACTACTGATCAAGCACATCTCGCACGCCCGCGGTTTCTGGAATGTCGGAGACCCGAACGACGAGGTCAAACGCAAGGACTAATGAATGGCTCAAGGCACTGACGTTCTCATCATCGGCGCCGGCATCATCGGCAGCGCCATCGCCTATTTCGCCGCCCAGCAGGGGCTGAGCGTCGTAGTTCTCGACCGGGCCGGACCTGCATCGGGTACCAGCTCGCGCTGCGAGGGCAACATCCTGCTCAGCGACAAGGAGCTGGGCCCGGAGCTGGAGCTCTCGCAGTACTCTCTGGGCGTATGGAAGAACGATTTGGCTGAATTCGCGCACCTATGGGAATTCGAGGCCAAGGGCGGCTTGGTTGTCGCCTCGCAGGAATCCTCACAGGCTTCGCTTGACCGTCTGACCACCGCACAGCGCAGCAACGGCGTAGTTGCCGAGATCCTGGACCGCGACCAGCTGCTGTCGGCAGAACCGCACATCAGTCCCGATGCCCTGTCCGCGGCCTACTACCCGCAGGACAGCCAGGTCCAGCCCATGCTGGCGGCCTCCTGGCTGCTCCGCCTCGCCTGTGATGCGGGGGCGAAGTTCGTCCCCAACGCCCAGGTCACCGCGCTGCGCCGGAGCAACGGGCGGGTCATCGGCGTGGACAGCACCGCCGGCGCCTTCGCCGCAGGCAATATCGTGAACGCCACCGGCACCTGGGCCTCGTCAATCGCCGGCCTGGCCGAGGTGGCGGTGCCGGTGAACCCGCGCAAGGGCTTCGTCATGGTCACCGAACCGCTGCCGCCGAAGGTCTTCCACAAGGTCTACGCCGCCGAGTACGTGGATAACGTCGGCAGCTCGGATGCCGGGCTGCAAAGCTCCCCGGTGGTCGAAGGCACCCCTGCGGGCTCCATCCTGATCGGCTCCAGCCGCGAGCGCGTGGGCTTCGACGGCTCGGTGAACCTCAGCGCGCTGAAGCAGATGGCCAACAATGCGATCGGCCTCTTCCCGTTCCTGCGCGACGTCAAGATCATGCGCCACTACCACGGCTTCCGCCCCTACTGCCCCGACCACCTGCCGGTGATCGGGCACGACGAGCGCGCGCCGGGGCTGTGGCATGCGGCCGGGCACGAGGGCGCCGGTATCGGGTTGTCGGTAGGCACCGGCAAGCTGCTGGCCCAGGCCCTGGCTGGGCAAACTGCCGACCTGGACCTTGCGCCCTTCGCCCCGCACCGATTTGCCGAACACCCACTAGTGAAGCAGGAGTCGTGAATCCCATGGAGCAACCAATCACCATCAGCATCGATTCGTCCCTTGTCACCGTTGAGACCGGCACCACCGTGGCCGGCGCGATGATCTCCCAGGGCACTACCGCCTGGCGCAGCACCCGCAACAACGAGCGCCCCCGCGGCCTGTTCTGCGGCATCGGCGCCTGCTTCGACTGCCTGGTCACCATCGACTCAGTGCCGAACCAGCGCGCCTGCATGGTGCGCGTGTGCGAGGGGCAGCAGATCGATACTGACACCGCCAAGGAGCGCGCATGAGCCAGCAGATCCATGTGGCAGTGATCGGCGCCGGGCCTGCGGGTCTTGCCGCTGCGGCCAACGCACTGGCCCACGGGGCGCGCGTGACCTGCATCGACGCCAACGACCAGCCAGGCGGCCAGTACTGGCGCCACCGCTACGAGCAACCAGGCGTGAAGTCGGATTCCACCGGTCACCACGACTGGTCCACCTACCTTTCGCTGCGTAAGGCATTCGATGCCGGCATCAGCACCGGCACCCTGTCCTACCAGCCCAATACCCAGGTCTGGATGGCCCAGCAGGAAGCCGACGAAACCATCACCCTGCAGCTGACCAAGGCAACTGAGGCAGGCCATGAATCAGGCATGAGCACCCTGGCTGTGGACCGGCTTGTCGTGGCCACCGGCGCCTACGACCGGCAGATCCCCATCCCCGGTTGGGACCTCCCAGGGGTCATGACCGCGGGCGCCGTGCAGGCACTGATCAAGGGGCAGGGCGTGCTTGCCGGCGAGCGGATTGTGCTGGCAGGCACCGGCCCGTTCCTGCTGCCGGTGGCAAGCAACGTCGCCCATGCCGGAGGCAAGGTCCTGGGCATCTGCGAATCTGCCGACCTGACCGGATGGCTCAAGCACCTGAAGGAACCGCTGGCAGTTCCGGCCAAGGGCGTCGAGGGCGCTGGATACGCCTGGGATTTGCTGCGTCACCGCATCCCTTACAAGCGCAGCACAGTGATCACCGCCATCCACGGCACCGACAAGGTGGAAGCTGTCAGCATCGCACGCACCGACAAGTCAGGTGCTGTCATCGCCGAAAGCGAAGAGCGCATCGAGAACGTTGACTGCGTGGGCCTTGGTTTCGGCTTCACCACCCAGCTGGAGCTGCTCACCGCCTTCGGCGTGGATACCCACGTGGATGTCGACGGTTCCCTGGTAGCCGACGTGGACCAGTTCCAGGCAACCAGCCGTGCCAATATCCTTGCCGCCGGAGAGGTTACAGGCATCGGGGGAGCAGCGCTGGCAGTCGCCGAAGGCACTGTCGCCGGCTACCGTGCAGCCCTGGGCCAGGGACAGTACCCGGACCGGGCGCTGGTGAGCCGCGAGTTGAAGACCATCAAGCGCCACCGCGCCTTCGCCCGTGCCATGCACCAGGCACACCCGGTGCCCGAGTACTGGAGCGCGAACCTCGAAGAAGACACCGTGGTGTGCCGGTGCGAGGAAGTCACCGCGGGGCAGATCCACGACGCTCGCGACCACCTGCAGGCCACGGATGCGCGGAGCATCAAGTCCACCACCCGTGCTGGCATGGGTTGGTGCCAGGGCCGCGTGTGCGGCTATGCAGCTTCCTGCCTTGCCACCAACGGCGATACGGAAGAGCGCTTCGCCCAAGTTGTCGCCAGCACCTACAAACGACCGATTTCGATCCCGGTGCCGCTGGGCGAAATCGCAGACCTCGACGAATCACCGAAGGAATAGGAACATGCCGCAGAACACCATTGAACAGACTTCGGCTGAGCAGCTGGAACAGCTCCTGCAGCGTGCAGCGCTGGCCAGCGCACAGTGGGCCCAGATCCCGGCCGGCGAACGTGCCAGGATCATCGAGCAGGCAGCTGCTGCGCTGGCCGAAGCCGGCGATACGCTGGTGGCCATGGCCATGGAAGAAACCAACCTCCCCGAGCCTCGTCTGCACGGCGAGCTGAAGCGGACAGTATTCCAGCTTGGCCTCTTTGCCGAGACCATCCGCGATGGTGCCTGCTTTGATGCACGCGTCGACCATGCCGACGCGCAGTGGCCCATGGGAGCCGCCCGCCCGGACCTGCGCCGCATCCTGATTCCTGTGGGCCCGGTGCTGGTCTTCGCCGCCAGCAACTTCCCCTTCGCCTTCTCCGTGGCAGGCGGAGATACCGCCTCTGCGCTGGCCGCTGGCAATGCAGTCGTGCTCAAGGCGCACTCCGGTCATCCGAAGCTTTCGCAGGCCACCGCCTCCATCTTCGCCGCCGCGCTGGAAGAAGCAGGTGCTCCGGAAGGTCTCTTCTCCGTCATCTTCGGCACCGCCTCAGGCAGCGCGGCCATCGAGGATCCGCGCATCAAGGCGGCTGGATTCACCGGGTCGATCCCTGGAGGCCGCGCCCTATTCGACAAGGCTAGCGCCCGCCCGGAGCCGATCCCGTTTTTCGGCGAATTGGGCAGCAACAACCCGGTCTTCGTTACCAGCTCCGCTGCGACGGCGAATGCCGAGGACATCGTGGACCAGTTCATCGGTTCCTTCACCATGGGGGCCGGACAGTTCTGCACCAAGCCGGGAACCTTGGTGGTTCCAGAAGACTCGAACTTTACCCAGATCCTCGCTTCAAAGGAACTGCCAGCGGTTCACAAGCTGCTCAACGAGCGTATTGAGGCCGGCTACCTGCAGACCTTGTCGCAGCTAAAGGCCCATGAGGGAGTTGAAGTCCTGGCCCAGCACCCTGAGGCGGAAAATGACCATATCCAGCCCACCTTGCTGGTCACCACTGGCGAGCAGCTGCTGGCTGACCCGCAGGCGCTGCAGGAAGAATGCTTCGGCCCCGCCGCCTTGGTTGTGACCTACAAGGACGAGGCACAGTTGCTGGAGATCGCCAGCAGCTTCGCTGGCCAGCTCACCGCAACGATCTGCGGCGAAACAGGCGACGATGTGGCACAGCTGCTGGTCATCCTGCAGAACAAGGCAGGCCGCGTGCTCTGGAACCAGTGGCCCACCGGAGTTTCGGTGACCTACGCCCAGCAGCACGGCGGGCCGTACCCGGCTTCCACCGTGTCCAACTCCACCTCGGTGGGAACCGCCGCGATCACCCGCTTCCTGCGACCCGTGGCTTACCAGGGCTTCCCGCAAGACCTTCTTCCTGCAGCATTGCAGGATGATGCGGAAGGGGTCCGGTTGCTGGATGGCCAGCGCCAGGGGTAGTGTCCTGCAACTGAAGTCCCATTCATGAAACGGCCGAGCGATTCCAGGATCTGCTCGGCTGTTTTCGTCCACTCCAGCAGCTACGGAGACCCATTCCATCCCGTGGTTCATCGTGCAGGTCCCGGTCCGGTGCTGGCTTGGGCAGACCCCAGAACGGGCTGGCCAGGCAATATCAAAGACGCTCTCATGCTGAAAATCTTTGCATGGGCACGGAGTTGCCAGGCCGAGGCGTTCCCGGGGTTCCAGTGGGCCGCAACCGATGTTCGATGTTGTGCACCGATGGAGGTGACCGCCAGCAGCGATATTGTTCGACTGCACGCCGGGGAACACGATTCCGTAGCCGACAGCTGTCATGACCGCGAGAACTGCCGTCAGCTGACTTCCCGGTGTGGGTTAAAGCAGACCATGAAGAGCACACCCGGTAAAAACACTACAAATTAGTCCTTTACACGTTTTCACCGGGTAGCTTATATGCAAGCACATCGACGTTCTCAATGTTCGGGTCTACGCTGAACAGATCTGCACCCTGGGCAGCGAGCGCCTGACCAACGCCTCCAGATAAGTGAGCCTGGCGGGCCTCGTCGTCTGGGAACACGTCAAAGATCCCGAAGGTCGATGCATCGAACTTCAAGGCGAACCAGGCTCTCGTGCCTTCTTCTTGCTCGACAATGGAGCGCGCGCTACGGAGAAACTCCGCGACTTCCTCTTCTTTGCCTGGCTTGGCTCGCAGTTCTCCGCGATGTCGGAAGCGTTTTCCATGCTCTGTTCGGCCTGGTCTTTCTGGATGGTCATATCGTGTTTTTCCTAGTCTCTTTCTATCAATTGACTAGCCCAACTTTTTCATGACGGCCCGGAAACCCACCAACGCACGGCCTAAGCCACGCACTGGTGGGTTTCCCCATTCCTGGGCACGACGAAGAGCGCCAACCACTGGCGCACGTGCCGGCCACCACCCGCCGAAAAGCATTGCTGTTGAAGGAATCAAGAACCAGGAACCAGCGGCTCAGGCCGCCAAGTGCCCATTCCGCCACTGACCAGCCAACAGGCTGATCCGCTCCTGCAACAGCAGCACCAACCCCGCTTCCGGCGCGTCCTGGTTGACCAGGAGCCGCGGCTGGCGGCTGCCGGTGACCAGCTTCCCCGCCAGCGACCAGACGCGGTACCGCCACCTCTTCAAGTCCCAGCACCCAGCTATGTGCTCGGCTGGCAGCACGGCCAGTTGCAGCCATATCACCAGGTTCAAGGCGAACATCGCCAGGTTCGCCCAGGCCTGGTTCGCACCGAACGCGAAGAACGGCAGCTTGCCCAACCCGGCAGCCTTCAGCGACTTGATCCGATTCTCGCAACGGCCCCGCGCCCGATGCCGCACGTCCAGGAACGCCGGATCAAACCGCGGAGCATTGGTCAAAAACGCAGTCACCCGATTCCCGTCCGTGTCGAATAAGCTGGCCTTCGCCCCGGGATGCAGGGGCTCGGCCCGCAAATAGATCCTGGTGCCCGGCGGATAATCCCTCAACCCCAAGATCTTGGTCGCGTCGATCACCCACGCATCCTCACGCTGCTCGCCGGTGGCGGTCAGCGCCGGCTCCCAATACTTCTTCTCATTGATCCACCCGATGAACCGCTCATTGACCACCGGCAGCGCGTACGAAGTGGAGAACTGCAAACCCAGGGCATCCAGGTGGTGCAAAAACTCGCGGGACGCACCAGCACTATCGGTGCGGACCAGAATCTTCTCACCGATCAGACACCCGTTTTGGTCATAGAAATCATCGGGCAGCTGAGCCAGCGCCTCGGTGAGGATGCTGATATGGTCCGCCGCGCTGTTGGCTCCCTTATTGCCGGGGCGCATCCTCACCGCCAGCACCTCGCCAGTGCCGTGGCCCTGGCCGTAATCGGCCATGGCGATCATCGGAGCGAAGCCGTACCCGCGCTTATAAGTGCCCTTGGCACCTTCCTTATCCGAGTGCACATGCACCAACGACGCATCAATATCCACAATAAGAGGATGGGTGCGGGTCGCCCGGACGGCGGGGCTACGCTTTCCTGCGGCAGCCCAGAGCCGGGAGCGAACCTCCCTTTGCATGGTCGCGAAGGCGTAGTCGAACGCGCCGGGATGCTCGGCGAGGCGGGTGAAGAAGCGGCTGAACGTCGCCTCGGAGGCAACCTGCCCGAACACGCCTGGAGTGGTGCGTAGCTGATCGGTATCGGTCACGTGTTCCCCGCCAGAGGCGAGCATCAACACCAGGTCGCTGATCATCTTCCCTGGCCGGTGGGTCGCGGTGGCGGGGACGAACTGGCTGAGCCGGTCCTCGGCCAGTTGACGGAACCCGAGGGTGTTGAGCAGGCCGGTCAGCGTGGACAGTCCTGCGTGGGACACCAGATTCTGGGAGGTGGTCATGGTTGGGAGCTGGGGGTAAAGGCCGGTATGATTGTTCATTGAAAGAGTGATCCTTGAACTCATGGAATTTTGGCTTAGACACCTTTATTTTCCCAGTTCAGATCACTCTTTCGTCTTTAATGACAGTTAATGACGTGGCCCATCATGAAACACCCGGGCTAGGGGTCTTACACAATCCATCTGACAGGCGCGCGCTCATAGCTAAATAACCTTTTCGCGAGGTCGAGCTAAAGCGTTCCGGGGACACCCCGGAACGCTTTCTCATATTCACCCGAGCATCGAAAAGTCCGATGGCACGAAGCCTTTACCCCTATGAATTCAGCCAGTTGACCTATGAACGCTTCCAATGGAAGATAAACGCTATTTTCCTTAACTTTTCTAGAGAAAAATCAATGAAAGATATCACACCCACGATTCACATTCGTTCGTTATACTCTCAAATAACGAGAAAAGGTTTGGGGCGAGCATAGCTGCGGCCACAGCTCCTCAACGGAGAACGAAGCACCTATCTTCGGCCCGTCCCACCACTCCCACACTCTGAGGTATCCCTATGCGCAATCCATCTGCTCGCACCACTAAAATTGTCGGCTTCGCCGCGGCTCCCGTAGCCATCCTGCTAGCCGGCGCCATGGTGTGGCAGGCGTCCAACGCCGCTTTCACCGCCACCACTCGCAACTCCGGCAACTCTTGGGCCACCGGCCAGGTCGCACTGACCGACGATGACAAGGGCACCGCGGCGTTCACCGTCGATAAGCTTGTCCCAGGACAGAGCGGCACCAAGTGCATCGTCGTTACCTCAAACTCCACTGTTCCCGGCGAGGTGCGTTCCTACGTACAGAACCTCGCCACCTCAGCCGTAGGCTTGGAAAAGCACATCAAACTGAAAGTCGAGCGCGGCACCGGCGGAACATTCGACGACTGCGCCGGGTTCACCCCCATTGGTATCGCCCCGGAGGCCTACTCCCTCGAAGAACTCGCCACAGCAAACCAGGACTACGCCACCGGCGGCACAGCCACTGCGTGGGAGACTACGGGCACCGTCGGAGAATCGACCGTTTACCGTGGCACGTGGACTTTCGACGCTACAGGATTGAGCCAGCCGCAGCTCGACGCCCTGCAAGGTGCCCAAACCAGTATCGACCTGGTCTGGGAACTGCAGAGCGACGCGCCAGCCAACTAACTCCAACGCACTGAGTGGGCCATAGAAAACAACACCGAAAACCTGCAACACCCCGAATACCGGGGTGGGGCAGGCTACTTGGTTTTGCGCTAGCCGAAGGTTACCTCGTCGCCTTAGCCACTCTCGCCGCCATCGCTTTCGTCCCGGTGCTCTTTGGCTGGCACGCGACGATGGTCCAAACAGGCTCGATGGAACCACACATCAGTCCGGGCGATGTGGCTGTTGCCTCTCCTTGGGATGAGAACGATCCAGTACCCATGGGCGGCGTCGTACAGTATCGAAGCCCAGCAGCTGCCGAACCCGACGGGATTGAACGCCTACGCCTGCACCGCATCGTGGAAGCTAACGACGACGGAACATTTGTCACTGCCGGCGATGCGAATCACGATGTCGACAGCAGCTCACTGAAACGATCCCAGATTACTGGGCAAGCACGCATCTTGATCCCAATGATTGGGCTCCCTGGCTTCTGGTTGAACACAGGAAATTACGGTCCGTTGATTCTCTGGGGCCTAGTTACTTTAGCAGCCCTGATATTGGCTTTCAGAGGTCCCGGGCGCCACCCGGATACAAATGACGATTCCGAGGGGAAACCGGACCTACCCGAAGAAGAAGTGGCTGAAGAGCGTGTGGGTGTCACGGAAATTCTCTCGCCACGGCGTTTAGACCGGCGGACTGCGCTCACACTTATTGGCCTAGCCGCTGCGGGAAGCATCGTCGGTACCCAAGTACCAGTCTCGAGTGCGGCGTTCAGCACCAGAACCCGCACCAAGGCGAGCTGGTCCGTTGCGAAGTTGCCCGAACTCACACTGGGCAGAGCAGCCACGTACCTGCTCATGGCACATGAAAGCATTCAGCACAGCCCGACGCTGGGTGTCGGCACCACAATTTGGGGCAGTGTTGCCACGAGCCCGGGAACAAAAATTGAAGGATTCTGGCCCTGGGACATTACTGGAAGCACCGACCGCAATACCACCGGCGCACGCAACGCTAAAACAGACCTAATGGTTTTGTATGCAGCTCTGGACAAATATCCCGCGACTGCCATCCGAGACCCAGTGCTCTCGGGAACAATCAGACCAGGGGTGTACACGAGTTCCACCGGAAGCTTCACTATCAACGGCACGGTAACCCTTGATGGCCAGGGCGATCCCAACGCACGGTTCATTTTCCGCGCGAACACCATCACTTCCGCCAATGGAAGCACCGTTGTCTTCACACGAGGTACCAAAGCGGCCAACGTGTACTGGCGTAGCACCGGAGATATCACTCTTGGATCATCAAGCACTAACCGAGGCATCTACTTAGCCAACTCTCACGGTGTCATGCAGTCCCGCGCAGAACTATTCGGTTATCTCTACTCATGCACCAGCTCGCTGACGATAACGCGATCCACCATCCAGCCGGCGTAAAACCATAAATATTCAGGCTGGTGCTCTCAGCAGTTTCCGAGACACACTGCTTTGCAGCTAGTGGAGCAAAGAAACTCTCACTGACGACAGCGCGGGCAAGGAGAAAAGAATAGAGCGGGACATCAGCCAATCTCCGACTAGATGCCCCGCTCTATGAGAGGCTTGCAAGTACACTCCTATACCTACCATTTGATCATATCTTTGTTCAGCTGAGACCCACAACGCATCTAGAATCCGTTCAGGCAACACTCAGCTCCTAGTCGCACGCACACCTCTAGCGGACAATGCATTTCGTGCTCTCTGCTGACATCCAGCATCGCATAAGTCCAAATCTCAGCTCTTGAGCTACCCGGTGCGGTTACCTGCGCATGGGAAATGTCCGATGATTGAGCGGGTGAATCGGGATTGGAGAACGCCTTTGCTGCGCTCCACCCCGGCGACACGGGAGTTATTTCTGCTCTGACGCAACTCGGGGAGCTTGTCAGATTGTTTGTGTAAGCCCCTAGTCACATCCGTTATTCAGGGCTTCGTAACAATCAATTCAAATACGGCTCAATGCGCTCCGGGTCAGCCATCGCCAGCTGCTGCAAGGCTTGCTTCCAGCCGTTCGTTCCGGCCCCTTCCACCAGATGCGCTCCAGCGCCGGCCCGCGGGGTCCGGCCCTTCTTCTGCGCATCCTTGAAACGCTCCATCGCCCGCTTGTCCTCGATATTGCAGATCGCCAACCACAGCATCTTCACCGCCGCCGCATCGATAAGGAAATGGCCTCGGGACTTGGTGACCTTGCGCAACTGGTAGTTCATCGATTCGATCGCATTGGTCGTGTAAATGACCTTGCGCAGCTCCGGCGGGAACTCCAGGAACGGGGTGAACCGCTCCCACGCGTTGCGCCAGGTGGCCACCGCCGATGGATACTTCCTGCCCAGCTCGGATGCCTCGAAATCATCCAAGGATTTCAGCGCGGATTCGATGCTCGGAGCGGTGTAAATCGTCTTCAACTGCTTGCTGACCGCCCGACGATCCCCGTAGGAGACAAACCGGTTCGCCGCCCTAATCAGGTGCACCACGCAGGTCTGCACGGTTGCCCGCGCCCACGTCGCCTCGATCGCCTCCGGGAACCCGGTCAGCCCGTCGCAGCAAGCGATCAGGACATCCTTGACCCCGCGGTTGGCCAACTGCGCGCAGACCTGCGCCCAGAACTTCGCGCCTTCGTTTTCGGTGACCCAGATGCCCAGGACATGCTTGATGCCTTCCACGGTGACGCCGATGGCCATATGCGCGGCCTTGTTGCGCACCTGGTGCCCGTCGCGGACCTTGATGACAATCGCGTCCAGGTAGAGGATCGGGTAGAACTCCTCCAAAGGGCGTTCCTGCCAGGCCGCGACCTCGTCGAGCACTTCGTCGGTGATCTTGGAGATCGTGTCGTGGGACAGCTGGGTACCGACGGTAGTTTCCAAATGGTAGGCGATATCCCGGACGGTCATGCCTCCGGCGTAGAGGGAGATGATCATCTCGTCCAGGCCGCCGGTGCGGCGTGACCCTTTGGGCACCAGGGTCGGGGTGAAGGTGCCGGCACGATCCCTGGGGATCTGCAGGTCGATATCCCCGGCCACTGTGGACACGGTCTTCGGGTAGGAGCCGTTGCGGGAGTTCGGCGCGAACCGTCCTTGCCCGTCGCCTTTGTCGTAGCCCAGGTGGCTGCTCAGCTCGGATTTCAGGCCGCGTTCCAGGCCGGCGCGGATGATCTGCTGGATAAATCCGTCCTTGCCGTCGAGCTGGATCTCTCCGCGGTCGATGAATCCCATGAGTTCGTCGAAGGCTCCGGAGTCCTTGACGGCGTCCATGGAGCCGAGGGCTGCGATTTTCTCGGCGATGTCGGAGGCGTTTTCCATGCTCTGTTCGGCCTGGTCTCTCTGGATGGTCATAGCGTGTTTTTCCTAGTCTCTTTCTATCAATTGACTAGGGGTCTTACACAATCCATCTGACAGGCTCTCTGGTTGCCGGACGAGTTCCAGCATCTGCCCGGGTAGCTATCGGTCACCACGGAGATGCCCGGAAAGCTGTGCGGGCAGCCACCTCGGGGCTACCCGCACAGCTGTAGCAGGATCAAGCGGTGCGCACGCGCGCGTCCAGCCTGGTGTAAGCGATGTCGACCAGGATGTTCGCCACCGCGACGAACAAGCCGCCAAGCAACACCACGCCGATGATCACCGGGCGGTCCTGGGTCTGGACCGCCTGCACCGCCAGCGATCCGACACCGGCCAGGCCGAAGACCTGCTCGATCACGATCACTCCGCCGAGCATCACGCCGATGTCGATGCCCAACTGGGTGACCAGCGGGGTCATCGCGCTGCGGAAGGCATGCTTATAGACCACCGACGACTCGCGCACGCCCTTGGCGCGGGCGGTGCGGATGTAGTCCTCGCCGAGCACTTCAAGCATCTGTGCACGAGTCAGCCGGGCATAGACGGCGGCGGTGACCAGCGCCAGGGTGATCCAGGGCAGGACCAGGTGCCAGGCCCACTGCAGCGGATTTTGCCCTAGCTCGATGTACCCGCTGGGCGGGAAGAGCAGGAAACCGGCCTTGGCGGGCAGCGAGTACAGCGTGTAGAGCAGGATCATGCCCAGCACGAAGGTCGGGAAGCTGATGCCGGTCATCGCGAAGCTTTGCCCGATCCGGTCTCGCAGGCTGCCCGGTTTGCGAGCCGAGGCCACGCCCACCGGGATGCCGATCAGCAGCCAGAGCACCATCGCCCCGCCCACCAGGGACATGGTCACCGGCAGCCGGTCGAAGATCAGCTCGGTGACAGGCTGCTGGGAGCGGTAGGAGAATCCCAGGTCTCCTTGCAGCAGCCGGGAGGCGAAGTCGAGGTACTGCTGGTACAGCGGCTGGTTCAAGCCGAGGGTGTCGCGGATCTGCGCGAGCAGCTCCTCGGTGGCCTTGTCTCCGGCGATCGCCCGGGCCGGATCGCCCGGGGCCACGAAGAAGAGCAGGAAGACGAACAGGCTGAGCAGAAAGAGCACCAGCAGCCCGAAGCCCAGGCGCTTGAGAAGGAAGAAGAACATTTTTACTTGGCCTTTCTGCGGGTGCGCGGATCCAGTGCATCGCGCAGCCCGTCGCCCAGGACGTTGAACGCCAGGGTAGTGAACAGCAGCGCCAGGCCTGGGAAGAGCACCAGCCACCAGGCGGTCAGATAGATGGAGTTCCCAGAGGCCTCGGCCAACATGCCGCCCCAGCTGGCATCGGGTGGGACGATGCCCATGCCCAAAAATGACAGGGTCGCCTCGAAGACGATGGAGCTGGGGATCATCAGCGTGGCGTAGATGATGATCGGGGCCGCCAGGTTGGGCAGGATGTCGCGGAAGATGATGCCCCAGTGCCCGGCCCCCAAGCTCCGGGCCGCCTCCACGAATTCGCGTTGGCGCAGGGCGATGACCTGTCCGCGGATCACCCGGGCCAGTGAGGTCCAGGAGAAGAACACGATCACTCCCACGCTCAGCGGCAGGCTGGCGCCGAACACCGAAACCAGCGCCAGGGCGGCAAGCAGGAAAGGCACGGACATGACCAGGTCGATGCAGCGGCTGAGCACCGTATCCACCTTCCCGCCGAAGTACCCGGCGACCATGCCCACCATGATGCCGATGCTGGCCGCGGCGAGGGAAGCCACCACGCCGACGATCAGCGAGACCCTTGCGCCATAGGCCAGTCGCACCAGCACATCGCGGCCCAGCTGGTCAGCGCCCAGCCAGAATTCAGCGCCCGGACCCACCGGCACGCCGGCCGGGGTCAGCCCGGTCTCGCGGAACTGGTCATTGGCCGGGTGGCCGGTGATGGATGCCAGCAGCGGGGCGGCCAGTGCAAAGAGCACCAGCAGCACCAGGAAGCTGGCGGCGATCAGCGAGGCGCGGTCCTTGAGCAGGTAGTCGACGGTCATGCGCATCGAGCTGCGCTGTTTCACCTCCGGTGCGGCGGCGGCCGCGTCCGGAGAAAGTGTTGGTGCGCTCATTCTCAGCTCCTTGCGCTGGCGGCCAGCAGGGTCTTGGTGAAGTCGGTCTGCGGGTTTTCATAGAGCTGCTGCGCGCCGGCAAGCTCGATGATCTGCCCATGGTCCATCACGGCTACCCGGTCGGAGACGTGGCGCACCACCGACAGGTCGTGGGAAATGAAGATGTAGCTCAGCCCCAGCTCGCGCTGCAGGTCGGAGATCAGGTTCAAGATCTGCGCCTGCACCGACACGTCCAACGCTGAAACGGGCTCGTCGAAGAGCACCACCTTGGGTTTGAGTGCCAGGGCCCGGGCGATGCCGATGCGCTGGCGCTGCCCGCCGGAGAACTCAGAGGGGAAGCGGTTGTAATGCTCGGGGTTCAACCCCACCAGGTCCATCAGTTCGCGCACCCGGGACTTGAGCTGCTCGCCGCGCAGCTCCGTGTGGATCATGAAAGGGTCGGCAATGATCGAGCCCACTCGGCGCTTGGGGTTCAGCGAGCCGAAGGGGTCCTGGAAGACCATCTGCACCAGGTGCCGCGCCTGCTTCCAGGATTCGGTGTTCGGCGCTCCGAGCTGTTGGCCCTCGATCAGCACGCTGCCTTCCTGGGGCTGCAGCAGGCCCGCGATCACGCGGACCAGGGTGGATTTTCCGCAGCCTGATTCCCCCACGAGGCCCAGGGTTTCGCCTTCGTGCAGCTGCAGGTCAACGCCCTTGAGCACGTTCACCTGGCGCTTGTGCGGCCAGGAGCCTGCGCTGAAGGACAGCTTGATGCCCTGGACGCTGATGATCGGCGGCGTCCCCTCTTTTTGCCCGGCGCTGCGGGTCATGACAGGTTCGGGCGCAGCCAGCTCGGTGTCCGGGTGGAAGCAGGCGGCCAGCCGGCTAGGCCGGTGCTCTTCAAGCGGCGGCAGCGCGCCGCGGCACCGCTCGTCGGCCAGCTCGCAGCGCGGGGCGAAGGCGCAGCCCGTGGGCGGGGCCAGGAGGCTGGGCAGCGAACCGTCGATGGGCCGCAGCCGCTGGTCGGTATTGTGCACCGAAGGCGTGGCCGCCAGCAGCCGGGCGGTGTAGGGGTGCGAGGGACTGGCGAAGACCTCATCCGCAGCACCGAGTTCCATGCAGGTGCCCGCGTAGAGCACCATCATCTTGCTCGCCACCCGGGAAACCACCGACAGGTCGTGGGAAATCATGATCACCGTGGTTTTCAGCTCCCGCTGCATGGCCGCTAGCAGGTCCAGGATCTGGGCCTGCACCGTGGAATCCAATGCTGTGGTCGGCTCGTCGGCGATGATCAGCTCCGGTTCAAGCAGCAACGCCATGGCGATCATGATGCGCTGGCGCATGCCGCCGGAGAACTGGTGGGGGAAGCTGTCGGCGCGGCGTTCGGCGTCCTTGATGCCCACCTTGCGCATCATGGAGACCGCCTGGGAGCGGGCCTGGGAGGTGGACACCTTCTGATGGGTGGTGATCGCCTCAACCAGCTGCTGGCCCACGGTGTACTGCGGGTGCAGGGAAGAGAGCGGGTCTTGGAAGATCATGCTGATCTTCGCCCCGCGGATCCTGCGCAGCTCCTCGGCCGGCAGCCCGATCAGATCCCGCCCGTTGAACAGTGCCTGCCCGCTGAGCTTGGCCCCGGGCACCAGGCCCAGGATCGCCTGAACCAGTACTGATTTGCCGGAGCCTGATTCGCCGACGATCCCGAAGAAGTCGCCTGCCTCGACGTTGAAGCTGACATCGCGCACCACGTGCAGCGTGCCGTCCGCGGTAGGGAAGGAGACGCTGAGGTTCTTTACTTCAAGCAACGCCATGACTAATCCTGCAGCCAGACATTGGTCCAGTCGCCCTGGGTGGCCAGGGCGTAGGGCTGGAAGTTCTGCACGCGCTCGGAGTGGTAGAGTCGGGTGGTCGGGGCTGCCACCGGCACGATGATCGCATCGCCCATGACAATCTCATCCACCTGCGCCCACAGTTCCTGTGCCTTGGCGGCATCCGGTTCCTGGACCGCCTTGGCGGCCAGCTTGTCTGCTTCTTTGTTGTCGTAGTTGGTCAGGTTGTAGGTGCTTTCGGTACCGTTGTAGGTGAATAGCGGCTGGAACACGGAGCGGGCTGCGCCGCCTTGCCAGTCAGGGCTCCAGCCCATCGGGGCGATGTCCCACTTGCCCGACTTGGTGCCCTCGCGGTTAATCAGGAATTCGGTGTAGTAGTCGGTGGGGCTGACCGGGATGAGCTCGATCGTGATGCCGGCTTTCTCGTAGCCCGCCTGCAGGGTCTGGGCGATCTGCGGCTCGATGTCCTTGTTGCGGTACGGCATCTTCAAGGTGATGCCCTCCGGGTATCCTGCCTCTGCCAGCAGCTTCTTGGCCTTTTCCGGATCTCCCCGGTGCCCTTCGGTCGGGTAGAGGTCGAAGTCGTGGTAGCCCAGCACGCCCGGGCCGAAGATGCCGTTCTGCACCTTGGCCACCGCCTCGCCGCCCAGGGTCTGGACTACCGATGCCTTGTCGGTGGCGTACTGGATGGCTTCGCGGACTTTCTTGTCCGCCAGCGCGCCGTCGTTGCTCGGGGAATCCACGTTGATCCACAGGAACGGGTTGACCGAGCCGGCATCGATGGTGGAGAAGTTCGGGTCCTTGGCCGCCGCCAGCTGGGCCGCCACCGACGGGGCCAGACCGGTGTCGAATGACATATCAAGGGTGCCGGCCTGCAGCTGCTGGGTCACTGCATCGGCGCTCAGGCCCATGGTCATCTCGATGGAGTCCACATAGGCGTGGCGCAGGCTGTCGGTCTCCGGGTTCCACGCCTCGTTGCGCACCAGCTTCATCGACTTGTCAGCGGTGTACTCCTCGATTGTGTACGGTCCGGAGGCGACGAAGTTCTCGCGGTATTCGGGGGAGTCGGGCAGGTAGTCGAGCACTTCCTCAGGGGCCGGAGTGGCCGTTGCGAGGGTCAGCATGTAGATGAAGTCGCCTGCCGGTTCCTTGAGGTTGAACTCGACGGTGCGCTCATCCACCGCGCGCACGCCGGGCAGCTTGGCTGAGTTGATGTACTTGGCCATCGGCTCGGGCTTCGGATCGATCTTGGCGAAGCCTGCGCAGTATGCATCCATGCCGGTGAGCAGTGATTGGAAGTAGCCCAGCAGCGGGCTGGAGCGGTAGGGATTGCACAGGCGCTTGAAGCCGCGCACCACGTCTTCTGCGACGATCTGTCGGGCTCCGTCCGGTGCGTCCCAGTTCGCGCCTTCCTTGATGGTGAAGGTGTAGGTTTTGCCGTCATTGGTCGCTTCCGGGACTTCTTCAGCTAGGTCGGCCTTGACCTGGATGCGCGTGTTCTCATCGGTGGATGCTTCGTAGCTCAGAAGCTGGCGGTTGGTGGCGCGGATGAAGTTCTGGGTGGGCACATAGGAAGTCAGTGCCGGATCAAGGTGGTCGTTGTCGCCGTTGCTGCCGACCTTCAGGATTCCGCCTTTCTGGGCTTCGCCGGTAGGGGCCGAGCTGTTGCCCGAATCGAGGGCGCAGCCAGAGAGCAGGAGTGCCGAAGCGGCGAAGAGCGAGAGCGGAACCATAAGGCGTTTTTGCGGTGTCATTGGGTCCTCCAAGGGTGTGTGGGTTGGCTCACAAGTGGTGATCGAAATCCAGACTAGTGCCATTGCACTGTCACTGGGGGAGTTCTTTCAAAAATTGCACGGCGTAAACCTGACGTGCCTGACGGGGTGGCGACAATTGGTCAAAAACCATTGCAGAGCCCAACTGCCGCGGCCTAACGTTCAACCCCATGGGGCCGTGATGCGGATCGCAATCACGGAAGCAAGCAACAACGTGAAAAAATCGCGAAAGAGGAAAAATGCAAAGTTTGACCAAATCCGCGCCGCTGCGGCGAATCGCCGCAGCGGTCTCGATAGCGGCCCTGGGCCTGGGGCTGACCAGCGGCATCAGCCCGGCGCTGGCCGAGAAGCCGTCAACGGACAAGGGATCCGACAAGGGCGCCGCTACGGCTCCGAGCTTCGTGCTGGGAGAGTATTCTCCCGAGCTGGATCCGGTACTCGGCAAGGACGAGGCCCCGCGTCCGCTGGTGGACATGAAGCTGGTTGAAAAGAACCAGAAGGAAATCCAGAAGCTTGAAAAGAAGGCCAAGAAGAGCAGCGCCGGGCCGGAGTCTTCCGCCGGCGCCGCTGGGGCTGCCTGCAACCCGGGAGAGCTCGGGAACTTGAGCGGCTCGGCACTGGTCCAGGCGGTCAAGGCCGCGGACATGGAGTGCATCAACTCCCTGTTCAACGCCACCGGGAACACCGCCCGGGACCTGTTCAACCAGGCCGACATGCTCACCGTCGCCCAGGCGTTCAAGACCGACGCGCAGAACTTCAACGGCAGCAATTCCCAGTCGACCATGCAGCTGGTCTTGTTCCTCCGCGCCGGCTACTACGTGCAGTTCTACCAGTCCTCGACCGTGGGCAACTACGGCACGCAGCTGAAGTCAACCGTCGGCGATGCCCTGGAGCGGTTCTTTGCCAACCCCAAGTCCATGACGGTCAACGAGGACAGCGCCCAGGTGCTCTCCGAAGCTGTCACCCTGATCGATTCCTCGGAGAACAACGCCCGCTTCCTCGGCGTCCTGGTGGATCTGCTGGAAGACTTCAACGCGCAGCGCGAAGCAAGCTGGAACTTCCGCAACGCGACGAACAACGTGTTCACCGTGCTTTTCCGCGGACACCAGTTTGACGACTTCTCCGCAGCCGTCGTGGCCAACCCGCAGATCCTGACCACCCTGCACCAGTTTGCGGTGGAGAACATGGACCTGATGGGCGGCGACAGCGACTTCCTGGTCGCCAACGCCGGCCGCGAGCTGGCCCGCTTCCTGGGCGACAGCCAGCTGAAGGCGGCGGCCAAGCCGAAGGTGATCGACCTGCTCTCGCGCAGCTCGATGACCGGGGACACCGCGAAGCTCTATGTAGGCCTTGCCGACATGGTCGAATACTTCGATGCAAGCAACTGCTCGGACTACGGCACCTGCGATTTCTCCAGCACGCTGCGTGATACGGTGCTCAGCCAGGACCGCGATTGCAGCCCGAGCATCCGCTTCAACACCCAGTCGGTGAGCAACGCGGAATTCGATGAATCCTGCACCTCGCTCAAGGAGCAGGACGAGTACTTCTACGGTGCCGCCGCAACCCGGACCCCTGTGGCCAACGACCTGAACACCACGATCGACGTAGCGGTCTTCTCCTCCAGCAGCGACTACCAGACCTACGCAGGCGCCATCTTCGGCATCGACACGAACAACGGCGGCATGTACCTGGAAGGCGATCCAAGCCAGGCAGGCAACACCCCGACCTTCGTCGCCTACGAGGCCGAATGGATGCTGCCGACCTTCCACATCTGGAACCTGAACCACGAGTACACGCACTACCTCGACGGCCGCTTCAACATGCATGGCGACTTCGGGGCAGGACTGACGGTGCCGACGATCTGGTGGGTCGAGGGCTTCGCGGAATACGTGAACTACGGCTACCGCAACGAGGAGTACACCGCAGCCCACCAGCTGGCGGCGCAGAAGACCTACAAGCTCAGCGAGCTGTTCGACACCACCTACGAGAACAGCGACACGGACCGCATCTACCGCTGGGGCTACCTTGCGGTGAACTTCATGCTGAACAAGCACCCGCAAGAAACGCAGACCATCCTCGACTTCTACCGCCAGGGCAAGTGGCAGGAGTCCCGCAACTACCTGAAGAACTCCATCGGCACCATGTATGACGCCGAGTTCGCCAACTTCCTGGACACTTGTGCCGCCGGCGACTGCAAGCCACCGGCGCCAACCGATCCTGTCGACCCGGTGGAGCCAACCGACCCAGCTGAGCCAACCGACCCAGCTGAGCCTACCGATCCAACTGATCCGGAAGACTGCTCAGGAACCAGCGGCCAGACCTTGGCTTCGGGTTGCGCAGCGACGAACCTGTCGGGCAACAGCGATGACCTGAATTACTTCTACATCTACGTTCCCGAGGGAACCGAGGAGCTGGTGATCAACACCAGCGGCGGCACGGGGAACGCTGACCTGTTCTACAGCCCGTGGAACTGGGCCGGTCCGGACCACCACAACTACAGGTCCACCGAGTCCGGCAACAACGAATCGATTACCGTTCCGCACCCACCAGCCGGCTACAACTACATTTCGCTGAGCACCGATGGCGAATACTCGGGGGTGAGCCTGAAGGCAACTACCCGCTGATGAGCTGAAGAACGCCCCGGACCTGCGTGCACTGTCGCACAGGTCCGGGGCGTTCGGCTGCTTCAGTGTATCCGAGCCGGGGAAAATTATCGGCACCAGGACGGTGAACCGGATTTCCCTATCCACCGTCATTCAGGAACCTCCACACGACCGGCACTGATGAAACGCGGCAGAATCTGTGCGGACGCTCGGCTGCGCCGATGCGAGCACGAGGCGAACTGAAAATACCCAACCGGTTATTCGTAGTCAAAACACGTAAACAGCGTGTTGTGCACTATTCTTTCGAGAAGTCATGGAAAATTTTGCTGGTCCAGGGAAGACAGTGGCACAGATGCAGAACACCGCAGGGAAATCGGCAGTTCGCTGCCCGGGCTGGACGCTGGTCATGATGGCCCTGGCTCTTGCATCGCTGCTTGTGCTGGTTGACTGGAACGGTACAGGGGTGGCGAAACCACTGTGGATGTTTGCCTTTCCGCTGGCATTCGGCGCAGCAGGAGGCATTGTCGCGGCGGTGAAGAAAGCCCATGGGTGGGCTGCCGTCTCGGCAGGTTTCGGAATCATCCTGCTTCCGATCATGACTACGGCAATAACCCTATTCCAAGGTCCGTAATTCTCCAGTTTTGCCACTGGGCAGGACGCCAACAGCGGCCCGGCCATCATGGCCGAGCCGCTGTTTGAGTATGCGCCTGACTAGCAGTCCTAGCGCTGCAGCGGACCACCGAGTGCCTCCAGATTCTTCAGCAGACGGCGCAGCACCGACGGATCGTTGATCCCGTCGTGCTCATGCTCATTGGTCACCCATGCATGCAGATTGCCCACCTTTGACGCTGTATCCAGGGACAGGCCGGCATCCACGTACATGTCGTCGTGGTAGACGGCAGCTGCGACAGGCACCTGGTTGGCGGCCAGCTGTTCGCGGTCGTAGATCTTCCGGTGGGTACGGCGCACCGCCAGCTCCTTGACCGCAGGCAGGAAGGGCCGCAGCAGCTTGGTCTCATCGAAAGTACAGCGGAACATCATCTCCCCGGTGAACAGCAGCGGCTGTGCCTTGGTGGAGAACTCTGGATGCAGCTCCAGTTCGGCCTCGGCGGCGAAGCGAGCAGCCCCGTTGGCCCCGTCGCCGTAGATGTCTTCCTGCAGCACGGCGAACAGCGGGTTGGAAGCGAAGCTTGTGCGGTTCTGGACTTCCTGCAGCAGCGCATTGCTGATGTTCGTGCCGTCCCCGGAGAGTTCAAGAAGCCAGTGCAGACGCTCGAAGCCCGGCCCCATGCCGAAGTCGATGCCTAGCGACTGCAGCCGGCGCACGGTGAAGCGGTCGCCGTCCGGCAAGAAGTATTCGTCCTCGTTCAGCGTGCGGACAAGGTTTTCCACGCGGTGGCGGTCAGCCGGGTAGAGGTTGTAGAACTTCTCATTCTTGGCCCGCACCCGGGGGATGGTCCGCGCGTATACCGAGGCTGCACAAGGAGTAAGGCTGGGCAGCCCGCCAGTGATCAGGCAGCCTGCCAACGCCTCGGGGAAGAAGCTGAGATAGCTTAGCGTGAGGAACCCGCCGTAGCTCTGGCCCAGGGTGACCCATGGCTTGGAACCATAGCCGTGGATGCGGATGGCTTCAGCATCGCGGATGATCGAATCTGCGCGGAAGTTCTCAAGGTAGGCCGCGCCCGCCTCGCCTGAGTCGAAGCCCTCGATGACCTGCGTGGTCACCGGGGTGGAGGCGCCGGTGCCGCGCTGGTCCATGAGGATCACCCGGAAACGTTCCAACGCCACCGACAGCCAGCCGGAATCTCCGATGGGGCGCGGGCCTGCCCCGCCCGGGCCACCCTGCAGGTAGATCATCAGGGGCAATTCTTCATGCTGGCGGTGGGCTGCGACAACTTCGCGGTAGAACACGGTGATGTGTTCGCCCTCGGTGTGCTTCCAATCCAGCGGGACCTGCAACGAGTAGTCGCTCAAGTGCCTGCCTGCCACGGTGAAGCTGGCAATCAAGGTTGGTTTCATTTCATCCCTGCCAGCAAATCCAGCCCATCGATGCTGGCGGCTCCAGCCTGGATGACGGTGCGTGCCTTGGCTTCGGAGACGAGGTAGTCCAAGTTCTCGCGCGGATCCCCGTCGAGCACCAGCAGGTCGGCGATCTTCCCAGCAGCCAGTTGGCCGATCGAATCGTTGCCGATCAGCTGCGCATTGACCGAGGTGGCCGAACGCAGGACGTCGTCCACGGTGGAGGCGGCCGCCTGCAGGGCCAGGCCGTGCAGCTGTTCGTTGCCCAGCTCGCCCATCAAATCGCTGCCGAAGCCCACCTTGACCCCAGCATCCAGCGCATGGCGCACGGCTTGCTGCCCGCGTTCGAGCACGATCCGGTTCTTCTGCTGCGAGACCTCGGCCAGGCCCAGTTCTTCGCCGCGCAAGTCCATGGCAGCATAGGCGGCAAGGGTGGGGACCAGGAAAGCGTCGTGCTCTGCCATGAGCTTGGCGGTGTCTGCATCGAGCAGGTTGCCATGTTCGATGCTGCGCACCCCGTTTTGAACCGAGTGGCGGATGGCAGGCACCGAGTAGGCATGCGCACAGACGTAGGAGCCGCGGCGGGCCGCCTCGGAGGTGATGGTGCGGATTTCCTCGGGGGAGTACTGCGGAATTTCCAGCGGATCGGTCAGCGAGATAACCCCGCCGCTGGTCATGATCTTGATGGCGTGCGCCCCGGTGCGGAAGGCATCGCGCACGGCCACTCGCAGGGCATCACAGCCATCGACGATACGGCACATGTGCCCGTGGGTGAAGCAGGAGTCGAGGTGCGCTTCCCGCGGGTCGCCGTGGCCGCCGGTCTGGCTGAAAGCAGGCCCGGTGAAGTAGTAGCGCGGGGAGGCGAAGAGCTTCTCCTCGATGGCCCGGGCCAGGCCCAGGTCTCCGCCGGCCACATCGCGCACGGTGGTGAAGCCGCGGCGCAGCGCATCGGCCAGCCGGTGCGAACCTGCCAGCGCCGAATAGGACAGCGGACCCAGCTCGTTGTCCAATCCCTGCAGCGCCACCGCATAGGCGTGGAAGTGCGCGTCGATCAGCCCGGGCATCACGCAGCGCCCGGCCGCGTCGACGACCGTGCCCTCGCTCTGGGATCCAACGGCGGTGATCACGCCGTCGGCGACGGTGATATTGGTTGGGTTCTCGAGGAATACCCGGCCGTCGAAGACCAGCGCATCGGCTAAGGTGTATGTGCTCATGCGCTGGCTCCGCTCATTGCCTGATTCATCCAGTTCTGCAGGCCGGCGGCATCCAGCGGCAGCTCGGCAGAGAGGTTCTCATAGCCAGTCGCGGTGATCAGCAGGTCATCCTCGATGCGCACGCCCAGGCCGCGCAACTCCGGCGGAACCAGCTGGTCATGGGCGTGGAAGTAGAGCCCCGGCTCGACGGTGAGCACCATGTTCTCCTCAAGCGCCGCGCCCTGGTAGTCCTCGTATTGGGAGTGCGAGCAGTCGTGCACATCCAGGCCCAAATGGTGGCCCACGCCGCAGACCAGCCAGCGGCGGTGCTGCTGTCCGGTGGGGGACAGCGCCTCGTCCACGGAGACCGGCAGCAGATCCCAGTCGTGCAGACCCTGGGCGATGACCTCCATGCAGGCGAAGTGGAAGTCGCTGAAGGAATTGCCCGGGGCGAGGGTGGCAAGGCCTGCGCGGTGCGACTTCTCCACCAGGTCGTGCACTAAGCGCTGGGGCTCGGAGAAGGAGCCGGCCACCGGGAAGGTGCGGGTGACATCGGCGGTGTAGCAGGAGCGTTCCTCAACGCCCATGTCCAGCAGCAGCAGCTGGTCTTCGCTCACCGGTCCGTCGCAGCGGGTCCAGTGCAGGGTCGGTGCGTGGATGCCGGCGCCGATGATCGTGGCGTAGCCGGGCCCGTTGCCGTAGGTGCGGGCCACACGGTCGAAGGTGCCCTGCAGCCAGCGCTCGCCGCCCTCGGCGATGGACTGAGGGATGGCCGCCAGCACCTGGCGGAAGCCCTCCACGGTGTGGTCCACCGAGGCGCGCAGCTGGCCGATCTCCCAGGCGTCCTTGACCATGCGCAGCTGCGAGAGCACACGGCGCAGCACCGGCGAATCCTGCGCATTCAGCTTGGCCAGCTCGGAGGCCTTGGCGGAGCCTGCAGCGGCGAAAGTTCCTGCGCGCACAGCAGTTTCCAGCTCGGTGATGGAACGGACGGGAATGCCCAGGGCGGCGCTCCATTGAGCGGTGTTGTGGCTTGGGCCCACCCACAACTCACCATGGATGGCATTGGAGAAGAAGTCAGCGGTGCCAGGGGTGAATGGCACCGGCAGGAACAGCTCAAAATCGTGGCCGTGGCCGGTTGGATGACCCACCAGCACTGCGTCCTCGATCTGTGCGTTGATCAGGTAGATGAAGTCTGAGTGCGCACGGAACTCGTAGTAGCAGTCATTCGAACGCACCGGCGCGGAACCGGCAAAGACCATGATGCCCTGCCCTGTGAAAGCCGCCGAAAGCTTCTCGCGGTGGGCGGCCGCCGCTGCCGCAGCATCGGGGGCCACCGGGGCAGGCAGCTCGGGGGAGGCCCAGCCGGTGGCCATGAAGTCCACAAACGGCTGGCTCGATGCCAGACGCGGGATCGCGTTTTCGGTGGTGGTTGGTGCTGGCATGGACTTAGGCAGTTCAGCGCTCATTGACTAGATGCTCCTTTGACAACTCATCGTTGCATCTAGCTTTTCATGGTGGACAGCCCTGCGGTGTGCAAATACGTTGTCGTAAAACCGCCAAGTCGTTAACTGCGCCTAGTTGTCCACAATCAGGTGTTGGGCGCTGATGGCACCGAGCTGGAATCGGCTGGCCGCGCCGAAGTTGCGCTGCAGCGTCTGGATCTTGCGCTGGACCGTACGGACGCTCACACCCAGGGCGCGGGCCACCGACTCATCCTTCTGCCCGGCGGCCAACAGCCGCAGGATCTGAATTTCGTCATCCTCTAGGAAAGTACCGGATTCAAACTTGCGGTTGCTCACCTGCAGGGCGTTGTCCCAGACCTTGGCGAAGGTGTCGTTGATGAACTCTGCGAGCACCGGTGAAGACAGCTGGACCGCTAGGTAGTCCACCCCTGAGGCAGGGGTGGTGTGGATGATGAACTCTTCACGGTCGCGGATCAACAGCCTCGTGTTGAAGTTGGTGGAGACTCGGGCCTGTTCTCCCTGCCGCACCGATTCAAGCATGGCACGGGTGAGCTCTTGGCGCTCGAAGACCACTGGGTCGTAGACCACCCGGAAGCGGACTCCGCGCTTGAGCGCAGCAGGCTGCGAACGGGCCTGTGATTCGGCGTTCTCCGGCCGAGTGCCGCAGTCCAGTGCGTCGATGGAATGCACCGCACGGTCCTGGAAGGAATTGAAGGTTTCGACCAGATCGCTGCGCGAATAGATCAGCCGCAGGCTCAGCCCTTCGACCTGTTGGGCGCTGGGCAGCCCCGGGCTCGAATTCTGTCGAAGGTCATCAGCCAGCGACGCAAGCTGTTGGGAAAGCGAAAGCAGGGAATCAGCATCCATTAAACGCAGGTACCTCGATGATTAATTCGGCGGGCGGTGATGGTCATTTGATCATGGCATACAGCCAGTGCGCAGCCGTCCTAGATTGCACGGCACTTTCGCGCCAATGCTGTCGCAAAAGCGACGTGCCGCCCGGCTGTGCACAATCCGTTCCCGCAGAACTCCCAAGACCGGGTACGCGGGTGAGAGTGGAATTACATATCTACTACAACCAAGAGGAGTCGGCCATGACTGCTTTACCAGATCCCGTTGAGCACGAATGCCTGCCCTGCTATCTCTACAGGGTGTCGCTGGATAACAGCTGCCCGGGGCAGCTTGAGGCAGTGAAAAACTACAGGGACCACAATGCGCCACGTGCCACGGCGTTGGAACGCAAGATTATGCTTCTGGGCGGCTACTGCGACTGCGAGGTGCTGACCAATGCCTTCCGTCCCATCACCACTGCAGCTGCATTCACCATCGACGCCCGTGAAAATTTGGTCTGTAAAGGAGTACGCCGCGGCAGCATTCAACCCTGCGAACAGTGGGTGATGCGCCGCGGCGTACAGTGGGGCGGCGGACAATTCCGCCGGAGAAGTGCTTGAAAATCAGTCTTCGATGGTCTTGCTCTTCGGCCTGCGGGCCTTGAGCAGTTCGACACCGATGGGGATGACCGAAATGAGGACGATCAGGATGAAGATCAGGTCGATGTTCTCTTCGATCCAAGTGAACTGTCCCAGCCAATAGCCCAGCAGCGTGACGCCGATGCCCCACAGGGCAGCGCCGATCAGGTTGTAGATGACGAAGGTCTTGTGGTCCATCTTCGCAACGCCAGCGATTACCGGGACGAAGGTGCGGACAATCGGAACGAAGCGTGCCAGGATCACCGCGCGGCCGCCGAACTTCTCGAAGAACTCGTGGGCGCGCTCAACGTTCTTCTGCGAGAAGAAGCGGGAATCCGGCCTCTTGAAGACGGCAGGGCCGGATTTCTTGCCAATGATGTAACCGGTCTGGTCGCCAGCGAAGGCGCAGACGAAGATCGCGGCGCAGAAAAGCCACAGCGGGATATGGATAGTGCCGGTGGCGATGAGCATGCCGACGGTGAAGAGCATCGAATCGCCGGGTAGGAAGAATCCCACCAGCAAACCGGTCTCAGCGAAGACAATGGCGCACACCAGCAACAGTACCCATGGGCCAAGCGCAGGGTTGTTCAGGAAGACGGCAGGGTTCAACCAGTCGGGCAGGAATGCCGCGCCCATGGTCGGGGCCGCGTAATCGGTCACAAGGGAAAGAAACGAAGAATGATCTAGCACAGCAAAAATCCTACGGGAATACGCTGTGAGTTTCCCAGAGAGGAATCCGTAAAGCCTGATGGGGGATAACCCGACCACAAGGGCGGAAATTTCCAATTTGTTCGTTGACCCGGAGGATCATGGCATTTTCCAGGGCCTGCATACCGAGGCGAAGGCGCATCGCGCAGCGGCGAGTTGCCAAGCTCACAGCAGGTTTTCCAGCAATGATCAGCATAGTTGCGTCGAGCAACTGGTATTGGTCCATGACAACGGTCATGGGCAACCCATGACTTTCTGCTCTTCTGCCCGCCTGGCAAACGGAGAAAACTGGGAGTCATGGAAACGCTGACTAAAACCAATGCAGTTTCGCTCAGCGGCTTGAAGAAGACCTTCTCAACGCCGCGCAGCAAGGTCGAAGCCGTCAAGGGCATCGACCTGCAGATCCAGACCGGTCAGATCGTGGCCTTCTTGGGGCCCAACGGAGCCGGCAAGACAACAACCGTGGACATGATCCTCGGCCTGACCCAGCCCACCGAGGGATCGGCGCAAATCCTCGGCTTGGACCCGCGCCAGGCGGTGTTGGCTGGCAGGGTCTCGGCAGTGCTGCAAACCGGCGGGCTGCTGCGCGACATGACCGTCAAGGAAACGGTGTCGGTCATCGCCCACATGCATGAGCAGGCAGATCGCATTGGTGAGGTCATGGAACGCACCGGACTGGACAAGATCGCCAAGCGACGCGTGGGCAAATGCTCGGGCGGCGAGCAGCAGCGCATCAAGTTCGCGTTGGCGTTGCTGCCGGATCCGGATGTGCTGATCCTCGATGAGCCTACTGCAGGGATGGACGTGATGGCCCGCCGGGATTTCTGGGCCGCAATGCGCGTCGAAGCCACCGAAGGACGCACCGTCATCTTCGCCACGCACTATTTGGAAGAAGCGCAGAACTTCGCAGAACGCACCGTGCTGATGAACCACGGGCGCATCGTCGCCGACGGCGCCACCGAGGATCTGCGCAAGCTCATCTCCGGACGCACCGTCAGCGCTTCCTTCCCCTCGGCCGAGCATGCCGAACGAGCCGCCGCCTCCAGCGATTCGGTGCAGGTGGCTGAACGCAATGGCTTGCGCTTCGCCTTCCGCAGCTCCGACTCCGACAGCTTCGCAGCCGCCCTGCTGACCGAGTACCAGGGCTACGACCTGGAAATTTCCTCCCCGAGCCTCGAAGACGCCTTCATCCAACTGACCAAGGAAGCATCATGATGAGCACCTACATCCGCGTGGAATTCGCACGGCACTTCCGCGACGGATACAACCTGATCTTCGCCCTGCTGCTGCCTGCGGCAATGTACATCCTGTTCGGCAACATCCCCAGCTACACCGAGTTCGAGCTCGGCGCCGGCAACGTGAAGTTCTATCTGATGATTTCCATGGCGGCCTACGGAGCGGCAGTCAGCACCGTGGCCATCGCTGGCACCGTGGCCACCGAGACCATGCAGGGGTGGGGCCGGCAAATTTCGCTGACAAAAATGCCGCCGAGCATGTTCGTCAGCAGCAAGATGATAGTCGCGGCCACCGTTGCCGGCGCCTCGGCAGCGCTGGTCTTCGCCCTGGGCGCCGCTACCGGAGCCGAAGCGCAAGAAGGCTGGATCTGGGTCGCGAGCTACCTGATCATCCTGCTCGGTGCCATGATCTTCGCCTGCTACGGGATCGGGGTGGGCATGGCGTTCAAATCCGAATCGGCCCTGGGCTTGGCCTCGGGACTGATGGTGTTCTTCGCCTTCTTCGGCAACGTGTTCATGCCTCTGGAAGGAGGCATGCTCGACGCGGCCCGCTTCACCCCGATGTATGGCTACGTCGCGCTGGCCCGCTACCCATTGCTCAAGGACATGCCTGCCGGGGTCGATATGGCACCGGATGCGTTGTGGATCCCAACCGCTAATCTAGTGGCATGGGCACTCATCTTCGTTCTCTTCGCGGTCTTCGCCACCCGCAAGGCCAAGGCGCGCCAGTGAGCCCACGCCAGCCTGGCTCCGCGCCGGTGGACGACCCGCTCTGCGGCCTCGACGAAGACCAGAAATTCTGGGATCGCCGAGGCTGGCTGGTGGCCGGGGTCTGGGTGATCTTCCTGGTCTTCCCGGTGCTGGACCTGCTCGTCGAGGACCATTCGCTGCCCACCCGGATCATCGGCTTGGCGCTGATTGCCCTCTTCGCCGCCGTGTATTTGCAGTCCTATTCGAAATTCTCCTCGAAGATCGGGCAGGGCGGAACCAGTGCTCGCCGGGCGCACGTGAACTTCCTGGTGCTCTGCGCGATTATTGTGCTGGGCATCCCGGTCGTCGGGTTGACCACCATGGGGCTTTTCCCTTTCATCACCTCCTTCGCGATCTTCCTGCTGGGCAGGAGGTGGGCCATCGCGGCCTACTCGGCGGTGCTGGTGCTCAGCTTCGCGTTGCCAATCATCTACGGCCAGTTCATGGACGCGATCTTCCTGATCGGCCTGAACCTCGTGCTGATGGTGGTATATGCGATCACCGTGGCGGCCATCCGGCGCTCGACCGAAGCCGAAAAGATGCGCAGCGACTACCTGCTGGTCGCCGAACAGGAACGCGTTGCCCGGGACGTGCATGATGGGATCGGCCATTCGCTCACCGCATTGAACCTGAAGGCGCAGCTGGCCCTGCGCCTGCTGGACCAGGAGCAGTACGCCCGGGCCCGCGGCGAACTGGAACAGCTCAGCGCCTTGGCCGTCGATGCGCTGGACTCCGTGCGCACCACGGTGCAGGGGCTTAGCCGCCAGGACCTGGTCGCGGAATTGGCTGAGCTGCGGCAGGCCTGCAACGACAACAACCTCGAATTCACGGTGGCCGGATCCGCCGAGCAGGTCCCGATGCAGCTGCGTTCGCACGTGGCATGGATCCTGCGCGAAGCGGTCACCAATGTACTGCGCCATGCGCACGCCAGCAGGATCGTGCTGCAGCTGGAACCCGGACACGTCAGCATTGAAGATGACGGCGACGGCCTGCAGGCCAGCACGCCCGGCCACGGGATCCGCGGAATGCAGGAGCGTGCCAAGCAGTTCGGGGCCAGCTGCACGGTGGGGGCCTCGCGGCTGGGCGGAACCAGCGTGCAGATAGCCTTTGCGGCAGAGGGGAACGCCCGATGATCCGGATACTCATTGCCGATGACCAGCATCTGGTGCGCGGCGCGCTGGCAGCCTTGCTGAACCTCGAAGAGGACATCGAGGTCGTTGCGCAATGCGCCGACGGAGACGAAGTTGCCGCGGCGCTGGATGCGCATCGGGCCGATATTGCATTGCTGGATGTGCAGATGCCCCGGCAAGACGGGCTGAGCACCGCGGCAGAACTGAAGGACAGCCACCCCGAGGTGAAGGTGCTGATCCTGACCACCTTTGACCGTCCCGGGTACTTCCGCCAGGCTTTCGAAGCCGGAGCTCATGGTTTCCTGGTCAAGGATTCTCCGCCAGCCGAGCTGATTGCCGCCATCCGCAGGGTCTATGGCGGGGACAAGGTGGTGGATCCGCAGCGTGCGATGCTCAGCGTGGAGAGCCGCAGCAACCCGCTGACCGGGCGCGAACGCGAGATCCTGGCCTTGGCCGCGTCGGGTGCGCCGGTCTCGCAGATCGCCTCGACGGTGCACCTGTCGGTGGGTACAGTGCGCAACCACCTGTCCAATGCGATCGGCAAGACCAGCACAGCTAATCGCATCGAGGCCGCGCGCTATGCCAGGGAGATGGGCTGGATCTAGCGCATCACGAAGTGCATGATCATGCCGATGACCCAGATGGAGGACGCCAGCAGCACGCAGCCGAACTCCACTACGATGCCCAGGCCCATGGCCTTCAGCGCAGCCCAGGATGAGCCCAACGCCCCGGAGACCTCGCGGCGGCGCACGCTTTCACCGGCGAACAAGCCCACCGCGAAGCCGATGAACATGCCGACAACCGGGATGATGAACGCGCCGGCGATGGCGCCGACAACGGCGAAGAGGATGGATCCCTTGGGGATCTGATGCTCCTTGAGCTTCTTGCCGGTCAGGATTGCTGAGGCCGACCAGCCCAGCAGGGCAATCGCCATGCCCAGTCCGGCTGCCCACCAGGAGGCGCCGGATCCCAGCAGCCAGCCCCAGGCCAGGAGCGTGCCGATGGTCAGCAAGGACCCGGGCAGCACCGGGAAAATGGTGCCCAACGCGGAGACGACGAGCAGCAGTCCGGCGATGATGGTGTAAATAATCTGTGCATCCACACGCCTAGTTTCGCACAGGTGCCACCTGTTCAGAGGCCAGCGGAGCGTGGAGAGGTTCCGCAAGCTGGCTTATTCGCGATAGATTGCCAGAGACGCATGATGAATCGGGGAGGATCCTGATGGGCAAGGACAATAATGCACGGGTCAGCGTAGGGATTGCCGGGTCCACCGCAGTGGTGCGGCTGGAGAATCCGGGCCAATTCAATGCGCTCACCAAGGACATGTGCCTGCAGCTGGTGGGCGCCTTTGCCGGCCTGGCGACCAATGACGAGGTCGCTTCCATTGTGGTGCGCGGTGCCGGAGGGAACTTCTGCGCCGGGATTGCCATCGATGAAATGGACCAAGTGCTCTTCGATCGGGATGAGGACGGGGAACTGATCAACCACTTCGATCTGCTCGACAAGATCATCGTGCGCTGTCCGAAACCCACCATCGCGGTGGTGGAAGGCCATTGCTTCGGAGGCGCCTGGCAGCTGGCTTCCGCCTGCGATATCCAGCTGGCCTCGGACAATGTGCGCATCGCGATCACCCCGGCAAGAATCGGCCTGGTGTTCCCGCGCCCTGGCATCGAGCGGCTGGCGCGCACCGTGGGGGAGCACCGGGCCAAGTACCTGCTGCTCTCCGGCGCGGAGGTGTCCATTGCCGAAGCCGAACGCTGGGGAATGTTCACCAAAGTGGTTTCCCATGGGCAGCTCGAGGAGCAGCTGGACGCCTTGCTCGGCCAGCTGGCGGCGAACTCGCCGTATTCCATTTCGCGCACCAAGGAAGCGATCAACCTGGTGAGTGCTGGGGAAGCCGCCGACAGCTGGTGGGAAACGCTGTGGGAAGAAAACGGGGCGAACGCGGACCTGGCCGAAGGCAGATCCGCGTTCCTGGCACGCCGCACCCCGGACTACAGCGGGCTGCGCAAATAGGGTCCGCTAGCGCTGCTCGGCGGTGAACTGCGCGACCAGTTCGCGCTTGAGGATTTTCCCGCTGGGACCGAGCGGGAACTCGGTGACGATCTCGATCAGTCGCGGGTATTTGTAAGCGGCCATCTGCTCGCTGGCCCACGCCACCAGGTCCTGCGCGCCCAGGGTGGAGCCTGCCTCCAGCGTCACTGAAGCGGCGATCTCCTGCCCGTGGGTTTCATGTGGCACCCCGTACACGGCGGCGTTGGAAATCTCCGGGTGGGACACCAGCACCTCCTCGATTTCGCGCGGGTACACGTTGTAGCCGTTGCGCAGGATCATGTCCTTGGTACGGTCCAGGATGCGCAGGTAGCCATCCTCGTCCTTCGTGCCCAGGTCCCCGGTGCGGAACCAGCCATCGACCACCGCTTCGGCCGTGGCCTCGGGCCGGTTCAGGTAGCCGGAGAACAGGTTGTGCCCGCGGACCACCAGTTCGCCCAGCTCCCCGCGCGGCAGCAGCTGGATCTTCTCCGGGCTGGCCGGGTCCGCGATTTCCACATCCACTCCCCAGACCGGGGTGCCGACGGTGCCGGGCCGCGGTTCGATGCCCACATGGTTGAAGCAGGCCACTGGCGAGGTCTCGGTCAGCCCGTAGCCTTCGTGGATCCGCGCGCCGAAGCGCTGCTCGAAAGCGGTGAGGATGGATACCGGAAGCGATGCTCCGCCGGAAATGGCGTAGCGCAGCTTCTGGGGCGTGTCCGTGCGGTGCTTGCCCGCTTCGAGCAGGGCCACATACATGGTCGGCACCCCGAAGAAGACATCGATGCCCGCGTCCAGCAGCAGCTCCAGGGCGCCTTCGGCGGTGAACTTGGGCAGCAGCATCAACTCGGCGCCCGCCCGCAGCCCGGTATTGAGCACACAGGTCTGGCCGAAGGTGTGGAAGAGCGGCAGCCCGCCGAAGAGCCTGTCTCCGCGGCGCAAATCCATGGTGTTCAGCAGCGTGGTGTGAGTCTGCTCAACCAAGGCAAGGTGCGTGCCCATCGCACCCTTGGGCTTGCCGGTGGTGCCCGAGGTATACAGGATGGTGGCCAGGTCCTCCGGGCGCCGCGGCAGGTAGGTGGCAATCGGCGTAGCCTCCCGGGCCCGGTCTTCCAGCCGGTCGGTGCCCGAGCCTTCCGGAGCCAGCACACTGAACACCGGGACGCCTGAAGCGGCTGCTCCGGCAGCCCCCTCGGCGAGCAGTGGCGCCGCGCAGATCATCAGCTTGGCCTCGGAGTTCTCCAAGATGTAGGAGATTTCGCGGGCCTTGAGCAGTGCGTGCACCGGCACCACCACGGCGCCTAGGGCCAGGACCGCGTAGTAGGCACGGGCGAAGTCCGCGACATTGGGGATGAGCAGCGCCACCCGGTCCCCGGCAGTGATGCCATGGGCCTGCAATGCTCCGGCATATTCCCGCGTCTCATCCCACAACTGCGCATAGGTGGTGCTGTGGCCATCGACGGTGATGGCGTTCAGCTCACCGTAGCGGGCAGCCCCTTCTGCGAGGATGGCTGCCACTGAAACAGTGAGATTGGATGTGGGAACGCTCATTGTTAACTCCTCGGGTGAACCAACGATGCCATGTGTGTTATGTCACATTAAAGCATAGTGAAACCGCGGTTCATCGCAAGGCATCCAGTTTCGTAATATCTTGGTTGGCAGCAAATTTTCCGTTGCTGACATGAATGAAAAGGACATAGACTCAGGCCAAGCGAGCTTGATGAGTTCTGGAATGGGGAAGCGATGCCGGCACCAAGGGATCCACGAGCCGAACCCTGCTGGGTTGATCTGCTCACCAGCGACATGGAAGGCTCCGCCCAGTTCTACGCGCAGCTATTCGGATGGGAAATGCGCCGAGACGAGCCAGACGCGGACGAAGGATATGCCGAGGTCTATCTCAACGGCTCGATGGTCACCGACTTCATCGCCAATGACCCGGACTCCGAGGTACCGGACTGCTGGACCACCTACCTGAATGTCACCGATGTGCACGCCGCCGCCTACGCCACCAAGTTGCACGGCGGCAAGGTCTATCTCAAGCCCCTCGAGGTTCCTGGACAGGGAACCATGGCCATCATTGGGGATCCAGCCGGCACCGGAGTGGGACTCTTCCAGTCCTTCGCGCCAGCAGGAACGGCCACGAGCCGTGCACCGGGCACGCGGGTCTGGAATGAGCTGCACACCAAGCGCTTCGAGCCGGTGGCCCGCTTCTATCGCGAGGTCTTGGGTTGGATTTTGTCCCCAGTCTCGGACACGGACGAGTTCCGCTACCACACCTATGGCCAAGGGCCCGAGGCGGTGGCGGGCATCTTCGACATCTCCGGCTATCCGGACTCCAAGTCCGGCTGGCGCGCCTACTTCGCGGTGGCGGACACCGATGAAACCGTGGCGCTTGCCGAGAAGCTCGGCGGCACGGTCATCCATGAACCCCATGACTCCTTTTTCGGCCGCATGGCAGTGCTCGGCGATGTCACCGGAGCCGAATTCGCGATCATCTCCCCGCCGAAAAGCTAGCTGGAAGCGGCTAGCTTCCGGTTGACTCGCGTTTCCAAAGGTAAGGGGTCGTGGTGGAAACCTTCACCAGGCCCTGGCGTTCAAGGATCGGACGGGAATATTCGGTGCTGTCGCTGTGCACGTACTTGCGGCCCATGGCGATCGCGCTGCGTGCCCGGGCACCAACCAGGGCCCGGTAGACACCGCGTCCGCGGTATTCAGGCAGCACGCCGCCTCTCCAGAGGCCTGCGAATTCGGTGCCGGGCATCGACCTGGGCCCGCACCCGCCATCCGCCCCTCCAGCCAGGCGACCCACAGTTCCATGCCGTCATTGCGAGCCATGCGTGAAATCAGGGCTTGGGTGGTGGCGGGATCGTAGGGTTCGCCGAAGGCCTGGTCGACCATGCGGCACATTTCCTCAATTTCTTCTGCAGCGCTCACACGCCGCAATTCCAGCCTAGCCGGACCGGGGTCGCCACTGGGCAATGCCTGCAGCGGTCCGATCATGATTGATTCGCTCTCCTCGGCATTGAATCCCTATGCTTGCAAGCGCTCGGGCAGACCGGGTGCATGGTCGTGTCCGCGGGTCTTGAATTCCACCTTGGCGATCTGCGGCTGCGCCGCGAAATGCTCCAGTGCTGCTCCAGCCAGCTGGGCCAAGGTTTGCGGTTCTATTCCGTTGAAATGCGGATAGGTGATGAAACCGCGCCCATTGGCGTAGGTGGCCAGGCGCAGCGGACCGAGCCGGGCGATGGACTGGGCGCCCGGAGTCTCGGCATCGGTGCGCAGCTGCTCGTCGTAGAGCCTGAGGAGGCGGTCGCGATCGGTCTGCATCTGCATAGTTTACGGCCGCTGCCCCTCCACTTTGCCTCCTCTGGTCAACGGTGCCACACTCGGGGGATAAGGACAGCAGGCAGGAGATTTTCATGGGCCGCAAGATCGCGCGCCGCCGCATCGTCAGGGCAACGCTGGAGGGCTCGCGCGTGCGCGAGGAGAAGCTGGCCGGCGAGGAGCCGCTGGAGATCCGCTTCGGCCACACCTCCTACACCACCTCCATGCGCACGCCGGGCGACGACTTCGACATGGTCACCGGCTTCCTGGTGGGCGAGGGCATCATTTCCGCTCCCGAGCACCTGATCTCCCTGCGCTACTGCGCCGGCACCGACGAAGCGGGCAACCAGACCTACAACGTCATCGAGGTGCAGCTGGGCCCGGCAGCAAAGCACCCTGATCTGCTGGCCGCCCGCAACGTGGTCACCAGTTCCGCCTGCGGGATCTGCGGGACCAACTCCATCGACGCGGTGCGCAAGAAAGCCGCCTTCGCGCCCGCCCCGGAGGCCGGGCAGGTGGAGCTGGAAACCCTGCTGGGCCTGCCCGACGCCCTGCGCGAATCGCAGCAGCTGTTCTCCTCCACCGGGGGTGTTCATGCGGCCGGGTTGTTCTCCGCCTCCGGGGAGCTGCTGATCCTGCGCGAGGACGTCGGGCGTCATAATGCCGTGGACAAAGTCATCGGGGCTGCCCTGCGCGAGGGGTTGCTGCCGCTGGGCGACGCCGTCCTGCAGGTCTCCGGGCGTGCCTCCTTCGAGCTGGTGCAGAAGGCCGCGATGGCCGGAATCCCGGTGCTGGCAGCCGTCAGCGCGCCCTCGTCGCTGGCCGCGGATTTGGCCGAGGAATCAGGCCTGACGCTCGCTGCGTTCTCCCGCGGACGCAGCGTGAACATTTATACACATGCGCATCGGGTAATCACAGCGTAGCCTTGTAATATGTGAGCTGGATATCAGTCCCGCCCGCGCCAGCAACCAGGAGGGTCTCATGCATCGCTCGGCACCCAAGAAAGACATCAATGAAGATGATTTGAAGGTCAGCGAACCAAAGCACGCCGCCGCTGGCCTCAAAGCCGTGATGGTATCCATGGAGCGCGGCTTCGCCGAAGCCGGCCCGTCGCGCACCCTGCGCTCGATGCTGCGCGTCAACCAGCACGACGGTTTCGACTGCCCGGGCTGCGCCTGGCCCGAATCCATAACCGGAAAGCGCAAGCCCGCCGAATTCTGCGAGAACGGCGCCAAGGCCATCGCCGAGGAAGCCAGCGCCCGCACAGTCACCCCTGAATGGTTCGCGCGGCACTCCATCGAGGACCTGCGCGACAAGACCGAATACTGGCTGGGCTCGCAAGGCCGGATCACCACCCCGATGATCATCCGCGAAGGGGACACCCACTACTCGCCGATCAGCTGGGCCGAGGCCTTCTCGACCATTGGCGAGCACGTCAATGCGACCACCCCGGACAAGTGCGTGTTCTACACCTCCGGGCGCACCGCGAACGAGACCGCGTTCATGTACCAGCTGCTGGCCCGCAGCCTGGGCACCAACAACCTGCCCGACTGCTCGAACATGTGCCACGAGTCCTCCGGAACGGCGCTGAACCCGACCATCGGCATCGGCAAGGGCACCGTGTCGCTGGAGGACTTCGAGCACACGGATCTGATCTTCGTGGTGGGGCAGAACCCCGGCACCAACCACCCGCGCATGCTCTCCGCACTGTCCGACGCGCGCAAGCGCGGCGCCCGCGTGGTCGCGGTGAACCCGCTGCCCGAGGCCGGCTTCTTCGGCTTCAAGGACCCGCAGACCGTGGGCGGCATGCTGGGCAAGGCGGACCCGATTTCCAGCGACTTCCTGCAGATCAAGGTCGGCGGCGACCTGGCCCTGTTCCAGGCCTTCGGCCACCTGCTGCTGGAAGAAGAGAAGAAGAATCCGGGCACCGTGGTGGACCACGAGTTCATCGCCGCGGTGACCGACGGCTTCGAAGCCTACAAGGATGCGCGCGCCACCTTGGACTGGGACGCCACGGAAAAGGCCACCGGCCTGACCCGCACCCAGATCACCGAGATCGCAATGCTGCTGGCCAAGTCCAAGGCCACCATCATCTGCTGGGCGCTGGGGCTGACCCAGCAGCCGCACTCGGTGCCGACGCTGAAGGAAATCATCAACCTGCTGCTGCTCCAAGGCAACTTCGGCAAGCCCGGCGCCGGCGCCTGCCCGGTGCGCGGCCACTCGAATGTGCAGGGCGACCGCACCATGGGCATCTGGGAGAAGCCCACCGAGCAGCTGCTCGCCGCCTTGGATGCCGAATTCGGCATCGAATCCCCGCGTGCCCATGGCTACGATTCCACCGAAGCGCTGCACGCCTTCGAAAAGGACGAGGTGGATGTGTTCGTGTCCATGGGCGGCAACTTCGCCCTGGCCAACTCGGATACCGAAGCCCTGGAAGCCGGAATGCAGCGCGCCAAGCTGACCGTGCACATTTCCACCAAGCCCAACCGCTCGCATGTGGTGCACGGCAAGACCTCGCTGATCCTGCCGACCCTGGGACGCACCGACAAGGACGACAAGCACCCCACCGGTGCACAGTTCCTCTCCGTGGAGGACTCCATGTCGGTGATCAAGTCCACCCGCGGCCGGCTCACCCCTGTCTCGGACCACCTGCTGGCCGAACCGGTCATCGTCGCGCGCATGGCCCAGGCCATCCTGGGGGATAACCACCCGGTGAACTGGCGGGCGATGGCCGAGGACTATGACGTGATCCGCGACCACATCGAGAAGGTGCTGCCCGGCTTCGAGGACTTCAACCGCCGGGTGCGCGACAAGAACGGCTTCGTGCTGCCCAACCCGCCGCGCGACACCCGCTCCTTCGCCACCGATATCGGCAAGGGCCGCTTCACGGTTTCGGAATTCGAGGCTTTGGAAGCACCCGAGGGACACCTGATCCTGCAGACCATGCGCAGCCATGACCAGTACAACACCACGTTCTACGGGCTGGATGACCGCTACCGCGGAATCAAGGACGGCCGCCGCGTCATCCTGATCAACCCGGAGGACCTGGCCGAGACCGGATTCAGCGACCGCGACCTGGTGGACGTGATTTCCACCTTCGCCGGAACCGAGCGCCGAGCCAACCGTTTCCGCCTGGTGTCCTACCCGACCGCCAAGGGATGTGTGGCCGCCTACTACCCGGAAGCCAACGCGCTGGTGCACCGAGATCTAGTGGCACGCGAGTCCAATACGCCGGGCTTCAAGGCGATGATGGTGCGCTTCGTCGAGCACACCCAGCAGCCAGGGCGCACGCTGGACAGCTAGTTTCAAAGTGGCGAAGCCACGGTCGGGGGAAATCCATCCCGGCCGTGGCTTCATTCAGTTCAGCCGCTGTCGCCAATTCTTCTTGCGGCTCAGAGCAGTGCCGAGCCAATGGTCGGGCATTTGGATATCCGGCTGGAAATCCTGCGTCCAGCAACGCTCGTAATTGATGGTCGTTTCGGATTCATCTGGTAATCCTGCGACAGGATGTTCCGAGGGAATAAGCGGGACAGTGAGTTCAAGATGGACTGCCAGCATCAGCAGCAGCGGTAACGCCGCGCGGCCCACTGGCAATGCAAACTGCATCACATCAAGCGCTTGCCATAAGCGCTTGGATTTCTTATTGCGACACAATATAAAGTGTTCGGCGCCCTGACCAAGGTGCGCCAATCCGCAGTCCACCGAAGAGGAAATCCCCCATGAGTGCTGCCCGCAGCAATGCCGCTGAGAGCATCAGACCCGAAGACGAACGCCTGCCCGCTGCGAAAACCGTGGCCTACGGTTTCCAGCATGTGCTGACCATGTACGGCGGCATCATCGCCCCGCCACTGGTGATGGGCGGCGCCGCGGGCATGGACACGGCCGAAATGGGCGTGCTCGTTGCCAGCTGCCTGTTCATCGGCGGCCTGGCCACCATCCTGCAAACCCTGGGCGTGCCGTTCTTCGGTGCCCAGCTGCCGCTGGTCCAGGGCACGTCCTTCTCCGGCGTGGCCACCATGATCGCCATCCTCAACGGCGGGGGAGGCATGCCGGCAGTGTTCGGAGCGGTGCTTGCCTCGGGCGCCATCGGCATCATCATCGCCCCGTTCTTCGCCAAGCTGCTGCGCTTCTTCCCGCCGGTGGTCACCGGCGTGGTGATCACGATCATCGGCGTTTCGCTCTTCCCGGTCACCGCCGACTGGGCCATGGGCGGCGCCGGCGCCGGGGATTCCTACGGTTCGCTGGAGAACATCGCCCTGGCCGCCATCACCCTGCTGATCCTGCTGGCCTTGTCCAAGTCGGGCGTCCCTGCGCTTTCGCGCCTGTCGATTCTGCTGTCCATTGCGCTAGGCACCCTGGTGGCAGTGTTCATGGGCATGGCTGATTTCTCCCAGGTGCTCACCGGAGACATCTTTGCGGTGCCGACGCCTTTCGCCTTCGGCCTGCCGGTCTTCGAGATCGGTGCCATCATCTCAATGATGATTGTCATCCTGGTGACCTACACCGAAACCACCGCGGACATGCTCGCCGTGGCCGAGGTGACCGGGTCCAAAGTGGATTCGCGGCGCATCGCCAACGGCCTGCGCGCCGACATGCTCTCCTCCACGGTCGCCCCGGTCTTCAACACCTTCACCCAGTCGGCCTTCGCGCAGAATGTGGGACTGGTGGCGATTACCGGTGTGAAGAGCCGCTTCGTGGTGGCCGCCGGCGGCGGCATCCTGGTGGTCCTCGGCCTGCTGCCGGTGCTCGGCCGCGTGGTCGCCTCGATCCCTTCGCCGGTGCTGGGTGGTGCCGGCGTGGTGCTGTTCGGCTCCGTGGCCGCGGCAGGCATCCGCACCCTGTCCAAGGCCAAGGATGACAACATGAACATGCTGATCATCGCGACCTCGCTGGCCTTCGGCTGCATCCCGATGGTCAAGCCTGATTTCTACGCCGAATTCCCTGCATGGGTGAGCACCATCTTCCAGTCAAGCATCTCCTCCGCCACCATCATGGCCGTGCTGCTGAACATCATCTTCAATGAGCTGAACTGGGGCAAGAAGGAAACCTCGCTGCGTACTGTCTACAAGTACCAGCTGGCCGGGCTCGAAGACGGCGACCGCCTGATCGACGGGAAGCTGTACGACTCGAAGGGCCTGGAAATCCAGGTCATCTCGGAGCAGCCGGGCCACGCCGGCGACCGTCCGATGCCGCAAGGCTAGCGGAAGGACCCAGCCTAGACAGCCAAACGCCCCAGTTCAATGAACTGGGGCGTTTGGACGTGAAAGGCTTTACTGGCTGGAGTCCTTCTGCTTGTCACCGGTCATGGTGATTGGCTGGACGCCTGAGTTGGGGAAGCAGCCAATGGGGCTCTGGCCGGACTCGGCGACGATATCCAGACACTTGGACGTCAAGGTCTCAGGGGTCAGCGAGCGTTCTAGGATCTTGTTGGCTTCGGCTTCGGCTTCGCTGGTCTGCTTGCGCTGCTGGGCCACACGGGTCTTGGCGGTTTCCGCCTGCAGCTCGTTGATGCGGTTCTGAGTCGGCTCATCGAAATTGATGATCGGCAGGGTGACCGAGCGGATCTCGATCTGGGTCTTGACCTTGGCCTGCATCTTTTCCTGCACGGACTTCGCCAGTCCCTCCAAGTCCTGGCCGCCGCTGGCGGGTTCGCCGTATTCCAGCGGATCGTAGGTGGCCATGACCTCATTCAATGCGGCACGGAAGTTGCGATCGACCAAGTTGGACTGGATGCCTTCGAAGGTGCGGTAATCCAGGAAAACGTCCATGGCATCATCGGTTTTCAGCTGCCACTGGATGGACGCATCCACATCGGTGCGGCCGTTGTTGCCCAGTCGGACCGGGATGGCGCTGTCGGCGGAGTAGACATCGTTCTGCACCGAACCGTCCAGCTTCTCGACCTTTTCCCATGGCCACTTCAGGTGGAAGCCGTTGCTGACCACGGAGGTCGGCTTGCCCAGCGCGACCTTCACGCCGACGGTGCGTGGCTGCACGATGGTGGTGGACATGATGGCCAAGACGATCAGGGACACGACGAAAACGGTGATTCCAGTGAAGCGCGTGGCAGCACGGTTCTTGTTTTCCGGCTTCATGGCCTTGCCGGCAAGCAGGACAAGCAATCCTGCGATGGCGCAAAGGACGGTAATGATGGTGGGGAACATGATCTCCTCGATGACGTGATGGTATTCAATATTCTATCGTTTAGATAATTGAGAACCGATTTGGACACGGCAACGCGTCGAAGGAGATTTTGCCATCCCAAGGAAATCGTGCTGCGCAAACTAGAATTGTTGGCATGCAACAACGAGAACTTGGACGTACCCACCGCAACGTATCGGCCATTGGCCTGGGCACCTGGCAGCTCGGCGCCGACTGGGGGTCAGTCGATGAAGCCGACGCGCTGGCCGTGCTTGATGCCGCCTATGACGCCGGGGTGAACTTCTTCGACACCGCCGACGTGTACGGGGATGGCCGCAGCGAGCAGCTGATCGGCACCTGGCTGAAGGCCAACCCGGATGCGGACATTACCGTCGCCACCAAGATGGGCCGCCGCGTGGAGCAGGTGCCCGAGAACTACAACCTGGACGCCTTCCGTGCTTGGAACGACCGTTCCCGCAAGAACCTCGGCGTGGACACACTGGACCTGGTCCAGCTGCACTGCCCGCCCACCCCGGTGTACTCCAGCGATGAGATTTACGATGCACTGGACAGCATGGTGGATGAGGGCCGGGTCGCGAACTACGGCGTTTCGGTGGAAACCGTGGACGAGGCGCTGACGGCGATTGCCCGTCCGAACATCGCTACCGTGCAGATCATCATCAACGCCTTCCGCCACAAGCCGCTGGACACCGTGCTGCCGGCAGCCCGCGAAGCCGGTGTAGGCATCATCGCTCGTGTGCCGTTGGCCAGCGGACTGCTGACCAACCGCTACACCCTGCAGACCGAATTCGCCAAGGACGACCATCGCAACTTCAACCGCGATGGTTCCTCCTTCGACGTCGGCGAGACCTTCTCCGGCGTGGACTACGCCACCGGCCTTGAAGCCGCTGGCGAGTTCGCCAAGCTGGCTGCCGCCGAGGCACCGGAGGCAACCAGTGCGCAGGTGGCATTGGCCTGGCTGGCCGCCCATGACGGGGTGAGCACCATCATTCCCGGCGCCCGAAACGCTCAGCAGGCCCGCGCCAACGCGGCAGCCGGTTCGCTGCAGATCTCCGAGGGCTTCAACGCCTCGGTCCGCGATCTCTACGACGCCAAGCTGCGCGAGCAGATCCACCCGCGCTGGTAGCAGCGCGGGTGGGAAACAGCTCCTAGTTCCGCGGCGCCCCGACAGGGATGCTGGCACCTAGTGTCACCGGCTCGGCGGGGCGCTGCTGCCCCCGCTCCGAAACGTATTCCAGCGCGGTATCCGGAGCTGCGGTGTTCACGAAGGAGCGGAAACGCTTGAGCTTCACCGGGTCGGCCAGGGTCGCCGCCCACTCGTCCTCGTAGTTGGCCACGTGGGCTTCCATGGCATCTTCCAGCTCCTGTGCCAAGCCCAGCGAATCATCGATCACCACCTGCTTGGCGCGCTCCAGCCCGCCATCCAGGTCCTGGAGCCAATGCGCGGTACGCTGCAGCTTGTCCGCGGTGCGGATGTAGTACATCAGGTAGCGGTCGATGTACTTGAACAGCGTCTGCTCATCCAGGCCTCCTGCAAGCAGCTGGGCATGCGCCGGGTTGGCGCCGCCATTGCCGCCCACATACAGGTTCCAGCCATCGGTCGTGGCGATGACGCCGATATCCTTGGCGCGGGCCTCGGCGCATTCGCGGGCGCAACCCGATACGCCCATCTTCAGCTTGTGCGGTGCGCGCAGGCCGCGGTAGCGCAGCTCCATCTCGATGCCCAGCGCGGTGGAATCGAGCATGCCGTACCGGCACCAGGATGAACCCACGCAGGTCTTCACATTGCGCAGCGACTTGCCGTAGGCCTGGCCGGATTCGAAACCGGCATCCACCAGCTCGCGCCAGATCTCCGGCAGCTGCTCCAGCCGGGCGCCGAACATGTCGATGCGCAGGCCGCCGGTGAGCTTGGTGTACAAGCCGTACTTCTGCGCCACCGCTGCGATCACGCCCAGCTTTTCCGGGGTGATCTCCCCGCCCGGGATGCGCGGGACCACCGAGTAGGTGCCGTCCTTTTGCATGTTTGCCAGCACGCGGTCGTTGGTGTCCTGGGCACCGGCAAGTCCTGCATCCATCGGGTGCACGCTGGTCTGCGAGGAAAGGATGTTGGCGATGACCGGCTTGCAGATATCGCAGCCCTTGCCGGTGCCGAAACGCTCCATCACCTCGGTGAAGGTCTGCAACCCGGCCACGCGGATGGCTTCGTAGAGTTCCGGGCGGGAGAAGGAAATATGCTCGCACAGGGCGGTGGATACTTCAGCTCCGTCCTTGAGCATCTGCGCTTCCATGAGCTTCTTGAGCATCGGAACGCAGGATCCGCACTGGGTGCCGGCACGGGTGCACGCCTTCAGCCCGGAAACGGTAGTCACCGGAGCCTCGCCCTCGAAGCAGCCGCAACCGGAGACGGCATCGCGAATGGTACCGGCGGTGACCGAATTGCAGGAGCACAGCACCGCGTCATCGGGCAGTTCGCCCTCCGGTGCCTCGCCGCCCAATGCGCTGAGGTAAGCTCCTGGCTCGCCGGGCAGTTCCCGGCCGAGCAGCGGACGCAATGACTGGTACGGGGTGGCATCTCCCACGAAGATGCCGCCGAGCAGGGTCTTGGCGTCGGAGGAGACGACGAGCTTCTGGTACAGGCCGCGCGGGGCATCAGCGTAGACCACTTCCAGTGCCCCCTCGGTGCGGGCGAAGCCATCGCCGAAGCTGGCGACGTCCACCCCGGAGAGCTTGAGCTTGGTGGCGGTGTCGAAACCGGCGAATTCGGCGTCACCGCCGGCCAGCTGCTCGGCAACGATTTCCGCCATGGCGTTGGCCGGTGCGACCAGGCCGATGCAGAACCCCTCGTAGTTCGCGACCTCGCCAATTGCCCAGATGTGCTCGATATCGGTGGCGCAATGCGAATCGATGACCACGCCGCCGCGCGGGCCCATGCCGAATCGTGGTGCCTGGCTGCCGGCCTCGTCCAGGGCCGCGTTGTAGTTGCGGATCAGCTCGTCGCGGGGACGCACGCCGATCGACACGATGACCATGTCGGCTTCTATCACGCGTTCATCTGCCATCAGCACTCCGGTGACTACCGGGCTGCCGGAGTCCTGGCTGGTGAGGATTTCCTGCGGGAAGACCCCGTTGTGGACGGTGAATCCGGTCTGCTCAATGAGCCGGCCCATGGCTTGACCGGCACCTTCATCAAGCTGGGTGCCCATCAGCCATTTGCCGCCGTCAATGACTACAGCTTCTGCCCCCAGCGCCTGGGCACCTGCTGCGGCTTCCAGCCCGAGCAGTCCGCCACCGATGGTAGCCACTACCGGGGCGCGGCCCAGCGTGGTTGACAGTTCCTTGACCTTCTCAGCGATGGACCAGACATCTTCCAACGTGCGATAGACGAAGGTGTGCTCGTTACCGGCAATTGGCAAGGTGGCGGCGTTGGAACCGGTGGCGAGCACCAACTCGTCATATCTGAAGGTGCGTCCATCTTCGGTGGCGACCGTGCGCTGTGCACTGTCGATAGCCACGGCCTTTGCGTTGGTTTCCAAGGTGACATGCTCTGCTGCCCACAGCTTCGGATCGCCGAGGGTGAGATCGACCCCGGGGTTGGTCAACGCTTGGGAGAGCGCCACACGGTCGTAGGGGAGGTGGGTTTCCTCGGTCAGTACCGTGATGTGCAGATCTTGCGGTGCGCGGCTGGCCAAGGCTTCGGTGAAGCGGTGGGCTGCGGGGCCGCCGCCAATGACCAGGATGTTGCGTGCAGTGTGTGGTGTACCCATGATCTATTTCGACTTTCGCTGGGAAACGGTGAGTTTCTGGCTGATGAGACAACTGTAGAAAGTTCGTTTTGCACGGCAATTACCCTTGTGTTTCGGTCGGCGCAATTCTCTCCACCATGAGTCACTTCCCTAGTGAAGGCGCTGAAACATGAACGAATCATTCGGCAAGGAATTCGATTTCTCCAAAGGAAGGCAACATCAAAAATCCGGCGGAATTCCGGCAGGATTTTCGATTCACGTCGATCGAAATTGCTGTTAGTGATGCTTTACCGACCAGCAATCGCGTTGGGCATCGAGCGAAACATGCGGCTTCTAAGCTCGATTTGTCAGCGAAAACCAAACACGAAGGACTGGGAATCATGAGCACGCAAATCGAAGAAGGCACAAGTGAAGCTACGTTGAGCTTGGAGCCGCTGTGCCGCAGCGCAGAGCTGGAGCGCGGATGGGGAGAAGCGCTCTGGCTCGAGACCACGCAGCTGGCCCTTTTCCGCACCGAAGAAGACGCCTTCTTCGCAACCTCGCATCATTGCCCGACCAGCGGCGCGAAGGTCATGGCCCGTGGAATTCTGGGGGACACCGTGGTCGATGGCGATTCCGTGGCCACGGTAGCCTGCCCGCTGCACAAGGAAGTGTACCGACTGGATACCGGGGAATGCCTGAACGCCGATTCGCTGCCGCTGCCGGTGCAGCGGCTCATGGAAATCGAAGGACAGCTATGGATGGAGCAGATCAAATGAGCATCAAATCCGAGTGCAGCCTGAACGTGGAACATTTGGCCTGGCAAGGCTGGTTCGAAATCCTCGACGAGACGGAATCGCTTGCAACCAATTAGCTCCAGTCAGCGTACTGTCCAGCAACGGGGCGGAAGACCTAGACAACCCGCATCATCAACTAATCGCAGGGACGAAAGCCAGAGGCTTTCGTCCCTGCGTCAATTGGCAGCGTGCAGCATCCGGTTAGGAGCAAAGATGCCAGCAGGGTGGGGCCACGGACGTAGGCAGCCACAGCTGCGTGATGCTCCGCAACGGGGGTCTAGCCAGCGCACCAGCGGCTGCCCTAGGGTGGCACGTAGCAAGGCGGTCGGCTCGCTGGATTCCTGGCCGAATATCGTTGACAGCCTTTCCCTGGTGAAAAGGATCGAAGCAATAGCAACTGTGATTATCCATGCGACCATCACCTTCGATGGGTATCTCACTGATGCTGAGGGCGGGGTGGACTGGATGTTTGGCCGTCCCTCCGCCCTCGAAGATGATGGGGTCGTTGCCTTGGTCGTGGAGAAGATCGGAGCCATTGTCGGCGGTGCGAATCGGACGCAAACGATCGAGGAAGGCGAAATCCCTTATGGAGGGATGCTTCAGGTCCCGGTATACCTGATGACTCATAGAGCCACTGAGCCGGTGGTACGCGACGGCATCACCTACACCTTCGTTGTTGATGACATTGCAGGCGCAGTGGAACCAGCCAAGCAGGATGCCAAAGACGGTTTTTTCAGCTTATTGGACGGGAAAATATCGCGGCAGTGCCTTGCCCTGGGATTGGTCGACGAGCTGCACCTGGATATCGCCCCGGTATTGCTTGGCGGTGGCATATCCTTGTTCGAAGGTTTGGGGCAGCATATCGAGCTGGAACGCATTCAGACTTCGGCTTTCGCTAGCGAAGTGCATCTGGCGTACCGGGTGCTTCGCTGATCAGCTCTGCAACGTACCAGGAGCCGACAGCCCTCAGGATCGTTATGCCACGGCGGGAGCGTTGGCCAGCAGTTCCTCGATTTTTGCTTTGCACCCTCCGCATCCGGTGCCCGCGCGGCAGCTTTCGCCCACCTGCGTGACGGTGGTGCATCCGGCGTTCACCGCGTGGGCCACCTGGCCGTAGGTGGCGCCAGAACAACGGCAGAGCTGGTCTTCATCGCTGGGGATCGCAGAGATCTGTTCAGTTGCCGGATCATCCAGCCGCAGCAGGGTCGAACGATCTTCAGGAAGCGCGGTACCGCGCTCATAAGCCAGTGCAAGTTCGGCGCTGGCTTGCGGCAAGCCCATGGCCAGGAATCCGGTGACCGCATCCTGCCGGGTGACGATCTTGAGATAGCGTCCGCGCGCAGGATCCGCGTAAACGGTTGCCTGCAGGTCTGAGTCGTCCCAATACCCGGCGCTGATATCTCCGGCCGCGGTTACCTTGATGCCTTGGCCCTTGAGCATCAGCACATCGGACGCGGAGAAGTCCGGGGCAGGAAGCGGTTCGGCAGGTCCCGAACCAAACAGCTGCGAAAAGTACTGGGACAACCATGCGGCCTGGGCCCACCCCGGGGCCAGCAAGCCAACCGGCGGCCGCCCGGCAACTTCGGCGCAGTCACCCACGGCAAAAATTCGTTGCTCGGTATCGGCGCAGAGGAATTCATCGGTCTTGATGCCACGGCCTACGGTCAAACCGCAGCCGGTGGCTAGCTCGGTTCTCGCCCGCACGCCGGTGGAAATGAGCAGGGCGTCAGCTTGGACCAGTCCGTGGGTGGAGGTCATCAGCCCGGCGAATTCTTGCTCATCCTTTTGAATGCCAGTGGCCTTCACTCCGGAGATCACCTCGACACCGGCGGCGCGCAGATTCTTAGTCAGCAGCGCTCCGCCGTCGGCATCCACAACCCGTCCCAAAGGTGCAGGACCATGGTGCACCAGCACTGGTTGCGCCCCCGTAGTGGCAATGGCCAAGGCGGCTTCGATGCCCAACACGCCGCCGCCTAGAACTGCAATGCGCCGGCCGGCACCGAGCGATTCCCGCAGCTGATGGGCATCATCCACCGTGCGGAGGGCAAAGACCCCGGCAGGCAGGGAAGTTTCCGCATGCGGATCGAAGTTCAGGCCGTTGAGCGTCGGGACTACAGCCCGGGCACCGGTGGCGAAGACCAGACGGTCATAGGAAATATGGCCAGCGTCCTGCAGGTGGACCCGGCGTCGCGAACGGTCGATGCCGGTAGCCCGCACACCCAAGCGCACCTCGACTCCGGCATCTGCCAGCCGTTGCGGATCCACCATGCCCAGATGCTCGAGCTCGGCGGCTCCCACGGCCAGCTCAGCGAGCAGCACGCGGTTGTAGGCCAGATGATCTTCGGCGCTGATGACGGTGATGGCGCACTGGCCGGAAGCCGCCGCGGGCAGCAGCCCCTCGACGAGGGATGCGGCGACGGGGCCGAAGCCGATGATGACGATGCGTTGCGGGCGATGCTCGGTCATTGTTCCTCTTCCACAATGTTCAGCGAAACATGGGCGTGCTTGAATTCAGGCATCCTGCTGTGCGGGTCGACCTTCGCCTCGGTCAGCAGGTTCGCGGTCCCCGCCCCCGGGTAGTGGAACGGCAGGAAGACCGTGTCCAGCCGGGCATCAGCGGTCAGCAGCGCTCGGGCGGTCACCTCACCGCGTTCATTGCTGATCACGACCTTCTGTCCCTGGACAATCCGGTGCGCCAAGGCGGTTGCCGGATGGATTTCAAGCATTGGTTCTGGTGCGGCGTGGGCCAGCTCGGGAACTCGGCGGGTCTGCGCGCCGGACTGGTAGTGCTCCAGCAGGCGGCCGGTAACCAAGGAGACGACCGCGGCGCTCTTCCTGGGCGCAGGCTGGAATGCCACCGGAACCAGCACCGCACGCTGATCTGCGTGGGCAAAGCCGTCTAGGAACAGGCGCGGGGTGCCGTTGCGGATTCCGGGTTCGGCCGACACCTCGGTGCCTGCAGGACAGGGCCAATAGATGGCGGCACCGGCATCGAGATCATCCCAACGCACCCCCGAGTAGTCAGCCAAGCCGCCGGCTGACGCTTCTTTGAGTTCTTCGAAGACTTCCCGCGGATCGGAGGAGAAGTGGCCGGGAGCGTCCAGCCGCTGGGCAAGCTGGGAGAGGATCCACAGTTCGCTGCGCGCATTTCTCGGTGCCTCCAAGGCGGCGCGCCGGCGCAGGATCCGGCCCTCCAGGTTGGTCATGCTGCCTTCCTCTTCAGCCCATTGCAGCACCGGCAGCACCAGGTCCGCCTGCGCCGCGGTTTCCGAAAGGAAGAAGTCGCAGACCACCAGGAAATCCAGGCTGGCCAGGGACCTGCTCACCTTCGAGGCATCGGGTGCGGAGATCACTGGGTTGGCCCCGTGGATCATCATCATGCGCGGACCGGTTGGGGTGCCCAGCGCTTCGAGCAGCTCGACGGCAGGAAGCCCGGGACCGGGGATGGTTTCCGGGTCAATGCCCCAGACGCGGGCCACCTGCGCGCGGTGTTCCAGGTCGGTGATCTTGCGGTAGCCGGGAAGCTGGTCGCACTTCTGCCCGTGCTCGCGGCCGCCCTGCCCATTGCCCTGTCCGGTGATGGTGCCGTAGCCGCCGGCCATAGTTCCGGGCAGGCCGAGCAGCAGGGCGAGGTTGATTGCGGCGGTGACCGTGTCGGTGCCGTTGGCATGCTGTTCAATGCCCCGGCCGGTGAGGATGTAGACCGGCTTGCCGCCGGTCTTCGCTTCGCTGGACGCCTGCGCCAGGGCCCGGGCGGTGCGCCGGATCTGTTCGGCAGGAACACCAGTGACCTGGGCGGTCCGTTCCGGCCACCAGCCGGCCAACGAGGCTTTCACCGCGTCGAAACCATTGGTGCGGGCGGCCAGATAACCGGTGTCGACCAGGGACTCCGCCACCAGCACGTGGGCTAAGCCCAGCAGCAGCGGCAGGTCGGTGGCCGGGGTGGGCTGCAGGTGCCAGCCGGCATTATCTGCGCAGAGCTTGGCCGTTGCCGAACACCGTGGATCAACCACCACAAGCCCGCCATTCTCGCGCGCCCCGGCCAGATGCCGGACAAAGGGCGGCATAGTGTCGGCCACGTTGGAACCGAGCATCAGGATCATCCCGGCTTCATCCAGATCCGCCAGCGGGAACGGCAAACCGCGGTCCAACCCGAAGGCGCGGTTGGTGCCCGCGGCAGCCGAGGACATGCAGAACCGGCCGTTATAGTCGATGCGCGAGGTGCCCAGGGCCAGCCGGGCGAACTTGCCCAGCAGGTAGGCCTTCTCGTTGGTCAGCGACCCGGAACCGAAAACCGCCAGGGCATCGGCTCCGGATTCGTCCCGGATGACCCGGGCCTTGTCTGCCACCAGATCCAATGCCTGCTCCCAGCCGATCGGTGCAAGGCTGCCATCGGCTTGGCGGAGCATAGGTGCCTGCAGGCGTTCGGGATGATCCAGCAGCGTCGCGGCGCTGTACCCTTTCCGGCACAGCGCCCCGCCGTTGGTTTCGAAGTCGCGGCCCTTCAAGCTCACCGGCTCAGGGGCTTCGGCCTGCGTGCTGCGTTCGAGGGTGATGCCGCACTGCAGGGCGCAGTAGGGGCAATGGGTGGCGGTCATCCTAGACTCCGTGCTTCGCGAAGCGGGTGCCGGGCCGCGCATAGGTGAACCATGCGGTGGCCATGAGCAGCAGGTAGGCGGCGATGAAGATGATGAATGCCGCGGTGTAGGCTCCCGTCGTGGAAACGGACAGGCCCAAGGCTTGCGGAATCAGGAAGCCGCCGTAGGCGCCGATGGCCGAGATCAATCCGAGTGCGGCAGCAGCCTTGCGGGAAGAATCCACTTGTCCGGACTGCTGTCCCTGGCCGCTCAGGGCAAAGACTGCCGGGATCATGCGATAGGTCGAGCCATTGCCGATGCCGCTTGCGGTGAAGAGCAGCAAGAACAAGGCGAGGAAGACCCAGAAGTTCGCCCGGGGCAGGCTGATCACCAGTGCGGCGGTAATCAAGGCCATGGCCGCAAAGGTGGCCACGGTGATGCGTGCGCCGCCGAGCTTGTCGGCGATCTTTCCGCCATATGGGCGAGCCAGCGAGGCGACCAGCGGGCCGAGGAAGGCCAAGGTGATGGTGGCGGTGCCCAGCGGTAAGGCAGCGTATTCGGGGAAGGTGTCAACGATCAGCTTGGGGAAGACTGCCGAGAATCCAATGAAGGAGCCGAACGTTCCCACATACAGTGCCGAGATGACCCACAGGTGCTTTTCCTTCAGGCAGGCCACCGCGCCGCGGATATCCGAGCGTGCCGATGACAGATTGTGCATGTACTTCCAGGCGCCCCACGCGGCGAGCAGAATCAGCGGGATCCAGAGCAACCCCGCCAGCGGGAGCTGCAGCGCTCCGGCGGCGAACACCGTGACAATGACCGGCACGAGCAGCTGGGCGACGGCCGCGCCTAGGTTGCCGCCGGCAGCGTTCAGCCCCAGCGCCCAGCCCTTGCGGGCGGCCGGGTAGAAGTAGGTGATATTTGCCATCGAGGAGGCAAAGTTGCCGCCGCCGAAGCCGGTCAGCGCTGCGAGGCTGAGCATGACCCAGAACGGCGTGGACGCATCGGCCAGCGCGAGCGTTATGCCGCCGGCAGGAATCAGCAGGAGCAATGCGGAAATCACTGTCCAATTGCGTCCGCCGAACCGGGCGACCATGAACGTGTAGGGGATGCGCAGGGTCGCTCCGACGAGGCTTGGGATGGAGATCAGCCAGAACAGTTCGGTGGTGCTGTAGTTGAATCCGGCGGCCGGGAGATAGACCACGATGATGGCGAAAAGCTGCCATACGCTGAAACCGAGGAACTCGGCGAAGATGGACCACTTGAGGTTTTGGCTGGCTACCGCTGATCCTGTGTGCTTCCAGAAGGCAGGATCCTCCGGGGTCCAATTGCTGACCCAGCGTCCCGGCTGGATGTCCAGTGCCTGCGATGTGCCAGGTGCTTCTAGCTGTGCGCTCACGCTACCCGATCCCTTCTCTAGCGTTTGATGCTTCTGAGCTTTTCAAATCGGTATTTCACCGAGGTGCTCATGTTGTTGCGCCGAGGGGAACTTAATTTCACCTGAGGGATCGGGGAGTCGATAGGCGGCTGTAACGTGTTGGAAACCCGGCTGTGGCCCGAGCAGATCCGCGAGATCAACTCCAAGCGGTTCTCCAGCGCCATGCCGGCGTTGCCCACATCGAATACGAAGCCGATGGCCAGTTCAGTTGCCACCGGCATCGGCGCTGGGCTACCTGGAATACCTCGCCGGAGAGCCCAAGGCACCCCTACTGGCCTGAGCCGATACGGGCTATAGTAAGGATCCATCGAGGTGGCCTGGATCACCTTGAAGAGTTGGATGCATGTTGAACATCCGAATTCTGGAGGGCAATCATGGGCGGATGCCTCGCCTGGTCCAAGGGCCAGATCGCGCACGGACACTAATCACGCCGCGGCATGCGGCGGCACCTTGCCGAGCCTTGAATCGCCGGCAGGGAGCCAGATCCCGACCATCATCCAATTCATACATGGTGCGTCCGGAGATACCCGGGCGCAGGAGGTGTCAGCGGCATGAGCGCCGAGGCAACGCAAGAGACAAAATGCCTGGTTACCGTCAATGGGACGGTGCGGGAATTCGACGGACCGCCGCATGCCAACGCGCTGGATTTCCTGCGCGGACAGCAGCTGATCGGATGCAAGGAAGGCTGCGCCGAAGGCGAATGCGGCGCGTGCTCCATCCTGGTGGCCCGCAGCGACGGGGAGGGCAGCAGGTGGACCGCAGTCAACGCCTGCCTGTTGCCAGCCGCATCCCTGGACGGCCAGGAAGTGATTACCTCCGAAGGGCTGGGCAGCGTCGCGGACCTGCACCCGGTGCAGGTAGAGATGGCCAACCGCGGAGGATCCCAGTGCGGATATTGCACCCCCGGTTTTGTCTGCTCCATGGCCGCGGAATACTACCGCCCCGAGCGGACCTCCAATCCCGCAGTCAGCGCGGAGGACGGCGGCGAGCACGAGTACGGACCCAATGGCTTCGATCTGCACGCGCTGTCGGGGAATCTCTGCCGCTGCACCGGATACCGTCCGATTCGCGACGCCGCCTACGCGCTGGGCGAGCCCGAGGAAGATGACCCGCTGGCCGTCCGGACACAGCGCAGCGCCCCGGACCCGGTCGCCACGGACATCCAGCGTGCGGACACCCCCACCGGGGAACTGGGCCGGTTCCGCCGGGCCACGGACCTGGAATCGGCTCTGCAGATCCTGGCTGATGAACCTGACACCGTGCTGGTGGCCGGGGCCACGGACTGGGGCGTGGAAGTCAACATCAAGGGAGCCCGCGCCCGCTCGGTGCTGGCCATCGACCGGCTGCCCGAACTGCGCCAAATCCACTGGGGCGAGCAGTACCTGGAGCTCGGCGCAGGCTGCACGCTCAGCGAGCTGGAACGCCAGCTCGCCGGGCGCGTTCCGCTTTTGGGCAAGCTCTTCGGGCAGTTCGCTTCCCGGCTGATCCGCAATAGCGCCACCCTGGGCGGGAATCTGGGCACCGGCTCGCCCATCGGAGACACCCCGCCAGCGCTGCTGGCTCTGGAAGCGCAATTGGTGCTCTCCAGCATTCGGGACAACCGGATGGTGGCGCTCGCCGAGTACTTCACCGGTTATCGGCAGACCGTGCGGGAGCCGGGGGAGATGATCACCGCGATCCGCATACCGCTGCCGCTGGCCGAGCTGACCAGCTTCCAGAAGATCTCCAAGCGGCGCTTCGATGATATCTCATCCGTGGCCGTCGGCTACGCGTTGACGGTGGATGACGGCGTGATCTCCAAGGCGCGGATCGGGTTGGGCGGCGTGGCAGCCACCCCGCTGCGTGCCCGGGCCACTGAAGTGATGCTGGAAGGCAAGGAATGGGACCTGGACACCATCCGGGCCGCCGCACGGACCATGGGCCAGGAAGGCACCCCGATGGATGATCACCGGGCCAGCGCCAGCTACCGCAAGGCCATGCTGGCCTCTTCGCTGGAACGGTTCTACGCCGAGCAGCTGTCGCGCTCGGGTGCAGGGCAGGAGCAGAACTCATGAGCCAGCTATCCCAACGCCCCGATAACGCCGTGGTCGGCCAGCGCCACCGCCACGAATCCGCCGCCGCGCACGTCACCGGTACCGCACTGTATACCGATGATCTTGCGCAACGCCTGGTCGGGGTGCTGCATGCCTACCCGGTGCAGTCCACGTGCGCCCACGCGAAGATCCTGGGCCTGGATGCCAGTGCGGCGCTGGATGTGCCCGGGGTCGTCCGGGTGATCACTGCGGCAGATATTCCCGGGGTCAATGACCAGGGCGCCAAGCATGACGAACCGCTGCTCCCGGTGGACGAGGTGATGTTCTTCGGGCAACCGGTGGCATGGGTCTTGGGTGAAGACCTGGAAGCGGCGAAGGCCGGAGCCAAGGCGGTGAACGTCGACTATGAGCAGCTGGATTCTCTGATCACCATCAAGGAGGCCATCGCGGCCGGCAGCTTCCACGGCATCCAGCCCGAGATCGCCAAGGGGGACCCGGAGGCAGGCTTCGCGCAGTCGGCCCATGTCTTCGACGGAGAATTCGAATTCTCCGGACAGGAGCACTTCTACCTGGAAACGCAGAACTCGCTGGCCATGGTGGATGAGAGCGGACAGATCATGATCCATTGCTCCACCCAGCATCCCACCGAAACCCAGGACATTGTCTCGCAAGTGCTGGGCATCAGCGCCCATGAGGTGACCGTGCAAGTGCTGCGCATGGGTGGCGGATTCGGCGGCAAGGAAATGCAGCCCCACGGCTATGCCGCGCTGGCGGCCTTGGGTGCAGTGCTCACCGGGCGTCCGGTGCGGGTGCGGCTGGACCGCACCCTGGACATGACCATGACCGGCAAGCGCCACGGTTTCCATGTCACCTGGAAAATAGGCTTCGACGAGCAGGGCAGGATCCTCGCCCTGCAGGCCCAACTGACAGCTGACGGCGGGTGGAGCCTGGATCTGTCCGAACCGGTGCTGACCCGCGCCATGTGCCATATCGACAATTCCTATTGGATCCCGAACATCAAGGTTTCCGGACGCATCGCCAAATGCCATAAGACCTCGCAAACAGCGTTCCGCGGCTTCGGCGGTCCTCAGGGCATGCTGGTCATGGAAGACATCCTGGGCCGGGTGGCCCCGCAGCTGGGATTGGACCCCAAGGAACTGCGCCGCCGCAACTTCTACACCGAAGGCCAGGACACTCCCTACTACCAGCCGGTGAGGCATCCCGAACGGCTGGAAGCCGCCTGGAACCAGGTGCTCGATTCGGCAGCCATCGCCGCGCGCGAGCAGCAGATTGCGCAGTTCAACGCCACCCATGAACACGTCAAAAGAGGATTGGCCTTGACCCCGGTGAAGTTCGGCATCTCTTTCAACCTCACCGCCTTCAATCAGGGTGGGGCCCTCGTACTGGTCTACAAGGACGGTTCGGTGCTGGTCAACCACGGCGGTACCGAGATGGGCCAGGGCCTGCACACCAAGATGCTGCAGGTGGCCGCCACCGCCCTGGGCGCGCCGCTGTCCATGGTGCGCAACGCGCCAACGCGCACCGACAAGGTGCCCAACACCTCGGCCACCGCGGCCAGCTCGGGCAGCGACCTGAACGGCGGGGCGGTCAAGGATGCGTGCGAGCAGATCCGGGGACGGCTGGCTCAGGTGGCCGCCGGCATGCTCGGGGTTCCGTCCCAGGATGTCCGCTTCGGCGGCGGCCGGGTCGCCGCGCTGGGCAAGGGCGAAACCCTGGAATGGGCGGACGTGGTCAAGACCGCGTACTTCCAACGGATCCAGCTTTCGGCTGCCGGCTTCTACCGTACCGAGGGGCTGCATTGGGACCTGTCGCGGATGACCGGCAGCCCGTTCAAGTACTTTGCCTACGGGGTGGCGGCCAGCGAGGTGGAAGTCAGCCGCTTTGACGGCTCCTACGTGCTGCGCCGCGTGGATATCGTCCATGACGTCGGGGACTCCCTCTCGCCGCTGGTGGATTTGGGGCAGATCGAGGGCGGGTTCGTGCAGGGCACCGGCTGGCTGACCTTGGAGGACCTGCGCTGGGACACCTCCGATGGGCCGGGCCGGGGACGGGTCGCCACCCAGGCCGCGAGTACGTACAAGATCCCGAGCTTCTCCGAGATGCCCGAGATCTTCAACGTCAGCCTGCTACAGAAAGCGCATGAGGAAGGCGCGGTCTACGGTTCCAAGGCTGTGGGGGAGCCGCCGCTGATGCTCTCCTTCTCGGTGCGCGAGGCGATCCGGCAGGCGGTGGCCGCATTTGGGCCCGCCGGATGCTCCGTGCAGCTGGCGTCCCCGGCAACACCGGAAGCAGTGTTCTGGGCGATTGAATCGGTGCGGGAGGGGCAGTAGCCATGCGCTCGTGGATTGAAGCGGTCACCGTGCTGCGCAATGAGCGTCGGCCGGGCGTGCTGGCTACCGTCATCGCGGTGCGCGGGCATGCCCCGCGCGAGGCGGGAGCCAAGATGGTGATCTCCAGCCAGGAAATCTTCGGGACCATTGGCGGGGGCAACCTGGAGATGGCTGTGATGGAACGGGCCCGCCAGATGATCGCCGTGGGCGAGGGCCAGCCGCAGAGCATCAGCATGAAGCTCAGCGACAAGGCTCCAGCCAAGTTCGGCCGCCAATGCTGCGGTGGCGAAGTCACGGTGCTGCTGGAGCCCCTGCCGGTTGTTGCCACGGTTGCGATCTTCGGGGTGGGCAATGTGGGCATGGAATTGGCCCGCATCCTCTCCCGCCATGACCTGGAATTGCATCTGGTGGATTCGCGCCCGGAATTCCTGGAGGAGCTTCCCGTGCTTGAACCCAGCGTGGCGCAGATCCATCCGGCGGTGGCGGTGCTCGGGGAGCAGGTGCTCAGCGCCCTGCCCGACGGTGCCCACGTGCTGATCATGACCCATGATCACGCCGAGGATTTCCACCTGTGCGATGCCGCCCTGCGCCACCCGGGATTGGGGTCGATCGGGCTGATCGGGTCCAGCGCCAAGTGGGCGCGTTTCCAGAAGAATCTGGACGCCAGCGGCTTCAGCGATCAGCAGATCGCCGCGATCCAGTGCCCCATCGGGATCGAGCAGGTGCGCGGCAAGCAGCCGGCGGTGATTGCCGTGTCCGTGGCTGCCGAGCTGCTGGCGCGCATCACGGATGCCGCGACGCAGCCGGTGCCCGACGCAGAACCCGCGCAGAACCCAGAGCCTGCGCGGAGCGAAGCGAAGATGAGAATAGTCTAATGCGGGGAACAAGGAGCACTGCTGGGGAGTTTAATGATGTGAGAGCGGTGCCCCAGCGCACCGCGCCCGCAAAGCCTAGGAGGCCGATTTCATGTCCATGTTCGACAAGCTGCTGCGCAAGGGCAAGCAAATGGCTGGCCAGTATGTCCGGGAACAGCTCAGCCAGCGCAGCTCCAGCAGCAATCAGCGCGGTTATGATCGCGACCAGCGCGGCTACCAGCAGAACACTTCCGGCTACCAGCAGCCTTACCAGCAGCAGCGCCAGGACTACGGCAACCGCGGCTACGGCAATCCGCAGGCTTCAGCCCCTTCGCGCGAAGACCAGGCGGCGATCGAGAAGTACCGCTACATGCTGCGCACCGCTCCGCCGCAGGATATGGAACGCGCTCATGCCGAAGCCTTCGCCCGGCTGACCCCGCAGCAGCGAGAACTGCTGCACCACGAGCTGAACGAGCAGCTACCGCCGGCAGAACGCCCGAGGTCGCAGGATCCGCGGGACCTGGCCCGCTCGGCAACCCGAGCGGAAATCTCGCGTCCCGGATTCATGGACAAGCTCCTGGGCTCCGGCGGCAAGGGCCGCGGTCTGGGCATGGCTGCCGGGGCGGCCGGCGGCCTGGGCGTTGGCCTGCTCGGCGGCGTGGCAGGCGCGTTCATCGGCACCGCCATTGCCGGGCCGCTGCTTGACGGCTTTGCCGGCATTGGCGAAGAATTCGGTTCCATGGCCGATGGCCTGGGCGAAACCGTGGCCGGTGCCGGGGAACAGCTCGGCGGCCAGGCCGAGGGCATGTTCGGCGACTTCCTCGGCGGCGCTGGCGGAGACTTCGGCGACTTCGAGTTCTAGCCCCAGCACAGCGAAGCCGGCAGCAACTGCACGTTGCTGCCGGCTTTTTCGCGCCTACTGCTCCACGGACTACTGCTCCACAAGCGGAAGGTGCACCAGGGTGCGTTGGCCGTTTTGCACCATGAACCCGCGCCCCGGCGGGAATTCGTGGCGCTTGACGCGCGGGAACGGCACCTTGAACAGCGAGTCCCCGTCGTAGGCGTCGGGCTTCAGCGCGATGCCGTGGCGGTTGGACTTCAGCTCGCCGAGCAGCCCGAAGCTGGAGGAGAACGAGTTGATATCCCCATCGGCAATCAGGAAATGATCCGAGCGGTTAATGGCCTTGAGCAGTTCCTTCATCGGACGCTCCGCATCCGAATCGGCGAACTCGGTGAAGTTCTCCACGACAAACACCATCTTGCCCGGCATGGAATCATCCGAGACCAGATCCAGCATGTCCTTGGCGAACTGCCGGGTCTCGGTCGGGCCCGAAGCGGTGCCATTCCACTGCCGCCAGCCGCGCAGCTCGGCGCGCCGGCCGCCGAGGTGGAAGAACTGGGTGGCCGGGTTGGCGCGTTCCAGCGCGGTGACCATGGCGCGCATCGCATTGGTCTTCCCGCTCTGCGGCGGGCCGGCGATGACGAAGGTGCCGATGGACTCGAAGCCACACGGACCCAATGTGGTGTCGGAAAGGCCGATGGCCGGCAGCCCGTTGACAGTGTCGGGCAGCGACGCCGCCGCGAATTCCTGGGGGAGGGTTTCGACCCCGGCCGCCTGCGGGGCACCGGAAGCCGTGAGCTCCTGGGCCCAGCTGGTGGTCAGCGCGGTCTGCTCGGCCACGTTGGCGGTGCCGCCAAGCACCGCAATCTGCGCCTCGTGGCCCTTGATGATGGCCCGGCCGGGCACGCTGCGCTCATTGAGCACATCCTTGGCCACGCCCAGCACGTTGTACGCTTGCTCGTCGGCCATGCGCAGCACCACGCGCTGGGTGATGTTCGCGCTGATCGCGGTGGGCACCGCGCCGAAGCGGTCAGCGGTGGCCACCACGTGGATGCCCAGCGGACGGCCCTCGCCGACGATGCGCATGAACACCTGGTAGAACTCGCCGCGGCCGTGGCCCAGTTCCCAGTCGTTGCGGAACTGGCCGAAACCGTCGATCAGCAGGAAGATGCGCGGTTCGGACAGGTTGCCTGTCACCTGGCGGTACTCGCTCAGCGAAGCGGCATTCGCGTCCGCGTACCGGGTCGAACGCTCATCGAGGTGCTCGGCCAGGATGCGGAAGACGCGCTGGATGCGTTCCACGTCCTCGCCGCCGATGACGGCGCCGAGATGCGGCAGCGGTTCAAGCGAGCGCAGCGAGCTGGTCCCGAAGTCCAGCGCGTACACCGCCGCGGTGCCGGCCGCCGGGTTGGCTCCCGCGGCGATCGCGATGCTGCGCAGCGCCGCGGACTTGCCGGCGCCGGAGGTGCCGTAGACCAGCAGGTGGCCGTCGGTGTCGGGTTCGAACCAGGCGGTTTCCTGGGCCTGGTGCTCGGGGATGTCGGCCAGCGCCAGCGGGATCCGGCTGTCCGAATCCGGGGCGAGCTCGCGCAAATCCACGGTGGCCGAGAGGTCATCGAGCCATGGCCGGCGCGGGGCCGGGATCCCGGCGCCGTTCGAGGCGGCGATGAAGCTGGAGACCAGGCGTTTCTGGTCGTTCGGGCCGCTGTTCTCCTCGATGTCCGCATTCTCCGTTTCGGGCTGCTCCCAGACGCGCGCCCCGCCGAAGCGCAGGTCCTCCACGCGCACTTCGGCGGCTTCGGGCTCGTCGGTGGTCCAGCCGCCGGCGTACCCGGACTGGAAGGGCACCAGCCGGCCCGGGCCGGTCTTGGCGATGCCGCGCCCGGGCAGCGACGGGTCGAATCCGGCGGCGATCGGGTCCTCCACCACGTCGTTCGAGTCCGCGGCATCGGCCATGCGCAACGCCACGCGCAGGTTGGTGTTGGCGCGCAAATTGTCCTTGATCACGCCCGCAGGGCGCTGGGTGGCCAAGATCAGGTGGATGCCCAGGGAGCGGCCGCGCTGAGCGATGTCCACCACGCCGTCCACGAATTCCGGAACCTCTCCTGCCAGGGCGGCGAACTCGTCAACCACCAGCACCAGGGCCGGCGGGGTTTCCGGGTCCTGGCGCTTTTCCAGTTCCAGCAGGTCCTTGGCCTTCTTGCGGTGGAAGAGCTTCTCGCGGTGGTGCAGCTCGGCGCGCAGGCTGGTCAGCGCGCGGCGGACCAGATGCGGGGAGAGGTCGGTGACCAGCCCGACGCAGTGCGGCAGCTCCACGCAGTCGGCGAAGGCCGAACCGCCCTTGTAGTCCACGAACAGGAAGGTCACCCGGTCCGGGCTGTATTCGGCGGCCATCGCCAGCACCCAGGCCTGCAGGAATTCGGACTTGCCCGAGCCGGTGGTGCCGCCCACCAGGGCGTGCGGGCCCTGGGTGCGCAGATCCAGGCTCATCGCATCCGGGGTGCCCTGGCCGATGAAGGCGCGCAGCGTCCCGGCGCGCTTCAACCGCGGCCGGGGGCCGGTGGCGGCGCGGTCGATCACCGAGTTGTTCTGCTTCCAGCGTTCGAGCACCGCATCCGGGGATTCGGCCAGGTCCGGGCCGAGGATGCGCAGCAGCGACACCGAATCCGGGATGTCCGAGGAATCCGGGACCAGCGAGCTGGAGTCCACGATCGGCGCCAACCGGCGGGCGAAGTGCTCGGCATGCTCGCGCGAGACCCCTTCCACCGACACCTTGACGGTTTCCTCGCCGGCACGCACCCAACCCACGCGGGCATCATCCAGGCCCTCGGTGACGTCCACGAAGGTGCGGCAGGCGGCGGGCAGCGACTGCACGGTGGGGGCCACGAAGATCGTGTAGATGCCCACGGCCGGTCCGCGCTCGATGATCTGCGAAAGCCGGGCGCGGTCCACCGGGGCGTCGTTGGTCACGAAGAGCACCAGCGAAAGGTCCTTGGCCGTCGGCACGCCGGTGGACTGCTCGCCGGCTTCCCTGCCCAGCTCCATGGAGGTGTGCCGGGTAGCCAACGGGCCCAGCCGGTAGGACGACGGGTCGTTGCGCCGGGCGATGAGCTCTTCGAGCGCGTTGACCAGCACGGTGCCGGAGGTCTGCGTATCGGCCAGCGCCACCTGGGCCAGCGGGGAGCGCGGGCCGGTGGTGTGCGGCAGCCATTTGAACCATTCAAGGTCCTCGGTCCAGGCCGGGTCGATGATCGCGGCGGTGCACAGGTCGTTGGGCGCATGCAGGCCGAACAGCTGCACCGCAAGCGCGCGCAGCGCATCGGCTGACTGCAGCCGCGGCCCGGCAATGCCGACGGCGCCGGCCGAGGGCAGCAACTCGATGATCGGCACGTCCTCGATCATCCGGTATTGGGCGGTGAGCGCGTCGACGCGTTCCACGTATTCCTGCAGCCCGGTCCGGTCGGCCAGCGCGGCGACGGTGGTGCGGCTGCGCGCGGTACCCGAGCCCAGCCGCAGGGAGAGGAAGTTCCAGTGCTCCGGGCGCCGGGTCCACAGAAGCGGGCCCAGCGATTCAGCCTGCTCGAAGACGGTCGCGGTGGCCGGGGCCTCGCTGCGCCGGTGCGCGCGTTCGGCTTCCTCCCCGGCCAGCAGGGAATCTTCCAGCGCTTCGAATTGCCGTTCGAAGGTCTCGATTTCGAGGCGCAGCTTGTTGTTGTTCTGGGTGCGCTGGCCGATCAGGTTGCCCAGCATCATCAGCGGCGAGATCAGCACCACGATCAGCGACAGCGCGCGCTGGGTGAGCGAGAAGATTGTCAGGCCCATGATCAGCGGAGCGAAGATCATCGGCCAGGGGAAGAGCTTGGGGCTGGCCTCCTGCGGGATCGCCGGGCGCGGCAGTTCCTCGCCGGGGTAGCGGACCTCCACCCGCGGGGAACGGTTGAAGAGGATCGAGCCGCCCTTCTCATAGACCGGGGAATGGCCGGTGGCGCTCCCGGGCAGCAGCTCAAAGAAGACCTCGGTGGCGCCCAGAGTGATCAGCTGGCCGGGGATCACCGCGACGCGCTGGGCCAGCCCGCCATCGACCAGGATCCCGTTGGCGGAGTTCAAATCCACCAGCTCGATCTTGCTTCCCACCTCGATGCGCGCATGCCGGGTGGAGACCATGCGGTCGTTGAGCACCACGGTGGCCTTCTCCGAACGCCCCACATAGGAGGTGCCGGCGGGCAGCGCGAAGGCCATGCCCGCATCCGGGCCGTTGGCCACGCGCAGCACCGCTGCCGCCGAGCCGCCCGAGACGAAAGCATCGGTGGTCGGCACGACCTCGATGGTGAAGCCCGAACCCAGTTCCGCCTCGGCCAGCGGGGTGTGCGGATCCAGCTGGACCGGTGCGGTGCCAGCGGCGGTGGCCAGCAGCGTGGGATGCTCGGGAACCTGCTCCCCGGCCAGGGCCCGGGCGGCATCTCCCACGGTGGCGGTGGCATCGCAGGTCAGCACCACGTCGATGGTGCTGGTGTCCTGGCGCCGGAGCGTGGCCTTGATTTTCACTTCGCTGTCTCCTGGAAGGTAATGCGGAAGGTGCGGCTGCCGACCTGGACGACGTCCCCGTCATTCAGATGCAGGCGGACATGGGGTGGTGCATTGCGCGGGGTGCGGGAGGCGGTGGTGACCTGCGTGCCGTTGCTGGAACCCAGGTCCATGATCCAGGCATTCGCCCCGTCGCAGCCGAAGGCCAGATGCGTCTTGGACAGCAGCCGTTCGGGGTCCTTCAGCGCGACCAGCAGTTCATTACTGGACTCTTCCGTGGCCTGGGGCGCGCGTCCGATCAGTCCGGATTCGGGAACGGGGAGGTAGGATCCGTCGTCAAAGGCGAAGGCCGCGCGGCGGATGGTTCCCGTCTGCGGCGCAGCTGGCGAATGCCAGTCGCTGTTCTGCGCTCCGATGATGCCCGCTGTGGATCGGGGACGCGCGGGTACTGCGGCGTCATCGTATATGTCGTCCTCGGCGGACGTGCCCAGCGACGGCAGGTGCTCCGAAATATCCCGGTCCGGGCGGGAGATCAGGTATTCGGCACGGGCCAGCGCCCGCGGGTTGGTCGGATCCAGGCCCTTGCGGATATCAACCACGTAGGTTTGGGCGATCTTGTCCAGCCAGCTGCGGCGGTGCTCCCGGTCGAAGAAGCAGGACAGCAGCATCAGCAGTGGGCCAATGACCGGGATCAGATGGCTGAGCAGGAAGACGAAGGCGGCGAGGAGGATCCGGCCGAAGCCGGGTGCGGAAAAAGAATCCAGCCGGGCGGCGCGCAGGCGCATGGCGGACTTGCCGGGCGAAGAGCCCCTGCGGCTGTTCATCACGAGCAAGACAACCAGGTAGGCCACCAGCAGCAGGGCGCTGACTCCGGACAGGACCAGCGGGACCGTGGAGTAGTGACCTGTCACCAGGAAAATCACGTATCCGATGCCGGCGGGCAGCAGCGCGGCCAGCGAAATGGCGTAGTCGATGAGGCAGGACCAGATCCGGAGGCGTGCTTCGGCTGGCTGCATTCCGAGGGTTGAGGATCTGGCCAGTGCTGCTGCTGAAACTACGTCCATGGGATCTTTCTACTTCAGTTCAATGCCGGCGTGCCACGGGGAGTTCTCCCCATTGAGAGCAAGTCAGCTGCCACACTAGTCTAGTCTGTGGACGAAAAAAAGTGGCCCGGCAGCCGGGCCAGTCGACAAGTTGAGGAGCATTGTTGTGACTGATTTCAAGGCTAATTATGGCGAAATGGAAGCCATGGCATCGAAGCTTGACACCGGGCGCGAGGACTTGGACGGCGTGCTTGAGCAGCTGCAGTCCGGCGTGGACAAGCTGCTCGGCGAGGACTTCACCACTGAGCACGCTTCGGGCCAGTTCGGCGAAGGCTACAAGGACCTGAACGACGGCTTGAAGACCGCATTCGATGGCATCAACGACATGGCCACCGCGCTGCGCGACATGATGACACAGATCCAGGACACCGACCGCGGTATGGCCGGCCAGTAGGACCAACTGGGCCTTTCCGGTCATGTGGCCGCCCCGTTATTCACGGGGCGGCCACATTCTCGATCATGCTGTGTGCATGAGTCGAATTGGACGTTTGGATTTTAAGGAGTCGTTGCCCCGTGGCCGATGAGATATACCTGGCTCGCCTTGACGAGATCGTGACCAACCTGTACACCGGCATCCAGGAATTCAAGGATGCCTCCGACATCGCCAAAGGCATCGCCGAATCCGTAGGCTCGCCCATGGGAAAATCCGATCTCAAGGATCGCGTCAGGGACTTCGAGAATGACTGGAACAAGAACCGCGGTGAGCTCGTGGATAATCTCACGACCGTTCATGATCATTTGAAGGACATCAAGGAGGGGTTCGAAAAGTGGGACGAGGACACCATGAAAGCTTTCCTGAACTCCGCCGCTGATGATCAACCCAAACCCAAGAAGTAGACGGGAATTGCATCGAGAATGAGCTTGCAGTCACCATATACCCAGATCACCCTCCAGCTCATTGAGGGGGACGCCGGTAGCCTCCTGACAAGCGCAGAATCCCTAGTAGATTCGGGCAAACGGATGGACGTCTCCGCCAACCGCCTGGAAGCGATCAGCGAGGGAACTGGCGACCTGAAATCAGAAGCGGTGGACAAGGTCCGCGAGGCTGCGGGCGAGGTGTTCCCAGATCTGCGCAAGGCCGCAGACCGCTACCGCCTCACCGGCACGGCGCTCGAGAAGTATGCCAAGAAACTCGATAATGTCCAGAACTCGATGAATGGCGAATCAACCCCGCGGGGCGGCGCGGACTGGTACCCGTCCATGAGCTCCTTGATCAACGCCATCGAAGAAGCCAACCAAACGGTGGAGAACAAGAGGGATGCCGAGGAGACCGCACAAGACTCTGTGGATGATGCCGACGGAGGGCTCTTCGGAATTGGCGAGGGCACTGATGAGGAAAAAGAGCAGGCAGCCAGTGACCTGACCACGGCTACCACTGCGCGTGAGGAGGCCGAATCCGAACTCAACAAGCTCTGGGGCAAGTTCGATGGCCGAGTTTCCTACTGGGAGGACGCCTTCGACGATGCGGTATCCGACATCGAGAGAGCGTTCGAGATCGCTGACAACCAGGACAAATGGTATGACCACCTGGCTGATGCCCTGAGCATTGCCGGCTTGGTCCTGTTCGTTGTTGCGATTGTGGCGACCGGGCCGTTGGCCCTTGTAGCAGCCGCTCTGGCCTTGGTAGTCGGGATCGCGGCGCTGGGCATCGAAATCTACAAAATGGCTATCGGCGATGGTGATTGGACATCATTGATCATCGCGGCAGTGTCGATTATCCCGTTTGGCAAGGCCGGGGGCGCGCTTTTCAAGTTCGCCAAGACGCCAATCAAGTCGCTTGTCAACGGCTTTGGCAAAGCCAAGGGACTACCCAAGGCCATCAAGAACTTGAGCTTCAAGGATTTGAAGGGCTTCGCCATGCCATTCTCGAAGGCCAAGGGACTCGTGCGCAACTCGGTCGGCGATGCCCTCCCGGTGGCCTACAAGAAGCCAACGGGAAGCACATGGAACAAGGTCAAGACAAGCTTCTCGAATTCTTGGAGCGAGCTAGTGCATCCCTTCCGACAGCGGCAAGCCGGCCGGGAATTCATCGAGGGCTACGAGCACAAATTCCAGAACCGCCAGTTCGCTGAACGATTCACGGAAAACGTACTTGTGGGTTACAAGGACTCGCGGAACTATGTGCTTGCAGATTACATCATTGAGAATTCGAGAACTGCCGGTCCTGAAGCTATTGAATGGGCCACGAAAGTCCGTGGCGGTCGCGACGAAGCATTGCTCACCGGTACTGTTGATTTCTTGGGTGGCACGTTCTTCACCGTTTACGGAACCGGCCAAACGGCCAAGAACATGACGGTGTAACGTTCATGATGCATCCGGAGCAGGCCGGAGGAAAGGATACGATGGCTGAACTGACGCCCAAGAACAATCGCGGAATCGGATATGGAATGCTCTATCCCAAAGGCTGGCGTGAGTATCCAGTTACCGTGGAGGGCGAAGCGCAGCTGGCCAAGGTCGCGACTGACAAAGCCAAGAAGCTAGGTCGGGCCGATATCGTCCTGCTCATTCGCCGGAGCGTCCACGACACGTTCGAACGATTGCGCCGGCAGGGGGCGATTTCGACCGTCGTGCCCACCGAGACCATCAGCGAGAATTCGGTTATTCCGTCGTCATTGATCATCACACCGGTACGTGCCAATGCAGGCACGAGTCTGGAGGCTGCAGTGGCCAAGGCGGCCTTGGGGCAGCACGTCGCTACCGAGGAGATTGACGGAGCGCAATGGTTCCACTGGCTTGGTGCCGAAAAAAGGCATGAAGATGGCCAATTCGTGCAGGCGGAAGTGAATTTCGTTGTGCCGCGGCCCCGACAGGACGGCTCCATTGACCCGGCACCCGAGGTTGGCCTGCGCATCATCTACACCTATGGATTCCTCGAATCCCAACGCGGCTCGGAGGAGATCGAGTTGCTGCGAGAACTTGGCTACGGAATTATCGGCACGTTCAAGTGGGTGGGAATCGAATGACAAACTACACGGTGGAGCCGAATCTGGCTGATTGGATTCCCCTTCCCGGGGTGTTCCCGAACGAAACGTGGCGAACTCCTGAAGAGTGGGCGTCATCGATCGCGGAAGCCGCGATCAAGGACGACGAGGAAACCCGGGGACTGTTCAGGAAGTACGCAATCGATGTTATTCAGCATCGGAATGACCAAGCAGATCATTCATTCTGGTTTGCTCCCGAAGATGGCAGCAACATGGGCGTAGCAACCTTGAATGTCTATGTCGACGAACCCGGCATGACACTTGAAGAGGTCGTCGCACCGCCTTATGAGTCGTTGTCCCGCCAGCAACTCGATTCGGTCGCCTCGGAAACTTTCGGCGAGATCATCCAGTCGTTCACAACTTTTTCCACCGAGCAGATCGTCCCCGGCGAACCGGCGCAGTCGGTGGTGGGGCATATCAGGATGGCAGGACGGGCAGGGCGCGGACTCTTCGTGCTCAACGCCTTCGATTCGGACACGGTGGCATTGGCATTCATGGTGGATCCAATGGTGGAGTTGCTCGAATCGATCACCATCACCTCATGACCGCAGACCTGCCACCTACCGAAAGCCGATTAGTGAAATTCATCAGTACTCCGCAACTGCATGCCAAACGCCTGAAGCGCGGAATCATCCTGACCGTGCTGGGCCTTGCCTCGGCCGCCGCAGGATTCTGGATCCTGGGCCAGAACATCCGAGTGGGCGAGAGCAGCATCGCCACCAATTGGCTGAACTACGGGCTGATCGTCATCGCTGCGGCGTTGCTGACCTTCGGCATCGTGGGCATCGCAACCGGCCGGCAGGGCACGCGCCGCAGCGCCGGCGATGACTCGATCGACGTGATCGTCACCGAGCAGGGCCTGGTGACCCGTGGCGGCCGGGAGGTGCCGTGGTCGAATATCGGCCGCGCCGAGATCATCCGCTACATCAATGACTCGATGGTGCCGCTGCTCTGGGATTACTCGGTGCTCAACCGCGTGGTGCGGATCAACCTGCTGGACAACTCCGAAGTCGATCCGACGTCTCCCGGAGTGCGCGGGCGCGCGCCAATGCATTATCTGGAGATCGACCTGCGGCGTTATCCGATGGCCGAATACCAGGAGCACCTCGATGCACTGGTCGCCACGCTCAAGGAACGCCGCTTCCACACCAAGGAACGGTTCAAGCACAAGCAGTTCTGAATAGGACCCGACGACGTCAGGAACGCACACTCATGGCCAACGGCCGCACTCGGCGCCAACTGCCTAAGCACTTCATCACCGCCAAGGCCCACCATTGGCCGCGGGTGCAACGCAGTTCCCAGCTGCTGATGGTGGCCTGGATCCTGCTGCCGCTGGGGTTGTATCTGGTAGCCAACGACCTGCCGGAGACCTCCATCCGGCGTGCGCAACTCATGGCGAGCTACACGCCGACGCTCTTCGGTGCCATTCTGCTGCTCTTCGGTGCCTGGGGCGTGGGGACCGCGGTGCTGGCCATGCGCCGCAAGGGTGTCGATGCCATCGATGCAAAGATCCGCGCGTCCGGGCTCATCCTGCGTGGCGGGCGAAGGGTGGCCTGGGGTGACATCGGCTCGGTGACCGCGATCAGCTTCCAGAATGATGCCAAGGTGCAGCTGCTCTGGGACCGGGCCGAACTGCACCGCCGGCTGGAGGTGCAGCTGAAGCAGCCGGAAACCGGGACGCTGCGCATCGACCTGGTGCGCTATCCGGCCGTGGACTACCTCGGGCTCTATGAGTCGCTGCTGGACGAGTTCGAGCGCCAGCGCATCCCGGTGAAGCACCGGAAGAAGTGGATGCAAGCCTAGCCGGAGGGACTGGTCCCCGCCCCTGCCCGCTACAGCGAGCGCCCCGGAGTGAGGATTCCTGCCGGATCCAGCGCGGCTTTGACCGCCAGCTGCGCCGCACGGGTCGGCTCGTCCAGCTGCCAGGGCAGCTCGTGCTGCTTGACCTTGCCGATGCCGTGCTCCCCGGTGATGGTGCCGCCCAGCGAGAGGGCCAGCCGGGTGATCTCATCGATGACCTTTTCGGCGGCCGCATGGCCTTCGGGGGTGTCCTCCGCGTCGACGGTCGGGTGCAGGTTGCCGTCCCCGGCGTGCGCCACCACGGAGATCATCCGCCCGGTGCGCTGCGCGATCTCGTCGATCCCGCGGAACACCGCGGCCAGCTCGCCCACCGGAACCCCCACATCGCAGGAGACCCGCAGCCCGTTGGCGCTGAGCGCGGGATTGGCCAGCCGCCGCGCTTCCAGCAGCGAGTCGCCCTCGCCGATCAGCACGTCCGCTGCGCCGAAGCTGCGGCATAGCGCGGCGACCGACTGCGCGGCCTGCAGCGCATGGCGGCTGGTGAACTGGCCGATCAGCAGCGCCTGCCCGTCCACCGGCAGCCCGGAAGGGTGGAAGGCCTCGATGACCTGGACGCTGTGCGCGTCGAGCAGTTCGAGCACCTCCGGAAGGTACTCGCCGTTGACAATTGCTGTTACGGCGCGGCCGGCGTCCTCGACGGTGCGGAATCCTGCGCGGAAGGTCTGCGCGGCGCCCTCGGGTACAGGCTTGAGCCGTACCGTGGCCTCGGTGATGACCCCGAGGGTGCCCTCCGATCCGACGAACAGGCTGGTCAGGTCCAGGCCGACGACGTTCTTCCGGGTGCGTGCCCCGGTGTGCACGACGCGGCCATCGGCCAGCACCACGGTCAGTGCCGCGACCGAATCGCGGGTGACCCCGTGGTTCAGGCAGCGCAGCCCTCCGGCATTGGTGGCGATGTTGCCGCCCACGGTGGAGATCCGCGCACTGGCAGGATCCGGCGGGAAGAACAGGCCGTGGCCGCGCGCCGCCTCGTCGAGGTCCGAGTTGATGACCCCGGGCTGCACCACGGCCAGGCGGTTCACCGCGTCGATGTCCACGATCCGGTTCAGCCGTTCCAGGCTGATGACCAGCCCGCCCGGGTAGCCCGCCGCACCGCCGGAGAGCCCGGTGCCCGCCCCGCGCACCGAGACCGTCACGCCGTGGCGGTGCGCCCAGGCCAGCGCCTGCGAGACTTCGTCGGTGGATTCGGGGAAGACTGCCGCTGCCGGGCGCCCCTCGGGCTGGTAGCGCGACTGGTCGCGGGCCACGCGGTCCAATTCATCCGCTGCGGTGCTCAGTCGGGGACCGAAGACGGCGGTCAGTTCATCGAGTGGCAGAGTCGGTGCTGCGTGCTGGGTCATGGGTGCTCCTTTGCATGCGCGGTCCGGCAGGGGAGCCGCTGGGTGATTCCCGTTACACACTTTATATTATAAAATCTGAGGGTCAATCCGCGAGTGAAAGCAGGAACCATGGCGGCAAGCGAAGCGCAAGCGGAAAGCAAGCGCGGCCGGAGCAAGGCCGATCTGGCCTACGACTATTTGCGCGAACAGGTGCTGGGTGGCACGCTGGCACCGCGCCAGCGGGTGCGGGTCGGGCCTATTGCCGCACAGCTTGAGATCAGCGCCGTGCCGGTGCGCGAGGCAATCCACCGGCTGGCCGCCGAGGGCCTGCTGCAGATTGAGCGCAACGTCGGCGCGCGGGTCGCCGAAATCGACGAGCTCGCCTACCGCGAGGGCATGGAGGCGCTGGCGGTGCTCGACGGGTCGGCTACAGCGCTGGCAGCGCTGGCACTGGGTGGCGCCGCGCTTGATCGGGCGGAACAGATCAATGAGCAGCTCGCAGGTCTGTTGGGGGACTTCGACCCGGCCGAATACACCCGGCTGAACACCAAGTTCCACGCGGTGCTGCATGCCGGGTGCCCGAACGCGCGGCTGCGAGAGCTGGTCGAGGCAGAATGGCGCAAGTTCTCCGCACTGCATGCGGCGGAGCGTGCGGTGGATGCGCAGAGGGCGCACGCCGCTGTGGATGAGCACCGCGAACTGCTGCGGCTGATCCGCGACGGCGCGCCCGCGGCCCGCATCGAACAGGCCGCCCGCGACCACGTGCTGTCCTCGTTGCATGCGCGCACTGGATTCGTCAGCCAGCTGCGCTAACGCCGTAGCCCGGTGGCTGTTCCTTAACTGGAAAGCCGGGCCCGGTACGTCGAAATTCGACGTACCGGGCCCGGCTTTGCCGTGGGCTACTTCTTCAGGTGGTCAACCAGCTGCGAAGCGATGCCATTGTAGGTGCCCGGGGTCAGGGACTGCAGGCGGGCTTCAGCATCGGTGGACAGGCCCAGCTCGCCAACGAATTCCTTCAGGCGGGCTGCATCCACGCGGTGGCCGCGGGTCAGGTCCTTCAGGCGCTCGTACGGGTTGTCCATGCCCTCGACACCGGCGATGGCCTCGGCGCGCATGACCATCTGGATGGCCTCGGCGAGGACCTCCCAGTTGTGGTCCAGATCCTCGGCCAGCACGGCTTCGGCGACATCCAGGCGGTCAAGGCCCTTGGCGACATTGGAGATCGCCAGCACCGAGTGGCCGATGGCGGTGCCGATGTTGCGCTGCGAGGAGGAGTCGGTGAGGTCGCGCTGCCAGCGGCTGGTGACCAGGGTGGAACCCAGGGTGTTCAGCAGGCCGTTGGAGATCTCCAGGTTCGCTTCTGCATTCTCGAAGCGGATGGGGTTGACCTTGTGCGGCATGGTCGAGGAGCCGGTGGCACCAGCCACTGGGATCTGCGCGAAGTAGCCGATGGAGATGTAGCTCCAGACATCGGTGCACAGGTTGTGCAGGATGCTGTTGAAGCGGGCGATGTCTGCGTAGACCTCGGCCTGCCAGTCGTGGGATTCAATCTGGGTGGTCAGCGGGTTCCAGGTCAGGCCCAGGTGCTCGACGAAGTCCTTGGAGACCTTCTGCCAGTCGGCGGTTGGAACCGAAGCGTAGTGGGCTGCGTAGGTGCCGGTGGCACCATTGATCTTGCCCAGGTACTCGGTCTTCTCGACGCGGTCCAGCTGGCGGGTCAGGCGCCAGGCCAGCACTGCCAGTTCCTTGCCCAGGGTAGTCGGGGTGGCTGGCTGGCCATGGGTGCGCGAGAGCATTGGCACGTCACGGGATTCCTCGGCCATCTTGGACAGCTGGGCCACCAAGTCGCGGGCTGCCGGTAGCCATACCTGCTGCACGCCGCCTTGGACGCCAAGGGCGTAGGACAGGTTGTTGATGTCTTCGGAGGTGCAGCCAAAATGCACCAGCGGCTTGAGGTTGCCGATGCCAATCGCTTCCAGGCGGTTGGCGATGTAGTACTCCACTGCCTTAACGTCGTGAACGGTGACAGCCTCGATCTCGGCCAGTTCCTTCACCGAGTCAGCATTGAAATCGGTGACGATCTTGCGCAGCGCAGCTTTCTGGTCCGCAGTCAGCGGGGAGGTGCCTGGAAGAACGGAGTTGTCGGTCAAATGGATCAGCCATTCAACTTCAACGTGAACGCGGTCGCGGTTCAAAGCCGCTTCGGAAAGGTAGTCGACCAGCGGTGCCACGGCGCTGCGGTAGCGTCCGTCGAGGGCCGTCAAAGCCAGTGGTTCATTAGCAAGGGAAGTGCGCGCAATCTCAGCCATGCTCATATTCTTCCATCCTCGGCGCTGCATCACATCTTTTACACCGTTCCTGTTTCCACAACCGGGCCCAAATTTTGCTGGCACCGAATCGCGGCTGTCCATGATGGTGGACAAATTCTCAAGGATGCGGAGCAGGAAAATGATGTTTCAAGCGACGCTGCTGACGGTGGCGAGCCAGCTCGATGACGCACGGAAAACCACTCAATTCGCCATCGCGCAGTTGGGGTCAATCCATTCATTGACTTGGAACTCCAAGGCAGGCAAGGCGTTTTTGGACAATGTCGACGAGCTGAGCCGTCGGCTGGAAATGCTCAACAGCGAACTGGGCGACGCGGAAGAGTACGTGGGGGTAGCCATGCGGGAGATCCAGAACCTCGAAGCGCAAATCATGAACCAGCGAATGGCCTCGTAGCCATGGGATATGAAGTCAATTACAACTCGCTGGATTACGCCGAGGCCGGGGAGATCTGCCAGCGGGTTGCCAACGATATCGATGGCATATGCGATGTACTGCTCAAAGCCGCGCAGGCAGCAGATAGGTGCCAGCGCGACCTGGATCTGCAGTGCATGGTGTCAGGCATCGGTGCCAGGGGGTATAACGTCGGGTTGTTGGGCGACTTGATCAGGGACGCCTACCAGCAGTCCAGAGAAGGGCAAATTACAGCGTTCGATCTGACCGCAAAAGTCTCCGAAGCCATGCGGAACTATGAAGTTGCCGAGTCCGCTGCTGAACGGATGGTGCTAGCCAGCACGGGAGCCGTGCTGGTGGGAGACTTCATTTCCGAGACCCGCGACAACGACTGGCGTCCGCCCCTGGAAAGCATGGAAATGTTCCTGCGCCTGGTGTTCTCGTATCTGCCGCGCTTGCCCTTCGGATCGAACCTGACGCTGACCGAGCAAATCGAAGATGCAGCCAAGGATCTGTCGGGCTTTATCCGGCGGCTGGGAGAAGATCGCAATACGGAAATACAGCTCACCGGCCAGGATCCACCGCAGACGGTTGAAATCGATGGAAAAATGCAAAGCTATTTCCAGTTGCACCAAATGCTGGAAGGCGAAGGGACGGAGAACAACGGGAAAATCATGATCGTGAAGGCTGACGACGACACGTACATTGCGATCTTCCCGGGGACGCAGAATGACTCGGAAGTTCCTTCGCCTTTTGGCCCGGAAAGCATCGCCGACGGCTTCGGGGTGGAATCCGAGAACTTCGCGAAACCGCTTGATGAGGCACTGGAGATCAGTGGAGCGAAAGAGGGAGATGAGGTCATCCTCTCCGGGTATTCGCAAGGCGGCATTCATGTGGCCCAGTTGTCGAAGAACAAGTTCTTGAAGCACAAATACAAGCTGAATAAAGTCCTGACCCTTGGATCTCCCATCGGGACCATTGACCTGCCGGAAGACGTACGCAGCCTGTCAGTTGAAGACCAGAAGGATATGGTGCCCGGCACCGATGGCGGGCCCAATCCCGGAAAGGGGGAGCATTACACCACAACCTTCCCGGGCCCGCGGGAGCACATGGAGGACATCTTGCCCGACGATGGCATCTTTGGCGCTCCGCATAACCTCAAGAATTACGGTGACCACCTTCTGGAACTCGATGAGAACCCGAAGCTGGAAATCAGGGAGCACCTGAAGAAGTACTACCTTCCCGAATCCTTGGTGAAAATCCGCATGTTCAAGCTGGAGCGGAAACCAAAAGAACCTCGGCCTATCACGGAAGAGGAGAAGCAACGGCTCAAGCATGTGGCGCCGCCCCATTAAGATGCCCAAAGTTGCAGCGCGCTGTCCAAGGCCAGCATCTTCCGACGCCACAGTAAAAGGCAGCGGAAACGGGGAGATGACCGGGCCGGCGAATTGGGAAGTAACCAAAGAAGACGGCACCTGCCGGTTGCCGTCTTCTTCTTGCCGTGAGCGGTAGACCGCTTAGTCGTTATCGCTCTTGACGAATAATCCGAGGACCGCCGAGACAATGGCGATGATGATCGTGCCGGCGATGGCATCCCACCAGAACTGCTCGATGACCAGTTCGATGGGCGTGAAGGTCGTCAGCCATGAAGTCAGCAAGAGCATCAGGGCATTGATCACGATGGTGAACAAGCCCAGGGTGAGGCAGGTGATCGGCAAGGAGAAAAGCTTGACGATTGGACGGACCAAGGCATTGACCAAGCCGAAGATGACAGCAACGACCAGATAGGCGATGACCGTGCTCATGGTGCCTTCGCCTGCCGCGACGATCTTGAGGCCGGGCACCACCCACACGGCGGCGGCGAGGGCAAGCGCATTGACTATGACTCGAATCAGAAAGCTCATGGCTTAACTTTGGCACAGAAATCTGGGATTCGGATGAACCTTGGATATCGCTAAACCCATAGTGAAGACTAGGCTTTGAGGTATGACTGAGAACCCGGTGACCCAAGATCAGGTGCAGCCACGCTCCGTAGTTGCACGTTTGCCAAAATACGCTGCGGGCAAGCCGCCTGCTCCAGTTGAAGGCGTCCAAGCTTACAAGCTGTCATCGAACGAGATTCCCTTTGGCCCGTTGGAAGCTGTGCATCAGGCAGTCGTCGAGCAGGACAGCCTGAATCGCTATCCAGACCCGCTATCGACCAAGCTTCGTTTGGCCCTCGCCGACTATTTGGATGTGCCGGCTGAAGATATCGTGACCGGCGCCGGTTCCCTCGGCGCGCTGGTGCAGATTCTGAATACCTTCGCAGGCCAGAACGAGGACGGCATCCAGGATGAAGTCATCTATGCGTGGCGTTCCTTCGAGGCCTACCCGATTCTCGTGCAGACCGCCGGTGCGCTGCCGGTGGAGATTCCACTGCTGGAAGATGGGCGCCACGACCTGGAATCCATGATCGCCGCGGTGAACGAGAACACCTCAGTGATCTTGCTGTGCACCCCGAATAACCCGACCGGACCGGTACTCACCCAGGCCGAGGTCGATGATTTCCTGGCACGCGTTCCGAAGAACGTGCTGGTGGTCCTGGATGAGGCCTACACCGAGTTCGTCCGGGATGAGAAATCGGTGGATGGCATCCATACCTACAACGAGAACGAAAACGTCGTTCTGCTGCGCACTTTCTCCAAGGCCCACGGCCTGGCGAATCTCCGGGTCGGCTACTCGGTGGCCCACCCGCAGATCACCGAGAACATCCGCGTGGTCGCCACCCCGTTCGCCGTCTCCAGCGTGGCTGAGGATGCAGCAGTCGCTTCGCTGGCCAATATTGACCAGGTGCTTGAGCGTGTCGAGGGGCTGGTGGCCGAACGCGAACGGGTGGTCGCGGCCTTGGCCGAGATGGGCTGGAAGGTTCCTTCCACTCAGGCGAACTTCGTCTGGCTGCCGCTGGGAGAAAAGACCGGCCAGTTTGTCGAGCGGGCCAACGCAGTGGCGTTGTCTGTGCGCGGCTTCTCGAACGAGGGAGTGCGGGTCTCCATCGGCGAAGTTGAGGCAAACGATCGTTTTATTGATCTGTGCAAGGAATCACTCGACCTGGCATAGGGGTAACGGGCGCTGATTTCTCGCGTTTTGGCGGTCTAAGCCTATAGGCTTAGGAACTGGACAAGCCGTATATGTCCCATGCGGAATGTATTCCGCGTGGGGCATATTTATGACCGAAGGATGATAAATGACGCGAGCTGCGACCGAGGCGACGGAGCCGGATCTGATTCAGATCCTGACTCCGGACGGCCAGCGTCAGTCCCACGAAACGTACGATGCGTATCTGGGCGACGTTGATGATGACATGCTTCGCGGTTTCTACCGCGACATGGCATTGACGCGTCGATTCGACCAAGAGGCCACGGCTTTGCAGCGTCAGGGGCAGTTGTGCCTCTGGGTCCCGCTGCGCGGGCAGGAAGCGGCGCAGATCGGTTCCGGCCGCGCCACCCGCCGAAGCGACTACATCTTCCCCACCTACCGCGAGCACGGCGTAGCGCTGACCCGCGACGTCTCCTTCTCGGAAATGCTGCGCCTGTTCCGCGGCATCTCCGGCGGCGGCTGGGATCCCCGGGAAAACAACTTCCACATGTACACCATGGTGCTGGCCGCGCAGATGCCGCATGCCGCCGGCTACGGCATGGCGTTGAACATGGAGCAGCGCGGATGGGACGAAGCCCGCCGCGCCAAGGAAGGCAACGCTGTTGTCGCCTACTTCGGCGACGGCTCCTCCACCGAAGGCGAAACCCACGAATCCATGGTCTTCGCCAGCTCCTTCAACGCACCGGTGGTCTACTTCTGCCAGAACAACCAGTGGGCGATTTCCGTGCCTTTCGAGGTCCAGTCCAAGGTGCCGCTGGTCAACCGCGCCGCCGGCTACGGGATGCCCGGGATCCGCGTGGACGGCAATGACGTGCTGGCAGTCTTGGCGGTGACCCGCTGGGCGCTGGAACACGCACGCAGCGGCAAGGGCCCGGTGCTCATCGAGGCCGTCACCTACCGTCTCGGCGCGCACACCACCGCCGATGATCCGACCAAATACCGCATGAGCGAAGAGGAAGCCAAGTGGGCCCAGAAGGATCCGCTGGTCCGCCTGGAAACCTACCTGCGCGATAACAACCTGGTTGATGATGCCTTCTTCGAGCAGCTGTCCGCCGACACCGACGCGATGGCCGCCAAGGTCCGCGAAGACGCCATGGCCTTCCCTGTCCCGCCGCTGGCCAAGTCCTTCGAGCAGGTCTACGCCGAAGCGCATCCGCTGATCCAGGAAGAACTGGCCTGGCATCTGGAATACGAAGCAGGATTCGCCGATGCGGCTGAGGGAGAGCACTAAATGACCACCACGATGACCCTGGCCAAGGCCATTACCAGCGGCCTGGACAAGGTGCTGGAAACCAACGACAAGTCCTTGCTGATGGGTGAGGACATCGGACGCCTTGGCGGCGTATACCGGATTACCGACGGGCTGATCGACAAGTACGGCGAGCACCGCGTCATCGACTCGCCGCTGGGCGAGGCAGGCATCGTCGGCACCGCTGTGGGCATGGCCCTGCGCGGCTTCAGCCCGCTGGTGGAAATCCAGTTCGACGGTTTCGTCTTCCCTGCCTTCAGCCAGATCACCACCCAGCTGGCCAAGATGCACGCCCGCTCCGAGGGCCGGCTGACCACCCCGGTGGTCATCCGCATCCCGTACGGCGGCGGCATCGGCTCCATTGAGCACCACTCGGAATCCCCGGAAGCGCTGTTCGCCCACACCGCGGGCCTGCGCATCATCACCCCGTCCAACGCGCATGACGCCTACTGGATGATCCAGCAGGCAGCCAGCTGCCAGGATCCGGTGATCTTCTTCGAGCCCAAGCGCCGCTACTGGCTCAAGGGCGAAGTGGACACCGAGACCCCGGCGCTGGATGCGTTCAAGGCGCAGGTGGTCCGCCCTGGCACCGACGCGACCATCGTGGCCTACGGCCCGCTGGTGCCGATCGCCCTGGCAGCCGCGGATGCCGCTCTGGAAGACGGCCGCTCCATCGAGGTCATCGACCTGCGCTCGCTCTCGCCGATCGACTTCGACACCATCACCGAATCGGTGCAGAAGACCGGACGTCTGATTGTCACCCACGAAGCGCCGACCTTCGGCGGCCTGGGAGGCGAAATCGCCGCCCGCATCACCGAACGCGCCTTCCTCTCGCTGGAAGCACCGGTGCTGCGCGTGGGCGGATTCCACATGCCATACCCGATTTCCAAGGTGGAATCCCAGTACCTGCCGGATATCGACAAGTTGCTTGAAGCCCTCGACCGGTCCTTCGCTTACTGAGCGGAATCCAAGGAGTAGAAATGACAGTCTTTAATCTCCCCGATGTGGGCGAAGGATTGACCGAAGCGGATATCGCTTCCTGGAAGGTCAAGATAGGGGACACCGTCGAGGTCAACCAGATCTTCGTCGAGATCGAAACCGCCAAGTCGCTGGTCGAGCTGCCCTGCCCCTTCGCCGGTGTAGTCACCGCATTGCACGCGGATGAAGGCGACACCGTGCTGGTGGACAACCCGCTGATCACCATCGACGAAGAGGGCGGCAAGCCGGCCCCGACCGGCACCCCGGAACCAGCCGAGGCGCTGGCTACCGCGGCGCCGCAGGCCAACGAGGAACCCGGCCCGCTGGTCGGTTCGGGACCGACCGCTGATTCCCCGGTGCGCCGCAAGCGCACCAGCCGTCCCGCTCCGTCGGCTGCCGGTGCGCGCACCGCAGCGGTCCGCGCTTCCGGATCCGCACTGGCCGAGACCATCTCGCGCCGCGCGCAGTCCCTGGGCACCGCAGTGACCCGCGAAGTGGATCGCCGCAAGCCGGCGATGGCGAACTTCGTTGACCGCGTGCTGGCCAAGCCGCCGGTACGCCGCCTGGCCAAGGAGCTGGGCATCGACATCAACGATGTGGTGGGCACCGGAACCCAGGGCGAAATCACCCGCGAAGACGTCAACAGCTACCAGGCCCAGCGCGAAGCCGAGCATGCGGCGGCGCCAACCTACTGGGCCCACGGCCAGCTGGCCGACGCCCGCATCGAGCGCACCCCGGTGCGCGGCGTGCGCAAGGCCACCGCCAAGGCCATGGTCGACTCTGCCTTCACCGCACCGCATGTCTCGATCTTCGTGGACGTGGATGCCAGCCGCACCATGGAATACGTAGCCCGGCTGAAGAAGTCCCGCGACTTCGAGGGAATCAAGGTGTCGCCGCTGCTGGTGCTGGCCCGGGCCGTGATCTGGGCTGCCGCCCGCAACCCTTCGGTGAACGCCAGCTGGGTGGAGACCGAGAACGGCGCGGAGATCCACCAGAAGCGCTTCATGAACCTGGGCATCGCCGCTGCCACCCCGCGCGGTCTGCTGGTGCCGAATATCAAGGACGCGCAGAACCTGAACATGAAGGAACTGGCCATCGCGCTGAACGAGCTGGCCACCACCGCGCGTGCCGGCAAGACCCGCCCGGAGGACATGCGCGACGGTTCGCTGAGCATCACCAACATCGGCGCGCTGGGCATCGACACCGGTACCCCGATCATCAACCCGGGCGAGGTGGCCATCGTCGCCTTCGGCACGATCCGCCAGAAGCCGTGGGTTGTCGACGGCGAAGTGGTCCCGCGCTGGATCACCACTCTGGGCGGATCCTTCGACCACCGCGTGGTTGATGGCGACCTCTCGGCCCGCTTCATGGCCGATGTGGCATCGATCCTGCAGGAACCAGCCATGCTGCTGGACTGAGCTGCGGATAACAGCACCCCGGAGAGAACTTATGAAAAGAGTTCTCTCCGGGGTGTCACAGTTTAAGTCCCGGTTTCGACGTACTTTTGGAGGGTAGGAACTTACCCGGAAATCGAATGACAGGAGACACGCCATGCGCATGAATCTGAGCAAAACGCACAAAATAAGTGGTACGCCGCCGTACTGGGACTGGAAGCCTACGCCAGCCAGTCGGTGCCCAAGGAGCTCTACGAGCTGGTGAAGCTGCGCGCTTTGATCCTCAATGGCTGCTCCTTCTGCACCGATATGCACTCCCACGACGCGATGGAGATGGGCATGTCCATCGCGAAGCTCTTTGCCGTGGCTGCCTATAACGATTCGCCGCTGTTCACCGACGCCGGGCGCGCTGTTCACCGACGCCGAGCGCGCTGTCCTGCGGCTGACCGATGCGGTGACCCGGCTTGATCCTGCCACCGGGGTCAGCGACGAAGTCCGAGACGCAGCCGCTGACGAATTCAGCGAGGAAGAAATCGGCAACTTGATCCTGGCGATCGCCACCATCAATGTCTGGAACCGCATTGCCATCCCGACCCAGCTCGAACCGCCAGTGCGCGACTAGTGCCGGGAAGCGCAGGTAGAATCCGGCGCGTGGAGCAACCAACGGAATCTGCAGCGCTGGCGCAGTGGGACGCCGAGAAGCGTCGGTTGACCGTCTTGGCCTACAACATGCTCGGCGTGTGGGCGCAGACCGAAGACGTGGTCAGCGAAGTGGCCGAGCAGCTGCTCAAGCTCACCCCGGCAGCCACCGAACAGGTGCGGAACTGGCCGGCGTTCCTCACCACGCTTGCCACGCGCCGGGCGATTGACGTCCTGCGCTCGGCCCAGCGCCAGCGGACCGAATATGTCGGGGAATGGCTGCCCGAACCGGTACGGCAGCTGGCCCTTCCCGAAGAGGAGGCCCTGACTGGATCCATGCTTCGCCTCGGCGTGCTCTTCCTCCTCGAAGAGCTCTCGCCCCAGGCCCGGGCCGCCTACGTGCTGCACCATGCCCTGGGCCACAAGGCCGCGGAGATCGCCGAGGTGCTGGAGACGTCGCCGGACGCGGTCCGGCAGCTGTTGAGCCGTGCCAGCAAGGAACTGGGTCACGCCGAAGCGCCCAGCAGCGACGCAAACGAAACATGGTCATTGCTGTCTCACGTCGTTGCTGCAATACGCCACGGAGATGCTGAGGAACTGGTCAGGCAATTGGCCACGGATGCGGTGCTTTACTCCGATGGCTGCGGCAAGGCCAGGGCCCCGTTGAACCCGGTGCTTGGCGCGCAGCGCATTGCCCGCTTCCTGGTTGGCGTTGAGCGGAAAAACCCAGGGCGCAGCGTCTTACTGGGCGAAGCGAATGCGGCGCCGGCGCTGCTCTTCAAGCTCCATCACCGGCAGGATTTGGTGGCGATCGAAGTGTCCGCAGGACACATTCAAACCATCTTGCTGGTGTCCAACCCGAACAATCTCACCCATGCCAACGCGCAGTAGACATGCTGCACGGGTAGCGGCCGACGTGTTCCACGTGGAGCGAAGTTTCTCAAATCCTTGTTGATACAGTAGTTTCCATGAATCGACCCCGCAGTTTCGGTCCGTCGGCACTGGGCAGGATCCAGTGCGCATGCCTGCTGGCAGCCGCTGTCGTGCTCGGCCTCGGTACCGCCACCATCCCAGTCGACGCGTCCACTGCGGCCACGGAATCCGAAGCTCCGGCACCGGTGTACCCCTCGGCGACGCCCAGCGATGAGGCCGAAGACGAGGGCACGGTGCTCATCCCGTCGGTGACATCCCAGGAAGGCAACTTCTACCTTGCGGTGACCGACGCGGCACTCGATGACGTGGATTCGGAAAGGATCATGGACCAGGTCCGGCAGGCCGTGGGCGAGCAGGACGCGAAAATCCTGCTCGGGGTGGACCAGAAACCCAACAACCTCAAGGGAGCCGCGCAGCTGGTGCGCGGAATGTTGATGTTCGGGGACAGCGACGCGCTGAGCGATGACTGGCTGGAGAACGGAAAGACCCTGGGCTACGTGGGCAAAGGCTGGATTGCCATCGGCGTGATGCTGCCCGAGGACCCCGCCGATGAGGTCGAGGTCTTCGTGGATCCCGGGCGCGATATCCGCGAAACGGAACCCGGGTCCAGCCAGAAGATCCTGGCAGCCGGGGACGAGGCATTTAGGGCAGGGGACTACACCGCAGGCATCACCGAGGTCGCGCTGGCCACGACTCAGCACCTGCAGGCGCCGCCTGACCGGACGCTGGCCAAGGTGATCGCCGTGGGCGTGCTCGCGGTGGCAATCGTCTTCATGCTCGCCTGGGCGTGGCGCGCCAAACGCCGCAAGGCCAAGAAGGCTGCGGCCGCCGAACGACTCAAGCAGGCCGAAGTGCTCGAATCGCGGATCCAGCAAGCAAGCCGCTACCTCGGCAGCAACCCGGTCCCCGATCTCGGAGTGCAGGAACAGACCCGCTTGGCCGAGGCGATGGCGGAATTGGAAAAGCAGCGTGCCGGCACCCAGCACGGTGCCCAGCGGACACAGGACCTGGATCCGGGGATCGCCCTTCAGGGACAGGTCTCCGAAAAGCAGCTGGCAGATCTGCGCCGCCGCGAGCAAGAACTCTCACTGCTGCGCGGCGCGGTCCAGCTGGCCCACGACGTCTCGGGCCGGCCGCGGGATGCACGCGAAGCCTGGGACCCGATGTTCGAATACCACCGTGAGCGGCTGGAAGACCTGGCCTTGTTCCTCGACCTTCCAGCAGCTGGGCAGCTGGGCTGCGCCCAGGCCGCACGCACCGTGATTATCACCCATACCGATGAGTTGCAGCTGCTGCGCGCCCGAGCGGGCCGGCGGGGCACCGGGGCCCAGGACGCTCCTGGAATCCTTGAACGGCTCTGGGAGTTGCGCGACGAGCTCGATAGCGTGCTGCGCGATGCGCTGTCGCAAGCCGGACAAGCGCGGATCAAAGTACCTCTGGGGCTAGGGAAGCGGATGGCTGGGGCCCAACCTTCCGCCGATGCGCTGGAGAATGATCCCATCGCGGTGCTCAGGAATTTCCTGCCGGGAAGCGAGGTCCGCTGATGCCTGCTCGCTTGATGCATGATTCCACCGGCCGGCGCCTGCGCCGCCCCTTCCACTGGACCGCCATCGCTGCCATTTTCATGGCTTTGGTGACCACGGCCCTTGGCGTGCGCGCGGTGCTTGCGGTGCAGGCAGCCAACGTCCCTGCACCCTATGAGGTCACGGTAGTGGTCCAGGGTGAGAACGGCTTCAACATCACCCAGCAAGCGGTGGACGCTGAGCTGGCCCAGCACCCGGTGCGGGCTACCGCCCCGCTGGAACTGATCATCACCGATCGCTGGCTGAGCGGCGATGAATTGCTGCGCGGGGAAGTGCCCGAGAACCAGATCATCGTCTCGACCAAGATGGATAACAGGGATTCCGGGCAAAGCGAAGCCGTACAGCGCTTCTCCGGAGTGGGCCTGGACCGGAATCTGGTTGCCTCCGACGATGCGCATACCGACCTGCGCTTCGATATCGAGAAAGCATTCACCAAGAACGTATCGGTGGGCCATGGCCCCAAGGCCGCGGTGGCCGCCGCGCATACTGCCGCCGTGCTGCTGGATGATTCGCCCAGCAACTCGGCGATCTTCTGGTTCGCCGTGGTGGGCGCCAGCGCCATGGTCACCGCGGCGCTGCTAGCCAGCGCCCTGCGCTTCCGTTCCCGGTGGGCTTCCCGGCACCGGAGACTGGCCGCGGCCCAGCGCAAGCTGGCCCGTGTGGTCCTGGATCTCGAAGCGCTGGAAGCAACCTACCAGGCAGCTGATCCGGGGCACCGCCCGGCTGGCTTCACGAAGGCCTGGCAACAGCTCGAAGCGCTCTCCCTGGATGCCGCACGGCGCGAAGACCCCTTGGTACGCCAGATCTTCGACCGCGCCACCTGCCTGGACAAGAAGACCGGTCAGCAGCTGGCCGCCTTCGAAGCCGACGCGCGCAAGTTGACCGAATTGGCCGACTCCCTGATGGGCGCCGGCTCGGTGCATGCCGACCTGGCCGGCACCGGGTCCACGTTCGACAAGCTCAGCGCCCCGATCAATGATGCCGCCACGACGCTGCTGATCCGGCTGGAAACGGCCCCCGGCACCATGGTTGCCGGCAAGGACCTGGAGGATTTCCGCGGCGCCTTGGGCGAACTGCTCAACGCCGCCCACGGCGACACCGGCCAGCGCACGGCCGTAGAACGCTGGGCCGACGCCGAAAAGCAGCTGGCCAAGCTTGCCGCGAAGATCTCCACCCGGTTGCGCCGTTATCCGTGGGGCCAGAAGCAGGAGGTGCCGCCGATTGGTGCCCAGCACAATGAGCTGCGCGCCAGCCTGGGACTGCCGCCGGTTACCGAGCAGAGCGCTTTGCTGCGGATCGCCACGGCGAATGCGCTGGCCCGCGGGGTGCTCGGCGACACGCTGCAGACCGACCAGGCCGCCGGAGGGACATCGGGCGAACCTGCTGGCTGGCAGCGCATGCTGGCCCGGCTCGCCGGTACCCGCAAGGCAGCTGGCGATGAACCGCCGAAGCTGCGCCGGGCGTGGAAGTTTGGACTGCTTGCGGCCCTGCTGGTGGGCAGCCTGATCGCCTCGGGACTCATTGTCTCCTCGATAGCCAACGAACCCGAACGCACCTATGAGGGGTCCGGCCGGGGAATGGAACTTGAAATCGATGACCAGGGCCAGCTTGTTGACGAGGCAGAGATCCGCCGGTACATGGAGGAAGACTTCGACACCCCGCAGCGGATTCTGGTCGCGGTGCGCGATGCGGAGGTGTACCTGGATCTCAACGAGGTCGAAGGCTATGACTTCCGCGAATCGACACCCGAGAGCGTGCGCGCGGCGATCTTGCGGATCAAGGATGAATACTCCGATCGCGCGGATCCCGCCAGCGGCGAGCTGCCCGAAAACCTGACGATCATTCCGCTGCTGATCACGGATGAAGGCAAGGGCATCATGCCCGGGCTGATTTCCGGTGCGGTCATCAGCGGTACCGCCTCGTGGGGAACGACCGGCGGGTGGGAGCACGGAAGCATCTACGAGTCGAACTATCCGGCGATGGAAGCGGCCGGTGCGGCCGAGGACTTCGCCGTGGTGCTCAAGCGGGCCGGCTATGAGCAGCCGGACTACAACACGGCCTTGCTGTACTGGATGCTCGTGTTCATGCTGTTCTTCACGGTAATCAACGTTTTCCAGGTGATCCAGTACCTGCTCGGGGCCAGCACGCAGCTGACCCGGTTCTCCCGCGGTTCGCGGTCGGTGCAGCAATCACGTCGGCAGCTGGAGCAGCTGGCCATGGGCCTGGAGGATTCGCAGATCAATGCGGTGGCAGTGCTCGGTGCCAGTGAGGCGGGGACTGCCGACGAGGCAGGCCAGCGCTTGTTCGAGCGCGCCCTGATGATGGCCTGGCGCGAGGCCGAGGAATTGTCCTCGATGACCTTGGGACAGCGCCTGCAGGCCGGCTATGCCCAGCGTGCGGCGCATCTGGCAAAGCTGGTGGCATTGCTGGGCGAACGCGATGCCGATGTGGCGCGGCGGGCCAAGGCGCTGGTGCTGGCCAGCCGCGGTGCCGGCGGGGATGCGCCGGCGGAAGTCCAGCTGCCGGGACGTTAGTGCTTCCGCCCCGGCAGCCGGATTCTGCTCGGACTCAGCCCAGCAGCTCGGGCAGTTCCTGCGCCTCGTTGCCCAGCACCTTCTGGGAGAGGAACTCGGTGACGACCTGGTACCAGATCTTGGCGTGCTGCGGGGTGAGGATCCAGTGGTTCTCGTCCGGGAAGTAGAGGAACTGGTGCTCGGTGCTGCCGTCTTCCTTTTGCGGCAGCCCCGAATCAGCCAGCAGCTCGTACCACAGGCGCAGGCCCTCGCCGATGGGCACCCGGTAGTCCTTGTCGCCGTGGATGACCAGCATCGGGGTGACGATGCTGCCCACAGAATGATGCGGCGAGTTCAGCTCGCGCATTTCCGGGCTCATCTCGCGGGTCCAGTAGAACGCTGCGTCGGTGGTCTTCCCGAAGCCTTCCAGTGCCCACAGGCTGGCGTGCGTGACGATGGCCTTGAAGCGGTCCGTATGCCCTGCCACCCAGTTGGCCATGTAGCCGCCGAAGGAGCCGCCCATGGCCGCGGTGCGGGTTTCGTCGATGTCAGGGCGCGCCTCGGCCGCGTCGGTGATCGCCATCAGGTCCGTGTACGGCGCCTGGCCCCAGTTGCCCCAGCCGCGCTGGATGAAGTCCTGGCCATAGCCGGTGGACAGGGCAGGATCCGGCAGCAGCACCGCATAGCCCTGGGCTACCAGCAGCCATGGGCTCCAGCGCCAGCTCCAGGCGTTCCACGAGCCCAGCGGTCCGCCGTGGATCCACAGCAGCAGCGGCGCCTTGTTGGCAGCAGAAGCTGATTCAGGCAGTGCCAGCCAGGCGCGGACGCTCGATCCGTCTTCGGCCGTGGTGGTCACCTCGGTGAGCGTGCCGGGCAAGGAAGGACGGACAACCGGTGAGCGCAGCTCGGTCAAGGCAGCGAATTCGCCCGGCTCCAGGTCGCCGGTGTGCGCCAGGTCGATGGCTACCGGTTCGGCCGGGTGCAGATAGCTGGAGCGCAGCGCGTAGGCGGTACGGGAATCGCTGCTGATCACCACATCGGTGAACGCGCCCTCGTCGGTGAGCCGGGTGATCTTGTCGTTGTACAAGCTCAGGTGGAAGACCGGGGCATGGCCGTGGTCATCCGCGGTCAGCACCAGCGAGCGCCCATTGGGAACCCACTGCAAATCGCTGACCCAGCGATCCCATCCGGCGGCGATCCGATGGGTGGCACCGTCGGCCAGGTCCATCAGCCACAGCTCGAAGACCGGGGCGGTATCGGCGGTGGAACGCTCCCAGCGTGCGTAGGCCAGCTGGGTGGAGTCCGGGCTGATCTTGCCCAGCGTGTATTCGTACGTGTCGTCCGGGGCCAGCAGCATTTCGTGGGCGCCGGTGTGCAGGTCGATCCGCATCAAGCCCGGGGCCGAGGAAGCCCGGCCTTCGGGAACCTGCCATTCGGTGATCAGGAAGGCCCCGTTGGCAGCGACATCGTAGTAGGTATCCTCCAGGTTCGCGCCGATGCCCGGGGTGAGATCGGTGAGCTGGGTGCCGCTGGTGTCCTGGGGGTCCGGCAGGGAGCCGGTGTAGAAGTGCGGGGTGGACGGGCCCAGGTCTTCGTCCCAGAAGCGCACCGGGTAGCCGGTGTGCAGGATGGCCGAGACCTTCTTGTCCTTGCGGCCGGTGCGCAGTGCCGCTTCGGCCTCCAGGTCCTTGGCGCGGCTGAAGGCCGAGGTGCGCAGCACGATGGTCTGCGGTGACTGCTTGCAGATCCGCAAGGACTGCACCCCGGCCGGGTGCGAGATCACCGAGCGGGCTTCGCCTCCGGCCACCGGAAGGATCCATCCTTCGGCCTTGGCGTCTTCCTTGGAGGAGCGCTTGGCGACGAAGAGCAGGTCGCCGTTGGCGGTGAACTGCGGCTGCGATTCGCCGTGCTCGCCGAAGGTCAGCCGGCGTGCCGGTTCCTGGCCTTTGGGGTCCATCAACCAGAGGGCGCTTTCGTATTTCGTCTCATCCTCGGACAGTGTGCTGAGGGTGGTGACGAGCTTCGTGCCGTCGGGGGAGAGCGCCAGGCCGCTGAGCCGGCCCAGGCCGATAAAAGAATTTAAATTATGAAATGAATGCTTAGAGTGTTCCACTTCACATATCTTGCCACTGTTCGCGGCCGGGCACTACCGCATATCGAAAATTACGCGGCATCGGAACGAAAGGGCCGGTGCGACTTGTAACCAAGGCATGATGGCACAGCTATTGGAAAAACTTGCAAGGCCATGGAAGATGGGTTCCATGGGGGAGCTCGCGATGACAGCTGCATGACCGGATAATCGATCAAGGAGCTGGAAAAGATGAACCGTGCCAGAACCCGTCTAGGCGCGCTCCCGATGATGTGCGCGGCAACGCTGATGCTGGCTGCCTGCCAGGGAGCCGAGCCGGAACCAGCCGAAAGCCAGAACCCAGCACCCAGCGGAACCTCGCCATCGGCAAGCGCCAGCGCGCCGACCGCTTCCAGTCCCGAATCCAGCCCAACTCAAAGCACCGGAAGCCCGGATGCGCCAAGCTCGGCGGCGCCAGAGCTGAGCCAGGTGCATGAAGTGCATGGCATCCGCTTCTTTACCCCGGAACAGTGGACTGCCACCGGGGATGACTGCGACGGCGAATGCACCGAATGGGACGAATGGGAGATCAAGGATGCTCAAGGCAAGCACGTGCTGACCCTGATCCCCACCACGGCAACCTCTCCGGATGGAGACATGGCGCTGTATGAACGGGAACTGCTGGATCGCAAGGGACTTGAAAATCCCGGAACGGACACCGGATTCCATCCCACCAGCCTGATCGCCGAGTTCTGGGAATCGACGGACCAGGAAGACAGCGAGAAGGATTCAGGATTCGACATTGCCCTGATCGATGACGAAGAGCTCGCGAAGCGCGATGAGAATCCGGACCTGAACTTCTTCAGGATCGGCGAGCAGTCGCCGATGATGTGGGTTGAAGAGGATTACCTTGAAGACCATGGTGTTCCCGGCGACCCGACCAAGCAGCAAGCGCAGCAGTTCCTGGACACCGAGCAGTACGCGTTAGTGCGCGAGATCTTGCTCAGCGTGGAACCTGCCGTCGGCTAACCCAGCTGCGGAACGCAGAAAACCGGCCCGGACACAGCGCGATGCTGCATCCGGGCCGGTTCTGCGATCCTGCTATCCCTGGATGGCCGGCTGCTCGTTGCGCAGCCGTGCCTCGGCGATCTCGTTGATCCGTCCGCGGCACAGGTACCAGCCGCCGATGATCAGCGGGATGATGATCGCCAGCGAGGCAATGGTCCAGGTGCCCACCGGATTGTCGAAGGCCATCATCACCAGCACCAGGGCCAGGAAGCCCAGGGTGACCCAGCCGGAAACCGGGGCGAATGGCATCCGGAAGCTCGGTCGATCCTGCTCTCCGCGCTTGGCCGATTTCACCAGCGCCATCTGGCACAGCACGATCATCGCCCAGGAGGCAATAATGCCGATGGCAGCGAAGTTCAGCACGATCTCGAAGGCCTTGGCCGGGACCACGGCGTTGAGCACCACGCCGAGCACTGCCACCACGGCGGTGATCACGATGCCGCCGTAGGGCACTCCTGCCTTGTTCATGCGTCCGGCGAATTTCGGTGCCGACCCGTTCAACGACATGGAGCGCATGATGCGCCCGGTGGAGTAGAGCCCGGCGTTCAGCGAGGACAGCGCCGCGGTGAGCACCACCAGGTTCATCACCACGTCCATGCCCTGCACGCCGATGGATCCGAAGAAGGTCACGAACGGCGATTCCCCGGCGCTATAGGCCGAATAGGGCAGCAGCAGCGAGAGCAGCACCAGCGAGCCGACGTAGAACACGGCGATGCGGATGATCACGGTATTGATCGCCTTCGGCATGACCTTTTCCGGGTTTGCGGTTTCGCCTGCGGCGGTGCCGATCAGCTCGATGGATGCGTAGGAGAAGACCACGCCCTGCATCAGCACCAGCACCGGCAACAGGCCGTTGGGCAGCAGACCCCCATTATCGGCCAGCAGCGAGAAGCCGACCTCATGCCCGTCCAGCGGCGTGCCGAAGATGACGAAGTAGCAGCCGACAACCAGGAAGGCCACCACGGCCAGCGCGGCCAGCGCCCAGAGCCACTGCGGAACCGAGCTGATCCACCCCACGTATTTGCCGAAGAAGCCCATGTACAGGGCGACCGCGGTGATGTCCACGATGGCGGTCATCACCCAGTTCAGCCAGTACAGCCAGCCGGTGGCGAACGCCGCCTTCTCGCCGTAGAACTCGCGGGCGTAGGAGACGAAGGAGCCGGTCGACGGACGGTGCATGACCAGTTCGCCCAGCGCCCGCAGGATCAGGAAGGCGAAGAAGCCGCAGACCGCGTAGCTGATCACGATGCCCGGGCCTGCCGCCTCCAGGCGTCCTCCGGCGCCCATGAACAGGCCGGTGCCGATCGCGCCGCCAATGGCGATCATCTGCATCTGCCGGGAGGACAGGCCCTTGTGGTAATCGTTGTCGCCGGCAGTCAGCGCGGCATCGGGGACGTGCGCCGCGGTGGCGTGCGGGGTGGAATTATCCATAGGATTCCTTGGGTCTAGTCGGTGAGGTTGGCAAGCCGCTCGGGGGAGAGCAGCTCATTGAGGTCTTCGGCCGAAAGCAGGCCGCGTTCGAGCACCAGTTCGGCTACGCCGCGTCCGGTGTGCAGCGCTTCGAGGGCCACCGAGGTGGACGCCGCATAGCCCAGGCGCGGGTTCAGCGCGGTGACCAGCCCGATGGAATTCTCCACTTCGCGGCGCAGTGCCTGCTCGTCCACGGTGATCCCGTCAATGCACATGCGCGCCAGCGTCAGGCAGCCGTTGGCCAGGTGCTTGAGCGACAGGCCGATGGAATGGGCGATGACCGGCTCGAAGGCGTTCAGCTACAGCTGCCCGCCCTCGGCGGCCATGGTCACGGTCAAATCGTGGCCCACTACCTGGTAGGCGATCTGGCTGACTACTTCCGGGATCACCGGGTTGACCTTGCCAGGCATGATCGAGGATCCGGACTGCACGGCCGGCAGCTGCAGGTCGTTCAGGCCAGCGCGGGGTCCGGAGGAAAGCAGGCGCAGGTCGTTGCAGATCTTGGAGATCTTCAGCGCCACTCGCTTGAGCACGCCCGAGAGGTGCACGAAGGCTCCCACATCGCTGGTGGCCTCGATCAGATCCGGGCTGGTAGTCAGCGGCAGGCCGGTCAGCTCGCGCAGGTGCCGGCAGGCGGCCTCGGCGTAGCCGGCCGGGGCGTTCAGCCCGGTGCCGATGGCTGTGGCGCCGAGGTTGATCTCGGTGACCAGCGACAGGGATTCCTCCAGCCGTGCCCGATCCTCGCCCAGGGTCACGGCCCAGCCGCGGAACTCCTGGCCTACGGTCATCGGCACGGCATCCTGCAGCTGGGTGCGTCCCATCTTCACCACGGTGCGGAATTCTGCGGCCTTGGCGTTGCAGGAATCCTGCAGCACCTCGATGGCCGCCAGTAGCGGCTGGGTGGCGAAGTGGGTGGCGATGTTCACCGCGGTCGGGTAGGCGTCGTTGGTGGACTGCGACAGGTTCACATGGTCGTTCGGGTGCAGGTGCTGGTACTCGCCCTTTGCATGGCCGAGGATCTCCAGCGCCAGGTTGGCGATGACCTCATTGGCGTTCATGTTGGTGCTGGTGCCAGCCCCGCCCTGGATCGGGTCGATGATGAACTGGTCGTGCAGCTCGCCGGCGACGATGCGCTCGCAGGCCGTGTCGATGGCCGCGGCGCGCTGGGAGTCGAGCAGGCCGAGCTCGTGGTTGGCGCGGGCCACTGCCTGCTTCACGCGCGCCAGTGCGCGGATCAGGTGCGGGTTGCCGGACAGCGCGGTGCCGGTGATGTCGAAGTTCTCCTTGGCGCGCAGGGTGTGCACGCCCCAGTAGGCTTACACCGGGATCTCGCGGTCGCCGATCAGGTCATGCTCGGTGCGGGTCTGGCCGCTGAGCAAAGTTTCAGGCATGGTGGATTCTTCTCCAGTGTTCAGTGAATGGGTGGGAACGGGAAACTTCACAGTGCGGCCAGCAGGCCTACGGGCTGTCCGCCGCCGAGGGCCGGGCTGGTGGCCAGCGGCTCAAGGGCCAGAGCTGCTTCGGAGCCAAGGTGCTCGGCGAGCAGCTTGGCGGTGATCGGCATCCGGGCGCGGTCCGAGCCATCGGCGATCTTCACGGCCAGCGCGCTGCCATCGGGCAGGCCCACGGCCTGGATGCCTTCGAAGCCGTCTTTGGCCACGGCGCCGGGCAGCACGCGCATCAGCTCGGTGACGTCGCGGCCTTCGCCTGCCACCAGTTCCGGGTAGCCGGACATGGCCGCGGCCACGCGATGCTCGGCGGTGCCTTCGGCGGCGCTGGCCAGCTTGCCGAAGGCGCGGGCCAGTCCGGCCAGGCTCATCCGGTATACCGGGGTGCCGCAGCCGTCGGTGCTCACCCCGCTGATCTCTTCGCCGGCCAGCTCCTCGACGGTGTCCTGCAGCAGATCCAGCAGGCGCTGGTCATTCAGGTAGTCTGCGGTGTCCCAGCCCTTGAGCTGGCATAGGGCGGCCAGTGCCGCGTGCTTGCCCGAGCAGTTCTGCGCCAGCTGGGTGGCTTTGCCGCCGGCGGCAAGGTGGCGCTGGCGCTCGGCGGCGCCGTAGGGCAGGTCGCTGGAGTTGCGCAGCGCCTGCTCGTCCAGCCCGGCCGCTGCCAGCGTCGAGGCGGCAACCTGCTGGTGGCGTTCTGCTCCGGAGTGGCTGGCCGAGGCCAGGGCCAGCTGCTGGTCATCGAGCTGCAGCCCGGCGCGCAGCATTCCCACGGCGAACAGCGGCTTCAGCGCCGAGCGCGGGTAGAACACGGCCTGGGCATCGCCGCGGCTGGCGGCGATGGAGCCGGAGGCATCCAGCAGCACTGCCGAGCCGTAGTGGATGGACTCGACGGCGTCACCGCGGGTGGCGATGACCAGCGGTTCGTGCTGGGGCAGTGCCTGATTGGCCAGCGATGCGCGCAGGGTCTGGGGATCGGCGGAGGTCACTTCTTGCTCCTGACTATGGTGGATACTGCGTGCTGCACCGCGTTGAGGTGCTTGGCCATGGCAGCGGTGGCGGCTTGCTCATCCTGTGCTGCGATGGCCTGGTAGATCTCCTGGTGCTCCGTGTTCGAGGGCGCGCGGCGGCCGGCGACCAGGTTCACTGTCTCGGACTGGCGGGCCATGGCCTCGCGGATGTCGGCGACCACCTTGGTGAACACCGAATTGCCGCTGGCCTGCGCGATTGCCGCATGGAAGGCGGCATCCAGCTCCACCCAGGCGGCCGGGTCATCTTCCTGCTCCATGGCCTCGAGCAGGCCGCTGATCCGCTCAAGGTCCTCGGCGGTGCGCCGGGTGGCGGCGAAGGTGGCGGCCGGGATCTCGATGTGCGGGCGGGCCTCGTGCAGGTCATCGGATGAAAAGCTGCCCAGCTTCAGCTCGCGGGTGGGCCGGTGGGAGACCACGAAGGTGCCGCGTCCGGTTTCGGTGCGCGTCAGCCCCAGGGCTGCGCAGGAGCGCAGCGCTTCGCGGATGACCGAACGGCTCACGCCGTAGTCGGCCGCGAGGGCTGCTTCGGATCCCAGTTTCGCGCCAATGGCGATTTCCCGGGCTTCAATAGCTAAGCGGAGTGCATGGAAGACGCCTTCGGCAGCGGATCGGCGTTCGATCGGCTGTTGTCCGGGTGTCCAGCTGTCTGACAGGTTCACGCCTGTCAGTCTGGCAGTGTGATCCACCCAACGTCAAGTCGCTCCATTCGTGATCGCGAACACTCTAGTCAGTGCAGTGGCCTAGTGCGGGAACGCAGGAGTAGAACACCTGCGTCCCCGCACCTGGCTGAGCGTTGTCCTGCCTCCAGGACACGCTTGAGCATCCGCAGATCGGCGGTGTTCGCTCGGCGCATCATCGGGGTAGCGCTGGCGCCCGTCCTTCCTGGCGTTGAGCAAACCGGCTTCGATCAACAGCAACAGGTGTTGGGAGATGGCGGACCTGCTGACCGGGAAATGCCTGGCCAGCTCCGTCACCGTTCGTTCACCGGAGCCGAGCAGCTGGATCAGGCGCTTGCGTGTCGGTTCAGCGGCGACTTCCAGCACATCGAGCATATGCAATGCGTTAGCCGTTGCTAACGCATTGCATAAGGTCTGCCGGGAAATTAACCGCAAAAGGCGCACGGGCAGATTGCCAGTGCGCCTTTCGCGAAGAAGGAAGCCTAGGGAATGGTGACGATCTGGCCTGCGTAGGCCAGGCCGCCGCCGAAGGCGAACAGCAGCGCCTTGGACCCCGAAGGCAGCGGCTCATCCGAAGCCATCAGCTTGGACAGTGCCAGCGGCACCGAGGCGGCCGAGGTGTTGCCTGAGTAGACCACGTCGGTGGCCACGCGTGCGTTCGGTGCGCCGATCTTCTCGGCCAGCGGCTCGATGATGCGCAGGTTGGCCTGGTGCAGGACGATGGCATCCAGCTCTTCCGGCTTCATGCCCGCACGCTCGATAATCTGCGAAGCGATCTTCGGCAGCTGGGTCACGGTCCAGCGGTAGACGCTCTGGCCGTTCTGCGCGAACTTCATGTCGTTCTCGGCCTCGATGCGCACGGCATCGGACAGCGACGGGACTGAACCCCAGACGACTGGCGAAATGCCGTTGTCTTCCGACGCGGTGATCACGAAGGCGCCAGCGCCATCGGCGGTGAGCACGCAGGTGGTGCGGTCGGTGAAGTCGGTGTAGTCGGTGAGCATTTCGGAGCCGATAACCAGAGCGTTGGTGGCGGTGCCTGCCGCGATAGCACCTTGGGCGATGCCCACTGCATGGGCGAAGCCAGAGCAAGCCACGTTGACATCCATGGTGGCAGGGCCCTGCTCCATGTTCAGTGCATCGGCAACGCGGGCCGCCATATTCGGCGAGCGGTCGGTGGCGGTGCAGGTCGCGACAACAATCAAATCGATATCTGCTGCCTTGATGTCTGCCGAATTGCCGAAAGCCATCTCGGCGGCCTTGATGGCCATGGAGTCGACGGTTTCAACACCGGTGCCCCAGCGGCGTTCCTCGATGCCGACGCGGCGGGTAATCCACTCGTCGCTGGTTTCCACCAGCTTCTCCAGCTCGGTATTCGGGACGATGCGCTCTGGCTGGAAATGGCCAAAGGCGACGACTTTGCTGCCGGTCATGGATATAGCTCCTCGGTGGATTCAAAACTTCTCTCTTCAAGGTTAGTCGTTTTGAATGCTACTCGCTGTTCATATGCGCCATAAAGCATGTAATACGGGGTTTTCCCTGTCTTAGATAGCCCATTTGTCCGGCATTCGGGGAACCTTGATTCTTCAGGACTTCATATGGTGTCGGCGCCCTGTTCACCTGCTGGCCAAACCTCCGGCGTTCAATGGGATGAAATGCGGCAGCCGCACGGGAGGGAATAGATGGAGCCTCTGACGATCATCCAATTGAGCGACACCCACCTGCACTCCGAAGGGCAGCTGCTTCACGGGACCATTGATTCGTGGCAGCGCACCGAGCAGGCGCTGGAAGCGGCCGCATGCCTGGAGCCGGATGCCATCGTGGTGACTGGCGATATCGCCGACCGCGGTTCGCCCGTCCATGAGCGGGCCGCCGAGCTGTTCAACCGGACGCAGCGTGTACTGGATTGCCCGGTCATCAGCGTACCGGGCAATCATGACCCGTTGGGAGCGGTGGGGGAGTTGTTCAACACCAGGCGCCTGTCCACCGGTCCCCGTCCAGCCGACACGGTGCACGAGGTCCACGGGCTTCGAATCATCGGACTGGATAGCGGGGGATTCCAACTGGCCCAGGGGAACCTTGAGCGCGAGCAGCTCGATTGGCTTTCCGCGCTCCTGGTGGCGCCAGCGCCGCTCGGATCCCTCCTGCTGTTGCACCATCCTCCGGTGGAGGCCACCAATGAGGCCCGTGCTGGACGCGGACTGCAGAACCCCATGGAGCTGGCGGCCATTACAGCCGGTAGCGATATCCGTGCGATCCTTTGCGGCCACTACCATCAGGCGTCCACCAGCCAGCTGGTGAACACACAGGTGTTCATGGCTCCTGCAGTGTCCTACAACATGAATCCATTCGCCCCGACCCAGATCGTTGCCGAGCCCGCGGCGGCATTCAACGTCATCAATGTCGGGGCAAAAACAGTGGATGCGTTCGCTGCGTCCAGCGACCAGTGCTCTGCGCTGAACGAAAGCTCGGCCCTGCCCGCGCCAGTCAAGAGTTCGCAGACCAGCAACTGACTCGAAGAACAGAACTGAGCACCGGGCGCGTGTCGCCGCGGTGCAGGCCAGAAAGAAGAAGACGATGAGTGCACAGAAACTAGTACTGATCCGCCACGGACAGACCGAATGGAACAAGGCAGGACGACTGCATGGACGCAGCGACCTGCCGATGAACGACACGGGCATTCGCCAAGCCCAGCAGCTCACCGCCGAGCTGGCGCCTCAGGCACCGTGGGATGCGGTGTATTCCTCCCCGCTGTTCCGTGCCCGCCAAACCGCGCAGATCATCGCCAACAGCTTGGGCATCCGCGCCCTGCACGAGAACCCGGAACTGATGGAGCAGGACTTCGGCAATCTGGAAGGCACCTTGGTTGCCGATGGTGCCGATGAGCAGCGCCAGTTGCTGGTGGGCACCGGCGAAACCGAGGAGCACCTGGTGGGCCGTGCAGTGAATGCCCTGTTCAAGATCTGCCATCAGCATCCGGGACAGAATGTCTTGGTCGTCAGCCACAGTGCCTTGATCTGCTCGGTAATCGCTGCGCTCACCGCAGAAAGCAACCCGCGGATGGCCAATGGAACCTACATCGAACTGGACCCGCAACTGCTGATCAACCACGTATCGCGTGAGCCGCTCTGGCATTAGAAACGAAGCGCAAGGCACAGCATCGAAACATCAGGCGAGCAGCTCGAGAATTCTTGCTCGTGATCCACCGGGACAACGAAAAGCCGGTGCGGCCTGATCCCAGCAGGACCTGGCCGCACCGGCTTATCGGGTAGTTGCTACAGCGAGCGCAGGACCAATGCTGTGCCCTGGCCGCCGCCACCGCAGATGCCGATGGCGCCCAGCGAACCGGCAGGCAGCTCGTTCAGCTGGCGGGCCAGCGTACCGACGATTCGTGCACCGGAAGCACCGATCGGGTGGCCCAGGGCGATGGCGCCGCCATGCGGGTTCACGATGGAGGCATCCAGGCCCAGCACCTTGGTGGACTGCACCGACACGGCGGCGAAGGCCTCGTTGATTTCCACTGCCTTCAGGTCCTTCGCTTCAGCGCCTGCCTTCCGCAGGGCTGCGCTGATCGCGTTGGATGGCTGCTCGTGCAAGGTACGGTCCGGACCGGCAACAAAAGCATGGGAGACGATTTCCGCCAGCGGCTTCAGACCCAGGCGCTCAATGGCCGCGTCGCTGGCCAGCACCACTGCCGCGGCGCCATCGGTGATCTGCGAGGAGTTGCCCGCGGTGATGGTGCCTTCCTTGGCGAAGGCCGGGCGCAGCTTGCCCAGGGACTCCACGGTGGTTTCTGCGCGGACGCCGTCATCTTCGCTGATGGTGGTGTCGCCACGACGGCTGGAAATGGTGAAAGGCGCAATCTCGCCGGCTGCGAAATCGCGGGAAGCGGCAGCGCGCTGGTGGGAAGCAGCCGAAACCGTATCCTGGGCCTCGCGGGTCATCGACAGCTTGGCGTTGTGCTCCTCGGTGGAAGCACCCATCGAACGCTTCTCGGCGGCATCCGTCAGGCCGTCGTATTCCAGGGTGTCGATCATTTCGATGGCACCGTACTTGGCACCGGCACGGGCGCGCTGCACGTGCGGAGCCAGCGACATCGATTCCTGGCCGATGGCCAGGACAACATCTGCTTCGCCGCTGTTGATCAAGCGGGCACCTGCCACCACTGCTTCTGCACCTGAAAGGCACACCGCATTCACCGCGATAGCCGGAACATCCAGCGGAACACCGGCGCCCACAGCAGCTTGGCGGGCCGGATTCTGGCCAGCGCCGCCCTGCAGCACCTGGCCGACGACGACCTGCTGCACCTCGCTGGGTGCTACTCCAGCGCCTTCCAGTGCCGCCTTCGCGGCGTGCGCGCCCAGCTCGGTGGCGGGAACCGCGGCGAAAACGCCATTGAACTTCACGAACGGGGTACGGGCGTAGCCCACAATCTTTGCGGTCATGCTTTCAGATCCTCCACAATATCCACGGCAAATTCCGCTGCCGTGATTTCCTTGATGCTTTCCACGCTTTCCCCCGGGGCCACTGCACGCAGGGTCAAGCTCGAGTCCTCTATATCAAACACTGCTCGATCGGTGATGATGCGGTTGACCACGCCGACTCCGGTCAGCGGCAGGTCGCATTTCTCGACGATCTTGGATGTTCCGTCCTTGGCCACGTGATCGGTCAAGACGATCACGCGCGGGGTGCCGGCGACCAGATCCATGGCGCCGCCCATGCCCTTGACCAGCTTGCCCGGGATAGTCCAGTTGGCCAGATCGCCGTTGGCGGCGACCTGCAGGGCACCGAGGATCGCGGTCTGGACGTGGCCGCCGCGGATCATGCCAAAGGAGGTCGCCGAATCGAAGAAGCTGCCGCCGGGCAGTATCGTCACGGTCTGCTTGCCGGCATTGATCAAATCAGCGTCCTCTTCGCCTTCATAGGGGAAGGGACCCATGCCCAGCAGGCCGTTTTCGCTCTGCAGCTTGACCGATACGCCGTCCGGCAGGTTATTGGCCACCATCGTGGGGATTCCAATGCCCAGATTCACGTACTGGCCATCGGTCAGCTCGCTGGCGGCGATGGCCGCCATTTCATCTCGAGTCCACATGTTCATGCCTCCTTTCGGCTGCGCACGGTGCGCTGTTCAATGTCCTTGACGTCATCGGCCTGGACCAGCGTCTGCACGAAAATTCCCGGGGTTTCCACCAATGACGGGTCCAAATAGTCATCGAGGATCTCTTCGGCCTCGGCGAAGGTGTGCCGGCCCGACATGGCGGCCAGCGGGTTGAAGTTCTTCGAGGTCATCCGATAGCGCAGGTTGCCTTCCGCATCCGCCTGGTGCGCCTTGACCAGGGCGATGTCGGCGAAGATGCCGCGTTCCAGGATCGCCGGCTTGCCATTGAATTCCATGACTTCCTTGCCTTCGGCAATCGGCGTTCCCACGCCGGTTGGCGTGAAGAACGCGGGGATGCCGACACCGCCAGCACGCAGGCGCTCGGCCAAGGTGCCTTGCGGGCAGAATTCAACTTCCAGATCTCCATCAAGGAACTGCTGGGCGAACAACTTGTTCTCCCCGACGTAGGAGGCCAGGACCTTGGAAACCTGCTTGTTTTCCAACAGGACGCCCAGTCCCTTGCCGTCGACGCCCATGTTGTTTGAAACGATCGTCAGGTTGGTTGCCTTCGAGTCCCGCAACGCGGTGATCAGCCGGTTCGGGATGCCGGATAGGCCGAATCCGCCTACTGCGATGGTCATGCCATCCTTGACGACGGCAGCCAGGGCGGCGGCTGCGTCATCCTGAAACTTCGTTGTCATCGATTCCTCCATGTGTCCACTATGTGGAGCTCGGATCTGCTTAGTCCCTAACGTACGTAGTCGCAGGTGAGCATGCAATAGACCCGGAGATTTGCCGGTGAATTGGTCGGATGGTGAGGAAAAGCGGGCACCCTGTCCATATCATGGACGCATATGACGGGAGCTAGACGATGTCGAACTCGTTGCCTTCGATATCGAGCATGCAGATGGCGAAATGGCCCATCTCGGGCATGTCGTGAACGGTCTGGACCTTTGCCCCCAAACTGACCAGGCGCTCTGCCTCGTCGGTGATGATCTGCCGGCGCTGCTCGAAGCGGACACCGCGGCCGCCGCTGACTAGCAAATCCAGATGCAGGCGGTTCTTGACGTGCTTGGCTTCCGGCACCTGCTGGAACCAAATCCGGGGCCCACCACCGTGCGGATCGACCAGCGACTCCGGAACGTCGCCGGCGCCGGGCGGCAATTCATCCTCGGGCACACCCATCGACTGCCAGTAGGCGCGCCATGTCGCATGCCCGTCCGGGGCCGGTTCGGGAACATAGTGCAAAGCCTCAGCCCAGAAATCAACCATTGCTTGCGGATCAGCGCAGTCGATGACGATCTGCCATGTATTTTCCATATGCCGAATTATCCGCCGATCGGCCCCACGGCAACAGGGGTGCGGCGACAAAGTATGAAGCCGGAATTTAGCAGGCCCGAACCCCCATCGTCCATAATGTGGTCATGAGCAATTCCCCGGCTGGAACCCAGGTCGTTGGACGGCTGGCCGCCGTGCTGCGCGCCGTGAGCACCTCCATGCCCGAGGGCATCACCACGACGCAGGCCGCCCGGAGCACCGGGCTGGCTCGCCCCACCGTGCACCGGCTGCTCAGTGCGCTGGCTACCGAAGGATTCTGCGACCACGATAACCGCACCGGCCGCTGGCTGCTGGGACCCGAGCTCTACCTCATGGGCGCGGTGGCCGCCGAACGCTACGACATCAGCGAACTGGCCCGCGAGCACGTGGCAGCGCTCGCCGAAGCCACCGGAGAAAGCGCGTTCCTCTCGGCCCGCCGCGGGGACGAAACCGTGTGCCTGCTGCGCCAGGACGGGGCCTTCCCGATCCGCTCCTTCGTCCTGTATGAAGGCCGGCGCTTCCCGCTCGGTGTCGCCTCGGCCGGCATCGCCATTCTTGCGTTCCTGCCCGAGCAGGGGATCGAACGCTACCTGCGCAACGCTGACCTGGAGCCCGAATACGGGCCGGCGCATTCGCGCGACGAGCTGCGCAAGAAGGTCGCCGAAACCCGCCAGCTGGGCTATTCGGTGAACCCCGGCCTGATCGTTGAAGGCAGCTGGGGGATGGGTGCCGCCGTATTCGACAACTCCGGACAGCCAGCCTGGGCGCTGAGCCTGACCGGCATCCACACCCGCTTTGAAGAAGGCCGCCGCCAGGAATTGGGCAACCTCTTGCTGCACCACGCCCATGAGCTGTCCACCAAGCTGTCCAGCCGGCCAGGCACGCTGCCACGCTAGTTCTTCCTTCCCCTATACAAAGCTCCCTGCGGTAGTCTTTCAGATCGGCGGGAACGGAATTTCCAAGGTTCCCTGCGACGCAGTACACGTGCAAGAAGGACAGAAAATTTGGGCATTATCCCGGCCGGCATCAACACCCCGCAGATCATCGTTGACGTAGCGAAGCTCCAGCAGAACATCGACCGGGTGGCCCATCGGGTGGCAAGCCAAGGGCTGAAACTGCGCCCGCATGCCAAGACCCATAAGATGCATGAGATCGCCGAACGCCAGTTGAATGCCGGTGCCGCCGGACTCACCGTGGCCACCGTGGGCGAAGCCCTCGCCTTCGCGTTGCACGGTGTCGCCAAGATCTTCATCGCCTACCCGCTGTGGGTCAATGAATCCCAGGCAGAGCGGATCATGGAGCTGATGCGGCGGGCCAAGCTGAGCATCGGCACCGATTCGGTCGAAGCCGTCCAGCAGATGGCCAAGATGCTGGGGGAGAAGGCCTCCAAGGTCAAGCTCATCATCGAGATCGACAGCGGCCATCACCGAAGCGGCACCAGCCCGCAAGGAGCAGTCGAGATTGCCGAGGCCGCCCGTGCTTTGGGAATGCGCGTGCACGGGATCTTCACCTTCCCCGGCCACAGCTACTCGCCGGATGGCATTGACGCGGCCTTGAACGATGAGCACAAGGCCTTGGCCGAGGCGGCTTTCCTGCTGCGCGAGGCAGGGCATAAGATCAAGCGGATCAGCGGCGGCTCCACCCCGACGGCGGAACTCAGCGACAATTCGGTGCTGACCGAAGTGCGTCCAGGGGTCTATGTCTTCGGCGATGCGCAGCAGTTCGAACTAGGGCGCGTGCGCTGGGAGGATATTTCGCTTTCTGTCGCATCCACCGTGATCAGCCGGCATCAAGGCGATGCGCGGATTCCACGGCGCATCGTGCTGGACGCGGGCAGCAAGGTGCTGGGAGGCGACCGCCCGGCCTGGGCTACCGGCTACGGGCGCATCGCCGAATGCCCGGACGCCCGGATCAGTGCGCTGTCCGAGCACCATGCCACCGTGCTGTGGCCCGAAGACCAGCCGCTGCCTGCCCATGGCCAGCAGCTGCAGGTCATCCCCAACCACGTCTGCGTCGCAGTGAACCTGGTTGATACCGTGCTGGCCGTGCATGAGGACGGCACGAGCGAGGAATGGGATGTGGCGGCCCGCGGGCTGAATTTCTAGCCGCTCACGGTGTCCGAGGCGGGCCGCCAATCCAGCGCCGCGTCCAAGGAAATTTGCCGATTCGCGCCACTGGCCTCATCGATGAGTTCCTTCTCGCCGACAACCACCAGCAGGCTGCGTGCCCGGGAAAAGCCGACGTAGAGCTGCTCGGTAGCGCGCTGCATGTCCTTGAAGCCGTTGACGCAGAGGATCACCACGCTGCGTTCCAGCCCCTTGAAGCCGAGCACGTGCCCATAGAATTCCTCCTCATCCTGGTGGAAGGCTGGCCAGTACTCGCTGTCGATCGTTCCGTTCTCGAAGTGGTCCTGGTGAATGGGGTGGCGCCGGTTGGTGGTCAGCAGCGCGATCTGGTTGTTCGCCCACCCCTCGTCGAGCAAGGCGTCAACGCAATCGGAAGCGATATCCACGGCGTCTTCCGTTGCGCAATTGACGTAGCGGACAGCATAGCCCTCGCCGCCGCGAAGCTTTGAATGGTTGCCGATGATCTGCTTGAACGTATCGGCGATTCGGCGTGTATTGCGCAGGTTGTCGTCGACGTGGATCGGAACCAGCGGCATGCCATCTCCGGAGAACTGCCCATCCCAGCGCTGGTACACATCCTGGCGGTCATCCATGAAGGCGTAGACGTCGCCGTTTGCCGGATCCTTGGTGCAGGCCAGAAGCGCTTCCCACCAGCTGCCGGCGAAGTCCTGGGCTTCGTCAACAATCAACGCATCAAGCTTCTCTTCTTCGGGCAGGGTCCGGCTCAATGCGAGCAGATGCTGCGGCAATTCCACCTCGAAGTATTCTTGGCCGGTCCCATCGGGAACACCGAGCTTCCGGGCATATTCGTGGAATTCGCCAACGTGCACCGGCTTGTTCTGCCGCCAGGTTCCCACCTCGGACTGCAGGTATAGCCCCAGGCCCTTGTTGTAGCAGAACAGGCCGACGCGCTTGTCGTCCTTGGCGAGTTCCTTGGCCTTCCGCAACGCCATCCAGGTCTTGCCGCTGCCGGCACCGCCAAGGAACTGGACACGCTTCAGGGAGCGGGTGCAGGAGAGCAGGATGGACTGACGGGCGGTGAGCGTTTCCTGGATGTCCTCGTTGGACATGGCCTGGGCGTAATCGACCTCGGCCGGCGTCGCCCCCAGCGGACCGGTGTCCCCATTCAAATGCCTGATCATGCGTTCGGCGAACTCCGGAGCGAGCGTAGAGGACCCGGCACCGCGCTCATTGATGGCGTGGTGCACATGGGTGACGAGGCTTTCGACCTGGCCCCGGTCGATCACCAGATCGCGCGGAAGGCCCACCGATGAATAATCGGCTGGCCAATCGGTATAGGGGAAGCAGACGAGATCAGCGATGCGGCTGGTGAAGCGGCTGCCCATATGCTTGCCCAGCAGCTCGCGCAGCGCATGGGATGCGCTTTGCACCTGGGCCATGGGACTTTCCTTCAACGGATGCTTGTCCTTGGCCCCGGACTGGTACCAAGTGCCGTTCTCCACGCTGACCAGACCGCCCTTGACCTCGATAACTGCCACGCCGACTCCGGGCAGGAGTACCAGAAGATCAATTTCGTGTTCCGCCCGCTGATGGCGCAACTGCACGGAATGGAAAAGCAATGCGTCATCCGGCAAATCGCGACGCAGAATTTCCCACACCTTCTTTTCTGCGGCGGTCTTGTCGGTGAATTCAGGTTCCTGCGGGTAGCAGCGCACCATCATGGCCTCCTCATCTCCTATTGGCAGTCTATCCAGTGACGCAGGCAACATGCGCAAGATATTTCACCGCGCACCGCCGCCCTGAAATCGCGCCAGGGGCTGCAACAAGGCATGATTGGAGATATGGAAAATAGTGCTGCGCCCGCATGGGTGGCGAATTACCAGCCCGGAGTCCCCGTCGAAATCGAGCTGCCAACCGAACCGCTCAGCCGCATGTTCGAGCGCTCGGTTCGCGAAGCCGGTGACAGCCCGGCCACCGAATTCTTCGGACGCCGCACCAGCTACGCGGATCTGGGGGACCAGGTGGCAAAGGCCGCCGAAGGCTTGCGCAGGCTCGGCGTGCGTGCCGGGGATCGCGTCGCATTGGTCCTGCCCAACTGCCCGCAGCATGTGGTCGCGTTCTACGCGATCCTGCGCCTTGGCGCCGTCGTGGTGGAGCATAACCCGCTGTACACCTCGCGCGAACTGCGCCACCAGTTCGAAGACCACCAGGCGCGCATCGTGATTGCCTGGGACAAGGTCGTGGCCAACCTCCAGGAATTCCCCAAGGACGTGCAGCTCGACTCGATCGTCTCGGTCAACCTGCTCGAAGCTTTCCCTGCGGTCAAGCGCTTGGCGCTGAACCTGCCGGTGAAGAAGCTGCGCGAGACCAAGGCATCGCTCACGGCCCGCACCTCGGGCACTGTGGCCTGGAAGGAGCTGCTCTCCGGGCCGGCACTGGATGAAAGCCATCCGCATCCGGATGTCAACGACCTGGCGGTCATCCAGTACACCTCGGGCACCACCGGGCACCCCAAGGGCGCCATGCTCACCCACTTCAATCTGTACTCCAACGCCCTGCAGGGCGAGGCCTGGATGCTCGGTGCCAAGGAACGCGAGGAAATCCTCTACGCGATCCTGCCGATGTTCCATGCCTTCGGCATGACCCTGTACCTGACCTTCGGCGTGAAGAAGCAGGGCCTGCTGGTGCTCTTCCCGAAATTCGACCCGGACATGATCCTGGATGCCTGGAAGAAATCCCCGGCCACCGTGTACTGCGCGGTGCCGCCCATCTACGAACGCACCGCCCTGGCCGCCAAGGAACGCGGGATGTCGCTGAAGAGCGCCAAGTACTGCATCTCCGGGGCAATGAATCTGCCGGACCACGTGGTGGAGCTATGGGAATCGATGTCCGGCGGCCTGCTGGTGGAAGGCTACGGAATGACCGAGTCCTCCCCGGTGGCACTGGGCAATCCCTTCCACCCGAGCCGGCGCACCGGCACCATCGGTGTGCCCTTCCCCTCGACGCTGATGAAGGTCGTCGACGTGGAGGACCCCTCCCGCGAAGTGGCCCAGGGCGAGCCGGGTGAATTGCTGGTCAAGGGCCCGCAGGTGTTCCAGGGCTACTGGAACAACCCGGAGGAGACTGCCAAGGCCAAGACCGAGGACGGCTGGCTGCGTTCGGGAGATGTGGTCACCGTGGACGAGGACGGCTTCGCCCAGGTGGTGGACCGCGCCAAGGAACTGATCATCACCGGTGGCTTCAATGTTTCACCGACCGAGGTGGAGATCGCGTTGCGCCAGCATGCCGATGTTGCCGATGCCGCAGTCTTCGGCAAGCCATTGGCCCGTGGCGGCGAAATGGTGGTTGCCGCGGTGCAGCTCGAAGAAGGCGCCGGGCTGAACGAGGACGCGTTGCGCGCCCACTGCCGCGAGCTGCTGGCCGCCTACAAGGTGCCCAAGCGCATCGTGCAGATCGATGAGATGCCGCGCTCGCTGCTGGGCAAGATCCTGCGCAAGCAGGTCAAGGACCAGATGTCGGACCTGGTCTAAGGACTCAGAGCCTACGGGTAGTCGTGAGTGGCTGGAGTGCGGTGGTGTTCCGATTTAACGTATAGCGTTATTGACGCTCCGCGTTAAGCGTTGCATGCTGTAGGTGTGATCAGATCCTCCGCCGACAAGGCGACTGAGCGACTTTGGCATCGCGATAAGGCGCCGTCGGTCGATCCCCGTGTCCAGAAGGCAGCCATTCGAAAGTTGACGCAGATCCATGCCGCTCGATTCCTCGACTCGCTGCGCGTGCCACCTGGCAACCGGTTGGAGTCGCTGAAAGGCGACCGTGTGGGACAGCACAGCATCCGGGTCAACGATCAGTGGCGAATCTGTTTCAGCTGGCCAGAAGGAGGTGCCGAGAATGTCGAACTCGTCGACTACCACTGAGAAGTGGGATCCCGTTCATCCAGGTGAGGTTCTCATGGAGGACTTCATCGAAGGGTTCGGGATCACCCAGAACAAGCTGGCTGTATCTATCGGCGTGCCGCCACGCCGCATCAATGAGATCGTGCACGGCAAGCGTGCGATCACTGCTGACACGGCGTTGCGCCTTGGGCGCTACTTCGGGATCGACCCACAGTTCTGGCTCAACCTGCAGGCGCACTATGAGCTGGAGCTAGCCCGGGACCGGGTGTCGGAGCAGATCGAGGCGATCACACCTCTAGCCGTCGCCTGACCAGTACAGGATTCGTTGTTCGGCGCGACCGGCAGGCGCCTGAGGACGTCGCGAAGTTGCTCGCCACGGTCCCCGAGTGATTCGCGCGGCCGGATTCCAACGAGCATTACATCGAGGCAGCTCACTCCAAGGAGACGTGGGGTATCCGAAGCAGTGAGGGGACGGTCGTCGGCGTCACGCTGATCGATCGCCACTTTCCGCGTGTCGCTGAAGTGCATCTCACTGTCGTCATCGAGGCTGCTGAAGGCGGGTTTTGCCGAGGGCCGAGTGCTTGCCCCTCGCGAATTGAAGTCGTTGGTGCCCACCGTGAAGCGAACTGTCCAAGTCCCGTACTATAAGGTCCCAATCGGTGCCTTTGGCCTCCACGCTGGGGCTCGAGTGAGTGAGATCTACATTGGGATCGATGAGGAACCATCGCCGCTCATCGATTGACCTCTCGACGGTGCCCGCGCCTGAGGATCAACACAACCAGTTCAACGTCCACAACGTCATGAACGACTCGGTAGTCACCGGTTCCGATGCGATACGCCACGAATCAGTGGCCGACCTCGGCGGCGAGATCCTCGTGGTAGATGCGTTCGGTCTCTTGGCGCGCGGCCGCCGCGGCACGAATGTCGGCTTGATCTTCCAACGCCTGTAGCGCGCGATCGCAGAACTCCGGAGATACGACGACTGCGCGTCGACCAGCCCCGCGGGAGGTGATCACGACAGGCTCACGCTGTGCTGTGGCGATGAGATCGGCCTGGCGGTTGCGGACGTCGGCGGGGGCTACGGAAATCATGAACCCATGGTAGATCTTGTACAAGAAGGCAACATGGGTTTTGGCTTACAGGGGTTGTTATGAGCGGCGGCAATGCGGTGCACCTGCACTATCCCTTCACCGGGCTCTGGCTGGTCCAGAACAGCCCGGCGGACCGGGTGCCCAGCCACGGAACAACCCTGTTCGCCTCATCCTACGCCATCGACTTCGTCCAGGTCGCTGAGCAGGGAGGGTCCGCGCCAGTGACCGCCAGGACCTGGTTAGGCACAGAGGAGCCAACGATTTTTTTCGGTTTCGGGGTGCCCATCCTGGCGCCGTGCGCCGGGACCGTGATCGCGGCGGACGACTCGATGCCCGACCATCGCGCCCGACGCGGGCTGGCATCAGTTGGCTATGCGCTGACCCAACGCCAGCGGCTTGCCCAAGGGTGGCAGGCGCTCGCCGGGAACCACGTGATGATCCAAACCGGTGCAGCGGTAGTTGTGCTATGCCACCTGAAGCAGGGAAGCCTCGAAGTTGGCGTCGGAGACCACGTCGCGCTCGGGGATCTCATTGCCGCATGCGGCAACTCCGGCAATAGCACCGAACCGCATGTTCATGTGCAGGCTATCGACAGGCTGCCCGTGCACGCAGCAGAGGCGGTGCCGATGCTTTTCGACGGCCAGCTTCCGCGCAACGGCATGATTCTGGAAATTCCTTGAATAGCCCAAGTGTCGTCAAGCCAAGTATGGATGCCAGCATACTTAGCACGGGAGTCTAATGTGTGAAAAACATTATCCAGTTCCCGAGATGTTTCGATTCGCAGCAGAACAAGCACACAACACATGCTCGAACTGATGGTGTTGGTGTAAGTGCGTGAGTACCTCTCGGGATACGAATGACCCAAGCGATACTGGGGACGCGGTTAGAGGCCCTCAGCGCAACCGCGGCATGGCGGAGAGCAGCAGCTTCGTGTATTCCTGTTGCGGAGCTGCGAAGACCTGGGCTGTCGTACCCTGCTCGATGATCTTGCCCTGATGCATTACCGCGACGGTATCGCTCATATGCTCGATGACCGATAAATCGTGGCTGATGAACAGGTAGCTGGTCCCGGTCTCGACCTGGATCCTATCCAGCAGATCCAGCACGGTGGCCTGGATGGAAGCATCCAGCGCGGAGACCGGCTCGTCGAGGACCAGCACCGATGGCTTCGGCGCCAGTGCACGGGCAATGGCCAGACGCTGGCGCTGCCCGCCTGAAAGCTCACGCGGATTGCGCTCCAGCAAACCAGGGGATAATTCAACCTGTTCCAGTAGTTCGGCCACCGGGACCCGGTATTCGGCAGCGCGCTTGGACTTGCCCCGGCTCAGCGCATCGGCCAGTAGCTGGCCCACGGAATAGCGCGGGTCGAAGGATCCCAGCGGGTTCTGGTAGATCGCGCCCATTTGCTCGCGCAGCTTCCGGCGCTGCGGCTCATGGGCCGGGACGAAGCGTTCGCCGAGCAGCTCGACCGTGCCGGCATCCGGTTGCTGCAAGCCCAGGACCATGCGGGCAGTGGTGGTCTTGCCCGATCCGGATTCGCCAACGATGCCCAGGGTCTTGCCGCGGGGCACCTCGAAGCTGGCCGACTCGACGGCCGCCTGCTTTCCGAAGCTCTTCGACAGCCCCTTGGCCGACAGCGCGCTGGAAGCCGGCGCGGCATCTTTCTGCATCGGTGCGGCCAACGGCCTGCTGGATGCCGACAAGGGTGCGAAGCGCGGCACGCCCGAAGGCACGGCGCGTAGCAGCTGCCGGGTGTACTCGTGCTGCGGGTTGCCCAGGATCTGTGCGGTGGTCCCGGCCTCGACAATCTCGCCTTGGCGCATCACCGCGATGTCATCGGCCAGGTGGCCTACCTGGGCCAGGTCGTGGCTGATCATCAGCACGCCGCGGCCCTGCTTCTTCAGCTCGCGCAGCTGTGCGAGAACCAAGGCGGTCAGCGCCGAGTCCAGCGCGGTGGTGGCCTCATCGGCGATGACCACCTGCGGGTTGCCGGCCAGGGCCTGGGCAATCAGCGCGCGCTGGCGCATGCCGCCGGAAAGCTCGGTGGAACGCTGCCTGGCGCGGCGTTCGGGTTCGGGCATGCGCACGGACTCAAGCACCTGGATGACCCGCTGCTGCCGCTCGGCCCGGGGCAGCTTGCCGTGGGCCTTGAGCGCGTCGCCGATTTCCCGGCCCACCGGACGCAGCGGATCCAGCGCCATCAGGGCATCCTGCAGGATCATCGAGACGGAATTGCCGCGGATCTGCTGCCAGCTGCGCTCGGACAGCGACAGGGCATCCTGCCCGCAGACTGCCAGCTTATCCGCGGTCGCGATGCCGCCGGAGAGTCCCAGCAGGCTGCGTGCGGTCACGGATTTGCCGGAGCCTGATTCGCCCACCAGGGCCAGGCAACGTCCAGCCTGGACGGTGAAGGAAACGTTCTTCACCGCCACGGTGGAACCGAAGCTGACCGACAGGTTCCTGGCGGTGATCAATGCTTGCCCGTTCATACGGTCCTGGCCTTTCCGCCCAGCGCGCGGCCGATCAGGGTGGCGCCGGCGGCCACGAAAACAATTGCCAGACCGGGGAACAGGCTCATCCACCAGGCCAGGTGCAGGTAGGTGCGCCCGGCCGAGAGCATGGCGCCCCATTCGGGCGCTGGCGGCGGAGTGCCCAAGCCCAGGAAGGACAGCGCGGCGGCCCAGATGACCGCCTGGCCAATCCCCAAGGTCACCAGTGCCAGCAAGGGCTTCAGGGCGTTGGGCACCAGGTGGTTGCGCACGCGCAGCCAGGTGCCGCGGCCCAGCACGGTGGCCGCCTCCAGCATTTCCGAGCCCTTCAACGTGCGGATCTGGCTGCGCACCAGCCGTGCGTAGCCCGGCGCGGTGGACAGGCCTACCGCGACGATGGCAGGCCCGACGCCGGGCCCGGTGAAGGCGATGAGCAGCAGCGCCATCAGCAGGGAAGGGATCGCGTACAGCGCTTCGAGCACCCGCAGGATGATCTCATCAAGCCAGCGCGGGGACAGCGCCGCGGCGGTGCCCAAGACGATGGCCAGCCCCATGCCCAGCGCGGTGGCGGCCAACCCGATGGCCAGCGAGTCGCGGGCGCCATGGATGACGCGGGTATAGATGTCGCGGCCGGATTCGTCGGTGCCGAAGAAGTGCGAGGTGCCGGGCGCCTGGAATGCCTCGGCCGGGTTGATTGCCAACGGGTCGCCGGGAGCCAGTACAGAGGGAGCCAGCGCGACGAGCAGCCACAAGGCGATGAAGCTGAGGCTGAGGATCTTGGCGGTGCGGCTCATGAGCTCGCTCCTGCCGGGTCGATGGCACGTTCGAGGCCTTCGGTGATGGCCATGACCACGATGTACACCAGTGCGGAGAACAAGGCGATGCCGGTGACCATGGGAATGTCGCGGGCCAGCACCGCAGAGAGCAGCGAGCGGCCCAGGCCCGGGCGGGCGAAGACCGCTTCGACCACCACTGCCCCGGAGAGCAGCGAGGAAAAGGCCCACCCGGTCAGACCCAGTGCTGGCAAGGCCGCATGGCGCAGGCCATGGCGCCAGAAGACTGCCAGCCGGCTCTCGCCGCGGGCTCGGGCGGCCAGCGCGAACTGGCTTGACATGGCGTAGCTAAGCGAATCGCGCATCAGCTGGGTGAGGAAGCCGGCCAGCGGCAGAGCCAGGGTCAGCACCGGCAGGATGAGGCCCTGGGTCGTGCCGTTGTCCACCGCCGGCAGCCAGCCGAGCATCGAGGAGAAGAGCATGATCAGCACCGCGCCAAGCCAGAAGTGCGGCACCGCGGCGGCAATGATTTCCACGATATTCCCCACCCAGGCGCCCACCCGGTTGGCGCGCATGGCCAGGGCGGCGAAGCACAGGGACAGCACCCACGCAGCGGCCAGGGCGAGCAGCGCCAGCCAGAGGGTGTTGGGCAGGACCTCGCCCATGATGCCGATCACCGGCTGCTTGAGCGAATAGGAGGTGCCGAAATCGCAGGTGGCCAGCTTGCCCAGGTACATCAGGTACTGGGCGATGAGCGGCCGGTCCAGTCCGTACTCGGCGCGGGCAACGGCCAGCGCTTCGGCCGAGGCCTGGGAGCCGGGGCCGCCCATGATTGCTTCGGCCGGGTCGCCGGGGATCAGCCGGATGGCGATGAAGATGGCGGTGGCGACCAGCCACAGCACCACCAGCGCGCCGCCGATCTTGCGCCCGGCCCAAGCAATCGTGCCCACCGGTTGCTACTCGGTGATGAAGGTGTCGTAGTAGATCGGCGAGGACACGGCGGTGGTGGCGCCGACTCCGTGCACGTTCTTGCCGTAGAGGAAGTGGTTCTGCTGGTCGTAGAGCGGCAGCACGTAGTAGCCCTCGAGCACCAGCTTCTGCGCCTGCTCGTACAGCGAAGCGCGTAGCGCCTCGTCATTGGTCTGCTCGGCCTCGGCCAGGATCCCATCCAGCTTCTCGTTCTTCACCTGCGCGTTGTTGGCAAAGTAGCCTGATGGCGCAGGCACGGTCGAATTGGAGTGGTAGAGGATGCGCAGCACCGACGGGCCGACCTTGGTGTACGGAGCGGAGACCAGGTCGTATTCGTGCTTGGCCAGAGCGCCGTACCAGCTGGAGAGGTCCAGCAGCTGGATCTTCACCTCGAAGCCCACGGCCTTGGCCTGGGCCTGGAACTGCTCGAACAGCGACTGCTCGGCGGGAACCGACTGGTTGGTGGAGACCGGGAAGTCCAGGGACAGGCGCTTGCCGTCCTTCACGCGGTAGCCTTCGGCGTCGCGTTCGGTCCAGCCAGCTTCATCGAGCAGCTCATTGGCCTTGGCCGCATCGGTGCCGAACAGCGACTCGTCGGAGTAGCCCAGCGGCTCCACGGAAGAAAGCAGCGAGTAGCTGCGCTGCGCGGTGCCGAAGTACAGGGCGCTGATGCCGGAGTTGGCATCCACGGTGCGGATGAACGCTTCGCGCACGCGCTGGTCATCGAATGGCGCCTTGGAGCTGTTCAGCTCGATGCGGTTGGAAGCGCCCGGGCGCGGTGCATCCAGGTGGCCCAGCGAGTTGTCCTTCGTCGCGGTGGCAATGGTGTCCGGCTGCGCGTTGTCGATCACGTCGACCTCGCCGGACTGCAATGCGGCGTAGCGGGTGGCGGCCTCCGGGATGAAGCGCCAGGTGATGCCATCCAGATAGGCCTTGTCATCGGCACGCTCCGCGTCGCCCACCGGCAGGACGTAGTCGTCGTTGCGGACCAGGTTCACTGCCTTCTGGTGCTCCCAGGACTCGACCTTGAACGGGCCGGTGCCTACCGGGGAGGCGCAGTTGGTGGCCTGGTCGCGTTCCAGCGCCTTGGGGGATTCGATGGCGGTCCACGGCATGGACAGCGATTCGAGCAGCGCGTTATCCGGGGAGGAGAGTGTCAGCTTGGCGGTGAGCTCATCAACAATTTCGATGTCCACTACCTTGCCCACGGCCAGGTAGCCGGTGGAGGAGGCGGTATTCGGATCCTTCAGGTGCTGGATATTGGCCTTGATGGCCTCGGCGGTGAGCTTGGTGCCGTCGGTGAAGCTGATGCCGTCGCGCAGGGTGATGGTGCGGGACAGGCCGTCCTCGGACACTTCGGTGCTTTCAGCAAGCCACGGGATGATCTTCCCGTCCGCATCCTTGGTGAACAGGGATTCGAGGTACTGGCTGGCCACCAGGGCCTGCGGGTAGTTGCCGCCCACATGCGGGTCCAAGCAGGACGGCTCCGCATCGCCCGACGCGTAGACCAGGGTGCCGCCGGCTACCGGCTTCGCATTCTCTTCGGTGGAATCGGATCCGGCTCCAGCCGAGCAGCTGGCCAGCAGGGCTCCAATGAGCGGGAGCGCGATAGCGCAGCCGAGGATCCGGGATGCGCGCGAGTTTCGTTGCATGGGGAAGTGCTTACCTCGATGAACTAGTGGTGATGACCAAACCAACTCTAGTCATCCGGAACGCATTCGTCAGATCGGAGCGTCCCGCTCCGATCTGGCGAATGGCGGGCAGCGGCAGTCTGCGAAGCGGACTACTTTTCGCTGGCTACGGTCATGCGGCGGTTCTCGTGGACCGGGGTTTCGATCTCATCGAGGATCGCTACGGCGAAGTCCTGGGAGGAAACGAAGTCGCCAGCCGGCGAATCGGTGCCCAGGGTGTAGCTGCCGGTGCGGCGCGCTGGCATGATGACCGGGGCCGGGGCCACGACGGTCCAGGTGATGCCGGACACCGAGGTGAACATGTCGTAGACCTCGGCGCTGGTGGTAGCCTCGGCCTTGTATTCCTCGGGGAATCCCGGGGTGTCGATCAGGCGCACGCCCTCGACTTCGGTGGCGCCGGCGCCGCCGACCACGACCAGACGGGCCGGAACAAGGGTTTCGGTGATCTGCTCGAAGGCATCCAGGTATTCCTGGTGGTCGCCGCCGGTGCGCGATGGCGGCACGGCGATGACGATTACGTCGTTGCCCTTGCCCAGATCGCGGTAGGTTGCGCCGTCGCCCAGTTCGGCTGCCACTGCGGTGGTGCCTTCGACGTCCTTGCCCGAACGGGTGACCGAGGTGACCTCGTGGCCGCGGGAAATGGCTTCGGCAACAACTTCCGAGCCGACCATGCCGGTCGCTCCGTAAACTGCAATCTTCATGGTGCTCTCTTTCCTTGGGGAAGCAGGTTCGAGTCAATGGTATCTTTTAGATACCGGCCACTACAACGAAACCAGGTTTCCTCATGGATAGCCATGAACCCTTCGACGTGTTCGTGCAGGAATGCCCTTCACGTGAAATTATGCAGCGTCTAGGCGATAAATGGACACCGCTGGTGCTTCTGGCGCTGGCTGGCGGACCGCAACGTTTCTCTGCGTTACGCCAACGCGTCGGAGCTGTCACGCCCAAGGTGCTCACCCATACCCTGCGCAACCTGGAACGCGACGGGCTGGTGCAGCGCACCGTGTTCGCCCAGGTGCCGGTGCGGGTGGACTATGAGCTGACCGATTTGGGCCAGGGGATCCTGGAACCCATGGAAATCCTGCGCCTGTGGTCAGAGGAGCATGTGCCCAAGGTGCTCGCCGCCCGCGAACGGTTTGACGCGCGCGGCTAATGCTCCGCTGAAACGGCCGGGTCCAGGGGCAGGAACATGAAGTGCAGGCCCACCAGCCCCTGGATGGGATGCCTGAATGCTCCCGGGATGGTGCCCAGGATCGTGAAGCCCAGCGATTGCCACAGGTGCACTGCCGCCTCATTGGTTTCGACAACCGCATTGAACTGGATGCCGTGGTAGTTTTCCTGCCGTGCCCAGTCGATTGCGTAGCGGCCCAGCGTTCTGCCCACGCCGCGGCTGCGGGCTTCCGGATCGACCAGGAATGAGGCGGTGGCTATGTGGGATCCTGCCCCGGGCTTATTCGGGCCCATCTTCGCAGAACCGATGATCCTGCCGTCTTCCACGGCGACTACCGTTTGGCCTGGCGGCTCTTCCATCCACCACGGACGGGCTTCCTCAAGGGACTGGCCCTGCGGGAAAGCGTAGGTTTGCCCTTCATCCATGATCTTGCGGTAGAAGCCGTAGATATCAGGCCAATCCTCGGCGGTGCTTGTACGGATCTGCATGCGGTGAGCCCAACTTTTCGAAATGGATGCTTCGGAATTCAGCTGATTCGCCCCCAAGTGTATCTTGTGTCACATAGACTGAGGTCAAAGACGCAAGGTGCAGGCAAAGGAGCCGGTGTTGTTTGAAGTAAGCGATGACCAGAAGTCATTGATCGAAATGGTTCATGATTTCGCTGAGACCCGGATTGCTCCCAATGCCCTGAAATGGGACCAGGAGCAGCACTTCCCGGTGGATGTGCTGGCTGAGGCAGGCCAGCTGGGCATGGGCGGCATCTATGTTTCGGAAGACCATGGCGGATCGGGCTTGACCCGCAGCGATGCCGTGCTGGTCTTCGAGGAACTGGCCAAGGCCGATCCGACCCTGGCCGCCTACATTTCCATCCACAACATGGTGGTGTGGATGGTCGACACCTTCGGCAATGACGAGCAGCGTGCCGCTTGGCTGCCGTCGATGACCACGATGGAAGACCTGGGCTCCTACTGCCTGACCGAGCCGGGCGTCGGCTCTGATGCGGCGGCCCTGTCGACCCGGGCCCGCCGGGACGGAGACGAGTATGTGCTCAGCGGGGTCAAGCAGTTCATCTCCGGCGCCGGCAGCTCGGCGCTCTACATCGTCATGGCCCGCACCGCCGATACCGGTTCGCGCGGGATCAGCGCCTTCCTGGTTCCAGGAGATGCCGAGGGCCTGAGTTTCGGGCCGAACGAGAAGAAGATGGGCTGGAAGGCGCAGCCCACCCGTCAGGTGATCATGGAAGGCGTGCGCGTTCCCGCTGGCAATCTGCTGGGCGCCGAAGGGCAGGGATTCTCAATGGCCATGCAGGCGCTGAATGGCGGCCGGCTGAACATCGGTGCCTGCTCGCTGGGCGGCGGGCAGAGCGCGCTGGAGAAGTCGGCGCTGTACCTGAAGGAGCGCCAGGCCTTCGGCGGTCCGCTGACCAGGCAGGAAGCGTTGGTCTTCAAGCTGGCCGAGATGGACATGGAACTGGAAGCTGCCCGCTCGCTGCTGCGCCGTGCCGCGGCCGCCCTGGACGCGAAGAGCCCGGATCGGGTGCGGCTGTGCGCGATGGCGAAGAAGATGGCCTCGGATGCCGGCTTCAATGCCGCCAACAGCGCGATCCAGCTGCACGGCGGCTACGGCTACCTGGCCGACTACGGGATGGAGAAGATCGCCCGGGATCTGCGCGTGCACCAGATCCTGGAAGGCACCAACGAGATCATGTCGCTGATCGTCGGGCGCTCACTGCTGGAGTCCTGAGCCAGGACGGCGGCTAGCGCCTGGGTTGCCGCTCCGAGTCCCGCACCGGGTTTGACGACTGCGAATCCTCGGGATTCGGATGGACCGGGGAAATCACCGGCTTGCTGGACAAGATCCGCTCGATGCTGCCCAGCTCCATCGCATCCAGCAAGGTGCGTTGGGTGGGGCGCATCATCTTGACCTCGCCGCGCTCAAGCGCAGCGAACAGCGCCTCTGGACTGGTCCACTTGGAAATCACCGCTTCGGTGGTCTGGTGGACCGGTTCTTGGCCTGCGCGCAACGCGGCGACAAAGAAATAGGTGTCGAAGCGACGCGGGAATCCGGCTGGGGTGACCCAGTTGGCCCATGGGTGCAGCTGGCCAGGATCCAGCAGCAGCCCGGTTTCCTCGAAGACTTCACGCCGGGCGGCGAAGAGGACCTCACCGGCCAGGTGCGGCGCGCGTTCCGGGCCTTCGGCAAGGACCGAGGTGTACGCCCAACGCTGGACGTGGTCGCTGAGCACTAGAGGATCCAATTCGGCCTCTCCTGCCGCCTGCCCGTCCTGGAGATCAACACGTCCGCCGGGATAGACCACCATGCCTGCCGCGAAGTCCATCGTGTTCACGCGGTGCTGGATGAACACTTCGAATCCGGCGGCTGCCTGGCGCAGTAGCAGAACGCTGGCAGCCTTGCGGATGGGGACCTCAGCGGGGGTCGCAGGTATCGGGGAAGTCGTCATTGCCTACCGTGTCCTTGGCTCGTGGATTGCGAAATAGCCTTTGAATGCCAGCTTAGCTTCTGGTGCGCAACCAACGCGGATCCAACGGCAATCACTGTGCAAGCCTGCACATTTGCCTGCGGAATCTGCACAGCCAATGCCGTTGACCGGCTTGCTTGCCGGTGCCTACTTTGAAACGAAGGGCGCTGCACGCAACTGCGGCCAGCGCACCGGCACGATCCAGTGGAGCTAAGCAGAGGATAGGCAGCATGGCTGAAGAGAACAGGCAGAGTCCTGAAGGGCTGGCAGGGCGCCGCGCCTTGATTACCGGCGGCGCGTCGGGCATTGGCTTGGCCAGCGCGACGGCATTGACCCGAGCCGGCGCGGCCGTGACCATTGCCGATGTGGACGAGCGGGCGGCCGGGCAAGCAGCACAGGCACTTGGCGGGAAGGCATGGGCCGTGGATCTCTCGGATACCAAATCCTTGGAAGAGCTCAGCCTAGATATCGACATCCTGGTCAACAACGCCGGCGTGCAGAGGGTGGCTCCGATCCATGAGTTCGATCCCGAAGCCTGGCGGCTGATCCACCGGCTCATGCTGGAATCTCCCTTCCTGCTGATCCGTGCTGCATTGCCCGGCATGCGCGAGCGCGGCTTCGGGCGCATCATCAATATTTCTTCCATCCATGGGCTGCGGGCCAGCGCTTTCAAGAGCGCCTACGTGGCGGCCAAGCATGGGCTGGAAGGGCTGTCGAAGGCCACGGCGCTGGAAGGCGCGGACTTCGGGATTACCAGCAACTGCGTCAACCCCGGGTATGTGCGCACGCAGCTGGTCCAGAAGCAGATTGCCGATCAGGCCAAGGTCCACGGCATCGAAGAATCCGAGGTGGTGCAGAAAATCATGCTGACCGAGGCGGCGATCAAGCGGATGGTGGAACCCGAAGAGGTGGCGTCCCTGGTGGCTTGGCTGTGCGCTGATGCGGCGGGCATGGTCACCGGAGCGTCCTACGCCATGGACGGCGGATGGAGCGCGCGGTAAAGAAAATGGCTGTGCTTTCGGCAGGCGGCCAGTCCGACCTATCGAGTCGCCGCAGGCATATGATCGTGATATGGAAAGCGATTCACCCTCATCGAAAAGCCTGTCCCACTGGCTGCAGATCTCCTCGCTGGAATTGCTGGTGGGCATTGCCGACCACGGTAGCCTCAGTGCCGGGGCGCGGGCGGCCGGCATGGCGCAGCCCAATGCCTCGCGGGCCTTGAAAACCCTGGAACGCCGCTTGGGATATTCGCTGGTCACTCGAAAAACCACCGGCTCCACGCTGACCGCCGAGGGCGTGCTCACCGTGCAATGGGCCCGGGAAGCACTGGCCAGCTTGGAAGCCTTGGCTGCCGGTGCCAGGTCGCTGGCCGATGCGGAGGGATCCGAGCTGCAGTTCGGGGCGAGCATGACGGTGGCCGAATACTTGGCCCCGCAGTGGATCGGTCGGCTGCACCAGGTGCTGCCGCAGATCACGCCGCGCATGCGGATCATGAATTCGCAGGACGTCATCCGTGCCGTGCAGCAAGGCGAGCTCGGCCTCGGCTTCGTGGAAACCCCGCATATACCGCTGGGGCTCACGAGCAAGCCGGTGTTCCGCGACGAGATGCTGATTGTGGTGGCACCCGGGCATGAATGGGCGCAGCGCGAGCAGCCGCTGACCTTGCACGAGCTGCAGGGCACGCCGCTGATCGAGCGCGAGGAAGGCTCGGGCACCCGCGCATTCCTGGATTACATCGCCCATGCCCAGCGGCCCAAGCCGGTGGCCGAATTCAACAGCAATGCGACCATCTGCCAGTGCGCGGCCGGCGGCATGGGCCCGGCGGTGCTCAGCCAATTGGCCGTAGAAAGCCAGCTGGCGGCCGGAACCCTGGTGGAAATCGCCTTTGACGGACCCGCCCTGCTGCGCGAGCTGCACGCCATCTGGCCGGCGGCGCAGGTGCTGGGCCGCACCGAGCAGACGCTGCTGCAGATCGCCGCGGATCACGAGTCCCACTCCGCCTGAAGCAGGAAACCGGGCAGCTGCAACTGCAGCTGCCCGGTTTCGGCTGGGACCTGTGGCTGGGTCTTGCCTCTAGTTGGAGACCTTTTCGACCTTGCTGCCCAGCTCCGTGGTGGGCACCCTGTAGGTTTCGCGCGCGGTCATCGCCGCGGCGGAGGCGATCAGCGAGATCGCCGCGGTGAAGATGCTGATCTGCACCCACCCATTGGCTTCCAGGCCGCCCAGGGCGGCGACGATGGACGGGGCGAAGCCTGCCATCAAGAAGCCGATCTGGGTGCCGATGGCCAGGCCGGAGAAGCGGACCTGGGAGGAGAACATCTCGGCGTAGAAGCTCGGCCAGACCGCATTGGCCGCGGCATAGGCGCAGGAGAAGACCAGCACCGAGAGACCGAACTGCGCCAGCGCGTTATCCGTTTCCATGGAGCGCAGGTAGAAGGGCATGAAGGCCGCGGAGCCCAGCGCACCATAGATGAATACCGGCTTGCGCCCGATCTTGTCCGCCAGCATGCCGAACAGCGGCTGGGTGAATAGCGCGCCGATGTTGCCGGCCACCACCAGCCACAGGGTGATGGACTCGTCCATGTTGCCGATCGTCTTGCCGTAGGAGATGGCCAGCGTGCCGTAGACGGTGGACACCGCGGCGATGAAGGCGCAGAGGATGACGCGCAGCACGTCCTTCCAGTGGAACTTCAGCAGCACCGCCAGCGGGAGCTTGGCGATCTCGTTGTTCTTCTTGGCTTCCTCGAACTCCGGGGTTTCATGCAGCGAACGGCGGATGAAGAAGGTGACGATCACGACGACGGCCGAAAGCCAGAACGGGATGCGCCAGCCGATGCCGTACTTGATCTCATCGGGCAGGGCGACCACCGGAATGAAGATCAGCGCGGCCAGGATCTGCCCGCCCTGGGTGCCGGTCAGCGTCCAGGAGGTGAAGAAGCTGCGGCGGTGGTCCGGCGCATGCTCCAGCGACAAGGAGGAGGCCCCGGCCTGCTCGCCGGCGGCCGACAGTCCCTGGCACAGGCGGGCGAAGACCAGCAGGATCGGGGACAGCCAGCCGACCTGGTCGAAAGTGGGCAGGCAGCCAATCAGGAAGGTGGAGGCGCCCATCAGGATCAGCGTGAACATCAGCACCTTCTGCCGGCCCGGGCGACCTCGATGGGACGCGTGCTGATCGCGCAGCTGTCCAAGGCCGAGCAGGAATCCTTCCTGGAACGCGTGCAGCTCAAGCGGTACACCGAGCATACGGTGGCGGACCTGGATGCGCTGCGCCGGGAACTGGACACGGTGCGCGAGCAGGGCTGGTCCCTGGTCAACCAGGAACTCGACGAGGGGCTGCGCGGCCTGGCCGTGCCGGTCTACCGAAAGAACCAGCTGCTCGGGGCGCTGAACATCTCGGTCCAGGCCGGGCGCAACAATCCCGAGGCCATCAACCAGACCCTGCTGCCCAAGCTGCGCGAAGCCGCCGCCGCCATAGCAGATGACTTCGGCGGCCGGCTGGCCTGAGCATCCCTCCAATCATGCCGCCACGGCGACGGGAGCACCATCACCGCTACGGCCAATCCGGCGGGCCCATCGTGGCGCTGCACCACGAGCGGTTGCGGCGCGCCACTGCTACGAGCCGGACGGTGCAGGAGCTGTCGGGGCGTTGCCGGGAGGCATGCCTCCCGGAGCCCAGCTACCGGAAGGCCCGGTGTTCGTATCCACATTGACCGTGAGGCTGACAGCGTAGCCGGAGCCGGTGTTCCCCGTGACGGTTGCCAGTTGGGTGGCTCCCGAATCCTCGCCGAAGACGTTGTCCGACTCCAGGCTCACCCCTTGCATATTCTTCACCGACTGCTCGTAGCCGGTGGTTGCGTAGACCGCGGTGCAGGTATCCTGCGGCAAGGCGACCTGCGAGGTGGCGATCGCAGTGGTGTGATCGGTAATCGAATCGGTATCCGGGTACACCTCGAAGTGGATGTGCGGCCAGCGTCCGGCATAGCATGCCGGGAAGATGCTGGTGTAGCGCACCATGCCGTCGGCATCCGTCACCTGGACCCCGCGCAGGTAGTTCTCATCTTCCAGTCCACTGGAGTACATGGAGTATCCCCCGGACCGGTCGCAGTGCCACACGTACACTGCCACACCGGCGAAGGGCTGGTTGTTGTTGGCCATGTCCACGATCTTCAGCTCAAGGGTCATTTCGATGCCCTCGGCCGTGGTGGTGCTGGTGCCGAAGCTGGAACGGATGTCGCTGCGGACGATTCCGCTTTGCTCCAGCACGTCCGGCCCGTTGGACCCGTCGCCCGGATAGGGGCCGGCGGTCTCGTCAGGGATCTCCGCAGCGGTGGACGACGAAGCGGTGCCCTTGGTGCCGGTTGGGGAGCAGTCAGCCAGGGCGAACGCGAGCGTGCCCACTCCCACACCGGCCAGAACCTTGCGTCGCTCGATCAGGGTGCCGACGTCGAAGGACAGCCCCTGGTCTTCGAGATCTTCCTCGGGCCTCGGTAGCGGCCGGTTTCCAAACCAGCGCGGTGGGGGATTCATAGTGCACCCCTTGAGCCAGGTGAAATGGGGCTGTTTGCCGTGATCACTACCGTATGCAGACGGATCATGGCCCAGCACAGGAGGCACTGTGGGTTTTCTGAGAAGGGTTGGCCGCTATCCTTGGTTAGAGCCGATGGCCTGCTCAAGCAGCAGCGAGAGCCGGCGCACGCCCTCGGCGATGGTTTCCTCGTCTACCGAGCAGAACGCCAAGCGCAGCTTATTGCTGGCCTCGCCAGAGGGGCTGAATGCCGCACCCGGAATGAAGATGACCCCGGCCTTCACGCCCTGCTGGAGCAGCGTGTAGGTGTCGATGCCTTCGGGCAGGGTCAGCCAGATGAAGAATCCGCCCTCGGGGTGGGTGTGGCTGACCCCAGCAGGCAGGTACTTGGCCAAGGCGACGAGCATCGCATCGCGGCGCGAACGGTACAGGTCGTTGTACTTGGTGATCTGCCCCTTCCAGTCATGCTCGTTGAGGTAGGCGCTGATGATCATCTGGTTCAGGGTCGGCGGGCACAGGGCTACCGCTTCGCCGGCGAGATAGAAGCGGCGGAACAGGTGGGTGGGGACCGCGGCCCAGCCGATGCGCAGGCCCGGTGCGAAGATCTTGGAGAAGGAACCCATGTAGATCACGTTCTCCGGATCCAGGCTGCGCAGCGTAGGCGCCGGGGTTCCCTCGTAGCGCAGCATGCCGTACGGATTGTCTTCCAGGATCAGGATGCCGGCCTCACGGCAAATCTCCACGATTTCCTGGCGGCGCTCGGCAGCCAGCGTGATGCCGGAGGGGTTGTTGAAGTTCGGGATGGTGTAGAGGAACTTGATGCGCTCGCCGGCTGCGCGCAATTCGGCAATGCGCTCGCGCAGGGCGGAAGGAATCAGCCCGTTCTCGTCCGTGCCCACCGGGCGGGCGGTCACCTGGTAGGCCTCGAAGGTGTTCAGCGCGCCGACGTAGGTCGGGTCTTCGCAGAGCACCGTGTCGCCGGGATTGCAGAACACCTTGCATGCCATGTCCTGGGCTGATTGGGAGCCGTTGGTGACCACGACATCCTCGATGCCCACATTCGTGATTCCCTCGGCCGCCATCACGTCGATGATCTGCGCACGAAGTTCTGGGGTGCCCAGCCCGGAGCCGTACTGCAGAGCTTCGGGGCCCTGCTCGACGATGATGCGCTGGGCCATCTCGCCGATCTTTTCCAGCGGGAGCAGCTGCAGGAAGGGGTTGCCTCCGGCTAGCGATACCAGCGAAGGGTCCAGCGACAGTTCGAACACGTCGCGCACCGCAGATTGCTTGATTCCCGCCGCGCGCTCGGAAAGCAGGGACTCGTGCAAAGTGGTCAGCGATTGTGATGCGGTGGTCATGGTTCTCCTCGGCCGGGGCTCCCGCTGGCGGGGCGCGTGATTCCTGCGCTGGGTGCGGCACAAGAATTGTTTTCAAATAGAATACTTTGGTATTCCAGCAGGAAATTCAGGGCTTGGCAAGACCTGGGCATCTAGCAACGCGATTCCGTGCCTCAGCGCGAGGCATGGCGCTCCTCGATGGACAGCTGGGCCAACGCCGCGTTCACGCGATTGCGGAGTTTCTCCGCAAGATTCCGCGGCTTGCTCCCCGCCAGCCAGCACTGCGTGGCCAAATGGGCCAGCAGCTCGACGCAGTCCGCAGAAGCACGGAAATATCCGGACCGGGACAGGGGGATGGCAGCATCGATGATCAGCAATGACGCATCCAGTGCGCTATCGGCGGCTTGCGTGGCGCGCTGCCCGCTGGGTGCGTGGCGTTCGCGCATCACCAGCTCGCGGATCTCCGTGAGCTTTTCGGGAATGGAAACCACCGCGCGGTGCGCCCGGTTCTGCACCCCCATGAGCTGCAACGGCCTGATGGCGGCCAGCAGCATGCCGACCATGGCGAAGGCCGACAGGCCTGCAGCACCGAGCTTGGCCAGCAGGATTCCTACGGCGATGGCCAACCCTGCCACCCCGAGAACGATGAGGAAGATGGCCAGGCTGCCGAAACGCGGCTTCTTCGGTTCCGGGCGAAGCGCGCGGGTCCTGGTGATCCGGTCGAGGCTCGCGCGGATTTCGGACAGGTCGGGAAGGCCCAGCCGGCCTTGGGAGATCCGCTGGGCGTCGCGCCACGTCTGGATGCGCCGGCAGCTGCGCAGGACCTGGAAGATTTGCCACCCGGCCAGCAGGGGAAGGGCGAGCGCGAAAAGAGCAGCGCCGCGGTTCCCAAGCTGATGTCGCCTGCCTGGTGCATGCCGTAGGCGCCCATCCAGGCGAACAGGGAATACCCGGGAAGGCGGATCAGCAGGCGATCCCACCAGGCGACTTCCTGCGGAGCGCTGGCGGATGCGCCGGCCGGCTTGCTCATTTTCCGGTTTCGCCTCGCGAATCCAGCCATGCCTGAATGGCGCTCGGGCGAATGCGGCGATGCGTGCCGCGGTATTCCACCGGGATGATCCCGGCGTCGGCCAGCTTGCGCAGGTAGCTGTTGGAGATGCCTGCCATCTGGGCCGCTTGGGAAGTGTTGAGCAGCAATTCGGGAGTGCCAACGCTGACCGACTCGCCATCGGCGAAGCGGGACAGCACCTCGATCAGCGCCTGGTGGGCTTCCTTGGGCAGCTGCAAGGCAGTGCCGTTGACGAATACTGTTGTGTCATTCGACTCGTCCAACGCACGGCGCAAGCGCACCGTGGTCTTCTCGTCCAACGCTTCGAAAGTGCGGACCCTGCCCAGTGCTGAAGTCGGTGATGCCATGGCCCCAATTTTGCCCGAGATGCGCCTGAACCGCACCTCATGACGCTGGGCCTGGACCACCTGCGGCGCTTCGTTTGTGACGCGCATACGACGAAAGGGGGTTGAATTGCGGCAAACGGTTCCCGTATGGTGGAAAACGTAGGTCTAAAGAAAGTACTGACCAGCCATCTTCCGGCACACCATGACGGATCCTTCAGCCTCACCCGGCGTAGCCCAATTGGGAATTGTGTACATGGAAGCCTGACGCCCTCCTTAATTGACTGTGGGTCACGCTCCGTTGCGGTCGGATGAATGGTCATGCGCGTTCCTACGCTCTGCCACCAATTTCGTGGGTGCTGCGTTTTCGTCAATCAGAACTTTCTTGAAAGAAGAGCTATTCAATGTCTGTTGAATCCACCAAAGACCTGTCCACCATCACCGATGCAGAAGTTTTCGACGCCCACCTCGGCGGCAAGCTTTCCGTCTCCTCGCAGATGCCGCTGAATACCAAGCGCGACCTGTCCATCGCCTACACCCCAGGTGTCGCAAAGGTGTCCCAAGCGATTGCCGACGATCCAGCCAAGCACGCCACCCACACCTGGGCCTCCCGCCTGGTCGCTGTGGTTTCCGATGGCACCGCGGTGCTGGGCCTGGGAGACATTGGGGCCGCCGCTTCGCTTCCGGTCATGGAAGGCAAGAGCGCGCTGTTCAAGGAATTCGGCGGACTGGATTCCATTCCGCTGGTGCTGGACACCACCGATGTGGACGAAATCGTCGAGACCGTCATCCGCCTGCGTCCGAGCTTCGGCGCAGTGAACCTGGAAGACATCTCCGCCCCGCGCTGCTTCGAAATCGAGAAGCGTCTGATCGAGGCTCTGGACATCCCGGTCATGCATGATGACCAGCACGGCACCGCCGTCGTGGTGCTGGCAGCGCTGATCGGTGCGGCCCGCCAGACCAACCGCGACATCAGCTCGCTGAAGGTTGTCATCTCCGGCGCAGGTTCGGCCGGCGTCGCCGTCACCAACCTGCTGCTTTCGGCCGGCGTGGATGATGTCATCGTGCTCGACTCGCGCGGCACCATCCACCGCGAGCGCGACGACCTGAACCCGGTCAAGGCAGACCTGGCAGCGCGCACCAACCGCGAAGACATCATGGGCGGCTTGGCCGAGGCCCTGGACGGCGCAGACGTCGTCGTGGGCCTTTCCTCGTCGACCTTTGCTGAGTCTGCGGTGGCGAAGATGAACGAGAATGCGATCATCTTCGCGCTGTCCAACCCGACCCCGGAGATCATGCCGGATGTCGCCGCGAAGTATGCAGCTGTGGTCGCCACCGGACGCAGCGACTTCCCGAACCAGATCAACAACGTGCTGGCCTTCCCAGGCATCTTCCGCGGAGCCCTCGACTCGGGCGCCAAGAAGATCACCGAAGGCATGAAGGTCGCGGCGGCCCACGCCATCGCCAACCTGGTCGGCGATGACCTAGCTCCGGACTACATCATTCCTTCGGCAACCGACGACCGCGTAATGCCTGCGGTTGCGGCAGCTGTGGCTGCGGAAGCCGAAAAGAACCAGTAGATATTTCACGCGAAAAAGCTGCCTGCAACCTACCGTTGCAGGCAGCTTTTCCGTGCCCGGCACCCCTGGATGCGTTGAGCGAAGCTATCCACAATCGCGAAAGATTCTGCTGCGGGTGATGAATGAGCGCGAAACTGAATGGAATCGATTCACCCCAGAAGGAACGCCATGCCAGATCCTGCAGATTTCCACCTCAGTGTCCGCACCTCATTGCCCGACACACAGTTGATTGGCCTCGTTGCGGCCCTGGAAGCGGACGAAAATGGCTATGCCATCATGCTCTGCCATTCCACCAAGCATCAGCAGGTTTCTGCCTACACGCTGGGGCTGACCACGTTTGAGCATCCTGAAATCACTTGCGTTGGGGGAAACGAGGATGATGTTTTCGCCCTGGTCTCACATGTAGCCGAACAGGTCGTCGAGCACGGGCAGGTCTTTTCCGCAGGTACACACAGCACGTCATTGTTCAGCAAGCTCGCTTTTCATGATTCTTCGGCGAATTGGCACGAGCTTCCATACTCGCGCCTGATTCTTGGCGACGCTCCAGTCTCGTGGATCCAGTGCATGATGCCGTTGGACTTCATTAATATCCAGCCACAGACGCTGTCCGCGGATCTACGGCGCGTTGCTTGAACTAGAGCAAGAGTCCGCTGCGTTCATAGACAGGCACGGTAGGAGATTTTTTGTTGCGCTGGGTCGGGCTTGCCAGTCGTGGGCGTGCGCTGAAGGCCTGAGTCGGAGGTCCCATCCAGGCTTCTTCGGTGCCCGCAGGACGTGGCTGGAAGTACCGCGCTGTTCGGCGGGCTTCTGCTCTCGTGGCGGAGCGAAACTCGCGGTTGCATATTCGTGCCGAGCTACTAGCCTGCCCGATAGACCTCAGCTGCCTCGTTCTCCGCGGCAACCTTTGCCCGATGCGCAGCTCGCAGTGCCTGATGGCCTTCGGACTTGCGCACCTTGGCGTAGGACAGTCCAACGACGAAGAACCACAGCGGAGTAGCCAGCAACGCGGCGCGCGTATCGGCCTGAGTGGTCAATGCCCACAGGATGAAGACGAAGAAGGCGAGCACCATGTATGGGGCTCCCATGCCCCCGGGGACTTTGAACTTCGAGGCATCATGCAGGTGCGGGCGACGCTTGCGGAAGGCCAAATAGCTGATCAGGATCATTGACCAGACGAACATGAAGCACGACGCGGACACCGTGGTGACCAACGTGAACGCCTGGGCCACCGAGTCGCCCGCGTGCAGCAGGACCACGGCGGCAAGCAGGAACATGCAGGAGAACAGCAACGCATTGCGCGGCACCCGCGTGGTCGATAGCTTGCTGAACTTCTTCGGAGCATCTCCATCTTGGGACAGAGCGTACAGCATGCGGGAGGTCGAGTAGATTCCGGAATTGGCGCTGGACGCGGCCGCTGTCAGGACAACGAAGTTGACCAGCCCCGCAGCCGCGGCCAGGCCGGCCATCGAGAACATGCCAACGAAGGGCGATGCATCAGCGGAGAACTTGTACCAAGGGGTGACGGCCATCAGGACGGTCAACGCTCCGACGTAGAACAGGATCACGCGCAATGGAATTGAATTGATGGCCTTGGGCAGATTCTTCTCAGGATCCTTGGTCTCGGCCGCCGCAGTGCCAACCAATTCAATGCCAACGAAGGCGAAAACAGCGATCTGGAAGCCGGCGACAAAGCCCATGAAACCGGTGGGGAACATGCCGCCGTGCGCCCAGAGGTGGACGAAGGACGCGCTGTCTCCCTCTGCTGAGTTGAAACCGGTGACGATCATGGCCAGCCCGCAGACGATCAAGGCCAGGATGGCGACGATTTTCACCAGCGAGAACCAGAACTCGGTCTCGCCGAAGGCCTTGACGGTTGGCAGATTCAATCCGACCAATAGCAGGATGCAGCACAGCGCAGGAAGCCACAACGGGATCCCGGACCACCAGTAGGCGACGTACTGGGCGATGGCGACTACGTCGGCAATCCCGGTAACGACCCAGCAGAACCAGTAGGTCCAGCCGGTGAAGAAGGCGGCCCAAGGGCCCAGCAGGTCTCCGGCAAAATCTGCGAAAGTCTTGTAGTTCAAGTTGCTGAGCAGGATTTCGCCCATGGCGCGCATGACGAAGAAGAGCATGAAGCCGATGATCATGTACACGAAGATGACCGATGGTCCGGCGACCGAGATGGTCTTGCCGGAGCCCATGAACAAGCCGGTGCCAACTGCTCCGGAGATCGCCATGAGCTGGATATGCCTGCTGGACAGGCCGCGCTCAAGTTTCGTTCCGGCGGAATCGGTTTTCAGTTGCGTGGAATCGTTCGCCACGGCTGCACCTTTCATGAGCAGATTCCTTCGGTTTTCGAAGGAGACGGCCCTCGGGGAGGAAAGGACTAGACCGCAAAACGAGGTTATCGCAGATGCATTGACCGACTATATTTGGCCGTCACCGCAGACTGCGAGCAGGTTTAACAGTTGTGAAATTCGTTATATGCACCTGGCTCAAAGGATGATGCAAGCTGCTTCGCGCAATGGCTGGGGGAGCAGGCCTCGCCCTTGGGAGCGCTTAATCGAAGTGGCCAGTCGCAAAGCTGGCAGGAACGAGCAAGGAAGAAAGCCAATCAAATATCCATGAAGGAATTTCTCCGGTTCCGGCGAATGGAATTAGCGTGATGTGCTTGATTAGCTGATTTCGGATAATCGATGATCATTTCCAGCTTTGTGCGCATTGCCATCGAATATCGGAAATGGCAGATCCAAGTAAAGGTGAAACACCAGGATCACTACGAAATCCAAGCACATTTCCGCTGCAGAACAGCCAGTCTGGCGCGCTGGAGCACCACGAAACCCGGTTGCTTTTGCATTGTATTTCAAGGTAGCTGGTTCACTTGAAGCAAATACTGTACATGGCCAGTGGAAGCCATGCGTGGCAAGTGAGTAGTGTAGGACTTATGGCATTCCGAAATCGTCGAGCTGCGGCTCTTCCTGCAAAATTATCCCGTTCCTGGCTCTTGGTCAATGCTGCCAAGGAGGAAACTTTCGCCCCTTCACTAGCATGTGAAGCGGACTCGGTGATTTTCGATATGGAAGCTGCCGTTCCTGATGATCAGAAGATCCAGGCTCGCGACAACGTGGTACGCGCCCTGTCCAATGGCATGACTGCCTGGGTGCGCGTCAACGGCATTGACACAGATTTCTGGGCCGATGACCTTGCCGCCCTGTCGGGGGCCCCGGGCCTGCGCGGAATCATGCTGGCCATGACCGAGCAGCCTGAGCAGGTGACCTACAGCGCGATGCGCCTGCGCGCAGGCACCCCGGTACTTGCCTTGATCGAAACCGCCTTGGGCATCGAGAACGCAACGAAGATCGCTTCAGCGCCGGGCACCTTCCGCTTGGCGTTCGGCATCAACGACTTCCGCAAGGACACCGGCATCTCCGATGAGCCGATGGCCCTGGCCTACGCACGTGGCCGCCTCGTGATCGCTTCGCGTGTCGGCAAGCTGCCCGGCCCAATCGACGGACCACCGCCAGCGGGTGCCGACGCGGCCAAGGTGACCGAGGAAACCCGCGTCACCGCTTCCATGGGCATGACCGGCAAGCTGTCCCTTTCCGCTGACCACGTGGACGGCATCAACGCCGCGCTGGCTCCAAGCGAAGACGAACTGTCCTGGGCCATGGAACTGCTCGAAGCGCACGCTGCCGGCGCATCGGTGGGTGACGGCTCCTACCTGCCTCGCCTGGCCCGTGCCCAGAAGATTGCCGACCTGGCCGACTCCTACGGCTTGTGGAACGCCTAGGGCTTCAGCCGCAGTCCAACTGCAAAGGACCCGTTCGGCATCTGGAATCAACCAGATGCCGACCGGGTCCTTTTCGCTAGCTGCGCCTATGCCTCGTGGGCACCGCGGTTGCGCGAGGAGCCGACGACGTCGCCGGCCTTCCACTCGGCCCAGCCCGGACGATCGATCATGAAGTCCTCGATCTGCGCCTTGGTGGCTTCCAGCTTCGGGTCATGCTTGAGGTACCAGCGGGTTTCGCGTGCCACCATGCCCGACAGGATCAGCAGGCCGATCAGGTTCGGCAGCGCCATCAGGCCATTCATCATGTCCGAGAAGTTCCACACTGCGGTCAGCTCGGTGGTGCAGCCTACGTAGACGACCAGCGAGAACACGACGCGGAACGGCATGACCAGCTTGCGGCCGAACAGGCGCTCGATGTTGCGCTCGCCGTAGTAGCTCCAGCCCAGGATGGTGGAGAAGGCGAACATGACCAGGCCGATGGTCACGATCCAGTGGCCCCACTCGCCAGGCAGGCCGTTGGTGAAGGCCTGGCCGGTCATCAGCGCGGCGGAGATCTGCTCGCCGGTGGCCTCGTCGATCAGGTTCCAGGTGCCGGTGGTGATGATGACCAGGCCGGTGCAGGTGACCACGATGATGGTGTCGATGAAGGTCTGGGTCATGGAGACCAGGCCCTGGCGAACCGGGTGGGTGGTCTGTGCCGACGCGGCGGCGATGGCAGCCGAGCCCATGCCGGACTCGTTGGAGAAGATGCCACGGGCAACACCGTACTGGACAGCGATGATGATGGCCGAGCCGGCGAAGCCGCCTACAGCAGAGGTGCCGGTGAAGGCGTCGGTGAAGATAGTGGCGAAAGCGGCAGGGATGCCTCCGATGTTGGCGATCAGGATGTAGATCGCTGCCGCCACGTAGAAGACGATCATCACCGGAACGAAGCCAGCGGTCACTCGGCCGATGGACTTGATGCCGCCAACCAGCACCGCGATGGACAGCACGGTCAGGACCACGCCGGTAACCCATGGGGCCACGCTGAACGAGTTCTCCAGGTTCAGGGCGATGGAGTTGCCCTGAGTCATGTTGCCGATGCCGAAACAGGCCAGAGTGGCGGCGATGGCGAAGAACAATGCCAGGAACTTGCCGAAGGGACCCTTGATGCCGCGTTCGAGGTAGTACTGCGGACCGCCGGACTTTTCGCCGGCGGAGTCAGTGCCGCGGTAGCGCACGCCGAGGTAGGCCTCGGCGTACTTCGAAGCCATGCCGAGCAGGCCGGTGACCCACATCCAGAACAGGGCGCCCGGGCCGCCGATGCCGATGGCCGTGGCCACACCGACGATGTTGCCGGTGCCGACGGTGGCGGCCAGCGCGGTGGTCAGTGCCTGGAACTGCGAGATGTCGCCCTCGGCCTCAGCGTCCTTGCGCTTGAGCAGGCCAAGGCGCAACGCGGCGGCGAGCTTGAAGAACTGCAGGCCGCCCAAGCGGATGGTCAGGTACAAGCCGGTGCCCAGAAGCAGCGGGATGAGGACAAACGGTCCCCAAATGACGGAAGAGATATCCCCGAAGAGGGTGCCCAAAGCGTCCATGGATTCAATATCCTTATGTGCGAGTGACTGATGATGAAGAGTCTCAGGCGAGACGCCGATTCCCCTATGTGAGTGCCATCATATGGCACTCGGGAGAGGTGTGTCACAAAGCGCGCTGATTCAAGTCATGTCCAGTTCATTAACTTGTTTTCACCAATGGACCAGCTGTTTGGGCCGAAAAGGCTTGCCGGCATCCACTGCGGTGGATGCCGGCAAGCTGTGGGGCTTCAGCCCTGCCGCGCTTTCATGCGCGGATTCTTCTTGTTGATCACGAAGACGCGGCCGCGTCGTTTGACCACTTGCGATCCAGGTGCCTTCTTCAGTGCGCGGATGGAATTCCTAACTTTCATGCCATTCACCTCCCTCGTGATTCGCGGAGTTGAACAGCCCCTTGAGCTCTTCCTCGGTGACCTGGCACTGCTCGAAGACCTTTTCAAGCTGCGAAGCTTCATGCTCGGATCCGTAGAGCAGCAATTCTGAAACGGCGATATGCGAATGCCAGGCCCCAGTGTTCTCCATCCAGATGCGCGGACCGGCTCCGCCGATGGCAACGCGTTCGCTCAGCGCGCTGGCTACCCAGAGGACGCCGCGGATGCAGGTGCAGGACTCAGCCAGAGACGGCAGGGCTTGGCGGAAGCGCTCGGGGTGAAGCGGACGTTCCGCGTGCAGACGGATCGGCGCGCTGCTGGCATCAAAGGGTGTTCGCGGCAGATGCCCGGCGCTGGTGCGCTGCCGTGCCGCGGCGGGGTGGAAGGAGCCGAGTTCCCCTTCGTTCACGCAGATTTGCGCATGCGGCGCCATCTGCCGTGCCAGGCCGAGACCGGCTTCGTAGCTGGTGCCGCCAGCACGCCGCGGACCTGCAGCATCCTCAAGCAGCTGGGCTTCCAGGCCTTCAACAGGAATGATCGTATCTGCCTGCATCAGTTCGGTGAAGAAGAACTCTCCGGCAGTCCGCGCATCGTGCTCCATGGCGTTGAATCCCGATTCCCAGAGGGTATGCCGATCCCACATCTGGTTTTCCAATTCGGCTGGATCCAAGGCCAGCGCGATGCTGCTGATCTGCAGATCCAGTGGTTCGAGTTGCGTTTCGAGCATTTGGAGCACCGTGGCGCTATGCCAGGTGGAAGGCAGGCCCAAGACCATGGTGGATTCGGAATCCTGGGGTGCCAGGCGCCTGATGGTCGGCAGGATCTCGAATTTCGTGGCACAGCCGATGCAGGGATGCTCAAGCACTGCTTCGGCTCGTTCGGCGGCCGCCGATCCAAAGACGTGGCGCACCAGCCGATTGCCGTCGACGAAGTCATAGCGCAGGAAGATGGAATCTGGGCAGTAGCGTCGCAGGTGCTCCAAGCCGGTGTCGCGGCTGGAGGTGTCAAGTGCGGAGAGAGCAATGAGGTTCACGCATCACAGCTTATATGAGAATGAGTCTCAATAACAAAAGAGTTGCGATGCTTAACGGCCAGGGGCCTGCCCGCAATCGCGGACAGGCCCCGAGAAGCAGGTGAATATCAGTGCTGCGGCGCGTGGAAAACTACCGTCGAGGTTCCCAGTCCCTCAATCGAGGTTTCAAGCGCGTCGCCGTGCTTGAGCCACGGGTGGCGCCCATTCTCGTCCCGGCGTCCCAAGGCGACACCGGAAGGCGTGCCAGTGAGGATCACGTCGCCCGGCCGCAATTCGTTGAACGTCGAAAGATAGGAAACCAACTCATCCGCCGAGAAAATCAGGTCATCGATCTGCTCGTCCTGCACCACGGTGCCATTGACCTTGCTGCTGATGCGCGCCGAAGGATTCAGCTCATCAGGGGTCACGAGCCAAGGACCCAGGGGAGTCGAGTGGTCCCAGATCTTGCCCTGCAGCCATTCCTGGGTACGGCCCTGGTATCCGCGCATCGACACGTCGCTGGACACTGCATAGCCGGCAATATGCGCTGACGCATCTTCCTGGCTGATGCGACGGCCAGGCTTGCCGATAATAATGGCCAGTTCTGCTTCGTAGTCCACACGGTGGTCCTCAACGGGAATCTCAATCGAGTCATTGGCACCGCAGAGGGTGGAAGCGAACTTCGCGAAAACCGTCGGATACTTCGGCAGCTCTTCGCCGACCTCGGCTGCGTGGGTCTTGTAGTTCAAGCCGATGCAGTAGATTTTCTCCGGCTTGGGAATCAGCGGCGCGTAGTCGGCTTCGCCCTCGGCAATGGAATCACCCACCAGGGCCCGGGCAATGACTTCCTGCTGGAAGGCTTCCTCGAGCCGCAGGAAACGCTGCACCGAATCGAGGTTGTCCAAATAGTAGGCACGGCCATCTTCAATGACAGCCGCGGTGGTATGGCCTGGTTCGCTGGCGTGGCGGAGCGTGGCAAGTTTCATGAATCTATCTCACTACATTTCTCGCTGAAAGTGCACCATATTTCGTACCCGTCAGGAGATTCCCATCCTTGCTGAATACGGCCAAGCCAGAGCCGTGTTATCGAAACGTGGCTTGGTCAGGCTACGGCAACCCGGCTAAACTCAGGGCAAGCTCGGGTTGCAGTGACCAGTCCTGAAACAAAGATCTAGATACGAAACTAAAGTGAAGCAGGTTTTAATGTGGGTGACTTTATTGGCGAGAGATCTCGCCATATCCTCTTCGCCTCCTGGCAGCATTTCTCGCTCGTCGCGCAGTGCCTGATCCTGGCGACAATTATTTCTGTCCTTATTGCCGTACTGGTTTACCGCAATAAGTCCTTATCCGGTTTGGCCAACGGTATTAGCGCCATCGGCCTGACCATTCCATCCTTCGCCTTGATCGGTTTGCTGATTGTTCCCGTCGGCTTCGGCGTCACGCCGGCCGTCATCGTGGTGACGTTCTTCGCGGCCTTGCCGATTCTGCGCAATGCGATCGTAGGCCTGAACAACATCGAGCCAACCATTATCGAGTCGGCACGCGGCATCGGCATGAGCCGGCTGAAGACGCTGGTCTCCGTGGAAATACCGATGGCGTGGCCGGTGATCCTCACGGGCATACGCATTTCTGCCCAGATGGTGATGGGCGTTGCCGCAGTGGTCTCCTACGCCTTGGGCCCAGGCCTTGGCGGATTCATCTTCCAGGGACTGTCGCGTCTTGGCGGCGCGAACTCCCTGGAATCCGTGGTTACCGGCGTCGTTGGCGTCGTTATCCTGGCGCTCATCCTTGACTTGATTTTGCTCGGCATCGGCCGACTGACTACCCCGCGAGGTATCCGTGTCTGAAAATAAGATTTCCGAAAACGCCGTGGCCCAGAATGTCACCGGCGCTTCGATCATGCTCGAAGAAGTAACCAAGACGTATCCGGGGCAGAAGAAGTCGGCCGTCGGCGGCCTGACCCTCGAGATCCCCGCAGGATCCATCGTGATGTTCGTCGGGCCATCCGGCTGCGGCAAGACGACCACGCTGAAGATGATCAACCGGCTGATCGAGCAGACCAGCGGCAAGATTGTCATTGACGGCGAAGATGTCACCAGCATGAACGGCGACGAGCTGCGCCGTCGCATCGGCTACGTGATCCAGGCCGGCGGGCTGTTCCCGCACATGACCGTGGCTGCCAATATCGGCATGGTTCCAAAGATGCTGGGCTGGCCCAAGGAGAAGATCGCTGCCCGCGTGGACGAGCTGCTGGAGCTGGTCTCGCTGGACCCGGACCTGTACCGGAACCGTTTCCCCAAGGAACTCTCAGGTGGCCAGCAGCAGCGCGTGGGTGTGGCCCGTGCGCTGGCAGCGGATCCTCCGGTGCTGCTGATGGATGAGCCATTTGGTGCGGTCGACCCGATTACCCGCCAGCGCCTGCAGGATGAGCTGCTCAATATCCAGTCCGAGGTCCAGAAGACCATCGTGTGCGTGACCCACGACTTCGACGAAGCGGTGAAGCTCGGCGACTGGATCGCGATCTTCAACGAAGGCGCGCAACTGGAGCAATACGATTCCCCGGAACGGATCCTGGCCAATCCGGCCAGCGAGTTCGTGGAGAACTTCATTGGCTCGGGCGCGGGCCTCAAGCAGCTGACCCTAACGCGGGTGAACGAAGTGGAGCTGGAAGACGCGCTGACCACTATCCCGGGCAAGAACGCTTCGGATGTGCTCTCGCAGCTGCAGGGTGCCGGACGCAAATACGCTGTGGTGCTCGATTCGCGCGGACGTCCGCTGCGCAGGCTGGACCGCAGGCAGCTGTCGCGTGCCCAGATCATCGAGGGCACCTACGACGAAAACATGCCGGTAGTCGGCGAGCAGGCAACCTTGAATGACGCATTAGACACCATGCTGGTGGCCAGTTCCGAGTCGGCCCTGGTGACGGGGCGTCGTGATGTGCTCACCGGTGTCATTACCGTGCAGACCGTCATGGAGGCGATCGCCGCCGCCAACAATTCCGAGGATGCTGACCACGAAGCTCCGGTGGGCCTGAATTCCGGTGCCATCAATGTCGTGGACATCGACGGTGCCGCCGCCGGGCAGGGTGGTGAACCGGCATGAGATCCGAAACCCGCAGCTTGATTTGGCAAATCGCCGGAATCGCAGCTGCTTTTGCCATCCTGATGGGTTGGCTGGTGACAGCCGATCTGACCGAGACCGAACGGCAAACGCTGGATCCCACAACAATTTGGGGCTATACCCTTGACCACCTGAAGATCACGGTCATCGCTGCAGTCATCGTCCTGTTGATCGCCATCCCGCTGGGCGTGCTGCTGACCCGCCCGGGACTGCGCAAGGCCGCCCCGGCGGTACGCGCCATTGCAAACTTCGGCCAGGCGGCACCCGCCATCGGCGTTATCGTGCTCTTGGCGTTCTGGCTCGGCTTCGGTCCGAAAACCGCAATCATCTCGCTGGTGATCTACGCGATTCTCCCGGTGCTCTCCAACACCATTGTCGGCCTGCAGCAAGTTGATGCGCGCCTGGTGGAAGCCGGACGGGGAATCGGCATGAGCCAGATGGCGGTGCTGTTCAAGGTTGAACTGCCGTTGGCCGTCCCGGTGATGCTTTCGGGCATCCGCACCGCACTGGTGCTGCTGGTAGGCACCGCGACGCTGGCCACCTTCATCAATGGCGGTGGGCTGGGAATCCTGATCACCACGGGTGTGAACCTGAATCTGAATGTGGTGCTGATCGCCGGTTCGCTGCTCGTGGCCTTGCTGGCCTTGACGGTTGACTGGCTTGGCCGCGTCGTCGAACAGGTGGCCCGACCGAGAGGACTTTCGTGAACCGCAAACTGAAATTCGCTGTCCTGTCCATGGCCGCGCTGATCGGGTTGACCGGCTGCGGGCTGAGCCCCTCGACCGGCACGGTGCCCCCAGCTGGCCCGGCCGAGATCAAGCCGCTGGTCGACAACGCTGCAAGCACGTCCGTGACCGTGACATCCAAGGCCTTTACCGAGCAGCTGCTGCTGGGCAAGATCACCGTGATCGCACTCGAAGCCGCCGGGTATGACGTCACCGACCTGACCAATGTTCCCGGGTCCCAGCCGGCACGCCAGCTGCTGCTTTCCGGAGACGCGAGCGTGCTCTGGGAGTACACCGGTACCGCGTGGCTGACCTACTTGGGCCATGAGAAGCCTGTCGTGGGCGAGGAGGAGCAGTGGCAGGCCGTGCATGATGAGGATGTTGCCAACGGAATCGTCTGGGGGAACCCGGCTCCGTTGAATAACACCTATGCGTTGGCGATGAACGAGGAAACGACCAAGCGGTTGGGGATTAGCAAGCTTTCCGAGCTGCAGAAGCTGGATCCCGACGAACTGACGTTCTGCGTCGACCCGGAATTCAACTCCCGTCGCGACGGGCTGACACCGATGCTGGAGCATTACGGCATCGACCGTGGCTCTGAGGTGAGCGAGGACAATATCGGCTTGTATGATGTTGGCGCCATTTACCAGGCGACTGCTAATGGCGCGTGCAACTTCGGCGAAGTCTTCACCACTGACGGACGCATCAAGGCATTGAACTTAACCGTCCTGGAAGATGACCGGAAGTATTTCCCGAGCTACAACGCTGCCCCGGCTTTCAATGGAGAATTCCTTGACGAGCACCCGGAGATCCAGCAGATCATGGATCTGATCGCTCCATTGCTGACCGATCAGGTCTTGATGGACCTGAATTACCAGGTCGATGTCGTTGGACGTGAACCAGCCGATGTTGCCTTCGAATGGATGGTCGGAGAGGGCCTGGTCTCCGAACCCTGATCCCGGCAACGCAAATTGCAGGCAATAAATACTGGATCCCCGGCATCTCGATGCCGGGGATCCAGTTTAATGTTGCCGAGGATTCACTGGGGAGTGGTTCCGCTCCGATGGTTTTGCTTGCAGGATGGAGATAGGTGGATGCCCTCTGCCTACGGCTGATCACGGGTGCCGAGCTCGCCGTCGACTTCATCGGCGATTTCGGTGCTGGCAGCGGTAGTGATGGATTCTTCCTGCCAAATTTCCTCTAGCTCTGCAGATAGCTCGGCTTCCTCTTGGACATGATTGGGGTCTGGGTTATTTGCGTTCATGGCCTCAGTCTAGCCATGAACGTGCAGGAGTAAAGGGGTGATTGAAAAATAATTTCATCGGAAAATTTCCTAGTCAGATTCGAAAAATGAACCTTGCGACGATCCAGTTTGAACTTTTCTTGCGAAAAGAAGTTGACGCTTCAACTTCATTAGTGTCATACTGGTATCAGCAAAACAGATTGAGGCGTCAACTACTTGGCGGCCCGACGAAAGGATGTAGACATGACTGCAACTGCACTGACCACCGGAACCTGGAACCTCGACGCATCGCACTCCGAGATCGGCTTCTCGGTTCGCCACGCAGGCATCTCCAAGGTGCGCGGCAGCTTCACCGAATTCGATGCAACCCTGACCACCGGCGAGACCCTAGCCGACTCCTCGGTTGAGGCAACCGTCCAGATCGCATCGGTCAACACCAAGGATGCCAACCGCGACGCTCACCTGAAGGGCGAGGACTTCTTCAACGCTGAGCAGTTCCCAACCATGACCTTCAAGTCCACCGCAGTCAAGGGCGACGCCGGAGAGTTTGTTCTCGTTGGCGACCTGACCATCCGCGGCGTGAGCAAGGAAGTTGAATTCGAAGCTGAGCTCGGCGGCGAAGCTGTTGACGCCTTCGGTGCAACCCGCGTTGGCTTCTTCGCATCGACCACCATTTCCCGCAAGGAATTCGGCATCACCTGGAACGCAGCACTGGAAGCCGGTGGCGTTCTGGTCAGCGACAAGGTCAAGATCGAAATCGACGCTTCGTTCGTACTGCCAACCGCAGAGTAATAGTTTCCCGAAAGCCGTCATGGGGATGACGGCGCAAGGGCCGATACCGGAAAGCCCCCGGCTCACGAAAGTGAGCCGGGGGCTTTGCCGTTAAGAGCGTAATTGCGAGGTGCCTAGAACTCGCTGAATGACGGTTCCATGGAGAACATCAGAGCGCCGAAGATCATGAGGGCGAAATACGCAACCCAAAGGATGCCGAAAATGGTGCCGATCCAGCCGGTCACCTTGCCGACCGTGGCTGCCGTGTTGAATTCTCTCTCGGCTTTGTTGGCTTTGGAAATAGCAATCGGCCCAAGAATCACGCCTGCAACGAAAAGGGACAAGATGCCAAGAATCATCGAAGTCTGCGCCAACTGGGCGCCTTCGAAATGGGCTGCAGGCGGATAGCCGAAGTTGCCCTGGGGATATGGACCCGGCTGGCTGTGAGCCTGCTGGTTGTAGTACGGCTGCTGAGGCACGCCATTGAGCTCGTAGTAGCCAGGCTGCTGGTACTGCTGGTTCTGCCCCTGCTGTCCCGAAGAATAAGGGTTTCTCGGTTCTTCGCTTGGACTGGTCATGACAACCTGCTTTCCGTTCGTGAAGCTCATGCGCCTAGTTCAAGATTCTCTCATGCAGATGGCCAAAGCGCCTGAGCGATAGGAACTTTCCGCAACGAAATGAAGGCGCGAACCTGTCAGGATGCCTAGCTTTCAGGATGCTTTCGGCGCCACAGCGCATGGGTGCCGGTCGCCAACGCCACGAGCAGCAGGCTGAATGCCAACCCGAAGCCGAAGATCTGGCCGTAGCCGCCATGCTGCGCCAGATCCGCGGTGAGGTAGGTCGCCGCAGAAGCTCCGGCAAACAGGGCAAAGACGAAGAGCGAAACGGTGGTGGCCCTCGCGTCTGGCGAGATATCGGTTGCCCAGCCCTGCATGGACGAGTGCATGATGGCATTCGTGGCGCCCAGCAGGAATGCCGTGACGGTGTACGAGGCGGGGGATGGTGCGAATGCTGAAGGGAGGAACGCCGCGCAAAGCACCAGTCCGCCAGCGCCGATAAGCCACGTTCGGCTGAAACGTGCCACCAATTGGCGCATCAAGCGCGCGCCCAAGATGACTCCCAAAGCGAAAGCGCAGCCCAGCGCTCCGGCCAGCCCGATGGAGACACCTGATTCCTGCAAGGCCGGGACGATATAGGTCAGCAAGCCCATCAGCAGGCCGCCTTCGAGGAAGACGATGCCATAGAGGGCCAAATTCATTGGACGTAACGCGGCACGGAAATTGAACCCGGACCGGGAACGCTCCGGCTCTGCGGACTTCCGCAGGGAATACAGGGCAGCAATGCAACCGAGTGCAGGCAAGAAGAACACCAGCCGCCAATCGACAAAGGACGCCAATGCTCCCGAAGCTAACGTCGCCAAGGTCGTGCCCAGCGAGGAATAGATCTGCAGGTCGGAAAGGCCCCGCGCGCGTTCCACGCCGGTGCGGGTATCGCCCAACAGCGTCAAAAGGGTCGGGTACAGCGCACCGAACATGAGCCCGGTGACGGAGCGGGCAATGAGCAGCGGCAGGTAGTTGGTAAACAGGATGCTTGCGATTGCGGCCAGCGCGGCACCGATAAGCGCAGCACGCAACACCGCCAAGCGCCCGAAGCGGTCACTGAGCATGCCCCAGATCGGCTGGCCAATGGCATAGAACAAGGCATAGGACGCTACCAGTTGGACCGCTTGCGCGAAGCTGAGCGAGGTGCCGACCGACAAAGCGACCAGCATCGGCGGGGTGCCATAGCGGTCGAAGAAGGAGAGGAAGCCTATGAAGCGCAAAGCAGGATCGGGAACGCCATGTGCCCGAGACTGGAGGTCCTGATCTTGCCGCATTCCGGCCTTTCGCATCTATTTCTTCTGCTTACCTACCCATGTAAGCAGAGCGCACCATGCACAACTGCCATTCATGACAGTGGTGCAGGGCACAAGACGAGCCTCACGTCAGGCAGTCACCACGGTTCCGGCCATGAATCGGGCGAAGAACTCCGTCAGAGCCGAGGTGCCGTCCAAGGGCAGCACCATGGCGACGTACTGGTCCGGGCGAACGACCACCAGCGCCCCGGTGGCACGGTCGATGCCGCGAACCTCGTAGATTTCCTCCCCGCCATCAACCAGGTGCGAGGCAAAGGCCTTTTCATAGTCGCGCAGGCCGTACTTGCCCTTGGCCGGAACCAGCAGCGCCGGCAGATCCGCAACGGTGGTCTCGGTGTGCGAACCCTGGTGCACGCTGCGCAGGTCGAACACCACGTCGACATCTGCGCCGGCCGGCGTGAACCGCCGTAGCGGCGAGTCCGGGTCCTGCGCCAGGAACTGGATCAGGGCATCGCGCGTTCCACGGCCCACCGGCTCCTGGCCATGCTGGTGTACCGCGGTTTTGCCGACCAGGATGCCGCTCATCGATACATTCCCGGTCCGGCCTTGGGCATGGCACCGACGGGAATGAGCTGGACGGCAGAGCATCGCCGCCGCGTGCATCCGCACCTGCAGGCACTGGGCCATGAGCTGGACGAGACCGTGAACCTGATGGTCCGCGCGGGCACGCAAGCGCGTTTCCGGGCCACCGTCCAAGGCGCGTGGGGGATCGGCAAGGCGAGGTGATGCCGGCGCATTCCGCCTCTGCCAGGAAGGCCATGCTCGCCCAGCTGGGTCTCCCAGCGGTCAAGGACCTCTGTACCTGCTCAAATCGAGAATCAATGGCACCGACTTGCCGCAGTCCTGGTTTGCCGGTTTCAAGCAGGAGCTTATTACGGCCAACCGGCGGGGCTTTGCCGTGAACTTGGAAGAGACTGAAATCGGCGCCACCGCATTGGGCGTGGCCATCCGGGGCGGGGCCGGCGAGGTGGTCGCGGGACTGAGCGTTTCCATCCCGCCGGCGCGCTTCCGCCAGATGTTCGAGGCTGGGCGGTCCTCGGCGGTCTTCGCGGCGCGTGAGCGCATTGAAGCCGGCTTGGAAGATTTCGTTGCCGGGCAGTAACCGGCAATGGCAGCTGGAAGGCATTAACAACTCGCGGCCGGTTCCCTGGAGGTTTAGGAGGGGAACCGGCCGCGATAGTTCGGTGAGCTGGCTTTAGAGGCCGCGGACCATCAGGACGTCCAGCGTACGCGGGCCGTGTACGCCTTCGACGCGTTCCAGCTCGATATCACTGGTGGCCGACGGACCGGAGATCCAGGTCTGCGGACGGCTGATCGTCAGCCGAGGCATGGCTTCCGGCAGCAGGCGCACGATCGAGGAGATCGGCACGATGCACACATGGTGGTCTGGCACCAAGGAGATCGCCCGGCGTCCCTGGTCCGGCTCGCCATCAAGGATGATGGTGCCCGACTCGGCAACCGACACTGCCGAGGAGGTGACCACGGCGCTGGTTTCATCCAGCTCGGTGATGCCCAGGCGTGCGCCCGGGGCATCCACGCGCTGCTCAACGCTCTCGCCCAGCGCGGAGAGCCAACTGGTGTCCAGGCCGTGCGGGTAGACGACGCTGGAGGCGCCGGCCAGCTTGGCGGCCACGAATTCCGGGATCTGCGCGGCGTTGATGACGTCCACGCCGGCCTTGTAATCGACCAGGCGGTCGACCAGCAGCTCGATGAGTTCGGCTTCGCCCATATCCGAGGTCTTGCGGTATTCGCGGGGAATCTCATCGGCGACCGGAGCGTCGGCCAACGCTGAACGGATCCGTCCTAGGATTTCGTCTTTTGCGCTCACTTGGACTCCTTCTCGTCGCTCCACCAGTCGCGGAAGGACTTGCTTGGCGGGGCTGGAATGTCGCGGCTCTGGGTCCACCCTGCGGCGATACCCGGAAGCTTCTTGATCTTCTTATCCTTGCCAGCAGCCAAACGTCCCAGTGGCAAGGCTTTTTCGAGCAGGCCCAGGTTCTTGCCCTTGCCCAACGCCCAGGATCCGCCCATCATCAGCAGATCCATCTGGGTAGGGAGCTTGTGCTTATCGCGGTTGGCATCCACATCTTCGCCGCGCAGGTGCACGAGGATTTCCGGGATGTTGATCTTCACCGGGCAAGCGTCGTAGCAGGCGCCGCACAGCGAGGAGGCGTATGGCAGGGAGCCGTTTTCCTCGACCTCGATGCCGGTCATCAATGGCGAAAGAATCGCGCCAATTGGGCCCGGGTAGGTCGAACCGTAGGCGTGGCCACCGGTGCGCTCGTAGACCGGGCACACGTTCATGCACGCCGAGCAACGGATGCAGTTCAGTGCGGTACGGCCGAAGCGGTCAGCCAACGCGCGGGTGCGGCCGTTATCCAGCAAGACGATGTGCACGTTCTGCGGACCGTCATCTTCGGTCACGCCGGTCCACAGAGAGGTGTATGGATTCATCCGCTCGCCGGTGGAGGAGCGTGGCAGCAGCTGCATGAAGACCTCGATGTCTTCCCAGTGCGGGAGGACCTTCTCGATGCCCATGACGGTGATCAGGGTTTCTGGCAGGGTCAGGCACATGCGGCCGTTGCCTTCGGATTCCACAACGCCCAGGGTGCCGGTGTCAGCCAGCGCGAAGTTCGCACCAGAGATGGCGACCTTGGCGGAGAGGAACTTCTTGCGCAGGTGCTTGCGGGCGGCCTCGGCCAGCTTGGCTGGCTCGTCGGTCAGGTCCGGATCCACGACCGGCATCTCCTTGAGGAAGATGTCGCGCACCTCGGTGCGGTTCTTGTGGATGGCCGGAACCAGGATGTGGCTTGGCTTGTCGTTGCCCAGCTGGACGATCAGTTCGGCGAGGTCCGTTTCGAATGCGTCGATGCCTTCGGTTTCCAGGTGCTCGTTCAGGCCGATTTCCTGGGTGGCCATGGACTTGACCTTGACGACCTCATTCGAGCCGGTGGCCTTGACCAGCTCGGTGACGATCTTGTTGGCTTCGGCCGCGTCACGTGCCCAGTGGACAATGCCTCCGCGGGCGGTGAAGTTCTTCTCGAACTCCTCCAACCGATCTTCGAGGTTGGCCATGGTCGTGTTCTTGATTGCGCTGCCGGCGTCGCGCAGTTCTTCCCAGTCAGGAAGTTCGCCCACGACGTTCAGGCGCTTGTCGCGAATGGTGTGGGTGGCGTGGCGCAGGTTCTTGCGCATCTGGGTGTTGCCCAGTTCGCGGTGCGCCGCCTTGGGGAAGGGCTCGGTCTCGAACAGGTTGCCCTGTCCGCCGGCTGGCATGCCGAGGAATACCTGAGTCACAGTGACACCGTCTCTTCCATGGTGCTGGCCAGGATGTCGGCCAGGTGCAAGGTCTTTGGCTTGGCTCCTGTGCGCGAAAGGCCGCCGCCGATGTGCATCAGGCAGGAGGCATCGCCGCCCGCGCAGGCCGAGGCGCCTGTGGAGCAGATGTTCTTCATCTTGTCTTCGAGCATTGCCGAGGACACATCGGAGTTCTTGATCGCGAAGGTGCCGCCGAAGCCGCAGCACTGGTCGGCTTCCGGCAGCTCGTTGACGGTGATGCCGCCGACGGTCTTGAGCAGATCCAGCTGGCGGTCGCCGAGCTTCAGCGAACGCATGCCGTGGCAGGAAGGGTGGTAGGTGATGGTCTGCGGGAAGTAGCTGCCCAGCTGCTCTGCTGCGTTGGTGATGCCCAGGACATCCACCAGCAACTGGCTCAGCTCATAGGTGCGTTTGCCGACTGCAACTGCGCGGTCCTTCAGCTCGGGCTTGCCCAGGCGCTCGGCCAGGTAGGGGTGCTGGTGCTTGACCGAAGCGACGCAGGAACCCGAGGGGGCGACCGCGACGTCATAGTCTTCGGTGTCGAAGGCGTTGATGTGGTTTTCGACAACGGGCAGCGCTTCAGGCATATAGCCGGAATTCATATGCATTTGCCCACAGCAGGCTTGCGCCTTGGGGAAAATGACTTCATGGCCCAAGCGTTCCAGGATTTTCACGGTCGACTTGGCGGTTTCCGGATACATAGCATCCACAATGCACGTGGCAAAGAGAGCAATTCGCATAATAAATGACTCTTTCAGGGTGTGGTCAGACCATGCTATTCCACCCGCTTCTTGATAGTCAAGACTTGTTGTGATGGCTCTCACCTTGTACTCTTGGTGGTCGGACCACATATGGTCAGACCACCTCGAGTAAGGACGCCCACACCGTGTTTACACCATCCACGGATCCGATTGCGGGGAGCATTGCTGTTTCAGCACTTGTCGCGCTGATCCCGCTTGTAGCATTTTTCGTGCTCCTGGCAGTTATCAAGGTCAAGGCCCACTGGGCAGGCCTTGGCTCGCTAGTTGTAGCTATTATTGTCGCCATTTTCGGCTGGAACATGCCAGTCGGAATGGCATTGAATTCCGGACTGATGGGCATGGTCTTCGGTGCCTTCCCAATCGTCTGGATCGTCGTCATGGCGATCTTCCTCTACCAGGTCACCGTCAAGTCGGGCCGCTTCGAGGACCTGCGTCGCGTATTCGACGTCATCGGCGGCGGCGATGTGCGCATCCAGGCAGTGCTGATCGCCTTCTGCTTCGGCGGCCTGCTTGAAGCGCTGGCCGGATTCGGCGCCCCGGTGGCGATTACCGCCACCATGCTGCTGGCCCTGGGCCTGTCCCCGCTGCGCGCTGCCTGCGCCGTGCTGATCGCCAACACCGCCCCAGTAGCCTTCGGCGCCGTGGCGATCCCAATCACCACCGCTGGTGCTTTGACCGGCATCCCTGCTGCTGACATCGGTGCCATTGTCGGCCACCAATCGCCACTGCTGGCACTGTTCGTGCCATCGATCCTGGTGCTGATCCTCGACGGCTGGCGCGGTATGCGCCAGACCCTGCCAGCAACCCTGACCATCGGCATTTCCTTCGGTGTCGCGCAGTGGCTGTGCTCGACCTACTTCTCCTACGAGCTGACCGATATCGTCGCGTCGCTGGTTGGCCTGGCCGCAGCCGTCATCCTGCTTCGCTTCTGGACCCCGAAGGGTGCCGATGAGGCTCGCCAGCGCGTACTGACCGCTGAAGCCGCAGCAGTTCCCCATGAGGACAACACCAAGCTGCACATGGGCAACACCTGGATGGCTTTGTTCCCGTACCTGCTGGTTATCGTCATCTTCGGCGTTGCCAAGCTGTGGAAGCTGGGCGTGGACATTCCTGCATGGCTGGCAAGCACCGACATCAAGTTCGGCTGGCCGGGCCTGGATGGCAAGATCCTGAACGCCGAAGGCGAAGCGGTCACCTCCACCATCTACAACTTCCAGTGGCTGTCCTCCCCGGGCACCCTGCTGCTGATCACCGGCCTGATCGTGGCCCTGGTCTACTCGAAGAACGACGGCAACGGCGAATACAAGATGACCTTCGCCGAGGGCGTCGCCGAAATCGGCAAGACCATCTACAACATGCGCTTCGCGGCACTGACCATCCTGTCGGTTCTGGGCTTGGCCTACGTGATGAACCTGTCCGGCCAGACCATCACCGTTGGCACCTGGCTGGCGGGAACCGGCGCGTTCTTCGCCTTCCTCTCGCCAATCCTGGGCTGGATCGGCACCGCGGTGACCGGCTCGGACACCTCGGCCAACGCGCTGTTCGCCAAGCTGCAGCAGACCGCCGGCGTCAATGCCGGCATCGATCCGACCCTGCTGGTTGCCGCCAACACCTCCGGCGGCGTGGTCGGCAAGCTGATCTCGCCGCAGAACCTGGCCATCGCCGCCACTTCGGTGAAGATGGAAGGCCAGGAATCGGTGATCCTGAAGAAGGTTGCCGGTTGGTCCGTAGGCATGCTGCTGGTGCTGTGCTGCTTGGTTTACCTGCAGTCCACCCCGGTACTGTCCTGGATGCTGCCGTAGCCCTGACCGGCTAAAATAGATCCGATGTCAATGAATCCAGCTCCGCGTGCGTACCAGATCGTTCTCCAGGCAATTGAAGAAGATCTGCGTACAGAGAAGCTATCCGTAGGGGACCAGCTTCCCGGCGAGCGTGCGCTCGCGGAGCGGCATGGGATTTCGCGGGCTTCGGTCCGCGATGCCATCCGCATCCTTGATGTGATGGGCATTATCAAGACGTCTACCGGCTCCGGGCCCAACTCCGGAGCGGTGATCATCTCCAACCCCTCGGCCGGCATTTCGCAGGCCTTGCGGCTGCACTTGGCGGCCAAGGGCATCAACGTCCGCGAGATCGTCGAGTCGCGCATCCTGCTGGAAACCTGGGCCGCGCAAATGAACCCCCGCGACCCGGTTTACGCCCAGCAGGTCATCGACCGCACCGCGGTGCTGATCATGCGCATGGATGATCCGCAGCTTTCGCGCGAAGCCTTCCACCGCATTGATGCCGAATTCCATGTGCGCCTGGCATCCATGGCAGGAAATTCGGTGGTGGAATCGATGATGGAATCGCTGCGCAATTCGATCAGCGACTACGTCTCCGACTCGGTGCCCAGCGACGAGGCCTGGCAGCCGGTGGTGCGCGTGCTGCGCCGCCAGCACAAGGCCATCCACCACGCTTTTGCGACGAATCAGCGTGAACGGGCAGCCCAGCTGCTCGAAGAGCACATCAACTGGTTCTACTCGCAGACGCGGTAAGGATAAGCAAGAATTCAGCACGCGCATGGCGCCCCGCATAACGGTTCGGAAATTTTCCGATCCGGCCCCGGGGCGCCATTGCCGTATTTGCTAGCTGGCGATGCTCACCGCGGTTGTCACCGGTACCGGGTTGGCGAACAGGTCCAGTACCGGGCAGTGGGCATCCACTGCCTGGCGCAGTTCTTCATAGCGTTCGGCCGATTCGGGGCCGGAGATCTGGATATCCAGTTCTACCGATGAGAAGCCCGGGCGGATGGACTTGTCGATGCCGAAGAGGCCACGGACATCGAGGTGGCCGTTGGCCTGGATCTTGACCTCATCCACCTGGATGCCGAGGTTCTGCGCGTACAAGCGGTAGACCACAACCTGGCAGGAGATCAGCGCGCCGAGCGCATATTCCACCGGACTTGCCGCGACATCATTGCCACCCAGGGCAGCTGGCTCGTCGACCTGGAAGGTGTGCTTCCCGGAGACAATGTTGCTGGCTACCGAATCGAAACCCTCGCCCTGAACGGTAAAGGTCAATTTGGCGCTTTGCGGGGCCGCCGAGATGCGTTCGCCCCAGCCCTTGCCTGCTTCCTGCAGGCGCTGTGCGCGGTCTTCGGACACGGTCAGGGTAGATGCTGCATTAGACATGAGGAATTGATCCCCTTTCTGGCGCAAGGGGCGCCATCGCTTACGCACCTTGGCGTTCAAGATGCGTCGAATCTTCACCTGGGGCACCCCGCACAATGACGCAGGAGGGTTGCCGTCCGCTCAGCCAGGGCTCAAAGAGCGGAACTCGTGATTCTGTAGTTCTTTTCTATCGGCTGCGGTGCCAGCGTGTAAAGGGCAGGGGTAACTTTTCGTCATCGGGCATCTTGTCTGGCTGCTCGCTAAGATGGAATCGAGCTCTCGGGCACCCACTGCACGAACAATGAACGGCGAGTATGGAATTCCAGCTGACACTTTCTGCGGCCCAGACCTTGGTGACCGAATCCGAATACAATCTGGGCCAGTTCCTCTGCGATTCCGGAAAAGTGGAGATCGTCCACCGGGACATGAAGCCGGGATTTTCCCGCATTTCCGCAATGGTGCTGCGCGAATCGGTGATGGCCGAACTGCAAATCAACCGCGGCAATATCAGCTTCACCAGCTTCTGCAGCAAGCATCCGGGCGTTCAATCCTGCGAGGATGTCGCCGCCTTGCTCATTGAAGTCACCACCGAAGAGGACCAGGGCTTCTTCGTCTCCGACTCCGGCGCGGACCCTTTCGCATGGAAACGCAACAGCAAGCCGCAGTGGGAACGAACCCTTGACCGTCTGCTTCCAGCAATTCCAGATGAGCAACTGGTTGACGAGGAACCGCTGGGATTGATCCTTAAAGTGGTCAGCGAACCCCGCTACGGCGGCGCGGACGCGCTGACCTTGCAGGCGCGGCCGGCGCGCCGAGGCACCAAGAGCCCTTGGGTCCAGACCGGAGTCAGCTGGCGCAACGTCGCCTTCGATGAGCGCTTCTCCAAGAAGCAGCGCCGAGCGGTCGTTGAACTGGACCGATTGCGCGAACACGTGGAACAGAACACCTACCGGCATTCATGGGATCCCAAGGACTGGATCTCGCTGATGGATCTGCCTGGCCAAGACCTGCTGGATGCCTTCGAGGCCCTGCGCGACGCCGGAGTGCAGATCGTCAACGGCGGTTCCGCTGCCAAGCTCCCGGTGGAATTCAGTGCGCAACCTGCCATGGCCCACGTGGATGTGCGCCGCACTGAGCAGGGCCTGCGCATGGAAGGCAAGCTGCGTGGGCCGCACGAAGAGCACCACCACCTCTTGCCGATCGGTACGCCGCCGACCCTGCTGGCCTACGCTACCAGCCCGTTGCCGAAGGCCAAGGAACTCGGCTTGGCGCAGTTCGCTGAACCGGTCACGAAGGAACTGGCGGCGTTCATCGAATCCGGTGCGCACATCGTTCCGGATGGAGCCATCGATCTTTTCGAGACCCAGCATGTGGACCGATTGCGCTTGATGGCGCCGCTGAAGAGCGAAAATGGCAGCTACCGCATCCCGGTACCCGCGCGGCCCAGCCTCAAGCTGTCCTTGGAGAGCATCCAAACCCCGCTGACCGTGCGCTATTCCTGGGAGTACTCCACCAAGGGACCTCGCCAGCATGCCGTGGAAAAGGATATTGCCGCTTCGGTGCAGGACAAGCTCGGCGAGCTGGGTTCGCTGGGGAAGCTGACCTCATCAGGTATTTTCCCGCCGAAGGAATTCAGTACTTCTGAATCCATCGACTTTCTGGTCCACGCACTGCCACTGCTGGAAGAGCATCCCGATGTCATCATCGAGGAGCAGAACCGGCTGCCCAAGTACCGGATCAGCGATGCCCCGGCCACCGTCAGCGTCGAAGCGGGTGAAAGCACGGGGGACTGGTTCGACCTGTCCGTGGAAGTGCTCCTCGGCGAGATCAAGGTGCCGTTCGCGCTGTTGCTCGAAGCACTGACCAAGCAAGATGAATACCTCATCCTCGATGACCTGACGGTGATCCCGATTGATGGTGCGGACTTTGCCCAGCTGCGCCAGCTGATCTCCGAAGCCGGGGAGCTGGGCACGGTGCAGGGCGATACGATTCGCATCCACAAGTTGAGCATCGACTGGTGGCAGGAACTGGTGGATCTGGGAATTATCGAAGCCCAGCACAACCAGTGGCTGCAGACCATGAAGGCTTTGCAAGGCGGCGAAGAGATGAAGCCTGTTGAGCTCTCGGATACCTTCAATGCGCAGTTGCGCCCCTACCAGAGCCGTGGGCTGTCCTGGCTGGACTTCTTGCGCTCCCATGGCCTGGGCGGGGTCCTCGCCGATGACATGGGCCTGGGCAAAACCGTGCAGCTGCTGGCCTGCCTGGAACAGGCACGCGTTGAAGATCCCAGCCAGAAGTTCCTGGTGCTTGCCCCTACTTCGGTGGTGGGCAACTGGATCAACGAGGCTCAGCGTTTTGCCCCGCAGATGAGCGTCACTGGCATTACCTCTACGGCAAAGAAGAGCGGGCAGGATTTGGCTGCGCAGATCGGTGATGCGCAGCTGGTGGTGACCAGCTATACGATCTTCCGCTTGGCCTATGAGGATTTCGAGGCTGCCGGTTTCAACGTGATGATCATGGACGAGGCCCAGCAGCTGAAGAACCACGCGTCCAAGGGCTACAAGCAGGCCCGGCAGCTGCCGGTGCCGTGCAAATTCGTGGTCACGGGCACGCCCATGGAGAACAACCTCACGGAACTGTGGGCGTTGGTCTCGCTGGCCGCACCTGGCCTGCTGGGTGGTGCGAAGTCCTTCAAGGACAACTACCAGAAGCCAATCGTCGACGGGGACCAGGAACGGATGGAACGCTTGAAGAACCGTCTGCGACCGTTCGTGCTGCGCCGCACTAAGGAACAGGTCGTTCCCGAGCTGCCGGCAAAGACCGAACAGGTCCTGGAAGTCGAGCTGGAGCCAGGGCACCGGAAAGCCTATGACCGCCGCTTCCAGCGCGTGCGGCAAGAAGTGCTGGGCCTGGTTGGCGATGTTGATTCGAATCGGTTCCAGATTCTCCAGTCGCTGACCTTGCTGCGTCAGCTGGCTTTGGATCCCTCGCTGGTAGGCGAAGGCAATGCGCCCAGCGCGAAGCTGGAAATGCTGCGCGAGCTCATGGGGGATGCGGTTTCCGAAGGACACAAGATCCTGGTCTTCAGCCAATTCACCAGCTTCCTGTCCAGGGCACGCGACGTCGCCGAGGAGCTGGGCATTGAGCACGGTTACCTTGATGGCTCCACCAGTGGACCCAAGCGCAAGGAACTGATTGACGGTTTCAGCGAGGGGGATTTCCCGGTCTTCTTCATCTCGCTGAAGTCCGGTGGATTCGGCATCAACCTTACCTCAGCGGACTATTGCATCCTGCTTGACCCGTGGTGGAACCCCCAGGCCGAAGCACAGGCGATTGACCGTGCTCATCGCATCGGTCAGACCCGGCCCGTCTATGTGTACCGTTTGGTAGCCAAGGACACCATCGAATCCAAGGTGCTCGCGCTGCAGGCCAAGAAGACTCAGCTGTTCAACGATGTCTTGGGCGACACCGCCGAGGGAGCACAGAGCGCTGCGCTTAATGCCGATGATTTCTTGGCATTGATGGATTGATGTGCAAAAAGCTGAAGCCTTGGAAACCAGATGGTTTCCAAGGCTTCAGTTGCTTGTGGGGCATTAGAGTATCTCGTCAAAGCTGTGGTTGAGGCGATGCAGGAGATCTCCGAAGTTCTTCAGTTCGGATACTTCCCATTCCTTGAGCTGGCGGCGCAGTTCCTCACGCAACGTGTTGCCGCTCGAACGCCATTTTTCCTTGGCAATATCTGTTGCCGAGACCAGCTGGGCCCGGCCATCGGCAGGATCCTGGGTACGAGTGACGAGGTCCAAGGACTCAAGGTGCTGCACGAGGCGCGAAATGGTTGCCTTGTCCAAGCGCAGCTTCTCTGCGAGCGCCCCCTGCTGTTGCGCCTCATCACGGATGACCACTGCAAGCAAGCGGTACCCCGGGTCCTGCAGATCCGGATGGATGATCTTGGCACGACGGATCAGCATTTGGCGGGCACGCAATAAGATGGCGGTGAATTCTTCTTCGACCGTCTGCATCAATTCTTCTTCTTGCATAGAAACCATTCTAAAGTTCAACGGCCAATAAGTCTGATATTGGACTCCGTAGCCGTACTAATCCGAAGCGTGAAAAAAGGGACACACTAGCTGAACGTCATTCAGTGCCCGGAAAAGACGAGGTCGGCAAAATCGTCTGCGATTGTCGTTCTTCTGGGGGCGATCATGGATTCAGTAACAATGCCAGTAGAGGGGCCGAATAATAAAACTTGACGCTTCAACTAACGATTGCTAACTTTGAATCATGACTCAGCGATCCGACACACCTCCCGTCTTGTTCCTTAGCCATGGTGCGCCTCCATTGGCCGACGACCAGCGCTGGACCGGCGAACTAGCCGAATGGTCGGGCGCTTTCGAGAAGCCCAAAGATATTCTGATGATCTCCGCGCACTGGGAAAATGCGCCCGTGACACTGAGCGCCACCCGTCAGAAGAATGAACTGGTCTACGACTTCTGGGGTTTCCCGCAAAAGTACTACGACGTGCGTTACGACGCCCCGATGGCACCGGACCTGGCTAATGAAGTCGAGCGCCTCACTTCGGCCTACGGCCACCATGTGGAACGCGATGAGACCCGCGGTTTGGACCATGGAGCCTACGTGCCACTGAAGGAAATGTTCCCGGAAGCCGATATCCCGGTGGTGCAGATGTCCATGCCAACGCTGGATCCCTCGGGGCTTTTCGATTTGGGCAAGTCCTTGGCCCCCCTGCGGGATCGGGGAACCCTGATCGTCGGCTCCGGATTCACTACGCACAACCTCAAGTGGTTCAACCCGGCCGGCGGAGCGGATGCGGCCCCTCCTTCGGCCTCCAGCGAGTTCGACCACTGGGCCGAAGAATCCATGGCCCGCGGCGACGTGGACTCCATCCTCGACTTCCTCCACAAGGCTCCGGCAGCGCGCGAAGCGCATCCGCGTTCGGAGCACTGGGCTCCGCTGTATGTTGCACTGGGGGCGGCGTACGCCTCGGGAGGCATCGATGCCAAGACCGCAATTGACGGTTTTTGGTATGGCCTGTCCAAGCGCTCCTGGACCCTGAGCTAGTCGCTGCATGAAGCTTGACCGGCAGGAAGTGCGGCACCGCAAGGTGCCGCACTTCCTGCATTTAAACAGCTTCATCGAGGTGAAAGGCATGGGGGCTGGTGGAAATCTTAAAAATTTTCCGGCCCCGGCTCGCGGGGGGACTTGGATCAGAAGAACAAGGTCAACCCAAGTTGCTGTCTGGATAAATAGCCCGTGAATATGTTCTGCATCCGCGATTATTCGTGATGAGGCTCACCATGGTGACGTGTTTCACGTTATGCTCTTATGGTCAGACCATAGTGGTCTGACCATACATAGGTCATCTTGCTGCAATGATCGAGTCCACGCATGGGCGGAGTTCTGCGCGAGTATGGTCAGAAAGGACCATGGATATGGACAACTTAGGTGTGCTCGCACTGTTGGCATTGGCACCGATTCTTGTGGTGGGCATTCTTCTCGCCGGGCTCCGTTGGCCCGCAAAATACGCCATGCCCGTTGGATACGTCGTTGCGGTAGTAGTCGCGCTTTGGGTGTGGAAAATGGACTTCAACGGGGTGCTCGCAGCGTCCATTGAAGGCCTGGTTATCGCATCAACCATGCTGTATATCGTCTTCGGCGCATTGCTCTTGCTCGCGACCCTGACGGTCGGTGGCGCGATGAACACCATCCGGGCGGGCTTCAATAACATTTCAGCTGACCGACGGGTGCAGGCCATCATCATCGGCTGGCTCTTTGGCAGCTTCATCGAAGGCGCGTCCGGATTCGGCACTCCAGCTGCGGTGATTGCACCGCTGCTGCTCGCTTTGGGTTTCCCGGCGATGGCCGCGGTCATGGTTGGCCTGATCATCCAGAGCACCCCGGTCAGCTTCGGTGCTGTGGGCACCCCGATTCTGATCGGTGTGAACCAGGGGCTTGGCGGCGATCCTGCTGTGGCCGAACGCATCAATGTCCTCGGATTGACCATGCCCGAATTCATCAGCAGCATCGGTTTCCAAGTTGCATTCATGCACGGCATTATAGGCCTGCTGATCCCGTTGATCATGGTCTGCATGCTCACTGGATTCTTCGGGCCGGAACGCCGCTTCAGCGACGGCTTGAAAATCTGGCCATTCGCCATCTACGCTTCACTGGCCTTCACCGTGCCTTCGGTTCTGACCGCACGCTTCCTCGGCCCGGAGTTCCCGTCGCTGTTCGGTGCGCTGGTTGGCCTGGCACTGGTGATGTTCACGTCCAGCCGCGGCTTCCTGATGCCGAAGGAGATCTTCGACTTCGGACCACGAGCCAGCTGGAACGAGCGTTGGAACGGCAAGCTCGATCCGGAAAACGCCGTAGACAACACCGTTACCATCAGCATGAAGAGCGCCTGGGCACCGTACATCCTGATGGGCGTGCTGCTAGTGCTGACCCGTGTGATTCCGGAAGTGAAGACCTTCCTGACAGGACTCCAGATTCCGGTTGCCGACATCCTCGGCACGGGAATCACCACTTCGATCCAGCCGTTCTACCTGCCTGGATTCATGCTGATCTTGGCCTCCTGCCTGGCCTTCGCCATGCACAAGATGAGCGGCGCGCAGATCGCCCGTGCCTTCAAGGTTTCGGCAGCGCAGTTGTGGGGCACCGCGGTAGCGCTGCTCTTCGCAGTGCCCCTGGTGCGTATCCTGATCCAGTCCGGCCCCGAGCTGAATAACTCTGGTCTGGCCAGTATTCCGGTGACGCTGGCCGAGGGCGCCGCGGCGGTTTCTGGTGGCGTGTGGCCGCTGATCGCGCCGTGGATTGGCGCCTTGGGTGCATTCGTCGCCGGGTCCAACACCATCTCCAACCTGACCTTCTCGCAGTTCCAGTTCTCCACCGGTGCGCAAATCGGTGTTGCTCCAGAATCGATTGTGGCAGCCCAGGCGGTTGGCGGGGCCGGTGGCAACCCCATCTCGATTCACAACATCGTGGCCGCATCGGCAACTGTGGGATTGCTGGGCCGCGAAGGCGACCTGCTGCGCAAGACCATTTTGGTCACCAGCTACTACTGCCTGGCCGGTGGCGTCATCGCGTACCTGTTCGTCTACGGCATCGGCATGAATCCGGGAACGATCATGCTGGTGCTGCTCCTGTTGGCTTTGGCCGGCATCGGGGCATGGATGCTCAAGCGTGATTCGATTGCGGGACGAGCAGCCGATCTGCGCTAGGCACCGCAGATGAGCTAGAAAGCGAAGAACAGTGGGGCGCCGGATAATTCCGACGCCCCACTGCACTTAATTGGTAACCAGATGGAGATTCAGGGCTAGCTGATGGCTACCGCTGCATCATCGATGCGGAACAGCGTGGCCTGGGAGCTGTCTTCCACGCCCTTGAAGCGCAGGGTGACGGTCTTTCCGCGGAAGTTGCCCAGGTCAACGGTCTGCAGTTCGTAGGATGAGCTGGCATCCAGGTTGGACCAGGTTCCCATGTTGTAAGTTCCGTAGTTATCCAGGACCTGGACGGTCAGCTTGTCATACTGGCTGTAGGCGGTGGTTTCATTGGTCAGCACATGCAGGTAGAACTCCAGCTGCGCAGCAGAGGCATCTGCCGGGATGGTGACCTTCTGGTCCAAGGTGTAGGTGTTGGAGTTGCCCCAGCCATTCAGGCCAGCCAGGCCGTTGCCGGAACGGGCAGCCGAGCCGGTCTCGAAGGTGTCGGCGCGGTTAGCAGTCCAGTATTCCGAACCATTCTCGAAGCCCGCGTTCTTCAGCAGGTTGCCGCTAGGCTCCGGATCCGGGGTTGGCGTGGGGTCGGTGCCTTCCATGGCGCTCATGATCTTGGCAGCATCCACCAGACCGGCACCGCAACCGATGCTGCAACCGCCTGGCATCGCGCGGGTGCCCTGCTTCAATGCGGTTTCCACTGCAGCCGGGGACATCGACGGGTCGACCGACTTCATCAGCGCGACCATGCCCGCTACGTGCGGGGTGGCCATGGACGTGCCCTGGTAGAAGGTGTAGCCCTGGCTGGACGGGGTGGTGGTGCCGGTGTTGATCGTGGACAGCACGCCCTGGCCCGCGTAGCGGGTGTCGCCGCCTGGCGCGGTGACGTCAATGGCCGAGCCGTAGTTGGTGTAGTACGACGGAGCGCCCGATGGGTTGCTTGCCGCTACGGTAATGACATTCTCGCAGTTGGCCGGACGGGAATTCGAAGCGTTCTGGCTTTCGTTGCCGGCGGCAACAACCACCGACGTGCCACGGGACACCGCCGAGTTGATGGCTGCCTGGTAGGTGGAGCCGCAGGCGCCGCCACCGCCAAGCGACATGTTGATGGTGTCGGCCGGGGTCGGGTTGTTCGGAACGCCAGGGACCGAACCGCCCGAAGCCCAAATGATGGCATCGGCGATGTCGGAGAGGCTGCCGCCGCACTTGGCCAGAACGCGCACCGGCTGGATCTTGGCATCCGGAGCAACACCTGCCACGCCGCTGGAGTTATTGGTGACCGCGGCTACGGTGCCGGCCACGTGGGTGCCGTGCCAGGAGGAGCTGCCAGAGTAGCTGCCACCGCATTCGCCGGCGGCGTACCAGTCGCCTTCATCCTGCGGGTTGGCGTCGCGGCCGTTGCCGTCGCGGGCCGAGGCGGAGCTGGAGACGAAGTCGTAGCCGGAAACGACGTTGGCATTCAGGTCGGAATGCGAGGTAATGCCGGTATCCAGGACAGCGACGATGCTGCCTTCGCCGGTGGCGACGTCCCACGCCGACGGCAAGCGCATGCCGTTGGTGCCGCTGTAGTGCCACTGCTCGCCGTAGCGGGTGTCGTTGGGAGTCATGGAGATCTTCATGATGGCATCTGGTTCCACCGATTCCACGAGGCCGGACTGGGCGATATCGGCCATGAACTCCTTGGCGCCGTTGCCCTTGAGTTTCTTGTCGGCCTTCACCACGAAGCTGCCGGTGGCCATGGCGCGCATCTCCTTGACGGAAACGCCTGCCGCCTTGGCTGCCTTGCCCCAGGCCTTGGCGCGGGAGGACTTGCCCGCTTCCTTGGCTGATGCCTTGTAGGTGACGATGAACTGGTCGTAGGCTTCGCCTGATTCAACCGAACCGATCTTGACCTTGTCGTCTGTGCTGGCCTTGGGGAGGGACTTTTCAGCGGGAACCGGAACAGGGGAGGCAGTGGCTGGCAAGGCGCCAATGCCGAAGCCGCTCATGCCGATCACTACGGCCGCCAAGACGGCCAAGGTCCTCCGAAGAGGGGTGGAAAAACGTGCCATTGATGTTCTCCTTGTAGGGTTTTTGGGCGCACAAAAGCCGGTGATCAATCGATGTGGTGTGTGCCGGTAGGAGCGTACCTGCTCTCCAACTCCTAAAGGAAGTACTTTTCAAATAAATCTTTTATATTCACACATGTACTAAAAAGGTGTTTCACATATTTCAGTGCCTTAATGTGGAGGAAAATGCGGGTCTGCGAAATGAATGGAAGTTACTTTGCATGCGAAGTGGATAAAAATTTTCAGATCGATCTGACCACGGTAAATTTGTATGAGAATATTTGAAACATAGTCATTTACCCGCGACTGGCGATGGATTTCCGGATGGATCTCCTCACCCTCTATCGACTTCACCAAGTTCATGGCGTTAGTATCGAAGCAAAGCTAATCCATTGAATAACCTGTGTTCGGGGATGAGGATGCAGTGGCGGCGATGTTCCTCCGGGAGGTGCAATCGGGAAATCATGCTGTGGGGGACATGAACCGAGGTACAGAACCCAGGCATTTTCATCGAAAAACACATCAGCAACGAAATCGAGCGGGTTCAGAACACAGGTTCGCCAGCAGGCGTAGGCTAATGCTGATTGTGAAGGGAGAAGTGTCTATGGGGCAACGTGTCCTGGCAGTAGACGGCGGTCAGACAGGCATCAAGATCCGCTTCGAACACCGCGGCGAAGACCAAGAGCTGTGCTTTCCCGGCGTGCAAACCAGCGAACCGGTCCTGCCGCAACTGGCACGAGCTATCCGCCACGCGTTGGCCGAGACCCCCGGAGTAATCACGATGATTGGTGTCGGCACCACCGGCCTGGTGAAAGCCGAACACGACGCACGGCAGCTCTTTGAACTCATCGGATCCCCAGAGATCACTGATATTGCGCTGGCGCATGATTCGGTGACCAGCTATCTCGGAGCACTGGGCGACCGCCAAGGTGCGGTCGTTGCCGCCGGAACCGGTGTTGTCACCCTAGCGGTGGGCCCTGGCTCGGTTGCGCGAGTCGATGGCTGGGGCTACATCATGGGAGATGCCGGCAGCGGCTACTGGATTGGCCAGCAGGCAATGAGCGCCGCCATGCGGGGCTTTGACGGCCGTGGCCCAGCCACCGCGCTGACCGAGGAGCTCGCACAGCTCTGGCCGGACCTGACCGAGGCATATATCGACCTGCAGGCCATGCCCGACAAAGTGGCCACCGTAGCCGCCTTTGCGAAGAATGTTGCCCAGCTGGCGGCCACCGATGAAATCGCTGCCGGGATCTGTGCGCGGGCAGGAGAGGAATTGGCAGCCTCAGCCGCAGCGGCATTGCGCCGCGCGGGGTTGGAACAGGACGCCGGATCACTTCCGGTGGCGGCCATCGGGGGAGTGCTCGCCGGGGAATGCGTCAGGAACCGCTTCGAGCAGCAGCTGCAGCTGCTCATCCCGGCTGCACGCGTCCAGGACTCGACGGGCAATGGGCTGGATGGGGCCCAAGGTCTGGCGCTCTTGCCGGAGGACCACCCATTGCATCAGCTCGTATCGCGCTTTCGTGCGCAACAGTAAGTCGTGGACAGCGGTGAACACGGGCCATCAAATAGGTGCTGGCAAACAATAAGTGACAAGATTAGCTCAGAACCTAGTGATTATTAAGGAGTCATCGTGAGTTTCCGAGTTGGTCCCGTAGATCTTGTCCCAGAAGGCGAATCGCTGCTGGTTGAAGCCAAAGACAGCGGCGCAAGCGAAGACATCGCGATCTTCCATGCCGAAGACGGCAACTTCTATGCCCTGCAGGATGAATGCACGCACGAGGTCGCGTCGCTCTCCGATGGCTGGATCGAAGACTGCACGGTGGAGTGCCCATTGCACTCATCGAGCTTCGACTTGAAGACCGGCAAGGTGCTGTGCATGCCAGCTACCGTAGATGCCCGGACCTACACGGTGAACGTTGTGGATGGCTTCTTGGAGCTTGAAGTCTAGATGCCTTCCGTGCACATCATCGGGGGCGGGGTCGCCGGATACACCCTGGCCCGGCATCTGGTGCAGCAGAACTACCCCGGATCCATCAAGATCAGCGATGCCCAAGGCCTGCCCTATGACCGCCCTCCGCTGAGCAAATCCCTGCAGTTTGAACCGTTTGCACCGGTGTCCTGGTACCAGGACAATAATGTCGGGCTGATCCAGGAAGAGGTGGAGCGCCTGCAGCTGCCTCAGGCGGCCGATGACTGGGTGGTGCTGGCGACCGGCACCCGGCCCAAGGCATTGGAGATTCCCGGCGGGCACCACGCGCGCAGCCTGCACAGCGCGGTCGACGCGGCCTGGATCTCCGAGGTCCTGGAATCGGGGATGTTCGGCCAGCGCGTGCTGGTCATCGGAGCGGGACTGGTCGGGGCCGAGTTCGCTTCCACCGCCAAGATGCTCGGCGCGCAGGTCACCCTGGTTTCCAACTCCAACGCGCCGCTGGCCTATGTTCTGGGCCAAGAACTTGCCGAACAGCTGCACGCAGACCATGCCAACCACGGCATCACCACCGTGACCGGTGCGGTCACGGAGCTCGGTCCGAACCATGCCCTGGTCAACGGCCAGCGCCATGAGGCAGAGCTGATCGTTGCTGCCATCGGAGTCGAACCTGAAACCGCGCTCGCCGAGCAGCTGGGCCTGGAGGTGGATGACGGGATCCTGGTGGATGCGCAGCAGCGGTCGCTCAGCTGCCCGCAGGTGCTGGCCATCGGCGACGCCGCCCGGGAAGAACACCAGCCGCGCACCGTGCATTGGGAAGCCGCGATGGAAGATGCAGCCCAGGCGGCGGCGACGATCATGGGCACTGCCGCTGTGCAACGATCGGTACCGTGGTTCTGGAGCGACCGCCACGAAATGCACGTGGAAACGGTCGGAGACTTCAGCCAGGCCGCCAGCACCGTGACCCGCCTGAACCGGCGAGGCAAGATCCAGATGGTCTTCGGTCTCGATGCCAATGGCTCATTGGTATCAGCCTCGATGATCGATGGAGGCCTGATGGCCAAGGCAGTGAAACGGCTGATCGCCAAGTCAGCCACCCCAAGCATTGAACAATTGAAGGACCCAACCGTGGGTCCGCGCGAGTTAGGCCGGTAGGAAACTTATGAGCGCAGCCGAACCGATGGACGTTCCCGCGGCCCTGCGGACGCCCATCAAACGAGTTGGCCCCGGCTGGATCGCCGCGGTGGTCATTGTCCACATCGGCATCAATGTCGGCTTCTTCGCACCGATCCAGGTGCTGCTCGGCTTGCACGCCGAAGCGCTGGACGCCAGCCAGAAGAATGCGATCCTCTCGCTGGTCACCGGTGTCGGCGCGGCCGTCTCGCTGGTAGCCAACCCGCTGTTCGGCGCCCTGAGCGACCGCAGCACCTCGAAATTCGGGCGTCGCATTCCGTGGGTGTTCTTCGGAACAATCTGCGCTGCACTGGCCCTGCTGCTGATGTCGACGGCGCACACCGTCAGCACGCTGGTCATCGGCTGGGCGCTGACGCAAGCGGCCGGCAATGCAGCATTGGCAGCGATCTTCGCGGCCATCCCGGACAAGGTGCCGGTGGAGCAGCGCGGCATGGTTGGCGGCCTGGTGGCCCTAGGCCAAACCTGCGGTTCCCTGATCGGCGCGGTGATCGGCATGGTCGCTGCCAGCAACCTGGTCTTCGGCTATGCGATCGTCGCAACCGCTGTGGCGATTTGCTCCATTCCTTTCGTTCTGATGCGCCAAGACGTCGCACTGCCCAAAGGAGCGCTGGAGCCGCTGAAGCCGCTGGAATTCCTGCGCAGCTTCTGGATCAACCCGGTCAAGCACCGCGATTTCGGCTGGGCCTGGCTGACCCGCTTCCTCCTGTATCTGGGCTGCCAGCTCTGCCTGGTCTACCTGCTCTTCTTCCTGCAGGACGCGATCAAGCACCCGGAACCGGCACAGGGAGTGCTGGTGCTGACCGCGATCTACGCCTTCTGCGTCATCTTCTCCTCGGTGATTTCCGGCAAGCTCTCGGACAAGGACGGCAAGCGCAAGAAATACGTTATCCTCTCCTCGGTGATCGTGGCTGCCGCGGCAGGCGTGCTCACCTTCGCTACCTCGTTCACCACGGCCATCGTCGCAGCAGTGCTGTTGGGCATCGGCTTCGGCGCGTATCTGGCGGTGGACTTCGCGCTGCTGACCCAGGTCCTGCCGAATGCCGATTCGCGCGGCAAGGATCTGGGCATGATCAACATTGCCAACTCCCTGCCCCAGGTGGTCGCCCCGCTGATCGCCTGGCTGGCGGTGACCTGGTTCGGCGGCTACCCGACCCTGTTCCTGTGCTCGGCGGTAATCAGTCTCCTCGGCGCCGTGCTGGTACGCCAGATCAAGAGCGTTCCCTAGAACCCGGGCCAAGAATCCTGCTGCATCGCGCAGCCAAAGGCAGGGAAGCTGCGCGTCGCCGGGAACTGGTGGCGGAAAAGGGCCATGGGGCGCTACCTGAGGTCGTATGATGAATCCAGCGATCCGCAATTACAAGAAGCAGGTGCGGCCGAATGCCACTGAACGAACCAGGACGGGAAAGCCGTGCGCCGCAGCTTGACGGCATTGACCGCAAGCTGCTGGCGCTGTTGGCGAAGAACTCGCGGCGGACCAACAACTCCCTGGCAGAAGAGCTGGGCATCGCGCCGTCGACCTGTCTGGCCCGCTTGAACGCCTTGCGAGATTCGGGAGTCATCTCGCGATTCACCATCGAAGTCGACCCGGCGGTGCTGGGCCGCGAATTGGAAGCGTTGATCTTCGTGAAGATCCGACCCGGAGCGCGTCACCTGATGTCGAACTTCGCCAGTGACATGCGAAGCAAGCCCGGGGTGCGGCAGCTGTTCTTCCTTGGCGGCGCCGACGATTTCGTCCTGCACGTCGCGGTGCGCAACTCCTCGGACGTGCGCCAGTTCGTGCTCGACAACCTGTCTGCGAATCCTGCCGTCGCGACGACGCAAACGTCCCTGGTTTTCGAACACGGACATGGCAGTGGAGGTTTCTGACCCGCATTCTTGCCATTTTTCGACCGTTCGGTGTTCGCAGGAGCAGTCTGCCTCACGGCATTGATCGAAGAAACATGCTAAACTTGATGTTCTTCTCGTAGCATGGCTGCGGCCCGTTGGCCGCTGGGGACCGGTTCTCCAGCACGGCAGTGGAACCTGCCGCAGCTGCGACTGAATGAATGGGGAGGTTGAGAAGTCCATGAATTTTGACGCAACTCTGATCACCGCAGTGGTGACGTTGATTGTTCTGGCCGTTGCAACTGCTGTGCTGGTCATCCGGTACAAGCGCACTCATCAGGCGGAAATCCGCCAGGCGCTGATTGCCAAGGCGCGCAAGCGCGGCGTTACCTCGCCGGAAGACCTGTCGAACCACGACCTGGCATTGCAGATCCGCGCAGCGAAGCGCCAGCGCAAGCAGGATGGCAAGGATCTGAAGACCGCATAGGGTTTGGTCCTTTGCGCTGATTGTGCTGAGCCCCAGTCCATTTTTGGACTGGGGCTTTGCCGTGCCACGGGCCATGTCATCCGCTGGCCTGCGCATTTATCGAAGGCGAATAATCCATGAAATGGTACCGGTAGCAATTCCCTGCGACCTGCGAAATACAGGCCAATAACCACTGCGGAAAAATTGCGGAAACTATGCTCCCCGTCACCAGGAAAGTCGATTTAGCCCCAGAATCATGCGGATTGCATCACAAGAGCGTGTGGGCTTCTGAACAAACCACTTCTCAGTAGATAGACGGTCGGAAATGATGGATATGACTGGAAATGCGCAAAATGATAATTCCCTAGGAGCAGCAGCAATGGCCTCGATCCCACTCGGTGAAGACATCCTCTTGGCACGCCACGGCGCCAATATCGTCAAGCTTCGCCAGGATCGAAAGAACCGCATGACTGTTGCCTATTTGCGCAGCGGGGCAATCGATACTGCCTCGAACCTGCTCACCGCTCCGGTTCCCGCATTGACCCCGGCAGCCAGCATCACCGAAGGCGCAGCTCGCTACCTGAACGATGAAGCCGAGATCAGCCGCGGCGAGGTCCGCTCGCTGGTCAAGATCTCCCTGGGCTTTTCTGCCCTGATGGGCGTCGTGTTCGGCGGCCTGGTCCTGGCGTTGTACAAGGTCGGCGGCAACGAAGCGCTCCAGTCGCTGAGCTACATGAGCGCTGTACAGTAGCTTTCCCAAGCATTTTCAGAAGACGGGATCCCGGGGCAACTCGGGGTCCCGTTTTCGTGCGTCCCCGATTGGCATCGGTTATGCCTTGGGACTTGCGGCAAGTCTCGTATTTCTGGCCTTGCGGGCATAGGATGGCGGCAACCGACAAGGATGGGAGCAGGCCATGCGTTTTGTTTTGGAAGTCAACTTCGATACCGAGAACATGCAGCTCAAGCCGTTGGAAGAGCTGCAGAAGATTCTGCGGGACTGGTCGACGAACATCACGATGTATCCGATCGTTGCCGGTGCCCAGGAGGACGTCTACGACTCTGACAACGAGCAAGTAGGGGAGTGGGCTATCCTCGACGACTAGTTCCGTCGCTTTGAGAACCGCCCGATGGCGTAGCCTGCCGCCAAGGTGATCAGCAGGATCAGCCACAACGGCGCGGCGGTGTGGAAAAAGAAGAATTCCACGCGCACATAGGTCAGGTTCTGCAGGATGAAGACCAGCGCAATAGCCACCAGTGCAATTGAAGCCCACTGCTTGCCGGTGATCCGCGGCGTCGGCTCATTGTCCATGGTCATCAGCTTCCGTTGGCCAGCAGTCCGGATACCAGGGCCGCGAGCCCGCGCTGGAACGAATCATCACTGGTATCGAGCTTCGAGCGGCGTTGCGCCGCCACGGCCCGGGTGAAATGCGGAGTCAGATCCTGGTGGTTGCTGGTATCGAAAATATCATGGGGCGCGGCGGTGTCCATGGCCGAGCCGAAGATGAACGACTCCAGTGCGACAATCGTCGGCACAATCTCGTTTTCCGCCATGCCGAAATCCGCCAGTGCTTCGGCCACGCGCTCGTACATGCCTAGGGTGCGCGGGGAATCGGTGACCGGCAGGACCGCAATGACCGGGATCAGCGGAATGTGCCGGGCGAAGACGTTGCGGTAGCTCGTGGCCCACCGCAGCAGTGCTTCCTTGATGCCCGCCTCGTCGAATACCGAGGTGTCGATATCTGCCATGACCCATTCCTGGATCCACTGCAGCAGGTCGTGCTTCGAATCGACGTGGTTGTAGAGCGCCGAGGGCGAGACGCCAAGGGATTTTGCCAGCCGCTGCATGGTCAGCGACTCGTAGCCGTCCCCCGAAACCAGTTCCAGCGCATGCTGGGTGATGCGCTCCCGGTTCAGTACCGCCTTGCGTGGGCGGCCGGCTCGTCTCGCTTCCGTTTCGCTCATGCGGACCTCTTCCTGACGTGGGGTGCTTCACAACTGGATGTTCGTACCCTATGCTATATGACAGGTAAATGAACAATATTCATTTAATTGTGCAAGGGAGCGATCATGGAACATCTGGAACGCGACGTCGTTGTCATCGGGGCGGGGCCATCCGGGCTGACAGCGGCCTATGAGCTGAGCAAGGCCGGCAAGTCCGTCGCCGTGCTCGAAGCCCGCGACCGCGTGGGCGGCCGCACCTGGACCGATGTCATGGACGGGGCGACCATCGAAATCGGCGGCCAGTGGATCAGCCCCGACCAGACCGGCCTCTACTCGCTGATCGAGGAGCTGGGCATCGAGACCTTCGAACGCTACAAGGCCGGCAAGAGCGTCTATCTCACCGAGGACGGAGAGCGGATCGCCTACGAGGGCGAGGACTTCCCGGTGGCTGCCAGCACCGTAGCCGAAATGGAGAAGCTGGTGGCGCTGATGAACCAGCTGGCCGCCGGCATGGACCCGGACAAGCCATGGGAGCACCCGCAGGCCGAAGAGCTGGACAAGATCTCCTTCCACCACTTCCTGCGCCAGCACTCTGCCGACGAGCTGGCCTGCAACAACGTGGGACTGTTCATCGCCGGGGGCATGCTCACCAAGCCGGCGCACACCTTCTCCGCGCTGCAGGCAGTGCTCATGGCATCCTCGGCCGGCTCCTTCGACAACTTGGTCGATGAGGACTTCATCCTGGACCGGCGCATCGTGGGCACCATGCAGGGCGTCTCCAAGACCCTGGCCGAAAAGCTTGGCGAGGGCATCGTCTTCCTGGACAACCCAGTGCTCAAGCTCGAATGGTTCGACGGCGGCGTGGTGGCCCACGGCAGCACCGTGACAGTCTCGGCCAAGAAAGCGGTGCTGGCGGTGCCGCCGAACCTGTACTCGCGCATCTCCTACCTCCCGGCGTTGCCGCGCAAGCAGCAGGTCACCCACCAGCACCAGTCCATGGGCCTGGTGATCAAGGTCCACGCCGTCTACGACACCCCGTTCTGGCGCGAAGAAGGATTGTCCGGCACCTGCTTCGGACCGGCCAACCTTGTCCAGGAAATCTACGACAACACCTACATCGGCGAGGAAACCGGCACCCTGGTCGGCTTCATCTCGGACCTGCAAGCCGACGCCATGTGGGAACTGGACGAGCAGCAGCGCCGCGCGGCGATCCTCAAGTCCATGGCCGGCTACCTGGGGGAGAAGGCCCTGGATCCCAAGGTCTTCTACCTCTCGGACTTCGCCGCCGAGGAATGGACCCGCGGAGCCTACGCCACCAGCTACGATTTGGGCGGCCTGCACCGCTTCGGCCCGGCGCAGAACGAGAATGTCGGACCGATCTACTTCTCCTCCTCCGACCTGGCCGGCGAAGGATTCCAGCACGTGGACGGCGCAGTGCGCATGGGCCGGCGCTCGGCCGCGCGCATCATCGCCGCCCTGGACGGCACCGATTATGACCAGAGCTATGACGGGGTGGCCACGCTGACCGGTGCCAAGGAAGAGGCGAACGCCTAAGCCATGGAATTGCTTGTAGGCTACACCGCTGACCAGCGCGGCGCCGAAGCCATCGAACTGGCCAGCGCTCTGGTGGCCGGCACCCGCGATGCATCCTTGAAGATCGCCATCGTGCTGCCAGCCTCCACCCCCTTCAATGCCGTCTACCCCGGCGGGGATCATGGATTCTCCACCATCCTCTCCGCCCAGGTGGACCGCTGGGCGGCCGAAGCCCTGGCCCTGGTGCCAGACGGCATCGCCGCCTCGGTGGTGGCCCGCTCGGTGCCCTCGGTGGCCGAGGGACTCATCGCGCTGGGCGAGGAATACGGGGCGCACGGGATCGTGCTGGGCGGGCGCAAGCGCCACCGCGCCGGCTTCTTCAGCCCAGGGGCGATCGCCAACGCGCTGCTGCATTCATCGCCGATGGCAGTATTCATGTCCTCGCCGGCATCGTTGGCCACGCTGCGCGCGGCCAACGGAAAGATCACCCGGCTGACCGCTTTCGTCGGGGACCGCCGCGGCGCACGCGAGGTCATCGGCCTCTCGGCGCGGATCGCCGCCGCCTGCGCTTTGCCGCTGCGCGTGGCCACGCTCATCTCCCAAGCGGAGCTGGCCAACCCCGAGCAGGAGCTGGGCGACTACCTGGCCAAGACCCGCAGCTATCTGGAGGAACTGACCGAGTCCCTGGGCCTGGACGCGGCCATCGAGGTGGTCTCCGGGCAGGGACTGGATGAAGCCACGGCCCAGCTGTCCTGGCAGGACGGGGACCTGGCGCTGCTCGGTTCCGCCCGGCTGGCCGCTCCGCGCCGTCTATTCATCGGGCCCAAGGCCCAGCGGATACTCGGCCAGCTCAATGTGCCGATGGGCGTCATCCCGAGCCTGGATGCGGCCCGCTAGGGAACACCGCAACAATCCTGCACCACCCCTTAATTCCCCGGACGCCTGCCGCGAAACTGCGCGGACGGCGCCTCACTGACCCCTGACGGAAGGTGGCTCGGTACTTGTAGCCGACGCACGCGCACCCCGCTGAAAGTTTGAAGGTAACCACCATGTCGCAAGACCTGAGGCAGGCATCGACGCCTGCACGCTCCGAGAGCGGACTGCACGAAAAAGGACTGCCCAAGGGCACCGTGGGCGTATTGGGACTTGTCGTTATCGGCATCTCCTGCATCGCCCCGGCCTACACCCTCACCGCGGGGCTCGGCGCCACCGTGGCCGAAGTCGGTACCAGCCTGCCGGCGATCCTGCTGGCCGGATTCCTGCCGATGCTCCTGGTGGCCCTGGGCTACCGCGAGCTGAACAGCGCCATGCCGGATTCGGGCACCTCCTTCACCTGGGCGACACGTGCTTTCGGCCCGATGATCGGCTGGATGGGCGGCTGGGGCCTGATCGCCGCTACGGTGATTGTGCTCTCGAACCTGGCGGCCGTGGCCGTGGACTTCTTCTACATCCTCCTTGCCCAGCTCACCGGGCAGGATTGGATTGCTGAGCTGACTACCAACTTGTGGATCAACATTCCCACCACGCTGGTGTTCATTGCGGTGGCCGCCTGGATTTCCTATCGGGGCATGAATGCCACCAAGGTCTTCCAGTACGTGCTGGTCGGGTTCCAGGTCGCGGTGCTGCTGCTCTTCGCCATCATGGCGCTGACCTCCAGCCAGCCCAATGATCCGACGCCGATTACCTGGCAGATGTTCAACCCCGCCGGCATCGATACCTTCTCGGCCTTCGCCGCGGGCATCTCGCTGTCCATCTTCGTCTTCTGGGGCTGGGATGTCACCCTGACCATGAACGAGGAAACCACCGATCCGAAGAAGGTCCCCGGACGCGGCGCCACCTGGACCGTGCTGGTGATCATCGCGCTGTACCTGGCAGTGTCGCTCGGGGTGATCTACTGGGCAGGCGTGGGCACCACTGGCCTGGGTGCCGGCAATCCGGAGAACCAGGAATCGATTTTCGCTGTGCTGTCCGGTCCGATCATGGGCCCGCTGGCCATGCTGATGTCCCTGGCCATCCTGTCCTCCTCGGCCGCCTCGCTGCAGTCCACCATGGTCTCGCCGGCGCGCACCTTGCTGGCCATGGGATACTACAAGGCGCTGCCCTCCAGCTTCGCCAAGATCTCGGCGCGCTTCATGTCCCCGTCGGTGGCGACCTTCGCTGCCGCTGCGGCAGCTGCTGGCTTCTATGTGATCACCCGGCTGCTCTCGGAGAACGCGCTATGGGATACCATCACCGCGCTGGGCCTGATGATCTGCTTCTACTACGGGCTGACCGCGTTGGCCTGCGTCTGGTACTTCCGCGGAGAACTGTTCGATAATGCCCGGAACTTCTTCTGCAAGTTCTTGGCGCCGTTGATCGGCGGCATTGTGCTGCTGGTGATGTTCTTTGCCACCGCCGTCGAATCCATGAATCCGGAGTACGGTTCGGGCTCCGAAATCGGGGGAGTGGGCATGGTGTTCATCCTCGGGGTTGGCGTGCTGCTGCTGGGCGTGGCCATCATGCTGTGGATGCGCCTGCGCGACCCCGCATTCTTCAAGGGCGAAACCATCAAGACCCGCAAGCGGCTGAAGTAGCTCGGAAGCCACAAAGCCCAATGACCTGCCCATGAGCGAATCATGGGCAGGTCATTGGGCTTGCTGCATTTTTGGGCAGCAAACTACCGCGGTGCTGGATTCGGCAAGCCTAGGCCAGTAACGGGACTAGACGTTAGTTTTGGCCCCGGCCATGTGCATGGCTACTCCGATGGCTGCCAGCACGACGCCGAACGGGGTGAGCGCGTTATTGATCAATGCGTTAATGAAACTCAGCGGGACGTTGGCCAGTAGGGTTCCGCCATAGCCGGAATTCAGGCCCCACGACATCAAGGCCGGAATGAAGCTGCTGAGGAGAACACCAATCAGCATCACGACTACGCCGGTGACAATGATCTTCTTATGCACAGCGAGCATCTTTTCCTCCTGTTGCCGTGGGCTGAGTAGTCATAACCGTAGCCACATCCCCAGCTTTTAGCCATAGCGGCAGGACAACGATCTTGCGTAATGGGGCGCGGCACGGCACATTTCGCAACCTTTCCGTTGAAAGGCCACCAACCTGCGGGTCAATGGTTCAATAGGTTCATGGCTAACTCGGTACTTTTCATCTGCTCCCGCAATGCCGGCAAATCGCAAATGGCCGCCGCATTGATGGACTACATTTCTGAGGGGAAGGTGACCAGCTACTCGGCTGGAACCAACCCAGGTTCGGGCATCAACCAGGAAGCGGTTGAATCGCTCTCGCAGGCCGGCGCCGACATGTCTCAGGGCACGCCCAAGGCCATTGATCCGCGCGTTGTCGAGCAAGTCGACCGCGTGGTGATCCTTGGAACCGACGCGAATCCGCAATTCGATCCGTCCATTAAGACCGAACGCTGGGTCACCTATGAACCCAGCGAAGACGGCATCACCGGTGCGGAACGCATGAACATGATCCGCGATGAGATCGCCGACCGCGTGCGTGAACTGTTCCACGAGCTGGAGCGGTAGGAATTACTGTTCGCGATGCTGCCCGTAAGACGACTCCGTGGTGGCTTCCCGGCGTGTGCCTGGTGCTCACCGGATGGTGCGCCAACCAGTATGTTTCGCTGATCAGCTGGTATCAGCAATTCCGCGAACTTAGCGAGTTCGAGGCGATGCTGGTCATGGGCAGCTACCTGGCAGGCATGATCCCTGCCTTGGCATTCGGCGGTCCCTGGGCCGACAGATATGGACGCAAGCCTTTTTCGCTGCTTGCCTTGGCCTGCTCGATTCTAGGATCCTTCGGGCTCATGTTCGGATCGCTTCAGGAGTCCGGCCTCTATGCGGGCCGCATCTTCACCGGCTTCGGCATGGGCTTGGCCATGGTCGCCATCACCAGCTGGGTGAAATTGCTCAGTCCCGGTGCTGCCGGTGCAACGCGGGCCGCGCTGTGCACATCGCTGGGATTCGCCCTTGGCCCGGTCATTTCAGGGGCCATCGTCGGAGCCAGCGGTAGCCCGGAACTGGCGTATATCGTTCATGCCGCCACCGCTTTTGCCTGGCTGCTGCTGATGTTCACAACCCGTGAAGCTCCTGCGCTTGAACCAGCAGGGCGCAGTTCGCGGGGTGAAGCGACCACCCCGGCAAACCTCCAGCGGTTCTACCGTGTTGTCCTGCCCGCAGCCCCATGGGTCTTCGGCATGGCAGCGACAGGCTTTGCGGTAGTCCCCGCGCTGAGCAGTGGTGCGGGCGAGTCCAGCCTGTTCTACACGACCTTGGCTGTCGCGGTCACCATGGGCATGGGCACAGTGATCCAGCCATTCGTCAAAAGATTCAACGACCTGGGCAAGATCAGGCTGATCATGGCTGGGCTGGCTACCTCGCTGGCGGCGCTGCTGTTGATGATCGCCGTGTCGCTCAGCGGTTCAGAAATCCTGGGAATCATTGCCTTCGCCGTGGCCGGTTCTGCCAATGGCATCTTGCTGGTTGCCGGGCTGAGCCAGGTCCTGGATCTTGCCGGCAGCGCGGACGTTGGCAAGCTCACCGGCAGGTTCTACATGTGCTGTTTCATCGGTTTCACTTTCCCGACATTCTTTGCACTCTGGCGGACGGTCGCGCACCCGGCGTTATTCATCTCGATGCTTGCTGTGCTCTGCATGCTGTCAATGCTGCAGGTGCTCCGCTCGGCGAAATACCTGCCCGCTGCCAAGCTCCAGGAAGTGCCATCCAGCTCATAAAAACAAACGCCGTTGCCGGCGACCTTTCGGTGCCGGCAACGGTATTGGCGATTCTGCCCGTTGCTCGCTTGGAATCAGTCCTTGCTCAGCTTCTTGAGCAGCTCGGTGGTGCGGAACGGAATGACATCGCGCAGGATCATCGAGGTCGAAGTGCGGGTTATGCCCGGGCACAAGCGGATCTCTTCGCTGACACGGTAGAGGTCATCCGGGTCGGTCGCGGCCACGCGAATCAAGAGGTCGGTATCGCCGGCAGGAGCGACGCACTCGAGAACTTCAGGGATCTGGCGCAGCGCGACGATGGCCTCATTCAAGCTGGCCTGGTTCAACTCGGCGCTCACGAAAGCGCTGACGCCTCGGCCCATGGCCGCTGGAAGGATTCGCGACGTGTTCGGACGCAAGGCACCTGAATGGGCCAGGCGTTCCAAACGCGTCTGCACAGTGCCGCGGGCAAGGCCCAGCTGCTGGGCCAGCATCATGATGGGCACACGCGGATCCGCATCGAGTGCCATAAGGATACGCCGGTCGGTTTCATCGAGCTGATACGTATCCGAATTCATGTGGTGGTCTCCTGAGACAGGTTGTGTTGCGCGTGCATAAGTGCCAACCTTGACTTTAGTCAATATGACCAGTGGATCCCAAATGTATTGCGCGGATTGGCTGATATTGTTGCGCGCGACTCGGCTACTGCGGCCACTAGGGAGAACGGCCGGGCGGAATGCCGTCTTTAATCCACAAATTCAGCAAGCTGGGATCAAATGGACGCTAATCACAGTAACCTGTTGATATGAGGTTTTTGCGGTTGGAAGACGTGGCAGAAGAACTGAACGTGAAGCTGCCGCAGGTTCGCGCTCTGGTGAAAAGCGGCGAGCTGCCGGCCATTCAAATAGGCGGGCGCGGGATGTGGCGAGTGGAACGCGTCGCCTTGGAGAACTACATCCAGGAACGGTACGCGCAGGCCCGCGAGGATATTGCGAACGAAACCCAAAGCTGACCGCGCTGGGCGCGGCTGTTCCCGAGCGCATCGGGAACAGCCTCAGGCTAGTCGAGCTGGTTAGTGCGTTCGGCAAAGATCTGCAACGCGTCGTGAACGAATTCCGCATATCCGCCGTAGTTCTTCGCAAACCGCGGATCAGCCACATACATCTCGCCGAGGTTGCAGATATATGCCTTGCGCTGGGCCGGATCACCGGAATCCAGCGGGGTGCCCTTGGTGCTCTGAAGCCAGCGCACATGGCGAGCGGCTAGTTCCTGGGCTTCGACGCTGTCTGCTGGGACGGAATTCTTGCCCGCCTCGATCCAGGCCTGGTTTATCATTTTGACCTCTTCCATGAATGCGCTTTGCTCGTCTCCTGATTTGGAGCGCCACCAGCGATTCGATGTTTCGTAGGCGTCGGCGCCCCAGCGTTCGGATACCTCGTGCTTGTACTGCTCGTTGAAGCCGTCAAAGCTCTTTTCTGGTTCCATTGCTCCTCCTGTAATTAGTGTTGAAATGCTGTGATCCAGGGCCGCGATTTGCCGGTCCAGCGCCTCACGTTGCCTGTGGAGCTGTTCCTTGTGGGTGCGCAGCGCGGCTAACTCATTGCGTTGCTCGTCCAGGATTTCAGCGATGGTTTCCAGCTTCATGCCCAACTGCTTCAGCAAGAGAATCCGCTGGAGCCGGACCAGCTGCCTGTCGGTATAGAAGCGATACCCGTTGGCGGCCACGTGATCAGGCTCCAGCAAGCCGATCTGGTCGTAGTGCCGCAAAGTGCGGCTGCTGACTCCAGCGGATTTCGAGACCTGTGCGATCGAGTGGCGGACTTGTTTCGGACGGCCAGTTGAATCGTTCATGGCTACCACGCTACTGGTTGACGTTACGTCAAGGTCAAGTGCTTTGCTGGCAGGTTCAAACTGATTCTTGTGATTCAGCTCTCATGGCAGATTGGTGAATAATCGCGATATATAACTTGTCCAGTTGATCATATTGACTAATTGCATGCTTGCCTGTTGCACACGGTGATCTATGTGTTGTTCACTGAAAGTAGAGAAAGTTGAACGGGTTACCGCCGAATTCGACGAAGACCGCCTGATGACGTAAACCACCTGCATTTACGCAATCCAGGAGCAGTGGCCACCCACGCCAAGGCACGGTGAAAGCAGTAGTCCAGATGGCTCGTGGGCATTCCAGTTGGGTGGAATGCGCACGGGCCATCTGGCGTTCCCGGCGCAGTTCCCGGTGCGGGAGTCTGCTGTCTGGAGCAACTTGGGGGAAACGCCTGCCGGGATTCGCGATGCTCCGCGCTGGCTCTGGAACAATGAGCGCGTAGGAACACTGAGGAGTAAGAGTGGGTTCAATGAGACGCATCTGGCACAACTGGTGGATGCAATTGGTCGCTGGATTGCTGATCACTGCGATCGTGGTGTTGCCGTGGTTGTGGATTGGGGAAGAAGACCGGTCGATTCTCCCGCATGCCAGCGACGACGCCCAAGGGCTGTTGGTAGTTTTCTCCGTCATAACCTTCTGGGGCAGCTGGTTTGCCCGGCGCATTGGGTATGGGCGTACAGCGTTCACCGTTGTGACATCCGTGGGCATGGTCCTGGGACTCTTGGGGCTCGGGTTCCAGGGCCTTCACGCATTGGAGCCTGGGCTCGTGGGCGGGGAAATCTCCGCGGCATCGATTCGACATCTTTGGGTATTCGGGGGTCTGCTGCTGGTCAGCCAAGTCTGGTACTTCATGGCAACCAAATTGCGGCTGCCCATTGCAGTGCTTTTCTACGCGACGCTTACGGTGGGCGTCAGCTATTGGCTGCAGATCATCGTGTCGCTCGTCGCCGGCGCCCAGTCGTACTATGTCTACCTCTGGTATGCCGGGCCGCTGATCCTCGGCCTCATATTGGGCTTCGTCGGATTCTTGCGAATATTGAACCTGCTGATGTGGGTATTCGCGCTGGCGATCCAATGGGTCATGCCGGCCGTCGTGGAAAGCACCGCTCGAGTTATCGAATCGAAGGCAACAGGCTGGGATGCCATTGGTTCCTTCTGGAAAAAATTCGCCGGAAGCGTCCTGGACGTTCCGTGGCAGACTCCGCTTCTGGTCAGTTTGGCCACTGCCATGCTGACCAGCTTCGTGCTGCTGATCGTGCGCAAAGTTCGGCGACGCTAGGAAAATCTCTGCCATTGACGGTGCGGTCGATGAATAATTGGGTGATGTGATCCGTCGGTAAGGCAGCCTTGTGCGAACCATGACGGGGTACTGGCGCTAGCGAAGTATTGAAATTTGTTACGCACACCAAGAACAAGACCGAGGTGCGATGCGGGTCGCGCGCTGCAGTTGCGTTGGCAGCACACATCCCGACGGCAGCCTCCGTAGCCAGGGCGAGAATCTCTATACTGCGAACCAAGGTGTGAGACTCTGCAGTGCGAGAACGCGAACAGCGTCTTGATTCAGGCTTCGATCTTGGTAGAACCCGGCACGTCACGGTCCCCGGATGGATATCACTTTGTCGAGATGAACGCGTTGCTTCTACTTGCGGCTGTCGACGAGACCGGCATTAAAGCAAGGGGCGGCAAGTTTCACGAGACAGTTGGCTCCTGAAGCGAAAAAAGAGCATGCTGGTAGTTAATTCGACGTGGATTCAAAAGCACCGGAAGGCGGGAATTGCCTTGACTGAAAATATTATGGACGGACAATCTGAGCTGATTTCGTTGTCAGCGGCGGGCAATGCCGAGCGCAACCCAATCAAGCCAGGCAAGTATTCAGCCAAGAGAATTTTTGCCGGCGAGAAAGCGCAGATTACGGAGATAGCTTTCGACTCAAATGTTGAGCTGAAAGAGCACGTAGCGCGCACCCCGATCATCGTTTCTGTCATTGAAGGGGAAATCGAGTTCACGGTGGAAGGACGCAAGTTCCCGTTGGCTGTTGGGGGTAGCATCTTCGTTGAAGCCAACGTCCTTCACGCGGTGTACGCGCAGATCCCGGCGCGCATTACGGTGACCTTCCTCAGCGCATAGTATTAGAGTTGCAAGCTGAAGCTTTGCAGTCCGAAAATTCGGTTCTCTCATTCGCCATAGAATAAAACCATGACTGAACTGCGCGATCGCGACCCCGGGGAATTGATACAGCCCATCATCCTGCGAATCGACAAGGAGGATCCGTCGAGCGAGGATGAGGGCCTCTCGGCGGTGGCCCGCGCAGCCGTGATTGCCTACCTGCAAGATCCGCAGAACCCGGATTGGCAGCAGTGGGCTTCACAGGCATTCGCCAAGTCGGTGCGCCGGGCCAATCCCAAGATGTTCGCCAAGGTGCTGGAGATGTTCCCCGAGCAAATGGTCAGCGAAGTGGGCAAGGCGCAAGCTGTCGGCCTGCCCCCATTGCCGGCCGCCGACTTGCCGAAGCTGATCGCCAAGCTCCAGGTCTCCGGCACGCAACTGCCAAAGGCCGACGAGGTTTTGAACGCGGAAATCAACATCGTGTTGAACAAGTCCCTGGATATGTCCACCGGAAAGGCTGCCGCGCAGGCAGCACACGCGCTGTTCGCATGGCTGACCGAGGCCCCCGCCGAATCTGTCGAAGCGTGGCTGCAATCCCATGCACCGGTAGGCATCAGGCACCTGCCACGCAAGGACTTCGAGCAATTGTCTCGGCAGGCTGCCGGGCCTGTCATCCAGGACGCCGGACGAACCGAAATCGAGCCGGGTTCCGTGACTGCTTTCGTCATGCCCAAGGCGAGCTAGGTTCTTCAGATCACGGCAGGGCGAAATCGCCATTGCTGTGTCATTTTTTTCTTGGCGATCGCAATATCGCCGCCCACAGCGGAATGCCTTGGACTTCTGCTGACCGCAGGAATCGGCAGTTTGCCCTTGCTCGAAAGCACCCACATTGAAATATACGAATCGCATCCTGGGCCTGCTGCTGGCCCTGGTCCTGGCCTTTGGCACCGCAGCTGGCGCCAGCGCATCAATGCAGGCTCCAGCCGGTGTCGCCCAGCTTGCTGCGGCTCCTGCGGCAGTCGCCAAGCAGACCACCGCCAACTTGAATCTGCGCAAATCGCCATCGGTCCACTCCGCGTCGCTGCTGGTCATTCCCAAGGGCGCCAAGGTTCTCGTCTCCGGGGGTTCTTCCGGCTGGGTGCAAGCAACGTACAAGAAGAAGTCCGGCTGGGTCTCGGCCAAGTACCTAACCTCGCCCGCAGCGCCGGCCAAGCCCAAGAGCTCAGCCACCCGCTATCTGCTTTCCTTCCAGCCGGTCCGCAAGAAGGCGACGTCCGCCTCCCCGGCCTTGGCCGGAGCCATGCGCAAAGCCAAGGTCCAGCGCCTGGGTGCAATTGGATCGTGGAGCCGGATCAAGATCGGCAATGTCACCGGTTTCGTGCCTACAAGCCAGCTGTCCAGCTCAATGCCGGCACCCGTGTACCGGTATGCGAAAACTGCCCAGATTTTGCGGAAGTCCACCTCGTCCAAGGCAGCACGCGTGGCAAGTATTCCGGCGGGTGCCAAAGTCGAGTGGCTGCGCACCTCTGGCTCGTGGAGCTACGTAATTTCTGCCGGGAAACGCGGCTGGCTGCCTGCTAAGCAGCTGTCTGCCCAGCCCGTATCAACGCGCAAGACGATAGGGAACCGTTGGGTGCTCAGCACCAGCGTCCTGCGCCGATCGAATCACAGCTCCTCGGCTTCCCTTGGACGCCTCGCGCCGGGCGAAAAAGTCGGCTTGTACACAACCAGGGGATCCTGGTCCCAGATCAAGTCCACCCGTGGCATCGGCTGGGTGCCAACCGCCATCCTGTCCAGCACCGCCTATAAGCCCACCAACCCGGCACCACGCTGGATCCTGTTCAGCACGGCCGTGCGCGCCAACGCTTCGGGTACCGCCAAATCCCTGGGGACCGTGGCAGCCGGATCCAAGCTCACCCTGCACGGAACATCGAACGGCTGGGCGAGGGTGAAAACCGCCAAGACAACTGGGTGGGTTCCATCCAGCGCACTGGTGGACAATGCCTACACGCCGCTGAAAGCTGCCAAGCGCTGGACGACTGCCAACGTACACCTACGCTCCGGTTACTCCACCGGCTATAAATCGCTCGCGGTCATTTCCAAGGGGCAGCAGGTCAGCATCCTGGGAACGGCAAACGGCTGGTCACGCGTATCAACAACGAAGGGCACCGGATGGATCAGCAATGGCTATCTGGCAACCCGCAAACCCCAAGCGCCGCGACCGGCCCCGACGACCAAATACCGCTGGACCACTGCCAACGTCAATCTCCGGGCCGGCGCGGGAGTCAGCCACCTGAGCAAAGCCGTGCTGCCGGCCGGGCAGAAGGTCAGCTATCTGCGCAGCGATGCCGGCTGGGCCGAAGTCTCCGCGCCTCAAGGACGCGGTTGGGTCAGGGAAACCTACCTCTCCGAGAGCCAGCCGGGCGTCTTGCAACCCGACGCGCAACGGGTCATTGCAGCGCTAAAGGGGAGAACCGGCGATACGGTCAGCACTATCCACACCATTCGAAGGGGTTCTTCCGGGCACAGCTCCGGAAAGGCCGTGGACCTGATGATCCGAGACTACAAGAACCAGGCGCGCGTCGCACAAGGCGATAAATTGGCCCAGTTCCTGCTGGACAACCGAATCCAGCTGGGGATCTACTACCTGATCTGGCAGGACCGGATCTGGCTTCCCACCACTGGCTGGACACCGTATTCCGATTCGGGGAAGTACGGAAACCAGTTCACCGGCAACTGGAATGACACCACCCGGCACATGGATCACATCCATGTCGAGGTCTACGGCAATGCGGCCACGAAAGGGCCGCTGGACTACAGTGCGCTGAGTACCCGATAAACATCTTCTGTCCGGTGTTTCAGACGGAGAACCGCAGAAGGCATGGCGCGCTCGGGGCGCATCTGGTCAGCTGGAAGCATGGAGAATTTCGAGTTGCAGCTGGCGGTTGACCGGGCACCTGCTATCTGGACCGGACGCAATGACGGCACCGGCGAGCAGCATTTGAGATGGCACCAGCAGGTGAACCGCCAGCCTGCTGGCACCCCAGATGGGCGAAAGCCCGCGGCGTTGCTCGGTTTCGCCTCTGATGCGGGCGTGCTGCGCAACGAAGGCCGAGTTGGTGCCGCCCAGGGACCGCAGGCGCTGCGCGCCGCCCTAGGCTCGCTGGCCATTCACGAGCCGCGCCCGCTGGTGGATGCTGGCGATATCGAGGTGCTTGGTGACGAGCTCGAATCGGGGCAAAAGCGACTGGCGCAGTCGGTGAGTGCATTGCTCGCTGGAGAAAGGCTGCCAGTGGTGCTCGGCGGCGGCCACGAAACAGCCTACGGTTCATTCACCGGGCTGTTCGAGCATTTCAGGGACGAGCCGGGAACCCGGCTGGGCATCTTGAACCTTGACGCGCATTTCGATTTGCGCAGCGCACCGCGCCGGAGCAGCGGCACGCCGTTCTTGGATATCGCCCGGGATCTGCAGGCCGAAGGGCGCAATTTTAACTACGCGGTAGTGGGAATCAGCAAGCCGAACAACACACCGGTGCTCTTCGAACGGGCCCGCAGCTTGGGCGTCCGCTACCTGCTTGACGAGCAGTGCACGGCAGGTCAATTACCTGCCGTCCTGGAATTCGTCGAGGACTTCCTGGCTGGCATCGACAAGCTGTATCTGACCATCGATCTCGATGTGCTGCCTGCGTCGGTGGCTCCGGGGGTCAGTGCCCCTGCCGGTTTCGGGGTGCCACTGGAAGTGATCCACGGGATCTGCGCAATGCTGGCGGGCAGCGGCAAACTGGCATTGATTGACGTGGTGGAACTGAACCCGGGATTGGATATTGACGGGCGTACCGCACGCACTGCCGCCCGTCTGGTCAATACCCTGCTGGGGGTCTGAGACAGCACCCACAGCGAAATCTGCCGACGCGAACTTGCAATATTCGACCCCTCGAACATTATGATTGAGAGGGGCGAACTAATCGCCAGTTCGAGAAGCGGAATGGTGTGCAATGGTGCAAACGGCGAAACGTCGATCAGGGGCGGGGCAACGCGTAGGGTTTCTGGCCGCTGTTCTGTCCTGCCTGATCGCCCTCGCTGGCTGCGCGTCCAAGTCCAGCACTGAGCCCGCAGCCAGCCCGGACGACCGGCCGGTGGTGCTGACAACCTTCACGGTCCTGCAGGACATCGCCCAGAACGTCGCGGGCAAGCATTTGCGCGTTGAATCAATTACCCGACTTGGTGCAGAGATCCACGGATACGAGCCGACACCGGATGACTTGCGCCGCGCCTCGCATGCCGACCTCATCCTCGATAACGGCTTGAACCTCGAAGCCTGGTTCCAGCAATTCGTCGAGGACAATGACGCCCCGCACGCCACCGCCAGCCGGGGGATCAAGCCGATCGATATCGTCCAGGAAGAAGGGGCCGGAAAGTCCAACCCGCATGCCTGGATGAGCCCGCTGAACGTCAAGATCTATGCGGACCGCATCGCAGAGGCCTTCAGCGAACTGGATCCGGCCAATGCCTCCAGCTACCGGGAGAATGCAGCGGCCTACCAGGCCAAGCTGCAAGAGGTGCATGACGAGCTCGAGGCGGCGCTGGAGGAAATCCCCGAACGCCAGCGCGTGCTGGTGACCTGCGAGGGAGCCTTCAGCTACCTGGCGCGCGATGCCAACATGGCCGAGAAGTACCTCTGGGCCGTTAACGCCGAATCGCAGGCCACGCCGCGCAAGGTCGCCGCGGCCATCGACTATGTCAGGGACAACGATGTTCCCGCGGTCTTCTGCGAATCCACGGTCTCCGATGCGGCCATGCAACGAGTCGTGGAATCCACCGATGCCGCCTACGGCGGAACACTCTATGTGGATTCGCTGTCCGAACCCGGCGGTCCGGTGCCCAGCTACCTGGACCTGATCACGCATGACACCAGAACCATTGCCCGTGCTTTGAAAGGCGAAACACCATGAACGCGAAGCCTGGCACCGCCCTGGCCATCGACGTGTCGGGCGCGACCGTCCACTACGGCCCCGTGCTGGCCCTGGACCACGCCTCATTGCAGCTGGGCCGCGGCCGGGTCTGCGGATTGGTCGGGATGAACGGCTCGGGCAAGTCGACGCTGTTCAAGACCATCATGGGGCAGGTCAAGCCCGATACCGGCAGCGTGCGCATCAACGGCACCGACCCGCTGCAAGCGCGGAAAAGCGGCCAGCTGGCCTACGTGCCGCAGAGCGAAGCGGTGGATTGGAGCTTCCCGATCTCGGTGCGCGAGGTCGTGATGACCGGACGCTACGGGCAGATGGGATGGACCAGGCGCGCCAAGAAGCAGGACCATGCCGCCGTGGACGAGGCCCTCGAACGGGTGGAGCTGGCCAGCTTCGCCGATCGGCAGATCGGCCAGCTCTCCGGAGGGCAGAAGAAACGCGCATTCGTGGCCCGGTGCATCGCCCAGGGCGCCAGCATCATGCTGCTCGATGAGCCTTTTGCCGGCGTGGACAAGCGCAGCGAAGCGACTATCACCAAGCTCTTGCGCGAGGTAGCCGACGGCGGCGGCAGCGTGCTGATCTCCACCCACGACCTGCATGCGCTGCCGGAACTGGCCGATGAAGCGGTGCTGCTGATGCGCAAGGTCCTGATGCACGGACATCCGGACGTGGTGCTCCAAGCGGAGAACCTGGCCCTGGCCTTTGGCCTGGATCCGATGAAACGAGGCGGGGAATGAACCTCATTGAATTGCTGGCCGAGCCCTTGGGGTACACCTTCATGGTGCGCGCCCTGCTGGTGACCATCATCGCCGCTGCCCTGTGCGCGGTGCTTTCCTGCTGGCTGGTGCTCATCGGCTGGTCGCTGATGGGCGACGCGGTGTCGCATGCGGTCCTGCCCGGGGTCGTGCTGGCCTACATCGCCGGCGCTCCCTTTGCCCTGGGCGCACTGGTCTTCGGATTCCTCGCGGTGGCATTGATCGGGGGAGTGCGCGACACGACGAAGCTCAAGGAAGATGCGGCCATCGGCATCGTCTTCACCACGCTCTTCTCCATCGGGCTGGTGCTGATCTCGGTCACCCCGAGCCATGTGGATCTGAACCACATCATATTCGGCAACCTGTTGGGAGTCTCGGGCAGCGACCTGTGGCAGGTTCTGCTGCTTAGCGCGATCACGTTCGCGATCCTGGTGCTCAAGCGCAAGGACTTCACGCTCTATGCCTTCGACCAGACGCACGCGCATGCCTTGGGAATGAACCCGCGGCTGATCGGTGCCGTGCTCCTGGGGCTGTTGGCCATGACCTCCGTGGTGGCGCTGCAGGCCGTGGGCGTCATCCTGGTCGTCGCCATGCTGATCATTCCCGGCGCCACGGCCTACCTGCTGACTGACCGTTTCGGGAAGATGCTGGTTATTGCACCGGTACTGGCAACCTGTGCCGGAATCCTGGGCGTCTACGTGAGCTATTACCTCGATGCATCAACCGGTGGAATGGTGGTGCTGGCCCAGGCAATGATCTTCGCAATCGCCTATCTCTTCAGCCCGAAGCAGGGGCTGATCGCCACCCGCCTGGCCCGCAAGGGACGGCGCAAAGCGCTGGCCGCCAGCCGCTGAGCGGCGGCTGGCCAGCACTCCTTCCCGACCCGCAGGCGCGGGCGTAGGTTGAGAGCCACGCGCAGGATCCTGACGCGCGTCCGTGCAGTGCTGCCAAGGTCCGCGTGACAGGCAGCCGGGTGCCGCGGTATTGGGAACGGCAGTCACGATGCGGCGGTCCTTGCGCCCGCCGGACCGTCCATCCGGGGAACCGGGTGCCAAGCGAGGGCAATCCCTCGCGAACGGTTCGTGACAAGTGACATTCCGATGACTGGCAAGGCAAGAACTCGCATTTACGCTGTGATCACCGCTGCCTGCGCGGCCTGGCTGGCACCGGCCGCCGCGCAGGCGGACCCGGAAGGGAGCATCAGCTATGTGAACCTGGGTGATTCCTGTTCGGCAGGCTTCGGATCGGGGGCCATCGTGCCCGGGCCGCTGCCCGGCTGCCTGCAAACCACCGGCCCCTCCCATGTCAGCCAGATTGCGGCGCTGCCCGGGGTGGACCTGGGCATCAACGCGGCCTGCGCCGGGTTCACCGCCGAACAGGTGGGGATGGCGGCCGCCGCGCTGGCCGTCCCGCTGTCCACCGCCGACCTAGTGACGTTGACCCTGGGCGGCAACGACCTTCCCCGGGGGCAAGCAGTAGCCGCGTGCAGCACACAAGGCAGTGACTCCGGCTGCGACCAGGCGACAGCCGCCTTGGCGGCGGCCATCGGGTCCGTCGAACCACGGGTCCACCGGACACTGGAACGAATCGACTTGCTGAGCGCGGCAACCATCCTGGTAGCCGGATATCCACGCCTGTTCACCTTGTCCACCGGCGACCAGCCGCTGATCAGTGCCGCACATGCCCGGATGCTGAACCGCCTGGGCGATGAGCTGAACCGGGAGATTCGCGCGGCCACCCGCGGCACCAGTGCCAAATTCGTTCTGGTGCTCGGGGCATTCAACAACCACGGGGTCGGGGCGAGGGAGTAGTGGATCTACTTCAATCCGGCCAACCCGGTCGACCCCTTCAACCTCCACCCGACCAGCACCGGATACAGCCAGGGATATTTTCCGGCACTGGCGCACCGCATCAACCTCGGGGAACTGGCCGGCTGAGCGGAGCGCAGCGGCGCAAGGCGCTGGCGGGCCGGGCGTGGGAGAACTGCAGAAGGTCCCACGCGTGGACGTGAATCCACCCATGGGGCCTGCACGAGTGCTGCTGAATGAGCGGGCTAGGTGTAGTTCCCCGGGACGTTGTGAACACTAGCGAATGAAGAAGACCTCCGGCAGGATGTGGGTTACCACACTCACCATCGTGCACGGAGGTCTTCATGTCCCACGCTAACGCACCACTGACGCCCGAAGGAAGACGACGCCTAGCTTCCTTGATCATCGATGAGCACTGGCCCATCCGCCGCGCCGCCGAACGATTCCAGGTCTCGCCCGCAACAGCCAAAAAATGGGCAACGAGATACCATGCCAACGAATCCCTCGGCGACCGCTCCTCACGCCCTGTTTGCTCTCCGACACGACTGTGCCGCAAGAGCGAACGCCGCATCATTGCCCTACGCTTCAACCGGCAATGGGGACCGCACCGGATCAGCTACCACCTCGGCATTCCCCGTAGCACCGTCGGACGCGTCCTGGACCGCTACCGGATGCCCAAACTGGCGCATCTGGACCAAACCACCGGGCTGCCGGTACGCAAGCCCCGCCCTGTGCGCTACGAGAAGCAGGCACCGGGCGAGCTGGTGCATGTGGACATCAAGAAACTGGGCCGCATCCCAAAGGGCGGAGGCTGGCGCGCGCATGGTCGCGGTTCAGCCCAAGACCGCCAGGCCGGTGCCGCGCGGGACCGTGCGGCACGCCAGGGCGCCAAGGGGTCACGGGGCTATCTTTTCCTGCATCACGCGGTCGACGACCATTCGCGGCTGGCCTATTCCGAAATCCTCAACGACGAGAAGAAGGAAACCGCAGCCGGGTTCTGGCAGCGAGCCCGTGGATTCTTCGCCGCGGCTGGCATTGTCGTCACCGCGGTGATGACCGATAACGGTTCCTGCTACCGTTCCAAGGTGTTCGCCCAGGCGTTGGGGCCGGGCGTGAAGCACCGGCGCACCCGACCGTATCGACCTCAGACCAATGGGAAAGTCGAACGGTTCAACCGGACGTTGTCGCAGGAATGGGCGTACGTGAGGGCTTATGACAGCGAAGAAGCCAGGGCCGCAGCCTACGGCGCCTGGCTTCATCACTATAATTATCATCGACCCCATACCGGGATCGGTGGTCTTACTCCGTCAGATCGTGTTCACAACCTCACGGGGAACTACAGCTAGGTGAGAACCGGCAGACGGCAGCTAAATCCGCCAGCGCAGTTTGCCGTTGGCATCGGTTTTGCAGGTGTAGTACTTGCCGGCCTTGGACTTGCCGCGCTTTCCCTGATCCGACTTCTTGCAGTAGGCGCCAGGATGCACGGTGCCCTTGACCACGGAAGGAGCCTTCTTCGCGTCCTTCTTCGGCGAGGCCTTGGGCTTGGACCCGGCAGGCTTGATCGGGGTGACCTTCGCGGCCTTCTGGTTGCGGCACGTCTTCAGCACCTTGGACATGGCATTCTTCTCGGCTTTGGTCACCGACAGCGCGTACTTCTTCTTGACGCTGATCTGGGTTGCCACATACTGGCACCGGAAGGACTTATTCTTCGGGAGCCATTCGGCGGTGTTCTTGTCGCCCTTCTGGCGATTTGCCGAGGCGCTGGACGCCATCAAGTTCAGCGGGTCATTGGCCAGGGCCTGGCGCTGGGCCTGCGACAGTTTCTGGCCGCCGGAAATCCACGCGTTCTTCAGGGAGACCACGTGGTCGATGTCGACGCTGCCTGACTTGACCTTCCAGTTGATCTTCTTGCCGGTGTAGCTGTCATGCAACGTGCCCGAAGCCACGGTGCACTTCTTGCGGTCCTTGAACTTCACCTTGGACATGTCCCGGGACAAGGTGTCCTGGCGCTCGTCGCACTTGTCCTTGTCGAAGTCCTTCCAGCCATTGCCGAATTTCTTGTTCCGGTTGTATCCAGTGGCGGCCGCCTTGCCCTTCACCGGCAGGGTCGCCAGCATCGCGGTGGCTTTCGGGCCATTGAGCTTCGCCCCGGGCTTGACCTTCTTGCTGCTGGTGGCAACCCGTTCCACCTGCAACGGCTGGTCTGCTGACAACAGGTTGTCGGCCTGTGCGAGTTGATTGTTCTGAAGAGCAGGAGGATCTGCCGGTGCGCTGCAGCAAGCAAGCACCAATACTGCGGCGCAGAGCGCAGCGAAAAGTTTTCTAGGCAAGGCGGAGTCTTTCAAATGAAACGCAAAGTGATGGATGGCCAAGGATGCTGCAATGCACCCCCATGTAAAACTTGTACATTGCAGTATCCCGGGCTAGTCAACACTGTATTCCATGAAACGGACAGATTATCTGTTGGTGCTGAAAGGCGACGATGCCGCCAGGTCAATGACTAGATGGTATGGGGCGTAAAAAGGCTACACGGAGGAACGCGAGACCCACACCGCGGCAGCCGCACGCGATCCTAAGCGCAAGGTTTCCCCAGTCGCGCAGACCTGGACGTTCACCGTCTCGGAGAACTGCTCGCCGGGCGTTACCTGCAGACGCGTGCCGACAACGATCCGATGATCGGAGAAATACTGCAGCAGCTGCGAATCATCATCGGCAATGCGCTCGACCTCCACCCGGGCGTCATCGACGGCTTCGCTCAAATTGAAAGCCTGCGGAATGGAAATGCGGCCTTCGGCGGTCGGGATGGGGTCGCCATGCGGATCGCGGGTGGGATGCTCCAGCAGGCTGTCGATGCGTTCGATCATGAAGTCGGAGACGGCATGTTCCAGGCTCTCGGCCTCTTCATGCACCTGGTCCCAGCGGTAGCCCAGCATCTGCACCAGGAAAGTTTCGATCAGACGGTGGCGGCGGACCATGGTCAGCGCATACTCGCGTCCCAGCTCGGTGAGCGTCACGGCTCCATAGGGCGCATGGTCGAGCAGGCCCTGCTGGCGCAATTTGCTCAAGGCGCCGGACACCGTGGAGAGCTTCATTCCCGACTTGCTGGCAATGATGCTCGTGGTGACCGGATCGCTGGACCACTCGGTCAGGCCGAAAATGATCTTGAGGTAATTCTGCGCGCTATCTGAAAGCTGGTTGACCGACACAAACACTATCTTAGCGACCGCCGCGCCTGCTGGCTCGAAGTGACTTTGGTTATGGGAGGTTTTGCTTTGAAACCACGAGGCAACTAAAAGCAACTAGTCACCAACTTGAAAAATATAGTCTCTGGGTAGGGATTATTGGTAGGCCAGTGCAGTGTATTGACTTAATTTTCTTTGTGAGGAAAACTGTGTAATCGATTCCATGGAATCGATTGCACAATAAGCAAAGGGGCTTATCGCCATGAACGCTGTCACCATCAAAGATGTGGCACTTGCAGCCGGAGTATCCTCCGCCACTGCCTCGCGGGTGCTCTCAGGCCACCCCGCCACCTCGGCAGCTTCCCGGGAAAAGGTGGCAGCCGTTGCCAAGGAACTGGGATTCGTTCCCAACGCCCAGGCCCGCTCCCTGCGCTCCACCAAAACCGACACCATCGCGCTACTGATCTCCGATGTGCGCAACCCCTACTTCTCCGACCTTGCCCACGCTGTCGAGCAGCAGGCGCACGCCGCGGGAATGATGACCTTCATCGGCAACGCCAACGAGGACACCGAGCAGCAGGACCAATTCCTCGCAGCGATGCTCTCGCGCCGCGTCGACGGTCTGATTGTCGTGCCCCAGGGCCTCGACGAAGATGCCGACCGGCCCAGCCCGATGATGCAGCGCATCATCGCCTCGGGAACCCCCCTGGTCTTCGTGGACCGGACCCTTCCAGAGCAGCGCATCCCATCGATCACCGCCTCCAGCACCGGCGCCCTGGAAGAAGTCATCGCCCAGCTGAAGCACCTGGGCCACACCAGCATCGCCTTCCTCGGCGGCCCGGACCACGCCTCCACCGCTCGCGAACGCCACAGCGCCTTCGATTCGGCGATGGCGGCCAACGGCTTGAGCATCAATCCCGCCCTGCATTTCGCCGGCGACTTCCGTGCCGCCTCCGGCGCGGATGGCGCCCGCTGGCTGCTGGAGCATGAACTGCAGCCAACTGCGGTGGTCATCGCCGATGCGCCGATGGCCATTGGCGCACTAACCGTGTGGCGCGAAGCCGGCATTCGGGTTGGAAAGCAGCTTTCGGTGATCGCCTTCGACGAGGTGGACGCGATGCTCATGCACGATCCACCGATTGCCACGATCAGCCACGACCTGACCAGCATGGGCCGCGCCGCGGTCACCGCGCTGCAGGAAGTGATGGCCGGCAAGAGCCCGCAACCCCAAGAATTCATCAGCCGATTCACCGCTCGTGAGTCGCTGGCCCCAACGCAAGCAGCCACCGGCGCATAGGTGAGGATGGAAGGAACGAGAATGGGTAATGACGCTCTGCTGGTCCTGGACAAGGTCTGCAAGTCCTTCGGCCCGGTACAGGTGATCGACGAGGTCACAGTCGAGGTGCACGCGGGCAAGGTCTCCGTGCTGCTCGGCGAGAACGGCGCAGGCAAGTCCACGCTGATCAAGATGATCGCCGGCGTGCACGAGCCGGATGCCGGCCAGATCCTGATGGACGGCAAGGCCGTGAAGATCCCCAACACCAAGGCCTCCGAAGCCCTGGGCATCGCTACCATCCACCAGGAACTGAACCTGGTGCCGTCGATGACCATTGCCGAGAACATCACCCTGGGCCGCGTGCCGCGCAAGTTCGGCATCATCAACCGCCGCGCCATGCGGCAGATCGCCCGCGACGCGATGGACAAGCTCGGGCTGAAGCTGGATGTGGATACGCCGGTGGGCGAGCTGGGCCTGGCCCAGCAGCAGCTGGTGGAAATCGCCAAGGCCCTGAGCCTGGACGCCCGCGTGCTGATCCTCGACGAGCCCACCGCGGCCTTGACCAAATCTGAAATTGCGCACCTGTTCTCGGTGGTCAACACGTTGAAGGCGCAGGGAGTCGGCATGGTGTTCATCAGCCACCACCTCGATGAGATCGCCGAAATCGGCGACTTCGTGAACGTGCTGCGCGATGGCAAGTTCATCGCCACCGTCCCGGCCGACACCGAGGAGAACGAACTGGTCAGGCTCATGGTCGGCCGCGACATCGACGCCCAATTCCCGCGCGTGGCCACCGAGCCGGGAGAGCAGCCGCTGCTGAGCGTGAAGAACCTGTCCGACGGCATGCTCAAGGACATCTCGCTGGAGGTCCGCCCCGGCGAAGTAGTGGCCCTGGCCGGCCTGATGGGTGCCGGGCGCACCGAGCTGATCCGCGCGATCGCCGGAGCGGACAAGTACTCCAGCGGCAGCGTGGCGGTGAACGGCAAGAAGCTGGCCAGCTTCGACGTCGCGGCAGCCACCCGCGTCGGCATCGGCCATGTGCCCGAGGACCGCAAGACCCAGGGCCTGGTGCTGGATGCCTCGGTGGCCGAGAACATCGGCTACGCCACGATGGCTTCCACCGCCAAGAGCGGCCTGGTCGACCGCAAGGGCCAGAATGCCCGCGCGCAGCAGGTCGCCGAACGCCTGCGCATCCGCATGGGCAGCATCGACCAGCCCATCCGCTCGCTCTCGGGAGGCAACCAGCAGAAGGCGGTCTTCGGCCGCTGGTTCACCGCAGGAGCCAAGGTGCTGCTGCTCGACGAGCCGACCCGCGGCGTGGACGTGGGCGCGAAGGTCGAAATCTATGAACTGATCAATGAGATCACCGCCTCCGGAGGCTGCGTCTTGATGGCCTCCAGCGAACTGCCCGAAGTGCTGGGCATGTCCGACCGCGTCCTGGTGATGAGCCAGGGACGCATCGCCGGGGAACTGGCTACCGAAGAAGCCACCCAGGACGCCATCATGTCCCTGGCCGTCAGCAATGTGCACCGCGAAGAAGAAATGGGAACCAAGTAATGAGCAGCGTAGCTACAGCCCCGAAGAAGGGGTTCGACTTCAAGGCATTCCTTGCCAATAACGGAGCCTTGGTGGGCCTGGTCATCCTGTGCCTGGCCCTGTTCATCGCCACCCCGCGCTTCTTGACCGGGCCGAACCTGCTGAACATCGGCATCCAGGTCTCCACCATCGCGGTGATGGCCTTCGGCATGACCTTCGTGATCGTCGCTGCCGGCATCGACCTGTCCGTCGGCTCTGTGGCCGCGCTCTCGGCCATGGGCTCCTCCTACGCCATCACCACCGCCGGCCTGCCCGACGGGCTGTCCATCCCGATCGGCCTGGCCGTCGGCGCGCTGTGCGGCTGGGTCACCGGCGCGATGAGCGCCTACGGCAAGCTGCCCACCTTCATCGCCTCGCTGGCGATGCTCACCGTGGTGCGCGGGCTGACCCTGGTGATCTCCGACGGCCGTCCGATCTCCACCAGCTCCTCGGTATCCTGGTTGGGCGATGACCTCGGCCCGATCCCGATGCCGATCGTGATCCTCGTGGTCTCCGGCCTGCTTGCAGCCTTCGTGCTCAACCGCACCGTCATCGGCAAGAACGCCTTCGCAGTCGGCGGCAACACCGAAGCCGCGCGGCTCTCCGGCATCCCGGTCAAGCGCGTGCTGGTCACCGTATTCGTGATTTCCGGCGTGTTCGCCGCGCTGTCGGGCATGATCCTGGCCGGACGCCTGGACTCCGCCCAGCCGACCCTCGCCTCCGGCTACGAGCTGGATGCCATCGCCGCAGTGGTGATTGGCGGCGCCTCGCTCTCCGGCGGCGTCGGCCGCATCTCCGGCACGCTGATCGGTGCGCTGGTGCTGGCAGTGATCCGCAACGGCCTGAACCTGCTCTCGGTCTCCGCGTTCTGGCAGCAGGTAGTCATCGGCGCCGTGATCGCGATCGCCGTCGGCTTCGACGTGCTGCGCCGCAAGAACGTCAAGCACTAGATTTTCCACCCCGAACCCAATAATCCAACAGCAGTTCAAAGGAGAACCCCCATGAAGAACATCGTGCGCAAGACCGCAGCCGTCACCGTCGGCCTGGTCCTGGTGCTGGGCACCGCCGCCTGCAACCGCGGCACCGACGCCGAAGCCGGCTCGGCCACCTTGGCAGTGTCCACCCTGAACAACCCGTTCTTCGTCGACCTGCGCGATGGCGCCGAAGCCGAGGCCGAAGCCCAGGGCATCGACCTGTCGGTGGTCGACGCGCAGAACGACTCAGCAACCCAGGCCAACCAGCTGGCCACCGCCGCAACCAACGGCTCCGCCGGCCTGATCATCAACGCCGTGGACACCGAAACCGCCGAAGCCGGTCTGGCCCCGGTTGTCGAGGCCGGCCTGCCAATCGTTGCCGTGGACCGCGCCGTAGGCGACACCAAGATCGCTTCCTTCGTGGCGTCGGACAACGTGGCCGGCGGCGAGCAGGCAGCCAAGGCGCTGGCCGAGTCGCTGGGCGGCAAGGGCAAGATCATCGTGCTCGAAGGCGTTCCCGGCGCTTCGGCAACCAACGAGCGCGGCGAAGGGTTCGACAAGGGCCTGGCCGAGTACAAGGACATCGAGGTCGTCTCCTCGCAGACCGCCAACTTCGACCGTGCCGAGGCATTGGACGTGGTCACTAACCTGATGCAGGCCAACCCGGATGCCACCGGCATCCTGGCGATGAACGACGAAATGGCTTTGGGCGCCATCCAGGCGCTGGGCGACAAGGCCGGCAATGACGTCAAGGTAGTCGGGTTCGACGGCACCGAAGACGGCTTCAAGGCTGTCGAGGACGGCACCCTGGTTGCCACCATCGCGCAGAACCCTGCCGAGCTGGGCAAGCAGTCGGTGCAGATCCTGGCCAAGGCCATCAAGGGCGAGGAAGTCGAAGCCAACGTGCAGGTTGCAGTTGACACCGTCGACGAGAAGAACATCGCCGAGTACGCAGGCGAGTAATCTGCTTTCATAGCAGGAATCAAGCAGGACACCGGCACCCATCGGCCGCCGGGCAACGAGAACCAGGGGAATAACCATGCAGCAGCACATCCAGGTCACCATTGTGGGCTCAAGCAACGTGGACATCACCGCGTTGATGGCCCGCCTGCCCGGACCGGGAGAAACCGTGCTGGCAGATTCCTACCAGCTCTCGCCCGGCGGCAAAGGTGCCAACCAGGCGCTGGCCGCGGCCCTGGCCGGCGCCACCACCGAATTCATCGGCGCGGTCGGCAACGACTCGCACGCCGGCATCGCTTTGGGACAGCTTGAGGAAGCCGGCGTCAAGCTGGATCGCGTCACCCGCGCCAGCGAGCCGACGGGCGTGGCCATCATCCAGGTGGACTCCGCTGCGGAGAACTCCATCGCCGTGGTCTCCGGAGCCAACTCGACGGTCACCGGTGAGGCAGTGCAGGCCGCCGGGAGCATCGAGGGCATCCTGGTGCTGCAGGGGGAAATCCCTGCCTCGGGCATCAAAGCAGCCATGGATGCCGCCACCGACCGCATCGTGCTCAACCTGGCGCCGGTGATCGAATTGGACCGCGAGTACCTGCTCAAGGCCAACCCGCTGGTGGTCAACGAGCATGAGGCAGAGGCAGTGCTGCAGCAGCTGAACCCGCAGCTGAACCTGGAATTCGCGGGCAAGTATGAGCGCCTCGCCGGGTTGCTGGTGGACGAAGGCATCGACAGCGTGGTGATCACCCTCGGCGCCAACGGCTGCCTGGTCGCCGACCGCGCCCCCTTGGAAAACGGCGGAGCGCAGGTTCGCGCGCTGCCCGCGGTAAAGGTCAAGGCCGTGGACACCACCGGTGCCGGCGACGCGTTCACCGGTGCGCTGGCCGCCCGCCTGGCCAATGGGGACGACTTGGCGCAGGCAGCGGAATTCGCCGGCAAGTTCGCGGCCCTGACGGTGCAGGCCCACGGAGCCCAGACTTCCTACCCGCGTTCCCTGCAGAACCTCTAAGCCCCCTTATTCGAGCAAGACCTTAAGGAAGCCTCTGTGCTGAAATCCGAAATTCTCAACGCTCCGCTGCTGGCCGCCTTGGCCACCTGCGGGCATACTGACACCGTGGTGATCGCTGACTGCGGACTGCCGCTTCCGCACGGCCCGCAGGTCATCGACCTGGCCCTGGTCCAGGGGGTGCTCAGCTTCGAGCAGGTGCTCGATGTCCTGTCCCGCAACCTGGTGATCGAGAACAGCACCTTGGCATCTGAAGCAGAGAATGGCCCCGTGCAGGAACTGTGCCGCACCAAGGGCCTGGATCCCCAGTTCATCTCCCATGATGAGCTCAAGGCACAGCTGCCCCAGGCCAAGGTCATCGTGCGCACCGGCGAGGCGACCCCGTACGCCAACGTGATCCTGCACTGCGGTGTAGCTTTCTGACCAGCCAGCCGTGAGCCGGTGCCCGCCGCAAGTGCGGGCGCCGGCTTTCGCGTCCCAGCGGCTGCCTAGAATGGGATTATGGAGCACAGGAACCAGTCCGGAGAAAATGGCGAGCTGTTTTCCCGGATCGCGCCGGAAGCCGGGCTGCTGCTCGGAGCCGGCCGCGCCATCCTGCTCCAGTTGGCCCACCCGCAGATCGGACGGGCTATTGCCGAGCACTCGGGCTTCGCGGCCAACCCGCTGAGCCGTCTGGTCCATACCCTCGGGTACATCTATGCGCTGAGCAACGGCACGGCAGCACAGCAGCGAACCATCATCGATTACGTCAACGCGGCGCATCGGCCCGTGCGCGGAACGCGCTCGAACGGCATGCCCGCCTATTCAGCGCTGGATCCGAAGCTGCAATTGTGGGTAGCGGCCACGCTCTATGATTCGGCACGGACCATTGCCGGCCAGATCCTGGAAGAAAGCAAGAACGAGCAGGAAGAGCTCTACTCGCAGTACGCGCGGCTCGGCGATGCCTTGCAGATGCCGGGAGATTACTGGCCCAGGAACCTGAGCCGATTCGATGAATACCTTGCGCAGAACCTCGCCACGCTGCACGTCACCGAGCAGACCCGGGCGCTGGCCCGCGAGCTTTTCGAAGCCCGCAACACTCCGTGGTGGATCCGGATGGGCATGCCGCTGATGCGGGATGTGACCATCGCGCAGCTGCCGGCCTCGGTGCGCGAGGACTTCGGCTATCGCCTCACCGGTACGGCCGCGAAGCGCAACGCCCGAGTGATCGCTGTTGCCAGGGTGGCCACGCGGATTCTGCCGCGGTTCATCCGGCATGCCCCGATGCGCCTGGTCTTGCGACGGGTCGAGAAAATGGCCCGTGCCGGCGGAAACTCACGTCCCTGACTTGTCCTGTGCATGGTCCGGGATCAGGATCCGTGGCAGCGCCAAGAGCAGGAACAAGGCCACCAGGATCAGCGGCCCGCCGACCCACGCCCCGATCTGCCAGCCGAAAAGAACTTGCAGCACAAACCAGACGCAGCCCGAGACCAGCAGTCCCACGCCAATGCCCACGATCTTGACGATGACATGTCCCAGGTTGACCGTCTGCTGCTTCAGCCGCTGGCCGAAGAAATAGCGGTGCACTGCCACGGGCGTGATCAGCAGCAGAATCAGCAAGGTGGCAGCGACCAGCAGGATGATGTAGACGATTTCGTCGGTGCGGCTAAGCATCTCGAATCGTGCCTGGAACGGCAGCACCACGAGGAAAGCTGCAAGGATCTGCACACCGGTTTGCATCACGCGCATCTCCTGCAGCAGCTCATTCCATTGCCGGTGCGGTGCGCCATCGCTGGTATCGGGGTGGGAACGCCCGGTCATAACTGTTCTCCTTGGCCTCAATCCGTCGGCTGGCTGAACCTGCCGACCCAAAATGACTATGCCAAGCAAAGCCGTTGCGGGCAAGAGGCTTTTAATCCACCGAGCCAAACTGTAGGCCGCGGCCAGTACATTGGGGAGCCCAGCCAGACCTGAACATTGGAGGACAAGATGGAAATCGAGAGCTCCGCTGGGAGCAGTTTAGACGTGTGGTCGATGCCCAGCCGCGGCTTGGCCTGGTGCGATTGCGGCAAAGGCCATGAACTCACGGAAAGCATCGTGTACCGGGCCTTCGGTGAAGCCGGATACGAACCAAGCAGGCCGCTGACGCACGAGCAGCTGGTCGACCTGATTGCCCAGGTGTGGCACTACTCGGAAGTCTGCCGGTTCTTCCACTTGGCAGTCGAGCAGGCGGCAACGCGCATCCATGGCAAAGTCGATGCGTACTACCCGCTGGACCACAGCATCGACATCGTTGGGTTATTCTCGAAAACCTGGCAAGGCTGCCCGGATGCGGCCTGCCAGGCCGAAGGGTGAGCCAGCGGCCGGCGAATTGAGTCGAGCGTGCACGGGCGCATAGTGTGGGGAAGATGAACAGCTTTGCATCCTCCCGGGCCCCTGCCGAGCACGACGGATTCATCCATGTGCGGGGCGCCAATGAGAACAACCTGGACAATGTCGAGGTGCGTATCCCGCGCGATGCCATTGTCGCCTTCACCGGGGTTTCCGGTTCCGGGAAATCCTCCCTGGCCTTCGGCACGATCTTCGCCGAATCCCAGCGCCGGTTCCTGGAGTCCGTGGCGCCCTACGCCCGAAGGCTCATCGCCCAGGGGCACACGCCCAAGGTGGAATTCATCTCCGGACTTCCACCGGCCGTGGCCCTGCAGCAACGGCGTGGCTCCGCCAGTTCGAGGTCCACGGTCGGAACCCTGACCACGCTGTCCAACTCGGTGCGCATGCTGTTCTCGCGCGCCGGCGACTACCCCGACGGGGCAGCACGCCTGGATTCGGACGCCTTTTCCACCAACACCGCAGCGGGTGCCTGCACGCACTGCCACGGTGCGGGGACGGTGCATTCGGTCAGCGAGGCCTCGCTGGTTCCAGATCCCTCACTGAGCATCAGGGACGGGGCCATTGCCGCCTGGCCGGGGGCCTGGCAGGGCAAGAACCTGCGGGACATCACCACGCACCTTGGCTACGACATCGACGTCCCGTTCCAGCAGCTGCCCGCTGAGGCACGGCAGTGGCTGCTGTTCACTGAGGAACAGCCCGTAGTGGAAGTGACCCCGGAACGCGACCGCGTGGCCAAACCCTACAAGGGACGGTTCTGGAGCGCCGAACGCTATGTCCGGCACACGGTCACAACCTCTAAAAGCGAAAACTTGCGCACCAAGGCGCTGGCCTTCATGCATTCGCAGGATTGCCCGGAATGCTCGGGGACGGGCTTCCGCCCCGACGCCCTGCAGGTCACCTTTGGCGGCCTGGATATTGCGCAATTCAACCGCAAGCCGCTCAGTTCGCTGGCGGGGCTCTTGCGCCCCTTCGCAGCCGAGGCTGGGACTGAAGCGCAGGCCGAAGTAGTGAGCACCATCAGCGCCGACCTGCTGGGCAGGGTCGAAGTGCTGGTGGAGCTCGGGCTGGGCTACCTGAGCCTGGACCGCGGCACGCCGACGCTGTCGCCGGGGGAGATGCAGCGCTTGCGTATTGCCACCCAGCTGCGCGCAGGCTTGTTCGGTGTCATCTACGTGCTCGATGAGCCATCCGCAGGGCTGCACCCGGCCGATGTGCAGCCGCTGATCGAGGTGCTCGATGCGCTCAAGGCCGAAGGCAACTCGGTGTTCGTGGTGGAGCACAACATGGATGTGGTCAGCCGTGCGCAGTGGATTGTCGACGTCGGGCCGGGTGCGGGCAGCAACGGCGGGCAGGTGCTCTACAGCGGAGAAGTCGCCGGCCTGTCCGAAATCGAAGCATCCGTGACCCGGCGTTTCCTGGATCCGGGGCCGGCGCCGCGGCGCGAGCAGCGTGAACCCGGTGGATGGGTGCGCCTTCGCGGAGTGGAACTGCACAACCTTGCGGGAGTGGATGCGGCGTTCCCGCTGGGCGTCTTCTGTTCGGTCACCGGTGTTTCCGGCTCCGGAAAGTCCAGCCTGGTCTGCGGGGCCCTGGCCCAGGCTGCGGGCGGCCCAGTGGCCGAAGCGGAAGAGCTTGAGGTGGCAACGGAACGCGCGGTGATCGCCGAGGTGACCGGGGCACAGCAGCTCAGCCGGGTGGTGCTGATGGACCAGAAACCCATCGGACGCACCCCGAGATCCAATGTCGCCACCTACACGGGCCTGTTCGATGCGGTCCGCAAGGCGTTTTCCGAACTGCCGCTGTCCAGGGAACGCGGCTACAGTGCTGGCCGGTTCTCCTTCAATGTCGCCGGCGGACGCTGCGAAACCTGCCAAGGCGAAGGCTATCTGGAAATCGAGTTGCTCTTCCTGCCCGGGACCTATGGGCCATGCCCAGAATGCCACGGAGCCCGGTACAACGAGCAGACCCTTGAGGTCGAGTACCGGGGCAAGAACATTGCCCAGATCCTTGAGCTGGATGTGAGCGAAGCCGAGGAATTCCTCTCCGGGATTCCTGCGGCGGCTCGGGCGCTGGCTACCCTGCGCGAAGTCGGCCTCGGCTACCTGCAGCTAGGCCAGCCAGCTACCGAAATGTCAGGTGGCGAGGCCCAGCGCATCAAGCTGGCCACTGAGCTGCAGCGGCAGCGCCGTGGGCACACGCTCTACCTGCTCGATGAACCGACCACCGGTTTGCACCCTGCCGACGTGCAGCTGCTGGTATCGCAGCTGCAGCAGCTCGTCGACCAAGGCAACACCGTTATCGTGGTGGAGCACCAGATGGATGTGGTGGCCGCCAGCGACTGGGTGATTGACATGGGACCTGCCGGCGGAGATGGCGGCGGGCGCATTGTTGCCGAGGGGACCCCGACGCAGGTGGCGCACAACAAGGCCAGCCGGACTGCGCAATATCTTGCGCGCCGGCTGGCCTTGTGAAGCTGGATTACTTGCTGTTCAGCAGTGCGTGCGGCGGGGTCTGCACCCCGTCGGCCACTGCCTCGGCAGGGTCATCACCCAGGTGGATGATCCGGTTATCGGCATCCACATGCACCACGCTGGGCACGTAGCTGCGCGCCTCGGCATCTTCCATCTGCGCGTAGCTGATCAGGATGACCAGATCCCCTGGGTGCACCAGGTGCGCGGCCGCGCCGTTGATGCCGATAACCCCGCTGCCAGGCTCGCCGGCAATGGTGTAGGTTTCCAGACGTGCGCCGTTGGTGATGTCGACGATGCTGACCAGTTCACCGGGCAGGATATCCGAGGCTTCGAGCAGCTCGGAGTCAACGGTGACCGAGCCTACGTAGTGCAGGTCAGCCTGCGTGACAGTCGCCCGGTGGATCTTGGACTTGAACATGGTGCGTTGCATTAGATGATTCTTTCACGCGAGGTAAGTGGTTTCCCGGTATCCAAGTTTACGCCCCTTGCCCGCAGAAGCCTCAGCAATGTCCGGCACCCCACACAGTTGTCCTCGAACAGCTACTTCGCCAGATGGGTTTCCAGCACGCGATGCACTTCGCCGGTAGCCAGCAATTCGCAGGCCGCTTCCAGCTCGGCAGAGAGGAAACGGTCTTCGCCTGGACCTGCGACCTTGGTGCGCAGCAGCTCCAGCACGGCACCGGTGGCCGGCCCCGGCTGCAATGGCTTGCGCAGGTCCAGCGCACGGCCGGCAATCAGCATTTCAATGGCGAGGATGCGGCGCAGGTTGCCTACCGCGGTGCGCAATTTGCGGGCCGCATGCCAGCCCAGGGAAACATGGTCCTCCTGCATTGCCGATGACGGGATGGAATCCACGCTCGCCGGTACGGCCAAGCGCTTATTCTCGGCAACCAATCCCGCCTGGGTGTACTGGGCGATCATCATGCCCGAGTCCACGCCCGGGTCATCAGCCAGGAAAGCCGGCAGGTCGCGGGACCGGGCAGGGTCGAGCATGCGGTCGGTGCGGCGTTCGGCGATGGAGCCCAGATCGGCAACCGCGATGGCCAAGAAGTCCAGGACATAGGCGACCGGAGCGCCATGGAAGTTACCGTTGGAGGTGACCTCGCCCGAAGGCAGCACGACTGGGTTGTCGATGGCCGCCGCCAGTTCGCGGGTGGCAACCAGGCGTGCGTGGGCGATGGTGTCGCGCACGGCGCCGGTCACCTGTGGTGAGCAGCGCAGCGAGTAGGCATCCTGCACCCGGCCGTCGCCTTCGCGGTGCGAGGCGACAATGGGGGAACCGGAAAGGAAGTTGTACATGTTCGCCGCGCTGCGGCCCTGTCCCGGGTGCGGGCGCAGCGGCTCGTGCAGTTCGGCGCGGAAGACCTGGTCGGTGCCCATCTGGGCTTCGACGCTCATGGCGGCGGTGGCATCGGCAATGTCTGCGAGCTCTTCGAGATCCGCCAACGCCATCAGCAGCTGGCCGAGCATGCCGTCGGTGCCGTTGACCAGCGCCAGGCCTTCCTTCTCCGCCAGTTCCACAGGTTGAAGTCCTGCCTCTGCGAGGAGTTCCGGCACGGGGCGCTGCACGCCCTCGCGGTCGGTGGCTTCGCCTTCGCCCATCAGGACCAAGGCGCAGTGGGAGAGCGGAGCAAGATCGCCCGAGCAACCCAGCGAACCGTATTCGCGGACCACAGGGGTGATGCCGGCGTTGAGCAGTCCAACCATGGTCTCCAGCACGACCGGGCGTACGCCGGTGCGGCCGGAGGCCAGGGTCTTGGCGCGCAGGAACATCAGCGCACGCACCACTTCTCGCTCCACCGGTTCCCCCATGCCGGCTGCATGCGAGCGGATCAGCGAACGCTGCAGCTTGGCGCGGTCCTCGGGCGCGATATGGCGGGTAGCCAAGGCGCCGAAACCGGTGGAAATGCCATAGACCGGGGTGTCGGCCGAGGCGAGGGCATCGATGTGGGCGCGAACCGTGGCCAGTTCTTCGAAGACCTGTGGTGCGATGCGGATCTGCGCGTTGTGCCGTGCTACCGCAATGACGTCATCGGCGGTGGCGCCAGCCAGGTCGAGGGTTACGTTCGGGGAAGCAGTCATGATGTTCAATCCGTTCTCTGCGCTGCAATGAGGTCTCTAAACTCCATTGTTCGGCAGAACGGGATGGCACGGCATCGATAATCGGGTCATCTGTCCGAAATGCCAGACAGCGCCACGGAGGCAGAAGGGAACGGACCGCAATTGGCATGCCAATCGCGGTCCGTTGAAAATTCCGGGTTCTAGAAGGTGATGCCTTCGAAGGCGTCCTCGCCGAACTTGTTCGACGAACCGTTGTCAGTGAACTTGGCGTTCTCGTTGAGGGATGCGGCCGAATTACCGATGCCGCTAAAAGTTGCCTGCTTGATGTTCTTGACCGCTGCGATATTTCCGATGCCGCTTAGCTCGAGGTTCGTGATGTGCGGAGCGACGATCATGTTTCCGTCTCCAGAGACGGTGACGTTTTCACAATCACCGACGAGCTTGAGCATTTGGCCCATGTCGGTGATATCCATGCTGCCCGTGCATCTGACTTCGGTCGCTTGCGCATCGAGGAAATCATAGACGGACTGGAACGAGCTGTCCGCAGGTGATTTCGGAACATTAGGCGTGCCGGTAGCCGCGCCCTCCGAGGCCTTGGCGCTCGGGGTGACGGTACCTTCGATGGGACCAGCATTCTCCAGAGCCTTGGTCTCTTCGCTGGAGGATTCAATGCTCACGCAACCTGACAGCGCTACGGCAAGGAATCCAACCGCCAGCGGGCCAGCGAAGCGATTGGCAATTTTCGAGAACATTTACATCCTGTCAGTCGAACCGGCCAGCACATTCGGATACACGGTGCCTATATCCATTCTGCGTCGAACAGCAATTAATAACCAACGGGAGTGGAAGAGGAACGAACGAGTATTCAGGTCTGGGAGACCCAACCCGAGAAGATCTGCTGGCGATTCTGCGTCGCAAAAAGAATAATCGTTTCACCACTTGCCCGGTGCAAGCAGTGAAGCGATTACAAGTGCCCAACTGCAGAATGGGCCACAAATCTGGCTAGCAGGAGGACCTGCCGAGCTGCAAGCTCCCTAGGACTCTTGGCCTTGTTCTTGGGAACCAAACTGGCTTTCTTCGTTGCCGTACGCCTGGCCAGATTGGCTATCGCCCAAGGATTCCTGCCCCGAGTTGCTGCTGCCGTAAGACTGGCCCTCGTCCTTTCCGGATGATTCTTGGCTGGATTCGTTGTCGCCGCAGTAGGATCCTCCTTGGCTTTCGCCGCTGAATGATTCCTGGCCGGATTCGTTTCCGCCTCCAAAGGACTGCTGTTCTGACGGCTGGCTTTCAAATCCGCCATTGCTTCCTGAATCGAAATCTGAATTGGACTGGCTCTCATAGCCTTCAGATTCGTTGTTGTCGAAGTTCCCGAATTGCTCGTTTGCATCCTGCTCAGACATGTCGTCCTCCGTGGATCGGTGATTCCTTACGTGCCTAGGGCTAGGTGCCTGAAGGTGCCTGCTCAAGCTTTCCGGGAAGCTCTGAGCAGCTGGCAACCTGCAGATAATGCAATCCCCATGCAACTTGCAGAGACAGGCCAACATCCACCAAGTTGTGCTGCGACTGGAGCTGGCTCCAGCCAATTCCGTGAATCCGAAAGGCAGGCAGCATGGCTCGCGCGGGGATTGCAGGAGAACCTCAGCACGAGAGAAGAGAAAGCTGGACGTTGCCCGAAAGAAAGATCCACTCGTTCGGAATCGGGGTGCCAAGTCGATAGTGTCAAAAGTGGGACACCGAGAAAGGTCTTGCCCCAAGCGTCCATGACAACGTAAGGAGAAGCATTGGCTAATTCGAAGAATACTCCAGCGAAGAAAACCGATCGCGAGAACGCAGAGAATGGCTTCGTGGCCCCGGAGGTGCTGCGCGATTCCTTGCAGACCGTGCTGGTCCAGCTGCTGGATCTGCAGTTGGTAGGCAAGCAGATCCACTGGAATGTTGTCGGTCCCAACTTCCGCGACCTGCATCAGAACCTTGACGAAATCGTTGATATCGCACGTCGCGGTTCCGACGAAATCGCCGAGCGGATGCGCGCATTGCATGCCACTCCCGATGGACTGGCGGCAACGGTCACAAAGTACACCAAGTTGGAACAACCGGTGAACACCGAAATCCTCACGACTAATGCAGTGGACATGGTTGTCAAGGCGTTGCAGACAACCGTGGGCGTCATGCGCGAGGTCCATGATCCGGTAGACGAGGCGGATCCAACTACGGCCGACATCCTGCACCAGTACATTGCGGATCTGGAACAGCAGGCATGGTTCATCAGTGCCGAAACCCGTAAGCCATAGTGCCGGAAGTGATGACCAGCAATTAGATGACAATAGCTTGAGGCGCCACCTCGGTGGCGCCTCAAGCTGATTTAAAAGGGTGCTACTTCTCCTGCGCTGCCATCGGAATGCGCACTCCGCGCTCGGCGGCGACCTCGGCGGCACGTTCGTATCCGGCATCCACGTGGCGGATGACGCCCATGCCCGGATCATTGGTGAGCAGCGCTTCGAGCTTCGCGGCAGCCAGTTCGCTGCCATCAGCCAAGGAAACCTGGCCGGCGTGGATGGAACGGCCCATGCCGACGCCGCCGCCATGATGGATCGATACCCACGAGGCACCGGAGCTGGTGGCGGTCAGCGCGTTCAGCAGCGGCCAGTCGGCCACGGCATCGCTGCCGTCCCTCATGGCCTCGGTCTCGCGGTATGGCGATGCTACCGAACCTGAATCCAGGTGGTCGCGGCCGATGACGATCGGAGCGGACACCTTGCCTTCGGCCACCAGCCGGTTGAACAGCAGGCCCGCCTTGTGGCGCTCGCCGTAGCCCAGCCAGCAGATGCGCGCCGGCAGGCCTTCGAATTCCACATGCTTCTCGGCGGCATCGAGCCAGCGGTGCAGGTGCTCGTTCTCCGGGAACAATTCCTTCAGCGCCTGGTCGGTGACCTTGATGTCTTCCGGATCTCCGGACAGCGCGACCCAGCGGAATGGGCCCAGTCCCTCGCAGAACAGCGGCCGGATGTAGGCCGGGACGAAGCCCGGGAATTCGAAGGCGCGGGTGAAGCCGCCCTTGCGCGCCTCGTCGCGGATCGAGTTGCCGTAGTCGAAGACTTCGGCCCCTGCATCCTGGAACCCGACCATGGCCTCGACATGCGCGGCCATCGCGGCCTGCGACTTCTTGGTGAAGCCCACCGGATCCGCTTCGGCTTCGGCGTGCCACTGCTCCATGGTGTATTCCACCGGCAGGTAGCTCAGCGGATCGTGGGCGCTGGTCTGGTCGGTGACGATGTCGAAGGCGAATTCGCGGGCTTCGTGGCGCTTGAGCAGTGCCGGGAAAACCTCTGCGGCGTTTCCGACGTAGCCAACGGACAGCGGACGTCCCTCGGACTTGGCCGCCAGCACCTTCTCCAGCGCCTTGTCCAGATCCAGCTCGACCTCGTCGAGGTAGCGCTTGGATGCACGGCGGCGCAGGCGGGTTTCATCGACGTCGACAATCAGCACGGCACCGCCATTGAGGGTTACCGCAAGCGGCTGGGCGCCGCCCATTCCGCCGCAACCGCCGGTCAGGGTCAAGGTGCCGGCCAGCGTGCCGTTGAAGCGCTTCTTGGCGATCGCGGCGAATGTCTCGTAGGTGCCCTGCAAGATGCCTTGGGTGCCAATGTAGATCCAGGACCCGGCGGTCATCTGGCCATACATCATCAGGCCTTCGGCTTCGAGCTTGCGGAAGTGCTCCCAGTCGGCCCAGTCGCCAACGAGGTTGGAGTTGGCAATCAGCACCCGCGGCGCCCACTTATTGGTCTTGAAGACGCCCACGGGCTTGCCGGACTGCACCAGCAGCGTTTCGTTCTCTTCCAGATCCTTGAGAGTTTCGACAATTGCGTCGAATGCTTCCCAGGAACGGGCCGCCTTGCCGGTTCCGCCGTAGACCACGAGATCCTCGGGGCGTTCGGCAACTTCCGGATCCAAATTGTTCATCAGCATGCGCAGTGGGGCCTCGGTGGCCCAGGACTTGGCGGTCAGTTCGGTGCCGCGCGGGGCGCGGACGACTCGTGGTTCGTGGCTCATGGCAATTCCTTAAGAGGTAACGTAGCTAACTGATTCCATCATTGGCCATGAGCCATGGGTCGGACACCGGAGAATCGGCAGAGCTGTCCGGTATTTCAGAATTGCACGAATTTGCGGGTGTGTTCGGCTGTCATCTGGTTCAGATCAGCGCCAGCGCGCTGCTCTCGATCTCCTGCGGTCTAGGCAGGACGCTTGCCCTGCACCCGAGCGGTGATCGCCGCCGTGGTGGCGCGGATCTGGGCCAGCAGGGCCTCCCGCTTCTCTTCGGGAACCCGGTCAGCCAGGAAGGTGACGGCCACAGCAGCCACCGGCCAATCATTGGAGTCCCGGATTTCCATCGCCAGCGAGTGGAAATGCGGGGTGACATCCCCGCGCTCCACTGCGTAGCCGCGCTGCGTGCTCTGCTCCAGCTCGCGGCGCAATTGCGCGTAGCTGGAGATTGATGATTCGGCCACGCGCTCAGAGAAGCTGGCGGCGCTGGGGTAGAGCGCACGGACCTGCGATTTGGGCAGCGCTGCGAGAATGGCCCGGCCTGAGGCGGTCAGATGCGAGGGCAGGCGGACACCCACGTCGGTGACCAGTGATGGGCGGCCCTTGGCGCGTTCCTCGACGATGTAGAGCACGTCCGAACCGTGTAGCACTGCCAGGTGCGCGCTTTCACCGACCTTGTCGACCAGCTGGGCAATCAGCGGAGCGCCCAGCCGGGCCAGCGGTTCCTGGCGGGTATAGGCGCTGGACAGCTCGAACGCCGAGACCCCCAAACCGTAGGACTTGTCCTCTGGATAGTGGCTGATGAATCCGTGTTCCAGCATCACGTTCAGCAGCTGGTAGACGCTGGAGCGGGGAAGCTCCAGCAGCGTGGCGATCATCGCCGCCGGGGTAGGGGTCTTCCGGCTGGCCAGCAGCCTGAGGATCCGCAAGGTGTTGTCGGCGGCTGGAACCTTGCTCCCCATGGGGCCTCCTCGATGAATAAGGCAAATGCACTGCTAAGGAACTCTAGCAACCTGATCTGCATTTTTCGCGCTGCATCCAAGCCGCCCCGGCAGAACACGCCAGCAAAACACCTTCACCCACAACGGATGAAATGAAAAGCCGCTGGGATCAGCGCCTTTTCCAGGCGCAGATCCCAGCGGCCAGCTGCCATAACCAGAAGGTGCTAGCGCGTCGTAGTGCTGAGGAACTGGTTGAGCTCGTCTAGCGTTGGCGGGTTGGCGCCGGTGCGCGAGACGGTGATTCCCGCGCACACCGCAGCGATCTGCATGACCTTCTCCAGCTCCACGCTGTCCAATTCCGTGCCATCGCGCAGCGACTGGGCCAGCGAGCTGTCCAAGATGGCGTGCAGCAGCCCGGCCATGAACGCATCGCCCGCGCCAACCGTATCTTCTGTGCGCACCGAGATCGACGGGACCATGACTTCGGTGTGCTTGGTCCGTGCTTCCGCGCCGCGGGCACCGAAGGTGATGACCGCCAGGGATGCCCCGCGATCCAGGAAGTGTTCCAGGATGCGGTCGGTATCCCACCCCGGGTAGAGCCAGAGGGCGTCCTCGTCGCTGAGCTTGACGATATCCGCCAGCCCGGCCAGCTTCTCGATCTGCTTGACCGATTCGGCCCGGTCCTCAACCAGTTCCGGGCGCAGGTTCGGATCGAAGCTCAGGATCTGGCCCGCAGGGGACGCTTCGAACGCCTCATGGATCCGCGTGGCGCTGGGGCCCTGGAACGCTGCCACGGAACCTGAGTGGAACAATGCGGCCTGGGTTGACGCCATGCTCTGCAAGGTGCAGTTGAGCTGGAACTCGTAATTGGCGTCTCCGGACTCGTCGAGCATCACGGTGGCACTGGATGTCTGCGCATCGGTGTGCGATCCGGCAGCGAGTTGAACGCCAGAGGCCGCCACATGCTCAGCGATCAGCCTGCCATGCTCGTCATCGCCGATGTCGGTTTGGAGCAGGACGTCGTGGCCCAGCCGGCCCAGTCCAACAGCAACATTCATCGGGGAACCGCCGGGATGCGTTACGCCATCGACGATGTCGACTAGCGCCTCTCCGGCAACCTGAATAGTAACCATGACACCGATCCTACGTAACCCGGCGGGAAAAAGCCCATTCGGGCGATCAAACGTTCAGCCGATACCCGCGTTTGATGACCGTGGCGATGATTTCCGGCTGGGGCAATGCCTTGCGCAGGCGGCTCAAGGTCATGTCCAAGGCATGCTTGGAACTGGCTTCGGGCAGGGCCGCCCCCAGCTCGTCGCGTGAGAGCACGCTGCCGCCAGCCTCGATCAGCACCCGCACCAGCTCGGCTTGCCCGGGTGTCAGCTCGCAGTCCTCGTCCTGGACCGTCAGGGTGCGCCCGCGCAGCTGCACCTGGCCGTGGATTGTCTGTGCCTGCAAGGTGCCCAGCGAATCCAGGTGCTCCACGAGCTGCCCGATCATGGCACCCATGCGATAGCGCTCGGGCACCAGCGGGCTGATGCCAGCATCGATCAGCGGCGCCGCGGTCACCGGTCCAACGGTGGCCACAACGACGCGATCGGTCAGGGAGCGCAGCAGCGCGGGCAGGCGGTTGCGGGCCTTGGCGGCAGCGAACAGCGCGTGCACGCTCGGCGCGCTGGTGAAGGTCACCGCGTCGAAGCGGGCAGTGCACAGCCCTTCCACCAGGGCGGAGATCCCGCTGTCGCTGCTGGTGTCCTGCCAACGGTAGGGCTCCACCGCCATCACCCGGCGAGCGCCGAGCTCACGCAGGCTTTGCGGCAGGCCGTGATCGGAATCGGCATGCAGCTGCAGGGCGACGGTGGCCCCGTCGAGCTTTCCTTCAAGCAGCTGGAGCATGGAGGCGCTGCGCCCGTCCGCGGCGACGGCCGCCGGCTCCAGCCCCAGGGCCTTGACGGCGCCGTGGGCCTTGGCGCCGCGGACGTAGAGCCGCGCCTGGCCGAGCGCATTCAGCAGCTCGTCGCCGATGCCGGCCGCTTCGGAGGTTTCGACCCAGCGGCGCAAGCCGTAGGCGGTGGTGATGACCACTGCCTGCGGGCGCAACTCGATCAGCTTGCGGGTTTGCGCGATCAGCTGCTGCTCATCGTCCAGCGGTGCCAGCTGCAGCAGCGGGGTATGGGTGACTTCTGCTCCGCGGCGCTCGAAGGCTTCGATGAGTTCTGCCGAACGCCGGTCGCTGGTCACTGCCAGCCGGAAGCCGGCCAGGGGCTTGGGGCTGCCCATCAGGCCACCTCCAATTGCGGTGCCAGCAGGCTGGCCGGCAGCCCGGCAACCTCGCCGATGACGATGACCGCAGGGTTTGCATGGCCGCGGGCGGTGTCGGCCAGTTCGGCCAGCCGGGTGCAGCTGGTGCGCTGGATGTCGGTGGTGCCGGATTCGATGATGGCGCAGGGCATGCGCGGGTCCATGCCGACCCGGCGCAAGCCAGCGGCGGTCTGCTCGACGGTGCCCATGCCCATGAGGATCACGATGCTGCCGCCCAGCTTGGACAGGTGCTCCAGCTGCGCTTCGCTGAGCGGGTCGTGGGCCGAGACGACCGTGAACATGGTGTTCACGCCGCGGGCGGTCACCGGGATGCCGGCCGCTGCCGGAACGGTGATGCAGGAGCTCAGCCCGGGGATGACGCTGACCGGGATGCCGGCTGCGGTCGCGGCGGCGACTTCCTCGAAGCCGCGGCCGAAGACGAAGGGATCTCCGCCCTTGAGCCTCACTACTCGTGCTCCGCCGCGGGCGGCATCGATCATCTTGGCTTCGATGTCGCGCTGGGTGAGCTTGTGGTGCCCGGGGCGCTTGCCGACGTCGATGATGTCAGCTTGGGGCGCGAGCGCCGGCAGGTGCGCTGCGGGGCCGAGCCGGTCGGCGAAGACGATCTCGGCTTCGGCGAGCGCCCGGACCCCGCGCAGGGTGAGCAGATCCAGTGCGCCGGGCCCGCCGCCGAGCAGCGTGATGGATCCGGATTTGGGTGTGGGGCGCAGGCGAATCACTGGGATGCACGCTGCTTGCGCCAGGGAGGTGAAGCGCAGCGGGTCGGCATCGCAGATCACCAGCATTCCTGCCTGTTCCAGCAGCTGTATTGCCTCGAAGGGCTCCTCGGCGGCGAGCACCGTGGCGCCCTCTGCTTCGAAGCGTTTCGCGGTATTCTTGCTCCCGGATTTACTTCCAGCGATCAGTACCGTGCATCCGTGCAGTTCGAGGTCGATGCCAATCATGGTGTCCTTGATTCTGCTTGAGTTGCTCGGGGTGACATGGGGTTCTCCTTGAACTAGTGGATGCACTCAGCTTAGGTGCCCAGGTTTTCCCAGAGGTATCGCAATTGTTTCAAGCGCAATAAATCGAATAAGGGTTAACCTCTTCGAAATCTTTGCGGGGGCAAGACGAAACACAAAGTCACTATCGTCAATATTGTTGCAAGGCACCGTGCCGGCTTATCGTGCAAAGTTCAGTGAGCGAATACGCAGGAGACTTGCCGAGCCCTGCCCGCAACGGGCACGCTGGAAGCATGGAGTCGCTTTTCGATGACAGTGCATTGCCCCGCACAGGGGGAGCGGTGCGCCCTGGCGCCTGGCACTTGCCGGGATGGCTGGACGCGGCTGCGCAGCAGTGGATCGTGCGGCGTTTCTTCGGGTGGGGCAGCGGGCCGATTCCGCCGCACCGTACTCGTATCAACGGGCATCCGATGAGCGTGCAAAGCCTGTGCCTGGGCTGGCATTGGAGCCCGGGCAGCTATTCAAGGACCGCTGGTGACTTGGGTGGCCAAACCGTGGCGCCCATGGAAAACTGGCTGGTCCGCCTGGGCAAGCAGGCGGTAGCCGAGGCTACCGGGGATCCGCAGCGCGCGCAGGAGTACCAGCCGGATGCCGCCATCGTGAACTACTACGATGCGCACGCGGTGATGGGCATGCACCAGGACGCCGAAGAGCGGATTAACGCGCCGGTGGTTTCATTGTCCATCGGCGATTCGGCAACGTTCCGCTTGGGCAATACGGAGAACCGCAACCGGCCATGGCAAGAGATCCGGCTGGCCTCGGGAGACCTGTTTGTCTTCGACGGCCCCTCACGCTTCGCCTATCACGGGGTGACGAAGATCCATGCCGGGACCGCGCCGGCAGGCCTCGGACTTGGTGGCGGGAGGATCAACATCACGCTGCGCCAGACCGGGCTGGAAGCGGTCTAGTTCCCCAGATCGATGGTGGCCGCCAGCGCGTAGTGGTCGGAATCGCCGATTTCCAGACGCTCCAAGCCGGCTGATTCGACTCCGCGCAGCATCACATGGTCGATGCCGAGCATCGGGAACAGCGTCCGCGGCCAGGTCAGGGCCAGGCCCCAGTCGCTGTAGTGGGCTTCCTGCAACTGGTTGGCGACCGGTGCGAAGTGGCGGTCGGAACTGGTGGCGTTGAAATCGCCGGCCGCTACGATCTTCGAAGAATCGTCTTCGGCCAAGTAGCCGGCCAACGAACTGAGCATCATGTCCCGCTCGTGGTGACCGGTAGGCCTGGCCGACGCTGCATGCACCGCGTACAGTCGCACGTCGCCATTGCCGCTGGCCACGTCAACCCGCAACGCGCGGTCCCAGCCCAGGCCCAGGTCCAGGGGTTCCGGGTTCTTCAGCGGATAGGCGCTCCACACCCCGACGGTGCTGACCATGTAGCGGTAGGGGTGGGTTTCGGCCAGCTCGGCGGTGATCTCAGGTTCTTGGCCCTCGCCGATTTCCTGTAGGGTGATGACCTGTGCTCCGTGCGCGGCCAGCTCGCGGGCGGCTTGCACACCGGCGGACTCGTGGACGTTTTGCGTCCCGACCTGCAGCGAAGCGTCCGGGACGCGCTGATCCGAGGGCAGGAACGCCGGTCCGAAGAGGACCGCCCAGACCGCCATGGGCACAAGCAGCGCGATGAAGCTGATGCGCCCGCGCACCACCAAGGCCATCAGCAGGAGCACTGGAATTCCCAGGCCCATCCACGGGGCCAGATTGTCGACGATCAATCCAAGGCCCATGACATCGGGGATCTGCTGGTGGAACACCATCAGTCCGGCCAGCGCGAGGCAGAGCAGGGCAAAGAAGAACCTCGCGATAATTCGCGAGGCCGACAGGCGTTGATGCGATGAATGAGCCATAGGACTTAATAGAGTGGCACAAAATACTGTGGGAATCGTAATTTTCGGCTAGGGGATTGCCAGTCTCGCACGATGCAGTCACTACGATGGGTAAGAGCGCCGAGGGAGCCGCGTCCCAAGACCCTGCCACGAATTGAGAACTTGAATGACTGCCTACTTATCTGGCGGAAAATTGCTGCTGGCAATCCTCGCCTTGGCGATGGGCGGCGTCGGCATCGGCGTCACGGAATTCGCCATGATGGGCCTGCTCCAGGAAGGCGCTGCCGATCTTGAGGTGAGCTATGCGCAGATGGGCCTGATGATCAGCGCCTACGCGATTGGCGTGGTGGTGGGCGCGCCGGTGCTCACCGCGCTGGCCGCCAAGATCCCGCGCAAGCGTGCGGTGCAGCTGCTGATGCTCTTCTTCACGCTCGCCAACCTCTCCTCGTTCTTCGCCCCCGACTACAGCACCATGCTGGTGACCCGTTTCCTTGCGGGCCTGCCGCACGGGGCCTACTTCGGGCTGGCCGGTGTGCTCGCAGGCAGCCTGGTTCCTGCCACCATGCGCGGACGCGCCATCGCCTGGGTCATGCTCGGGCTGTCGGTGGCCAACGTTGCTGGTGTTCCGCTGGTGACCCGCTTGGGCCAGGAATATGGCTGGCGTTCGATGTTCCTGGTAGTCACCGCGGTTGGCGTGTTGACCGCCGTGCTGATCAGCGTGTTCGTGCCGTGGCGCAAGATTGACGCCGGAGCGAGCATCCGCCGCGAGCTGTCTGCCTTGCGCAGCGCCCAGGTCTGGTTGGCGATGCTCACCGGCATTGTCGGATTCGGCGGCTTCTTCGCGGTGTACTCGTACATCTCGCCTACGCTGACCGAAGAGGCGGGCCTGCCGATCGAGCTGGTACCGCTGGCCCTGGCGCTCTACGGCGTGGGCATGGTGGTCGGCTCGCTGGTCGGTGGCAGGCTGGCCGACTGGTCGATCTTCGGCGCAATCAAGCTGTCGTCGGTCTTCATGATCGCGACCATGCTGATTTTCGCTGCCGTGACCAGCTGGGTCGTTCCCACGATGATCATGGTCTTCGTGATGGGGGCGGTGGGTTCCCTGCTGATCCCTGCATTGCAGACCCTGCTGATGGACTCGGCTCCGCATGCGCAGTCGCTGGCCGCCTCGCTGAACCACTCGGCGCTGAACGTCGCCAATGCGTTGGGCGCCGCGCTGGGTGCCGCGGTGATCGCTGCCGGCTATGGCTTCCGTGCCCCGTCGGTGGTCGGTGCCGGCTTGGCCACCCTGGGCCTGCTGATTGCGTGGATCACCCAGATACGCGCGAAGAAGGTGGGCCTGCTCGTGGGCCGCGAAGCCTTGGAAGCCCGCGAGCAGGCACGCACCCACTAGCTGCTTGGGCTAGCTCGCGACCGCGGTGATGTTGAACATCCAGATTACGCCGAACTTGTCGCGCAGCTCTCCGAAGGAGTCGCCCCACGGTGCCTTCTCCAATGGCATATTGATCTGGCCGCCCTCGGCCAAGCCTTCCCACCACTTGGTCAGGGTTTCTGCATCGGCTCCGGTTGTCCCGTCGCTGCTCAGCGCCATCACGCCGTTGCCCCGGACGTCCATTTCCGGCGGGGTGTCCGAGGCCATGAGGTGCAGGCCGCGCTCGACGAATAGCGAGGAGTGCATGATCTGGTCGGCGAAGGCTGGATTGCCCTCATTCGCGCCTTCCCGGAAGGTCATCATGGAAAGCTCGCCACCTAGCACCTGGTGGTAGAACTCCATCGCTTCTTTGGCGTCTCCGGCGAAACGCAGATAGGGGGTCAGTCCGATGCTCATGGGAATGCGCCTTTCGAAGGAAGCGGCGGGACCGGTAGGTCCCGCCCACATTCTTCCACTACGAGGGCATCGTGTGAATAGCCGGATGTGATCAGCGTCTCGAGTTCCCGGTTTGGTGTTTTCGATAAGGCTCCGGTAGAGTTTTATCTCGGTTCAGGGGTTGTTCAAACTGCTGAAACCGTCTCATCTGGGGGTATGGCGCAGTTGGTAGCGCGTCTGCATGGCATGCAGAAGGTCAGGGGTTCGAATCCCCTTACCTCCACCCTTGTGAAGAGTCGAGACATCGTTGACAGATGAGTCGAGACATACTTTACAAATTTTGATCGGAATCCCTCGGCCACCGGCCGGGGGATTTCTGCTTATCCGGCCAGTAGTTTCGCTCCGCGTCAATCAAATGTCTGCTCAGGATTTCTGAGGTCTCGAGATCCAGCACGGTGACTTCGACGGTGTCGATGAGCATCATGACTTTCTTTCTGCGATGGACTTTGCGTACCCCTAAATGGTGCAGTTTTCCTTCGTGCCTCAGGGTTACTTTGCCGTCCTTGTCGATGCGATCGTAGCGGATGCGAAACTCGCGATCACGGGTTACAGCTATGAGGTTGGGGCGTGCTTTGAGGGTGCGCTGGTACCACTGTTCTGGCGTGTTTCGATTCAGTGCCCGGTGCGGTCGTTGGGTGTTGTAAACGTGCTGGAATTCGTCCAAGGTCGCTTGCAGCTCTGCGATCGATTCCGCTGGTGGTCGGGCATTGACCCATAAATGCTCGGTTTGGTGGAAGCGTTCAATTTTTCCTTGGGTTTGCGGGTGATAGGGGCTACCGTTTTTCTGGCGGATCCCGAGGGTGATGAGCAGTTTTTCGAACTTGTTCAGTCCTTTGAGCAGGCGGGTAGTGTAGACCAGCCCGTTGTCCGTCAGGGTGCTTTGCGGCGGTCCGTAGTGGTTGATGCACCAGGTGAAGCTGTCGATCACGATTTGCGTGGTGATTTCGTCGTGGACCGAGGCGTGGTGCAGGTAGCGGGAGTGGTCATCGATCCAATGCAGGATTTCGACTTTATGCCCGGTGGCGAGGGTGGCTTCAGTGAAGTCTGATTGCCATGTTTCATTGGGTTGATCTGCTTGGAAGCGGTGCAGGCTGCTTTTGGGGCGTTTCTTGGGTTGTGGTGTGATCAGGCCGTGCGCGTGCAGGATGCGGCGGATGGTGGAGTCTGAGGGGACGGGGACTGCCATATTGCCCAGGTGGTATTGGATGGTCAGTGGGCCGGCGTCGAGCCCTGCTGCGGTGAGTTTGGTGCGTAGTTCAAGGATGAGCTCGACAGTTTTCGGGTCGGTAGCTCGTGGGTTGCTCAGCGGCCGGCGTGATTGTGGTTCCAGGGCTTGATCGCCGCCGGCGTCGTACGCTTTGAGGAGCTGGTAGATGCGTTGGCGGGAGATTTTGTATTGGCGTGACGCGGTGGTGACGCTCATCCCGGCATCGCGGATTTGGTGGACGATGACATGATTCTTGGACATGTTTCAGTGTCAAGGATGACGCAGCTCATAGGTCAATGGGTGAGTGTCTAGGATGACTGGACTCATGTGTCTAATATGTCGTGAATCTACACACCCTTACCTCCACCCTATGCACAAGGCTCGAACCCTCGCCAACGGAAACGTTGGTCGAGGTTCGGGCCTTGTTCGCGTCTGCGGCCCAGGTCAGGGCGTTGGCGTTCACCTTCGGGGCTATAGGCAATAAATGGTGTCTGGCCCGGGTGTGTCACCCGGGCCAAACCCCGTTCTAGGTCCTAGTTCTAGCGAGTTCTTCCAGCCCAACCAGCCCTGGAATACAGTCCTTCCTCAGCCACTGCTGCTGTCCCGTAAAGTTCCGGCCCAACAGGTTCCTCCGCAGCTTTCTGCTTTGCCTCTGCCTGTTCTTGTTCGTAGGCCGTGGTGGCCTTGATCAGCGCTGGCAAGGTCGGGCCGTGAGCTCTTGTCCGCCTGCGTCCAGCAGAACCATTCGCACGCCCGCCTCCGGTGCTCAATCGGCATCCCGCGATGGTTGCGGATCATGTCCCGGATCCCGGAGTTGATCGCTCCTTCGATCATGTTCGTCGTCGCGTTGATCCCTCATCCTTCCAAATCGTGGTCGAGGTAGGTGAACAGGTGGCCACGCCGCAGCGCCCGGTTCATGCTCTCGTAGGCCTTGCGCAGCCTTTCGTGCGTGTACCACCAGGTCCGGGTCTTGCGCAGCCTTTTAGGCCGCGGGCCGGCCCCGTCGCGATCGTAGGTGCGTTCAGCGAGCAGGTCCTGGTGCTCGGTGTGCCAGGCAGCGAACGCGGCCATCCATGCCGCGGCTTCTTCTTGGGTTCGGATGGGCGTCAGTTGCAGGCTCAACTTGCGCAACGTCTTGCCTGCGGCCAGGCGAGGGTTCAGGGTCAGGTGCGTGCGCACGTTGCGCTGGATATGCACCAGGCACCGCTGGACCTTCACCTCGGGCCAGAGGTTCTTCAACGATTTCATCAGTCCTGAGCCGCCGTCGGTGACGATGACTTTCGGTTCCGGAAGATGCTGCAGCAGCGCGGTCCATGCTGCTGCTTTCTCGTGGTTGCACCATTGCCAGGAGATGACTTTGCCGTTGGTGATGGCGATCAAAAGGCACCAGCCGCGGCGCAGGTAGATTCCGTCGACTTGGATCTCGTCGAAGACTTCTCCGCTGTGCTTCAGGTAGGGGTAAATGTTCCAGCACCATTGGGTTTGGTGGCGGAAGGTGCGTCCGGTGCCACCGGCGTGTTCGGCTTGGGTGAGCTTGCCCATCAGCCAGGTGATGAAGCTTGCCAGTTGGTTCCGTGCGGTGACGTCTGGGCGGTTGTGTGTGGTGGAGGCGTTGCAGTTGGTGCAGCGCCAGCGTTGCCTGCCGTTGCGTCTCCCGTTCTTCTTTTGGGGGGCTTTGGCAGATACTACATGGGTGGGTGTTTTTTCTGTTAAGGGTCACGCCTATGGGAACAACATCCATAGTCGACTTGATTCTGCCCCGGATTCCCGGGGCAGGATCAGGTCGCGCGACACCACTTATTGCCTATAGGCCCACCTTCGGATCGAGGAGCATCTCGAAGGGTCGGCCCAACTCGACGCGCAGCTCGTTGTCCTCGTCGATGAAGACCTTGGTGAAGAATGCTTGGTTGCACAGGCGCAGATTGGTGTCGTCGCACCTGCGGTAGATGTTGGCGCAGTCACCCAGCAAGCCGAGCGCGTCGTCGAGGTGGGCGCGGGCTTCGGCATAGTCGCCAAAGTGGGCGTCGATGCGGCGGGTCACCTGGTCGAGTTCAGCGAGGATGCGGTCCTGCTCACGTTTGAGCACGGAAAGCGGGATCGCGTCGGCGTAGTGCGCCTGCATGAGCCGGTCCTGCTCGCCTTCGAGCCGGTCGCGGTTGTTGGTGAGGCGTTCCAGTTCTTCGGTTTCGGCGGCCATGAGCCGGTCGAACTCGTGGTGGAGGATGCCTGACAGGGCGTCTTGCTGGGCAGGCATGATCTGGACACGCGAGTAGTAGTCCTCAATGAGCTTCTCGACGTCCTCGATAAGCATTGCCTGGCGCGTGCAGTCAGTGCGCTTGGAGTGCCGCCCGGAGCGCACGAAATAGCAGTAGACGTTGCCGTGGCGGTTCTTCACGTTGGAGACGATGAGCCGGGAGCCGCACTGTCCGCAGTGGACGGTGCCTTTGAGGTAGTGGCCGTGGAATTGGGTCGCCTCGACGGCGCGCTGGTGCGCGGTGAGCACGGACTGGACCTGGTACCAGACCTCGGCAGGAACGAGCGCCGGGTGGTTGCCTTTGTAGCGGGTGCCTCGGTTGATGACATCGCCCTTGTAGTACGGGTTGGTCAGGAGCCGGTGGATGGAGGACACGGCCAGCGGCTTCGCGGGGCGTTTCGGCGTGGGCAGGCTGCCGTGCAGCAGCATCCCGGAGGGGGTCTCGTCGATGTTCTCGGACGCGGATACGAGCAGGACCCGCACTGTTGGAGTGCGAGGTGGATGCTCACGTCGTCGGCGCGGTTGAGGGCGAGCCGGTCGACCTTGTGAACGATGCAGTACGCGACCTTTTTGGCCTTGACGTACTGGATCATCCGCATCAGCTCGGGCCGGTCGGAAGACTTGGCTGACGCTCCCGCATCGACAAACTCCTCGACGATCCCGGCGCCGAGCTGTTCGGCCTTGCGCTTGGTCGCTTCGCGCTGGGCTGGGATCGAGAAGCCTTCATCGGTGCCGCCCTTCTCAGCCTGCTCGCGGTTCGAGACCCGCAGGTAGGACACAGCGGCGGCCATTGTCTTGGGCGGGTCGATGAGGCTGGCAGCCGGATCGTTGGCAATGGTGGTCATCGGGGGCTCACTCTCACGCGGTTCGACCCTCGCGCTCCCAACTGTTCGTGGGAGGGGTGTTGATCGTGAGAGCAGCCGGTGAAGACTGTAGGGCGAGACCCGATGGTCTCGGTGCGAGTTGCCCGCCGAGCGGCGAGGTTTAGGCCACAACACCCCGCATTGCGAGGCTTGCAGTGTTCATTCTACCGGGCGGCTTCAGAAGTGGCCAGATCATCCGTAGCCGCTCGGTAGGTGTCGGGTACCCGCGTGGCCGCGCGGGCCGCGCGGCTCTCGCCGGTCTCCTGCAAGGTCAGCCGGATGAGAACCTCGGCGAGCTTGTGCAGGTCGGCGCGTTCGCGGTGGACGGCCCGAACGGAGAACGAACGCTCCTCGTACGGGCGACGGTCGGTCTTCTTGGCATAGCGGCTCATCGGTCTACGGGCCCTCGTCGTCAGCCAGGTTGGCGTAGAACTCGTCTTCGGCCTCCTGGCGCTTGCGGACTTGGGAGATGACGAACTAGACGAACTCGGTGTCCCGGTTGGTGAATGTGAAGTCCTGGATCGCGGGTGCCGGGTCCTCACCGGGCCACGCAGCTTGCCGGGGCGGGCGGTCACGATCGCCACGAGTTCCACAGGCGGTGACTCAGTAGCGAAGGCGCTCGCGTGCGTCGGCGAAGTCGCGGTGCCAGCCGAGCGGCGCGGATGCGTTCTGCTCGGGATCGTAGGCCGCGAGCCAACGCCGATAGCTCCCAGACCATCTCCGGGTGCTGGTGCCAGAACGGCGGCACCACCGCGACGGTGAGGCCATAGGTGCGTCGCAGCCAGTCAACCCACCGGTTCAGCGCGAGCCATTCCTGCTCTAGCTCGTGCGCCCTCAGCAGGTTCCAGTTCACTGGGTGAGGCGGCTCGGGCATGTCCGCGTTGGTGACGCGGGGCGGTCCGTCGAAGACATCCGGCTCACCATCTCATGCTGATCGTTCATCGCTGTGGCTCCCGAACTCACATGCTGACCGGGGCGTGCGCCGTGGTCGCTGCTCGTTTCGTCGGCTCGTATGCCGCTGCGTCTCTGCCGACTCCGTTGCGCGGTGTGCGGTCCACCTCGTAGCGGGTCCGGGCCGCGTCGTGGCCGATCTTCTTGGCGACGAACGCTTCGCCTTCGATCGCCTGGCCGTTGCGCTCGTAGTTGACCGGCCGGGTGTAACCCTCGGCGACGAAGCTGTCGCCCTTGAAGAAGTTTGCGTGCGCGTGCTCAGCGGAACGCCCGAACATCACCAAGTGGTGGTAGGTCGTCTCGGTCTGCGTGAACGATCCGTCGTCCTCGCGGCGGAAGTGCTCCTTGCCGATACGTGCGAAGAATCCGGCGTCTCCCTTGGCTGTCTCGGTGAGTTGCGGCTCCGAAGCGATGAAGCCTGACAGCGATTCCTGGGTGTGAATGGCCATAATGGCCTCCTCCTGACTCGGGCGACCAACTGTGTGTCGATTGCTCTGTCAGGCAGGTGCGCCGCGTCCACGCGGTCCCGTCCTGGGGCGGGAACGGTGTTCCATCGACTGCGGCGGTGAGAGTGCCATCTTCTGCGACGGTGACGAGGACGTGCGGCAGGTCGACAGGTGCGGTCGTATCGTCGTTACTCGGGCTTGTTCGGCGCGGCCTAGTGCCAATGCCGTTCAGTTAAGTCACGGCCCCGGCTGTCAACCCCGTTTCCGCACCGATGATCTGCACGCGCAGCCGGGCCGGCAGGGTGGGGCCGTGTGGCTTATGAGCCCTGGCCTGGTACTCCGAGATCGCTCGTTTCACCGTGCGTGGCCCGGTGCGCAGCCTGCGCGCGGGCAGGAGTCCAGCCAGGATGCGTTGACCGATTGGCCCGGCCAGCGCACGCCACCCGGTGCCCGTGGGCCGGGTTCCGGGCCCTAGTACTACAGTCGCGTTTCGCGGGTGAACCCCCGCGCCCTGAAATGGCACTCCCGCGCCCGGAACTGATGCGCACGCCTCCACCGAGAACGATCCAGCACCAGTTCCGGGTCCGGCATCCGGGGCAAAACAACCAAACACAACAACCTGCGGATCTCAGGCAACGACAGCCTCACCAAAGCCCCGGAACCTGGATCAGAGCCCCCTTTTTAGCCCGCACCACGCTCAAGAACGCGTGGGCGAACATCGACAAGGTGATATGCCGATACCAACCGGTGTACTGGCGCACCTGGTAGTGATCCAGCCCGGCCTGGCCCTTGGACGTCTGGAAAGTTTCCTCGATCGACTACCGGGCCCCGGCCACCAAGGCCAGGGTGATCAGCGTGATGCCCTTGGGCGCGTAGCACACGAAATACGCCAGGTCTGTCGGGTCCTTCACGGACCGGCGGGGCAGCAGCCAATGCTCTCCGTCCTCGCCGGAGCCGTTAATCCGCAGTTTCGCCCACGCGTAGATCGGTTCGCCCTTGGCCCCGGTGCCGGCGGTGCGCTCCCTCCACGCCCGCGGATCCAGTGCGGCCACCAGCTCATCAACCCGCACCTGCACGCCGACCCCGTCGGCGGCCGGGGTGATGACCTGCTGGTTCATCGGCACGGCCATCACGTAGTGCATGCCGCGGGCTTCCAGCCGGCGGCGCAGTCCAGAATGCTGCCCGTAGACCGAGTCTCCGGTCACCCATTTACCCTGGACTCCGGCGTCCAGGGCCCGTTCGACCATCTGCGCGGCCAGTACCGGTTTGGTGGCCATGGCCCGGGTTGCGGGGATCCCGGCTTTGGCGCAGCGGGCCGGGTCATCCATCCAGGCCTTGGGCAAGTAGAGTTCCTGGTCTAGGAAGGTGCGCCCGTGCCGGGTGGCGTAGGTGAGGAACACGCCGATCTGGCAGTTTTCGATCCGGCCGGCGGTGCCCGAGTATTGGCGGGCGACCCCGGCCGAGGCGGTGCCCTTTTTTAGGAAACCTGTCTCGTCGATGGCCAGGATCCCCTCCTGGTCTCCCAGATGCTTGATAACGTAGCCGGTCAGCAGATCCCTGACGGAGTCGGGGTCCCAGTCCGTGGTGGACAGCAATCGTTGCATCCCGTCGGGAGTGCCGTGTCCGGCGCGTTCGGACAAGGGTCCAGGAGTTCTTGCGCTTCTCATCGGACAGCAGGCCTTCGATGTATCCGATGGCGTTGTTTCTCGGTTCGGTGCGGGCGAACTGCCCGCCGATCAGCTCACGGATTTCATTGAGTCCTTGGGCCCATTCACGTATTTCTGCCACACAAGTATCATCGCTCACGGATCAGGTTTAACAGGATTCTGGTGTGAAGTCCGATTAAACCGCCGTGAGCGATGAAAATAAACGCGACTGTAGTACTAGGATCGGCGTTCGGTGTCACGCTCAGCCTCGCCGTAGTTGTCATAGGCATCGCCCACGCTGCAGGCCACCTCGACCTCATGCACGCCATTCAGGCCGTCTACGACCCGCTGTCCGTCCTCACTTTCGTGTTCCTCTGCGCCGGGTTCGCTGTCCAGCCAGCTGCGCGCGGCGCCAAGCACCGATCCCGGCGTCAGCACACCATCTCGTTCACGGAGCAGTTGGAGCCGCTTTGGCTCCGAGCGACACACGCACGACCCGGGCTCAAATAGGCCGCCCCCTCGCCGCCAGCAGCGACGCCCCCAAGGGACACCTCCACCGCGTGATCGTCGAGATCCGCGACGCGATGATCGACCCCAGCATCACCTTCGACATCGGCGCCGACGACCGCGACCTACTCGAACGCGCCGAGCGCCACCTCGTCGGAAACGACATGGCCGTCGCAATGACGTTGCACGTTCCCAACATCGACGAGCGTGTAGCATGATCGGCTGCATCACTGTCGGTGCGGGGGGCGCAGCGGTAACGGCTGCTAGGGTCAGGTGGGCCATCGCTCGGCGGCTCACCACACCCGTCGGCCCACTCACGTTCGACCTCACTAATCGAGGTGTTGAGCACGACGGCAAAGATGACCTGATCGTGCTCGGCCACACCGACCAAACCACCGCGCCTGGCAGCTACCATCTTTGGTCCGAGCACGGAAGCTGGGCCAGCTATCCACCGAGATCGTCGATCGCGGAGCTACTCGCGTGGCGCGAGGGATCACCGGCACTGCACCTGGCCTCACCCCGAAGATCGGCGACCGTGTCTCCTGAAGCGGCATCTGCTAGGCCACACCAGCCGACGCCGGGCTCCGTACGCGCGAGATCACCATCACCACTCCGGCTGGACCTTGCCCGGCGTGGCGCATTGACGGCAACCCTTCGACGTGGGCGATCCACGTCCACGGGCTCGGCAGCACTCGATCAGGCACCCTCCGCGGCGTCCTCGCCGCGACCGAACTCGGCTACACCTCGCTCGTCCTCAGCTATCGCAACACCGCCGAAGGGCCGCGAGTCGGCACCGGGCGATCAACCCTCGTCGATACCGTGACTCCTGACGTTGACTAGGCCATCGGATACGTCGTACGACGCAGAGCCCCAAGAATCATTCTCTTCGGCTGGTCAATGCGTGCCGCCGTCGCACTCCAACTCGACGACCGGCCTCGCCACGAGGGACTAAACGCCGCGCCCGTCCTCGACTCACCAATCCTGAACTGGAGCGAGGTCATCAAGGCCAACTGCGCCCGAAGCGGACTGCCCGCACCAGCCGGGCACCTCTCGATTCGGTGGCTCACCATCACACCACTGGGGCGCGCAGACGGGTTACCACGCCGCGTCCCGCTCCGCTCCTTCGACTGGACTGCGTGGGCCCCAGACATAACCAAGCCGACCATGATCCTCCACGGCACCCGAGACGACAACGTACCGATCCGGCTCTCACAAACACTCCACGACGCACGCCCAGACCTTGTTGATCTGGCGACCTTTGACGCTGGCCACACCGTCTGCTGGAACGCCAACCCCGACCGGTGGCACGAGACAGTGGACCTGGCTCAAGGCCCGTGTCCGGGACTGATCGGCAGAACGCAGCGACCACCCTCGGCAGCCCACTCGTTCGGCCACGCCCGCAGAAACCCAACTCAAGCCGTACCTCCACTGGTATCATCATTAGTGTTGGCCTGCAAAGGCCAGAGCGAGGGAGGACCAACGTGGCTGAGCCGTGGCTGTCAGCAGACGACATCGCCGCCCACCTTGGGGTCACCAAAGACACCGTCTACACCTGGATCGCCGAGAAGGCCATGCCCGCTCACAAGGTCGGCCGCCACTGGAAGTTCCAAGCCTGCGAGATCGACGACTGGGTGCGACGAGGGGCTGCAGCCAGCGACCACGAGGCGCCGCAGCATGTCACGCCAATGTCGGTGGTCGTTCCTACGATTATGACGAAGAGCACAGGGAGGAGAGGCGATGACGCTGCGTGAAGTCCAGCGCTTAGTGAAGTCCAAGCAACGCGTTGCGGATCACGGCGAGGTGTTCACACCGGGGTGGATGGTCGAGGACATGCTCGATCTCGTCAAGCATGAGTCTGAGCGGATCGACTCTCGCGTGCTCGAACCCGCTTGCGGCTCGGGCAACTTCCTTGTCCCGGTCCTGGCTCGTAAGCTGGCGACCGTCCGGCTTTGCCACGGCAAAAGCGAGTTCGAGAAGCGCCACTACGCGCTATTCGCGCTGATGTGCACTTATGGTATCGAACTTTTAGTAGACAACGCCAACGAGTGCCGCGACAACCTTGCCGAGTTGTTCAACTTGTTTCTGGGCATCAGCAACGATGACCGGTGGGCGCAAGCAGCACGCGCGGTTCTAGCGGTGAACATTGTCCAAGGCGATGCCTTGACCATGACCGTGCCCAGCGGCCAACCGATCACTTTTCCTGAGTGGGGTTACCTCGGTAAAGGAAAATTCCAGAGGCGCGACTTTCGTTACGAAGACCTCACCCAGCGTGCTTCATACGAGGGGACCCTGTTCGGCGAACTCGACGAGGACGACCTATTCATCCCCGCGCAGACTTACCCGACGATGACCGTCAGCCAGATCGCGGAGGCCGCCGCGTGACCCTTGCACCATTCACCCTCCGACGGCATAACCCAGATGTCTTGACCTGCATCGCGAACCTGTCCAACGACGAGGTCTTCACCCCGCCAGAGTTCGCGAACCAGATGCTCGATACGCTCACAACCGCGTGGGCAGACGCCAACGACGGTGCGGACATCTGGGCTAACCCCGATGTCACGTTCCTCGATCCGTTCACCAAGTCCGGCGTGTTCCTCCGCGAGATCGTCCGTCGGCTCACCGACGGACTGGTCCGGGCAATCCCCGACCTCGACCAACGCGTCGATCACATCCTCACCCATCAGGTGTTCGGCATCGGGATCACCCAGCTCACTGCGCTGCTTGCGCGCCGGAGCGTCTACTGCTCGAAGTTCGCCAACGGCCCGCACTCGATCGCCAAGTCATTCACGACCGAGGACGGCAATATCTGGTTCGAGCGCACCGAGCACACCTGGGGCGGTGGGAAACGAGAGTTCCGATCCGATCCGCTGACCAGCGAAGAAGTCATCGTCTATACCAACCGCAAGTGCATCTACTGCGGAGCGGGCGAGGATGACTACGCACGTGGTGACGACCTTGAGACTCACGCCTATGCCTTCATTCATACCGACGACATCAAAGCTCGCATCGCGGAGCTGTTCGGAGACAACATGCAGTTCGACGTCATCATAGGCAACCCGCCGTACCAGCTCAGCGATGGAGGGGGTGCTGGGTCAAGTGCACGGCCAATTTATAACGCCTTTGTGGATCGCGCTAAAGCACTTGACCCTAGATTCTTGGCCATGGTGATCCCATCACGCTGGTTCGCTGGCGGCAAAGGCCTTGACGGTTTTCGAAGTGAAATGCTCGGTGACCGACGTCTTAAGAAGCTAGTGGACTTCCCCAATTCCAGGGACGTGTTTGGTGGCGTCGACGTTGCGGGAGGCGTGTGTTACTTTCTCTGGGACCGGAGCTGGCAGGGTCTCTGTTCTGTCGAGACCGTCGGGTCCGGTGGCGTAACGCGCGCGGAGCGGCAGTTGGACGCGTATAGCGTGTTCATCCGTGACAATCGGGTGCTCGAGGTCGTCGAACATGTCAATTCCTTAGGCAGCGATTCGTTTTCGACCATCGTGTCGAGCAGGCGCCCATTCGGGCTCGATGCTTCGCTACGTGCGTCGGCCTCTGGGAACACGCGTCTCTACTCGAGCTCGGGGGACGGGTGGACAGACCGCAATAATGTGACGCGGGGCGAAGATTTGGTCGACAAGTGGAAAGTGCTGTTGTCCAAGACGTCGAGCGAGCATGCCGGTCAGACGGACAAGAACGGAATGAAGCGCGTGCTATCACGTGTGGAAGTGATGCCTCCGGGGTCCGTCGCAACGGAGTCCTATTTAATCGTAGGTCCATTCGAGTCTGAATCAGAAGCCGAAAGCGCCGTTTCGTATTTACGCACGCGTTTCGCGCGGTTCCTTGTGTCGTCGATACTTCTCACGCAAAACATCACGCGGGCGATGTTCGAGTTTGTCCCGCTCCCTCCACTGGATCGAGTATGGACAGATGACGCCCTTTACCACGAGTATCAGTTGAGGGCTGAGCAAGTTGCACTGATCAACGAGACCATCAAGGAAATGGAGGAGGCAGGCCAATGACTAAACTTGTGTACGGCAAGAATCAGCAAGTGAGATTCATGAATGAGGCGGAGAAGAAAGAGGCGTTTGAGTACCTGATCAATTCTGAAGACGTGGAGTTTTACCATGAACAGAATCAGGAGCAGGGGGCTTGGGCGCCGGAGAAGCGGATTCACTTCTATTCCGAATCCGGCGTTCCCGTAGGCCTTACACGCAACTGGACGGCGGGGCGTGGTACTCGACTCAAGGCTCGAATCAACTGTGGTGAGCTATACGACGAGGTGCTCCCATTGCGTGATGATGCGCGGCGTTGAGGGTCTGCTCCCTGCAAAGCCCGAAGTGCGTCTTCGCATTTACGCGTGGTCACCGAAAACTCCACCGGTCGGATACGCAGGTCTATTGAAGGTGGGGCAGACGACGAAGACGGACGTTAATGCGCGCATTCGCGAGTCGCAGGGCCAGATGCAGCAAGCCTACACGCTGCACGTTGATGAACTTGCCGAGCGCCACGACGGGTCCATCTTTCGTGACTCAGATGTGCGCCAACGTCTGATCGACAAGGGCTTCGCGAACCCGATCTTCGGTTCGGCGCGAGAGTGGATGCGCTGCACTCCGGACGATGTGCGCGCAGCGATCACAGAGCTTCGCACCGGCGTGAAACTCAGTGGCACCCATCATGAGACGTTCCCGATGCGCCCGGAGCAGGCCAGCGCCGTGGACAAGGCCGAGGGGTACTACGAGTCCATATGGGCCGAGGATTCCCAGGCGGTGCCGCGGTTCCTGTGGAACGCCAAGATGCGCTTCGGGAAGACCTTCGCCTCCTACCAGCTCGCGAAGCGGCTCGGCGCGAGACGCATCCTCGTGGTCACCTTCAAGCCTGCGGTGGAAGATGCCTGGCAGACCGACCTGGAGTCTCACGCTGACTTCGACGGTTGGCAGTACCTCTCCTCGGCCACCGGGGGTAGCCCGGACGATGCCGACAAGACGAGACCGCTGGTCTACTTCGGCTCGTTCCAGGACCTGCTCGGGCGCGACCGGAAGACCGGGCTCATCAAAGCGAAGAACGAGTGGGTCCACACCACCAACTGGGACCTCGTCATCTTCGACGAGTACCACTTCGGTGCCTGGCGAGAGTCCGCCAAGGAGCTGTTCGAGGGCGAGGACGAGAAAGTCAAGCAGAAGGAACTGGCCGCCGAGTACAACGACGGCCTCATGGCCTTCGACGAGGAACTCGACGAGCTCGGCAACGACGAGGACGACTTCCTGCCGATCACCACCCGCGCCTACCTGTACCTGTCGGGAACGCCGTTCAAAGCACTGGCCACAGGTGAGTTCATCGAGGAGCAAATCTTCAACTGGACATACACCGACGAGCAGCGCGCCAAGGCCGAGTACGCAGTCGCGCACCCGAACGTCTGGAACCCGTACGGGGCACTCCCGGAGATGCGCCTGTTCACCTACCAGATGCCCGACGAGCTCATCGCCGTCGCGAACCAGGGAGAGTTCGACGAGTTCGACCTCAACGAGTTCTTCGAGGCGAAGGGCATCGGCAAGGACGCCGAGTTCACGCACAAGACCGACGTGCAGAAGTGGCTCGATCTCATCCGCGGTGCTCACCTGCCCACGCAGGTTGACGCGATGCGGATGGGCACCCGCCCGCCGTTCCCGTACTCCGATGTCCGGCTCCTGCCGTACCTCCAGCACTCGTTCTGGTTCCTGCCCAACGTTGCGGCGTGCCAGGCGATGGCGAACCTGCTCGCGGAGAAGCAGAACGTGTTCTGGCACGACTACCAGGTCCTCGTCGTCGCGGGTGCCGGCGCGGGCATCGGGCTGGATGCCCTTCCACCGGTACGGGCGGCGATCGGCGACGGCCACGACACGAAGACGATCACCCTGTCCTGCGGCAAGCTCACTACAGGCGTCACCGTCAAACAGTGGTCCTCGATCCTGATGCTGCGCAACCTCAACTCGCCCGAGACCTACTTCCAGGCAGCGTTCCGCGTGCAGTCACCTTGGTCGATCAAGAATCCCGACGGAGACAACCCGAGCGCCGAGGCCGTACTCAAGCCGGTGTGTTTCGTGTTCGACTTCGCGCCGACCCGGGCGCTACGTCAGATCGCCGACTACGGTGCCGGTCTGTCACCAGAGACGCCGAACCCGGAGCAGGCCGTCGAGGAGCTCGTGAAGTTCCTGCCCGTCTTGGCCTACGACGGGTTGAACATGACCCAGGTCGATGCCGGTGGCATCCTCGACATCGCCATGTCGGGCACCTCCGCAACCCTCCTGGCCCGCAAGTGGGAGTCCGCGATCCTCGTCAACGTCGACAACGACACCCTGCGCAAGATCATGAACAACCCCGACGCCCTAAGCGCCGTCATGAACATCGAAGGCTTCCGCGCACTCGGCAACGACATCTTCGAGACCGTCGTGAACAAGAGCGACGCCGTGAAGAAGGCTAAGAAGGAGAAGGGCGACGACATCACCCCGGCGGAGAAAAAGGAGCTCACAGCGGAGGAGAAGGAGTACAAGTCCAAGCGAAAGCAGATTCAGGAGAAGCTGGTCAAGTTCGCCACCCGCATCCCAGCGTTCATGTACCTGACCGACTTCCGCGAGAACACGCTCCAGGATGTCATCACCAAACTCGAGCCCGGCCTGTTCCGCACCGTCACCGGACTGACCGTCGAGGACTTCCACCTCCTCGTCAACCTTGGCGTCTTCAACGCGACCCACATGAACCAGGCTGTCTTCGCCTTCCGCCGCTACGAAGACTCGTCCCTGTCCTACACCGGGATCGAGTCCCACAAGGGGCTGCGGCGCTACGGCCTCTACGACACCGTGGTGGCCGTAGATGCCGACGCCATCGCCTGACCACCTGCCAGCCTTACCGAGAGAATCCACATGTCGTTCCAGACCCCGCGCAGCATCGAGGAGATGCTGACCGCTATCCACAAGCGCGAGTACCTGATGCCGGCGATCCAGAGAGAGTTCGTCTGGGGTGCCGATCAGATCACCAAGCTCGTCGATAGCCTCATGCGCGGGTACCCCGTCGGGTCCTTCCTGCTCTGGGACGTCAAGCCTGAAACCGCGCAGTCGTACACGTTCTACAAGTTCCTGACGAACTACCACGAGCGCGATAACCCCTACGCGGACAAGGCGACTGTTCCCGCCGGGAGCGGTACGACGGCGGTGCTCGATGGACAGCAGCGGCTCACCTCCCTGAACATCGCGCTGTACGGCAGTTTCGCGGAGAAGAAGAAGTACGCGTGGTGGAACAGCGCGGACGCGTTCCCCGTCAAGCGCCTCTATCTCAATCTCGTCGACGATCCCGACGACGAAGAACTCGGCACGAAGTACGACCTCCGGTTCCTCACCGACCAGGAGGCCTCTGCGGCGGACGGCGAGGCTGACAAGTGGTTCCGGGTCGGAGCGGTCCTCGATCTCGCCAACGCTGGCCCTGCGATCATGCGGGAGCTGGAGCAGCGGGGTATCGCTGGATCGGCTGACGCGTTCCAGCGGCTCTACGACCTGTACGAGGCGGTGCGGGTTCTCAAGCCGATGAACTACTTCCTGGTGACCGATCAGGACGCCGACAAGGTGCTCGAAATCTTCGTCCGCGTCAACAGCGGCGGCACCACGCTCTCCTACTCTGACCTGCTGCTGTCGATGGCGACGAACCAGTGGCAAGAGCTGGATGCGCGGGAGGAGGTCCGATCGCTGGTCTCGGAGATCAACAGCAACGCCGGCCGACAGTTCTCGTTCTCCAAGGATGTGGTGCTGAAGACCGCGCTGACGATCGCGGACGTGGACGTGCGGTTCAAGGTCACCAACTTCACCCAGGGGAACATGGCCAAGGTGGAGGCCGCTTGGCCGCAGATCAAGGGAGCCTTGCTCCGCGCCGCGACGCTGCTTCAGCAGTTCGGGTACAACGAACGCAACCTCACTGCTAACAGCGTGATCGTCCCGGTCGCGCACTACCTGCACCTGCGGGGTGCAGGCGACTCCTACCTCGACTCCACCGCGGACGCTGCCGACAGGCTCGCCCTCCAACGGTGGGTGACCCGCTCGCTGGTCAAGCGTGGCATCTGGGGTTCGGGGCTCGACACGCTCCTCACCCGCATCCGCGATGTCCTCCGGAGCAACTCGACGAATGGCTTCCCGGTTGTGGCGGTTGAGGAGGCGATGGCGGCCGTGGGCAAGAGTCTCGCGTTCGACAACGCCGAGATCGACGAGCTGCTCAACCTCAAGTACGCGGGCCAGCGGACGTTCTCAGTGCTGTCCGTGCTGTACCCGGGGCTGGACCTGAGCAAGAAGTTCCACGAGGATCACATATTCCCGAAGTCATGGTTCACCAAGAAGAAGCTTCTCGACGCCGGTGTCCCGCTCGACAGCGTCGACGACTATCTGGCTGCCGTGAACCTCTTGCCGAACCTCCAGTTGCTCGCCGGGACTGCCAACATCGAGAAGCAGGACGGCCTGCCTGCGGAGTGGATCGACACCGCCTTCCCGAGCGAGGACAAGCGCGCCACCTACCTCGCCGAGAACGACCTCGACGGCCTTCCGCTCGACCTGGCCGACTTCACGTCGTTCTTCGAGGGGCGCAAGCAGCGAATCCGGACCCGTCTACTCGCCGCTCTGGGAACAACACCGGGCGCACCGGAGGGCGCGGTTCTCTCGTAGCCGACGTTCACGCGGCGAGCAGCGACAGTGCGGACACGGCTTGGAGAGGTAGCACTCCGTTGCCAAGCGCGGTGATCTGCTGGTTCTGCGTCAACTCATCGGTGTCCGTGACCCATCCAGTCGGCAGGCCCATGAGCCATTCGACGAATGCTGGTGCCGGGCGGGGGCCGTCGGCGTCGTTCAAGAGGGCTGGCGCTGGCGCGGATCGTCCGGTGACGTGTTCCCAGCGGGTGATGGCGTCGGCGTAGCGTCCCCAGCGCTGAACAGTCCGTCGATCAGAGACCACAGAGTCTCCGATTCGGCTCTCCTGCTCGGCGAGCCAGCCGGTCCGTGGAGTGCGAAATCGATGATCTGGTGCGAGAGCGCGATCGTCCCTCGCCTCGCTCGCACCTGATCGCGAGTCTCCCCGCCGCGCGAGGAGTCCGTCGCCAGCGGGGTGCGGAACAGCGCGCCGGGCGAGGGCGAAGATGCGGAAGCGTTGGTGAGGAGCGCCGACAAGGGAAGCCGGCAGGCCGATCCATCGCGCATCCAGCCGCAGGTCGGCCAGATCGCCGAGAACGGCGCCGAGAGCCTGTAGAGGTCGAGCTGCGTTGTCTCCCAGATGCCACGGGTCGGATTCCACGCCGTGAAGGGTTGCGCCGTTGGGGTTGCATCGCCGGGGTTGCGTCGGTCATGGTCGTCTCCTTGTGCGGGTGGCCGCGTCGCGGGTGAGGACAGCAGCCCGCGAACGTTCTCGAGGACGACCCACTCGGGTTGAAGTACGTTGATGGCTGCCGCCATGTGCGCCCAGAGCCCCGAGCGCGTGCCGGGTGCGAGGCCGGCGCGCTTGTCGACGGTGGACGCGTCGTGGCACGGGAACCCGCCGATGAGGATGTCCACGGGCTCGACCTGGCTCCAGTCGATGGCCGTGATGTCGCCGAGGTTCGGTGCGTCGGGCCAGTGGCGGGCGAAGACGCGGGCGACGGGCGCGTTGAGTTCGGAGAACCACACGGTCTTGGCGTTGAAGACGTGCTCGACCGCGAGGTCGAGGCCGCCGTAGCCGCTGAACAGCGACCCGATCCTGAGTTCTGAGCCGCCGCTGGCGTCGAGGTCGTGCATGAAGTCCGCTCCGGTGACGGTCGTCCCCTGCATCGCCTCATCACGAAGCTGATGCAGCGCTGGTCACCTGTCAGGTGCACGGCTCCAGCACGCGCCCGCTGCTCAACCGAGCTCTCGCTTGTCGCCGCCCGATGCCTCCACCTCCGGCCTCCGCTCCGACCGCCGTCCGAGGTCACACGCCTCTTGCAGGTCGAGGTAGAAGTCACATGGTACGGGTGCTCACCTGCTCGCCAGGAGCGGAGGTGAACATGACGGTTTCGATGCGCGTGATGTCGGCGGGTGATGGCTACAAGTACCTGCTCAAGACCGTCGCGGCAGCCGACGGAGACCGGCCGCTCTCGACGCCGCTCACGCGCTATTACATGGAGGAAGGCACCCCGCCTGGCCGATGGCTCGGCGCGGGCGTCACGGCCCTGGGTAAGGGCGAGATCCAGGTGGGCGACCGAGTATCTGAACACCAGCTCCAGCTCCTGATGGGGAGGGGCCATGATCCGATCACCGACGAGCCGCTGGGTCGAGCGATCCCGACCTACCGGAGCCAGGAAGAACGAATCGAGGCGCGAATCACCGACCTGGACCCAACGATGACGCCCGGCGCCAAGGGCGAAGCAATCGCACAGATCGTCGCCGAGGAAACTGCCCGGAGCACACGCCGGGCGGTGGCAGGATTTGACTTCACCTTCTCAATCCCAAAGTCCGCATCGGTGCTGTGGGCCGCCTCCGATGCCGGGGTTCAGGCACTCATCGCCGAAGCCCACCATCGAGCGGTTGCGGAGGTGGTTGCGTTCATGGAACGCGAGATTGCGGCCACCCGCACGGGTGCATCCGCCGGGGACGGAGCCGTTGCACAGGTGGATGTCACCGGGCTCATCGCAACCGCCTTCGATCACTTCGATTCCCGCGCTGGCGACCCCCACCTCCACACACACGTCGTCATCAGCAATAAGGCAAAGACCGTATTCGATGGGAAATGGCGCTCGCTCGACGGCAGGCCGATGCATGCGGCCGTCGTTGCGCTCTCCGAACTACACGAAGCCGTGTTCGCAGACCACATGACACGCGTCTTCGGTGTCACGTGGGAGAGCCGAGAGATGGGCCGCGACCGTAACCCGGCATGGGCAATCACTGGGGTGCCCGAGGAACTGATCGCCGAGTTCTCGACCCGCGCCCATCACGTCAACGCAGAGACCGATCGCCTCATCACCGAGCACGTCGCCGCGCACGGACGACGCCCGTCACCAGCAGTGATCATGAGGTTGCGAGCGCAAGCCACACTCGCAACCCGGCCTGAGAAGGAGGTTCGCTCCCTTGCCGAACTCACTGCAGAGTGGCGATCCCGCGCAACGAAAACCCTCGGCAGGGACTCGACGATGTGGGCAGGTGAGGTCATCGACAACGACAGGCCGCTGCTACTGCGCGCCGACGACGTGCCGCTTGATGTGATCGGCGAGCTGGGTCGGTCGGTCGTTGAGGTGGTCGGTGAGAAGCGTTCGACCTGGCGTCGGTGGAATCTCATGGCCGAGGCATCCCGGCAGACGATGGGCTGGAGGTTTGCCACCATGCAGGATCGGGAAGCTCTCGTCTCGATGGTCGCCGACGCCGCCGAACTCGTGTCGCTCCGGCTGACGCCGCCTGAACTCTCCGCTTCGCCGGTCGTGTTCCGGAGGCCCGACGGCACCTCAGTGTTCCGTCCAAAGAGCTCAACCGTGTTCACCTCCGAGTCCCAGCTCGCGGCCGAAGACAGACTCCTCGAACGAGCAGCCAATCTGGCCGGCCCGACGGTGCAGCTCTCGACGGTCGAAAAGATCACGAGCAGACCAGACGCAGATGGTCGGATGCTCGGCGGCGACCAAGCAGACGCTCTGACCCATATCGCAGTATCGGGACGCGTGCTGGACGTGCTGGTCGGTCCCGCCGGGGCTGGAAAGACAACCGCGATGAATGCGCTCCGCCGCGCCTGGGAGGTCGAGCACGGCACCGGTTCCGTTGTCGGGCTTGCACCGTCAGCGATCGCAGCCCAAGTCCTCGCCGATGATCTCGGGATCGCGACGGAGAACACAGCGAAGTGGTGGCAGAACCACCTCATCAACGGCACCACCTTCGATGCAGGCCAGCTCGTCATCATCGACGAAGCCTCCCTCGCCGGCACCCTGTCACTGGACAGAATCACCTACCTCGCCCAAGACGCTGGCGCGAAGGTCCTGCTGGTCGGCGACTACGCCCAACTCCAATCCGTGGACGCTGGCGGTGCGTTCGCGATGATCGTCAGAGACCGGGCCGATACGCCCGAATTGGTCGACGTGCATCGTTTCACTCACGCCTGGGAGAAGTCCGCCTCACTTGAACTGCGTCACGGACGCACGGCGGCTATCGACGCATATCTCGCCCACGAGCGCGTCACCGGCGGCGACGCCGCGGCCATGACCGATGCCGCCTACAACGCATGGCGCGCAGACCGCGACGCCGGACTCATCTCGGTACTGATCGCCGAAACCCACGAAGGCGTGACCACGCCCGCGCCCGCGCCCGCGCCGACCTGATCCTCAACAAGACGCTGAACCCCGACCGCGAAGTCGAGCTGCGCGACGGCACTGCCGCAGGCGTCGGCGACACCATCATCACGCGGCTCAACAACCGGAAACTCCGCACCCTGACGGGGCGGGACTGGGTGCGCAACGGCGACATCTGGACTGTCACCGCCGTAGGCGACGACGGGACTATCACCATCGCACGCGACTACGGAACCAGCACCGCGGTCAGGGAAGACGGCACCATCAAGACTCGGAAGCGGGGGGCGCAGGTTTGGTGGCACCATCGTGATTCCGGCGTCGTACGTGGCTGAGCATGTCGATCTTGGATACGCGGTCACCGCCTACCGCGCTCAAGGCATCACGACCGACACCGCACATGTGCTGGTCGAACCGACCTCGACGAGAGAGACCCTCTACGTCGCGATGACCCGGGGGCGGCACTCGAACCACGCCTATGTGACGCTCGCCCGCGCTGACGACCACACGCATCCACATCCCGGCGACGACCCACGTGCCACCGTGCGAAGCGTGCTCTATGGCGTTCTACAGCACAGTGGCGCCGAGCTCTCAGCGCACGAGACCATCGTCGCCGAACAGGAACAGTGGGGTTCGATCGCTCAGCTCGCTGCCGAGTACGAGACCATCGCAGCAGCCGCCCAACACGATCGCTGGGCAACCCTCATTCGCAGCTCGGGGCTCACCGACGAGCAGGCCGAGTACGCCATCGAGTCCGACGCGTTTGGCCCACTCGCGGCTGAGCTTCGCCGGGCTGAAGCGAACCATCAGAACGTCGATGCGTTGCTTCCGCGCCTCGTCGCAGCGCGTGGATTCGCCGACGCCGACGACATCGCGGCCGTACTCCACTACCGGGTCGCGCGGGCGACCGCCACTCCCGCAGGCTCCGGCAGGCCTCGCAAGCCACCACGACTCATCGCCGGCCTCATCCCATCGGCGCACGGAGTCATCGATACTGAGATGCGATCAGCCCTCGACGAGCGAGAAGAACTCATCGAGGCTCGCGCCGACGCTGTACTCGAAGCGGCACTGATAAATAGCGCACCGTGGACGGAAGCTCTTGGAGCGCAGCCGAATGATCTACGACGGGCCGCAGCCTGGCGCAAGGCCGCCCGCGTGGTTGCCGCCTACCGCGACCGCTACCGGATCACCGATGACACATCCCTCGGCGCCCCACCCGAGTCTGCCGTTCAGAAGATCGACGCCGGGCGAGTGCGGGCAGCCCTCGATCAAGTGCGAGTAGTCGCTGAAGCAGTGGGTGATGCTCATACGGCCCGAAGCCCGTCGCGAGGTGGGCCATCGCGTGCAATGTTGTGGCAGTGTCAGCTCCCGAGGTCGGAGACCTGCGAACATCGGCGCGGCCAAGTAACTTCAGGGCCACATGGCAGTAGACTTGAATCCACATGACGACACGCGATTGAAGGAGGCGGAGGATGGCGCGCGCCGATCTACTCCTAGACCTCGTCGACGCCGAACGCCGTGGTGATCGGGAACGCTTCAAGGTGCTGGTTGAGTCCGTCATTGCCGAGGAACGCGCCAATCAGCACCATCTTCTCGCCGATCGACTCTCCCAACTCATTACGACGACCGGACAGGGGTCCGTCCGTGACGACCGGGCAGCGGCGATCCGCGACCTCGTGCATGAGGTCGTGCCAAATCGTCGGCTGCATGAGCTCGAACTTGCGCCGGTCCCGCAGCGAGTCGTGGCCGAATTGATCGAGGAACAGAAGCGCGCGGAGCTTCTACGTAGCTACGGTATTGAGCCGCGCAACCGACTTCTGCTGTCAGGCCCGCCTGGAAACGGCAAGACGAGCCTGGCGGAAGCAATCGCGGCAGAACTGATGCTTCCGTTCTACGTGATCCGCTACGAGGGAGTGATGTCGAGCTTCCTCGGCGAAACGGCCGCGCGGCTTGACAACGCGTTCGAGTTCGCTCGGACTCGCCGTTGCGTGCTGTTCTTCGACGAACTGGACACCATTGCCAAAGAGCGATCGGATGAGCACGAGACCGGCGAGATCAAGCGGGTGGTTTCGACGCTGCTTCTCCAAATCGACAGACTCCCACCTCACGTGATCTTCGTTGGCGCAACTAACCACGGCGAGCTGTTGGATCGGGCGGCATGGCGGCGGTTCCAGATTCGCACAGAGTTAGGTGCCCCTAGCCGTGCACAGGCGACAAGATTTCTCGAACGTCTTGCTGAACGCTTCGGGGGTGACCTTGGTTTTGCTCCTCGGACACTCGCCGACAAGTTGGCGGGGGCGAGCTTCGCTGAGTTGGAAGAGTTCGCACTTGATGTGCGCCGCCGTGCGGTGCTTGAACTTCCGGATGACAACATCCGCCGGATCGTGCAAGAACGCCTTGAACACCGCCGAGGTCAGGCGGCAGGGTGACGATTGAGTGGAGACCGCTTCTTGCGTTCGGGCCGGCGGAAGTTGTGGCGCGGCCAACCCAGACGCCGCGCGATCTTCCACGTCTGGCAAAGCCGGGCGCCGGGCGGCAAGGTGAACGACTCACTCCTCAGTTCAAGGACTTGGCCGTAGCTTTCGAAGCCGAACGTGCTCGTCTGAGCGCCGACACCCCAGAGGAGATCGACCCCGCGCTTGTGGTCGTATTTGATCTGGCAGGAAGCGTCAAGGACTTCCACAATGCAATCAACCGGATCGATGGCCTGGAGTTTCTGTCGGAGCTTCTCGGGGACCAATCTGATCCCGATGACGATTTTCACATGACGGAGCGTGAAACTGGACGGACAGACAAGCGCGTTTCGCACTCGCTGTACCTGGTCATGTCCAACGCCAAGGCGACCGACGAACTAATTCGGCTCTTCACTCAATGGCAGGCCGACCCGTCCGCGTCGTTCGAGCACGGGCTCGGCAAGTTCAAGTCGGCCTTCCAGCAACTGACAGCGATACGTCGGTGGGGCGCTGAGGATCGCATCCGTGAGACTGGTCTGCGCGAGCGCTGGGAAGAGACTCTCAGCTTGGTCGGTCAGTCGGTCAGCACCGTCCTCGTCGAGGTCGAACTTTGGCACAGGCGTGATGCCCCCCAGCGTGCGGCTGCCGAGGCGCACGTCGAGGAAGTCATCACTTCCAGCGCCGGCCGAGTCTTGGATCGCTCGCAGATCGGAGAGATCGAGTACCACGCGCTCCTGGTTGAACTCCCGATCCAGCAGGTCCAGTCGGTGTTGACCAACGGAGCTTCAGCCATTCGGCTTCTCACGACTGATGACGTCATGTTCGTCAGCCCCTTCACCCCGATGAGCGTTGCGCCAGGGACTCTTGAGCCAGTTGCTCAAACCCTCCTTGCTCGCAGCGACAGAATCGAAGGCAAGCCTCGGATCGCGCTGCTCGACGGGCTGCCGTTCACCAACCACGACGCGCTCCAAGGTCGGCTCTCGATCGATGACCCTGATGGGCTTGGTGAGAACTACCCCGTCGCGGCTCGCCACCACGGAACCGCCATGGCGTCACTTATCATTCATGGCGATCTCACGGATGGCGGTCCCGCGCTTGATCGTCCTCTCTACGTGCGCCCGATCCTGCAGCCCCACGAGTTCATGCCTGGGAACGAGCAGGTAGTCCCGAATCGTCTGCTCACTGACGTCCTTCACCGCGCGATCAGACGGATTGTGAAGGGCGAAGGCAATCAACCTGCCGCAGCGCCGAGCGTTCGCGTTGTGAACCTCTCCATAGGCGCGCAGACGCGAGCACTCACGCGTCGAATGAGCCCCGTCGGGCGCCTCCTAGACTGGCTCGCCCACTCGTATAACCTGCTGTTCGTCGTCAGTGCGGGTAACCACACAGACGAGTTCACGATCCCCGCCGTCGCCGCGCACGACACCGACGCCGCTCGCTTGGCTGCAATGCGGGTCGGCTTCGAGAAGGCGCTGCTACGCGGCATCCTTCCGCCTGGCGATGCACTCAACGCCCTCACCGTCGGTGCCACGCACTCAGACGGCCTCGGCGAGATCGCGGTTCCAGATACGGTGTGGGACATTACCAACCCGGACGCTCCCGCACACTACGGGTCGGTTGGGCCCGGCGCCGATCGGTCGGTCAAGCCGGACATTCATCACTCTGGAGGCCGCGCCTTCTACACGCGTCCCATCGTGCTGCCCGGTCAGACTGCCGTTGCAGTCGGCCTGGCGCGCACCGCCACGACGGGACCTGGCTTGCAGGTGGCCGCTCCTGGACGCGGCGGCGTTACCAACAGCACGGTTTTCACGAACGGCACCAGTAACGCGACGGCGCTCGTCACCCGTGAAGCCAGCAGGTTGTTTGACCTCCTTGAGTCTCGCAACGGCGATCCCGAAGACGCACCGCTTCCTGATCCGCAATACCACCCGCTGCTCGTGCGCGCTCTCCTTGCCCATGCAAGCAGTTGGGGTGCTTGGGAAAACAGCTTGCGCAACGATCTTGGCCTCAATGGTCAGGATGCTCGGCGGCAGTTGACGGCTTTGCTTGGCTACGGCCGTCTCGACCTCAGCAGACTCGGTGACGCCGCATCCAATCGAGCCGTCCTCGTCGCGGGCGGTCAAATCGCACGGAACGAGCGCCATACTTACGCCTTCCCACTGCCTCCCTCGCTCCGCGCGAAAGCGGAATGGCACCGCTTCACCATCACGTTGGCATTCATGGCGCCAACGGTTGGCCAGCTCACTCGGTACCGCAGTGCCAAGGTCTACTTCAGTACGCCAGACACGAAGCTCGCGGGCGGAGACCGAACCGATGCAGAGCACAACGCAGTGAGGCGCGGAAGCCTTCAACATGAGATCGTGCAGGGCACGCGTTCGATGTCTTTCGTTGATGGCGATGTCTTCCCGATCCACGTCGAGTGCATGGACGATGCCCAAAGACTCCGCGCCGGCAACACCATCCGATATGCGCTGGTCGTGTCGGCAGAGACTGCCGAACAGACCTCCAACACTATTCACGATGAAGTCCGCGACAGGCTGCGACTCCGCGCGCGTGACCGTGCCCGTGATCGAATCCGCCCGTAGACGGTCTAAGGCAGCGGCTACAGCTGTCGAACTTCCCGAGCGCTGCTGACAGTGCGTTCAGGCGTCAACAGACATGCAGCACTCCCGCTCTCGACATCGCGAGTCTCCAAGGCGCAGTAGAGGTCAGCAGCATTAGTGATGACCGCGCACTCCTTGTCGCGTAGCAGGCGGTGCGGCCCTACGCTTGGTGCGCTGGTCACCGGACCTGGTACCGCACCAACAGTCCGTCCCAACTCCTGGGCGTGCTCTGCCACCCTCATTGAGCCGGAGCGAGCTCCGGCCTCGACTATCACGGTCGCTGTGGAGAGCGCGGCCATCAGCCGTGTCCGAGCAATGAAGCGATGGCGCGTCGGCACCGCGCCCGGCGGAACCTCACTGACAAGGAGACCGAGGCCTGCCACTTGCTCAAGCAGTTCACGGTGACCCATTGGGTACATGCGGTCCACGCCGTTCGCCATGACAGCGATCGTGTCGCCGCCTGACGCGAGGGCCGCTCGGTGCGCAGCGCCGTCGATGCCGTACGCACCGCCGGCCACGATGATTCGCTCAGAACTGGCGAGGTCGGAGGCAAACTGACCGGCCACATGCTCGCCGTAGGAGGTCGAGGCCCTCGCGCCGGTGATCGTGACGAGATCGTTGAGCGGTCGCGCGAGGAACGACGTCGTGCCACGAGTCCAGAGGACGTACGGGCGCCGGTAGCCAAGATCGTCGAGCGCGGAAGGCCATTCTTTGTCGCCGGGAATCAGGGTGCTGATACCGGCGCGCTCTGCTCCGACGATGTTCTGCTCAAGTGTCCGAGCATCTGACCGTTGGAACTGGGCACGCCACACCTGAGCGTCAACGGTACTGAACCCCGGCACCGCGCTTTCACCCTCGGCAAGCCGAAACAGCTCAATCGCACCGAGCTCGCCCAGGAGGCGACCGGTCACTGCATCGTCCGGTTCAACGAGCATCGAAAGCGCCATCCGCGCCGTGCGCTCGTCCTGGACTACCTGGCTCAAGATCCTCATTGTCGGCTCCTCTCGCTTCTACAGAGAGGTGCGCGCGGCGACGCGGGAGCCGGAGGGTTCTGTGAACGCCAACCCCGGCGTACAGTGGATAGTGAGGCAGGTTCTCCTCATATTGCGGGTCCTCCGGGACGGCCTTCGGGCACTCACACACGTTCTGTCTTCTCGACGGAGTAACACGTGTGACGAGAGGTCAGCCATGTTCCGCTTTCTCTGGACACTCAGCGTTCGCACCCGCGATTATTTGCACCGCTACATGCCGAGCAACCGACTGCTCGCTGCCATCCGCACCCGTCGCGGACTCAAGTGGGGGACACCCGCGATGCTGGTCGCGCTTCCGTACATCTTGATCGCGAGCGTCTGCTCTGATGCGGCAGCCGATGGCGGTCCCGGTTGGCTCCACCTCATCGTGCTGTGGGCCTGCTGGAACGCACTGAAGTTCATCATCATGGGACCCGTGAGCGTCGTTCTGCTCATCCGTGCGCGCCTGCGCGAGGCCCCGATCCGTCGTCACCAGCGCCGCGAGGCGGTCGCCGAAGCAGACAGTCGTGTGCCAGTCCTTCATTCCTAGGCTCAACCGCCGACGGCAGCGGATGCCGTGATTCGCGAACGACGCCCTCCGCCAGGCCGGATCGCGACACCGTGCAAAGCGAGCGCTCGCCGGACAGCCTGAGGCCCCACCCCAACCTTCACGCCGACCTCTACCAGCGTTAACACGCTGAGGTAGAGGTCGGCTGCTTCATGGATACGGGAAGGATCGAACCGACCACGACGGTTCTTCACTTCCCGCCGGGTAAGGTGCATGGCGACCGTCCGGCGGTTCACTCCGAAGTTGGATGCCAGCTCGACGAGCGTCGCACCCTCGCGGTACTGAGCCACCAGATCGTCGACCTGCTCGGGGCGCAGCTGGGTTTGAGCCATCCCAAGTGATCGCACTACCCGTCCCCCGGAATCGGAAACGGTAGGCTCCGAGGAGCGCCGGTCGTGGTCGTAGAAGCCCCGCGACCTGCGCAAAGACAAAGTTTTCAGCGGTTGGCAGGGGTTCTCAAACTCTCTACGGAGGTCCACCAAATGAAAAAAACCGGGAAGCATCCAAAAGATGCTTTCCGGTTTTTTGCATTCTCCCCAGCTCGCGCTCGCCAGTGCTGTAGGGTTAGCCCAGAATTCACCTGGCCTCCGGCCATGAGCCAAGGGAGAAGAATGCGGGAACTGACCTACTTCGTTGCAATGAGCCTGGACGGATACATTGCCGGTCCGAACGGCGAATTCGATGCTTTCGCAGTCGAGGGTGAGCACGCAGCGCCCATCTGGGAGCGCTATCGCGGCACGGCGCCGACCCAACTGGCGGAGGCAGCCGGACTGCCCATCGACGGGTGCCCCTTCGACACGGTGCTGATGGGTTGGAATACCTACGCCGTCGGCTTGCCGGCACTGCCCAACCCCTATGCGCATCTGAAGCAGATTGTCTTCACGAGAGAGCACTCGTCACCCGAGGGGAGCGAAGCGGTGCAGTTCACCAACGCGGATCCGAGGGAGGTCGTCCGCGATCTCAAGGCCCAGCCAGGGGAGGGCATTTGGCTGTGCGGCGGCGGGCAACTGGCGGCCAAGCTGCGCACAGACATCGACCGGCTGGCGTTGAAAATCCAGCCGGTGATGTTCGGGTCGGGAGTCAGGCTCTTCGGGGACACCGGATATGCCCCGGAGAGCTGGAAGCTGGAAAGCATGCAGTCCTTTGCCTCTGGTGTTTCCCTTGCCGAGTACTCGCGGGCCTAGCGGCCGTTAGCGGCGACTACATACCTTCGTCGCCGATATGGCCCGCGGCGGTTGAGTCGAGCACACGCTCTACGAACGCCGCATACTCGCCCATGTAGTGGGCCAGGAACTTCTCTGTGTCAGGGTTGCTGATGCTCCCGTCCTCGCCGAAATCCTCGGGGCGGTATTGCAGATAGACCTCGGGGGAGTTCAACTGCGGAGCATCCAGGAAGCTGAGCACGCTGCGCATGCTGGACTGCATGACCGCTGTGCCGATGGCTCCGGGCGAGGCGCCGAGCAGGCCGGTGGGTTTGCGGGCGAAGGAATTGGTGCCCCACGGCCGGGAACCCCAGTCGATGGCATTCTTCAGCGCACCGGGAATCGACCGGTTGAACTCCGGGCTGATGAACAGCAGCCCGTCCGAGGCTTCAATGGCCTTTTTCAGAGCGGTCCCTGCTTCAGGGTAGTCGGCATCGTAGTCAGCACTGTACAAGGGCAGGTTGCCGATCTGGATTTCCGTGAAGCTGAGGTTTTCGGGTGCCAATGCAATCAACGCCTTGGACACGACGCGGTTGATGGAGTTCGAAGCGAGCGAACCAACGAAATAGCCGATGTTGTAACTCATGGCACCACTTCAGCACCGGGCATGCACCCAGCAAAAGAGCCTTGGGCATACTCCCAGCTAAGCCACGCGGCCGGCCCGGGCCCGTTGCGCTAGCTGGTGCGAACCGAAGGCCGAGAAGTCGGCATCGCCCGGAGGACCCCAAACGACCAGGACTCGCAGGGCATCCGTGCCGGTATTGCGCAGGTCGTGGTCCACCCCTGCATCGGCCAAGATGCTGTCGCCCGGGCTCAGCTTGTATTCGCGCTCGCCGACCCGCATCGTCGCCTGGCCCTCGATCACCTGGTAGAACTCCTGCAACGCCGCCTGTCCCTCGTGGCGGTGGAAGCCCTCGAAGCCGCCTGGTTCAATCACCCAGGTCTGGATGGCCATCGGCATTCCGGTGTGCCCGGCGAAATGGTAGCTGACTTTCATGGCCGAGCCTTCGTGCATCCGGTAGTCGAAGGCGTAGGAATCACGGGTTTCGAACGGGTCCATGGTTATCCTTCCGTGTGGTATCCGAGCCTCGTGCTGATGCGCCGTGCCGCGATCCGGGTGCTGGAGCACAGCTGCTCCAGTTCGTCGGCGCCGATGCGGTAGTACGGGGCGGCGGTCATGGCGCAGGCGACAAGCTCACCCCGGTGATCGAGAATTCCAGCGGCCACCCCGACTTCTTCTGCGGAGGTCTCTCCGTAGTTGACCGCATAGCCGCGTTCGCGCACCAGATCCAGGCGTGCCTCGTATTCGGCCGGGGAGGTACCGGCCAGATCGATCTCGCCGCTGGAGATCAGCTCCGCGCGGCGCGTTGGTTCCTCGTTGGCGAGGAATACCTGAACGGTGGCGCTCAGCCCCGAACGGTACCGGGATCCCATGACCGAGGTGTGCTTGACCGGATGGGTGGATGAGAGCTGTTCCACGGAAATCGACTCGCTGCCGTCCCAGATGTTCAGCACTGCGGTCTCGCCGGTCGCTTCGCGCAGGTCTTCCAGTAGGGGGTAGGCAACCTGGCGCACGTCCAGATTGGCCAGCAATGGGCCGGCGATGGCAATCAGTCCTACTCCCAAACGGTACTTGCGGGTTTCCTCTTCCCTATCCACCACGCGTTCCTGCTCGAGCGTGTTAAGGATCCGCGAGACGCTTGACTTGTGAAGGCCTACCTGTTCAGCGATTTCGGTGACGCCGACTACCGGATGCTCAACGGTGAAGCATCGAAGCACATCGAGCACGTTGACGATTACCGAGGCACCTCGTGTCTCGCTACGGGTTTCAGTCATTTTCCCTCCTGAGTTGCTACTATCCTACGGCTCATGCCAACGGTTTGCGGCTGGTTTCCACTGAGCAGGCTACGGCCACGAGCGAAACAACGGCTGCAGCCATCAAGTACCAACCTGGAGCCAGGACATTGCCGCTGGTGGCAATCAGCAAGGTTGCGACGAATGGCGCGGTTCCGCCAAAGAGCGCATTCGAGAGATTGAACGAGACCGCGAAGCCCGAGTAGCGGACCTTGGTCGGGAACATTTCGGCGAGGTAGCTTGGTAGCGTGCCGTCGTTGAGTGTGAGCATTGCGCCGAGCAGAATCTGGACCAGGACGATCACTAGGAAGTTTCCCGATTCCAGAGCCATGAAGGCTGGCACGGTGAAGAGGACGAACAAGACTGATGCGCTGATCAATACCCGCCTGCGGCCGAAGCGATCCGAAAGCATGCCGGTGAGGAAGATGAAACCAACATAGGTCAGCAGTGCAACGGTGGTGGCCAGGTAGGAACGAGTGGCGTCCAGTCCGAGTTCCTCGGACAGGTAGGTCGGCATGTAGGACAGGATGACGTAGAACCCGACGGCGTTCAGCAGGACCGCCCCTGCGGCCTGGAGCAGCTTGCGCCAGTGGTTCTTCAGCAATGACCCGACCGGGGAGCTTTCAGGTGCACCGGACTCGGATGCTTCAACGAAGGCTGGAGAGTCTTCCAGCTTGGTGCGGATGTAGCGGCCGATTAGCCCCAAGGGAGCCGCCAGCAGGAACGGAATGCGCCAGCCCCAGGTCTCCAGATCCTCAGTTGAGAGCAACCCGGTCAGCCCGGCGGCCATCAACGAACCGAAAAGCAGGCCGGTGGCAGTGCTTGCCGGAACGACTGCTGCGTACAGGCCGCGCCGGTTGGCTGGGGCGTACTCGACTAGGAAGGCCGAGGCTCCGGCATACTCGCCGGCGGCGGAGAAGCCTTGGACCAGCCGCAAGGCCAAGAGCAGCAGCGGCGCTCCGAAACCGATGGACGCGTAGCCAGGCAGCAGCGCGATACAGAAGGTGGCGCCGGTCATCAGCAGAATCGACCAAGACAGGGCCTCGCGCCGGCCAATCTTGTCGCCCAGATGCCCCCAAATGAAGCCTCCAATGGGGCGGACCAGGAAGGAGAGGGCGAAGACCCCGAAGGTCATCAGCAGACCCGCCTGCGGATCGTCGCTGGGGAAGAACACCGCGGCGATGGTAACGGCCAGATAGCCGTAGGCCGCGTAATCGAACCACTCCACGAAGTTGCCAATGAAGCTGGCAGTGATCACCTTGCGACGGGTCTTCGAATCAATGGTACGGGATGCAGCTGTGCCGGTGGCCGGCGCGGCCGCGGTTGCGTCAGTGGCTTGCAGTGGGGAGTTGCTGGAATGGTTCATGGTGCGAAACCGCCTCTGGAGGGTAGCGGCTTGGGCCAGTCCTGGCTTCTTTGCCGCTGGAATGATGAAGTGTTCCTATGGACCAGGTAGGTGGTCCTCGGTTCTTGGCGCAGCCCCCGTGCATGCCGCGCATCAGTTGGTTAAGGCAACCGTGGGGCGGGGTTCGGGCCCCGCCCCACGGTTATCGCTCGCCTTTAGGCGTCGATGATGTTGTTCTCCGGACCGAAACCGAACTTGGTGATGTTCTCAACGGTGTTATCCTCGCCGATGACCAGGATGTCGTGCTCGCGGTAGCCGCCGGCACCTGGCTCGCCGTCCATGACGGTGATCATCGGTTCCATCGAGACGACCATGCCTGGCTCCAGGACAGTCTCAATGTCCTCGCGCAGCTCCAGACCGGCTTCGCGTCCGTAGTAGTGCGAGAGCACGCCGAAGGAGTGGCCGTAGCCGAAGGTGCGGTTCGGCAGCAGGCCGTGGGCGATGTAGATCTCGTTCAGCTCGGCGGCGATGTCCTTACAGACGGCACCGGGCTTGATCAGCTCCAGGCCGCGCTTGTGCACCTCGACGTTGATGTTCCACAGTTCCAGGCTGCGGGCATCCGGCTCGCCCAGGAACAGGGTGCGCTCCAGTGCGGTGTAGTAGCCGGAAGTCATCGGGAAGCAGTTCAGCGACAGGATGTCGCCGCGCTGAAGCTTGCGGGTGGTGGCCCAGTTGTGGGCGCCGTCGGTGTTGATGCCGGACTGGAACCAGACCCAGGTGTCGCGCACTTCGCGGTGCGGGAAGGTCTTGGCGATCTCGTGCACCATGGCCTCGGTGCCGATCAGTGCGACCTCGTATTCGCTGATGCCTTCGCGGATCGCTGCCTTGATGGCTTCGCCGCCCAGGTCGCCGATGCGTGCACCGTGCTTGATGACCTCGATTTCCTCGGCCGACTTGATCATGCGCTGGCGCATGGCGTCCTGCGAGACATCCACCAGGGTTGCGCCGTCGAAGGTGTCGGCGATCTGCTGGCGGGTGCGGCCCGGCAGGAAGTCGTCTTCCACGCCGATCCGGGTTGCCTTCACGCCGTCGCGCTTAAGTGCTTCCTGCAGGCCGTAGAAGAAGTTGTCGCGCTTCCAGTCGGTGTACACGATGTTGTCGCCGTAGCTAGTGCGCCATGGCATGCCGGCATCGATGTTCGCGGTGACGGTGGTGGAGTTGCTGGCGGTGACCACCAGCGCGTAGTTGCGGCCGAAGGTGGTGTACAGGAAGTCCGAGTAGTACTTGATGCCGTGGTAGCTGGTCAGGATGACCGCGTCCAGCGACTTCGCGGCCATGATCTGGCGCAGGCCGGCCAGGCGGCGCTCGAACTCGGCATCCGAGAAGGTCAGCTGCTCCTTGGCGCCGTTGTGTAGGGTCTTCAGTCGGGCCAGTTCGGAAACATTGGTGGCGATATTGGCGGTAGTCATGGTTTTGGCTCCTTGTGGGAAATCAACTGTCAAGGGAGGCCGGCCCAATCAGATGGATTGCGAGGATTCATGGGAATCGCCGGAGAAGAAGTACGTGTTGCGCTCACTGCAACGCCGTTGCATTTAGATTATGTGTGCCCCGCGTCACTGTCAAGGGCGATTGTGAAAACTTTTTCTGCAGAGCGGTAAATCTGGAATGATCTGCATGAATCCCGGAAGTGACCGGAAAATGCGAAGGCCGCGGAACTCAATATGACGAGTTCCGCGGCCTTCGTTCCGATGCCGGATCCACTGCCTAGGTGTGGCGTTCCTGTCCTGGGACCTCCTTGAGGATCGCACCATCGCCGTCGGGGTCAGCGACGAAAACAAGGTTCGGGTCGGGATTGTTGATGTCCTTCTCCAGCTGCTTGATTGCCTTGTCGCGCTTGATCAATCGCCGAATCAGGTTGATGATCATCAAGATGATCACGAAGGAGAACGGGAAGGCTCCGATGATGGTGCCCGTCTGGACCGTATCGACCACCGCCGTGCCGCCTAGGGTGAGCAGCACCGTGGCGACGGTGGCGATGCTCAGCACCAGCACCACGCGGAAGACCGGTCCGGACTTATTTGGCGCCGAGACGAACTCGCTGAGCGCATAGATCCCGGAATCCAGCGAGGTGACATAGTAGGTCGCGACCAGGATGGTGGAGACCACCAGCAGGATCGTGCCGACCAGCGGAAGGTGCTCGAGCATCGCGAACAGGCCGGCCGAGGTGTCCGCGGACACGGCATCGCTGATGCTCCGGTTGCTCGCATCGTCATAGTAGATCGCGCTCGCCCCAATGACTCCGACCCAGATCATCACGATGAGCGTGGGGATGATGGTCACGCCGATGACGAATTCGCGGATGGTGCGGCCGCGCGAAATCCGCGCGATGAACCCTGCCACGAACGGCGAAAAGGCGATGACCCAGCACCAGATGAATACCGTCCACCAGCCATTCCAGCTGTCCTGCCAGCTGGCCAGGGGGCTGGAGGTGATGCTGGCATCGGTCCAGAGGCTCATATTCACGAAATTGGCCATGAAGCTGCCAAAGGTCTGCGAGAGCATCGAGACGATATACAGCGTCGGGCCGAAGACCAGCACCGCACCGACCAGCACAATGCTCAGAATGGAGTTCAGGCTGGAAATGCGCGCCATGCCCTTGCTGATGCCCACGATAGCGGAGATGCAAGTGATGCCCGCGAAGATCGCGATGACGACCAGCCACAGGGCAGGACTAGAAGACAGGCCGGTGAACGAGGAGAGCCCGGAAGTGAATTGCAAGGTGGCGAATCCGAACGAGGTCGCCAGGCCCAGCACGGTGGCGATGATGGCCAGCAGCTCGATGACCACGCCCGCACCGCGTCGCGACCAGCGGGGCAGGAGGTCCACGGTGGCTTCGCGGAAGGTCAGCGTCTTGCCCAGGTTGTGGTGCGAATAGGCCAGGCAGACCGCCACCACGCAGTACATGGCCCAGGCGGTCAGTCCCCAGTGGAAGTAGGTCCACACGATCCCGCCTTCGGCTGCGCCGGCAGGCGTGGTGGACGGGATGACAGGGTTCTCGTCGCGCAGCATGATCGGTTCTGCGACGGACCAGAAGATCAGGCCGATGCCCTGGCCGCATGCGAAGAGCATGGAGTACCAGGCGAACTTGCTGTGCTCGGGCTTGGCCTTGGGCCCGCCCAGGCGGATTCTGCCGACCTTGCTCATCGACAGCCAGAGGCACATCACCACGGTGAAGACCGAGTACAGGATGAACAGCCAAGTGAATTTCCCGGTGACAAAGGTGCGCATCTCGGAGATGGCCGCCGATGCCTGCTCGGGGGAAAGCAGTACCCAGAGCAGCACCGCGACGATCAATGCGGGCGGGATAATCCGGATGAGCAGGCGATCCAAGGGCGGGATCACGCGTCCCATGAAACGGGGCACTTCGACGGGCGCCTGGCTTGAGCCCTCGCCCTTCCGGGCGTTCTTCCGTTCGGTTTCGTTGAGGGACATGCTACTCGACCTCCACCTGGATGGATCCCAGGAGCAGCTCGCCCTGGAGCGAATCGGCTACGGCAGCCGTGACCGCATCCAGCAGCAGTTGGCCCTTTTCGGCGCTGGCGCCGGCGGCGCTGGAGAGGCAGCCGGTAGGCGGGGTGCGCGCGGGATCCTCGGGGAAGATGTCGTACGGGGTCAATTTGGCCGGCGGGTGGTCCACCACGCGGGTCATGTCCACTTTCTGCGGATGCAACAGGAGCATCAGCGAGGTCTCAAGCACCCCTCCGTGCTCGATATCCCATCCCAGGAAGCCGTCAGGGAATACCTTTTCCAACGTTGCCTCGTCGACGAAGTCCCAATAGGACAGCAGTACGGCACGGGATTCGGACCCCGTGGCGCGGGCGCGGGCGACGGCGTTGTCAAGGCCCTCGTAGATGAACTGGTAGTTCTCGAAATGGCCGTTGAGCACGACTACGTTCGTGAAGCCCTGGGCGATTAAGGACGTGACCACGTCGTCGACCATGCCAGTCAGGGCCGCGGCGCCCAGGCTCGTCGTGCCGACCCGGTGGTTGCCGCCGCCGGAACGCGGCTGGGACTTGTATCCGTAGGAGAAGACCGGAGCAACCAGGGCGCCGATCTTCTCGGCCACGATGCCGGCGATGGCCCTGGACAGCATGGCGTCCACGCCTAGTGGCATGTGCGGGCCGTGCTGCTCGGTGGCTCCGGTCGGGATGATGATGGTCGAGCCTTCGCGGACCACCATTGTGGCGTAAGATTCGGCGTCGAGTTCTTCGATGAACACAGAGGGCATCGTTGCCTCCTAGGCAATGGCAGGAGTTGGGAAAGGGTGATCGCCTTGCGAGATCCAGGAAAATTTTGGTTGCGATGAGTGCAACACTGTTGCACTGAATCATTCCAGTGGTGCATCTCACAGTCAAGAGTGTTAATTGCCAATAACTGCTGAATTCCTTTCGCGGGCCGCGGCAAGCGCTCAGCTGCCAGCCGGCTCCTCGGCAATGTCCTCGTTCCAGATCTCGGGGTGCTCGGCGATGAAGCGCTCCATCAGCGCTTCGGCGCGCTGGTCCTGAAGGACCTCGACCTGCACGCCGCGCTCGCGCAGCCAGGCGATCTCCCCGCTGAAGGTGCGGTCCTCGCCGACGATCACCCGCGGGATCTTGAACAGGACAATGGCCCCGGAGCATAGGGCGCAGGGAGCCAGCGTGGTGTACAGCGTCAGGTCGGGGTAGCTGCTGCGCCGCCCGGCCGCGCGCAGAGCGTCGATCTCGGCATGCGCGGTCGGGTCGCCCTGCTGCACCCGCCGGTTGTGCCCGGCCGCGATGACTCCTTCCGCTCCGGCCAGGCTGGAGCCGATCGGCACGCCGCCTTCGGCAGCGCCGGCGCGCGCAGCCTGCAGTGCCGCCTCGTAGCCTGTCTCGTCCATCGTTTCCTGGGTCATCGGGTCGTCCTTTCTTTGTACGTGCTTGGCGCCGCGTCCGGGGTTCCGGAGTCGGCGCCAGCCGAATATTCTATTCCAGCAGGTTAGCTGCCAGCCGGGGCCTTCTCTGGAGCGGCATCTGGTTCGGGAAGAGCAGCCGGCCTGCTGGCCACATGCTGCTCCTTGCGCGGGTCCTCGGCGCTGCTGAACTCCTTGATGAATGCACCCTCGGACAGGTCCATCTTCAGTCCCAGCGGAACCCTGGCGTTGATCCGGGCCCGGAAGCGGGGGTAGCCCAGGGCGAAGTAGACCGCGGCGCCGGTGAGCGTTCCGCCCGGCCATGAGAAATCGATGCCGCCCACGGCGCTGGCGATCGGGCCCTGCAGTGCGGGAACCGAGCCGTACATGCACATCCAGGTCATCACGATGCCGGCGGCGAAGGCGACGAACGCCGACCAGTTGACCGACTTCAGGCGTGAGGACTTCGGATCGAGGAACAGGTAGGAGAAGTCCTTGTGCTTGCGCTCGAAAATGAAGTAGGGCACTGCCATGATGCCGCCCCGGGTGGCGACCCGGGCCGAGATGGAGGCAATGGAGTTGTGCAGAAGTTCGGCATTGCAGGCCTGCTGCACTGCAACGAGCCGCTGCTCACGACCGGGGAAGCCGTTTTTCACCTGAAGCCCGAGGCACAGCTGGCCTATCTGGATTCGCTGTCCGAGCGCAGCGTGGCGGCCTTGTTGCTCGAGCCGCTGGTTCCGGAAACCAGGATCCCGGCGCGGTTCATCGAGCATGCCCAGCAGATCGGGCTGCCGGTTTTCCGGCTGGAAGTCACCGTGCCCTTTGTGGAACTGGCCGAGGGAACCAACCGCCGCATCGTCTCCGAGTACGCCTCGGCCCTGCAGCAGGACGACGAGATTGCCCAGCTGCTGGCCAGGCACATGGCCTCGGCTGGACCCAACTTGCGGCAGCTGCTGGAAATGATCGAGCAGGCACTGGGATCGTGCGCGGTGCTGTAGGAATTGGGCGGCCGGATGATTGCCGAATCCAGTCCGGCGGCCGAGGCTGGCGTGGCGCAGGCCGAAGCGTTGGAAGTGGCCACGGACCTGTTCATCGGCAGCGATACTGCAGCCCGGCTGGTGCTCCTCGGCTCCGAGTCGGTGTCCGCTGAGCGGCTGGAGCTGGTGGCCGAACGGTTGGGCAGCATCGTCGGCCTGGCCTATGCCCAGCATTACCGGTCGAGTGCGGTGCAGGCGGCCAATACGTCGCTGCTGCAGGCCATTGCCATCGGCGCCGACGGGCTCTTCGTGGCTGACTTGGCGCGGCAGGCGCCGATCGGCAGCGACGAGCCGTTGATGATGCTGGTATTCCAAAGCTACGACATGGCCAGGATCCGCGCCGGCTCCAGGCGCTGCTCGCGCTCGCCTCGGGTGATCCGCGCGGGGCCCGGAGGGAAGCGATCGCCAGCCTGCGCCGCGGCTTGTCGGGACTGTCGGTTGAATGCTGCGCCGGCCCTTCGGCCGAGGGGATCTGGCGCGCGCAGTGGTCCCTGGCCGAGGCACTGGTCGTGGAATCATTTCCCGAGTCCACCCTGGACCAGGGCAGGGTGCGCGATGCGTCGGACCATGCGCTGGAGAGGCTGGCGGCGAAGTTCGGGCACCGGGAGGATCTGGATCATTTCATTACAGAACAGCTGGGGAACTTGCTGCAGTACGAGGACCAGCGCGGCAACGTGCGGCTGGCCACGCTGCTGGTGTGGCTGGATGCCGGATGCAATACGACGAATGCAGCCCATCAGCTCTATCTGGAGCGCCAGACGCTTCATAAGCGCCTGGCGAGGATCTTCGCGCTGCTCGGCGGCGACCTGCATGAAGGCGGCCGGCTGCTGCGGGTGCATCTGGCCCGCTGGCTGGCCATGGGCAGGCCGCAACACGTGCGCACGCCACGTGTAGGGACCTAGAGAACGGATCGCACCGACTTCTCGAAATGGACGATATGCTCCCGGGCCAGTTCCTGCGCGCGTTGCGCGTGGCCATCGAGAATCGCCTGGAGCAGCGCTACGTGCTCGCCGATGTGCTCATCGATACTGGGCAGGCGATCCAGCGCCATGCACCAGATACGAGTGGCCAGATTATCCAAGCGGATCAGCGTCTGCTCCAGATGATGGTTGCCGGCTGCCTGGTAGATCAGCCGGTGCACTTCGAGGTCGTTTTCCATGAGCGTGCGTCGCAGATTTTCGCCCGAGAGCTGCTGGACCGCCTCCAGGGTGGCCTGGATGCCAGCCCGCGCGCTGCCTCCCTGGAGCGTGGCGGCTTTGGCCGCGGCCAAAGGCTCGAGGGCCTGCCGGACTTCGGTGATATCAGCTAGTTCGGTGATATCCACGCGGCTAGCGAAGGTGCCGCGGCGCGGGTAGGACTGCACCAGGTGGTCGACCTCCAGGCGCTTGAGCGCTTCACGTAGGGGAGTGCGGCCGATTCCGAGCTCGGCGACCAGCTGGGCTTCGTTGATCGGGTCACCGGGGGCGATGTCCATCATGATGAGCCGGTCGCGCAAGACCTGGTAGGCGCGCTCAGCCATCGATTCGGCACCCAGGGGGAGCTGCGTGGTGATTGTCATCCTGACTCCGATTTCTTTGCTCTGTTCCGCAGGGTTACTGCGTGCTGAAATATTTTCGGTTACCCATTGACCGGGGTGTGAGTTCCATCATACAGTGAATTGCAGATTGATATATCAGTTGTCGGCAATTCATACATTTAGGAATGGGCAATGGCACAAGCTTCAACACTCGCGGCAGATTCCCTGACCGCAGACCTCGCGCATCTCGACCCGGAGGTGGCGCAGCGCATTGACGCTGAGCTGGCTCGCCAGCAGCGCGGCCTGGAAATGATCGCCTCGGAGAACCACACCGCGCAGGCCATCATGCAGGCGCAGGGTTCGGTGCTGACCAACAAGTACGCCGAGGGCTACCCGGGCCGCCGTTACTACGGCGGCTGCGAGGAAGTCGACGTCATCGAGACGTTGGCGATTGAGCGCCTCAAGGAGTTGTTCGGGGCGAAGTTCGCGAACGTGCAGCCGCATTCCGGTGCCCAGGCTAATGCGTCGGTGTACCACGCGCTGGTTCGCCCAGGCGACACCGTACTGGGCCTGAACCTGGCTCACGGTGGACACCTGACCCACGGCATGAAGATCAATTTCTCCGGCCGCCTGTTCAACATCGTTCCTTACGGCGTGAACGAAGAGACCAACGTTGTGGACATGGACGAGGTCGAGCGCCTTGCCGTGGAGAACCAGCCAAAGATGATCGTTGCCGGCTGGTCGGCGTACCCACGCCAGCTGGACTTCAAGCGCTTCCGCGACATCGCTGACAAGGTCGGCGCCTACCTGTTCGTGGATATGGCGCACTTCGCTGGCTTGGTGGCCGCCGGGTTGCACCCGTCTCCTGTGCCGCATGCCCACGTGGTCACCTCGACCACCCACAAGACCCTCGCCGGTCCTCGTGGCGGCATCATCCTGTCCAACGACGCTGAAATCGCCAAGAAGCTGAACTCCGCAGTCTTCCCAGGCCAGCAGGGTGGTCCGTTGGAGCACGTGATTGCTGGCAAGGCTGTAGCCTTCAAGATCGCTGCGTCCGAAGAGTTCAAGGAGCGCCAGCAGCGCACCTTGGCTGGTGCCAAGATCCTTGCCGAGCGCCTGACCCGGGACGACGTGGCAGCCAAGGGCATCAGCGTGCTGACTGGTGGTACTGATGTGCATTTGGTGCTGGTGGATCTGCGTGACAGCGAGTTGGATGGCCAGCAGGCTGAGGATTTGCTGGCGCAGGTGGAGATCACGGTGAATCGTAATTCGGTTCCGTTTGATCCGCGTCCGCCGATGGTCACCTCGGGCCTGCGCATTGGTACTCCGGCATTGGCGACGCGTGGTTTTTCCGAGGCTGCGTTTGCTGAGGTTGCGGAGATTATTGCGCAGGCGTTGATTGCTGGGGCCGACGGCAATACGGCTGCACTGCCAGAGCTGAAGGAACGTGTTCTGGCGTTGGCTGAAGCCCACCCACTCTACCCAAATCTCAAGAAAGTAGCGGAATAATCATGGCTGATTTGCTCCCAGAACACCCGGAATTCCTCTGGAACAATCCGGAACCGAAGAAGTCCTACGACGTAGTCATCGTCGGCGGCGGCGGGCACGGCCTGGCCACCGCCTACTTCCTGGCCAAGAACCATGGCATCACCAATGTGGCGGTACTGGAAAAGGGCTGGCTGGCCGGCGGGAACATGGCCCGCAACACCACCATCATCCGTTCCAACTACCTCTGGGACGAGTCGGCAGGCATCTACGAGAAGTCGCTGAAGCTGTGGGAACAGCTGCCCGAGGACCTGGAATACGACTTCCTGTTCTCCCAGCGCGGCGTGATGAACCTGGCCCACACCCTCGGGGATGTGCGCGAATCAGTGCGCCGCGTGGAAGCCAACAAGCTCAACGGCGTGGACGCCGAATGGCTGGACCCATCGCAGGTCAAGGAAGCCTGCCCGATCATCAACGTGAGCGACAACATCCGCTACCCGGTCATGGGCGCGACCTGGCAGCCGCGCGCCGGCATCGCCAAGCACGACCACGTGGCCTGGGCGTTCGCCCGCAAGGCCAACGAAATGGGCGTTGACATCATCCAGAACTGCGAAGTCACCGGATTCATCAAGGATGGCGAGAAGGTCACCGGCGTGAAGACCACCCGTGGCACCATCAATGCCGGCAAGGTCGCTCTCGCCGGTGCCGGGCACTCCTCTGTGCTGGCCGAAATGGCAGGCTTCGAGCTGCCCATCCAGTCCCACCCGCTGCAGGCCCTGGTCTCCGAGCTGTTCGAGCCGGTGCACCCGACGGTGGTCATGTCCAACCACATCCACGTCTACGTCTCCCAGGCTCACAAGGGCGAACTGGTCATGGGCGCGGGCATCGACAGCTACAACGGCTACGGCCAGCGCGGCGCGTTCCACGTGATCGAGGAGCAGATGGCCGCCGCGGTGGAACTGTTCCCGATCTTCGCCCGGGCACACGTGCTGCGCACCTGGGGCGGCATCGTGGACACCACCATGGACGCCTCGCCAATCGTCTCCAAGACCCCGATCCAGAACCTGTACGTGAACTGCGGCTGGGGCACCGGCGGATTCAAGGGCACCCCGGGCGCCGGCTTCACCATGGCGCACACCATCGCCCACGACGAGCCTCATGGGCTGAACAAGCCGTTCAGCCTGGAGCGCTTCGAAACCGGCCACCTCATCGACGAGCACGGCGCAGCAGCCGTCGCACACTAGGAGCAACCGCCATGATGCTGATTGATTGCCCGAACTGCGGGCCACGCAACGAGAACGAATTCAAATACGGGGGAGAAGCCCACGTTGCCTATCCGGAGGATCCGAACGCGCTGAGCGACAAGGAATGGTCGCGCTACTTGTTCTACCGGCAGAACAAGAAGGGCATCTTCGCCGAACGCTGGGTCCACTCCGGCGGCTGCCGCAAGTGGTTCAACGCCCTGCGCGACACCGTCACCTACGAATTCAAAGCCGTCTACCGTGCCGGCGAAGCACGTCCAGAAATCCAGGCCACCGAAGGAGGCACCCGATGAGCAAGTCCCAGCGCCTTGCCGCCGCGCACAGCGCCGGCGCCCGCATTAACCGCGAGGAAGCACTGGCCCTGAGAGTGAACGGGCAGCAGCTTTCCGCCTTCCGCGGCGACACCGTGGCCAGCGCAATGCTGGCCAACGGGATGCGTTCATGCGGCAACTCGCTGTATCTGGACCGCCCGCGCGGCATCTTCGCCGCCGGCGTCGAGGAACCCAACGCGCTGATCACCGTCGACGCCCGGCACAGCCAGGACATCGCCGAGTCGATGCTGCCTGCCACCACCGTCCCGGTCACCGAATCGCTGAACGCCACCCTGCTCTCCGGACTGGGCGTGCTGGATCCGAACGAGGACCCCGCCTACTACGACCACGTCCACGTGCATACCGACGTGCTGGTGGTCGGCGCCGGGCCTGCAGGCCTGGCCGCTGCCCGCGAGGCCTCGCGCTCCGGCGCCCGGGTAATGCTGCTCGACGAGCGTGCCGAAGCCGGTGGCACCCTGCGCGATGCGGCCGGCGAGCAGATCGACGGCGTGGACGCCGCGGCGTGGATCGACACAGTCGCCGCCGAATTGGCAGCCGCCGAGGAGACCACCCACCTGCAGCGCACCACCGTCTTCGGCTCCTACGATGCCAACTACCTGATCGCCGCGCAGCGCCGCACCGTGCATCTGGACGGGCCGGCCGGCGACGGCGTTTCCCGCGAACGTATCTGGCACATCCGCGCCCAGCAGGTCGTGCTGGCCACCGGCGCCCACGAGCGCCCGATCGTGTTCGAGAACAACGACCGCCCGGGCATCATGCTCGCCGGCGCGGTGCGCAGCTACCTGAACCGCTACGGCGTGCGCGCCGGTCAGCAGATCGTGGTGGCCACCACCAACGACTCGGTCTACCCGCTGGTCTCCGAGCTGGCAGCCACCGGCGGGGTGGTTGCAGTGATCGACGCACGCACCACCGTCTCTGCGGCCGCCGCGGAAGCAGTGGCCGACGGGGTCACCGTGCTGACCGGCTCCGTCGTGGTGGACACCGAGTCCGACGCCTCCGGCGAGCTGTCGGCAGTGACCGTCGCCGAGCTGGACGAGCAGCGAAACCTCGGCGCGCCGCGGCGCTTCGAGGCCGACGTGCTGGCCGTGGGCGGCGGCTTCAACCCGGTGGTGCACCTGCACTCCCAGCGCCAGGGCAAGCTGGACTGGGACACTGCGATCCACGCCTTCGTCCCGGCCGCCGCAGTGGCCAACCAGCACCTGGCCGGCGCTGTCACTGGCCGTTTCGACACCGCCAGTGCGCTGAGCACCGGGGCCGCCACCGGCGCCGCGGCCGCCAGCGCAGCAGGCTTCCAGCGCATCGCAGAAGTTCCGCAGGCGGTAGCAGCCCCGGCCGGGGAAACCCGTCCGGTCTGGCTGGTGCCGTCGCTGAACGGCGACGACGCCGCGAACTACAAGACCCACTTCGTGGATCTGCAGCGCGACCAGTCCGTCGCCGACGTGCTGCGCGCCACCGGCGCCGGCATGCAGTCCGTGGAGCACATCAAGCGGTACACCTCGATCTCCACCGCCAACGACCAGGGCAAGACCTCGGGCGTCGCGGCAATCGGTGTGATCGCCGCGGTGCTGGGCATCGAGAACCCGGCACAGATCGGCACTACCACCTTCCGCGCACCGTACACCCCGGTGGCCTTCGCGGCGCTGGCCGGACGCACCCGCGGGCAGCTGCTGGATCCGGCACGCATCACCCCGATGCACTCCTGGCATGTGGAGCACGGCGCCGAGTTCGAGGACGTCGGGCAGTGGAAGCGCGCCTGGTACTACCCGCAGCCGGGCGAGAGCATGGACGAGGCGGTCTACCGCGAATCCGCCGCGGTGCGCGCTTCTGTGGGCATGCTCGATGCCACCACGCTGGGCAAGATCGAGATCCGCGGCAAGGACGCCGCCGAGTTCCTCAACCGCATCTACACCAACGGCTACACCAAGCTGAAAGTCGGCATGGGACGCTACGGCGTGATGTGCAAGGCCGACGGCATGATCTTCGACGACGGCGTGACCCTGCGCCTGGCCGAGGACCGCTTCCTGATGCATACCACCACCGGCGGCGCCGCCGACGTGCTGGACTGGCTGGAAGAATGGCTGCAGACCGAATGGCCTGAACTGGACGTCACCTGCACCTCGGTGACCGAGCAGCTGGCCACCGTCGCGGTTGTCGGGCCGAAGTCCCGGGAGGTCATCGCGAAGCTGGCCAGCTCGGTGGACGTGTCCAACGAGGGCTTCAAGTTCATGGCCTTCAAGGACGTGGTGCTGGACTCCGGGATCGAGGCGCGGATCAGCCGCATCTCCTTCTCCGGCGAACTGGCCTTCGAGATCGCGATCCCTGCCTGGCATGGGCTGCGCGTCTGGGAAGATGTGTACGCCGCCGGCGAGGAATTCAACATCACCCCGTACGGCACCGAAACCATGCACGTGCTGCGCGCCGAGAAGGGATTCATCATCGTCGGCCAGGATACCGACGGCACGGTGACCCCGCAGGATGCAGGCATGGAATGGGTGGTCTCCAAGCTCAAGGACTTCGTCGGCAAGCGCTCCTACAGCCGCGAGGACAATGTGCGCGAGGACCGCAAGCACCTGGTTTCGGTGCTGCCGGTGGACTCTTCGCTGCGCCTGCCCGAAGGCGCCGCGCTGGTGGCCGCCGACGCGCTGGCCACCGATGGCATCACCCCGATGGAAGGCTGGGTCACCAGCTCGTACAACTCGCCGGCCCTTGGGCGCACCTTCGGCCTGGCGCTGATCAAGAATGGGCGCAACCGCATCGGCGAAGTGCTCAAGACCCCGGTTGGCGGCCAGCTGGTCGACGTCCAGGTCTCCGAACTCGTTCTCTTCGACCCGGAAGGAAGCCGCCGTGATGGCTAACGACACCCTGATTGACACCGACGTGCGCCGCTCGCCGGCGCAGCACCTGGCAGCCCAGATGGACGCGGCCAGCGTCGCCGGCCGAGTGTCCCTGCGCGAAATCGCGTTCACGACCCAGATCTCGCTGCGCAACGCACCGGGCGGGGCAGCCCACGCGGCGCTGTCCGCGGCCACCGGCGTGGGCCTGCCCGCCACGGTGGGCCAGGTGGCCGGCGACGTATCGGGCACTGCGGTGCTCTGGCTGAGCCCGGACGAGTTCCTGGCCACCAGCCCGGAGAACGCCGAACTGGCAGGTGCGCTTGCCGCCGCCCTGGGCGATGAGCCCGGGCAGGTAGTCGACCTCTCGGCCAACCGCTCGGTGCTGGAACTGGAAGGCCCGGATGCGCCGCTGGTGCTGCGCAAGAGCTGCCCGGCGGACCTGCACCCGCGAGCCTTCGGCGTGAACCAGGCGATCACCACCTCGCTGGCGAACATTCCGGTGCTGCTGTGGCGCACCGGCGAAACCAGCTGGCGGATTTTCCCGCGCGCATCGTTCACCGAGCACACCGTGCACTGGCTGATCGACGCCATGGCGGAGTTCGCCGCACCACCGGTTCCGTAGCCGCACCACCGGTTCCGTAGCCGCACCGGCTGATCCGGCCCCGTCCCGACGCCGGGGCGGGGCCGGACTGGCCTGTACCCGCAAAGACCAAAGCACAAGCACGCAAAGCCACAATCCGGCCAGTTCGTGGCGTTCGGACACCGGCTCTGGCACAGTGCTGTCTAACCCGCTAGCCGAAAGGACCTGAAGCAATCATGAGCGAGCAAATCCGCCACGTGCTGACCCTGCAATGCCCCGAGGGAATGGGGATCGTCAACGCGGTCACCGGATTCCTGCTGAAGCACGAACGCACCATCGTCGAGCTCAAGCAATTCGACGACATGGCCGCCGGCCGGCTCTACCTGCGCGTGGACTTCGCCGGCGAGGGGCAGGCCGACCTGCTGGAGCAGATGCGTGCAGAATTCGCCGAGGTGGCGCAGCAGTTCGAGATGGACTGGCAGCTGCGCGAACGCGGTGAGAAGACCAAGGTGCTGATCATGGTCTCGAAGTTCGACCACTGCCTCAACGACCTGCTCTTCCGTGCCCGCACCGGCGAATTGCCGATCGAGATCGTCGCGGTGGTCTCCAACCACCAAGACAGCCGGTCGCTGGTCGAGTGGCACGGCATCCCGTACTACCATGTGCCGATCTCCAAGGAGACCAAGCCGCAGGCCGAGGCGGAGCTGCTCTCGCTGATTGCCAAGCACGAAGCGGAGCTGGTGGTCCTGGCCCGCTACATGCAGGTGCTCTCCGACGAGCTCTCGCGCGAGTTGACCGGCAAGACGATCAACATCCACCACTCCTTCCTGCCTTCCTTCAAGGGCGCCAAGCCATACCACCAGGCCTGGGAGCGCGGCGTGAAGACCGTGGGCGCCACCGCCCACTACGTGAACTCCGAGCTGGATGAGGGCCCGATCATCGCCCAGCAGGTCGTCGAGGTGGATCATACCTTCGGCCCGCAGGACCTGGTGGCTGCCGGCCGCGACACCGAGTGCAAGGCGCTGTCCAATGCAGTGCGCTGGCACTGCGAGGGCCGGGTCTTCCTCTACGGAAACCGCACGGTCATCCTGCGCTAGCTAGCTAGCGCTCCTCGCCGATCGCCCGGTAGTGCTGCTCGGCATCCACCGATTCGACCGCGTCGAGCTGGCGCAGCGCTGCGGCCACCTGCTCGCTGCCCTCGCCGATAATCTGGCCCAGGGCAGCGAGCACCTGTTTAACCCGCAGCCCGTGGGCCGCCAGCTCATCAACGATGGACTCGGGGGCCACCGTGGCCGCCACGGTGATCACATAGATATGCACTGTGTCGCCGCACATCCTATTGGCCTTCCGCTCCGGCCGGGGCCTGGACCAGCCCGGCTCCGGCATCCATGGCCGGCAGGGAGACATCGCGGGAAGTTGCCACCAGCTTGTCCCACAGCTGCTGGGAGCGCAGGCCGGTGGATTCGGCCAGCAGCGCTGCCACGCCGGCCACATGCGGGGTGGCCATGGACGTTCCGCTGATGGTGTTGTACCGCTTGGCGCCGGGCCACGAAGAGTAGATAGCAACGCCAGGGCCTGCAATATCCACCTCGCCGCCGTCGGTGTCCAACGCCTGGGCCGAGAAGTCCGCCACGGCCAGCTTCGAGTCCAAAGCCGCTACGGCCATGATGTACGGGCTGTTGGCCGGTGCGCCGACGAATCCCGGGTTCCCGGCAGAGCGCTGTGCATTATTTCCGGCGGCCGCCACGATCAAGGAGCCCAGCTCCAAGGCGCGGCGTCCGGCAGTGACATAGGGCGGGTGCACAGTTCTCACATCAGCACCCAGCGACATGGAGATGACCTCGCACTTGTTTTCCAGTGCCCAGTTGATGCCGGCCAGGATCGTGGAGTCCGAACCTGAGCCATCGGCGCCCAGCACCTTTCCAGCGAATATATTGGCTTCCGAGGCGACCCCGTAGCCCGGACCCTGCTGCGGTTCGCGCGGACCGCAGGCGCTGCCGATGCAGTGGGTGCCATGTCCATGGCCGTCAGTGGCGTCCTCGCCTGCGACAAAGGACTTGGCGGTCACCGTGCGGCCTGCGAAGTCCGGATGCGCACTGTCAAAACCGGTATCCAAGACGGCCACGTTGATGCCCTTGCCGGTGTAGCCCGAAAGCGAAGCGCCTACGGCCTGCAGGCCCCAGGTGAGTTGGCCGGTGTCCGCATAGGAGTGCGTAGCGGCCGGGGCGTCGGGCAGGATCCGGTAGACCAGCTCGGGTACCACCGAGGCTGGCAGCTTGTGCCCTGCGCAGCGCTGGCGGAAGTCCTCAAGCTGGTCAGCCGAGCTGGTGACCACAGCGATGCCCAGCATCGGGAAGTACTCGGTACTGGAATAGCCCTGTTCAGCCAGCAGCTGCGGAAGTTCTGATTCGCGCTGGGCTGCTGCGATGCCCGGGGCTCCGGATTCCTGCCGGTCGAAGACCAAGACGTAGCGGTTGGGAATTTCGGCGACGGTCGCTTGACGGGTCTGGTTGCTGTACATGACGGGGCTCCTTGCTGGTTCCGAGAGACTTTCATGCCAAGGCCTACGAGGTACCTCGCACTGTACCCGGTGGCATGGACAAACTGCCATGCCTGGCAACAAGCACCTATGCAGCGCACAGCAACCGCGGCGCACTGCCCGGCGATGCCCGACTGGCAGAAAGAAGTCACTATTCTTCGCTGGCCACTTGAATCTTCGCGGCGAAAGAACAAGGGTGGAAGTCCTAGGGCATTTCTCTGAGTGAAGGAGCCTGGACCATGACGAAGAACATTGACGAAGTTGAACCTCCCGAAGCAGATAATGGGCAGCACGCAAATGCTGCGCTGGAAGCATCCCCGCATACCGCGCCGATCCCGGTGCACATGCACATTGCCGAGGACGACACCGACGAGCAGATCACCGCGAAGCTGCGCCGGCAGGGCGTGCGCCTAGGCAAGGGCGGGATCGCCCCTGCGGTCTTCTGGCCGGCGCTGCTGGTGATCCTGGCTGTGGCGGTCTTCGCGATCCTCGCGCCCAACGCGGCGGACACGACTTTCAACGCCGTGCAGAACTGGATCGTAGCCAACCTGGGCTGGTACTACATGCTGATCATCGGCGGCTTCGTGGCGCTGGTGATCGCCATCGGCTTCTCCAAGCTCGGGCGGATCACCCTGGGCAATGACGGAGAGAAACCCGAATTCGGCTTGTTTAGCTGGTTCGCGATGCTCTTCGCCGCCGGCATGGGCATTGGCCTAGTCTTCTACGGGGTCGGCGAACCTCTGATGTACGCCACCGTGGATCCGAAGCCGGGTTGGGAAGGCAGCGAATCGGAGCTGGCCGGACTGGCCATGGCGCAGACCTTCATCCACTGGGGCCTGCACCCGTGGGCCATCTACGCGGTGATCGGCTTGGCTTTGGCCTACGCGATCCACCGCCGCGGGCGCCCGGTGTCCATCCGTTGGGCGCTGGAACCGATCCTGGGAGATCGGGTCAAGGGCTGGCTTGGAGATGTGATTGATGTACTGGCCATCTTCGGCACGGTGTTCGGCGTGGCCACCTCCCTGGGCCTGGGCGTGCAGCAGATCAGCTCGGGCATGAAGGCGATCGGACTGGTCGGTTCGGTGGATAACACGCTGCTGGTCATCCTGATCGTGGTCATCACGTTCCTGGCCACCATGAGCGTGGTCAGCGGCCTGGGCGCCGGGATCAAGTGGCTGTCGAACATCAACCTGTCCATGGCAGGCCTGCTGATGATCAGCGTGCTGCTGCTGGGCCCGACGCTGTTCCTGTTCCAGAATTTCGTGCAGTCCCTGGGCGTGTACCTGGCCAACTTCATGAACATGACCTTCGACGTGGGTGCCTTCCAGCAGGGTGAGGAATCGGCCACCTGGTTCTCCAGCTGGACGGTCTTCTACTGGGGCTGGTGGATCGCCTGGGCACCGTTCGTGGGCATCTTCATTGCCCGCATTTCGCGCGGGCGTACCGTGCGCCAGTTCGTCACCGGCGTGCTGCTGGTGCCGACCATAGTCGGTTTCCTCTGGTTCTCGGTCATGGGCGGGTCGGGGCTGTACCGCCAGTTCTTCGGCGCCGGGGATATGGTCGAGGATGGCGCGGTCTCCGCGGAGGGGTCGCTGTTCCAGGTGCTTGAAGCCTTGCCGCTGGGTTCGATCCTGTCGGTGGTGGCGATCTTGCTGGTCGCGATCTTCTTCATCACCTCTTCGGACTCCGGCTCGCTGGTGGTCGACATGCTCGCCTCCGGCGGGCACCCGAACCCGCCGACCTGGTCCAGGGTGATGTGGGCGGTGCTCGAAGGCGTGCTGGCCGCTGCCTTGCTGGTGGCCGGCGGGCTGCAGACGCTGCAGGCCGGTTCGCTGGCCACGGCCTTGCCATTCAGCATCATCATGATCATGATGTCGGTGGCCACGATCAAGGGGTTGCGCCATGAAAGCCGGGCCTTGGAAGTCATCGAGCAGAAGCGCCGGCTGGCGCGGGTCACCGAGCACGTCTCCGATGAGCTGTGGGGCGCCTTGGACGAGCAGCCCGAACTGCGCCGCTACGTCGATGACCGTATCGACTACCGGGTCTCGCGCACGCGCGGGATCTTCGGCAAGCGCGTGGAATCAGAAGCAAAATCCCGGCACGTGAAGCCAAGTGACGACTAGGTCCGTGGTCTGGCCTCCGATGCCTTGCCAAGCAGGGCATCGGGGTGTGAGGATCAAGGTGACAAGCACTATCCACTGGCCGCGGGCCGTCACCGCGGCGGGAAGCAGAGGGGTTGTTCCATGGACCAGGAGTCGATAGTCATCGTTGGTGCCGGGCTTGCCGCCGCCAGTACGGTGGCAGCACTACGCGAGCGGGGACATGCCGGCCCGATCATCCTGATTGGCGAGGAATCGCACCTGCCCTATGAGCGTCCGCCCCTGTCCAAGGGCTTCTTGCAGGGCAATGACGAGCCAGAAGACTTCACCGTGCATGACGCGCAGTGGTACGCAGCGCAGGAGGTCACCCTCCGGCTGGGAACCGCCGCAATCAGCGTGGAGACCGGCAAGCAGCAGGTGCTGCTGGCTGATGGCAGCGCGGTGGATTACGGGCAACTGGTGCTGGCCACCGGTTCGCGGGCCAGCGTGGGCGGGGACTCGCCAATGCCCGGTTATGACCTGCCAGGCGTGCACGTGCTGCGCACGCTGGAAGATGCCCAGTCGCTGCGCGAAAAACTGGTCGAGGGCGCGCAGGTGGCGGTCATCGGTTCGGGCTGGATCGGCATGGAAGTCGCTGCCACCGCACGCCAGCGCGGAGCCCGGGTCACCGTCTATTCACCGTCCGAGGTGCCGTTGGCCAAGGTCTTCGGAGAACGCTTCGGGAACCACCTGCGGGAGCTGCACCAGTCCAATGGAGTGGATGTGCGCACCGCACGCGTGCAGGGCATCGAGCAGGTCGACGGGCACCTGCAGGTGCTTTCGGATGCCGGCTCATCGCGTGCCGATGTGGTGCTGCTGGCTATTGGTGCCAAACCCAATCTGCAACTGGCCGAGACTGCCGGGCTGGCAGTGGATCACGGGGTGGTGGTCGATGCGTCGCTGCGCAGCAGCAACTCTAAGATTCTGGCCATCGGGGATATCGCCCAGGCGTTCAATACCAAGCTGCGCGCCCAATTGCGCGTGGAGCACTGGGACAACGCGATCCGCCAGGGCAAGCTGGCGGCCGCGACGCTCACCGGTGCCGACGCATCCTATGACTGGTTGCCGTATTTCTTCACGGACCAATTCGATCTGGGAATGGAATATGTGGGGCATAATTCCCCAGATAACGTATCGGTAGTCCGCGGCAGCATGGAAAGCGGAGAATTCTTGTTGTTCTGGCAAGATGGCGAGAAGATCACCGCGGCGGCAAATGTGAATATCTGGGACGTCAATGATCGCCTGCGTGAGCTGGTGGGTAAGACGGTGCCAGCCGCCTCGCTGGCGGATCCGGATATCGACCTCGGTGATTTATAGGATTTTCAGCAAGGAATGGACCGACTAGGAAAGCAGGAATAGCTGATGAGCACCATGGTCGTTGGCGTGGAAAAAGGCATGTCGCCGGCGGTATTGGCGGCGGCCGCCTCGCTGGCTCGCGGGCTGGATGCACGATTGGTGTGCATCCATGCAGATTACGGACGACTGGTGACCGACAAACTGTCCGAAGGCGACTTGCTGGCCTCGGCAGATTCGGTCTCCGAGGAGCTCGCCTGGGAAATCGCTTCGGTGGTGACCGGCGTGGAGTTCGAGAGCTATACGGTGCCCGGTGAACCGGCCAAGGTGCTGGCGGCGGTGGCGGAGCAGCTGGATGCGCAGATGATCGTCATCGGCACCCGCCGTCCGGGGATCCGCAGCAAGATGGCCCAGCTGCTCGACGGCTCGATTGCCGTGGCGCTGGCCCACAAGCAGCATCGGCCGGTGCTGGTGGTTCCGCAACAGCCTGCAGAGGAGAACGACCTGCCGTGGGACTAGGCTCCAGATTCCACCTCGAAGTACAGGTGCCGATGCGCCTTGCAGCCGGGATTGAATAGCGCCTGGCAGTTGGGGCAGGAATCGGCTTCCAGATACTGGGCAGGGCTCAGCTGCGTGCTGCAGACCCCGCAGAGCACCGCAGGCTCATCAAATTTGTCCGCCGGCCACGGCATCGCTTCGTGGCCGGCCAGTTCGCCATGGCATAGGTGGCAGGGATAGTAGATGCCGCAGCAGTGGTGCTTCAACGCAATCACATCGATCAGCGAGTGGTAGTGGGCGCAACGGGTGTGCACGTCCATGCGCACGCCGCGCAACGTGACCTGGTGCGCTGGGTTTTCCCAAGCTGTCATCGTCAACCCTTCCGCGAGTGGCCATGCCATGTGCAAAAATGCACGCTGAATGTGCAGAAACTGCCTCCAACTATGCCTCTTTCCGCCTATCTTTCGCCATGTGATCTAGGCCATACTCGCTGATGAAGCTGGTCCCGCAGGAGGTACTGGCGAAGGCGGAAGGAACGCACAGTGGCAAGCGAAACGTCATCGAAGGCCGAGCGCAAGGGATTGCGCCGGGTCGTAGCAGCCTCCATGGCTGGCACCGTCGTCGAATGGTATGAATTCTTCCTCTACGCGACGGCGGCGACGCTGGTCTTCAACAAGATCTTCTTCCCGGATACGGGCAACGATCTGGATAACATCATCAAGGCCTTCCTGACCTACGCGGTCGGATTCATCGCCCGCCCGATCGGCGGCATCGTCTTCGGCCACTTCGGTGACAAGTACGGACGCAAGCACCTATTGCAGGTTGCCATCGTTCTCGTTGGCGCAACCACGTTCCTGATGGGCTGCCTGCCCACCTTCGACTCCATCGGCTACGCCGCGCCGGTGCTGCTGATCGTGCTGCGCTTCGCCCAGGGCTTCGCGGTAGGCGGGGAATGGGGCGGCGCGGTGCTGCTGGTTGCAGAGCACGCACCAAACAAGGAACGCGGATTCTGGTCTTCCTGGCCGCAGGCAGCAGTGCCGGTGGGCAACCTGCTGGCCACGGTGGTGCTGCTGGTGCTCTCGGCAACGCTCAGCGAGGCTGCCTTCCTGGCATGGGGTTGGCGCATCGGCTTCTGGCTTTCGGTGGTCATCGTGGTAGTGGGCTATTACATCCGCACCCGTGTTTCCGATGCCCCGATTTTCAAGGAAGCCAAGGCGGAGCTGGAACAGAACGCGGCCGCCGGCTATGGCGTGGGCGAAGTATTCAAGCGCTACCCGCGCGGGGTGTTCACCGCCATGGGGCTGCGCTTCGGCGAGAACATCATGTACTACATGGTGGTCACCTTCTCCATCACCTACATGGCCACCCAGCTGAAGATGGACACCTCCACAATTCTGGGCCTGATGCTTGTGGCACACGTCTTCCACGCCATCCTGGTGCCAATTGTTGGACGCTTCACCGACAGCCGCGGACGCCGACCGGTCTATGCCACCGGCGTGGTGCTCATGGCAGTGTGGGGCGTGGCAGCCTTCCCGCTGTTCAACACTGGAAACGATGCGGTCATCCTGGCCACCATCATGCTGGGTCTGTTCGTGCATGGCCTGATGTATGCCGGGCAGCCGGCCATCATGGCGGAAATGTTCCCGACCCGCATGCGCTACTCGGGTGTCTCGCTGGGCTACCAGGTCACCTCGATTGTTGCCGGTTCGATGGCACCGATCATCGCAACCTTCCTGCTGAAGGTCTACGGATCCTGGGTACCGGTCGCCGGGTACATTGTCTTCGCCGCAGCAGTCACCTTGGTGGCGGTGTACTTCATGAAGGAAACCAAGGGGCTGGATCTCGGCGAGATCGACGAGGCTGACCGCTTGGCGTTGAACGGCGGGGACGCTTCGAGCGCCGAAATGAAGATGCAGAAGTAAGTCGGAGGAGCGAACATCAAGCCGGAGGCCAGTTCCGTTGCAGGGACTGGCCTTTGGCGTGCCCGCATCCAACGGGCAGAGAGATTGTTTGCCGGGACTGGTTCGATCTGCAATTCTGGTAGCCACATGCTGCTGGTGGCATCGGAGCCATCGGGAGAACAATGAGAAAGCAGCCAGGCAGGGGATCTCCAGATGAAGCAGTGCAGGCTGAATATCTTCGGTGCCAGCGGTAGTGGTACGACGACTCTTGCCCGTGCCGTGGCGAACGCCTGGTCAGTTCCGCATGCCGATAGCGACGACTATTTCTGGCCCCCTACTGACCCGCCCTACTCCCAGCAGCGAGCGCCAGCTGAACGCTCCAAGCTCATGCATGAGATCTTCATGCCACGCAGCGCATGGGTGCTTTCGGGATCCATGCAGGGGTGGGGGAATGATGTGCTGGCCGAATGCGATGCCTTCGTGTTCTTGACGCTGGATCCCGACGAGCGCCTGCGACGGCTTGCCGAACGCGAGCAACTTCGGCAGTCCGGGCAAGACCCGGATCCAAAGGCTGTGGAGCAATTCATGCTGTGGGCGGCTGGCTACGATGACTCGGAGTTCGCCGGACGCAGCCGCGCGCACCACGAGGCATGGTTGAAGGACGAGTCCCGTCCGGTGCTCCGCCTGGACAGCGCGCAATCAACAGCACGGATGTGCCAAGCCATCATTGACTGGGAACCAGCCCGAACGCCCTAGCTTCCGGACGTGCTCGGCACGGGGAACGGCGGAATGAACCAGTCGCCGGCGGTGGCAGCATCATTCAGTGCGCGAACCGTTTCCTGAACCGCACGGCTGCGCAAAGCCTCGTCGCGTCCCACCAGCCAATATTCGGAGCGGAAGGTGAACTCGTCGTGCAGCACCGGAATCATATTGGGGTAGTGCCGGGAGAGGAATGTTGGCAGCAGCCCGATGCCGGCATGGTTCATGGTGGCCGCATATTGCACCGCGATGCTCGTGGAAGAAATGGAGCGGCGCATCGGTGGCAGGGCGCTGGTGGCATCATCAAGCTTGTCCACCGTCAGAGCGGTATCGATGTAGTAGTTCAAGCTATGTCCTGCCAGATCCTCGATGGATCTTGGCGTTCCGTGGCTTTCCAGATATTCGGCAGTGGCGAAGAGCCGCAACTCGTAATCCAGGAGCTTCATCGAAGCCGCCTTGCGGACATGGGGTTCGCCGATGACAATCTCCAAGTCCATGCCGGTACGCGTCTGCCGTGCACGGGTGGTTTCCGAGACGATCTCGAAGACCAATTGCGGATGCTTTACCTGGAGCCTGGCCAGTGCCGGGGCAGCTAGGTGCGCGCTGAATGCATCGGGGGCAGCGACGCGCACATGGCCTGCCAGCGCTCCGGAGTCCTTCTCGGCGCCGATGGCCTCCACTGCCTGCTCGATGGTTTCCGCGCTGGCCATCGCCCGGCGTCCCAGATCGGTCAGTTCCCAGCCGTTGGGGGTGCGCGTGAGCAGGTGGCCGCCCATCGCCTTTTGCAGGGCATCGATGCGGCGGGAAATCGTCGAGTGGTTCACCCCGAGGACATTCGCGGCGGCGGTGTAGCGGCCCAGTCGTGCAACGGTCAGCAGGGCAATGAGTGATTCGAGATGGCGGTAATCGATCTGACGGTCCATAGACCACAGTCTGCCATGGACGGTGTGCGCTAGCGCACACCGGGCTTGCGCAATTGCCGTGCCGGGGTCCATTGAGTCCGGCCCGACCGTCATCCTACGCTGGCCTGAACGGGTAGTACACAACGATGAAGGGTGTGCAGATGAGCACGTACGCATGGATTGGCCTGGGCAACATGGGCGGACCGATGACAGCGAATCTGGTGGCCGCCGGGCACCAGGTGCGCGGCTACGACCTGGACGCGGAGGCCTGTGCCGCCGCGGCTCGAGGCGGGGTGCAGATCGCCGGCTCGGTGGCCGAGGCCATGGAGCATGCCGATGCTGTATTCACTATGCTGCCCAAGGGCGCGCATGTGCGCTCGGTATACGAGGGCGAGGCAGGCATCTGGGCCAACGCCACCAAGGACATGCTCCTGCTGGATTCCTCCACGGTGGACATTGAAACTTCCCGCTACATCCACGCAGGCTCCACCGAACGTGGACTGCACTTCGTTGATGCCCCGGTATCCGGCGGCATCTCCGGGGCCGCGGCGGGGACCCTGGCCTTCATGCTCGGCGGTGCACCGGAACTGATGGAACGGGCCGCCGGATTCATCGCCCCGATGAGCGGCAAGACCATCGTCGCAGGCGGGCCCTCCATGGGCATTGCCGCCAAGATCTGCAACAACATGATGCTGTTCATCGACCTGATGGCCAGCGCCGAGGGTTCCCAGCTGGCCGAGGCATTGGGCCTGGATCCCGAGGTCTTCTGGCAGATCGCCTCGGTCTCCTCGGGCCGTTCCTGGGCCCAGCAGACCTGGTACCCGGTGCCCGGCATCATCGATACCGCTGCGGCGAACAACAACTTCGAAGCGACCTTCCGCACCGATCTGGCACGCAAGGATGTCGGGCTGGCCTTGGATGCCGGCGAAAGCACCGGGGTGCGGCTGCCGGCAGCAACCCTGGCCCGCGAACACTTCGACGAACTGATCGAGCAGGGGCTGGGGGACAAGGACTGCTCGCTGATTGTGAAGAATCTGCTGCCTGATGGCGCCGCGCGCGGGTGGAGCCCGGAACCGGCCAAGGCCAAGCAGCCAGCTGAGGGCTGAGCATGCGCCAGATCCAGGCAGCGGTGCTGGGGCACACGCAGAACCAGCGCCCCTATGCCGAGCACCGGCCGCTGGCCATCCGCCAGCTGAAGCTGGGCGACCCCGGCCCCGGGGAAGTGCTGGTGCGCATTACGGCTGCCGGACTCTGCCATTCGGATTTGTCGGTCATCGACGGGAACCGGCCGCGTCCGGTGCCGATGGTGCTCGGGCATGAATCGGCCGGCATCATCGAGCAGGTTGGCGAAGGGGTTCAGCTGGACATCGGCCAGCAGGTGATCTCGGTCTTCCTGCCACGCTGCGAGAACTGCGCAGCCTGCGCCACCGGAGGCAAGCTGCCGTGCAGCGCCGGCACCGCGTCCAACACCGCTGGAACCCTGCTGACTGGCGCTCGCCGGCTGATGCTCGATGGCAAGCCGGTCCACCACCACCTGGGCGTCTCGGCCTTTGCCGATTACGCGGTGATGGATGCGCGCAGCCTGGTTCCGGTGGGCGTGGATGTGCCGGCCGAGGTGGCTGCGGTGCTGGGGTGCGCGGTGCTCACCGGCGGCGGCGCGCTGCGCAATGCCGCCAGGGCAACAGGTGCCGAGGATGTGGCCATCATTGGACTGGGCGGAGTGGGCATGGCCGCTTTGCTGGTGGCCGCCGGGCAGCGGACTACCGGCAGGATATTGGCCATTGATGCCAATGATCAGAAGCTGGCGGCCGCGCTGGCCTTGGGTGCCGATGAAGCCTGCACGCCGCAGGAGCTGGGGCAGCGCAGTGCGCAGATCGTGGTTGAGGCCGCCGGTCATCCGCGGGCCTTCGAAACCGCATTGCAGGCCACAGGCGTGGGCGGAACCCTGGTGACTGTGGGGCTGCCGGCCCCGGGCGCGATGAGCAGCATCGAGCCATTGGCCCTGACCGCCGGCGCCCGCACGATTATCGGCAGCTATATGGGCTCTGCGCTGCCAAAGCAGGATATCGGCTACTACGAGCAGCTTTGGCGCGCAGGCAGGCTCCCGGTAGAGAAGCTGGTGGAGACCAGGCCGCTGGCGCAGATCAACGAAGCCCTCGACGATCTGGCTGACGGGCGCTCGGTACGCCAAGTTCTGCTGCCCGGAATCGGGGAGGAAGCCCAGTAGGATTGGTGGGTGACTGATTCCACTGAGGGGCCCCGTGCCCTGGCAACCCTGACCGACATCCGGGTCTTCGACTACCTCTGCAAGGCCCCGGCGACACGGACCCGGATCGCCGCGGATCTGGGCATCTCCAAGCCCACCGCATCGCAGGCGATTTCGCGCCTGCAGGAGAACGGGTTGGCGTTGGCCATCGAGCGGGAAAACGAGCCCAAGCGCGGACGCGTACCAGAGCACTATGCGCTGGACAGCAGCTTCGGCCACCTGCTGGCCTTGTGCCTGCAGGCTGAATTCCTGCAGGTCCGCGCCACCGACCTGGCAGGGGAAACCCTGGTGGACCGCCTCTACCCGCTCACCGCGCAAAACACCGCAGCGGAAGTAGCGCAAATGGGTGCCAGGGAGATTTCGCGCGTGGCCGCCGAGCTCGGCTCCCCGCTGCTGGCCGCGGCCGTGAGCCAATCGGCCCCGGTGGAGCGCGATGGCGAGCTGCGCGTGCTGGCTACCCCGATTTTCCCTTCCTCCGGAGCTGACCTTGCAGGCCAATTTGCTGACGGTGTTCCGGTGCTGCTGGATAACGACGTGAACTGGATGGCCCTGGCCGAAGCGGGGGAGCAGGCAGACTCCTTGATGATGATCTATATCGGATCTGGCCTGGGCGCAGGACTGGTCATCGACGGTGCGCTGCACCGCGGCAAGCACGGCACCGCTGGCGAGCTGGAGACCCAGCTGGTGGGCGGGACAAACCTGCGCGAAGCGCTCGCCGAGGCGGGGATGTTCCAGACCCGCGTGCTCTGGGAGAAGCTGGCCGACGAACGGAACTGGTCGGCATTCCTTGCGCCGTTCGGCCAGGTCCTGGCCAACTTGATTGGCTTCGTCGATCCGCAGCGGGTGGTGGCCATCGGTCCGGGCCTGACCCCTGAATTGTGCGCCGCACTGGAGAGCGAGCTGAATGGGTTGCTGCCCAAGCCGGTCCATGTGCAGCTTTCCGCATTGGGAACCGAAGCCGCGGCACGCGGGGCACTGGCTGGTGCCCGGGAGCTCGCCATGGGCAACTTGTGGGAAAATTACCGGGCACGTTGACCAAAGTGATCCAAGCTATATATTGTAAAGAGTCCTTAAAATTCTATTTGCATCACCGGGGAGACCACTGATGGCACCATCTGACGCATCGGCATCCACGTCGCAGTTCGCTGCCATCGGCCTTGATCTGGGCGGCTCGTCCATCAAGTACGGATTGGTTGGAACCGACGGCAAGCTCGTTGAGAGCACCTTCAGCAAGGCCGCCACCCCAGAAGGCGCGCATCCGGAGGCCGTCGCCCAGGTGATGACAGGAATCATTGCCGACCTGCAGGAGCTCACCGGCGATGAGCTGGCCGGGATCCCCGCCGGTGTCACCGTGCCCGGCATCGTCATCGACGGCGTCGTGCACTCGGCGGCCAATATCGACAAGGCCTGGATCGGCTTGGATGTCACCGCCTCGTTCAGTGCGCTCCTGGGCCGCGACGTCTTTGTGCTCAATGACGCGGATGCCGCCGGCGTCGCCGAGGTCTACGCGGGTGCGGGAGCCGAGAATGGCAAGCCTGTCAAGGGCAGCACCTTGCTGCTGACCCTGGGCACCGGCATTGGCTCGGCCTTCTTCCGCGACGGAGTGCTCTTCCCTAACGTCGAATTCGGCCACCTCGAAATCGACGGCTTCAATGCCGAGAGCAAGGCCGCCGCGCGAGTCATGCGCGAGGAAAACCTCAGCTGGGAACAGTACATCGCCCGCCTGCAGCGCTACCTGTCCCATGTGGAATTCCTCTGCAGCCCGGATCTGATCATTATCGGCGGAGCGATCTCCGAAGACCACGAGAAATTCCTGCCGCAGCTGGAACTGCGTGCCAAGATCGTGCCCGCCCGCTTCAACAACGCCGCCGGGGTATTGGGCGCCGCGCATCGCGCGCTGAATCCCGGCAACTAGGAACCTATGCATACGATAGACCCGAACGCCCAGATCAAGCTCGTCGCCGTCGACATGGACGGCACCTTCCTGGACGGCGAGGGTCAAATCCCGGAGGCATCCTGGGCGCTCATCGACCGGCTCCAGGAACGCGGCATCAAGTTCGTGCCGGCTTCCGGGCGCCAGTTCGCCACCCTGCGCGAGCAGTTCGCCCCCTTGGGCGAGATCGCGATCATTGCCGAGAACGGCACTGTCGTGATGCATGGCGAGAACGAGATCTACTCCAACATCATCGGCAAGTCCTCGGTTGACGCGGTCATCCAGGCCGTCCGCGCGCAATCTGCGCTCGATGCCGGATTGGTGCTGTGCGGACGCCGCACCGCCTATGTTGAGCGCGCCGATGAAGCGTTCGCCGCAGCCATTGCCCCGTATTACCGTGCAGTGCAGGTGGTGGATGACCTGGCTTTGGTCGCGGACTCGATCATCAAGATGGCCGTCAACGTCGGCACCGGCGCCGTGCAGGAAATGGCGGCAGCGCTGCAGGTGCCGCTGCAGGTGGTGATCTCCGGCAGCCACTGGGTGGATGCCATGAACCACGGCGTGCACAAGGGCTTGGCCCTGAATGCGCTGCAGGAGAAGCTGGGAATCAGCGCCGATGAAACAGCAGTTTTCGGCGACTACCCCAACGACCTGGAAATGATCAAGGCCGCCACCTACTCTTTTGCGATGGCCAATGCCCATCCCGTGGTGGCAGAAGCCGCGAATTTCACTGCGCCGTCCAACCTTGAGCACGGCGTGCTGCAGGTGCTCGGCGCCTACCTCGACGGGCGCGCCCTGCTCTGACACGCCGGGAGCTGAAACAGCTCAGGGCCTGGGTGAAGGAAATTTTCCTTCACCCAGGCGCTTCGCGCTCTTGTTGGCTAGTTAGGCGCCGAGATAATGGCGTATTCCGGCCAAGGCTGCGCTCACGCCGGAATCCAACGCTCCACGGTACCCAGGCAGGAAGAACGGGGAGTGGTTGCCTGCCGGTGCCGGGTCCTGCGGGTCGGCGCCGCCGAACATTCAGAACACATTCGGCACGCCGATGGCATCGCCCAGCGAACCGAAGTTCTCGGATCCCATCAGCGGCGGCACCAGGCGGACCTTCTCCTCGCCGAACTCCTGGCGCAGCGCGCCGACGACTTTGCCGGTGTGCTCCGGGTCGTTGTACAGCCGCGGGAAGGTGTAGAGCTGTACGATCTTCGGCTGCGGTGCTCCCGAGGCGTCCGCTTCGGCATTGATGATCCGGGTGACTGCTTCCAGGACCTTCTCGCACACCGGCTCGGTGAGCGTGCGGATGTTCAGCGTGAATACCGCGGTGTCGGGGATGATGTTTTCCTTCAGGCCCGCGTGGAAGGAGCCGCAGGTGACCACGGCCGAATCCAGCGGAAGCAGCTCGCGCGAGGTGATGGTCTGGAGCCGGGTGATGATATTGGCTCCGAGCACAATCGGGTCGATGGAATCCTGCGGCTGGGAACCGTGGGCCTGCTTGCCGTAGAGGGTGACCTCCAGCGAGTTGGCCATGGCCATCGCCGATTCCGGGGTGATATGGATGGTCCCGGTGGCAAAGGGGAGTACGTGCTGGCCGAGGACCGCGGTTGGCCGCGGTGCCCGATCCCACAGGCCGTCGGCGAGCATTGCGGCGGATCCCGCGCTGGTTTCCTCGCCGGGCTGGAAGATGAACACCACGGTGCCAGCCCACTCATCGGTGCCGCGCACCAGCACCCGGGCCGCGCCCAGGGCGCTGGCCACATGGGTGTCGTGGCCGCAGCCGTGCATCACCGGGACCTCGGTGCCATCTGCCAAAAAGCCCTTGGCGGTGGAGGCGTACTCCGCCTTGGTGTCCTCGGCAATCGGCAGGCCGTCGCTATCGGCGCGGAAGGCCACCACCGGGCCCTCGCCGTTGCGCAGGATGCCCACCACGCCGGTGCCGCCGCAGCGGAAGTGCTCGATGCCCAGTCCGCTGAGCTTGGATTCGATGAACGCAGCGGTGTTGTGCTCCTGCATGGACAGCTCCGGGTCGCGGTGCAGGTGCAGATAGTCCTCGTGCAGGGCCTGGGTTTCGGCGTCGGTGAGTCCGTAGGTGTTCAGCATGCGATGATCCTCTAGCTTTCTGAAGTGTGGATTTTCTTGCGGTCGCGCAGGACCCAGGAGAAGATGATGGAGCTGATGACCACGGTGGCGGTGGCGAACATGCCCGTGGCAGGCGCCGCCGGAACCACCACGAAGTTCATGACCAGAGCCAGCGCCAGGGCGATGACGGTGGGACGCAGCGACTTCATGGCTACGATGCTCTGGACCAGGACCGCGCCCATCAGCGACGGCAGGATGTACAGGTGGCTGCTGCGCGGCGAGCACATCAGCATCCGCGCGCTGGTTGACCCGGCACTGATGGGGTTCAAGGTCGAAGCGCTGCTCTGGGTCCAGGTCTCCCCGGCCGATGTGGATGCGCTGGGAACCCTGCTCGCTGGATTGCCGCAGGTCAGATACGTTGCAGCGGTGGCCGGTGATGCCCAGTTTGCTGGTCGATGTCACCGTGCCGACCCAGCGGGATCTCTATGAATTCATTGCCAAGACCAACTGGGGTGAAATGGTCCAGCTGCGCACCTCGATGGTGCTCGGGGCGCGCAAGCGCGGCGGGCAGCCCGCGGAATCCTGAGCGGCGGGCAACGCAAAAGAATTCAGCGATAATTCACCGGTTTCTGGCTCTTGCTTCCGGTTCATTCCACCTGCGGCAAACGCTGGGTGAACACTTCATCGAATGACGAAAATAATGCGTAATATCGCCGAAACGGTTCGAAACGGTCCCGGAAGTGGCATAGTCTCACGATACCGAGCGGGGCAGCTGTTCTCGCGCGGTTAACAACCAGTTAACTCTGCAGGGGCGAAAGGAAGACCGGCAACCGTGAGCAAGAGGTTGACCTACGGGACGAACCAAGGAACGGCGACGCCCGAAAGCGCGTGGCGCAAGCGCAAGGATGCGTGGGAGCACTTGGGTTATGTACTCAGCGAGATTTCTTCTGAATACCAGGAGGAAGAACGCCGCACAGAACATGAGCTGGAAGCCGGCCGGTTGATGGGGCTACTGGCAGCCATCGAACCGTACTGGGCGAATCCCGGCATCGACTACTTCAACGAGGTTTCACGGCTCATGTCCGGCGGGCAGTATGAAGATGCCATGAAGCTGGTCTACCAAGCGAACCATACCTTCAGGAACCAGACCCAATATGTGGACATGGACAGCCATGAAGGGGCGGAAGCGGATCCGGCCCAGCTGGGCAATGTCGCACCGGGCCACGGCAAGGCACAGGTCCCGATGGTGGAAATCCTGCTGGTGGACAATGGGCCTGCGGAAGAAATTGAGCGTTTCAAGGACGAAATCGCCGAACAGCGCCAGCATACCGATCCTTTCCACTACAACTTTGTGGTGGTGCCCAGCGTGGAAGACGCCTTGGCCGCGATCCTGATCAATCCCGGCATCCAGGCGGTCGTGCTGACTGCCCGCTTTGATGTCTGCACGCGCCGCCGGCTCTCCTCGACGCTCAAGAATTTCATTGCCCGGCGGATGGAGGGCTACTTCCAATCCACCAAGCAGATCCGCGGCCTGCTGGATTTGGAAAACATCCTTGACCAGTTGCGGCCCGAAGTTCCGGTGTACCTGATCGCGGGAGTTGCGTTGGAATCCATCGCCCACGAAATCACCGGGCGCTTCCGCAGGATCTTCTCGCGTAACGACCGGATGGACCTGCACCTGTCGATTGTCTCGGAAGTGCTCGAACGGTACCAGACCCCGTTCTTCAATGCCCTGCAAAAGTACGCCAAACGGCCCGGTGGAGTCTTCCATGCCATGCCGATTTCCCGTGCCGGATCGGTGCAGAACTCCCCGTGGGCACGGGACCTGGTGGACTTCTACGGCAAGAACCTGCTGCTGGCAGAAACCTCGGCTACCTCCGGTGGGCTCGATTCCCTCTTGGATCCGCAGAGTTCCATCAAGAAGGCCCACGAGCTGGCGGCCCGCGCCTTCGGCAGCCACCGCACCTACTTTGTCACCAACGGCACCTCGACGGCGAACAAGATCGTGCACCAGTCGATCCTCGCGCCGGGGGACATCGTGCTGGTGGACCGCAACTGCCACAAGTCCCACCACTACTCACTGGTGCTTGCCGGGGCGAACGTCAGCTACCTAGAGGCCTACCCGCTCAACGAGCACTCGATGTACGGTGCGGTGCCGCTGGAGGAGATCAAGGGACGGCTGCTGCAGCTGCGCCGCGAGGGGCTGCTGCACAAGGTCAAGATGCTGACGCTGACCAACTGCACCTTCGACGGGATCATCTATGACCCGCGCCGGGTGATGGAAGAATGCCTGGCGATCAAACCCGATTTGGTATTCCTCTGGGACGAGGCCTGGTTCGCCTTCGCCGGGTTCCACCCGGTGTACCGACGGCGCACCGCGATGACCGTGGCTGGGGTGCTGGAAGCAGAACTGGACAGCGCCGAATATCGCGAGCGCTACGCCGCGCAGCAGGTTGCGCTGCCGGAACCCGGCACCATTGTGCACCCGGAGAACGACCAGGCCTGGCTGGACACCCGGTTGATTCCGGATCCGGAGCAGGTCCGCCTGCGCGTGTACTCCACCCAGTCCACGCACAAGACCCTGACCTCCTTGCGCCAGGGCTCGATGATCCACATCTATGACCAGGATTTCGCGGTGCGCAACCTCAACGCCTTCCGCGAGGCCTACATGACCCACACCTCCACCTCGCCGAACTACCAGATCCTTGCCTCGCTGGATATCGGCCGCCGGCAGGCCGAGCTGGAAGGCTATGCGCTGGTGCAGCGACAGGTCGATTTGGCGCAGTCGATTTCGCGGGCCATGGCGCGCAACGAGCTGCTGGGCAAGTATTTCAAGATCCTGCACTCGACGGATCTGATTCCGCAGAAGTACCGTCAGTCCGCGACGCAGAACCCGGTGCGCGACGGCCTGGCGGCTTGGGACGAAGCCTGGGCGGCAGACGAGTTCGTGGTGGACCCCTCGCGCTTGACCCTGGACATCAGCCGCACCGGCGTGGACGGGGACACCTTCAAGCACGAGTACCTGATGGATGGGCACTCGATCCAGGTCAACAAGACCAGCCGCACCTCGGTGCTGCTGATGACCAATATCGGCACCACGCGTTCCGCAGTGGCGCACCTGATCGAGGTGCTGGTGAAGATCGCCGAGGAACTGGACCGCAAGCGCCGGCTGGATGGCCGCGTGCTGGCGCTGGGGAAGAAGCCTGCGGCCGAAGAGATTCCACTGCCGGACTTCAGCGCCTTCGCTCCTGAATTCTCCGGGGGCGGCGGAAGCGGCGACATGCGCTCGGCCTACTACCTGACTTACCAGGATCCGGCGACGCATTTCCTGTCCTCGGCGCAGATCCGTACCCAGCTGCTGGCGGGGGACCGCGTGGTCTCGGCGGTGTTCGTCACCCCGTACCCGCCGGGCTTCCCGGTGCTGGTTCCGGGGCAGGAGATCACTTCGGGCATCTTGGACTACATGGACGGGCTCGATACCCGCGAGATCCACGGCTACCACCAGGACTTGGGCTACCAGGTGTTCACCTGCGAAGCCCTGGAACAGGTTGCGGCGCAGCAGTCCTGAGCGTGCAGAGCGGCTTGAGCTGAACACAGTGCGAATCCGCCCGGTTTTGCCGGGCGGATTCGCGCATCAGTTGTGCAGGGACTGGAGCGCTGGATGGCCGCCGGCGCAACGTCCTAGGCCCTGGTTCGCGCACGATACGCAAACCAAGGCCTTGGCCAGTGGCCTGGAGGCTATATTTTCCGTTCCGCCAGATGCGCCGAGATCGCCTCGAACGCGCGAATGGTCGGGAACAGCTTGGAAGCATCCTGCGGCAGCGGCCAGCTGGAGAGCTTGACCGCGACCAGCTTCGTCGCCGGATCCATGTAGATCATCTGGCCATGGATGCCCAGGGCCACTGCGGCCCCGGTGGCAGGGTTCGGGAACCAGATCTGGTTCCGGTAGTGCCCGCCGGGCATCATGTTATCGCCCGGCGATTGGGCAAATGCCTGGACCAGCGCGGGATCATCGATGAAGGTATCGGCAATCCATTCCTCGGAGAGCACCTGCTTGCCGGTCAGCGCCCGCCCGCCATTGACATAGAGATGGCCGAACCGCGCCAAATCGCGCAGGCAGGCGTTGAATCCGCCATCGAACATCCCGGTGCCGAACTGGTCAACACCCATCACCAGGTCTTGCTGGGCTCCGAGCTTCGACCACACAAAGTCCGACAGCAGTTCCTGCATCGGGGCGCCGCCGGCGGCTTCCAGCACCCAGCCGAGGGCATCTGTTTCGCAGGAACGGTATTCGAACACCGAGCCGTGCGGTCCCTTGGCCTTCAGGGTCAGCAGGAACTCGTACATCCCGATCGGGCCGATGCCGCCACGCTGCGGCGCCCAGCCGATGGCTTCTTCCAGCTGGCGCACTTCGGCCTGCGGATCCAGGTATTCCTCGGAAAACCTGATCCCCGAACGCATATCCAGCAGGTCGCGCACGCGGGCGCCGGCATAGCCGCTGCGCTCCAAGGCCGGCACGTAGGTGGTCACCGTCTGCTCGGTATCGAGCTTTCCGGCATCCACCAGCGCACCGGCCAGGGAGCCCACCAGGGTTTTGCTGACCGACATCAGCAGATGATCGGTCAACGAGGTCATGGTGTTGTAGTACTTCTCCCAGAGGATCCGCCCATTGTGCATGACCAGCACGGCATCGGTATTCGTCGCGTGCATTACCCCGCGCACGGTCAGTGCAGGGTCGGTAATGCTAGCTTTGGCAACTTCCAGCTTGCCCAGCTTCTCCTCGGCCAGGTGCAACCTGACGATCGGGCCGTCTCCGCGCGAAACCTTCACGGTGGGATGGATCCGGGCGATGTTCTGGAAAGAGCGCTTGATGTTCTGCGGGTACTGCCAGGTGGCGATGTTCAGCGCCTTGCTGGGAGGACCTGCGAGGTTAGCCGCCATCTCCCCGACGGCATCAGTCGCTTCAGTTGCCATGCTCTGATGGCGGAACGTCAATTCCCTTGTACTGGGATCGGATGCAGGAGATGAAGTGCTTGGCATCGATGCTGAGCTTGGTTTTCTTCTTGCCTTCGTACTGCAGCTTGGACTTGGTGACCAGGACCCCAAGATCGGCTCCCTTCCATCGGTAATCCTCAACGCCGTAGATGCGCAGGAAGAATGCTTCCTTGTGGGTCTGCAGCTGGTGCCAGTCCAAGGCGGAACGGGAAAACTGCAGCTTGCCGCGCGAGTCGAGGTAGTAGTTTCCGGTGCGCGGCGCGTGGGTGATGTACTGCAGGATGTCATCGGTTTCCTTGATGATCATGTGGCTCCACACATCTGCCCCGCTCATCTCTTCCCACCGGGCGTTGATCTCGTCGACATCCAGTTCGAAGTCCACGTCGAGGTATTCGAGCAGGTGGAAGAGGAACAGTGGAACATCGGCGTAGGCTCCGGCGGTGACGTTGGTGATGGCGCTGGCTCCTGAGATGCGTGGGTTCAGCTCGCCGAGGTACACCTCGTCGGTGTCGGTGTCCACCAGCACGTCCACCTCGAAGAAGCCGCGGTAGCCGGTGTCCTTCAGGCCGTTGCCGACCTTGCGCACCAGGTCGATGGCGCGCGAGCGCTGGGAGTCGGTGACTACATCCGGGTGCATCTCGTTGCCGCACCAGCCGCCCTTGTACGGGGTCAGCTCCTTGTATCCTGCCAGTTCGGTCAGGATCGGACCGACCACGGTGCCGCATTCGGTCAGCACCGCTTCGACGGCCACCGGCTGGTTGTTGATGCGCTTCATGATCTTCAGCTGCTCGCCGATGATGTTCTTGGAGTGCTGCTTGAACTGCGCCTTGGAATCGATGAAGAAGGTCGTCTTGCCCGAATCGCCGTAGGGGGTTTGCACCACCAGGTCATCGCCCAGGCCGGCTTCCTCGGCCAGTACCATGAGCTCCTCGTAGCTATCGGCGGTGCCCAGCACGTTGGGCACCGATGGGGCGCCGGCCGCATTGCCCAGCTTGGTGGTGACGATCTTGGAATCCAGTTCGATGCGCAGTGCCGCCGAAGGCAGGATCAGGTCGTAGCCCAGCTCCTCGCAGATCGCTTCGGTTTCCTCGTCGAAGAAGACCATCGCGATCTTCGGCCGTGGACCGCCCGGGGTGCACTGGGAATCGATGTATTCGCGGACTTCGGAGTTCTCCAGCAGCCAGTTGTTGATCTCTTCGGCGCTCTGGAAATCGACATAGGGCTTCTCGGCGGGGGTGAAGACCCGCGGGTGATGGCCATCCCAGCCGTCGTAGTAGGTGATGTAGCTGAACTTGCGGACCCAGCGGTCAAGGCCCAGCAGGTTGACCGGGGTGGCGCCGAGGAAGAAGATCGGGGTGGTGTTGGTGCGGAAGAAATGGCGGACTTCGCTCATGTTCTTCAGCTTGCGGTCCATGCGCAGGACCTTGGCCGGGAGATTTTCCGGTTCGGACTCGTTGTAGGCCGCGTCGACCGCGACGTTGGCGCTGAGCTGATCGGTGACGGTGCGTGCCTTGTGGCGCAGCTTGTCGAGATCGCTGGGTTTGGGCATGCGGTGGCGAGAAGCCGGGGCGTGGGCTTCAAGAATGTTGGCCATGATGTGGAGATGTCCTTTGAAACTGTCCGAAGTAGGGCAATGGCACGGCGCAATGCGTGACAGTTTCATGCTCAGGGCTCTTTGCAAGCACCGGCACACGTTCTGCTTAACGGGTGGTGAACATTGCGCCAGCACCCGCTGTTGCAGCTTGTGACTTGGCATGCAACGGCGGGCGCGGGATCAATGCGCGGTGAAGATCACTCCCCATTGCAGCAGCGCACGGACGCTAGCTGGATACCGTGGCCGCGAAATCCAGCTGCTGGAACTCGAATCCTGCCTGCTGCAGGACTTCGCTGGTGACCTTGCGTCCGGTCAACGCGACCCGGGCGTTGGAGCCCATGACTGCGGCGCCGACCTTCGGAAGCACCGAACCGGTGGGCAGGCCAGGCAACCCAGCGATGGAGCGCAAGGCTGCCATGACCTCGGCATTGCGCAGCGGTTTCGGGCAGGCTGCATGCACCAGGCCGGCAGGGATGGCCGGCTCCTCGAAGCCGAGCAGGCGGCGGATCAGGCGCAACCAGTCTTCCAGCCCGATCCAGCTGAACCACTGCTTGCCATCGCCCATCGGACCGCCCAGGCCGGTATTCACCAGCAGGTTCAGCGGGCCGAGCAGCGGAGCGTCGGGGTGCATCACCATTGAAGTGCGCAGCAGGTAGCGCTGCTCGGCATTGACCTCGGCCTCGGTGAAGGCCTGTTCCCAGGCGGAGGCGACTCCGGTCATTTCCGGCAGGGCGCGCTGGTCGGTGGGGACCGGGCTGGATTCGGTCAGCTCCTCTTCGCCGGCATCGCCGAAGATCGCGGTGGTGCTGGCCTGGATCCAGGTGGCAAGCTTCGGTGCCGTCGCAGCGGCTTCGGCCAAGGTCTGGGTGGAGGCCACGCGCGAACCGGTGAGCGCCGCCAAGTTTTCCGGGGTGTTGCGCTTGTCGACGCGCTCGCCGGCCAGGTTGACCAGGTGCACCGGATTCTTGCTGGCCAGCACATTGGCCCAGGCACCCTGGTGGACTCCGTCCCAGCTGTACTGCTCGGCAGGGAAACCATCCTCGGGGTTGCGCGTCAGCACCGAAACCGAGAGTCCGCGGCAGACCAGGTCCGCGACCAGATTGCGGCCGAGGAATCCGCGTCCGCCGGAGATGACCACCTGGGCATCGCGCTTGCGGTGCGCGCTCGGGGCGATGATCCGGTAGAGGCGGGCCGCGGCGATGGCGAAGTCCTTGCACAACGCGTTGGCCACGGTGAATTTGAAGGCGGTGGTGCCCGGGCCATTGAGCTCAACGGTGAAGCGCAGCACGCAGCCGTGCTCAAGCGGCTCGACCTGCCAGCGCAAGACCATCTCGCCGGCGGGCTGCGGCTGGGTGAATTCCACCATCAGGGTGTCCAGGTTGCGCCGGGTGATGGAACCCGACGGGGCGGTGCTGCGGTGCAATGGGCCGAAGAGCTTGCCCGGCGGCAGCAGGTCGACCTTCGTGCCCACCCCGCGCTGGTCATCGTGCACGATGAAGCCGTCGAAGCTCTTCATCCACTGCCCGGTCTGCGACAGGTTGCCCACGATCGAGTAGACGGCTTGCGGGTCAGCGGCCAGGAATTGCGACTCAGTGCGCTGCCAGTGCGTGAACTTGCTCGTGGTGCTCATCTTGGAATCGTTCCTTCCAGCTCGGTTACTCGGGCATAGCTCTAGGCTACTGTGCCCTGTGCGCTTCGGCTGGCAGGAGCTGAAAGCCAGGCCGAACTGTTACACCGGGCCCTGCAACGGGAAAGCTCCCCTGGCCCAGAAGACCAGGGGAGCTTTGCACCGGGATGCCGGCTAGGCGGTGACCTTCGCGCCGACTTCCTGTTCCATTTCGGTGAACTCGGCTTCGATCTCCGCGTTCGGGCGGTAGGTGGCCTTCGAGACCAGCCATGCGACCACCAGGGCGGCGAGGAAGCCCGGGACGATCTCGTACATGGCCGCGGACAGCGGCTTGACGTTGCCCCAGATGAAGACCACGACGGCGCCAGTGACCATGCCGGCGAAACCGCCTACGGCGGTCAGCTTGCGCCAGTACAGGGCCAGCAGGACGACCGGGCCGAAGGCGGCGCCGAAGCCCGCCCACGCGAAGGAGACCAGCTTGAGAATGGACGAGCCAGGGTCCAGCGCCAGCAGGGCCGCGATGATGGCCACTAGGAGTACGCAGGCGCGGCCCAGGTTGACCAGGGCCTTCGGCGAGGTCTTGCGGCCGGTGATGTTGTAGAGGTCCTCCACCAGTGCCGAGGAGCAGACGATCAGCTGCGAGGACATGGTGGACATGATGGCTGCGAGCACCGCTGCCAGCACCAGGCCGGCGATCAGCGGGTGGAAGAAGATCTGGCTGAGCAGCAGGAAGACGGTCTCGCTGCTGGCCTCATCCAGCGGCTCCTTGGCAAAGTAGGCGACGCCGATGAACGCGGTGGCCACGGCGCCCAGGGTGGTCAGGAACATCCAGCCGATGCCGATGCGTCGTGCGGTCTTGGCCTCGGCGGGGGTGCGCAGCGCCATGAAGCGCACGATGATGTGCGGCTGGCCGAAATAGCCCAGGCCCCAGGCAGCGGTGGAGAAGATGGCCACGGTGGCAAGGATCGCACCGTTGTCATTGAAGGAGGAGAACAGGTTGAAGGCTTCGGGATTGACTTCGGTGACCTTCGAGGTGATGTCCCCGATGCTGCCGATCTGGATGACTGCCACGATTGGCACGGCAATCAGCGCCGCGAACATCAGCACGCCCTGGACCATATCGGTCAGCGAAGCTCCGAGGAAGCCGCCGAACAGGGTGTAGAGCAGGGTGATGACTGCGACGAAGATCATGCCCGCAAGGTACTGCCAGCCGAAGGATGCCTGGAAGAACTTGCCTGCGGCCACCATGCCCGAGGAGACATAGAAGGTGAAGAACACCAGGATGATCAGCGAGGAGCCGATGCGCAGCAGGTGCGCCTTGTCCTTCAGGCGCTTTTCGAAGAAGCTCGGGATGGTGATGGCGTTCTGCGCGATTGCGGTGTAGGAGCGCAGGCGTGGGGCGACGAACTTCCAGTTCAGCCAGGCGCCGATGAGCAGGCCGATGCCGATCCACGACTCGTGCAGGCCGCCGAGGTAGATGGCGCCGGGCAGGCCCATGAGCAGCCAGCCTGACATGTCGGAGGCGCCGGCGGACAGGGCGGCAACCCAGGGCTTCAGGCCGCGGTCGGCCAGCATGTAGTCGTCAATGTTGTTGGTGCGGCGATATGCAATGTAGCCGATGCCAAGCATCGCGGCCATGTAAATTGCGATCGCAATCATCTGGAAAGTCTGGTCGGACATTTTTCCTCATTACCGTTTGTGCCCGCGGCTATTCCCAGCCGCCAAAGGCGCGGATTTCTGTGGTGCGAGTCACCACTATGGCACTATTTCCCGGGTTTGTCGCCGGGTGTCATTCGGTCTGTGATCTATCTGTCATCTAGTCGACCGTATCGAAGTCTGCAGGTGTAGCCAAAATCGCCGAGTTGCTTGCATCACTCATTCCGGGCTGCGCATGCAGCGATTTGCGTACCGCGCGGATGGCCGGGGACTGGACGGAAGAATGCCGCATGGCGGTGAAGATCGTGCGCTCGGGAGCGCCGGGAAGATCTACCGTGCGCAGCGCGTGGCGCTGGTCGCGCAGCACCAGTTCCGGGAGCATCGCCACGGCATTGCCTGAGGCGACAAGCTGCACGTGAGCCTGCAAATCAGCGGTTTCGTAGCGCAGGTCAGGCTCGAACCCGGCCAGCCGGCAGGCCTGCAGTGCCCAGTGCCGGCTGGCGGCCCCGTCGGGCTCGACCACCCAGGGCAGGGAAAGGGCATGCTCCAGGTGGTGCACCCGGTCGAATTCGGCGTTCCCGGCTCCGCCTCGCGCCGGCAGGGCCAGGCGGATCGGATCGTGAGTCAGAACACGCCGGTCGAGGTTGTCGTAGTGCGGCGCCGAGTGCCCCGAGTACTGCTCGGCGACCACCAGATCGAAGTTGCGGCTGCTGGTTTCATTCAACGCATCGGCTGGTTCCTGCTGGCTCATTTCCACCCGCAGGTTCGGGTGCTTGGTGCGCAGCTCGCGCAGCACCGGCGGCATGAGACGCAGCATGGCGGTCTGGAAAACTGCCAGCCTGACGGTGCCTGACACCGTGGACATGGCCGAGGACAAATCGGCTTCGGCACGTTCCATCGAGTCGAGCAGCTCTTCGGTGTGGGCCACCAGGATCTGTGCCTGCGGGGTGAGCTTGAGCGTGCGCCCTGTGCGCCGCAGGAGCTCCACCCCGGTTTCCGCTTCCAGCTGGCTCAGCTGCTGCGACACCGAGGAGGGCGAGTAGCTCAGCGCATCGGCCACCTCGGCAATGGTTCCGCGGATATGCAGCTCGCGAAGCAGGCGCAATCTTCTCAGTTCAAGCAAGGTTTTCCCGCCATTCAGTTAATGCGGACTCACCGAGCCCGGATACTTTGGCAAAACCGAACGATTATCTTCAGCTTTGTTCACTTTTGCTTAAGACAATAAGGGTTCATACTCGATCTTGCACACAGCTTTTTCTTGCGCTCCGCCGGCAACGGCCAAACGCCGGGAAAAGCCATAACGACATCAGCGTTCGGTGCCGAACCACAAGTACGAATTGCATCGAAGGGACCACCAGTGTCTTTCACCCATACCCAGCAGGCAGTGCCAGCCGCACTAGATGCCGACGGGAACCCGCTCACCTCGCCGGCCGAACTTGCTGACGACGTCATCAAGCTGGTGCGCCGCTGGCTCACCGAAGCCTCCGACTACCCGGTGGATGCCGCCGCCGCCCGCCTGGCCGGCGTGCTCAAGGATCCCAAGGGCCTGGACTTCACCGTGGGCTTCGTCGATGGCGTGATCCGCCCCGAAGACCTGAAGGTCGCGGCGGCCAACCTCAAGCAGCTGGCCCCCATGGTTCCAGGCTTCCTGCCCTGGTATATGCGCAAGGCCGTCGCCGTCGGCGGCGCCCTGGCCCCGGTTATGCCGCAGGTAGTTGTCCCCATCGCCCGCAGGGTCCTGCGCGAAATGGTGGGCCACCTGATCATCGACGCCTCCGACGCCAAGCTCGGCGGCGCGATCTCCAAGATCAAGCGCGAGGGCGTGCACCTGAACGTCAACCTGCTCGGCGAGGCCATCCTCGGCGAAGGCGAAGCCGCCCGCCGGCTGGATGGCACCACCAAGCTGCTTGAACGCGATGACGTGGACTACGTCTCGATCAAGGTTTCCTCCACCGTCGCCCCGCACAACCACTGGGCCTTCGACGAAGCAGTGGAGCACATCGTTCAAAAGCTGCAGCCGCTGTACCAGCTGGCTGCCAGCAGCCCGAAGAAGAAGTTCATCAACCTGGACATGGAAGAGTACAAGGACCTGGAGCTGACCATCGCGGTCTTCACCAAGATCCTGTCCAAGCCGGAGTTCAAGGAGCTGCCAGCCGGCATCGTGCTGCAGGCCTATCTGCCCGATGCCCTGGGCGCGATGATCCAGCTGCAGGAATTCTCCGCGGCCCGCGTGGCCGACGGCGGCGCGCCAATCAAGGTCCGCGTGGTCAAGGGCGCCAACCTGCCCATGGAAACCATGGAAGCGGACATCCACGGCTGGCCGCTGGCCACCTGGCACACCAAGCAGGACTCCGACACCAGCTACAAGTCGGTGCTGGAATACGCACTGCGCCCGGAACATGTGGAGAATATCCGCATCGGCATTGCCGGGCACAACCTCTTCGATGTCGCCCTGGCCTGGCTGCTGGCCAAGTCGCGCAACGTCACCGATGGCATCGAGTTCGAAATGCTGCTGGGCATGGCCACCGGCCAGGCCGAAGCGGTGCGCAAGGAAGTTGGCTCGCTTCTGCTCTACACCCCGGTGGTGCATCCGCAGGAATTCGACGTGGCCATCGCCTACCTGATCCGCCGCCTCGAAGAAGGCGCCAGCCAGGAAAACTTCATGTCGGCAGTCTTCGAGCTGGCCAAGAACGAGGAATTGTTCGAACGCGAGAAGAACCGCTTCCTCGCGTCGCTGGAAACCATGACCAATGTGGTTCCCGCCCCGCACCGCGTGCAGAACCGCCAGGTCCAGGACCCTGAGCTGGGCGCCCGCGTGGCAGGTTTCGCCGACGGCACCACCAAATTCTTCAACACCCCTGATACCGACCCGGATCTGGCGCAGAACCGTGCCTGGGGACGCGAGATCCTGTCCAAGATGCAGGACTCGCCGCTGGGCAAGGACCTGGTGAAGGGCAATACGCTGAATAGCGCCGGCGAGCTCGACGAGGCTATCGCCATGGGCGTGGATGCGGCAGCCGGCTGGCAGCAGCTGGGCTCGGCCGAGCGTGCGCAGATCCTGCACCGCGCCGGCCTGCTCTTCGAGGAGCGCCGCGCCACCCTGCTGGAGGTGCTGGGCTCCGAATGCGGCAAGACCATCGACCAGGGCGATGTGGAAGTCTCCGAAGCCATCGACTTCGCGCATTACTATGCCGAACTGGGCCGCGAACTGGATGACGTGGACGGCGCGAAGTTCGTCCCCTCGAAGCTGACCGTGGTGACCCCGCCATGGAACTTCCCGATGGCGATCCCTGCCGGCTCCACGCTCTCGGCGCTGGCTGCCGGGTCCGCGGTGATCATCAAGCCTGCCACCCAGGCCGCCCGCGTGGGCGCCGTCATGGTGCAGTGCCTGTGGGATGCCGGTGTGCCCAAGGACGTGCTGCAACTGGTCTTCGTGGGCGACCGTTCGCTGGGCCAGCAGCTGGTTGCCGATGAGCGCGTTGACCGCCTGATCCTCACCGGCGGCTACGAGACCGCCGAGCTGTTCCGCTCCTTCCGCAAGGACCTGCCGCTGCTGGCCGAGACCTCCGGGAAGAATGCCATCATCGTCACCCCGAACGCGGACCTTGACCTGGCCGCCCGCGATGTCGTGGCCTCGGCTTTCGGCCACGCCGGCCAGAAGTGCTCGGCCGCCTCGCTGGTGGTGCTGGTGGGCTCTGTGGCAGAATCCCGCCGCTTCAACAACCAGCTGATCGACGCGGTGAAGTCGCTGAAGGTCGGCTACCCGTGGAATCCGGAATCGCAGATGGGCCCGCTGATCGGCGAACCGGGCGAGAAGCTCAAGCGCGGTTTGACCACCCTGGGCGCCGGGGAGCGCTGGGCTATCGAGCCGAAGCAGCTCGATGATTCGGGCAAGCTCTACTCGCCGGGCGTGCGCTATGGCGTGGCCCGCGGCAGCGAATACCACAAGACCGAATACTTCGGCCCGATCCTCGGCGTGATGACCGCCGATACGCTGGAAGAAGCGGTAGAGATCGTCAACGAGGTGGACTACGGACTGACCTCGGGCCTGCACTCGCTGGATTCGGCGGAGATGGGCTACTGGCTGGAGAACATCCAGGCGGGCAACATCTACGCCAACCGCGGCATCACCGGCGCCATCGTGCAGCGCCAGCCATTTGGCGGCTGGAAGAAGTCGGCCATCGGCGCAGGCACCAAAGCCGGCGGCCCGAACTACCTGGTCGGCATGGGCTCGTGGACCGATGCCCCGGCCAAGCAGGGCGCGGCGCTCTCGGCCTTCGACGAACGCCTGCTGAACACCGCCGAACTGGAAGCCGAGCAGGCGCAATGGCTGCGCTCCGCGCTGGCCAGCGACAAGCTGTGGTGGAACAACGAGTTCAACCAGGCCAAGGACCGCTCGGGCCTGCTCGCAGAACGCAACATCCTGCGCTACCGTCCGGTCGATGTGACCGTGCGCTTCGAGGAAGCCACCAGCGGCCACGGCCTGGCCGAGGCGCTGCGCGTTATCGCCGCCGGCGTCACCGCAGGGTCCCGCGTCCTCTTCTCCGCTGATGTGCCGCTGCCGCTAGGCGTGCGCAACTTGCTGGCCGAGAACTCGGTCACCGTGGTGCGCGAGGATGCCGCGGCCTTCGCCGCCCGCGCGGCGAAGCTGGCTGCGAAGACCGGCCCGGATTCCGCTGCCCGCATCCGCCTGATTGGCGGCTCGGTGAAGGCGGTTGCCGAGGCCACTAACGGCAAGCCGGACGTGGCCGTCTATGCTTCTCCGGTTACCGCTGCCGGGCGTGTGGAGATGCTTCCGTTCCTGCATGAGCAGGCGGTATCCATTACCGCGCACCGCTTCGGCACCCCTAATCACCTCAGCGATGAGTTGATCTAGCGAGTAAGCACATATGGCTGTGGCCAGCATCCAGGTGAATGGATGCTGGCCACAGCCTTTTTCTTGAGAACTATCTACTTCTTGCGTTCCTTGAGCTTGGCGGCCAGGGAATCGGCCGCGGCGGCGAGCAGCGCAGGAACAAGGTAGCGCGCCAAGGTCGCCAGGGTGAAGGCGAAGACGGATCCGCTGGCCGAACCAGCTACCGACAGGGCAACGAAGCCCAGGCCCACCGCGGAGAGCAGGCCGACAATCCAGCCGGCGAGCTTGCGCGGACGCAGGATGAACCAGCCGGCCAGCGACAGCACAGGGAGCACGATGCCCCACACGGTGAAGTAGCCGGTGTACATGCCGGTCAGATCCAGCGCGGAGACCAGGAACCAGTCGCCGTACTCCACGGTGTCCAGCACTGGCAGCTTCAGCAGGATGTCCAGGACCAGCGACAGCAGGACCAGCAGCATCGCGAAGATCTTCGTGTCCTTGCGTGCTTCGAGCAGCCAGAAGCTGCCGATCGCCACGAGCCTGATCACCCAGAGGGCAATCAGCGAGAACAGGCTGCCACCGGTGACATAGTCGGCGGTGGACAGCAGCGTGGATCCGGTAATGCCAACGATCAGCACCAGCCAGACAATGATCAGGCGGGCCGGCAGATGCAACAGTGGTTTTTCTTCGCTCACTTGTTCAAGTCTAGTGACGCTGGCTGTGCAACGTCTTGGTCCCGCTTCACCGGCTCAGACCTCGAGCTTCAGTGCCTTGCGCAAAGTCAGCGCGCCACCGGTGTGCATTACCGCCCGGCGGTAGATCCGCTCCGCGAACAGCAAGACGAGCCAGCAGGCGGCAAGCAGGATAGCCAGGGAAAGCACCGGTTCCCAGATCGCTACCTCGCCGGAGAGCAGGCGGATGGGCATCGCGGCCGAGGAGACGATGGGAATGTAGGAAGCGACCACCAGGAAGCTGCCCTTGGCATACAACCCGATGAACAGCACCGCCATCAACAGCCCTACCACCGGCCCGCTGGACTGCTGCAGATCCTCGGTGCGGGTAGCCAAGGACCCCAGGGCCGCCCAGATCCCGGCCAGGAGCAGGAAGCCGCCGAAGAAGAACACCACGAACCATCCGGCCACCTGGGTGACAATTCCGAGGAACGGAATCTGGATCGGGGAAATATAGGCGGCCAGCAAGCCGATGCTGAGGAAGGACAGCAGCTGGAGCATCGCCAGAATGACATTGCCGATGATTTTTCCTGCCAGCAGCTGGCGCAAGCGGATGGTGCTGGCCAGTATCTCGACCACGCGGTTCTGCTTCTCCTCAATTACCGAATTGGCAATGGGCATGCCGAACAGGAACGCTGCCATGTAGAAGAGGAAGGAGAAGACCAACCCCATGACACTGGCCATCGCCGCCCGTTCGGAATCGCCGTGAAGCTGCTCAGTGACCAAATCGTCGTTTTCCGGCATGCTGGATGAGTCCAGCCCGGCCTCGGCAAGCAGCCGATCGGTCATCACCGTTTTCATCGCCTCGCGAACCAGTGAACTGAGCTCCTGGTCAACCTCGGCGAAACCGGTCAACGTGAATTCCTGTGCGTCATCCGAAGCGGACAAGATGGCGCTCAGCTGCTCGGCGGAGAGCTGCTGCTTTGCATTCTCGGCAGTGAGCCGTGAAATGCTCAATTCCACATCGTCGGGGCGATCCTTGATCACCTGCTCCAGCACCTGGTAACTCGTATCGTCGGTGGCCGCCACGGCGAAATGCGAGGTGCGATTTCCCAGGACACCGGTAATGGCCACCGAGCCGACGATGAACAGCAAGGTCACGATGGTGCTGATGATGAAGGCCTTGTCGCGCAGCTTCGTTTCTACTTCGCGCAGGGCAACGATGAGCCATGGGGCTGTGGAAGCGTTCACTTGATGATCTCCCGGTAGATGTCGGCCAGCGAAGGGCGGTGGACCGCGAACTCTGCCACCGGGCCGCGGCTCATGGCGGTGGCCAGCACTCGCTGGGCATCTGATTCGGAATGGAAATTCACCAAAGCCTCGTGGCCTGAAATATCGATGACGGTGACGCCCGGTTCGCTGCGCAGCCACCCGGTGTCGGATCCCAGGGAGAGCCGGTGCCGGGAAGCCTGGGTTGCACGGAGCTCGGCAGCCGAGGAATTAGCCAGGATCCTGCCGTCCTGGATGATCACCAGGTGATCCACCAGCACATCGAGCAGGTCCAACTGATGCGACGAGAAGAGCACCGGAACGCCGCGCGCCGCATAGTCGCGCAGGATGGAGCTCATTGCATCCACTGCGATCGGGTCGAGGCCGCTGAAGGGTTCGTCGAGGATCAGCACGTCGGGTTCGTGCAGCAAAGCAGCGGTAACCTGCACGCGTTGCTGGTTGCCCAGGGACAGCGATTCGAGCTTCGACTTGGCCCGGTCATCGAGTCCGAAGCGGGCCAGCAGGTCCATGGCGCGTTCGCGCGCACCGGACCGGGAGATGCCATGCAGCTGCCCGAGGTAGACCAGCTGGTCGATAACGGGCTGCTTGGGATACAGTCCGCGCTCCTCGGGCATGTAGCCGAAGTTGGGGCGCGTAGCCCCGGTCAGCGGCTGGCCGTTGAGCGTCACGGAACCCGAATCGGCACTGAGCAATCCCATGATGATGCGCATGGTGGTGGTCTTCCCGGCACCGTTGGCGCCGACGAATCCGGTCAGCGCCCCGCCGGGAACGGTGAAGCTGATGTCGTTCAGGACTGGATTCTGCGCGAATGACCGCGAGACATGATGTAGCTCAAGCATGCTTTCCTCTGCCAGATATTGTTCCTGGTCATCAGCTTAGGAAAAGACGGAGCATTTGCGCTCCCTCTGGGGAATGAAACTATTGGATGAGTCCGGCGCGGTGGGCGAAGAGGACACCCTGCACCCGGTCGCGCAGGTGCAGTTTTGCCAACAGGTTGGACAGGTGGGTCTTCACCGTGGCTTCAGACAGCGAGAGCACCGCGGCGATTTCCTGGTTGTTCTTGCCCTGGGCCAGCTCGGACAGGACTTGGCGTTCGCGTTCGGTGAGCGTTTCAAGCTGCTGTGCTTCGGCAGATGGCTCTGCCGAATCCGCGCCAGCGTCAGCCCCGGTCCCACGCTGGATGAGCTTCAGCGTGACTTCGGGGGAGAGCAGCCCATGGCCGGCGGCGACCTGGTGCACAGCGGTGACCAGCATTTCAGGGTCGGCATTCTTCAGCAGGAAACCGCTGGCGCCGGCATCCATGGCGTCAAAGAGGTAGTCGTCGCGGTTGAAGGTGGTCAGCACGATGACCTTGGTCTGCGTGGTGCTGGCGATGAGCTTGGTGGCTTCGATGCCGTCCATCTGCGGCATCTGGATATCCATCAGCGCCACCGTGGGATTCAGGTCGCGGACCATGTCCAGGCCCGCTTGGCCGTTCTCTGCGGTGCCGATGACCTGGATCTGCGGGTCGGTTTGCAAGATCAATTTCAGCGACGACAGGATCAGGGACTGATCGTCGCAGATCACCACGGTAATTTTGCTCATGATGACAGTCTAGTTGCCGCGTCGGAGACCACCCGCAACCGGGCTCGGGTACGCCAGCCGTGCGGAATGCGCGGGCCGATTTCCACCAACCCGTGATGCAGCTTGGCACGTTCGCGGATGCCTCGCAGACCGTAGCCGCCTCCGGCTGAATCGGGACGCGGGCGGCCGTTGTCGGTGACTTCGACTTCTACCCATGCGCCCTCCGCATCGGTTCCCGAGCGCAGCGAGAAGGTGGCTGTGCGGGCAGTGGAATGCGCGCGGACGTTGGCCAAGGCCTCGCCGCTGATGCGGTAGAGCGCGAGAGACAGGCCGGCTGGCAGGGAAGAAATGAAGCCGGGCTGGTGCTCATCGCACGAGAGCTGGATGCCCAGTCCCTGCCGTTCATTCGTGGCGATCAGCTCATCGAGCTGCGCCATGGACGGTTCGGGGTTCCGTGCGCGCTCGGCCGAGCCCGGCACATCATCCGGGTCGTCATGTTCGCGCAATACGCCCAGCAGGGCGCGTGTTTCGCTGACCGCGCTGCGCGCCGAGGATTCGATGCCGCGCATCAGCTCGATTGACTGCTGGGGATCCCGGTCATGCACCATGCGGGCGGCCGAAGCCTGGACTCCCACCGAGGCGATGTGGTGCGCGATCACATCGTGCAATTCGCGGGCAATGCGCAGCCGTTCCTGGTTGACCGCGCGGTCTGCCAGCTGCTGGGACTGCTCGGCAATGCGCTGCGCCTGGATTTCGACGATCTGGCTGGCGTAGGCGTTGGTCCAGCTGACCATGCCAAGGAAGATCGCACCACCGAAGAACATCAGGTTCATCAGCAGGTTGTAGAGGACGAAGGCCGTGGCTGCGGGCAGGACGCCTGCCGGTTCTTCGACCATGGAGGTGCCGGTCGACTTGAACAAGTCCGAGGAGAAAAAGGAAATGATCAGCCAGGTGGCCATGAACAACAGCACCAGGCTCATCGCTGTCCACAGGCCCCGGCGGTTCTTCGACCAGGTAACCGCCGTGTAGATGCCAATGAAATAGGCCAGCTGCGCGCAGAGTTCCATGCCGACCCGGTAGGTGTTCTCGTTACCGGCGCCGAAGAAGGCAGCCGAGCCGATGAGCATCATCGAAATCGGCCAGCGCCGGCGGAACATCAGCGGCACGATCAAGGACGCCAGGACCAGGTAGGCGAGCAGGCGATCTGGCGCGTCCTCCCGTTCGGTCAGGGACTGCATGAGTTCGTGCATGGCCAGCGCCAGCAGCAGGAAGCCCGCGGCAACGATCACATCGCGGCGCAGTCCCTTCCGACCGGGAGCGGGGCGTTCCCAATCCACCGGAGGCAGCGTCGGGAGCCGACGGTGAACTAGCTCGGGCAGTCGGCGCATGATGTTCCTTGTTTGTTGCGTTGGCGAGGCATTGGAACCGATTTTACCGTTTTGCGCTGTTCCGGGCATGAGCCTGGAGGCTTAGTCTCGATGCTGAGCTGGGAAGGACATGATCTAGGAATAAAGGTTACTAACGAGTAATGTGATGGTATGCACATGATTTTCCGAATCCTCCTGGTCTACCTGAAAAGCAAGACGGCTTCCAAGCTGACCTTGTTCGACACCAGCTCAGTGGACATGCGCGCCACGCTGACCGATATCGACTTTGCCGGCCACATCAACAACGGCATGTACTTCTCCATCTTCGACCTCGGACGCTTCGATCTGATGTTCCGCTCAGGCGTCTGGGACATCATGTCCAAGAACAAGTGGGTTCCGGTCGTGCAGACCGAGACCATCACCTTCCGCAAGTCGGTCCGCCTGGGAACCAAGTTCTCGCAGGAAACCCGGCTGATCGGCATGGACGACAAGTGCATCTACTTCGAGCAGCGCATCGTGGTGAAGGGCGAGATCTACGCCCGCGCCTACATTGCCACCCGCATGACCTCGAAAAAGGGCGCAGTTCCCAATGAGGAAATCCTGGCGGCTGTCGGCTTGGAAATGCCGGAAGACCTGGTGCTGCCTCAATGGCTGCACCAATGGCGCGAGGACGGTGCGCTGCCCAGCACCCGCAAGCCCGCCCCGCATAACTGGATCCGCTGAATCAGCTGTCGCGGGGAGCTTGGCTAGGACTTGGCTGCTTCGATGAAACTGGCGATCAGCTTGGGATCCTTGACCCCGCGCGCTGACTCCACGCCGGAAGAGACATCGGCGCCGAAAGCGCCGGAGGTGTCCAAGGCTTCAGTCACATTCTGCGCGGACAGCCCGCCGGCCACCAGCCAGCGGCGTCCCGCGGCCAGGTCCTTCACCGCCGCATAGTCCCAGCTTTCGCCGCTGCCTGGAACCGAGGCGTCGATGAGCAGCAGCTCCTCGCCCCAATCGGCGAACTGCTCTTCGGGGTCATTGCGGCGTACCGCACGGATGACCTTGAACCCCGCCTCGTGGGCGGCGGCCACATCCGTTGCGGTGCGCTGGCCATGCAGCTGCACCCAGCCCACGCCGGCCTGTCCGGCCCGCTCCAGCACCTTGCCGATGTCCTCGCCGCGGAAGACTGCGACGGTGGCAATGCCTGCGGGAACCGCCTTGACCAGTTCGGCAGCGCGCTGGACCGGAATTTCGCGGACGCTTTCGGTCAGCACGAACCCGACGGCATCGGCGCCGTGGGCCACGGCGACGTCCACGTCCTGGGCTGTGGAGAGGCCGCAAACCTTGACGAATGGCTTATCTGTGCTCACTTGGCGTTCTCCTCGGCCAGATGCACTGGGGTGTAGCCGCCGGGCGCGTTCGCGCGGATGGCCAGCAGATCGCGGGCGTGATTCCAGAGCCGCCGGTCCTCCTCGGAGACCGGGACCCACGGCTTGACCGGAACAGCAGTCCCGGTTTCATCCCGCGTGACCATCACGGTCAGGCAGTAGGTTGTCAGCTGCATGTCGGTGGTCTTCGGATCGCCCGAACGCACATGCACGGCAATGTGCATGCCCTTGTTCCCGGTGTAGACCAGGCGGGCTTCGACCTCCACCAGGTGGCCGATGAACAGCGGCCGGTAGAAGCGCACCCCGCCGGAAAACACCGCAACGGTTTCCTGCTGGCAGTAGCGGGCCGAGCACAGCTCCGCGGCGTCATCGATCCACTTCATCACAATGCCGCCATGCACCTTGCCGCCCCAGTTCACATCGGTCGGCGCGGCCAAAAAGCGCAGGACCACGCGCTCGGCGGTGCCCTCATCGGTGTAGACTTGGCCATTCATGGACGCGACAATCTGCTCGCGGATCTCGATACGGGCCAGCGCATTCTCGCGCATGGCGATTTCCTTGGCCGTGCCCGGGGTGAACGTTGGAACCGGTGTCGGCTTGCCCTCCTCGTCCACGGCTACGAAGATCACCAGGCAGCTGCTGGATTTCACTGGCCGCAATTCGCGCGGATCGCTGAAGGACACCTCGGTATGGATATGCATCGAGCTGGTGCCGGTGTACACCACCGAAGCGGTGACCTCCACCAGATCCCCGGAGTGGATCGGGTCCTCGAAATGGATGTTGCCGACATAGGCGGTGACGCAATAGCTGGAGGACCATCCCACCGCTGCGGCGTAGGCGGCCTTGTCGACCCATTCGAGAACGGTGCCCGCAGCCACAATCCCGGTCACATCGACGTCGGTCGGCGCGGCGAGGAACCGCAAGGTGACAGAATGCGGACGTTGTTTCAGCTCCGGAGTGCTCATGCACTCCAGTTTCGCGCACTTCGCAGGCCACAGGCAACGTATGACGCTTCACGGCCCGCGCTTTGACGGCACATTCCGCGGCGGGCGGCTGCCGGGTGGCTCTGGCCTAGGATAGGAGGGTGCGTAGGGTCTTTGGAATTTTTTCGGCGTCAACAGCCATAGTGGTGGCACTGAGCCTGATTGCCGCGGCCGGAACCGCCGGCCTGGTGATCGTCGTGGGCCAGGGCCTGGATGAGCTCTTGTCCCATCGCCAGCTGGGCGCCCAATGGTATTTCAGTGCTATCGGCGAGCTGCTGGCCATGGCCGTCGCCACCTTCCTGATTCCCGTGGTGATCTCGCGCAACGGCCAAGACCTCACCGAGCACCACCGCCTGAAGCTGCTCAAGCACTATCTGTCCATAGGCCCGCTGGCGGCGCGTGCCGCAGGCGAGGGGGAACTTGTCCATGCGGCCATGGATTCGGTGGAACGATCGGTGAAGTACCGTTCCAGCTTCATCGGCCCGGCTGTCTCCGCAGTGGCCACCCCGGTGTTGATCCTGTGCTTCATCGCCTTTGCCATTGACCCGCTCAGCGCACTGCTGATGCTGGTTCCCACCGCCCTTGTCCCGGTCATCGTGCTGGGCTTCCAGCGACGCTTCGGCGCCTCGAACGGAGAATACCGCCGAGCCCAGGGCATCCTCTCAGCGACCTTCCTTGATGCGCTGCGCTCCCTGGGCATGCTTAAGCTCAACGGCGGCAGCCGTTGGATGGGCGCCCGCATCGAAAAGGCAACCGAAAGGGTACGACAGCAGGTGATGAAGCTGCTGGCCCGCAACCAGCTGATCCTGCTGGTCATCGATTCAAGCTTCGCCGTGTTGCTGCTTGCCACCGCCTGCCTGCTGGCCTGGTGGCGCGCCGGCTCCGGGGCCATCTCGCCCGGTGCAGCGCTGTCCCTGGTGATCCTGAGCTTCTTGATGCTCGCCCCGGTGAACTACGTGGGCAGCTTCTTCTACATCGGGATGACCGGTAAAGCCGCCGAGAAGAAGCTGGCGGAAGTCGCTGGCATCCCGATGCACCGTTCCATGGCCAACCCGCTGGACGTGGACCTGCGCCACCGCGATCTGATCCTAGAAGGCGTCAGCGCCGACTACGACAGCGGGCAGCATGCGCTATCCGGCATTTCCTGGCATTTCCCGGCAGGCTCGCGGACGGCCATCATCGGGCCTTCGGGCAGCGGCAAGACGACCCTGTTGCGCGTGCTCCAGGGCCAGCTCGAGGCGTCAGAGGGCACTATCCGCGATGCCCGCCAGGCCATGGGCCCGGCTACCCTGAAAGCCAGCACCGCCGTGGTGGAACAGCAGGCAACGCTCTTTGGCATGAGCCTGCGCGAGAACCTCCTGCTCGGCGCGCCCGGCGCCAGCGACGGCGGCCTGCTCCACACGCTGCGCCGGGTCGGGTTGGGACCGTGGTTCGACGGACAGCCCGATGGATTGAACCAACGCCTGGGCGAAGGAGGGGCACGCCTCTCAGGCGGCCAAGCCCAACGCCTGGCGCTTGCCCGGGCTTTGCTCGCGCAGCGTCCGATACTGCTGCTCGATGAACCGACCAGCGCCCTGGATGTGCAGAGCGAAGCGGAGGTGCTCGGAACCCTGCGTGGCTTGGACCGCAGCACCACGGTCATTACCGTCACCCACCGTCTGGGTCTGCTCGCCGACTACGACTATGTGCTGGTCATGGACCAGGGACAGCTCATCCAGGCCGGAAGCCGCGAAGAACTGCTTGCCACCGATGGCTATCTCAAAGAGGCAATGGACGGATTCCGCCACCGCGCCGAAGCCTTGCACACCGGTGGCCGGACCGAAATAGGGGAGGGAAACTGATGCATACGCGGAAAACCTCCACGCTCAAGACCGTCGCCTGGCTGCTGGGCAGCACCAGGGATCTGCTCCCGCCGCTGCTGCTGGCCTGCGTGCTCGCCTGCGCTACCCGGCTGGCGTCCCTGGGAATCTACGTCATCGCCGGCCTCGGCCTGGCCAAGGCCGTGCAGCTGGACACCGGGATGCTGCCAGCCGGCACCGGCTGGGGCATGCTGGCAGCCGCGGTGATCTTCTTGGGACTGGCCAAGGGAGCACTGCGCTACCTGGAGCAGTATGTTGGCCACCGGGTGGCGTTCCTGTCGCTGGCACGATTGCGCAACCGCATGTACGAGGCCTTCGAACGCCAAGCGCCGTTCACCGCGGGCACCAAGAATTCCGGCGGGATGCTCGCCAAGGCCACCAGCGACATCGACAAGGTCGAGGTGTTCTTCGCGCACACCCTGCCCCCGGCCGTGGCGGCCGTGGTGGTCAGCGTCCTGGCAACATGGGGCACCTGGACGCTCTTCGGCAGCGAACCAGCCCTGGTGCTGCTCGCCGGCTATGTGCTCATTGGCGTGCTCATCCCGGCCATCGGCGTCGGCTCCCTGCGCTCCAGCGCCAGGAGCACCGCCGCCGCCCGCGGCGTCCAGAATCAGCTGCTGACCGACACGCTGGCTGGCATCGACGTGATCCACGGCTTCAACGCCGGCAAAACGGTCATGGAGAGCCTGCGCGGCAGCCTGCAGCAGACCAGGAAGGCCGCCCGCTCGGCCGGTATCTGGACCGCAGTACGGGCCACGCTGACCCAGCTGGTGATCTGGGGCAGCCTGCTCACGCTCTTTGTCCTGCTGGGATCCGCCGGGGAATTCGGCACGCTGCTCCTGGTGTGCTGCGCCCTGGTCCCGTCCTATGAAGCGGCGCGCGCCGTGGACGGCTTCATCCTGGGCCTGCAGGATTCGCTGGCCAGCGCTCGCCGGCTGCATGCCACCGCAGCAGCAAGCCATCCGGTGCATGAAACGGCCAACCCGCTGCCACTGCCTGCCACCGGCACCTTGCGCGTTTCGGATCTCTGTGTTGAATTCGACGGCTGTCGCGCCGTTCAGGGCGTGGACTTCGACCTCGAACCGGGATCCTTGATCGCCATGGTGGGCGAGAGTGGCTCCGGCAAGTCCTCGATCGCCGCCGCCCTCGTGCGGTCGGTGGAAGCGGAAGGCATGACGAGCTTTGCTGATGTGCCGCTGGAAGCGGCGAGCTTGGCGCAATTGCGCCAGCGAATCATCCTGGTCTCCCAAGAGGCGGTGATGATCCGCGGCACGCTGCGCGAGAACCTGCTGCTCGGTGCCGAGGGGATCAGCGACGCGGCGATGGAAGCGGTCCTTGAAGAGCTGGGAATGGGGCCATGGCTGCGCAAGCAGAAGGACGGTTTGCAGACCCGGCTGGGGGATCGCTTTGCACGGCTTTCCGGCGGCCAGCGGCAGCGGGTGGCCCTGGCCAGGGCGCTGCTGCGCCAGCCTGCGGTGCTGATCCTCGATGAATCCACCAGCGCGCTGGACGCCAGCAGCGAGCAGCTGGTCCTGGATGCTGTGGAGCGCCGGCGCGCCGAAGGGATGGCGGTGCTGATGATCAGCCACCGGCTCTCGATCCTGCACCGGGCACAAAGCGTGCTGGTGCTCCGCGATGGCCGGGTGTGCGAACGCGGTGCGGCGCAGGATCTGCTGGCCGACGAGCAATCCTTGTTCTCCCGCATGTCCGTGCGCGAAGCAGACAGGGTCCTGCCCAGCTGATTCATGGGCGCTGGCTTGAGGGGACTGACAAGCTGGAAGGGACGTACTAGGCTCGCAATATGATGCGAATAGTGGTTCTCCTGTTTCTGGCTGTCCTATTCACTGGCTTCGTGGTGACGGCGATCCTTGCCGGCACCTCCGGAGAATGGGTCTGGTGGATCCTTGTCGTGCTGACCGGCTTGCTGGTGCTGCTGGGCATCAGGGACCTGTGGCAGAAGAAGCACGCGATCCTGCGCAACTTCCCGATCGTCGGGCACGCCCGCTACCTTTTCGAGTTCATCCGCCCCGAGATCCAGCAGTATTTCATCGAGCGCAATACTGATGGACGTCCCTTCAGCCGCGATACCCGCTCGCTGATCTATGCACGGGCCAAGGGCGCAGATAGCCACAAGGCCTTCGGCACGGAGCTGAACGTCAATGAAGTCGGCCACGAATACCTGCTGCATTCGGCGGCCCCGGTGGCTCCGGCAACCTCGCAGCACCGCGTCCGGGTGGGCTCCAGCCAGTGCTCGAAGCCCTATGAGATCTCGCTGATGAACATCTCCTCGATGAGCTTCGGTTCGCTGTCCGCCAACGCCGTGCTGGCCATGAACAAGGGAGCGGCTATGGGCGAGTTCGTCCACGAAACCGGCGAGGGCGGGCTGACCAAGTACCACCTGGAATACGGTGCCGACCTGTTCTGGGAAATCGGTTCGGGCTACTTCGGTTGCCGCACCCCGGAAGGCCGTTTCAACCCTGAAACCTTTGCGGCCAAGGCGAACCACGAGAACGTCAAGGGCATCACCATCAAGCTCTCCCAGGGCGCCAAGCCCGGGCTCGGTGGCGTGCTGCCAGCTGCCAAGGTCACCGAAGAGATCTCCGCGGCCCGCGATGTCCCGATGGGCGTGGACTGCATTTCGCCCGCAAGCCACGCAGAGTTCTCCACCCCGCGCGAATTGATGCATTTCGTGGCGAAGCTGCGCGAACTGAGTGGAGGCAAGCCGGTGGGGATCAAGTTCTGCGTCGGTTCCCGCACCGACGTCATGGCCTTGTGCAAGGGCATGCTGGAAACCGGAATCCTGGTGGATTTCATCACCATTGACGGTGCCGAGGGCGGCACCGGCGCCGCCCCGCTGGAATACGAAGACCATGTCGGCGCGCCGCTGACCGAAGGGTTGATGCTGGTGCACAACACCCTGGTGGGTGCCGGATTGCGCGATGAAATCCGCCTCGCCGCCGCGGGCAAGGTCGCCAACGGCTCGGACATCATCAAGCGGCTGATCCAGGGTGCGGACTTCACCTTCTCGGCACGCTCCATGATGATGGCCACCGGCTGCATCCAGGCCCAGCAATGCCACACCAACCACTGCCCGGTGGGCGTTGCCACGCAGAACAAGCGCCTGATGCGCGCACTGGATGTGGAGGACAAGGGGCACCGCGTCTACAATTACCATCGCCTGACTGTGACCGAATGCGCGCAGATCATGGCCTCGATGGGGCTGACCAGCCCGGAACAGCTGAACACCAGGATGCTGCGCCGCCGGGTGAACCTGCAGTCCACCCGCTCCTACGCTTCGCTGTTCCAGTGGCTGCGTCCTGGCGAGCTGCTAGAGGACATTCCAAGTTCCTGGAAGGACGATTGGGACGAGGCGGATGCGGACCACTTCGGCGAGCATGCACCGCTGGACTATGCGGCACCCAGGAGCGTGGACATCACCCCGTCGACGGTCTATGAACCAGAAGATGCGGTGAGCGCACCGCGCATCGAGCCGCGGGAATCAGCGAAGGTGCGTCCGGTGCATGCGGATGTGACCCGGCCAGAAGGCAAGCCCGGGGCCGACAGCTAGCCTTCGGAACCAGTAGCCAGGGACCGCAAGGCCGCGTGGTCGACTTCGTCCAGCGAAGACGGAATCCATGTGGGATTGCGGTCCTTGTCAATGACCTGGGCACGGATTCCCTCGGCAAGATCCGGGCGGTGCATCAGGTAGCGGGCCGAGCGCAGTTCGCGGTCCAATGCCGAACGCAGGTCCTGCTCAGCACGGGCGGCACGCACGTTGTAGAAGGCGCTGGCCATGCTGGTGGGGCAGTTCGCTGCCAGTAGCTGCGCTGCACGCTGCGCCGCGGGATGGATCATCTGCTCCAGTCGCTCGATGACTTCCTGCGGGGAGCCGGCGCTGAAAGCATGGTCGATCCAGCCGCGGTCCATCTCCAGGGCGAAGGATTCCGGGGCTCCGTGCATGACCTCGATGGCTGCCGCGATCTCGCCGGCATTCAGCCCGGCGAATTCCTCTAGCTCATCGAGGATGTTCGCGGCGAATTCCTCGGTGATCACGACGTCGGCGAAGCCGAGAAGCACTGCATCTGCTCCGGTGAAGGACTGCGCGCTCATGGCGTAGTATTCGCCGAAGTGTCCCGGTGCGTTGGCCAGCAGGTGGCTGCCGCCCACATCAGGGGTGTAGCCGATCTTCGCTTCGGGCATTCCCATGGTGGCGTTCGGGGTCACCAGACGCACCGGTGCGTGCGAGGCCAACCCGATGCCTCCGCCCATGGTGATGCCGTGGGCCAAGCTGATCAGCGGCTTGGGGTAGGCGGAGATCAGATAGTCGAGCTCGAATTCGGCGGAGAGCAGATCAACAAAATCCTGGTGCCGTCCGGTGGTGACCGCTGCATGGAAATCGGCAATATCCCCGCCGGCGCAAAAGGCGCGCTCGCCGCGGCCGGTGAGCAACACCAGGGAAATCGAAGGGTCCGCGGCCCATGCGCGCAGCACCCGGCCCAGCTCGGTAAGCATTTCCAGAGTCAGCGCATTGAGCTTGCCGGCGCGGTTCAGCTGGATATGGCCAATGGGGCCATGCACGGCCGAGATGACCACGCTGTCGCTGGAGGATGCAGGGCTTGGGTTCTCCACCGGGATACTCCTCTTTCTTGGGACTCAGGCGGCCATCGCTGGGGCCGCGGCGCAATGAATTAGCGGGAGAGGACCTGGGCGAGCCGGTCCAAGACCAGCGCTGCCTTCGGTTTCCTTGAATTCTCAGGCTTCAGCGCGAAGATGGAGCGGGCCAGCCGGATTTCGGGCGCATCCACGATGCGGATGCCTTCCGGAGCGTTGGCCATGGCCAGATCGGGGACCAATGCGGCTCCCAGACCCGAGGACACCAGGCTCAGCGACGCATTGAAGTCATCGCAGTAGGCGGCCACCTGCGGGTGGATGTTGTAGGACGAGAACAACCGGGAAATCAGGGTGGCGTCCGAGGTGCCCGGGTGGTGGAAGATCCATGGCCATTCGGCCAACTGGTCCACGGTCAGCTGGGAGTCTTCGGCGATTGGCCAGGATGCCGGGATGACCACGCGGAATTGGTCATCGCCCAGCCAGGTGCGTTCAAGGGATGCCGGCCAGGACAGTCCGCCGGGTCCCACCTGGAAAATCAGTGCGAGGTCGAGGTCGCCGCCGGTGCCGAGCCCCGCGACAGTCTGCTGGGGTTCGCCGATCCACAGGCGCAGGTTGATGCCCAAGGAGGACCAATCCGGGGCCTTGAGAATTTGCGGCAGTGCGTAGGTGGCCAGCGATGGGAAGATGCCGAGCTTGATTTCCTCAAGGTCAGTAGGCTCGGTGGATATCGTGGCGACGTCTGCCATGAGTGCGTCGAGGTCGGTCAGGACTCGTTTGGCGTGGCGCACCATGCGCACCGCCCCTGGCGTCGGGGTGATGGAGCGTGCGCCGCGCAGGAACAGCGTGGTTCCGGTGCTCCGCTCCAATGCTGTCATCTGCTGGGAGACAGCGCTGGCCGTGTAGCCCAAGCGGGTTGCGGCCGTGGCAAAGGAACGATGCGCCACCACTTCGAGCAATGTGCGCAGATGAACTGGATTAATCACTTCTAAAGTCTATGGCCTTTAGCCCAAGGTTTGCTTAGCCCGCGGACTAGAGTTCGTCCTCAAGATCAACGAGCTCCGAATTTTCCCCGTCCTCGTCTTCTTCTGAGGTGAATTCGTTGTCCAGATCATCCTCGGTTTCCAGATCATCGTCATAGAGGTAGTGGCGTTGTGCCAGCGGGTCGAGATTGCGCATCGTCTCGGGCATGTCGCTGGAGCCCTCATAAGCCTGGGAATCCCGACCGTCATCGGGTTCGTAGATATCGTTGCCGTACTCCGGCGCAAATTCTGTAGTGTCGAAATCCTTGCTCATTGCGTACTCCTTCGTCGAATACGAGGGATCCGCCGGAAGCCGGGGATTTACCTCGTGACTTCTCGTATTCCCAGAGTAGGACCCGAATACTCGAAACGAAAGACTTGTTTTCTGCAGTGGATAGTGAATGACTTCCTAGTGGTCATGTTCCGCATAATGCTCCAGCAGGGGAGCGGCACGGTAGGCCAAATGCGTATGGAGCGCGAAGGTGGTTTCCGAACGGGTGACCCCCTTGATGCGCAGGATCTGGCGCAACGCCGACTGCAGCTGGTGGGTGTCGGTGGCGATGAGCCGCACCCAGACATCGCCGCGTCCGGAGGTCTCATGGATTTCGAGCACGTTGGGGATCTGGCGCAGTGCGGTGATGACCGAATCCAGGTCGCGGTGGTTCACCTCCAGGGTCACGAAGGCCAGGACGTCATAGCCGAGCTTGCTCAAATCGATGTCACGGCCGCCATCACGCAGGATTTCGGCACGCTGCAACCGGCGCAAGCGCGACTGCGCTGTGTTGCGCGCAACACCGACCTCATCTGCGAGTTCAGAGATCTGGATGCGGGGATCCTTGATCAGCGCGAGCAGCACTTTCAGGTCTACATCATCTAATCGCACTATATGCTCACTCCGGGTCAATTGCAGGGCCAATTTTTTGAACAAACTGCTCAAATTCTAGCAAGAAATATCCCTGGTTGCTTCTGACGAGCGGATATTAGTGATTGAACGGTCTGTTGCAGTAGACAAACGCAAGCAGAACGCTCAACTCACCGGTGGGGTAGCGAGTGGCCCCACCGGTAAAAACTTTTCCGGGCACCGTTCTTGCCCAATTGGTAGTGGCTACTTTGATTCTGGGAGTGAATTTGTCGGTCATCAGCGAGCTGCGCATGCAGCCCATGAACCATCGCGTCCTCTCTTGGAACCCGGGGCTCACCGCCCGGCTGGTGATCACCGTGGCAGTCAGCTTCCTGCTGCTGGTCGGGGCCAACCTGGCTACCCCCTTATACCCGGCGCTGCAAGCCGAATTGCGTCTGGGTGCCATGGGAACCACAGTGGCCTTCGCAAGCTATGTCTGTTCGCTGATGCTCTTCCTCTCGACGGTGGGACACTGGTCGGATCATATAGGCCGCCGTGCAGCGCTGGTGGTAGCAGTCGTCGTCTCGATCGCCGGTACCCTCGTGTTCGCTTCGGCCAGCAATCTGCTGGAACTGTGCCTTGGCCGTGGACTGCAGGGCACCGGGGTCGCCTTGGCTACAGGCGCCAGCGCAGCGGCGCTTCGTGAGCTGCTTCCATCCCGGCCCGAGTGGGCCTCGCGCTTCACGCTGCTGGCATCTTCTGGAGGTGTCGCCTTCGGTCCGGTGCTCGGCGGCGCCCTGGCGGACCTGCCCGGCGGACGCCACACAGTGTTCGTGGTGCAGGCATTCTTGCTGCTGCTGGTCTTGATTCCCTTGAGCACCCTGCAGGCACGTCCCGCAATCGCACTGGTCGAACGCGGTCAGCGGAGCAAGGCGCTGGCCCCACGCCCCTTGGGGATCCCCAGCTCGGCCCGGGAGCAATTCTGGCTCGCTGCCCTGGTCGGCTTCTTGAGCTTTGCCATCTTCGGGTTCGTGCTGTCGTTGGCCCCGGGCTATTTCGCCAGTGCCTTCGGCCTGGAGTCGCTGTTGGCCATTGGCCTGATTGCCGGCCTACCCCTGGGCATCTCCGCCCTGTCGCAGCTGGTGGTGCGTGGCGGGAAGGAGTTGCTGCCGATTGGACTCGGGCTGTTGGCAACCTCCACCGTAGGGTTGGCGGTGGCCGCCGAGCATCGTCAGCTGGCCTGGGCGATCGCTGCCTTGGTGCTCCTTGGCCTGGGCCAGGGCATCGCCTTCCGCACCGCATTCGCCTCCGCTGTGGATGCAGTCAGCGACCATCAGCACGCCCAAACGGTGTCCACCATCTACCTGGTGACCTACCTTGGCAGCGCTGTTCCGGTCATCGCGTTGGGCTGGGCCGTGGGAGTCTTCGGACAGCAGCAAAGCATCTTGGTCTTCTCCCTCTTCTGCTCCGTGGTGGCCGCTGCGCTCACGATCTGGGCATGGACGGGACTGCGCCGAGCACGCTAGGATCCGGCGTACTGTGGAAGCATGACTAGTTCTTTGCACGCGCTTGCCAGCACGGGCGCCAAGTGCGCTATGGCCGCACGGATCTACATTCCTGCACTGTGGCTCGGCCTGATTATCGGCATCTCGTTCATCGAGGCTCCACTGAAATTCACCGCACCCGGGATTACCATTCCCTTGGGCTTGGGCATTGGCCGCCGGGTCTTTTTCGCCATGAACATGGTCGAGATCCTGTTCTTCATCGCCCTGCTTGCCGGTTCGCTCAAGCGTGGTGCCGGCAAGGCATGGAGTTGGGGCGTAGGGCTGGTCGGATTGATGCTGCTGCTTAAAACCGCAGCGATCCGCCCTGGACTTTCCGCGCGTACCGATGCGGTACTTGCAGGAAATTCGGATGGCGGATCGCTATGGCACTATGCCTATATTGGCGTCGAGTTCTGCTTGACCCTCGCCCTGGTGGCGCTGCTGGTGATGGCAGCAAAGCGCTGGATCGGAATTACTGGGCAATAGCCAGCTGGCAGGCCTCGGCGGTAATCATCACCGAATCCAGCCGGGCCTGCTCCTCGGTGGGGTAATGGATGGTGATCAGTTCATCCGCCTGCGCTGCCGAAGCGAAGTGGCGCAAGTATTCAGCTACCTGCTCCCCGGTGCCCACTGCCGTGTAGCGCATCATGTCCAGGATCTGCTGCGCCTGCGGAGTATCCATGAGCATATCGACCTCTGCTTCGGTGAACTCCTTCTTCGCCGAGCGGCCGATGAAGCTGGCCACCCGATGGCGCTGGGCAACTTCCAGCAGTTCATGCGCGCGCTGGGCAGTTTCCGCAGCCAGTACGCCTACTCCGGCAATGACATACGGTTCAGCCAGCTGCTCTGATGGGGTGAATTCGTCGCGGTAGATGCGGATTGCCTCATGCAGCGCCGCAGGTGCGAAATGCGAAGCGAAGGAATATGGAAGGCCCAGCTGGGCTGCGAGCTTTGCGCCGAAAAGCGAGGATCCCAAAATGTACAGCGGGACGTTGGTCCCTGCACCCGGGGTGGCTGCCACGGTGGGAACCCGGGATTCGCCGGCCAGGTAAGCCTGCAGTTCCAGCACGTCATGCGGGAAGGAATCAGCGGCCGAGGGATCGCGGCGCAAGGCGCGCAAGGTGGTCATGTCGGTGCCCGGGGCGCGGCCCAAGCCCAGGTCGATGCGGTCGCCGTAGATTTCGGCCAGCGTGCCGAACTGCTCGGCGATCACCAGCGGGGAGTGGTTTGGCAGCATGATGCCGCCCGAGCCCAGCCGGATGGTTTCGGTGTGGTGGGCAATGTGGCTGATCAGCAACGAGGTCGCACTGGAAGCGATGGTGGGCATATTGTGATGTTCCGCGTACCAGACGCGTTCATACCCGTGGCGTTCTGCGGTTTGCGCCAGGCGGACGGAGGACTTGAAAGAATCGGAAATCGTTGACCCGGGTGCAACCGGTGCCAGATCCAGGATAGAAAGCTTCACATCCGGTACAACCGCCGATGGCTAGGAAATATTCCTTCAATTTCTGCCGCAGACGCAGGAAACGGCTACCCGCTGTGCGGATAGCCGTTTCCTAGGCTAAGTCTGGCGTAAGTGCCAAAGCCCTGCTTTAGAGAGCGCGAATGTCTGCAGCCTGCAGACCCTTTGGACCCTCAACGACTTCGAACTCCACCTTCTGGCCCTCGTCCAGGGTGCGGAAGCCCTGGGTCTGGATTGCGGAGAAATGTGCGAAGACGTCTGGATCGCCGCTGTCTGGAGCGATGAAGCCGAAGCCCTTTTCAGCGTTGAACCACTTGACGATTCCGGTTGCCATATTCTTATTTGGTCCTTTCAGACGTTTCTCGCCGTTTAGCCGGCGAGCTTGGTTGTAATCTACGCACCGTTCGGCATCCGGGAAGGATTACGAATGATGCGAAGCAGCCAAGTCATTCACTTCACGTCTAGAAGGGGCTCGCGTCAACCGAGGTGGTAAGACATTCACAAACTTCTAACGGGTACTTCGCGAATTACTTTGGAACTACATTGCCTAGCCTACGTGTTTGCTGACGACAAATGAACAACTTTGAACCAATTAATCAAAAATTTGGGTAACTGGTTCGAGGAGTTCATCGAAATGCGGGTTTGATAACGCGGAACACCACTGCTGCAGCGACCAGTGACAAGACTGCGGCGATACCGGAAGTGAGCACCACGCCGTGGTCGAAAGCCAGCGCGGCGGAGTCCAGCAGGGCCTGCGCGTCGGCAAGCTGCAGCGAAGCGGCCACATGGTGTGCACCACCCAATGTCTCACCTGCCAGCTGCGCCTGGGTGTCGGTGAGCGAGCCCGGAACCAGCAGCCGCGAGGAATAGACAGTATTCAAGATGGTCCCCAGCACCGCGACACCCAGTACCGACCCCACCTCGTAGGCGGTTTCAGAGATGGCCGAGGCCGCGCCGGCCTTGGACGCTGGAACCGCTGCGAGCACCATGTCATTGGACAAGGTCTCGGTCATGCCGATGCCCGTGCCCAGGACTGCAAATGCGGCCAGCAGCAGGAAAGTGTTGGAACCTTCTCCTGCCATGATCACCATGAGGTAGGCGGCCGCGGAGAGGATCAGACCAATGGCCATGACATTCGGCGTGCCGAAGTGGCGGGACAGTGCCACCGAGAGCAAGCCGAAGCCCATGGTCAGCACCAGACCGGGCGTCATCCAGAGCCCCGCCTGGAGCGGGGAGAACCCTGCAATGAGCTGCAGATGCTGTGAGACGAAGTAGATGAAGCCCACCAGCGAGAAGATGCCGATCAGGTTGACCATCAGCGCGCCCGAGAACAGCGCGTTGCTGAACAGCCGGACATCGAGCATCGGCTGCTGGGTCTTGAGCTGGCGGCGCACGAAAGCAACGCCGCACACAATGGCGAGGACGATGGCCGCGGCTGAGAAGTACCACGGCGCGCTGACCGCGGTCTTGATCGCGTAGACGAAAGGCAGCAGGGTGAAGACCACGAGCAGGATCGAGAATGGATCCACACGGCCAGGGTTCGGGTCCTTGGATTCGGGAACAAGGATCATGCCGCCGATCAGCAGGGGAAGCAGCATTGGCACGGCCATCAGGAAGACCGAGCCCCACCAGAAGTGCTCCAGCAGCACGCCGCCGACAATTGGGCCCAGCACTGCGCCGCCGGAAAATGCAGCCGCCCAGACCGCAATGGCGGTGCGGCGTTCAACATCATCCGGGAAGATGTTTCGGATCAGCGACAGCGTGGCCGGCATCAGCATGGCGCCGAAGATGCCCAGCAGGGCGCGGGCTGCGACCAGCTGTGTGGCGTCCGTGGCGAAGGCTGCCAGTGCCGAGACCAGCGCGAAGCCGGTAGCGCCGATCAGCAGCAGCTTGCGCCGGCCGATGCGGTCGCCCAGTGAACCCATCGGCACCAGCAATCCGGCCAGGATCAGCGGGTAGATGTCGATGATCCACAGCAGCTGGTTTCCGGTTGGGGACAGTGCTTCGGTGATTGACGGCACCGCGAAGGACAGCACAGTGTTGTCGACAGAAATCAGCAGGACGGGGAACAGCAGGACAACCAGCGCCGCCCAACGGCGCGGCTTGCTGAGCATGAGTGCGCGTTCGGAGATATTCGAGGTCATGACGTTCGCCCTTGGGTAGGAAGTGGAATGCGCGGCTCTCTGCCGCAGTTAATAACTGTACCGTCTAGACGGTATAGTTACAATTGTTGGTAAAGTCAGATCGATCACGAACTATGCCCTGGAAAAGGAGAACTATGGCTCGCCCACCCGCTGCCCGCGGCAAAGTGCTTGACGCCTACATCGCACTATTGTGCGAAGAAGGGGAGCGGGCTGCCACGCTGGACGCCACGGCCGCACGCGCTGGAGTCTCCAAGGGAGGGCTGCTGTACCACTTCGCCTCCAAGGAAGTCCTGGCCGACGCAGTCATCGAAGCCGCGGAGGAGCATGTTGCCCGGGATGCGGAGTCGATGCGCACCGCGGCGGAGGGCGCGTCGGTTTATTACGTGCGCACCAGCGCGGAAGTCGATACCGAATTGGACCGGCATCTGGTGGCCCTGCAACGCCTGGCCCAGGCCGGGGTCAAGGCGGCGACGGAGAAAATCGAGAGCACCAATGAGCGGTGGTACCGGTGCATTCTGGATGAAGTCGGCAGCAAGGACATCGCGCATCTGGTGATGCTTGCCGGCGAGGGGCTCTACGCAAACCTGGCCCTGCCCGGGACTTGGTACGAGCGCAATTTTGATGGTGAGCTCGATCGCTTACTAGAGTTAGTTTCGAAAATAAAAAAGTTGGGAAACCTCAACGAATAGCGAGCAGGTAGAAATCAATGAAGAACCAGAGCGTCGCTTCTCCAATCAGAGGACGAGTTGGAGCACTGCTTGGCATCCTGCTGCTGGCGCTCTCGCTCCGCGCCGCAGTGGTCTCCGTATCCCCACTGCTCTCCCGCATTGAGTCGGACATTGAATTCACGGAGTTCACCATCGGCCTGCTGGCCATGCTCGCACCCATTGCGTTCGCGGTCTTCGGGCTGCTCACCCCGCGGCTGATCAAGGCGTTCGGTCTGGAAAAAACCCTGATGATCTCGCTGGCATTGGCAGTCATCGGCCAGGTCGCCCGGGTCTTCATGCCCGAGGTCTACTCCTTCCTCGCCCTGTCGATCATTACCTTGGCCGGCTACGGCATGGGCAACGTGGTGCTGCCGCCATTGGTCAAGAAGTACTTCCCGGACCGCATCGGCATGGTCACCAGCGGCTATGTCACGATGCTGGCCGTCGGCACCTGGATGGCCCCGCAGTTCTCTGTCCCGCTGGCCAACCTCAGCGACTGGAAGGTGTCCATCGGCTCCTGGGCCGCCCTGTCGGGCATCGTTCTGGTGCCCTGGGTGGTGCAGCTTTTCGCCGACCGCGGGACGCAACGCCCGGATAACCCGGTGCACCCCAGTGGGCTACCGCAGCCGATCGCCAAGATCAACCCGTGGAAGTCCAAGGTGGCATGGGGCCTGGCGATTTTCCTGGCGGGCAACTCGGCGCAGACCTACGTCTACTTCACCTGGCTTCCGCCGTACCTGCAGGACCGCGGCCTGGACGAACTGGCTGCCGGCAACATGCTCGCGCTCTTCGCGATCCTCGGCTTGCCGGTCAGCCTCCTGGTCCCGCTCTGGGTACCGCGCTTGAAGCATCCGATCATTGCAGTGCTGGTCTTCACCGCCTGCTGGGTCTCCGGCCACCTTGGCATCTACCTGTCGCCAACACAGAATACGGCGCTGTGGATCTGCCTGGCCGGGCTCGGGCAGGGCACCTTTGCCGTCGCCTTGCTGATGATGAACTTGCGCTCGCGCACTACATACGGCTCGGGGGTACTCTCCGGTTTCGCCCAGGGACTGGGCTACGCAGGCGCCGCAGTGGTTCCGATGCTCTTCGGCGTGGTGCAGAAGGCCACCGATTCGTGGGGAGCAGCCTTCTCCATGCTCGGTGGCTGCGTCGTGGTGATGCTGATCGGTGCGATCATCATCAACCCGCCACGCACCATCGAAGACGATTCGCCAGGCACCGAAGAGCTGGGCAAGCTCGAGCGCATCGACTAATAGTGGCGCTGGGGACCATCACTGGGCCCCGGCGCGGGATGGGATCGATGCCAATGGCCAGCGGCCAGCGGCACCGACCAACTGAAGCGGATGGATGCGACGCGGATAGCGAAAGCCAAAGCGGCAATGCCCGCACCCACCGGAACGTTCATCACACCCAGATGCCATGCCACGGCGGTAAGCGCCGCGCCCACCATGGCGGCCAGCGCATAGATGTCGCGCGGGTTGAACAAATCAGGGGTGACATTGGAGATGACATCGCGCATCAAGCCGCCGCCCACGCTCGTGATGACACCGAGCAAGACCGCCGTAACCGGATTAAAGTTGTTTTCAAGGGCCTTGAGCGTACCGGTGACGCAGAACAGGCCCAGCCCCGCCGCATCGAAGAGCTGGACCAGTCGGTGCAATTTCTGCACCGCTGGGGTAAACGCGTAAACGCACAGTGCAGCGAGCAGCGGGGGCACAAAATACACTGGGTGCTCGAACGTCGCCGGTGATTGATTGAGAATCAAATCCCGGACCACTCCACCGCCCAAACCGCAGACTCCGCCGAGGAAGGCGGAGCCGAGCAGGTCAAATCCGCGGCGCGCGGCCATCAAGGAACCCGCGACGGCGAAGAAGAAAATGCCAATGAGTTCGATCAGGATGTACATTCCGAAGCCTTTTGCAGGTCAATCAGGGGGACAAGGCTCAATTATTGCTCACCGGCGATCTCAGCCAAGAATCTTTGCGACCTTGACCAGGGTGTTGTGGTTCCTGGTCGTCACCAGGCGTTGCTTAGCCTGGGCGTCCATGAGCTTCCCGACGGGATTCGTGGTGCTCTGCCCCTTGCGGACAATCCATGCCACGGCACGGTCCTGGACCAGATGGGCTGCGGGCTCAGCCAGGTCCTGGATGGCAGAGCCCAACGCCTGGGCATCCGCAGCTGATTCGCAGAGCGAGTAATACCCGTGGTGCTCGCTGGCCGGTTCAGGCAAAGGCAGCGGGAAAGGCTGGGAGAGCCGTTGGATTTCCTCTACGGTGCAGACAATCGTGGGAATCGGCCGCTGATAGTGTTCGGCCAGGACCGCATCGCATTTTTCCTTGACGGCCAGCAGGTCAGCACTGCGCGCGCTGAGCACGACATTGCCACTGGCCAGAAGCGTTTTCACATCGGTGAAACCAGCATCTTCAAGCAGGCGGACCAGATCTTTCATCAGGACCTTGACCCCGCCGACGTTCACACCACGCAGGAAAACTGCATATCTCGTCATGGATCAATCCAAGCGCATGGAATTGATTCTTGTCGAGGGTCGTGATGAATCGCAAAAATCGCTAGGATCAAGAATATGCCTACGCACTTGCCATTTGGATCCTGGCCATCATCGATTTCCGCGCATGACGTTGCAGCTGGAACCAAGCCACTGGGCGGTGCCTGCTTCTACGGGGACAAATTGATTGTCCAAGAAGGCCGTCCCGCCGAAGGCGGGCGCATCACGCTCATGGAATACGGCACCGACGGCACGCCCGGCGCAGAACTCATCCAGGCCCCGTACAACGTGCGCTCCCGAGTCCACGAATACGGCGGCTCCAGCTGGATGCTCATTGAAAGCAGCACGCCGGCCATTGTCTTCGCGAACTTCGCTGACCAGCGGGTGTACTCCCAGACTGCAGGCACGCACAACCCCACGGCACTGACACCGGCCAGCGGCAACGGCGCAGACCCGCAGCTGAGATTCGCAGAATTCACCGAAGGCCCGGAAGGCACCATCCTGGCCATCATGGAAGACCTGCGAGCAGATCCGGTACGCCATATCGTGCAAATCCCGCTGGACGGCAGCGCAGCCGAAGACCTGGACAAGATCCGCATGCTCAGCGCCCCTGCGCGATTTGTCGCAGCGCCTCGGATGAATCCAGCTGGAACCCGGTTGTCCTGGATCAGCTGGGAACACCCGAATATGCCGTGGGACTCCACCGAACTGCACCTGGCCGATTTCGCTGGCGAAGGCGAACTCAAGGACACTGTCATTGCCGGTGGAACCGATATCTCGGTCATGCAGCCAGAGTGGCTTGACGATGACCAGTTGACCTTCATCTCGGATGCCAGCGGCTGGTGGAACCCTTATCTCTACCAGGACAGCTCAGCGCGCATCACCCGGCTCGTTGACCGTCCCGCAGAATTCGCTGGCCCGCTCTGGCAGGTAGGTACCGGGTGGTACCTGGCAGAAAGCGCCCGCACCATGCTCTGCTCCTACGGCACGGGAACCACCAGACTGGCACGCCTGCACGCGGATACCGGTGGACTGGAGGACCTCGACCTGCCGTTTACCCGCGTTCGACCGTTCGCGGTGCGTGAGGGCTGGCTGCTCGCCGGCACGTCATCGATGACCCAGGGCGAAGAAATTACCTTAATCAACCTAGATACGCTGGAGCATCACGCGGTGACCCGAGCGATCGCCCAGCTGCCGAACCCAGCGATGCTTCCAGACGTCGAGGAATTCGAGTGCAAGAACCTCGCGGGACAATCCGTCCATGCCCTGCTCTACCGCCCATCCCAGGAAGGCTATGCAGGAATGGAAGGTGAACTGCCGCCATTCGTCACCTTCGTGCACGGCGGGCCAACCAGCCAAGCCTCGCCGACGCTCAGCGCCACGGTGGCCTACTACACCTCGCGCGGAATCGGTGTTGTCGACGTGAACTATGGCGGCTCCACCGGCTACGGACGTGAGTACCGCAACCGCCTGCGCGGTGCCTGGGGCGTGGTTGATGTGGCCGATACGGTCGCCGTGGTCAATGCGCTGGTGGCGCAGGGGATCGCCGACCCGGCACGCATCGGCATCGAAGGAGGCAGTGCTGGCGGGTGGACCGTGCTGTGCGCACTGACCTTCTCAGACGCCTTCACCGCAGGCATCAGCCGCTACGGCGTCTCGGATCTGGTGGGATTGGTACAGGACACCCACGACTTCGAATCCCAGTACATGTTCTCGCTGGTGGGACCGTACCCTCAAGCCGCTGAACTGTATGAGAAGCGCGCGCCAATCAACCACGTATCCAAGATTTCCTGCCCGGTACTGCTGCTGCAGGGTGATGAAGACAAAGTGGTGCCGCCGGCGCAGTCGCAGGTGGTAGCTGACGCGCTCGCCGAACGCGGCATCGACCATGCCTACATCCTCTTTGAAGGGGAACAGCACGGTTTCAGGAAGTCGGAAAACATCATCAAGGCGTTGGAAAGCTCCTTGGCTTTCTACGCGCAGATCTTCGGATTCACCACCGACGTTCCGGCGATTGAACTGTCCTAGAACAGATCAGAACCTGATTGAGGGGCCTGCCAGGAATCCCGCAAGCGATCCATTTCGCGGCGGTCCTTCTTGGTGGGCCGGCCGGCGCCACGCTCGCGAATCGGTACCTGGGGAATGACCAGGCGCTCGCGGGGCGGCGTGTGGTCGATGTAGCATTTGGCGGCAACTGGCGCGCCAACACGCTTCGAGATCAGCCCGCTGACTTCCAGGTCACGGTCGAAACCGTCTTTGCGCACACGGATGCGATCACCGGAAACCACAGCTTGCGAAGCCTTAACCGGGTCGCCGTTCAAGCGGACATGCCCGGCGCGGCAGGCAGTGGTCGCAGCCGAACGGGTCTTGTAGATGCGCACCGCCCACAGCCAAGCATCGAGACGTACTTTGCCGCTTGTTGGAATGTCGACCATGAGAGAAGTCTAGATCACCGGATACTTGGTGCAGCCCACGGCGGCTAGTTGGAAATTTCCGCTTCGTCGCAAATCTGGACCAGGCGCTGCTGCAGGGCTTCGGGTGCCTGGTCTCCGGAGTTCGCCAGCTCTTGGAGCACATCAACCAATTCCTGTGGCAGGCCGCCACCTTGAACTGATTTCACTATGGATGAGAGGACGCGAAGTTCGCTTGCGTCGATCGTGCCGTCCTGGACGGGAGCGCACGCCTGGCGCACGATTTCCTTGGACGCTGCATCAGTCAACTGATTGGCTGCATCGGCTGCAGTGTCCTCGACAAATGCGCATCCGCTGCTCAAAAGCGCCATGCTTGAAATAGCAATTAGCGCCGCTGACTTTCGAACTTTCACAATCCCCATAACAACAAATCATAGCTACGGAGATTGAGTTTCTGCTGAATGCCAACCGAGTCGATCATCAGAAGATCGGACCGCATGATGCACAATGGATCGGTGACTAGCGAGCAGAAGAACACCGCAAAAGACAGCGCGACCGGGCAGCACATCATTGCCCAACTGGCCAGGGAACTTTCCAGCGAATCCGCTGTGGCACCATGGCAGATCAAGGCAGCGATCGAGCTCTTGGACTCCGGATCAACGGTTCCCTTTATTGCCCGCTACCGCAAGGAAGTCACAGGCATGCTCAGCGATAGCCAGTTGCGTTTGCTCGAAGAACGTCTGCGGTACCTGCGCGAGCTGGAGGACCGCCGAGCGGCTGTCCTTGAAGCCATTGCCGAAGCCGGAAAGCTGACAGACCAGCTGGCCCAGGCCATTCGTGCGGCCAGCACCAAGGCGGAGCTCGAAGACCTTTACCTGCCATTCAAGTCAAAGCGCCGCACCAAAGCCCAGATTGCCCGCGAAGCCGGATTGGAACCCCTGGCTGATCTGCTGCTCTCTGATCCATCGACGGATCCGGTGCAGGCAGCTGCCGGCTACCTGAACCCGGAGGCAGGTTTTGCCACCGATGCCGATGTGCTGTCTGGCGCGCGTTCCATCGTGACCGAGCGGGTATCCCAAGACGTTGTTCTCGCTGGGGAATTGCGCGAACGCCTGTGGAAGACCGGAAAAATCGGTGCCAGCGTCGCTGCCGGCGCGACCGCAGAAGGACAGGGAAAGTACTCCGATTACCTGGACTACGTGGCAGATCTTGATCGCTTGCCCTCTCACCGGGTCCTTGCCCTGTTGCGTGGCGAACGTGAAGGGGTGCTGAATCTGCAGCTTGCCGAAGCTGACCCACGAGATGAACAGGCTTTGGCCGACGCCCGAGGCAATTACGAGAACGCCATTGCCGCGTCCCTGGGGCTGAATGTTCCTGGCGATGCACCTGCAGCCAAATGGATTGCGCAGACCGTTCGGTTGGCGTGGAAAGCCCGCCTGCTGACCCGTTTCGAATCCGACCTGCGTTCGCGATTGTTCGAAGCCGCCGAAGATGAATCGGTGAAGATCTTCGCGGCAAACCTGCGCGACGTCTTGCTGGCTGCACCGGCTGGCAACAAGGCCGTGCTGGGCTTGGACCCAGGCCTGCGCACCGGTGTGAAGGTTGCCGTGGTGGACCTGACCGGCAAATCGGTGGAAACCGCGACGATCTATCCGCACGCACCAGCAAATAAGTGGAATGAATCCATCGCAGTGCTGGCTAATCTGGCAAAGAAGCACGACACGACGCTGATTGCGGTGGGCAATGGCACGGCCGGGCGTGAAACGGACCGACTGGCGGCTGAAGTCATCAAGGCGCTGGGCGGCGAGGGCATCAGCAAGGTGATCGTTTCAGAAGCTGGCGCTTCTGTGTACTCGGCCTCGGAACTGGCCAGCCAGGAACTGCCGGATATGGACGTGTCACTGCGTGGCGCGGTATCGATTGCCCGCCGCTTGCAGGACCCGCTGGCCGAGCTGGTGAAGATTGATCCGAAGTCCATCGGCGTGGGGCAATACCAGCATGATGTCACTGCCTCGAAGCTGGACCGCGCACTGGACGCGGTGGTCGAGGACTGCGTGAATGCCGTGGGTGTCGATGTGAATACCGCATCTCCGTCGCTGCTGGCCCGCGTGGCCGGCGTGGGACCGCTGCTCAGCCGCAACATCGTGGATCACCGCAACGCAAACGGACCGTTCGCCACCCGCAAGGATTTGCTGAAGGTACCGCGTCTGGGAGCCAAGGCTTTCGAGCAGTGCGCGGGATTCCTGCGCATCACTGGAGGCAAGGAGAAGCTTGACGCTTCCTCGGTGCACCCTGAAGCCTACGCGTTGGCCAAGACCCTGCAGGCCAGCGCCGAGGCCCAGGGCCGCCGGCTTGAGGAGCTGAACCCGCAGGACTTCGCCACTGAGCAGTTTGGCGAGCCAACCATTCGCGACGTGATCGCGGAGCTGCGGCGGCCTGCCCGTGACCCCCGTGGAGAGTTCGTGACGGCCACGCTGAAAGAAGGCGTGGAGACCATCAAGGACGTCAAGCCGGGGATGATCATGGAAGGCACAGTCTCCAACGTCGCGGCTTTCGGTGCGTTCGTGGATCTCGGTGTCCACCAGGACGGCCTGATCCACGTGTCGGCCATGAGCAACAAGTTCATTTCGGATCCTCGCGAGGTGGTCAGCTCCGGCCAAATCGTCAAGGTCAAGGTGCTGGACGTGGACATTGCACGCAAGCGCATTTCGCTGACCTTGCGCCTAGACGATGAACTGCCCGCGGCCGGGGAAACAGCCAAGGGCTCCGGACCGCGCGAGCGGAAGGGGCAGGGAATCGATGGTTCTGCACGCACTGGCCAGCACCGGAACGGGCAGAACCGCAATGCCCGTTCCGCCCAGGGCAAACCTGCTGCACCGGGCAACACCGCGATGGCTGAGGCACTGCGTCGGGCAGGGTTGGGCAAGTAGATTGCGAGCGGTTCGGTTGACCTAACCTAGGTTAGTATCGGCTATGTTAACTTGATCCCAACTTGGGATGATTCCCTAATTCAGGTTGGACTAAGTGAGTCCAAACTTCGGTGACAAGGCCCTTGTCCAGGGTTATTCTGGAGGCATGGAACTTACAGGAAAACTGGCAGAAGCCTTCAGCACCCAGGTAACTCTCGAACTAACCGCAGCCACGGTTTACCGTCAGCTGGCAGTTGAAATGGACGTTTTGAGCCTCCCAGGCATTGCTGGCTGGTTCCGCGCCCAGGCTGGCGAGGAAATTGTGCACGCGGAAAAGTTCATGACCCACATGACCGACCGTTCGGCCCACCCGAAGATTGGCGAGCAGCCTGCACCGACCGTCAACGTGAACAGTGTTGCCGACGCGTTCGCTGCCTCGTTGGCGCACGAGCAGAAGGTCTCCGAAGCAATCCGCGAGCTGTACCGCTTGGCACAGACCGAGGGAGACATCGACTCCATGCCGCTGCTGCACTGGTTCATCGACGAGCAGGTGGAAGAGGAAGCCACTGTTGGCGAAATCCTGGACCGCGTCAAGCTGATCGGCAGCGACGGAAGCGGCCTGCTGCGACTGGACGCAGAACTCGGTTCGCGCTCTTCCGCATCCTAAGAGGCTGCGAAGCACGCATCTTCTAAATATGGAATAAACTTAGGGAAGCAACCGGTGGTTGCTTCCCTAAGTTTTTCAGTTGAGGTGGTCGTGAACCAGGTGGGCTTTCCACATCAGTCGGCGCGGACGTCGTCCGTTGCCAATACCCACCGGACGACTGCCCCGCTCAAGCTGCGCAAGGGCGCCGGCCGCCACTATGTAGTGCAAAGCCATTTGGAGCAAGGCACCGAGCTGGTTCTGATCGAGGTCAAGGGCTCGTGGGCGCACGTTCTCGTGCACCATACGTATGGTTGGTTGCCGAATATCTATCTTGAACCGATTCCAGCGGTATTCGACGAGCCGGCAGTTGCAGAAGACGATGACGAACTGGCCGAGCCGGTTCTTTCACGTTATTCATTGATCGAAGCCACCCATGTGACGACAGCTACGTTGAATCTGCGCAAGGGCGGCGGCACCGGTTATCCGGTACTCAAGGTCATTGACCAGGGATCCAAGGTCCGCTCGATGCTCCAGCAGGGCCTATGGTCCCAAGTGCAGTGCGGCAAATTGCTCGGCTGGGTTCCAAGCATGTACTTGCAGGAGATTCCATCGCGTCCAGCCAAGGGCGGTTTGATTGCCGTTCCCAACCAGCGTGCACTGACCACCATTGGCTTGAACGCGCGTCGTGGTCCTGGCGACCATTATTCGTTGGCGCGAATCCTGCCTGTAGATACTGCAGTTGTCATTGTGGCCCGACAGGGCGCGTGGCGGCGGATCGACCGTGACGGCGAAGAAATGTGGATCCCTGCCAGCCAGCTGCGTACGGTGTATTAACGAACCGGGCAATAACGCTAGGCGATCTGCAGATCTGCTGAAGAAACTAGTCCGCATTCTGTAGCAATGACCGCAAGCTGCACCCTGTTGGCACATCAAGTTCCTCCATGATGCGTGCCAAGTGGAGCTTAACCGATCCCTCGAAGATGTGCGAGATACGCGCGATCTGCGAGTTCGTCATCCCCGCCGCGACCAAGCGTGTAAGGCTGCGATCACGTTCACTGAGTTTGCGTAAGGCAGTTTGCTGCGTTGCTCGGCGGACAATACTCGTTGTCGGCTCCCAGCCATCTTCGGGTTGGGTAAACAGCTGGTACCCGGCGATGAGCATCCGCAGCGCGCTGGGCAATTCAGTGCTGATGGAGCTTTTCGACAGCAAAGCAGAGCTGCCAGCATCGTAGGCCTGTGTGATCTCGTCGCGACGGTATCGGGTAGCCGGTACAACGATCTTGGTAGTTGGGGTTTTTCGGATATTTCCCGGATCGAGCAGAGCAGGTCTGTCCCGTTGAGCGACGATTCCAAGATGACAACGTCAGGCTTCAACTCGCTCGCCGCCTGAACAGCTTCTGACATGCAATCCGAACCATACTCGATATCCATGTCATTGGCAGCAGCCAAGACGCCAGCAATCCCGGCCCGTGAAAAAGGTCACTATCGGCCAGATTAATACGCTTATTCGCACCACGATGGGATGGTCTGTGGCCATCGCGAGTATTGGATCAATCGTTCTGCAAGTCAGCTTCCCAGGGGCACTGCTATTCCGGTGGACACGAGTACCGGTGCTTTTCGCGATGGTGTCGTTCCATATCGGTATTGCCATCTTTATGGGTCTTCCGTGGTTCTCCTTGGCAATGGTTGGCGTAGATGCCATCTTCATCCGTGACGTCACCTGGAGCCGCTTAGCGAATTGGTTCAAGAAGGCAGCCAAGGATACGCCTGCCGATGTTGCCGTTCCAGAGGGGAAGAGGACTGTGGACGACGAACGGAATGAAGAGCTGCACGAAAAAGTCAGCGTCTAGTACCCGATAAAACCGAGGGGCCGTCTCCTGAATAATCAGGAAACAGCCCCTCGCTGCGCTTGGCGGACTATTCGCCTACGTAGAACAGGCGCTTGTTCACGAACTCGTCCATGCCTAGCGGGCCAAGTTCGCGGCCGAAGCCTGAACGCTTCACGCCGCCGAATGGCATTTCTGCACCTTCCGCGCTGGCTGCGTTCACGTTGGTCATGCCGGACTGCAGCTTCTGCGCCACCTTGGAGGCGCGCTCGACGTCGGTGGAGTGCACCGAACCGCCCAGGCCGTAGATGGTGTCGTTAGCCAGCTCAGTGGCTTCCTCATCGCTGGAGACCTTGTAGACCACGGCTACAGGGCCGAACAGCTCCTCGTAGTAGGCGCGCATGTCCTTTGTGACACCGCTCAGCACCGCAGGGGAGTAGTACGCGGAAGGGCCGTCGTGCAACACACCGCCGGCATGCAGGGTCGCACCCTTGGAGACCGCATCCTGCACCTGTGCGTGAAGATCCTCGGCGGCCTTGCGCGAGGACATCGGGGCGAACGTGCCTTCCTCTTCCTTCATCGGGTCGCCGGCCTTCAAGCCCGACGCACGCTGGGTCAGCTCGGCAACGAAATCATCGAAGATGTCTTCCATGACGATCATGCGCTTGTTCGAGTTGCAAGCCTGACCGGTGTTGTCGATGCGGAAGCCCCACGCGGTCTCGGCAATGCCGGCGACGTCGTCGGAGTCCAGCACGACGAAGGGATCCGATCCGCCCAGTTCCAGCACTGCCTTCTTCAGGTTGCGGCCCGCCTGTTCGCCGATGATCGCGCCCGCGCGTTCCGAACCGGTCAGCGAAACGCCCTGGATCCGGGGATCAGCGATGATGGTCGAGATCTGATCGTGGGTGGCGAACAGGTTGTTGTAGACGCCCGCAGGCATGCCGGCCTCATCCATGATTTCCTGGATGGCCAGAGCCGAGCGCGGGCAGGACTCTGCATGCTTCAAGATGATGGTGTTGCCCAGCATCAGGTTTGGCGCCGCGAACCGGGCCACTTGGTACAGCGGGAAGTTCCACGGCATGATGCCCAGCAGCGGGCCCACCGGGCGCTTCTGTACGATGGCTTTGCCGCCGGAGAAAGACTTGATCTCCTGGTCCGCAGCCAATGCAGGGCCCTCGGTGGCGAAGTACTCGAAGATCTCCTGGCAGAATTCTGCCTCGCCTACGGCCTCGGACAGCGGCTTGCCCATCTCGGTGGTCATGATCTTGCCGAGCTCGGCAGCGCGCTCGGCGAAGAGCGCTCCGACCTTGGAGACGATCTTGGCGCGTTCGTTGATGTCAACGTCCTGCCATGATTCGTAGGCGGTCTGCGCTGCAGCCAATGCCTGCTCGACTTGCTCGTCGGTTGCTGCGTCGAACTCCTCGACAACTTCACCGGTAGCCGGGTTCAAGACCTTGTAGGTTGGGGCGCTCATCAATGCTCCTGTCGTTTGCACAAAAAGTGGCCAGCGAAAGCCGCGTGGCCCTAACGGTAGTGGACTCCACACAATAAATGAATGTAATTCACTTCATATTGCGTCTACTCCGAGCTTATCCGCAGAAACAAGTTTCAGCCACCAAGGAACAGCAGGAATTTCGCTTGCGAAAAAGATGCAGACAGAAGCGAGCGAAAAAGCCGTGGTTTCCAAGTCATGTCTTGGAAACCACGGCTTCAGAACACAGATAAATACACTGTGATCAGTGGATCGCTAGCTGATAGCGGAAGTTCGCCACCAATCGATTCCTGCATCGCCCTGGGCAATCGTGGCAATCTGGGTCAATTCAGCCTCGGAGAAGTCGAGGTTCTCCAACGCACCAAGGTTCTCGTCCAGCTGCTTGGTGGACGAAGCGCCAATCAAGACTGAGGTTGCCGCACCATCGCGCAGCAGCCAAGCCAAGGCCATCTGCGCCAGCGACTGCCCGCGCTTCTTGGCGACCTCGTTCAGGTTTCGGATCTTGGCGAGGTTCTCATCGGTCAGCTGGGCTTCGAGCGTGCGGCGTCCGCCCTGGCGCACCACATCGGTGGTTTCCAGATACTTGTCGGTGAGCAGGCCCTGGGCCAGCGGGGTGAAGGCAATGGAGCCCATGCGTTCCTTCTCCAGGGTCTCCAGCAGGCCGTGCTCCACCCAGGGGTTCAGGATGTTGTACGACGGCTGGTGGATGACCAGCGGGGTCCCCAGGTCCTTGGCGATGGCGGCGGCTTCAGCAGTGCGTTCTGCCGAGTACGAGGAGATGCCCACATAGGTGGCCTTGCCTTGGCGGACCAGAGTGTCCAGTGCGCCGATGGTTTCGTGCAGGGGAGTCTTCGGGTCGAAGCGGTGCGAATAGAAGATGTCCACGTAGTCCAGATTCATCTTCTTCAGCGAAGCCTCGCAGGAGGCCAGCAGGTACTTGCGCGATCCGAAGGTGCCGTGCGGGCCTGGCCACATGTCGTAGCCGGCCTTGGACGAGATGACCAGCTCGTTGCGGTAGGGCTTGAAGTCCTTGAGCATCATGCGGCCGAAGTTCTCTTCGGCTGAGCCTGCCGGGGGGCCGTAGTTGTTGGCCAGGTCGAAGTGGTTGATGCCGTGGTCGAAGGCGTGGCGCAGGATCTCGCGCTGGGTGTCGAAGGGGCGGTTGTCGCCGAAGTTCCACCACAGGCCCAGGGACAGCGGCGGCAGGCGCAGGCCGGACTCGCCCACGCGGCGGTAGCCGAAATGCTCATAGCGGTCTGCCGCGGCGGTGTAGGGGCGGTGCAGTTCAGGGATGGACGGGAGGCGTTCGTATTCCACGAGGCACCTTTCTGCCAGGCCAAGCACTGGCGTGCGGAAGTCGATGTGAAGTCAATTTCCACAATAGGCCAGAGGCTGAACTAAACAAACAGAGGGCAGATAAATCCGCTGTGTGCGTAAAGGATTAGTGGATCGCGTTAAATGATGAACCGACCCGCCAGGCCAAGGAGGTAACGCCTGTGCGGGTCGGTTCATCTAGATCACTCGCACCTTGAGAAGGTATTAACAACACTAGGAGCTGATTCTTGTAAATAGCTGAGCACTACGTGTGCGGTCTCTCAGGGAAATGTTGTTGCTAATAATTCGAGGGCGGATCCGAAGCGGGGAATGATTCGTCTTCCCACTCTTCAACGAGCGCTTCATCGTGCTCGTCATGGTGCTTCTTTTCCTCTTCCGCAAGCCGCAGCTTTTCCTCTTCAACGCCTTCGGGCTGCCCAGCAGCTGATTGTTCAGGCATGCTCTTCCTCCCAACTTCCGTGGGCCACCCCCAACGGGTGGCTTGACCCTGTGTCTTCAGTGTTCACCTATTCGGCGCGGTTGTCGAGGGCGGGACGGAACTCTGATTTCGACTTCACCGTCGCCACAGGATTTAATCGGAGGCATGCCGATGATCAATAATCCCGCCGACGGTTCCGAAATCTTCTTTGACGATGACGGTGCTGCCGGGGAACCGATTCTGTTCCTCCACGGCTCCGCCCTGTCCCGCTCCATCTGGCGGGGACTCGGCTATACCAAGGCGCTGGGCAAAGACCGCCGCACCATCCGCATGGACCTGCGCGGGCATGGGAAATCAGCCAAATCCCACGACGTTGCCGACTACACCATGGACAAGGTGGTCAGCGACATCCACGCCATGATGGATCACCTGGGCATCGAACGCATCCATATCGTCGGCTACTCCTTCGGCGCACGCACCGGATTGCACATGGCCATGCACCACCCGGAGCAGGTGATTTCGTTGATCATGCTCGGCGGCACCTATGAAATCACCCCCGGGGAAATCGGGAAGCTTTTCTTCCCCGGATATCTAGATGTCCTGCGCAGCGGCGATATCGAAGGTTTCGTCACCGGGCAGGAAAAGAATGGGCGTCTGGATCCATCAACCCGTCTGGCCTTCAGGTCCAATGACCCGCTGGCGCTGGCCGCCTACTACGAGGCTGCCGAGACCCTGCAGAACATCTATGTATCCGAGCTGGCGAAGATCCGGATCCCTACCTTGCTGCTGATCGGCACCCGGGACCAGCCGCGCTTCGACCAGAACAAGATCATGGTCCGCACCCTGCCCAATGCGCGCATGGTCGCGCTGCCGGGCAGGACCCATGGCAGCACCTTGTACCCGATTGAACCGGTAGTGAGCGCCATCGAGTCCTTCTGGGCAGGTCGTCAGGCATGAGTTTTGCCCCCTTCGACCTGAACCGGATCTCCTCCGGTCTGGCCTTCGGGCCCAGCAGGGAAGTGCTCTTCGCATCCGTGGCGGCCAATCCCGCGCAGCCGCTGGTGATCCAGGCTCCGCCGGGATCCGGCAAGACGACCATCGTTCCGCCCACGGTAGCCAACGCGCTGCATCAGGCCGGGTTAGCCGGCAAGGTCATCGTGACCCAGCCGCGCCGTGTCGCAGCACGCGCGGCAGCCCGACGCCTCGCCCAGCTGGATGGATCGGAGGTGGGGCTGCGCGTCGGCTTCGCCGTGCGAGGCGAACGCAAAGTGTCGGCGCAGACCCGTGTGGAATTCGTGACCGCCGGACTGATGCTGCGCCGGCTGCTGGCGGATCCGGATCTTGATGGTGTGAGCGCGGTGATCATTGACGAGGTCCATGAACGGTCGATTGATACCGATTTGCTGCTGGCCATGGTCAACCAGGTCAGCGAATTGCGCGATGACTTCTCGCTGATCGTGATGAGCGCTACCTTGCATGCACGCGAGCTGTCGGCGCTGATGGTGCGCGATACGGCAGCACCGGTGCTCAGCGCGCAAACCGCCCAGTTCGAGGTGCAAGAAGCCTTCGACAGTTTCGCGGGGATCAGGAATGCCGAACGCGGGCTGAACGACGGCTACCTGCGCCATGTAGCGTCCGTCGCGGTACGCCATGCGGCGGAGGCCAATGCGGCCAGTGGCACCCCGGTGGACACGTTGGTCTTCGTGCCCGGCGTTCGGGAAGCCGAACGCGTCTGCTCGCAGATCACTGCCGCCGGCCTGCAGGCCTTTGCCTTGCACTCGCAGATTTCTTCCAAGGAACAGGACCGGATCCTGGGCGAACCGGAACCCGGCAGCGACCCGCGCATCATCGTCTCCACCTCCATCGCTGAATCATCGGTTACGGTGCCGCGGGTGCACCTGGTCATCGATGCCGGCTACGCCCGCGAGCCGCGCCGAGACAGCTCGCGCGGATTCTCCGGGTTGATGACCGTGGTGGCCAGCCGTTCCGCAGCCACCCAGCGGGCGGGCCGTGCAGGACGCCTGGGGCCGGGCAAGGTGGTGCGCACCTTGGATCCGAAGTCCTTCGCGGCGGCACCGGAGCACTCCACGCCGGAAATCCGCACAGGAGATCTGGTGGCAGCGGGCTTGTCGCTGGCAGCGTGGGGAACCCCGCGCGGCGAGGGGCTTGCCATGTGGGAGGCACCGCCAGCTGGAGCCATAGCCAGCGACGAACAGGTCCTGCGCAGCCTGGACGCAGTGGATGAGGCAGGCCAGATCACCTCGCTGGGCGAGCAGATGATGAAGATTCCAGCGGACCCGCGTGCTGCCCGCGCGCTGCTGGAGGGAAGCCGGATCTTCGGTGCCCGGGCTGCTGCGGATGCTGTTGCCTTGCTGGCCAGCTCCGAGCGCATCGCGAGCGCGGACCTGAACGAGCTGCTGGCCGCGGTGGCCCGGAATTCGCATCCGGCGCACCGCGCCTGGAAGCATGAAGCGCAGCGCCTGGAAAAGCTCGTGGGAGCTACGGGGCCGAGCACCGGAAGGCAGGCAGCATCGGCAGCCACGGCGTTGGCAGGGGTGTGCGCGTTGGCGTACCCGCAATGGATTGCCTGCAAAGCCGGGCCGGACGAGTACCTGCTGGCCTCGGGAACCCGGGCCACACTGCCTCGGGGCAGCGCGCTGATGCATGAAGAATTTCTCGCGGTCGCCGAGGTGTCCCGCACCGGATCCAAGGCCATGATCCGGCGGGCTACCGGCATCGACTTGGAGACGGCCATAGACCTGCTGCCGCAGATGCACCAGATGCGTGAGGTGGCAGAAATGTCCGACGGCAGGATCACCGCCCGCCGGATCGAAAGCTTCGGCGAGATCGAGCTGGCAGCCCATCCGATCAAGGCCACCGAGGAACTGGGGATGCAGGCTGTGGCCAGCGCCCTTGCCACGCATGGTATGCGCTTCTTCGGTACCCACGAGAAATTCGATGCCTTGCGCCGGCGCATGGCAGTGGCCCACCGCTTGCTCGGGGAACCTTTTGTTCCGGTTGACGACCAGAGCCTGGTTGACGCGGCGGATCACTGGCTGCAGCCGGTCCTGCGGAAGATTGCTTCCGGCACGAACGCGGCCAAAGTCGACCTGTATTCGGCATTGCGGACATTGCTGCCCTGGGAGCATGCCCATGACTTCGATTCCCTGGTGCCTGAGCGGCTGCAGGTGCCTTCCGGATCGAGAATTTCCGTGGCCTACCCCGAGGTCGGTGAATCTGGTCCTGCGGTTGTTGCGGTGAAACTGCAGGAATGCTTCGGGCTGGAGGATTCGCCCCGCTTGGTCAAAGGCAAGCTGCCGGTGCAATTCCACCTGCTGTCGCCAGGTGGCAGGCCGCTGGCGGTAACTGATGACTTGGTGAGTTTCTTCAATGGACCCTATGACCAGGTGCGTGCCGAAATGCGCGGGCGCTACCCGAAGCATCCCTGGCCGGAGAATCCGTGGGATCACGTGGCCACGGCAAAGACCAAGAGGCGCTTGGGCGAGCAATAGAAAAAGCACGCCCGGACCGCGGCTCAGAAGATTGAGTCAGGTCCCGGCGTGCTTTCCTGCGTCCGGGTACTAGGCGAAGGCGGAGAAGCCGGTGATCTCGCGGCCCATGATCAAAGCCTGCACGGTTTCGGTGCCTTCATAGGTGTGGATCGCTTCCACATCGGCGAAGTGGCGGGCCACGCGGTTGCTGGTCAGGATGCCGTTGCCGCCGAGCAGGTCGCGGGCATTCGCCGCGATGGAGCGTGCGGTGCGGGTGGCGGTGTACTTGGCCAGCGAAGCCTGCGGCCCGGTCAGCTCACCGGAGGTTTCGCGCTTGGCCGTCTGCATCACCAGAACCTGGATGGTGGCCAGCTCGGACTGCATGCGCGCCAGCCGTTCCTGGACGATCTGGCTGGCAGCCAGCGGGCGGCCGAACTGCACGCGCTGCTTGGCATAGTTCACTGCAGACTCGTAGCATGCGGTCGCGTGGCCCACGGCAGACCAGGCGACGCCCAGGCGGGTGGCGAACAGGACGCGGGAGGTGTCCTTGAAGCTCTTGGCTTCCGGCATCACATCCTCATCCGGAACGAAGACGTTGTCCATGCGGATGTGCGCCTGCCAGATGGCGCGAAGGGACAGCTTGTTCTCGATGGTGGTGGCCTTGTAGCCCTCGGCATCTTGGTGGACGATGAAGCCGCGGACCTTGCCCTCGTCATCACGAGCCCAGACGATGCTCACGCCGCCGATGGAGCCGTTGCCGATCCATTTCTTCTCGCCGCTCAGACGGTAGCCGCCCTCGACCTTGGTTGCGCGGGTTTCCAGCGATACCGAGTCGGAACCGTGGGTGGGCTCGGTCAGCGCGAAGGAGCCTGGGAGCTCGCCGCGCAGCATGGGGATGGCGTACTTCTGGATCTGCTCTTCGTTGCCGCAGTACAGCACGGAGCGGAGGGCCAGGCCGCCCTGGACGCCGACAATAGTGGAGACGGAGCCGTCGCCACGGGCCATTTCCATGTTGACCAGGCCGGCAGCCAACGGACTCATTTCCTCGTAGCCCTCGCGATTCAGGCCATCGCGCAGGAGATCTGCATCGCCAAGCTTCTTGACCAGGTGCAGCGGGTAGTCGGCCTTGTCCCAGTACTCGTGGATGTCGCGCTTGACCTCATCGAGGATGAACTTGCGGGCCTTGTTACGCCAAGCATTGTCCGCTTCGCCGACTTCGGCAAAGACTCCGGTCGGATCGATGTTGACGTCCTCCGACCACAGGTCGTATTCGGGTTCGACAACGCCTGCGGGAAATTCGAATTCGGGCTCCAGCTGGGACATTTCGGGTGCTCCTAATAGCTAGGGTGAAAAAGCTTCACTCACTAGACTAGTGGAACGCAGTGCCATGTCAAGAAACTAGGTTTCAAAGTGTGGGGATTGATTATTCTCCGTGCTCTTTGAGCGCGCGCGATACCGCCTGGAGAATATCCTTCTCCTCGGCGCCGGCGTCCAGCACCGAGACCACCACGCTGGGGGCCACGGGCTTGGCAGGGGCTGCATTCTGGTCCGGATCGAGCAGATCTGCGAAGCGGTTCAGGAACTGGCGTACATCGTTGGCCAGCTTGGTGCGGTCAGTGCTGTGCGCATCTTTCAGCCAGCTGCGCAGATGGTCATTATGGATGGCCACCAGACCGGCGCTGACGCCTAGGCACAGCGACTTCTCCGATGCGGTCTTCGCCAAGTCGCGGCGCTTCAAGAATCCATAGAAGGCGCGTTCGTATCGGTGGGTGGAAACCAGCTCGCGCTCGCGCAACGATGGCACCGAGGAGAGCAGCTTGTGGCGCAGCGTGGCTCCTTCGGGATTGACCGTGTACTGGTCGAAAACTACATGCGCTGCATCGATGAGCGTAGTGATTGCATCCACCGACGAGGCTGCAAGCGTGGTCTCGACGTGGGCAATGATCATTTCCTGGTCGGCAAAGACCATGTTCTCTTTCGAACCGAAACGGCGGAAGAAGGTGGAACGGGAAATACCGGCGGCAGCTGCCAGCTCGTCGACGCTGGTGGCATCGAAGCCCTGCGTAATGAGCAGATCTAAGGCTGCTGGGGGAACTGCGGAAGAAGCGATCATGATTCACGAATTTAGCATGATTCAAGCTGGGAGATTCTTGGGTTCAGCTTTGCGCGCCGCCCAAATGATTGTGAACTACTGCGCCCATGACTACGCTGAACATCAGGGCGTTCTATAGAAGATCGCCATTTCTGGACGAAAAGAAAGAGGAGTGAGGGCCCATGGGAATCTCGATTGCAAACGCCGCGCTACGTTTGGTCAGTGGCGCGTTCATTCTCAACAGCGGCATCAACAAGTTGCGCATCGATGAAGCGAGCGCGTCAGGCCTGCAGCAGATGGCAGCCAACGGCGTGCCGCAGCTGGCCGAGCTGGAACCAGCAGTTTTCGGCAAGGCTGTCTCCATCAGCGAGATCTCGCTGGGTAGCGCCCTGCTGCTTCCCTTGATTCCATCGCGTCTTGCCGGCTTGGGCCTGGGTGCCTTCTCCGGCGTGCTGCTGGCTTCCTACCTGCGCACCCCGGGCATGACGGAATCCGATGGCATCCGTCCGACCCCGGACGGCACCGCCTTGGCCAAGGATGTCTGGCTGGCAGGTATTGCTGTGGCCTTGATCTTTGGCCGCAAGGCAGCCAAGAAGATCAAGAAAGCGAAATAAACGCTTGAGCAAAGTGCTCAGCTGGCCTTAAGTTGATCTTGAAGACTGCGGTTTTCAGCGGCCATATTTGAACCACAAGCTAAGAGGAGAACCAATGGGTTTCTTAGATGAAGCAAAGAAGAAGCTGGGCGAGGCAGTCGAAAACGCGAAGGAATTCGCCGGAGACGCCAGCGAGAACATCAAGAGCTTCGCAGCTGATGCCCAGGAGAAAATCGGTGAGAAGGTCGACGAGTTCAAGCACGGCGACAACGAAGAAGATCCTGAAGACAAGGTCTAAGGGCCATAAGGCAAGCGCCTGATCCACCGACGTTCACGTCATTGATCAGGCGTTTGCCTTTTACGCTTTGCCTAGCGACGGGCTTTCTGGCCGTCGCTGAGGAACGACACAACCAGCACGGCGGCCACGGCGATGAAGCCTGGCAGCATCAACGCCTGCCCCAAGCCGAGAGACATGGCTTCCATGATCACCGCAGGTTCCTTGGAGTCCGCTTGCGCGATCTGCGCAGAAACGCGGGCATCCATCATGACCGCGATCAGCGCCGAACCAAGGACCGAGCCGATTTGCCGGGTGGTGTTGTAGATTCCCGAACCGGCACCGGCATCACGTGCGGTCAGATCCTTGGTGGCTGCCAGCGACAAGGACGGCCAGATCATGGCTGAACCGACGCCTTGGACCGCCGATGGGATGAGCAGGGCCCACAGCGGGATATCGGCGTGCATCATTAAGGCATAGGCCACCGTGGCACCGCCAAACAGGAAGAACCCGGGCACTGCCAGGATCCGCGGACTGAGCTGATTGACCTTCTTGCCCAGCTGAGGAGCGATGAAGATCGCCACCAGGGCCATTGGGGAAATCATCAATGCGGATTCGGTCGGACTCAGACCGCGCACGTTCTGCAGGAAGAACACCATAGGCAGGGCGATGGTCGCGATCGTCAGGCCCATGAACGTGATAGCGACGTTGGCCAGGGAGAAATTGCGCACCGTGAACAAGCGCAGCGGAACCAGCGGTTCGGACTTGGTCTTCGACTGCCACCAGACGAAGACACCCATCAGCACAATGCCGATGATGATCAGATGCCACGAATTCAGCGGGCCAATGAATGGTTCCCAATTGGTGGCGTCGCCTTCCTGGATGCCGAAGACCAGGCAGAACATGGCCAGCGCCGAGAGGAAGACGCCGAACCAGTCGAAGGAATGCGCATGGGCTTCAAGAGCGGGAACGAACTTGAAGACCATGGCCAGACTGAGAACCGCGATGGGCAGGTTGATGAAGAAGATCCACTCCCAGCCAACGGAGTCCACCAGCAAGCCGCCGGCAATCGGTCCGATCAGCGAGGCGATGCCCGCTACCGCACCCCACAATCCCATGGCCGCGCCGCGGTGCTGATACGGGAAGAGCCGGGTAATCAGGGTCATGGCCTGCGGGGAAATCATCGACGCGCCCAGGCCTTGGACGGCGCGTGCTGCCACCAATGAACCGAGGGAATCGGACAGGCCGCACCACAGCGAGGCCAGCGAGAAGACCACCATGCCGATGAGATAGATGTTGCGCGGGCCAAAGCGGTCGCCGAGCCTTCCGGTGACCAGCAGCGGCACGGCGAAGGTGAGCAGGTAGGCGCTGTTGACCCACAGGATGCTGGAGATGTCGGCATCCAGCGATTTCATGATGGCAGGCATCGCGGTGGACACGATGGTGGTGTCCAGCAGGATCATGAAGAAGCCGATGACCAATGCCCAGAGGGCGCGCCACGCGGTTTTTCTGTCGAAGTGTGATTCGGGATTCGCAGTATCAGGCACCGCTCAAGGCTAGTCCCTATTCGCCGGATGCGGAACCGATAGCGAACCTATGAAGGTTAATCAGTCGAAGCTCACATCACCGGAGATGCGGGTGGCGACATCACCGCTGACCCAAACACCACGTTCGGTCGCTTCGATATGCAGGATCGCTGCACGACCCAGGCGGGTGCCCTGGCGTACCGTATAGCGCTGCGGCGCATACCCGGATTGCGTCAGCCAGGTACCGAACGCCGCGTTCAGCGAACCAGTGGCAGGGTCTTCAGGAACGGCCTCGCCGGGGATGAAGGCACGGACCTCATAGTCGGCCGGAGGCTGGAGCACAACATTGCGGAAACGCTCCTCGGAACGCTCGAAATCAGAAAAGTCCAAGGGACGCAGTTCTTCACGAGTCCCGGAAACCCGCGGGATGACCGATCCGTGCGGTTGCCACACGCTCTGCGAGACGCTGGAGGCCGTGTAGGGGCCGATCACGCCGACTTCCAACCCCTGGAGCGCCACGTAGTCCGGTTCGATACCCAGCACGATATCGGCGTCACGCAGCACCAGGCCGGCAGGATGCGGGCCGTTGACCAGCCACTGGTGGTCCACCACGTCTTCCTCGCGAATGCCCAGACCGGCAATCGCCCATTGCAGGACATCCGGCTCCAAAGGACCGGAGCGGGTCAGCGGGGGAGCGAGGAAAGCCAAGCGCCGCGAGTGCCGGTCGTTGCTCTCGCGCTCCACGCGCACCGGGATCAAGCCGGCGCCGCACTGTTGGATCAGATGGCCGGACAGGCCGGCTTCCCCTCCGGATTCCAGCCAGGCATGAGCCGCGCCAAGGGTGGGATGGCCGGCAAAGGGAAGCTCGGTGCTCGGGGTGAAAATGCGGATGGCGTAGTCGGCTTCCTCGTCGGTCGGTTCGACGAAGAATACGGTTTCAGCAAGATTCATCCACTGCGCAAAGTGCTGCATCTGGACATCGCTCAGGCTGTCAGCATTGAACACGACTCCCAGGCCATTGCCGTTGAAAGCAGTGGGTGCAAAGACGTCAACCTGCTGATATGAGAATGTGCGCGACATATTTAGCATGGTGGCACATTAACCAGCAGGTTGACCCGGTGTTACGTGGTAGGTCACGCAAAAAGTTGCGAACGCATCATGCAAGCGAACCTTCTCTACCAATGATGCGCAACATCGATGACCAAGCGGGAACCGTCGCCAGGTCCAGCCAGGGTGAACACCCGCATCGGAAGCCGGGCCCTGGTGGAGATCCCCACCTTGGTCTGGCCTTCAAAGCTGCCCAGCCAGATCAACTGGCGGAACGTCGTATAGCCCAGGTTCTTCACCTTCGCTCCAAGATTGAACCCCGGAGCTGTTGGTGCCTGCACCAGGATTTCCAAGTTGGCTCCGCCCGTCGTGGCCACCGGCAGGCCGGAACCGATTCCAGTCAGTTCGCTGACATATCTGGCCGAGTAGCTGGCAGCCGGTCCTGCCAGATCAATGACCAGCCGGTCAAAGCACAAATGGCGTCCGGTACGCAGATCCTGAACCGTGGAATGCGTGGACAAGGAACCGGTTTTGGCCAAAGAACCCCAATAGACCGTTGGACAGGAGGTGGATGCCTGGGCGGCCGGTGCGGGAGCCGCCGCGGAAGCCGGCGTCACTACGAGCAAGGCCGCCGCCACCGCGCCCAGCGCGATTCCGATTTTTCCGTGGCGCATAGGGATCACCGTCTTTCTTGGTTTGCGCCTGCAGGCAGAGCATACTGCCAGTGAATCTACTAAAGGCCTGGAGCATGTGAAGCACAAGGGCAAAAAGGAATTGGAACCACACTGAGACGGTTCTGCAATGGTGCTGGAAATCTCCCGATCCCTAGGGTGGAAAGAAGGTTCCGCACAGCATTTATTTAGCGCCATATGACATGCTTAAAGCATGTCTCCTACCCCCGTTGAACCTCTAGACGAAACCGTCGAGGAAGTCATTACAGCATCAAGCTTCCTCCCCGAATCGTTGCAATTCTGGGTTGTCCTGCTGATTGGTGCGCTCGTAGCCGCAATCTTGGCATTCGTTTTCAGCGGCGTGGCACGCCGCGTGCTGCGCCGGATCGGCGTGGATGAAGCCGATGTGAAAGCCACCAGATTCCCGTTCTTCGGCATGGTCACATCGATCATCGCGAAGTCGGCCTTCGCGGTCTTCTATAGCGATCGTCCCTGGTACAACCCCTGGCAGTTCGCCATCCTGATCGTCCTGGTCTTCTTCCTCACCTGGTTCATCATCAAGCTGGTGCGCGTGATTGAAGCCGGAATGATGGCACGCTTCGAGTCGAGATTTGGCCCAGGTCGCAGGCTTGCCAAGGTCCAGACGCAGGTCGGCCTGATGCGCCGCGTGCTGATTGCGGTGCTGTGCATCCTTGCCGTCGCCGCGGTTCTGCTGACAATCGAACAGGTCAGGGCGCTGGGCGCCGGCCTGTTGGCTTCGGCCGGTCTGGCATCTGTGGTCGTCGGCTTGGCCGTGCAATCAACCTTGGCCAACGTCTTCGCCGGCTTGCAGGTCGCCTTTACCGACTCCATCCGCGTGGATGACACGGTGGTGGTCGAAGGGGAACGCGGCACCGTCGAGGAAATCACCCTCTCCTATGTCGTCGTGCATCTGATCGATGGGCGCCGGATGATCCTGCCATCGACCTATTTCACCACCACGCCGTTCGAGAACTGGTCGCGGCGCAGCACCGAGATTTCCGGAAATGTCGCACTGCAACTGAAGCTCAATGCGCCGATTGCCTACCTGCGCCAGCGCAGCACCGAACTGCTTGAGTCCTCCGACTGGTGGGACGGACGGGATAATGAGCTACTCGTGACGGATGCCCAAAATGGCTTGCAGACAGTGACCATTTATTTATCTGCGCGCAACGCCGGGGACCTGTGGAACCTGCGCAACATGCTGCGGGAGAAGCTGCTGGCCGAGCTGGTGGAAAACTACCCTGACTGCCTGCCAGATCCCCGGATGATCCCGAGCAACCCGGTCTGATGGCAAAGAGATAGCCACTGATTCCAGTCCTTCGAACTGGTTTCAGTGGCTATTGCCGTTTTCCGGTGAAATCAGAGCCGCAACGCCGCAGGCCCGTAGTCGTTGTAGCGCTCCTGACGGGCCGTCGCCTCGCGCAATGCGTCGATCAGCGACTCGGCCTTGCTAATCAGATCGCTGATCAAATCATCGTCCCGTTCCACCCAGAGGTATTCTGGAACCGCGCGCACCGGCACGAAATTGTCGTGTTCTTCCCAGACGAACAGCGTGCGTTCGGCACCGATCACGTGCTGCTGCCACAGGATCTGGCGCAGATAGTTCTTCGGGATCTTCTTGAACGGCTTATTGGTGGTCTTGATTTCAGCCAATACCGGAACCCCCGAAGCGTCAAAGCCAAGGCCATCGGGAGTCGCCAGATGCAGCTTCGATTGCTGCGAGTGGAAGAGCTGGGTGGAAGGAAAAATATTGAAATTCTCTTGGACCCAGGCGGCAATGACCGGTTCGCGGCTGCGCCCATGGTCGGTGTAGGGATTGCCGGAGAAGCCATTGCCGTACAGCTTGTCCCACGCGGCATTCTTGATGGACTTCTCGGTGGACAGCTTGGCCACGTCCGTTGCCGTGATGCCCTGCGCTCGTGCCCGCAGCCACTCGATACGGTTGGAAGAGTCAGCTAAAACACGTTCGAAGCATTCATGGTGGACGCCGGGCACAGTAATCACTTGATCCATTCTTCCCCATGAAGGGGCAAGAATCGTGCACCTTGGCCTCGCAGCCGGCGTGAGACTACTCGCTGGATCCGGCGATAGCGGTCAACAGCTGATTGATAGTCGGCGTCTCACTGGCACGGAATTTCTCTGTGCCATCCTGCAATAGACGGATGACCGGGGTGCTGGTGATTCCCAATTCCTCGCCACGGGTCACCTGCTCCACGACGTTGATCTCTTCGACCTCCAACGCGGGCAGCAATTCCTGCACTCGGGCGACGGTTTGCCGAGTGCGGACGCACGGCGCGCAAAATGGCTGCGTATACAATTCCAGCTTCATTTGCCGCTGACTGCTCCTGCTGTAGTTGTGAACAAGGTGCCGGCAACTCCTACCGGGGGATGAGCCCGGCTGGAGGCGACTTGGCCCCCTGCGCCGATGCGCGCGAGGACCCATGATTGAAAACATTGGGTCATGCTTGAAAATTCCCTTGGCCATCCAGCCGTCCTCGACGCTCACGGACTCTACCGCAGCTTCGGCTCCACCGCCGCACTGAACGGCATCGACCTGCAGATTGCACTGGGCCAATCGCTGGCCATCATGGGTCCCTCGGGGTCCGGCAAATCCACGCTGCTGCATGCACTGGCCGGTATCGAACTTCCGGATGCCGGCAGCATCATGCTGAGCCTCCCGGGCCGAGCACCAAAGGATATCCAAGGGCTCAAGGACAAGGCGCGCACCAAGCTGCGCCGCGAATCCTTCGGCTTCGTCTTCCAATCCGGACTGCTGATTCCCGAGCTTACCGCCGAGGAGAACGTGGCCATGGCCCTGATGATCAACGGGGTGCCACGCAATGCCGCCATTGCCAGCGCCGGATCGGCGTTGGCCGAACTGGGCCTTGCGGGGATGGAGCAACGCCGCATCGGCCAGCTCTCGGGCGGGCAGCAGCAACGCGTTGCCATTGCCCGCGCGCAGGTCACCGGGGCCATGGTGGTCTTCGCCGATGAACCCACCGGCGCCCTGGATTCAACCACGGGATTCGAAGTGCTTGATACTTTGCTGCGTTGCACAGTCGGTGCTGGAAAATCACTGGTGATGGTGACCCATGATCCCAACGTGGCCGCACGCTGCGACCGCATTGTGCAGCTGCAGGACGGCCAGCTGACCAGCGACAGCCTACACCCGTCGAACGCCGCGAAGGGCGGTGTCCAGCAGTGAATATTCTGCACCTTTCATGGATGCTCGGCCGGCCGGCGAAATCCCGGCTGGCACCGCAGATCCTGACCGCCAGCGCCTACGCCATGGTCAGCGCGATCCTGCTGATTGTGCTTGGCGGCGCGTACTCCTTCACCAGTTTCGAGCTCGAAGCCCAGGGGACCTATCTGCCATTGGCCATCTTCGCCGTGGTGCTGCTGGTGGTCCCGCTGCTGGTGCTCGGCTCGGCCGCGGCCCGGCTTTCCGCACGCTCCAATGACCGTGCACTGTCATCGCTGCGTTTGCTCGGCGCCACCGGTGCGCAGATCAGCCTCGTGGCAGTGCTCCAGGCAGCAGGCACGGCACTGGCAGGTGCGCTCGCCGGTATCGCGCTGTATTTCCTGGCAGCCCCGTTGGCGTCCTTGATCCAGTTCCAAGGTGCGCCGCTTGGCACGGCCATCTACTTGCCGCTGTGGGTGCTGGCGATAGCAGTAGCCGCTATCGTGCTCCTCTCGGCGGGCAGTGCAGCTGCCGGCCTGCGCAAGCTGGTCATCACCCCGCTGGCAGTAGCAACCCGCAGCACGGTGCCCACGCCCAGCTGGCTGCGCGCGGTGATCTCCATCGGCGGCATCCTGCTGCTGTACGCGCTGTTCTCGAACATGGGCCAGTTCATGCAGTCCATCGCCGCGATCATCGCAGTGATAGCTGGCGGTTTCGGCCTGGGCTTGCTGGTGATGAACCTTCTCGGCCCGTACCTGGTGGCCAAGGTGGGCAAGGGCAAGCTGCGCAAGGCCAGCACTCCGCAGCAGCTGCTGGCGGCCCGCATGATCCTGGAAAGCCCTGCCGAGTCATGGCGCCAGGTCTCCGGGGTGGCCATGGCTTCCTTCGTCGCGGTGGTGGGCGGCAGCGGTGCCGCCCTGATGGCATCGCCCGGCAATGAATTCGGCCAGGGCACCTGGATGGAGCATGTGCCGGCAGATATCGTCACCGGCGTGCTGGTGACCCTTGCCATCAGCTTCATCTGCGTGGCCGCCTCGGCAGCGATTTCGCAAAGCGCCAGCACCTTGGACCGTGCCCCGCTGTATCGGGGGCTGAACCGCTTGGGCATGCCCTACACGACGATGAACGCCGCGCGCACCAAGTCGATCATGATCCCGGCGCTGACTGCCTCGATCGGTTTCGCCATCGCCTCCACAATCCTCGTGCTGCCCTTGGCCGGGGCCGCCGTCCTGCTCCAGCCGCTGACGGTCATCACCGTCATCGCCTGCGTCGTGCTCGGATTGCTGCTGGTGCGGACGGCAATTTCTGTTGCCGATCCGCAGAAGCTGCTAGCAAGTAGAGAATAAATTCTCTGGTCAGCACACCGAAATAATGACCCGATTTGGTTAGGGTCACTTCCGGGTCGGTGATTAGAGACGTTTCGTGTTGCGTAATGCTGATAAAAACGCGTATTGTGGCATACGGCCCGGATAGGCTTGCCTAACCTTGCTGACCGATACGCTTACAGTAACCTCGCATAGTCTGGAATTACCGACCCATGAAAAATTCACGTCGCGCCGGAATTTTCGCCGCATCATCCGTCATCCTCGCCCTCGGCCTGACCGCCTGCGGCGCGTCGAGCAACTCGGCGGATCCATCGGCTGACACCTCTGCCAAGGCTGCAGAAGACTTCACCCCGGTCACCATCGAGAACATCTATGGCGAGACCACCATCGAAGAAGTCCCAGAACGCATTGCGACCATCTCGTGGGTCAACGCCGACACCCTGCTGGCACTGGATACCGTGCCGGTTGGCATGGACACCGACACCTACGGCATGAACGAGAACAACTCCACCGCGTGGAAGGACGACGCGCTTCAAGAGCAGGGCGCCGCCATCGGCTCCGAGAACGCCCCCGTGCAGTACAAGGTGGGCGACGACATCGACTACACCGGCATCGCCGCCAGCGACCCGGATGTCATCTTCGCTCCATACTCGGGCCTGAAGAAGGAGCAGTACGAGAAGCTGCAGGAAATCGCCCCGGTCGTTGGCCCCATCGAGCCGAACTACCTGACCAGCTGGGAGCAGGCAACCGAGGCCGCCGGCCAGATGCTGGGCAAGGAAGAAGAAGCCGACGCCCTGATCGAAGAGATCGAAGGCAAGCTGGCCAAGGTCGGCGAAGACAATCCAGTGCTCAAAGACACCACCTTCATCGCCGCCGACCTGTCGGCTCCGGACACCGCCTACGTCTACTCCGAGGGCGACACCCGCCCGCGCTTCCTGAGCGCGCTGGGCATGACCCAGGCCGAGTACGTGCAGGAGAACGCCGCCAAGGACACCTTCTTCTTCACCGTTTCCCCTGAGAAGGTCAACGAGTGGGATTCGGACATCGTCTTCGCCTCGGCAGTTGCGGGCAACACCATGGACGACATCGTCAAGGGCCAGCCGCTGTACGGCCAGATCCCTGCCGCGAAGAACGATGCGGTGGCACTGCCAGGCACCGACGAGGCAACCCTGGCCATCTCCGCGGCGTCGCCGCTGTCCATCGAATGGGCACTGGAGAACGTGGTTCCAGGCATCGTGAAGGCTGCCGAAAACGCGGCTGCCGCGAAGTAGCTTCGGGCTAGGGATTCACTGACAGATAGTGCAATTGCGCTTCCAGGGAATGGGTAGCCGCGCCCACCAGGCGCGCGTCGAGGTCGGGGTAGACATGCTCCAGCAATTCTGCTGGCTGCGTGTCCGCCCCGGCCTTGCCGAGTTTCTGCAACGCCGCACGCACCTGGTCCAGCCGGGACTGGCGGTGCTCGATATACATCTGCAGCAGTGGTTGCGAGGACTCATGCTGTTCGCCGTGCGCCGGATGCAATGCCATGTCGGGCAGCGCCAGCAGACGCTGCAGGGAATCCAGGTAATCGGCGAGCGTGCCATCGGGATGCTCCAGGATGGTGGTGCCGCGGCCCAGCACCGTATCCCCGGTGAACAGGTGGGCGCGTTCGCCCTGGCGGATGAAGCACACCGAGTCCGAGGTGTGTCCCGGGGTGGAGAGCACCTGGATGCTGGCCCCGGCCGCGTGGATCACCTCGCCATCGGCGAGGACCGGCGCATCCCGGCAGTACTCGGGGAGCTTGGCGCGCACCGGCGCCGCGGCCATCCGGTAAAGCGCATCGATGCCTCCGGTGTGATCGGCATGCCGATGGGTAATGAGCACCAGCTGGATGTCGAACACCGCCAAGGCCTGCAGATGCTCTTCGAGCTCGGGGCCCGGATCGATCAGCACCACCGGTGTTCCCGGCGCAAGTTCGCCCGCAGCCGGGTCGAACAGCAGATACGAGTTGGTCCCGTCCAAAGTCATTTCAGAAGGATTCGGCGCGCACAGCACGCCAATGCCGGGGGCGATAATAGTGGGCAAGGGAAGAAGAGCCATAGCCATGAGTGTAGGAACCAATGACCGCGACTGAAAGCGTGACGCGCCAATCACCGGGGGCCGGGCCGGCGAAAACCACCCGGAAGCTCGGCGCCGTGCTGCTGCTGATCGCGCTGCTCGCACTTGCGCTGTTCGCCTCGCTGCTGCTGGGTGCGCGCAGCGTCTCGATCGGCACCGTCATCGATGCCATCTGGAATTTCGACCCGTCCAATGGAGACCAGGGCGTGGTCGCCTCGCGCTTCGCACGCACCGTCGGGGCCATCGTGGTTGGCGCCGCCCTGGGGTTGGCCGGGGCCGGTCTGCAGGGGCTGACCCGCAACCCGCTGGCCGATACCGGCATCCTCGGACTGAACGCCGGATCCTCCATGGCAGTGGTGCTGGCGATCGCCTTCCTCGGGGTCAGCTCGCTGGGCGGAATCATGGTCGCCGCCTTCGCCGGCGCCGCCGGGGTGATGGCGCTGGTCTACCTCGTGGCGAATGTGGGCCGCGACGGCGCCACCCCGATCAAGCTGGCTTTGGGCGGCGCCGCCATGGCGGTGGGCGTCGGCGCGATCACCAATGCGATCCTGATGATTTCCGATGCCACCGTGGACCGCTTCCGCATGTGGCAGGTGGGCACGCTGTCCAGCAGCGGCATCGACACCTTCCTCGGCGCCATTCCGGTGGTAGCCGCCGGCGCGCTGATCGTGCTGTCCACCGCCAGGGTCTCCAACGCGGTGTCCATGGGCGATGACACCGCGATCGCCCTGGGCTTCAACCTGAACCGCGCCCGGCTGATCGGCTCCATCGGGGTGGTCATCCTCGCCGGCACCGCCACCGCGGTGGCCGGGCCGATCGCCTTCGTCGGCCTGATGATCCCGCATGCGGTGCGCCTGCTGGTCGGTTCCGACTACCGCTGGCTGATGCCGGCATGCCTGGTCGCCGGACCGATCCTGCTGCTGGTCGCTGATACGGTGGGACGGGTCATCGCCCCGCCCAGCGAAATCCAGGTAGGCGTCATGTGCGCCATGCTCGGCGGACCGATCTTCATCATCATGATGCGCAGCGGCATAAAGTCGGTGAGCCTGTGAGCACGAGCGAAATGGAAGCAACCACCATGACCCAGCCGACCAGCACCGGGGAAGCGGACGTGCCGGCGAACCCGGCTGCCGCCCAGTCCGGCACGACGCTGGCGGTGCGGCGCCGCTCCCGCATGCGCCGCACCGCCCAGTGGATGGTCGTGGCGCTGGCGCTGGCCATCGTCGCCTACCTGTTCTGGGGACGGGACCGCCTTCCGGCGGCCGAGGTGCTCCAGGTGCTGGGCGGCGAGAAGGTGCCGGGCACCAGCTTCATCATCATGGCCGACCGCCTGCCGCGCATCGCCGTGGGCGTGCTCGCCGGTGCTGGCCTGGGCATTTCCGGAGCGTTGTTCCAGCGCTGGCTGGGCAACCCGCTGGCCAGCCCCGACGTGATCGGCGTGGGCTACGGCGCCTCGGCGGCCGCCGTCTTCGCCATGATCATCCTCGGCTACACCGACTGGAAGCTCAACGCCTTCTCGCTGGCCGGCGGGCTGCTGGTCGCAGCGCTGATCTATTGGCTCTCAGCCGCGGGCAAGCGCACCGGGTCCCGGCTGATCCTGGCTGGCTTGGCCATTGGCGCAATGCTGCAGGCGCTGATCCAGTACTTGCTCACCCAGGCGCAGGTGAACACCGCCAGCGATGTCATGCACTGGCTGACCGGTTCACTGGCCAGCAGCAACTGGGAGAACGCGCTGCTGCTGCTGGTCTCCCTCGGCGCCATCGGCATCTTGCTGCTGCCGCTGGTGCTGCGCCAGCTGAAGATGCTGGAGCTGGGTGAGGACGCCGCGGCCGCCCTGGGCCTGCATGTGGGTTGGGCCCGTGCCCTGCTGGTCTTCGTGGCCGTGGCCATGGGCGCCCTGCCGATCGCCGTCACCGGGCCGATGGCGTTCGTCGCCTTCCTGGCCGGCCCGATTACCGCCGCGCTGACCCGCGGACCGATCAACATCCTGCTGGCCGGCCTGACCGGAGCCACGCTGGTGACCATCGCCAATTTCTTTGCCGCGAACTTGTTCGCGGACCTGTCGCTGCCGGTGGGCGTTATCACCGGCGCATTCGGCGCACCCTTCCTGATTTGGATTCTGGTGCGCGCCAACTCAACTGGAAGCGGGGCATAACCCATGGCCACTTTGCAGGCTAGCGATCTGACCTTGGCCTATGACAAGGTCACCATCGTCGACGAGCTGTCGCTGGATATCCCCACCGGGCAGGTGAGCATCGTCGTCGGAGCCAACGGCTGCGGCAAGTCCACCCTGCTGCGCGCCCTCTCCAGGCTGATGAAGCCGGCCGGGGGACAGGTGCTCCTGGACGGCGCGGATATCCACTCGAAGCCGGCCAAGGAGGTCGCCAAGACCCTGGGCCTGCTGCCGCAGTCGCCGACAGCGCCGGACGGCATTACCGCCCGCGAGCTGATCAGCCGCGGCCGCTACCCGCACCAGGGCCTGTTCAAGCGCTTCTCCGCCGAGGACGAGGCGGCGGTGAACCGCGCGATGGAACTGACCGGAACCACCGAGCTTGCCGACCGCTCGGTGGACGAGCTCTCCGGCGGGCAGCGCCAGCGCGTCTGGATCGCCATGGCCCTGGCCCAGGAGACCGACCTGCTGCTGCTCGATGAGCCGACCACCTTCCTGGACGTGGCGCACCAGCTCGAAGTCCTGGATGTGGTCAGCGAGCTGAACCGCAGCCGGGGGATCACCGTGGTGATCGTGCTGCACGATCTGAACCTGGCTGCCCGCTACGCCGACTACCTGGTGGCCCTGCGCCACGGCAAGATCTACGCCGCCGGCCACCCCAACGACGTGGTCACCGAAAAGACGGTCAAGGACGTCTTCGGCATGCCAAGCCGCGTGATCCCGGACCCGGTCGGAGGCACCCCGCTGGTGCTGCCCATTGGCCGGCACCGCGTGCTGCGCACCGAACAGGTCCTGGCTTCCAAGGGCATCTACCGCAGCGAAGCGTCGGCGCAGGACACCGCGGTGAAGCAGGCCGCCAGCGTGAAAGAAGCTGCCGAAGTCGCGGCGCAGCTCGATCCGCAGGCCATGCGCCCGGCCCATGAGCATGTGCCGACCCTGGCCTTCGACACCACCGTGGTCAAGAGCCAGCAGCTGGCCCCGTCCTTCCGCCGGCTCACCGTCAGCGGCGAGGATCTGGAATACTTCGGCACCAACAGCCACCCGCTGGATATGCGCATCAAGCTGCTGCTGCCGCCGGCCGGCGGAACCGCGCTGACCGATGAGATCGCCTCGATGCGCCCCGAGGCGCTGACCAGCCCGGCTGAGCAGCAGGGCTGGTACAAGCGCTGGCTGTCCATTGATCCGGACACCCGCGGTTACATGCGCACCTATACGGTGCGGGCCTTCCGCGAGGCAGGGCACCGGGACAATATCGGGGCCACCGCGGAGCTGGACATCGACTTCGTGATGCACGGGCATATTGTGGACGGCCAGCTGCAGGGCGGACCAGCGACGGAATTCGGCGACCGGGCCAAGGTCGGCGACCAGCTCTTGCTGCTGGGCCCGAACAAGACCCTTAACGACTCCACCTACGGCGGTATCGAATTCCGCCGCGGCGAGGCAACCCGGGTGGTGCTGGCCGGCGACGAAACCGCCGCCCCGGCGATCTGCGCGATCCTCGAAGAGCTGCCATCGAACGTGACCGGCCATGCGCTGATCGAGGTTCCGGAGACCACCGATATCCTCGGTGCCTCCACCCGCTCAGGCGTTTCGGTGCAGTGGCTGACCCGCGGCAGCCATGAGCATGGCGAATTGCTGCAGGCCGCCTTGCGCCAGGTGGTCGCGATTCCGGCCGCCGGAGTGGTGCATACCAATGCCGAGCCGGAAGATATCGATGTGGATGCCGACATCCTGTGGGAGACTGGCCAAGCGAACACCGCGCCGTTCTACGCATGGATTGCCGGCGAGGCCGGCACGGTCAAGGAAATGCGCCGTTATCTGGTGCGCGATGCCGGTGTGGACCGCAAGCAGGTGGCCTTCATGGGCTACTGGCGCCGCGGAAAGACCGAGAACTAGGCGGCAGCGTCAACCAGTACCAGGGCCCCGGCACACTGTGCCGGGGCCCTGGTTCGTTCTGGCAGCGGTCCGCTATTTTTCTTTGGCCGGGTTCTGGCACGTGCCGCGTGCAGGCCGCGGGTTTTCGCGGTCGAGGATTGCCAGCAGCCGGGCGAGCTCTGCGCGGTCCTCGTCGCCGAGCTTGTCGAAGTAGCCATCCATGCTGGAACGGCGCAGCTCCGTGATTTCCCCGAGCTGGGCACGGCCCGTGGCGCTGAGCGCGATCAGCGTGGCCCGGCGGTCCGCTGGATCAGGGGTGCGCACGACCAATTTCTTGGCCTCCAGCTGGTCGACCACCTCAGTGGTCGAGCGGGCGGCGATATGCAATCGTTCTGCAAGCTGCGAGTTGCGCAGCCCTGCGTCTTCGGCGCGGGCCAACAGGGCCAGCACCCGTGATTGGTGCGGAGTGATTCCCAGGGGAATCAAGCTGTCCCGCCACCTGCCGCGAAGCATGCGCGAAACGTGAAGGAAAAGATCTGCCAAGTCAGGCTTGGACTCGTCGTTCTGCATGTCTTCAAGAATAGTGTGTTTCCGCGGACATTTTCAAGAAGCAACCTCATAGTGAGGTTCCCTCTGTTATTCTGGACTTGAGAAATCCAGGACGAGGAGGGGGCTTATGAGTGCCATGGGAATGCCAGGTCCGCATCCAGGCGGTGGCGGACGGGGCCGGTCCGCGAATGCCGCAAGGGACAAGCAGTGGCTCTCCGAGCATCCGGTGTCGCTCGCACGCATCGCCGGGCTCTTCCGTCCTCATCTGGGGTCGGTGATTGCCGTCATGCTGCTGATTGTGGCATCCTCGATCATCGGCTTGGCCCAGCCGTTCATCATCCGGGAACTCATTGACGACGCCATTCCCAACAGCAACGTCCGATTGCTGCTCTGGGGCGCCGGGGGACTGGTGCTGATCGCCTTGGCCACCGCGATCCTGGAAGTCCTCCAGACCTGGCGGGCGACCCTGATGGGCCAACGCGTGATGCATGGCCTGCGGACCGGACTGTTCACGCACCTGCAGAAGCAATCCCTGGGATTCTTCACCAACTCCCGCTCCGGGGACGTGCAGTCCCGCCTGGTCAACGACGTGGGGCAGATGCAATCGGTGATCACCAATTCGGCCACGAGCATTGCCTCGAACCTGACCACGGTCGTTGCCACCGCCTGCGCGATGGTGGCGATTTCGTGGAAGCTGAGCCTGATCTCACTGGTCGTCCTGCCGCCAGCTGTGCTGCTGGCCAAACAAACCGCGAAGCTGCGCCGCGCCGTGACAGGAAAGCGCCAGCGCGAGATGTCCAACTTGACCTCGCTGATCGAAGAACGCCTGAGCATCTCCGGGGTCCGGCTCTCCAAGATCATGGGCACCGGCACCGCCGATGCCCAAGCTTTCGGAGACTCCAGCCGCAAGCTCATCGACTTGGAAATGAAAAGCGCCTTGGCCGGGCGTTGGCGCATGGCCACGATGAGCATCATCTTCGCTGCCATCCCCGCGGTGCTCTACATCGTGGCTGGCCTGCCCGTAACCGGGCAGGGCATGAGCATCGGCACCCTGGTGGCCTTCACCGGACTGCAGGCCGGGATCTTCCGTCCAGTCATGGGGCTGATGCAGATTTCGGTCCAGTGGATTTCGGCCTTGGCCCTGTTCAGCCGCGTCTTCGAATACCTCGATACCGACCAAGCGCTGCCGGTACCCGAGCACCCGCGGGTGATTGAGCCCGAGAAGCTGCGCGGCGAAGTGCAGTTGCGCAATGTCAGCTTCCGCTACCCCGAAGCCGATCGCGCCACCCTGGATCAGCTGAATCTGGAGCTGGAAGCCGGGACCATCACCGCGGTGGTTGGCGCTACCGGCTCGGGCAAATCCACCCTGGGATCCTTGCTGCCCCGGTTGCTTGATCCCACCGAGGGCCAGGTGCTGCTCGACGGCATTGATCTGAAGGAATTCGACCCCGAGGGGATCGCGCAGGCAGTCTCCGTGGTGGCTCAGGAAAGCTACCTGCTGCATGCCTCGATTCGCGAGAACCTCTTGTGGGCGGCGCCGGAGGCAACGGAAGAAGAGCTCTGGGATGCATTGGAAGCCACGCAGATTGCGCCACTGATCCGCAGTCTGCCACGCGGCCTGGACACCCAGGTGGGGCAGCGCGGGCACCGCTTCTCCGGTGGTGAGCAGCAGCGACTGGCCATTGCCCGCACCATGCTGCGCAAGCCGAAGGTTCTGGTGCTCGATGAAGCCACCAGTGCGCTGGATACTGTCACCGAGGCACTGGTGCAGCGGGCGCTGGATGAGCTGGCGGTGGGGCGCACCACCTTGCTCATCGCGCACCGGTTGAGCACGGTGATGCGGGCAGACCGCATCGTGGTGCTGGAGGATGGCCGGATTGCCGAATCCGGTACCTTTGATGAACTGGTCCAGCGTCGGGGCCAGTTCGCCCAGCTGGTAGCCAAGAGCGAACTAGCCCAAAAGGCCAGCTAGTACCCGTCCGGCTTCAGGCCCTGCTACTCCAGGGAAGCCAGGATCTTGGGCAGCGCCGATTCGAAGGCGGCGCGCTCGGATGGGTCCAGCGAGTCGAAGATGGTTTCACGCACGAAGTTCACGTGGCTTGGCGCGGCCTCTTCGATGGTCTGGCGCCCTTCGGCGGTCAGCGTGATCTGGTGTCCGCGGCGGTCGGTTTCATCCGAGCAGCGGCTGATCAGGCCCTTGGCTTCCATGCGGCGCAGCAGGTGGGAGAGGCGGGAGCGATCCCAGCGCAATGCGGTGGCCACGTCGGCCGGGCGCAGGCTCGGCTCGGTCGTTTCCGAGAGTACGGCCAGCACCGAGTATTCGCCGGTCTGCATCTTCGAATCGCGGAGCATCTGGCGGTCCATGGCGCTGGGGAACTGCCAGAGGAATTCGCGCAGGGTGCGCCAGAGGTCCTGCTCGCTATCGGTGAGCCAGCGGGTCTCTTCGCTCTTCATTCTCTATTCCTAACCATGTTCTGCCCAACGGGGATGTTGAAATTTTGTTGACGCATCAATTATCTCCTGTATGGTGGGAAATGGCAAGAGATGATGACGTGTCAACTAAATTGGTTGGCCGCAGAGCTCCAAGGAGAATTGAATTGTCGAAGATCGCTATCGTTACCGGGCCCACCCGTCCAGGCCGCGTCAACCAGTCTGTCGCGCATTGGGTTCTGGCCAAGGCCGAGGAATTCGGCGGTGCCGACTACGAGCTGGTGGACATCGTGGATTTCAACCTGCCGATGCTCGATGAGCCGTTCCCGGCCGCCTACCAGAACTACCAGAACGAGCACACCAAGGCCTTCGCCGCCAAGATGAGCGAATTCGATGGCTACATTTTCAATGTTGGCGAGTACAACCACTCTGTCCAGCCTGCCTTGGCCAACGCACTGAGCTACCTGAACGCCGAGCTGAACAACAAGGCCGCAGGCATGGTCGGCTACGGCTCCGCCATGGGCTCGCGCGCGGTGGAGCACCTGCGTGGAATCCTCTCCGAACTGCAGCTCGCCCATGTGCAGAAGACCGGCATGTTCTCGCTGTTCACCGACTTCGAGAACTTCTCAACCTTCGCACCGACCGAGCAGTCCGCTGGCAGCGTGCAGCCGATGTTCGAGCAACTTCTTGCCTGGAGCAAGGCCATGGCTACCGTGCGCGACAGCGCCTCGGTCAACGCCTGAGGAAGGTCGAATATGGCGGGTGCTGGCAATCGGCACCCTGCCATTTCCAAACTTGTCCAACTGCCATAGTCTCGACATGAATGGTTTATGCACGGGACCGCAAAATTCTTTGGAAGGAATGCGATGAGCGACGAATACTCGACCAAGGGCTCCTACGTCACCGGCGGAGAATTCACCCGGGACACCAACTACATCCAGGATCGCATCGTCGCTGATGCCAGCGCCGAGCACTATGGGCATAAGGACAGCCACAGCAAAATCGGGCATCCCGACGCAGGGATATCCGAAGGTGCCCAGCTCTGGCCGGTGGAGGCCGGCCGCTACCATCTGGTGGCTGCCCGCGCATGCCCATGGGCCAACCGAACCCTGATAGTCCGCCGCCTGCTCGGCCTGGAAGACGCGCTGTCCATCGGACTGCCCGGTCCCATCCACGATGCGCGCAGCTGGACCTTCGATCTGGACCCGGAGGGCAAGGATCCCGTGCTGGGCACCGAGCGGATCCAGGAAAACTACTTCAAGCGCTTTGCCGATTATCCACGCGGGATCACCGTTCCGGCCATTGTCGATATCCCCACCGGCGCGGTTGTCACCAACGATTACCCGCAAATCACCTGGGACATGTCCACGCAGTGGAAGGAATTCCATCGTGAAGGCGCACCGGATCTCGTTGCCCATGACCAGCTCGATGAGATGCTGCCGCTGATCAAGCGGATTTTCACCGAGGTGAATAACGGCGTCTACCGTGCCGGGTTCGCGGGGGACCAGAAGTCCTACGACGACGCCTACGACAGGCTATTCACCACGTTGGACCACCTCGAAGAACGGCTATCCACCCGCCGCTTCCTCATGGGCGATTACATCACCGAGGCCGACGTGCGGCTGTTCACCACTCTGGTGCGATTCGACCCGGTCTACCATGGCCACTTCAAGGCCAATCGCAACAAGCTCATCGACATGCCCAACCTCTGGGGCTACTCCCGGGATCTGTTCCAAACACCAGGCTTTGGCGACACCATCGACTTCGAGCAGATCAAGGCCCACTACTATGTGGTCCACGAAGACATCAACCCGACCGGGATCATTCCGAAGGGACCGGACTTGGCGAACTGGCTCGAAGCCCCTGACCGGGAAGAACTGGCAGAGCACGGCCCATTCCTGAACGGCACGGCACCGGACGAAGTCCGTGCCGAGGAACGTGTCCAGTCGGGACACAACCCGCTGTACCTTGCCTAGGCTCCGGAAGAACCAGCCTGGCGGCCCGGGATCCGCTCCATACTATGGAGCGGATCCCGGGCCGCTGTGCTTTATTCGAAGTCGAAGCCCTGCGCTTCGCATGCCTTCTGGAATGCTTCCAAGTCGGTGATCTTCGGCGTGCCGGCGTTATCGGTGGCCACGGCGGCGCTGATTTCTCCGGTGGCTGCCTTCGCCCCATGCTCAGCGGCTTTCGCCATGTTCGTCGCGCCCATGCCCTCGGGGTCAACCATGCCCCCGCCAAAGTGCACGCACGCCGTATGGCCCTGCGGATCTTGCTCGCGCAGCTCATCGATCGACGGGCTGCCGCAAGCGGTGAGCGCCAAGGCTAGGGTGGCCAGTACAGGCATAATTTTCTTCATAACCCAATCCTAGGCGTGGATCAGCTGGGATGCTGCGATCCTCTCTGCAGGAATTCGCTGGCGACATGGCCCTATGCCTGAAACCCCGCGGTGCGGTGAACGTGGCAGGATTAAACCATGACAATCATTGCAGCGGCGGATGGATCAGCCTTAGGGAATCCCGGACCAGCAGGTTGGGCCTGGTACGTGGATCAGGACAACTGGGCCGCTGGCGGTTGGGACCACGGAACCAACAACATGGGCGAGCTCCAGGCGGTGCTCGAGCTCTTCCGGGCCACCGAGCACCTGCCAGATGAAGAACTGAAGATCCTGTGCGACTCGCAGTACGCGATCAACTGCATCAGCAAATGGATGCCAGGGTGGAAGAAAAAGGGCTGGAAGAAGGCCGACGGCAAACCGGTACTGAACCAGGACATCCTCAAGGAACTGGATCAGGCTATCTCGGGGCGCAAATACACTTTTGAATGGGTTAAGGGCCATGACGGCCATGAGCTGAATGAAGCAGCAGACGGACACGCCCGCGCAGCAGCCACCGCGCACCAGCAGGGTACGGCAGTAGAGGCTGGACCAGGCTACACTGCCGGTGGATCAGCCCCTTCCAGCTCACCGGCCGAGGCGGATGCGGCACCGGCACCGGTGGAAGAAACCGCTGCCACGCCAGAACCCGGCATGGACATCGCGGCCGCCGTCTACGAGTTGGAGCAGGGTTTTCTCGACCCGCAGATCCGCGCCAGCTTCGCCGAGCTCACTGACTTCCTGCATCCTGGGTACCAGGAAGTGACCCGCCATGGTGGTCTGCTGGATGTGGCGACGGTCCGATCCATGCTGGAATCCGGGGCAGCTTTGCCAAGCACCGGTGCGGTGCAGGTGCTTGCCGCGCGTGAAGTGGATGCGCAGATGGTGCTGCTTGCCTACCGCATGAAGCCCTCGGATTCCCCGGTGCTCGTGGTCTCGTCGTGGTGGCAGCGCACCGAACGGGGCCTGAAGCTTCGTTTCCGCCAGGAAACCGTCGAGCAGGCGGCGTAGAAAACGCGCTTGACGCAGCGATGCCCGCCGAATCAATCGGCGGGCATCGCTGCGTCAAGAACCAGGGATCAGTACTGGCCCGGGCGGGTTTCAATGACGCCCTTCTTGTAGCTGATCCGGTTGACCAGCCAAGTGACGGCCCACAGTGCAACGCCGATCACCAGCAGTAGGCCGGCAATCTCGTACTGTACCCAGTCCTCGCGCGCACGAGCCCACGGGCCGGCAAGGAACAGGCAGAAGACCACGCCGAGGATCGGGATGATCGTTGGCGCACGGAATGCGCCAGGCTCCGGCTTGTCGCGGCGCAGCACCAGCAGGGCGACGTTCACGACAGCGAACACGCACAGCAGCAGCAGCGCGGTGGTGCCGCCCAGCGAGCCGACGATGCTGCCGGTATCCAGGTTCACGTAGGCAATCAGTGCGATGGCCAGCGCGGTGCTGAACAGGATTGCAACCCATGGGGAGCGTCGGGTCGAGTGCACTTTGCCCAGGAACTGCGGTAACACGCCCTGGCGGGCCATGCCGTAGAGCAGGCGGCTGGCCATCAGCATGTTCATCAGCGCCGTGTTGACCACCGCGAAGACGGTCAGGAACGGGAAGATCGTGTCAACCGGCAAATTCGGCAGGCCAATGCGCACCACATCCAGCAGGATGCCGGCGTCCGGGTTCTTCGGATTCAGCAGATCACCGGTAGGGATCACCATGATAACGGTGACGGCCACCAGCATGTAGATCACGGCGCAGATGCCCAGGCCAATGAGCATGATCTTCGGGAAGACCTTCTTCGGGTTCTTGGTTTCCTCCACCAGGTTCACCGAGTCCTCGAAGCCCACCATGGCGAAGAACGCAATGGCGGTACCCATGGTCACTGCGGCGAAGACGCTGCGATCGGTCGGGGTCTCGAAAACCACCAGACGGGAGATGTCCCCGTGGCCCGAGGCGATCGCGGCGAAGCCGATGCCGATGATCGCGGCCATGATGGCCAGCGACACGATGGTCAGGAAGAGATTGAACTTCACGCTCTCGCCGACACCACGGAAGTTGACGATGGCGAGGATGACGATCACCGCAATAGCCGCCCACATGCCCGCTTCGGGCGTGTTGGGAACGCCCTCGACGAACTGGCCGATGCCGATCAGCAGGTTCCGCCCGACCAGGGTGGCCGAGGTGGCGGCGCTGGTGATGCCCGAGCAGGCAACGGTGAAGGCCACCAGGAAGGTCACGAAGTGGATGCCGAAGGCCTTGTGGATGTACAGGGCGGCACCCGCTGCGTGCGGGTACTTGGTGACCAGTTCGAGGTAGCTGAAGGCGGTGAGGGTCGCGATCGCGAAGGCGATCAGGAACGGCAGCCAGGCGGCTCCACCCACCTGGCCGGCAACCTTGCCGGTAATGGCGAAAATGCCGGCGCCGATGATATCGCCCATGATGAGGAATAGCAGCAGCTTCGGGCCAATCACCCGGTGGAGTTCTGTTTCCTTGCCGTCGGTAACGGCCGTGTCACTGTTCACAGTCATGCGATCGAGATCATCTCCTTCAAATTTGTAGGCAAACGTTACAACTTTAGGGTCAGCGCATGAAGTGGGCAAACCGGGATCTGAGCTGGCTCACAGAATCGCGGGACGAAAGGCATTGCTACGTCGGCGAGTGGCTTAATTGCTTCAAAGGTGTGAGCTGACCTACCTATATGCTGGGTGGTGGACAGCATGTGGAACCTTCGGGAAATGGGAGCACTGCGGTTAGGGTTGGTTGTTGAGGAACAAGCACTTTAAGGATTTAGATGCAATCGGTGATCACTGAGGATTTCGCGCCCCTGGCCCAGGCTTTGGAAGCGCGTGCCGCTGAGGAAGAAGGCTACTCGGCGCAGCTGGCCGTATACCACCGCGGAGAACTGGTGCTCAGCCACACCGTCGGAGAGCACCTCTCGGGCGACGCGTTGACCTGTGTTTTCTCCTGCACCAAGGGCCTGGGCGCGCTGGTCGTGGCACTGCTGGTGCAAGATGGCCTGATTGATCCGAATGCGCCCATGGCCACCTACTGGCCTGAATTCGGAGAGAACGGGAAATCCAGGCTCACCGTCGGCGAGGTGCTCAGCCACCAGGCCGGCGTGCTGGGCGTTCCCGGGGGCGTGCCCAGCAAGATCCTTCTGGACTCCGCCGAGTACGCCAAGGTGCTCGCTTCCATGCCCAGTGTCTGGCCGCTGGGGCAGAATATCGTCGGCTACCACGCGATCACCATGGGCGTGCTCATGGAAGAACTGGTCCGCCGGGTCACCGGCAAGGAGCTCAAGGAGGTCTTCGAGGAGCGCATCCGCAAGCCGCTGGGCGCCGAGGCCTACATTGGCCAGGACCCAGCGCTGGAATCGCGCTACCGCGATGTGCTGCCAGCTGCCGAAGCTGCCACCGAATTCTTCGACCCGTTTTCCCCGGCCGGTCTGGCGGTGAATTCGGCCTCCGGGTTCGCGCTGGAAACCGGCCCGGTCTACAACTGGCACGAACTGGCCAACGCGCCGCAGGTGCGCGAACTGGGTCCGGCATCCATGGGAGCGGTGGCCAACGCCCAGGGCCTGGCCGCCATCTATGCCGCCTCCTTCGGTGCAGTTCCGGCACTGGGAACCACGCGCGGATTCCTTTCCGCCGACACCTGGTCCCAGGTATCCACCGAACTGGTCTACGGCCATGACCGGACCAATGGACTGCTGCAGGCCTTCGCCCTGGGATTCATGAAGGCCACCGCACGCAACAATTACGGCTCGATTTTCGCCTACGGCCATGACGGTGCGAACTCCTCGCTGGCCTTCGCCGATCCGGCCCACCAGCTGGGCTTCGGATTTATCCCCTCGCGCAATGAAGGTCTCAAGGAGACCTCCACCGGGGTGAAGCTCAGCCAGCTGGCGCGCCAGCTGATCATGCAGAAGAACATGGCGGCCCAGTCTGCCGGCAACAACGCATAGCCGCCCCACCGGGCAAGGAACGAAGCAGGAGCGAAGTGAAGAAGTTTGTGGCACTGGGTGACTCGTTCACCGAAGGCGTTGGCGACGCGGATCCGGTCCGCCCTAACCAGGTGCGCGGCTGGGCGGATCGGGTGGCCGAGGTGCTCTGCGCCGAAGGAGAATGGGAATACGCCAATCTGGCCGTGCGCGGCAAGAAGATCGGCCAGGTGATCAACCAGCAGCTGGACCAGGCCCTTGCGTTGGGCCCGGACCTGGTCTCCATCTACGCCGGCGGCAATGACATCCTGCGGCCCAAGGCCGACCTGGATGCGCTGATGCGCGGCTATGCCGGCATGGTGCGCCGTTTTTCCGAAGCCGGAAGCACGGTGCTGCTGTTCACCGGTTTCGACACCGTGGACTCGCCGCTGTTCTCCAAGACCCGTCCGCGCACTGCCGTCTACAACGAGAAGGTCCGCGAAATCGCGGACGAATACGGTGCGCTGATCGCCGACTACTGGCGCTGGCGTGAATTCTCGGACCTGCGCTACTGGGCGCCGGACCGGCTGCACATGAATGAGCTGGGCCACACGCTGATGGCCTCCAAGGTCCTGGACGTGCTTGGCGCCGGGCAGATCACCGAGGAGAACTGGTCTGCGAAGATCCACCAGCCGTCGCTGCCGGAGCTGGCGGTGAACTCGCGCGGCGAGAAACTGAAGCAGGAATTGGGCTGGGCCAGGGAGCATTTGGCTCCGTGGATCAAGCGACGGCTCACCGGCACCTCATCGGGAGATTCCTTATCAGCGAAGTATCCCGATTACATCCGTTTAACTGCCGGCGCAAACTGAACGCGTTTATGACTTTTCCTGTTTCTGCTCCTGTTTGACGTTGGGGGCGAGGCGGGTAACATGGTGGTGTGCTGCAGGTCTCCGGCCGGCAGTACACGCCATAGACGGATGGCGGGAGAGTCCCGTTCACACCATGGACGGGCGCCGTAGGAGCAATTCCTCCCCAGGAAACTCTCAGGCACCCGTACCGCCATCATGAGGCAACTCTGGAAAGAAACCGGCCCGTTCCGGTTCACCGAAGGTGCAAGTACCCGGCTTGGTTTGCTGGATGCGTAAAACTCTCAGGTTATGAAACAGGGATGGGGAGGTAAAAAGACCTTCCTTTGGCATGCGCCAAGACAGATCCCATGGAGATACCCGCACCATGACCATCACGCAGACTTCGGCACCAGCGAATACTGAATTCGTCTCCCGCCATATCGGCCCGCGTCCTTCCGACGTTGCCACCATGCTTCAGACCCTGGGCTACGACAGCCTGGAAGCACTGATCGATACCGCCGTTCCGGCAGGTATCCGCCAGGACTCCGCACTGGATATCCCTGATGCGCTGAGCGAAACCGAAGCCTTGGCCCACCTGCGTGCGCTTGCCTCGAAGAACGTCATGAAGACCCAGATGATCGGCCAGGGATTCTACGACACCATCACCCCAGCGGTAATCCGCCGCAACATCGTGGAAAACCCTGCCTGGTACACCGCCTACACCCCGTACCAGCCAGAAATCTCCCAGGGCCGCCTCGAAGCCCTGCTGAACTTCCAGACCATGGTCATGGACTTGACCGGCCTGCCGATCGCCAACGCTTCGCTGCTGGACGAATCCTCGGCCGCCGCCGAAGCCGTGCTGATGATGCGCCGCGCCAACAAGAAGAAGGCCAAGGGCAAGACCGTCCTGGACTCCAACATCTTCCCGCAGACCCTGAAGGTCGTGCAGGGCCGCGCCGACGCGCTGGGCTTCGAGATCGAGGTCGCCGACCTCTCCGCCGGCCTGCCCGAGGGCGACATCTCCGGCATCGTGCTGCAGCAGCCAGGCAACAACGGATCGATCGCCGACCACGCCTCGATCATCGCCGCCGCCAAGGAAGCTGGCGCCATGGTGACCGTGATCGCCGACCTGCTGTCGCTGACCATGATCACCCCTCCGGGCGAGCAGGGCGCCGACATCGCCGTGGGCAACACCCAGCGCTTCGGCGTGCCGCTGTTCTTCGGCGGACCGCACGCAGCCTACATGGCTGTTGCCGACGGCCTGACCCGCTCCATGCCAGGCCGCCTGGTGGGCGTTTCGGCCGATAACGCCGGAGTTCCCGCCTACCGCCTGGCGCTGCAGACCCGCGAGCAGCACATCCGCCGCGAGAAGGCCACCTCCAACATCTGCACCGCGCAGGCCCTGCTGGCCATCTGCGCATCGATGTACGCCGTCTACCACGGCCCAGCCGGCCTGAAGCAGATCGCAACCCGTGCCAACAACCACGCCCGCGTGGTCGCCAGCTCGCTGGTCGCAGGCGGCTTCACCCTGGCCTCGGATACCTTCTTCGACACCGTTGTGGTGAACGTCGAGAACGCAGATGCCATCATCGCCAAGGCCGTCGAAGCAGGCATCAACCTGCGCAAGGTCGGCGAAACCCAAGTGGGCATCTCCACCGACGAAACCACCACCTCCGCCGTGGTCAAGACCCTGCTGGAGGTCTTCGGTGCGGAACTCTCGGCTCCGGAAGGCTTCGAGCTGCCCGAGTCGATGGTGCGCACCAGCGACTTCATGACCCACCCGATCTTCAACTCGATCTCCTCCGAGACCCAGATGATGCGCTACCTGCGCCGCCTCTCGGATCGCGACCTGGCACTGGACCGCACCATGATCCCGCTGGGCTCGTGCACCATGAAGCTGAACTCGGCCGCCGAGATGGAATCCATCACCTGGCCTGAATTCGCATCCATCCACCCCTACGCACCTGCCGCGCAGACCGCCGGCTGGCGCGAGCTGATCACCGACCTGGAAGGCCGCCTGACCGCCATCACCGGCTACGCAGGCGTCTCCATCCAGCCGAACGCCGGCTCGCAGGGCGAGTACGCCGGCCTGCTGGCCATCTCGGACTACCACCGTTCGCGCGGCGAAGGCCAGCGCGACCTGTGCCTGATCCCTGCATCGGCGCACGGCACCAATGCCGCTTCGGCGGTGCTGGCAGGCATGCGCGTGGTCGTCGTGAAGACCGCGGCCGACGGCACCATCGACGCCAATGACCTGGATGCCAAGATCGAGGCCAACAAGGACGTCCTTGCCGCCATCATGATCACCTACCCATCCACCCACGGTGTCTACGACGCCGACGTGCGCGAGGTCTGCGACAAGGTCCACGCCGCCGGCGGCCAGGTGTACATCGATGGCGCGAACATGAACGCCATGGTGGGCCTGGCCCAGCCGGGCAAGTTCGGTGGCGACGTGTCGCACCTGAACCTGCACAAGACCTTCTGCATCCCGCACGGCGGCGGCGGTCCGGGCGTTGGCCCGATCGGCGTAGGCGAGCACCTGCTGCCATTCCTGCCAGGCGACGCCTCGGGCACCTACTCCGAGCGCGACGGCGTGCCGGTGGTGGCTACCGCCTTCGGATCGGCCGGCGTGCTGCCGATCTCCTGGGCCTACATCGCGATGATGGGCGGGGACGGGCTGACCGAAGCCACCAAGCATGCGATCCTGAACGCGAACTACATCGCCAAGCGCCTGAACGAGCACTTCCCGATCCTGTTCACCGGCAATAAGGGCCTGGTAGCCCACGAGTGCATCCTGGATCTGCGCGAACTGACCGCCAAGACCGGGGTCACCGCCGAGGATGTCGCCAAGCGCCTGATCGACTTCGGCTTCCACGCACCAACCCTGTCCTTCCCGGTAGCAGGTACCTTGATGGTCGAGCCGACCGAGTCAGAAGACCTGGCCGAGATCGAGCGCTTCATCGAAGCCATGATCACCATCCGCCAGGAAATGGACGAGGTGCTCTCCGGTGCCTACAGCATCGAGGAATCCCCGCTGCGCAACGCCCCGCACACGGTCTCGGCAGTGGTCAACAGCAACTGGGACCGCAAGTACTCGGTGGAGCAGGCAGCCTTCCCGGTAGCGAGCCTGAAGTTCGACAAGTACTTCCCGACCGTGGGCCGCATCGACGGTGCCGGCGGCGACCGCAACCTGATCTGCTCCTGCCCGGCTCCCGAAGCCTTCGAAGACTAAGGAAGAGTTAGAGATGACTGAGACTACCCGAGCACTCAAGCACACCGCACTGCACGCCCAGCACGAAGCTTTGGGCGCGAACTTCACCGACTTCGGCGGCTGGGACATGCCGCTGAAGTACGGTTCGGAACTGGCAGAGCACAAGGCTGTGCGCTGCACCGCCGGCCTGTTCGACCTGTCCCACATGGGCGAGGTCTACCTCACCGGCCCGGAAGCCGGCGTCGCGCTGAACACCGCGCTAGCAGGCAACCTGAGCATCATGAAGGTCGGCAAGGCGAAGTACTCGCTGATCCTGAACGCCGAGGGCAAGATCATCGACGACCTGATCGTCTACCGCCTGGAGGAGGAGAAGTTCCTCGTCGTGCCGAACGCCGGCAACGCACCGGTGGTCGCAGCAGAGCTGGCAGCCCGCGCCGCTGATTTCGATGTTGTCGTCGATGACGCATCGGGCCGGCAGTCGCTGATCGCGGTCCAGGGTCCGAACGCCGAGGCGATCGTGAGCAAGCTGGCCTCCGATGAGGCAACCGCCCAGGCCGTCGCAGAGTTGAAGTATTACGCGGCTGTGAAGCTGGTGCTCGGCGGCATCGACGTGCTGCTGGCCCGCACCGGCTACACCGGCGAGGACGGCTTCGAGCTGATCATCGAGAACGAGGATGCGGCAGCCCTCTGGGAGAAGACCGTTGAGGCAGGCAAGGACCACGAGCTGGTTCCTTGCGGCCTGGCAGCTCGCGACTCTCTGCGCCTGGAAGCCGGCATGCCGCTGTACGGCAACGAGCTGTCCCTGGAACGCACCCCATTCGATGCGGGCTTCGGTCCGGTGGTTTCCTTCAAGAAGGAAGAGAACTTCGTGGGCCGCGAGGCACTGGAAGCGCTGCGCGGCACCACCCCGCCACGCAAGCTCGTGGGCCTCAAGGGACTGGGCAAGCGCGCCGGCCGCGGCGGCTACGCCATCGTCAAGGATGGCGCCGTCATTGGCGAAATCACCTCCGGACAGCCATCGCCAACGCTCGGCTACCCGGTGGCACTGGGCTACGTCGATGCCGAATTCGCTGGGACCGGAACCGAGCTGGAGGTCGATCTGCGCGGTAAGACTTTGCCATTTGTCGTAGTCGAACTGCCGTTCTACACCCGAGCCAAGTAACGTTAAACATCAGTAGGGCTAAGCTAAGCGCCCGCTAATTCCCTTGGGAGAGGAAATACCGTGAGTAAAGTTCTTTCGTCATTGCGATACTCGGCTGAGCACGAGTGGATCGATGCATCGTCCCCAGCAAAGATCGGCATCACCCAGGTTGCCGCTGACGCCCTGGGCGACGTGGTCTACGTCGACCTGCCAGAGGTTGGCGGCGCCGTGACCGCAGGCGAGACCTGCGGCGAGGTCGAGTCCACCAAGTCGGTCTCCGACCTGTACTCGCCAGTGACCGGCACCATCGTTGAGGTCAACCAGGAAGCCGTGGACAACCCGGCCATCCTGAACGAGGACCCATACGGTGCCGGCTGGCTGTTCACCGTTGAGGTCACCGAAGAAGGACCGCTGCTCTCGGCAGCAGACTACGCAAGCGCGAACGGTGGAAACGTCGAGTAATGAGTAACCAGACCTTTGAAACCGTTGCCTCGAGCTCGCTGACCCAGTCGCTGGCATCGCTGGACCCGGAGGTGGCGCAGCGCATTGACGCTGAGCTGGCTCGCCAGCAGCGCGGCCTGGAAATGATCGCCTCGGAGAACCACACCGCGCAGGCCATCATGCAGGCGCAGGGTTCGGTGCTGACCAACAAGTACGCCGAGGGCTACCCGGGCCGCCGTTACTACGGCGGCTGCGAGGAAGTCGACGTCATCGAGACGTTGGCGATTGAGCGCCTCAAGGAGTTGTTCGGGGCGAAGTTCGCGAACGTGCAGCCGCACTCCGGTGCCCAGGCTAATGCGTCGGTGTACCACGCGCTGGTTCGCCCAGGCGACACCGTACTGGGCCTGAACCTGGCTCACGGTGGACACCTGACCCACGGCATGAAGATCAATTTCTCCGGCCGCCTGTTCAACATCGTTCCTTACGGCGTGAACGAAGAGACCAACGTTGTGGACATGGACGAGGTCGAGCGCCTTGCCGTGGAGAACCAGCCAAAGATGATCGTTGCCGGCTGGTCGGCGTACCCACGCCAGCTGGACTTCAAGCGCTTCCGCGACATCGCTGACAAGGTCGGCGCCTACCTGTTCGTGGATATGGCGCACTTCGCTGGCTTGGTGGCCGCCGGGTTGCACCCGTCTCCTGTGCCGCATGCCCACGTGGTCACCTCGACCACCCACAAGACCCTCGCCGGTCCTCGTGGCGGCATCATCCTGTCCAACGACGCTGAAATCGCCAAGAAGCTGAACTCCGCAGTCTTCCCAGGCCAGCAGGGTGGTCCGTTGGAGCACGTGATTGCTGGCAAGGCTGTAGCCTTCAAGATCGCTGCGTCCGAAGAGTTCAAGGAGCGCCAGCAGCGCACCTTGGCTGGTGCCAAGATCCTTGCCGAGCGCCTGACCCGGGACGACGTGGCAGCCAAGGGCATCAGCGTGCTGACTGGTGGTACTGATGTGCATTTGGTGCTGGTGGATCTGCGTGACAGCGAGTTGGATGGCCAGCAGGCTGAGGATTTGCTGGCGCAGGTGGAGATCACGGTGAATCGTAATTCGGTTCCGTTTGATCCGCGTCCGCCGATGGTCACCTCGGGCCTGCGCATTGGTACTCCGGCATTGGCGACGCGTGGTTTTTCCGAGGCTGCGTTTGCTGAGGTTGCGGAGATTATTGCGCAGGCGTTGATTGCTGGGGCCGACGGCAATACGGCTGCACTGCCAGAGCTGAAGGAACGTGTTCTGGCGTTGGCTGAAGCCCACCCACTGTACCCGGACCTGCCAAAGGTTTCCGAGTAGCAGCAAGCTAGTGAAGATGCGGGCCCGGAAGGTGGAATTAGGCGCTTTTCGGGCCCGCAGTCTCTCACCATCCAAAGTTCCACCAGCCGCCGCGATACCTGCAGCGGCCCGGGGGGAATTTGGAACCACACTTCATAGATCCGGGGCCCAAGCTCTCGGATTACCAAAGTTCTAAGGATGTGACCCGCATGGCGGTTAGCGTATTCGATCTTTTCTCGGTTGGCATTGGACCATCGTCCAGCCATACCGTGGGACCAATGCGTGCAGCGCACGCATTCATTGCCCAAGTAATCCGAGAAGGCCAACTGGACGCACTGGAAAATATCCGTGTGGACGTCTATGGATCTCTGGCTGCTACCGGCCGCGGCCACGGCACCTTCACCGCCATCATGCTCGGGCTCGAAGGCTTCGAACCTGAAACGGTGCTGCCAGCACAGGTCGATCAGCGCCTGGCAGACATGGAAGCCACCGGCGTGCTGCGCTTGGCCGAACAGCTGGACCAGCGCAAAGACCTGGACTACAAGGTCGAGGACATGATCCAGCACCCGCTGACCGTGCTTCCGCGCCACACCAACGGGGTAAAGTTCATTGCCCTGGATGCCGAAGGCAACGAAATCGCCAACGAGACCTTCTTCTCCGTGGGCGGCGGCTTCATCGTGCGCGAAGGCGCCGAAGACCGCATCGAGAAGAACCTCGAAGAGAAGCTGAACAAGCAGCCTTACCCGTTCACGACAGCAGCCGCACTGCTGGAACATGTGAAAGAAACCGGCTTGTCCATTGCCGAGATCATGATGGCCAACGAGGAAACCTATCGCACCCGCGAGGAGATCCGATCAGGCCTCATCCACATCTACGAAGTGATGGAAGGCTGCAAGGACTCCGCGCTGGAACGCACCGGCGTGCTGCCCGGCGGCCTGAAGGTCCGCCGTCGCGCTCCAGAATGGCATGAACGCCTGCGCAAGGAAGACAAGGACCGCGATCCGGTCTACTGGCAGGAATGGATCAACCTCGTCGCGCTGGCCGTCAATGAGGAGAACGCCTCCGGCGGACGGGTTGTCACCGCTCCCACCAACGGCGCCGCCGGCATCATCCCGGCAGTGCTGTTCTACGCCACCCACTACGCGCCGGGCGCGAAGTACTGGAACGAGGAGGAAAAGCACGACGCAGTCGTACGCTTCCTGCTCACCGCAGGCGCCGTCGGCGTGCTGTACAAGGAACAGGCATCGATTTCCGGAGCGGAAGTCGGCTGCCAGGGCGAAGTCGGTTCGGCCTCCTCGATGGCCGCCGGTGGCCTGGCCGAAATCCTTGGCGCCACCCCAGCCCAGGTGGAGAACGCCGCGGAAATCGCAATGGAACACAACCTCGGCCTGACCTGCGACCCAATCGGCGGCTTGGTCCAGATCCCATGCATCGAACGCAACGCCATTGCCGCTTCGAAGGCAGTGAATGCGGCGAAGATGGCACTGATGGGCGACGGCGAACACCACGTCACCCTCGATGAAGTCATCATCACCATGCGCGAGACCGGCAAAGACATGAGCGACAAATATAAGGAAACTGCGATGGGTGGCTTGGCCGTCAACGTGGTCGAATGCTAATTCGCTAAAACTACGCAGCGTGCCACCGGATTTCTCCGGTGGCACGCTGCGTTTTTGGTGGTTGAGGGGCTTTAGGATTTGGCCGTTATCAGGGGCGTCCATTCTTGGGGCTCGCCGATAGTGTTGGCACCTGCCTGGAAAAACAGTGCAACGGTGACCGCTCCTGGATCCAGCACACCGCGGGCCAATTCGCCCACGTAGCTAGCACGCCCGCGGGCGGCAATCAATTCTTCGGTGGATTCGGCTCCCTTGCGAGCAGCCTGCGCCGCAGCCAGAAGACCTTCGGCCAGCGTGCTGCCCTGTTCTGCCGAAGCGCTCAGGGCTACAGATGCCGGTTCTAACGCGTCAACCATCGTATTGTCGCCCACCTTGGCGCCACCAAGTTTCTGGATGGTCGCCAGACCAGCAGCGATACCTGCCGCGAGGTCTGAAAGAGAAGCGCTCTCATCGGTGGCACTCTTGGCAATTGAACGGAACCACATGCCAAATAGTGGACCGCTGGTGCCGCCGGTGGCCATGAAACCACTACTTGCGCCCTTGAACACGGAAGTGAAAGTGGCCTCGGATTCAGCCGGTAGAGCCTCGTGGGCCCTACCCAGGGCCGAGGATATATTCGTCCCGAAGTCGCCATCACCGGCAAGTCGATCCAACTCAGTCAGACTTGCCTGAGCCGAGTCGAAGTCTTGGGCAAAGGACGTGAACCAAGCCAGAGCCAAAGTTCCGTTGATTTGCGTAGTCATGTTCTCTCCTTGATAAGTAGTGGTGGTTACCAGCTCAGGGCACTGGTGCGTACCGGAGCATCCCAGAGCTTGACCAATTCGTCATCGGCGACAGTGAGCGTCACCGATAATCCGTGCATATTCAGTGAGGTCACGTAGCTACCGGCCAGTGAACGAGCGACGCTGATACCGCTGGCGTTCAGCAGCCCGTGCACCCTGCGGGCAGCGATGGATAGCTCGAGTGGGTAGGCTCCTCCGAGTCCGTTCACGAGCGCGATTACCGACTGACCGCGTTTGATTTCCAAACTTTCCACTAATGGGGTGACCAGCTGTTCAACTAGTTCATCTGCGCTGGCGTAGTTGATGCGTGCGGTACCGCGTTCACCATGAATGCCAATCCCGAATTCGACCTCATGTGGTTCAAGTTCAAAGGCTGCGGTGGACTCACCCGGGTGTGCGCCAGCGTCCAAAGCGATGGCCAGGCTGCGCGAACGAGAAACTACATCGCGTCCGATCGTAGCGATAGTTGCACGGTCAGCTCCGCGTTCGGCCAGCGCTCCACAGATTTTTTCGACGGTCAGCACCGCGGCAGTCCCACGACGTCCGGGCCCACCCTCACTTTTCTGCGAGGCCAGATCATCATCAACGATGATCTGCTCGACAGCGATGTTCTCATCGTCAGCCAATTCGCCGGCGATACTAAAGTTCAAAACGTCCCCGGTGTAGTTCTTCACGATCTGCACCACACCTGCTCCGGTGTCTGCGCCGACGGTGCCAGCTAGCACTTGAGCAGCGGTGGGACTTGCAAAGACTGCGCCACAGACTGCGACGTCCAGCATGCCGTTACCGACAAATCCGGCATGCAATGGTTCGTGGCCAGAGCCTCCTCCGGAGACCAGCCCGACTTTTCCTTGCGCCGGATTCTTGCGCAAAATCAGGTTGTTTTCTGGATCAAAATTCACCAGATGAGGATTGCTCAAGGCGAAGCCTTCCAAAGCTTCATCGATGACATTTTGTGGGTTGTTGATGATGTGACGACGCACTGCGTTGGGCATTGGACTGCTCCGATTCCTATTGCGTGGTGAAATGGGATTTATGGTCGGACGGGGTTAGGCGATAGCTGGCCAAAACCCTGACGAACCAAGTTTTTTATGGCCTGCACGGCTTGGGTGGCATCAATGCCTTGGGCTTTGATGAGGATTTTGTCGTTGTTCTGGGCTCCGAGGGAAAGAAGCTCAATAAGACTGCTTGCGTTGGCTGGTCCTCGTCCAGAAGTGGTATCGCTCAACCAGATCTCAGAGCGATACTCGGCTGCCAGTTGCACCAGCGCAGAAGCAGTGCGGGTATGGATTCCGAATTGGTTGATCAGTACCTCTTGGCTGCTGGCTACCTCGGTGCCCCGGGGCATATTCGAGCTAGCAACATCGGCTGCTGCACCGGAGCCGACCGTGGATTTGGCCGCCAGCGCGTTGTCCGCCTCATAGGCAACTTCGGTTAAGGTTCTTCCCGACCTTGCACCAATCACCGCTGCCATGGTTCCTTCAATAAATGGTCCGATGCTGATGAGCACCGGGTGGTTGGTAGTACGAAGATCCATGGCCAGCGTCGTACTCAGTTGCGCCGATCCAAGATCGGTCATGACCACCACACCCTGGGTTTCGGCCAGATCATCAATGGCTTGAGCGATGGCCGTGGCGTCGGTACCGAATCCTCCATCAGCTCCTGCAGCAATCCGAATCGGTGGTGGTTGCCCCTGAATCATCTCCAATGCCAGTTCCATCGTTGATTGCGCAAGTGCCAAACTATGCGAAACGAGAACGATGCCAATCACAGGACTGATCCTGCCCGAATACTGGCGTGCAGTGCATGAAGCAGGATATGCGCAGATGCTGCTCCCGGATCGATATGATCGACACTGCGTTCGCCTAAATACGAGGCCCTGCCCTTGCGGGCCACCAGCGGGAAGGTACTCTGGGTGCCCGCATTGGCTGCACTGACCGCTGCTGCGATCGAGTCGTTGAGTCCCACGCCGTTCGCTATTGATTCTGTGAGCACTAACGACGCGGGTTCCAGTGTGTCAATCATGGTCTTGTCGCCAATGACTGCCTGTCCGCGGGAGACCACCGCGTTAACTCCGGCGCGGAAAGCTACCTGAAATTCTGAGGCCTGAATCTGTGTTCCGCTCGGGCTGCTAGTACTCATCTCTAGGAACAACGTTCCGTACAATGTGCCGCTGGCTCCGCCAACACGAGAAATCAGGGTCATACCCACGACATTGAACGATTCGCGGATAGTGTCCGGTGACCCCTTAGCAAGTAATGACGAAATTGCTTGAGCTCCGCGAACCATATTAACTCCGTGGTCGCCATCCCCGATGGCAGAATCAAGTTCGGTCAACCAGGGTTCATTGTTGATGATCTCGGTGGAGAAGTGGTGCATCCACCCTTCGATTGCTTCTAAAGTCAGATTCTCGGACATGTTAATCCTTCCAACGCAGTGCAGGTGTGTTTACGGGTGCATCCCATAGGTCAAGCAATTCGTCAGTCACCGGAACCAAGGTTAAAGAACACCCTGCCATGTCCAGGCTCGTCATGTAGTTACCGACAAGTGAACGTGCCACGGGAATTTGGCGTTCGCTCAGTCGGTCGTGAAGTTCGGCAAACATTGAATACAGCTCGATCAGTGGTGTTGCGCCTAGACCACTGAGCATGGCTATCACTTGCCGGCCTTGAAATGATCTCTCAGCGGTAATCGACTCGACTATCGTTTGGGAAAGTTGGGTGGCGGACTGCAAAGGAACTCTTTGTCGTCCAGGCTCACCGTGGATGCCGACTCCTAGTTCCATTTGCCCCTCCGGGAGATCGAAGGTTGGTCGGCCAAGAGCCGGGAGACTACAACTGGAAAGTCCCGCACCCATTGAGCGTCCAGAATCCGCGACTTGTTGGGCAATTTCTCGGACCTGCTCCAAAGGCAAACCTCGTGCCGCGGCAGCGCCAGCGATCTTGTCAACGATCAGGCTGGTTCCCATTCCTCGTCGGCCTGGGCCGTCGTTAATAGCCTCGGGTGTTGCTTCATCACCAACGATGACGGTTGCGACATGAATGCCTTGTGCTTGGGCTAATTCTGCAGCCATTTCGAAGCTGAGTACGTCCCCTGTGTAGTTTTTGACTACGAATAATACGCCAGCACCGGTGTCTACCTTCAGTGCTGCACAGAGGATCTGGTCGGGGGTTGGTGAGGTGAAGATTTCTCCGATACAAGCGGCGTCCAGCATGCCTGCTCCGACAAAACCACCGTGCATGGGTTCATGACCAGATCCACCACCGGCGACAATGCCGACTCGACCAGCACGGCTTATGGTGCTGAAGATAATGCGCTCTTCAACGTCGACCATGAGCTGTGGGTAAGCAGCGCTGAATCCTCGAAGCGAATCCGCGATCAGCGTGCTCGCTGAATTTTGTAGTCTGTTCATACCTTCACGCCCTGCATAGTCAAAAGACGTGACTGGTGAAAAAGGTTTGCCTCGGTGCCCCTAATGGTTTCCCGAATTGAGTCAGCAAAATGCTGGACGCTGGGGGAGGAGGTAGGAGCAGAAAGTATTGGTGTGTTAACAAGAACGCGCTGAGCTGTACCGATCACTTTGGTCGAACTCTGGCGCTGCATACGGTTTTCACCCATGCCTTCGGTTCTCCTTTGAACAACGAACGTCAACGACGAAAAATAAAATTCGACAATGTCGAATTCAATTCGGTAATATCAAATAATGCCGTTCGGGTTCCTTGGTTGTCAAGGGTTCCAACGGATATGTTGAACAACGAAGTCAACGGATGATGGGAGCATGCGCTGTGATTCAGTCAATTGACCGTGCAGCGAAAATACTCGGTCTACTCCAGGGCGCAAGACGTCTGGGTATCTCGGAATTAGCATCTGCGTTAGAGCTCCCGCCATCGACGGTTCACGGGATAGTTAAATCCCTTCAGGCCCATGGATTGGTGGCCCAAGAAGCAACAGGAAATCGCTACGTTCTCGGCCCGGCACTACTCAAACTTTCCAGTGTCTATCTTGATACGCTCGATGTTCGGGCCCGTGCCATGCGATGGATGCACGAACTGTCGCGGAGCACAGGTTTTGCCGCGCGACTCGGTGTGAACCTGCTTGGTGAAGTACTGATCATTCATCATGATCCTCGCCCAGATGGAACCGAACAGATGCCTGAAACGGGGCTCAATCTGCCAGCTCATGCCTCCGCTCTAGGCAAGGTCCTGCTTGCGCACATCCCAGAGATGCAACTCGACGTGCACAGCCGCCCGTTGACCGAACTTACCGGTTGTACGATCACTGAACCAGAACTCCTAAATGCCGAACTTGAGCAAGTGCGCTTTAACGGAATTGCGCTGGAAAATGAGGAAGCCGTCATTGGTGAGTCCTCTCTGGCGGCGCCGGTGTTTGGTGAGAATTCTATGATTGTCGCCGCCCTGTCTCTGGTGGTTCCGGCTAACCAGTGGCCAGTCGACGAGAAAATAGTTCAAGATCTTCGTGATGCTGCACGGACGATTTCCAAGGAGCTGGGAGCGCAGGTTCGAGCTGTGAACCCCGGAGAATAGCCAGGGGTTCCCGCTGTTCTTTTGCTTCACTTTGATAAGTGACTAATCTACTGAATATTGTTCGTGCCCATGTCTGTGGTTCTTTGGGGGAAACCGCGGAATCACCGGGAATATGATGAATTGTGGAATTGAAAACCGGTTGACTTTTCAGTTAGTCGCTCGGGGAGTGAGCGTTAAATCGGACTGTGGCTGTTGGGGTGGACTTGTTGCTGTTTTTCTGACCGTTGAGTCAGAGGTAAAACGCTTTATTGCTGATCCTGTTGAGCGTTTTTTGAAATTCGTTGCAAGCGCGGGAAAAATACTTGCGCGCGCAATGTCGTATCAGGTATGCCTGAAAGCAAGTTATTTAGCCCCGTAACCATTCCAACCAAGTCCGGCGAAGGACTGACGCTACGCAACCGCGTTGTTTTGCCACCAATGTGCCAGTACGTCATTGATGAGCGCAACGGCGTTCCAACCACCTGGCACCTAGCCCATTTGGGCTCCATGGCACACGGCGGATTCTCTCTGGTCATCACCGAAGCCACCGCAGTTGCTGCCGAAGGTCGAATCTCAGACCGAGACGCTGGGCTGTGGAACCAGGCACAGGTTGAAGCGTGGAAGCCTGTGACCCAGTATGTGCGTTCGCACGGCGCTGCCATTGGCGTTCAGTTGGCTCATGCCGGCGCCAAGGCTTCAACCTATGGATGGCTCGAAGAGCTAGAAGATGCCGGCAAGCTCGGCAGTATCAGTGCAGAAGAAGGTGGCTGGGATACGGTCACCGCAAGTTCCAGCGAGATTTTCGGTTTGAAGCCCTCGACGGCAATGAGCACCGAGCAGATCGCTGCTTCGGTCCAGGACTGGGCCGCTGCCGCACAGCGTGCCGACGCTGCAGGTTTTGATCTGATCCAGATCCATGCGGCCCACGGCTACTTGATCCACCAGTTCCTCTCTCCGCTGACCAATAAGCGCACCGACGAATATGGTGGAAGTTATGAAAACCGAACCCGCTACTTACGCGAAATAGTTCAGGCTGTCGCCAAGGTTTGGCCGGCCCACAAGCCGCTGGGAATCCGCTTCTCCGGCGAGGACTGGGTCGAGGAAGGCTGGGGCATTGCCGATACGGTCAAGCTGGCCCAAGAATTGTATGAGCTTGGTGTCCGTGCCTTTGATCTTTCCAGCGCGGGCATCGGCGCATTCCATGGCCCAACCGGACCCGGCTACCAGGTGTCGCTGGCGCAGGCAGTCAAGCAGGCACTGCCTGAAGACGCGTTTGTCACCGCGGTGGGAGTCATCACCGACGCCATCCAGGCAGAACATATCGTGGTCTCGGGCCAGGCCGATGGCGTGAGCATCGGACGGGCCGCCCTGGGCAATCCGCAGTGGCCGAATCACGCCGCGCAGCTGCTTGGAGCCGAGAAATCACACCCTCCGCAGTACTGGCGCGGCCGCTGGTAAATTGTTGCCGCCATGCTGATTTCTTCCAAATCACGAGTTAGTTTCTGGTTAACTCTTCCAGCCGCTGAATAGTGATGTTAGGTTAGTCCCACGGATCTAGTCGCAACGCGGCCAAGGGTCGCGTGCGGAAGGGAGTCAGCATGGCACTACGCGCGGATTCTAATGGAATCGACGCTTCGCTCTATCGGAGAAACGGCTCGTGGAGCACCGCCCTCGTGGACGCATCGTTGGGAACCACTGCCGCCCAAGAAGCCGCAGATCGGCTTCCGGGCGAAGTAGCCAAGCTGCTCAAGAGCCAGCAGGCACAGCCGGACGATGTCCAAGCACTGATCGGCGCACTGGAACCAGCCGAGGGCCTGCGAGCACCCGTAGCAAGATTCGTCGCCGTTCATGACGGCGAAGTCGTGCTCAACGAAATCATTCCAGGACTCAAGGTCCAAACTCCATCGGTGGATGTGGGTCCATTCCCGAACTTCACGGCGCTGGCTCGCGCTCGTGGCGGATCGTTCTCCTACCTCGTAGCCGAAGTCAGCAGGGACGGAGGTGAAGTGCACCTCTATAACACTGCGTCCCCTGAACGCCTTGGCAGCCGTGGCATTGTCGGATTGCCCGAGGAAATCCACCATGCGCGCAAGGTGCCCGGCGAATATGACCAGCCGAAGGCCCAGGCGGCCGCCGATGAGATGGTACGCCGAAATGCTGATGAGGTCGCCGGCCTGATCAGCGAGATGTCCACCGAGAACTACGTCCGTCTGGTCATTCTTTCCGGCGATATCAAGGCCCGTGAAATAGTGTTCGGGGCACTTCCGGTGGCACTGAAGGAATACGTAGAAGTCATCGACTCGCATACGCGTACCGGAGGTGCGGACGCCAAGCAGGTCGATGCCCAGATCACCAAGCTGGTGGAGGAGGTCAAAGCCAAGGATCTGGCTGAATTGGAGTCGAAGGTTGCCGCCCAGTCCGGCAACGGCCGAGCTCAATTGGCTGTCGGATTGAATGAAGTCGTCACTGCACTCCAATCGGCGCAAGCCGAAATGGTGCTGGTTGGGCAATACCAAAGCGAGCATACCCTGCGGGCCTTGAGCGCAGAACCGTGGATTGCCCATCAAGATGGGGATGACCATGCAGAGTTGGTGGTCGGCGAGTGGCCAGCGCCGGAAGTGCTCTTGCGCGCGACCGCGCTGACGGACGCCAGCATCCGATACGTACCGGAATCGATGATCCCTGACGGAGCAGGAATCGCGGCCTTGCTGCGCTGGGCCAAGTCCTGAATAAGCACACTAGATGAAATTGCAGGAAACGAAACGATCCGCACAGGAGCTCCTGTGCGGATCGTTTTTTGCGCTTGAGCTGCGTGATGCCTAGCGGTCCGATGGGTCGGGTGCCCGAGGCGCTGGTGGGGAATCCACCGGCGGATTGCCGGCGTTCGGCTGCTGCTCTGGCTGATATGCCGGAGGAGCCCAGTATGGCTGGTTAGGGTGAAGCGACGGCTGGTTCATTTGCCATGGCTGCAGCATCGGACGGCGGTCTGCAACCGGGATTGGGCCAGCCGTGCGGGCGATGCCCTGCCTGTCCGCAAGCTTGACAAGCATGAAGGTCAACAGAGCCATGAAGCACACCGAGAAGACTAATGAAACCGGGTTGGATTCCGTGGCGTTCAGATCGACAACGCCGACTGCGCCGAGCAGGAACAAGAAGGTGTTGTTGATGATGTGCATGGCCATCGCCGCTTCCAGGCCGCCGGTGCGCCACGTCAGATAGCCTGCTGCGATAGCGAAGGCTGCCACATCGAGAAGCCCCCAGATGTCGTAGAGGTGGCCGATGGTGAACAGCGGCACCGGTAGCAGGATGGCGAACAAGGGATGCTTCAGCCAGCTGCCGATGACCTGCATGAACGCACCGCGGAAGACGAGCTCTTCGGCTGCGCACTGGAACGGTGTCAAGAGGATAACCAGCAGGGCATAGAACAGCGGATCCGTGGGCAGGCTGCTGGCAGGCACGGGCTCGGACGCGCCAATTCCCACTGCGCCCAGCCCGAAGTTCACCCCGAAATACAAGGCGAACAAAACGGCGCTGGCAGCCAACGCCAGGCCGAACCATCGCCAGCGCAATTTGCCGGTGACCGAAATCAACAGGCCGACAGGCTTCGGCCCGATAAGCAAATAAGCGAAAAAGACCGCAGGGATCATGATGATCAATGAGGCCATGGTCATCGAGAAGTCCGTCGCCGATGCCATATTCAGCATTGGATCCATGAGGAATTGGCCGGGGGCCTCTTCCGAATTATCGGCAGCCCACGTCATCGGGTTCATGAGCAGTGCGGCGAACATCGCCAGCATTGCAATGAGCAAAGCTGCGAGGTAGAAGCCAATGCCGACGCCGGAGAACGCCAGCGGACGCCACCAGCGATAGTTCGCACTGCGTCTCATCAGGCGATGGAACGGATAGCTCATTTCACCTTCGGCGCCCTGCGGCGAGGGTGGCAAATTCATGGGTAAGCTCATGGCTCAATTCTCTCGTTCCGCGACGCTGGAAAGCATGAACCTTGGGGAGGATTTATCGCGTCATCCTTTTGAGCGTCCACGCACAGCGCGGGAAGACGCGGACTGCGTCCATATGAAACTCCCAGGGGTCAGCTCTTAGACTTGGTAAGGACGATTCGCCTTTATTGATTTGGAGCAGCGCCACGTGGGCCAGCATCACCATGACGAACCGATTTTGCAGGATCCCAAGCGCCGACGGCGTGCCTCGATTATCCTTTGGGCTCTGCTTGCGCCCATAGGTGCTTTGGCCATGGTCATGGTCATCCTGTTGTGGCCGCAAGGCAACTAAGACAAGTTCGCCCTCAACGGAGCCATGGATACTACCGGCGGAGCGACGATGGAAGTTGGCACCGTTACGCGCAGCGCCGTCCAGGATTGCCCTTCCTCCCAAGGGTTGGAAGAAGTAGGCGGCAAGGTGCTCGAATGCCAGGTCACCTATGTGATGCCCGAATCCGGTGGCGCTGAAATCCAGTTGGAGATCCCGCCGGAAATGCTGCAATCACGGGATGCGCGCGCGGGCGACAGCATTCGTTACCTAGATCTTTCCGCGGTCGACACCACCAGCGGTAGCCCGTACGTGTTCGTTGACTTCGTCCGGACATTGCCCATGGCCCTGCTGGCCATCGCCTATGGCGTGGTGGTGGTGCTCGTCGCCGGTTGGCGCGGCACCCGGGCCATGATCGGACTGATCGGCGGCATCGCCTTCATGATCGTCTTCATGGTTCCGGCCTTGCTTGAAGGCGGCAATCCGGTCTTGGTGGGACTCACGGGCTCCACCGCCATCATGTTCGTCGCGCTGTATTTCGCCCATGGACTTAACGCGAAGACATCCACAGCGCTGCTGGGAACGCTCTTCGGTCTTGCGGTGACGGCAGGGATGGTGCTCTGGTTGACCGATGCGGCCGCGTTGACCGGGGCCAATGATGAATCGACAATCACCTTGTCGACGGTGGCCCCGCAAATATCTTTGCCCGGCTTGCTGATCTGCGGTGTCCTGGTCGGCGGCATGGGTGTGCTCAATGACGTGACGATCACCCAATCGGCCACCGTGTGGGAATTGGCCGAGAGCTCGCCGAAGGCTTCTGCCAGGGAATTGTTCTTCCGGGGCATGCGCATAGGCCGCGATCATATCGCTTCGACTGTTTACACGATTGCTTTCGCCTATGCTGGTGCGGCCCTGCCAGTCCTGGCCATTGCCGCATTGAGCAACCAGAGTTTCGGCGTCACCCTGGGCTCCGGCGCCATGGCCGAAGAAGTCATCCGCATTCTGATCGGCTCCATTGGATTGGTCCTGGCAATTCCGGTAACGACCGCAATTGCGGTCATGGTCGTGAAGGCGACCGGCACCGGCGGTGCCCACGGCAAACGCTCCTTGCAACGCGTGGGTTCCGACTCCTAGGTGCGAACCATTCTCATATGTAATGTAGAATAGTTCTCAATAGCGATCCGATTTAGATGGAGACACCCATGAAGAACCACCGCTCGCTGCTCGCAGCGGCTGTCGCCCTGCCTGCTGCTGGACTGATCCTCGCCGGATGCGGTAGCAGCACAGCCAGCGAATCAACGGAAGCGGATTCTGCTGCGATCAGCGTAGTGGCCACGACGAACGTCTACGGACAGATCGCCCGTGCCATTGGCGGAGAAAGCGTGGAGGTCAGCGAGATCATCACTTCGGCTGCGCAGGATCCGCACTCCTACGAGCCAACCGCCCGAGATAAGCTGGCGATCTCCAATGCCTCGTTGGTGCTGGCTAATGGCGGAGGGTATGACCAGTTCATGGACTCCCTGGTTTCCTCGATTCCAGAAGGCAAGGCTGGCGAGATCACGCTCGTGCACGCGGTGGATTCCTCGCCGGTAGCCGAGGACTCGGAAGCAGCTGGGCATGAGGGTGAAAGCGCCGAAGAGCATGCGCAGCACGCCGAAGAGGATTCGCATGAGGGCCACGACCACGCGGCCTACAACGAGCACATCTGGTATGACCTGGAATCCATGGGCGACCTGGCTGATGCGCTGGCTGAATCCTTCGGAAAGGCCGATAGCGCCAACGCCGAGCAGTACCAACGGAATGCGGTTTCCTTCAACGAAGGAATCGACAAGCTGGAGCAACAGCTCGCTACCGCGAAGCTGGATGGCAAGAGCTTCGTGATGACCGAGCCTGTACCATTCCACTTGCTGCATGCTGCAGGCATGGAGGATGCCACCCCGGAAGGGCTGAGCGAAGCCATTGAAGAGGGCGAAGGCATTGCACCGATGACCATGAAGAAGGCCGAAGACCTGCTTTCCGCAGGCAATGCTGACGTACTTGCCTACAACGTGCAGACTGAAGGCAGTGAAACCAAGGCGCTGAGGAAGAGCGCAGAGCAGGGGCAGATCCCCGTGGTTGACTTTGCAGAAACCATCCAGGATGACTCCAGCTACCTCGAGTGGATGGAGTCCAACATTTCCGACTTGGCTTCCGCGATCAACGGCTAAACCTACGTAGACTAAATGCATGGCATTGTTCTCCTCCCAGATAACTGAAGCGACAGGAAAAGCACGCTCCCTCCTCGCGGAGCGGTCAGTCCGAGCAGAAATCGCCCACTTGGACCGGGGAATCGAACAAGCCGACCATGTGCTGTTCTTCGCCGAAGGCCCCGGCCAGTTCTACCAGCTCGGAGTCTGGCTGGGGACCTTTGAGCGATTGGCTGCCCAGGGCCTGAGCATCGGAGTGGTGCTCATGGACGCCCTGAGCGCACGCCAGGCGCTGGAAGCGACGACTCTGCCGATCATGTTCTCGCGTTCCATGGAACAGATCGAGAACAAGCTGCGCGAGTGGGATGCCAAATCCATCAACTATGTGAATAACGCCCAGCGGAACTTCACGATGCTGCGTTTCAATGGGCCGGCGCACATTCACCTGAACCACGGTGAAAGTGAAAAGGCGTCGATGGTCTCCAACCAGCTCAAGGCCTACGACTTCGCCTGCGTGGCGGGTGCCGCTGCGGTCGAGCGCATCACCGAAAGCATTGCCCGTTTCGACCCAACGCATCTGGTGCAGATCGGCCGCCCGCAGCTCGACAGCCTGGAATGGCCCGAGCCATCCGAGAAGATCCGGGTGCTCTACGCGCCGACATGGGAAGGCGATTCCCAGGCCATGGCCTACTCGTCCGTGGCCACATTGGGGGAGCGGATCCTCGCCCAGCTGAGTAACGATGAACGCTTCGACGTGCGTTTCCGACCTCATCCGAAGACCGGAGATGTTTCCGCTGAAGCGAAGAAGGCAGTCCTCGGCCTGAAGAGCAATTATGCCGCCACGTTGGACCCGATCGGCGATGCTGCGCAGTCATTGGTGTGGGCGGACGTGGCCATCTGCGACACCTCGGCGATGGCCTATGACGCGGTAGCGCTGAACATCCCGCTGCTGTTGTCGGGGGATCCCGAAAGCAAGCTCCATGCCGGGCTGCCATTGAACCAGCGGCTGGGCAACGCGAACGCCCTGGCCCAGAAGGTAGCTGACCTGGCCGCCTCGCCCGTGGCCGGGGCGCAAAAACAGCTGGCCCAGTACTTTTTTGCCACCACCGAACCAGGGGTGGCAACCAAGAAGCTGAACCAGCTGCTTTCCAGTCTCTAGTATTTCGCGCCTAGCGGTGCTTGAAGACCGTATCCTGCCATTCACGGTGGGCACGGGGATCGTGGGAGATCATCACGTGCTTGACGTTGGTGTACTCATCGAAAGAATACTGGCTCATGTCCTTGCCCATGCCGGAAGCTTTGTAGCCGCCATGCGGCATGTCTGAAACGATCAGAATATGCTCGTTGATCCACACGCAACCGGCCTGGATCTCCGCGCTGGCACGCATCGCCCGGTCCACGTTCTTGGTCCATGCGCTCGCCGCCAGGCCATACAGGGTATCGTTAGCCAGTTCGATGGCCTCATCGTCGGTGCTGAACGGCAGAGCCACCAGAACCGGTCCGAACACTTCCTGCTGCACGATCTCCGAATCCTGGGCGGCTCCAACCACCAAGGTAGGACGGTAGAAGAAGCCATCGCCCTCAAGCTGACGGCCGCCAGCCAGTACCTGCGCTCCTTGATCCTTGGCCCGCTGGACCATCGAGGAGACCTTCTGCAGGTGCGCTTGGCTGATCATCGAGCCCATGTCGGTTTCGGGGTCGGTGGGATCTCCCACCACCATGGCCTCCATCAGCTCGGCCACACGGCTGGTGAACCGCTCGAAAACCGAGGAATGCACATAGGCGCGGGTGGCCGCGGTGCAATCCTGGCCTGAATTGATCGTCGAGCCGGCTACCGCACCGTGCGCGGCGGCTTCGATATCCGCATCATCGAAGACCACCAGCGGGGCCTTCCCACCGAGCTCCAGATGCACCCGGGTACCGCTCTCGGCGGCCATGGACATGATCTTCAGGCCCACCGTGGTGGAGCCGGTGAACGAGGTCATCTTCACCAGCTGGTGGCGCACTAACGGCGCACCGACGCTGGGACCGTCGCCAACCACAATATTGACCACCCCGTCCGGGAGCCCTGCATCCTTGGCAGCCCGGGCAAAGAGCACCGAAGTGCCCGGGGTCAGCTCGCTGGGCTTGAGCACAATCGTGTTGCCGGCGGCGATCGCGGGCAGGATCTTCCATGCAGCCATCTGCAACGGGTAGTTCCAGGGGCTGATCGAGCCGATCACGCCGATGGCTTCGCGGCGAATCATCGAGGTGGTGTTCCCGGCATAGTCCCCGGCGGCCAAGCCCTGCAGGTTGCGTGCGGCGCCAGCAAAGAAGTTCACGTTGTCGATGGAACCGGGCACATCGAACTGGGTGGACATGCGGATGCTCTTGCCGGTTTGCGCGGTCTCCACCGTTGCAATCTCATCGGCATGCTGCTCAAGTTCGCGGGCGAAGGCCAGCAGGTGGTCGGCACGCTCGCCCGGGGTGAGCTTGGACCAGGTTGTGAAGGCCTCGGCTGCCGCCTGCACCGCCTGGTCAACCTGCTCAAGGCTTGCGGTATCGACGTCCAGCAGCTTTTTCCCGGTGGCAGGATTCACGCGTTCCAGCACTGGGCCGAGCCCGCGGACTTGCTGGCCGTTGATGAACTGGTGTCCGAGGGAACTATCGTAGTAGGCCATGTGGATTCTCCTAGGGATGCTCAGAGGGTGAAGTAGATCTTGCGCAGGGTTTCGGTGACGGTCCAGAGCGTGCTCATGCCAGCATGAAGCCTGGCAAGGCTGCCCGGAACCAGCCGGAGTTCCTGGGCGCCGAAGCCGCCGGCTTCCAGGATCTGCACGGTGGCGCGGCCGGAAAGCACAACAAAATATTCGTCGGATTCGATATCCCGCATGGCGCCGCCAGACATTTCCCAGATGCCGACTTCCGCATCCCCGAGGGTGCCCAGTTCCGCATAGCCTGTGGTCGCGGGTGCCTGTCCGTCAGCCCGCTGGTCTTCGCCGATCGGTTCGTGGCTCAGCTCCGCATCGCCGGCCTGGACGATACTGGCTCGAAGGTCTTTTGCGGGCATCAGGAATCGAACCCCATTCCGATCTTGTCCATCAGCTTCAAGAAGGCCGAGCGCTCGCCGTGATTGCGGTCGGCCTTGGCCAGCTGGCTGGTCATGAGCTTCACGCCCACCCAGGCGGCAGGCTCGGGCGGGAAAGGGATCGGCTTGGTGCGCACCAGTTCCAATTCGGTCAGCCCCGTTTTCTTCCCCGAGAGCAGATCCAGCATGACCTTGGCACCGAAACGCGTGGCACCCACACCCAGGCCGGTGAAGCCTGCGCAGTAGGCGACCTTGCCGCCATAGGCCAGATCGAAGAATGAGAAGAAGCGCGAGCAGGTATCGATAGCGCCACCCCATGCGTGGGAGAACTTCACATCCATCAGGTCCGGGAAGCTGCCGAAGAAATGCGCGACGAGCTTTTCGAAGGTCCGCTGGTTGGTGTCGTAGCTGGAGCGCACCTTGCCGCCGAAATGGTAGACCGCGTCGTAGCCGCCGTAAAGAATGCGGAAGTTCCCCTCGGCATCGATGGTGGGGCGGGCATAGTGGAAGCGGTTGTTCAGATCTGCCAGGCCCACCATGTCCGCCCAGCCGATGGCTGTGCGCTGCTGGGCTGTGAGTGGTTCGGTCATCAGCGCGTAATCGTAGACCGGGATGATGCGTGCGCGGTGGCGCTTGAGCAGCGAGGGGAAGACGTTGGTGGCCAGGGCTACGCGCTGGGCGGTGATCTGGCCGTCGGCGGTGAGCACCTGGACCTGCGTGCCGGTATTCTCCATCTCCAAGGCGTGGGTGTGCTCGTAGAATTCAACGCCCAGTTCGCGGCACACGCGGGCCAGTTCCCAGACGAGCTTGGCCGGGTGGATCAGCGCGGTGGAATGGTTGTCGCGGGCGCCGGCCAGGAAATCCGGGGAGTTGATCAGCTGTTTGACCGCGTCGGCGTCCAGGTAGTCGACGCCCGGGGCTTCAGCTTCCTCGGCCACCCACGCGATCTGATGCTGCTCGGTGGCCACGTTGATCGAGCCGTGGCGGATGAAGTCCACGTCCATGGCGTAGCGCTGCACCGTTGCTTCGAACTCGTCGAGGTTCTGCGCCCCGAGCTCGGCGAGCAGCTCGATTTCTTCCGGCAGGTGGTTTGCGCCATTTGCTTCGCCGTGGACCAGCGATGCTTCGCAGAAGCCGCCATTGCGCCCCGACGCGGCCCAGCCCAAGCGCTGGCCCTCGATCAGCACCACCTTGCGGGCAGGATCCCGTTCCTTGGCTTGAAGCGCGGTCCATAATCCGGTGTAGCCGCCGCCGATAACCAGCAGGTCGGTGGTGATTGACCCGTGCAGTGCCGGGTGGGGCGCGGGGCGCTGGACGTTGTCCAGCCAGTAGCTGGTGCGCTTGGCATCTGCCAGTGCCCGGGCGACTAAGGCGGGGGAGACTTCGGCTTCATGCCTGTCAAACGTCAGTTCATTGGTGGTGGCCATTGGTACTTTCCTCGAAGATAGCTGGTTCGGTGGACGCTATCGATGCAGGGGAACGACCAATGGTCCTTGCGGCTTTGTGGTCTGCTGGGCACCGAGGATGCCAGATGAGTGCCTGTCGGCGGTCAAGGCTATCCCTCTTCTCGGAAAAGTTGAACACAAATTGAATGTGATTCATTACTCATCTAAGCCGGTGCATCTCGGGGTTGTCAAGATCCGGGAGCAGGCAGAAACCCGGCCTTGAGAACAGCGGAGCGTTGCATTCAAGACCGGGTCTGGCTAGGCGGGAAGAGCCGCGGGTTCTGAGCTATCCGGTTGATCGGCACGGCGTAGGACGCTGCCTGCGGTGTGGCGGCTGAGCCAAGCGGCGCCGAACATCACGAGGAATTCGGCAGCCGCGATGCCCAGCATCACCGGCGCATGGTGCGTGACATGCCCCGCATGCGCTCCGTGATGGCCGGTGAACCAGGGCATCCCGATCACCATCGCCACGTGCGAAGCACCCATCAGCGCGCTCATCACCAGCAGGCTCATGGGAGAGCCGCCGCGCAGCACGCACCAGGAGCATTTGACGCACCAGACCGCCATTGCCAGCAAGGCCAGGGTCCACCACAGCGTGTGCGGCAGCACTGTCAGCACCAGCAGGTGGGCCGCCGCCAGGCACAGCGAGCCGATGCCCAGCGCGCGGTGCCCGGCGGAAACCCTGGCAGTGAGACTAGTCGCCGCTGCCACAGCAGCCGTCGGATTCCGTAGTGGCACAGCAGCCGTGCTGGACCGGTGCCGGGACATCAAGCACAGGGGAGCGGTCGAAGAATCCTTCGGGGCGGATGGTGAATCCGACCTTGTCCACGGGCATCATCGGCCAGTCCTCGGTGCGCGGGAAGTGGGTCAGCGCGAAGGTGTGCCACAGGCTGATCTGCTCGCCATCGATGTTCTTGTCGTCCTCGATCCAGGAGCCGATGCCGTCAACGCCAGGGTTCTGGTTCACGAAGTCGCCGGTGGGGTAGCGCTGGCCATCCTCGCGCTTGGTCACCCACAGGGCCTTGGAAGCGAACTCGGCGCGGCGGTGGATGGAGGATCCCTCGGCGGCCAGCAGGGTCGGGAGTCCCTGGGACATCAGCTTGTAGCCTACCGGCTTGCCCAGGTAGTTCTGCTTCTCGGGGTTGGTGACCACCCAGGTGCGCCCGGCGGTCGGGTTGTTCTCGCGTACCGCCTGCTTTTCGGTGGCCAGCACAGTATGGCTGCGGGTAAAGGCGTTGCCGCGCGGATTCTCCTTGCTGATCGGCAGGCGGACGGCTTCTTCCTCGATGACGCGGCTCGGGCCGCCATCCAGCGCGAAGTCCAGGCGGGCGCCGAAGATGTGCTGGTGGAACGGCGCGGTCAGCCCCGGAGCGATCTCGGATGAGAAGCGCTCGTCGCCCATGGCCGAGGTGAACACGATGCCGGTGGCCTTGGCCTCGAATTCGATGGTGCCATCCAGGTAGAGGTACCAGTAGAAGCCATAGTCGTAGTTGCCCACGGTGGTGAAGAAGCTGATCACCAGGCGGCGGTTGCGCCGGGTGTACTTCACTCCGGACCAGTCATCGGCATGCTTGGAGAGGATCGAGGCGTCCTCCTCATGCATGCAGATGCCGTTGGCGATCGTCTGCGCATTGCCGTCGGCATCGGTGACCACCGGTGAGATGTAGTGGATTTCGCCCAAGCAGTCGCAGCCGAGCTCCAGGGAGTTGGCCAGGCGCCCGATGAGGTATTCGCCGGTGTCGAAGTAGTTCTGCCAGCTGCGTACCGGCGACGGATCCCCGTAGGGCACGACCATTTCCGCGATGGAGGCCCGGTCGGCTCCACCTCATACACATGCGCAGTGCCGTCCAATGCAGCGATTTCGGCTGCCAATCCTGCGCCATCGGCTAATACGGTGAAGTAGATGTGGTTCATGGTGACTTCGGGCCGATAGTTCGAGGGGAAACCGGGAGATAGCAGATCCCCGGGGCGCAATGCTGCCTTGGTGCCGTGGAAAAAGGTCCCTGGTCAAGATCCTGGCTCATGCGCACTGAGCTTAGCCGATGCACTGGCAGAGCGAAAGAGCAACCCAAACGTGCCCTGATTGCCGTTGCGGCTTTGCGGGATGCACCAGTCAGTGCACGTATATTGGAGATGAACCGGCCACCACCACTGGAGATCCCCGCGTGCCCATTTTGAACAAAGACATGTCCCTCTGCATTTCGCTCTCCGGGCGTCCATCGAATATCGGGACGCGTTTCCACAACTACCTGTATGACGAGCTCGGCCTGAACTTCATCTACAAGGCCTTCTCCACCGAGGACCTGCCAGGAGCAATCGCCGGGGTACGTGCCCTGGGCATTCGCGGCTGCTCGGTCTCGATGCCGTTCAAGGAAGAAGTCATGGAACTGGTAGACGAAATCGAGCCTTCTGCAGCTGCCATCGATTCGGTCAACACGATTGTGAATCACGGTGGCCGGCTCGTGGCATCGAATACCGACTTCGAGGCGATCGCCGCCCTGATTGCCCGCCATGGTTTGAATGCGCGCAGCAGCGTCCTGGTGCGCGGTTCCGGCGGCATGGCCAAGGCAGTGGTTGCCGCTTTCCGTGAGGCCGGATTCAGCGACGTGACGGTGCTGGCACGCAATGCGCACGCAGGCAAAGCGCTGGCAGACAAGTACGGCTACCGCCACGCCTCGGCAGATCCAGTTCCAGGCCATCAGATCCTGGTCAACGTCACTCCATTGGGCATGGATGGGGAGAATGCCGAAACGCTGTCGTTCACCGCTGAGCATATTGCTTCGGCACAAAGCGTCTTCGACGTGGTCGCCTTCCCCAGCCAGACGCCGCTGATCCGTGCCGCGCGAGACGCCGGCAAGCAGGTCATCACCGGAGCCGAGGTCATCGCGCTGCAAGCCGCGGCGCAGTTCGAAAAGTACACCGGGCACCCGCTGACCGAAGAACAAGTCCTGCGCGCGTCGGAGTTCTCACGGCAGTAGGAACGAGGCTACGGTTCCGCGCCAATTTCGGCAATTGCAGACGGAGTAGGTAGAAAACTTTCCAGTGACACGAATAAAGTGATTGGAACCAGCTGAACAGAGTCAAGGCAACAGAGGGGTGGCCAGTTTGCGCGGCAAATTATCAACGCTCAAGGAAATGGAGTACGACAACTATTCAGCTTGGAAGCGCCACCGGCCGTGGATATTCCGTGTGGCTTCTGCCTTACTCTTCTTCTGCGCCAGTTGGTTGCTTCTGCTCAATGCGTTTTCGCTCACCAACACGATTGACAACACTGCCCTAGCCGGGATGGCTTTCGGCTCGATTATTCTGTTCGGTGTTGGACTCTTCTTCTTGATGACTTCGTTCGGGAAGATGCGACTTGCCTGGCGGGCATTTCGCCGTTCTAAGGGACACTACACGAAATCCGAAATGGTGATCGTGAATGAAAGAGCGGAGCTTGCGCGGGCACAGATTGCTGCCGCCCAGTTGGCGGGCGACCTTTATGACGGAACATGGCGACCTCAAGACCCGCCATGGGACGTTGTTACGGAGTCGAATGAACTTGTAATTTGCGCCGCCAACGCCAACTATGCGCGATTTTACGGTTCCGATGTCACCTACATGCAGAGTTCGGGATTCCTGATGGGGCATCCAACTTTCGTCGCAGTTGGCGTACTGGCTATGGCGTGGGGAAACAGAACGCGTCGTACTCAAGCCGAAGCGTTGGCAAAGGAACAGTGGCGTGAGCAGCAGGAGGTGTTAGCAGTGATCACGAATCACCGGGTGATCTGCCGACGCCAAGATGGCGTTTGGCTAAGCTTCTACTTCCACGGAGCCAGCAGCATGGACATCGACAGCTCAACGGGCACGATGATCATGCAGTTCCCGGATACCCAGCCGCTGATACTAGGAGGTACCGGTGGTTTATACGCTGCCGTAGCCGCAGTCTGGGCAGTACGTGGAGCACGTGGGTTGGAAGGACATCCAGGGCTTGCCTACCTGCGTTCTTTGGAAGAGGCTCCCAGCGCCTGACCGGTCAAGCAAGCAAGAGGGCCCGGCGCTTGCGCGCCGGGCCCTCACCGCTGGTCAGCTGCTAACCGCGCAGCACAACCTCAACTTCTTCCATCTGCTGTCCGGCAGGATATTGGCCGTTGAACAGCTTCGAGCCAGCCTCGGTGAGCACCGCCGAGAAACGGGTCTTGACCAACCCAAAAGCGTTCGAAACGCTGGTTTCGGTAAGCTCGGCAATGGCTACGCGCTCGCCGGCCTCGTCAATGGTGAGGGTGATGCGGTCATCGTGGTTCACGATGCGCGGCTCAATGAGATCCAGCTTCATCATGCCTCCGTGCCCGGAGAAGGAAACACGGCCGTTGAACCAGATTTCATTCTCCGGAACCTCGGTAGCGGGGGAGAGAGGGAACGCCAACGCGTTGCCTGCCTGCCACACCCCGTTGGCGGCCTCGATGCGTCCGTCGGCGAGGGAAGAAATGTAGCTCACGAACGAAGCCTTCAGGCCCCATTCAAGATGCGGCTGGAACGGATCGCCTGCTGGCGCGCCACTTCCGATCATGGTCTTTTCCCTCCACAGGATATTGGCGTGAATAAATGCTGTGGCCAGTATTTCACACTGAAGTCAGATCCGGGTTCGCAGTTCTCTGCCAGCTAATCCTTCGTCATCTTGGGCTCGACGAGCGGGCGGTATTCGGCCTGCATGGAGATCTGGGCGTCCTCGTAGCTCGTGCCATCGGGGAGGGTGATGTCCGCAGTGGCCCACGACCCGTTCCAATACTTGATATCCAGCTTGGTCGGCGAGTATTCCTTGTGGATATTTGCTTCGAGATTGCTCATCGCGGTGCTGTAGCCGGTGATCCCCATGACCAGGAAGACGGCTGTCGCGACTGCTGCAAGTCCGGCTGAAATGAATTCGGTGCGAATGGACGAGCGCCGGGCATAGGTCTGCTCCCCGTCACGCAGGCTGGCGAACGCCCTGCGGCGGATCAGTGCGTGGATTGCCAGGGGCACCGCGATCAGCAGGAGGACCACGGACAACGCCACGGACATGAGCGGAAGGCCGAAGGCTACTGGTAGATAGTCATCCATGTACTTACCCTACCCACGTCAGCGCCTGACTTCCAGAGTCAGATCGCCTTCCCCGGGTTCAAGATGCCCTGCGGATCGAACACCGCGCGCAGCCGCCGTTGCAATGCCAGCGAGGTCTCGCCCAGCTCCTCGGCCAGCCAATCCTGCTTGAGCAGGCCGATGCCGTGCTCGCCGGTCAGCGTGCCGCCCAGCAACTGGGCAAGGTGGAACATGTCGCCCAGCGCCGCTTTCGGCGCACCACTGGTGATCGACTGCCCTTCGGGCACCACGATGATCGGATGCAGGTTGCCGTCGGCGGCATGGGCAATGGTGAAGATCGAAACTCCGCGCTCGTCCTCGATGCGCTGCAGGCCGGCGAACGCCTCGGCCAAACGGTGCCGCGGCACGCCGATATCGCAGATCGAGGCGGTGCCCAGCAGCTCCATGCTCGGGATGGCCTGCCGCCGGGCCTCGATGAGCGCCGCGGCTTGTTCCTGGTCGCTGGCAATCTCGATGAACCCGGCCAGCGGGGCAATCGCCTCCTGCAGCGCCTGCATTTCCAGATGCGCGCCGTAGCCATCGGTCTGCGCGAGCAGCAAGGCTCCGCCGCGCGACTGGTGATCCGTTCCCAGCGCTGCATCCACCGCCTTCAAGGTCTTGCCGCACATCAGCTCCAGCACCGAGGGAGTCAGCCGTTCGGCGATCACCGCCGAGGCAGCCTTCGCCGCGGCATCTTCATCGGGGAAATAGGCGACCAGGGTGGAGGTGTGCTTGGGCTTGGGGCGCAGCCGCAGCAACGCCTCGACCACGATGCCCAGGGTGCCTTCCGAACCAATCATCAGAGCATTCATGTCGTAGCCGGCCACGCCCTTGATGGTCCTCCGCCCGGTGCGCAGCAGCTGCCCGTCGGGCAGCACCACTAGCAAGCTAAGTACCGACTCGCGGGTGACCCCGTACTTGGCGCACCACATGCCTCCGGCGTTGGTGGCGATATTCCCGCCGATGGAGCAGATCGCGGTGCTGGCCGGATCCGGAGCGTAGAACAGCCCATGCTCACCGGCCGCCTGGTTCACCGCTGCATTGATCACCCCGGGCTGCACCACCGCGGTGGCCTCCACCGGATCAATCTGGAGGATCTTGTCCATCCGGGACAGATCGAGCACGATCTGCCCAGCCTGCGCGCTGGAACCTGCCGCCAGCCCGGTACCTGCCCCGCGCGGCACGATCTCCGCCCCATGCTCATGGGCCAGCTTCATCGCCAGCACCACGTCGTCGATGCTCTGGGCAAAGATCACCCCGTCGGCGAAGCTCGGGGGCACATAGCCGGAGCGGTCAATACTGGCTGTTTGGCGCTCGGCCTCATCGAGCGAGGCACGCGGGTGGGCGCTGAGTACGGCGTGGGTGGCGGCTGCATTCACGGTGGACTCCTGTTAAGAGAACTGGCAGGACAGCGGTGCTGTCCTGCCAGTAGGGGATTATTGAACGAACGTGTCGGCCACGGCCAGTGCCTGCTCAAGGCGATCCAGTGCTTCGATCAGCACGTCGTCCTCGATATTCATTGCAGGCACCACATGCAGCCGGTTGAAGTTGGCGAAAGGCAAAAGCCCTGCGGACTTCGCCGCGGCAATCACCTGGTTCATTTGTGGGCTGCTGCCGCCATAGGCAGCCAGCGGCTCACGAGTGTCCCGGTTCTTCACCAGCTCGATCGCCCAGAACACCCCGGTGCCGCGCACCTCTCCCACCGATGGGTGCTCGGCCGCGAACTGCGCCAGGCGCGGCCCGATGATCTCCTCGCCCAACCTCTTGGCGTTCTCCACCATGCCTTCTTCTTCCATCGCGGTGATGGTGGCTACCGCCGCCGCGCACGCCAGCGGATGGCCAGAATAGGTCAGACCGCCCGGGTAGACCCGCTCGCGGAAGGTCTCGAAGATTTCCGGGCTGATCGCCACGCCGCCCAAAGGCACGTAGCCGGAGTTCACGCCCTTGGCGAAGGTCAGCAGATCCGGAACCACGCCGGCATGATCCACCGCGAACCACTTACCGCTGCGCCCGAAGCCGGCCATCACCTCATCGGCGATGTACACGATGCCGTGCTTCTTAGTCAGCTCGCGCACCCCTTCAAGGTAGCCCGGAGGCGGCAGGTAGATCCCGGCCGTGCCCGGAATGGATTCCAGGATGAGCGCGGCAATGGTGCCCGGCCCCTGAAGCAGAATCGTGTCTTCCAGGTGCTTGAGCGCCCGTTGCGTCTCCTCTTCGGGAGTCGTTGAATTGAAGTAGGAGCGGTACGGGTAGGCCGGGAAGAAATGCACCACCCCGTCGGTTGCATGATCCGAGGCGAAGCGCCGCGGATCCCCGGTGATGTTCACCGCCAGGTGCGTGCCGCCATGGTAGGAACGGTACGCCGAAAGCACCTTGTGCTTGCCGGTATGCAGCCGCGCCATGCGCACCGCGTGCTCCACTGCATCGGCTCCGCCATTGGTGAAGAAGATCTTGTTCAGCTCACCGGGGGTGTGCTTGGCAACCAAGCGTGCTGCTTCCGAGCGCGCGTCGTTGACATGCTGCGGGGCGATGGTGGCCAGCTTGCCGGCCTGTTCCTGGATCGCGGCGATGACCTTCGGGTGCTGGTGGCCGATGTTCGTGTTCACCAGCTGGCTGGAGAGGTCAATGAGCTTGGTGCCCTCCCCGTCCCACACGTACGAGCCCTCGGCCTTGAGCACCGTCATCGGGGTGAACGGGCCCTGGGCCTGCCAGGAGTGGAAGACGTGTTCGCGGTCCAGCTCGTAGGCGCGCTTCCCGGCGGCGATCTGCTCGCCGGTGATTTCTTCAGTCATTTGCTCGCTCATGGTCCTAGTCGTTCTGCGGGAAGCCGAGGTTGATGCCGCCGTGGCTCGGGTCGAGCCAGCGCTTGGTGATCACCTTGTTGCGGGTGAAGAACTTGAAGCCCTCCGGGCCGTAGGCGTGCTGGTCGCCGAACAGCGAGGCCTTCCAGCCGCCGAAGGAGTGGTAGCCCACGGGGACCGGGATCGGCACGTTGACCCCGACCATGCCCACCTGGATCTCGTCCTCGAAGCGGCGGGCCGCGCCGCCGTCATTGGTGAAGATCGCGGTGCCGTTGCCGTACGGCGAGGAGTTGATCAAATCGATGCCCTCGTTGAAGCTGTCCACACGGACCACCGACAGCACCGGGCCGAAGATCTCCTCGGTGTAGATGGACATGTCCGTGCCGACCTTGTCGAACATCGTCGGGTGCAGGAAGAAGCCCTCGCCATCGGCATCCACCGTGCCGGTGCGGCCATCGAGCACCAGCTCGGCGCCGGCAGCGACGCCTGCGTCGATGTAGCCGGCCACCTTCGCCTTGTGCTCGCCGGTGATCAGCGGGCCCATGTCGCAGCCGCGGGTGCCATCGCCCACGCGCAGCGTCTTGGCGCGCTCGGCGATCTTGGCGACCAGCTCATCGGCGATGGTGTCGAGCGCGACGACCACGGAGATCGCCATGCAGCGCTCGCCGGCCGCGCCGAAGCCCGCGTTGACCGCCATGTCGGCGGCCAGGTCCAGGTCGGCATCCGGCAGCACCAGCATGTGGTTCTTCGCGCCGCCGAAGGCCTGCACCCGCTTGTTGTGGGCGGTTCCGGTGGAGTAGACGTACTGCGCGATCGGGGTGGAACCCACGAAGGACACCGAGTTCACCCGCGGATCGGTCAGCAGGGTGTCCACCGCTTCCTTGTCGCCGTGCACCACATTCAGCACGCCCTCGGGCAGACCGGCCTCGGTGAACAGCTCGGCCAGCCAGTTGGCGGCCGACGGGTCCTTCTCCGATGGCTTGAGCACCACGGTGTTGCCGGCGGCGATGGCTACCGGGAAGAACCACAGCGGCACCATGGCCGGGAAGTTGAAGGGAGAGATGATGGCCGAGACGCCGACCGGCTGGCGCAGGGACTGCACGTCGATGCCGGTTGAGGCGTTCTGCGAGAACTCGCCCTTGAGCAGGTAGGGGGCGTTGCAGCACAGCTCGACGACCTCCAGGCCGCGGGCCACCTCGCCCAGCGCGTCATCCAGCACCTTGCCGTGCTCGGCGGTGATGATCGCCGCCAGCTCGCCCTTGCGCTCGGCCAGCAGCTGGCGGAAGTTGAACATGATCGCGGTGCGGCGGGCCAGCGAGGTGTCGCGCCAGCCCGGGAAGGCGTCCGCGGCGGCGGCGATCGCGTGCTCGGTGGTGGCCTTGGAGGCCAGCGCCACGTGGCGGGAGACCTCGCCGGTGGCCGGGTTGTAGACCTTGCCGGTGCGGTCATCGGCGGAGTAGCTGGCGTTGTTGATCCAGTGCTGCAAGGTGTCGGTCAGCGTTGCGGTCATCGTATCGGCCTTTCGAAGTTGGGTGCCTGCATTCATCATGGGTCATGGATGTGAGGGGCAACACCATCACTGTGTCATGATTTAAGCACTATCGATGACGGAGTGTAAAATGCTGACGGTGAACGACGTGCTGCACCTGCCGGTGGTGCAGGCCGCCGACCCCCAGGTGCTCTGCGCCGCCGGGATGGACGCGCAGCTGCGCTGGGTGCACGTCACCGAATCCACCGAGAACATCGACCTGTTGCTGGGCCGCGAGCTGATCCTCACCACCCTGCGCAACGTGAGCGATGTGCGCGCCTTCATCACCGCGCTGCGCGAGGCCGGAGCGGTCGGGGTGATCATCGAGGACTTGTCCGGCGCCGAGCTGGATGTCGCCGACCTGGGCCTGCCGGTCATCGCCCTGCGCACCACCACCCGTTTCGTGTCGATCACCGAGGTCATCCACCAGAAGCTCGTGGCCGAGCAGCTCGAAGCCGTGCAGTTCTCCCGCACGGTGCACGAAATCTACACCGGGCTCTCGCTGACCGAGGCCGACGAAGCGCAGATCGTGGCCCGCACCGCGCAGCTGCTCTCGGCCCCCGTGGTGCTCGAGGATGTCCGCCACCATGTGCTCGCCGAAGCCGGCGCGCAACTGGAAGACTGGATCACCCGCTCCCGCTTCGTCGGGTACCTGGAGCACACCGGGCGCGCCACCGGCACCGAGAACTGGCTGCAGACCCCGGTCGGGGCGGTGCGCAGCCGGTGGGGCCGGCTGATCGTCCCGGCCGTGCTGGATGACGACGATCGCGCCGCGCTGGTCCTGGAGCGTGCCGGCCAGGCGCTGACCATCGCCCGGCTTTCCGGGCGCGACCAGCGCGAACTGCTCTACCAGGCCCGCACCTCCACCCTGCACGAACTGCAGTCGGGGCACAGCTACAGCGACAAGGAGATCGCCATCCGCACCCAGGCTCTGGGCCTGGCCGCCGCCCCCTACTACGTCCCGGTGGTCATCTCGCTGGCCGGCTCCGGCACGCCCACCGAAACCCAGCTGGCCGACCGCGCCCTGCTCGAAGTGCTCGACCAGCTCGCCGACACCCTGCACCTGGGCATCCTGGCCGGCTCGCTCAAGCCCGGGTATCTGGGGTTGATCCTGCCGCTGCGCGCCCGCGAACTGGTGGACTCCACACTGCAGGGCTTCACCCGGCGGCTGGCCGAGCAGCTCACCGCACCGGTAGCCATCGGGGTGGGCCCCGAAGGCACGCTGGCCACCAGCATCGCCGGGCTGGAAGAGGCCGCGCACGTCGCGCAGATCGTCCCGCACCTGCCCACCCGTGCCCAGCCCTATTACCGCTTCGCCGACCTGCGCCTGCGCGGGGTGCTTTCGGCCATGGGCGGCGACCCGCGGATGCGTTCCTTCGCGCAGGCCGAGCTCGCCGGCCTGCTCAACCCGGTCGACGAGCAGGGCCTGGACCTGCTCGATCTCTACCTGGCCCACGGCGGGAACAAGACCGCACTGGCTAAGGCCGGCTACCTTTCGCGGCCGACCCTGTACTCCCGGCTGGCCAAGCTCGAAGCAAAGCTGGGGGTGCAACTGGACTCCGCCGAATCCCGGGCCTCGCTGCAGGTCGCGCTGCTTTGGTACCGCATGCACGGCTGAGGTTTTCCACATTCCGCCCCGGCGCACCCGCGGCACGACATTTCGGGCGCATGCTGGTTCCCATGAGCACAGACATCGCGCAAGCACTGAAGGACCTGGCCAACGCCAAAGCGCTGGCCGCTTCAGCGACCCGGCGCCTGGCCCACGCGGGACTCACCGCAGGCCAGGCCGCCTATTTCGCGCTGCTCACCGAAGAGATGACCCAAGAACTCACCCGTACGCAGGTCCACGCGGCTGCCGCCCTGCGGAGCACCGGCGCGCACAAGCTGGACCAGGAATCCTTCCAGGCCATCACGGACCTCGGGCCCGACCCCACCATCGAGGAGATCGATGCGGCGAAGGGGCGCACCACCACGGGGCGCACGCATTTCAAGGATGCCAAAGGGTTGATGACCGGATGGCTGGATATCCCGCGCAGCACCGCGGCCGCCCGGCTGGTGCAGGCCGACTGCCTGCTCGGCGGCGTAGACGAAGCAGGAGAACCAACGGAACCATGGCTGCCCGAACTCGCCGTGCAGTTCGAAGACCCGGGCATCGATCCGCGGCTGGTCGCCTCGGCGGCGATGAAGCTGCATTCGGTGCGCAAGGACCTGGGCGAAGGGAAAGCGGCCGAAGCGAAGAAGCAGCAGCTGCAGGCCGAGTCCGCGGCGTTCCTGCGGTCGGAGCCGAAATCGGCGCGCAAGCACATCAACGACCTGGTCGCGCAGGTCAAGGCCGGCAAGCGCCCGCTCAAGGCCCTGCTGGATGGGATCGGGATCTTCAAGCGCGGGATGCGCAAAGGCCTGGTTGAGTATCTCGTTCGTGTTCTTCCTTCGCAGTCCGCTTATATCGAGGCGTATTTCGCGAATTTGGATAATCCTTCCACCGTTGCCGGCAACCGGCAGGGGTTGAAAGACGTCGATGCCCAGTTCACCGGCGGGGAAACCAGTGGCTGGGATGATGAGGACAGCATGCCGGATTGGGCAAAAGACAGACCCGGTGAAGAGGACATCGAGGACATCGAGGACATCGAGGATGACCCGCCGGACGAAGATGATCACCACTCCGAAGAAGAGGACATCCACCCGGAAAACGAGGATCTCCATTCCGAAGAAGATGGACTACCGACGGAAGATGTTTCAACAGAAGCGGAGCTGGCAAGCGGTGAATGGGAAGATCTGAAACCCGAGCGGCGGCGGCTCGTTGGTTTTATGGCTTTGCTGATGAGCGAACGAAGACCGAATGGTAGCCCGCCGGAACAGCAAGCCGGGTTTGCCAGTTCGCAGGTGAGCGTCATCTTGGATTGGGAGAAGATGCAGGAGCAAGCCGAGGATTTCGCGGTGACGTCTTCGGGGATCCAGCTGTCCCCGGGCGAGGCGCGGACGGTATTGTGCACTGCCGGTGTTCTTCCGGTGGTGCTCAACGGCAGGAGCTTGCCGTTGGATCTGGGACGGACCCAGAGGTTGTTCTCCAAGGCGCAGGTGCGTGCTTTGCGGGCGGCTTATCGGGGGTGTTCGTATCCTGGGTGCAGCATGCCAGCACAACGATGCGAAGCGGATCATCTGGATCCGTGGGAGAAGGGCGGTCGGACTGATATCGAGTCTGCGGTGTTGAATTGCTTGATTCACCATACGGCCAGGCATTGCGGGTTGTTCCATGCGGTGAAGATCCCTGGCAGCCGGCCGATGGTGCTGTTGCCTCCGGAGTTGGATCCGGAGCAGAAGTTGCGGGTCAACACGTATTTCATGACTCCGGCTGAAGCGTTGGAGGCTGAGGCGTTGGCGGAGGAGACCACTGTGCGGTGGCGTGCGGGGTTGCTGGACGTAGAAATCGCCGAGCCTTAAGACTCCTTCCCATACGGCCAGCGCACATCCTCGCGAACCTCATCGGACCACTGGGCGATCCAGACGCCGGTGCCTTCAGAGGCATCGCGGACCCCTTCTTCCAGCCACTGGAACTTGCCGCCCAGCAGGTCGGCGGCGAGCTGCCCGTCGGAATGCGTCGTGTTGTTCCAGAGCTTCTCGAAGTGCTCCTCGCAGCGCTGCGCAGCCTGCTCGCAGAAGGCCAGGGCAAGGCACTGCGCCGAGTCGCGCTGTCCAGCAGGAGACTGCGGCAGCGCGGTGGTCTTGGCAATCACTGCGGACATGGCGAACAGCTCCGCGCCGATATCCACGATATGGCCGAGGAAAACCTGCTGCTTTTCCATGCCTGCCTGCCAGCGTGCCATGCCGGCGAACGTCTGGCGAGCGAGGCGGCGCGAGGTCCGTTCCACATAGCGCAGATGCTTCGCCAAGGGGCCATGCCCGGAATAGGACGTCGGCACCGAGCCTGCGCCCACGGCGAGCTTGGGCAGCCAGCGGACATAGAATGCCGACGCGGATGCCGCGGCCCGAGCCTTTTCCTCCATGCTCGCCCCGGCACGAGCCAGGTCTCCCGCGGCCTGCAGGTGGGTATCCACCGCCTCGCGGGCAATCAGCAGGTGCATGATTTCGGTGGAGCCCTCGAAGATGCGGTTGATCCGCAGATCGCGTAACAGCTGCTCCACCGGCACCGCCCGCTCGCCGCGCGTCGCTTGGGACCGGGCGGTCTCGAAGCCGCGGCCGCCACGGATCTGCAACAGCTCATCGGCGATCGTGCACGCGACCTCCGAAGCCCAGAGCTTGGCCAGGGCCGCTTCGATGCGGATATCCTTCGTGCCGGCATCGGCCAGCCGGGCCGAAACCTCGAAAACCGCTTCCAGCGCATAGCTGCTGGCAGCAATGTAGGCGAGCTTGCCGGCGACCGCCTGGTGCTTGCCGACCGGCTTGCCCCACTGCACTCGCGCCGCGGACCATTCGCGGGCAATCTTCGTGGACCATTTGCCGGCCCCGGCGCACATCGCCGGAATGGACAGGCGCCCGGTATTCAAAGTGCTCAGCGCGATCTTCAGCCCCGAGCCTTCCTTGCCCAGCCGGTTGGCCACCGGGACGCGCACCTCGCGGAAGCGTGTCACCCCGTTCTCGATGCCGCGCAGGCCCATGAACTGGTTGCGATTCTCCACGACGATGCCCTCGGTATCAGCCTCGATGATGAAGGCGGTGATTCCTCCGCGGCCCGCCGGCTCTTCACCCACGGCCTCATGCGGCTTCACCGCGGCCATCACCACCAGCAGCTCGGCGACCACCCCGTTGGTGGTCCACAGCTTTGCCCCGTCCAGGAGATAGTGGGTGCCATCGTCGCTGAGCCGGGCCGTGGTGCCCAACCGGGCAGGGTCCGAACCGACATCATTCTCGGTGAGCAGAAAGGCGCTGATTGCTCCGGCCGCGCAGCGCGGCAGGTATTCGCGTTTTTGCTCCTCGGTGCCGAAGGACTTCACCGGCTCGGGGACGCCAATGGACTGATGGGCCGAAAGCAGCGCGCCGAGCGCGGGGCACACCACGCCGACCCGCATGAGCGCCCGGCCGTAGTCAAGCAGGCTCAGGCCCAGCCCGCCGTATTCAATCGGGATCTTCATGCCGAAGGCGCCGATGCGGCGCAGCTGCGCAATGTACTCGTCGGGGATGCGTGCCCCGGCTTCGATGCGTTCCGGGTCGATGGAATCGAGCACCGCTTCGAGCTGCGGCAGGAACGCCTGGCCGCGTTCCGGGTGCACGGCACCCGGCAGCGGTTCGATCAGGGAGAAGTCCACGGCGCCCATGTACAGGCCCTTGGCGAAGCTGGGGCGGTTGAACTGCTCGCGGGATTCCTCGGCGATTTGCCGGGACGTCTCGGCGTTGGCTTGCATGGCGATCCCCTTTTGGCTCGGCGATCGGCCGCGGCGCCATCGCCTGGTGGCACCAGCGTAGCCCCGAATCCGCGGGGTTGCTAGAGCGCGCGCAGGTGGCCGCGGAGTCCCTCGCCGGCTTGATGCAGGTTCCCGCCGTCGAGCACCACGAAGGCCTGCCCAAAGGTGAGCTCATGGATCTGCGCAGCGGTCTGCCCCAATTCGCGGGCGATCCGTGCCGTGCTGGCCCGATGATCGAGCTGCAACGAGGGGAAGACCAGCGAGAACACACGGGAGACGAGTTGCTGGTGCCCTGCGGCCGGTTCCAGAGCCAGTTCCTGGGACAGCCAGCGGTAGTTGCCGTCGCCCAGCAGGCCGCAGGCCCGGGCGTGGGCCAGGATCGCCGTGGCAGGTGCCCCGAAGTGCTCTTCGAGAACCAGCAGCTGCGGGATCTGCAGCGAGTCTGAAACCCTGACCTGTAGGGACAAGGAAGGCAGCAGCAGGCGTGCGGCGAATTCATCGGCCTCGCGCTCGGCGGTGGCCATCTGCTCGCGGTTCTCGCCCAGCGAGGAGTGCATCAGCAGATGCCCCAGCTCGTGGGCCATGTCCAGACGTTGCGCATTGCGGCTGCCGGCGGCCAGGAAGATGAAGGCCTGTCCGTCTTCCCAGAAGCTGAAGGTCTTGACCGCGTCCAGCGAGGCAGGCAGGCTCAGCACCCGCACCCCGTGGGATTCGAGCAGGTGCAGCAGATCGGGCAGCGCGCCGCAGCCCAGATCCCATTCGGTGCGCAGCTGCGCTGCTGCATCTTCCGGGGTGAAGCCGCACAGCTCGGGGATCTCGGTTTGCGGTAGACGGAAGTTCCGCGTGATCAGGTGGTAGAGCTCCACGCCGTTGCGGCCCAGGGCGGCGGCTGCCACTTTCTGCGCAGTGCTGGTGCGGCGAGGGGAGCGGAAGAAGATCCGTTCGGTGTCGATGCCCCGGGTGGCGGGAAGCCGGAAGTACTGCGGTGCGCAGTCCAGCGCATCGGCCAACGCAAGGGAAAGATCCTCGGGAGCACGAGCTAGTTCGCGCTCGCAAATGCCCAGCGAGGCGGCCAAGGCGGACCGGCTCAGCGCCGCACGTTCGCGTGCCAGCCTGATTCTGGTCGGTTCCAAAGTCATGGGGTTCCTGCAATCTTCCAAAAGGCGATCTTAATCGTCTAATGACCTCAGAATAGTGGCCTATGCCACAAAGTACCAATTGGGCGTAGCTTCGTGAAGTAACACGCTCTGACTAGTGCAAAAGGCCCGCAGGTGATGACTGCGGGCCGTGCCGCACCTAGATCTTGCTGGACGCTTCCTGCAGCACGGTGCGCAGGATTGATTCGATCTGGTCGAACTCCGGCTGCCCGATGGTGATCGGCGGAGCCAGCTGGATGACCGGGTCGCCACGGTCATCTGCGCGGCAATACAGTCCGGCCTCCCATAGCGCCGGGCTCAGGTACCCGCGCAGCAGCCGTTCGGACTCGGCATCGTTGAAGGTTTCCTTGGTCGCCTTGTCCTTGACCAGCTCGATCCCGTAGAAGTACCCGGCACCGCGCACGTCGCCGACGATATCCAGGTCGGTGAGCTTGGAGAGCGTGGACTTGAACGCATCGGCATTGTTCTTGACGTTATCGTTCAGGCCCTCGCGTTCGAAGATGTCCAGGTTCGCCATCGCCACCGCAGCCGCCACCGGATGGCCGCCGAAGGTGTAGCCGTGGTAGAAGGTGGTGTCTCCCTTGGTGAACGGCTCGAACAGCTTGTCGGAAACGACCATCACGCCCAGCGGGACGTAGCCGCTGGTCAGCGCCTTGGCCGAGGTGATGATGTCCGGGACGTAGCCGAAGTCGTTGCAGGCGAACATCGATCCGATGCGGCCGAACGCGCAGATGGTCTCATCGGAGACCAGCAGCACGTCATGCTCGTCGCAGATCTCGCGGACCCTCTCGAAGTATCCGGGAGGCGGCGGGAAGCAGCCGCCGGAATTCTGCACCGGCTCCAGGAAGACCGCGGCCACCGTGTCGGGGCCTTCGAATTCTATGGCTTCGCGGATGCGCTCGGCGGCCCACAGCCCGAAGTCCTTCTCGTTGTCCGCGAACATCTCCGGGGCGCGGTAGAAGTTGGTGTTCGGCACGCGGAAAGTGCCGGGCACCAGGGGCTCGAAAGGGGTCTTCATATCCGGCAGCGAGGTGATGGCCAGAGCGCCTTGCGGGGTGCCGTGGTAGGCCAGGGCGCGGGAAATGACCTTGGTCTTGCCCGGTTTGCCCTTCATCTTGAAATGCTGCTTGGCCAGTTTGAAGGCCGATTCGACAGCTTCGCCGCCGCCGGTGGTGAAGAAGACGCGGTTCAGGTCGCCCGGCGCATAGCTGGCCAGGCGTTCGGCCAGGTCGATCGCCGGCTCATGGGCGTAGGACCACAACGGCATGAAGGCCAGCTTCTCGGCCTGCTTGGCCATGGCCTCGGCAAGTTCGGCGCGGCCGTGCCCGGCGTTGACCACGAACAGCCCTGCCAGGCCGTCGAAGTATTCGCGACCGGCATCGTCGTAGATCTTGTGCCCCTCGCCGCGCGAGATGATCGGCACCTGCGCGCCGTTGGAAATTCCGGAGTGCCTGGCCATATGCATCCATAGGTGATCGCGAGCGGCCTGCTGGCGATCGGTACCACGTGGTGTGTTCATCGTGTTCCCCAGTTGTATTCCTGTTTTTTGAGTGAAAGGTAGGTGTACGTATTGGTGCTGACCACGCCTTCGAGCCCGCGGATCGTTCCGATCACGCGCAGCAGGTCTTCATCGTTCGAGCAGATGACCTCGGCGAGGATGTCCGAGCTGCCGGCAGTGACCACGCAGTAGTCGACCTCCGGCAATTCAGCGATCCGGTCGGCGGTGTCGCTGATATCGCTGGCGGCGACGATGCCGATCATGGCCTGGCGGGTGAAGCCCAATTCCAGTGGATTGGTGACTGCGACGATTTGCACGACGCGGCTCTCGATCAGCTTCTGCACGCGCTGGCGCACAGCCGCTTCGCTCAGGCCGACTGCCTTGCCGATGGCGGCATAGGAGCGACGGCCATCTTCCTGCAGCTGCTCGATGATCTCCTTGGAAATTTCATCAATGGCCTGCGCGGTATGCGAGGGCAGCGTCATATCGACCTCCTAGGTCTAAGGGACTTTCCACAGACCCTACCTTTACTGAATCAGTTGCGAAAGAGGTGTTTTCAAAAGATTTCAGTTTTCGTAACGCAATTTTTACAAGGAAACTTGCGTTCAGGTCTTGTTGCACCTGCGCATTGCTGGCAGGATGATCGTCAACACTTTCATGTGTGGCCGATCACATTCGTCGTTAGGATTCCAGCCATGTCGCACTCGCAACGCCGACTTCCGCAAGACCCGCAGATCCGCGCACTCGTACAGGCCATGGGCCAGCGCAGCTACTCCCGCCGCTCGGTGCTTTCCGCCGCCGGCGCCCTGGGCCTGACCGGGCTGCTCGCGGCCTGCGGCACTGGTGGCAGCAGCACGCAAGCAGCCCCGTCGATCACGGACATTTCCGAAACCGATCCGACGGTCAACTGGGCCAACTGGACCCTGTACCTGGATTACGACGATGAGAAGAAGACCTATCCGACCCTCGATGCTTTCACCAAGAAGACCGGCATCGCGGTGAACTACCGCGAGGACATCGACGGCAACGACACCTACTACGGCAAGGTGCAGGGCCAGCTCAAGTCCGGCCAGGACATCGGCCAAGACATCATCACGCTGACCGACTGGATGGCCGGGCGCATCATCCGCCAGGGCTACGTCCAGGAACTGGACCTGGCGAACATCCCCAACTCCGCCAACCTGCTGCCGAGCCTGAAGGAAGTCGACTTCGACCCGGGGCGCAAGCACTCGCTGACCTGGCAGTCCGGATATGCCGGCATCGCCTGGAACAAGAAGGCGTTTCCGAAGGGCCTGAAGTCCGTCGAGGACCTCTGGGATCCGAAGCTCAAGGGCCGTGTCACCGTACTCGACGAAATGCGCGACACCATCGGCCTGCTGATGATGCAGAACGGCGTGGACATCGCCGGCCAGTGGGGCGAAAGCGAATTCGGCGCCGCGACCGACGTGTTGCGCGAGAACATTGACAATGGCCAGATCCGCCAGGTCAAGGGCAACTCCTACAAGGAGGACTTCATCTCCGGCGATGCGATCGCCGGCATTGTCTGGTCAGGGGACATCGTGCAGATGAACTTCGAGAACGACGACCAGTGGGAGTTCGTGCTCCCCGAAGCCGGCGGCACCCTGTGGAGCGACAACCTGATGGTTCCAGTCGCGTCGCAGCGCAAGGCCAACGCCGAGAAGCTCATGGACTTCTACTACGACCCGGCCGTGGCCGCAGAGGTTGCGGCCTACGTGAACTACATCTGCCCGGTGGTCGGCGCCAAGGAGGAAATGGAGAAGATCGACCCGGAACTGGTCAGCAATCCGCTGATCTTCCCGACCGATGCCGATCTGGCCAAGGCGCGCGTCTTCCGCTCGCTGGAGGCGGAGGAAGAGACCACGTTGAACTCTGAATTCCAGAGTGCCATCGGCGCCTAGAAGCGGGGAATTCCATGCGACATCGAGCCCATATCTGCACGCGCAGAGGCGCAGTCCAGGCGCCTCGCCGTTCGGCGCCAACCGTTGACCAGAACCAGTTCCAGGAAGTGATAGGGGCATGACAATTTTGGCACCGCGTACTGAAACCACTGCCACGGGTGCGGACCTGCACCTGTCGGGGATCACCAAGCGCTTTTCCAGCTTCGTGGCGGTCAAGGAGCTCGACCTGGTTGTCCCTTCGGGCACCTTCTTCGCCCTGCTCGGTCCGTCGGGCTGCGGCAAGTCGACCACCCTGCGCATGATCGCCGGCCTGGAAGCGCCCAGCGAGGGCAGCATTTCGATCGGCGGGCAAGACGTGACCGGGTTGGCCAGCCACCAGCGTCCGGTGAACACCGTGTTCCAGTCCTATGCGCTGTTCCCGCACATGAGCGTGCTGGAGAACGTGGCCTTCGGGCTCAAGCGCAAGAAGGACAAGCAGGCAATGGACAAGGCGAAGGCCGGGCTGGAGCTGGTGGAGCTGGGGCATCTTGCAAACCGCAAGCCGATCCAGCTCTCCGGCGGCCAGCAGCAGCGGGTGGCACTGGCCCGCGCGCTGGTCAACCGCCCGCAGGTGCTGCTGCTCGATGAGCCGCTGGGAGCGCTGGATATGAAGCTGCGCCGGCAGATGCAGCTGGAGCTGAAGAACATCCAGACCGAGGTGGGCCTGACCTTCATCCACGTCACCCACGACCAAGAAGAGGCCATGACCATGGCCGATGTGGTCGCGGTGATGAATGGCGGGCGAATCGAGCAGATGGGCCCGCCGCGCGAATTGTACGAACTGCCCAAGACCGCGTTCGTCGCGAACTTCCTGGGCAAGTCCAACCTGATGCGCGGCACGGTCACAGGCCAGGAGGCAGGGATGCTCAGCGTCCTGGTCAACGGGCAGAGGATCCTGCTGCCCGCCGACCGCGCGGTGCAGGCTTCGGGCGAAGTGGTCGTCGGCGTGCGCCCGGAGAAGATCTCGATCTCGCGCGACGGGTATGCGGGGGAGAACCGCCTGTCAGGGACCGTGATCGACGTGTCCTTCACCGGCACCACCACCGAATACCTGGTCGAGGTGGACGGGATCGGCACCATCGGGACGTTCGCGCAGAACCGCGGCCAGCAGCCGGCCGCCGAAGGCGACACCGTGCACCTGTCCTGGGATGCCCAGCATTCCTTCGGCCTGGCCGGCGCCGAGCATGAGGACGCGGGGGTGGACCAGACATGACGCTGATGACTAGGAAGGGGATCGCCGACCTGCGCAGCCGCGAGGAAATCCGGGCGGAACGGCGCAAGGGGCGCACAGGTGTCTACCTGATTGCCCCCGGCATGCTGGTGCTGGCCCTGTTCTTCGCGCTGCCCGTGGTCGTGCTGCTGGCGATGAGCCTGTATGTGAAGCCCGAAGGCGCGGAAATCGGCGAGTTCGTGCCGGGCTTCGAAATCGGCAACTACGCCACGGTGCTCGCCGCCTACTGGCCCGAGCTGCTGCGTTCCTTCGGCTTCGCGCTGATCGCCACCGTGCTGGCGCTGCTCATCGGCTTCCCGATGGCCTACCTGGTGGCGGTCCGCCTGCGCGAGAAATCGCTGCTGCAGGGCATCTTGCTGGTGCTGCTGATCGCCCCGTTCTTCTCCAGCTTCATCCTGCGCACCCAGGCCTGGAAGCAGATCCTGGCCGACGAGGGGTTCATCGCCCAGACACTGAAGTTCCTCGCGATCCTGCCGGCCGACGGGCACCTGACCGCCACGCCGTTCGCGGTGGTCGCCGGCCTGACCTACAACTTCCTGCCCTTCATGGTGCTGCCGATCTACGCGAACCTGGGCAGGCTGGACACCCGGCTGCTCGAAGCCTCGGGGGACCTGTATGCCAGCCCGATGACCTCGTTCTTCAAGGTGACCCTGCCAATGAGCGCCCCGGGCGTCTTCGCCGGCACCCTGCTGACGTTCATCCCCGCCGCCGGCGACTACGTCAACGCGGCCCTGCTGGGCAATAACCGCAATACGACGATGATCGGCCAGGTGATCGACTCCAGGTTCTTCAAGGTCATCGATTACCCCGGCGCCTCGGCCCTGAGCTTCGTGCTGATGGTCTCGATCCTGATCCTGGTCACGATCTATATCCGCCGCTTCGGCACCGAGGAGCTGATGTAGCATGAAGCAGAAAATCGGACGCTGGTTCATTCCAGCCGTCGGCGGGCTGGCCTTCATCTACCTCCTGGTCCCGATCGCCTACATCTTCGTGTTCTCCTTCAACGACGCAGGCCGCACCAACCTGGAATGGCGCGGCTTCACCCTGTCGAATTGGCAGAACCCCTGCGGCGCTCCGGCAGTGTGCGAATCGCTGGTTCACTCGCTGCAGGTCGGCACGGTGGCCACCATTGTCGCCACCGCCCTGGGCACGCTGATCGCCATCGGCCTGGTCCGCTACAAGTTCCGTTTCCGCAAGCTCACCGACGTGCTGATCATCCTGCCGCTGGCGACGCCGGAAGTGGTGCTCGGCGCTTCGCTGCTGGCGCAGTTCCTGAACCTCGGTTGGGAACTGGGCTACACCACCATCGTGATCGCCCACATCGTGTTCTGCATGTCCTTCGTGATCGTCACGGTCAGGGCGCGGGTTTCCTCGCTGGACCCGCGATTGGAGGAAGCTGCCGCCGATCTCTATGCCTCGCCGCGCACAGCTTTCTGGAAGGTGACCTTCCCGTTGCTGCTGCCGGGCATCGTGGCCGCCGCGCTGTTGTCCTTCGCGATGAGCTTCGACGATTTCATCATCACGAACTTCAACTCCGGCACCTTCCAGACCTTCCCGAAGTTCATCTATGTGGCAGCGACCCGCGGCATTCCAGCCCAGGCGAATGTCATTGGCTCGGCGATGTTCATCCTCGCCCTGCTCGTGGTGGTCATCGGGCAGGTGATCAGCTACCGCAAGAGGAAGCAGCTGGAAAATTCCTAGCTGCCCCGGAATCCGTGCCCGGGTCCGCGCTCCTGGAGCGCGGACCTTTGGCATGCCCTGCGTGCCGGTCCGGCAAAGCCGTCGGGAGACCCTGGCCTGGTACGGAGCGTGGGCATGCGCATCGGCCGGTGGCAGTTCTTCCGCTTAAACGCAGGAGCGTGCCGGCGCAAAGAGCCCGAGACGAGAGCCCATTAGGATGGCTAGCGGATGGAAATATTGGCACAGAGCTGATTTATGGGCACCTGACATATAGTAAATACTTAGCTTTACGGTATGTACCCTACTGTTTGATACATTCCCGAACCGATAATTGCAGTTCTCGAAACGATTGGAAACTTCATGAGTGATAAGCCAGTTTGGCTCTCTCAGCCTGAACGCGACGCCTGGCTTGGACTACATGCGGTCATGACTTTGCTGCCGGCTGCCCTGGATTCCGATCTGCAGGGACTGGAAGGCATCACGCTTTTCGATTATCACATGCTCGCCATGCTCTCCGAGGCCAAGGACCACCAGTTGACGATGACGACACTGGCCTCGCATACCAGCGCCTCGCTGTCACGGCTGTCGCATGTGGTGAAGAAGCTGGAGAAGCGCGGATGGGTGATCCGCGAGCAGTCTGGGGAAGACGCCCGTGTGAAAATCGCCTCATTAACGCAAGAAGGGTGGGAAGCTGTGCAGCGCATGGCGCCTCATCACGTCGCCTCGGTGCGCGGGCTGCTCTTCGATACCCTTGATGACAAGGATGTTAAGGATCTCACGCGGATCACGCGCAAGATCACGACAGCTCTCGATGCTGATCATTGGATCCTGAACTTAGAGAATTCCGATTTGGAACACTGAGAAATTCTCGATAAGCTAATCAGGCGTTAATCGCGTGTGTTGCTATGCCGTCTGACGGCAGAACGACTGCGCGTTGCCCGTAATACCGAATATCGTGGCCAACTGAGTACGGGGAAATTGCTCGACCGGTTGCGAAGTTCACCGACTTACATACTTTAAGGCTCTTCGGTTGGTTCTCACCCAGCCTGGTTACCTTCCTAGTGTGCAGTATTAACGGTGTTTCACTGGTTGGCGGGACTCATAACGCATCAAGCCGTGTCGATATTTAGGTATGGGCACTGTGCGCGAGTACCGCCGAATTTTACTACTAACTAACTGAGGAGTGATCATGGCAGCTGTTTGCCAGGTAACCGGTACTACTCCGGCCTTCGGACATAGCATCTCCCACTCGCACCGTCGCAACAAGCGCCGTTTCGATCCGAACATCCAGAAGAAGACCTACTACGTGCCTTCGCTGCGCCGTAAGGTGACCCTGACCCTGTCGGTCAAGGGCATCAAGGTAATCGATGCTCGCGGTATCGACGCTGTTATTGCTGACCTGATTGCGAAGGGTGTGAAGCTCTAAACATGGCAAAGAAGGATAAGGACGTACGTCCGATCATCAAGCTGAAGTCCACCGCTGGAACCGGTTTCACTTACGTAACCCGTAAGAACCGCCGTAACAACCCTGACCGCATGGTCATGAAGAAGTACGACCCGGTAGTCCGCAAGCACGTAGAATTCCGAGAGGAGCGCTAAGACATGGCCAAGAAGTCCAAGATCGCAAAGAACGAACAGCGCAAGGTCATTGTCGAGCGTTACGCTGCAAAGCGCCTCGAACTGAAGAAGACCCTGGTTGATCCAAACGCAACCGACGAAGCTCGCGAAGCTGCACGCGTAGGACTGCAGAAGCTTCCACGTAACGCTTCCCCAGTGCGCGTCCGCAACCGCGACGCCATCGACGGTCGCCCACGCGGTACCTTCCAGAAGTTCGGCATCTCCCGTGTTCGCTTCCGCGACATGGCACACCGTGGTGAGCTTCCGGGCATCACCAAGTCTTCCTGGTAAGACCTGCAAGTCTTTTGACTTAGCAAGCCGCCTTCCCGTTTCGGGAGGGCGGCTTCGCCATTTAACGCCGCCACCACCGGCGTTTCGGGGGCGCTTGCTCTTCCTGCGGTGCAGGTTTGTCCGCGCGGCGCTGTTGCCAGCCAAGCACCTCGGTAGTGGAATCGCGCAACGCGGTGATCACCGGAGGTCCGCCGAGCAGCTGGCGCCGGGCCTCAATGATGCGGGCGTTGAAATCCTCGATATGCGCCCGCACCGCACGCTCGGTGGGCAAGCGGTCCAGGGTTTGCTCCATCTGCTCATCCTCAACCCGCAAGGTCAGCGCAGGTGGCCCCAGACCGGTGAGCTGCTCACGGCGCATCATCGACTTCAGCCACCAGTCGGGATCGTCATTGCTGGTGATGTGGTCGATCTTCTGTCCGGCAAGAGCCAGATTGTCGAAGTCGCCGCGGGCGAAGGCCTCATCGAGCACCGAATTGGCCACCTCCCAGGCCTCGTCTTCGGCATGCAGCTGCAGGGGAGTCTTCTGCTTCTCAACGGGAGCCATCCCGGTGGCCTGCGCATACTCATCCACGGGCAGCGGCTCGCTGTCCTGCTTCATCTTGTACCGGGCCGCATTCAGCGCGGCATCGTTATGCTCCATCTTCCAATGATCCCACCGCGGGCCGGAACCCGGCAATGCGCGTGCAGGCTTTCCAGAGCAATCCACGCAGGAGCTGGGCGAATAAAATCAATCCACGCGGGTCCGGGCGGATCGCCGAAGATCATGGGCACCACATGCTGCTGCGAGGTCGCTGGGGGTTTGGCTCAACTGACATGTCCCACCGGCATTCTGGCGCCGGCCCTGTAGTAGCGTGTAACCATGAAGCCAGCGACCTCCTATCCGCGACCCGCCGCCGACATCTACGCGAACCGGGAGCGGTGGGCGCCACTGGGCCATGGCAAGACCGTCGTAGTGACCGGCGCGAATAGCGGCCTCGGCTTCTTCGCCAGCCTCGGCCTGGCGCAGGCCGGCGCACAGGTCATTCTTGCCTGCCGCAACCAAAGTCGCGCAGAACATGCGATGGAGCAGATCCGGCGGCGCGTGCCGGGGGCCCGTGTCGAATTCATGCAGTACGACTCCTCACGCATTGAATCTGCCATGGGACTGGCGGCCGAGCTGCGCAATCGGCCACTGGACGCGCTGATCGCCAACGCCGGGATCATCCGGGCGCCGCGGGAACGCCAAGCGGGCCTGCTCGGTTACGAGCTGACTATGAGCACCAACTTCATCGGGCACGCACGATTGGCCGGCGAACTCGCCGACCGCTTCAGCCAGCCGATGCGGTTCATCGGCCTGGGGTCGATGTCCACCCGAATGCTGGCCACCGATCCGAAGAATCTGGCGTTGGCCCGCGATTACCATCCCTACCGCGCCTATGTGCAGTCCAAGGCGGCAGTGCAGGCGTTTACCCTGGCCCTGGACCACCGGCTGCGCCAGCTGGAACTGCCGGCTCGTGCGCTGGCGATCCATCCGGGATATGCGCTCTCCGGGCTGTCCCCGCAGGTGCTCAGCATCAATGAGCCGGACTATGCCAAGCGGCTGATCGGCCAATTGCAGGCTGGTTTCGCGCAGGGCAAACACGAAGGAGCGGTGGCCTTGGTCGAAGCGGCCTTGGCACCTGAATTGGATGCCGCGCCACGAGGCTGCTACCTGGGGCCGAAATTCCTGACGAAGGGCCCAACGGTACTGGCCAGCCCGGCGAAAGCGACCCGCGGCAAAGAGCTGCAAGGCAAAGCCTGGGAGCTGTTCGTGAAGGCAAATGAGGGACTCGATCCATTCGCGCTGTAGGTCCCGGGTGAACTTTCACACCTTCGATTTGGCTAAGAATTCAGCAGAATCCGCATGATGATGCACTTTTTGTCGCCGCCAGCTGGTAAGTTCAACTCTTGATAAGTCCGTGCGACCGCGCGGCGTCCGGGCCCGGAAGAGGGTCTTGGATCACTAGTCCAGGAGGACCATACATTGGCTATGAACCGTAGCGAACTTGTTGCTGCTGTTGCAGCGAAGACCGAAAACTCCCAGATTGCAGTCAACGGTGTTCTGGATGCAGTCTTCGAGGTTTTCGTCGACCAGATTTCCAAGGGTGAGAAGGTGTCGATCCCAGGTTGGTTGGCTGTAGAGCGCACCGATCGTGCAGCTCGTACCGGCCGCAACCCGCAGACCGGTGAAGCAATCCAGATTCCTGCTGGCCACTCGGTCAAGCTGACCGCTGGTTCGAAGCTGAAGGCTGCTGTAGCCAAGAAGTAAGCTTCATGTAGAGCTTTGCGCAAGGCCCGCCATCTGTCCTCGGTTTGGCGGGCCTTGCCGCGTTAAGCAGCGTTGCAATGGCTTTCATTCAGCTCGAAAATGGTGCCGTTGAGCCAAGAAATCTGCAATTAGTTGAAAAAATCCCGGTTTTCCGCCTGTTTTCCGGTGTTTCGGGGCAAAACGTTTGATATGTTCTCACTGATAAGTCCGTGCGACCGCGCGGCGCCCGGGCCCGGAAGAGGGTCTTGGATCACTAGTCCAGGAGGACCATACATTGGCTATGAACCGTAGCGAACTTGTTGCTGCTGTTGCAGCGAAGACCGAAAACTCCCAGGTTGCCGTCAACGGTGTTCTGGATGCAGTCTTCGAGGTTTTCGTCGACCAGATTTCCAAGGGTGAGAAGGTGTCGATCCCAGGTTGGTTGGCTGTAGAGCGCACCGATCGTGCAGCTCGTACCGGCCGCAACCCGCAGACCGGTGAAGCAATCCAGATTCCTGCTGGCCACTCGGTCAAGCTGACCGCTGGTTCGAAGCTGAAGGCTGCTGTAGCCAAGAAGTAAGCTTCCTGTAGAGCTTTGCGCAAGGCCCGACCCGCTCCGGAGAAATCCAGGAGTCGGGGACGGGCCTTTCGCTTTATCTGATGCCATTTGGGCACCGTTTGAGGCATACTTCTACTTCGCGTAGAATCAGCCATGATTGAAGATTTCTACTAAGAATGGCTGCCCACCGTGTCACAGAAACGCGCTGCCCGCGTACTGCGCGGCTGGTTAGCGGCAAGCGTGTGCACCTGGACAGCCTTTGCCGCCCATGCCCACAGCGCACCGACCGCGCTGTCGGTCGTGGCCATGGTGCTGATCACCTGCGTTTCCGCGGCGATCAGCGTTGTGCTGGTTGGCCGCAAATTCTCCCTGTGGGCGACCAGCTTGGTTGTGCTGCTCAGCCAAGGGCTCTACCACCTGAGCCTGTCGGTGATGAGCCACCCGAGCGGCGATCTTTCCGGCATGGAGCACGTCCATCATGCGGGACGAAATCTGGAGCTGGCGCAGAACATCACTGCGCAGTACGCCAACGTGCATACCGAATCGATGCTCTACGCCCACGTGCTGGCCGCGATCGCCAGCATTGTGGTGCTCAACGGCGGTGAACGCCTGCTCAAGGTCTTGGGCGGCTGCCTCACCCTGTCAACGGCTCGGCGGATCCTCGCGCGCATTCGCGTGCAGGCTCCTGCTGCCCGGCCGCTTCGCGCCTACTTCCCCTTGCGCTTCCAACTCAAGCTGGCGCAACTGGGAAGGCTGCCGGAGCGCCGTGGTCCTCCCTGCTTCATTCTTGCCGCCTGAGTAAAGAATCGAAGCGCCCCGACAGGGGCTTGGAAGGAAAACCATGACCGTAGCAACCAAGAAGTTCTCGCGCGTGATCGCCGTACTGGCGCTCTCCCTGCTGGCCTTTGCCAGCTCGATTAGCGCGGCCAACGCCCACGACCAGCCGATCGGCTCCACCCCGAAGGACGGCGCCACCGTCAAGCAGGCCCCGGAAGACATCACCCTGGAATTCTCCGGTGTGCTCCAGAGCCTATCCGGCGTGGACTCCACGGTGGTCTCGCTGACCCTGGATGGGGAAAAGATCGACACCGAAGCGCAGACCAAGGGCACCAAAGTCACCGTCACCCCGGCACAGGAACTGGCCAACGGGGAGTACCAGCTGGCCTACCGCGTGGTGTCCTCTGACGGGCACCCGATCGAGAACAAGATCGGCTTCAGCATCGACGCGCCGCAGGCCGAGCCGACCCTGGTCAGCTCCAGCGAGCCAGCCGCTCCAAGCGAAACTGCCGGGTCCGCCGACGAGGAACCAGGCCAGAACCCGGTCCAGGAACTGGGCAGCTCGATGAGCCCGGTGATCTGGGTGATCATCGGCGTGGTCATCCTCGGCGGTGCGCTGGGCGTGCTTGCCAAGTTCATGCGCCAGTCCAAGTAACTCCCGCTCTTCCGGTGCGCCAGAGGCCACCGCTGCCTTTGGCGCGCCTGCACACCGATTTTGAAAGCTTGAGAACATGAAATTCCAAAAGACCACTGCATTGGCCCTGGCCTTTGGCTTGCTGCTGACAGGCTGCGCACAGGGCGCAGGCTCGCCCGCACCGGGCAGCGAGCAGGAAACAGGGCGCAGGCTCGCCCGCACCGGGCAGCGAGCAGGAAACAGCGCGGCAAGCCGACGCCCTGTCCACCAGCGAGACCTGGGCCAAGGCCGCCGAATCCGGCATGAGCGCGGCGTTCGGCATCCTGCACAACACGTCGGCCACCCCGATTGCGCTGCACCAGATCAGCAAGCCTCAGGGCGACGAGATCCAGATCCACGAAATGCGCGGCACCGGCACCGGGATGACGATGGCGCAGCTCGAAGGGGACCTGGTGATCGAACCCGGGAAGGACGCGGTGCTGGCACCGGGCGGAAACCACCTGATGTTCATGGACCTGCAACAGCCGCTGGTGGTCGCCCAGACGGAGAGGCTGACGCTGGAGTTCGCCGACGGGTCGAGCACCGAGGTCGATTTTCCGATCCGCAACTTCGACGGAGCCAAGGAAAGCTACGACGAGCATGCCGGGCATTAGCGTGGATCGCCGGACACTGCTGGGCACCACAGCGGCCGCCGCGCTGGGCGGAATGCTCGCCGGTTTCGGGACCGGCAAGCTCAGCGTCCCAGCGGCCGCCGCCGTGCCTGGCTACCGCCCGTTCTATGGCAAGTACCAGTCGGGGATCATCGATCGCCAGCAAGCCCACGCGGTGTTCGCCGGATGGGATCTGCATTGGCGCGAAGGATCGAAGAAGGACCAGCTGCGCGCGATGCTGCAGATGATCACCGATGATGCGGCCAGGCTGGCCAGCGGCCGCGGAGTGCTGGCCGACACCGAACCGGAAATGGCGCAGCCCGGATGCGAACTGACGCTCACCGTGGGGCTGGGCCAGAGCCTGCTCGACGTGGCCGGGCACGGGCAGGTCGGCACGTTGCCGCATTTCGCCGGCGACCAGCTCGAACAGCAGTACGGGCAGTGCGATTTGCTGATCCAGTTCTGCGCGCAGGATCCCACGGTGCTGCAGCATGCAGTGCGGGCGGTGTCCAAGAACCTGCGCGGCCTGGCTTCCCGCCGCTTCGCCCAAACCGGGTTCGCCAGCCCCGGCGTGCACGGGTTCCGCAACCTGTTCGGCCAGCTGGACGGGATCAGCAACCCCGAGGGGGAGCTGCGCGAGGAAGCGGTGTTCGGCCAGCCGGGCTGGATCGAGAACGGGACCACGCTGGCGCTGCGCAGGTTCGAAATGGACCTGGACGGCTGGGACGAGGTGGACACCGCGGGACGCGACCACGCGCTGGGCCGGCGGCAGGCCGACGGTTCGCCGCTGTCCGGCAGCAGCGTCGATGACCCGGTGGACCTGGCCGCGGCCAATGGGCTGGGGCTTCCGGCAATCGCGGCCAACGCCCACGTGGCTCTGGCCAGGCCGGGCAGCGCCGATGAAGTCATGCACCGGCGGGGCTACAACTTCGCCGGGCAGGCTTCGGGCCTGCTGTTCGCCAGCTACCAGCGCGACCCGGCAACCAGCTTCATCCCGGTGCAGCACCGGCTGGCGGCCGCGGATGCGCTGAACACCTGGCTGAAGCCGGTGGGATCGGGCCTGTATGCGATCCTGCCCGGGGTGGCTGAAGGCGGCTACCTGGGGGAGCAGCTCAAAATGTGAGATGCGCCCAACCCGACCGGCCGCACGGTGACCGGCCGGGCGAACAATGAGATGATGAGAAGGTTATGGATACACAGCGTACAGTTTCAATTGCCCGCTTCATCCTGCCCGGAATCATCGCTGCGGCGGTGGCCTTCCTGGCGGCGGTGTTGTTCACCGGGATTGCCCGGCCGGCGGAATTGGCCGATCCCGGGGCGTTCGTGCGCTGGTCGCTGCCCATCTCCCGGGCCATCCACCACGCCTCGATGTCGCTGAGCATCGCAGCTCTGGTCTTCGCAGCGGCGATCATCCCGCGGGCCGCCAAGGTCACCCGCGATACCGAAGGGGACGCCCATCCGGCGTTCACCCGCACGATGAATATCGCGGCCGGGGCGGCTGTGGTGTGGACCCTGTCCGCGGCCACCGTCATGCTGCTGACCTTCTGGGACCTGGCCGGCATCCCGATGAGCCTGGATCCGCAGTACTCGGCAGCGATCCTGGACTACATCCTGTCGATCACCACCGGACGGGCCTGGGCCTGGATGGTGGTGATCGCGGCGATCACCAGCTCGCTGGCGCTGGCCGTGCGCTCCAAGACCACGGTGGGGCTCAGCGCCCTCTTCTCGCTGTTCGGCATCCTGCCGCTGACGTTCATCGGCCACACGGCCGGGGGAGACGACCACTTCGCCGCGGTGAACTCCATCGGCCTGCACCTGCTGGCCGTGGTCCTCTGGTTCGGCGGCATCATGGTGCTGGCCCTGCTCGCCCCGACGCTGGCAGGCGAAGCGCCAGGCCGGGTCCGCGGGCAGGTGCTGGCCGGGGTGGTGCTCAAGCGCTATTCAGCGCTGGCCACCTTCGCGGTATTCCTGATGATCGGCTCCGGGCTGGCTTCCGCGGTCATCCGCATCACCGACTGGGACCAGTGGCTGACCCCGTATGGAACCCTGGTGATCGTGAAGCTGCTGATCACCCTGGCACTGGGCATGCTGGGCCTGTGGCACCGGCGGATGGTGATCCCGAAGCTGCTGGAAGGCAAGTTCACCGCGCTGCGCGCGGCCTGGCAGGTCGTGGCCGCCGAGGTCGTCCTGATGGCCGCAGTGATGTCGGTGGCCACCGTGCTGGCGCGCACCGCCCCGCCGACCTCCGATGCCCCGCCGGCCGAAGCGACCCCGGCACGCCTGCTCACCGGCTATGACCTGCCGCCGGCACCGGACGCGGCCGCCTGGTTCACCACCTGGCGGATGGACTGGATCTGGGTGGCGGTCTGCCTGTTCGGCCTGGCCGTGTACCTTTGGGCGTTCATCAAGCTCGTCCGCCGCGGGGACAAGCCCAGCGTGCTGCGCCTGGCCAGCTGGATCGTCGGCCTGTTCGCGCTGTTCTACGTGACCAGCGGCGCGGTGGCGGTGTACGGCAAGATCCAGTTCTCCACCCATATGGTCGATCACATGTCGCTGACCATGATCGTGCCGATCTTCCTGGTCCTGGGCACGCCGGTCACGCTGCTGCTGCAGGTGCTGCCTTCGCGCGCCGATGGCACCCGCGGCCCGCGCGAATGGATCCTCTACCTGGTGCACTCGCGCTACTCGAGGGTGATCACCCACCCGATCTTCGCTGCCGTGAACTTCGCCGGCTCGATTGTGGTCTTCTACTTCACCCCGCTGCTCGAACCGGCCATGCGCTACCACGCCGGCCACGAGCTGATGAACCTGCACTTCCTGCTCACCGGCTACCTGTTCGCCCTGTCGTTGGTGGACGCCGACCCGGTTCCCAAGCGCTACCCGTACCCGATGCGCCTGGTGGTGCTGCTGGCCACCGTCGCCTTCCACGCCTTCTTCGGCGTCGCGCTGATGAGCACCGAAACCCTGCTGGCCCCCGACTACTTCGGGAACATGGGCCGCACCTGGGGCGGCACCGCGCTGGAGGACCAGGTGGTGGGCGCCGGGGCGATGTGGGCGATCGGCGAGGTGCCGACGCTGGTGCTGGCGATTTTCGTGGTCATCTCCTGGCTGCGCCAAGACAAGAAGGACACCAAGCGCTACGACCGCCAGGCCGAGCGCGACAACGATGCCGAGCTGGCTGCCTACAACGAAATGTTCGCCCGCTACAAGCAGGCCGACCGAAGGGACCCCCGTGCCTAGCACCAAGAAGATCCTCGCCTCCTCGCTGCTGGCCTGCGCGCTGCTCGCGGCCACCGCCTGCTCCGCGGAGCAGGAGATGCCGCAGGACGAGACCCACAAGATCGCCGTGCAGGGCACCGCGACACCCAGCGCCTCCGAGAAAGCTGAAGAGCCTGCGGAAATGACCACCGCGCAGGTGGCCACCACCGCCGGGGCAGTGATGGCCGCCGAGCTCGGCTTCCCCGCCAGCGCGAAGATCCAGGGCAAGGACCTCGAATCCCTGGCCACGCCGCCCACCGACACGCTCAAGGACATCGTGGTGCTGCCGGCCCAGTGCTCGGGCCCGATCGAGGATTTGAATTGGTCGCCGGTGCAGCTGGGCACCGAGGCGGCGCGCACCGACTTCACCAACGAGAACCAGTCGATCACCGGTTCGGTGGAGGTCGCCAAGCTCGGCGATAAGGCGGCCAAGGTCGCGGCGCACAACAAGAACGTGGCCACCATCCTGGACGAATGCAAAACCGTGAAGCTCAACGGCCTGGATTACCGCGAGACCCTGAAGTTCTCGGATCCCGGCGTGCCGGAAGCCGATTCGGCCCTGTACTACAGCCGCGACGGGCAGTATGCGCAGGATTCGCTGGTGCTGATCAAGAGCACCGATCAGTACGCGGTGATGGTTTCCTTCATGTCCGCGACCTCGCTGCAGGATGCCACTTTCAACAAGGTGGCCACCAGCATCATGGACACAGTGCTCGCGCAGCTGCCCTAACGGGAATACCCGGCCCGGGCCGGTGGTTGCACCAGCAAGAACTTCACACTTTTCTCAATGTTGCTTAACACCGTTCGCCCGTTCGGGCGGCGGTGGCAGATAATTGAGGTTCGAATTGCCGCAGCCGCGGTGACAGCGAAAGGACCACCATGAGCACTTCCGAATCCGTCCGCGCCAATTACAAGGTGCGCGCCAGCGAGCTGCTGGGCCGGAACTGGCTGAATACCGGCGGCAAGCAGCTGGATCTGGATGCCTTGCGCGGCAAGATCGTGATCCTGGACTTCTGGACCTTCTGCTGCATCAACTGCCTGCACGTGCTCGACGAGCTGCGCCCGCTGGAGGCGAAATACTCGGATGTGCTGGTCACCGTCGGCGTGCATTCGCCGAAGTTCGAGCACGAAGCCGATCCGGACGCGCTGGCCGCAGCCGTGGAACGCTATGAGATCCACCACCCGGTGCTCGATGACCCGGAGCTGGTCACCTGGCAGGCCTATGGGGCGCGTGCTTGGCCAACCCTGGTGGTGCTGGATCCCGAGGGCTACATCGTTGCCCACCTTTCCGGCGAGGGCCACGCCCAGGGCCTGGGCTCGCTGATCGAGGAACTGGTGGCTGAGCACGAAGCCAAGGGCACGCTACACCGCGGCAACGGGCCGTACGTGGCTCCCGAGGCCCGCGAAGGCGACCTGCGCTTCCCGGGCAAGGCCATCGCCCTGGCCAATGGCAACTTCCTGGTGGGCGACTCGGGCCACCACCGGCTCGTCGAGCTGGCGGGCGACCTGACCGTCGTGCGCACCATCGGCTCCGGGGCGAAGGGCTACGCCGATGGCGATGCGCAGACCGCCCAGTTCAATGAGTTGCAGGGGCTGGCCGCGCTGCCGGCCGAGCTGGCCGCGGAACTCGGCTATGACGTTGTGGTCGCCGACACCGTCAACCACCGCCTGCGTTCGGTCAACCTCGCCACCGGGCAGGTGGGCACCCTGGCCGGCAACGGCGTGCAGCGCCTGCTGGACTCGGAGAACGCCCGCCAGGAAGTCCAGCCCACCGAGCTGGGCACCGACGCGCTGAACATTTCGCTGTCCTCCCCATGGGATGTGCTCTACCACCCTTCGGGCAAGATCATCATCGCAATGGCCGGCACCCACCAGATCTTCGCCTTCGACCCGCGCACGTCCGCTGTGTCGGTCTTCGCCGGCACCGGCCTGGAAGGGCTGGCCGACGGGGCACCGGACCAGGCTTGGTTCGCCCAGTCCTCGGGCCTGGCCCTGGATGGCGAGAACGTGTGGATCGCCGACTCGGAAACCAGCGCCCTGCGCTGGATCGAGGTCGAGGACGGCCAGGCCCAGTCGGTGCACACCGCGGTGGGCACCGGGCTGTTCGACTTCGGCTTCCGCGACGGCGACGCCGAGGCGGCGCGCCTGCAACACCCGCTGGGCGTTGCGGTGCTGCCTGACCACTCGATCGCGATCGCCGACTCGTACAACGGGGCGGTGCGCCGCTTCGACCCGGCCACCAAGACCGTTTCCACCCTGGCCAAGGGGCTGAAGGAGCCGGCCGACGTGCTGGTGGACGCCACCGTGGACGGCGACCCGGTGCTGCTGGTCGTGGAGACCAACACCCACCAGCTGGTGCGCATCCCGATTCCTGCCGAGGCCCTGGTGGTGGACGAAGGCGCCAGCCAGACCCAGCGCCCCAAGACCCGTGTGCAGGCCGGAAAGCACGAGATCCTCGTGCGCTTCGCCGCGCCGAAGGGCCAGAAGCTCGATGACCGCTGGGGCGATCCGACCCAGCTGAAGATTTCGGCCAGCCCAGAGGAGCTGCTCCTCGATGGGGCCGGCACCTCGGTGGGCCTGACCCGCACCCTGGAGCTGAACCCGGAGGTGGCCGACGGCGTGCTGCACATTACCGCCCGTGCGGCGGCCTGCGACGGCGAGCCGGGCGGCGAGATCCCCGATCACGCGGCCTGCCACCTGTACCAGCAGGACTGGGGCATCCCGGTGGTGCTGGACGCGGACGGCGAGAACGAGCTGCTGCTGGATTTGCGCGGCGTGAACTAGAAAAAGGCGCACCCGAGGGTGCGCCTTTTCCATGCCCGTCGAAAGCTGCCGGATGGCATCACAGCGATAATCTGAGGAAACCTCAGCATTTTCCCGCCCAAGTCGCTAGACTGGAGGGCGGGAGGAGCCGGAGGGATCCGGCGATAAGTATGGCGTCGAAAATGTTCCGTGCACTGGAAATACCAAATTACCGGTTGTGGGTGATCGGCGCGCTGGTCTCCAATATCGGAACCTGGATGCAGCGCGTGGCCCAGGACTGGCTGGTGCTCACCGAGCTCACGGACCACGATGCGGTGGCCACCGGCATCACCACAGGCCTGCAATTCCTGCCGGTGCTGCTGCTGGGCCCCTATGCCGGACTGATCGCCGACCGCTTCAACAAGCGCCGGCTGCTGATCTTCACCCAAAGCTTCATGGGAGCCTGCGCCCTGATCCTCGGCCTGCTGGTAGTCACCGGCACCGCGCAGCTCTGGCACGTCTACGTGCTGGCCACCCTGCTGGGCATCGGTTCCTCCTTCGATGCGCCGGCACGCCAGGCATTCGTCTCCGAAGTGGTCCCCGGCTCCCATCTGGCCAACGCGGTGGCGTTGAACAGCGCGAACTTCAACCTGGCCCGGCTGGCCGGTCCAGGCGTGGCCGGCGCGGTCATCGCCCTGGTCGGTACCGGTCCGGCCTTCCTGCTCAATGGCGCTTCCTTCCTTGCGGTGATCTCCTCGCTGGTGTTCATGCGCAAGGACGCGCTGAACCCCTCCAAGCCGGTAGAGCGGGCCAAGGGGCAGGTGCGCGAAGGCATCGCCTATGTGAAGAATCGCAAGGACCTGCTGCTGATCTTCTTCCTGGCCGGGGTAATCGGCACCTTCGGGCTGAACTTCCAGATGACCAACGCGCTGATGGCCACCGAGGTTTATGGGGTGGGAGCCGGGGAGTACGGGATCCTGGGCTCCATCATGGCAGTGGGCACCTTCGGCGGCGCGCTGCTGGCGGCACGGCGTTCGGCTCCGCGTTGGCGCTACTTGATCGGCGGCGGCGTGTTCTTCGGCATCGCCGGGGTCGCCAGCGCATGGATGCCCAACTACATCGCGTTCGCCCTGGTGCTGATCCCGGTGGGACTGGGGTCGCTGACCTTCCTGAACAGCTGCAACACCATGGTGCAGACCTCGGTGCCGCCGCAGTACCGGGCGCGCGTGCTGGCACTGTACCTGATGGTGGTGATGGGTGGAACGCCCATTGGCTCGCCGCTGATCGGCTGGTTCGCCGAACTGTTCGGGATCCAGATCGCCGTGACCATCGGGTCCGGGCTGTCGCTGGCCGCCAGCCTGGCGGCGCTGCTGGTCTGGCAGAAGTTCAAGACCAACGCGGTGCCGCTGCGCAGCCAGTTCCGCGAACTGCTCGGGCGCTAGCCGGCCACCTGTTCGCCGCCGGCCACCGGAACCACCGACACCTCGGTGGTGCTGGTAGTCAGCTGTGCGGTGAAGGAGTAGTCCTCCTTGACGGTCTTCTTCGCCTTGGCGCCGGTGCGCAGATCCTGCTCGGTCAAGGTCAAGGTGGCGGTGGTCTTCAGCGGGGAGAGCACCCAGGCGCCGTTGTAGTAGTTCACTTCAATGGCCGGGTACTTCGAAATGGACCAGTCGATAGTTGCCGGATCCACGCGCGCGGAGGTGTTGTAGGCGAACGGGCAGCCCGAGGGCATCAGAACCTGCTCCTCGGCGCAGTCGTTGAGATACTTCTTTACCTTCGTGTTGATGGCGGCGATGAATTCCTTGGTCGGCTCCGTCTTCAACGCGATCTCCACCGGTTCCGCGGCAGGCCTTGTGACCACTATGCCGCGGGTGTCGGCCGCGAAATTCTTGGTGCTGAAGCTCGCGTCGAGGATCGCAGGGTAGAACACCGGCAGGGTGCTCACGCCGGCGGACAGCGGGATCTTCTGCTCGTTGACCATGACCTCGTTGACGGTGTTGGCCTTGATCCTCACGCTGGGCAGCGTGCTCGGCTCGAAGGCCCACTTGTCGAACAGCAGCCAGGATTTGCCGGCGTGGCGCAGCGTGTAGGTGGAATCCTTATCCACGCCGTGGGCCTTGTAATGCGCGGTGACGGTGCGCAGCTGCTCATCGCCGTCGACCGGCTGGGCCTTGTCCGTGGTGAATTCCGTAATCCCGGCCTGGGTGCGCTTGAGCACATCCCCGTCCAGGGCCACCGCGTCGCCCTCCGGGACCTGGGCCTGCATCAGGCCCAAGGCCTCGGCGCCTTCGCCTTTGGCCAAATGCTGCTGCAGCGCCTTCACCTGATGCTGCGGGGAGAAGAGCGTGCGGTTGGCGGCGATCGATCCGGCAATGACCAGAACGATGACTGCCACTGCGGCCAAGGCCCAGCGAAGGGCCAGGCGGGCAGCGGAGATCGGCATGGAATTACGAGTGTTCATCAGTAGCTAGGCTATCTGGTTTCCGGGCGCAGTGAGTAAACGGCGTGCTGGAATGGCGGGTAATACTACCGGCGGCGGCGCTTGCGGTTGCCGAAGAAGCCGCGGATCAGCTCCCGTCCAATCACCTTCGCGGCATCCATGGCCATGTCCATCATCGGGTTCTCCTCCTGCCGTGGCCGGCTCTGGCGTGGGGCGCTTTCCCTGCGCGGTTCCGGCGCCGCCTCGGGAACAGCTTGCACCGGCTGCGCGGCCCGTGCTTCGAGCATTTCACGGGCGGAATCGCGATCCACCGCGGCGGAATACTCCGCAGCCAGCGTCGAGCTGCCGCGGACCTGCGCCATCCGCTCCGGGGAGGCTGGCCCGATGGTGGATCCCGGCGAGGACATCTTGGTCCAGGCGACCGGGGTCGGCGCACCCTTCTCGCCCAGCACGGTGACCACCGCTTCGCCGACACCAGCCTGGGTCAGCGCCTCCTGCAGGTCCAGCTCGCCGGAGGGGAAGGTCTTGATGATCTGCTTCAGCGCGCTCTGGTCCTTGGCCGTGAACACGCGCACCGCATGCTGGATGCGGTTGCCCAGCTGGCCGAGCACCTCATCGGGCAGGTCGGTCGGGGACTGGGTGATGAAGAACAAGCCCACGCCCTTGGATCGGATCAGCCGCACGGTGCTGATGATCGCGTCGGTGAACGCCTTGGTCGCATCCTTGAAGAGCAGATGGGCTTCGTCGAGGAAGAACACCAGCTTGGGTTTGTCCAGGTCGCCGGCTTCTGGCAGGTCTTCGAACAGGTCGGCCAGCAGCCACATGAGGAAGGTGGAGAAAAGCATGGGCTGGGAGCTGACCGAGGGCAGTTCCAGGATGCTGATGACCCCAGCGCCGTCGCGCACCTGCAGGAAGTCGGCGGTATCGAACTCGGGCTGGCCGAAGAACTGGTCCAGGCCCTGGGTCTGCATGATGGTGATGCCGCGCTGGATCACCGACGCGGTGGACGAGGAAACCCCGCCGAGGCCCGCCAGCGCCGGGGCGCCGTCGTCGCTGAGCAGGAAGCTGATGACCGCCTTCAGGTCGCTGAGGTCATCGAGCGGAAGCTTGTTGGAGTCGGCGTAGTGGAAGATCAGCTGCAGGCATTCTTCCTGGGTCTCGTTCAGTTCCAGGACGCGGGCCAGCAGGATCGGTCCGAAAGCGTCTACGCTGGCGCGTACCGGAACGCCCTCGCCCTTGCCGCCGAGGCTGAGGAATTCGACCGGGTTGGTGCGGGCGGTGAATTCGTGGCCCAATTCGGCCAGCCGGGCAGTGAGCTTGTCCGACGGTTCGGCAGGCTGCGCGAGACCGGTCAGATCGCCCTTGACGTCGGCGAGGAATACCGGAACGCCGGCCACTGAGAGCTGTTCTGCCATGGTCTGCAGGGTGACGGTCTTGCCGGTGCCCGTGGCGCCGGCGATCAGGCCGTGGCGGTTGAGCATCTTCAATGGCAGGCGGACCTGCGCAGTCGGCTCCGGCTTGCCGTCGATCAGTGCGGCCCCGAGCTCCAGGCATGCGGATTCGAAGGCATATCCTTCAACGAGGCTGGTCAGCAGGGTATTCGATTCCTGTGTCATGGTTTCACTCTATTGCTTTTAGAACGGGTGCAAAAGACGCTGGACGAAACTTTGAGTCCGCGGGTTCCTCGGCGTGCCGAGCACCTGTGCGGCTGGGCCGGTCTCCACGACCACCCCGCCATCCATGAACACCACGGTGTCGGCCACATCCCGGGCGAACGCCAGCTCGTGGGTCACCAGCACCATGGACCAGCCTTCCTGGGCCAATTCCTTGATGACAGTGAGCACTTCGCCGACCAGCTCCGGATCCAGCGCGCTGGTGGGCTCGTCGAAGAGCAGCAAATCAGGCTGCTGCATCAGCGCGCGCACGATTCCTACGCGCTGCTGCTGTCCGCCGGACAGTGAATTCGGGTAGTCATCGGCCTTGGCTTCCAGGCCCACGCGGGCCAGCAGCTTCTTCGCCTCGGCCAGCACCTGGTCCCTGGGACGCTTCTGCACCTCGATCGGACCGATGCTCACGTTCTGCAGGACCGTCAGATGCGGGAACAGGTGGTGCCCCTGGAACACCATCGCAGAGCGATTGCGCAGGATCTGCGCGGACTTGGGCTTCATCCCGGCGCTGAAGGACACTTCCGGGCCGCCGGCGAATCCGACGGAACCGGCATCTGCGATTTCCAGGCCGTTCAGGCAACGCAGGGCGGTGGTCTTACCGGAGCCTGACGGGCCGATCAGGGCCAGCACCTCGCCGGAATGCACGGTGAAGTCGATGCCCTTGAGCACCTGGTTCGCCCCGAACGCCTTGTGCAGGCCGGTGACCGCCAGCAGGGGGGAATTACTTGGCGACATACTTTTCAAGCCTTCCTTCAACAGAGTTTTGCAGGGCCGAAAGCACCAGGCAGATCACCCAGTAGATGGCCGCTGCTTCGCAATAGAGCAGCAGGAACTCATAGGTGGAAGCCGTGATCTCCTGGGCCTTGCGGAACATTTCGGTGACCAGGATGGTGGAGGCCAGCGAGGTGTCCTTGACCAGCGAGATGAACGAGTTCGACAGCGGTGGCACGGCCACCCGGGTTGCCTGCGGCAGGATCAGCCGGTAAAGGGTGCGCGTGCGCGACATGCCAAGGGTATAGCCGGCTTCCCATTGGCCCCGGGGGACCGAGAGGATTGCCGCACGGATGATCTCAGCGGCGTAGCCGCCGATATTCAGGCTGAAGGCGATGATGGCGCTGGGCCACGGGTCGATGACCAGGCCCACCGAGGGCATGCCGTAGAAGATGACGAACAGCTGCACCAGCAGCGGTGTGCCGCGGATGATGGAGATGTAGATCCGGGCGATCGAGGAGACCACCGGGTTCTTGCTGATCCGCATCAGCGCCATCAGCAAGGCGATGACCAGGCCCAGGGCCATGCTGATCAGGGCCAGCGGAATGGTTGCGGTGATCGCACCGAGGGCCAACGGCCCGAGCGAGTCGAGGAATAATTGCCATTTCGGATCCATGGGCTACCTTTTGCGCAAATGAAACTGGCTCCACGCGTTCTCACGTGTGGAGCCAGTCTACTGATAGTGCTTGCTACTTGCTGACGTCTTCGCCGAAGTACTTCTCGGAGATCTTCGTCAGTTCCCCGTCGGCGCGCAGCTCGTCCAGGGCAGTGTCGATGGCCTTGGCCAGTTCGGTGGAATCCTTGCGCAGGGCGACAGCGGATTCGCTCTTCTGATCGGATTCAGCGGCGATCTTGATGCTGTCATCCGGGTTGGCCTTCTGCGCGTCCAGGAAGGTCAGTTTGTCGTTAACGGTGGCATCGACACGGCCCTGCTTGAGCAGGGTGATCGACTGGGCCCAGCCTTCAACCGGTTCGACATTCGCACCGGCATCCTTGGCGGTCTCGTAGAAGTTGCTGGTCAGCGACTGCGCGGTGGTCTTGCCCTTGAGCGTGTCGAAGGACGTAATGTCGGTATTGTCGCTCTTGGTCACCACCACGCCGGTGGAAACGGTGTAGGGCTGGGTGAACAGGTACTTCTCTTCGCGTTCCGGGTTGATCGAGACCTGGTTGGCGATGACGTCGAAACGGCCGGCATCCAGGCCGGCGAAGATCGCGTCCCACTGGGTCTCTTGGAACTTGACTTCGACGCCCATCTTCTCGCCGACGGCTTCGATCACCTCGACGTCGTAGCCGGTCAGCTCGCTGCCCTCATGGTATGAGAAGGGACGGTAGGTGCCTTCGGTGCCCACGGTCAGCACTCCGGAATCCTTGACCTTCTTCAAGGTGTCGCCGGTTTCGGCAGAGGCGCCACCCGATGCGCTGGGGGAGGCCGGCGAGCCGGAGGACCCGCAGGCGCTCAATGACAGGGCGACGATTGTGGCGGCAGCCAGCAGGGGTGCAGTGCGCTTCATGATGACCTCACTAGGGGAGCGGATAAAACCAGTAGTCCATACAACACTCTAGTGATGATCGATTATTCCTGCGGTGCGAAGCTACCTCAGATTCCGAGGATGATCGCCAACAGCATCATCAGGGGGATCGCGCAGATGGTGGTGACCAGCACCGTGTCTTTCGCAACGACCACCCCGTGGTCGTAGCGCATGGCCGTCACGAAAATGTTCTGCGCGGTCGGCAGGCCGGCCATGATGACCGAGGCCACCAGCAGCTCTCCACGCAATCCGAACACCCAGTAGGCCAGCACCCAGGCCAGGAACGGGTGCAGGAGCAGCTTGGCTGCCGCGGCGATCAGCACGTCGGCGCGGCGGCCGGATTTCTTTTCCAGCGGCTTAGAGCCCACCAGCGAAATGCCGAAAGCCATGAGCATGGCGGGAATCGAGGCGCCGGCAATCAGATTGATGGGTTCCAGCACCATCGAAGGCAGCTCGACGTCGGTCAGCGCCACGACCAGACCGAGCAGCGAACCGATGATCATCGGGTTCTTCGCGGTAGCCAGCAGCAAGGCGATTGGGGTGGTGCGGTGCCGAGAGGTGGTGGCATCCAGCATCGCCAGATTGACCGGCTGGTAGAGGGCCAGCTGGAAGAGTATGATCGGGGCCGCATAGGACATGTCGCCGAGCACGTACAATGCGATGGGCAGCCCCAGGTTCGCGGAGTTCACCGTGGAGGCGGACATCGCGGCGATGATGCTCTCCGATGCCGGCCGCTTCAGCGTCCGCACCGTCGCCAGGTAGTAGATCGCCGCGGTCAAGGCCGCGGACAGCGCAGCCACCCAGAGCAGCGGCCCGAGCACGGAGACCGGATCGGACTCGACCAGGGTGGTGAACAGAAGGGCCGGGCTGGCCACGAAGAAGGTGACCCGGCTGAGAACGTGGCGGCCCTGGTCGCCGAGGACCCCGGTGCGGCCCACCAGATAGCCGACGAGAATGACGACCCAGATGATGGAGAAGCCTTCGAGGACTCCGGTCATCGTGCTCCTTCGCTGGCTGCAGGGACAGAACCGCCGGAGCACCATTGGTGCCCCGGCGTTCGCTTGAGCGGGCGACGGGAATCGAACCCGCGTATCGAGCTTGGGAAGCTAGCGCTCTACCATTGAGCTACGCCCGCAGTGCTCCGAGCGGCCTATTGACGGCCCGGGCATCAAAAGCATATCCCACGAATCTTGCGCACCGGCAAACGGCACGGGAAATCGTGGCAAAAGTTACGAAATGCTATTCCGGACGCTTCTGGTTGAGCAGCTGTTCGCGCAAAATCGCCACCCCATCAGCAGGGACTTCGAAGCTGAGCTCGTCGCCTGGGTTCACCACGAAGCCGGTGTTCTCCAATGCGCGCACCACGGTGGCGCCCTGGACCTTCACGCCGTAGGGTGCCATGTCGATGTACGAGGAAGGGATGCGCTCCAGGGTGGTGAAGACCGCTACCACCGCTTCGCCCGAAGGGTTGGTGAGCATCATCGGCTGGGCGTTCTTGTTCTCGCCGGTGACCTCTTCGCGGGAGAGGAAGTACACCTCTGCACTCATGAAAGCGCCGATGACCGAACCGGAGAGCTCGGGTTTGTTAAGCCCGGCCTGAAGCATCATCTCGAAGTGCGTTTTGGGCTGAGCCCGCTGCTTGTCCATCGGGGTTTCAATGACCGCATCTGGGCCCTGGGCAGGCTTTTGGTTCTCGTGCGCTTCGGAGGCGTTCTCGTTGCTCATGCATTACAGCATGTCGCGATAAACCCTCAGGTGCAAACGGCGAATGCGGTTAATTCGGGGTAAAGGCATAAAATGGCAGGTGAGCACCCACGATTGAATCAAGGACTGAGCATGCCTGAATTCCGTTATGAGGATCTTCTGCCCATTGGCGAAGACACCACCAAATACCGCAAGATTTCCTCCGAAGGCGTCGAGGTTGTCGCCGGCCCGGACGGGAAGAACTTCCTGAAGGTCGCACCCGAAGCCTTGGAGCAGTTAGCCGAGACCGCGCTGCACGACATCTCGCACTACCTGCGCCCGGCCCACCTGCAGCAGCTGCGCAACATCCTCGACGATGAGGAAGCCAGCCCGAACGACAAGTTCGTGGCCTTGGACCTGCTGAAGAACGCGAACATCGCCGCCGGCGGCATCCTGCCGATGTGCCAGGACACCGGCACCGCTATCGTCATGGGCAAGCGCGGCCAGCGTGTGCTCACCGAAGAGCAGGACGAGATCTCGCTCTCGCGCGGCATCTACAACGCCTACACCCGGCTGAACCTGCGCTACTCGCAGCTGGCTCCGATCACCACCTGGGAAGAGAAGGCCACCGGCAACAACCTCCCGGCGCAGATCGACCTGTACGCGAACACCAAGGACGGCGCTGACACCAGCTACAAGTTCCTGTTCATGGCCAAGGGCGGAGGATCGGCCAACAAGTCTTTCCTCTACCAGGAGACCAAGGCGATCCTCAACGAGAACTCGATGCTGAAGTTCCTCGACGAGAAGCTGCGCTCGCTGGGCACCGCCGCGTGCCCTCCGTACCACCTGTCCATCGTCATCGGTGGCACTAGCGCCGAGATGGCGTTGAAGACCGCGAAGTACGGTTCGGCCAAGTACCTGGACTCGCTGCCTACCGAGGGCGCGATGACCGGCCGCGGCTTCCGCGATACCGAGCTGGAAGACAAGGTACTGGAGCTGACCCGCCACTTCGGCATCGGCGCCCAGTTCGGAGGCAAGTACTTCTGCCACGACGTGCGCGTGGTGCGCCTGCCGCGCCACGGCGCTTCGATGCCGGTGGCCATCGCAGTATCCTGCTCGGCCGACCGCCAGATGCTGGCCAAGATCACCGAGGAAGGCCTGTTCGTCGAGCAGCTGGAAACCGATCCGGCCCGCTTCATGCCGGACGAATCCCACCCGGCTATTGCGGCCCACGACCACGAGACCGATGGTGTCACCGGCACCGGCGGTTCTTCAGTGGTGAAGATCGACCTGAACAAGCCGATGAACCAGATCCTGGCGGAGCTGACCAAGTACCCGGTCAAGACCCGCCTGTCGCTGACCGGCCCGCTGGTTGTGGCCCGCGACATCGCGCACGCCAAGATCAAGGAGCGCCTGGACGCCGGCGAAGAGATGCCGCAGTATCTCAAGGACCACCCGGTGTACTACGCAGGTCCTGCCAAGACCCCTGAGGGCATGCCGTCGGGTTCCTTCGGCCCGACCACCGCAGGCCGCATGGACTCCTATGTCGACCAGTTCCAGGCTGCCGGCGGCTCGATGGTCATGCTGGCTAAGGGCAACCGCTCCAAGCAGGTCACCGATGCCTGCAACACCCACGGCGGCTTCTACCTGGGCTCCATCGGCGGCCCTGCCGCGCGCCTGGCCCAGGATTGCATCAAGAAGGTCGAGGTGCTCGAATACGAGGAGCTGGGCATGGAAGCGATCTGGAAGATCGAGGTCGAGGACTTCCCGGCCTTCATCGTCGTCGATGACAAGGGCGAGGACTTCTTTGCCGAGACGCTGAAGCCGACCTTCACCGGCATCCCAGTGCGCGCGAAGTAGGACTTCAAGCTGCTAGGAGCCGCCAGCAAAAAGCTGGTGGCTCCTTTTCCAGTTCAGGCTGCTTTGTCCCGTCGCCGGGAACCAGGTCCGTGCTTGGCAGCGAATCCTGCCTCGGGGTGGCTACTGGGTGAAGCCGAAGCCCCAGTCGCGGTACGGCGGAAGGAAACGCAGGACCAGCAAGTCCTCGTCCACGACAACACCTTCGCCAGCCTTCTGGGATTCTTCCTTCGGCTTTTCGTCCTTGGCCTTTGCCGGTTCCTTCTCGATGGCAACCTCGGCTTCGCGTTGCTTGGCGCTCTCCATCGAGTCGGCGAGCATCTGGTGGTACTCCTCGAAGGTTTCTGCGCCGGAGGCCAGCATTGCTTCGGCGTGCTCGGTTCCGATGTAGCGCACATGCCACGGCTCGTACTTGTAGCCGGTGATCTCTTCCTTGCCCTGCGGATAGCGGATGATCAGGCCGTACTCCACTGCATGCTCGGCGATCCACAAACCGGCCGGAGTCTGGCCGAACTCTGCCTTCAATTCGGCATGGCTGTTGGTGTAGCCCAGATCTGCGGCCAAACCGAGCTGGTGCTCGCTGGTTCCGGGGCGTGCAGAAATGCGCTCGGCATAGGTAGTGCCGTATTTGGCTTGGTACTGGTTGAACAGCACCGCCTGGCGCTCGTAGGAACGGTAGGCGCTGAGCAGCTTGATCGAGTGGCCAGCGGCGCGTGCGTCGGCAATGAGCGCTTCGACCGCCTTGGCTGCCTCAGGTCGCAGGGTCATCGAGCTGCCGGCAACACTCACCAGCTTGCCTGGAACGTAGTCTTCTGGCGAAAGCTTCGTGCTGGGGTTGATCAGGGCCAAGGGGCTCGATGCCTTCGTCAGCTGCGAGCTCTCCACCGCAGGCAGATCCTCAGCCGGCGCAGCGAATGCGGCGGTGCCGGAGAGCAGCAGTGCCGAGGCGAGAACGGTGCCAGTCAGCGCGGAGGCTAGACGCATCTTGAATAAACCCTTGTGTTGCGGAGCGATGATGGGAAACCCAACTTAACGATAGCTGGAAACACTGGGTATTTGGTGAGAAATCCGCCACCAGCGGGTGAACAGGAAGCGCCCGCGGGAATTGACTCACCGTACATATTTGGCCCAATAGTTCGGCTGCCGGGGAAAGTCAGGATAAATTTATATCCGTGTTGTATTCAGATGGTGATATTCGTCGAGAAATAGCGTCAGGTGAGATCGGGCTGGAGCCCTTCGAGCCGGCGATGGTCCAGCCCGCGTCCGTGGATGTTCGACTTGACCGGTTCTTCCGGCTTTTCGACAACCACAAGTATGCGCACATCGACCCTTCTGTGGAGCAAGACGAGCTCACCCGCCTGGTCGAGGTCGACCCCGATGAGCCATTCATCCTGCACCCGGGCGAATTCGTGCTCGGCTCGACCTATGAAGTGGTGACCTTGGGCCACGGCGTGGCGGCCCGTCTGGAGGGCAAGAGCTCCCTGGGACGGCTCGGACTGCTAACCCACTCCACCGCAGGCTTCATCGATCCGGGCTTCTCCGGCCACGTCACCTTGGAACTGTCCAACATGGCAACCCTGCCCATCAAGCTGTGGCCCGGTTCGAAGATCGGCCAGCTGTGCTTCTTCAAGCTGACCTCGGACACCGAGCACCCTTATGGTTCCGGCCCTTACGGCAACCGCTACCAAGGCCAGCGCGGCCCAACGGCTTCGCGCAGCCACCTGAACTTCCATCGAACCAGCATCGAGAACTAGCGACAGCACGCCTGGTCATCTCGCAAACGGCGCTGGCTCCCAACGATTGTTGCGAGCCAGCGCCGTTTGCACTCGGGTTCGCTCAGGTGGCCTTCTTCGGCGCGCGGATCGGCAGGAGCAGCAGCAGGCCGAGAGCCAAGACCACCAGGATGCCCAGGATGCCGTAGCGCTGAGCTTCACCGGATGCCACCAGCGGGGTGGCGATGGCGATGGCCCCGGCGAACAGCGCAGGTGCCAAGAAGGACACGGCGCGGCCGGTCGTTGCATACAAGCCGAAGAGTTCCCCTTCGCGCCCTTCGGGAATCAAGCGCGAGAGATAGGAACGTGAAGCTGCCTGTGCCGGTCCGACGAACAGGCACAGCAGCAGGCCGAAGATCCAGAAACCTGTGGCTTCGGGCGAGAAGAAGACGCCGGCACCGGCCACCAGCAGGCCGATGAGCGAACCGACAATGACAGCCTTCGGTCCCGCCCAGTCATCGACTCGGCCGCCAAGCACGGCACCCAGGGCGGCAACCACGTTGCCGACGATCGCGAAGATGATCACTTCGGTCAATTCGAAACCGAAGGTGCCGGCGGCAATGACCCCGCCGAAGGTGAAGATCGCTGCCAGCCCGTCGCGGAAGACGGCCGACGAGCACAAGAAGAACAGCAGGTTGCGGTCGCTGCGCCACAGTTCCTTGATGTTGTTGAACAGCACCTTGTAGGTCTGAACCAACGGGATCTTCTTCGACGTGCTCGGCGGTGCTTCAGGGATCACGAAGAACAGCGGCAGCGCGAAGAGCAGGCACCATGCGGCCGAGAATATTGCCACCCAGCGCAGGTTCAGGGATTCATCGGTATTGGCACCCGGCCATTCCACAATGGGTTGCACGAACAGGAAGAGCACCAAGGCGAGGGCAAGGATGCCGCCGACATAGCCCATGCCCCAGCCGAAGCCGGAGACCTTGCCGACCGTTGCCTTGGTGGAAATCTGGTTCAGCACCGCGTTGTAGTTCACGCCGGCGAATTCGCCGACGACAGACATGCCCGCGATGAGAATAGCGCCGAACCAGAGGTAGGAAGGGTCGGGGTAGACGAAGAAGCAGACCGCGCAGATCACCACTAGAATCAGCGTGTTGACCACGATCCACAGCTTGCGCCGTCCGGCAACATCGGCCCGGAGCCCGGTGACTGGCACCAGCAGGGCGATGGCCAAACCGCCGATGGCCAGTGCCTGCGAGAGCACCAATGAAGCATGATCGGTATCGCCAAAAAGCTCGCTGGTCAGATAGACGGTGAAGACGAAGGTAATCATTACCGCGTTGATCGCCGCTTGGCCCCAGTCCCAGCTGGCCCAGGCCCATGTGTACCTATTAAGCCACTTTTCGCGAATCGCTGACGGTTCGACCTGATTGATTCTCATGCTCGCATCGTACCGGCAACTGGTAATCAGGAAATGAATAGGAACGAATTTTTAGAGAAAATCGAGCGATTCAGAAAATCAGCTGATTGCGGAAAACGCGGGGAATATTCCTTAAACGACACATTCCTGCAATGGCAGGCTGCTGCTGGCTGATAAAATTACAGATGCAGACGCTTTTTGCGGCGTTCTGGATACTCTGCCCACCACCAGCCGACAGAGGAAATGCGTGCTAATAATTCTCACTGCGCTGTTTGTGACCGCTCTTTTATGCCCACTGATATTCAGGGCCCTGAAGCGTAACGGTTTCTACGTTGTGGCGGTCGTTCCTGCAGTGGGATTCATTTGGTTGCTGACCCGCATGCCTGCGGTGCTTTCCGCTGACAATTCACTGGCCAATGGTGCGCCGAATGCGCCGCCATCAGTTCAGATGGAATGGATTCCCGGGCTGAACATCGCCCTGAATTTCCGCATGGATTCCTTGGCCGCGACAATCCTGCTGCTGATCCTGGGCGTGGGCGCGCTGGTGCTGTTCTATTGCGCCCGCTACTTCAAGAATGATGATCCGCAGATCGGCGGCTTCGCGGCGAAGATGGTAGCTTTCGCCGGGGCCATGACCGGCCTGGTGACGGCAGATGACATCATCATCATGTTCATTTTCTGGGAAATCACCAGTGTCCTTTCCTACTTGCTGATCGGTTTCAGCCAGGCCCTGATCACCGCGCGCCGTTCGGCCATGAACGCGCTGATCATCACGACCCTCGGCGGTCTGGTGATGCTCGCCGGCATCCTGATGCTCGGCGCGGCGGCCGGCAGCTACCAGCTGTCGGAAATCCTGGCGTCAGCCGATGCGCTGGTGGCGATGGGGACCTTCACCGATGTTGCGGTGGCACTGATCATCGTTGGGGCGATCTCCAAGTCGGCCCTGGTGCCCTTCCACTTCTGGCTGCCCGGGGCCATGGCGGCCCCGACTCCGGTCTCCGCGTACCTGCACGCGGCGGCCATGGTCAAGGCCGGCGTCTACCTGATCGCGCGCCTGGCCCCCGGCTTTGCCGAGACCGCGCTGTGGGCACCCATGACCGTCGGCATCGGCATTCTGACCATGCTCATCGGAGGATACCGGGCGCTCAAGCAATACGACCTCAAGCTGATCCTCGCGTTCGGCACGGTCTCGCAACTGGGCTTCATCATCGCGGTCTTCGGCTTCGGCACCCACGAAGCCGCCTTCGCGGCACTGGCCATGACGCTGGCGCACGGCCTGTTCAAGGCGACGCTGTTCTTGAGCGTGGGCATCATCGACCACAACACCGGTACGCGTGATATCCGCAAGCTCACCGGTTTGGGCTGGGTCATGCCGATCCTGGCCACGACCACCGGCATTGCCGCCGCCTCCATGGCCGGCGTGCCGCTGCTGTTCGGCTTTGTCGCCAAGGAAGCTATCTACGAGGCAGCCCTGCACCTGGATACTGGGTGGTCGCTGGCGGCGCTCATCGGCCTCCTGCTAGGCGCGGCGCTGACCATGGCCTATTCGCTGCGCTTCTTCTTCGGCGCGTTCGGCGTGAAGAAGAAGAAGCTGCCTGCGCTGCAGTGCAAGGCCCCGACGCTGATCTTCCTGGCCCCCTTGCTGGTTTTGTCGGCGGCAACGCTGTTCCTGGGGCTCTACCCGCAGCTGGTGGAGCCGTTGGCCATCCACTGGTCGGCCGCGCAGGGCGGACCGGGCAAGATGCACTTGCTGCCCTTCGCCGGCTTCAACGCGGCCCTCGGACTGAGTGCCATTTCCGTGGGCCTGGGCCTGTGCTTCTTCTGGCTGCGCCACCGCACCGACACCGGCGCCCCGCTGCGCCGGATGATCACCTCAGCCGAGGAAATCTACCGCATGTCGGTGAACGTGCTGGACAAGGCGGCCATTTGGATCACCGGTCGCACCCAGCGTGGTTCGCTGTCCTTCTACCTGGGCGTCATCCTGGCCGTGGTGCTGGTGATTCCGCTGGCCATCGCGCTGACCGTCTACACCCCGTGGCCGACGAACTGGATCATTGCCGACCATCCGGCGCAGCTGCTGATCGGTGCGGTGATCATCGCCGGTGCGGTGGTTGCCATAACCGCGCCGAAGCGCTTCATGGCGGTGCTGATGGTTTCGGTAACCGGCTATGGCATGGTCGCGATCTTCGCCCTGCAAGGTGCCCCCGACCTGGCACTGACCCAGCTGCTGGTGGAGACCATCGTGCTGGTCTCCTTCGTGCTCGCCCTGCGTGCCTTGCCCAAGCGGCTGTGGGTCGGACTGACCAAGATCAAATGGGGCCGGGCGATCCTGGCGATCTCATTGGCCTTGATGGTCGTCTACATCGCCATCGCGATGATGGCCGCGCGCACCGAGGCACGCATTTCCCTGGCTTGGCCCGATCTGGCCTACTACGACGGATTCGGCAAGAACATCGTCAACGTGGCCCTGGTGGATATGCGCGTGTGGGATACCTTCGGCGAAATTACCGTGCTGGCGGCGGCAGCCACCGGTGTGGCGTCGCTGATCTTCGCCGGACGAAGCTTCGGCAACCGGGTACGCGCCCACCACGTGGCTCCGGGCAGCATCGACGCCGGCTCCGAAGCCATAGGCACCAAGGACTCGAAGGAAACCGAACTGCGCATCGCCCGGCGTTTCGCTTCCAGCTCCAACCAGGACTGGCTGATGGCCGGCAACACGCTCGTCGCTGAACGCCGCTCGATCATTTTCGAAGTTGTCACCCGGCTGATGTTCCACACCGTGCTGATCATGTCGGTGTACACGCTGCTGACCGGGCACAACACCCCAGGCGGCGGCTTTGCCGGCGGGCTGATTGCCGGTTTGGCGCTGACCATCCGCTACCTGGCCGGAGGCCGCGTGGAACTGTCCGAGTCGATGCGCATCGCTCCGGGCATGCTGATTGGCGGCGGCATTGCGCTGGCCGGCCTGACCGGCATCGTGCCGCTGCTGCTGGGCGATGGAATCTTCACCACTTATGCCCTGGAATTCTGGTTCTTCGGCGAGCACAAGTTCGTTTCCTCAACGATTTTCGATATTGGAGTGTATCTGGTGGTCCTTGGCCTCGTGCAGGATGTGCTGCGTTCCCTGGGCAGCGAAATCGATTCGCTGTCCGAAGGCCGCAGCCCGGTGGACCGCCACGATGAAATCCAGGCATCACGGACAGGAGTTGGCCGATGAGCGTGAATATCACCTTCCTCGTCGTCACCGGCGTGCTGCTGGCCGCCGGCTTCTACCTGGTGCTCGAACGCACCCTGACCCGTGTGCTGCTGGGCATCATGCTGCTGGGCAACGGCATCAACCTGCTGCTCCTCACCAGTGGCGGCCGCAAGGGAGCCGCGCCGCTGTTCAACCCCGAGGTGCCCGCGGACGAGTATTCCGATCCGCTGCCGCAGGCGCTGATCCTCACAGCGATCGTGATCACCTTCGCAGTGACCGCGTTCCTGCTCGCGATGATCTACCGGTCCTGGACCTTGACCAGCGCCGATGAGCTCACCGATGACACCGAAGATATCAAGGTGTCCCAGAAGACCGCCTACGACGAGGAAGAGGACTCGCCGGTGGCTGAGGACACGACCGAATTCGTCGATGAAGAAGGCCGCCCAGTGCGCGAGGGGGAAGAGTGAATTTCCTGGATCTAGCCCCGTTGGCAGTGGTGCTGCCGATCTTCGGTGCCGGTGCCGCGTTCCTGGCCCGCCGCCAGGTCCGCATGCAGCGCCTGATCACCATCGGCATCCTCACCCTGACCCTGCTGCTCGAAGCCGGCATGCTCGCCGCCGTGTGGGGCGGGGAAAGCTATGCCATCCACATTGGCGGCTGGGACTCGCCTTTCGGCATCGCGCTGATGGTCGACGGGTTCAGCTCGTTCATGCTGCTGGTTTCCACGGTCGTTTCGCTCGCCGTGCTGCTCTTCGCCACCAGCCAGGGCCTGGCCGATGGCGATGAGCCAGGGCCGGTGTCGATTTTCCATCCGGCCTACCTGATCCTGCTCGCCGGCGTGTCCAACGCCTTCCTGGCCGCCGATCTCTTCAACCTGTATGTCGGATTCGAAATCCTGCTCACCGCCAGCTATGTGCTGCTGACTCTCGGCGGTACCGCAGAGCGCATCCGCGCCGGCACTACCTATGTGGTGGTCTCAGTGGTCTCCTCGGTGATCTTCCTGATGGCCATCGCGATGATCTACGCGGCCACCGGCACGGTGAACATGGCAGACCTCGCGGTGAAACTGCCTGAACTAGGCCAGGGCCCGCAGTTGATCCTGCATGTGCTGCTGCTGATCGCCTTCGGCATCAAGGCCGCGGTCTTCCCGCTGTCACTGTGGCTGCCGGACTCCTACCCGACCGCGCCGGCACCGGTCACCGCGGTGTTCGCCGGGCTGCTGACCAAGGTGGGCGTCTATGCGATCGTCCGCACCGAAACCCTTCTCTTCCCGGGCGGCTCGGTCAACGCCGGCTTGCTGGTGGTGTCCGCGCTGACCATGGTCATCGGCATCCTCGGTGCGCTGGCGCAGACGGACTTCAAGCGCATGCTCTCCTTCACGCTGACCAGCCACATCGGCTACCTGATCTTCGGCGTGGCAGTGGGCGGGCCGCTGGCCATCTCCGCGACCATCTACTATGTCGGCCACCACATCATTGTGCAGACCTCGCTGTTCATGGTGGCGGGCCTGATCGAACGCCGTGCCGGCAGCTCGAATGTCACCCGGCTCGGCTCGCTGGCCAAGCTGTCCCCGGCGCTCTCCCTGCTCTTCTTCATCCCGGCCATCAACCTGGGCGGCATCCCGCCATTCTCCGGGTTCCTGGGCAAGTTCGGGCTGCTGCATGCTGCCGCGCAGGATGCCGACCCGCTGACCTGGGTCGTGATCGGCGCCGGGTTGCTGACCAGCTTGCTGACCCTGCTGGCGATCATCCGCGTGTGGGCCCGCGTGTTCTGGCGCCGTGCCGCCGATGCCGAGGTGCCAAACCAGGAGCTGGTGGCCGAAGCGATGCAGGTCGCCGGCGAGACGCTGGCCGGCGGCGCGCAGAACCCACGCCTGGGCTTGAAGCTGGCCAAGCAGTTGGAAGCCGACTCCTTGCCCTGGGGCATGCGCTATGCCACTGGTTCGCTGGTGCTGGCGGGCATCGGCCTGACCGTCTTCGCCGGGCCCATCTTCGAATTCTGCGAGCGGGTGGCAGCTGAGCTAATCGCCCGCGAACCTTATATCAGCTCGATCTTGCCATTCTGATTGGAGGGATGATGCCGAACAAGAACTTTGAACCGCGCGACCAGCGCATCGACGATGCGCTGGATACCTCCGGCGTGCGCCACCGTGCGACACTCAAGCAGGAATGGCCGCTCTTGCTGCTGCTGCTCTTCGTCTGGGGCGCCCTCTGGCAGGACTTCTCGCTGGCGAACATGATCTTCGGGGCGGTCATTGCCCTGGTGATCGTGAACCTGTTCCCGCTGCCGCCGGTAGTCCTTTCGGGCCGGATCAACCTCTGGTACTGCGTGAAGCTGTTCATCTGGTTCCTCGGACAGGTTGTCGCGGCCAGCGTCCACGTGGCCTGGCTGGCGGTGGCACGCGGAAAGAGCACCCGCAGCGCGATCATCGCCGTCCCGCTGCGCACCGGCTCGGACCTGATCGTGATGACCGTGGGCCACATGCTCACGCTGATCCCCGGATCCTTCGTGATCGACGTGGACCGCAGCTCCTCGACCCTGTACCTGCACTACATCAACATCCAGTCTCAGGAGGATGTGGAGAAGGCACGGGCAGCTATCCGGGACATCGAACGCCGGCTGATCATGGCCATCGGCAGCCGTGACGAGTACGAGGCGATCAAGAGCGAATGCGGACCGGACGTCGTCGCGAGGAAGGGATAAACATGCTGGATATCGTCATCTGGATCTGCGGCATCATGCTCGGGCTGGGCGCCATCGCCTGCCTGATCCGGGTTGCCAAGGGGCCATCAATCCTTGACCGGGTGCTTGCCCTGGACGTGATGCTGCTGATCATCTCCGCCGCCCTGTGCCTGGAGATGGTGCTGCACGAGCACACCGACTACATGCTGTTCGTGGTTGCCGCGTGCATGCTCGGCTTCATCGGCTCTGTGACCGTCTCGCGCTTCGTCTCGGATCAGAGGAATGCCTAATGGAACTCTTCCTCGATATCCTCGTCGCCATCCTGCTGATCCTCGGCTGCCTGATGTCCTTGATCGCAGGCATCGGCTTGCTGACCTTCCCGGACATGCTCACCCGCATGCATGCGGCCACCAAGCCGCAGGTGCTCGGCTTCCTGCTGATCTTCGCCGGGTTGGCCATCTACCTGCGCAGCTGGGCGGTCATCCCGGTCCTCGCGTTGGCTTGGGGCATGCAGCTGCTGACAGCGCCGGTTTCCGCCCACATGATCGGCCGTTCCGGCTACCGCACCAAGCACGCGGCCAAGGAAACCCTGTTCTCCGATGAGCTCAGCCTTGTGGTCAACAGGGTCAATGGCGCACCGCCCACCGGAGCAACACCGATGTCCAAGGCCGAAGCGCCAGAGGACAAGTAATGCGAAAAGAGCGGGAGCAGTTCAGCCGAACTGCTCCCGCTCTCGGCTTGCCGCCGAAGCCTATTTGGTGAACTTGGCAACAACCTTGTTGGCGCTGCGGTCGGCCACGGTCTGCATGATCGCTGCCACCAGGGCCGAGACGATCGCGAAGCCCAATGCGCGGCGGAAGGACGCTTCAGCCGCTTCCTCGGTGCCCTTGCGTGGCGCCTTGCTGCCGGTTGCCTTCAACCAAATGAAATCAACCAGCTTGCCACCGAGCATGCCCGCGCCAACGGTGATGCCGGTAGTGACAAGTTTCTGCACTTTATCCATTTTTTCCTCGCGATCAAGCTCGTGACACATCGTTCCTCTGCCCAGCATACCTGCGGTATGGTGGGGGAGCAGTAATTATTCCGACAGGGGAGCGTCAGACTTCTACGAAGTCGCAGGACGCTGAGAGTGCGATGGATCGCAGACCCTCGAACCTGCCCCGGCTAGTACCGGCGAAGGAAGTCGAGCATCTCGGATGCGGATAGGCGCAGCATGCCCTCATTCCGTGCATCCCCCCTCCTTTCCACAGGAGGACCAACAATGAACGAAACAATTTCGAAGCATCGTACCGGCTGGCGTGTCGTCGATATCGTCGTGGCATCGGTGATCGCCGTGGCTTCAGGAGTCATTTTCTGGGCATGGAGTGCCGGCTACGGCCTGTTTTCGCTGGCCTTCGCGGCTTTCCCTCCAGCCACCGCGCTGCTCACCGGCATGTGGCTGTTCCCCGCGGTGCTCGGCGCATTGATTATCCGCAAGCCCGGCGCCGCGATCTACTGCGAGATGCTGGCCGCCGTGGTTGAAGCGCTGCTCGGCTCGCACTACGGGTTGACCGTGCTGATCTCCGGCCTGGTCCAGGGCCTGGGCGCGGAGCTGGTCTTCGCGGCATTCCGCTACCGCAAGTGGAACCTGGGCGTGGCACTTCTGGCAGGCCTGTCCTCCGGCCTGTTCGCCGGCATTACCGAGGCATACATCCTGGCCTACTACGTCGAGTACACCGCCGGGATGAAGATCTTCCACGTGATCGCCACCGGTGTTTCCGGTCTGGTCATCGCCGGGTTGCTGTCCTGGCTGGCCACGCGCGGACTGGCGAAGACCGGTGCCCTGAGCGCACTGGCGAGCCGGCGTGCACACCTGGAAACCGCAAAATGAGTTCAGTTGCCAATTCCGATGCCGCCTCGCTGACCCAGCGCGGAGCGTCAATCACCGCAACTGGTTTCGGCTGGCAGCACTCGGAGCGGCAGGAACCTGCCATCTCGGGGCTGGATCTGCAGATCCACGCCGGTGAAAAGGTGCTGCTGCTCGGTCCATCCGGTGCCGGCAAGTCGACGTTGCTGCATGCAATGGCCGGGCTGCTGGAAGCCGATGAGGATCAGCAGCTTGCCGGACAGCTGCTGATTGATGGCAACGATGCGTTCCGCCGGAGCCACCCGGTGGGCTTGATGCAGCAGGACCCGGAAACCCAGGTCGTGCAAAGCAGGGTCGCCGATGATGTGGCCTTCGGAGCGGAGAACCTCGGGATGGATCCGGGCGTGATCCGCCAGCGGATCCCCGAAGTGCTGGACGCGGTCGGATTGGGCGCGCTGTCCTTCGACCACCGCACCCAGCAGCTCTCCGGCGGGCAGAAGCAGCGCTTGGCCCTGGCTGGCATCCTGGCCATGGAACCCGGCCTCATGCTGCTCGATGAACCGACCGCCAACGTGGACCCGCAGAGCATCGGGCCGTTGCGCGATGCGGTGCTGAACGCCGCGAAGCTATCCGGTGCCACGCTGGTTGTGGTCGAGCATCGGCTCGAAGCTTGGGCAGAGCATATGGACCGGGTTATCGTGCTGGAACCGGGCGGGGGAGTCGCGCACGACCTGGATCCGCGTCAGCTGTACACCGAAGAACCCGTGCGCCAGGAGCTGGCTGCCGCCGGGCTATGGGTTCCCGGATATGTTCCGCAGGTGGCACCGGCCGAGAACCTTGCCGGAGCTATGCTGCTGGAAGCGCGGCAGCTGGTCTGCGCCCGCACGGCTACCGCGCCGCATACCCAGGCGGTGGATATGGAAGTGCAGGCGGGCACCGCCACGGTGATTCTCGGCGAGAACGGCGCCGGCAAATCGACGCTGGCCCTGGCCTTGGGCGGTTTGCTGGCCCCGGCCAGCGGTGAGCTGACGGCCACCGCGCAACTGGCCGACGGCCTGGGCAATTCCCCGTTTGCTTGGAAAGCCGGTGCACTGATCGGGCGGATCGGCTCGGTCTTCCAGGAGCCCGAACACCAGTTCGTGACGCAGAGCGTCCGCGAAGAGCTGGCTTTCGCACCCAGCCGTGCGCAGGCGAGCAGCGCCAACGCGCCGAAGTACGACCCGGCCCAGGTCCAGGCGCGCGTCGATGCGTTGCTTGAACGCTTGGGGTTGGCGCATTTGGCTGAGGCGAATCCGTTCACGCTCTCCGGCGGAGAGAAGCGCCGGCTGTCCGTGGCCACCGTTTTGGCAGCCGCGCCAGAGGTGCTGATCCTCGACGAGCCGACATTCGGGCAGGATGCGAACACCTGGCGGGAGCTGGCCGGGTTACTGGTCGAAGAGCTGCAGCAGGGCACTGCGATCATTGCAGTCACCCACGATGAGCATTTTGCCTCGGTGCTCCAGGCCAATCAGCTGGTGCTCGCTTCCGGCACCCCGGATGCTGATGCCCCGCGCCAAGGGCCGGTGCTCGATGCGCCGGTAGGGCACAGCTGGCTGGCGAAGATCAATCCGCTGGCCAAGCTGGGTGCGGTGGCCGCGGCAACGCTGCCGCTGATCACCACCTTGGATTGGGTCTCGGCACTGGTGATTATCCTGGCGACCGTGGTGTTCTTCCCGCTGGCCGGGCTGAGCCTGCTGAAATTCCTCAAGCGTGCGTGGCCGTTGCTGCTTGCCGGGATCTTCGCGGCCTGGGGCATTGCCCTGGTGGGCCAGGACAGCGGCATGGTGTACGCGCAATTCGGCGCCTTCAGCATCACCGAGGGATCGGTAGCCGGCGGCATAGCCACCGGACTGCGCGCCTTCGCACTGGCCATCCCGTGCATCTTGCTGCTGGCCACCACGAACCCCAGCGATTTGGGCGGGGCGCTGTCCCAGCAGCTGAAGGTCCCGCACCGGTTTGTGCTCGGGGCGCTGGCAGGCATGCGATTGCTTGGGCTGATGGTGGAAGAATTCACCACGCTCACCCTGGCCCGGCGTGCTCGCGGTGTCGGAAACTTCGGCACCGTGGGCCAGCGCATCAGGGCAACCCTCGGCCAGGTGCTGGCGTTGCTGGTGCAGGCGATACGCCGCGCCGGACGGCTGGCAACCACGATGGAGGCCAAGGGGTTCGGCACGGCCAAGCGCACCTGGATTCGCACGGCCACCTTCACCTGGCGTGATGGCATGGTGCTGGCAACCGGAATCCTGCTTGGCACGGCCGCCATGGCTGCGGCCGTGCTGGCAGGGACCTACAACCTGGTGTGGTCCTAGCGGATTGCGTCGCTCAGGGCGCTGAGCTCCTCATGGAGCTCGGCGTCCAGCCGCAACGGCTTGGCATCGATGGTGCGCACCGGGGTGAGCAGGCGGATCGATGACACCAGCCACACGCCGTCGGCCTGGTACAGGTCCTCAGGGCGAAGCGGGCCATAGCCCAGCTCCCAGCCGTCCTGCGCCGCCGCATCGAAGATCGCGCTTTGCGTGGTGCCTGGCAGAATGCCGGTTTCCAGCATCGGGGTGAGCAGTCGCTTGGTCTCGTCATCGCGCTGGGCAACCAGCACGGTCGAGGTCGGAGCTTCGAGGATGATGCCGTCAGCCGAAGTGAAGATGACGTCATGGGCGCCGTGCTTGTGCGCGTAGCGCAGGGCGGCCATGTTGATCGAATAGGAGAGGGTCTTGGCGCCCATCATGAGCCATGGTGCGCGTTCGGCCAGCTTCGAGTCGTAGCCGCGGTCCAGCAGCAGGACATCCACGCCGGTTTCGCGCTGTTCCTTGCCCAGCGCCGGTGCCGGGGTGACGGTGACCCAGCAAATGGTGGGATCGCTGTCGTGCTCGCCGCGTGCAGCAACCAGCTTCACCACGGCCTCTTCGGCGCCGCCGGTGGCGTCGAAGTCGGCAACCGCGGTGTCGACCGCGGCATACCAGCTGCGCGAATCGGGGATGGCCAGGTCTGCAACTTCAGCAGAGATTGCCAACCGTGACAGATGCGCTTCGAATTTGCGGACGGCCTGGTTGGTGTAGAGCATCGATTCGAAGATGCCATCACCTCGCGTGACTCCCTGTGCGGTGACCAGAAGTTGCGGTGCGGTGATATCGGCAAGACGTCCAGCCGGATAGGCAGGATCCAAGAATACAAGTGAGCTCATAAAGACAGATTATCGAACCCCAGCGTCTTCTGCGTGATTTCTGCGGGCGGAGATTCAGACAAGCAGGGGATTGTTCGATAAGCTAAGCGAAGGATTTTGGCCTGTATATCGCAGATCAGAGGCCGAAATGCCAACTTCGAGTGTATAGCCAAAGGGGGTGCCTACGTGTGGCCAAGCAATGAAGTCTTCTTGCAGATCGGCGGCGTTCTCTGGAGCGTGCTGGTGGCGATCGAGCTAGCGGTCCGCTACTTCATGATCGGGATCGTTCCGGGCAACCGGCGCCCCACCACCGCAATGGCATGGCTCTTGGCCATCTTCTTCCTGCCCGTGGTGGGACTTGTCGCCTATTGGCTTTTCGCCAACCCGCGTCTGTCGCGCAGCCGGCTGGAAAAGCAGCGCCGGGCCCATGATGAAATCATGAAGGCCACGAGCCACATGCAGCTGCCCGAAGAGTTCCATTCCCAGGAGGAATGGGTCGAATCGGCGGTCATGCTCAATCGCAACCTCGGTGCCATGCCGCTGGAAGGCGGAAACCAGGTTGAGGTCCTCTCCGATTATCGTGCCTCGCTTGACGCGATGCGCGTGGAAATCGAAAAGGCCACCCGCTATGTTCATATCCAGTTCTACATCATGGGCGATGACCCGGATTATGTTGGACCGGTACTCGATGCGCTGGAAGCGGCAGCGGATCGCGGCGTGCACGTCCGCTTGCTCTTCGACCACTTGGGAACCTTGCGCGTAAAGGGCTACAAGGATTTCAAGAAGCGCCTGAAGAAGTCCAATATCAACTGGCGCCCGATGCTGCCCATCGACCTGATTGGCCGTCGTTGGCGACGTCCGGATCTGCGCAACCACCGCAAGATCCTGGTGGTTGACGGCGAGGTGGCTTTCACCGGGAGCCAGAACCTGATCGAACCTGGCTACAAGCGCGAGTCCGCCCACAAGGTTGGCCGCGAATGGGTTGAGATGATGTTGCGCGTCGAAGGCCCGCTGGTGCGCAGCCTGGACGTCACCTTCGCTACCGACTGGTGGCAGGAGGACGACGACCAGGAAGTGCTGATGGACATGGCTGAGGCTCGCCACCCGCTGGCCTACGAGGAACGCCCGGGCTCCACCCTGGCGCAGCTGCTGCCCAGCGGCCCAGGCTACGGGACCGAGAACAACCTGCGGCTGTTCAATACGCTGATCTATTCGGCTTCCGAACGTCTGGAGATCACCAGTCCCTACTTCGTTCCCGACGATTCGTTGCTCTACGCCATCACAACTGCCGCACAGCGCGGGGTGGAAGTCGAGTTGTATGTTTGCGAAGAAGGCGACCAGTTCCTGGTGCACCATGCACAGCAGTCGTATTACCAGCAGCTGCTGGAAGCCGGCGTGCGCATCCACCGGTACCCGGCTCCCATGGTGCTGCATACCAAGTGCTTCACCGTGGATAACGAGGTGGCGGTGGTGGGATCCTCGAATATGGATATGCGTTCGTTTAGCCTGAACATGGAAATATCCGTGATGCTGCTGGGCCAGGAAATGGTCGATGCGGTCAACCAGGTGCAGAACCACTATCGGGATATTTCTTCGGAGATCACCCTGTCGCAGTGGCGTCGCCGGCCGCGCATGCAACGTTGGATCGACAACGTCGCACGCCTGACGGCCACCTTGCAGTGACGCGTAGCGCTTAGGATTCGTCCGGGAAGCTGGCCCCCAGCGCCTGGAGCACACCACGGGATTTGGTGATGACCTCGTCCCATTCGTCGGCGGGTACCGAATCTGCGGTAATCGCTCCGCCCAAGCCCAAGCTCAAGCGCCATGACTGGTCAGCCAGCTGGTCGCATACCAGGGTGCGGATCACCACTGAGAAGTCGGCAGCGCCATCAGCACCCAAATAGCCCACCGCCCCTGAGTACAGTCCGCGGGCACGATGGTCTTCCAGCTCATCCAGGATATTCATTGTGGACAGCTTCGGTGCACCGGTCATGGAACCGGGAGGGAACGCTTCACGCAGGGCCTCGGCGGCCAAGCGCGGGGAGGACAGCGTGGCGTCGATGGTCGAGACCATCTGGTGCACCGTCGCATAGGATTCCACCGCGCACAGCCGGGCTACCTTCACCGAACCGGGAACCGCATGGTGCGACAGGTCGTTGCGCAGCAGGTCGACGATCATGATGTTCTCGGCCCGGTCCTTGGGATGCGTAGCCAAATCATGCTTCAAAGCGAGATCCGATTCTTCATTCTCGCCGCGCGGACGGGTGCCCTTGATCGGCTCGGCCCGCAGCTGCCCGTCCTTGGACAGCGCGAGGAAGCGTTCCGGCGACATGCTGGCGATCTGCAGATTGGCGAAGCGCAGGTAGTGGGCAAAGGGTGCCGGGCTGGAGCGGCGCATGCGGCAATAGGCTTCGAATGGATCGAACTGTTCGGCATGGGCGGTCAACTCGGTGGTCAGGCACACTTCGTAGGTGTTGCCTTCATAGATCTCCCGTTGAGCTTTGCGGATCTTGTGCTTGTATCCGGTTGCAGTATCCGCGCAGCTGAATTCCGGGATGGGCAATTCCCGCCCGCTGCGCAGTTCTGGCGGGTTGCCCAATAGCATGCTCACTGCCGCTGCGGGCTCGGCAATGCTGTGCAGATGCATCTGCTCTTGGTGATGGTCGATGACCACCACGGTGTCCGGCGCGAAGAACTGGGCATCCGGGCGTACCCGTCCGGGTTCAACCACAGCCTGCAGATCTGCGGCGCCGACCTCGCGTTTCAGCTCATACCCGAGATACCCCACCCATGCGGGCAACGGATAGCCGGTTTTCGCATCGATAGGCGAGCCAGGCCAGCAGCCAGCCAGGGCGCGGAAGAAATCTTTGCCCAGCCGTACTTCCGCGCCGGGCAGTCGGATGCTCGTGCCGTGGCTGGTAGCGCTCAGCAACGGCGGCTGCTGAGCAGTGGAGAGAGCAAGCACCGAATAGCGATTGCGTCCCAATGGGTCGCTGAGCTTGTGGCTTGTCGATTCCAATAACGCGGCATGCGGAAGGGCAGCGGCCAGTTGCTCGAAAAGCGAGGCCGCATCATCTGGCGCCTCGTAGCTCTGGCGGAATTCCAGGACGCTGGGAGCCGTGTTGGGGCCTGCGCACCGCTGGCGTATTCCGGCGGGCAGGTATCGGCAGGCCAGTGCCCAGATTTGCATGGGATCGCGGTCGCTGGTGGCGTCCATCACCAGGTCGGCCGCGTGGTGCGGGTTATGGGCCTTCAGGTACCGATCTTCCTGCTCGGCCCACATGTCCCAGTACGGGCGGTAGGTCTCGCCGTCGCGGGCCAGCGCCCGGTCGCGGCGGCAGTTTTCCGGGGCCTCAAGCCAGATTCCGAGGTCGAGGTACTTCCGGGCTGCGACATGGAGCGCGCCGACGCCTTCAACGACAACGATCTCGGCAGGCGAGAAGTTGCTGGATCGGCCGAGGGTACTCGATTCCCAATCCCAGGTGGGGTATGCAGCGGTGATCCCTGCTGCCAGCTGCGGCAGGATCCGTTCATACAGCTCGAAGGAACTGTGCAGTCCATCCCAACCGTGGTACAGGTCTTCAAGGCGCAAAATAGCTACGGAGGCGGTGGCTTCCAAGTATTCCGCTAGGTCTGTTGCAAAGGTGCTTTTGCCGGATCCGGAACGCCCGTCAATGGCAATAAGTGTCGGTCTAGCGGTTTCCACGAGAGGTGATATTACTCCGCACGTAATCTACAAGGGCAGGCAGGGAAGCAGAAATGAGTTTCCAGGTCTCGCGGAAATCTCCCGCGTCACCGTACCAAGGGTCGTAAATGCCCTGCTGGTCGTGCGGGGAGCTCGCGGTTCCCGGATCGAAGGAACGGAACATCCTCAGCTGCGGGCGTTCGCTCGGATCGATCTCGGCCAATTCGGGAACGAGATCCTCGAAGTGGTCGGTGTCCATTGCCAGGACAAGATTCATCTTGGCAATTTCGTCCGAGTCGATCTGGGCGGCAATGTGCTCAGCAGCATCAAGCCCATGGCTGCGCAGCGTACTGGCGGCCCGCTCATCGATGCGCTTGCCGACTTCGCCGTCGGTGATGGCTCGCGAAATGACCTCCACCTGCGAGACTTCGGCGTCCTTGAGCGCATTCTTGAGCATGTACTCGGCCATGGGGGAACGGCAGATATTTCCCGTGCACACGATCATTATCCGGAACATGGCATCAGTCTATGGGCACAAGGCGATTCGATCGATAGCTACGCGCCCGTTTCCCGGCAACAAAACGGCAACGATTCGGTGCGCAGGGCCATGAATGGGTTACGACTAGGGGTTCGAGACGGCTTTGGGGGAGAAAAATTAGTGGATCAGCAACAGCAGCGCGGCGACCAGGATGAATAGGATGCCGAAGAGGATGTTCAGCAGCTTGGCACCCCGGTAGGTGGCGGTGAAGCGCTGGAAGGTACGGGCGGTGCCGGCAAAGAAGAAGAACATCACCAGGATGTCCACCACGATGACCGTGCCGATGAAGATGGCGTATTGGGGCAGCAAAGGCTGATCGGTCCGGATGAACTGCGGGGTGAATGCCAGGAAGAAAACGATGGCTTTCGGATTAAGCAAGTTGACCAGGATTCCGCGGTTGAGCATTGCCCAGCGTGTCAGGCGGTGCCCGGTGCTGGTCCCGTCAGAGGCTACTTCCGGTTTGGAGAGCATCATGCGGATGCCCAGATAGACCAGGTAGGCGGCGCCGGCGTAGCGGATGATGCTAAAGAGCAGCGGGGAACTGGCTACCAGCAGTCCCACTCCTGCCGCGACAATGACCACATGGATCAGCAAAGCGATCTGTTGCCCGATGACACCCCAGATGGATGCACGCCAGCCTTGGCGCATCGAGTTGCTCATCGTGTTTATTGCTCCGGCGCCGGGAGTGAAGCTGATGATGATGCAGGCGCTGAGCAGGGAAATCCAAAGTGAAAGTGTCACCTGATGATGTTAGTACCCGGCTATGGCGCGGCTGGTTTGGTCGCACGCTGTGTTACGACTTCTTCGCGGGCGCTGTCCACACCGGCGACGGCTTCGGCCATGAATTTACTGATGACTTGCAGCTGTTCTTCGTCATATCCGCTGAGGATGTCGAGCATCTTGATCCCCAGCGGCATGAACATTTCCCTGCCCTTGGTGCGGGCCTTGGAGGTCATGGCGATGCGGATGACGCGGCGGTCGCGGTCAGAGCGCTGGCGCTCGATCATGCCCAGCTTTTCCAGACGGTCCAGCATCGCGGTAGTGGCCGGTGAACTCAGCTGCAGCTCGCGACTCAGATCACGCGGGGAGGGCAGCAGGCCGCGTTGCTCGTAGTTAATAATGATGGACAGCGCATTCATATCGGTTCGGTGGGTCCCGTAGATTGCTCCAGTGGATTCAACGTAGCGGTCCGAGGCTTGGCCGAATTCCTGCAGGAGCCTAACCACGTGATGGTGTTCTCGTGCGCTCATAATCGTAATCGTAGCTGGAAAATAATTTAATAGCTTGGCGAGTATTTCTATAATGGAAATAAATCTTGTACTATTGCCTTCTGGGTCGCTGTGCGATCCGCTGCCAGCAATCACGAGTGAGGATAGATCAGTGGCGCACCTAGCGAAAACCGATCAACCAGCAAGCAGGAAGCGGTTGGATAAGAAGGGTATTGGCCTCAGGGCAGGGATTTACGCCCTGCTGATCATCCTGTGGCTGGCAGTGGCCGGTATCGGCGGCCCGACCTTCGGCAAGCTCTCCGAGGTCCAGACCAATGACCAGACCTCATTCCTTCCGGCGAGCGCCGAAGCCACCGAGGCGCTGCAGTGGCAGGGTAAATTCCGCTCCACCGAAGCAATCCCGGCCGTAGTCCTGCTTACTAGCACCCAGGGGGTTAGCAAGGAAGATGCCGGGCGGATCGGCGAGGCCTTGAAAGACTTCACCCATCTGGACGGCGAAATCACCGGCCCCTTCCTTTCCGAGGACGGCAAGGCTGCTGAATTCATCGTTCCGGTCTCCGGCGAGGTGAAAGCCGACGCCGGAGTCGAAGGGCTGCGCTCGCTGATCGCCGCCGAAAAGCCTGATGGCTCCACCGCCTATGTCACCGGACCTGCTGGCTTCAGCGCCGATCTGGTTGAGGCCTTCGGCGGCATCGACGGCGTGCTGCTGGGCGTGGCCCTAGTGGCAGTGCTGGTGATCTTGCTACTGGTCTACCGCTCGATCCTGCTTCCCTTCACTGTGCTGCTCACCTCGGTCGTGGCGCTGTGCGCAGCTATCCTCGCCGTGTACTTCATGGCCTCCGAAGGCTGGATCAGGCTTGATGGCCAGGCCCAGGGCATCTTGTCCATCCTGGTGATCGGCGCAGCTACCGACTATTCGCTGCTGTTCGTCGCCCGCCACAAGGAAGCCCTGGTCGCAGGCCAGGACAAATGGCAGGCTGTGGCGACAGCCTGGAAGAGGTCCCTGGAGCCGATCCTCGCCTCGGGCGGCACCGTGACAGTGGGCCTGCTGTGCCTGCTCTTCTCCGACCTGAACTCCAACAAGGCATTGGGTCCAATTGGCGCCTCAGGCATTATCTTCTCGATCATCGCCGCGCTGACTTTCCTGCCGGCAGTGCTCGGGCTGCTGGGCCGGGCAGCCTACTGGCCATTCGCCCCCAAGCCTGCGGTCGTAGATGCCCAGGGCCAGGAGAAGGAAGGTATGTGGGGCCGCATTGCGCGTTTCGTTGCCAGACATCCGCGTCCAATCTGGATCATTACCGCCGTGCTGCTCGCCGTGGGAGCGCTGGGCATGACCCAGCTCAGGGCCCATGGCGTGCCGCAAAGCGAGCTGGTGGTTGGCGGTTCCGAGGCGCGCGACGGACAGATCGCCTTGGGCGAGCATTTCCCTGGTGGTTCGGGATCCCCGGCCACAGTGATCGTCGATGAAGCCCAGGCGAAGGTGGCCTTGGAGAAGGCGCTGGATGTTACCGGCGTGGATTCGGCCTACCTGCAGGCCGAGGATGGTGGCCCGGCAATGCCCGCCCGTGGTGCTGATCCGATGAACGTCGAAGGCCGGAACCTGATCTCGGTGACCCTGGCTGATGCGGCGGACTCGGATGCCGCCAAGCAAACCGTGCTTGAGCTGCGTGAGCAGATGCATGCGGTGGATTCGGATGCATTGGTCGGCGGCACCACCGCAACGCAGATCGATACCAACGAGACCGCGATTGCGGACCTGTTCAAGATCATCCCGATCACGTTGCTGGCGATCTTGCTGATCCTCATGCTGCTGCTGCGCTCCATCCTGGCCCCGGTGCTGCTGATCCTGAGCACGGTGCTGTCCTACGGCACGGCGATGGGAGTCAGCGCACTGGTCTTCAACAACGTCTTCAACTATGTTGGCGCGGACCCTTCAGTGCCGCTGTTCGGCTTCGTGTTCCTGGTGGCCTTGGGCGTGGACTACAACATCTTCTTGATGACTCGTGTGCGCGAGGAATCCTTGAAGCGTGGAACCCGTGAGGGCATGCGCGTTGGCCTGAAGGTCACTGGTGGGGTGATTACCTCCGCCGGCGTGGTGCTCGCTGCAACCTTCGCCGCCTTGGGCGTAGTGCCAATCATGTTCCTGGGCCAGCTGGGCTTCATCGTGGCATTCGGAGTGCTCTTGGATACCTTTGTGGTCCGCAGCCTGCTGGTTCCCGCGCTGGTTGAGGAAATTGGACCAAAGGTCTGGTGGCCCTCGAAATTGGCGAAGAAGAAGTTCGAATTGAACTAGCAAGAAGTTCGCAGAATCCGGGAGTGCAGGTGGTGAACATCTCCCGGCATAGCAGTGCAAAGCGGGGCCGCTCACAGACGTGCCCCGCTTGAGCACTGTAGTATGGATCTTTGTGCGTCACCGGAAAATTCTGTGGCGTATGCGTCGACAGTTTTGATTTCCCCTCCAGTAGATCGCCCGGACAACCTCCGCCGGTTCACTTTTGGTAGCAGGCCTTGGCCTTGCACGTTGCGGACTTCCTCCTGGCTCGGCGAAACCCAACGCCTGCATCAGGCGTGCGAATCAGAGAGAAAGTTTGAATATGTCCGTAACTTTTAGCGCCCTCGGTGTGCCCGAATATCTTGCCAAGGTCCTTGCCGACAGCGGAATCGAATCCGCCTTCCCGATCCAGGAAGCGACCCTGCCTTCGACTCTCGCCGGCGGCGACGTCCTGGGCCGCGGCCAGACCGGTTCCGGCAAGACCCTGGCTTTCTCGCTTCCACTGGTAGCGCGTTTGGCAGATCGCCCGCAGCGCCGCAAGGCTCGTTTCCCCCGTGCGCTGATCATGGCTCCAACCCGCGAACTGGCAACCCAGATCGCCAAGACCGTTGAGCCTTTGGCGAAGGCTGCCGGCCTGCGCACCACCGTGATCTACGGTGGCGTGGCCCAGAGCCGCCAGGAAAAGGCCATGAACGAGGGCGTTGACATCGTCATCGCCTGCCCAGGCCGCCTCGATGACTTGATCAAGCAGAAGATCGTCGACCTGTCCCAGCTGGAAATCTCCGTGCTGGACGAGGCCGACCACATGGCAGACATGGGCTTCTTGCCTGTAGTACGCCGCATCATGGACCGCATGCCAACCGGCATCCAGCACATGTTGTTCTCCGCCACCTTGGATAACGGCGTGGACAAGGTAGTCAAGCGCTACCTGAGCCACCCGACCATTCACTCGGTGGATGCGCCCGAGGCCGCTGTGAACACCATGGAGCACCACGTCTTCGTCATCGGCAACGATGATAAGAAGGACCTGATCCGCGTCCTGGCTCAGGGCACTGCCCGCCGCATCATGTTCATGCGCACCAAGCACCACGCCAAGAAGATGGCGCTGACCCTGTCCAAGGCTGGCGTTCCAGCAGTGGACCTGCACGGCAACCTGTCGCAGAATGCCCGTGACCGCAACCTTGCTGCTTTCGCTTCAGGCGAGGCGAAGGTGCTTGTCGCTACCGACGTTGCCGCTCGTGGCGTGCACGTTGATGGTGTGGAACTCGTGGTTCACATTGATCCACCTGCGGAGCACAAGGCTTACACCCACCGTTCGGGCCGTACCGCACGTGCCGGTTCGGATGGAACTGTAGTGACCATCTGCACCCCTGATCAGCAGGGCGACGTTTCGACTTTGCTGAAGCAGGCCGGGCTGAAGGTACCTTTCGAAAAGGTCAACCTGAACTCGCCAGTTGTGGCTAAGGTCGTCGGCGAAGTTGCTGAGCATGTTCCATACGTTGCTCCAGTGCAGCAGAAGCGTAACCCGGCGAAGAAGAAGCCTGCTGGCGAAACTTCGAACGCACGCGGTGGGCGTGGCGGCGGACGAAATGCTCGTGGTGGGAAGCCTGCCGGTGAGGCACATGGCCGCGGTGGAGACCTTCGCCGTTCAGATCGTTCCGGTGCATCGAACCAGTCGGAGCGTCCAGCACGCGAATCACGCGGTGCTAACGCTGAGCGTCCTTCACGTGGTGCCAACACCGAGCGTCCTTCACGTGGTGCCCGCGGTGCTAACGCGGACCGTCCAACAAACTCCTCGCGCTCAGCACGATCCGGTGGTCGCAATGCTGCAGGTGCCGCAGGTGGCCGCTCACGTGGACCACGCCGTGCATCAAGCCCTGCTACCGGCGGGCGCTAAGAACTAGTACCCAAAAGAAGCTCCAGACAGCCAAAAGCTGTCTGGGGCTTCTTTTTGGTGGTGGGGTTGCGAGCGGATCGGAAAATGAGAATCGGGACTTTTACACCAGATTGTGCAAGCGTTTCCTATGTAATAAGTTGGAAAATTACTGAAAATTTTGATGTTTTACCTGCATCCGAGTGTAAAAGTTGGAAACGCTTGCACTTGATGGAATTCGCTCAGTAGTGTGGGATGAATCACTGGCAAGCCACCTAGTGTGGCCTGCCGCTCGCACCTTCGAATTCAATGGAGCATTTCATGAACAGCAGAAACGCTGCTTCCTCCGTGCGCAGTCAGTCACTGCCACCAGGCCTTCATAAACGTAGTTGGCGTCGTTGGGTCACCGCCTTGGCCGCGACCCCGATGCTGGCGCTCGCACCCATGGCGCCACTGGCTAGTATTCCTGCCGCGGCAGATGAAACTTCTGTGACTCTGGCCGGTTCTTTTCAGTCGTTGTTGGGATGTTCCGCTGACTGGATGGCTGACTGTGAAGCTACCAGTCTGCAATCCACGGACCAGGAAGGGCAATACAGCCTGGAAGTGGAAGTTCCGGCGGGGAACTATGAATACAAAGTAGCGTTGAACAAAAGCTTTGACACGTCTTATGGACTCGACGGGGGCGAAGAGAACATTCCCCTAGCACTGAGCGCGGATAGCCGATTGCGCTTCACCTTTGATACGGCTACGGGGCTGACGCAGGTTGTACCACTGGACCTTCGCGGAGAATATTCCGATACTGACGCCGATTTGGTCTCTGCGCCGGTCAGGCAAGCCGGCTCTGGTGAGCAGTTTTATTTCGTCATGACAGACCGCTTTGCCAATGGGTCAACGGCTAACGACACCGGCGGTTTGGAAGGCGATCGGCTAACCACCGGGTTTGATCCGACGAACAAAGGATTCTTTCAAGGCGGTGACATCGCAGGCTTACGCTCCAAGCTTGACTACATTCAAGGCCTTGGCACCAGCGCTATCTGGCTCACACCCAGTTTTAAGAACATGCCGGTTCAGGGTAGTGGTGATGATGCCAGCGCCGGATACCACGGCTATTGGGTCACCGATTTCACTCAGATCGACCCACATCTAGGCACCAACGAAGAACTCTCCGAACTGATCGATGACGCCCACAAACGTGGCATCAAGGTGTATTTCGACATCATTGTGAACCACACCGCAGATCTCATCGATTATAAGGAAAAGAAGTATTCCTACGTTGAGCAATCTTCCGTTCCTTATAAGGATGCTCAGGGCCAAGCCTTTGACCCGGCGGACTACGCAGGCAGTGATACCTTCCCAGAGCTAGATGCTTCCAGTTCCTTCCCCTATACCCCGGTTGTTTCTGATCAAGTCAAGAAGGTTCCCGACTGGCTCAATGATCCAACGCTCTATCACAACCGCGGGGACTCAACATGGGAAGGCGAGTCGGTCACCTACGGCGATTTTCAAGGTCTTGATGACCTCATGACCGAAAATCCTAAGGTCGTCAACGGTTTCGCAGAGGTCTACAAAAACTGGGTGGACTTGGGAATTGATGGCTTCCGCATAGACACCGCAAAACATGTGAATTTCGAATTCTGGGAACAATGGACCAAACAAGTTCAGGACTACGCACGAGCCCAGGGTAAAGACGACTTCTTCATGTTTGGCGAAGTTTATGATGCCGATGCAAAAAAGCTATCGCCCTACGTGCGTAAGACGGAAATGAATTCCGTCCTTGATTTCACGTTCCAATCTGCGGCTGCCGGTTTCGCGGGAGGAAATTCAGCCAAAACGCTAAGCACGCTGTTCTCGGCGGATGACTACTACACCACGGCAAACACCTCAGCTGATGCCTTACCAACCTTCCTCGGCAATCACGATATGGGCCGCATTGGGTACTTCCTGAACAACAGCAATCAGAAACTCAAACGTGTTGAACTGGCCCATGAACTGATGTTCCTGACCCGTGGCCAGCCGGTGGTTTACTACGGTGACGAACAAGGATTTGCCGGCACCGGTGGAGACAAGGATTCTCGCCAATCACTGTTCGCTTCTCAAGTCTCGGACTATCAGAACCAAGAATTGATTACAGGAGAAAAGCTCGGAACCCAAGATCGTTATGACAGTGATTCTCCGCTGTATCAGCACATCGCGGCCCTCTCTAAACTTCGCGAATCAAACAAAGCGCTGAAGGGAGGGGCACAAGTAGAGCTATACGCCCAAGATTCCAAGGGAGTTTATGCTTTCTCGCGTGTGGACCGTGACGAGAAAACCGAATATTTGGTGGCCCTGAACAATTCGGAAGAATCCGCTGATGTCGAGTTGACGACTCTGACCTCCGACGCAAGTTACTCAGCGCTCTATGGTGCGGAAGACAAACTCAGCAGTGCTGCGGACGCTAAACTCAACGTGACGGTGCCAGCGCTATCTGCGGTGGTTTATAAAGCTGACAAAGACGTAGACAGTGCTGCCTTCACACCTGAGATTTCCGCTCCAAAATCTGGGGCAGGGCTCAGCGGCGTATCACCCGTATCCGTGGATCTAGGCGAACAGGCGTGGGCTGAGACAAGCATGTCGTGGCGTGAAGTAGGCACCGAGAAGTGGCACCTACTGGGCGTGGCAGAAGGCCACACCCCACGAGTCTTCCACGACGTTTCATCGCTACCACAAGGCACCTTGGTGGAATATCGTGCGGTGAGTACCAATGCCGCAGGTGAACACAGCGCCGCTTCCACTTATGCTTCCGTGGGCAACGATGTATCCGGGTTCGCGAAGGAAAAACCGGTTGAATCGGACATCTCCATGGTCACCGTGCCAGGAAGCCATAACACCGAAATGGGTTGTGTCACGGACTGGGATCCGGCCTGCGAGGCCGCCAAACTCACTGAACAGCCTGGCGGGGTCTACTCTGGTGAATTCGAAGTCCCGGCAGGGGACTATGAATACAAGGTAGCCATCAACGGATCATGGGATCTGAACTACGGCGTTGGTGGCGTTGCCGGTGGTGACAACCTCAAATATTCTCACGAAGGCGGGTCCGTCAAGTTCTTCTTCGATCCACGCAATAACATCGTACAAAGTGATCAACAAGGTCCCATGATCACCTTGCCAGGAAGTTTTCAAGATGAGTTGGGCTGTGCTTCCGACTGGGATCCAACCTGTTTGGCAACTTTGATGGCTGACCCAGATGCTGACGGTACCTACGAATTCACTACGGAGAAAATTCCGGCCGGCACCTACGAGTTTAAGGTGTCGCATAACTTCGGGTGGGAGGAAAATTATGGCGTTGACGGTGCTGCCGGAGGTGCTAACTACAGTCTCTCGGTGACCGAGGGGAAGCCGGTGAGCTTCAGGTATGACTCGAAGACTCACTTGCTGCAGATTGGTTCTGACACCCAAACGGTCGACGGCGTTGGTCAAATGAAAGCGCAGTGGATTTCTGCAGATACGATTGCTATTCCCCGTGATCTGGGTAGTGGCGAAAGCTATGCCCTCTACGTTGCCAAGGACGCCGGCTTGAAATTGGAGGGAAAAGAGATCTCCGGTGCGAAGCCACTTGAGCTCAAAGAAGTTATTGGCGGGTTGAGTGCAGAGCAACGTAAGAAGTTCCCGCATCTTGCTGACTACCGTGCTTTGCGTATTGACCTTAAACGCGAGGACGTAGCCTCTGCATTGCGCTCACAAATGGCCTTGGCACGATTCGACGGTGAAGGAGATTCCAAGAAACTCACCGCCTTCACCGGAGTCCAGAGTGCTGGTGTCATCGATGATCTCTATGCCAAGGCGCTTGAAGATGTAGAACTCGGCGTGAGTTTCACCGGGAAACGCCCTACTTTCAGGCTCTGGGCACCCACGGCCCAAAACGCAACACTGCTGATTACTGATAAGAAGGAGAAGACCACACGATACGCTGCTAGCTATTCGGAGGACAGCGGTGTGTGGACGGTGAAGGGCAAGCCTCAGATGGCTGAGGCGAAGTACCGGTGGGAAGTCCTAGTTTATGTCCCGGAAACCGGCAAGATTGAAACGAACATCGTGACGGATCCTTACTCGGTAGCACTCACGACTAATTCCACCCACTCGGTGGCTGTGAGCTTGGAAGATCCTCGCCACCAGCCAAAACAGTGGCGTAAGGCCAAAGCCAAAAACGTCGAAAAGGACGTGGACCGCAGCATCTATGAACTGCAGATCCGTGACTTCTCAATTTCAGATGCTTCGGTGCCCGAGAACCAGCGGGGCCGCTACGGAGCGTTTGGAGCCAACGGAGCCGGAAGCAAGCAGCTCAAACAGCTCTCCGAGGCTGGCCTGACTACCGTTCACCTGCTGCCAAGTTTTGATATCGCCACCATTGAGGAGGAACAGTCTCAACGTGTTGAGACGGACTGTGATTTGAAGTCGCTGCCGGCAGCCTCGAGCAAACAACAAGAGTGCGTTACCGCTCATGGTGATGAAGACGGATTCAACTGGGGCTATGATCCCTTCCATTTCATGGCTCCGGAAGGTTCATACGCAACGAACCCTGAAGGCGCTAATCGGGTGGAAGAATTCCGCTCAATGGTCGGTTCCTTGCACAGCATGGGGCTAGAAGTAGTGCTTGATCAGGTGTTCAACCACACGGCAGCCTCAGGTCAAGCCGATCGCAGTGTGCTCGATAAGATCGTGCCTGGTTACTACCACCGACTTGATGCCACCGGGAAAGTCGAAACTTCGACCTGCTGCCAGAACCTGGCTACGGAACACGCTGCGGCGCAGAAACTGATGGTTGATGCCGTGGTGGTGTGGGCCAAGGACTATAAGGTTGATGGATTCCGTTTTGACCTCATGGGCCACCACTCGCGAGAGACTATGGAAGCGGTACGCAGCGCATTAGATGAACTGAAACCGGGACGTGACGGAGTGGATGGCAAGTCCATTTACCTCTACGGTGAAGGATGGAACTTTGGGGAAGTGGCGGACAATGCTCGCTTCTATCAAGCGACTCAAGGGCAATTGAACGGTACCGGCATAGGGACCTTTAATGACCGACTGCGCGATGCCGTTCATGGTGGCAGTCCTGTTGATTCATCCTCAACATTCCGTCAGGGCTTTGGTACTGGCTTGGGCACGGATCCCAACGGCAATAAGGTCAATGGGAGCACCGAGGAAGCATTGAAAGACCTCGGCCACGAAACAGACCTGGTGAAGCTCGGCTTGGCTGGCAATCTGGAAGGGTTCGAGTTCCTCACTTCGGATGGCAGCGTGCACCGTGGTGATGAGTTGAATTACCGCGGAGCGAAAGCGGGCTATGCCTCGCAGCCGGGGGAAGTGATCAACTATGTTGACGCGCACGATAACGAAACGCTCTACGACCTCACTGTGCTCAAGTTGCCACGAGATACTTCCATGGAAGATCGAGTGCGAATGAATACCCTCTCGCAGGCAACCGTTATGTATTCACAAGCTGTTCCGTTCTGGCATGCCGGAACCGAGTTATTGCGTTCAAAGTCTTTGGACCGAAATTCCTATAACTCGGGGGACTGGTTTAACCGCATCGACTTCTCCGGCGTGGAGAACACTTTTGGCTCCGGGCTTCCACCCAAGGCGGACAACGGTGAGAAGTGGGATCTGATGGCTCCACTATTAGAAGACCCTGCGCTCAAGCCGGATGCAAAGGCCATGGCTGCTGCTGAAGGCGCTGCTCTGGACTTGCTGCGGACTCGTAAAGAGGTAGTTCTCTTGCGTTTGGGCTCAGCTGATCTCATCGAGCAAAAGGTGAGCTTCCCGCTGGGTGGGTCCGAAGCCGAACCAGGAATTATCGTGATGCGTATCGACGATACCGTGGGCAAGGATGCTGATCGTAAGCATGATGGGGCCTTGGTGCTCTTCAACGCCTCGCCGAAAGATAGCACGCAGACCCTTGAGGAATTAGTAGGTCACGATTATTCGCTCGCTAAGGCGCTCGCGGGTGGAAGTGATGACCGGGTGAAGTCGGCTTCGTTCGACAGTGCCACCGGTGAGCTGACTATTCCGGCGCGCACGGCGGCAGTCCTAGTGGAACCTCAGGGGTCGGCTAAGTAGTAGATCGGAGCATTCCTACTGGATCATCTGTCGGGATTATCCGCAGGAACATTGTTGGTTGACGATCTGATCTAGCCAGTGTGGCAACCGAGGTTTTCATTGCCAAAGCGTCCACGCTGACAGCGAACAACCCGTTCTCGTTTTCGCGAGAGCGGGTTGTTTCATTGTGCCTGTAGATCAGTTTTGAGGGTCTTTGCGACGACCAAGAATGACGTAGGAAAGGCTTCCCAGTACGTTGAGGCAACTGAGCACGGCCCACAGGGGTTTTGGCCCTCTTATCAGCTGAGCGGGGCGCCGACGAAGATCGTGCAACGCTGCAAACATCAAAGTCAGTTCGATAATTCCAGCGGCGACTGCAGCAATTTGAGTTCGGCGATCCAGCTCCCGGAAGGACCGTTTTTCGGTAGGTTGTGGCGCCGGGAGCGCAGGGTGGATTGTCCTTGAGTGCCTTGCGTGTCCTGTGTCTGAAAATTATTTTTCGGCATGGGAATCAATCTTGCACTTTGTTCGTTGAACAAGGCAGAACGCAAAGTTGAGTGTGATTGGCTCAAGTTAATTTGACAGTCGAAACGGGCTGAGTAAACTTGAGTGCAGAACGCTCAATGGGGTAAATCCTCAGCGTTAGTACTTTCAACCAAGGCAAAGGAGAGACATTATGTCGCGTGCCGTAGGCATTGACCTGGGAACCACCAACTCGGTCGTATCCGTGCTCGAAGGTGGTGAGCCAACCGTTATCGCAAACGCGGAAGGCAACCGCACTACCCCGTCCATCGTTGCTTTCTCGAAGAGCGGCGAAGTCCTGGTTGGCGATATCGCCAAGCGCCAGGCAGTAAACAACATTGACCGCACCATCGCTTCGGTCAAGCGCCACATGGGTACCGACTGGTCCATCGACATCGATGGCAAGAAGTACACCGCACAGGAAATCTCGGCTCGTACCCTGATGAAGCTGAAGAACGACGCTGAGTCGTACTTGGGCGAAAAGGTCACCGACGCTGTGATCACCGTTCCTGCTTACTTCAACGACGCTGAGCGCCAGGCTACCAAGGAAGCCGGCGAGATCGCTGGCCTGAACGTGCTGCGCATCGTCAACGAGCCAACCGCAGCTGCACTGGCTTACGGCCTGGAAAAGGGCAACGAAGACGAACTCATCTTGGTCTTCGACCTCGGCGGCGGTACTTTCGACGTTTCCCTGCTGGAAGTTGGCAAGGATGAAGACGGCTTCTCGACCATCCAGGTCCGTTCCACCGCAGGCGACAACCGCCTGGGCGGCGACGACTGGGATCAGCGCATCGTAGATTGGCTGCTGGCTCAGGCCAAGGCTAAGGGCGCAGACCTGTCCAAGGACAAGATTGCCCTGCAGCGCCTGAAGGAATCCGCTGAGCAGGCCAAGAAGGAACTGTCCTCGGCTACCAGCACCAACATCTCCCTGCAGTACCTTTCGGTGACGCCGGAAGGCCCAGTGCACCTGGACGAGCACCTCTCGCGTGCCAAGTTCCAGGACCTGACCAAGGACCTGCTGGAGCGCACCCGCAAGCCATTCAACGACGTTATTGCAGAAGCAGGCGTCAAGGTTGCCGACATCGCTCACGTGATCCTGGTTGGCGGTTCGACCCGTATGCCAGCCGTTGCTGAACTGGTCAAGGACCTGGCCGGCAAGGAAGCTAACAAGGGCGTGAACCCTGATGAGGTTGTAGCTGTTGGCGCAGCACTGCAGGCAGGTGTACTGAAGGGCGAGCGCAAGGACGTTCTGCTCATCGACGTCACCCCACTGTCCCTGGGTATTGAAACCAAGGGCGGCGTGATGACCAAGCTGATCGAGCGCAACACCGCGATCCCGACCAAGCGTTCGGAAACCTTCACCACCGCTGAAGACAACCAGCCTTCGGTTTCCATCCAGGTCTTCCAGGGCGAGCGCGAGTTCACCCGTGACAACAAGGCTCTGGGTACCTTCGAGCTGACCGGTATCGCACCGGCTCCTCGCGGCATCCCACAGGTCGAGGTCACCTTCGACATCGACGCCAACGGTATCGTGCACGTATCCGCTAAGGACAAGGGCACCGGCACCGAGCAGTCGATGACCATCACTGGTGGCTCCTCGCTGTCCAAGGAAGACATCGAGCGCATGGTTCAGGAAGCTGAAGCACACGCCGAAGAGGACAAGGCACGCCGCGAAGCTGCTGAGACCCGCAACGCTGCCGAGCAGGCAGCCTACTCGGTGGACAAGCTGATCAAGGACAACGAAGACAAGCTGCCAGAAGAGGTCAAGACCGAGGTTCAGGCCGACGTTGACGCACTGAAGGCTGCTCTTGAGAAGCAGGACAACGACGACGAGGTCAAGGACGCGTTCGAGAAGCTGCAGGCTTCGCAGACCAAGCTGGGCGAGGCAATCTACGCCAACACCCAGGCTGAGGGCGCTGCTGCACCTGAGGGCGAGCAGGCTCCAAATGCTGATGAAGATATCGTCGACGCCGAGGTAATCGACGAAGACGAAGCTGACAAGAAGTAGGGAGTTAGGGAATATGTCCGAGGCACAGGACCAGAACGAGAACTTCGACGAGCAGTCGGAGAACCAGCCAGAGGCAGCTAACGAGCAGCCAACCGCTGACGCCCTGGGTCAGGCCGAGGCGATCCTGAACGAAGCTGCTGCTGGCGCTGACGCCGAAGCAGAGCAGCCAGTAGAGGCCGGTGCGGTGGAAGCCGAACTGCGCAACGACTTGCTGCGTCTGCAGGCTGAATACGTCAACTACCGCAAGCGTGTGGAGCGCGACCGAGCTGTAGCGCGTGAAAACGCCGTGCAGTCCGTGCTCAACACACTGCTTCCGATTCTTGATGACATCGATGCAGCCCGAGCCCACGGTGACCTCACCGATGGCCCGTTCGCATCGATCGCCAACAAGCTTGACTCCGTGCTGGCTCAGCATGGCTTGGAGCGTATCAACGAGGCCGGCGTCGAATTCGACCCGAACGTCCACGAAGCGCTGCTTCGCCAGGCTGTTCCGGAGATTCCAGCTGACCACGTGGGACAGGTGCTTCGCACCGGTTACCGCAAGGGAACCACCATCCTGCGTGCGGCCCAGGTGCTGGTAGCAACCGGCGAATAGCCACGAATAATCAATTGAAACTGCCCACTGCCGATACTTCGTCAGTGGGCAGTTTCGAATTGGCATTGAAAGGATGGGGCCCTGATGGCAAGTCAGGACTGGATCGAAAAAGACTTTTACGCCATTCTGGGCGTCTCCAAGGACGCCAGTGAGGCGGACATCAAGAAGGCGTACCGCAAGCTTGCGCGCCAGTACCACCCCGACACCAATCAGGGTGATGCGGCCGCTGAAAAGAAATTCAAGGACATCTCGGAAGCCAACTCGGTGCTTTCGGATAAGGAAGAACGCGAGCAGTACGACGCAATCCGCGCCATGGGCGGCGGAGCTCGCTTCTCGGCCGGGGGACCAGGCGGTGCCCCGGGAGGACAGGCCGGTTTCGAGGACATCTTCTCCAACCTCTTCGGAGGCGGGGGGAGTGGCCCGCGGGGCCGCGGCGGACAGCCGGACTTCTCCGACCTGTTCGGCGGGGGCGGCGGCTTTGGCGGTGGCGGCTTCGGACAGAGCGCCCCACCGCGCAAGGGTGCTGACCGCACGGCCAGCACCACGATTTCCTTTGCCGGATCCATCAAGGGCACCACTATCGGCCTGCGCGAGCAGAACGGCGAAGTCATTGACGTGCGCATTCCTGCGGGTATCAAGGACGGCCAGTCGGTGCGCGTGCGCGGCAAGGGCCAGCCAGGGGCCGCCGGCAACGGTGACCTGCTGGTCAAGGTCAAAGTCACTGAGCACCCGTTCTTCAAGCGCGAAGAGAACAACATCCGCATCCACGTGCCGGTGACCTTCGACGAAGCGGTACTCGGAGCAAAGATCCATGTGCCGACCTTGGACGGGGAATCCGTCGCGGTGAAGGTGCCAGCCGGATCCAACTCCGGACGAACCTTGCGCTTGAAAGGCCGCGGAGTGACAACTTCCAAGGCCGCCGGCGATTTGCTGATCGTCTTGGACATCGCGATCCCGCAGAACCTGTCGGATGCTGCAAAGAAGGCCGTAGAGGAATTCGCCGCAGCCACCGAGGGCGAGGATCCACGAGTGGACTTGGCCGCCAAGGCCAAGCTCTAGGCTCAATAGGCTGTTTTCCCTGACCGGCCATCGAATTGGCTGGGCGGGGAAGATAGACTCACAAACAAAAGGGCCCGAACCCGGGCTCCTTGCAGAAAGGTGGTAGAAGCAACGTGAACGGGGAGTACCTGCGACCTGTCTTCGTCATTTCCGTCGCCGCCCAACTTGCAGACATGCATCCGCAGACGCTGCGCCAGTATGACCGCATCGGCTTGGTCTCGCCGAGCCGCCAAAGCGGGAAGCAACGCCGCTACTCGCAGCACGACGTATCGCTGTTGCGCCAGGTGCAGTCGCTGAGCAAGGAAGGCGTCTCGCTGGAAGGCATCAAGCGGATCCTGGATCTGCAGGACCAAGTTGCGTTCCTGCAATCCGAAGTCAATGGACTGCGCCAGGAACTCAGCGCAGTACGCCAGGGCCAATCGCGCATTTTCGCCGCCGGAACCTCTGGCGGAGACGTGGTTTCGCTGGCTCGGGGCATGAGGCCCGAACGCCGCGAGCAGCCTTACACGTTCTTCGCCGCCCGCCGGGCCATCGGACGCTAGATGCGGCCGTGGCGCGCTAGGCGCGCGTTCAACTGGGTGCGCACGGCAGGCCATTCGTGGGGGAGTATCGAGAAGAGCACGGTATCGCGCAAGGTGCCGGTGACCGGATCATATTTGTGATTGCGCAAGACGCCATCCTGCTTGGCACCCAACCGGGTAATTGCCGCCCGTGATGCGGCATTATGCCAATGCGTGCAGAACGCCACCGAATAGCACTCCAGCTGCTCGAAGGCTCGCTGCAGCAGCAGATATTTCGCTGCGGGATTGATCCCGGTGCCCTGGGCGGATATGGCCAGGAACGTTGATCCGATTTCCACGCGGTGATTGGCCGCGTCGATATTCAAAAACGTCGTGGCACCTACGGCCCTGCCGGTAGCCAGATCAATAATGGCAAAAGGCGCCATTTTACTGGCCTGCTGCAAAGCCAAACGGTGCTCAATATTTTCTGCCATTGCCTGGGCCGTAGGCGTGCTGGCAAACCACGCGTCATCCAACTGGCCCTGCTCGGCAAGGGCCACCAGATCTGGCGCATGCTCCAAAGAGAGCTGTTCCAAGCGGACCCCGGCATATTCCATCGTCGGGGCTTGGGCATGGGGAAGATTTTGCGCAGCAGAAAGGGCCATGGAATCCATTCTAGAATTCCATGGCCCTGACTAAGGTTTCATTACGGCGGTTAGCCGATGCGGGTGTAGGCCAAGTCGAAGACCAAGCGGCCGGCCTTCAAGGCCTTGCCCTCGAAGCTGGTGAGAATGCGGCGTTCGAAACGCGGCGCCCAGCCACCTTGCCCATCGACGAATTCCGGCTCCGGGTCGAAGCCTTCCATTCCATCGCGGCGGACCTTGGTCAGGTTGCTTTCTTCGCCGGCCAGATTCCCTGGATGCTGGTTTTCGAAGTCTGGGTGGGCATTGAGCACTTCACGCATCTGCTCTGCGTAGTTGGACCAGTCCGTGGCCAAACGCAGGGTTCCACCTGGCTTGAGCACGCGCGAGACCTTGTCCAAGAACGAAGCCTTGATCAGACGGCGCTTGTGGTGGCGCGGCTTGTGCCATGGGTCGGAGAAGAAGATCCAGATCTCGTCGGCGCTGTTTTCATCAAGCATGACGTCCAGAACTTCTGGAGCGTTGGCCTGAACGGCGCGGACGTTGCTGATGCCGAAGGATTCGACCTTCAGCATCAGCTGGGCCAGCCCCGGACGGTAGACCTCAACTGCCAGGTAGTTGCGCTCCGGATCATCCTTGGCGGCGTTGGCGATGCACTCGCCCAAACCGGTGCCGATCTCCACGATCAGCGGCGCGGTGCGGCCAAAGGCCTGGGCCGGATCGAGCTGGAAGTCATCAGCTACCGAGGTGTCGGCAATCTTGCGAGGAGGCTCGATGACGTACTGCTCGGCATTGCGCTCCCACGCGCTGGCGCGGCGGCCTTGCAGGCGGTTGCCGCGACGCACGAAGGACACCGGCTCGGCACGGAAAAGGTCTGGGTTCCTGGGGGCGGAGCCATGGGGTGGACGCTGCTGCTCGCTCGATTCGCTCATGATGATTAATCCTAGCCGAGCAACCTGCACCGATGCTTGCCGAACGGTGGGGGATTGGACACCCCTAGCGGGAATTCGGGGTGATCCCCGATGGAGCATGAGAGGCAAAAGAAGGAGAATGTAGCCATGACTGATTTAGTGCGCGGTATTCTCAACATTATTTGGCTGCTGTTCGGCGGCCTGTGGCTGGCCCTGGGTTACGTGCTGGCAGGCATCATTTGCTGCGTGCTGATCGTGACCATTCCCTTCGGCATCGCCTCGTTCCGCATTGCCGGTTATGCGCTGTGGCCCTTCGGCCGCACCGTAGTCGACAACGGACCGGTCGGCGCGTTCTCCACCCTGGGCAACATCATCTGGATCATTTTTGCCGGCATCTGGATTGCCATCGGGCATCTGCTGACCGCGATCCCGATGTTCGTATCGATTATCGGCATCCCGCTGGGCATCGCCAACCTGAAGATGATTCCGGTGTCCCTGATGCCCCTGGGCAAGGTCATCGTACCTTCGGATAATTTCATTGGCGACGTGCGCCGCTAAGCAGCACCAAAACAGCCATGGCTGCCAACTCCAATGAGTTGGCAGCCATGCCCTTTAAGCCTGAATCGGATCAGCTCTTCAGGTACTCATCGTGCTGGCGGTGCGCCTCGGCGACCTCGACGCGGATCTTTTCCACGTCCTTGGCCTTGTCGCGGTATTTCTTCTCCATGGTCTTCACATACGCTTCTTCTTCCACCAGGGCGCGGTAGATGCGTTCGCGTTCGTTTGGATCCGAGGTGTAGCTCAGGTCGTTGTAGCTGCTGGCATGGCGGCGAAGGTTGCTGATGGCGGTTTGGGCCTTGCCAGCCTTGCTGAACAGCGAAGCGAGAATGGTCAGCACGAGGACGCCGATGATCACGCTCAGCGACAGCCCGGTGCTGATTTCGATGACCATCACGTGCTCGCCGTCATTGATGAATGGCAGGTTGTTCTCGTGCAGCGCGTGCAGGATCAGCTTCACGCCGATGAACGCCAGGATCGCTGCTAAGCCATAGGACAGGTAGATCAAGCGGTCCAACAATCCATCAAGCAGGAAGTAGAGCTGGCGCAGGCCCATGAGCGAGAACGCGGTAGCGGTGAACACGATGTAGACGTTCTGGGTGAGTCCGAAGATCGCTGGGATGGAATCCAGGGCGAAGAGGATGTCGGTTCCGCCGATGGCCACCATGACCAGCAGCATCGGGGTCAGGACCTTCTTGCCGTCGATCATGGTGAACAGCTTGTCGCCGTCGTACTTGTCGGTGGTGTGGAACAGCTTCTTGGCCAAGCGGATGATGAAGTTGTTGGCCTCGTCGGATTCGTCGTCCTTCTTCAGCAGGTTGCCTGCGGTGAGCAGCAGGATCAGGCCGAACAGGTAGAAGACCCAGGCGAACTGGTTGATCAGCGCCGCGCCGACAAAGATGAACGCGGTGCGGGCGATCAGCGAGAAGACGATGCCGAAGAGCAGCACTTTCTGCTGGTCTTCGCGGGGGACCCTGAAACTGGCGATGATGATCAGGAAGACGAACAGGTTGTCGACGGACAGGGCCTTTTCGGTGATGTAGCCGGCGAAGTATTCGGCGCCCATGTCGATGCCGCCGAAGATGAGCACCAGCACACCGAATATGAGGGCCAAGCCGACATAGATGCTGGACCAGATCGCTGCTTCACGCAGGGATGGAACGTGGGCCTTGCGGATGTGGAAGAAATAATCGAAGGCCAGTAAGGCGAGAACCACGACAATCGTGATGCCCCAAATCATAGGGGAAGCTCCCATAGGGATTCCTGCTTTCGTAAGTTGCGCGCTGACGCGTCCGAGTAAGTCTCTTCACCGACACTGTGGTTGGCCGTAAAACCCGGCAGGTCCATGAAGTCCTGCGTATTGACGGATTCAACGATTGTGAATACTCCCTTACGATCGTTAACCCTAACCCGAAGCGGTGCTTCTGGAAAAATTCTGGTCTAAGGATGTCATGTTGATCTGTAATGTACTTCGTCTTTGCCCAGTTGGGTAGGCGTCATATGTAATTCGAAGGATGTGGTGGGCAAAGTGATCGACTGCATTCTTCGGCCCAGGTCTCGGGTCGCCTTGGAAATCCTCGCAGGACTCGGAGCGCTGGCAACAGCATGCGCGGTACCTGCCGATGATGCGTGGCCGGCTATTTCCGTGCGGACAGGATTTGCTCACGCAGGATATCGGCGTGCCCGCAATGCTGCGCCAATTCGCGCAGCATGTGCAGCTGGATCCAGCGCAGCGGCAACGACCCGCGCCGATTGCCGGAGAAAACGTGATCCCCGGTCTTGCCCTTGACCACTTCACGTGACAGTTCGATGGCCTGGGCATAGTCACGCCGAATGGATTCGATGGTGTCGGACGCGGACAAGTCGAAGGACTTGCTGGGCGACGACGCAATGCCCAGTTTGGCCCGGCTCTTGCCGGTGGCTGCTTCGCCAAACCAGACACGTTCGACGAAGATCGCATGTTTCACCAGCCCGAGCAACGTGGTCTTGGATTCAACCAGCTTCAACCGCGCTTCGTGTTCGTCCAGCCCGTCGAGGCTGGAAAGCAGCATCTGCCGGTGCTGATCGATGAATACCTGGACCATCTCATCGTGGGGCAGGGAAAAAATATCTTGGGAATCCGGGTTGGCCATGCCTCATCCTAAGACTGCAAATCGCGCTCCACAAGGGGTTTTGCCGCAGAGGCAAAGAGAAGAAAAAATATCTCGAGAATCTTGCTCTAGCTGGAATAGTAGGACTAGGAGTAGAGTTGAGTTAAGTACACTCAAGTTTATGGGTTCACTCCATTAGAGAAAGGATGCGCGTGGACACGAAACTCACCACTAAGAGCCAAGAAGCTCTCTCAGCTTCCGGGATGAACGCTTCAACCGCAGGCAATCCGCAGATTGAACCTGCGCACCTGCTGAAGGCATTGCTGGACCAGCGCGAGTCCGTCGCAGTCGCCCTGCTGAAGACTGCCGGGTTGGATGTCGACGCGCTATCCGTCAAGGCAAGCGCTGTCATCAACGCGTTGCCCTCCAGCTCTGGCACCTCGGTCGCCCAGGCGCAGTACTCCCGGCAACTGCTGCAGGTCGTAAGCAACGCGCAGGCCGCCGCCGCGGAAATGGGGGACACCTACGTCTCCACGGAGCATCTGCTCATCGCCCTGGCATCGGACCAGACCAACGCAGGTGAAGCCCTGCGCGAGTTCGGCGCCACCCGTGAACTGCTGGTGGGTACCTTGCCGACCATCCGCGGCGACCGCAAGGTCGATAATCCGGATCCCGAGGCCACCTTCCAGTCCCTGGAGAAGTTCGGCACCGATATGACCGCCCTGGCGCGCTCGGGCAAACTGGATCCTGTCATCGGCCGCGACCGCGAGATCCGGCGCGTGGTGCAGGTGCTCTCCCGCCGCACCAAGAACAATCCAGTGCTGATCGGTGAACCCGGCGTGGGCAAGACCGCTGTCGTGGAAGGGCTGGCCCAGCGCATGATCGCTGGCGACGTCCCGGAGTCGCTGCGCGGCAAGACCTTGATCTCCTTGGATCTGGGTGCCATGGTCGCCGGTGCCAAGTACCGCGGCGAATTCGAAGAGCGGCTGAAGTCGGTGCTGGAAGAGATCAAGGCCTCGGATGGCCAGATTGTCACCTTCATTGACGAGATCCACACCGTGGTCGGTGCTGGCGCCTCCGAGGGTGCGATGGACGCCGGCAATATGCTCAAGCCGATGCTCGCCCGTGGCGAGCTGCGCCTGATCGGTGCCACCACACTGGACGAGTACCGCGAGAACATCGAGAAGGACCCGGCCCTGGAACGCCGCTTCGCCCAGGTATACGTGGGCGAGCCGAGCGTGGACGACACCATCGCCATCCTGCGTGGGTTGAAGGAGCGCTACGAGGCGCACCACAAGGTCTCCATCGCCGACTCCGCACTGGTGGCTGCTTCCACGCTGTCCAACCGCTACATCTCCGGACGCCAGTTGCCGGACAAGGCCATCGACCTGGTCGATGAGGCCGCCAGCCGGCTGCGCATGGAGATCGATTCGGCGCCGGAGGAGATCGACGAGCTGCGCCGCGAGGTGGACCGATTGACCATGGAAGAACTGGCTCTGTCCGATGAGACGGATCCAGCTTCGGTGGAACGCCTGGATGCCCTGCGCAAGGACATGGCTGACAAGAAGGAAAAGCTGGATGCGCTGAATTCCCAGTGGGAAGCGGAGAAGGCTGGCCTGAATCGCGTCGGCGATCTGAAGGTCAAGCTCGATGAACTGCGCAGCCAGGCCGACAAGGCCCAGCGCGAGGGGGATCTGGAGAAGGCATCGCGTCTGCTCTACGGGGAGATTCCGACGCTGCAACAGGAACTGGATGCGGCGGCCGCCGCCGAAGCCGACAAGGCCGAGACGCACACCATGGTCGCCGAGGAAGTCACCGCGGATGACATTGCGGAAGTCATCTCGGCCTGGACTGGCATCCCGGCTGGTCGCATGCTGCAGGGCGAAAGCCAGAAGCTGCTGGAGATGGAAGAGATCATCGGGCAGCGCCTGATGGGCCAGAAGCAGGCCGTCGCCGCGGTCTCCGATGCTGTGCGCCGTACCCGTGCCGGAATTGCCGACCCGAACCGGCCCACCGGTTCCTTCCTGTTCCTCGGTCCAACCGGTGTCGGCAAAACCGAGCTGGCCAAGTCGCTGGCGGACTTCCTCTTCGATGATCCGCGCGCGATGGTGCGCATCGACATGTCCGAATACTCGGAGAAGCATGCGGTGTCCCGCCTGGTCGGTGCCCCTCCGGGCTACGTGGGATACGAAGAGGGAGGACAGCTCACCGAAGCTGTACGCCGCCGCCCGTACTCGGTGATCCTGCTGGACGAGGTGGAGAAGGCGCACCCCGAAGTCTTCGACATCCTGCTGCAGGTACTCGATGACGGCCGGCTGACCGATGGCCAAGGGCGAACGGTGGACTTCAGGAACACCATCCTGATCCTCACCTCCAACCTGGGTTCCCAGTTCCTGGTGGATCCAAGCCTGGAAGACGACGCCAAGAAGTCAGCGGTGATGAACGTGGTCAACGCATCGTTCAAGCCGGAATTCTTGAACCGCCTGGATGAGGTCATCCTCTTCGACCCGCTGAGCATCGAGGAGCTGGGCAGCATCGTCAAGCTGCAGATCGACCTGCTCGCGCAACGCCTGGCCGATCGCCGCCTGAACCTGGAAGTGGACCAGGCCGCCAGCGAGTGGCTGGCCCTGACCGGTTATGATCCGGCCTACGGTGCTCGTCCACTGCGCCGATTGGTGCAGCGCGAGATCGGCGACCGGCTGGCCAAGGAGATCTTGGCTGGAGCGGTGCAGGATGGCGACACCGTTGCCGTCACCCTGGACGAAGCCGGCGACCAGCTCAAGGTGGCCAAGAAGTCCTAGGCAACTGGCAACGGCGAGGGCGTGAACAGATGGAAATCCGTTCACGCCCTCGCCATTACTGCGCTAAAGCTGCTTAGCTGTCGGTGGTCTCTTCGCCATCGGACTTGTCGTCTGCCGGCTTTTCGTCCTCGGACTTCTTCTCTTCGGAGCTCCCCGATTCTTCATCGGTGGCGCCCTCGGGCAGCAAGGAGTTGCGGACGTTGCCCTCCGACAGGCTCAGGAAGCAGGAAACGGTGCGGTCGCCCTGGGCCCAGGTGCTCTCCGATGGGCGGGAGAAGTGGTAGGTCCAGGTGGAGTCCAACCCTGCACGCGGGTCCAGCGAGACCGACTTGCACAGGTCTTCGGACTGGGTGAGCAGCACGTTGGCACCGGGGTACTCCTCGCCATTGACCTGGAAGATGCCGATCACCTGCGCATTGTGGGAGGAATCACAGGTCACGACGGTCTGCGGATCCAGTGGCGACGTGAATCCCCGCAGGCAATCGCCTTGCTCCAGCTGCGTAGGCGGCATCCCGGTGACAATGATGCCGTCGAGGCCTGGATTCTCATTGCGTTCCACATTGTTCGCAGTTGGCGAAGCAGGTGGATCCACGAGCCTTAACACCACGAAAACCACTGCAGCGGCCAGCGCCAGAACGGCGACAATCATCAGGGCCCATTGGGCACTCTGCCGCTTCGGCTTCTCCGGTTCTGGCTGCAATGGCGGCAAAGCCGCCTGCGGCTCGGGCAGATTGTTTTCCACCACCAGTTGAGCTCCTTCGTGGTTGGGGCAGGCGATCGCTCGCCGGCTCAATACATAGTCGTTGGACTAATCCACAGTCTAGCTGTTTCGTTGGGTGTTGCATTCAGCGCTCGCCGGTGAATCGTGTTAACCTTTAATTACGAAAGAACTGATCACATATTCGGGGGCCTTCACTTCTTACCGGTGGACCACCTCCCGACTCTACTGAAAAGAGGGGGTCACGCCATGGGGCGCGGCCGTCAAAAGGCTAAAGCACAGCGTCAGGCGCGAGATATCAAGTACTACTCGCCATCCACTGACCTTTCGGCACTTGAACGCGAGTTGGGCGTTCGGTCCGATCATCATGCTCAGAATTCTGAGCGTAATGATTCATCGTATGACGACGAATACTCGGAATACGACGAGCTGACTAAGAAGTACTCGGGAGATGACGAAGACGAGTAGCCTCGTCTTCTGATGCCGGGAGTCCTTGGCTCAGAGTGCCACACCTTAAGCATTGAGTGGTACAGCTCTTCAGTACATTTTGCGACAAGCCGCAGAGACTAAGCTAAATTAGCTTTTAGTCGCTGCGGCCTTTGTCGTGCCCAGCAATTCTAAGGTGGAACGTGAGCACTCCAGAAGAACTGTCGATCCAGATGGCGCATCATTCGGCGATCCGCTCCATGAAGCGCATTGTGGAGCAGCAAGCGGCGCCCTCGCCGGAAAACGAGGCCCGGGACGGAGTCCAGCGGATGCTGAATGCCGGGAATGTGCTCGTGGTGACTGGCGCCGGCGTATCCACGGATTCGGGAATCCCGGATTACCGCGGCCCCAATGGTTCATTGCAACGCCACCGGCCAATGACCTATCAGGAATTCCGTTTCCGCCCCGAAGCCCGTCAGCGCTACTGGGCCCGCGGCTACGTCGGCTGGCGGCATATGGACAAAGCAGAGCCCAACCGCATCCACCGGCGCCTGGTGCAGTGGGAAGAACAGGGGAAAATCAGCGGCATCATCACCCAGAACGTGGACGGGTTGCATCAGCAGGCAGGATCCAAGCGCGTGATTCCGGTGCATGGCGACCTGTCGATTGTCCGCTGCCTGGACTGCGGGAACAGTGAGAACCGCATTGACTTCGATCTGCGTCTCCAAGCAGCCAATGAGGGATATCCGGAAGCCGTGGAGATCGATCCCAGCGCGGTGAACCCCGACGGCGATGTGGAGCTGCCCCAGTACCTGGTCGACCGGTTCAACATGGCGGCCTGCTTGCGCTGCGGATCGCTCGCGCTGAAACCTGACGTGGTGTACTTCGGCGAGAGCGTTCCAGCCGAACGCAAGGAGCGTATCGCGGCACTGGAAGCAGAATCCACGGCGCTGCTGGTGATGGGCTCCTCGCTTGCGGTCATGAGCGGCTACAAGATCCTGTTGAACTTCGTCAAGCGGGATTTGCCGGTGGCGCTGATAACCAATGGCCACGTCCGCGGCGAGCAGAAGGCCACTTGGCGCTGGCGGGTGCCGTTGGAAGACGCGCTGGAGCAATTGGACTAGCGGCGAATATTTCGCTCCGCAAGGCCATGGTGGTTAAAACCCGATGCGCCGCACTGGAATCAATGCGGCGCATCGGGTTTATAGGAGCTTTCGGTGGCCTACTTGGCGTAGTTGCCGGTCAGCAGCACTGCGCCGCCGTCCACGCCCTTGGCACCCTGGACAAAGTCCAGTCCGGCATCGGCAGCCGACGGATCGATGTTCTCGACTCCGCCCATGACCCACGCGCCCATGCCCGCAGCGTTCAGCAGCTCGACTGCACGATCAGCGACGGCTGGGTCAACGACAGCAACCATGCCCACGCCCAGGTTCAGGGTGCGCTCCAGATCAGGCTGCGGCACGTTGCCCAGCTGCGCGACGGTGGAGAAGACTGCTGGCAGCGCCCATGTGGAGCGGTCCACGCGGGCCATCAGGCCGCGGGGCAGCACACGCGCGAGGTTGGCAGCCAGGCCGCCGCCGGTGACGTGGCTGAAGCCGTGCACGCCGAAGTTCTCCCCGTTGTTCAGTGCGCCGACCAGGTCCAGGCAGGCGGTGGTGTAGATGCGGGTCGGAACCAGCAGCTCCTCGCCAAGGGTCTTGCCGAATTCGTCGACCTGGCGGTCCAGTTCCCACTTGGCGTGGGCGATGACGCGGCGCACCAGCGAGTAGCCGTTGGAGTGGATGCCGGAGGAGGCCATGCCGATGACCACGTCGCCGGCTTTTACGCGCTCCGGGCCGAGCAGCTGGTCGGCCTCGATGACGCCGGTGGCGGCACCCGCTACGTCGTACTCGTCCTCAGCCAGCAGGCCCGGGTGCTCGGCGGTCTCGCCACCAACCAGCGCGGTGCCCGCCAGCTTGCAGCCCTCGGCGATGCCGCGCACGATGTCGGCAATGCGCTCCGGGACGACCTTGCCGGTGGCGATGTAGTCGGTCATGAACAGCGGCTTGGCGCCCACCACGACGATGTCATCGACCACCATGCCGACCAGGTCCTGGCCGATGGTGTCGTGGATGTCCAGCTTCTGGGCGATGGCGACCTTGGTGCCCACGCCGTCGGTGGAAGTGGCCAGGTACGGCTTCTTGTAGCCGGTGAGGAACGATACGTCGAAGAGCCCGGCGAAGCCGCCGACCCCGCCCACGACGCCGGAGGTGTGGGTTGCCTTGATCGCGCCCTTCATCAACTCAACGGCACGGTCACCGGCCTCAACGTCAACGCCGGCACCGGCATAGGTGATGGAAGTTGGCTGCTGATCATTGCCGCTCATGGCAGTCGGTTCCTTTTCTGTTCGGGGCGCCGCGGATGCGGCGCCCTTTGCAACGGGATGGTTGGGGATCGTGAAGGGACTAGCTGTTGATTTCGAACTCGGCATCAGGGCCCGGCTCGCAGCCGGCCTGGTTGCTGCGCTCCAGCAGGTTCTTGCCGCGGCGCTCCTCGTTGGCCAAGGCGATCGGATAGTCGCCGGTGAAGCATGCGGTGCACAACCGTTCGCGCGGCTGGCGGGTGGCCTCGATCATGCCGTCTTCGGAAATGTACGCCAGCGAGTCGGCGCCGATGGAGGTAGCGATCTCGTCCACGGCCGCGCCGTTGGCGATCAGCTCGGCACGCGACGCGAAGTCGATGCCGTAGAAGCAGGGCCACTTCACTGGAGGCGAGGAGATCTTCACATGCACCTCGGCGGCACCGGCCTCGCGCAGCATGCGCACCACCGCGCGCTGGGTGTTGCCGCGGACAATCGAATCGTCCACCACGACCACGCGCTTGCCGCGCAGCACGGTCTCCAGGGCGTTGAGCTTGAGCTTGATGCCCAGCTGGCGCAGGGTCTGGCTCGGCTGGATGAAGGTGCGGCCCACATAGGCGTTCTTCACGAAGCCGTGGGTGAACGGGATGCCGGATTCCTCGGCGTAGCCGATGGCGGCCGGGGTGCCGGACTCCGGGACCGGGATCACGATGTCCGCCTCGGCGCTGTTCTCGCGGGCCAGCTGGCGGCCCATCTCCACGCGGGACTCGTACACCGAGCGGCCGGCAATGGCGGCATCTGGACGCGCCAGGTAGACGTACTCGAAGACGCAGCCCTTGGGGGTGGATTCGGCAAAGCGGGTGGAACGCACGCCGTTCTCATCGATGGCGATCATTTCGCCTGGCTCGATTTCGCGGATGAACGAGGCACCGACGGTAGCCAGGGCCGGCTGCTCGGAGGCAACCACCCAGCCGCGGTCCAAGCGGCCCAGGACCAGCGGGCGCACGCCATGCGGGTCGCGGGCGGCGTACAGGGTGTCCTCGTTCATGAAGACGAAGCAGAAAGCGCCTTCGATCTTCGGCAGCAGCTCCAGCGCGGTTTCTTCCAGCGACTGGCCTTCGGAGCCGGCCAGCAAGGCGGTGACTAGTGCGGTGTCGGTGGTGTTGCCCTGGGCGAGTTCGCCGCGGACCTTGCCGCCTTCGGCCTGCTGTTTGGCGGAGACCATATCGGCCAGGTCGGCGGAGTTGGTCAAATTGCCGTTGTGGGCCAGCGCGACGGTGCCGGTCTGGGTCGGGCCCAGGGTCGGCTGCGCATTGGCCCAGTGGCTGGCACCGGTGGTCGAATAGCGGCAGTGGCCAATGGCCAGCTGGCCGGTCATGGAGTTCAGCGTATTCTCGTCGAATACCTGGGAGACCAGGCCCATGTCCTTGTAGACATTGATGCGCGCGCCATCGCTCGTGGCGATGCCGGCGGATTCCTGTCCGCGGTGCTGCAGGGCATACAGGCCGTAATAGGTGAGTTTTGCGACCTCTTCGCCAGGAGCCCAAACGCCGAAAACGCCGCATTCATCCTGCGGGCCCTTGTCGCTTGGAAGCAGGTCGTGATTTAAGAATCCATCGCCACGCGCCATGTTGGTTATTCTCTCATGTTCCGGTTGGTCGACACCGACCAAGAATGTGGTGGGTGGCGGCCAGGTGCGCGGCCGCCTGCTCTTCTAACTCAGGAGAAAAGCTGCCTAGCCTTGCTGTCCGCTGGAGTCAGTGTCCTCGGCCAGAGGAACTGCCAGATGCTTGGTGGTTTTGCGTGAGGTCACGCGGTCAACAATCACGTATGCCAGTGCGCCGATGCCTACGCCCAAGCCTGCGCCGAAGATTGCAAAGAATCCAGAGGCCGAGGCACGGGTGTATTCCTGCGACGGTTCGCCAAGCAGGCCAATGATGAGGCCGACTAGCGCACCGAAGACCGCGAAGGTCAAAATGAACGGCCAAAACTTGGGCGATGAGTGAATTTGCACTTCAACGCCCTGATCGGCAGGCGACGGTGTAGCGGGGTGTTGCTCCATGCCCTTAAGGGTACTCAATAAGTGGTAGGTGTGCTGACAAGTCTGCCCTAAGTCCCGAAGCGTGCAATTGCCCAGTTTGCAGGGCTTCGGCCCAACTTATGCGGCCAGTAGCCAAGGAAAGCCAGAGTTCAGCAGGCATTTCGACCACATTCGGGGGAGTTCCGCGGGTATGCCGAGGCCCGGCTATGCACTGAGTCACACCGAAGGGCGGAACGCGCACCTCGACCGAATTGCCTTCGGCGCGGGAAGCCAGCTCCTCCAGCGAAAACCGCACTGCTGTGGCCAGCACCGGCCGGGCTGTTTTTCCTTGTCCCTGCGCGGTTGAGGACCATTCTCGCAAGGCCGCTCGGCCAGCGGTTTCATCAACGCGCCTTTTGATTGCCATGGGTCGATTCCACTTTCTCTCAATGACAGAGAAACGTCATATTCCTCTGTTCAAGATCTCTGCCGCGGATCCGGGACAACCGTAAATCCAGCCATGCCAACTCTAGTCCAGCTGGCCGAACGCCAGCTGACAGCTTCGAAGGTGCTCAGGTGCAATACCGGAAGCGAACTCGCCCGGCGTGCGGGGACCCGGCAGCCGTTCGAGTGCAGGGCTGGACGCTGGCCTCGCGTGCGTCATAGACGCGGTTGGCCCATGGATTCTCCGGTAAACTCGACCGCGTGAAGGTACTGGTTATTGGCCCAGGCGGCCGTGAACATGCAATTGTCCGTGCACTGAGTGCAGACCCCTACGTCAACGAAGTTCATTGCGCCCCCGGCAACGCCGGTATCGCACAGGACGTCACCACCCATGCAATCGACGCGCAGGACCCTGCAGCAGTCGTCGCGCTGGCCCAGGAACTCGGCAGCGACCTGGTGGTTGTCGGACCTGAAGCGCCCCTGGCCGCGGGCGTCGCCGATGCCCTGATCGCCGCGCAGATCCCGGTCTTCGGCCCGACCCAAGCCGCCGCACAGCTCGAAGCCTCCAAGGCTTTCGCCAAGAACGTCATGGCTGCCGCCGAGGTTCCCACCGCGATGGCCCATGTGGCCGCGACCCGCGAGGAAGCCGCCAATGCGCTGGATGACTTCGGTGCACCGTACGTGGTCAAGGACGACGGCCTGGCCGCCGGCAAGGGCGTGGTGGTCACCAGCGATCGCGAGGAAGCCCTGGAGCACGCAGATGCGTGCTTCGCTGCCGACGGCACCGTCGTCATCGAGGAATTCCTCGACGGCCCGGAAGTGTCCCTGTTTGTCATCTGCGATGGCAAGCATGCGGTTCCGCTGTCCCCGGCGCAGGACTTCAAGCGCATCTTCGACAATGACGAAGGCCCGAACACCGGCGGCATGGGTGCCTACTCGCCGCTGGAATGGCTGCCGGAGAACTTCGTCGACGAGGTCATGGACCGTGTCGCCTACCCGACCCTGCGCGAGATGGAAAAGCGCGGCACCCCGTTCACCGGCGTGCTGTACTGCGGCTTGGCCATCACCAAGCGCGGCATCCGCGTGATCGAGTTCAACGCCCGCTTCGGCGACCCGGAAACCCAGGCTGTGCTGGCACGCCTGAAGACCCCGCTGGGCGGGGTGCTGCTGGCTGCCGCCACGGGCCGGCTCGATGATGCAGAGCAGCTGACCTGGTCCGCGCAGACCGCTGTCGATGTGGTCATCGCCGCCGAGAACTACCCGGACACCCCGGTCAAGGGGGCAGCGATCTCCGGTCTGGAAGCAGCTAACGCAATCGACGGCGTGCACGTGATGCATGCAGGCACTTCTGCCGACGCGGACGGGAACATCATCGTTTCCGGCGGCCGCGTGCTGGCAGTGGTGGGCCTGGGCGATGGCCTGGCCGCGGCCCGCGCCGCGGCCTATGCCGGGGTAGCCGAGATCAGCTGGGATGGCGCCCAGTCGCGCACCGACATTGCGCTGAAGGCCGAACGCGGCGACATCGTCATCGCCAACGACAGCAAGTAGAGGACAACAGAACTCATGGCAGGATTCCAGACCGAAGTGCTCGACCTTAAAGGTTGGGATCATTTCTACTCGGGCAAGGTACGCGACCTGTACGTGCCTGCAGGAGCCAGCTTCGAGGAGACCGACCGGGTCCTCGTGGTGGCCTCCGACCGCATCAGCGCCTACGACTTCGTGCTCGCCAGCGAAATCCCGGACAAGGGCAAGGTGCTCACCCAGCTCAGCCTCTGGTGGTTCGAGCAGTTGGGCGGCTTCGCCAACCACGTGATCTCCACCGATGTGCCGGCCGCCGTGGACGGCCGCGCGATGGTGTGCAAGAAGCTTGAGATGCACCCGATCGAGTGCATCGCCCGCGGCTACCTGACAGGTTCCGGCCTGGCCGAATACAAGGTATCGCAGACGGTGTGCGAGCTGCCCCTGCCCGAGGGCCTGGTGGATGGTTCGCGCCTGGAACCGGCGCTGTTCACCCCGTCGGCCAAGGCCGAGGTGGGGGAGCATGACGAGAATATCTCCTTCGCCCAGACCGTGGACCGCGTGGGTACCGAGGTAGCCGAAGCGCTGCGCGAAAAGACCGTGGCCTTGTACGAGCAGGCCGAGAAGATCGCCCGCGCACGCGGCATCATCCTGGCCGATACCAAGGTTGAATTCGGCGCCGATCCGGCGACCGGCGAGATCACCCTGGGCGATGAGGTGCTGACCCCTGATTCCTCGCGATTCTGGGATGCCGAAACATACAAGCCGGGCCAGGCGCAGGCCAGCTTCGACAAGCAGTTCGTCCGCGATTGGCTGACCTCGGCCGAATCGGGCTGGGACAAGAACTCGGGCGAAGAGCCGCCGCTTCTGCCAGCGGAGATCATCGAGAAGACCCGTGCCCGCTACATCGAGGCCTATGAACGGCTGACCGGACAGGCCTTCAACGCCTAGCCCAGATGAACAGCGACAGGACCCCGCACCGCCGATTAAGGCAGTGTGGGGTCCTTGGGCTTAAGCCGAGCCATCTGGCGGCGGTTGGAATCGGGTGGTTAGACTCAAGGCATGGCTGGCAAAGCGGCAACGGTGGAAGCGTATCTCGATGCGCTGGAACCGGATTTCCGGGCGGAGCTGGAAAGGATTCGCGCCCTGGTGAAGGGACTGGTTCCGGAAGCGGAAGAAACCATGAGCTATTCGATGCCCACCCTGAAGTACAAGCAGCGTGCCTTGGTTTACTTCACCGCGTCGAAGAAGCACCTGAGCTTCTACCCATCCTGCCGGGCCATTGAGGAACTGGAAGACCGGTTGGAGGGCGTCAGCAAGACCGTCCATGCCATCCGATTCACTTAGGCCGCGCCGTTGCCCGACGACCTGGTCAGGGACCTCGTGCTCGTCCATGTCCGGGAGATTGACGCGGGAAGGCAGTAGGCGCCCGCCAAGCTACACCAGCGAGTCCTTCCACGCCTTGTGCAGGGCCGCGAAGCGCCCGTCATCGGCAATCAGCTGGGCCGGGGTGCCGTCCTCGGCGATCTTGCCGTCGTGGACCACCAGCACCCGGTCGGCGATCTGCACGGTGGACAGGCGGTGCGCAATGATCAGTGCGGTGCGGTTGCCCAGCAGGGTCTGCAGTCCGCGCTGCACTGCACGCTCGGAGGGGATATCCAAGGAGCTGGTGGCCTCATCCAGGATCAGCACCGCGGGATCGGCCAGGAAGGCGCGGGCGAAGGAGATCAGCTGGCGCTGGCCGGCCGAGACCCGTCCGCCACGCTTGTTCACGTCGGTGTCATAGCCTTCGGGCAGTTCCATGATGAACTCATGGGCACCGACTGCGCGGGCCGCATCCTGGATCTGTTCCAGCGATGCGCCGGGACGGCCCAGCGCGATATTCTCGGCCACCGAGCCGGAGAAGAGGAAGGCTTCCTGGGTGACCATAACGACGTGCTGGCGCAATTCCTTGTTGGACAGTTCGTTGACCGGCACCGAATCCAGTTCCAGGGTGCCCGAACGCAGGTCGTAGAAGCGGGCAATGAGCTTGGCCAGCGTGGACTTGCCGGCACCGGTCTGACCCACCACCGCCACGGTTTGTCCGGCCGGGATCCGCAGGTCGAATTCCTCCATGATCACCGGGCCGTCGCCGTAGCCGAAGACCGCGTCCTTGAAGACCAGCTCGCCGGCCACCTTGCCGATGCTGCGCGGGACGGCAGGCTCGCGCACGCTCGGTTCCTCCTCCAGCAGTCCCGAAACCTTCTCCAGTGCGGCGGTGGCAGACTGCAGCGAGGAGTAGAACATGGCGATCTGCTCGACTGGCTGGAACAGGCGCTTGGATGCGAGCAGGATCGCCACCATCGCGCCGACCTGCATGGTGCCGTCAATGATGCGGAACCCGCCGTAGGCCAGCAGCGAGGCCACCGTCAGGTTGCCGATCAGCACCAGGCCGGGCTGCAGCACGCCGAAGAGGTTGAAGGAACGTACCGAGTTCACCCGGTACTGCTCGGCGAGATCCGAGTAGTTCTCGTCGTTGGCTGCCTCGCGGCGGAACGCCTTGACCGCGCGGATGCCGGTCATCGTCTCCACAAAGGTGGAGATGACCCGGGCCGACACCACGCGGGATTCGCGGTAGAGGACCTCGGATTGGCGCTGGTACCAGAAGAACAGGAGCGTGACCGGGATGGCTGCAACGCAGACCACCAGGCCGCTGCGCCAGTCGAGGAAGAAAATCGAGGCCAGGGTGAAAACCACGAACACGCAGGAGGAGGCCAGTTCCGAAACGCCCTGGTCCAGCAGTTCGCGCAGTGTTTCCAGATCAGAGGTCTGCCGGGAAATGATCCGCCCGGAAGTGTAGTTCTCGTGGAATTCGAGGCTCAAGCGCTGGGTATGGCGGAAGACCTGCTGGCGAAGATCCAAGAGCATCGCCTGGGAGATCCGTGCCGCGCTGGTGATGTACCAGGAGAGCAGTACGCCGCTGAGGACCGCACCGAGGATGTAGCCTGCACCGGTCAGCCCCAACGCGCCCCAGTTGCCTTCGCGCACCTGCGGCAAGGTCCAGTCGATGGCGAAGGCGATCAGCACCGGAAGCAGCACGCGCGCCGCATTGGATACCAGCACCAGAACCACGGTGAGGATGAAAAGCTTCTTCTGCGGCATGGCCAGGGCGGCCAGCAGCCGGAAGGAGCGCTGGCGCACGACCTTGCGTTCGGCCGCAGAGAGCTTGATGGCGTCTTCATTGGCAACGCCCAGGGGCTTGCTCATCGGGAAACCTCCGAGGTGGCTGGCTGCTCTTCGTCGTCCAGGCTGGCGATGACGAAACGGTAATGCTCATTGGTGCTCAGCAGATGGGTGTGGCTGCCCACCGCATCGATGCGGCCGTCACGCAGCAATGCCACCCGGTCGGCGAGCATCACGGTTGAGGGCCGGTGCGCCACGATCAGCGTGGTGGTCCCGGCCAGCACTTCGCGCAGCCGCTCGGTGACCAGTTCCTCGGTGCGCACATCCAGGGCCGACAGCGGGTCGTCGAGAACCAGGACGCTCGGGCGTGCCGCGATGGCACGGGCCAGGGCGATGCGCTGGCGTTGCCCGCCGGAGAGCGAAAGGCCCTCCTCGCCGATCAGGGTGTCCACCCCGTCGGGCAGGGTATAGGCGAACTGCGCCTGGGCGACGTCCAATGCTTCTGAAAGCAGCGCTTCGCGCTGCCGCTCATCGAGGTGTTCCGGTGCGCCGAGCAGCACATTGCCGCGAATGCTGGTGGAAAACAAGGTGGTGTCCTCGAAAGCCACGGCGATTTCCGCTCGCAGCTGCTCAAGGTCCCAGTCCTTGACGTCCTGGCCATGGACCAGCACCTTGCCAGCGGTGGCTTCATGCAGGCGAGGCACCAGGTTCAGCAAGGTGGACTTGCCCGAACCGGTGATGCCCACCAGCGCCATGGTTTCCCCGGGGCGGATTTCCAGATTGATGTCGGCCAGGATCGGCCGGCGGGTGCCGGCGGTATCAGGGTAGGCGAAGCGCACATGCTCCAGCTTCACGCTGCCATCGCGTTCTGCCGGGATCTGCGGCTGTGCGGGGGAGGCGATGTCGTTGATTGAATCCATCACTTCGAAATGCCGGTCCAGGGCAGTTTTGGTGCTCAGCGTCATGCCCAGCAGCATGCCCATGCCTTCGACGGGGCCGGCGATGACCGCGGCGATCGCGAAATAGGCCACCAGCGAGCCGACGCTCAACGTGCCGTTGGCGACCTGGGCAAGGCCGATGACCAAGCCGATGCCCAGAATGGTTTCGGGGACGGCAACGACGGTGAGCAGGAAGCTGGCCAGCGTCTTGGCCTTGGTGATTTCGGTTTCCTGCAGGGACTTGGCCTGGGCGTTGAAGCCCTCGTAGACGTGCGGCCCGCGGCCAAAGGCCTTGATGACCCGGATGCCGTGCACGGATTCTTCCACGGCGGTGGCCAGATCGCCGGCTTGGTCCTGGCTTCGCCGGCTGGCGGCCCGGTAGTCGTTGCGGAAGCGGTAGGCCTTGATGGCAATCGGGATGGAACCCAGCAGGTAGAGCAATCCCAGGATCCACGAATGGGTGAACATCAGCACCAGGCCGGTGATGACGGTGACGGTTTCAACTACCAGCATCATCGCGCCGAAGGCGAGCCAGCGGCGCAAGAGGGACAGGTCCGACATGGACCGGGAGAGCAGCTGTCCCGAGCCCCAGCGTTCGTGAAACGCCACAGGCAGGCGTTGCAGGTGCTTGTAGAAGCGGATGCGCATCTGCGCTTCAAGGCCTGCTGCGGGATTCAGCACGAATTGGCGGCGCAGGAAGATCAGCAGCGCTTCGACGAAGCCCAGCGCGGCGATGATGCCGACGGAAATCCACACTTCCGAGGCCGCTCCATCACGCTGCAGCACGACGTTCACCAGCCAGGCGAGGACCTGTGGGATGGCCAGGGCGACAATGCCTGCTCCGAGCGCGCAGAGGAAACCGCAAACGAGCCGAGGGAAAATCGGCTTGACGAAGGGAGCGAGACGCTTCAGTGTTGCAGTGAGCGGGACCGGATCATCGGATCCATTCGGTTGAGCCTGAGCCACGGTACCCCGCATTCATCCAGAAGTTTGACAGATCTACAGACTACCGGCAGTAGTTGGGATAATTCAATCAATACGCCACTTTGGGAAAGAAGTGCTTCACAATGGATGCTAATAATCCCCGGCCGAGCACCAGCAAGGTGCTAGACCGGGGATTATCTGGAAGAATTTCCTGCTTTAGCCGCGGGCCGCCAGGGTGACCAGCACGGCCTCCGGCGGGCAGGCAAAGCGGATCGGAGCGAATCTCGAAGTGCCGATGCCGGCGGAAACGTTCAACGGAACGGTGTTGCCGTTGTAGTCCCAATCGGTCAAGCCGCGGGCACGCCAAGTCGGCAGGTCGCAGTTGGAGACCAATGCGCCGTACCCGGGGATGCAAACCTGGCCGCCATGGGTGTGGCCGGCGAAAATGACATCGGCCTGCGCCTCGGTGAATTGGTCCAGGACCCGCTGGTAGGGAGCGTGGGTGAGCGCGATCCGCACGTGGGGCGCCTGGTTGCTGGAGGAGGACCCGCGCGGCCAGCCCGCGAAGTGGTCGAGATCGAGGTGCGGATCATCGACACCTGAAAGGTCCAGGCGCAGGCCGTTGAGCACGGTGGAATGCGCGCGGTTGGACATATTGATCCAGCCGGCGCTGCCGAAGGCACGGTGCATCTCTTCGAACGGTAGCTTGTCGCGGGAGGCTGGACTGGGGGTTCCGGTTGAGGGAGCCAAGTACTTGAACGGGTTCTTCAGCTTCGGAGCGTAATAGCAGTTCGAGCCGGGAACGAACGCGCCGGGGAAAGCCATCAGCGGTTCCAGCGCCTTGATCAGGGCCGGTACGCCCTTGCGGTGGCTGAGGTTGTCGCCGGTGTTGATGACGAAGTCGGGCTCCAGATCTGCCAGGCTGCGCAGCCACCGGGTTTTGGCTTCCTGCCCCGGAACCATGTGGATGTCCGACAGGTGCAGGACCTTGATGTCGCCGTATCCGCGCGGCAGGACCTTGAGCGTCTCATGGCGCAGCCCGAACTTCTGGGCCTCCAGCATGCCGTAGCCCACTAGTGCGCCGCCGATGGCCAGGGCGCCGCTGGCGGCGAGGGCCGCCGTGCCACTGGCGTGGCGCAATGCCGAAACGAAATTATTCTGTTCAACCATGACTTCTGTGCCATCGTCCTTTCAAGCCCTGCGGCCACTTCTGCTGAAGTTCTCCTATGCCAATCTAAACCGGAAGGCCGCGTTCAACCAAAGTTGAACGCGGCCTTCACAGCTCACGAGCTAGTCATCGGACTTATTGCCGTTTCCGTTGCCATTCCCATTGCCGTTGTCGTTTCCCCGGCCAATGTCGCGGGCGTCAGGCTTCGAGGAGGATTCTTCCTTCGGCTTGGAATCGTCATTCGACTCTTCCTTGTCGTTGTCCTTCTCATCCGAGTTGGACTTGGATTCCTCTTCTTCCTTCGGCTTTGGCGGAGGCGGCTGGCGGCGGGCCGAGCCGAAGGAGCCGCGGTCGTATTCGTACACTGCCTCTTCCATGAAGTCCACCCAGAGCGGGGCGGCGTAGGTCGAGGAGTCGACCATCCACGGTGCCTTCTCGTCGTTGATCATCGCGCCGTGCATCTGGTTCTTCTCTTCACCGGCCTTGCCATCCAGACGGCCTACCCACGCCGCGGTGGAAATGCCGGTGGTGTAGCCGACGAACCAGGTCGATGAGGCGTAGTTGTTGGTCCCGGTCTTGCCAGCGATCGGGCCGGCTACCCGGCCCTTGGAGACGCGCTTGGTGGCGATCTTCTGCAGGGTGCCGTTCAGATCGGCAATATAGGTCGGGTCGATCTGCTGGGAGCAGGATTCCTTCTTGACCTTGTACTCGTTGCCGTCCTTATCGGTTACGCCGGTGATGGCGCGTGGTTCGCAGTATTCGCCCTTGTTGGCGAACGCCGCAAAGGCCGCGGCCTGGGACAGCGGAGTGATTTCTGCCGAGCCAATGACGAACGAAGGGTTCGCCGGGCTGATTGGAGCTGGCCCGCCCTTGGCACCTTGATCGAGCACCCCCAATTTCTCGGTGTAGTCGGCGATGGTGCACAGGTCGGTCTTGAAGGCCTCCTGGACAGTTGCGGAGTTAATCGACCAGTACAGGCCGGTATCCACGGTCATCGTGCGGTAGAAGCCAGGCGATGCATTCCTTGGTTCCCACTTTGAACTGACAGATGTCGTGCCGCCGGGAAGGCATGACGCACGCCACTTGGTTCCGGGCATGAAGGCCTGCTTCTTGGCATTGATCTTGTCGTACATGTTGTTGCCTTCGGACAGCCAGCCCAGCGTGGTGTACGGCTTCATGGTCGAGCCGCCCTGGAAGCCGCCGGCACCGCCAAGCGAACGCTCTACAGCGAAATTGTAGTAGGTGTTCTCGCCCGAGTTCTTAATTTCCGGACCGTAAGTGGTGTTCTGCGCCATGGTCAGGATCTTGCCGGTGCCCGGCTCGACCGAAACGATGGAGGAGTAGACATCCGTGTTGGACTTGGCCTTCGGATCAATGGCCTTCGCGGAGTCCTTGGCAGCCTTCTTGTTCAGCTTGCTGTTCAGGGTGGTCTTGACGGTCAGGCCCCCGCGGTACAGCAGGTTTTCGCGATCTTCCTTGGTCTTGCCATAGGTGTCATCGGCAAGGATCAAGTTGGTGACGTAGTCGCAGAAGTAGGCATTTTCCTTGGCCGCGGTGCAGCCGGAAGGCGAGATGCTCGGATCCAGTTCAAGATCCGACTTGACTGCCTGGTCGTATTCCTTTTTGGTGATCGCGCCGGTGCGGTACATGTTGCCCAGCACCTTGTTGCGGCGATCGATGGAACGCTCAGGGTTGTTGATCGGGTTGTAGACGTTAGGCAGCTGGACCATGCCGGCAAGCATGGCAGACTGCTGCAAGTTCAAGTCCTTGGCGTCGACCGAATAGAAGCGCTGAGCGGCAGCCTGCACGCCATACTCGCGACCCGAGAAGAGGACCAGGTTCAGGTAGCCCTCCAGGATCTCGTCCTTGGACATTTCCTTTTCGATAGCCACCGCATACTTCAGTTCGCGGATCTTGTCTGCATAATCCTTCTGGCCGGAGACGGTGGATTCTTCCGCACCAGTGAGCACCTGGTTGTTCACCAGCAGGTTGTTGACGTACTGCTGGGTCAAGGTGGAAGCGCCAGAGCGGCTCGAGGAGGTGAGGTTGCCGACAACTGCACGGGCGATGCCCTTGGGGTCGATGCCCTTGTGCTCGTAGAAGCGCTCGTCTTCCACCGAGATGATCGCCTTGCGCATGTTCGGCGAGATGTCATCTAGCTTCACAGGCTGGCGATTTTGCTGGTAGAAGGTCGCAATCGTCTTGCCGTCCGCGTCAAGGATCGTGGAAGGCTCCGGGATAGGGAGCTTCTCGAATGAGCTCGGGAGGGCGCTGACGATGTTGTTACCAGTGGTCAAACCGGTTTTAGCGATAGCTGCAATGGGCACGAGCATGCCTGCTGCGAGCACACCACACAGGGCGCTGATTCCGAAGAATGCAACGACTTTTCCCAGAGTGGTAGCTGTATCAAAAAAGGGGGACTTCTTGGCTGCCATACCCACTAGTTTACAAGGACGCGCTAACGTATCGAGTATGACTAAATGGGAATACGCCACTTTGCCGCTTTTGATTCACGCTACGAAGCAGATTTTGGACCAGTGGGGTGATGACGGCTGGGAGCTGGTAACCGTCGTTCCTGGACCCAATGGCTCATCTCCAGTGGCCTACATGAAGCGTCCGAAAGCCTAACGGGCATCAACATTTACTGAAGGAGAAATCCCATGCAAGAAGCTACTTCCTCGCGTGTCGAGGCTCGCCTGGCCGAGCTTGGCCATGCCTTGCCAGCTGTGGCAAAGCCGGTTGCGGCGTACCTGCCTGCCGTTACTTCCGGCAACTACGTTTACACCTCCGGTCAGCTTCCGCTGATTAAGGGTGAACTCACAGCGGTTGGAAAGGTTGGCGCCGAAGTTTCAGCCGAGGAAGCAAAGGCCCAGGCACAGACCGCCGCGCTCAACGCGCTGGCAGCCATCAAGGCGGAAATTGGTGATCTAGATCGCATTAAGCGCATCGTGAAGGTTGTCGGTTTCGTGTCGTCGGCACCGGACTTCACCGGACAGCCAGGAGTCATCAACGGAGCCTCCGAATTCTTCGGCGAAGTTCTCGGCGATGCAGGCCTGCATGCACGTTCGGCCGTCGGCGTAGCCGTACTGCCGCTGGATGCACCTGTCGAGGTTGAGGTCATCGCCGAATTTGAGTAATTCAGGCCAGTTTCCCGTTGCGCGGTCCCGACGGGCTTTCCCGTCGGGACCGCGCAGCGGCATGGTTCGACGGCTCTTCGACCTGCCGCCGCATCAGATTGCCACCGCCGAAAACTGGTTCTCTTTCGGTTCGCGCACCCCGCGCACCCCGCGGCGAGCGTCCTCTGTGTGCCTTGTGAGGGATTCCTCCCACGGTGTGGAAACCTACCTGACTTATCGCCCCGGGGGCTCTCCTCTGGGCAACGTAGCCTTCCCGGGCGGCAGCCATGAGACGAGCGACCGTGCCACCTACCAATGGTTCGGCCCGAGCCTGTCCCAATGGTCCAAGCGCATGGACTTGCTGGATCAGCAGCTGGTTCAGGCCTATCTTGTTTGCGCCATTCGCGAGCTCTTCGAAGAGACCGGGATCCTGCTGGCCGGAACCGACGAGCAATCCGTCGTTGAAATGACCGATGCCGAAGACTGGATGACCGCCCGCGAAGCCATCGCCGGACAAGATCTTGCCTTTGACGAATTCCTGCGCCGCCGCGGACTCGGTTTGCGTACCGACCTTCTGCGTCCTGTATCGCACTGGCTCAATCCGAACTTTGCCCTGCGCCGCTTCGACACCTGGTACTTCACCGCCACCGTGCCGAACCGCCAGGAAGCCTCATTGCTGCGTGGCAAAGGAAAATGGGGACGTTGGTCTGCTGCCGGAGACATCTTGGCAAAGCGCGGCACCAGCGAGCTGGGGGACAGCATTGGCCAACCGAACACGGTGAACCTCACGCTCTCGGAGATCAGCTACCCGGCGGTGGAAATGATCCTGGAGGCCATGGCGGAAGCCAACGGAGTGATCGCCTACCTCTCGCGGGCGCGATCGCTGAACCTCAAGCATCCGGATCTGCTGGTGCGCGATGGAATCTACTACCTGGAAGTCCTGGGATCCATCAGCGCCGAGTCCTCCCGGCCGTGGCAGACCACTGCCGGGCACTGAGCACACTGCTTAAAACACAACAGGCCGAAAATCCTTTGAGGATTTTCGGCCTGAAATGCTTTGTCGTACTTTAGCGCGAACGCTGGCGCAGGCGCTGGATGTCCAGGATCACGACGGCGCGTGCTTCCAGGCGCAGCCAGCCGCGCTGGACGAACTCGGCCAGGGCCTTGTTCACGGTTTCGCGGGAAGCACCAACCAGCTGAGCCAGCTCTTCCTGAGTCAGTTCGTGGGCAACCAGGATGCCGTCGGTAGCCGGGCGGCCGAAGCGGTCAGCCAGATCCAGCAGCGCCTTGGCAACGCGGCCAGGAACGTCAGAGAAGACCAGATCGGCCAGGGACTCATTGGTGCGACGCAGACGTGCAGCCAGAGCCTGCAGCAGCTGGATCGAGACCTCAGGGGAGTTCAGGATAGCCTTGCGCATGTTCTCGTGGCTCAGGCCAGCCAGGCGGGTTTCAGACACGGCGGTGGCGGTAGCGTTGCGTGGGTGTGGATCGAACAAAGCCATTTCGCCAAACAGTTCGCCCGGGCCAAGAACAGCAATCAGGTTCTCGCGACCATCCGAAGAGGTGCGGCCGAGCTTGATCTTGCCAGAAACGATGAAGTACAGACGGTCACCCTGATCGCCTTCACGGAACACCGATGCACCGCGGGACAGATCAACCTCGGTCAATTCTTCGGTTAGCGCGGTGAAAACTTCGTCACCAAGCGACGCAAACAGTGGCGCGCGACGCAGTACCTCGATATCCATTAAATCTCCTGTCAACAGTAGTAGGCGCTTACTTCATTGTGCCGTATTCGGTAACAATGTGACAGTTTCCACACGTGGTTTAACCAAGAAAATGTTGAAAATCACGCACATTCGACTAAAACTCGCGAATCTGCTCGCAGAAATCCATCAGCTTCTAAGGGTACCTTGGGTCTATACGAACTTAATGAATGAACTGGGGTCTGGGTGCTGGGAATTTTCAGCTGGCTCGATGTAGTCATCTGCGGTGTGTTGCTGATGTTCTTCATCGTTGGAGTTCGCCGAGGCTTCCTCCTGACAGTTGGCGACATGCTCGGCCTGCTCGTCGGTGGCGTCGCCGCATTCTTCGCGATCCCGTTGGTCTCCACTTTTGCCACGAACCCCTGGTGGCGTGTCGGGCTGATGATCGCCACCGCAGCGGTGCTGATCATCCTCGGCCAAGCGCTGGGACGGGTGATTGCCACCCGGATCCGGCACTGGATGAATGTCGATTTCCTGCGTGCGGCAGACCGCATTGCCGGTGGCGTGCTGTCGGTGTTCATCACCGCCACAATCATCGGTGGCTTGGCCTTTTCCACAGCAAGCATGGGCATTCCGAGGCTTTCGCTGGAGATCAGCAAGTCCAAGATGATCGACTCGATTCGCGGCCTGACACCCGAGTTTGTCGATGCGGCCATATCCACCGCACGATCCAAGGTGATCGCTGAAACCCTGCCAGCGTTCCTGGAGCCATTCGCGCCTCCGGTACAGGCGCCAGTGGACACCGAATGGGCCGCCAATGACCTGCAGCTGGCGGCCGCGCAATCGGCGGCCAAGATCTCCGGCACCGCCGTGCAGTGCGGCGTGAACCTGACCGGCTCGGGCTTCGTTGTCGACCACCAATTGGTCATGACGAATGCGCACGTGGTGGCCGGATTGAGCGCGGCAACCGTGGAAGTCGGCGGTGACGAAGTTCACCGCGGAAAGGTTGTCTATTTCGATCCCCAGGCGGACATCGCGCTGCTTTACGTCGAGGGACTGCAGGCTGAGCCCATCGACCTGGCCACCGATGACCTGATGCGTGGCGACTCGGCAACATTCGTCGGCCACCCGTCGGGAGGACCGCAGCAGATCCGCGGAGCGCTGATCGCCTCGCGCGCCTTCGTCTCCATCGCCAACATCTATGGCGAAGACCCGTCGCGGATTTCGGTCTACCAGCTCAGTGCGGAAGTGGCGCAGGGCAATTCCGGCGGACCGCTGCTGGATGAATCCGGCGACGTGGTGGGTCTGATCTTCGCCAAATCCCGCAGCGATGACGAGGTGGGCTTCGCCCTGAGCCTCGAAGAGATCGAGCGAGCCTTGGAACTCGGCAGCCAGCGGCGCACCAGCATCAAGACCGGCGACTGCGTTTCCGGCTGATGCCTGCGGCTACTTGCCGAGCAAATGCGCGAGCTGCTGCACCGCAAGCTTGTAGCCATGCACGCCCGCACCGATGATGATCGAGCTGGCTACCGGCGAGATATAGGAATGGTGGCGGAAGGCCTCGCGCTTGTGCACATTGGAGATGTGCACCTCGATGGCCGGCAGCTGCACACCGCTGATCGCATCGGCCAGCGCTACCGAGGTATGGGTGAACGCACCGGGGTTCATGATGATGCCGACCGCGGTCGTGCGGGCATCGTGGATCGCGTCGATGAGCACGCCCTCGTGGTTGGACTGCACCGCGCGCACTTCCAGGCCGTAGGCGGCAGCGGTGTCGCTGGCCAGCTGCTCGACATCGGCCAGCGTGTCGTGGCCATAGATTTCCGGTTCCCGGGTGCCCAGCAGATTCAGATTGGGGCCGTTGAGCAGCAAGATGGCGTTCGATGCGTTCTCAGTCATGAACCCAAATCTATTACACGGAAGGCATAATCCAGCGTCGTTGCGCCGGGTCCGTAATACAAGAAGCCACCGTTCTTCCGCACCAGCGGTGCAGATGAACGGCGGCTCTTGCGGCAGCGCGTGCAGCGGCTACTTGCCCATGGACTGCGCGATCTGGCTCATGACCGTCGAATCCGAGAGCGTGGTGGCGTCGCCGACCTCGCGGCCTTCGGCCACGTCCTTGAGTAGGCGGCGCATGATCTTGCCCGAGCGGGTCTTGGGCAGCTCGGGCACCACCAGCACGTGCTTCGGCTTGGCGATCGGACCGATGTCCTTGCCCACGTGGTTGCGCAGGGTCGCCACGACATCCTCGCCCTCGGCAGGCTCGGTCTGCAGGATCACGAACGCGACGACTGCCTCGCCGGTGGTCTCGTCCTTCGCCCCGACCACCGCGGCTTCGGCCACGTACGGGTGGGCTACCAGCGAAGACTCGATCTCGGTGGTGGACAGGCGGTGGCCGGACACGTTCATCACATCGTCCACGCGGCCCAGCAGCCAGATGTCGCCGTCGTCATCCTTCTTCGCGCCGTCGCCGGCGAAGTACATGTTCTCGAAGCGGGACCAGTAGGTGTCCTTGTAGCGTTCCGTGTCGCCCCAGATGCCGCGCAGCATGGCGGGCCATGGTTCGCGGATGACCAGGAAGCCGCCTTCGCCGTCGGCCACGGATTCGCCGGCTTCGTCCACCACGTCAATGGCGATGCCCGGTACAGCGACCTGGGCCGAGCCCGGTTTGGTGGCGGTGACGCCCGGCAGCGGCGCGATCATGTGCGCACCGGTTTCGGTCTGCCACCAGGTGTCCACGATCGGAGCCGGGTGCTCCTTCTTCTCGCCGTTCTTGCCGTTGTTGGAGCCGATGACATCGCGGTACCACATCCAGGCTTCTGGGTTGATCGGTTCGCCCACCGAACCGAGCACGCGCAGCGAGGAGAGGTCGTAGCCGTCCGGGATCTCGCGGCCCCACTTCATGAAGGTGCGGATGGCGGTCGGCGCGGTGTACAGGATGGTGACGCCGTACTTCTCCACGATTTCCCACCAGCGGCCCTGGTGCGGGGTATCCGGGGTGCCTTCGTAGATCACCTGGGTGGCGCCGTTGACCAGCGGCGCGTAGGTGACGTAGGAGTGGCCGGTGACCCAGCCGATGTCTGCGGTGCACCAGAAGACATCGGTTTCCGGGTGCAAATCGAAGGTGTCGCGGTGGGTGACCGCGGTCTGAGTGAGGAAGCCGCCGGTGGTATGCACGATGCCCTTGGGCTTGCCGGTGGTGCCGGAGGTGTAGAGCACGAACAGCGGGTGCTCGGAGTCGTGGGGCACCGCGGTGTGCTCAGTGGCGGCGTTGCCGACCACGTCATCCCACCACTTGTCCAGCGCGCCGAATTCGGTAGGTTCGCCGTTGCGCTTGACCACCAGCACGTTTTCCACGGTGTGCCCCGGTGCTTCCAGGGCGGCATCCACTGCAGGCTTCAGCGGGCTCGGCTTGCCGCGGCGCCAGGTGCCATCGGCGGTGACCACGAGCTTGGCGTCGGCATCATCGATGCGGCTGCGCAGCGCGTCGGCGGAGAAGCCGCCGAAGACCACCGAGTGGATGGCGCCGATGCGGGCGCAGGCCAGCATGGTGATCACCGCTTCGGGGATCATCGGCAGGTAGACGGCGACGCGGTCGCCCTTGGCCACGCCCAGGGACTCGAAGGCGTTGGCGGCCTTCTTCACTTCCTCGGCCAGCTGTGCGTACGTGTAGCTGCGGGTATCGCCCGGCTCGCCTTCGAAGTAGATGGCCACGCGGTCGCCCCGGCCGTTCTCCACATGGCGGTCCAGTGCGTTATAGGCTGCGTTGAGCTTGCCGCCGACAAACCACTTGGCAACCGGCGCTTCAGACCAGTCGAGGGTTTCGGTGAAATCGGTGTCCCAGTCCAGTACCTGGCGGGCCTGGTCCGCCCAGTAGCCCAAGCGGTCTTCCTTGGCTGCGCCGTAGCGGGCCTGGGTGGCGATGGCTTGATCGCTGAAGTCCTTGCTTGGGGCAAAGGAGCGGGTTTCGGTCGACAGGTTGTCCAGGGTTTTCGAATCACTCACTGTGTTCGCGTCCTTCCACGTAGTCACAAATGTTTCTTTGTGATCAAAGTTACAGCCTCGGAGGATGAAGGTGTGCTTTGTGTCACTGCGATAACGGAAATCGGGTAATTTGTGCGCCAAGCGGTGGATTGAACGCGATGAACAGCATGCCGGGGCAGTGTCCCGGGGTGAAAACCCAGCGAGCTCATGACACGATCTAAAGCGTGGCGAAGAAACGTGAGAATGAAACCGAGCTGGGGCTGACGCGCCGGGCACGCAAGATCAACCGGGAACTGGCGCAGGCCTACCCCTACGCGGTGCCCGAGCTGGACTTCGAGACTCCCTTCGAACTGCTGGTAGCCACCGTGCTGTCGGCGCAGACCACCGACGTGCGGGTCAATGCCATCACTCCAGCGCTCTTCGCCCGTTTCCCCGACGCCCTCGCAATGAGCCAAGCCGAGCGTGCCGAGCTTGAGCAGCTGATCCGCCCCACCGGCTTCTTCCGCGCCAAGACGGATGCGCTGCTCGGGCTATCCGCTGCGCTGGTGGAACGCTTCGACGGCGAAGTGCCAGCCAAGCTCGACGAGCTGGTGAAGCTTCCCGGAGTGGGACGCAAAACCGCCAACGTCGTGTTGGGCAATGCCTTTGGTGTCCCCGGAATTACCGTGGACACCCATTTCGGGCGGCTGGCCAACCGCCTGGGCTGGACCGCTGAAACCGACCCGGTGAAGGTCGAGCACGCGGTGGGCGAACTATTCGAGAAACGCGACTGGACGATGCTCAGCCACCGGGTGGTCTTCCATGGCCGGCGCGTCTGCCATGCGCGCAAGCCCGCCTGCGGGGCGTGCGTTATCGCCAAGCTGTGCCCGTCGTACGGCATCGGCGAGGAAATACCGGCCAAGGCCAAAGCGTTGCTCAAGTATGAGCTTGCACCAGGACGGGAAGAACTGCTGGGGAAAATGATCGCCGGAGCAACTCGCCGCGAGCTGAGGGCTGAAGGATACGGATTGGACGCATGAGCGCACGCTTGGAATTGGAACAAGTCATCGCCCGCCACACGGCGCAGGTCGGGGCAACGCAGCGGCTGCCAAACGAGTGGGTGATGAACGAGATGGAGCTCGGTGCCGCGCGCCGGGCCGCGGTGCTGATCCTGTTCGGCGCGGCCGGCGAGGCAGTGCTGGAACCGCAGTCCCAGATGGACGACCTGGACCTGTTGTTCGTGGAGCGGGCAGCGACCCTGCGCAAGCATGCCGGGCAGATCGCCTTCCCCGGCGGCGGCATCGACCAGGAGGATCCGAGCGTTGCCAGCGCCGCTCTGCGCGAGGCATGGGAAGAAACCGGCGTGGATACCGCCGGCATCGAAGTGCTGGGTACCTTGGGGGAAACCGAGCTGCCGGTGTCGAACTTCCTGGTCACCCCGGTGCTCGGGTGGTGGCATACCGAATCCGAGGTGTATCCGGCGGACCCGGAAGAAAGCGCTGGGGTATTCCGCGCCCCGGTGGCGCACCTGCTGGATCCGAAGAACCGCTTGACCGGCGTGGTGCATCGCGGCACGCGGAAATTCAAGTCCCCGGCCTTCGATTTCGAAGACCGGATCATCTGGGGCTTCACCGCGATCGTGCTGGACCGTCTGTTCAACGAGCTGGGGTGGACCCGTCCGTGGGATAATCGGCGCGAACTGCGCATGGCCTGAGGCCGGCTATTTCGCGTCCGCGTAATTCCCTGAAATCGCTACGCTGACCGGGAAACGCGGCGAGGCCTGGCCGAACAGCGAGCGTCCGGCGAGCATGGCGGCGTGGCGGATTAGCTCCTGCAGCTGCCCGGCTAATTCGGTGGGGCATTCGAAGACAATTTCGTCATGGACGAAGAACACCTGGCGGCAACTTCGGCTCCACCCGGCCTGATGGATCAGGTGGCGCGCGTGGCCCATCCACACCAAGGCCCACTCGGCCGCGGTAGCCTGCACGACAAAATTCCTGGTGAACCGGCCACGGGCCCGCGCCGCCGAGTCAGCGGCCCGCTGCGATGCCTCATCGCTGGTTGCCCGCTGCGCCGCCAGCCACTGCTCATCTGCGGGAGGGCAGCCGCGGCCAAGGAAACTGCGCACACCTCCACCCTGTTCGCCAGCCTGTGCCGCCTGTCCGACAAAACGCATGGCGGTGGGAAAGCTGCGGGTCAGCGCCGCGCCGACGGTGCCCGAAGCACCGCCACCTCCGCCATAGATGACCGAGAGCATGCCCAGCTTGGCTTCATCGCGCGAAGCGACAAGCTTGGCGTCCAGCAGCCACTGGTACAGATCGTCTTGCTGGCCAGCCTTTTGCAGCTGCTGGTCATGGGAAATGGCCGCCAGGATGCGCGGTTCCAGCTGCCTGCCGTCGGCCACCACAAAGGTCGAACCTGCTGGGGCGCGAACGACCTGCCGGATGGAATGCGGCAATTGGAGCGCACCGCCACCTGAGGCCGCCCAACGTCCTGAAATGACGGTTCCCAGCACATAGTGCGGATGGAACCTGCCATTTTCCACCCATTGATCCAGCCAGGCATCGCCGTGGGTACTCGCAAGGCGGGAGAGCTTCTTGTATTCGAGGACCTCGGTAATCAGCGGATGCTTGATCTGCTCAAGTTCCCATGCCCGCACCGAGCTCACCGCGAAGCCGGCCTTGTGCAGGGCGCGCAGCAGTTCCTGCGGCGAATCGGGATTGAGTCCGGGACTGCCCAACGCCTCAGCCAGCTGCTGGGCCTTGGCAGCCAGCTTGGGAGGTCGTCCGTAGTCGGAGACGCGTTCGCCCAATTGCTCGCGCAGCAGGGCGCGGTGCCCGGCTTCATCCCACGGCAAGCCGGCCTCTTCCATTTCGCAGGCAATCACGGCGCCTACCGATTCGGCATGGATCAATAATTCCAGCCGACGGCGGGCATCGGGTTCTTGCGGCAGTGCGTCGCGTTGGGCAAGGTACATGGCGATCAGCTCGGCCAGCGACTCGCCGGTGACAGGTGCGGAGAAGAGCGCATCCTGGTTGGCCCATTCCCTGCCCTGGGGTGGCTGTTCAAAGTTGAAGTCATCGAGCGTCTTCGCGCTCAGCGGGGAACGGTGCAGGATGCGCTGCGCCAAGGAGAGAATGTAGGCCTTGGCCAGAAAAACCCCGGCTGCCGCGAGCGGCTGCATCCATGGGGTGGTGCGGAACATGGCCCAGCGGGGCGAATGCCGTGCCTCGGTTTCAGCGACGAATCCAGCCAGCTCTTCGCGGGAAACAGAGGAGACCGGCTGCAGCGAGTTGCCAGTGAGCTGGTCGCGGAGGTCGATGAGGGCATAGCCATCCGGGTCGGCGGCAAGGAAGGCGATGACACTCATGGATCTATTGTGCCGTGCCAGTGGACGATATCCCCAGCCGGTTGGCTGGCCGCACGCAAATGATTGGATGGATGCCACGCTCGATGCATGAAATGGCTATCAGAATCCCCATCGGCCCAGCCGCTGAAGGTTGCGCAACGATTTGTGATGACAGAATCGGATTTCGAACAGCTGCCTCCGAAGAGAACCGGCGCGCCGGCGGCTGGTGAACGCACTGCGGAGGATGAGCCGGTCTGCACCATCGTGAGCAACGACGCGCGGATTATTGAGCGATGCGCGGTGATCGCGGTCGGCGCGGCGGTGCGAATCAACCAATGCGCTGATCCGCAGCTTTTGCCCGGCGATGGCTCGGGACCGGTGCTGTGGGGCAGCGACATGGCAGCACTGGCCGAAAACACGAGCCGGCCGGTAGATGTGCTGGTCGGCATGGAAGATGGCGAGTCCCTCATCTGGACTCTGGCCAGCAGGATTCCCAAGGCACGAGTGGCTGTTCTGCCATCGGCGAGCCAATGGCTCGGCGAATACCTCGGCCTTTGGGCCATGCGGGCAGGACACGGGCACACGCTGGCGCTGAGTTCCACGGCCGGCGGGTTGGGGACGACAACCCTCGCCCTGCTGCTGGCGCACGCGGGAACGCTCAGCGGCCTGCGTAGCGCCATGATTGATTTGGATCCGCATTCACAAGGTGCATGGCCACTGGTGTGCGCGCAGCCGCCCGCCGGAATCGGCTGGGAGGAATTGCAGCAATCCGGCGGCGCGCTGGCGGCCCATCAACTGGCCGAAACTTTGCCGAAACTGCGCGATACAACCATCCTGACCTGGTCCCGAGCCAACCGAACGCAGGAGCTGGAAGACCAGCTGGTGATTCGGCTGCTGGCTGCGGCCCGGCAAGGATTCGATCTCGTCGTGGTGGATGCCGGACGTGCACCGCATCCGCAACGGTTGGCGATGAACCAGTTCATTGACCGGAATATCGCCACTGCCAGCTCCATGACCGTGCCAGCTTTAGGGGAAGTGGTGCTGTGCGGGGAGCAGAAACTGCGATGCACCCCTCAAGGTTTTCCGGAGATGCTTGGCGCCTTCCCTGTCATTCCGCGGATTAGCAAGGCCCTGGAGCGCGGACAGCTCTTCGACACTTTCAAATCCCGGGCACTGCGCCAGCACCTGTCCAATCTGTGCCTGATACCGCAGGTGAAGGAGCAGCGCCCATGAGCCCGGGACGGCACAGCCACAACGCCACCCCAGCAACGGGCGGACCCGTGCTGGATGCCAAGATTCTCGAATCAGTGCGTGAACGCGCGCTGCTCACCGGCGGGCAGCTGGACGCGATTGCCTTGGCCGGAGCCGTCCATGACTCGGGCGTGGCCCTCGGATCGCAGGGCGCCGCCCAGTCATTGGAATCGCTGCAGCACGAAGTGGCAGGACTGTCTGTCCTTGAGCCATTCGCCCAGCGGCCGGAAGTCACCGATGTCCTGGTGGACGGTCAGGGGAGGGTCTGGACTGATTCTCCGGCCGGACTGGAACCCACTGAATTCCGGTTTTCCTCTCCGGAGCAGGTGCGGACGCTGGCCGTGCATCTGGCGACCCTCGCTGGACGACGGCTGGATTCAGCGAGCCCATTCATGGACATGAGCTTGAAGAACTACCGTGTCCACGCCGTGCTGCCGCCGATTGCCACGGCCGGTCCTTTGATCTCGATACGAGTCAAGCGCAGTGCCCAGCTTGAACTGGGCATGGTCCTGGAAGGATCCCACGGGTTCTGGCTGCCGCTGCTCCAAGCCCTTGTCCAGCGCCAGATGAACTTCCTGATTACCGGCGGTACGGGCAGCGGAAAAACAACCCTGCTGCAAGCCATGCTGGCCGAGGCCAACCCGCAGCACCGATTGGTCATCGTCGAGGACTCGCAGGAACTGCAAGTGCCGCACCCGCACGTCGTATCCTTGCAAACCCGTTCGGCCAACGTCGAATCCGCCGGCCAAGTGGAACTGAAGGATCTGGTTGTCCAGGCCCTGCGCATGCGCCCCGACCGATTGGTCGTTGGCGAGTGCCGCGGGTCGGAGATACGCGATTTCCTGGCAGCGATGAACACCGGGCATCAAGGAGCGGCTGGCACCATGCACGCCAACAACCCGCAATCGGTTCCGGCACGCCTGGCGGCGCTGGGTGCGCTCGCCGGATGGAGTGTGCAGGCAACCGCGTTGCAGGCCTCCAGCGCATTGGATCTCGTCATTCACATGAACAGGGGCAGCCATGGGCAGCGCGGACCGGTGGCACTGAGCAGCTTGGAGACCGGTAGCGACGGCCAGATGCAGATGAGGCACCTGATCGATCTGGAGGCTGCCGAACCGTTTGCCGAATACGGTCGACGCTTCTTGGCGGACAGGTTCGGCCATGCACTCGCACGCAGCGTCGCCACGGCGCTGGATAACGAAAGCATCAAGGAGCATTGAACCATGCTGATCCTCATCTTGGGCGCGTTGGCCTTGTGGTTCTGGATTCCCGCGCACCCGGCCAGCAAAAGGGCTCCGGGCTCATTACTCAGTCGCTGGAACCGCGGGGGAGAACGCCGCCCGGCAGGAGAGCAGCTGCTGAGCACCGACGCACGGATCATCCGCGAATTATCGGCGCTGCTCCGAAGCGGTCTGGGGTTTCATCCAGCTGTTGATGTGTTGCTCGAAGCCGAAGACGACACCGGGGACATTCTCGGTGCGCTCAAGGATCTCCAAGCGACACATCGGCTCGGCAACAGCGCACCCGGACCGGATGCAGCACAGGGAAAAGGACAGGGACCGGCGGTGCAACGGCTGCACTGGTGCCTGGAACTCTCCGAACGCAGTGGTGCCAGTCTTGCCGACGTCTTGGAACGGCTTGCCGAAGACCTCGAAAGCGCACTGGTAGCCCAGCAGGCGTTTGACGCGGCCATGGCTGGACCGAAAGCAACGACCAAATTGCTGACCTGGCTGCCGCTGGTGGGGTTTGGATTTGGTCTGCTTCTGGGCATTGACGTGCTGGGCACGATAGCGCGATCATGGGCGGCGCAACTCAGCGTGTTCATCGGGGCATTGCTGTGGATCGCCAATCGGATCTGGTGCGAGCGGCTCATGCATGCAACCTCTAGCCAGGCAATGTCATGATTCTCTTGATTCTGCTCTTTGGCGCTCTTGCCATCGCTTTGGCACTGGGGCCGTCCACTGCGCGAACAAGCGGAGAAGGCAAGGCAGCCCAATGGCTTTGGAACAGACGGCAGGACAACGACAAGCCAATCGAGCTGGTCCTGGATCTCAGCGCCAGCCTGCTGGATTCGGGAATGCCCATCACCGAGATCCTGGATCTGCTTGGAAACAGCATTGAACAGTGCGCGGTGCTACGCAGCGTCGCGCGCTGCCTGGAAATGAACATGGAGTGGGACAAAGCGTGGGAAGCCGTGCCTGCCTGGCTCGCGCCGCTGAGGAAGGCCCTGCACTTTGCGCACAGGACGGGCGCTCCGGCAGCCAACCTGCTGCGCAATACTGCGATTCTGCAACGCCGTGAGCATACGCAGCAAGTTGCACGCCTCGGCGCGCAATTCGGTACCCGTCTTGTGCTTCCCCTGGGAGCCTGCGCATTGCCGGCCTTCATCGCCCTAGGCGTCGTTCCACTGATCATCGCGCTGTTCCCAAGCTTCCAGTAAATCCCGGTCCAAGGTTATGCCCAGCTCGCAAGAAACCGATCTCTGCGCCGTCTGCGCTCGCCGAAGGTAGTAGCACAAGGTCCCCGGCATCGGCGCCGGGGACAGGTATCCAGAAAGGAAAACACAATGAACCGACGGTTCCGTGAAATCAGGGATCTGCTCCAGGAAGAGCAGGGATCCACGACAGCCGAATTCGCTATGGTCACCCTGGCTGCCGTAGCCTTTGCCGGCCTGCTGATCAGCATCCTGTCCAGCGGCGATGTACGCGGCATGCTGATGGGCCTGATCACTAAAGCACTGTCGCTGTAGGCCATGAGATTCAGTGATGAATCTGGCAGCAGCACCGCAGAATTTGCGGTGCTGCTGCCAGCAGTTGCGATCATGCTGTCCTTGGCTCTGTGCTTTGGTGTCGTTGGGATCCAACAGATTCAAGTTCAGCAGGCAGCCGGGGCCATGGCCAGGGAATTGGCCCGCGGCGAGGATGATGCCACCGCTCGCGCCAGCGGGGTTCGGCTAGCAGGAACCCAAGCCCGATTCTCGCTGTCAACATTCAACGGCTACTCGCAAGTGCACGTTAGCAAAACCGTGCGGCTTCCAATTGTCGGCAGCCTGCAGGTTCACGGACAAGCCAGCGTGGCAGTCGAATGAGCAAGCTGCAACGCCTCCGAAACGAACAGGGCAGCGGGACTGTCATGGCGACGGCGCTCGTCGTTGTTGCGCTGCTTATCGCTGGTGCGGTCTTGGCATGGGTTGCAGCAACACGAGCTGCGATGCAGGCAGCCAGCGCTGCAGACATGTCGGCGCTGGCTGCCGCAGATACGGCCCGTGGGCTGCGTCCTGGCGAACCCTGCACCGTAGCTGCGCAGCTTGCGCAATCCAGCGGTGCGCAGTTGGCATCATGCACGGTGGAACCCGGTGGCGAGTCGGTGCGTGTAGCAACCTTTGTTCCTGTCGGATTCCGTGCCATGGGCGTGGAACTGTATCAGGCCGAAGCCCGGGCGCGGGCCGGAGCGCCACCGCTGGATGCTCCGATGCCCTGAGCAGGCACATGGGTTCAGCGGTGGTGGGCTGGTTCCACGTCATCGAGCACGGCGGACAACAGCAAGATGGCGCCAGCCTTGTCCAACGGATTATTGCGGTTGCCGCACTTGGGGGATTGCACGCAGCTGGGGCACCCGTGCTGGCATTCGCAAGCCTGGATGGCATCTCGGGTGGCCCTAACCCAATCGGTGAAGCGCTCGAAACCGCGCTCGGCAAACCCTGCACCACCGGGCTGGGCGTCGTAGACGAAAATTGTCGGATGTCCGGTATCCATATGCAGTGCGGTGGATACTCCGCCAATATCCCAACGGTCGCTCGTGGCAACAAGGGGCAGCAAGCCGATCATGGCATGCTCGGCTGCATGCAAGGCTCCGGGGAATTGGTCAACCGCCAAGCCAGCTCGCAATAGCCGCTGCTCGGTCAGCGTGAACCAAACGGACTTGGTGTTCAGATCCCTGGCTTCAAGTTCCAGGGGCTCTTCTGAGAGCACCTCGTTGGAAACCACCGACTTTCGCTGGAAGGAAACGACCTGGGTGGTCACCGTCACTTCGCCGAAATGAATCGTCAGGTCCCGATGGTTGCGCTCGCGTTCCTCGGAATCGATGGCGACCGTGGTGAGATCGCGAGCTGTGGTGTAGTAGTCGGGATTGACCCGGGTCACGATCACAACGTGGTTCTGCTCGTCAAGTTCTTCCACATGGTAGCTCGCACCCTGGTGGACATAGATGGCTCCCGGATGCGCCTGATAATGCGTTTGCGGGGAATCCATGGTGCCGAGCAATGCGCCGGTTTCCGCATCGATGATGTCAACTGGTCCACCGCCATCGGCGCGGATGGAGAACATCGCCGCCGCATGCTGCGGATGTGTCCAAAACCATCCGGCAGGGCGTCGGCGCAAGTATCCGCGTTGCACCAGCGAATCCAGAAGCTGCTCGGTTTGCGGACCGAAAAGTTCGAGCTCTTCAGGGCGCAGGGGAGATTCTTGCGCGGCCGCGCAGAGGTGGCCGCTGAGCACATACTTGTTTTGCGGATCAAAGACCGTTGCTTCTACTCCCAAATCGAAGATGGCTTCGGGGTGATGCGCCAGGTAGGTGTCCAACGGATCTTCGGCCGCGACAAAGATCGCGAGCGCATCCTGGCCGGAACGTCCGGCACGGCCGATTTGCTGGAAGAACGACGCGCGGGTACCCGGCCAGCCAGCCACCACAACGGCGTCCAGACCAGCAATGTCGATGCCCAATTCCAGTGCCGAGGTCGAGGTGACGCCCAGCAGCTCGCCGCTGCGCAATTGCTTCTCCACCGCTCGGCGCTCACTGGGCAGGTAGCCCGAGCGGTAGGCCGCAAGCCGGACGGATAGTTCTGGAGCAAATTTTTCCAGATGCTTGCGAGTGAGCGTTGCGATGGTTTCAGCGCCCCGGCGAGACTTGATGAAGACAATGGTTCGAACATGGTCGGCCATCAGGTCGGTGAGGATCGAGGCGCTTTCGGCAACGGCGGTGCGACGTACTGGCGCACCGTTTTCACCTCTGTGCTCGCTCATCGGGGGTTCCCACAAAGCCATCACCAGTTCGCCGCTGGCAGAGAAATCATTGGTTACCGCTTGCGCTGGTGCTCCGATGAGGCGCCCGAAGGATTCTTCCGGGTCTGAGCTCGTAGCGGACGCACCGATGAACACCGGGTAATTGCCGTAATGGGCGCAAACGCGTCGCAATCGGCGCATCAGGTTGGCGACGTGCGCGCCGAAGACTCCGCGGTAGGAATGCGCCTCATCAATGATGATGTAGCGAAGGCGCTTGAAGAACCGGGACCAAGCCGGATGGTTGGGCAGGATGCCGCGATGAAGCATATCGGGATTGGTGAAAACGAAGTTGGCATGCTGGCGTACCCAGGCACGCGTTGCCTGATCGGTATCCCCATCGTAGGGAGCGGCTCGGACACCGGGAACCTTCAAGGATTCCACCGCGGATAGCTGGTCGGCCGCCAGCGCTTTGGTGGGGCAGATATAGAGCACCGATGCTCCGGCATCGGCATCGTTGAACCCGCTGTCCTTGGCTCCAAGCAATTGTTCCAAGCTCGGCATCAGGTAGGCCATGGACTTGCCCGAAGCGGTACCGGTGGAAACGATGGTGTGATGGCCGGCGTGGATGAGATTAGCCGCCTGGGCTTGATGCAGCCATGGCTGCTGGATGCCCAGGCCCTGGAAGATCTCGATGAGCTCGGCGCTGAGCCACTGGGGCCATGGGCTGGTGATCTCGTCCTTGGCAGTCCTGGTACGGCGGTGCACCACACCGTCAGGATCATTGGTCCGGTCGAAGGGATCTAAGAGAGAACGCACTGATTTCACGAGGACGCCTTCCGGACCGGGAACTGCTGGAGTTAAAGACTATCGCCGCGCTTGACGCGGATACGTCAAGCACGGCGATGAGAGCAATTGTGGAGGCTCTAGGCCTTGAACATGACAACCTTGCCCAGCGAAGTCCAGCCAAGTGAAGCATAAAGCTGCTGGCCATCGACCGAAGCGATCAGCAGGCCTTCATCCACGTCGTGTTCCTGGGCCAGCGAAGCCAGCGCACGCATGATCAATGTGCCTAGTCCCTTGCGGCGGAAATCGGCGCCGGTGATGATGCGGTCGAAGATCGCATATCCGTCGACTGCCGAGACGTGGCCGGAGGCGGCAACTACTTCCTGGTTGTCTTCAGGATGCAGCGACACATAGGCATGCGTGCCATCGCGTTCAATCTGGAAAACGAAGCCGTCTGCAGGCAGCGGGACCTCGACGTCGTGCACGGCTAGTTCTGTGACCATCAGCGCTTCGTCGTCGGCGGTAACCTGCAGCCCAACCTCGGTCGCCATGGCGACCAGATTTTCGGCGGAGTCGTCGAATGCCGTCAGGCGGCGATTTGGGTGCTTCGCCAAGGTCTCGGCGACTGCGGCGAGTTCCTCTTTGGAAGGGCCATAGATGACGTATTCCCAGTCTTCAGTGGTGTCGTGGCGCAGCGCAGCGTGGACTCGTCCTTCGTTACGAGTTTCATAACCACGAGCCCCAGCCCAGCCTGCTACCCAGGTGCCAATCAGTTCATCGCTTGCGTTTGATGCCATAATTTGACCCTACCTTGTCTTTCCTAGGAATTAGCTGACATTGAACTAATCGTTGCCTACTTGAAACTATCGCACTGTCCGAGAGCCGATATTCCTGGGAAAGATCAATGTGACATTGCTCTTTTCCTCGGCGTTTCGCGGCCCGAAGCTACTAACATTGTAGGGTGGCCATTCATCGCATAGTTCTGTATTACGCTTTTACTCCGCTCCCAGATCCGGAAGCAATCCGCCTTTGGCAGCGCTCTCTGCTGGAGCGCTGGGGCCTGCGCGGACGCATCATCATCTCCAAAGACGGCATCAACGGCACCGTGGGTGGCGAGATCTCCGCAGTCAAGGCCTACGTCAAGGCCACCCGGGAACTTCCCGCATTCAAGAAGATGGATATCAAGTGGTCTGAAGGCTCGGCTGAGGACTTCCCGCGTATCTCCGTCAAGGTTCGCGACGAGATCGTCACCTTCGGCGCCCCTGGGGAACTCGAAGTCGACGAGAACGGCGTGGTAGGTGGCGGCACCCACCTGCGCCCCGAAGAACTGCACGAACTGGTTGACGGCAGGAAGAAGGCCGGCGAGAAGGTGCACTTCTTCGATGGCCGCAACGCCTTCGAAGCGCAGATCGGCAAGTTCAAGGACGCGATCGTTCCTGACGTGGAGACCACCCGTGATTTCGTTGCAGAACTGGATTCGGGCAAGTACGACCACCTGAAGGACCAGCCGGTCGTCACCTACTGCACCGGCGGCATCCGCTGCGAGGTGCTCTCTGCTTTGATGGTCAAGCGCGGCTTCCAAGAGGTGTACCAGATGCAGGGCGGCATTGTCCGCTATGGCGAGAAGTACGGCGATGCAGGACTCTGGGAAGGTTCGCTGTACGTCTTCGACAAGCGCATGCACACAGAATTCACCGAAGACGCGGTGACTATCGGTGAATGCGTTGGCTGCCAGGGCCCGACGAACAAGTTCGAGAACTGCTCGAACCCCGCCTGCCGCAATCTGCGCCTGTTCTGCGAGGACTGCGCGAAGGATGAAGAGCTGCGACGCTGCCCAGAGTGCAGCACCGTGGACGCCTGATCACCGCATGGACCAACGGCGGCCCGGAGTGTCGAAGTCCGGGACGCAGTCCTATCTTTCCGTCGCCGGCCACAAGCCGGTCGAGGCGTCCTTGACCTCGGTCTGTTCCGCCTCGGTCCGGTAAATCTTCAGCCCGCGTGCTTGGTAATTCGGCAGCGCCGCCGGCCCGTCCAATGAGCACGTATGCAACCACACCCGGCTGACCGCAGGCAGCTGCGTCCAGCGCGAGCCCAGGGTCCAAGCCTGCCGCAGTGCTTCGCTGAGCAGCACTCCGCCGAGGCCGCGACCGGTAGCTTCAGGAAAGAGCCCGAAGTAGAAGATCTCGACTTCGCTGCCGGCTTCCACGACTTCCGTGACGAGCTCCACATATCCCTTGGGAGCACCCTGCTGGTAGAGCACCCACGTTTCAGAGCCGGGACGTCGGAGCACTTCGTCCCACTGCTCGCGGGTGGAATCCAGGCGATCAGCCCAGTTCAGCTCGCTGCCGACGCTTTGGTAGAGGAACCGCGAAAATTCCGGGGTGATCTCGTCGGCCAGTTCAATCCGGGCGTCCTCGGGCAGGGATTTGGACGAAGGGATGACCTCCGCAGGATTGAGCTGTTGCAGATAGGTCACGGTTACTTGGGTCATGCCCACATCATAGGCCGGGCCAAGTTGACTAGCCTAGCTCCCGCCGGTTGCGTTACTCGGTAGACTTGGCGTTGTGAATGCTGCTGAATTTTCTTCCATTGATGACGCTCCGCAGAGCCATAATCAACTGCTCATCGACTCGCTGGCCAAAGACCTGACTGCTGTCGGGTACAACTATGAAAATGTCGAGGGGCTGCTGGGCGAGGAAGCCGCCGCAGCATTTGCGCGCGACCAGCTGCACCCTGCATTGCGCAATCTGGATCGGCGCGGGGAGGATGTTCCTCTGGCTTGCGTAGTTCGCCTCTTCCAATTGGGCCAGACCCAGGAAGAAGCTGCCATCAATGCCGCCTTCCCGACGCTCAAGACCGACGGCCTGCTCAAGCTGGGGCTCGTCGAGTCCTGGGCCAGCGGTTACCGTGCCAAGATCGCCTTGGCACTGCATTCATCGGATGCCGATGGCGAATTGTGGGTGGCCCACGACTTGGGCGCACACCAGCGCCCCGGCGTGCTGCGCACTGACCATGTGCTCGGCATTGGCCAGGCTTCGCTGACCCTGGCGCAGATCACGATCCGCGCAAAGGTCGAGCGCGCGCTGGACTTGGGCACCGGCTGCGGCATCCAGCTCTTCCACCTGCTCTCGCATGCGGAACACGTCACCGCCACGGACCTGTCGGCCCGAGCCCTAGGATTCACCCGGTTCAACCTGATGCTCAACCACCAGGCCTTGGCGCTGGATCCAGAGAACCTCGATTCCCGGGTCACCTTGCTCCAGGGAAGCCTGTTCGAGCCGGTGGCGGGATCCACGTTCAATTTGATCGCCAGCAACCCGCCGTTCGTCATCACCCCGCGAAGTAGCACAGAGCGGGCCAAGGACCGTTTCACCTACCGTGATGGGGGAATGGCTGGCGACACCTTGGTGAGCACCCTGATCGAGCAAGCACCCGAATTCTTGGAGCCGGGTGGTTCCATGCAAATGCTTTCAAACTGGGAGATTCCTCTTCTAGACGATGAATCGAACCAAGCATGGGATGCCCGGGTGCGCCAGTGGTTCGGCGACAAGCTGGACGTGTGGGTGATTGAGCGCGAGCAGACGACCCCAAGCGGCTACGCCGAAACCTGGTTGCGCGACTCTTCGCAGACCGAAGACAGTAGCTCGTATGTCTCCGCCTACAACGCGTACCTCGATGACTTCGAGTCCCGCGGCGTGGGGGCCATAGGCTTCGGCTTGGTGTACTTCCGCCGCCCGGTTGCAAGCCGCCCAGTCCTGCAGCGCTACGAGCAGATCTCGCATCAGGTGGAACAGCCGCTGGCCCCGACATTGCAACGCGATATTGCGATGGCTGACCAGCTGGCAGCGGCCGGCGAAGGATACAAGGATTGGCACCTGCTGGTGCCTGAGGACGTCACCGAGGAACGCCACCAGCGTCCGGGAGCAGAGCACCCGGGCGTGATCTTGCTGCGCCAGGGTGCTGGCCTGCGCCGAACTGAATTGCTTGATACTGCGCAGGCAGGATTTGTTTCCGCCTGCGATGGCGAATTATCTGTATCGCAACTAGTCAATGCGCTGGAATCGCTGATAGGCGAGGGGCAGGAAGACTTCTCAGACGTGCTTTATGAAGCAGTGAAGCGGCTCTTGCGACATGGCCTGCTTCAGAAAATGTGAAACAAGCGCTAAAGTTTTTCCCTATGACACGGAACACAATTGAGGAACAAGGTGGAGCCGCCTCGCAAGATGCGGCAAAAATTCCACAAGTTGTCTCGATCACTGACCCCCAAGCGATTCGAGCGTTGGCGCATGACGCTCGACTGATCGTCTTGGATGAGCTCTTTGCTTCGCAGACCACCCGCACCGCTACGGAACTTGCATCGCTGTGCGCGTTGACCCCCAGCGCAATGAGCTATCACCTTCGAGCTCTGGAGAAGTACGGGTATGTGATCCGTGCAGCTAGTGAGGGCGACGCGCGCGAGCGCCGCTGGCGTGCGGCCGGTGAACGGCTTGAACTGAACACGCAGATCGATTCGGCCAACGCCAAGACCGCGTACTTGAACGTGCAGTTGAACGCATTCCGCACCCGTCTGAACGCTGAAGTGCAGCGTCGCGAGTCGGAGGCGAAGGCCGGAATCGCTCCAGACCCGGATCGTCCGCCGATGCTGACTAGTGGTTTGGTCTTCCTTTCTGAGGCCAAGCAACTGGAATTCAACCGGAGAATGCACGAGCTTGTCTGGGAATATGAAGCACAGGCAACGGCCGAGGAACGCAGTATTGATTCGCGGCGTATGTTCTACTTAATCTCGTTGCTTCCCGAATACCAGAGCAAGGGGGAGGCAACATCATAAAGATGCTTTGCTCAAAGCGCACAAATCCTTCGGTGTAAGATCATCGAGAAATGTGGCTATAGAGTAGGCATGAAGAACGAAGCTGCGATGGCGGATCGAGCAAGCCCCGGGAATGGGTGCCGAAGATCCGTGTTGTCTAAAGGAGTGCTGTGCCCCCCAAGGCCAAGGAAAAGACTGGTAAGAAACTCGTAATCGTGGAGTCTCCTGCCAAGGTGAAGTCGATCGCCAAGTATTTGGGCGAAGGCTTTGACGTGGATGCCTCTGTGGGCCATATCCGCGACCTTCCGCAGCCCTCAGAACTGCCAACCGAGCTGAAGAAAACCTCGGTAGGCAAGTTCGCTGTCGATCTGGACAACGACTTCGAGCCGTACTACATGGTCTACCCGGACAAGAAGAAGCGCGTTTCCGAACTGAAGGCGAAGCTCAAGGAAGCTGACGAACTTTACCTCGCAACCGATGCGGACCGCGAGGGCGAAGCCATCGCGTGGCACCTGCTGCAGGTCCTGAAGCCAAAGGTTCCGGTACGCCGCCTGGCCTTTACCGAAATCACCAAGGAAGGCATCGCCCGCGCCCTGGAGAACATGCGCGAACTGGATACCGACCTCGTCGACGCCCAGGAAACCCGCCGTGTCCTGGACCGCCTCTACGGTTACGAAATTTCTCCGGTGCTCTGGCGCAAGGTGGCCCGCGGCCTGTCCGCAGGCCGTGTGCAGTCCGTGGCAACCCGTCTGGTCGTTGAGCGCGAACGCGAACGCATGGCCTTCATCCCCGCCGGATACTGGGACGTGAAGGGCAACTTCGCTACCACTGACGGCGAAGCTTTTGCGGCAAAGCTGTCGGCAGTTGACGGCGCCCGTGTCGCCACCGGCCGCGACTTCGATGACCGCGGCCAGCTGAAGACGACCCGCAACAAGCTGGCTCACCTTGACCAGGAATCGGCCCAGTCGCTGGTAGCCAACCTGTCGAAGACCGACTTCGAGGTGACCTCTGTCGAGGATAAGCCGTACACCCGTCGTCCGGCAGCGCCGTTCACCACTTCCACGCTGCAGCAGGAAGCATCCCGCAAGCTGCGCTGGAGTTCAAAGATCACCATGCAGATCGCCCAGCGCCTGTATGAAAACGGCTACATCACCTATATGCGTACCGACTCGGTCTTCCTCTCTGGCGAGGCAGTGACTGCCGCGCGCAAGCAGGCCACCGAGCTGTACGGAGCAGATTCCGTTCCGGCCAAGCCACGCGTCTACAAGGCGAAGAGCGACGCGGCGCAGGAAGCCCACGAAGCGATCCGCCCGGCCGGCGACATGTTCCGCCGCCCGAAGGACGTCCGCTCATCGCTGTCCAAGGACGAATACGCGCTCTACGAGCTGATCTGGAAGCGCACCGTCGCCTCGCAGATGGCCGATGCCAAGGGCTTCACCGCTACCATCAAGCTGCAGGGCACCGCCAGCGATCAGCGGGTGGCAGAATTCTCGGCTTCCGGCACCGTCATCACCTTCCGCGGTTTCCTTTCCGCCTATGAGGAGGGCAAGGACGAGCAGCCTGTGGAAGCCGCGGCAGAGAATGCCGAGGCTCGTCTGCCGCAGCTGGCCGTGGGCCAGCAGCTGGCTGGCGACGAGCTGACCGCACTGGGCCACGAGACCACCCCGCCAGCTCGCTACACCGAAGCGTCGATCGTGGCTGAGCTGGAAAAGCGTGAGATCGGCCGCCCGTCGACCTACGCGCCAACCATCTCCACCATCATGGACCGCGGCTACGTCACCAAGCGTGGCGGCGCCCTGGTGCCGAGCTGGATCGCGTTCTCGGTGATCCGCCTGCTCGAAGAGCACTTCGCGAAGTATGTGGACTACGATTTCACCGCCCGGCTGGAAGATGATCTCGATGAGATCGCCAACGGCCAGCGTGCCCGCACGGACTGGCTGAACCTGTTCTACTTCGGCAAGGGCGCGGATGCCGAGACCGAGGGCTTGAAGCATGTGGTCGACAACCTGGGCGATATCGACGCCCGGGCGATCAACTCGATCAAGGTCACCGATGACATCACCTTGCGTGTGGGCAAGTTCGGCCCGTACCTGGAGCGCGCCATCCCGGAAGGTGCCGAGGAAGGCACCGAGCCGCAGCGCGCCAACGTGCCTGAGGACCTGGCTCCGGATGAGCTGACTGCCGAAAAGGCCGAGGAGCTCTTCGCCAATTCGCAGGTCTCGGAGAAGGATCTGGGCAATGATCCGGAAACCGGTCGCAGGATTGTTGCCAAGGATGGCCGCTACGGCGCCTACGTCACGGAGATCATCCCGGAGCCAACCGCAGAGGAATTGGCGGCGCTGCCGGTCGAGTACTACAAGAATGGCAAGCCCAAGCCGCCGAAGAAGCCAACCAAGGTCAAGCCGCGCACCGCGTCGCTGTTCAAGTCCATGACCGTGGAATCGGTGACCTTGGAAGAAGCCCTGAAGCTGATGAGCCTGCCACGTGTGCTGGGTGCTGACGCCGAAGGCGAAGAGATCACCGTGCAGAACGGCCGCTTTGGCCCGTACCTGAAGAAGGGCAGCGATTCGCGCTCCATCGAGAGCGAAGAGCAGATCTTCACGATCACCCTGGACGAAGCGCTGGAGATCTACGCGCAGCCGAAGCAGCGCGGCCGGCGTGCCTCAGTGCCCCCATTGGCTGAGTTCGGCGTCGACCCGACCAGCGAAAAGAACATCGTGGTCAAGGACGGCCGCTTCGGACCGTACATCACCGATGGCGTCACGAACATCACCGTGCCACGCGGCACCTCGCTGGAGGAGCTGACCCGCGAGCAGGCTATTGAACTGCTGGCGGACAAGCGTGCCCGCGGACCGGTGAAGCGCACGGCAAAGAAGGCCCCGGCCAAGAAGCCGGCAGCCAAGAAGGCCCCGGCCAAGAAGCCGGCAGCCAAGAAGGCCCCGGCGAAGAAGGCAACGGCCAAGAAGACCACCGCAAAAAAGACTGACTAGTCTTTCTTGCCAGGCCTAACGAGGAGAGCACCATGAGACTCGGTGTATTGGATATCGGTTCAAATACCGTTCACCTCTTGCTTGTCGACGCATATCCGGGCGCACGCCCGGTTCCCTATGCCTCGCACAAGCGACCCCTGTCCCTGGTGCGCTACCTCAATGAGTATGGCGCCATCACCGAGGAAGGCCAGCTCGAGCTGATCTCCTTCATCAAGGAAGCTGCGCAGTTTGCAGAAAACCACCAGGTCGAGGACTTCATGGCTTTCTGCACCTCGGCGATCCGCGAATCCTCCAACGGCGCTGCAGTGCTGGAACGCGTCGAAGCCGAGACGGGCGTGAGCCTGATGGAACTGACCGGTGAGGAAGAAGCCGGCATGACCTTCTACTCGGTACGCCGTTGGTTCGGCTGGTCATCTGAATCCATCTTGAACCTGGACATGGGCGGCGGCTCGCTGGAGCTGGCCCTGGGGGTTGACGAGTTCCCCCAAACCGCATTCTCTGTGCCACTGGGCGCCGGCAGGCTGACCCGCGAATGGCTTCCCAACGATCTGCCGTCGATGAAGGAAGTCAAGGAACTGCGTACATACGTACGCGATGTCCTCGCCGACCCGACCACTGAACTGCGCCAGTACGGCAAGCCCACCTTGGCCACCGCGACTTCCAAGACTTTCCGTTCCCTGGCGCGCATCACCGGCGCCGCGCCAAGCACGGAGGGGCCTTACGTCAAGCGTGTGCTCCATCGGGATGCACTGAAATTATGGACCAACCGCTTGACGGCGATGAGCTGGGCAGAACGTGCAGAATTGCCCGGCGTTTCAGAGATCCGCGCCCCGCAATTACTCGCTGGCGCGATCGTAGCCCACGAGGCGATGAGTGCCCTGAAGCTGAAATCTGTGCGAATTTGCCCTTGGGCTATCCGTGAAGGCTTGATGCTGAGACGATTTGATCACGTGATGTTTGACTCTGCGACACCGCTCAGTAGTAGCGTGGGAGTTGGGGAAGTAGCGCTGGACAACGAGAAGTACAAGTTTCTCGCCAAACCCAGCAGCTAACCTTCTTGGCTAAACGGTGCCTGCAAAGTGGGCACGGTAACAGGAGGTAAGGCATGGAAGACCAGAAGAGCACAATGAAGGTGCCAGTCACCCTCTCTAGCGCGTCAGTTTATCCGCTGACCGTCCATGATGCCTTCGCTATGGCCAAAGACGTGGGATACGACGGGCTGGAAGTGCTGATTACCGGCAATGCGGCCAGCCAATCTGCCACCGCGCTCAAAGCCTTGATGGACAAGTACCAACTGCCGATCCTGGCCATTCATGCTCCGACACTGCTGCTCACCCAGCAGGTGTGGGGCTCTGCCTGGGCAAAGATTGAACGCTCGGTCATCCTGGCTCAGGCCGTCGGCGCCAGCGTGGTTGTCGCCCACCCGCCTTTCAGGTGGCAAGGTTCCTACGCCGAGCAATTTGCCGAAGGCGTGCAGCGGCTGACTGACTCCACTGGGATGAAGATCGCCGTGGAGAACATGTATCCGTGGCGTGCCCGGGGCCGAGAAGCCAAGATGTATCTTCCGCACTGGAACCCCGTCCCGCAGCACTACCAGAATGTGACCTGGGATTTCTCCCATGCCGCCATCGCCAATATGGATTCACGCCAAGCAGTCGAGGATCTGGGCCAGCGGCTGGCTCACGTGCACCTGTGCGATGGCCTGGACAACGGCAAGGACGAGCACCTGGTGCCAGGCCTGGGAACCCAACCAGTGGCCGAAACTCTGCAATACCTGCGAGATGCCAATTGGGGCGGGACTATAGCCGTCGAGGTGTCCACCCGCAAGGCGCGCAATGCGGGGCAAAAGGAAGAATGGCTGGGAAAGACCCTAGAATTTGCCCGCCAGCACTTAACAGTCGGCAGTGACCCCAAGCCAATGACACAATAGCCATATGAGTGAAGCAACAAAGAATCTGTCCCTGTCCTTCCTCGGTGCTGGCTCCATGAACGGCGCCATCCTGCGTGGCATCATCGGATCAGGCCATGATCCGAAGCTCATCACCGCCACCGTCCGCAGCGGCAAGCGCGCTGCGGAACTGCGTGACCTGGGCATCAACGTCTTGGTCAGCGCGGACGACCCAGAATCCAACCGCAAAGCCGCGGCCAGTGCAGACATCATCTTCCTGGGAGTGAAGCCGGTCGGCATCACCGACCTGTGCGAAGAGATTTCCGGATCTCTGGACGCGCAGAAGGTCGTTGTTTCCGTGGCCGCCGCAATCAGCCTGAGCAGCATGCAGGCACATCTGCCGCAGGGCCAGCCGGTGATTCGCTCCATGCCGAACACCCCGTTGATGGTCGGTGCAGGCGTTGTGGGCATCAGCCCGGCTGAAAGCGTCAGCGAAGAGCAGACCAAGCTGGTCACCGACCTGCTCTCCGGCTCCGGCGATGTGCACGTCATCGGCGAGGAGCAGCAAAACGCGCTTTCCGCAATTTCCGGTTCGGGTCCTGCCTATGCCTTCTACCTCGCTGAAGCCATGGCCAACGCCGGTGTGGCCATGGGCTTGGACGAGAAACTGTCCATCGCGCTGGCCCGTGCCACCGTGGCCGGTGCAGGCAAGATGCTCGCGGACCCTGATGCGGATCCGGCGACCCTGCGCAAGGCAGTGACCAGTCCGAAGGGCACCACCGAGCAGGCCATCGCTACCTTCGATGAGCACGGCATTCCAAAGATTATTGCTGCCGGAACCCAAGCGGCAGCGGCCCGTGCGGCCCAATTGAGCGACGAGCTCGGCTAGATGCCACCGCCGTTTTCGAATCCGTTGACTCTAGGGGCGTGCCGCGAAACGCTCCAGTAGATCCACGTGCCCCGAGACGATCAGGACATCTCGACGCGTCACCATGGTATCGGGGATGGCGTAAGTGAAATCCTCACCAGGGGGCTTCACCCCGACAATGGTCACCCCGTACTTGGAGCGGACCTGGGACTGGGCCAAGGTGAAGCCCTGGGTCTCCTTGGGCGGGTACATCTTCACGATGGCGAAGCCGTCATCGAATTCGATGAAGTCGAGCATGCGACCGCCGACCAGGTGCGCGGCACGCACCCCGGCATCGGCTTCCGGATAGATGACATGGTTGGCTCCGATGCGCGTAAGGATCTTGCCATGGGACGGAGTGATCGCCTTGACCCACAGGTGCTCGATGCCCAGATCCACCAGGTTGACGGTGATCAGCACCGAAGATTCGATGGAAGTGCCGACACCAACGACAGCAGAGGAGAATTCCTGGGCGCCGAGCTGGCGCAGCGCATCGATGTTTGTTGCGTCTGCGGCGACAACGTGGGTCAGGGTGCTGGCCCACTGCTGGACGAGCTCCGGGCTGCGCTCGATGGCCAGCACTTCGCGACCCTGCTTGACCAGCGTCTCGGCGACAGAGGCACCGAAGCGGCCCAAGCCGATCACCAGTACCGGGGCATTGTGGTCCATGTTCTTGTCAGCCAATGAGCGGCCTTTCTTCTGGAAGTCTGAACAACGTGTTGCGGTGGCGCATGGTCAACGCGCTGGCGAGTGTAATGCTGCCGATGCGTCCGGCAAACATCAACGCACTGAGCACGTATTTGCCAGCCGGAGGCAGTTCTTGCGATACGCCGGTGCTCAGCCCCACGGTAGCAAAGGCCGAGATCGACTCGAACAGGGCACGCGAGAAGCCCACCGACTCGTCAATAGTCACTAGAGCTCCGGTAGCGACCATCACCAGTGAAGCGCCCATGGCGACCACTGAGATGGCCACGCGCATCGTGCCCTGCGGAATCTGCCGGCCGAAGGCCTTCGTATCCGTATCGCCGCGGACCTCGGCCAGAATGGCCAAGAACATCACGGCAATGGTGGTGACCTTGATGCCGCCTGCGGTGGAAGCTGAACCGCCACCGGCAAACATCAATGCGTCGGTCAGCAGGACGGTCACCTGGTGGATGTCGTTCTGGTCCACCAGATTGAATCCACCGGAACGGGTCATCGTCGAGGCGAAGAATCCATGAATGATCTTGTCGCTCAAGGACAGACCCCCAATGGTCTTGGGATTGGCCCATTCGAATACCAGCCACAGGAAGGATCCGGCAAAGAGCAGGATCGTGGTGGTGAGCATGGTCAGCTTAGTATGCAGGTTCCACTTCTTGATGTTGAACTTGTGCGCCAGGAGCACCATGATGACCGGGAACCCCAAGGAACCGGTGAAAACGCCGGCCATCAGGGGGCCCAGGATCCACAGGTCGGTTTCATAGGGAACCAAACCATCGGAGTGCGGGGTGAAGCCTGCATTGTTGAAAGCCGAGACCGCATAGAAAATTCCGTGCCAGATGGAGGACAGCACGCTTTCACCCAGCATGTAGAAGCGCGGGATCAAGAACAGCGCGATCACCGCCTGCAGGCTGATCGCCGTGAGAATCACGATGCGCAGCAGCGAGCTGACTTCGCCTAGCGCAGAGGCTCCAGAACTGTTCATGGAGTTCTGAGCCATCAGCTTGGCGCGCACGCCCAGCTTGCGCGATACCGCCAAGGACATGATAGAAGCCAAGGTCAAAATGCCCAACCCGCCCATGAACGTCGCGATCAGCATGATCAGCTGGCCGGCAAATGACCAATGCACCGCGGTGGAGACGGTGGTGAGGCCTGTAACGCACACGGCCGACACGGCCGTGAACAAAGCGTCATGCAGCGCGGTGGCTTCGCCTGTTGCCGAGGAAAACGGTGCGGCCAGCAGGGAAGTGAACAGCGTGATGGCCAAGAGGAAAGCGCCAAGAGTCAAGCGCGCAGGGGAGCGCACGGTGAAGTCGGCGACTGCGATGCGAACCGCCAGCCATTTCTTGCGTCGCCGTTCACGCATTTCAGCTGCCCGGGCGCTGGGGCCCGGTGCACTGGCTGTGCTCATTTATTTCTCGCCGTTTCCTTGGGAACAGTTCTTTGCCATGCGGATTTGAAGTCCTCCTAGTAATTTACGCGTTTCCACCGCTTAACGCTTGCGTTGCCCGCCTGAAGACCCGACAAGCCTCGCATTCTGCCATAAATTCATGAGTTGGATCACTATCGGGTAGCCTGAAATCGTGTTAGATCCGCAGCATGCCCCACGGCCCACCATGGTGATGTGGGATGAACAGTATCTGAAGTACAAGTTCAGCGACTGGCATCCGATGCACCCTTCGCGGCTAGAGCTGACCTATCGGCTCAGCGACGAGCTGGATGTTTTCGATGCGCAGAACGTCTCGATCCAGGCGCCAGAAGTTGCCGAGGACGCGGTTATCGGCACGATTCACGACCAGACCTATATCGACCAGGTGCGGCGGGTCAGCCAGGATCCGGCACTGGTTGCCGAAGAATTCGGCTTGGGCACTGAAGACGACCCGGTATTCGCCGGGATGCATGAAGCAGCCGGACGCATCGTGGGAGGGTCGGTGATGGCGGCCCAAGCCATCATGGATGAAGATGTTGTCCGTGCAGTGAATTTCGCCGGCGGCATGCACCATGCAGCGAAGAGCAAAGCCAGCGGTTTCTGCATCTACAACGATGCTGCCGCCGCGATCCATCGCATGCTGGAGCAGGGCGCGAAGCGGATAGTCTACATCGATGTCGACGCGCATCATGGGGATGGCACCGAATCGATCTTCTGGGATGACGAACGTGTGCTGACAATTTCCATCCATGAATCGGGATTGTCGCTTTTTCCGGGAACCGGATTCGCCAATGAAATCGGCGGCAAGGATGCCCAAGGCAGCGCAGTCAATGTCGCTCTTCCGGCCATGACCGGGGACTCCGGGTGGATGCGTGCTTTCCATGCGATCGTTCCCCAGCTGGTGCGCGCCTTCAAGCCGGAAATCATTGTCTCCCAGCATGGATGCGATGCGCACCGTGAAGACGACATGACCAATTTGAAGCTGTCGGTCGATGCCCAACGCCAAGCCGCCTTGGATATTTCCCAGCTGGCGGACGAACTGTGCGAAGGCCGTTGGCTGGCTACCGGAGGCGGGGGTTATAACGTCACTGCCGTCGTTCCGCGTACCTGGACGCATCTGACCGCGATTGTTGCCGGCAAGCCGGTGCCATTGCGCACCTATGTCCCCGAGACTTTCCGCCGTTATGTCCTGGAGAAGTACGGGCGTGCCATGCCTTATCTCATGGGCGACGATGCCCAGTTGTGGTGGCGCAACTGGGAAGTTGGCTATGATCCGGCCGATCCGGTGGACAGGACCATCATCGCTACCCGCAAGGAAGTTTTCCCGCTCTTTGGCCTTGATCCCTGGTTTGACTAGCCTCGGGTCGATGCGACCACTGGGCGCAGCAACAAGACTTCACATTTTTTCGACATGGAAATCGATTGCCATTAGTTCATATGCCGTTAGGGTTATGAGTGTGGCAATTGATGGAGTATTTTCGGCGTTGGCTGAGCCGAACCGACGAAAGATTATCGAGGCGCTTAAAAACGAGCCGAAGGCCGTGGGCACTCTGGTTACCGAACTGGAGATCTCCCAGCCAACCGTTTCCAAGCACCTGAAGGTATTGCGCGAAGCTGAGCTTGTCAGCATGGCCGCTGCCGGGCAGCGACGCATCTACAGCATTGACACCGCTGCGCTGGAGGATCTCGTGCATTGGTGCACCGAATTGGTTCCTGCACCCGAGACGGGCCAGGAATCGGCAACGGCTGAAACCGGAACCGAGAGGCAGCTGGCTGTGGCATCGAATCCGACTGCCCAGCAGATCGGCCGCCGCGTGGGCCAAGGTTTGGAACAAGTTACGGGACGTGCGCAGGAGTTCTTCGAGAAACTTCCTCGGTTCGGGCGCCGCCGCTAGGCGTTGTCCAGTCTTCGACGTTGCAACCGGGCAAAATGGTCAATCTTTTAAGTTACGCGCGCAATCCTGTTTTATAACAAGAAAATTTTGTTCAGAATGCACAGCGTGGCATTCTCGTGTGCGGGGCAGTGACGCCGGCTATGAGGCCCCTTGTGCGCCTGTGCCTGCCCCAAGTGATGAGGAGAAGAACTTGGACAAGCACTTAGCGACGATTCGCGACGAAGTCTTCCGCCGCAATCCCGGCGAAGCAGAATTCCATCAGGCCGTCACAGAAGTATTCGAGAGCCTTGAAGCCGTATCGGTCAAGCACCCTGAATACGCTGAAGCCGCAATCCTGCAGCGTTTGTGCGAACCTGAACGCCAGATCATCTTCCGCGTGCCATGGGTTGACGACGACGGACGCGTGCAGATCAACCGTGGCTTCCGCGTTGAATTCAACTCGGCACTAGGCCCATACAAGGGCGGTCTGCGCTTCCACCCATCGGTCTACCTTGGCATCGTCAAGTTCCTGGGGTTCGAGCAGATCTTCAAGAACTCCCTGACAGGCATGCCAATCGGCGGCGGCAAGGGCGGCTCGGACTTCGACCCCCGCGGCAAGTCCGATGGCGAAGTCATGCGCTTCTGCCAGTCCTTCATGACCGAGCTCTACCGACACATTGGCGAGTACACCGACGTGCCGGCAGGCGATATCGGCGTGGGTGGCCGCGAGATCGGCTACCTCTTCGGCCAGTACAAGCGCATCACCAACCGCTACGAGTCCGGCGTGCTGACCGGCAAGGGCTTGAGCTGGGGCGGTTCCCTGGTTCGCCCGGAGGCCACCGGCTACGGCGCCGTGATCTTCACCGAAGAAATGCTCAAGACCCGCGGCCAGACCTTCGATGGCCAGCGCGTGGTCGTTTCCGGTTCGGGCAACGTGGCAATCCACGCCATCGAGAAGGCGCAGGCACTGGGAGCCAAGGTAGTCACCGCTTCCGATTCGGCCGGCTTCATCGTTGACGAAGGCGGCATCGACCTGGATCTGCTGCGCCAGATCAAGGAAGTCGAGCGCGGCCGCATCTCCGAGTACGCCGAACGCCGGGGCAGCAAGAAGGTCAAGTACGTCGCAGGCGGCAGCGTCTGGGACGTTGAAGGCACCGTGGCGCTGCCTTGCGCAACCCAGAACGAGTTGGGTGCCGAGGCTGCGAAGAAGATGGTCGCCGCTGGCACCATCGCCGTCGCCGAAGGCGCCAACATGCCTACCACCGCTGAGGCAACGTCGATCTTCCAGGATGCCGGAGTGCTCTTCGGCCCGGGCAAGGCTGCCAACGCTGGCGGTGTTGCCACCTCGGCCCTGGAGATGCAGCAGAACGCCAGCCGCGATGCATGGACCTTCGAGCACACCGAGCGACGCCTGACTGAAATCATGGTCGGCATCCACGACAGCTGCGCAGCCACTGCCGACGAGTACGGCATGCCAGGCAACTACGTTGCCGGTGCCAACATCGCAGGCTTCGTGAAGGTCGCTGACGCCATGCTCGCACAGGGCGTCATCTAATAATTCAGTCTGTTGCAATCCGCGTGGATACATCGGAACCCCGGTGAATCCACGCGGATTATCTCGTTCTGGCATCGAAATATGTGATTCAGACGGTCGCCGGTGTGTTTCGTGATGCAAAAGTTACAAAAGTGCGATTAGACTAGTACAAAGCGAACGTGAACCTGAACCGCCGATGTTGATCCAAAGTCGTGTAAGTTCATCTTCGCTAAAATAACGCGACGAATTAGAGATCAGCGTCAGGAGAATATCCCGCATGACGGATAAACAGAATTTTGCCGGAGCCCGATTCATGACTGTGGCCGAAGTTGCCGACATGATGCGTGTTTCCAAAATGACCGTTTATCGGCTGATCCACGCCGGTGATCTGCCAGCTGTTCAGTTCGGTCGCTCCTATCGCGTTCCGGAAAACGCCGTGGAATCATATCTGAATGCCGCGGCCATTGATCCGCAGCACGGTACCGGTTCCTACGGTCGATAGTCCGCGCGATGGTCAGAGCATGGCCGAAAAGCGGGTAATCTGTTAAGGAACGTTTAACGTCCGGTCAACCTTGTCCTTGTGCTCGCGCGCAAGCAGGCGTTTAGGGTTGACGCATTTATTTAGTTTGTGAGGAACCACTATGGGCTCTGTTATCAAGAAGCGCCGCAAGCGTATGTCGAAGAAGAAGCACCGCAAATTGCTTCGCAAGACCCGCCACCAGCGTCGCAACAAGAAGTAAATCTGCTTCTGAGCATTTGCCGTTTGGCAATCATCGCCACCGCTTCACAGTGAAACTGCTGAACGGTGGCGATTGCTTTATCCAAAACCGCTCAATGCCCGACTAAGAGCCGGAACGGCGCAGGAATGAACGTCGGGCAGCCCAGAGCGCCCCAAGGACGCCAGCGGCTTTCAGGCCCAGTTTCGCGGCCCGCTGGCCGGTGCGGAAGTCATAGACCTGCCAGCCGCGGCGCTTGGCGTAGGCGCGCAGGCGTGCATCGGGATTAATGCATACCGGATGGCCCACGGCTTCAAGCAGGGGAACATCATTGTAAGAATCCGAGTAAGCCCAGGACTTCGATAGCGAGATTCCGCGAGCCTTCGCCAAGGAGCGCACAGCCTGGGCCTTTTCTGCTGCATGCAGGATCGGGCTGGCCAGCGCTCCGGTGTAGAAACCGTCTTCGCTGGCCACTACGGTGCCCAATGCGCCGGTCAGGTCCAGGCGATCCGAGATGACGTTCGCCACTTCCAGGGGAGTGGCAGTGACCAGCCAGACTTCACGCCCCACCGTCCGATGCTGGCGGGCAATGGCTACCGTTCCGGTCCACAGTTTGGGTTCGATGTATTCGTCATAGATCTCGTTGCCGATTTTCTCGATCTCGGATACTGGGATCCCGCGGACCATCATCAACGCGCGGTCGCGGATCTGGTGGATGTCCCCGAGGTGCTCGCCGCGGGCGGCGAAGCGCAGCTGCTTGAGGGCGAACCAGAGGATTTCGCGGAACTGGAAGAAACGGCGCTCATGCAGCTTCCGCGCCAGCAGATACAGCGACGCACCGCGCACAAGGGTGTTGTCGACATCGAAAAAAGCGGCGACAGTTTCCGGAGCCAGGGCGGAATTCGGGCTGGGGTGAGGATCGATGGAAGGCATTTGATCCAGTTTATTTCATCGCCAAGTTTAAGCGTGGTTACGGCTCGTGAGATTATAGGCAGGTGAGTACTTTGCATCAGATCCAGCTATTGGTTCGAGAAGGCTGCCACCTGTGCCACGCGGCACGCGCAACCGTGGCCGAGGTGACTGGACGGTTGAATATGGAGTTTTCGGAACTCGATATCGACCAGCACCCTGAACTGCTGGCAAAGCACCACGAAGAAGTGCCGGTGCTGCTCATCGACGGAGCTGTCCGCGATTTCTGGCACATCGACGCACAGCGTCTCGAACGGCTGCTGCGCAGCTAGGCGCTGCGAAAATCATGAATATGCGTTGTGCTCGTCCAGGGCACCGAAAAGTGCGGGAGAACGAAGATGTCAGAGCTTGAAGTCCGGGTACTGCCTGAGGCTACCCTGGCTCGACTGACGCAATACCTGCGCGCGCTGAACGCTCTGGAAGCCCAAGGCCTGGAACGCACCAGTTCCGGAGTGCTGGCCAAGGAAGCTGGCGTTAACCCCTCCATCTTGCGCAAGGACCTATCCTGGCTGGGATCCTACGGAACCCGCGGAGTGGGCTATGTGGTCCGCGAGCTGGCAGAACATATCAGCCGCACCCTCGGCTTGAACCAGGACTGGCGTGTGGCCATCCTCGGCGCAGGCAACCTCGGCCGCGCGCTCAGCGGCTATGCAGGGTTCAGCACTCGTGGCTTCAACGTAAAGGCGATCATGGATGTCGACCCAGCTTTAGTGGGCAGCGCAGTTGGCGAATTGCAGGTGGAAGCCATCGCGAACTTGGCCGCTGTTGTGGAACGCGAGGAAATCAACATTGCTGTCCTTGCCGTTCCCGGAGAAGCAGCGCAGGATCTGGTCTATGAACTGGCCGAGCTATCGGTCCGCTCGGTGCTCTCCTTCGCACCGAAGCCGCTGCGCGTACCAGCGGGAATGAATCTGCGGCGCGTCGACCTGTCCACCGAATTGCAGATCCTTGCCTACCTCGCCGTCCAACGCTGAAACCCCGGCAAACAGAACGGCGCAGCCGCACCATCCTCCGATGGGATGACGCGGCTACGCCTTGATTGTTCTTGCGGGGCCTAGCGAAGGTGCAAGGCCGCGGGTTTAGCGGAAGCCCGCGAGACGGGCCTGGCGGCGCTGCGCAATGTATTGCGAAGACGGGCGCAGCCAGGAGAAGACCACGCCGGCGACGCCCAGCAAGATGCCCACAACGTAGACGGCGTTGATGATTCCGGCTTGGGTGTCGGCGAACATGCTGATCATTGGAACAGTCGTCACCAGGTTCAGCAGCGAAATCGCAGCGAGGATCGTGGCAATAATGCGCATGGCGCCGACGCCGCGGCCAACGAAGAAGCCCACCAGGAAATACAGGCCCAAGGTGATGATCATGCCGACAATCACGAAACTCGACATCATGGAATTGACCTGGGACATGAACGCTTCAGGGCTGGCCATCATCTGCTCGACCATCGGATCCTGCTCCATGCCAGGGGTGCTCTGCATCTGCTTCTGGAACTCTTCTTGGACCAAGGACCACTGCTGGCCAATCATGTTCGCCATCATGTTGGAGCTGGCCATGAACCAGCTGGCCAGGGCGCTGAAAATGCCGGCGAGCATGATCAAGCCGAAGGCGATAGCCAAGGTCCGCGGACGCTCGGTCGGCGGCTGCACGCCAGCGTAGCCTCCCTGCTGGCCATACTGGTCGTAGCCCGGAGCCTGCGGCTGCCCGTAGGGAATCGGATTCTGGCCGTATGGGTTTTGGCCATATGGGGAGGGCTGCTGGCCATAGGGGTTTTCGCCGTAAGGGTTCTGCGATGGACCCTGGCCCGAAGTGTTCGGGTTGTAGGGCCGTCCCGGCTGGTTAGGATCGTAGTCGCTCATCATGCATCCTTCTGGGTCGAACTATCTTATTTACCAAGCGTAGTGGCAGGTGATTGTGAGCAACCCCTCCGAAAGGATGGTTTTTGCATATGGGATTCCAATGCGTGTCCTGTGAATAGTTGATGGTGGCCACAATATGGCTAATTCGCACCGATTATTTGAGAGACTGGAAACATGCTTTTATCGACTGTCCATTTGTTGCGCCATGGGGAAGTTTTCAACCCTGACCGTATGCTCTACGGCAGGATCCCTGGCTTCGGGCTCTCGGACCTGGGATTCCAGATGGCCGATGGGGCAGGCGAATATTTTGCCAAGCGCCAGGCAGACGGCGGCAACGTGGTCCGGTTGGTAGCTTCTCCGCTATTGCGTGCCCAGCAGACGGCCGCACCGACTTCCAAGGCCTTGGACCTGCAGATCCACACCGACGAGCGGGTGATTGAAGCGGGCAACAAGCTCGAAGGCCTGTCCAAGGTCGCCGAGCACCTGCGCCAGCCGAAGTATTGGCCGCTGCTGGTCAACCCGCTGAAGCCTTCATGGGGCGAAGCCTACGTCGAACAAGTAGCCCGTATGCGCCAGGCCATGGACGAGCATCGCAAGGCTGCGGTCGCCGAACACGGCGAAGGCTCCGAGGTCATCATCGTCAGCCATCAGTTGCCGATCTGGGTGACGCGCCGAGCCGCCGAGAAGAAGCGTCTGTGGCACGATCCACGCCAGCGAGAGTGCACGCTGGCATCCATCACCAGCTTTGATTTTGAAGGAGACGAATTGGTCTCCGTGCGTTACACCGAACCGTGCCCCGAGCTGCTTGCCGGCGCGGCGAATATCCCTGGAGCCTAAAGCAAATGACTGATCCCGTGCCTAATCCTCGCCCGTTGAGCCGCCGTACCATGCTGCGATCGCTGATGGTTGCCGCCGCCGTCGTGCCGCTGGCTGCCTGTAGCGGCAAGGAAGATGCGCTGACCGCGCAAGCGAACAGCGGCGACGGCAAGAACTACATTGCCGGCGACGGTGCAGTGGAAGAATACGAAGTCTCCAAGCGCAGCGAACCGGTGGCCATCAAGGCCACCACGTACCATGGCACGGACATCGACTTCACGCAGTGGCAGGGCAAGCCGGTCGTCATGAACTTCTGGTATGCCGCCTGTGCACCGTGCCGCATCGAAGCGCCGGATCTGAAGGAAATTGCCGAAGAGTTCGGCGAGAAGGTCGAATTCATCGGCATCAACGTACGCGACGAAGCCGAAGCCGCGAAGGCCTTTGAACGCACCTTCGACGTTCCCTACGAGTCCGTGCAGGACACTGACGGGGCGATCCAGCTGGCGATGACCAAGTACGTGCCGCTGCAGGCTGTTCCATCCACGCTGGTGCTGGACCGCAAGGGACGTGTCCGTGCCCGCGTGATCGGTGCGGTGGAGCCGGGTACTCTCAAATCGTTGATCAGCACCGCTCTGACCGAAGAGTTGTGAGCTGAGCAGTGACCTCTAATCCCTTTGCCGACATCGTCCTGGACGGGTCGTTGCTCCTGGCCGCACCCGTGGCCCTGCTGGCTGGATTGGTCTCCTTCCTCTCGCCTTGCGTCCTTCCGCTTGTGCCGGGCTATCTCGGCTACGTCACTGGATTGACCGGCGCAGATTTGAAGGACCACCGCCGCGGCCGGGTCGTCTCCGGGGTGCTACTCTTTGTCCTGGGATTCTCTGTGGTCTTCATTGCCGCCGGCGTGCTCTTCAGCCAGGCGTCCGCATGGCTGAGGTTCAACGGCTCCTGGGTCACCCAGGCGTTGGGGTTGGTCGTGGTCTTCATGGGCATCGTCTTCATGGGCGGATTCTCCTGGATGCAGCGGGACCGCAAGATCCATAAGAAACCGCCTGCCGGCCTGTGGGGCGCCCCGGTGCTGGGCTTGACCTTCGGGTTGGGATGGGCGCCGTGCATCGGCCCGACGTTGAGCGCGGTATTGATCATGTCCACCGGAGTGGACGCGAACGTGGGCCGCGGAACCCTGCTGACCGTGTTCTATTGCCTCGGGTTGGGCCTGCCCTTCATCCTGATCGCAATGGGTCTGCAGCGCGGCATGCAGGCGCTGGCGTTCTTCCGCAAGCACCAAGTACTGATCATGCGTTTGGGCGGGGGACTGCTCATCGCCTTGGGCCTGGTCATGGTGACAGGGCTCTGGGGAACATGGGTAGCAGAACTGCAAAACTGGTTTGCCAATGAAGTGAGGTTGCCAATTTAATGGCGAAACAACAACGGAAGTCCAAGGGAACCAGCGACGCGCCTGCCTTGGGATTCGTAGGTTCCATGCGCTGGATCTGGACCCAGCTGACATCGATGCCCACAGCACTGTTCCTGCTGCTGCTGCTCGCTGTCGCTGCGGTGCCGGGCTCGATTTTCCCGCAGCGCGATGCCAACCCCGAATCTGTCGCCCAGTACCTGGAGCAGCACAACACCGCCGGCCTCTGGCTGGACCGCTTCCAGATGTTCGACGTGTACTCCTCGGTGTGGTTCTCCGCGATCTACATCCTGCTGTTCATCTCGCTGATCGGCTGCATCCTCCCTCGTGTGAAGAAGCACGCCAAGGCCTTGCGCACCCCGCCACCGCGGACCCCTGCGCGCCTGGACCGCCTGCCCCAGTACAGCACGCATGAAATTCTTGAAGGCGAAGCCGATACGCCCGATGACCAGCAGGTCATCGATGATGCGTTCAGGATCCTGAAGAAGCGCGGCTACCGCGTCGAGCGCCGCGAGGATGCCACCGGTGCCTCGGTGGCCGCCGAGCGCGGGTACACCCGCGAAATAGGCAACCTGCTCTTCCACATCTCGCTGGTGGGTGTCCTTGCTTCCGCGGCGATCGGCGGCTCCCTGGGCTACAACGGACAGCGCGTCGTCGTCGAAGGTGAAACCTTCGTGAACTCGCTGGTCGCCTATGATTCCTTCACCCCTGGCACGAACTTCAACGCCGATAACCTCCCGGGCTACGCGGTGACCCTGGACAAGTTCGATATCGTCTTCGACCGCGAATCCGAATCCCACTTCGGCCAGCCGCTGGACTTCACCGCCCACGTGCAGGTGCGCGAATCGGCAGACGCGGAGCCTGTGAAGCAGGAGCTGAAGGTCAACCACCCGCTGCGCATCAAGGGCGCCGGCGTCTACCTGGTGGGCAACGGCTACGCCCCGGTGATTACCGTCAAGGACGGCAACGGAAACGTCGCCTACTCCGGCCCGGCGGTCTCCATCCCGCAGGACTCGGTCTACACCTCCATGTTCGTGCTGAAGGTGCCGGACGCGGAACCTTCGCAGCTGGGCTTCCAGGGCTTCCTGCTGCCCACCGCGCTGGTGGACGAGAACGGCTTCGGCATTTCCGGCGACCCCAATGCCATCAACCCGCAGCTGCACCTGAACTCGTACTTCGGCGATCTCGGACTGGATGACGGCAACCCGCAGAACGTGTTCGTGCTGGACACCGACAAGATGGAGCCGCTGAACAGCCGTGATCTGGATGCCGGCGGCATCATTCTCGAAGCCGGGCAAACCTACGAGCTGCCCGACGGCAAGGGCTCGATCACGTTTGACGATCTCAAGCGCTATGTCGCGTTGGATGTGAACTACGACCCGGGCCAGCTGCCGATCGGCATCTCCTCGGCTCTGGCCTTGATCGGCTTGTCGATCTCGCTGTTCACCCCGCGTCGCCGCGTTTGGGTGAAGCTGAAGAATGAGGACGGCAAGCGTAGGATCGAATACGCATTGCTGGCACGTGGCGAGGATCCGCGTCTGGAACGCGAAGCCGCAGAACTACAAAAGATCTTTGACAAGGCTTGGCCATTGGCAAGCCAGGAGCAGAACCAAGGAGCCGTAAATGGATAACGCAGGGGCATTAGCGCCTATCAATGAAACGCTGGGTGAATACAGCCAGCTGTTCATGCTGCTGGCCGCCATGGTCTATGGGGTCGTCTTCATCATTTTCGCCTTGGACCTGGCAAAAACCAACAAGTCCATCAGCGAAATGGATTCCCAGGCGCTCAAGCGCGACGAGGAACTGCTGGTCAGCGCCGGCAGCGCCGCGGTGGGCACCAAGGCCCGTGCCCGCAGGGGTGCCGCTGAGCGTGCCGATAACGTCGGCGAGCACATCGTGACCGACAAGATGGAATACACCCAGCTGTCGTCCAAGCGTCCGATGGCCCGCATCGCCGTGGTGCTGATGTGGCTGGCAGCGGTCCTGCACGGCGGCGCAGTGGTTTCCCGCGCACTGGCAGCACACCGCGTGCCGTGGGGCAACATGTACGAGTTCCTGTCGACCGGTGCTTTCCTGGTGGCCCTGGTGTACCTGCTGGTGCTGATCTTCAAGGACCTGCGCTTCATGGGATCCTTCATTTCCGGCATGGTGACCTTGATGCTGTGCGGTGCCACCATCGGCTTCCCCACACCGGTGGGCCACCTCGTTCCCGCTTTGCAGTCGCCATGGATCGTCATCCACGTTTCCATCGCGGTGCTGGCTTCGGCGCTGTTCGCCATCAGCTTCGCCATGAACGTGCTGCAGCTGATCCAGCATGCCCGCATGAACCGCCTGGCCGCTGGCCAGAAGGACAAGTTGCCTTTCATGCGCGTGGTGCCGGGCGCCGGCGCACTGGAGAACTTCGCCTACCGCATCAACACCATCGCCTTCGTGATGTGGACCTTCACCGTGATCGCCGGAGCGATCTGGGCTGAAGCCGCCTGGGGCCGTTACTGGGGTTGGGATCCAAAGGAAGTCTGGTCCTTCGTGATCTGGGTGGTCTATGCAGGCTACCTTCACGCACGCGCCACCGGCGGTTGGACGGGTCCACGCTCGGCCTGGTTGTCCATCATCGGCTTCCTGTGCGTGGTCTTCAACTTCACCATCGTGAACATCTTCTTCAACGGCCTGCACTCCTACGCCGGAGTCTAGACCCAAAAGAAATCGGCACTGCGAGCGGTTTCCCTTTCAGGGGAGGCCGCTCGCAGCGTTTTAACCGCGCAGTGCAGGGCGCCGTGTCCAGCCGAGGCGCAAGTAGCCTGCAAGTGGCCCATGGAGCCCGTCCGGAGCCCGGAGAAGCGGTCCGGGGCTAGTGTCCTGCCACACGGTTGCCCCGGGGCTCCAGGGCACAAATAAAGCCCAGCTGCGCTGGCTAGGCGTGCTGGGCTGGTTGCCGGGAACCCCGGCAGGTCGAGAGGGCTATTCGGAGTCAGGCGAAGCGCTGTCTGAGCCTTCTGGGTTGTTCTTGTGCTCCGCGCTGGGCTTTGGCTCCTTGGCCTCCGGCTTGGCTGGTTTCGCGTCGTCGGCCTTCTGCGCTTCCTCGCGTTTGGTGAGGTCTTGCTCACGCGCCTTCAGGTCGGCTTCACGCTGCTGCTGGCGGCGCCAGATCTCCAGCTGGCGCAGGAAATCCTCGTCATCGTCCGGAGCCATGGACTTCTGCGCCGGGGCATCATGAGATGCTGCAGGGCGCCCCAGGAGGAACCACAAACCGGCTCCGACGAGCGGTAGCAGGATGATGACCGCGAACCACGCAGGCTTAGGCAATGAACGTATGCGGCTGCGTTCTGCACGAGCGCATTCGATCAGGGTGTAGATCGTCAAAGCAACCGAAACCACTGCGGCGAAAATTAAAATGCGGACCATGCTTCCATTCTAGTGATAATCCTGTTCACAGGTTCATCGGTAGACTTGAGACTATGCAGTTCGTGAAATATACCGTTATCCGCCTAGGCGTATTCCTAGCCGTTTTCCTGGGCCTCTGGTGGGGTCTGAGGTGGCCAATCTTCGTTTCTGGAATTATTGGCCTCATCGTGGCCTTCGCGGTGGCCTACCTTTTCTTCAACAAACTTCGTCTACGGGCGAACGAAGATATCCGCAATGCCTTCAACAAGACCTCGGCCAACAAGACCAAGAAGCAGCTGGACGACGAAGCTGTCGAGGATGAATTCGACGAATCGCAGCGCAAGCAGACGCCTCACGCCGAGTAGTTCCCGCTACGCAGGTCAATCGAGAACTGCATGGCCCAGCCAACCACCCTGGCTGGCACGGCAATTAACGAGATGGGCTGGCCGGATCGCATGATCCGGCCAGCCCATCGTCTTATGCAGTCACCGCTGGAGCCTAGGCTAGAACCTCGATGGCGATCGCCAGGGCGAAGAGCACCGCGTAGACCATATTCACAATGCCGGTCTGCTTGAGCACCAACACCAGTTTGGGAAGCCGCTGCTCGCGAAGCATCAGCAGCGATGGCGCCGCCGCAGGAATGAAGGTGATCAGGATCAGCCACATCCACGGGAAGTCGCCGGTGGCCAGCAATGGCAGCAGGATGGCTGCCGCCAGCATCAGCACATAGCTCAGGCGGGCGTTATGTTCGCCAAGGCGTACCGCCAAGGTAATCTTCCCCACCTCTTTGTCGGTAGGAATGTCGCGCACGTTATTGGCCATCAGCAGGGCGCAGCCAATCAGCCCGGTGCCGATGGCACCCCACAGTGAAGCCATGGTCAGCTGGTTGATCTGGGTGAAAGTGGTGCCCAGGGTGGCAACCAGGCCGAAGAAGATGAAGACGTAGATATCGCCCAGACCTCGGTAGCCATAGGGGTTCTTGCCGCCGGTGTAGCCCCAGGCGGCGAAGATCGCGGCAACGCCGACCAGCAGCAGCGGCCAGGCTGAGGAAAGGATAACCAGGGTCAGGCCGAAGGCGGCGGCCAACCCGAAGCACCCGAAAGCGGCATTGCGCACGTTCTTCGGCTCCGTGAGCTTGGAACCGGTCAGGCGCAGCGGGCCGACGCGTTCGTCATCGGTGCCGCGGATGCCATCCGAGTAGTCGTTGGAGTAGTTCACTCCCACTTGGAGCAGCAGGCCCACGAGCAGAGCCAAGATGAAACGGATCCAGTGAATGGTTCCGGTTTCACCGAGCGCGGCCGCGGTGCCGATGACGACCGGGGCAATGACGATGGGCAAGGTGCGCAAGCGCGCTCCGGAAACCCATTGGGAAAGTGTGGCCACTTCCTGTCCTTTCAGGGCAAGTGAAAACTCGTACCCTCTAGTTTCCCGCGATTAGCCGTGCAAGGCGAATTGAGGCTAGTCGCGAATGCCCAGTTCCTCGATGAGCAGCCGCCGGTTGAACTTGCCGTTGGGCAGCTGCGGCAAGCCATGGGGGTAGTGGCGCACGTGCTTTGGCACAGCCTCCTTGCCCAGGGTCCGGCGCACCGCGTCAAAGGCATCGGCGGTGCTGGTCGGGCCCGAATAGGCCAGGCCCACGCTTTGGCCCCATTGCGCATCGGGCACCGGAACCACGATTGCCTGCGTAAAGAATTCCTCCAGCAGCCCTTCGATCTTCGATGCCGAAAGCTTGATGCCACCGGAATTAATCACGTCATCGACGCGTCCGATGATCTTCAAGCGCTGTCCGTCAACCGTGCCCAGATCATCGGTGACATACCAGCGCGCACCATCTCGTTCAACGAAGTGCTCGGCCGTGGCTTCGGGGGCGTTGGCGTATCCGTCGGCCAGCATCGGTCCGGAAACCCAGATGCGTCCCTCATGCTCGGCCAGCTGCACGCCGGGAAGCGCGGTGCCGTTGTAGACCAGGCCGCCGGAGGTTTCCGAGGAGCCGTAGGTCTGGAAAATCTTCAGCCCGTGATGCCGGGCGCGGGTCAGCAGATCCCGGCTGGCTCGTGCCCCGCCCAGGAGGATGGCATCGAAGCGCTTCAGCGCCTGCAGGGTTTCCGGAGCCGGGTTGTCCAGCAGCCGGGCCAGCTGGGTCGGCACCAGCGAAGTGATCCGGCGGGACTCGACCATTTGATTGGCCGCTTCGGTGAAAGCCGTGGCCGAGAAGCTTCCCCTGGTGTCCATGGCCACTGGCTTGGTGCCGGCGAACAAGGAACGGGTCAGCACGCTCAGGCCCGCCACATAGTGCACCGGCAAGGCCAACAGCCATTGGCCTTCGAAGCCGAGGAACTCGGCCGTGGCCTGCGCGCTGGATGCCAACGCCGAAACGCTGAGCACCGTGCGCTTGGCCCGGCCGGTGGAACCGGAGGTCCGCACTACCGCCATGGGCTGCTCGAAACCCGGCAAGTCCGTTGGGGCCAGGTACGCGATGCGCCAGCCATTGGGGCTGCGCTCATCGAGCAGCACCTCAACGGCCGGGCCCTCGTCATTGGCCGCCTTGGCCAGGGCCGCGAGCAGTTCAGCGAGTTGTGCGTCCATATCCGGTCCTCGTTCCTCCGCGCTGGATTAGAAGTAGTAGGGGTAGTTGGACCAATCCGGGTCGCGCTTGCCCAGGAACGCGTCGCGCCCCTCCACTGCTTCGTCGGTCATGTAGGCCATGCGGGTGGCCTCGCCTGCGAAGACCTGCTGTCCGGCCAGGCCATCGTCGGCCAGGTTGAAAGCGAACTTCAGCATGCGGATGGCCTGCGGGGACTGGCGCGCGATATCGGCTGCATACTTCAACGCCACCTCTTCGAGGCGTTCGTGATCCACCGACTCGTTGACCGCACCCATGCGGACCATGTCATCGGCCGAGTACTCGCGGGCGAGGAAGAAGATTTCGCGGGCTGTCTTCTGCCCGACCTGGCGGGCGAGCAGCGCCGAACCGTACCCGGCATCGAAGGAGCCGACGGTGGCGTCGGTCTGCTTGAACTTGCCGTTCTGCTTCGAGGCGATGGTCAAATCCGAGACCACGTGCAGCGAGTGCCCGCCGCCGGCAGCCCAGCCATTGACAACGCACACCACAACCTTTGGCATGGTGCGCATCAGGCGCTGGACCTCCAGGATGTGCAGGCGTCCGGCACGGGCCGGGTCGATGGACTCGCGGGTCTCGCCTTCGGCATAGCGGTAGCCGTCGCGGCCGCGGATGCGCTGGTCGCCGCCGGAGCAGAAGGCGTGCCCGCCGTCCTTCTGCGATGGTCCGTTGCCGGTCAGCAGCACGGTGGCCACATCGCTGGTCATGCGGGCATGGTCCATGGCGCGGTACAGCTCGTCCACGGTGTGCGGGCGAAAGGCGTTGCGCACCTCGGGGCGGTCGAAGGCGATGCGCACGGTGGGAAGGTCGCGCACGATGCTGCCATCAGCGGTTCGCTCAACCTGGCGATGGTAGGTGATGTCGGTGAAGTCGAATCCCTCGACCACGCGCCAGCGCGTTGGATCGAAGACATCGGAGACCTTCTCGGGCAATGCGGAATTATTCAGGCTACTCACCCTATGAATGCTAGTCGGTTTCTTCGCGAACTCTAAGAAAGGTGGAACAGACTCTTCACGGCCCGACTCGCGGTCGCGCGCGGAATTACCGCCACGAAGCCTTGGACCATCCAGTGACTCACCGGATTCATTTCACGATTTTGCACGGATTCATCCAACGCGTCCGTAGGCCAGGAGTTCATCTATGCCATCTGCCCAGCATCAACCGGCAGCCCCGGAAATCAGCGCCGAGGGCTACAAGAAATCCCTGAGCCGCCGCCACGTCCAGATGATCGCGATCGGCGGCGCCATCAGCGTGGGGCTGTTCATGGGCTCCGGCGGGCGGCTGGCCTCGACCGGGCCAGCGCTGGTGCTGTCCTATCTGGTGGCCGGCGCGCTGGCCTACCTGCTGATGCGGGCCCTGGGTGAATTGATCATGTACCGCCAGACCTCCGGCTCCTTCGTCTCCTACGCCGCTGAGCTCTTCGGCCCGAAGGGCGCTTTCGTCTCCGGATGGATGTACGTGCTGAACTGGATCATGACCGGCATCGCCGAATTGATCGCCATCGGCCTGTACTTCCAGTACTTCTTCCCAAATGTCCCGGTCACTGTGTCCGCATTCTGCGCGTTGCTGTTGCTGGTGGCCATCAACCTCTTCAGCGCCAAGGCATTCGCGGAGTTCGAGTTCTGGGCGGCCTGCATCAAGGTTGCCGCGATCCTGCTGTTCCTGGCCGTGGGCACCTACATGGTGGTGACCAACACCCAGGTCGGAGCGCACACCGCATCGGTGGTCAACCTGTTTATCGGCGATGAGAACGGAGAGGGCGGCATGTTCCCGCGCGGCTTCTTCGTCAGCATCCTGGTCCTGAATTCGGTGATCTTCGCCTACAACGCCATTGAACTGGTGGGCATTGCCGCCGGCGAGATGGAGCACCCGGAAAGGGAAGTTCCTTCGGCAATCCGCGCCGTGGTCGTCCGCATCCTGGTCTTCTATGTCGGCAGCGTGTCCCTGCTGGCCATGGTGCTGCCCTGGAACGAGTATGAATCCGGGGTCAGCCCATTTGTCACGGCCTTCGAGAAGATGGGCCTGGGCTGGGTGGGAAGCGTCATGAACCTGGTCGTGATTACCGCCGCGCTGTCCTCCTGCAATTCGGGCTGGTACTCCATCGGCCGCATCCTGCGAACCATGAGCGGCAACGGGCATGCCCCGCAGGGGCTTTCCGAGATGAACAAGCAATTTGTCCCTCCAGCCGGCATCATCACCGTGGGCGTGGTCTATCTTGCCGGTGTCATCCTGAACATCTGGCTTGGCGATTCCTTCGCTTTCGACCTTGCCTTGAACACCGCATCCATTGGTGTGCTGTTCACCTGGGCCTCGATTTTCGGATGCCAGCTGATGCTGCGCAAGAGAAAGGGCGCGGTGTCCTCGCTGCCCATGCCGGGTTCGCCCATTACCGGCTGGATCGGCTTGATTTCCCTGCTGGTGATCACCGTCCTGATTTCCTTCGATACGCTGACCGGGGAGGACGGCGAGGTATTCCCGGTAGGGCTGTGCACGATCGCCGCGATTCCGCTGTTCGCGGTGCTGCTGTGGGTCGGCTGGCGGTTCGCCCGCAGTCACGCCCAGTCGAGCATCGACTTCTAGCCGCCGGGCTTTCGGCACCAAGCACCAAAGGGGGCGCATCTGCACTGCAGATGCGCCCCCTTTGGTGTTGCGCTGGCTCAGGACGTCCGGGTTTCGTCCTGTTGCACCGTGGCCAGGATACCGGTGTCCAGGGCGTCGGGGATTTCCGTGCCGCGCAGCGAGGCGCCGGCGGTCTCCGGCATGAACTTGATGGCGATCGCGCCGATGACGCAGGCTGCCATCATGTAGATCGCAGGGAAGAGCAGGAAGCCGGTGGAATCGATTGCCGCTTCGTTGACCATCGCGGCGGTACCGCCGAAGACGGCGGTGGAGATGTTGTAGGTGATCGCGAAGCCCGCGAAGCGCACCTGCGAAGGGAACATCGCCGGGAAGGTCGCGGTGATGGTCGCCAGCTGCGGGATGTACAACAGGCCAAGCACGGCGAAGCCGACAATGGCCAAGGCGAAGGACTGGCCCATCAGCCAGAACATCGGCAGTGCCAGCACGAACAGTCCGATCACCGAGGCGTACCACATCGGACGGCGTCCCACCTTGTCGGAGAGCGAGCCGGCGAACGGGATGACCGCCATCATGGCAACCTCGCCGATCAGGATGGTGGCCAGCGATGCGCTGGAGCTCAGCCCCAGCTGGGTTTCCAGGTAGGTCGGCATGTAGCTGAGCAGCGTGTAGTTCACGACGTTCAGCGCGATGACCAGGCCGCTCATGGTCAGCATCGGGCGCCAGTACTGCATGACCAGTTCCTTGAGCGAACCGCCCTGCTGGGCCTCGCCGGCCTCTTCCATCTCTTGGAAGACCGGGGTGTCTTCCAGCTTGCTACGCAGGTACAGGCCGATCAGGCCCATGGGCAATGCGAGGAAGAACGGGATGCGCCAGCCATAGGCCATCATGGCCTCTTCGCCGAGCATCAGCTGGAGGGCCAGCATTACCGCGGTACCGAGGGCGAAGCCGCCCAAGGTGCCGAATTCCAGGAAGGAGCCGAAGAAGCCGCGCTTGCGGTCCGGCGCGTATTCGGCCATGAAGGTTGCCGCGCCGCCGTATTCGCCACCGGTGGAGAAGCCCTGGACCATGCGCAGCAGCACCAGCAGGATCGGGGCTGCGACGCCAATGGCTTCATAGGTGGGCAGGACGCCGATGAGGAAGGTGGCCAGCGACATCATGATGATCGTCAAGGCCAGGATCTTCTTGCGGCCCAGCTTGTCGCCCAGCGGGCCCCAGACCAGGCCGCCAATCGGGCGGACCAGGAAGGAGAGGGCGAAGGTGGCCAAGGCCATGAAAGTGCCGCCCTCGGTGGGGAAGAAGTGGGCGGTGATGTAGGTGACGGCTACGGCATAGACACCGTAGTCGAACCATTCGGTCATGTTGCCCATGGCCGAGGCGGCAGTGGCCTTGCGAACCTCTTGCCGGCCTTCCTGCGTGCTCATGTCCGGGCCAATGTCGTGGTCCAGGTCGGGAGTGAAATTATGAGAACTCGAATTGTCGTTTGGCTGGCTATGTTCCGGTTGCATTACTGCTCCGTCGTTTTCAGCTTTCCGTCGACCGATCGCCCAAAGGCCAGATGGAAATTCATCGCCTTGGCCGCGGTCCACGATCCGAGGGTTCCCCGGAGTCGGTTAAATACCAGAGGCTATTCGAATCATTTTGCAAAATCAAGCACTGACATGGAATTGGTTCCGAGGGTTCGCGGATAAAACGGTGGTTGGCCCGTGGGCTGGCCATGTGGAGCCGGCAACCTAAAAATGTTCAATTGTGAAAAAGCGGCCATCCGCGACTTTATTATTGAACGAATGGTCGGTAAGTTTAGGTGTTGAGGGTCACTAACCATTTCGGCATAAGGAGCATAAATGACCGAGGCATTTCTCGTAGGTGGAGCACGCACGCCGGTAGGACGCTACGGAGGGGCGCTCAGTGCTGTGCGCCCTGACGACCTGGCTGCGCTGACGATCCGCCGCGTCATCGACGACGCAGGCATCGACCCGGCAGACATCGATGAAGTCATCTACGGAAACGCCAACGGCGCCGGCGAGGAGAACCGCAACGTGGCCCGCATGGCCGCGCTGCTGGCAGGACTTCCCGTCACCGTTCCGGGTATCACGGTCAACCGCCTCTGCGCCTCCGGCATGAGTGCCATCACCATGGCCAGCCACATGATCAGGGCCGGTGCCGCCGACATCGTCGTCGCTGGCGGCACCGAATCCATGTCGCGGGCTCCCTGGGTCATGGAAAAGCCGGCCAAGGCTTTCGCCCAGCCGGGGGCAACCTTTGACACCTCCATCGGCTGGCGCTTCACCAATCCGCAATTCCTTTCCGGGGAGTATGCCCGCGATGGCAAGGCCACCTTCTCCATGCCGGAAACCGCCGAGGAAGTCGCCCGGGTCTACAGCATCTCGCGCGAGGACTGCGACCAGTTCTCCGTCGAATCCCACGCCAAGGCCATCGCCGCTATCGAGGCTGGGCGCTTCCGCGATGAAATCGTTCCGGTGACGGTCAAGGGCCGCAAGGGCGACACCATCGTGGATACGGATGAGGGGCCTCGGCCTGGCACCACCATGGATGTGCTTTCCGGACTGCGCCCAGTAGTCAAGGGCGGCAGCGTGGTCACCGCAGGCAACGCCTCGACGCTGAACGACGGCGCTTCGGCGATCCTCGTGGTTTCCGAACGCGCCATCAAGAAGTACGGCCTGACCCCGCGCGCACGTATCGTCGACGGGCAGGCCGCAGGCCTTGAGCCGGAGATCATGGGCATGGGCCCGGTCCCGGCGACCCGCAAGGTCCTCGAACGCGCCGGCGTGGGCATCGAGCAGATCGGTGCCATGGAAATCAACGAGGCCTTTGCCAGCCAGTCCCTGGCCAGCATGCGCGCGCTGGGCGTGGACGCCTCAATCGTCAACCGCGACGGCGGCGCCATTTCGCTGGGCCACCCGCTGGGTTCCAGCGGTTCGCGCATTGTCATCACCCTGCTGGGCCGCATGGAACGCGAACTGGCCTCCGAGCAGCGCAAGCTGGGTGTGGCCACCATGTGCGTGGGCGTCGGCCAGGGCGCCGCAATCTTGCTGGAAGGCGTCTAGGCATGAGCGATCTGAAGAGCGAATTCACCACCCTCAAGCTGTCGGAAACCGATGTCCGGCTCTGGGTGCGCCTGCACCGGCCGGATGTGCGCAACGCCATCGACCAGGCCATGGTCGACGAGCTGCACGCCATCTGCGCCTACCTGGAGAAGAGCCCCAAGATCCTGATTATCGCAGGCACACCCGCAGAAGCGCCGAGCGAAGCCAACCCCAAGGGACGCAAGGGCATTTTCGCTTCGGGCGCGGATATTGCCCAGCTGCGCGAACGCCGTCGCGATGATGCGCTCGCCGGGATCAATTCGGGCATCTTCGACAGGATTGCCAAGCTGCCGATGCCGGTGATTGCAGCCCTCGACGGCTTCGCGCTGGGCGGCGGTGCCGAGCTGGCCTATGCCGCGGACTTCCGCATCGGCACCCCCGAGCTGCGCATGGGCAACCCTGAAACGAACCTGGGCATCATGGCCGCCGCCGGCGCCACCTGGCGGCTGAAGGAGCTGGTCGGCGAACCACTGGCCAAGGAAATCCTGCTGGCCGGCAAGGTGCTCACCGGCGAGCAGTGCCTGGCTGCCAACCTGGTCACCGAATTGCATCCGGCTACCGAGCTGGATGCGGCGGCCGACGCCTTGGCTGACCGCATCGGAGCCCAGGATCCGCTGGCGGTTCGCATCACCAAGTCGGTCTTCCATACTCCCCGCGAAGTCCACCCGGTCATCGACACCTTGGCCCAGGGCATGCTGTTCGAGTCCCAGGCAAAATTCGACCGCATGCAAGCATTCCTAGATCGAAAGAAGAAGTAAGCATGAGTGCACAGACCAGCTTCACCTCCGGCGCACTGCCGCAGCAGATGGGCGTGCTCGGCGGAGGGCGCATGGGCGCCGGCATCGCCCACGCGTTCCTGATCAGCGGCAGCTCGGTGACTGTTGTCGAACGCGACAGCGAGTCGGCGCAGGCCGCCTATGAGCGCGTGGCAGCATCAGTGGACAAGTCGATTGCCCGCGGCGGGGTGAGCGAAAGCCGCGAAGAGCTGCTGGCTCGTTTCTCCACCAGTACCGATTACGGGCAATTCGCCAGCGCGCAGCTGGTGATTGAAGCAGTCCCTGAAATCTGGGATCTGAAGGTCTCCTCGCTGCAAGCGGTGGAGCAGGCCTTGGGCAGCGATGCCGTGCTCGCATCCAACACCTCGTCGCTGTCGGTCAGCGGACTGGCCGAGGAATTGCAGCGTCCGCAGAACTTCCTGGGCCTGCACTTCTTCAACCCGGTCCCGGCTTCCACCTTGATCGAGGTCGTGATCGGCAAGCAGACCGACCAAGCGCTGGTGGGTGCATCGCGCGGTTGGGTTGAAGGCTTGGGCAAGACCGCGGTCGTCGTCAATGACGCTCCGGGCTTCGCATCATCCCGCTTGGGCGTGGCAATCGCCCTGGAAGCCATGCGCATGGTGGAAGAAGGCGTCGCCAGCGCCGAAGACATCGACAATGCGATGGTCCTAGGGTACAAGCACCCGACCGGACCGCTGAAGACTACCGACATTGTCGGGCTGGATGTGCGCCTGGGAATCGCAGAATACCTGCACGAGACGTTGGGGGAGCGCTTCGCCCCGCCGCAGATCCTCAAGGATATGGTCGCCGAGGGCAAGCTGGGGCGCAAGAGCAGCCAGGGCTTCTACAGCTGGTAGGAAACCCGCCATATAACCTTCAGCGACAATGGCCTCCGTCGGTCAGGAATGACTGGCGGAGGCCATTGTCCCTCTGGATCCTAGAAGAGATGTCCTAGCAGTGAAGCAAACAGCTCATCTGGATCATGTGACAGTCCCTTGGAATCAAACCACTCGCACAAATTGACGCAGTCGCGGTGCAAGAAGTCCATGCCTTGTGGATTGCCCGCCAGATCCACGCACTGCGGAACATCGATGACCACTAGACGCTCGCCGGAAACCAGGAGGTTGTAGGCGGACAGGTCGCCATGGGCAATGCCCAATCCAGCGAACTTCTCAAGGGCGTCTGTGAGTTGATCCCATAGTGCGGGAAGCCGTGGATCAAAGCGCGCAAGCTGTTGCAGGCGGGGTGCTGCCGCCAGCGAATTGTCCGGGTCGGCAATGAATTCCATGAGGATTTCGGTGCCGTCAATCTGTACCGGATACGGCACCGGAATGCCGGCTTCGTAACAGCGCAAGAGGTAGGTCCATTCCGCGTTGGCCCACTGCAAAGCGGCGATGTCCCGGCCGTAGGCGGACTTGTTGCTGATGGCTCGATTATCGCGCGAGCGCCGGGCAGACCTGCCATCGCTATAAGCTTGCGAACGGCTGAATTGCAGGTGGTCGCGGGAGCGATAACGTTTGGCGGCCAGTAAGCTTGAGCGCTCCTGCGTTGCTCGTTCCAACAGGAAGACGTCGCCTTCTTTGCCGGTTTTGAGGATGCCTAATTCGGTGTCTACGGCACCGGCGTCCTCAATCAGCCATAGCGGGTAGGGCTGTGGCCCGCGCATGCCCTTTTCGATAAACGGCCAGGTGGAGTAGCGCTGGCCAGCCGGTGACTCATCCGAGGATGATTCGATCCATGCGGGCTTGTGCCTGCGGAATTTGAGTTTGGTATCTGCGTCAGCGAAGTTGGACGAGGTTACCTGTGAGCTGGTGGTTGGTTCTCCAGCAGGAAAATGCATGGGGATAAGTCCTTAGAAAAAGAGATCAATGACCGGGAACGGCGGTAAGCCATCATCGTTACCCCTCCTTCAATAGACTGATTGGCAGTTGCCAATGAGTAGAACTCTACAACAGGGAATCAATATGTTGCAATGGGTAAATGAGCCAGGGTCTGAACTATCAAAAGCAAAGCGGAGATCTGGAATGGGAAGGATCCGTGAATGCGCGGCATATTTGCGGAGCCTTTTATCGAATGGGTCGCCACGAGTGGCTTAGTGTCCGGGGCTGGCAGCAAATGCACGAGGGCGGAGTCAGCAAGGTCGTGGACCTGCGCAACCCCAACGAGATCCGCCGGCGGGAGCATGACCCCGCCGTACCCCAGGCAGCGTTCTCCGGCATTGAACTGGTGAACCTGCCGCTGGAGACGCCCGGCAATCCGAGGTTCGAATCGATTGCCGTACCATATATGAATCACACCGCCATGTACAGGTTGGTGTGCGAAGAATTCGGCGGCCAACTGCGTGCAGTCTTCGAGAATTTGGCGAACTCCCAAGGGCCAACCGTGATCCACTGTTCGGCAGACCGCGACCGCTCTGGCTTGATTGCCACCATGCTGCTGGATCTCGCAGGTTCCCGGGATCAGATTCTCGTCCATGATGAGCTGGCGGTGCGGGGTATCAATGAATGGCATCGTGTCTCGCCGCGAAAGCATCCCTACGAGAGCTATCGGGGTGAAGAAGAGCTGCGGGAAATCATTCAAGAAAGAGCCACGGCCCTGTCGGAATTCTGTGCATGGCTTGGTTCGGCCCGCTCCTATCTGCTGTCCCAGGGCATGATCGAGGAGGGTCTCGATCACCTGAGTGATCTCGCGCGGAATTCCTGAGTAGCGGGCGGGGTGGAGAATTCTCGCGAACAACAATTTGAGGTGTTCCCGGCCACTCTCTTGCTGATAAGGTTAAGGTTAATACTGACCGACCGTTCAGGAAGGAATTGCGTCAATGTCGACAAAACAGATCAGCGTGGTACCCAGCTTTATCGCCGGAGAATGGCGGACCCCGCAGTCCGAGGGCGGAACAGAAGTCCGCGACGCCAACACCGGAGAACTTCTAGCCACTGTCACCAATGACAAGCTGGATGTTGCAGCGGCGGTGGACTATGGCCGTGGCACCGGGCATCAGGAACTGGCCAAGCTCTCCTTGCATGAGCGCGCACTCAAGCTCAAGGAACTCGCGCTGTATCTGAATGAGCGACGCAAAGACCTTTACGAGATTTCCTTCAAGACCGGGGCCACCAAAATCGATTCCATGGTGGATATCGATGGCGGAATCGGTGTTCTGTTTACATTCTCATCCAAGGGCCGCCGTGAACTTCCCAATAGCAATGTCATTCTGGACGGGCCAACGGAACCGCTGAGCAAGGACGGCTCTTTTATCGGCACGCATATCTACACCGCAATGAGTGGTGTCGTGGTGCAGGTCAACGCGTTCAACTTCCCGGTATGGGGCATGCTCGAAAAGTTTGCCCCGGCGTTTATCGCTGGTGTTCCCACCATCGTCAAGCCAGCGACTCCAACGGGGTACCTCACCGAGGCAGCCGTGAGGATGATGCTGGAATCAGGCATCCTTCCCGAAGGGTCCCTGCAGCTTCTCTCGGGATCAGCCCGCGACCTGATGGACCACCTCGACTACCGTGACATGTTCGCCTTCACCGGCTCGGCCGCCACGGCCAGCAAGCTGAAGTCCCATCCAAATGTCATCGACGGGGGAGTGCGCTTCGCAGCAGAAACCGACTCCCTGAACGCGGCCATTCTCGGCCCTGATGCAGAGGAGGGAACAGCGGAATTCGAGGCCTTCGTCAAGGTCGTCGTCACCGAGATGACCTCCAAGGCCGGCCAGAAGTGCACCGCGATCCGCCGCAATATCGTGCCTTCCCATCTGGTAGAACCGGTCATTGCCGCCATCGGCCAGCGAATCGAGCAGCGGGTTGTCATTGGCGACCCCCGTGTCGAGGGCGTGACCATGGGCGCCTTGGCTTCCCTGGAACAGCTGGCTGATGTGCGTGCTGCAGTGCAGGACATGATTGACGCTGGTGGCGAGCTTGCCTATGGCCGCCTGGATGCCCCAGCCGTACGCGTGGCACCAGAACGTGACGCCGTGGCCGAATCCGGTGCTTTCATGTCTCCGGTGGTTCTGCGATGGGCCGATGCCCGCAACCCGCTTGTGCACTCCCGCGAGGCCTTCGGACCGGTCAGCTCCGTCATCGGCTACGACAATCTTGACGAAGCCGTGCAGCTGGCCGCCATGGGTGCAGGCTCGCTGGTAGCCACCGTGTGCAGCAATGACGCCGACACCGTGCGTTCACTGGCCCTGGGAATCGCCGCCCACCATGGCCGCGTGCACATCCTGAACCGGGAAACCGCGCGATCAACGACCGGTCACGGTTCACCAGTGCCACACCTGGTCCATGGTGGCCCAGGGCGCGCCGGCGGTGGCGAGGAGCTGGGCGGAATCCGATCAGTGAAGCACCATATGCAGCGCACTGCCGTTCAGGGCTCGCCGAATATGCTCACTGCGCTCAGCGGCGTGTGGCATGCCGGCGCTGAACAGCGCCTGGCCGGAAGCGAAAAGTTCGGCGGACAGGGGCAATACGCGCACCCGTTCCGCAAGTCGCTGGCCGAGCTGCAAGTAGGTGATGGCTTCGCCTCTGATCTGCGCGTAGTGAACCTTGAAGAGATCAGCGAATTCGCCAAGAAAACTGGCGACACCTTCTACGCCCACACCGATGCAAAGGCAGCCGAAGTGAACCCGTTCTTCCCGGGAATCGTCGCCCACGGGTACCTGCTCGTGTCGTGGGCTGCCGGCCTCTTCGTAGAGCCAGCGCCGGGGCCAGTGCTAGCCAACTACGGATTGGCATCCCTGCGCTTCATCACCCCGGTGGCTGCCGGAGATTCAATCCGCGTGACCCTGACGGCCAAGAAAATCACGCCGCGAGTCACCGATGAATATGGCGAGGTCGCATGGGATGCGATCTTGCGCAACCAGAATGATGAGATTGTCGCGACCTACGATGTCTTGACCTTGGTGGAGAAAGAAAACCTCACCTACGCCAACTTCGAAGGCTAAAACGCAACTTCAGCAAGGGTGGATGCCGTCAACCACGGCATCCACCCTTTTGCGTGCTCGGAGCCAGGACAGCTTCGCCGGATATTTATGAAAGCGTTTCCAATTTTGGCAAGAATTGGCGTGGAGTGAAAAAATTTTAGGGCAATTTACGCGGACAGTTTCGAGGGTTTAACGTATTTACAGAAATTTACTTATTGGAGAGAGCTAAGAAAACGCTTACAGTTGTGTCGCAGGCCACGCGTTGATGGGGAATGTGTGGTTGAGCGATCCCGACGCTGTCGCGTCGAGCTATCGCAGCCCGATCATCACAACATAAGGAGTTTTTCTGTGGGACTTTTGCCATCACGCGCCAAATCAACACAACGCCGGCACGGAGCCAGGACGGTGAAGCCGGTGGCAGCACTCGGCGTCTCGGTCGCCCTGCTCGCCGCACCGTTGTTCGCGGCACCCGCCCAAGCCGCCACCCCATCCAACGACGGCAAGGATGTCATCCTCAACCTGTTCCAATGGAACTGGAATTCGGTAGCCCAGGAATGCGAGTCCAGCATCGGTCCAGCAGGATATGGCTACGTCCAGGTCTCGCCTCCAGCTGAGCACCTGCGCGGCACTGCATGGTGGACCTCGTACCAGCCGGTGAGCTACAAGGTGGACTCGAAACTGGGCAACCGCGAGGAATTCTCTGCCATGGTCAAAAGCTGCAACGATGCAGGCGTGAAAGTGATCGCAGACGCCGTGGTCAATCACATGACCGGAGCCGGGCAGGCCGGTACTGGAACCGCAGGCTCGGCTTTCTCCGATGACAACTTCCCAGAGTATTCGGCCCAGGACTTCAACGATTGCCGCACCAACATCACCAACTATGCCGACCGCTGGCAAGTGCAGAACTGCCGCCTTGTGGGCTTGCAGGATCTGAAAACCTCCAGCAGCTACGTCCAGCAAAACATCGCCGACTATCTCGATGACCTCGTCTCGCTTGGGGTATCCGGATTCCGCATCGATGCCTCGAAGCACATGCCCGCAACGGACCTCGAAGGCATCAAATCCAAGATGAAGAACCCCGGCGTGTACTGGGTCCACGAGGTGATCGGGGCGTCGGGTGAACCGATCCAGGAGAGCGAATACCTCGGCAGTGGCGACTCGCACGAATTCGACTATGCGCGGCAGCTCAAGCATGATTTCGACGCGCAAATCGCCAACTTGCGCTTCATCGGCGACGGTAAGCTCACCAGTGACCGGGCCGGGGTTTTTGTCGCCAACCACGACACCGAACGCAACGGCGAATCCATGAACTACAAGTGGGGCGCCAAGTACCTGCTGGGCAATGTTTTCATGCTGTCCTGGCCCTACGGGTCACCCACCGTGTATTCCGGATACAAGTTCACCGACAAGGATGCAGGCGCTCCGGGCGCCAGCGACGCATCGGTACCCAATGCCAGCTGCGACTCCTCCGCCTGGACCTGCGAACAGCGGCAAGATGAAATCACCGGAATGGTGGGCTTCAACAACGCCGTCGGCGACGCGGCTGTCAGCAATTGGTGGGACGATGGCGGCAACCAGATCGCATACGGCCGCGGCAATAAGGGCTTCGTAGCCATCAACAACACCTCGGCGGCAACCACCCGCGAATACACCAGCTCGCTGGCCGCTGGCACCTATTGTGATGTGGTGGCCGGAGGCGATTGCTCGAAGACCATCACTGTGGGCGCCGACGGCAAGTTCACCGCGACACTGCCTGCCTATGGTGCCATGGCCCTGCACATCGGTGCAGTATCCGATGGCGGATCAGGAACGCCGGATCCGGTCGAGGACACCGCTGATGTCAGCGTCGCAGTCACCGCCCAAACCGTCTGGGGGCAGAACATCCGCATCGTCGGCAACCAGCCGGAACTAGGCAGCTGGGATCCGGCCAAGGCGCCACAGCTATCAGCTGCCAGCTACCCGAGCTGGAGCGGAACGGTGGACCTTCCGGCAGGAACGCAGTTCGAATACAAGTACGTCAAGTACGACCAGAGCGGCAATGCCAAGTGGGAATCAGGGGCCAACCGCATCGCGACCGTGAATGCGGACGGTTCCCTGAACCTGAACGACAGCTGGCGCAATTAGCCACAAAAAATGATCCCGCCCCAGTTCACACTGGGGCGGGATCATTCTAGGTTCAGCTACTTTTCGGTTTCGGCATTCAGGTTCTCCAAGGTTGCCTGCTTGGCTTTTTGCAAGGCCAGCTCTTCCTCGTCCAGCTCGACCTGCACCGGCTCGGCAGCCTGGGCAGGAAGGCCGCGCCACAGGAAGTAGCCGTACGCGGCGGCCAGGGCGATGAAGACGTAGAGGCCAAGCATGCCCAGCATTGGCGAAATCAAGAAGTACACCACCAGGTCCGCGATAGCTGCTACAGCCAGCAGCAGCCAGCCTTCGCGAACACCGCGCGCAATCATGACGAAGGAAGCGAAAATGGCGGCGTCAGCGAAGTACATCACCCAGACTTCCGGGGTGGCGGTCAAGAAGCCGGAGTTGAAGAGGAATGGGCCGAAGCGCAAGGCCACCAGCAGGATCAAGCCGACAACCATGCCCACGGCAGACCTGAGGGTGACCGGGGTCTTGGTCACTTCGCGAGTGAACTTGCCGTTGAGCTTGAACTGCGAAAAACGCCATAGGCCGAAAATCGGCAGGAGTAGCAGCGGGATCGCGTAGATCAGGCCCAGCAGGTCATACTGCAACGCGGAGATCATGGGGCCTACGAAAACCGAGAGGATCAGCGTCCACCAACCCAAATCATTGCGGTGCCCAAGAAGGATTGCGGAGACGAAAACTAGCAGCATGCTAGCGGCTGACAGCAGGATCTGGACATAGGAACTACCGCTGTCTGCAGTAGCCATGAACAGGGTTTCTAAGAAGGAATCCACGGTGCTCTTCACTCGATCGATTGGCAACGACAGGTGCACAAGGCACCCCTTAGATGCTAACGGTGATTCCTGTGAGTCCGTAAATTCCCAAAGGTTGGATGCGCCACAGCGACCAAGTGTTAATTCCGCATCAACGCATTGAGGCTCCCTGCTCAAAAAGCAGAGAGCCTCAATAATGGCAAATGAATGCGGCTACTTCACCACGGTGTGCAGGCCATGGAAGAGCAGTGACACCGCTTGTTCTTCCAGCGCCGAAGCCTCCAGTGGGCCATCAACCCGGTACCAATCCACTACCGAGTTGATCATGCCGAACAATAGTCGGGCCGTGGCGCGGGGCTCCAGGTCATCGCGAAGCTTCCCGTCGCTTTGCGCGGACGTGACCAACTCAGCGAGCTGGCGGTCCATGGCGCGGCGCCGTTCCAGCGCTTGGCGCTCCAATTCGGTGTTGCCACGCAAGCGCAGCAGCAAGGTCACGTAGGGGCGCTTTTCGATCAAGATGCGGATGGTTGAGCGCAAGAAGAATTCCAAACGCTCGTCGGCACTGCCCTCGTGCGTGCGCACTTCGGTGATGACCGCTTCCAAGGGGAAGAGCGCTTCGTCCAAGGCGCGGCGCAGCAGGTCTTCCTTGGAAGGCACGTGATGGTAGATCGCGGACTTGCTGATCCCCAAGCGATCGGCAAGCTTGCCCATGGAGGTCGCGTCGTAGCCGTATTCGTTGAATGCCTCGACGGCAATTCTCAGTACGGTTTCCTGGTCGTACCCGGGGCGCCCGCGTTTCACCGGGCGGCTGGCAGTGTCGGTTGTGTCCATGATGAGTCGATTATTCCATGTCCCTGCGCATATTACTGATTACGCAGATCATAGATTCGCTTGAGCTTGCCCATTGATCGCTCCAGCGACTCGGGCTCAACGACATCGATGGCGCAGGACGAGCCGATGTGGATCTTGATGAGCTTGGCCAGTTCCTTCCCTGCGTGTTCAGCCTGCTCGGCCGTCGCATCCATGCGGCGTTCGACTTTCACTGCCAGTTGATCCATGCGGTCGGGGCGCGAAAGGATGAGCTGGAAGTGAGGAGAGAGGCCTGGAACCTTGAGAATCAGCTCTTCGATCTGGCTGGGGAAGAGATTGACTCCGCGCAGAATGATCATGTCATCGCTGCGCCCGGTGATGCGGCCCATCCGGCGGTGTCCCGGGCGGACGCTGCCAGGCATCAGGCGTGTCAGGTCATGGGTCCGGTAGCGGATGATTGGCAGGGCTTGCTTGGTCAGCGAGGTGAAGACCAGCTCGCCATGTTCTCCATCGCCCAGGACCTTGCTCGAATCGAAGGCGTCGATGATTTCGGGACGGAAATGGTCTTCCCAGATGTGACTTCCATCTTTGCGTTCATTGGATTCGCCGGCTACACCTGGGCCCATGACCTCTGAGAGTCCGTAGATATCGCAAGCATCGATATTGAACATCTCTTCGAGTTCATGGCGCATTTCTTCGGTCCATGGTTCGGCGCCGAGAACAGCGACCTTCAGTGACGAGCTGCGCGGATCGATGCCCTTGCGCTGCATGGCATCGCCGATGGTTAGCAGGTAGGTCGGGGTGCAAAGGATCGCATCAGGGGCGAAGTCCTGGATCAGTGAAATCTGCTTGTCGGTTTGCCCTCCGGACATGGGGATGACCGTTGCACCAAGATGTTCCGCAGCAGCGTGGGCTCCCAACCCGCCGGTGAACAGCCCATAGCCGTAGGCGTTGTGGACCTTCCAGCCCGGCTTGACTCCGGCCATGCGCAGGCATCGGGCACCGAGCTTGGCCCAGTCTTCCAGGTCCTTCTTGGTGTAGCCAACCACGGTGGGCTGTCCAGTGGTGCCCGAGGAAGCATGGATGCGGGCGACTTCATGCTGCGGAACGGCAAACATGCCGAAGGGATAGTTCTTGCGCAGATCTTCTTTGTCCGTGAACGGGAACAGCGCAAGGTCGCCCAGTTCCTTGAGATCCTCGGGGTGGACTCCTGCCGCATCGTATTTTTCTTTGTAATGCGGGACGTTGGTGTAGGCGTGGTGAAGGGTTTCCTTCAGCCGTTCAAGCTGGATGGCTTCAATTTCATCGCGACTCATGGTCTCTTCTGGATCCAGGGGATTGGGGAGAGCGTCGCGGTTGGAAGTCTGAGACATGCTGGAACTTTCGTGTCGAGTGAACTGAAGGGTGGCCTTAGCGCGGCTTGGGCACGGTGCGGGAACGTCCGCGGAATTCGGCTACGACTTCGGTACTGCCGTCGCTGGATTCCTGGGTCACCGTGATGTCATAGATCCCGCTGCGACCTTGCTGCGAGACCCGTTGGCCGGTGGCGGTGAGTGTTCTTCCGGGAATGGCTGGCCGAAGGAAATTGATATCTGCTCCGGAGGCGACGGTGATGCTCTCATCGGAGCCTTCTGCGGGGTTGCAGCTCAAGGCAAAGGCGGTGTCTGCCAGAGCGAAGATCATTCCGCCGTGGCCGATTCCAAAACCGTTGAGCATTTCAGGGCGCAGTTCCATGGTGATGACCGCACGCCCTTCGCGAACTTCGACGACGTTGATGCCCATCCATTGAGTCGCGTAGTCATTGCGGAGAATGGCGTGGGGTGCTGGTTCTTCTACCTGGGTATTGGTCATCATTGTCCTTCGCCGATTTATTTACCGAACGATCATTAGGTAATAACAAAATGTGAGCTAAGTCAAGTTATATAGCGGTAAACAATGATCTGTTGCGAAGCGGAAAGCTGGAAGCTACGAGGCGAAGAGCTTGTGATGCAAGGCCAAGATGAACGGCTCCTTGATCCGGTTGTAATCCATGACCAACCCATCTTCGCCCTGCTCGGCCAGCAACTGGGCCGCGGCCTGTCGCTTGACCTGCGCGTAAGCCTGCCGGTCAGCGGCATCGCCCTTGAGGTGTTCGCGGAAAATGACCATGCGCAGATACTCCGGGCTGCCGGCGGAGAACACGTGGATATTGGCATCGATGCTGCTGCCAGCTGGCGGCTTGAACATGCGGTGCGCGTACCAGCCAGGCTCGCGATGCCAGAACACCAGGCCAGCACCCTCCAGCGCCGGAACATAGCTGGGCTCGACATTGGCGTCGGGGACCAGCAAAGAAATATCGATAATCGGTTTTGCCGGGAGCCCCGGAACCGACGTGGAGCCAGTATGCTCAATGGCCAGAGCCTGCGGGCCCAAGGCACCAGCGATTAGGCGCGCGAAGTCCTCGAAATCCTGCGGCCAGCTCGGCGAGGGCTCAACAATGCGAATATTGCCCCGGGTCAGCTGGCCATTGACCGCCTCGTACTCCGGGTCTTCCGTCGGCTGGTTGTTCAGCAGAGGAAGATATGGAAGGGTGCCCAAGTACCGCGCGACGCCGGGCCACCTGGGGTCCTCGGCGGAATTGGAAACCACGCCGCCCAATGCCCGGTAGAAGTCGATGGCATCATCATCTGTTGTGGCCCAGACGTTCTTGCGGTGCATCGAGCGCAGTTCCTCAACCAGGGCCCGGCCCAACCCGCGTTGCTGGAATTCGGGCAGCACCGCAAGATATTCCAAGCACAGCGAGTACTGATCGCTGTGCCGATAGGCTGCCAGCGCTGCGATGGTCCCGTCCTCGGCGATATGTGTCAGGACCTGCAGGTCCTGGCACTCATCAAGCAGGTCTTCCAGGCCTTGTTCGCCTGCGGGATCGGCGGCCAGCACCAATAACCGGCGTACCGACGAATCGTCACGATGGTCTTTGATCTTGATGTGGCGCATGGCCGCCGTTCCTCCGGTTGTCAGATTTCTTCAGTGCATCCCAGCGCATCCAAGGCGAAGGAATAGTCCCACGCACGGGACTTCCAGGACTCGTAGCGCCCCGACGCGCCGCCGTGCCCGCCATCCATCTCGGTCTTCAGCACAATCGGTTCCTGCCCAGTGCCGATTTCACGCAGCTTGGCCACCCATTTGGCTGGCTCTACGTACAGTACACGGGTGTCGTTCAGCGAGGTGACCGCCGCGATCTTCGGGTAGTCCTGTGCAGTGACATTTTCGTAAGGGGTGTAGGACTTCATGTAGTGGTAGACCTCCTTGCTCTCGATCGGGTTGCCCCATTCTTCCCATTCCAAGGCCGACAGCGGCAGCTCGGGATCAAGGATGGAGGTCAGCGCATCGACGAAAGGCACCTGGGCGATGATCGCCGTATACAGCTGCGGGGCCATATTCGCGATGGCACCCATCAGCAGTCCGCCGGCCGAACCGCCCAGCGCGGCGATGCGCTGCGGATCGGCCCAACCGGAATCGATCAGGTACCGGGTGGAATCGATGAAGTCGGTGAAGGTGTTCTTCTTGTGCAGCTTCTTGCCCTGCAGGTACCAGTTGCGGCCGAGCTCCCCGCCGCCGCGCACATGGGCGATGACAAAGACCACGCCGCGATCCAGCACGCTCAAGCGGGGAATGCCGAAACCAGGATCCATCGAAGCCTCATAGGAACCGTAGCCGTAGATCAGCACCGGCTGGGGAACCGAGGTGTCCAGGTCGGCCCGGCGCATGATGGTCAAGGGAATCCTGGTGCCATCGGCCGCGGTGGCCCATTCGCGCGTGGACAGGTAGTTGGCCGGGTCGAAGTTGTTCACCGGAGTCTGCTTGCGCAGCACCAGCGACTGGTCTTCCAGCCACAGGTCGTAGACGCGTGCGGGGGTGAAGTCAGCGGTATAGCCGATGCGGATCAACGGCGCCTCCAATTCGGCGAAGGTCGCCGAGGCGGTAAACAGCTCATCTTCGAAGTCCGGTTCAATGGCCGGCTGCTGGGCTTCGGTGCCCAAGCCGTCCAAGGCAAGCAGCTGGACGCGCTCGCAGGTGTCGCGACGAACCGAGAGCACCACGTGCGAACCGGTTACTGCCGTGCCTTCGATCTTGACCGTGTCCTCATGGGCCACCACGGTGCGCCACTTGGCGGGGTCGGTGTTCTCGCCCAGCTGGTCCACGGACGCCAACGACACCATATTGTTCGGTGCTTCATGGTCGTGGGTGATCAATGCCTGGCCAGCGCCCGGCATCAAATCGATTCCGTGCAGCAGGCGCAAGCTGCGCGGCACCAGCAGGACCACTGCCGCCGAAGGATCGAGCAGATCCAGCATGCTGGTTTCGGCGAATTCGGAGTTGCCGCTGGAGATCATCAGAGTCTTGCGGTCCGGGCTCAGATCGAAGCCGAGCCACATGCCTGGATCAGTCTCCTCGAAAATGATCTTGTCGTCCGCTGGGAGGGTGCCCAGCCGGTGGGCGCGGATCTGGTGCGGACGCCAGGTTTCGTCAACTACCGTGTAGAAGATCGTTGAAGAATCGGGGGAGAAGGCCAGCCCGTAGAACACCCCTTCAATGGTGTCGCTCAGCAGCTTGCCGGTTTCAAGGTCCTTGATGAACAGGGTGAATCGTTCATCGCCGGCATTGTCGACGCAGTAGGCGAGCAGGTTGCCGTCCTCATTCAGGGCCATGCCGCCGAGCGAGAAGAACGGCTGCCCCTCGGCCAATGCGTTGCCGTCGAGCAGCACCTCTTCGGCAGGCAGCGCGGTTTCCGGGTCGATGACCGGGGGAGTCCAGTCGGCCACCAGGTCCCCGGTGTCCGAGGCTTTGACACGGCACTGGATCGTGTAGGGCTTGCCTTCGGCCGAACGGGTGAAGTACCACCAGCCGCGACGACGCACCGGAACCGACAGGTCGGTTTCAACGGTGCGGCCCTTGATCTCGCTGAACAAGGCATCGCGCAACGGCTGCTGGCCAGCGGTAATGATGTCGGTGTACTCGTTCTCCGCGGTTAGGTGGGCGATGACCTCCGGGTTGGATTTCTCGCGCAGCCATTCGTAGTTGTCGATGAAGTCGTCGCCGTGGAAGCTGCGGGTGGTGGGCAGCTTCGCGGCACGAGGAGCATTTGCGGTCAATGATTCAGGAGTCATACCACTATTCAATCCCACCGCCGATGCTTGCGGGGGTAGCTATGCTCAGCGCGGACAGAACCGCGGTTTCAAACCGGTAACGATGCAAATGCAGGCGAGTCGTGGGGTACCGGCTAGGCTTTATTCGTCCTAGGCTTGCAGGCAGAACGTATCATCTGCACCTTGGGCCATTCGCCCTTCAGCACGAGAAAGCGATTCATCAGTGGATAAGAAAAGAACAGCTGCCCCGGCCGGGCGCCTGGCCAGGTGGATAGCCGCGGCTGCCATCGGTTTGATGGCATTGGTCGTGGGCGCACCATCGGCCATGGCCCAAGGCAGCGAAAGCGTCGAGGGCCAAACCTATGTCATCGGCACGGATACGACGTTCGCGCCGTTCGAGTTCCGCCAGAACGGTGAGCTGACCGGTATCGACATGGATCTGCTGCGCACCATTGCCGAAGACCAGGGATTTGAAGTCGAAATCAGGTCCTTGGGCTTCAACGCCGCCTTGGCAGCCCTCTCCTCCAACCAGGTGGACGGCGTGATCGCCGGCATGTCGATTACCGACGAGCGCAAGGAGATCTACGACTTCTCCGAGCCCTACTTCGAGTCCGGCGTCCAGATGGCTGTCGCAGCGAACAATGACGAGATCACCAGCTACGAGGACTTGAAAGGCAAGACCGTTGTCGCCAAGACCGGCGCCGAGGGCGAGACCTACGCCAAGTCCATTGCCAAGGAATACGGCTTCCAGGTCAAGTCCCTGGACCAGTCAGCCACCATGTACGAATCGGTCAAGGCCGGCTCCGCCGTTGCCGTTTTCGATGACTACCCGGTGCTGGCCTACGGCATCGCCCAGGGCAATGGCCTGAAGACCGTCACCGACAAGGTTCCTGGCGGTTCCTACGGCTTCGCCGTGAACAAGGGTGAGAACACCGCGCTGCTGGCGGCCTTCAATGATGGGCTGGCCGAGCTGAAGGCCAGCGGAGAGTACCAGCAGATCCTGGACTCCTACCTTGCCGATCCGACCGCGGCGCAACCGAGCAACTTCTTCGATCTGCTGGTCAAGTCCATGCCGGCGTTGATGACCGGTTTGTGGCACACCCTGCTGGTGACAGCGATTTCCTTTGCCATCGCCATGGCGTTGGGCCTGATCTTCGGATTTATGAAGATCTCCGGGAACATCGTGCTGCGCGGCATCGCCACGACCTTCGTGAACATCTTCCGCGGCACCCCGCTGCTGCTCTGGGCATTCATGTTCTACTTCGGCCTTCCGCAGGTGACCGGCTGGGAGATCAGCGTCTGGACCGCTGGTGTGCTGACGCTGTCGTTGAACGCCGGCGCCTATGTCGCCGAAATTGTTCGCGGTGGTATCCAGTCGGTGGATCCAGGCCAGCTCGAAGCGTCCCGTTCGCTGGGCTTGGGCTACGGAAAGTCGATGCAGAAGGTCGTGATCCCGCAGGCCTTCAAGATGATGACCCCGTCGCTGATCAACCAGCTGATCATCAGCCTGAAGGACTCCTCGCTGCTGCTGGCTATCGGCTTCACCGAGCTGCTCTACCAGGGCCAGCAGATCTACGCGGCGAACTTCCGTGTCACTGAAACCCTGCTGATCGTCGGCATCATCTACTTCATCGCCATCATGGCGCTGACCAAGTTGGCAAATTATGCCGATCGGAGGTTCAACAAGTGAACACCTCAACCGTGCAAAGCGACAACGTGAAGATCCAGGTCAAAGACCTGCATAAGTCCTTCGGATCCAACAATGTGCTCAAGGGCATCGACATGGACGTGCGCGAAGGCGAAGTGGTGTGCGTGATCGGACCGTCCGGGTCCGGCAAGTCCACCTTGCTGCGTTGCCTGAACAAGCTCGAGGACATTACCTCAGGCAAGGTGGTTGTCGACGGCTTCGATGTCACCGATCCGAAGGTGGACATCAACGAGGTGCGCCGCCATGTGGGCATGGTGTTCCAGCACTTCAACCTGTTCCCACATATGAGCGTTGCAGAGAACATCATGCTGGCTCCGGTCGAGCTCAAGAAGATGGGCAAGGCCGAAGCCCGGGAGCGTGCCCTGGAGCTCTTGGAACGCGTGGGCCTGCGCGAGAAGGCCAACGCCCGTCCGGCCTCGCTCTCCGGCGGCCAGAAGCAGCGTGTGGCAATCGCCCGCGCGCTGGCCATGGCTCCGGGCATCATGCTCTTTGACGAGGCGACCAGCGCTCTGGATCCCGAGATGGTCGGCGAAGTGCTGCAGGTCATCAAGGAGCTCGCCGATAGCGGAATGACCATGGTCCTGGTGACGCACGAGATGGGCTTCGCACGTGAAGTAGCCGACCGGGTGGTCTTCATGGCTGACGGAGTTGTCTGCGAGCAGGGCGAGCCTGAACAGCTGTTCGGCAATCCGCAGCAGGCGCGCACCCAGGACTTCTTGTCCAAGGTCCTCTAGGCAGCAGCCGCACAGCCAGCCGGAAACCGTGCTGTCCGCAACTAGTTGCATCTGGTTACGGGCAGCACGGTTTTTCGTGACTAAGCTCTTCCGTGGCAAATTCCCTCATATTATTGAAGTTTCAACTAATTTTCCAATAGGGTTGGGGCAGTAACTGAACGGGACTTGTCCCTGCATCTCAACCATTAGGAGTCCACTAATGCCCGCTCTGGAAAATAACGCAGGCCTGCAGACCGCTGCCCGCATCCTGCTTCGCTTGGCTTTCGGTTTCCTCTTCCTGGCCCACGGCTGGCAGAAGTACTTCCAGTTCACCATCGAGGGAACCATCGCGGCCTTTGGCCAAATGGGTGTTCCTGCCGCCAACCTACTTGCCCCGGTGGCTGCAACCTTGGAGATCGCTGGCGGTGCCGCGATTATCCTCGGCCTGCTTACCCGCGTGTTCGCAGGCCTATTGGGGGTGCAGATGATCGTCGCGCTGTTCATGGTTCACGCTGCAGATGGAGTCTTCGTGGAAAATCGCGGCTTCGAGCTTGTCTTGGCACTGGCTGCCGGCGCACTGGCGCTGCTTCTGGTGGGCCCTGGCCGGATCTCGCTTGATGCGCTGATCTTCAAGGGCACGAAGGCGGGCAAAGCGCTCGTCAACGCCTAAGCGCCAGCTTTCGCAAACCCCGGGAAATCTTTCCCGGGGTTTTGTTGCGCCTGGAGGCGGGTTCATGTTGACGTGATCGAGCGCACTCTGACATACTGAACGAACGGTCAGTATGTAATTTGTTTTCGATGAGGTGAACCCATGGCCCCGACCACACCGCAGGAGCCGGGACTGAGTGCCGTCCCGAGCTACGAAGAAGAGCAGTCCCAAGAGCGTTTCGACGCCTTGATCGATCAGGACTCCCGCGTCGAGCCACGCGATTGGATGCCTGAGAAGTACCGCAAGACCCTCAGCCGCCAGATCTCGCAGCACGCGCACTCCGAAATCATCGGCATGCAGCCTGAAGCGAACTGGATTACCCGCGCTCCATCGCTGAAGCGCAAGTCCATTCTGATGGCCAAGGTGCAGGACGAAGCCGGTCACGGCCTCTACCTCTATTCGGCCGCCGAGACCTTGGGCACCACCCGCGACGAGTACAACGAGCAGCTACTCTCCGGCAAGGCCAAGTACTCCTCGATCTTCAACTACCCCGCACGCACGTGGGCGGACATGGGCGCTATCGGCTGGCTGGTCGATGGGGCGGCGATCGCCAACCAGGTTCCGCTGTGCCGTGCTTCCTACGGCCCCTACGGTCGCGCCATGGTCCGCGTGTGCAAAGAAGAATCCTTCCACCAGCGCCAGGGCTTCGAGATCTTGCTCTCGCTCTCGCGCGGCACCGATGCGCAGAAGAAGATGGCGCAGGATGCCATCAACCGCTTCTACGAGCCAGCCCTGATGATGTTCGGCCCGCCAGACGAGCAGTCGCCGAACTCCCAGCAGTCCATGGCCTGGAAGATCAAGCGCTTCTCCAACGACGAACTGCGCCAGCGTTTCGTCGGCATGATCGCCGAACAGGTCAAGGTTCTCGGCCTGACCCTGCCAGACCCCGAGCTGCACTTCGATGAAGAAAAGAAGCAGTGGATCCACAAGGATCTGAACTGGGACGAATTCATGGCAGTCATCAAGGGCAACGGCCCAGTGAACGCGCAGCGCATGGAACGCCGACGCGAAGCGCACCGCGAGGGCGCCTGGGTCCGTGAAGCCGCCGCAGCATACGCAGCAAAACAAGCACAAAGTGAGGTTGCCTAGCATGAGCCAACAGAGCAATTGGCCCCTGTGGGAAGTATTTGTCCGTTCATCCCGCGGACTCTCGCACGTCCACGCCGGATCCCTGCATGCACCGGATGCCCAGATGGCCGTGCGCAACGCCCGTGATCTGTACACCCGACGCAACGAAGGCGTGTCTCTGTGGGTTGTGAAGTCCACCGACATCATCAGCTCCGACCCTGATGAGAAGGACGCCTTCTTCGAATCCCCTCAGGGCAAGGACTACCGCCACGCGACCTATTACAAGGCCAGTGAGGGAGTGAAGCACCTGTGAAGCACGAAGAACTCGACGAAGCCCTCGACAGCTTCGGTGATGCGCTGGCCTCGGCCACCCGCGTCACCCCGGGCAACGCCTTGCGTCCGGAAGACATCGCTGTGGACGGCGTCAAGCCGAGCGAAGAAGTTGCGCAGTATGCACTGACTCTGGGCGATGATGCCCTCATCCTGGCGCAGCGCATGTCGCACTGGATTTCCCGCGCTCCCGAACTGGAAGAAGACGTTGCCCTGGGCAACATTGCACTGGATGTCCTGGGCCACGCCCGCTCCTTCCTTACCTACGCCGGGCTGGCGTGGGACAAGACCGAAGACGATCTAGCCTACTGGCGCGAGGAAGAGGAATTCACCTCGCTGTGGATCGTCGAGCAGCCCAACGGCCACTTCGGCGTCACCATCATCCGCCAGCTGATCGTCTCGATCTTCCAGAACCTGCTGTACAAGCAGCTGACCGAATCCAAGGACGAAACCCTGGCCGCCATCTCGGCCAAGGCAGTCAAGGAAGTCGACTACCACCGCGACCACGCCATCCAGTGGACCATCCGCCTGGGTCAGGGCACCGAGGAATCGGCCGCCAAGATGCGCCACGCCCTGGAAATCCTGTGGCCATACGTCGATGAGATGTTCCGCGATGAAGAAGTTCACCAGAACCTTCAGGGCATTGCCGTGCTGCCTTCCACCCTGCGCTCCGCGTGGGAAGAAGAAATCACCGCGGTACTGGACGCAGCCGGCTTGGAGATTCCTTCCACCGGTCAGGCCATGGCCTACGGCCGCCGTGGCGAGCACTCCGAACACCTGGGCTACTTGTTGGCGGAGATGCAAGTTCTCGCCCGCAAGCACCCCGGTGCCAGCTGGTAATTACGCAACTTTTGCCCGAATAAGGGGGGAAGCAGTCTTGAGCAAAACGATCGCTGATGCCAAGGATCTGTTCGCTATCGCATCGAAGGTGACCGACCCGGAAATCCCGGTGCTGTCCATTGCAGACCTGGGAATCCTTCGTGAAGTGGACATGGCCGAGGACGGAACCGTGCAGGTGGTCATCACCCCAACCTATTCAGGTTGCCCGGCGATGGATGCCATCAATGAGGACCTGTACGCCGTTTTCGGCGATGCCGGATATGAAAAGGTTGACGTCAAGCTGGTGCTGACCCCAGCGTGGTCAACTGATTGGATGACCGAGGAGGGGAAGAGCAAGCTCGAAGAGTACGGGATCGCTCCACCCACCGGCAAGGGCCATGCAGGCCGCGTCACCCTCGGCATGAGCGTGAAGTGCCCGCGGTGCCACTCGCTGAACACGCGCGAGCTGGCCCGCTTCGCCTCGACTTCCTGCAAGGCGCTCTACACCTGCAAAGACTGCTTGGAACCCTTCGACTACTTCAAGGTGCTCTCATGACCGAACAAACCACACCCACCCGACGCCGGGCGTCCTTCCATCGGCTCACCGTCTCGAACGTGCGCCGGCTGACCAAGGACTCAATCGAAGTCACTTTCGCCATTCCCGCGGAACTGAGCGAGGAATACGACTACGTTGCAGGCCAATACGTGGCACTGCGCAAGGAAATTCCCAACGCCGAGGGCGAACTCGTCGAGCTGCGCCGCTCCTATTCCATTTGCGCCGCTCCAACCGGGGATGAGATCAAGGTAGCGATCAAGCGCGACCTCGGAGGCCTGTTCTCCACCTGGGCCAACGAATCCCTGGCTGCGGGCGACCAGATCGATGTGATGAGCCCCGCTGGTGCTTTCATTTCCAAGCACAAGCTCACGGAGATCAACGATCCATCGACCATCGACACCAAAGCCCAAGACCGCTTCGTGGCCGTGGCCGCCGGCTCCGGCATCACCCCGGTGCTGGCCATCGCCCGCACGATCCTGGAAGCCAATGACCACACCCGCTTCGACCTGATCTACGCGAACAAGGCAGCCATGGACGTCATGTTCCTTGAGGAATTGGCTGACCTGAAGGACCGCTATCCATCGCGTCTGGCGCTGCACCACGTGCTCAGCCGCGAACAGCGCATCTCGCCGCTGCTCTCCGGCCGCATCGACGCAGAGAAGCTCACCACGTTGCTGACCAACGTGGTCCAGGCGCCGAACGTGGACGAATGGTTCCTCTGCGGCCCCTTCGAGCTCGTTCAGCTGGTCCGCGACCAGCTATCCAGCCTGAACGTTCCCGCGGAAAAGGTCCGTTTCGAGTTGTTCACCACCGGTGAGCCGACCAAGCCGCAAGGGCATATCGGCCGCCCGGTCGAGGTGGACGAGAACGAGGAAAGCTATGAGATCAGCTTCAACCTCGATGGCCTTAAGGGCGAAGTCAAGTCACCGGTGCGCGCCAACGAAACCGTGCTGAACGCCGCACTGCGCGTCCGGCCGGACGTTCCGTTCGCCTGTGCGGGCGGCGTGTGCGGCACCTGCCGCGCCAAGGTCACCAGCGGTTCGGTCACCATGGCCGAGAACTACGCGCTGGAACCGGACGAGGTCGAGGCAGGCTACGTGCTGACCTGCCAGTCGCACCCGACCACCGAAAAGCTCAGCGTCGACTTCGACGCCTAGTTCAGGCAGGAAGACTTCATGATCGAACTGACGATTGCCGATTCCATCGCACGGGTGGTGCTCGATGCGCCGCAGAAGATGAATTCACTGGATGAGGCTGCATTGGCCGAGTTGTCCGAGGCCTATGACAAGGCCGCAGCGGCCGTGGAAACCGGAGAGGTCCGGGCCCTGGTGCTATCCGGCGAAGGCCGCGGCTTCTGTGCCGGACGCGACATCTCAGGGGTCAACCCGGCAGATGACGACGTCATCGGCTACCTTGAAGGCAAGGTGCAACCGCTGCTGGAAAAGATGTCCAGCTTCCCTGCTCCCACCTTCGCCCTGGTGCAGGGTGCCTGCCTGGGCGTCGGCCTTGGCCTGGCCGTGGCCACCGACGTGGTGTACGTGGCGGAGAGCGCCAAGATCGGCTCGCCGTTCGCCAACCTGGGCGCGACCTTGGACTCCGGAGGACACTGGCTGTTCACCGAGCGCCTCGGGGCTCACCGCACGCTGGACATGATCTACACCGCTGAGCTGATTTCCGGTGCCGAAGCTGTGCGTTCTGGCCTGTTCTCCCGCGCCTTCCCGGCCGAGGAATTGGCCGAGCGTGGCGAGGAGATCATCGCCAGGGTGGCACAGGGGGCCACCCAGGCGTTCGTTGCATCCAAGCAGCTCGTGGCGGAAATCCGCGACCAGCGGGTGGGCCTGTGGAATTCAATGCGCACCGAAAACCGGGCGCAGGCAGCCTTGTGCGACACCGCTGATTACGCCGAGGGATTCAAGTCATTCCAGGAAAAGCGCAAGCCGGTGTTCACCGGCAAGAAGTAGTTTCCCAACGAACACGAGAAGAGCACCTGGATGGCCTCCAGGTGCTCTTCTCGTGTTTTAAACGTGCCGGCTATCGGGTGTCGGTGTCTTCGAAGATCAGCAGGGTCTGCGTATCCAGGACCGTTGGCAATGACTGCAATTGCTCAAAGACCACACGGCGCAAGTCCAAATTGTCTTTGGCACGAACCAGCAGGATCACGTCGAAGTTGCCGCCGACCAGGCCCACATGGTGCACCTCGGGAATCGACGCCAGATGGTCACGCAACTCGCGCCAGGAATGCTGGCGGAGCTTCAATGTCACATAGGCGCTGGCCTTGAGCCCGGCCTTGACTGGATCAATGACCGCCGTATACCGGGTAATCACCCCGGAATCCTGGAGCTTTGCGATACGTGAGTAGGCGTGGGCCCGCGATACGTGCACCTTTTGCGCCACGGTGGTGACCGACTGGCGTCCGTCGCTGGTCAGCTCCGCGAGGATCGCATGATCGACATCATCGAGTTTTAGCTCCGCTTCCGCGGCCATTGATTCTCCTTGTTGACGTGCCGGACGTCTCTATTCCAAACACAATCTATTGACACTTTTCGTCTACGAGTATACGGATACTATTCGCAACTTTCCACGATTCCCCGCCGGACTGGATACAGAATGCCACTCATACCCATAATTGATTGCAAATGATGTTTAGGTGAAGTGAGTCACAAGGGGTTGTGCTCATGGACCAGCCAGAACCACGAAAGGTGGGAGAACATGAGCACTGAAGCGCATGCGGATCGCATCTCTGAGGTCAGCAAGAAATTCGGGATTACCCCTGAGGACTACATGCTGCCAGCACGCCACATGATCAACCTGTTGAACCCGGACGGAACCCTGCGCCCAGAGGATCAGCAAGGCACTGAGCCGGGCCACGAGTACCCGCTGCCGAGCCCGGCCCGGCTGCTCGAAGCCTACGCTGCCCTGGTCACCGGCCGACGTGTCAACGACCAGAACTCCGCGCTGGTCCGCCAGGGCCGCATGGCGGTCTATCCCTCCAGCCATGGACAGGAAGCCTGCCAGATCGCGGCGGCATTGTGCCTGGGCGAGAACGACTGGCTCTTCCCGACCTATCGCGACACCGTAGCGGTGCTGACCAAAGGCGTTGCACCGATGGAAGTCATGACCAGTTTCCGCGGCGAATGGCACTGCGGCTATGACCCGAAGGCCTATAACTGCGCACCGATGTCCACTCCGCTCACCACCCAGCTGCTGCACGCAGTGGGTGTTGCACACGCTGCCAAGCTGCGCGGCGAAGACACCGTTGTCGTGGCGATGTGCGGCGATGGCGCCACGAGCGAGGGCGACTTCCACGAAGCGCTGAATTTCGCAGCGGTCTTCAACCTGCCGGTGATCTTCTTCGTGCAGAACAACAAGTACGCCATCTCGGTTCCGCTCTCGCAGCAGAGCGCAGCCCCATCCTTGGCTCACAAGGCTGTCGGCTACGGCATGGCCGGCGAGCGCGTGGATGGCAACGACTTGATGGCCTTGATGGCCATCATGACCCGCGCGGTGCGCATGGCCCGCGAGGGCAACGGCCCGCTGCTGATCGAGGCCCACACCTACCGCATGCAGGCGCACACCAATGCCGATGACGACAAGCGCTACCGCGAGGACTCCGAAGTCCAGGAATGGATCGCCAAGGATCCGGTGACCCGAATGAAGGCATACCTGGATGATGCAGGACTGTTGACCGATGAGACCGTCGCCAAGATCACTGCGGATGCCGAAGCCGTTGCCAAGACCCTGCGCGATGGCATGAACCAGGAAGCTAACACCGATCCACGCGAGCTGTTCGAGCATGTGTACTCGGCCAAGAGCCAGCAGCTTGCGGAACAGCAAGCCATTCTTGTCGACGAACTAGACCGTGAGGAAGCCTAGGATGACTGCCACTACTTCGCGCGTGAACCCGAACGTCAGCGCTGCCACCGCACGAGCCGCAGCAAAGGCTGCCAACGAGAACCAGCCGGTGACCTTCGGCAAGGCGCTGAATACCGCCTTGGCCGATGCGCTGGTTGCCGATGACTCGGTAGTGATCTTCGGAGAGGATGTGGGAACCCTCGGCGGTGTCTTCCGCATCACCGATGGCCTGACCGCGCGCTTCGGCTCCGAGCGCTGCTTCGACACTCCTCTGGCCGAATCCGGCATCGTCGGCATGGCCGTAGGAATGGCCATCAACGGCATGCGACCGGTCATCGAGATGCAGTTCGATGCGTTCGCCTACCCGGCCTTCGAGCAGATCGCTTCGCATGTTGCCAAGATGCGCAACCGCACCCAGGGCAAGCTGAATCTGCCAATGGTGATCCGCATTCCTTACGCCGGCGGCGTCGGCGGCGTGGAGCACCACTGCGATTCCTCGGAAGCCTACTACGCGCACACCCCGGGCCTGAAGGTCTTCACCCCCTCGTGCGTCGAGGACGCCTACCTGATGCTGCGCGAAGCCATCGATTCGGATGATCCGGTGGTCTTCTTCGAGCCGAAGAAGCTGTACTGGTCCAAGGAACAGGTTGACCTTGGGCACCTGGCCGAACAGTACGAGGCAAAGAAGAGCGCCACGACCGAGGGGCAGGCACGCATCGCCCGCCCGGGCAGCGATGCCACGCTGATCACCTATGGTCCAAGCGTTTCCACCGCAATGGAAGCCGCCAAGCTGGCAGCCGAAGAAGGCATCAGCCTGGAAGTAGTTGACATCCGCAGCATTGTGCCATTCGATGACGAGACCGTCTGCGCATCGGTGCGCAAGACCGGTCGGGCCATCGTGGTCGCCGAAGCCCAGGGCTTCGCCTCGGTAGCCAGCGAAATCGTAGCCCGGGTGCAGGAACGCTGCTTCCACTCGTTGGCGGCTCCGGTGCTCCGCGTGACCGGATTCGATATTCCTTATCCGGCACCAACGCTGGAAAAGTTCCATCTGCCAAGCGCCGAACGAATTCTCGACGCGGTTGACCAGCTTCAGTGGGAGGCGTAAATGAGCATCAAGACTTTCCTCTTGCCAGACCTTGGCGAAGGGCTGACCGAAGCCGAGCTGGTGCGTTGGATGGTTGCCGCCGGTGACGTCGTTGCGGTCGACCAGCCCATTGCAGAGGTGGAAACCGCGAAGTCGCTGGTGGAAATTCCTTGCCCATTCGAAGGCGTCGTCTCCACCTTGCATGGGGATGCCGGCCAGATGATGCTGGTGGACGAGCCCTTTATTTCGGTGAACACCGGCGGTGAAGACGCAACGACTCCTGCAGGCGAAGAAGCCGAACGTGCCCAGTCCTACCGCGAGGAAGAGCGTGCCGGCACCCAGGTTCCTGCCGAGGAGGATGCAGAATCCGATGAAGGCAGCGGAAATGTGCTCATTGGCTACGGCACCTCCTCTGCCCAGCGCAAGACCAGCCGCCGGCGCAAGCCGCGCTCAGGGGTCGCGTCGGCCGCAGTCCAGGCACCAGCTGAAGCGGTGCGCGTGATCAACCCGCTGGTACGCAAGCTGGCTCGTGACAACGCATTGGACATCACCACGGTTCAGGGCACCGGTCCAGAAGGGCTGATTCTGCGCGCAGACGTGGAAGCCGCCTTGTCAGCTGATGCGGTGCAGCCTGAAACGGCAACACCTGCAGCGCCGATGCCAACTCCCGCAGCCTCAGCTTCGGCCTCGGTGGCGGTGCCGGTGGCCCAAACTGGGGAAGCTGATGCGAAGACCGGCCTGCCTGTAGCTTCCTCACAGGTGCTTTCGGGCGTGCGCAAGACCATCGCCAACGCGATGAGCACGTCGCGCCGGGAGATCCCCGAAGCGACCGTGTGGGTGGATGTCGACGTCACCAAGCTGCTGAAGCTGCGTTCGAAGATCAAGGAGGCAGACGGCCAGGCCCCGAGCGTCATGGCGCTGGTCGCGCGCTTCGCTGTGGCCGGATTGCAGCGTTTCCCGGAACTGAACAGCCGCATCGACGTTGAGGCTGATGGTGGATTGCGCCATACCCTCTTCGAGGGCGTGAACCTTGGCTTCGCCGCCCAGACCGACCGCGGCCTGGTTGTGCCCAATGTGCGCGATGCCCACAAGCTGAATGCCAAGGAACTGTCGGCCGAGTTCGCTCGGCTGGCTTCGGTGGCACGCGAGGGCAAGGCCGGCGTTGCAGACCTGTCCGGCAGCACCTTCACCATCAACAACTATGGCGTGTTCAATGTTGACGGCTCCGCGGCCATCATCAACTACCCGGAAGCTGCCATCCTGGGGCTTGGACGCATCGTCGAGAAGCCGTGGGTGGTCAATGGCAAGATCAAGGTCCGCTCCATCTGCGAGATGACACTGAGCTTCGACCACCGGGTTTGCGATGGCGGAACCGCGGCCGGCTTCATGCGCTATGTCGCTGACGCGATGACAGATCCAAAGGCCGCGTTGGCGTCGCTCTAGCGTCCACACTGCCCAGTTCTCGCTCTTGCGAGTGAGCATGGTGCCCGTCGACCCTCAGGAGGAACGGCGGGCATCATTCTTTTTGCTGGCATTGTTTCAATGCCCGACGATTCATTCCCATGTCAACCGCTAGTTGGTAGAGTAAAATCGATAATCATTTCTGTGCTGGAAATAAGTTGCGCCCGTCTGCTTGCTCGGAAAGTGGGCCAACCGGCACAAAGCAGCGTAAGCAGGGGATCGGGATGGCAATCGCAGGGACCGGAATCAGGAATCGGCCGCTGACCTGCCTGCTGCTTCTTCTCCCGGCAGCCCTTTCGGGTGCCACCTATGCGCTGCTTGCTGGCGACCTGCCGGAAATGACCGCCACGCACTGGAGCTCTACCTACCCGGACGGGTTCACCCGAACCGCCGTCTTTGTCCCGGTCTGCATCGGGCTGACCATCATTGGTGCCATCACCGGGATGTTCTCCTTGATGCTGCGCAACAAACCGGCTTTGCTCATGATGCTGCTCTTTGCCGGTGGCCTGCTCGCGTGGAGTGCAGCTGGCGTTTTCGTCAGCTCGGCGGCAGCGACAGCGCTCGCCGAAACACCTGAAACGGCAGTGCTGGGCGGCATGATGGTTTTGCTTATTGCCTGCGCGTTGCTGGGCATAGCGCCGCTGTGGGCCAGCGGCATCTACCAGCAGTGCACATGGCAGTTCAACGAGGGCCGCCAGCAACGAATCGATGCAGCCCAAAGCGTACAGCGGACTGACTCGGCGGAGGCATTCGCCGAGCCACAGCCAGATTCCAGGCAAGCGGAGTTCAAGCAAACTATGGCCGCACCATGGTGGATGTGGATGCTATGCTTCGTGCTGTTCGCAACACTGATCGTTGTTGTAGTGCTGCCCTTTCTGGCCGGTGGAAGCCACGACAGCAGCTTGGCGAGCGTCATCCTTCCCGTGGCCCTGTCAGCCGCAGTCTGCGTGCTGATGCTAGGCGTGATCTGGATCCGCGTATCCATCATCGGCGATCGTTTCCGGGTATCTTCCGCGCTCTTGGGGATCCCAATGCGAACTATCAAGATCACTGACATTGAATCTGTGACCAGCGAAAAGATCAATCCCATGATGTGGGGAGGCTGGGGCTGGCGGATCATTCCAGGCGGTTCGGCCATCGTGATGAAAGAACACGAAGGCCTCGTTTTCGACCTCAAGAACAAGAAGCGATTCGCCGTGACCATTCCGGACTCACTGCAGGCCGCGGACGTTCTCAACGCCCGCATGGGCTAGGCGGAACAGCAGCCTGCTTGATTCCTGTGCCGGTGCCCTATTTCTTTAAGGTGCGCATGGGGCCGATAACCACCGAGCGCAGCACTAAGCCGGATACCAGCGACGCGGCCACGACATGGATAATCCCCAAGACAGCGTAGGCCAGTTGCAGGAACTCCGGAATTTTCTGGATGTGCGGGTGCGGCAGGACGAATGACAATCCGATGACCGCAGCCCAGAGAACCAAGCTGCCCGCCCCGACATTCCTCGACCAGGATCCCTTGGGAACTTCGTGGCTCAGCGGCTGGATGCGCTGGAGCACTGCCGAAGCCAGAACCAGCCAGAATCCTGCCACCACGAAACCAGCGGCAATGTCGCTTGGGCGGTGCCAGCCGCATATCAGGGTGGCCAGTCCCGTCACCGTGGCGAATAACCAGGCAATCGGTTGCACCACTGGACGCAGCTTCGGTGGCGACACCAGATACATCAGTCCCATGGCGGCAGCGGCGGCGGTGGTATGTCCCGAGGGGAAGGAATTTCCTGTGGTGCCGAAATTGAAATCCGGGCGGGTCAAGACCTCGTGCTTCAGAAGCTGCGTAGTGCCGGCTGCGGCTGCGGCCGCGAGGATCGCTACGATGGCCCGAAGGAAATGGCGGTCGCGAATCACCCGATACAGCAGGAATACTGCAGCAATCGCGCCACAAATTGCTGGCAAGAGATCCAGGAATTCGCGGACCGGATTGAGCAAGTCGGTCCGGGGCCACCATTGCGACCACGCGATGAATCCTGCCTGATCCGCCCATTGCCCACTGCGTTGCTGAACGAAAAATATGTACTCAAGACAGAAAAGCGCAACCAGCAGCAGCAAGGCCCACCACCACCTGATATGGTGCGGGCGCGTGGAGGCTGAATGGCGTGGCATATCTCTAGGGTGTCATATCCGGCAGGCGGAACGGCACCGTTCAGGCATGTAACCATGCCCACGCTCGCTAGGCTTGGACTATGAGCTTTGAACTACCGCCCCTTGAAGAATTGCTGGCGCATTCCCATGTTGTCCGCCTTCCGATGCGCGTGAAATTCCGTGGCGTCACCCAGCGCGAGGCCCTGCTGATCGAAGGGCCGGAAGGCTGGGGCGAATTCTCTGCCTTTACCGAGTACGGAGCTGCGGAAGCCGCGCGATGGCTGGCCGCCGGAATCGAGGCCGCCTACCAGCCGTTCCCCGAACCGCTGCGCACCAGTATCCCGGTCAACGCCACCCTGCCAGCGGTTGCGGCGAAGGATGTAGGGGCGGTTCTTGAACGCTACGACGCGCCGCACACCATCAAGATCAAGGTGGCAGAACAGGGCCAATGCCTCGACGAAGACCTGGCCCGCGTGGCTGAAACCCGGCGGCTCTACCCGCAGGCAGCGCTGCGCGTGGACGCCAATATGGGGTGGGATATCGCCCAGGCCGTTCCCGCACTGAAAGCACTGAGCGAGTACGACCTGCAATACGCAGAACAACCAGTGCCTGGCATTACCGGGCTGGCGGAAGTCCGCGAGCAACTGCGCAACACCGGAAACCCGTTGAAGATCGCCGCAGATGAAGCGGTACGCAAGCACACCGACCCCCTGGAAGTCTCGCGGTTGGGCGCGGCGGATCTGATGGTCATCAAGGCCCAGCCGCTGGGCGGCATCAGCGCTGTGCTGGACATTGCCAAGCACGCGGAACTGGATGTCGTCGTCTCCAGCGCATTGGATACCTCGGTAGGCCTGGCCCAAGCGGCAGCCTTGGCCAGCGCACTGCCAGCATTGCCCTATGCCTGCGGCCTGTCTACCGGTACCTTGTTCGCCGAAGACGTTTGTGCCGAGCCGTTGCTGGCTACCGCCGGATATTTGCCGGTGCGCCGCATTGAGCCGGATCACCAGAAACTGGAGAGCCTGCGTCCAGAAGAGGCGCGCGTAGGCTGGTGGCGGCAGCGGCTGGAATCTTGTTATGCGGAACTGGCTAGGGAATAGCACTACTCAGGAATCTGTTTCCCTGGCGTTCACCTTTGCGTCGCTTTTAGAACACTTCCAAGTGAAAACCTCAGTTCGAGTCATTCCCCTGACGATGAGCCACATACTGAGGAAGTGAGCGGATCATGAATCCAACCCGTACCTTTTTGCCAATGCTGGGCCACACCCGCGGCGGCCGTTCTGCAGCTACTTGCCACTTCAAGTGCGCTGACGCCTGCACCAAGCCGGATTGCAACACTTCGTCCAATGGCTACTTCAAGGACATCGCCGACAAGTCGATGTCCCGCCGCAGCATGCTTGGCCTGGGCGCCGTCGGCGCCTCGGCACTGGTCATCGGCCCGCAGCTCTTCGGCGCAGCCGACGCGACCGCGGCGCCACTGGTGCCAATGAAGCCAGGCAAGGGCGGACACCTTTCGTTCGACGCCATTGAGCCGGTGTCGCGTTCGGTAGATACCGTTTCAGTTCCTGACGGCTACGACTGGAACGCCATCATCCGCTGGGGCGATCCGCTCTTCAAGAACACCCCGGCATTCGACGCCTCCAAGCAGTCGGCCCGCAAGCAGGCCGAGCAGTTCGGCTACAACTGCGACTACCTGGACATCATCGTCGACAAGTATTCGGGCCGTACCGGCGTGCTGGTGGCCAACCACGAATACACCAATGAAGACATGATGTTCGACGCTGCCTGGTTCGAAGCGAACAAGGACGAAGCCCGCAAGATCGCGATGAACGCCCATGGCTTCTCGGTCGTCGAGGTCAAGCGCAAGAAGAGTGACAAGAAGTGGAGCTACGTGCAGGGTGGCGAGCGCAACCGCCGCATCACCGCCAGCACCGAATTCCTGGTAGACGGCCCGGCGGCAGGCAGCGACCTGCTCAAGACCGCCGCTGATCCAACCGGAACCAAGGTCCTTGGCACCCTGAACAACTGCGCCGGCGGCACGACCCCGTGGGGCACCGTGCTCTCCGGCGAAGAGAACTTCGACCAGTACTTCCGCGGCAAGGGCACCGCTCAGGAAGCCCGCTACGGCATCGGCACCGGCGCGACCGGCCGAGGCTGGGAAGACATCGACCCGCGTTTCGGCCTGCACAACGACGGCTACGAGAACGAGGCTAACCGCTTCGGCTGGGTCGTCGAAATCGATCCGCAGGACCCAACCTCCACCCCGGTCAAGCACACCAGCCTGGGCCGCTTCAAGCACGAAGGCGCCAATGTGCGCATTGCCAAGAACGGCAAGGTCGTTGCGTACTCCGGCGACGACTCGCGCTTCGAATACCTGTACAAGTTCGTCTCGAAGAACACCTATTCCAAGCACGATCGCAAGCACAACATGGGCCTGCTTTCCGAGGGCGACCTGTACGTTGCGAAGTTCGAAGGCAACTCGCCAGCAAGCGAAATCGACGGCAGCGGCGCTGTCCCGTCCGATGGTGCCTTCGACGGCATGGGCACCTGGCTGCCGCTGGTGAAGAATGGCGAATCCAAGGTCGAGGGCATGAGCATCGACGAGGTGCTGGTCTACACCCGCCAGGCAGCCGACAAGGTCGGAGCCACCAAGCTGGACCGCCCGGAAGATGTCGAGCCGAGCCCTGTCTCCGGCAAGGTCTACGTGGCGCTGACCAACAACACCGACCGCGGCAAGGAAGGCAAGGAAGGCGCCACCGAAGTCAGCCCGCGCGTCCGCAACCGCGATGGCCACGTACTGGAAATCACCGAAGCCGGAAACGACGCCACCGCGGCGAAGTTCACCTGGAACATTCTGCTGGTGGCCGGTGACCCCAATGTGAACGGATCGACCTACTTCTCCGGCTACCCAGCCGACAAGGTCTCGCCAATCTCCTGCCCGGACAACCTGGCCTTCGACTCCAAGGGCAACCTGTGGATCTCCACCGACGGCGCACCCGGCACCATCGGCTACTCCGATGCACTGCACAAGGTCACCCTGACCGGCAAGGATCGCGGCCGCGTCGAGCAGTTCCTGGCCGTGCCAACCGGCGCAGAGACCTGCGGCCCGCTGATCCATGACAAGGACAACTCGGTCTTCGTTGCCGTGCAGCACCCGGGCGAAGGCGGCAGCTTCGCCAGCCCTACCTCACTGTTCCCCGATTTCGTGAAGAACGCGGCAGAAGCAGGCAGGGGCCAGTTCTACGGTCCACGCCCATCGGTAGTCCAGGTCTTCAAGGAAGACGCGAAGCCGGGCAAGGGCAAGGGCCGCAACAAGTAGGCGCAGCTCCAGGCCAAGCTTCCAGGGCGCCGGCAGGATCCATCAGAGGATCCTGCCGGCGCCGTGGCGCATTCCAAGTCGGTTCTCCGGCAGCCCAAGGCATAGACTTGGATAATTGCCTTCAGCTATGGAATCTAAGGAGTCACGCAGCGTGGGAATGCAGCAACCTGACGAGCAACGCGCCATCACCACCGCTCGCCACGTACTCTCCGCAGTGATCCAGGCGGGAATCAGGGATCTGGTGATTTCTCCCGGTTCACGCAGCGCCCCGTTGGCCTACGCCGCGGCCGAGGCGGCGGCTGCCGGGATCCTGGATATCCACGTGCGCATCGATGAACGCTCCGCCGCGTTCATGGCACTGGGCCTGGCCCAAGGCACCGGGCGGCCGGCAGCAGTGGCCGCCACCAGCGGCTCGGCCATCGGGCAGATGCTACCGGCGGTGATGGAAGCCAACCACACGGCGACACCGCTGCTGGTTCTTTCTGCTGATCGCCCCGATGAATTGCACGGCACCGGGGCAAGCCAGAGCACCCGCCAGAAAAACCTCTTTGGCGAGCACGTGCGCCTGGCGGCCAATGTTCCTGCCGGTGCTGACCCGCAGCATGAACTCGCACAGGTCTTGGCTGCCTTGGCCGGCAACGAGCAGGATCCGGCCGGACCGGTCCAATTGAACCTGCAGTTCCGGGATCCGCTGACTCCAGCACCCCAAGAGCGCATCGAGGAACAACGCTGGACTGCGATTGAACCCGTGCAATGGCCGGCACCGCGCCAGCCGGATATGTCGACCCTGCCCGTCCAGCAGCTCAAGCCACGCCGGAGCGTGGTCGTCGCCGGGCATGGGGCTGGCGAGGAGGCGCAGCAATTCGCCCAGGACCTGGGGCTGCCATTGTTCGCCGAGCCATCGTCCAACGCACGTTTCTCGGCCAATGCCATAGGCCACTACCGCCCGCTGATCACCGTGGGCCTTGAGCGCATTGAACGCGTGGTGCTTTTCGGCCGCCCGACCCTAAGCCGACCGGTGGGCAAGCTGCTGGCCGACCCGGCAATCAAATCAGCGATCTGGCAGCCGGTGCCGGTGGCCTGGTATGAGGAGGGCCGGCGGCGCGAGACCCCGGTCAGTTCCTGGAGCGAGCTGCGCCAATTCGCAGGCATCGGTGCAGAGGGCTGGCTGGAATCATGGCAGCAGCTCGATGCGCAGGCGCTGGAGGTGCGCCAGGGCCTTAGCCGTGCATCGTCAGTCAATGGGGCAACTGTCGCCGAGGCCATTTGGGAACACGCGCCGGAAGTTCTGTTGCTCGGCTCGTCGAACATTGTCCGCGACTTCGACCTGGCGGCTCGCCCAGCACCAGCACGGACCATGAGAGTGCACGCCAATCGCGGCCTGGCCGGAATCGATGGAACCATCGCCACCGCCCTGGGACTGGCCCAGGGCAGCAAGCGTCCGACACTGGCGGTGATGGGGGACATCACCTTCGCCCATGACGCCAGCTCGCTGTCCTGGACTCCGGGTGAAGAGCAGCCCGTGGTGGACATCGTGGTCTACAACGACGGGGGAGGAGCAATCTTCTCCACCTTGGAGCACGGTGAAGTAGACGCTTCGGGCCGCTACGCCAATGCGGTGGAACGGCTCTTTGCCACCCCGCAGCGGCTGAGCCTGCCTGCGCTCGCCGAAGCCTATGGCTGGCAGTACGCCAAAGCAGAAACCAAGGAAGAGCTTGGCGCCGTTCTGGCCGCACGGCGCACGGCAAACCTGCGGCTGATTGAAGTGCCGGCCTCGCGCAGCAACCTGCGCGCCGAGACGCTTGAGCTGAACCAGGCGATCGGGCAGCTGTCCTGGCCAACCCCCTGAAGGCCGCTGCGAGACAAAAAGGAATCCCCTGCGCTGCCAGTACATTTCACTGGCAACGCAGGGGATTCCTGATGCGCTGTGGTGCTTAGATGTCGACGTGCGTCGGATCGAGCACGCGGCGTAGGAAGTCCTGCGTACGCGGCTGCTGCGGATTGCCGATGACATCCGCTGCCTTGCCTTCTTCCACCACGACCCCGCCGTCCATGAAGAACACCCGGTCTGCAACTTCCTTGGCGAATGCCATCTCGTGGGTGACCACGAGCATGGTCATGCCCGCCTGGGCCAGGTTCTTCATGATGGACAGCACCTCGCCTACGGTTTCCGGGTCCAACGCACTGGTTGGCTCATCGAAAAGCATCAGGGTCGGTTCCATGGACAGCGCGCGTGCGATGGCTACGCGCTGCTGCTGGCCGCCGGAAAGCTGATCGGGGTAGCGGTCGCCGAAGTCGCCCAGCCCTACGCGTTCCAGGTGGCCCAAGGCGATTTTCTCCGCCTCGGCCTTCTTGCGCTTGAGCACCTTGATAGGCGAAACGGTGCAGTTTTCCAGCACCGTCAGGTGCGGGAACAGGTTGAACTGCTGGAAGACCATGCCCACTTGCTGGCGCATCTTGTCCAGGTTCACATCGGGATCGGTGGCGTTGAAGCCGCCGACCATGATGGTGCCGCCATTTGGCTGCTCCAGCAGGTTCACGCAGCGCAGCAGGGTGGACTTTCCCGAGCCGGAAGGACCGATCAGGCAGACCACCTCGCCCGGAGCAACATTCAGGTCAATGCCCTTGAGCACTTCGTTGCTGCCGTAGGCCTTGCGCAGTCCGGTGATTTCCACGCCCGAAGCATGGACTGAAAGCTTATTGGTGTCGCTCGACATTTCCAGGTCCTCTCTATCGCTTGGTCTTTGCGGCGCGGGATTCGAACTTGCGGGCCACCAAGCTCAGCGGGATGGTGATCACCAAGTAGAACAGGCCGGCGACAACCAGCGGGGTGATGCCGGCATCGATTTGCGAGATGCCGTCGCGGCCGAACTTGGTCATTTCGTACTGGGCCATCGAAGCACCGAGGATGAAGGCCAAGGAGGTGTCCTTGGTCAGCAGGATGATTTCGTTGGTCATCGGCGGCAAGACGATCTTGAAGGCCTGCGGGATCACGATGGTGACCATGGCGCGCCATGCTGGCATGCCCAGTGAACGAGCGGCTTCGGTCTGCCCCTTGGGCACTGCCTGCAAGCCTGCACGCAGGGTTTCTGCAATGTATGCTGCCGAGACCAAGCCCAGGGCGCACATGACGTTGACCGGCTGCGGCCACTGTGTTCCAAAGGCCTGCGGCAAGCCGAAGCCGAAGGCCAAGAGCACCAGGATTGCCGGGACGCCGCGGAAGAATTCAATGAATGCGGTGGCGAACCAGCGGTAGGGCGCAAATGACGCCATTTTCATCAGTGCCAGAAGCAGGCCAAGGACCAAGCCGAAGGCGAAGGAAATGATGGTGTAGAAGATGGTGTTCTTCAGGCCCACCAGGATCATGCCTGGGAACATTGGCCCCAGCTTGTCGAAGGAGAAGAAGGCGTAGACTGCCTTGTCCCAGTCGACTGCCAAGACCAATGCGATGATCGCGATGATGAAGATGGCGATCTGGATGGTCTTGCTCATGCGGGCGCGCTGACGGGTGGTCATTGCCATGCTTGATTACCTCTCATGCAGGAAGCGGAGGCAGGGCTGCCAACCTGTGGGCGCAGCCCGATGCCCCCGCTTGCCTTGAAATCAGATGATGCTCGAGAATTACTTCTCTCCGAACCACTTCACGGTCAGTTCTTCCATGGTTCCTGCATCAGTCAAGCGCTTAAGGGTGCCATTGACCAGCTCCAGAGTCTCTGGCTGGTCCTTTGGAACTGCAACGCCCAGCTGCTCGCCGGTCTTGAAGTCGGCAACAACGCTGAAGCCTTCTTTGTCCTTGATGGAGTAGCCGAGTACCGACTGGTTGCCCAGCAGCGCGTCGACCTGGCCAGCCAGCAGCGCCTGGGTCTGCAGCCCGGCATCCTCGAAGCCGACGATGTTGGTCAGGCCCTGTTCCTTGGCGTACTTCTCACCGGTGGTCGCCTGCTGGACGCCGACCTTTTTGTCCTTGGCGGTTTCAAGATCCTTGATGCCGGAATCGTCTGCCGAAATCAGCACCAGGTCGTCATCCATGTACGGGGTGGAGAAATCCATCTTGGCCGAACGCTCTTCGGTGATCGAGATGGAGGAGATCGCGATATCGCATTGGGTGTTGAACAGGCCGGATTCGATGGAATCGAAGCTGGCGTCGATGACGTTCAGATCCAGTTCTGCATCCTTGGCAATCTCAGCTGCGATGTCCATGTCGAATCCGACGTTCTTGCCATCCTTGACGAACTCGAATGGCTCGTAAGGAATATCTGAGCAAATGGTGAGCTTGCCTTCGTTGAGCGGGAAGGAACCAGCTTCGGCTTCACCTTCAGAACCGGAGCCGGAACCGCAGGCGGTGAGCGCCAGCAGTGCAACGGAGGTGACGGCAACTGCGGAGGCGAACTTCTTCTTGAGACTACGCATAGGATCAGAACCTACTTTCGGGTAATGCGAGTGGATCACTGCGTAGCCATAATCATAACCACGCCAGCACTAGGCTGAGATTCACCTCACACATGACGCGCCGAGAGTAAGGATTGTTTATGCTCAACCGGGTGCTACCCGGCCATCGTCCCTCGCACGGACTGGGCCTATTCGGCTCCCAAGGCTTGGCGCATGGGACGCATCTTGGCCCACGACTCGGCTAATTCATCTTCCGGCACCGAGCCGGGGACAATGCCGCAGCCGGCGTACAGGCGCATCAGCTTCTCGTCTTCCAGGATTCCGCCGCGCAAGGCGATGCCGAATTCGCCATCTCCACGGCTGTCAACCCAGCCGACCGGACCGGCATACGGGCCGCGGTCCATTCCTTCCAGTTCGCGCAAGAGCACGCCGGCCTTCTTGGTCGGGGTGCCGCACACGGCTGCGGTGGGATGGAAAATCTCGGCAACATCCAGTGCAGTAGGCAGGATACCGGCGCCATCTGCGCGCAACTGGGCACGGACATCGCTGGCCAAATGCCACACATTGGGAAGCTGGAGAATGAATGGTTCGTCCGGAGCATTCATGCCGTGCGAAATGGGATTCAAGGACGCGGTAAGCGAATCAATAGCCAGCTGGTGCTCATTGCGCTGCTTCGGATCTTCGAAGAGGTTGCGGTGCGCGAAGTCGGGATCTTCGGCACCAGCGGCAGCGCGGTCCAGGGTTCCGGCCAGGACGCGGGCCTCGGCCAAGCCTCCGGTCACGCGCACCAGCATCTCCGGGGTAGCGCCCACCAAGCCGTCAACAGAATAGGTCCAGCAATTGCCATACTGCTCGGTCAGCGCATCGACAACGCGGGCCAAGTTGATCGGGGTGGAACTATGCGCCAATACGTCACGGGCCAGCACCAGTTTGGAGATTCCGCGTTCCTCGAAATAGCCCAGCGCACGGTCCACGGCTTCAAGATAGGAACCGGCGGTGAGCTGTCCGCTGGTCAGCTCGATGCTGCCCTGCTCGCCTGCCGGCAAGGATGCATCTGCCATCGCTGATTCGGCGCGTGCCAGGGCCTGCTGGTAGGTCAGCCCGTCAAGTTCCTCGGCGCTGCCGGTAACGGTGACCCAGGACGTCTCCTCATCACGGCCGATAACCAGCTGGGGGATGACCATGCGCGATTCGAAGACGCTGGTGAAGGAAAACGCGAAAGAGCCAAAAGACACCAGGCCGCTGCCCGGGCGGGAGATCGGGTCGATGATCCGAGCCTGCTCGGTGACCTGCGCGAACCAGGCTCGCGCACGCGCAAAGCGCTCTTCTCCGTGGGTGTGCAGCCGGGCGGCAGTGCCGAAGCCGACCAAGCCGTGGCCGTTGCGGGTCCATACCAGGCTTCGGTGACGCAATGAGTCGGCCAGCAGTGTTTCGGGGGCATCGAGGTATTCGAAGGTGATGCTGGTGAGAACAGGAGCCGACGGCTGATGAGCGCTGGCGCTAAGAACGGGCGAATCTGCAGACATGATAAGGCTAAGCCTACCGCGCAATGCCGGGGAAAAAGGCTTGCGGGTGTCTGTGGTCACCCCTGTGAGATCGGCCGGGTCGGGTGAGAACTGCAGGGGGAACCCGGTAAACTCTAAATCGACCTCTCAGGTCGCTGGTACCAGACCGGTAGGCCCGGCTCCGGCCATGCCAGCAATATGCAGTGGAAAGCATCGGCTAGAGTGAAGAGATGTTTGCGTGCATCTTGCAGGCAAGATTGCCTTCGCACACCGCGATGGCCAACCCGATGAAAGATAAGTAAGCCGTAGAACAGTGACTGATTCGAAGAGCAACTGGACCGCAGCCGGACATGACGTGTCCGACTCGATTGAGCTGAATCCTGAAACCGCTGCATTAGCTGCGGCCATCAATCTTCCCTCGGGCTTCGCTTTGCTGGCCGAGGATCCGGACTTCGGTCCGGCTATTTCCATGGGCATGGCAAAGGTGGAGAAGCTGCTGCGCGACGCGCTGGCCAACTCCGATCCCTTGATTGACGCATCCAGCCGCCACCTGGTCGAGGCCGGGGGCAAGCGCGTACGCCCGTTGCTGGTGCTGCTGACCTCCCTGCTCGGCGATGGTGTCAACGATGAGGTCATCAAGGCGGCGGCTGTCGTGGAACTCACCCACCTGGCCACTTTGTACCACGATGACGTCATGGACTCCGCTCCGATGCGCCGCGGCGCACCGACCGCACACGAAGTGTGGGGAAACTCCGTTGCCATTCTCGCAGGCGACCTGATCTTCGCCCGTGCCTCGGTGTTCGGCTCCGAGTTGGGCCCAGAAGCAGTCATGTGGCAATCACGCACCTTCGAACGCCTGTGCCTGGGACAGCTGCATGAATCCATCGGCCCTCGCGAGGGCGACGATGCCATCGAGCACCACATCCAGGTGATCAGCGACAAGACCGCATCGCTGCTTTCGACCTCCGGTGCTTTCGGCGCGCGTTTCGGTGGCGCCCCTGACTACATCGAGGTGCTGCGCGAGTACGGCGAGAAGGTTGGCATTGCCTTCCAGGTCGCCGATGACGTGATTGACCTGGCATCCAAGGAAGCCGATTCGGGCAAGACTCCGGGCACTGATTTGCGCGAAGGCGTGCCGACCCTGCCGATTCTGCTGCTTCGCCAGGCGGCTGCGGACGGCGATACCCAAGCACAGCAGGCTGTCGAACTGGTCGATGCGGACCTGACCAGCGATGAAGCCCTGGCGGCCGCTGTAGAAGCCGTGACCGCCCATCCGGCAATCCACGATGCCTGGAAGGCCGCGCGCAAGTGGGCCGATGATGCGATTGCCGTCCTGGCTCCGCTGCCGGAGGGCACCGTGAAGCAGGCGCTGATCTCTTTCGCCGATGCGGTGGTTACCCGCGAAGCCTAGACGGGATTGAACAAGGAAACCCCGGAAGACTGCGAAAGCCTTCCGGGGTTTCCTTGTGCTCCGGGCCTGCTTCTGCCCACGTGCATGCTCCTGCTTATCTGACGATATCCTCGCAGGTTAGCGGCTGCGGATGATCGGGGGAGAAGAGCGCCTGGCGCAGCTGTTCCGCTTTGCTCGCCCGCTCCTGGATTGAAACCCGGTGGCGCAGCTGCCGATAGAGCTCGTCATCGGCGTAGCGCGGGAAAACATGCTGGTGATAATGCCACACGTGCTGATTGCCCGCCGGCTCATTATGCTGCCGGGTACTCGTGCCTTCCGGATCCCAGGCCAGCTTCATCGCCAAGGCGACGCGCTTGGTCTCGCGCATGACCGCGGCACCAGTGGCCTCATCGAGGTCATAGAGCGCCTCCAGATGCGCGGTAGGAATGATCATCACATGACCGCCGTAGTTCCCGAACCCATCACAAGCCATGATCGCTGCCACAAGTTCGGTCTGATAGATCAGATCTGTGGGCGCGCACAAGTTGTCCTGGCTGAAGGGCAGGTCGTTGACCAGCTCGCAGAAAGGGCACGCGTAATTGGCTGGTTCATGGGAACGGTGGAGCACTAGTCCTCCAATTCGGCGGCCAGCTCTTCGAAGATCCAGGCGAACATGTCCAGGGTGAATTCGCTGAAGGTGCCTTCCTCGCTGGTCCATTTGCCCTTGGCATTGTTGCGGCGGTAGACGATTGGATCGGGAACATCGAGCTGGGACGCCTTGAAGCCCCAGACGAACTTCTCTTCCTCGTCTTCCAGGAACAAGAGGTAGCCGTCTTCGATTTCCAGTTCTTCCGGATCGAAGAAGTAGTGGTAGGCCTCCATGAAATCTTCATTATTGCCCAGCGCACGATAGAACTCTTCAAGGACGAAGGGAATTGGCACCTCGGACTGCGCCAGCCCTTCGCGCAATTCTTCGGCGCTCAGGCCATCGGCCTCGTTCCACTGGTCTTCCAAGTACTTGGGAACCAGGGAACAGAACTTCTCTAGAAACATGTCTGCCATGTCTCTATCCTATCGAGATTAGCCTAGCTCAAGGGCGCTCAACGCGATCCAGAGCTGGACTCGGTCGCTAGTCACATTCGGGTCGTAGCCGGAAAGGTCTGAAATCTGCTGGATCCGGTAGCGCACCGTGTTGCGGTGCAGGCCCATGGACTCTGCCACCGCGCCCACCGAGCCATCGCGGTTGAGATACTCGCTCAACGTCAGCAACAGGTCGGAATCGTGGGAGGCATCGAACTCCTGCAGCGGCCCCAGCGCTTCGATGGCCAAATCCTGCAGGGGAACATCGTGGGCGGCGAGCAGGAGCGAGGTGAGTGACAGCTTGGTGGGCTCGTTGACCCGTTCGCCGTGGCGCAATGACTCCAGGGCCTCGAAGTAGCTCCAGCGGATGCCTGTGGTATTCGGGTAGCGTCCGCCGTAGCCCACGCGCGCCGGAATGCCGGCCGCGAGCAGATACTCATCGAGGTGCTTGACCGACAGCTGCACCTTGCTATGCGCAACGATGATTGCCAATCGGCCATCGATGATCGCCGAAACCTGCGAGGAGAGATCGGAAGGCAGCGGCAGGGTTTGCAAGCGCTCGATCTGGCTTGGCGCCTGCACCAGGATGACCGAGTGCTCGCGCTGGGTGTTCAAGCCCAGAGCGCCCAGGCGTGCAGCCGCATCGGCGCCGACCAGGGCGCCGCCGGCGAGGTCTTCGAGCACTTGGCCGTTGGCGTGGCGCTGCGAAGCGCGTAGCCGGGACTTGTTGGCCAGTTCCAGTCCGATCAGCGACTGCGCGTAGTCGACTACTTGCTGGTGGACGTAGGGTTCGGCAATATGCAGGGTGCACTTGTCGCGCAGCCCGGTGGCCACGGGGCGTTCATGCCAGGACTGCGCCGGATCATAGTTGCCGCTGATCACTTCTCCGTGCAGGGTCAGCGCCACCTGGGTGCCGAGCATGCGTTCGAGTTCCTCGAGCATGCTGTCAAGATCCGAGGAGAGCAGTGTCTGGGCCAGCTTCTGGTGGGACTTCAGCAAGCCTTCAACGCGCTTGAGATGATCAGCATTCAGTGCTTCGGCGATCAGCCGGGTGATCGCCGCAAAAGGTATCTGATAGGGAACTTCGAAGACGGGAAGTCCTACTTCTCGGGCGGCGTCGACGGTCGCCTGCGGTACTGAATCGTGCTCCAGGCCTGTACCAAAACCCAAAGCTACGGCATCATTGGCCGCAAGGACATTGACGAACTGCCGTTGCGCGGCTTTGGTTTTCTGGCGAACGCCAGTAGTCAAGACAATTTCGCGTCCGGTCAAGAACTGAGACGGGTCGAGCAGCTCGGTCACCGCACCCCAGGTGATGACCATGCCATCGCGGTGACTGTTTTCAGTTAGCGGCCGAAGATCGAGCTCGTCATGTTCCAGAAGACCGCGTAAACTAATTGCCATATAGTCATTCTAGTGGGAACGTGAAAAGTTCCCGATTTAGCAAAATGCTCAAAATGTGGACACGCAAGCTCTAGACATGACCACAATGTGAAAGTTTTGCAGTAGCTTAGACACATGAGCACTCCATCTTCATCGCAGGGCGCTCCACTCGCAACAGAGAAGCGTGAGACTTTCAGCTCCCGAAAGTTGTTCATCCTCTCAGCGATTGGTTCGGCCGTTGGTCTGGGAAACATCTGGCGTTTCCCCTATGTCGCCTACGAAAACGGCGGCGGCGCATTCTTGATCCCGTACCTGGTCGCAATTCTCTGCGCCGGCATCCCGCTGCTGTTCCTCGACTACTCGATCGGCCACCGCTACCGCGGCTCCGCCCCGCTGGCTTACCGCCGGGCTAACCGCAAGGCTGAGGTCCTGGGTTGGTGGCAGGTACTGATCTGCTTCATCATCGCCATCTACTACGCGGCCATCATTGCCTGGGCCGCCATGTACTGCTGGTTCTCCATCACCAAGGCATGGGAAACGAACGCAGACGGCGCCTCCGGCTTCTTCATGAACGACTTCCTCAAGGTCTCGGACAACGTCAATGTCGGGTTCGACTTCGTGGGCAACATCTTCATCCCGATGTTCTTCGTCTGGCTGGTCACCATCGTGATCATGGTCGCCGGCGTGAACAAGGGCATTTCCCGAGCCAACGCGGTCTTCATGCCGCTGCTCATCGTGATGTTCCTGATCCTGGTCGTCCAGTCGGTCTTCCTGCCAGGGGCCATCGATGGCCTGAATGCCTTCTTCACCCCGGACTTCGCGGCACTGTCCAACCCAGCGGTGTGGGCTGCAGCCTTCGGGCACATCTTCTTCTCGCTGTCCGTTGCCTTCGGCATCATGGTGACCTACTCGTCCTACATGAAGCGCAAGAGCGATCTGACCGGTTCGGGCTACGCTGTCGCCTTCGCCAACTCCAGCTTCGAACTGCTGGCAGGCATCGGCGTCTTCGCCGCTCTGGGCTTCATGGCCTACAACGCCGGCAGCGCCGTGGACGAGGTTGCCACCTCCGGCATCGGCTTGGCTTTCATTGCCTTCCCGACCATCGTGTCCGAAGCGCCGCTGGGCTCGCTGATCGGTGTGCTGTTCTTCGGCTCGCTGGTCTTCGCAGGCCTGACCTCGCTGATCTCCATTCTTGAGGTGATCGTGGCGGCATTCCAGGACAAGCTGGGCTGGAAGCGCGTCCCAGCGACCCTGGTCGTGGGCATTCCGGTTGCAGTGATTTCGCTGGTGCTGTTCCCGACCACCACTGGCCTGTATCTGCTGGACACCATGGATGCCTTCGTCAACCAGTTCGGCATCCTGGCCTGCGCCTTGGTACTCGTGATCGTCTTCGGTGCCGGCCTGGGCATGCTGCCGAAGCTGGCCAAGCACCTGAACCGCCATAGTTCCATCAAGCTGGGAACCGGTTGGAAGGTCCTCGTTGGCGGCATCGGACCAGCAGCCTTGGGCTACATGCTGATCAACGAATTGCAAAGCAAGATGGCTGAGTCCTACAGCGGTTACCCTGTCTGGTTCAACGGCATCTTCGGCTGGGGCATGGCCGGTGCGCTGATCGTTGGCGCGATCGTGCTCTCGCTGATTCCATGGAGCAAGAACTCGAAGATCGATGACCCCGAGTTCGACCAGCATCGTGCGAATGTCGAGGCCGAGGAAGTTCCTGAAGTCGCCGGAAAGGAGTACTAGCCATGAGTGCCATCGCGATTGTCTTCATGATTATCTCCATGCTCACCATCTGGGGCGGCCTGGCCGTCTCGCTGATCAATCTGAGTCGCCATCCTGAAAAGCAGGACGACGATGTGATTGAGCCAGCTGGCTCGGCAGGAAACTAGAACCTGCACGCAGCATCAGGATTAGAGGCCTCTGCGCTCCAAGCTACGGCTTGGAACGCAGAGGCCTCTTTCTTGTGCAAATGCACTAGGCGACACGGAATGCGTTGTGCCATTCAGCGTAGTCCGCTGGTGGCCAGGAGAATACTCTCTAGTTATAGAGAAAACTGGGCAAGCGAGCTCACCAACAAGTTCTGGAAGGACAAGCACATGGACGTTACCTACCGCATTGATCAGAAGCGCAAGATCAACGGTCCATTCCCCGGCCCGAAGTCGCAGGAACTGACCGCACGCCGAGCCAAGGCTGTTGCTGCAGGCGTAGCATCCAGCATACCGGTATACGCCGCAGACGTGGATGGCGGCATCATTGTCGATGTCGACGGCAACCAGCTGATCGATCTGGGATCCGGCATCGCGGTGACCACCGTTGGCGCTTCGAATCAGGCGGTAGCCAAGGCCGTCGCCGAGCAGGCAGCCCGCTTTACGCACACCTGCTTCATGGTCGCCCCGTACGAGAACTACATCGAGCTGGCCGAGAAGCTCGCTGCCATCACCCCGGGCAACTTCGAGAAGCGTGCGGTCTTCTTCAACTCCGGTGCCGAAGCGGTAGAGAACGCCATCAAGGTCGCCCGCATTGCCACCGGCCGCCAGGCAGTGGTCGCCTTCGACCACGCCTACCATGGCCGTACCAACCTCACTATGGGTCTGACCGCCAAGGCAGCTCCATACAAGCGCGGCTTCGGACCGCTGGCACCGGAGATCTACCGCATGCCAATGAGCTACCCGTTCCGCGAGGAAAACCCGAACATCTCCGGCAAGGAAGCTGCCGAGCGCGCCATCCTGGCCATGGAGAAGCAGATCGGTGGCGACCAGATCGCGGCGATCATCATCGAACCGATCCAGGGCGAGGGCGGCTTCATTGTCCCAGCGACAGGCTTCCTGCCGCGCATTGCCGAGTGGGCCAAGGAAAACGGCATTGTCTTCATTGCCGACGAAGTCCAGGCAGGCTTTGCCCGCTCCGGCGCATGGTTCGCGTCGGATATCGAGGGCATCGAGCCTGATATCGTCACCCTGGCCAAGGGCATTGCCGGTGGCATGCCGCTGTCGGGCATCATCGGCCGCGCCGAACTGCTGGACTCGGTGCACGGCGGCGGACTGGGCGGCACCTACGGCGGCAACCCGGTAGCAGTGGCCGCGGCCCTGGAATCCATCAAGTTCATGGAAGAGCAGGACCTGGCGGGCCGCGCCCGGCAGATCGAAGAGAAGTTCTTCACCCGCTTCGGAGCGCTGCAGAAGGACATCAAGGAACTGGGCGACATCCGTGGCCGTGGCGGCATGGTCGCGATGGAATTCGTCAAGGCCGGGGGCAAGGAGCCGGATGCCGCACTGACCAAGGCGATCGCCGACGAATGCCTGGCCCAGGGTGTGCTGATCCTGACCTGCGGCACCTACGGCAACGTGGTGCGCCTGCTGCCGCCGCTGGTCATTGGCGATGAGCTGCTCGAAGATGCGTTCAACGTCCTGGAAGACGCCATCCGCAAGGCTGTCGCCTAAGCAGCAGCGATCTAGGCCGAGTACGGCGAAAGCCTCGAACCTCCCTTCGGAGATTCGAGGCTTTCGCTTACTCAGTTCTCATGCCAATCGGTGCTCAGCCCAGCTTCTTCGGTTCGGGCATGGAACCAGTGCGAGGAATTCGCATCATGTCCACGAGTACGAAGATGACTGCAACCCAGACCAGTGCGAAGCCAACCCAGCGTTCAAATGGCATGTGCTCGCCGAAGACCAATAAGCCCAAGATGAACTGCAAGAGCGGGGCGAGGAACTGCAGCGAGCCCAGCGTGCTCAAAGGCAAACGGCGTGCCGCACCCCCGAAGAGCAACAGCGGAACAGCGGTGATAATTCCGCTGCCTGCCAAGAGCAAGAGTCCCGGAACGTCAGCCGAGAACAGTGCCGACTGACCGTCAACAGCCAGCCACAGCAGGTAGCCGAATGCCAGCGGAGCCAGCCAAACGGTTTCAACGGTCAACGACCCCAGAGCAGTACCGCTTTGGCCCACCTTGTTCTTCACCAGTCCATAGAAGCCAAAGGAGAAGGCCAGCCCGAGGGAAATCCATGGAACCCGCCCCAGACCGACGGTCAGGACCATCACGGCAATGGTGGCGACGCCGACTGCGATCCACTGCAGGCGACGCAATTTTTCCTTCAAAACAACGACGCCCAGCAAGATCGCCACAATCGGGTTGATGAAGTAGCCCAGCGATGCTTCCAGCACATGCCCGGTCAAGACTGCCAGCGCATAGAGGGTCCAGTTGGCCGCGATCAGCACACTGGCCAGTCCCAACTGCCACATGGCTGTGGAATCCTTGAACATGGCCAGGAACCCCTTGAACTGGCGGGTGAACGCCAGCAGAAGCAGGCAGAAAACCAGCGAGAAGATAACCCGGACGGCAACGAATTCGAATGCCGAGATGGCAGGCAGCAGTAGGAAGTAGGCCGGGAGCATGCCCCAAATCAGGTATGCGGAGGTGCCTTGGATCAACCCATAACTATGTTCTGAACGGATCGGTTTGGCAGTGCTTAAGGACATGCAGGGCGCACACTTTCAGAATCGCAATAGGGCGGGGGAGCGGACCAGCCGGAAATAAACTGTGGCACCGCATCTTAAAACTACAACGTCCAGCCTCCCGGTATATTCCCCTGCCCTGCGGATGCCTGCAACCGGGTGCGCCGATGTGATCTTCTCACCGGAACATATTTGGATTTCCAGTCGTTGACTAGACTAGAGAACACCAACTTGGTTTGCTTCATTGAGGGAGTGCATCGCCGTGCATGGACATAACAACGGACTCAAGACCGCCTTTTTGATGGGTGGAATGTTCGCCCTGCTGCTGGCCATCGGTTCGCTGATTTCCGCGGGTACCGGCCGTTCGATGTTCATTTGGATCTTCGCCCTGATTGGCCTCGCAAGTACTGCCTACAGCTATTGGAATAGCGACAAGCTGGCCTTGAGCTCAATGCATGCCTACCCGGTCAGCGAAGCGGAACAACCGGGAATGTACCGCATCGTGCGCGAGCTGTCGATGAACGCGCAGCAGCCGATGCCGCGCCTGTATGTTTCGCCAACTACCTCGCCGAACGCCTTTGCTACCGGTCGCAACCCGCAGAACTCGGCGGTGTGCTGCACCGAAGGCATCTTGCAGCTGCTAAATGAACGCGAATTGCGCGGTGTGCTGGGCCATGAACTGATGCACGTCTACAACAGGGACATCCTCACCTCGTCGGTCGCCGCGGCAATTGCCGGCGTGATCACTTCGGTGGCGCAGTTCCTGATGTTCTTCGGAGGCGGCAACAGCAATGACAACCGCGGGGTGAACCCGATCGCATTGATTGCGTTGTCGCTGCTGGCACCGCTGGCTGCGTCCATCATCCAGATGGCCGTGAGTCGTACCCGCGAATACGATGCCGATGAAGATGGTGCCAAGCTGACCAACGATCCGCTGGCACTGGCAAGCGCGCTACGCAAATTGGAATCGGGGATCTCCCACGCTCCGCTGGCGTCGAATGACCAGAAGCTGGTCAACAGCTCGCACCTCATGATCGCGAACCCTTTCGGTTCGCGCCTGAAGCGCATGTTCTCCACCCACCCTCCGATGGAAGATCGCATCGCGCGGCTTGAAGCAATGGCCGGCGGCCGCGGGTACTAAGCCGAATGCGCTGGAGCAGGTGACCGCTCCTGCGGATCGACCTGTTGTAGCAGCGCTCTACGGGCGATCGGAGACTCGCGTCTGCGGGAAGTTGAAGCCCTGGGGGAAGCCTGAAAGGCGTTAACCCAGAACCGTGATCGCGGCATGCTTCTCATCAACAGACCACGAGGAGAAAGAAAAATGACGGACGGCGAAATCCGTTTTCCTACGCTGGGCGATGCGATTGCTGGCCGGTTGACAACGGGGGTTGTAAAGGGAGCTGTTGCCCTCCTGCTCGCGTGGATAATCACACTGTTTATCGATGTCGACGTGACCTTTGACAGGATCGCGGTCTCGCTTGTTCTTGCATTTGTCATATCCGAGGTTGTAGGCGCAGTCATTGAGCGGCCCATCGTCCTCCGCGAACGCAGGTCCAATCCCGGCGGGTTTGCCTATGTTTTTCTGCCATTCACTGCGTCCATTGTGATCAGTTTTGTTGCTTCTTTCGCACTCGACCGTTCAATCATCGCTAGCGCAGTGGTGACGGCGGCCGTAGCCATGTGCAATTTGGCAGAGTTGCTCTGGACGAAAAGTTGGATTCCTGGGCCGACCCCTGAAGAAGAGCAGGCCACGTTCGATGAATTCAAGGCAATGACGAAGGAGCATTTTGCTGACGATGTGGAGGAGATCAAGCGTCGTGCCAGGGACAGGACCCGCGACAGGTACTACAAGAAGAAGGCCCGTGACGAGGCCAAGGCGCAAAAACGCACAGGCGATGGCAAACGGATACGTTGAGCAGTCGGACGAGAGTTTTCGGTAATCCAGCAAAGAGCCGAGGGCTGTCACCCATCCACCACGGATGGGTGACAGCCCTCGGCTCTTGCGAAGTACTTCTAGCAGGCTGAGATGTGCCCTACCGGAAGTTCACGAACTGCAGGTCTGCTTCCTCGAAGTCGCGCAGCAGAGCCATGGTGGCCTGAAGATCATCGCGAGACTTGGACGAAACGCGCAGCTCGTCGCCCTGGATGGTGGACTTGACGCCCTTAGGCGCCTCATCGCGGATCAACTTGTTGATCTTCTTGGCGACATCCTGGGCAATGCCCTCCTTGATGCTTGCTTCGATGCGGTATTCCTTGCCCGAAGCGAATGGGTCACCGGCATCCAACGACTTCAGTGAAATGCCGCGCTTGACCAGCTTGGACTGGAAAACATCCAGCACAGCGTTGACGCGCTCTTCCGAGTTGGCCTTCATCAGGATCTTCTCGCCGCTGAAGTCAATTTCAGCGCCTACGCCCTTGAAGTCGTAACGCTGGGCGATTTCCTTCTGGGCCTGGTTCATCGCGTTGGCGACTTCCTGGCTATCAACCTTGCTTACGACGTCGAATGTGGAATCACTAGCCATGTGAATACTCCTAGTTGAAACGGGTCTGATTCGCTTCATAGCCTACCGGTTTTAACCTTCAAATTCGGGGTGTGATCAGGCTTACAGCAAAAATGCCCCTCTCGATTTCACAACGCCGGAAAACTCCTGTAGAGTTATTTCTCGTTCCGACAAGAGTAAACGTTCTTGAAGCGAACCTACTCGGCAGATTACCCGAGTGGCCAAAGGGGGCTGACTGTAAATCAGCTGGCAACGCCTTCACTGGTTCGAATCCAGTATCTGCCACAAATAACTCCCGGATCCCAGGATCCGGGAGTTTTTTGCATCCGGAGAACTTGCGCGGCAATCGGGTACGTTTTTATTCCCGTGTTCAACCAAGATCACCTTTCTACGTATTTCAAATAGGGATCGGCTACCGTATAACCATGGCAACGAAAAATGTGAGCGAAGACGAATTCGCGCAGCTGATTGATGAGAACGACATCGTCCTGGTGGACTTCTGGGCTGCCTGGTGCGGTCCATGCCGCAATTTTGCGCCGGTGTACGAGCAGACCTCCGAGAAGTTCACCGACGTAGTATTTGCCAAGGTGGATACCGAAGCGGAGCAGGGCTTGGCCCGCGCTGCGAATGTCACCTCGATTCCGACCATCATGGCGTTCCGCGAGAACGTCCTCGTGTTCTCGCAGGCTGGTGCGCTGAACCAGACCCAGCTCGAAGACCTTGTTACTGCCGTCAAGGGCATTGACATGAGCGAAGTGCATAAGCAGATCGCAGAGGAAGCCGCGCAGGCAGACTCCTAGGAATTCCCAGAAACTTCGGGCTCCCTTACCGCCGCCGGTGATCCAGCGGTGCGTATCGGGGCCCGAAGCTTTGTTTTCTCTGCCCCGAGAGCTGCAGCAAACGGACCACGCGTTGCCGATGCGGGGCATAGGGCGCCAGCAGGTCAAGCATCTGCGCATCGCTGATTCTCGAACCGGCCAGCACCTGGCCAACGAAATCTGCCAGATGGAAATCTCCGACGGAAATGTGATCAGCAGATCCATGGGAACGCTGCAGCGTTTCGGCAATGGTCCATGGGCCGACCCCTGACACCGACGCCAACGCCGCCTCCAGGGTTCCCGGTGCCATCGCCGCGGGCTTTGGTTGGTTTATCGGCTTATCCGCCCACCACTGCAAGCTGCTGGCAACCCGCACCACACGCGCCATCGTGGTAGCCCGTTGCCCTTCAACACGCGCTGTTTGCCAGTCCCACCGCTTCATCGTTGCCAATTTCTGCGGACCGGGGAAAATCATCAGGTCCTCGGGCGCCGGGCCCGGGGCCCGGTGGCCCAGATGGCGGATCAGCCAGCGCCACGCGTAATTCGCTTCGATCCCGGTGACCCGCTGTTCCAGGATCGCCCCGGCCACGTGCTCGAAGATCCTGCCGGTGCTGGGCAGAATGAAATCCGGATGCTCGAAGCGGGAGCGCGCGATGATCTCCGGGAACTTGCCTTCTTTGACTCCCGCGTCGAAATCGGTCCAGTCATCTTTCGCACCCAGCAAGTTCGGTGCCGATTCCATGGCCCACTGGGCGCCAGGACCCCAGGCCTGCAATGCGGCTGGCGAGCTCGGGGAGGGCTTATGGATGTGCAAGGTGGCATCCCCGAGTGGCGTTGCGAAGGCCAGCCACGCCTCGGTCTGCGACAGGCGGATTGTCGGATCGCCCAGGCCGCGGCGCAAGATGCCCAAGGATTTGGGCAAGGCCACCGGGCGCTGCGGATCGTAGCTGGCGCTCAACGACTTCTCCATGAAACGCATCCTATAACTTTGCCCCCGGGATTCCTGGACGGTATCCCTATCACCAGAGAAAAGCGTGCGTCCACTGCGTGACGTTTCGCTACGCCTCGGAACGACATGTATGACATCCGCCGGTAAAGTTCTTGACATGAAGTATGCGTCCACAGTTCTAGACCTGATCGGCAATACCCCTTTGGTGAAGCTCAACCGAGTCACCGACGGGATCAAAGCCACCGTACTGGTGAAGCTCGAGTACCTGAATCCGGGCGGTTCCATCAAGGACCGTATCGCATTGAAAATGGTCGAGCGTGCCGAGGAATCCGGCCAGCTCAAGCCTGGTGGAACCATCGTGGAACCGACCAGCGGCAACACCGGCGTCGGCCTGGCGATGGTAGGCCAGCTCAAGGGCTACAACACCATTTTCGTCACCCCCGATAAGGTGGGCGAGGAAAAGCGCGACGTGCTGCGCGCCTACGGTGCCAAGGTAGTAGTTACCCCAACCGCGGTGGCTCCGGATTCGCCCGAGTCCTACTACGGCGTATCCGACCGCCTGGTCACCGAAATCGATGGCGCATACAAGCCCGACCAGTTCTCCAACCCGGGAGCGCCTGACAGCCACTTCGAGACCACCGGCCCGGAAATCTGGAATGACACCGACGGCAAGCTGACCCATGCGGTCATCAGCGCAGGAACCGGCGGCACCATCACCGGCACCGGACGCTACCTCAAGCAGATCTCCGCTGACCGCGCTTCCGGCCCGGTGAAGATCATCGCCGCTGACCCGGATGGCTCGGTCTACTCCGGCGGCACCGGACGCCCCTACTTTGTCGAAGGCGTCGGCGAAGACATGTGGCCGGGAAACTACGACCCCTCCGTGCCGGATGCCGTGGAGCCGGTCACCGATGCCGAAGCATTTGAGATGACCCGCCGTCTGGCCAAGGAAGAGGGCCTGCTGCTGGGTGGTTCCTCGGGCATGGCTGTCGTCGCCGCGTTGCGCGTCGCCAAGGATCTGGGCGAAGACGACGTGGTTGTCGTGATCGCACCGGATGGCGGCCGCGGCTACCTGGCCAAGATCTTCAACGACCAGTGGATGCTGGACCAGGGTTTCACCACCGATGAATACTCCGCGCTGGACTTCATCGGCGAGGCGCTGGCCAAGCAAGGCACCGCGACAGTGCCATTGGACACTACCCTGGCCGAGGCGGCCAAGGCGCTGCGCGAGCAGGGCGATGACGCGCTGGTCGTAGCCACTGCACCACTGCCTGCGCGAATCGGCGAGATCCGCGGCGTAATCGGTGCCAGCGACATCACCGACGCGCTGTTGGCCGGTGCAGAACCAACCAGCACGCTGGCAGATCTGGGCGACCTGGCAATGCCATTCATTGGCACCGCAGACACCCCGGAGCATGCGCAAGACTTGCTCAAGAGCCACCCGGCCGTGCTGCTGACCAAGGGCGGCGAAGTGATTGCCGCGGCCACCGCAGCCGACCTTCTGGCCTACACCACCCGCTAGAGACTTCACCACAAAGGATTGATATCGATGACTGAAAACCATCAGGGCGCAAACACCCGCTTTGTCCACGCGGGCCAGGAATTCGAACCGGTTACCGGCGCGGTAGTTCCGCCGCTGCACTTCTCGTCCACCTACGCGCAGGACGGCATTGGCGGCCTGCGCAACGGCTACGAGTACGGCCGCGGCACCAACCCGACCCGCGACTCGCTGCAGGCGCAGCTGGCCGGCGCCGAATTCGGCAACCACGCTTTCTCCTTCAGCTCGGGCCTGGCCGCCGAGGATTCGCTGATCCGCGCAATCCTGCGCCCGGGCGACCACATCGTGCTGGGCAACGACGCCTACGGCGGAACCTTCCGCCTGATTGACCGCGTCCTGGGTGCATGGGGCATCGGCAACACCCCGGTGGACATGGGTGACGAGGCGGCCCTGGCCGCTGCCATCGAGAAGAACAAGGCGAAGCTGGTGTGGGTGGAAACCCCGTCCAACCCGATGATGAAGATCACCGACATCGCCAAGGTCGCTCAGATTGCCCACGCCGCCGGGGCACTGCTGGTCGTGGATAACACCTTCGCCAGCCCGTTCCTGCAGCAGCCGTTGACCCTGGGTGCAGACATCGTGGTGCACTCGACCACCAAGTACATTGGCGGCCACTCCGACGTGGTGGGCGGTGCGGTGATCGTCAAGGACGCCGAGCTGGCCGAGAAGATCGGCTTCATCCAGTTCGCAGTGGGCGCTGTTTCGGGCCCAATGGATGCGTTCTTGACCACCCGCGGCCTGAAGACTCTGGGCGTGCGCATGCGCACCCACTCGGAGAACGCCGCACAGGTTGCCGGGTGGTTGCGCGAACGCAGCGAAGTCGAGCGCGTGCTCTATCCGGGCTTCGAAGACCACCCGGGCCACGAGATTGCCAAGAAGCAGATGTCCGGCTTCGGCGGCATGGTCTCCGTCCAGTTCAAGGGCGGGGAATCGGCGGCCCGCAAGATTGCCGAGAGCACCAAGCTGTTCACCCTGGCTGAATCCCTGGGCGGCATCGAGTCGCTGATGAACTATCCGTCGGAGATGACCCACGCTTCGGTGAAGGGCACCGAGCTGGCAGTTCCAGTGAACCTGCTGCGCCTGTCGGTCGGCATCGAAGACCCTGCAGATCTGATTGAAGACCTGGAGAAGGCCTTCACCAACCTGTAAGCCGTAAACGCAAAGGACCTGGGTTCTGCTGCCGCCAAGGGCAGCAGAACCTAGGTCCTTCGTGCATTGAACCGGGTTCCGGTCCGGCTACCGGCGGCGCTTGGCCGGCTTGGGATCGACGATCTTGAAGTACCTGTTGCTTGCCGGCAACCACATCAGCACCACGCTGAACATGATGATGGCGGCCAGCAGCGAATAGCGTCCGAAGCGCAGCAGCAGCGGCAGTGCGGCAATCAGCCCCAGCCAGGACAGCTTGGCGCGCGCTGCCCGGTCGCCGGTGAACAGCCGGTATCCCAGCACGCCGCAGGCGATGCCCGCTGCGGCGAAAAAGACCATCAGCGCAATGCTGCCGAAATCCAGTGTGGAATCCCGGCTCTGCTCATAGGCCAGGAAGCCGCCAAAGCCGAGAAAAAGCACTCCGGCCAGGAACCAGAGCATTTGGGCGACGAACAGTCCGCCGGGGGTGGGCTCATTGGGACGCCTTGGAAAAAGAGGTTTCTTCACGTGCTTAACCCTACGTGCTCTGTCGCGGTGCCCGATCTCACACGGCTTCGACACTGACAACTCAGTGCCGTTCAAGCTAGCATTAAGTGTTCGCGAACATCAGGGTATCCCTCTCGCATCCAGCCCAATTTTTGAGGTTGGAGCCTTCTCGTGTTGTATTTTCCGCAAAGTGTGTGCGGGTCTTTATGTCATAGGGGAGCGCTTGATGAGCGTGACTTGTATCTGACTGTGCAGCCTATACGTCGTTTCTTTGGGGACGGCCAAGGCCTATCCCCAAACGAATGAGGTAATTCTTCGTGTCTTCTGACATGCCCGTAAACACCAACGACAACCAGACCCCGGAAGAGCCAACCGTGCTCTTCTCCGAGCTTGGCCTGGATGCCCGCGTGCTTGCATCGCTTGCCGACCTTGGCTACGAGAAGCCATCGCCAATCCAGGCAGCGACCATTCCACTGCTCCTCGAAGGCCGCGACGTTGTCGGCCTGGCCCAGACCGGTACCGGCAAGACTGCTGCTTTCGCACTGCCTGCCCTGTCCCGCATGGCCGAACTGGCTGACACCAACGGCCCAGCCAAGACCCCGCAGATCCTGGTCCTGGCTCCAACCCGCGAGCTGGCCCTCCAGGTCGCCGAGGCCTTCACCTCCTACGCCAAGTACCTGCCGAACTTCACCGTTCTGCCCGTGTACGGCGGCTCCCCATACGGCCCGCAGCTCAACGGCCTGCGCCGTGGCGCACAGGTCGTCGTGGGCACCCCCGGCCGCGTGATCGACCACATCAACAAGGGTTCCCTCGACCTGTCGAACCTGCAGTACGTGGTGCTGGACGAGGCCGACGAAATGCTGCGCATGGGCTTCGCCGAAGAGGTCGACAAGATCCTGGAAGCGACTCCGGAAGAGAAGCAGGTTGCCCTGTTCTCGGCCACCATGCCGCGCACCATCCGCCGCATCGCTTCGGAATACCTGCGCAACCCGCAGGAAGTCGCCGTGAAGTCCAAGCAGTCCACCGGCACCAACATCACCCAGCGCTTCCTGCAGGTCATGGGCGCCCACAAGCTGGACGCCATGACCCGCATCCTCGAATCCGAGGAATTCGACGGCGTGATCACCTTCGTGCGCACCAAGATGGCTACCGAAGACCTGGCCGACAAGCTCAAGGCCCGCGGCTTCACCGCTGCCGCCATCAACGGCGACATCCCGCAGCAGCAGCGCGAGCGCACCGTGGAGAACCTGCGCTCGGGCAAGATCGACATCCTGGTGGCTACCGACGTGGCAGCCCGCGGCCTGGACGTCGAGCGCATTTCGCACGTGATCAACTTCGACATCCCGCATGACACCGAGTCCTACGTGCACCGCATCGGCCGCACCGGCCGTGCCGGCCGCAAGGGCGACGCAATCCTGTTCATGACCCCGCGCGAGAAGTACCTGCTGCGTGCCATCGAGAAGGCGACCCGCCAGCCGGTGACCCAGATGCAGCTGCCGTCGCTGGATTCGGTCAACGACCGCCGCATCCAGAAGTTCACCGACCGCATCGACAAGACCATCAGCGGCCAGGACCTGACTACTTTCCGCGAGATCGTGGAGAAGTTCGCTGCCGAGCACGAGGACCTGGACCACCTGGAAATCGCGGCTGCACTGGCTTTGATGGCCCAGGGCGGACGCCCGCTGCTGATGACCGAGCCGGTCATCTCGCCTGCGAAGAAGGCCCGCATGGATCGCCCGGAGCGTGGCGAACGCGGTGAGCGCGGTCCACGTGCCCGCAAGACCGCTGCCGAGGGCAACGCCATGTACCGTCTGGCAGTTGGCCGCCGCAACCGCGTTCAGCCAGGCTCGATCGTTGGCGCACTGGCCAACGAGGGCGGCTTCGATTCTTCGGAAATCGGCGGCATCGACATCCGATCGGACCACACCCTGGTGGAGCTGCCAGCAGAGCTGAGCAAGGACCAGTGGCGTGCACTTTCCAAGACCCGCATCGGCGGCGAAGCCATCGATCTCCAGCTCGACAATGGCCGCAGCCCGCGCCGTGATGACGATGGCGACCGCGGAGGTTTCCGTGGTAGCCGTGGCGGCTACGGTGGTGGACGTGGCGGCCGTGGTGGATTCGGTGGCGGACGCAATGGCGGCCGTGGCGGATTCGGTGGCGGACGCGGCGGCAAGGACCGCTACAGCGATTCGAACCGCAGCGGTGGACGTCGCGACTACTAAGCCTGCAGCTACAGCTGAGTAGCACTGGATAACGCCCTTGGGGCAAGCCGAAAGCTTGCTCCAAGGGCGTTATCGCATGCCGGGCTAATTATTCGGCAGGGGTCCCGATCGGAATCTCATCCCCGAGATAGACCGTGCCGCCGCTTTCCAGGAACTGCCGGCTCTTCTGCGCCATCCCGGCCAAGGCCGCTTGTGCCTCGGCCGAGCCGTATTCGTCGCGGATGTCCTGGGAAATGCGCATGGAGCAGAATTTCGGCCCGCACATGGAACAGAAGTGGGCGGTCTTCGCCGGCTCGGCCGGCAGAGTCTCGTCATGGAATTCCTGCGCGGTGACCGGGTCTAGGGACAACGCGAACTGGTCATTCCAGCGGAATTCGAAACGAGCCTTGCTCAGCGCATCATCACGGGCCGTGGCACCCGGATGCCCCTTGGCCAGATCTGCTGCGTGAGCCGCGATCTTGTAGGTGATCACGCCGGTCTTCACGTCATCCCGGTTGGGCAGCCCCAGATGCTCCTTGGGCGTGACATAGCAGAGCATTGCGGTACCGTAGCGGGCGATCTCCGTGGCACCGATGGCGCTGGTGATGTGGTCGTAGCCCGGCGCGATGTCGGTGACCAGCGGGCCCAAGGTGTAGAACGGGGCCCCGTCGCACAATTCCTGCTGGCGCTCCACATTCTCGCGCACCAGATGGAACGGGATATGCCCCGGTCCCTCGACCATCACCTGCACGTCGTAGTGCCAGGCGCGCTTGGTCAACTCGGCCAGCGTATCCAGCTCGGCGAACTGCGCTGCGTCGTTTGCGTCCGCAATGGAGCCCGGGCGCAGCCCGTCGCCCAGCGAGAAGGCGACGTCGTACTGCGCGAATATCTCGCACAGCTCATCGAAGTGGGTGTAGAGGAAATTCTCCTGGTGGTGCGCCAGGCACCATCCGGCCATGATGGACCCGCCGCGTGAAACCATGCCGGTAACCCGGTTGGCGGTCAGTGGGATGTAGCGCAGCAGCACGCCAGCGTGGATGGTCATGTAGTCCACGCCCTGCTCGCACTGCTCGATGACAGTGTCGCGGAAGATCTCCCAGGTCAGCTTGTTGGCTTCGCCATTGACCTTCTCCAGCGCCTGGTAGATCGGCACGGTGCCGATGGGCACGGGGGAGTTGCGGATGATCCATTCTCGGGTGGTGTGGATGTCATCTCCGGTGGACAGGTCCATTACCGTGTCGGCGCCCCATTTGGCGGCCCACTGGAGCTTGGAGACCTCTTCTGCGATGGAGCTGGTCACCGCCGAGTTGCCGATATTCGCATTGATCTTGACCAGGAACGCCTTGCCGATGATCATCGGCTCGGATTCCGGGTGGTTGATGTTCGCCGGGATGATGGCTCGTCCGGCCGCGAGCTCGCTGCGCACCAGTTCTACATCGCATTCCTCGCGCAGCGCCACATAGCGCATTTCCGGGGTGATGATCCCGGCACGTGCATAGTGCATCTGCGTTACGCGCGCTCCGCCAACGGCCCGCAGCGGAGGGGCTGAACGTCCAGCCCATTCCGCGCTGGCCGTGCCGCGGCGGACCGCCGAGCGCCCGTCGTCGTGCAGATTGCGCTCGCGGCCTGCGTAAGTCTCCACATCCCCGCGCTCCAGGATCCATTGCTCGCGGAAGGGCGGCAAGCCCTGGGTCGGTTCGCTTCCCGGTCCGCTGGTCCGATACACCGACAGCGGCTCGTTGGGCTTTCCATTGGGAGAGTCTGCCAGATGGATCTGCGTGACGGGAACAGAAATTCCCGCAGATTCGCGGTAGGCAAGGGTGTGGGCAGGGTGCTGTTCAAATTGTTCCACTGGGGAAACTCACTTCCTTCGCCGGCATGACCCGGACAGGTTCAACGGTCGCGGACGGCGATAGCCCGATCTCAGCCCTTGCCAGGGCACCCGTGTGGTCGCGAACAACTTAGCACGCTTGGGAGGAAGAAACGCAAATCCAGTGGTCAGAAGGGTGACAGCAATTCAGGATGCGGGCACTGGCCCGGCGGCAGGAGCTAGCTTGTACAAGCGATCAGCCTCTTGCAGCGCGAATCGGGAATCTGGGGAAGACGGCGTGGCAGAAGACTGGCGAAGCAGCGCGAGCGAAGGCTGAGGCGAAGGCCGCGCGATGGGGCACTAAGAGCGGCAGATAAACGAAAAGAGAAGCAATCTGGAATCAGATTGCTTCTCTCATTGCGAGCCCCCTGCCGGAATCGATCCGGCGACCTCGTTCTTACCAAGAACGCGCTCTACCACTGAGCTAAGGGGGCAACAGGTAAATACTTTACACAGGTTTTCGAGGTTTGCAAAATCTCCCGGGGATTTGTTGCTGACGTCACAATATTCCTAATCAAGACGGAAATAGGAGTCGGGTTGCCTAGGTGAATTCCGTGCGCGTGAGAGCTTGCTTCATGCCTCCTGGATTACTTTCGCGGCGCGTTGTGGCGACTCCGCGCACCGGATGCCAGATGCCCTTCCAGGTAATCCATAATCCCAGGGTCGAGGGACTGGGGGAGTTGAGCCTCCTATGTTTTGCGCGGGAGATCTGTGGTTCTGCCACGAGGGAAAGTGTCTCGGGATTTTATCCTGCGCGTCTGGTCGAATCCGCGATTGACCACAAGGGACACCTCAGTGAGCATCGTCACCCGAGCACCTTTTGTCCCAGTCTTCGTCCTTGAAGATCTAGGGTGAGTGGCTAATCTCAATTTGACTAGTGGTTTTATGGAAATTTCGGGGTGTTTTCCAGGTCGGTTTGCCGATTTTTCTTTGCCGGGAAATGCGTGTAGAGTATTTACTCGTTGCCCCCTTAGCTCAGTGGTAGAGCGCGTTCTTGGTAAGAACGAGGTCGCCGGATCGATTCCGGCAGGGGGCTCTGAGTGAGAAGCTTTCTTGGCTTCTACTGGATTGTTTCTCACTTGTGGCGGCGTAGCTCAGCTGGTTAGAGCGCACGACTCATAATCGTGAGGTCCCGGGATCGAGTCCCGGCGCCGCTACCAAATCAAAGATCCTCAGCTTCGGCTGAGGATCTTTTTTGGTTTCCGGGTTCGAAGCGGTCTTCAGGGACCCGTCGTTTCGAAGCCAATAACGCTTAGTTGTCCGCACCCTTTTCAGGGCTCCTTGTGCTGGCTTGCTGTGCCAGCGAGAGCAGTCCCTGGAAGGCCTTCGTATCGAAATTCGTCTCTTGTCCTGCTGCATCATTGGCATCATGGCCGTGTACTTCGGTATGCAAGCGTTGCATTTGCATATCGAGTTTCGTTGCAACAGCTGCCGCATCGGCGAGCTCCTGTACTAGATGTTCTGGAACCTCCCCCTCGTACTTGTAGAAAATTTTATGCTCCAGGCTTGCCCAGAAATCCTGGGCGATCGTGCGGATTTGCAACTCCACTACGACGTCGACAGGGCCGTCGGATAAGAAGACCGGAATTTGCACAATTGCATGGACACTTTTATAGCCGCTTGGCTTCGGGTTCTTGATGTAATCCTTGATCTGGATGACCTTCAGGTCATTTTGAGCGGTCAAGGTGTTCAGGACCTTATAGATGTCCTTGACGAAACTGCAGGTAATGCGCACACCCGCAATATCGCTGATGTTCTCGCGTATGGCAGTAAGGGACGGCGCGATGGCCCGGCGGGCAACCTTGCGCATGATGCTCTCCGGAGTTTTCACCCGGGAGCTGACGTGCTCGATTGGATTGTATTTGTGCAAGTACAAGAACTCTTCACGCAAGATCGAGACCTTGGTCAGCACTTCGTCCACCGCAAACTGGTATTCCATCATGAAGCGCTGGAAATCGTGGTGGAAGGCCTTCGTCAATCGCTGCAACTCGGCCGGGGACGGGGTAGTTCCAGCAGCCGTGATTGCCACTGCACGCGTCTCGTCATCAAATGGGACTGAAATCCTGGATCACCTCAACAGATTGTGGCCCGGTCCGCGGTACGTTTCCGGTGCAGTTTCAGCCTAAGGGCATCTCCTAAGAATTAGGCCAGAACCAAACGGGAATTCGTCCAGCTAACTTTCGGACTTTGCGAATCGGCCAACCTGCCCAACGGACCTGGCCCTCTGCAGTGAACTATCGTTGGAGGTGAAACTTCAGAAAGGTCCTGATGGAATTCGCTTCAGCTACCCGGCAGCTATGCCACGGCATCAGCTTCGCAGAACACGAACCCGCTCCGATGCTCCGGCTGCGCAGCGGCGAAACCTGGGGGACCGAGTACCTGGAAGCGGGACGTTCACTGGCCCTGGAGATCGGAGAACTGAAGTTCTGCCTGGGCTACATCACGATGAACGCCGACGGCTCGCGCAATGCGCTGACATGCCCCAAGAACAAGGCCCTGCGCACAGGCACCCAATGCGAGAGCTGCCGCCGGCTGGACCAGTCGAAGTTCATGCACCATTTCCACAAGACCGGCGAGGCCCCCGAAGGCCTACGCAAGTACCTGGAACAGCCGCACTTCTTGTATATCGCCAGCTTCGCCCACGGAGCGACCAAGGTCGGCACCACCTCGGCCCAGAGCAAATGGACACGGCTGGCGCAGCAGGGCGCAGTCATTGCGCGCTATGTCGCCCGCGCCACTGACGGGGCGGCCATCCGGGTGATCGAAGACCTGGTTACCGAGCATGTGGGCCTGAGCCAGCAGGTGCGGCAGAAGTCCAAGGTCAAGGGCTTGGCCAGCTGGGAACTGGACTACGCCCAGCTTGATCAGATCAACGCCGACGCGGCAGGCCGGGCCAGGGACTTCCTCGGCGCGCAGCGCGGCCTGGAGACCTTTGGCGTGCAATTGCGCGACGAGCTGTGGGAGCAGCCGGCCTTCGCCCGCCCGGTCATTGGCGCCTGGGATGCGCATGCGCTGCATGCCTGGACCACGACCCTGCCCGGAAGCACCGTGAACCTGCGCATCCGCGGCGTGCTGGGACAGAGCATCCTCGCCGACAGCGGCGATGGCACCACCCTGCGCTTGCTGGATGCCGCCGAGCTGAAAACCCGCGAGGTCGCGGTGGTGGAGCAGCGCGGGGACTTCAAGGAAGAGCAATCCGCCCTGTTCTGAGGCCGGAGCGTTGTCGGGGGAGTCACGCGGAAATGCCCCGGCGGCAATGAGCGCTCCCGGCCCGGGCTGAACTAGACTTGAGCCATGACCAACACTCCTTGGGAATCCGCCTCGCCCCGCTACAAGAAGCTCGTCTTCGCCGCCATGGGCATCATGGGCGTGGGCATTATCCTGGCCATCATCGGCGCCAACATTCCGTCCCTGCCCACGGTCTACATCGCGATCGGCATCATGGTCATCGGCATGCTCTGCCACATCGCCAGCCTGGTCGTCCGGGCCAAGGACGCACGCCAGTGGCGCATCGACAACGGCCTCGCCGCGCCACAGTCCAACAAGCGCCCCGCCGACGGGCAGAACTAGGCTCTCGCAAGAATTCCACAGTGTGACCGGGCAGCTGCGCCCGGATTTCGTATCCAGCGGCATCCACGCCCGGCCACGTCCAACAACGTTCAGGAGAACCCATGGGTATCAACCCCGACCTGGTAGGGCGCATCTACCCTGCCGGCGAGTCCTACCAGGTAGGCCGCGAGAAGATCCGCGAATTCGCCGCCGCCACCAAAGCCGCCAACCGGGCGCATTACGAAGTGCAGGCAGCCCGCGGGCTGGGCTACAGCGACGTTGTCGCCCCGCCGACCTTCGCAATCATCATCGCCCAGCGGGCCGACGCGCAGCTGATCTCCGACCCGGCCAGCGGCATCGACTTCTCCCGCGTGGTGCATGCCGACCAGCGCTTCACCCACCACCGACCGATCGTGGCCGGCGATGAACTGCTCGCCGAGCTCTACGTGGACCAGATCCGCGAGATGGGCGCCGGCGCGATGATCACCACCCGCGCCGAAATCACCACCGCGGCCGGCGAGAAGATCGCCACCACCGTTTCATCGCTACTGGTACGAGCTGAGGACTAAGCATGATTGAATTCGAAAGCCTCGAAAAGGGACAGGTCATTGGCTCGCACACGGTGCAGGTCAACCGCGCGGACCTGGTTCGCTATGCCGGAGCCTCGGGCGACTTCAATCCGATCCACTGGAATGAGCGCTTCGCCAAGGAGGTGGAACTGCCTTCGGTGATCGCCCATGGCATGTTCACCATGGGTTCGGTCATCGACCTGGTCTCGCAGTGGGTAGGGAACCCGGGCGCCATCATCGACTACCAGACCCGTTTCACCAAGCCGGTCGTCGTCGAGGACCCGGAAGGCTCCAACCCATCGGAGCATGAAGGCACCACCATCTCGGTGGAAGGCAAGGTCGGCGCCTTGGACGCCGAAGCCCGCACCGCCCGCATCGACCTGGCAGTTTCGGCCGATGGAGCCAAGGTGCTGCTCAAGTGCCAGGCAGTGGTGCAGCTCTAGGCATGCAGCTTCCAGGTGATGCGCAACGGCCGGCAACCCAGTGGCGCAATGCGCTGATGGCCGCCTACCTGGCCAGCGGCCTGCTGATCTCGGCACTGGTCTCGCGCTTGCCAGCGGTGCGCGACGCCCTGGCGCTGGACCACGCCAGTGTCGGCCTGCTGCTGCTGTGCCTGAGTGCAGGGTCCTTCCTGTCCGTGTCGGTCTCGGGGCAGCTGGTCCTGCGGCTGGGCGCCACCAGCGTCATGCGCATCGCCGCGACTCTGGCCGCCGGCTCGCTGATCCTCGTCGGCGTCGGTGCCGGGATCTTCGGCAGCGCCGTCATCTGTGGCATCTTCCTCTTTGCCCAGGGACTGGGCACCGCCTCGTGGAATGTCGCCTCCAACGTCCAAGGCGCGGCCATGGAACGGGCTCTGGGCAAGAGCATCATGCCTGCCCTGCACGGCTTCTTCTCCATTGGCACGGTAATCGGCGCCGGCGCCGGCGCGCTGGGCGCACGCCTGCAGATCCCGCTGCAGTACCACTACGGCTTCATGGGCCTTCTCATCATCGCCATGGTCCTGTTCAGCGCACGATTCTACGGCGAAGACTTCAGCCGGACCCCGCGCACCAGCAGCAACGGGTCCTCGCTGAAGAAGGCCTGGACCGAACCGCAGACCGTGCTCCTGGGCGTGCTGGTGCTGGGCATGGCCCTGGCCGAAGGCGCTGCCGGAGACTGGGTGGCCATGGCGCTGGTGGACGGGTACCAGACGAAGGAAGGCATGGGAGCCATCGGCTACGGCGTCTTCGTGACCGCCATGACCCTGACCCGCCTGCTCTCCGGCGATTTGATCCTGCGGATGGGCAGGGTTTTCATGATCCGTGCCAGCGCCATCAGCGCGCTGGTTGGCGTGCTGCTCTTCGCCTTCGGCAACAATCTGCCCCTGGCCTTCGTGGCCTTGGCCATCTGGGGCATGGGCGTGGCCCTGACCTTCCCGTTGGCCATGAGCGCTGCCTCGGATGATCCGGTGCATGCGGCGACCCGCGTCTCGGTGGTGTCCACCATCGGCTACGGCGCGTTCCTCGGCGGCCCGCCCCTGCTGGGCCTGCTGGCCGAAGTCATCGGACTGCTGCCCGCCCTGGGTTCCATCTCCATCCTGGTGGTTGTGGCCTTCTGCCTGTCCTCGAATGCCGCCGGAAGCCGTGCCGGCGGCGAGCCCAAGGCCTAGCACGCGCCCCTGGCCGCAGACCATCGTCCTCATACCGAAAGTAAACTGAAGCAATGCTGAAGAACCTGACCACGACCCGCGTCGGCGGGCCAGCCCGGCATATGGTGACCGCAACCAGCGAAGCCGAACTGGCTCACGCAGTAGCCGCAGCCGATGCTGCTGGGCAGGACGTCCTGCTCATTGGCGGGGGCTCCAACCTGGTGATCTCGGATGACGGCTTCCCGGGTGTTGCCGTGCAGATTGCCACCCGTGGACTGCACCTGGACGAGCAGCCGAATAGCAAGGTGCTGCTGCGTGCCGCCGCCGGCGAGAACTGGGACACGACCGTTGAATACAGCTTGGCTGAGGGCCTGAGCGGGCTGGAAGCGCTCTCGGGCATCCCTGGATGCACCGGTGCCACCCCGGTGCAGAACGTTGGAGCCTACGGTGCAGACGTGTCCCAGACCTTGGCGTGGGTGCGCGCCTATGACCGCGAGAGCGACCAGGTACTCAAGCTGGACAACGCCGAACTTGAATTCGCCTACCGGGAGTCGCTCATCAAGCGCACCAGCAACAATGGGTCCCCGCGCTATGTGGTCCTGGAGGTGGCGTTCCTGCTGGCCCGCGAGAACGAATCGGCTCCGATCCGCTACGCAGAGCTGGCCCGCCGGCTCGGGGTTGAAGCCGGAGACCGCGCCAACGCGCTTCAAGTGCGCCAAGCAGTGCTCGAATTGCGCCGTTCCAAGGGCATGGTCTTCGATATCAAGGACGCCGACTCGCATTCCACCGGTTCCTTCTTCACCAACCCCATCGTTGAATCCAGCGTCCTGGACAAGCTTCCGCCGAACGCCCCGAACTACCCGGTGGAACAGGCCGGCTTCGTGAAGCTGTCCGCTGCGTGGCTTATCGACCAGGCCGGTTTCTCCAAGGGCTACGGCTTGGAGGGGACCGGCGGATTCGCGCTCGCCGATGGCCGCGCCTCGCTGTCCACCAAGCACACGCTGGCCATCACCAACCGCGGGGAAGCCACTGCCCAGGACATTCTGGCCATCGCCCGCTCAGTACGTGCCGGCGTGCAGGAACGTTTTGGGATTGAACTGGTCAACGAGCCGTTGCTGATTGGCGAAGTGCTCTAGGTGAAATGCTTCCCGGCGGTTGCCGGGGCAAGGGAGGAATGCCGTGGCGGAAGTATCCCTGCGCAAGCTCTGTCCAACAGATATCGACCTGCTGGAGGTGAACTTCCAATCCGTCCAGGGCGCCGGCGAAGCCCAATGGTTCGGCTTCTGGGATACCAGCAAGCTGCGCAACCGCGTGGCCCAAGACCAGATGATCGGCAGCGCTGACGGTGCGCTGGCAGTTTGCCTGGGAGAGCAGGTCATCGGCAAAGCCGATTGGTTCACCGTCACGTCGTGGGGCCGGGCCAACACCTCTGCCTGCTGGGAAATCGCCATCGGCATCTTTGCCGAGTTCCGCGGCCAGGGCCTTGGCACCCGAGCGCAGGAGTTGCTTGTCGATTACTTGTTCTCCCATTACCCGCGCCATCGGATCCAGGCCACGACAGCCGCTGAAAACCTGGCCGAGCAGAGGTGCCTGGAGAAGCTGGGGTTCACCCGCGAGGGTGTCATCCGCCAAGCCCAGTGGCGGGCCGGTGCGTGGCATGACCAGCTGATCTATTCGGTGCTCAGGAACGAGTGGGCCCACTAGCGCTCACCTGCAGGGAAATGGCAAACAGCCCGGAACAGAAATTCTGTTCCGGGCTGTTTGCCATGGTTTGCGCTTCAGGGATGGCTAGAGGCGGCCCTGGGCGATAGCGAGCATGCGGCGCAGCGGTTCCGCTGCGCCCCACAGCAGCTGGTCGCCGACGGTGAAGGCCGAGATGTATTCCGGGCCCATTTCCAGCTTGCGGATGCGGCCCACCGGGATGTCCAAAGTGCCCGAAGCTGCGACCGGAGTCAGCTGATCCACGGTGGCTTCCTTCTCGTTCGGAATGACCTTGGCCCACTCGTTGTCGGCTGCCAGCAGCGACTCGATTTCGGAGACCGGCAGGTCTTCCTTCAGCTTCAGCGTCAGTGCCTGCGAGTGCGAGCGCATGGCGCCAATACGAACGCACAGTCCGTCCATGATGATCTGCTTGTCGCCGGCAGTCTGCAGGATCTTGTTGGTCTCAACGCCTGCCTTCCATTCCTCGCGGGACTGGCCGTTGCCCAGATCCGCATCGATCCATGGAATCAGCGAGCCGCCCAGCGGAACACCGAACTGCGACGCGTCGAGGTTTCCACGCTGGGTTTCCAGAACCTTGCGGTCGATTTCCAGGATGGCGCTGGCCGGATCAGCCAGTTCGCTGCCCACCGACGCGTTGATGTCGCCGAACTGGGTGAGCAGTTCGCGCATATGGCGTGCACCGCCGCCCGAAGCAGCCTGGTAGGTCATCGCGGTGCCCCACTCGACCAGGTTGTTCTTGAACAACCCACCCAAGCCCATGAGCATGCACGAGACGGTGCAGTTGCCGCCAATGTAGTCCCTGGTGCCAGCGGCCAGGGATTCATCGATCACCGAACGGTTGACCGGATCCAGGACGATGACCGAATCATCGTTCATGCGCAGCGAGGATGCGGCATCGATCCACAGGCCGTCCCAGCCGGACTTGCGCAGCTCGGTGTGGACCTTGGTTGTGTAGTCGCCACCCTGGGCGGTGACGATAATCGGCAACTTCGACAGCGTGTCAATGTCGAACGCGTCCTGCAGCGGGCCGGTGCCCTCAGCGAATGCCGGGGCGTTGCCGCCAGCATTGGAAGTCGAGAAAAATACCGGGTCGATCTGGGCAAAATCGCCCTCGTCGAGCATGCGCTGCATCAGCACGGATCCAACCATGCCTCGGTAACCTACAAAACCAACAGATGAAGTCATGTCTCCATGGTAGGTGCGATGATCGGGCAGAGCCCGGTTCGTTACAAGAGTTAAAGCAGAATCACACCCAAGCCCCAGCAGGGTTCAGGTGTGATTCGGTACAGCGAAAGTTTTACTTTTCCTCAAGCAGCAGCTTGCGGTTCTTGATCGCCCACATCGCCGAGAAGATGAAGATCTGCGTGGGAACCAGCAACAGGATCAGTCCGAAAATCTTGTGGCCGCCCAGAACCATGAAGAAGCCGAGTGCGGCCACTACCAATGCCAGCAGCGGGAAGAGCATGTATCCGAGAATGAAGAGTGCCTCGGGGTGCTGCTTGAGCTCTCCGATGTATTTTTTCATGGTCGTTCTAGTCCTTTTGGCGAAGCCAGGTTTCGAAGCGGTAGCGGGTACCGGTGGAGGAAACATGCCAGCGGGCAGCTTCCGAATCTTGGGATGGATCGCAAGCACCCAGAGCGAAGTCGGCGGTGAGCGACGGCGCGGAGGTATCTCCTTCGGGGGAGACATCAAGCTTGGTGACCACCGCGAGGTCCAGCAGGTCCAGTGCCTGTGCGTAGACGTTGCCGCCGCCAATGATCCAGACTTCTTCGCCGCCTTCGCTGCGCTGTGCCAGGGCAATGGCTTCTTCCAGGCTCGAGACGGGGACTGCGCCATCCTTGCGCAGTTGCCCATGTGCATCGGCCTGCGTGGTCAGCACGATGTTGGTGCGGCCTGGCAGGGGGCGGAACTTCGCCGGGAAAGAATTCCATGTGGCGCGGCCCATGATTACCGGATGGCCTGCCGTGGTGCGCTTGAAGTGGGCCAGATCCTCGGGAACATGCCATGGCATGGCGCCGCCAGCGCCAATGATGCCGTTCTCGGCTTGGGCCCAAATGGCGCCAATCAGCGGTTGCACCTCGTGCGCGTGGCGCGGATTGCGGGTCATACGGCTACGGTGCCCTTGATGGTTGGGTGGTGCTGGTAGTCGTTGACGCTGAAATCTTCCAGCGTGTAGTCGAAGATCGACTTTGGCTTGGAATTGAGGCTGAGCGTCGGATATGGGTAAGGATCGCGGGAGAGCTGCTCCTGGACCTGTTCCAAGTGGTTGGTGTAGATATGCACGTCGCCGCCGGTCCAGATGAACTCGCCTGGTTCCAGGTCGAGCTGATGCGCCAGCATGCGGGTCAGCAGGGCATAGGAAGCGATGTTGAAGGGCACGCCCAGGAACATGTCTGCGCTGCGCTGGTAAAGCTGGCAGGAGAGCTTGCCATCGGCGACGTAGAACTGGAAGAACACGTGGCATGGCGGCAACGCCATGTTGTGGATTTCTGCGACGTTCCACGCCGAGACGATATGGCGGCGGGAGTCGGGATTATTGCGCAACGAGTCGACCAGCTGGGAAATCTGGTCAATGTGGCCGCCTTCGGGAGTTGGCCAGCTGCGCCATTGGACGCCGTAGACCGGGCCGAGTTCGCCGTGCTCATTAGCCCATTCGTTCCAGATGCGAACGCCTTGGTCCTGCAGCCACTTCACGTTGGATTCGCCGCGCAGGAACCAAAGGAGCTCGGCAGCCACAGACTTGAAGTGCACCCGTTTGGTGGTGATCAGCGGGAAAGAATCCTTCAGATCGAAGCGGATCTGGCGGCCGAATACCGACAGGGTTCCGGTTCCGGTGCGGTCTTCCTTGGAGGCGCCGTTTTCCAGCACGTCTCGAAGCAGATCTTCATAGGGGGTCGCGATTGAACTCGTCATCATACCTGTCTGCTGGTCGTCGGCGCTGGCATATTCACACGTTCCAGTTTAGATCAATTGGAATGCCGCCGAAACTACGGACATTGATGACTCTGCTCGCATTCGAGGCTAGCTGGCGGAAACCACCATGTCGTTGTATTCCGGGTAGCGGTGCAGGTAGTCCTGGACATAGCTGCATTCGGGAATGATCTTCAGCCCTTCGTCGCGGAACTTGTCCAGAACCAAGGTCACCAGGGCACGAGCGTATCCTCGGCGTCCGAATTCCTCGTTGACGATGGTGTGCTGAATCGTGGCGATCCCGTCTTCTTCGTGGTAGCCGAGGAAGCCGACGAAAGTGGAACCGTGCCACAGCGAATAGCGGCCACGGCTCGCGTCGTGATCCAGACGCAGGCCATGGTGCACAATCTTCTCGACTGGCTGGTGCGGCTGCTTGGCAGTCATGGCATTACCTCATTCTCGGCTGTGATGTGTGTCCTATTTACAGTCTTATCCCTAATCGGAGCCAGATGCAACGGGTTTCGCCAAGCCATGAGAGAACACCTATGCACGGCATGCATTGGACGGGTAGCGGCCGCCGAGGCTAGTCGTGGTACGGCGTGTGGATCTCGAATGAGACGATGCGCGGCTTGCCGGCTTGGACCTGCTGTGCAACGATCAAGGATCCTGGTTCCAAATAGGGATCTTGATCCGGCAGCGCCTGGGCCAGTTCAGCGGTGGAGTTCTTTACGAGGACCTCCAGTACGAAGGGCAGCACCGGCCGATGCGTGCAAATGACCTGGGAACGGTACTTGTCGAACAGCTTCTGCACGGCCTTGCGGGCTCGCTCAGGCTTGCGCGTGGCAGCATGTTCGGTCAGTGCCTTGATGCTCTTGAGGTTCAACGCGTGCAAGGCTGCGTAGGGCGTAATCGTCTGTACGCAACGCATCCACGGCGAAGAAGCCACATGCATGGGCTTCCACGCTTCGAGCATCCGCGAAACAGCCTGCGCTTGGCGCCGTCCGGTCGCCGCCAGCGGGCGGTCGCCCTCGGCGCGCGTCCATTTGCCACGCGGCTTGGCCTTGGCATGGCGGACGATCAGCACCGGGTGCGTATCGAGCACGCCAGCGTCATGGGCCCTCAGCAGGTCGTCCAGCGGCTGGTTGTCGGTGGCCGCGGACAGCATCCCGGCAGCTTTCTTGGGGCTGACCCAGCGCGTCTCGTCGCATTCTGCGCCGTCGGGTTCGATCACCGTCTGCGGATCGGTCTTGGCCGCCCAGTAGTAGACGACCTTGGTTTTCTGCCCGACTTTGTAGGCAGTGGCCGAAAGCGGGATGCCCAAGGTTATGCGCAACCCGATTTCCTCGCGGACCTCGCGCAACGCGCACTCTGCGATGGATTCGCCCTGCTCCAGCTTTCCCTTGGGCCAGGACCAGTCGTCGTACTTGGGACGGTGGATCAAGAGAACTTGCAGTTTGCCGTCCTTCAGCCTCCAGGGGATCGCCCCGGCAGCCACGATGTCGTATTCGCCAAGGCGGATTTCCTCGGCGTCTGCGGATCGGATGATGTCACGAGCCCTGGTGCGGGTATCGCGCAGCTCTGATTCGTTCACTAGCTGTTACGTCCACTGTTCCGTCGGCGGGCATGTTCTTCTACTAGCCAGAACTGGACATCGGAGAGCGGCTTGCCATCCTCGTCCTGGTAATGGCGGATCCATTCTCCATCGGAGTTCAAGTGCCAGGAAGCGGTCTTGTCATCCATGTAGCGGGCCAGCAGCGTGATCATGCGATCGATGTCTTCCGGGTTGCGCAGCGAAACCAGGGCTTCCACGCGCCGGTCCAGGTTGCGGTGCATCATGTCGGCGGAGCCGATGTACACCAGTGGATCTCCGCCATTTTCAAACTTGAACACGCGGCTGTGCTCAAGGAACCGGCCAAGGATGGAACGCACTTCGATGTTCTCGCTCAGTCCGGGGACGCCCGGGCGCAGGGCGCAGATGCCGCGAACAATGACTTCCACCTTGACGCCTGACTGGCTGGCCCGGTACAGCGCATCGATGATGGCTTCATCCACGATCGAGTTGACCTTGATGACGACCTTCGCCGGCTTGCCCGCGGTGGCGTTGACGATTTCCTTCTCGATGTGCGCCAGCAGTCCGGTGCGTACCGAACGCGGAGCAACCAGCAAGCGGTTGTATGTCGAGCGCGGGGCGTAGCCCGAGAGCTGGTTGAAGAGCTTGGAGATATCCTCGCCCACCTCGTCGTCGCAGGTGAGCAAGCCGAAGTCCTCGTAGTAGCGCGCGGTGCGCGGGTGGTAGTTTCCGGTGCCGATATGGCAGTAGCGGCGCAGCTTGTCGCCTTCGCGGCGAACCACCAAGGAGAGCTTGGAGTGGGTTTTCAGGCCAACGATGCCGTAGACCACATGCACTCCGGCCTGCTCCAGCTTGCGAGCCCAGGAGATGTTGGCCTGCTCGTCGAAGCGCGCCTTGATTTCCACCAGGGCCAGGACCTGCTTGCCGGCTTCTGCCGCGTCGATCAGCGCATCGACAATTGGCGAGTCGCCGCTGGTGCGGTACAGGGTCTGCTTGATGGCCATGACCTTCGGGTCAGCTGCGGCCTGTTCCAGGAAGGCCTGCACGCTGGTGGAGAAGGAATCATAGGGATGGTGAAGCAGGATGTCGCGGCGGCGTACGGCCGCGAACACATTGGCGGCCTTGGCAGTTTCCGATTCGTTCAGGTAGTTGGAAGTATGGCCGACATGCTTGGTGTAGTGCAGCTCGGAACGATCGAGCGACGCGATGACACCGAGGCCGCGCAGGTCCAATGGGGCGGGAAGCTTGAAGACCTCGTCCTCTTCCACACCTAGTTCGCGGGTGAGCAGTTCCATGATTTCGGGGTTGATGTCATCGGCGACCTCCAGGCGGACCGGTGGACCGAAGCGGCGGCGCAGCAATTCCTTCTCCAGCGCCTGCAGCAGGTTTTCTGCATCGTCTTCTTCAACTTCCAGGTCTTCGTTGCGGGTAACGCGGAAGAAGTGGTGCTCAACGATTTCCATGCCGGGGAACAGCAGCTCCAGGTGTACCGCGATGAGCGCTTCGAGAGGGATGAAGCGGGCGGTGCGCAGCGACGAGTGCGCAGCGCGGGTGCCGTCGATGCTGATCAGGCGGGCGATGGTGTCCGGCACCTTCAAGCGGGCGAAGAGTTCTTTGCCGGTCAATGGGTTGCGGACTACCACGGCCAAGTTCAGCGAGAGGCCGGAGATGTAGGGGAATGGGTGGGCGGGGTCAACGGCCAGCGGGGTGAGTATCGGGAACACCTGGGAAACGAACCATTTGGAAAGCAGTTCTCGTTCGGAGGCCGAAAGGTCTTCCCATGTGGTGATGCGGATCCCTTGCTCGGTCAAATCCGGGTAGACCGAGTCGGCGAAGACCTTGGCGTGGCGGGTCTGCAGTGCGTGGGCCGAGGAGAGTAGCAGCTCCAGCTGGTCTACCGGGTTCATGCCGTTTGCCGCTGGCACTGCCAGTCCTGCGTGGATGCGGCGCTTCAGCCCGGCAACGCGAACCATGAAGAACTCATCGAGGTTCGAGGCGAAGATGGACAGGAAGTTCACACGTTCCAGCAATGGCAGATCGGTGTCTTCGGCCAGTTCCAGGACACGGGCGTTGAAGTGCAGCCAGCTGAGCTCGCGGTCAAGGAAACGTTCATTTTTGAATCCGCCATCAGGATGCAAGTCCGGCAACGAATCGGCAGGTTCTATGCGGTCCTCGTTGACTTTCGAAGAAGGGACATCGCGTAGTTGAGTACCAGTTTCCTTGGGGTAGCTATTCATCTGCTGAACTCACTTCTTTCCTGCAAGTGGACGCTAAAGACACCGCTAGTGGCAGTCCCGAAATAATCGGAACTGCCGGTACCCCTAGTCTATCTTCTGCGGACCGTACATGATGTCGGCATCCCAAAGTGTGAAGCCCAGCGAGCGGTAGAGCTTCACCGCTGCCTCATTATCGGCATCGACGTACAGGATCACCGCATCAACGCCCAGTTCAAGCAGGTAGTTGACGCCCGTGGTGGTCAAGGAGCGGCCCAAGCCTAGTCCCTGCGCTTCGGGAACCACCCCGACAACATAGACTTCGCCGGTGGGACGTGCCGCGTCACCGGAGGCAGGATGGATCTTGGTCCAGTGGTAGGCGAGCAGATTCTCCTCCGCATCGAATGCGAGGAAGAAGCCGGTTGGATCGAACCAGTCCTCGGACATGCGTGCTTCGAGGTCGTCAAGGGTCAGCGAGCCCTGCTCGGGATGGTGGGCGAAGGACTTGGCGTTGGCTTCCAGCCACTGAGGCTCATCCTCGCCAACGCGGAACGTGCGAACCATGATGCGGCGGTCAATCGGGGATTCTTCCAAATAATCGGTGCCTTCGCGGCGCATCCGGAACAGCTCGCGTACGCGGTTCAGTCCTACGCCGGCGGCCAGCTTCTTGGCCGCCTCGTGGTCGCCGTGCGCCCACGCCTGGATTTGCGAGAGGTCCAGCAGCTCGCCGAGCTTGCCCAACAGGGCGCGGCCAATACCGGCCCGACGATGCTCAGGGTGGACCACCAGTTCCATGACCCAAGGGTGCTCCTCGGATTCCCGAACCGCGACAGCCACGCCGGCCAACGTGGAATCCGCACCTTCACCGGCTTCAGCGAGCAGTGCAATTAGATTTCCGTTTGACTCATCGGCTGCCAAGGCCACCAGGGTCTGATCGCTCAACGGCGGATTGCCATCGGCTTCCTGCGCATCGAGTGCTAGTTGACGCACGTCGGACAGTACCCGTTCATCAAGCTCACCCGGGACGTGCTGAATGGAAACAGTGTTCTGTGGCAGTTCGCTCATGCATTTCACGATAGTCGCAAAATGTGGGAAGTGGGTAGGAGTTATCCGAAAGTTATGATTCGGCGTGGAAGCGGTAGCCGACGTTGCGCACCGTTCCAATGAGCTGCTCATGATCGGTGCCGAGTTTCGCGCGCAAACGGCGCACATGCACGTCAACGGTACGGGTGCCGCCGTAGTAGTCATAGCCCCACACCTCATGCAGCAGCTGCTCGCGGGTGAAGACCCGACCGGGAAACTGCGCGAGGTACTTGAGCAGCTCAAACTCTTTGTATGTCAGGTCCAGCATGCGGTTATCGATACGGGCGGTGTAGCTCAACTCATCGATGCGCAGGCCCGAAGAGCTTTCGGGCTCGACCTGCGCCGGGGCAGGGGCCGATGCGCCTGAGAGCATCAGACGGATGCGTGCATCAAGTTCGGCAGGAATCGCGGAAGGCAGCAGGAAATCCGTCGCGTGCCAGTCCGAATTCAAAATGCCCAGTGCGCCCTCGCTGACAACCAGCAGCAAGGGGAGATTCAAGTTGGCGTGCAAGAGCTGTGCCAAAGAGCGAGCCGGAATCAGATCGGTGCGGGCATCGAGAATGAGCGCATCGCATTCCGGGAGTTGGCTCAGCGACTCTGTGGTTGCAGGGAAGAATGAAATCTCGTGCATCAACAGTTCAAGTGCCGGAAGAACTTCAGCGGCATTTTCGGCATGATTACTTAGGAGCAGTAGGTGAGCCAATCGGTCTGCCTCCTGCCAGATAGTTGCGAAAAAATCACTTTTACGTGTCACAGTATAAGGAATGAATCAGTTGAAGCACGCATGTGAACACGCAAGTGCGGACACATTACCGTCAGGAATCGGAATTTGAGAATCAAGGTTTTATTCAGTGGGCTCGTTGCAGCAGCACTGCTTGTCGTTGTCGCAAGTCTGGATTCGATGAGCTGGCTGATGGGTGTGCTCACCGCGGTATTGCAGCTGATTTTCGCCTATACGTGGCCCCGCATGGTTCGCTCCGATGCGCCATGGCCGATCACCATCATCTTGGCGCTATGCTCGTTGGCTGCCACGGCCTTGGCCATGTTCTTGCCGGGCGGGTCGATGATGTCACATAGCGTCGAAGTCATCGCGGTTGGCGTGCTTCTGGTATTTATAAGCCAAGTATTGCGCGGTGCAGAAGCCGAAGGCCGGTTGGCCGGCGTGGTTTCCGGTGTGACTGGCATTGTCCTGGGTGTGCTCGGGTCTGCCTGGGCCGCCAGCGCTTACGCACCATACGGCTTTGGGTTGACCGTGATCACCGTGGTCGCGCTGCTCGGGGCTGGTGCGGTGTCCGCAACCCGTCTGCCGAACCGGATGACGATGATTCTTGCACCTGTGGTTGCTGCAGCTTTGGGCGCGGCGTCCAGTGCGTTGCCGATAGATATCCTTTGGTACCAGGGCGCGATCCTCGGGTTGCTTGCAGGACTGCTGGTTGGTTCGTTACGCGCCTTGGCTTTGGTCAGCCGCAGCGTGCGCAATCTAAGTGGAATCCTGGGCTTGGCCTGCGCCATCTTGCTGATGAACGGTGCTGTCAGCTGGTATGCAATGGAAGTGCTAGCATTCATTTAACGGTGAGCGGTTCAAATATGATGCAAGCTGCGTCACGCGTGTCGAAGTTCTCCGGGCTCGCACGCTAAGATGAAGCCATGAATGAAAATTACCTTGCAATCGAAATTTTCTTCCAGGCACTTGTAGTGATCGCCGGTCTCGGAATGGCCGGGTTCGCAGGCCTGGTAGTGAAGCGCCTCTTCCAGGGCCAGAAGTAGAAACAGCGCACACAACAACGTGTGCGCTGTTTTCATTTCATCACTAACTGAATTAGGAGCGAGTAGTCCATGGCCTTTGACCTACCTACGGACCTCACCCCGGAACTTGTACCTTTCGCTTGGATCATTGGCACCTGGGAAGGTGCCGGCCGTCTTGGCGAAGGCGAAGCCGAGGACGAGTTTTTCTGGCAGCAAGTCACCTTCCGTGACCTTGGCGGCCCTTACCTTGAATACCGCAGCGAAGCCTGGCTGACAGAAGCCGATGGCACGAAGCTGCGCATCCTGGCAGTTGAATCCGGGTTCTGGTCGCTGGACCGCGAACAGCAGGATGCCGATGCCGGTCCCGGCATGGTGCCGGGGGATATCTTCCCGGTATTGCGTTCGGCGGACGATGTGCAGAAGCTGCACACCGAGGACGGCTTCAAGATCCAGGCGCATATCGTCCGGCCTGATGGCATCTCAGAGCTGTATTACGGCCTGATTGATGGGCCGCGTATTCAGCTTGCCACCGAGAGCCTGCTGCGCAGCAAGAACGCCCAGGCTTACGCATCGTCCACTCGCATCTACGGCCTGGTCAATGGCGAGCTGTTCTGGCGCTGGGACGTCTCCAAGGGCAATATGGACCTCCAGGCGCACGCCTCCGCGGCGCTCAAGCGCGTCACGGCCGAAGGAACGGCGAACTGATCATGGCCGCTGGATACCGTTCAATTCTGCTCGATCGCGCTGGGGCTGTGGAAGCTGGCGGTGTTGATGCCGGTGTCGCAGCCCACTACGGCGCTCCGACCCGTGAAGCACGCAAGCTCGCCGAGGGCCAGGCAATTGCCGATCTGAGCCACTTCGACGTTGTCGAGATCCGAGGCGATGATCGCCAGAGCTGGCTCGATACGCTCAGCAGCCAGCGAATTTCCCATCTGAAGCCAGGGGACAGCACCCAAGCGCTGCTGCTTTCGGTCCAGGGTCGCATTGAGCACGAGATGAAGGTGCTCGCCACCGAAGACCGTTTGCTGCTGATTGTTGAACCGGGCGCCGGGGCAGCGTTGGAGCAGTTCTTGAACTCGATGCGCTTCATGCTGCGCGTTGAGGTGAATGACCTTTCCTCCAGCTATGGCGTTCTGGCAGCTCCCCGCAAGATCGGCACCGCTGGATCGCTGGTCTGGGAGAACCCATGGCCGGGCATTACCGAGGGCGGTTGGGCCTATTCCCGCGCAGACCACCCAGGCAAGGAACGTCCATGGTTCTTGCACATCGTGGAGCTGGAAAAGCTGGCCGAAGCCGTAGCTGACGAAGAACTATCCGGCATGATGGCGGTCGAAGCCTTGCGCATCGCCGCGTGGGAACCGCGCTTCGGCGCTGAGATCGACGACAAGACCATTCCCCACGAGCTGGACTGGCTGCGTACTTCGGTGCATTTGAACAAGGGCTGCTACAAGGGCCAGGAAACGATTGCCCGCGTGCACAACATCGGCCACCCGCCGCGCCGACTGGTCTTCCTGGACCTTGACGGTTCCATGCACACGTTGCCAGCCGCAGGGGCCGAAGTGAAGCTGGGCGAACGCACGGTAGGCCGGATCACTTCCGCGACCCTGCATTATGAAGCAGGCCCCATTGCCTTGGCCGTGGTCAAGCGCAACGTTGACCCGGAAGCGGTGTTGTCCGTGATTGACGGCGAAACGAGCTATCCGGCTACGCAGGACGTCATCGTGGCTACCGATGCCGGCCAGGTGGCTGGGCGCTTTACCGGGTTCCTGAGGACCCCGCCCCAAGGCTAGAAGCCAACAACAAGGGCGTGGGGTGAAAAGCATATCCAATGCATTTCACCCCACGCCCTTGTTGCGTCTCCAGGATCAGCCGAAGAGCACAGCGGCTTCTTCGTAGCGTTCCATGGGCACGCGCTTGAGGTTGTTCAAGGCGGCCCGCAGAGGCACACGCAGCACCTTCGTGCCGTGCAGGGCCACCATGGTCCCCCAGGCCTTGGCGTGAATGGAATCCACAGCAGCCATTCCCAGCCGGGTGGCAAGGACACGGTCGAAAGCGGTAGGCACGCCGCCGCGCTGAATATGGCCCAGCACCGTTGCACGCGTTTCAATGCCGGTACGTTCCTCGATCACTGGCGCGAGCATCTCGCCAATGCCGCCGAGGCGAGCACGGCCGAAGGAGTCGAGGCCGCGTACCGAGAACGCCTCTTCCATGCCTTCGGGCACGAAGCCTTCGGCGACAACTACCAATGGGGCGCGTCCGCGTTCATGGGCTTCGTTCACCCACTGGCAGATCTGCTCCATGGTGGTGGACACCTCTGGGATGAGCACGGCGTGCGCACCGGATGCCATGCCTGCGTGGAGGGCAATCCAGCCCACGTGCCGTCCCATTACTTCAGCGACCATGCAGCGGTGGTGCGAGTCGCCGGTGGTGCGCAGGCGGTCGATGGCTTCGACGGCGATCTGGTTGGCGGTATCGAAACCGAAGGTGTAGTCCGTGGCGTCCAGGTCATTGTCAATGGTCTTGGGGACGCCAACGATAGGCAGGCCCGCCTCGCAGAGGCGCTGGGCGCCGGCTAGCGTGCCTTCGCCGCCGATGGCGATCAGCGAATCGATGCCATTGGACTTGAGGACTTTGGAAATGTTCTCGGCGCCACCGAGATCACCCTCGAACGCATTCGTGCGCGAGGTGCCCAAGATGGTGCCGCCCTGCTTGGCGATGCCGCGCACAGCGGTTCGGGGAAGATCAAAGAAGTCGCCTTCCTTGACGCCACGCCAGCCGTCACGGAAACCGACGAACTCGTAATCGTAGCTTTTGATGCCGTTCAGTACCGCTCCGCGGATGACAGCGTTCAAACCTGGGCAGTCGCCGCCGGAGGTCATGATTCCAATGCGCATTGGTCCTCGCTTAGTAAAGGGAAAGCCTTGTGCAGCAACTGGAGCAAGCAGGCTCCCGATCTAGCTGCGACAGCAAGGATTTCCATTCGGATGTCGTTCAATATCCGCGCGCCATTGAGCATCTACTCTGCGTGCCATTGTACGTGCTTAAAGCCACTAGGGCGAGTCTCACGTCACGGAAGTGCTTGAGACCCGCCCTAGTAGGATCATGGCGCCAAGCTTCGTTCGCCGAGTTGGCCGGTCGGGACCAGAATTTAGAATTTGCGCAGCCAGTTCTGCAAGATGATGGTGTTGTCCTGTGCCGGGATCAGGATCCACGCCAGAATATATGCCGCAACGCCCATGACCGGAAGCAGGAACGAAAGCAGCAGCGCAATGCGCACCAAGGTGACATCCCATCCGAACTTGTCGGCAATGCCTCCTGCGACGCCGCCGGCCAAGCGGCCTGGTCCGCGGCGAAGCGGCATGGAACGAAGCGAGTTGAAGAATGCGTCCATCAGATAACTCCTAATAGTTGGAAAAGCGTGGAAACTTAGAGGTTGGGGTCCGTGGGCAGTGGTGGTTCAGCTGCGGATTTCCGGGCCTTGCCGGCCGCGGCCAGACCGGAGAAGATCATGGCAACACCGGCCAACGCGACGATGGTGATGAAGAACAACGGCATGTCGAAACTCCATTGCAGAACCAGTCGGCTGAGCGATGCCAGGGCGACAACGATCATGATCAGCCCGAAGACCAAGGTTCCGGTAGGGAATTTTCTAGCTGGAGTGGAAGAAGTATTCATGAAGCTCAGTCCTTAGAAATCCTTGTTGCTGGGGTTCAGGATGCTGGGGGTATCCACGCTGGTGGAGAAGCTGGAAAAAGCGCCGTCGACTTCAACGGTCAGCGTTGGTGCATCGCCGGGCAAGGACCGTAGATCCTGAGGCAGCTCCAAGTCCATTTCGGACAGGAACGCGCCTTCAGTTTGTACCTTCACCGGAACATTCTCCGGCAGGAGCAGGTCCAGCTTGGAAAATACGGAGTCGATCTCTACCGTAGTGGGCTTGGTAATCGTGCCCAAGTGGGTCAGGTCTACCGTGGAGCTGCTGAATGCTGCACTGTACTGGCTGTCGTCTCCGGTAGCCGAGCGAAGGAACCCGCGGGTTGAATCACCGAAGGACGTTACAGAGAAGATCACCGTCAACACCAGCAGAGGAATTGCCAAGCCTAAAAGGCCTCCGCTGGTGCGCCCGGAAAGGGCGGCCAGGACTATGACGAGCCCAACCAGCAGCAGTCCGCAAGCCAAGGCCACCGTCCAGCCCGAACCAGGCAAAGCAACGATATCCAAGTAATCGGCCAGCATGACCACAGCGATCACCAGCACGGTGAGGCCGAAGACGGTCGTTCCGAGCCATCCCGGAATCGGGTGGCTGACCGGCTTGCGATTCACCTTGGAACTGTAGGCCTTGGTGTATGCAGGATCTGGTGAGTAGCTAGTCTCGTGCTGGCGTGTGGGGCCAGAATCAGCTGAACTCATGGGGTACTCCGTAGTTGGCGCATCTGGATTACCGGCCGCAAACCGGTTCGCCGCGCTTGCATTGAAACTCTGGGGGCCATCTTCACGCCATGGATGCTCCAACGCCGTCGTCTTGCCGGCAGGCTTGGGCGAGGCGACAGGACTGGTACCGGTTGGCGCCGTCTTTCGTGCCCCGTCCGGACGTGCAAATCTGGTGTTTTTCCTGCTGAAGATGATGAATGCGATGGCCGCGACAATCGCCACGGGCCACAAGATCGGTGCCAGAGAATCCAGGAACCAGGGAGCCGGGAAGATGCCCACCGCCAAGATGATGACTGCGCCGGTCATGCCGCTGGTCCAGTTGCGATTCACTGCACTTTCCAAATGGATCTTTCCAGCGGCATCTGGCAGCAACGCCCAAGCCAGACCATAGAGGACCATGCCCAAGCCGCCGAGGACACCGAGCACCACGAAGATGCCGCGGATCAGGACCACATCGACCTTGAAATAATCGGCCAGGCCAGTTGCGACGCCACCGAGCCACTGAGAGTCCTGGCGGATGACCGGTGATTTGCGCAGCTGTTCGTAGATGCCACGACGACGTTGAGACCCTTCGTTATTCATAGTTCAATGTTCTCGCGTTGCCGGGGTCCCGCGCTATGAGGGGATACCCTGAACTTCCCCTAGGGGTGCCCCCTAGATCCGGTGATCAACCGCGAAGAAACGCTAAGAACGTGCTTGACTTAGAACTATGGAAAGTCCTGAACGACCTTTGATGGTTCGCAGCGAAAACCGGCTCATCGCTGGTATCTGCGGCGGCCTCGCGGAGCATCTGAATTTGCCGCTGAAGTACGTCCGGCTGGGGTTTCTGGGACTATCCGTATTGGGCGGCGTCGGCATACTGCTCTATGCCTGGCTCTGGGTATTCGTCCCGAGCGCCGAAGAAGCGCACGCGGATGAGCTCCGCTCCTGGGGCACCAGGTCACGCAGCCTTGCTGAAGAGATGAACCGAGTGCAGCAAGGCATTTTCCGTCCACGCGAAGGGTGGGAAAGGAACTCCACCTGGCGTGACACGTTAATAGGTGCGAGCTTGCTGGCGCTCGCCGTCCTGGCCTTCGGACAATGGGCCGGCTGGAATATCCGCTGGGATTTGATCTGGCCTTCCTTGTCCATTATTGCCGGCATTGTGCTGGCCTGGATCCAATTCGACGATGGGATCACCGATGGCAAGAAACGCCTGGCCCTGCCATTGTTGCTGCGCTTGGCTTTTGGACTGGTCTTGGTCATCGGCGGGCTGCTGGCCTTGCTGGGAAACGTTGTCGGAGCCGCGGACCTGCTCGGTGGCCTGTGGGCGGCTTTGGCGATAATTGTCGGCGCGACCGTTGTCTTGCTTCCTTGGGGCACGCGGCTATGGCGGGACTTCATCGCTGAACGAAGCTCGCGCCAGGCGGCGGCCCAACGTGCAGAGTTCGCCGCTCACCTGCATGATTCGGTATTGCAAACCTTGGCGGTGATTCAAAAACGCAGCGAAGACCCAGCTGCGGTGAGGGCCTTGGCACGTGTCCAGGAACGTGAACTGCGCCAATGGCTGTATGGCAATCAGGACCTAGATGACGAAGATGTCATCGTTGAGATCCAGCACGAGGCAAGCCACATTGAACAGCTGCTTTTGCGCGATGTTGAAGTCGTTGCGGTCGGAAAAGTGCAGGGCTTTGCCGGACAGCAGGCAATGGTGGCCGCTAGCCGCGAGGCGATGATGAACGCGGCCAAGCATGCTGATGGCAAGATTTCTGTTTTCATCGAATGCTCGTCTGCCCAAGTAGAAGTGTATGTGCGCGACCGTGGCACGGGTTTTGATATCGATGGAATACCGGTGGATCGTCACGGTGTCAGGGAATCAATTATTGGCCGCATGGAACGCGCAGGCGGTACGGCGCAGATCCGCAGCGGCGCATCCGGAACTGAAGTGCAGTTGAGCATGCCACTGGACATGGAGGAAGAATAGGAATATGAGCGCAGAAAACGCCTCCGGGCTTTACCAAGTGGTGCTGGTGGATGACCATGCCATCTTCCGCTCGGGATTACGTGCCGATTTAGCCAGGGATATCGAGATTGTCGGCGAAGCCGGCACCGTGGAAGAAGCCATTGAGGTGATCAACGCGCAGCAGCCGGATGTGGTGCTCTTGGATGTGCATCTGCCCGGCGGCCGTGGCGGCGGCGGCGCCGAAGTGCTCAAGGGCTGCACCGGGCTGCTGGGGTCAACGCGCTTTCTGGCATTGAGCGTTTCCGACGCGGCGCAGGACGTCGTGACGGTTATTCGTTCCGGTGCCCGCGGCTACGTCACCAAGAGCATTTCCGGGGCAGAGATTTCCGATGCGGTGCGGCGCGTGGCCGGGGGAGATGCCGTGTTCTCGCCGCGCTTGGCCGGGTTCGTCTTGGATGCCTTCGGCAGCAACGCACCGGTGGCGGAATTTGATGAAGAACTGGATCTGCTGTCCGACCGCGAATTGCAGGTAATGCGGCTGATTGCCCGCGGATACAGCTACAAGGAAGTCGCCAAGGAGCTGTTCATCTCGGTGAAGACCGTAGAGTCCCATGTCTCGAATGTGCTGCGCAAACTGCAGCTATCAAACCGGCATGAGCTCACCCGTTGGGCTGTCGACCGCAAGATATTCTGAGCAGCACTGGGGAAAACAATGAAGCCGGGAAATCCATGATCGTGGTGGATTCCCCGGCTTCTTGCGTGGTGACTTTTGCTTACTTGGCTTCGCCCAGCAACTTGGCCATCCGTGCAACGCCTTCTTCAAGGTCTGCATCACCGAGCGCATAGGACATGCGGATGTATCCGGACGGGCCGAACGCTTCACCTGGAACGACGGCAACTTCTGCGTGCTCCAGGATGAAGGCAGCCAGTTCTGCACTGGTGTTGTTCACGACTCCCCGGATCTCGCGACCCAGCAGTCCGCGCACGTCCGAGTAGGCGTAGAACGCGCCCTCCGGGGTTGGGCAGTGCAGTCCGTCAATTGCGTTCAGCGACTCGACGATGGCCAGCCGGCGGCGGTTGAAGGCGACCTTCATTTCGTTGACTGCATCCAATGGCCCGGCAACGGCTGCCAAGGCGGCGCGCTGCGAGACGTTGGAAACATTCGAGGTCGCGTGGGACTGCAGGTTAGTGGCGGCCTTGATGACATCCAGTGGACCTGCCATCCAACCCACGCGCCAGCCGGTCATGGCATAGGTCTTTGCGACGCCGTTGAGGATGACAACTCGGTCTTCGAGCTCTGGGACCAAGGTCGCGATGGAGCTGAAAGAAGCATCGCCGTAGGTCAAGTGCTCGTAGATTTCATCGGTAACGACCCACAGGCCCTTGGATGCGGCCCACTGGCCGATCTCGCGGACCTGCTCTGGGGTGTACACCGCACCGGTCGGGTTTGACGGGGAAACGAACAGCAGCACCTTGGTGCGTTCGGTCAGCACGGACTCGAGCTGTTCGACGGTCACCTTGTAGCCCTGCTCTGGACCGGCGAAGATCGATACAGCCTTGCCTCCGGCAAGCTGGATGGCTTCAGGGTAGGTGGTCCAGTAGGGCGCTGGAACGATGACCTCGTCGCCTGGATCAAGCAGCGTAGCAAACGTGTTGTACACCGCCTGCTTGCCGCCGTTGGTGACCAGGACCTGGTTGGCGTTCAATGCGTAGCCCGAATCGCGCATGGTCTTCGTGGCGATTGCTTCACGCAGCTCGGGAAGACCGGCAGCAGGGGAGTACCGGTGGTTCTTCGGATCCTGGGCGGCTTTGACCGCTGCTTCAACAATATAGTCAGGGGTTGGGAAGTCAGGTTCACCGGCACCGAAACCGATGACTGGTCGACCTGCTGCTTTAAGAGCCTTCGCCTTGGCATCTACTGCGAGAGTCGCGGATTCGGAAATTGCGCCGATGCGGCGAGAAATGCGAGACATTGGGGATTCGTCCTGAAATCTATGGAGACAGCTGTTACACCTCAGTTTAGTTTGCGACCTTGCACTTCAGCATCACAATCTTGAAAATGACACAATATGGTGCAGATCGGGGTCCGGGAACGCGTTCTGCGCCACACCGGAGGTTGTCAGTTCGACATTTCCGATTTCGTTGCGTAAAGTTATTTCTCGTTGCCGAGACATCGCAACGGACAAAGCAGAAAGTTTTATCCGCTAAGATGTTCTAGGTGGGAGCGATAAAAAGCTCCGAAGGGTAGTGGCGCAATTGGTAGCGCAGCGGTCTCCAAAACCGCAGGTTGCAGGTTCGAGTCCTGTCTGCCCTGCGCAATAGCGATTTATCGCTTAGCGAATTATCTCATCACGGTGTGTTGCAGTCGAATAGACTATGGCACACCGTGATTGTTTCAACTGGCCAAATTTTTGAAACGAGGAAGAACATGACCGAATCTGCTCTCAGCTCCGGTAAGGGTGGACAGAAGTTGGGTTTCTTTGCCCGGATCTTCTTGTTTTTCCGTCAGGTAATCGCAGAACTTAAGAAGGTCGTCACCCCGACCCGCAGCGAACTGGTGAATTACTTCCTGGTTGTTGTCGGTTTCGTGGTCGTGGTGATGCTGATCGTGACGGCCCTGGACTTCGTCTTCGGGCAGGGGTCGATCCTCCTGTTCACCAACAAGGTAGAACAGTAATTTTGTTGCCTCGGCGGTATGATTACCCCGAGGCAATTTAGTGTCATTCAGTCAAAGAAAGCAGGAGCTGCAGTGTCCGACAAGGAACTCGAACCGCAGATTAATGACGAGGTCGATAACGAGTTCGTTGAAGCCGCCGGCGATCAGGTAGAGCCAGCTGTTGAAGCTGGCATCGACCCAACCGAAGCACCAGCACAGGACGCTGAAGACGCTCAGGTTTCCGAAGGTGCAGCTGAAGAAGCTGAAGGCGAAGACAACGAAGCCGAAGCTGAAGACAACGTAGCAAAGCTCAAGGAAGAATTCCGCGCTAAGCTCCGTCGGCTTCCGGGTGACTGGTTTGTGATCCACACCTACGCTGGCTATGAAAACCGCGTGAAGGTCAACCTTGAGACCCGTATCCAGACCCAGGACATGGATGAGTACATCTTTGATATCCAGGTTCCGATGGAAGAGGTCGTTGAGGTTAAGAACACTCAGCGCAAGATCGTTCGCCGCGTGCGCATTCCGGGCTACGTCCTGGTTCGCATGGAACTGACCGATGCTTCTTGGGGTGTTGTTCGCCACACTCCAGGTGTCACCGGATTCGTTGGCAACGCCCACGATCCAAACCCATTGAACCTTGATGAAGTGTTCTCCATGCTGGAGCACACCATCGTTGATCCGGTAGAGCAGCCTTCGGCGTCGAAGCCAGGCCGTGCTCCAATTACTGAGGTCACGGTTGATTTCGAAGTTGGCGAATCGGTCATCGTGAACGACGGGCCGTTCGAGACGATGCCGGCAACCATCTCGGAAATCAAGCTGGATGCCGCTCAGCTGGTCGTGCTGGTTTCGATCTTCGAACGCGAAACCCCAGTGACCTTGAACTTCAACCAGGTCACCAAGATCCAGTAGTATTTAGTCTTCGTGCTCCATATCGGTCGCTTATCGATGTGAGAGCACGGTTGGCTGTCGCGCCACGACAGCCAGATCCCCGTACCACGCTCCTGTGCTGCGGGAAACGCAAGAGTAGAAGGACCCGACATGGCCCCAAAGAAAAAGGTCACCGGACTCATCAAGCTGCAGATCCAGGCAGGTGCTGCTAACCCAGCTCCTCCAATCGGTCCAGCCCTTGGTCAGCACGGCGTCAACATCATGGAATTCTGCAAGGCTTACAACGCAGCGACCGAGTCGCAGCGCGGTAACGTGATTCCAGTTGAAATCACCGTATACGAAGACCGTTCGTTCACTTTCATCACCAAGACTCCGCCTGCAGCTGAGCTGATCAAGAAGGCCGCTGGCATCGCCAAGGGCTCGGGTGTCCCGCACACCAACAAGGTCGCCAACCTGACCCAGGCACAGGTTGAGGAAATCGCCAACTCCAAGATGGCTGACCTGAACGCCAACGATCTGGCTGCTGCAGCCAAGATCATCGCCGGCACCGCCCGCTCCATGGGTGTGACCGTAGAAGGCTAATTCCGCCTTCCGCTATTCACCTCGTGAACAGCAACAAAGAATTTAATCTAAGGCGTCTCGATCCGTTGATCGATTCGCCCGTGGCAGGACCGGGCGCGGTCCATATGACCACGACTGCATAAGGAGATAACGCAGATGGCAAAGCGCAGCAAAGCATACGTAGCCGCCGCGGCTAAGATCGACGCGGACAAGTTCTACGCTCCAGCCGAGGCAATCGCCCTGGCCAAGGAGATCGCAGGCGACAAGGCAAACTCGACCGTTGAGGTTGCTTTCCGCTTGGGTGTTGACCCACGCAAGGCTGACCAGATGGTTCGCGGTACCGTGAACCTTCCACACGGCACCGGCAAGACCGCCCGCGTGGTAGTTTTCGCTAACGGCGACAAGGCAGAAGCAGCTCGTGAAGCTGGCGCCGACTTCGTTGGCTCGGACGACCTGATCGAAAAGATCCAGGGCGGCTGGACCGACTTCGACGCAGCAGTTGCAACCCCTGACCTGATGGGCAAGGTTGGCCGCTTGGGTAAGGTTCTGGGTCCTCGTAACCTGATGCCAAACCCTAAGACCGGCACCGTGACCATGGACGTGGCCAAGGCTGTCACCGACATCAAGGGCGGCAAGATCGACTTCCGCGTCGACAAGCACTCGAACCTGCACTTCATCATTGGCAAGGTTTCGTTCGATGCAAAGCAGCTGACCGAGAACTACGCTGCAGCCCTGGACGAGGTTCTGCGCCTGAAGCCTTCGGCTTCGAAGGGCCGCTACATCTCGAAGGCAACCATCGCTACCACCTTCGGTCCAGGTATTCCTGTTGACGCGAACGTAACCCGCGTTGAGGCCTAAGCCTAGTAGCTAGCTAGTTTGAGGGAGCATGTCGAAATTCGGCATGCTCCCTCCACTTTTAAGCCAATAAATTCCCTCGTTGCCGGCACACGAAAGCATGTCTGTGTTTCATGCCGGGCGGCCGCCGGTGATAAGCTTTGACTACCGAGTATTCGGACGTCCGCGTATGGATCCCCCAAGGCCCTACGCGGGCGAGGCACGAAAGTTTCCCCAAGACTTTCATGTCGGCGGGGCTTGTTGCCAGCGTTCCCCAAGCGCGGGCAAACGAGTCCCGCCATTCTAATTTTTATCTTCCCAGTGACCAGGATCATGGGGATGCTTCCGGCATTGATTTGCTGTCGCGTCGACTGCTCCTATAAACTGGAACTACCGAAGACCGTCGGTTGAACATCTGGTTTCCATTTGTTCCTAAGGATCCGCAAGGATGACCAACGCAGGTTACATAGATTTTTTGACTTTGAATAAGTTGAAACGCCCTGTGCTCCTGCGCGGGGCTATTTTTATGGCCTCGCCGGTTTTGAAACGGTACCGAACAAATCCCCGGAAGGAGTGTTATGGCAACCCCAAGCAAGACTGCAGCGATTGAAGAAATCACTGCGGAATTCAACGATTCGTCGGCGGCTGTCTTGACCGAATACCGTGGGCTTACCGTTGCACAGCTCAAGGATCTGCGCCGCTCGCTTGGTCAGGAGACCAAGTACGCAGTCGTGAAGAACACCTTGACCGCAATCGCAGCGAAGAACGCTGGCATCGATGCTTTCGATGAGCAGCTTTCTGGTCCAACCGCAATCGCCTTCATCAAGGGCGACGCAGTTGCTGCCGCTAAGAGCCTCACGGAATTCGCCAAGACTAACGACAAGCTGGTCATCAAGACCGGTTGGTTCGAAGGCAAGGCACTGGATCAGAGCGGCATCGCTGCTCTGGCTGCGCTGGAATCCCGCGAAACTCAGCTCGCCCGCGTTGCAGCAGTGCTGCAGGCTCCAGCTTCCGCTGCTGCCCGCGCTGTCGAAGCTCTGCGTGCAAAGCTCGAAGAGAACGGTGGCGAAGCTGCCGAGGAAGCTCCGGCAGAAGCCTAAGCTTTCGATTTCTCTCGCAACGTAAACCCAAATTCATCGGCCCTCAAGGCCAAAAACCGAAAGGACGCCCATCATGGCGAAGCTCAGCAACGAAGAGCTGCTTTCCGCATTCAAGGAAATGACCATCATCGAACTGTCCGAGTTCGTTAAGGAATTCGAAGAGACCTTCGACGTAACCGCTGCTGCTGTTGCAGTTGCTGGTCCAGCTGGCGGCGGCGAAGCTGCTGCTGAAGAGAAGACCGAATTCGACGTAATCCTCGAATCGGCTGGCGACAAGAAGATCGCAGTCATCAAGGAAGTTCGCGGCATCACCTCCCTGGGTCTGAAGGAAGCTAAGGAGCTCGTTGACGGCGCTCCAAAGGCTCTGCTGGAAGGCGTTGCCAAGGACGCAGCCGAGAAGGCTAAGGAAGCTCTGGAAGCTGCCGGCGCAACCGTCACCGTTAAGTAAGTTCAGCGGTCACTCGCAACTTATTGCCAAAGGTCCACAGACGAAAGTCTGTGGGCCTTTGGCCGTTGAGCTGGGAAATTGATACCAATAGTTTTATAACGTTTCTATTAACAGGGTTCATTCAAGTTCATTGTTTACAGTGAAAATGTGCCAAAAACCGTAGCTACCCAGACCCAGAAGCCAGCACCGCGCCTAGGGCTCCTAGACGCCCTGAGAATCACTGCTGCGCTGATTGTCGTGCTCTACCATTACACCGCATGGGGACACGATCATTGGGGAACGCAAGCTGCCGAGTTCTGGCCGGTGCTTTCCGAATTCACCCGCTATGGACAGCTGGGCGTCCAGCTGTTCTTCCTGATATCGGGCTTCGTGATCCTGATGTCCCTCCAGGGGAAGAACGTCATTGGCTTCATCGGATCGCGCGTCGGAAGGCTCTACCCGGCGTACTGGCTCGCGGTGATCGCCGCGGCAGTACTCTCGCTTCGCATCTGGCCCTCCGGTAACGAAGGCAGGTCAGCCAGCGATATTCTTCCCAATCTGACCATGATGCAGGCTGGATTCGGCATCACCGATATGGACGGCGTTTACTGGACACTATGGGTCGAGTTGCGTTTCTACGTGCTGCTCGCCCTGCTCTTGTCCTTGGGCTTCGTGAAGAACAAGCACATCCTTGTGCTTTCGGCTGTTTGGCCAGCATTGGGCCTGTACCTGCATTTCACCAGCTTGGACAAGCTTCAGGAATGGATCGCAGGACAGTATGCGGCATTGTTCGCGGCCGGTATGGTGCTCTTCTTGATCTATCAAAGCGGCCATAGCCGTCTGCGGTGGTTCATGGTCGCTGCCAATACGGCTATCGCAGCATTCTTTACCGGCATCAAGGGGCGCAATGACGCGGACTTGCTCTCAGGCCTGGATATCCCCGCCTGGCATTTCCAGCTGCTGACCGTATTGTGCGTGGCCCTGCTGGCAGCGTGTACCCTGACCCCGCTCAAGAACGTCCAGGGCAAGTGGCTCGCAGTGGCAGGTTCCCTGACCTACCCGTTGTACCTGGTGCACCAGTTGTGGGGTTGGTGGCTGATCGACCAGCTGCACGGTGCCGTGAACAAGTACGTCCTGCTAGCCGGTGTGCTGGTGCTGATGCTGATCATCGCCTACCTGGTGGCACGCTTCGTCGAGCAGCCATTGGGGCTGAAGCTGCGCAACGCAACGATCAGGGGATTGACTGCAGCGCAGGCTTGGACCAAGAAAATATTTGCCAAGCCTGGGCCGGTTATTCCGGAGTCGAAATATCAGCAATCGTCGCATCAAATCCGCTAACTAAATCCTTGGCGCGAACGAGAAGCCCATGAGCGCGGTCGCCGCTGCCCAATCCGATCTGTTCTGGAACAGGCTCTTCGAAGACGCTGGCATCGACGTATACCGGCAGTACCGTGTGGGAGCCGAAAGGAGTGATCGTTCCGCTCTCGTAGTGCGTGACATCCCAAGCGATATCGGAGGATGGCAGCGAGAGCTTGTTGACGCCCATGACGCCACGAAGCTTCGCCCAATCAAGTTTCCGTCCACCGGGAATGAGCGCGAAGACGAAGGTGCCATCCGCGCGTTTGATCACGAGTGTCTTGAGCAGTGCCGAGGTCGAGATACCCATGGCGTCCGCTGCCTCTTCCAGAGAACGGACCTTGTCGCGAGGGACAATCTCGATCGGGATGTTCCTGCGCGAGGCGTCGAGGGTGACTCGGGTCAGTGCTTCATCTGATTGCAGCTTATTCACTTCGTCTCCTAACCGTGGATGTTTGCTCGATCATAGCTAGTGGCCATGGAAGAAGCCACCGGACACACGACGGCGTGGACGCTTCTTACCTGCTCGGGATAAGAAGCGGTACAACGTTTCCGGATGACCAGGTAAGGTTCGCAGCGAAGCTTACCGGGATGCTGGAATCCCGGATTTTGATGGTTTTGGAACTCTTCGAACTTGGATGTGACAAAACGCATAGCGATGCCGAATGTCCGGAATATGAATCATGCTTTCAACGCATCCCGAGCCTCTGCTTTTCTGGGCAACCCGCGCAAACTCGCGTATCAGTTGGGAAAATGCGTGAGGTTCTCGTGGAACGATCACGCCAAGTTTCTTGCCGGAACTACGCAGAGGCACCGAATTGGCGGAGCAGGTGAAAATGGGGGCGAAAACTATAGCACGAATTTCTGCACCGAGTATCGACAACCGGATTTTCCTCCGGTAGAGTAGAAATTTGCGCCTTGCTGTTTGCGCGCGCGGCCTTCATATAGCGGTGGGTTCGTGCGGACGAAAAAGAGGAACTGTCCTATGGCAGGAACCTTAGCACGGTAAGCGTTCGGAAACCTGACGGTCTTTGGAAGGATCCATCTTGGTCGCCTCGAGCAACCCTAACAACCAAACCGCTAGTTCGGCTCGCGATGCTGCATACGCTGGCCGACTTTCTTTTGCAAAGATTCACGAACCCCTTGAAGTGCCTAACCTGCTGGCTTTGCAGACCGAGAGCTTTGACCGCCTCGTCGGCAACCAGAACTGGGTAGAGCGTCTGGCCAAGGCAGAAGCCGCTGGCGACTTCAGCGTGCCCAACACCTCGGGCCTGGCAGAAATCTTCGAGGAAATCTCCCCGATCGAGGACTTCCAGGACACCATGTCCTTGAGCTTCTCGGATCCGGAGTTCGCTGATCCGAAGTACTCGATCGCAGAGTGCAAGGACCGCGACGCCACCTACGCGGCACCGCTGTATGTCAAGGCCGAATTCATGAACAATGAAACCGGCGAAATCAAGCAGCAGACCGTGTTCATGGGCGATTTCCCGCTGATGACGGAAAAGGGCACCTTCATCATCAATGGCACCGAGCGTGTCGTTGTCTCCCAGCTGGTTCGTTCCCCAGGCGCATACTTCGAGTCCGCGCCGGACAAGACCAGTGACAAGACGATCTTCTCGGCACGCATCATCCCATCGCGCGGTGCATGGTTCGAGCTGGAAATCGACAAGCGCGACCAGATCGGCGTACGCCTTGATCGCAAGCGCAAGCAGTCGGTCACCGTCTTGCTCAAGGCACTGGGCTGGAGCGAAGAGCAGATCCTGTCTGAGTTCGGCCAGTACGATTCGATGCGCGCTACCTTGGAAAAGGACAGCATCAAGGATCAGAACGAAGCCCTGCTGGACATCTACCGCAAGCTGCGTCCAGGCGAGCCTCCTACGGTTGAGGCTGCCCAGGCACTGCTGAAGAACTTGTACTTCGAGCCAAAGCGCTACGACCTGGCAAAGGTCGGCCGCTACAAGCTCAACCGCAAGCTGGGCGTGGAGACTCCGGTCAACGCCGAAAACGCTTCGGTGCTGTCGCTGGACGACCTGGTGGCCATGATCCGCTACCTCGTTGCACTGCACGCCGGCGAGCAGACTGTCCAGGGCACCCGCAAGGGCGAGATCGTCGACATTCCGGTGAACGTCGATGACATCGACCACTTCGGCAACCGCCGCATTCGCGCCGTGGGCGAACTGATCGAGAACCAGGTCCGCACCGGCCTGTCCCGCATGGAGCGTGTTGTGCGCGAGCGCATGACCACCCAGGACGTCGAGGCGATCACCCCGCAGACCCTGATCAACATCCGCCCTGTGGTGGCAGCGATCAAGGAGTTCTTCGGTACTTCGCAGCTCTCGCAGTTCATGGACCAGAACAACCCGCTGGCCGGACTGACCCACAAGCGCCGCCTGTCGGCTCTGGGCCCGGGCGGCCTGTCCCGCGACCGCGCAGGCATGGAAGTCCGAGACGTGCACCCTTCGCACTACGGACGCATGTGCCCGATTGAAACTCCCGAAGGCCCGAACATCGGCCTGATCGGTTCGTTGGCTACCTACGGCCGCATCAACGCCTTCGGCTTCATCGAGACCCCGTACCGCAAGGTGGCCAACGGCCTGGTGTCCAACGAGGTCGAGTACCTGACCGCGGACGACGAGCTGCAGCACTACATCGCGCAGGCGAACGCGCCGCTGGATGAGAACGGCCGCTTCGTCGAAGACACCGTGCTGGTCCGCGAAAAGGGCGGTGGCGGCGAGCCTGTCATCGTCGACGCCGATGAAGTGACCTTCATGGACGTTTCCCCTCGCCAGATGGTGTCGGTTGCTACCGCGCTGATTCCATTCCTCGAGCACGACGACGCCAACCGCGCACTGATGGGCGCCAACATGCAGCGCCAGGCTGTGCCGCTGCTGAAGTCCGAGCGCCCGCTGGTGGGTACCGGCATGGAGAAGTTCGCCGCGGTTGACGCCGGCGACTCCGTTGTCGCGTCCAAGCCAGGCGTGGTCACCGAGGTTTCGGCCGACCTGGTTGTCGTCATGAACGACGACGGCACCGAGTCGATGTACCCGATCATGAAGTTCGCCCGCTCCAACCAGGGCAACGCCTACAACCAGCGCGTGCGCGTTTCGGAAGGCGACCGCCTGGAGTACCAGTCGATCATCGCCGACGGTCCTTCGACCGACTCCGGCGAGCTCTCGCTGGGCAAGAACCTGCTCGTGGCATTCATGTCCTGGGAAGGCTACAACTACGAGGATGCGATCATCCTCTCCCAGCGCATGATCTTCGACGACGTGCTCACCTCGATCCACATCGAAGAGCACGAGGTCGACGCCCGCGACACCAAGCTGGGTGCCGAGGAAATCACCCGCGACATCCCGAATGTCTCGGAAGACATCCTTTCCCAGCTCGATGACCGCGGCATCGTCTACATCGGTGCAGAGGTCGAGGCCGGCGACGTGCTGGTAGGCCGTGTCACCCCTAAGGGCGAGACCGAGCTGACCCCGGAAGAGCGCCTGCTGCGTGCCATCTTCGGCGAGAAGTCCCGCGAAGTGCGCGACACCTCCCTGAAGGTTCCGCACGGCGAGTCCGGCACAGTGATCGGCGTGCGCATCTTCGACCGCGACAACGACGACGACCTCTCGCCTGGTGTCAACCAGCTGGTCCGCGTCTACGTTGCGCAGAAGCGCAAGATCTCCATTGGCGACAAGCTTGCAGGCCGCCACGGCAACAAGGGCGTCATCTCGCGCATCATGCCGCTGGAGGACATGCCATTCCTCGAAGACGGCACCCCGCTGGATGTCATCCTGAACCCGCTGGGCGTGCCAGGCCGCATGAACGTCGGACAGGTTATGGAAATCCACCTGGGCTGGGCCGCAAAGCAGGGCTGGAAGATCGAGGGCGAGCCTGAGTGGGTCAAGAACCTGCCGAACCTGCCTCGCGAGACCGGTTCCACCACCGTGGCAACCCCGGTCTTCGACGGCGCTTCGGAAGAGGAAATCCGCGGCATCCTGGATTCGACCAACAAGACCCGTGACGGCGTGCGCCTGATTGGCAACTCCGGCAAGGCGAAGCTGTTCGACGGCCGCTCCGGCGACCCGCTGCCTGATCCGGTATCCGTGGGCTACATGTACATCTTGAAGCTGCACCACCTGGTGGACGACAAGATCCACGCCCGTTCCACCGGTCCATACTCCATGATCACCCAGCAGCCGCTGGGCGGTAAGGCCCAGTTCGGTGGCCAGCGCTTCGGCGAAATGGAAGTTTGGGCGCTGGAGGCATACGGTGCCGCTTACACGCTGCAGGAAATCCTGACCATCAAGTCGGATGATATCCACGGCCGCGTGAAGGTCTACGAAGCTATCGTCAAGGGCGAGAACGTTCCAGAGCCTGGTGTTCCAGAATCGTTCAAGGTGCTCATCAAGGAAATGCAGTCGCTGTGCTTGAACGTCGAGGTACTCGGTACCGACGGCAACACTATCGAAATGCGTGAGTCGGACGAGGAATCGTTCCGCGCCGCTGAAGAGCTGGGCATCGACCTTTCACGGTCGGAGCCGAACTCCGTAGAGGAAGTGTAATCTGGCGCCCTGCCTGCAGGACCTGCAGGCAGCGGCGGCACATTTCCAACCTCATTCGTATCGACTTCAGACACCACAGAAGAGAGAAAAGGACCATATGTCCAGCGATTCCTCATTCGGCCTCATGCGAATCAACCTTGCCACCGCGGATGAAATCCGTGGCTGGAGCTACGGCGAGGTCAAGAAGCCGGAAACCATCAACTACCGCACCCTGAAGCCGGAGAAGGACGGTCTTTTCTGCGAAAAGATCTTCGGCCCTTCCCGCGACTGGGAATGCTACTGCGGCAAGTACAAGCGCGTGCGCTTCAAGGGCATCATCTGCGAGCGTTGCGGCGTCGAGGTGACCCGCGCGAACGTACGCCGTGAGCGCATGGGCCACATCGAGCTTGCAGCCCCAGTGACCCACATCTGGTACTTCAAGGGCGTTCCATCGCGCTTGGGCTACCTGCTTGATCTGGCTCCGAAGGACCTCGAAAAGGTCATCTACTTCGCTGCCTACATGATCACCAGCGTGAACGAGGAACGTCGTCACGCCGAGATGCCGAACCTGCAGGCCCAGCACGACCTGGAGCTGCGCAACCTTGCGAACAACGCGGAAGCCGACAAGAAGGCTGTTGCAGCCGACCTGGAAGCCGAGCTGGAGCGCATGGAAGCAGAAGGCGCCAAGAACGCCGAGCTGAACAAGGCACGCACCCTGGCCGAGAAGACTGTTCTGCAGATCGACAAGCGCGCCAAGGCCGAGGCCGAGCGCCTGCGTGCGGTTTGGGAGCGCTTCAAGAACCTGAAGGTCGCCGACCTGGAAGGCGACGAAGGCCTGTACCGCACCATGCGCGAGAAGTACGGACTGTTCTTCGAAGGGTCCATGGGTGCAGAAGCCATCCAGAAGCGCCTGGAGAACTTCGATCTGGTGGCCGAAGCTGAAGAGCTGAAGACCGTGATTGAGAACGGCAAGGGCCAGAAGAAGGCCCGCGCCCTCAAGCGACTGAAGGTCGTCAACGCGTTCCTGGCCAACGGCAACTCGCCTAAGGGCATGGTCCTCGACGCTGTTCCGGTGATCCCGCCAGAACTGCGCCCGATGGTCCAGCTCGATGGTGGCCGTTTCGCCACCTCGGACCTGAACGACCTGTACCGCCGCGTGATCAACCGCAACAACCGCCTCAAGCGCCTGCTTGATCTCGGTGCCCCTGAGATCATCGTGAACAACGAAAAGCGCATGATGCAGGAAGCTGTGGACTCGCTGTTCGACAACGGCCGCCGCGGCCGTCCGGTCACCGGTCCAGGCAACCGTCCGCTGAAGTCCCTGAGCGACATGCTCAAGGGCAAGCAGGGCCGTTTCCGCCAGAACCTGCTCGGCAAGCGCGTTGACTACTCGGGCCGTTCGGTCATCGTGGTCGGCCCGCAGCTGAAGCTGCACCAGTGCGGCCTGCCTAAGCAGATGGCTCTGGAGCTGTTCAAGCCGTTCGTGATGAAGCGCCTGGTTGACCTCAACCACGCACAGAACATCAAGTCGGCTAAGCGCATGGTCGAGCGCTACCGTCCACAGGTTTGGGATGTCCTCGAAGAGATCATCACCGAGCACCCGGTACTGCTGAACCGTGCACCGACCCTGCACCGCTTGGGCATCCAGGCCTTCGAACCACAGCTCATTGAAGGTAAGGCACTGCAGCTGCACCCACTGGTGTGTGGCGCGTTCAACGCTGACTTCGACGGCGACCAGATGGCAGTGCACCTGCCGCTGAGCCCAGAAGCCCAGGCTGAAGCACGCATCTTGATGCTGTCCTCGCACAACATCTTGAAGCCTTCCGATGGCCGCCCAGTCGCACAGCCTTCGCAGGATATGATCATCGGCTTGCACCACCTGACCACCAAGCGTCCAAATGAAATTGGCGCCGGTCGCGTGTTCTCCAGCGTTTCCGAGGCCATCATGGCCAAGGACCTGGGCGAGCTGCACCTGAACGCACCGATCAAGGTCCGCGTGGAGAACTTCGTTCCTTCCGCAGACCAGCCAGCCCCTGAGGGCTGGGAGCCAGGCACCCCGGCATTGCTGGAGACCTCGCTCGGCCAGGTGCTGTTCAACGACACCCTGCCTGCGGACTACCCATGGGTTGCCACCGTGGCCGGCAAGGACGCGCTTTCGGAGATCGTGAACGACCTGGCAGAGCGCTACCCGAAGATCGTTGCCGCGGCCACCCTGGACAACCTGAAGGACGCCGGTTTCTACTGGTCGACCCGTTCGGGTGTCACCGTGGCGATCTCGGACATCACCTCGAATATGGACAAGACCGCAATTCTTGCTCCATACGAGGAGAAGGCCGCCAAGGTCCAGGCTTCCTACGACAAGGGCCTGATTGCCGATACCGAACGCCGCCAGGACCTGATCGACATCTGGACCAAGGCTACCGACGAGGTTGCCGAGGCGATGAAGAACGGCATGGAAGAGCTGAACACCATTAACCGAATGGTGACTTCCAAGGCTCGTGGTAACTACCTGCAGCTGCGTCAGATCGCGGGTATCCGTGGTCTGGTGTCCAACCCGAAGGGCGAGATCATCCCTCGCCCGATCAAGTCCTCGTACCGCGAAGGCTTGTCGGTTCTGGAGTACTTCATCGCTACCCACGGTGCCCGCAAGGGCCTGGCGGATACCGCGCTGAAGACCGCGAACTCGGGTTACCTGACCCGTCGCCTGGTCGACGTTTCGCAGGATGTCATCGTTCGCGAAGAGGACTGCGGCACCAAGCGCGGCCTGACCGTTGCCATTGCGGACAACTCCGCCGGCATCCGTGTCAAGCACGAGACCGTGGAGAACTCGGCCTACACCCGTACGCTGGCTGCCGACGTGAAGGACGCTGAAGGCAACGTGCTGGCTACCGCCGGCTCGGATGTCGGAGACGTGCTGATCGACGAGCTGTACGCTGCAGGCGTGGACGAGATCCGCGTCCGCTCCGTGCTGACCTGCGACTCGGCTGTCGGAACCTGTGCACTGTGCTACGGCCGTTCGCTGGCCAGCGGCAAGACCGTGGACATCGGCGAGGCTGTGGGCATCATCGCCGCGCAGTCCATCGGCGAGCCTGGTACCCAGCTGACCATGCGTACCTTCCACACTGGTGGTGTGGCATCGGCTGACGATATCACCCAGGGTCTGCCTCGTATCCAGGAATTGTTCGAAGCCCGTACCCCGAAGGGTGTGGCTCCGATGTCCGAGGTCGCCGGTCGCGTGTCGATCGAGGACGACGAGAAGCAGCTGCGTGTCATTGTCACCCCGGACAACGGCGACGAGAAGCAGGCCTACCCGGTTCTGCGTCGTGCTCGGCTGCTGGTTGAAGAAGGCGAAAGCATCGTTGCCGGAACCCAGCTGACCAGCGGTACCCTGGATCCGAAGCAGGTTCTTCGAGTCCTCGGCCCGCGTGAGGCACAGAAGTTCCTGGTCCGCGAGGTCCAGGACGTGTACCAGTCGCAGGGTGTGGGCATCCACGATAAGCACGTGGAAGTCATCGTCCGCCAGATGCTGCGCCGCGTCACCGTCATCGAGTCCGGTGAGACCGACTTGCTGCCAGGCGAGTTGGCCGATCGTTCGCGCTTCACCGCGGCGAACCGCAAGGCTGTCTCGGAAGGCAAGCGTCCAGCTGCCGGCCGTGACGAGATGATGGGCATTACCAAGGCATCGCTGGCCACCGATTCGTGGCTGTCGGCTGCTTCCTTCCAGGAAACCACTCGCGTCCTGACTCAGGCCGCGATGGAAGGCAAGGAAGATCCGCTGCGCGGCCTGAAGGAGAACGTGATCATCGGTAAGCTGATCCCGGCCGGTACCGGCCTGGACCGCTACACCCAGGTCAACGTCGAGCCAACCGATGAGGCAAAGGCAACTTTGTTCACCGGCACCTCGGCCTTCTCCTCCGGCCTGTACGACGATGCGCTGGAAGGCGGGTTGTCGCCTGAATTCCGGGCCATCTCGATGGACGACTACGACCACGGCTCGGACTTCCGCTAAACCGGAAAGCCCGGCGCCGTAAGGTAGCCTGAACCGATGCCTGCCCGCACACTGTGCGGACAGGCATCGGGCGTTTAACCGGGAATGAGCGCGACGGGCGGGGGAGAAGCCAACCGCCGTCATGGCAGATAAGTAGGTGACGAATCGTCTGGGAGATCTAGCTCCTGGTTAACTGCGCAAGCGAATCCCACCGGCAGCAACAGGCGCTCAGCAGCTGGAGACCAGTGCGGGGTTCAGGTAGTTTTCACCTGGCGGCCCAGTGGCGTTCAGCTGCGGGAGATAGCGTCGTCACTACCCAAGCCGGCTCGATGGCGGAAGAGGCTGGAGGGGCCTGGGCGGTGAGTTAGCTTACTGTACATGGTGGCTCGGTGGATTAATGCTAGACTGAGATCAATTGTTTTATGTGTGGCAAAATGGACTCCGTCCGGGTTGCGGGTAGGTTGCGCAACGAATGCCACACTTTCGCACGCCTAGGGACTTTTGATTCTGAGTGCGCGGTAAAGCAAGCAGCTAGCTACATTGCGAAGCGCTAAAACTTTTCTAGGCTTAGGCGTTTTCGTCGTGTTGCCGAAGAACTTAGACAATGGAAGGACACGAAAGTGCCTACTATTCAGCAGCTGGTCCGCAAGGGCCGCTCGCCTAAGGTCGTCAAGACCAAGGCCCCTGCCCTTAAGGGCAACCCAATGCGCCGTGGCGTGTGCACCCGCGTGTACACCACCACCCCGAAGAAGCCAAACTCGGCTCTGCGTAAGGTCGCACGTGTGCGCCTTGCCGGTGGCGTCGAAGTTACCGCTTACATTCCAGGTGTCGGACACAACCTGCAGGAACACTCCATCGTGCTCGTTCGCGGTGGTCGTGTGAAGGACCTTCCAGGTGTCCGCTACAAGATTGTTCGTGGTGCTCTGGATACCCAGGGTGTGAAGGATCGTAAGCAGGCTCGTTCCCGCTACGGTGCAAAGAAGGATGGTAAGTAATGCCTCGTAAGGGTCCGGCGCCAAAGCGCCCACTAGTTTCTGATCCAGTCTTCGATTCCCCATTGGTCACCCAGCTGATCAACAAGGTTCTCGTAGACGGCAAGAAGTCCACTGCAGAGCGCATTGTTTATGGTGCACTCGAAGGTGCCGCGGCAAAGTCCGGCACCGATGCTGTTTCGACCCTCAAGAAGGCCATGGACAACATCCGTCCAGCCCTCGAGGTTCGTTCCCGCCGTGTCGGTGGCGCTACCTACCAGGTTCCTGTTGAGGTCAAGCCAGGCCGTGCAACCGCACTGGCTCTGCGCTGGCTGGTTGGCTACTCGAAGGCTCGCCGCGAGAAGACCATGATCGAGCGTTTGATGAACGAGATCCTGGACGCATCGAACGGTCTGGGTGCCGCTGTGAAGCGTCGCGAAGACACTCACAAGATGGCTGAGTCCAACAAGGCCTTCGCCCACTACCGCTGGTAAGAACCGCTCGGAAAAGCTGGGCATCAACCGATGCCCAGCGATTCCGGCCTCACCTTATAGGGAGACAACGTGGCACAGGACGTGCTTACTGACCTTAACAAGGTCCGCAATATCGGCATCATGGCTCACATTGACGCCGGTAAGACCACTACTACTGAGCGCATCCTTTTCTACACGGGTGTGAACCACAAGCTCGGTGAAACCCACGACGGTGCTTCGACCACCGACTGGATGGAGCAGGAAAAGGAACGCGGTATCACCATTACCTCCGCGGCCGTGACTTGCTTCTGGAACAAGAACCAGATCAACATCATCGATACCCCGGGCCACGTTGACTTCACCGTTGAGGTGGAGCGCTCGCTGCGCGTGCTCGATGGCGCCGTTGCCGTCTTCGATGGCAAGGAAGGCGTTGAGCCTCAGTCCGAGACCGTTTGGCGCCAGGCCGACAAGTACAACGTTCCACGTATCTGCTTCGTCAACAAGATGGACAAGCTGGGTGCTGACTTCTACTTCACCGTAGACACCATCATCAAGCGCCTGGGTGCCAAGCCGCTGGTCATGCAGCTGCCAATCGGCTCCGAGTCGGACTTCATCGGTGTTGTCGACCTGCTGACCATGAAGGCTTTCGTTTGGGAAGGCGACGCCAAGGGCGACGTTTCCCTGGGTGCCGCTTACGAAACCCGCGAAATCCCTGCAGACCTGCAGGAAAAGGCTGAAGAGTACCGCGCCAAGCTGGTTGAAGATGTCGCTGAGGCATCCGAAGAGCTCATGGAGAAGTACCTCGAAGGCGAAGAGATCTCCCTCGAGGAACTGAAGGCTGGCATCCGCAAGCTGACCGTGAACTCGGAAGCTTATCCGGTATTCTGTGGTTCGGCGTTCAAGAACCGCGGCGTGCAGCCAATGCTCGACGCTGTTGTCGACTTCCTGCCAAGCCCGCTCGACGTGGGCGCAATGGTCGGTCACGATCCAAAGAACGAAGAAATCGAGCTCACTCGCGAGCCTTCCGAGGATGCACCATTCTCGGCACTGGCATTCAAGATTGCCGCTCACCCATTCTTCGGCCAGTTGAACTTCATCCGCGTTTACTCCGGCAAGGTAGAGTCCGGCGCACAGCTACTGAACTCCACCAAGCAGAAGAAGGAACGCGTTGGCAAGCTCTTCCAGATGCACTCCAACAAGGAGCAGCCGGTAGACGAGATCCACGCAGGTCACATCTACGCTGTGATTGGCCTGAAGGACACCACCACCGGTGACACCCTGTGCGATCCGCAGAACCCAATCGTTCTTGAGTCGATGACCTTCCCGGATCCAGTGATCTTCGTGGCCATCGAACCAAAGACCAAGGGTGACCAGGAGAAGCTGTCGACCGCTATCCAGAAGCTGTCGGCAGAAGACCCAACCTTCACCGTGTCCCTGAACGAAGACACCGGCCAGACCGAAATCGGCGGCATGGGCGAGCTTCACCTGGACATCCTCGTTGACCGCATGAAGCGCGAATTCCGCGTTGAGGCCAACGTTGGCAAGCCGCAGGTTGCATACCGCGAAACCATCAAGAAGGCTGTGGAGAAGGTTGACTTCACCCACAAGAAGCAGACCGGTGGTTCGGGCCAGTTCGCAAAGGTCCAGGTATCGTTCGAGCCTCTGGAAGTTGTCGACGGCGTAACCTACGAGTTCAAGAACGCTGTGACCGGTGGTCGTGTTCCTCGCGAATACATTCCTTCGGTTGACGCAGGTATCCAGGACGCAATGCAGTACGGTATCCTTGCAGGCTACCCGCTGGTTGGCGTCAAGGCTACCCTCATCGATGGTGCTTACCACGATGTCGACTCCTCGGAAATGGCCTTCAAGATCGCTGGTTCCCAGGTATTCAAGGAAGGCGCACGCCGCGCTAACCCTGTTCTGCTTGAACCGCTGATGAGCGTTGAAGTCCGTACCCCAGAAGAGTACATGGGCGACGTTATCGGTGATATTAACTCCCGCCGTGGTTCCATCCAGGAGATGTCCGACGCTGCTGGCGTCAAGGTCATCCGCGCTGGCGTGCCGCTGTCCGAGATGTTCGGTTACATTGGTGACCTGCGTTCCAAGACCCAGGGTCGCGCAGTTTACTCGATGACCTTCGACAGCTACTCTGAGGTTCCGAAGGCAGTAGCCGACGAGATCATCCAGAAGTCCCGCGGCGAGTAATCGTCTCGGAATAAAACCTGGCCGTGACCCCCATTGCGGGGAAGTGGCCGATCGCGGGCCGGTTCCGTTGGGAAACGGAGCCGGCGCCGCAAACGGCCAACGAGGGATTTGCATCACAATGCAGGTCCCGCAGAGGACCGGAATTTCCTAAATTATCCAAGCCCCCAGTAGACTATTTCTAGTTCGTTTGCGAACCGCGCAGACGAAGAATGTCTTCTGTAAATGTTTCTAGGAGGAACTTGTGGCAAAGGCAAAGTTCGAGCGCAACAAGCCGCACGTCAACATTGGTACCATCGGTCACGTTGACCACGGTAAGACCACTCTGACCGCGGCTATCTCCAAGGTTCTGGCTGACAAGTACCCAGACCTGAACGAACAGCGCGACTTCGCTAACATCGACTCGGCACCGGAAGAGCGCCAGCGCGGTATTACCATCAACATCTCGCACATCGAGTACCAGACCGAGAAGCGCCACTACGCACACGTAGACGCTCCAGGTCACGCTGACTATGTCAAGAACATGATCACCGGTGCTGCACAGATGGACGGCGCAATCCTCGTTGTTGCCGCCACCGATGGCCCAATGGCTCAGACCCGCGAGCACGTTCTGCTGGCCCGCCAGGTTGGTGTTCCAACCCTGATGGTCGCACTGAACAAGTCGGACATGGTTGAGGACGAAGAGCTGCTCGAGCTCGTGGAGATGGAAGTTCGCGAACTTCTGTCCTCGCAGGGCTTCGATGGCGACGACGCTCCAGTGATCCAAGTTTCGGGCCTGAAGGCTCTGGAAGGCGATCCAAAGTGGGTTGCAGCTGTTGAGGAACTGATGGACGCTGTTGACAGCTTCATCCCGGATCCAGTTCGCGACCGCGACAAGCCATTCCTGATGCCAATTGAAGATGTCTTCACCATCACCGGCCGCGGTACCGTTGTTACCGGTCGCGCCGAGCGTGGCACCCTGGCAATCAACTCGGAAGTTGAGATTGTCGGCATCCGCCCAATCCAGAAGACCACCGTTACCGGTATCGAGATGTTCCACAAGCAGCTCGACGAAGCATGGGCAGGCGAGAACTGTGGTCTGCTGCTTCGCGGTCTGAAGCGCGACGATGTTGAGCGCGGCCAGGTTGTCGTAGCCCCAGGCTCGATCACCCCGCACACCAACTTCGAAGCTAACGTCTACATCCTGTCGAAGGACGAAGGCGGACGTCACAACCCGTTCTACTCGAACTACCGTCCGCAGTTCTACTTCCGCACCACCGACGTTACCGGCGTTATCACCCTCCCAGAGGGCACCGAAATGGTTATGCCAGGCGACAACACCGAAATGTCGGTTGAGCTGATCCAGCCAATCGCTATGGAAGAGGGCCTTGGCTTCGCAATTCGCGAAGGCGGCCGCACCGTTGGTTCGGGCAAGGTTACCACCATCACCAAGTAGTCATTACTTGACGGTGTAGTTCCTTAGCGGACTGAGAAGATCCCCCAGCACTTATGTGCTGGGGGATTTTTTGGTTAATTGCGAGCGTCAGCTAGTGAATATATCTAGAAGGTGGTCTAATTGAAGAGCGTACCAATTCATTAACTGGGGGAGTGGCTTCAATGATCGGCTGGGTCATCGTATCTATCATGTTGATCCTGCTGGCCTTCGGCCTTGGCCGACACCAGGGAAAACGAGCTGCTTCGCACAGCCAGCAACAGCTGGATGCTCTGGGCGAAGCCTGGCAGAGAGGCTACGACGAGGCCGTCAGATACTTGGGACAATCCGGTGGGAAGGCTCCCGCGGAGCCAGCCGTCGACGAAGCCCTGGGGGGCCCGGTACCGCCGGATAATGCGCAACCCGCGCAGCCGCAACTGGCAGCCGTCAGCGACACCGCGCCGGTCGCTTCAGGGGCCGAGGCAGTTCGTGGCAACCAGCCGTACCTCCAGCAAGTTCCTGCTAATGCAGCTTCCGCCTACGGCGCCCCTGCCCCCGCGGCGGCGACCGGGTCTACGGTGCCGGCAAAGCCGATGAAGGTCCTGACCAAGCGCGAGCGCGAATTGCGCAATATCAATATCACGCTCTACGTCGCGGCTCTAATGATCGTTGCTGCCGGCGCGCTATTCCTGAGCTTCGCGTTGCCGCCGCTCTCCAAGCTCGTTGCCCTCTTCTTGCTCTCGGCTGCGTTCTATGGCGGTGGTCTGGTCACCTATGCCATGAAGCCCTCGTTGCGGCCCGCGGGTGCCGCCTTTGCCGGTACCGGGTTGGCCTTGCTGCCGTTGTGCGCCATCGCCACGTACAGCACGCTGGAGATCTCCGGGCCAGCGACCTGGCTGGTATTCTCGGCCATCGGCACGGTAGCAGTGGGCCATGCGACGCTGGCGTTCAAGTCCCGTGTCTTGGCCTGGGTGGCCGTGCTGATTCTGGTCAGCACCGCCATGGCTGGCGCGGCCACGATGCAGCGCGGAGTCCTCTACTACATGCTGATCCTGCTGGTGCTATCGATCGTGCTGATGCTTCTCGCCGCACGCAGCGAAAGGATCCGCGCCTCGATATTCTTCCAAGCACTGCTCGGCACCGCGCAGCTGCTGCCTGCGTTCGTCTTCGTGCTGGCGACGATCCTTGCCGAGATGCTCACCAGCCGGGATCTGTTCTGGATCTTCGCCTTGCTCACCGCCCAGTTGCTGCTCAGTGTCAGGCTGCTCGCCAACCGGCGTTTGCTTCGCACGTATGCCGCCCGCGCCGCGTTCATGGGCATGCTCGTGGCCGGCTGCAACTATCTCGGCTTGACCGCAACGAGCGCCTGGCTGGTGCTTGCCTACGCCTTCGGGCTCCAGGCCGTGGCAGCCCTGCGCTGGGCGACCGGATACCGGCAGAGATTGGGATTGGCACTCAAGCACTTGCAAATTGAACGCGCGGTGCTGTGGAGCGCCGGGATTGCCTCGGTCGCCTTCGCGTACTTTGCCGCAGAGGGCATCGAGACCTTCATGCTCAGCTGCATCGCGGTCCCCATCTTCATGGCGTTGGCAGTGACGGGCCTGCTGCGCGGAGCCAAGCTGGAAATTGGAGCGATTGCGGTTCTTCCGCTCGTGACGCTGGTGGATCTGCAGATTTACACCTGGCGTCCGCTGCCGGCCTTCATGCTGGCGCTGCTCGGCCTTTCGCTGGCGCATCGCCGCACTCGCGGCCTGCTTAGGGAAATCACCGGCCACGTGCGCTGGGTACTGGCGCTGGTTGGCGCAGGAGTGCTCGGCGCGGCGCTCCAGGAGCTCGAGACCGAGGGCGACGGATCAGCGAATGGCACCGCCTCGTTGATTGTGCTGCTCCTGGTGATGTTCATCATGTGGGTGGCGAATCTGGCGAGCCGATCCTTGCTGGAACGAGGATTGGCGCAGGCGCACCGGCTGGGCCGTGTGGGTGCTTCGGCGCTGCTCGGCGTGGTACTTCTGCTCGGCCTGAGGGTGCTGTCATCCAGGGGCGAAGATGGCTACGGTGCAAGTTTCGTGGCGTTCCTCGGGCTCAGCTCGCTGGCCTGGTTTATCGTCGGCCTGGTGATTGCAGTGGGCCTGGTCATTGCCTCGGCGTGGCGGCTTCGCGATCTTCCTTCCCAGCGACCCGGGCTGGGACGGCCGATCAGCCTGGGGGCCGCCGGCTTGCTGCTGGGGCTCTATGCGCTCAGCTTCGGCAGGGATTTCTGGCCGCTGGCGATCTTCGTCGGGGCAGCGTCCTTGGGTTATTTCGCCTGGTGCCTGCGCCGTAGCATCAATCAGCAGTGGAAGGTCATCTACGCCGCGTTGGCCCAAGTGTTCTTCAGCTCCATGGTGTGGTGGGTTGCCTACAGCATGGAATTCGACATCCACGGCAGGTTCTGCCTGCTGCTGGTTTCGGTGGCCATCCCGCAATTGGTCCGCTTGCTGGCCGGCATCCGCAGAGGCAATGCGCTGCGTAGCGAATTGCGGTGGATGGCAGTTGGGCTACTGGCGGGCATTCCAGCAGCAACGTTGGCTTACGGGGCGTTCGCCGGCGGCTTTGATCGGGGAGCGGTTCTTCTTGCCTGCTTGTTCTTCGGACTGCACGGACTGGCTGCATTCAAAGCTGAGACTGGCCTAGCGGTAGTCAAGCGACAGCTCTATCTGGTGGCCCCGACTCTGTCGCTGATCCTGCTGATCAGCATTCCGGCGCTGGCGATGCCTGACGCGACCGGGTGGGTCCGCACCAGCTGGTGGAGTTCGCAAGCTGCTTGCGCCATGCTGCTGGCGCTGGGTCTCGGCGCCCTCATCCTTGAATGGCGTTTGCGCGCCAAGAAGCAGTATTCGCTGGCAGTGGCGCTGGCCATCTTCCTTCCGGCGGTATGGGCCGGCGCATGGCAGGCAGGTTCTTGGTGGGCAGTTGCTGCGCACTTGTTGATGGCTTGCGCGTTCATCCTCATGGTGCACACGCGCACGAGTGCCTGGTATGCCTCCGGATCGAGCATCATGCTGGTTGTGGCAATCCTGCGTGCGGTCTTCGAAGTGCGGCAAGCTGGCGGGGCCCTTGCGATGGAAGCGATGGATGCCGCATGGGCGCTGGCAGGCGCGGGCATGGCGCTGTATCTGCTTGCCATCTTCCATGGGCGAATGACGGAACCAGTACCGGAATATCCTCATTTCGGCTACCTCCATGCGGATCCGCCCGGTGCTGCTTCGCGATTGTATTTTGCCGGCATGCTCCTCGCGTTGCTGCTGGCAGGTGGGATCGGCCACCTCGATGCTGGCGCAACCTGGCAGGTGGTCGGCGGCGCGCTGCTCATCTTCGGCGTTGCGGTGCTGGTGCGGCTCTACGAGCTTCCCCAGGCGCTGGTGCCTTTCGCGGTGGACGGCTTCATTCTCCTCGGGGCCCTGCTGGCGCTCAGCAGCTATGCGCAGATCGCCGGCGCGCCGCGGGCCAGCAGCGTGGCAGCCTATGCCTGCGTTGTTGCAGTAGTGCTGGTGGTGTGGCGCAATGCCAGAGCCGATGCGCGATTGCAGAAGATCTACCTGCTGGCTGCATCGGCTGCCGGCAGCCTGGCTTTGCTTACGGCGCTGGTCGAATCCAATGGTGCAGCCCAGGTGATCGGCCTGGTCTTCTTCGGCGCACTGGTGGCGTGGGGGTTGAAACTGGGGGAGCGGCTGTTCATCTGGTGGGGTGCGGCAGCCATCACCCTGGCAGTCTTGTGGTTCCTGCGCGACCTGGCGTTCCTCTGGCTGGTGATCATCGGCCTGGGGCTGATTGCCGCCGCGGTCTTCAAGCTGGTGAAAGTTGACAAGCAGGAATCCGTGCCGGCGAAGCAAGGAAGCCTGGCAGATCCACCGCTGCCTGCGGGGCCGGAGCGGACCGGACAGGATGGGCCAGAGTCGTCGTGAGGTCAAGATCACGGGCACGGATAGGCATAAAAGATTTGCGCGATCGTGGCCGACCTGTCAGACTAGATAAGTTGCTTCAGTGCAACCCGGTCCCCATTTATGGGGTAACCGGATCTGGTTTGAACGACCGGGATCGACTCTCACGCAGGATAATGCCTGGGGTTCGGGATCGATACAACTGCTTCAAACTATAAGGCCCCTCGATAAGGTGAAAACTTTGTGGGTGTTTTGTGACTGAAATTTTCACGACACGCCCGAGCGCGGGGGTCGGAGCCTCCTGCGGGTGAGGAACCCGGATCTGATCCGGATTCAGCCGCAGAGCAAGGCGTGCCGGTCCGGAAGGACCCGTATACAGGCACAGAAACTTTAGATAGTGCTAACAGAAAGAGGCATGACGCCATGGCGGGACAGAAAATCCGCATCCGGCTGAAGTCGTATGACCACGAGGTCATTGACGTTTCGGCCCGGAAGATCGTTGAGACGGTCACGCGCGCAGGCGCAACCGTAGTCGGCCCAGTGCCGCTGCCAACGGAGAAGAACGTGTACTGCGTTATCCGTTCGCCACACAAGTACAAGGACAGCCGTGAGCACTTCGAAATGCGCACGCACAAGCGTCTGATCGACATCGTTGATCCGACCCCGAAGGCTGTTGATTCGCTGATGCGTCTCGACCTGCCAGCGGATGTCAACATCGAAATCAAGCTTTAAGGGGAGGTGGCGAGAAAACTATGACCGCAACCCGTAATTTCAAGGGCCTGTTGGGCACGAAGCTCGGCATGACCCAGGTTTGGGATTCGAACAACAACCTGATCCCTGTCACCGTCGTGCAGGCTGACAGCAACGTTGTCACCAAGCTCATCACTGAAGAGCGCGATGGCTACACCGCAGTTCAGATCGGCTACGGCCAGATCGATCCTCGCAAGGTCACCAAGCCAATGGCTGGCCACTTCGAGGCTGCTGGCGTTACCCCACGTCGCCACCTGGTAGAACTGCGCACCGCAGACGCTGCCGAGTACACCGCAGGCCAGGAGCTCTCCGTAGAGGTCTTCGAAGCCGGCCAGAAGGTCGACGTCGTAGGCACCTCGAAGGGTAAGGGCTTCGCCGGCGTTATGAAGCGCCACAACTTCCACGGTGTTGGCGCATCGCACGGTGCTCACAAGAACCACCGTAAGCCAGGTTCCATCGGCGGCGCATCGACCCCAGGTCGCGTATTCCGCGGACAGAAGATGGCCGGTCGCATGGGTGCTGAGCGTGTTACCACTCAAAACCTGACCATTCACGCTATCGACGTTGAGAAGAACCTCCTGCTGATCAAGGGTGCCGTTCCAGGTGCCCGCGGCCGCGTCGTTCTCGTACGCAACGCCGTGAAGGGAGCATAAGTAAATGACTAAGGCACTTAACGTCGAACTGCCTGCAGAGATCTTCGACGTACAGACCAACGTCCCGCTGCTGCACCAGGTTGTCGTCGCACAGCTTGCTGCTGCCCGCCAGGGTACCCACAAGACCAAGGACCGCTCCGAGGTTTCGGGTGCAGGTCGCAAGCCGTTCAAGCAGAAGGGTACCGGCCGCGCCCGCCAGGGTTCGATCCGTGCTCCGCACATGACCGGCGGTGGCATTGTCCACGGTCCAACTCCACGTGACTACTCGCAGCGTACCCCGAAGAAGATGAAGGCTGCTGCACTGCGCGGCGCCCTGTCTGATCGCGCACGCTTCGATCGCGTCCACGTGATTGAGAACCTGGTTGCTGGCGAAACGCCTTCGACCAAGGAAGCTCTGGCTACCTTGCGTTCGCTCACCGAGCGCAAGAACCTGCTTGTCGTCATCGATCGCGCCAACGATGTTGCAGCCCTCTCGGTTCGCAACCTCGTCAATGTGCACGTTCTGTACGTCGACCAGCTGAACACCTACGATGTTCTGGTTTCGGATGACGTAGTCTTCACCAAGGCTGCCTTCGATGCCCTGGTCCAGAAGGAGGAAGCCAAGTGAGCGCGTTCTCAAAGGCTCCACACGACGTGGTCATCGCACCTGTCGTTTCGGAAAAGAGCTACGGTCTGATCGACGAAGGTCAGTACACCTTCGAGGTGGCACCAGGCTCCAACAAGTCGGAAATCAAGTACGCCGTTGAAGCCATCTTCAACGTCAAGGTTGACTCCGTTAACACCATCAACCGAGCTGGCAAGCGCAAGCGCACCCGCTTCGGGTGGGGTGCGCGCAAGAACACCAAGCGCGCCATCGTCACCTTGAAGGACGGCTCGATTGACATCTTCGGCGGTCCGCTTTCCTAAGCGGAGACCACTTTAACGAGGAATATAAATAATGGGAATTCGTAAGTACAAGCCGACTACCCCGGGCCTTCGCGGCTCGTCGGTAGCCGACTTCGCAGAAATCACCCGATCGACTCCGGAAAAGTCGTTGGTTCGTCCACTGACCAAGTCAGGCGGCCGTAACAACTCCGGTAAGATCACCACCCGTCACAAGGGTGGCGGACACAAGCGCGCCTACCGCGTGATCGACTTCCGTCGTCACGACAAGGACGGCGTTCCGGCAAAGGTCGCTCACATCGAGTACGACCCGAACCGTACCGCACGCATTGCGCTGCTCCACTACGTGGACGGCACCAAGCGTTACATCATCGCACCGAACAACCTGAAGCAGGGCGACGCTATTGAGGCCGGCGCAAACGCCGACATCAAGCCAGGCAACAACCTGCCACTGCGTAACATCCCGGTTGGTACCGTGATCCACGCTGTTGAGCTCCGCCCAGGCGGCGGCGCCAAGATGGCTCGTTCCGCTGGTGCATCGATCCAGCTGGTAGCCCGCGAGGGCCGCTACGCTCAGCTGCGTTTGCCTTCGGGCGAAATCCGCAACGTTGATGTGCGCTGCCGCGCAACCATCGGCGAAGTTGGCAACGCTGAGCAGATCAACATCAACTGGGGCAAGGCCGGCCGCATGCGCTGGAAGGGCGTACGCCCAACCGTTCGCGGTGTTGTCATGAACCCAGTTGACCACCCACATGGTGGCGGTGAAGGCAAGACCTCCGGTGGTCGTCACCCGGTCAACCCTAACGGTAAGCGTGAGGGACGCACCCGTCGTCCAAACAAGGAAAGCGACAAGCTCATTGTGCGTCGCCGCAAGACCGGCAAGAACAAGCGATAGGAGCCTGGAAACATGCCACGCAGCCTGAAGAAAGGCCCCTTCGTCGATCAGCACCTGTTCCTGAAGGTCGTTGCTGAAAACGAAAAGGGCACCAAGAACGTCATCAAGACGTGGTCCCGCCGTTCGATGATCATCCCGGACATGCTGGGACACACCATCGCCGTACACGACGGTCGCAAGCACATCCCAGTGTTCGTCACCGAATCGATGGTTGGACACAAGCTCGGAGAGTTTGCCCCAACCCGTACGTTCCGTGGCCACGTGAAGGACGACAAGAAGGGCAAGCGCCGCTAGGCCCCGCGAGGGTACTAGTATCGCTTAGCACTTCTTCGATAGACGAGAGAAGGATAGCAATGGAAGCCAAGGCAATTGCGCGTCACATCCGCGTAACGCCTATGAAGGCCCGGCGCGTCGTCAACCTTGTTCGTGGTCTGCAGACCAACGAGGCACTGGCCATCTTGAAGTTTGCCCCACAGGCAGCTTCGGAGCCGGTATACAAGGTTGTCGCATCGGCAGTGGCTAACGCCCGTGCCGCCGCGGACCGCGCAGGTGAAGCATTCAATGAGGACGAGCTGTTTATCAGCGAAGCGTTTGTTGACGAAGGTCCGACCATGAAGCGGTTCCAGCCGCGTGCACAGGGTCGCGCATTCCAGATCAAGAAGCGCACCAGCCACGTGACTGTGGTTGTTTCAACCACGCAGAAGGGTGGGGAGAACTAAATGGGACAGAAGATTAACCCGAACGGTTTCCGTCTCGGCATCACCACCGATCACGTTTCCCACTGGTTCGCTGATTCCAGCAAGCCAGGCCAGCGCTACGCTGACTACGTGAAGGAAGATGTCCAGATCCGCGCCCTGCTGTCTAACGGCATGGACCGCGCTGGCATCGCCCGCGTCGAGATCGAGCGTACCCGTGACCGCGTACGTGTGGATATCCACACTGCACGTCCAGGTATCGTCATTGGTCGTCGCGGCGCAGAAGCTGACCGCATTCGCGGCGAGCTGGAAAAGCTCACCAAGAAGCAGGTTCAGCTGAACATCCTCGAGGTCAAGAACCCTGACATGGAGGCCATGCTGGTCGCCCAGGGCATCGCCGAGCAGCTTGCTTCCCGCGTGGCTTTCCGCCGTGCGATGAAGAAGGCAATGCAGTCGGCAATGCGCGCTGGTGCCAAGGGCATCCGCGTTCAGTGCTCCGGTCGACTTGGCGGCGCAGAAATGTCCCGCAAGGAGTTCTACCGCGAAGGCCGTGTGCCGCTGCACACCCTGCGCGCGAACATCGACTTCGGCAAGTTCGAAGCCAAGACCACCTTCGGCCGCATCGGCGTGAAGGTCTGGATCTACAAGGGTGACGTTACCGCCAAGGAACTAGCTGCACAGCAGGCTGCTGCTCCAGCTCGTGGCGGCCGTGGCGGCAACGACCGTCCACGTGGCGGCGAACGCCGTCGTCGCAACGATCGCAAGGGCGCTGCAGCTCCGGCTGCGGAAGGAGGACAGGCTTAAATGCTTATCCCACGTCGTGTGAAGTTCCGCAAGCAGCACCACCCGAAGCGTTCGGGCGCTGCTAAGGGCGGCACCACCGTAGCATTCGGTGAGTTCGGTATCCAGGCGTTGACCCCGGCTTACGTGACTAACCGTCAGATCGAAGCCGCTCGTATCGCCATGACCCGTTACATCAAGCGTGGCGGTAAGGTCTGGATCAACATCTACCCAGACCGTCCGCTGACCAAGAAGCCTGCCGAAACCCGCATGGGTTCCGGTAAGGGTTCGCCGGAGTGGTGGGTCGCCAACGTCAAGCCAGGACGAGTCATGTTTGAACTCGGTGGCGTCAGTGAAGAGGTAGCTAAAGAGGCATTGCGTCTTGCAATCCACAAGCTGCCAATGAAGGCACGCATCGTGCGTCGTGAAGGTGGTGAATAGGGATGTCTATCGGTTCGAAGGACCTTAGCATTGAGTCCCTGGACGGCTTCGATACCGCTCGTTTGAACGAGGAATTGAAGAAGGCCAAGGCAGAACTGTTCAACCTGCGTTTCCAGTCGGCTACCGGCCAGCTGGAATCCCACGGGAACCTGAAGGCAATCAAGCGCGATATCGCCCGCATCTACACTGTGCTGCGCGAGCGCGAGCTGGGCATTCGTGAGGATGTCGTTGTTCCGGTTGAAGAAACCAAGAAGGATTCCAAGTAATGAGCGAGAAGGAGAACGGTGTGGATAACGCTACCGAGCGTAACGACCGCAAGACCCTCCGTGGTTACGTGGTATCCGACAAGATGCAGAAGACCATCGTCGTAGACGTTGAGGACCGTGTGAAGCACGCCCTCTACGGCAAGGTTATGCGTCGCAACAAGAACGTAAAGGCTCACGACGAGAACAACGAAGCCGGCATCGGCGACTTGGTTGTCATCGCTGAGACCCGCCCGCTGTCCGCTGACAAGCGCTGGCGTCTCGTTGAGATCGTAGAGAAGGCTAAGTAAGCTTCTCCGCGATTTCACGGATCTCGTGATTGAAGAATGCCCCGAACACTTCGCAAGAAGTGTTCGGGGCATTTCTGAATTTAAAACCAGTGGAGCTACATTGAAGGTAAACATGCTCTGCATGAGGGCCGCATGGAGAGCACTGACCAGATACGGGTTGGTGTAAATTATTCCAAGCCAACACTTAGTCGAAAACAAAAGGGTAGCCTTAGCACTGTGACTGACCAGAGCCTTGAATTGTCCGAAAAAACTTCAGTATTCCCAGAGCGGGTAGACCACATCTACTGTGTTTCAATCGACGCGACCGAGACAGAGCCAGATAACGTTTATATCGGCCAATCGGTCACCCCAGGAAGAGCGCTTAAGCACTTCAAGAGCCATAACGGAAGGCTCCAACAGCGTCTTGCACATACAAGTTCGTGGACGATAAGTTTTCAAAGCCTGGCAAGAGCATCGGCAGAAGATCTCAACATTTTTGAGTCTCTTGCGATCGACATTATTTCCCACGATCACAGGTTTAATTCCTTGAACGGATCGCTGGGAGCTCAAATTTTTCGGCCTCGATCGTTCTACCCCGAAGAGAACTTACCGGTGAAAAACGGTGTATATGTTCTTTGGGAATACAGCAACGGCCATAACCAAGTCGTCGAGGTAACCGACCTCGCGCCAGTCCATGATCCGTCGACTGACACTCAAAGAAAGCGCTGGTGGGTGACTCCATCCTTGCACCCTGAGAATATCGAATCAGTTGTTGAGGGCATCGAATCGTTGCTGCAGACAGTTGCCACGAATGAATCTGTCACCTTGCAGAGCCCGTATTTCCAATATCTGGGCGAGATGGGATTGCAGCCCTCGTATAGGCTTCCGGCATCGGGTGGCATGGTTGAACTTGGAGACCTCTATGAGGAGCTCAAGGGATCTTTCATTTACGTGCAAATAAACGACCAAGTTTTTGAACAGCCAGGCAACATTCGCGGGGGACTCAAGCCAGGACTGGATCACAACGTACTGCAGGATCGGTTAGAAAAGTTCTGGCACAAGGGTTCGTCTTCTCAATCCGGAACACGAACTCTCAGTAAGCTGCTTACGTATCAGGACCGAGTTAAATTGCCCGAACACTCAATTCCCCGATATCTGGTGGGAGTAGTCAGTGGGTCGCGAGTAGTTCTTGGAATCTGGAACTTGGATGCTCTATCTTCAAATTCCTGGCTGGACGACGAAACGGGAAAGGTTATTTTCCCAATCCAGGCAGCCGCCGACCCACGGCTCCTAAACAAGTTTGTGGGAGCGCGGATCGGGTCGAAGCTTTCGTTGAACAGTAAAGCCGTAAAGTGGATAGATGTGATGCCATGAAGCGATTCCATGAGTGTCGGTTGTCTTGCTTAGTCTCTTAATTCAGCTGAGTCGATTGGGCTCGGGAAATACGACCGGCCTTCCAGCAGCGTCGGGCATGGAAATCGATCAAGAAATTTTTTGAGTTGTCGATTTATATCGAATAAGGATGTAATCGAATTACTCATGGGGGACTCTCACTGTGCTTTTGGCGAGAAAAGCTAGTCGGAGAGAGCGGTGCAAAAAACGAAATTCCCCGTAATTCTGGGATTTTTTAGCGATACGAGTGTGACCAACGACGCTCGCCTTTCTCTTACCACACCATTTCGGATTCGCGCCACTCTAGGCTAGACTTAAGAATCTGTGCGCATGATGTTCGAGGACTATCCACCTTCGGCATAATGCAGTGCGGTCCAAATTCGTTTGGCCGCGCAAGCGCAGCCTCGATATTTTACGCCTCGGCCCTGCCGGCAATTGGGATCAGCATTCGGTGCGCCCGCGCCAGTGGGGGTAAGCGATACGTATCGTGGAGACCATATCCGTTCCGCAAGGCTCATTCATGAGAACCAGCGAGACGACAGGAGTAAGAAGTGATTCAGCAGGAGTCGCGACTGAAGGTTGCCGATAACACCGGTGCCAAGGAAATCCTTGCCATTCGTGTTCTTGGCGGCTCGAAGCGTCGCTACGCAAGCATTGGCGACACCATTGTCGCTACCGTCAAGGATGCAATTCCTGGCGGCAACGTGAAGAAGGGCGATGTCGTCAAGGCAGTCGTCGTTCGCACCAAGAAGGAAATCCGTCGTGCAGACGGTTCCTACATCAAGTTCGACGAGAACGCTGCAGTGATCCTCAAGGGTGACGCTGCCGATCCTCGTGGCACTCGTATTTTCGGCCCAGTGGGCCGCGAGCTTCGTGACAAGAAGTTCATGAAGATCGTTTCCCTGGCTCCGGAGGTGCTGTAACCATGGGCGCAAAGATCAAGAAGGGTGACCTGGTCCAGGTCATCGCTGGCAAGGATCGTGGCCTGCAGGGCAAGGTCCTGAAGGTCATCACCGAGTCCAACCGCGTGCTGGTCGAAGGCGTCAACCGCGTCACCAAGCACACCAAGGCAGGTCAGACCGAATCCGGTTCGGCCACCGGCGGCATCGAGGTTGTCGAGGCTCCAGTGCACGTTTCCAACGTTGCAGTGGTTGACCCAGAGACCAAGAAGCCAACCCGCGTCGGCTTCCGCGAGGAAACCGTTGAAAAGAACGGCGTGTCCAAGACTGTACGCGTCCGTTACGCCAAGGCTTCCGGAAAGGATCTGTAATGACTGAAGCAGCCACCAAGATCCAGCCACGTCTGAAGGCTAAGTACGCAGCAGACATCCGCCCTGCCCTGCAGGAGCAGTTCAACTACGCCAACCCAATGCAGGTACCATCCCTGACCAAGGTTGTCGTGAACATGGGTGTTGGCGAAGCAGCCAAGGACTCGAAGCTCATTGAAGGCGCCGTACGCGACCTGACCGCAATTACCGGTCAGAAGCCAGTGGTTACCAAGGCCCGCAAGTCGATCGCTCAGTTCAAGCTGCGTGAAGGCATGCCAATCGGTACCCACACCACCCTGCGTAACGATCGCATGTGGGAATTCGTCGACCGCCTGATCACCCTGGCACTGCCTCGTATCCGCGACTTCCGCGGCCTGAGCGACCGCCAGTTCGATGGCAATGGCAACTACACTTTCGGTCTGACCGAACAGTCGATGTTCCATGAAATCGATGTGGACAAGGTTGACCGCGTACGTGGTATGGACATCACCGTCGTTACCACTGCCAAGACTGATGAAGAAGGCCGCGCCTTGCTCAAGGCTCTGGGCTTCCCATTCAAGACCAACAACTAATCTCACTACGTTACAGGTCCGCTAAGGAAACCGTAACGAGGAAGGGCTGAAGCCCACATGTCTATGACAGATCCAGTCGCAGATATGCTGACTCGTCTGCGCAACGCCAACTCGGCTTACCACGACACTGTGTCGATGCCGTCGAGCAAGCTGAAAGTGCGCATTGCCAACATCCTCAAGGAACAGGGCTACATCGCCTCGTTCGAGGAAGTTGCAGCAGAAGTCGGCAAGACTCTGACTATCACTTTGAAGTACGGCCCATCGCGTGAGCGTTCGATCGCTGGCGTACGCCGTATCTCCAAGCCAGGTCTTCGCGTATACGCAAAGTCCACCAACCTGCCTCACGTGCTCGGTGGCCTTGGCATCGCTATCCTGTCCACCTCCTCCGGTCTGCTTACCGACCGTCAGGCTGCAAAGAAGGGCGTGGGTGGGGAAGTCCTCGCCTACGTCTGGTAACGGGAAAGGGGAAACATACAATGTCACGTATTGGACGTCTTCCGATTTCCGTACCTGCCAACGTTGAGTTGAATGTCGACGGCCAGCTGGTCGCCGTCAAGGGTCCCAAGGGTGAACTTTCGATCACCGTCAAGGCTCCTATCACCGTTGCCAAGGACGAGAACACTGTTACCGTCAGCCGCCCGAACGACTCCCGCGAGGCTCGTTCGCTGCACGGTCTGACCCGCACCCTGATCAACAACATGATCGTTGGTGTGACCGAGGGTTACGAGAAGAAGCTCGAAATCCACGGTACCGGTTACCGCGTACAGGCTAAGGGTGCCGACCTGGAGCTTGCTCTGGGCTACTCGCACCCAGTGAAGGTTGCTGCCGTTGACGGCATCACCTTCTCGGTCGAGGGCAACAACAAGATCACCGTTGCTGGTATCGACAAGCAGCACGTCGGTGAGGTTGCCGCTAACATCCGCAAGCTGCGTAAGACCGAGCCTTACAAGGGCAAGGGCATTCGCTACGCTGGCGAGATCATCCGCCGCAAGGTCGGAAAGGCTGGTAAGTAAACATGGCTATCGGAATCAAGGGCAAGAGCAAGTCCGCTCAGCGCGGTCGTCGTCACCAGCGTTTGCGCAAGCACATCGTTGGTACGTCCGTTCGTCCACGCCTGGTTGTCAACCGCTCGGCTCGTCACATCTTCGTACAGATCGTAGACGACTCGCAGGGCATCACCCTGGCCAGCGCATCGACCATGGAAGCAGATCTTCGCGCAAGCGATGCCGACAAGACCGCAAAGTCCAAGCGCATTGGCGAGCTCGTTGCAGAGCGCGCCAAGGCTGCTGGCATCGAAGCAGTTGTCTTCGACCGCGGTGGCAACAAGTACCACGGTCGCGTGGCTGCTGTTGCTGAAGGCGCACGTGAAGGTGGGCTGGCACTGTGAGCGAAGCAACTAACAAGAAGGAAACTCAGGTGTCTGAAGCTACTGAAGCAGTCGAGACTGCATCGGCTCCCGCTACCGAGAACGCAGGATCCCGTCGCGGCGAAGGCCGCGGTCGTGGTGAAGGCCGTGGACGTGGCGAAGGCCGCGGTCGTGGTCGCGACCAGAAGGATAACCGCAACGAAGACAAGGACAAGTTCCTTGAGCGCGTTGTAGCTATCAACCGCGTCTCCAAGGTCGTCAAGGGTGGTCGTCGCTTCAGCTTCACCGCACTTGTGGTCGTTGGCGACGGCAACGGTCTGGTTGGCGTTGGCTACGGTAAGGCCAAGGAAGTTCCTGCTGCTATCGCCAAGGGCGTTGAAGAGGCCAAGAAGTCCTTCTTCCGCGTTCCACGCGTTGGCACCACCATTCCACACCTGGTCAAGGGTGAGGCCGCCGCTGGCGTCGTCTTGCTCCGCCCAGCAGCTCCTGGTACCGGTGTTATCGCCGGCGGTCCAGTGCGCGCCGTGTTGGAGTGCGCAGGCATCCACGACATCCTGTCGAAGTCGATGGGTTCGCAGAACCAGATCAACATCGTTCAGGGCACCATTGCTGCACTGAAGGCTCTGGAAGAGCCTCAGGCTGTTGCTGCTCGCCGCGGTCTTCCGCTGGACGAGGTTGCACCAGCAGCAATGCTGCGTCACATCCAGTCCCAGAAGGCAGGTGCTTAATCAATGGCTAAGAACATTGTTCCAAGCGACGCCAAGCTGGCAATCACCCAGGTCAAGTCCATCATTGGTGGTAACCAGGGCCAGCGCGACGTTGTTCGCTCGCTGGGTCTGAAGCGCATCGGTCACACCGTTGTCCGCACCGCCGATCCTGTGACTGTTGGCATGGTCAACAAGGTCCCACACCTGCTGAAGGTCGAGGAGGCGAAGTAGAGATGGCTGAAGAAAAAGCACTTAAGGTTCACCACCTGCGCCCAGCTGAGGGTGCCAAGACCGCTAAGACCCGCGTGGGTCGCGGTGAGGGCTCGAAGGGCAAGACCGCAGGTCGCGGTACCAAGGGTACCAAGGCTCGTTACCAGGTGAAGGCAGGCTTCGCAGGTGGTCAGCTTCCGCTGCACATGCGTCTGCCAAAGCTGCGCGGCTTCAAGAACCCATTCCGCGTCGAGTTCCAGGTTGTAAACCTGGACAAGATCTCGGAGCTGTTCCCAGAAGGTGGCGAAGTCACCGTCGAGGCACTGGTTGCCAAGGGCGCCGTTCGCAAGAACCAGCCTGTCAAGGTCCTGGGCACCGGCGACATCACGGTCAAGGTTGACGTGAAGGTTGACGCCTTCTCGACTTCCGCAGCCGAGAAGATTGCTGCTGCTGGCGGCTCGGCAAACACCCTCTAATCCAGGGTCAAGCCTTTGAATAGTCCCGGTTCGGGTTGAGCAATCAACGCGAACCGGGACTTTCTTTTCCTCTCGGCGAAACATTCTAAGATTTCTAATAATTGCTTGGCTGATTAGTCGGTTTAGTTCCAATTCTGCAAACATTCCTGAGCTTTTCGTGTGGCGCATTTGGCAGGATTGCCTAACTGACCGCTAGAATCGTTAGATCTGGGAAGAATCTCTTCCCCAGACTCAAGCACTTACTTCAGGAGGACGCTTGTTCAGCGCCATAGCCCGAGTTTTTCGGACGCCTGATCTGCGTAACAAGTTGCTGTTCACGCTTGGGATCATTGCGATCTATCGTGTCGGCGTATTCATTCCCGCACCGGGCATTGATTACAGCAACGTTCAGCAGTGTCTGGCAATGGGTGAAACCACCGGTGGACTTTATTCATTCGTGAACCTGTTCAGCGGCGGAGCCCTGTTGCAGGTATCGGTTTTCGCAATGGGAATCATGCCGTATATTACTGCGGCAATTATTGTCCAGTTGTTGCGTGTGGTGATCCCGCACTTCGAGGCACTGCACAAGGAAGGCCAAGCCGGCCAGGCCAAGATGACGCAGTACACGCGTTACCTGACCATCGCCCTGGCACTGCTGCAGGGAACCACCTTGGTCACTCTGGCGCGTACCGGCAGCCTGTTCCCAAGCTGCACCCTTCCGCTGATCCCGGATGACTCGCTGATCGTCATCTTGCTGATGATCATCACCCTGACGGCAGGCACCGGCCTGATCATGTGGATGGGCGAGCTGATCACCGAACGCGGCATCGGCAACGGCATGTCCATCTTGATCTTCATCTCCATCGCTTCGGGCTTCCCATCCTCGATGGGCGCGATCTTCCAGGCGCAGGGCATCATGACCTTCATCGGCGTGCTGCTGGTGGGCCTGCTGATTGTGGCCCTGGTGGTCTTCGTTGAGCAGTCCCAGCGCCGTGTCCCGGTGCAGTACGCCAAGCGCACTGTGGGACGCCGTACCGTGGGCGGCACCTCCACGTATATTCCACTGAAGCTGAACATGGCGAACGTGATCCCAGTGATCTTCGCCAGCTCCATCCTGGCGCTGCCGCAGATGATCGTTCAGTTCAACCAGAACGACGACGGCACCCTGCCCGAGTGGGCGATGTGGCTGCAGGAGCACTCGGCGACGTCCTCGCCGTGGTACATGCTGGTGTACACCCTGCTGATCATCGGCTTCACCTACTTCTACGTTGCGATTACCTTCAACCCTGAAGAGGTCGCAGACAACATGAAGAAGTACGGTGGATTCATCCCGGGCATTCGCGCAGGTCGTCCGACCGCGCAGTACCTGCAGTACGTGATTTCCCGTATTACCTTCCCGGGTGCCCTGTATCTAGCGTTCGTTGCGTTGATTCCACTGATTGCCTTCGTGCTGTTCAACGCTGATCAAAGCTTCCCATTTGGCGGTACATCGATCCTGATTATGGTTGGTGTGGGTTTGGAAACCGTCAAGCAAATCAATGCTCAAATGCAGCAACGGAACTATGAAGGGCTTCTGCGATGAGTCGACTGCTAATTATTGGACCTCCCGGTGCCGGCAAAGGCACTCAGGCCGTAAAGATCTCCGAGCGCTTGGACATTGTTGCCATCTCGACCGGTGACATCTTCCGTGCCAACGTCAAGGGCGGCACCCCGCTGGGCCTCGAAGCCAGCAAGTACATTGACAACGGGGACTTCGTCCCTGATTCGGTCACCAACAACATGGTTGAAGACCGCCTGAACCAGGACGACGTAGCCAACGGCTTTCTGCTGGACGGCTACCCACGCACCAGTGCGCAGGTCGATGCACTTGATGCGATGCTGGCCAACAAGGGCATCGCCCTGGACGCAGTGCTGCAGCTGACCGCCGATGATGACGAGCTGGTTGCCCGCCTGCTGAAGCGTGCCGAAATCGAAGGCCGCGCCGATGACACCGAAGAGGTCATCCGCCACCGCCTGAGCCTGTACAACGAAGAGACTCGCGTCGTTGTAGAGCGCTACGAGGAACGCGGCATCGTGCGCAAGGTCGATGGCCTGGGTGCTATCGACGAAGTCACCGAACGTGTTCTTGCGGCGTTGGACGTCAACGCCTAGACACAAGCGTTACAACGCGCAGGGACCGTGCAGCAACAATGGATGTTGCAGCCCGGTCCCTGCGCACTTTTTGCATTGATGGACCTTGCAGATGCCGGCAACGGCACAGGGCGGGACAACACACTTTAAGGCAGGGGAATCACATTGGCATTAGGACAGCCGACAATCGAGTACAAGTCCAACTCCGAGATGTTGAAAATGCGCAAGGCCGGGTTGGTTCTGGCTGAAGCACTGGACGAAGCTGTCGCGATGGCCCGCCCGGGCGTGCGGACCGAAGCTATCAACGAGGTTTTCGGCAAGGTGCTGGAACGCCACAACGCAACCAGCAACTTCCTCGGCTACCACGGTTTCCCGGCCAACATCTGCGCGTCGGTCAACCATGAGGTAGTCCACGGCTTCCCGTCCGACTACGAGCTGAAGGACGGCGATGTGCTGAAGATCGATGGCGGCGCCGTCGTGGAGGGCTGGCACGCCGACTCAGCCCGCACCGTTCTGGTCGGGGAAAACATCGACCCGGCTGACCAGCGCCTGAGCGATATCACCGAGCAGGCCATGTGGGCCGGCATTGCTGCCGCTGCCAACGCACGCTTCGTCGGCCAGATCGGGCAGGCCATCGATGACTACGTCACCAGCCAGCCAGGCGATGAGCTTGGCATCCTCGAAGACTACTGCGGCCACGGCATCGGCTCGCAGATGCACATGGCACCGGACGTGCTCAACTACAACTCCGGACACCGCGGCCCACGGATCAAGCCAGGTATGTGCTTGGCCATTGAGCCAATGCTCGTACGCGGCGGCATCGAGACCTCCGTGCTGGAAGATGACTGGACTGTAGTCACCAACGACAAGTCCAACGCCTCGCAGTGGGAGCACACCGTAGCCTTCCACATGGGTGGCATCTGGGTATTGACCGCGCACGACGGGGGAGCGGCGGGCCTGGCTCCATTCGGCGTGACACCATCGCCGATCCAGGGCTGACGCCACACCGGAAACCATGGGATCCAGTACGCTACTGCCTTGTGGCGTGCTGGATCTAACATTTTAAATATCGATGAACGATTGGCACTGCGAGAACTAATGCCGTATCGTTGTTTGTTGGTTCTTGATTTAATTGCGCCTAAAACCCTTAGGTTTTCGGTACAGCGATCAAGAGCCGGAACCAATTACTTGTTGGTGGAAAATGCCAACAAAAAAAGTTAGCGGGGAAAATGGGCAAGAAGGAAGGCGTCATCCAGGTAGAGGGTACCGTCTCGGAGGCACTGCCGAACGCGATGTTCCGCGTGGAGCTGCCAAATGGACACGTAGTGCTCGCCACTATCTCGGGTAAGATGCGTCAGCACTACATTCGAATCCTCCCAGAGGACCGAGTGCAGGTTGAAATGAGCCCATACGACCTCAACCGAGGTCGCATCGTCTACCGCTACAAGTAAATCTGCACAACCCAAGACATTCCCAGCAGGCCAAAGCGCAGTCATGCGCAACAACCGCTGGATGATTGTTCTTGGGCGAAGCTATTTACTGCTCCACATTTAACTGCAACCGCAAAAGGACAAAGCCTTGAAGGTTAACCCTAGCGTGAAGCCGATCTGCGACAAGTGCAAGGTGATCCGTCGTAACGGCGTGGTCATGGTGATCTGCGAGAACCCACGCCACAAGCAGCGTCAGGGCTAATTCCGTTCTTACGGGATTCCCACGCGTAGTCAATTAGGCAGTATCAGCCAGGACGGAAGTTCTGGTGCACCCCCGGATTCGGAGGCCGGGGCCGTGAGCAATCACGGAAGATGCTGCTCCAGACCTCCGTTCGTTGAAAGGTAGCCACTTGGCTCGTTTAGCAGGCGTGGATATTCCACGCGAGAAGCGCGTAATCATCGCGCTGACTTACATCTACGGCGTGGGCAAGACCCGTGCAGAAGAGACCATCGCAGCGACCGGTATCAACCCGGACACTCGCGTCAAGGATCTCAGCGATGACCAGCTCGTGCAGCTGCGCGACTTCGTCGAAGGCACCTACAAGGTAGAAGGTGACCTGCGCCGCGAGGTTCAGGCCGACATTCGCCGCAAGGTAGAGATCGGATCCTACGAAGGTATTCGTCACCGTAAGGGCCTGCCGGTCCGCGGTCAGCGCACCAAGACCAACGCACGTACCCGCAAGGGCCCGAAGCGTACCGTCGCCGGTAAGAAGAAGACTCGCTAAATCTTAGCGATCTAGTTCAAATACTTTTTTCGTAGGAGAAGAAATGCCCCCAAAGACTCGTGGAGCGGTACGTAAGCCGCGTCGCAAGGACAAAAAGAATATTGCGCAGGGACAGGCGCATATCAAGAGCACCTTCAACAACACCATCGTATCGATCACCGATCCGACTGGCGCTGTGATCTCGTGGGCTTCGGCCGGCGAGGTAGGCATGAAGGGTTCGCGCAAGTCGACCCCATACGCTGCCCAGATGGCTGCCGAGTCCGCTGCAAAGCGCGCTCAGGAGCATGGCATGCGCAAGGTTGACGTTTTCGTCAAGGGCCCAGGCTCGGGACGCGAAACCGCGATCCGTTCGCTGCAGGCTGCTGGCCTTGAGGTTGGATCCATCCAGGATGTTTCCCCAAGCGCTCACAACGGTTGCCGCCCATCGAAGCGTCGCCGCGTCTAATTGATTCGCTAGGCTTAGCCTAAGAAGTCACCGAAGCATTCACTCGTTGGTGCTCCGGTGACTATCTTGGACTTATTAGCCTGCAAAAGACGAACGGCCACCTCAGGCTACCGTCGTTTCCACCCCCGTGAGGCGTCATATAGCGGACGCTCGCTGAAAGGAAATGTAAGTGCTCATTACGCAGCGCCCAACCCTGACCGAAGAAGTAGTTGCCGAAAACCGCTCCCGGTTCGTTATCGAACCACTGGAGCCAGGCTTTGGCTACACCCTTGGTAACTCGCTCCGCCGTACCCTGCTCTCTTCGATTCCTGGTGCTTCCGTCACCAGCATTCGAATTGACGGTGTACTGCACGAGTTCACCACCGTAGCCGGTGTCAAGGAAGACGTCACCGAACTGGTCTTGAACATCAAGAACCTGTCGGTGTCTTCCGAGCACGACGAGCCAGTCGTTGCCTACCTGCGCAAGCAGGGCCCTGGCATCGTTACTGCAGCGGACATCACCCCTCCAGCAGGTGTGGAGTTCCACAACCCTGATCTGCACATCGCCACCCTCAACGCCAATGGCAAGTTCGACATGGAACTGACCATTGAGCGCGGCCGTGGCTACGTGTCTGCCGCTCAGAACAAGAACATTGATGGCGAGATTGGCCGAATCCCAGTTGATTCGATCTACTCCCCAGTTCTGAAGGTGACCTTCCGCGTGGAAGCAACCCGTGTTGAGCAGCGCACCGACTTCGATCGCCTGATCGTTGACGTGGAGACCAAGGAATCGATCACCCCGCGCGATGCAGTTGCATCCGCAGGTACCACCCTGGTTGAGCTGTTCGGTTTGTTCCGCGAACTGAACACTCAGGCTGAAGGTATCGAAATCGGTCCATCGCCAACCGATGCAGCCATGGCTGCTGACATGGCGCTGCCGATCGAGGATCTGGAACTCACCGTTCGTTCGTACAACTGCTTGAAGCGTGAGGGCATCCACTCCGTGGGTGAACTCGTTACCCGCTCCGAGGCCGACTTGATGGACATCCGCAACTTCGGCGCAAAGTCCATTGACGAAGTCAAGGCCAAGCTGGTTGAACTGGGTCTGGCCCTGAAGGATTCCCCTCCAGGCTTCGATCTGGCCGCTCGTAGCGCCATCGACGATGGCGACGAATACGACGAAGGTCTGTAAGACCCGCGTCAAGCGACACACTACTTCATCCGACTGGACGACAGATTCGTCCAGTACGGGTTATTCATCTAGGAGAACTACCATGCCTACCCCTACCAAGGGTCCGCGTCTCGGCGGCAGTGCAGCACATGAGCGATTGATTTTCGCTAACATGTCGGCACAGCTCTTCGAGAACAAGAAGATCACCACCACTCTGACCCGTGCCAAGCGTCTGCGTCCACACGCAGAGCGCCTGATCACCTTCGCAAAGCGCGGTGACCTGGCTTCGCGTCGCCGCGTCCAGGCCGTCATCGCTTCGCGTTCGCGCACCAACAAGTCGATCGTTCACGAACTGTTCGAGAACATCGCACCAGCAATGGCAAACCGCGAGGGTGGCTACACCCGCATCACCAAGATCGGCAACCGCAAGGGCGACAACGCTCCTATGGCTGTTATCGAGCTCGTGATGGAGCCAGTTTCGCCAAAGCAGGCTGTCGTCAAGGAAGCCACCCAGGCTGCCGAGAAGGCCGCTGAGACCGAAGAGGCCTAAGCTTCTTCGAGCTGAAGCTCCCTCGCCTGCAAGGGCAAAAAGAGTCCCGTTGGATCCGCAAGGAGCCAACGGGAATCTTTTGTTTAAGCCTGTTCAGCGATGCTTGCCGGAGCGCGTGCCCGTCAGATGGCGGGTCACGAGCATCCGCAACGTGGAATTTCCTAGCTGAACGAATCCATGTCTGGGCAGGCCGTATTCAGGTATTCAGTAGCCTCCGAGGCTTCGGCAGTGTCGAGCTCGGCGACTTTTTGCGAAATCTCCATCATATTGCTGCCGTCTGCTTCAGCCAACAAGTCTGCCATTTCCTTGTTCTGCCCGGCAGCTGCGTTCAACGACGCAGCAAGCTTGTTGTCTTTGGTTTTCTCAGCGGCTTCACCCAAGATGGCATCGAACTCGTGCATGACCTCGACGTATGCTGAAGTATCGCCCGCCATGAGTTTTGCGCTGGAATCATCTGCCTTCTTCTGCAGCTCGCGTTCGGCTACCTGGTCGTTAATGAAAGCGCAGGTGTCCTCTGTGGACATTTTTCCATCACCGCAACCAGTGAGCATGAGGGAAGCAATCGCGAGCGCAGCTGCAGGTGCCGCGAACTTTTTCAACATGGAGATCCTTAGATGGTGAACCGCTGGTCTAGCAGGGTAGCCATTGAGGACTACTTGATTATTCTATAGTCAGGATTTACTGCACGCGGTGCCTGACGTGCTTGGGTCTGCGGACGAAACGCTTTTACGGCTCGACCGTGCCGGATTCCTCACCGGAAATCGCGCAGGCCTGATCCACATAGTCCGAATATTGGTCTGTCAGATCGACCGCGGCCGCTTCAAGGTCTGCCTCGAACGTTGGATCATCGAAAGTGCGGCCCTCAATGAGGTCGACGAAGTCCTGGACCCTGCTGATTTCTGAGTCCAATGCAGTGCGCAGTTTCCCATTTCTGGTCTGCTCGGAAACTTCTTGGTAGATGCCGATGGTGGCTTCCATGGCATCTACGACAGGTTGCGTGTCTTGCTCAATAACGCCCATATATGCCAGCCCCCACTTGTCCCCGATCGATTGCTCGATAGCCATTTCATTAAGCAGGTTGCATGACTGCTCGGTGTTCAGCTGGCCGGAACTGCAGCCACTCAAGCAAAGCCCAATGGCGGTTGATGCTGCAATGATGCTTGCGGTAGTCCTTCGCATGGGAAGTCCTTAGAACGGTGATGATGGCCTTGCCGCCTAAGTGGCAGGACGTTGGATGCACACAGGCTACCTCCGGGGAGAGTTGCGTTTTTGCGCCTGTGGATAACCGGCCGTAAGGCGGCCGTTGATTCGACGGTTGCGCAGGTCCTTACGCATAATTGAATGCATGAGTATCCAGCCAGAGAGCATCGATCCCATGGGCACCAACGCATTGGGGGCCACTGCCGCACCAGCGTGGCTCCGGATGCGCATGGTCCTCGGATACGACGGCGCCGCCTACAGCGGTTGGGCACGCCAGCCCAATGTCCTAGGCGTGCAGCAGCTGGTTGAGGAAGCATTGGAAATGCTGGTGCGCCGCCGTGTGCGAGTGGTTGTCGCGGGCCGCACCGACGCAGGCGTGCATGCGCGTCACCAGGTGGTGCATTTCGACCTGACCGATGACGAATACGCGGGTCTGCCGCGCAAGGCGCCCCTGGCTCCCGGCCCAGCGCTCGTACGCCGCATCAATGGCATTCTTGGCCGCCAAGAGGGTGCCGTGTGGGTCCATGAAGCCGAGCGTGCTCCAGAAGGCTTCGACGCCCGGTTCTCGGCGCTGGCCCGCCGCTATTCCTACCGGATCGCCGATGGCCAGCAGCGCTGGGATCCGCTGACCCGACACCTGACCGCATGGCACCGCGAAGAGCTCGATGTCGAGGCCATGAATCGCGAGGCGCAAAGCGTGCTGGGCCGCCATGACTTCTTGTCCTACTGCAAGCCTCGTCCGCACGCCACGACCATTCGCACCTTGCAGGAATTCTCCTTCACCCGCGGTGCCGACGGCCTGGTGCTGGCGCACCTGAAAGCCGATGCCTTCTGCCACAATATGGTCCGTGCGCTGATTGGCGCTGCAATGATGGTGGGGGACGGGCGTGAGCAGCCGGGCTTCTTGGCCCAGCGGCTGGAGCAGATGGTCCGTGACTCGAAGACCAAGCTTTCGCACCCGCGGGCGCTGGTTCTCGAAGAGGTCTATTATCCGGAAGCGGGAGAGCTGGCAGAGCGGGCACTTAGGACCCGCGCGCTGCGCACCGATGATGAAGTAGATACGGCCCGCTCGGAAGGCTGATTGGCGTTGAGCCCCGGAATCTTAAGGGTGTTGTTGCTCACGGCATACATCCTTTTTTGGCCGGAAACACTTTAATCCGCTAAACTTTTATGAGTTGTGTATGTCCACGTTCGACACTACACGCCCAAGCGTGACGGCTTAGTTGCATAGTCGCTGGTCTGCTGGGTGTGCGAACAGCATATGGACGGCCGGTTATCATCAGTCCTCACCTGACGTACTGGTCTAAACACAAGAACAACACGACAGTGCCTGTCACTGGGGGATCTCACCGCCTTCAGCCAAGCGACTGTTTGACCAGAAACGAATCAACGTAAGGCAATTACTGTGCGTACGTACACCCCAAAGCCGGCTGACCAGACTCGTCAGTGGTATGTCATTGACGCCACCGACGTAGTGCTCGGCCGTCTCGCCGTCCAGGCCGCAACCCTGCTGCGCGGCAAGCACAAGCCAACCTATGCTGCACACATGGACATGGGCGACCATGTCATCATCATCAATGCAGACAAGGTTGCACTGACCGGTAAGAAGCTGCTGAACAAGCGCGCTTACCGCCACTCCGGTTTCCCAGGTGGCCTGAAGAGCATCAACTACGCAGACCTGCTGGAAAAGAACCCAGTACTGGCTGTTGAGAAGGCTATCAAAGGCATGCTGCCTAAGAACAAGCTTTCGGATGCCCAGCTGTCGAAGCTGAAGGTATACCGCGGCGCAGAGCACCCACACGCTGCTCAGTCGCCGAAGGCACTGGAAATCACCCAGGTCGCTCAGTAGTCCTGGCCCCGAGAAGAAATACTTAATAGGAGATTATCGTGGCTCAGAACGCTGAAGAAACCACTGAATTCGAGGGTGAGACCCCTTCGACCTACACTACCGAGACCGCAGCTTCGACTGTTGTTGCTGACACCGAACGCGCTCCGCTGACCGTGCCAGGTGCAGCTGTTGGCCGTCGCAAGCAGGCTATCGCCCGCGTTCGCCTGGTACCAGGCTCCGGCAAGTGGACCGTAAACGGTCGCGAGCTGGACAACTTCTTCCCAAACAAGCTGCACCAGCAGGATGTTAACGAACCATTCAAGGTTCTGGGTCTGGAAGGCGCATACGACGTTATCGCACGCATCAACGGCGGCGGCATCTCCGGTCAGGCTGGCGCACTGCGCCTGGGCATCGCCCGCGCCCTGAACGAGATCGACCGCGACGCTAACCGCGCCACCCTGAAGAAGGCCGGTTACCTGACCCGTGACGCACGCGTCATCGAGCGTAAGAAGGCTGGTCTGAAGAAGGCACGCAAGGCTTCGCAGTTCTCGAAGCGCTAAACCTTACTTCAAGGTCTTTCCGAGGGCCCTGTCATCCTGCAAAGGATGTCAGGGCCCTTGGGCATTTAACGCCGAGGAACGCAAAATGCTATTAAACTTTTCTCATATCACTGTAATTCCGGGGCTTTGAGCCATTTAAATCAATGCAGAGGGCATATGATTGAATGCGATGGCAAGGTTATTTGGGACCGATGGGGTCCGAGGAAAAGCAAACGAACTGTTAACTCCCGAGCTCGCGCTGGAACTGGCGCAGGCGGCATCCGTGGTGCTGGGCTTGAGCCAACCAGAGGACGGCTACAAGCCAGTCGCAGTGGTTGCCAAGGATCCGCGCATCAGCGGTGACTTCCTGTCCGCCGCAATCGAGGCCGGCCTGGCTGCCTCCGGCGTCGACGTGATGGATGCCGGCACGCTGCCCACTCCCGCGGCGGCATTCCTGGTAGGGGACTTGAACGCTGACTTCGGCGTCATGATTTCCGCCTCGCACAACGCGGCTCCGGATAACGGTATTAAGTTCTTGGCCCGTGGCGGCAAGAAGCTGGACGATGCGTTGGAAGACGCCATCGAAGCCTGCTTGAAGATGCCAAAGCCACGCCCAACCGGCGGCGAAGTAGGACGTGTCTCGCGTTTCGCCGACGCTGAAGACCGCTACATCATGCACCTGCTGCAGGCACTGCCTAACCGGCTCGACGGCTTGAAGGTAGTCCTGGACTGCGCCCACGGCGCTGCTTCGGGATGCTCCCCGGAGGTCTTCAAGGCTGCCGGCGCCGAAACCATCGTCATCGGCGCAGATCCGGATGGCATCAACATCAATGACGGCTACGGCTCCACCCACCTGGAGAAGCTGCAGGCCGCTGTGCTGGAGCACGGAGCGGACTTGGGCATCGCCCACGACGGCGACGCCGACCGCTGCCTGGCCGTTGACCATGAAGGCACGATCGTTGACGGCGACCAGATCATGGCCATCATGGCACTGGACATGAAGGACCGCGGCGAGCTGAAGGACAACACCCTCGTTGCCACCGTGATGAGCAACCTCGGCCTGACCCTGGCCATGGAAGCTGCAGGCATCACCGTCAAGCAGACCGGCGTGGGTGACCGCTACGTGCTCGAAGGCATGCGTGAAGGCGACTTCTCCCTGGGCGGCGAGCAGTCCGGCCACGTGATCTTCTCCAAGCACGCCACCACCGGCGACGGTGTCCTGACCGGCCTGATGATCGCGGCTCGTGTGAAGGCTACCGGCAAGACCTTGAAGGAACTTGCTGCTGTGCTGACAGTCCTGCCGCAGGTCCTGATCAATGTACGCGGCGTCGACAAGGCCGGAGTTCCGGACTGCGATCCGCTGCAGGACGCTGTTGCCGCCGCCGAGGCCCGCTTGGGCACCACCGGTCGAGTGCTGCTGCGCCCTTCGGGTACCGAGCCTGTAGTCCGCGTCATGGTTGAGGCGGCTACCCACGACCAGGCCCAGACAGAAGCTGAAACCCTGGCCGAGTCGGTCAAGGAGCACCTGTCCCTCTAGGCTCTGCAACTGCCCAGCAACCACTACGTAAATATCAAGAAAACTCACACCCCCGCAGTGCGTTCCATGCCGGAACACGTTGCGGGGGTGTGGCATGCTAACTAGTAGGAACCGATCTGGGTTCGCGTTCTCGGAGAGAAGGACTTTCGTGACTCTACGCATCAGCGTGATCGGCACCGGCTACCTCGGTGCAACCCATGCCGCCTGCATGGCTGAACTGGGCTATGAAGTCATTGGACTGGACGTGGACACGGCCAAGCTCGAAGCCTTGGCCGCTGGTGTTCTGCCTTTCCACGAGCCGGGCCTGCCCGAGCTGCTGCGCAAGCACGTGGCCTCCGGGCGCCTGCGGTTCACCGACAGTTACGCAGAAGTCGCTGCCGGCGCGAATATCCACTTCATCACCGTGGGAACGCCGCAGCGTGCTGATTCGCAGTCCGCAGACATGTCCTACGTCGATGGTTCCGTGGACTCCCTGCTGGAGCACATCACCGGCGAAGCGCTGATTGTCGGCAAGTCCACCGTCCCGGTAGGCACCGCACGACGGCTGAGCGAGAAGATTGCCCAATCTGCCAAGCCGGGAAGCGACATAGCGCTGGCCTGGAATCCAGAATTCCTGCGTGAGGGTTTTGCTGTCCAGGACACCCTGCGCCCCGACCGGCTGGTCTATGGATTGCAGGATGGGCGAGGCCTGGAACTGCTACGCAAAGTCTATGCTCCGATCCTCGCCTTGGACACGCCGGAGATCGCCACGGATCTGGAAACCGCGGAACTGGTCAAGGTCGCGGCCAACGCCTTCCTGGCTACCAAGATTTCCTTCATCAATGCTTTTGCCGAAGTCACGGAGACCGTGGGTGGCGACATCAAGGTCCTCGCCGACGCCATTGGGCACGATAAGCGCATTGGACGCCGCTTCCTGAACGCCGGGGTGGGGTTTGGCGGTGGATGCCTGCCGAAGGACATCCGCGCGCTCCAAGCCCGGGTCAGCGAGCTTGGGTTGAGCCAGACCATGGGCTTCTTGGCAGAAGTCGACCAGATCAATCTGCGCCGCCGTGACCGCGTGGTCTCGCTCGCCTCGCACATGCTCGGCAACGAGCTGGCAGGCAAGCAAGTGTGCGTACTCGGCGTGACCTTCAAGCCGGACAGCGACGACGTGCGCGACTCTCCAGCCCTGGATATCGCCGTACGCCTGTACAACGAAGGCGCTGAAGTCTCGGTCTACGACCCAGAAGGCAACGCCAACGCTGCCCGGCGCTTCCCGCGCTTGAACTATGTGGACTCCTGCAAGGAGGCCGCGCAGAAGGCAGATTTGACCTTGGTGCTGACCGAATGGAACGAGTTCCGGGAAATGAACCCGTCCGACCTTGCCGACGTGGTTGCAAGCAAGCAGCTAATCGACGGTCGCAATGTCCTGGACCGCCCAGAATGGCGGAAGCAGGGCTGGACCATCACCGGCCCGGGAGAGTACTTCGAGCTGGGCAACATGGCTCCGGCGACCACCTCGATTCCGGCGCAGGCCTGAACGGTGTAGCCGGACATGGAAGAGGCGGTTCTCCGCATTAGGAGAACCGCCCCTTCTACGTGTTGCATACGCAGGCTAGAAGCCGAACTGCTTCATGACCTTGGGAAGATTATCGATCAGGCGAGAAGCATTCACGGTGCCGTCCGTGGCGGTCACCCGGCCCAGATGGCCGTGGATGTACGCCGCGCACGCAGTCAACTCCATCATGCGGCGGTTGGGCACGGTTCGCAGGCCTTCGGTGCCCGTCAGCGAGCTGTCGGAGAGCATGTAGCCGAGGATGCCGGTCAAGACATCTCCGCTGCCCGCAGTGGCCAATTCTGGTGCCGAGTGGCTCACCATCAGGCTGTCGCCATTAGGCGCAACAATGTAGCTGGTCGGGCCCTTGAGCAGGACTACAGCGTTGTAAGCCAAGGCGGCCCAACGGGTCCAGCGAATCGGGTCCTGGGAAAGCTCATCAGGGGTGATCTTCACGCCCGCGCGGCCAAGCATCATGCGCAATTCCTTGGCGTGGGGCGTCAGCACGCGGGGCTGCTCGCTGGGCCCGGCAGGAACCACATCCAGGCCGGATGCGTCGATGACAGCTGGCTGGGGGCTGGCGAAGACATCAGCGATGGCACCAGTCGGGGGAGTGCGTCCATCCAAGCCCGGACCAATAGCCCACGCCTTGATCTTGGCGCTCTTGCCGTGGATCTGGCGGCGCGAGAATGACAGCGCTTCCTTGATCTGCTCATCATCCAACGGCACGGACTCCGGCACGGAGACTGCCATAAGCGGCTGGATGGAATCGGGTACGTGGGTGCGAAGCAGCCCGACCCCGCAAGCCACGGCGGCCTTGGCGGTCAGCTGGGCAGCTCCGGGATACAGGTCGGAACCTGCGATGAGGCCAAGGACTCCACGCTGGTATTTGTGGCGTCCGGCATCCCGCCAGGAGCGGTGCTGGTCCAGCAGCTCGCGGGCAGCCTGCTCGTCCACTAGCTGGGTGCCGGGCTGGACGGAAGAAAAGTCGAATTCCAGATCAGCCACGGTGATCTCGCCGGTAACCAGCGGTCCATCCACGGACAGCAGGCCGGCCTTCATGGCGCCGAAAGTCACCGTGCGTTCAGCGCGGAGAACCGAGTCCTGCGCAACGCCGGTTTCAGGGTCCAACCCTGAAGGAACATCGCACGCTAGCACCCGTACACCAGCCGGAACCGACGGCACGTCGGAACCGGCTCGATATCCAAGACCATAGATGGCGTCGATAACGAGCGAGGCATTCGCCAGTTCTCCGTCGCCATCTGACAGATCCAGCATGGTGCCGCCGGCGGCTTGATACGCTGCAGCAGCCTCTGCGTTAATCTGCTCGTGGCATTGTAGAGCCAGCGTGGAAATCTTCTGCTGCTGAAGCTCAGCCAGTGCATACAAGCCATCGCCACCGTTGTTGCCCGGGCCGATCAGTCCGACCACGAACGCCGGTTCGGTGCTGTGTCCTTCGGCCAGCATGGCGACAGCCGTTGAAGCTAAATGGGCGGCGGCTTGCTTCATTAAGCTGGTCTCGCCCCGCTTGGATTTCTCCTGGGCTTCAACCGCACGAATTTGCGCAACACTGTAGACAGGAATCATAAGACAAACAATACTCAAGGCTTCTGTGCGATGCCCTACTTAATGAGATACGTGTCGTTATTCTTTCGTCGTAGCGTTGGTGCTCAGCGTTCGGCAACCACCATTGCGATCGCCATGTCGCCATCGTGGGACATGGTCAGGTGCCAGGATTTGATGCCGCGCAGCTCGCTGGCTGCGGCCACTGAGCCGGTGTTGTGAATCTGGGGATCACCGGCTTCGTCCTTGCGGATGGTGCAGTCCTGCCAGTTCATCCCGGCAGGAGCGCCCAGTGCTTTGGCGATTGCTTCCTTGGCTGCGAAACGGGCTGCAAGAGAACGCAGGGGCAGGTCCCGTTCTTCTTCGGTGAAGAGCCGGTCGCGCAACCGTGGAGTCTTCTCGAGCTGACGACCGAAACGTGGCACATCAACGATGTCCACTCCAATACCTGCAATCATGCCTATCAGTTTATCCAGTGCCTGCAAGGCAAAAAAATTACAGACTAGTAGGGAAATAATTCAGATTGTCGGTGGTGTGATGTTTTATTGATCTTGGAGAAAGAACCGAATCTGATGAAAGCGCCTGATGGAAACTCACACACGCAGCCCACGCGACCTTTTTGAAGGAAAAGAGCACTACGAAATCCCGGCTTTTCAGCGTCCTTACGTATGGACGGAAGAAGATCAATGGGCACCTTTATGGGACGATGTTCGAAAGGTTGCAGAAACCTACATCGCAGTGAAACAGGCAGATTCCGAGGCGGAGCCTGAAATCCAACACTTCATGGGTGCTGTAGTTTACGAGTCAAAAAAGCCGATTGCAGGCGATGTTACTCGCCACGATGTCATTGATGGTCAGCAACGAATGACCACAATCCAGATCCTTCTTGATGCTGTGCACGTCGTCCTAGAGCATCGCGGACACATTGATCAGGCTGAATCCTTGGAAGAGCTGATAATCAATGGCGCGGCGCGGTTCAAAGGTAAGCGGGAGAGATTTAAGTTGTGGCCTTCTCAGACTGACCGCAAAGCATTTGAATTTGCTATGGATCCTGCGTCGGATGACAGCGTCGAGCACAGAATCGTCGAAGCGCACAAGTTCTTTCACAATGAAGCCAAAGATTGGATCCTTGGGACTTCAAATGAAGATGGGATCGTCCCGCCTGGAGACGAATCCTTACGAGTTGAAGCCTTGAGCTCAACGCTTCAAGACAGATTGCTCCTGGTCGCGATAGATCTAACCGGGCACGATGATTCTCAGCTTATTTTTGAGACACTGAATGATCGCGGCACTCCGCTGCTCAAAGCAGACCTAATCAAGAACTGGGTTTTCCGGAAAGGCGAGCAAATTCAGGCCGACGTAACTAGGTGGGCCGACGACCTTTGGGCCGAATTCGACGGAGAATGGTGGCGATCTGAGGTCCGCCAGGGCCGACTCACACGTTCTAGGGTCGATATCTTCTTGCATTATTGGATGACCATGCGCATGCAAGATGAATTTAAAGCAGATCAGGTTTTCCGCGCATTTAAAGAATACGCAGAGCCGTTTATGCGGACCGCGACTGACGCAGAGCGTTTGCTGAACGAACTTCGGAAAGATGCTGATACGTTCCACGAGTTCTCGATACTTGAAAAAAGCACTCCGGAAGGTCAGTTCTACGTTCGCGTGATTGATCGTCTGGATATGGCCGCAACTACTCCGGTTTTCCTCTGGATGCTATCGGCGAACCACGCTGTACCCGCCGAGCAACGTCGCATCGCGTTGGAGGCGCTGGAAAGTTGGGCGATCCGACGTATGCTACTTCGGTTGACTTCTAAGGATATGAATAAGTTTGCCATTGTAATTCTCAAGATGCTGGAATCCTGTAGCAAAGATGAAGTGGGCGACAAGCTGGTCGAGTTCCTCGCCAACCAAACGTCTGAAACGAGAAGGTGGCCAGTTGATTCTGAGATGCAATCAGTTCTCTCAACTCAACGTGTTTATGGTTTTATCCGGCAGGACCGTCTGCGTGTTATTTTCATTGCTATTGAGCAGCACCTTAGGACGCAAAACTCGAAATACGAAGCCATTAGTCTGCCAGAAAAACTCGAAATTGAGCACTTAATGCCACGAGGCTGGCGTACTCATTGGGACACTGACCCGAAAATGGAACTGGAGCGTGCACAACAACGAGATGTGCTCGTCAATTCTCTTGGAAACCTAACTCTAATTACGAAATCGTTGAATGGTTCCTTATCTAACCGTCCTTGGACCGATCAAGAAGCGAAAGGCATGAGGGACGGTGGAGCGCCGGGTACTGGAAAGCACAGCCTTTTGGATGAATATAGTCTGCTGGTTTTGAATAAGAAGATACTCTCTAATCATGTAGAGGGCTGGAACGAGAACGATATTACAGCCCGTTCGGCATCATTGGTCGAGAGCATTTGTGAAGTTTGGAAAAGGCCGAATGAACAAGAACTCTCGACTGTCGACCACTTTTCCAAAGAGCCGTAAATAAAAATGCGGCGTCCTCTAAGAGGACGCCGCATCTACTTGATACTGGGTGGATTACTCCACGGTCACCGACTTGGCCAGGTTACGTGGCTGGTCAACGTCGAAGCCCTTCGCGGATGCCAGCTCGCAAGCGAAGATCTGCAGTGGCACAGTGGCCAGCAGCGGCATCAGCAGTGTTGGGGTTTCAGGTACGTAGAAGACCCACTCGGAGAAGTCCTTGACGGCGGAATCTCCGTCTTCGGCAATAACCAGGGTCTTGGCGCCACGGGCGCGGACTTCCTGGATATTGGAGACAACCTTGGAGTGCAGCGAGTCGCGGCCACGAGTGGAAGGAACTACCACGAACACCGGCTGGCCATCGTCGATCAGCGCGATAGGACCGTGCTTCAGCTCGCCGGCGGCGAAGCCTTCGGCGTGGATGTAGGCGATTTCCTTGAGCTTCAAGGCGCCTTCCATTGCCACCGGGTAGCCGACATGGCGGCCCAGGAACAGCACGGAGTTGGCTTCCGACATGTTGCGTGCCAGATCCTTGATCTCGTCCGCACGGTCCAGGATGTCCTGGATCTTGGAAGGGATCTTGCCCAGGTCGGCAAGGATGTCCTTGATCTGGCCCTGGAACAGGTTGCCGCGCAACTGCGCCAGGTACAGTCCCAGCAGGTAGGTCGCGGTGATCTGCGCCAGGAATGCCTTGGTGGAAGCCACTGCGATTTCTGGACCAGCGTGGGTGTACAGCACCGCGTCCGACTCGCGCGGGATGGTCGATCCGTTGGTATTGCAGATCGACATGGTCTTGGCGCCCTGCTCCTTGGCGTAACGCACGGCCATCAAGGTGTCCATGGTTTCGCCGGACTGGGAGATCGATACGATCAGGGTCTTGTCGTCAACGATTGGCTCGCGGTAGCGGAACTCGTGGGAGAGCTCGACCTCGACCGGGATACGGCACCAGGACTCGATCGCGTACTTGGCAACCGAGCCGGCGTAGGCCGAAGTGCCGCAAGCAAGAACCACGATCTTGGAGATGGCAGCCAGCTCTTCCGGAGCGATTCGCAGTTCGTCCAGGGTCAGGCGGCCATCGGCGTCCGAGCGGCCCAGCAAGGTATCGGCAACAGCTGCCGGCTGGTCGAAGATTTCCTTCTCCATGAAGGATGGGAACCCGCCCTTTTCAGCGCTGGCGGCGTCCCAGTCAACGGTGAATTCCTTGCCTTCGGCAGGGTTGCCGTCGAAATCGGTGATGGAGTGGGTATCCGGGGTGATGGTGACGATCTGGTCCTGACCCAGCTCGACGGCACGACGGGTGAAGTCGATGAAGCCGGAGACATCCGAACCCAGGAAGTTCTCGCCCTCGCCCAGGCCCAGAACGAGAGGGGAATTGCGGCGGGCCGCGACGACAACGCCTGGGTGGTCCTGGTGAACGGCCAAGAGGGTGAAAGCACCTTCGAGCTGCTGAACAGCAAGCTGCATGGCGCGGGTCAAATCGCCCGCTGCCTCGGTGCTGTAGAGCTTGCCCAGGAGAGCTGCGGCAACCTCGGTATCGGTATCTGAGAGGAACTCAACGCCCTCCGCTGCCAAACCGGCCTTGATGCCGGCGAAGTTCTCAATGATTCCGTTGTGGATCATGGCAAGCTTGCCACCATCGGCCAGGTGAGGGTGAGCGTTCTGATCGCTCGGCCCACCGTGGGTTGCCCAACGGGTATGCCCAATGCCGGTCATCGACTGAGGCAAAGGAGACTCGGCAATCTCATTTTCAAGGTTGACCAGCTTGCCGGCCTTCTTCCGAGAATGAATGGCACCGTCGGCAACTACCGCGACTCCAGCCGAGTCGTAGCCACGGTATTCCAACCGACGCAAACCTTCAATTAGAACGTCGAGGGCGCCGTGATCGGCGATCTGGCTCGAGGTTCCTGCATATCCAACAATTCCGCACATGAGAAAAATCCTACCGGTTCAATCCCCATCGATGGGAATAATCGTGGCGCAGCACTCAAAATTACTTATGTCTTAGCTCACCAGGCCGCCGTATTTCACCGAAACTAATTGCCTTGTTGATCTTGCTAATTGGGATGTGGAGCATATTCTTGGCAGAATTTACCCTCGTGGAACCACACGGAACACTAGAATCATCCATCTCGCCGTTTGTTGAACTTGAACGCGAGACATGGGCGCGACTGTCCAACAAGATGGAACAGCCGCTGAACTACTCCGACATCGAACGCCTTCGCGGCCTCGGTGATCAGCTGGACCTCCAGGAGGTCCGCGACGTCTACCTGCCACTGAGTCGCCTCCTGTCGCTGTACGTGGAGGGAGCCGGTGCAACGCATCAGGCGACCACTACCTTCTTGGGTGAGCAGACCAATCGGACGCCTTTTGTCATTGGCGTCGCCGGATCCGTTGCCGTGGGAAAATCCACGACCGCTCGTGTATTGCAGGAAATGCTGCGCCGCTGGCCGCATACTCCTGATGTCCAGCTCATCACTACTGACGGTTTCTTGTACCCCAATGCGGAACTCGAGCGCCGCGGGATCATGCACCGCAAGGGTTTCCCTGAATCCTATGACCGTCGTGCATTGCTGCGCTTCGTCTCGGCAGTGAAGTCGGGTGCCCCGGAAGTCAGTGCCCCGGTGTACTCGCACCTGACCTACGACATCATCCCGGGGGAGCGCAATGTAATCCGCTCGCCGCAGGTGCTCATTGTCGAGGGATTGAACGTGCTGCAGCCGGCGCGTACTCGTTCCGATGGAACCGCAGGACTGGCGTTGAGCGACTTCTTCGACTTCTCCGTATATGTAGATGCACGTACGGCGGATATCGAAGAGTGGTACATCAAGCGATTCATGCGCCTGCGCTCGGGAGCCTTTTCCGATCCGGCGAGCTACTTCCATCGCTATTCCCAGCTCACCGATGTGGAAGCGCGGGAAACGGCGCACGGCATCTGGAAGCGCATCAACGAGCCGAATCTCAAGGAGAACGTCTTGCCCACGCGAGGACGGGCGCAATTGGTACTGCGCAAGTCAGCGGATCATTCGGTGCGACGAATGCTGTTGCGGAAAATCTAGGCTTTTCACCGGATATTTAAGCAAACGAATCCTGTGAATTTGCCGAACTATTGGAAATCGCTCCACAAAATCGTAGTGGTGCTGTGTTTTGCCTGTGTATGCTCTAACTATGCTTAAAGGTTTCCGCGATTTTATTATGAAGGGCAACGTTGTCGATCTGGCCGTTGCCGTCGTTATCGGCGCTGCCTTCGGCGCCGTCGTTACCGCTTTGGTCGACAATGTGCTGATGCCATTGATTGCCGCCCTGGTTGGTTCTCCAAGCTTCGACAGCTTCCTGTTGCTAACTATTAACGGGGTAGAGATCAAGTTTGGCGTCTTCCTGACCGCCCTGGTCAACTTCCTGCTGATTGCCGCAGCCGTTTACTTCGCATTGGTTCTGCCGATGACCAAGCTGAACGAGCACATCGCAGCGCGCCGTGCTGCAGGTGTAGAAGAACCTGAGGAAGAAGTAGACCCACAGCTGGAGCTGCTTGCCCAGATCCGCGATGAGCTGAAGACTCTTCGCTAACCCCCGAAAATCATCCGTCTTCAAGGAGCGGGTTCGAACAGCAAACTTGTTCGTACCCGCTCCTTCCGGCTTTAACCAGCCTCATGTGCCGAACTGCGCATGGGTGAACAAAGCAAGTGATTCCGAAAAGTGCGAAGATGAATGGGTGAACTCTGAAGCGCTTGAAGAAAGCAACATGACAAACAGCACCAGCAGTGCACAGGCGATTGGCTTTGAACGCCGCGCAGTCATTGACCTGTCGGCCATCCGCAACAACGTCAAGCAGATTTCTGATGTTGTGGCCCCAGCCGCAGTCATGGCCGTCGTCAAAGCTGACGCGTACGGGCACGGAGCCATCCCAGTAGCCAAAGCTGCCTTGGAAGGCGGAGCCCGGTGGATAGGTTGCGCCCATGTCACTGAAGCACTCGCCCTGCGTGACGCGGGAGTCGATGCGCCCATGGTGGTCTGGCTGCATACTGAAGACACTCCGTTCGAGGCCGCCATTGACGCCGGTCTCGACCTCGGAGTATCAGGCTGGGAGCTTGAATACGTTGCCGCCGCGGCACGTGCAGTGCAGACTCCGGCACGGATCCATATCAAGGTAGACACCGGGCTTGGCCGCAATGGCTCCACCATGGATGCCCTGCCGGATCTGCTGAACCGCGCCAGCGATTTCCAAGAAGAGGGGCTGTTGCGTGTAGTTGGCATCTTCTCCCATCTGGCGGTGGCAGATGAACCTGAGCGCCCGGAAACCGATGAACAGCTGGAACTCTTCGACAGGGCCATAGAACTAGTGGAAGCTGCCGGCTTCGATTTGGAAGTGCGCCATATCGCCAACACTCCTGGGATTCTTTCCCGACCGGATTCACATCACGAAATGGTTCGCCTGGGACTGGGCCTGTATGGCCTTAGCCCGTTTGACGGTGAATCGCCAGAGAGCTTCGGGCTGCGCCCAGCTATGACAGTGAAGACCCGGGTTGCGAATGTCAAGAAGGTTCACCCGGGGCAGGGTGTTTCCTATGGCCTGAATTACAAGACCGAAGGGGAAACCTACCTCGGCCTGATCCCCATGGGTTATGCCGATGGACTGCCAAGGATCGCAACCGGTGCTCCAGTGACTGTCAATGGGCGCACCTATCCAGTACGTGGTCGCATTGCCATGGACCAGTGCGTCATCGATTTGGGAGCAGGCATCAACCCAGAAGAATTCCTGGGAGCTGAAGCAATTATCTTCGGTGACGGCGGGCAGTCGGTTAACACCTGGGCCTACGCAGCGAACACCATCAACTACGAAGTGGTGACCCGCATTTCGCCACGTGTACCTCGCTACTACATTGAAGGCAGCTGGGGTGAGGCCGGTGAATAACCCGATATCGGAATTCTCCTGCCAGCTGGATGACCTCACCGTCACCGAAGCGATGGGCGAAGCCCTAGGCGCTCAGCTCAAGGCCGGTGACCTGGTCATCCTTACGGGTGCACTTGGAGCTGGCAAGACAACGCTGACCCAGTCGCTGGGCGTGGGACTGAACGTCCGTGAAGGAATCATCTCCCCGACGTTCGTACTGGCTCGCCAGCACCCATCACTTGGGGATGGACCCGGTCTGATCCACGTAGATGCCTACCGTCTCAAGGACCATGATGACGTTGACACCCTGGATCTTGAATCAACCTTGGCGGATTCAGTTACCGTCGTGGAATGGGGCTTGGGGAAGGTCGAACACCTTACCGATTCACGCTTGGAGATCCAGTTGGATCGCGAAGCCCTGGCCGCACCAGTCGGCAACCCATGGGAAGAAGCCGACGGGGAACTGGATGAGCCGCGGTTGTTCAGCCTGAAAGCTATCGGCCCCCGTTGGGACGAAGATGCCTTTGCCCAGCTGAAAGATTCATTGCTGTCTGCGGTTGCGGCACAGCGCACGGAAGAAAAACATGCCTAATTACTTAGCTATCGACACCTCTGCCAACGCATCGGTGGCACTAGTTGACGAAACCACCGGTTTACTTGTCGACAAGCGCGTTTCCTCCAAGGGAAACGACCAGACCGAAACCTTGTCGGCATACGTCAAGGAGCTATTGGACACCCACGGCCAAAAAGGCGAAGACCTTGCGGGCATCATCGTCGGCGTTGGTCCGGGTCCTTTCACCGGCCTGCGCGTTGGCTTGGTGGCCGCGCGTACTTTCGGATTCGTATGGCAGGTACCTGTGCACGGAGAGATGTCTCTGCATGCGCTCGCCGAGCAGGTGCTGGAGTCCGGTGATGTTCCTGCTGAATTCGTTGTCGCCTCGGACGCACGACGCAAAGAAGTCTACTGGGCAAGCTATGACAATTCCGGAACCATGGTTGATGGACCGCATGTTTCAGCAGCGTCAGCTCTTCCGGCGTTGCCAGTTTTCGGTGTCGGGGCCGGCATCTACGTCGAGCAGCTTGAGGAAGCCGGTGCCAAGCCAATGCCTGAGTCCTTCGAATGGATTGCCGACGCCGGCTTCCTGGCCCGCCGGGCATTGCGCGACCTCGCTGGAGGCATGGACCTCTCAGATACTTCGCCTCAGTATCTGCGCGAATCCGATGCGCAGGTTCCTGCCTTCATGAAGCAGGCCAAGGCGTGAGCGAGCAGCACGAGGTTCTCCTGCGCCGAATGCAGCCAGATGATCTGCAAGCCGTCCATGATCTTGAGCAGCAGCTTTTTCCCGAGGATGCATGGCCGCTTGCCGGTTTCGAATCCGAGCTGGCGCAGCGCGATACCCGCACCTACTGGGTCTATGAAGACGCTGGTCGAGTTGTCGGCTATGCAGGGCTTTGCGTGGTCTTGCCGATAGCCGATGTCCAGACCATAGCCCTGCACCCGGATTACCAAGGCCGGGGCTTGGGCCGCAAGCTCTTGTCATTGCTCATCCAGACGGCCGGTGAGAAAAATGCACTGGATGTGATGCTCGAAGTTCGCTTTGACAACCCCACCGCCATTGGCCTGTATGAATCCTTTGGATTCACCACTATCCACCGCCGCAATGGGTACTACAAGGGCGGGGTCGATGCACTAATTATGAGACTCCCGCTGGATGCACAGCAGGGACAAGAGGAAGAACGCAACGCATGAGCTTCAACGAACCCGTAGTACTAGGCATTGAGTCCTCCTGCGACGAAACCGGCGTAGGCATCGTGCGCGGCAACAAGCTTCTGGCCAACGCTGTCTCCAGTTCCATGGATGAACACGTGCGCTATGGCGGAGTGATTCCAGAGATCGCAGCGCGTGCACACCTGGAAGCCTTTGTGCCCACCCTGCAGTCAGCTCTGGACACCGCGGAACTGACTCTTGATGACATTGACGCCATTGCCGTGACCAGCGGTCCAGGCCTGGCCGGTGCTCTGATGGTTGGCGTTTCGGCAGCCAAGGCTCTGGCGTTGGCTACAGGGAGGCCGTTGTACGGGATCAACCACCTGGTTGCCCACGTAGGCGTAGGTGTGCTCGAAGGAACCGTATTGCCACCGACCTTCGGAGCTTTGCTGGTCTCGGGCGGGCATACCGAAATCTTGAAAGTCACGTCGCTGACCAACGATGTGCAGCTGCTGGGCTCCACGATTGATGATGCGGCCGGCGAAGCCTATGACAAGACTGCTCGTCTGCTGGGCCTAGGGTACCCCGGCGGGCCAGCCATCGACAAAGCAGCCAAGGACGGAGACCGCAAGGCATTCCGCTTCCCTCGCGGCTTGTCTTTGCCGAAGTTCGTCGGCAGCGCCGAGAACCCTGGCAAGCACCGCAACAACTTCTCGTTCTCAGGGCTCAAGACTGCTGTAGCCCGCTGCGTAGAGCACTTCGAAGCTAGTGGCGAAGAGATCCCAACTGCCGATATTGCTGCGTCCTTCCAGGAAGCAGTCGTGGATGTCATTACTTCGAAGGCTGTGCGTGCCATGCAAGAGCAGGGCCTGAAGACCTTGCTCCTAGGCGGGGGAGTGGCAGCTAATACCCGCCTGCGCGAATTGCTGGCAGCTCGTTGCACCTCGGCGGGAATCGAACTCGTGGTTCCGCCGTTCAGCCTCTGCACGGATAATGGCGGCATGGTCGCGGCGCTCGGCGCACAGTTGGTCGCTGATGGTGTGGCTCCGTCGGGCCTGGATTTCGCTACCGACTCGTCGCAGCCGGTAACGCAGATCACCTTGCGTTAAGCGCAGATCTGCATTTCTTAGAACCGGATACTCGTACTGGTCCTATAGTGCCTGGGAGGCTTAGGCCAATACCGGTACGTCATTATGCCTATGCTTTTCGGTTTCTGATGACCTGATGCACGCTGATTAATCAGCGTGCAGCAGGTCTCACTGTTATGGAAGAGGAAGCGGCTCGTAGATCGGCTGGGCCGTGGTGCCCATATCGATGCCCAGATCCTTGGCAAAGATGGTGCGGGTTCCGGTGTAGACCCCGTCCTTATTCTCGTCGAGTTCGAAGACGCGGGCGCCACGAAGCTCGTGGTTCTCGGTACCGCCTAATCCGTAGGTGCCGAATCCGGTACCTGGCGCGTAGCCCAGCTCGATGCCGTAGTAGTCGCCCTTGAAAGTGTTGATGTGGTCGTGGCCGCAGTACACGCCACGCACATCTCCGCGTTCCTGCAGAGCAGTGAACATGCCCGAGTTGAACGCTGCGGTGTAGATGCCCTCGTTCTTGACTCCCTCGATGGAGTGCTTCTTGACGGCCTTCTCATGGTCGGCATCATTCGAAGTGAACTGGGCTCCGTACCACATGTGATGGTGCTCCCACAGCGGGATGTGGAAGAACATCAAGGACTGGACCTTGCCGTAGCGTGATTCGGTGACCTTGGAGGCGTCGCGGTACCACGCGATCTGCTCCGGACGGATCCAGTCGTAGGACATGAGTCCTTCGAAATCCTGGCCGCCAATGGCATCTGGCGCGTAGCGATTCGAGTCGAGCAGCCAAATGCCGAAGGCTGGCTTGGCGTTCTTGGACGAGGCGAGCAAAAGCTGGGAGTTCGACTCGCCCTGGATCTTGTCATTCTTCGCGTTGACGTTGAACTTGTACCCGTGAATGAAATCGAGGATCTTGGCATCGGACATATTCGTGCCGTTGGGCATCGAATCCTCGTCATGGTTGCCAAAAGTCAAAGCCCAGGGATGCCCCGCGATTCCATTGGCTGCACCACGTTGTTGATAGCTTGCTTGACCTCAGTGACGGTTTTCGGCGAACCGTTGATGACGTCGCCGTTGATGAGTGCGAAGCCCGGCTTCTCGGTATCGAGCACCTTGTTCATCAGTTCAAGCGTCCGTCGGTCGGTGCGTGGCCCATCCTGGGTGTCATTGAACTGGACGATCTTGAATTTGCCGTCGGCAGAGAACTTGAGCTTCGGGGCAGATGCCGTGGACTTCCTGGCTGGAGCAGCAGCAGCTGCTGCGGTGCCGCTGGCGGCGAGAAGTCCGGTAATCGCGGCTGTGGTGCTGCCAATCAATACTCCACGGCGGGGGACAGGCGACGAAGTGCTCAAAGAACTGCCTTTCAGATGAAATTAGTAGCCAGCTGCAAAGTAGACTGGCTGATAACTCCTAGAGCGTATGGATGCCTAGTGGCCTGTTGGTGAACATTGGTAGTCCGCATGCATTGTTGTGCATAAATAAAATGGGCGAACTTGCGTCTTTCGGGCTTGTGCCGGTTCGAACGTGGAACGAGTCACATGATTAGCTAAGCTAAACATCAAACGTCTAATCTTTAAAATTGATCGACAACTCCTCTGAATCAGTGCTTCCTCCAGTGGCCAGCGTTCCACGCAAATCCCCATGGCTGGCTGGCTGGTGCACTCGCTGTAGCAGCCGTTATTCTCGTGGGGCTGAACCTGCGCATGGGCATTGCCGCGGCATCGCCGCTATTCCATGACCTGCAGGAGATGATGGGGTACGGGACGTTCGTCGCTTCGTTGCTGCCCACCATCCCGGTTTTGTGCTTTGCCGTAGCTGGCGCGGCAACGAGCCTGGTGATCCGCTGGACCGGCCTGGAACTGGGCATAGCGCTGTCCTTGCTGCTGCTCACCGGAGGCCTCACCCTGCGTGTTGTCGATTCAACTTGGGCTTTGCTGGCGGGCACAGTTGTGGGCATGTGCGGCTTGGCCATCTGCAAAGTGGCGATGCCATCGTTCATCCGCGAGCACCACAGGAATCGTGCTGCGTCGATGACTGCTGCCTACACGACAACCATGTCCATTGGCGCGACGCTGGCCTCGGCGGTCAGCGTTCCACTGGCGGTCCAGGCAGGTTCTCCGACAACCGCCTTGGCCTTGTGGGCTATTCCCGCAGGCATGGCTTTGCTGGTCATGGTGCCGCTTTCCATTTCCTGGAAGGGTTCAGCCGGTGAAAAAGGCGCGCATGTTTCCCCGTGGCCGTTGCTGGCCACACGCAAGGGCTTGCTGTTCACCGCTGTTTTCGCCCTCCAGTCGCTGCTGGTCTACACCGTGGTCAGCTGGCTGCCGCACATTCTCATTTCGCGCGGGTTGGAGTCAGTTGATGCCGGATTGATGCTGGGCATCGTGCAGGGCGTCAGCATTCCGGCCGTCATGATCATGCTCTGGATGGCGTCGAAGCCGGATTTGCTGCGCAGTGCCTTCCTGCTGACGACCAGTTGCTCTGTCCTTGGCTTTATCGCGTTGCTGCTGTTGCCAGTGGAGCTGTCCCTGATCAGCTCGATCCTCTTCGGTCTGGGTTTCGGGGTGTTCCCGCTGGTGATGCTCATGATCAGCCGCAGCGGCGGCAGCGCAGCGGAAACCACGGCACTGTCCACCGTGGCCCAATCTGTCGGTTACTTGCTTGCGGCGATCGGCCCTTTCGCACTGGGACTCATGCAAGGCGCGTTGGGGTCGTGGACGGCTGGCTTGGTGATCATCCTCGGCTTCTCCGTGATGCAGCTGTTGTTCTGCTTCAAGCTCGGCGGCTTGCGTACCGAAACCGATGACCACCAGTTGATCGAAGTTGACAGCGAAGCCGAAGTGGAGCGCTCATGAGCAAGACTCCGTTGCGTCCGCCGCTGTCCGAAGAAGTCGGAGCGAAGTTGCAGGCCGCCGTAGCCCAAGGCCGGTGGAAGGTCGGGGAACGGATACCGGCAGAGCCCGAGCTGATGGCTGAAATGGGTGTCTCCCGGGGGACCTAGCGCGAAGCCATCAAGGCGCTGGCTAGTACTGGCATCTTCGAGGTTCGCCGCGGTGATGGGACCTATGTGCGTGCGACCAGCGAGATCAGCGGCACCGCTCAACGCGTATTCCGAGACCACTCAGACCAGGACGTGCTCCAGGTGCGCTTCGCCCTCGATACCCAGTCGGCCCGGCTCGCAGCGAAAGCTGCTGATGCGAAAGTCATCGAAAAGCTGCGCACGTTGCTGATCCAGCGAAGCGAGGCGTGGGAAGCCCGGGACTATCCGGCCTGGGCGCAAGCCGATTGGAAGTTCCGTTTGGAAGTGGCGCGTGCGTCCGGAGTTCCGCTGATGAGCGAGATCTATGAGAGCTTCGGGGATGTCTTCCACGGAACCAAGATGGTCCAGCGGCTTTCCGATGGATTCGATGGCTGCCTGCACGAGGGCCACGAATCATTGGTGGACGCAATCCAGGCAGGCGACCCTGAAGCCGCCGCCAGAACCGTCATCAAGAACCTCGACTACTGCATGAGCTGGATGCCGTAATTTGCTACCGCTGCGATGCTGCCCAAGCTAGACGGCCTTCATGCGGCGCACGTTTTCCTGCACCACGGCCTTGAAGTCACCGCCGGATGCCGCAAAGGTATTGCGCTGCAGCTGGTATTCGGCACCGCGCTCAATCAAGCGGATGATGCCCTGCAATTCTTCGGAGCATCCCAGCTGCTCGGCGATCGGCCCCAGTCGCTTGACCTCTGAGCGCAGGTGGTCGGTCACCAGCATCTCATCGCCCTGCGCATTGAGGATGATGATGGCATCCAGGCCGTAGCGGGCGGCGCGCCACTTGTTCTCCACACGGAACCAGGCTGGCATGACCGGAATCTTATAGCCGGCTTCGATGGACAGCGACATATCGTGCACGAGGCACTGGGTTAGCGCGGTGATCGCGGCAATGTCCTCCAGCGAGCTGACGCCATCGCAGATGCGCATTTCCACGGTGCCCAAACGCGGCACCGGTCGCACATCCCAACGGATTTCCGAGACATCGTCAATGACTCCGGTGTGCAGCATGTCTGCCACATGGGCTTCGTACTCGGACCACGAATCGAAGTGGAAAGGAATCCCTGCCGCCGGCAGCTGCTGGAACATCAGCGAGCGCTGCGATGCGTAGCCGGTGTCTTCCCCGCCCCAGTAGGGGCTGGAAGCGCTGAGGGCCTGGAAATGCGGCTGGTAGTTGATCAGCCCGTCGGTGATGGGCAGAGCCTTCTCGCGGTCATCGAGTCCCACATGAACGTGCACGCCGTAGATCACCATCTGCCGTCCCCACCACTGGGTACGGTCAATCAGCTTGGCGTAGCGATCCTTGTCCGTCACGGGCTGCAAGGTCGGTGCGGCAAACGGATGCGAACCGGCAGAGTACAAGTCCACCCCGTGATTGCCCGCTACCTCGTTGAGCATGCGCACATTGGTGCGCAGTTCCTCGGCCGCATCGGCCACGGTGGTGTGGACGCCGGTGACTACCTCGACGGTATTCATCAGCAGCTCCGGCTTCACCGTGGGATGCTCTTCACCATGGTCGAGGCCGGCCTCGTCCTTGAGCTGGTTGAGAATGTTCTCGGCAACCGAGCACAAGTCCGCATTCTCGCGATTGACCAAGGCGATTTCCCACTCGACACCGATAGTGGATTGGGAAGACTGGACGAACTCGATTTTCTGCACGGCGCTCCTATTGATGACATCTCGGACGGAATGCTCCGGAGCCGAACAAGACGGATGGAACATGCACCGATTCCCCGGTGTTTCTCCATATTCATTGTATGTATTGCGCCGCTCCCGCCAGGACAATCTTCCGGTGGGACCTGCGTCACCCCAGATTAGTGCGGGATGACCTCGAATGCTACGCGTTTCTCTCCGAGGCGGGCCAAGATCAGCGTGGCCTTGTTCTTGGCACTCTTGGGAGAGCCTGCCAGTAGAATGCGCCGCAGTTCTTCCGGAGTGACATCGACTCCGCGCTTCTTGATATCCAGCGTGCCGATGCCGTTTGATTTCACCCAGCTGCGCAGCTTCTTCACGTTGTAGTCGTGGACTGCCAGGACTTTGTAGCCGCGCGCAAACGGCGTGGAAATCTGCTGCTCATGGGTGAAGTAGGCGATATGCTCATCGAGCAGATGGCCGCCAGTCTGCTCCAACAGCGTCGAAATCAGGTGTGAGCGGATGACTGCGCCATCGGGTTCGTAGATGTGCGCTTCCAAGTCGCCTACCGGTGCTGGCTGGTCATTCTCTGCCGTTTCAGCACTGGACAATTCGTGGGCGCCGTCCTTGTCGATCACCAGCGCGGCACGGGCAATGTCCTTGCGCTTCAGCTTGCCGAACCAGAGGCAGGCCTCGATGACCGAGCCGTGGTCGGAGATCCAGACCGCCTCGGCATTCGCCGGGATCGCTTCATGAGGAAGGCCAGGGCCCAGCTTCACTCCGACATCCAGCCCCGAGTCCACCAGTTTCTCCACGAAAGACAGAGGAGGGGAGAACGCCTCGGGGTCGAAAAGCCGACGGGTGCTCCCTTTCACGTCGGTGCGCCGTGCGGGATCCAGCCAGACACCATCAATGCCCGTCAGATCCGTATCCTCGGCACTTCCGTGAATCACTTTGGCGTTGTCAAAAGGCATCAGGTTCAAGGTTGTGGCGGCCGCAGTCGTTTCATCCAGCTCAACGGCGGTGACCTGCAGTCCTGCGCTGGCCAGTGCAATCGAATCGGTGCCGATGCCGCATCCGAGGTCGGCCACATGGGTGGATCCGGCATTCGTGTAGCGACGGGCATGCAGCCCGGCAATGGTCAGGCGGGTCGCCTGCTCCAATCCGGCCGGGGTCAGGACCAGTGAATCGGCGAATGGGCCGAATTTCACCCGCGCCCTGAATCGCAGCTCGGCCTGGGCCATGACGGCGCGGACAATCTTGGGGTCGTGGCCCTCTTTGCGCAGCTTCTCATTCAGCGTCCAAGCGGCATCCTTTGTAGCCACCATGGATGGATCGATGGTGGAAAGCAGCTTCCAGCCATCTTCCGAAAGCAGAGCGGCGAATTGTTCATTCAGCGTGGAGTCATTTGAAGCCTGGGCCATGACCCAAGACTATCGTCGATGAGCCTCGGGCGTGTCCGGGCATCGCAGTGCGTCCAGCTCGCGACGAACGTGATCTATGTGACAAAAGCGCGTCATATTCGAAATTCGCAGAATCACCGGGAAGGCATTGCCACGACTCGGTACGCGGGCGGGGAGCACCTGGGAAAAAGCATCTTGAAGCTGGAGGATCTGAAAACCGAAACTCGCTAGTGAAAGGAATGCTTTTTCATGAGTATTAAATTGGTTAGAAAGCCTAACCCTTTTTGCCATCTGGTGTATCCAACTAACAAGTAGTGCTCTCGCTGTTCTACAGTTCACCGTCGCCGTGCACCGGTTATCGGGACCGCGGAGCAGTATTGCCGGCAAGCGGGCAACTACCTTCCGCAAAACGTGAAGTGATCCGCGTCGCATTCCGTCGCGCGACTGGTGTTGTATGGCACCTGTGATGAAACCTATGCAGCGAACGACAACGACGTCGACTATCGACCAAAAGACCGCGGCCGTTGCGCCGGGGGATCCGGCGCCTCTGGCCCAGAACCAGCTCAAGCGAGGCATGAGCAGCCGCCACCTGCAGATGATCGCCATTGGCGGATCCATCGGCACCGGGCTGTTCGTGGCCTCGGGCGGCACGATTGCCCAGGCGGGACCCGGCGGCGCATTGCTGGCCTATGCGGCCGTAGGACTCATGGTGTACCTGCTCATGCAGTCCCTGGGCGAGATGACCGCGAAGATCCCGGTGGCAGGATCTTTCCAGACCTTCGCCACCCGCTTCGTCTCTCCGTCCTTCGGATTCGCCATTGGCTGGAACTACTGGTTCAACTGGGCCATCACCGTCGCGGCGGAACTGGTCGCGGCCGGCATCGTGATGAGCTTCTGGCTGCCCGATGTTCCCGGTTGGGTCTGGGCCGGAGTCTTCCTGGTTGCGCTGACCGCCTTGAACGCGCTGTCTGCCAAGGCTTTCGGAGAGGGCGAGTTCTGGCTCGCCCTGATCAAGGTGGCCACCGTCATCGCCTTCCTGGCCGCCGGCGTGCTGATGATTTTCGGCATCCTCGGATCGCACGCCGATCCGCTGGCGAACTGGCGCGAAGGCAAGGATGTTTTCCATGGCGGTTGGCTGTCCATCGTCTCGGTCTTCATGATTGCCGGTTTCTCCTTCCAGGGCACCGAGCTGGTGGGTGTAGCCGCCGGCGAGGCCAAGGATCCACGCCGCGAAGTGCCCAAGGCCATCCGCCGGGTGTTCTGGCGCATCATGCTCTTCTACATTGGCGCCATCTTCATCATCGGCTGCCTGATTCCCTTCACCGACCCGAGCCTGCTGGCCAGCGGCGAAGCGGATGTGGCGTCCTCGCCGTTCACCCTGGTCTTCGAGCGGGCCGGCATCGCCTTTGCCGCGGCTGCCATGAATGCCGTCATCCTCACCGCCATCCTGTCAGCCGGCAATTCCGGGCTCTACGCGTCGACCCGCATGCTCTATGCCATGGCCCATGACGGCAAGGCGCCGAAAATCTTCGGGCGCACCAACTCTCGCGGCGTGCCGATCATGGCGCTGCTGGCCACCGCGGCGGTCGGCCTGTTCGGATTCCTCACCGCGCTGGTGGGCCAGGGTGCGGCCTATACCTGGCTGCTGAACGTCTCGGGCCTGTGCGGATTCATCGTCTGGGTGGGCATCGCCGTCTCCCATTACCGGTTCCGCCGCGGCTACCTCGCGCAGGGCTACAGCGCAAAGGACCTGCCCTATGTGGCCCCGCTCTTCCCGCTGGGACCGATAGTGGCATTCCTGATGCTCATCGCCGTGATCATCGGGCAGAACTACCAAGCGGTGCTGGCTGGCCATGGGCTTGAAGTGCTTTCGGCCTATATCGGCTTGCCGTTGTTCCTCGGGTTGTGGCTGGTGCATCGTATGGTGACCAAGTCCAAGCTGGTCAAGCTCACCGACATGGATCTTAATGCTCCGGAGGACATCGAGGAGTCCGCGGCTGTGCGCTCTGCGCGAACCGGTATGAAGAACTAGGGCAATGATTAGCACTCGCCTTGACCGAGTGCTAATGCTCGTCCTAAAGTCATGTGTGGGTGTCGCATTGGAAGTTGCATCTGCAGCTTGCAGCGTGGCACACCGCCTGACTGGATACCACCAACTGGCACCGCGACGACGGTTGGTCCAATGCCATAGGGCGCACCCCTACAACCATTGGTTCATACACGAAAAGGAGAGACCATGTCTGTCTCCATCAAGCCGCTCGAAGACCGCATTGTCATCAAGCAGGTCGAAGCCGTAACCACCACCGCTTCGGGCCTGGTCATCCCAGACTCCGCTAAGGAAAAGCCGCAGGAAGGCACCGTAGTTGCAGTAGGCCCAGGCCGCATCGACGACAACGGCAACCGCATTCCTCTGGACGTTGCTGAAGGCGACGTAGTCCTGTACTCGAAGTACGGCGGAACCGAGGTCAAGGTCGGCAACGAAGAGTACCTGGTGCTCTCGGCTCGCGACGTACTGGCAGTCGTCGTAAAGTAACGCCAACCTCTCTAAAGTTTCAGGAGAAAATGCATGGCTAAGCAGCTAGCATTCAACGAGGATGCGCGACGCGCCCTCGAAGCGGGCATCGATAAGCTCGCAAACACGGTGAAGGTCACCCTCGGCCCACGCGGCCGCAACGTGGTGCTTGCCAAGACCTGGGGCGCCCCGACCATCACCAATGACGGTGTCACCATTGCGCGTGAGATCGATCTGGAAGATTCATACGAGAACCTTGGCGCGCAGCTGGCCAAGGAAGTAGCCACCAAGACCAATGACGTAGCAGGCGACGGCACCACCACCGCCACCGTGCTCGCCCAGGCCCTGGTCAAGGAAGGCCTGAAGAACGTCGCCGCTGGCGCCGCTCCGGGCGATGTCCGCAAGGGTATTGAACTGGCTGTCGAGATCGTCTCTGACGCACTGGCAGCAAACGCCGTGGCCGTCGAGGACAAGGTCGCCAACGTTGCCGCGATCTCCGCGCAGTCGGATGAAATCGGCGAACTGCTGGCCAAGGCCTTCAAGACCGTGGGCACCGATGGCGTAATCACCATCGAAGAGTCCTCGACTACCGCCACCGAGCTGTTCCTGACCGAGGGCATGCAGTTCGACAAGGGCTACCTCTCGCCGCAGTTCATCACCGACCAGGAGCGCCAGGAAGTTGTCCTGGAAGACGCACTGGTCCTGATCAACCCGGGCAAGATCTCCACCGTGGCAGAATTCCTGCCGTTGCTGGAAAAGGTCCTGGAAGCGAAGAAGCCGCTGCTGATCATCGCCGAGGACGTCGAGGGCGAAGCCCTGTCCACCTTGGTGGTCAACAAGCTGCGTGGCCTGCTGAACGTGGTAGCCGTCAAGGCCCCGGGCTTCGGCGACCGCCGCAAGGCCATGATGCAGGATCTGGCCATCCTCACCGGTGCCCAGGTTGTCTCCCCGGAACTGGGCCTGTCCCTGGACCAGGTTGGCACCGAGGTGCTCGGCTCGGTACGCCGCGTGACCGTCACCAAGGATTCCACCACCATCGTTGATGGCGCTGGCACCGACGAGGATGTGGCAGAGCGCGTAGCCCAGCTGAAGGCTGAGCTGAACCGCACCGATTCGGAGTGGGACCGCGAGAAGCTCTCCGAGCGTCTGGCCAAGCTGTCCGGCGGCATCGGCGTAATCAAGGTGGGCGCTTCCACCGAGGTCGAGCTGAAGGAACGCAAGCACCGCATCGAGGACGCAGTGTCCTCGACTCGTGCGGCGCTGGAAGAAGGCATCGTTGCCGGTGGCGGTACCGCCCTGGTTGACGCGCTGGCTTCGCTGGATACCGATGCCCGCATCGCGGCCACCGAAGGCGACGTAGCAGCAGGCGTAGCGATTGTCCGCCGTGCCCTGGTGCAGCCACTGTTCTGGATCGCTACCAACGCAGGCTTCGACGGTTCGGTAGTTGCCTCCAAGGTCGCAGAGTCCGGCGCCAACGAAGGCTTCAATGCCAAGACCGGTGTCTACGAGAACCTGTTGCACGCAGGCGTCATCGACCCGGTCAAGGTCACCCGTTCGGCACTGCGCAACGCAGCGTCGATCGCGGCCTTGGTGCTGACCACCGAGACCCTGGTGGCCGAGAAGGCCGAAGAAGCAGACGAAGAAGCGCACAGCCACTAAGGCCAAGCGCCAAGCGCGGGACCAGTTTCCCGTGCGCGAAAGCCGTCGCCGGGACCAGCCTCATGCTGGTTCCGGTGGCGGCTTTTTCACGTTGCCTGCAAATAGCGAGACAGGTTGGAAAGTATGGAGCTGGAAAAGCACGCCGGTCCAAGCTGTGGCCAGGTAGTATTCTTGGCCAAGCTTTGAGCGGAGCGCCATGCATCTGGCAGAGTACATGCATCTTCCTGTCCTGAGCCGTAGCAACTGCCTTTTCGGCATCCCAATTGCGCCGCGTCGGGCCCAAGGCAAATTGCGCCATTGCATGATGGATCAGCCCGCGATGCGTGGTTTTGAGCATGAACCGCCGGAATTCCGGTGACATTTTCCAAGGAACCGCAACTAAACCATCACAAGTCAGCAGTATGGGAGCTTTCAGCGTTAGTGGCAGAACACGTGCGGAAAGCGCTAGACGGGGAAGAACGCATGGTGCGGATTGATAAGATGGTTCGTTGTCTGACGTGATTCGAGAAGAAAGCGCCGAGGACAATTACCTGTCCCCGACGAAAGCGCAGCCAGTGAGCCAAACCTTGGATCAGTCTCGGACAAGCACCCAGCGTGCCGGTTTCCGAGTTGATTTGCAGGGACTTCGCGCCCTCGCAGTCCTGCTGGTGATGTGCTATCACATCTGGTTCTCCCGGGTCTCTGGCGGTGTGGACATCTTCTTGATGCTCTCCGCCTTCTTCCTCACTTCTTCCACTGCCCGGCGCATTGCCCGCGGGCAGCGCCCACCTCTGCTCGATGGCTGGCTGCATCGATTCTCGCGCCTGATCCCGCAAGCGGCGGTAGTCATCATTGGCGTGGTCATCGCTGCGTGGATCATCCTGCCTAGTACGCGCTGGCTGGAGCTGATCGACCAGTCCAATGCCGCGCTGTTCTATTGGCAGAACTGGTACCTCTCGGATCACCAGGTGGACTACTACGCCTTCAACACCGCTGCCGCCTCGCCGCTGCAGCATTTCTGGTCCTTGTCGGTCCAGGGCCAGATCTTCATCATCTGGCCGCTGGTGCTCGCCGGCAGCGCACTGGTCTGGAAGAAGTTCTTCTCCCGCCGCAGCTTCGCGCTGGTAGCCGGCAGCGCCTTCGGTGCCATCTTCGTAGGCTCGCTGGCATATTCCATCCACATCACCGCCACCAACCAGCAGGTCGCGTATTTCCACACTGGCGCGCGACTGTGGGAATTCGCGCTCGGCTCGCTGCTGGCTTTGGCCTTGCCATGGCTGTCCACCCTGCCGGAGAAGATCCGCCGCATTGGCGGCTGGGCAGGACTGGTCACCGTGATCGGTAGCGGTGCCGTGCTGGATGTGCAGGGACAGTTCCCGGGCTTCATGGCGCTGGTTCCCACCGTCGCCGCCGCGCTGGTGATTGCCGCCCCGGCTCCGCGCAGCTGGGCCAACCCATCCGGCCTGCTTTCCCTGCCCCCGTTGGTCAAGCTGGGCGACCTGTCCTACGGCATGTACCTGTGGCACTGGCCCATGCTGGTCTTCTACCTTGAGGTCTCCGGCAATGAGAAGGCCTCCTTCCTGGCTGGTGCCATCCTCATCGCGGCATCCATCGGCGCCTCGTGGTGCACCACCAAGTTCATTGAGAAGCCGGCCATCGCCTGGCAGGCCAGCCCAAGCTTCTCGCGCTTGATACCGCAGGCCGGCTTCAAGCTGATCGTCCAGTTCGCGGTTGTTGCATTGGGAATTGGCGTAGCCAGCCTTCCTGTACTGGCGTGGGAGAACAACGTTGAGCACCGCCGTGCCCTGGCTGCGGCGCAGACCGATACCGACAACCCCGGTGCCAACGCGACCGAGGACTGGGATCCATCGCCTGCTGCCTTGACCTTGCCGCTGGCCACCGAACTGGATGGCGAGTGGCAGACCCCGGGCATCGCCTGCGAAGGGCCCAACGCTCCCGAGGATAAGCGGATCCACTTCTGCGAGCAGGGCGGCGACTTTGACGGGGGAGCACCGGACCTGGTACTGCTCGGCGATTCCCACATGCAGCACTGGTCTGCGGCGGCATCGGCAATGATCGAGGAAGCCGGCGGAAGCTGGATCCTGGTCTACGAGCCAGGATGCCGCTACGGTTCCGATGCGGATCGCGTGGATGAAACCTGCTCCGACTTCCAGGATGCCGCGCAGGACTATGTCGCGGATTTGGCGCCGCAAATGGTGCTGACCACCGCCAGCAAAACCGTTGCTGCCCCGGATGCCATGCTGCGCAGCCCGGGTGAGCAGGAAACCTTGGTGGACAACTACGCCGAGATGATCCAGCCGCTGCTGGATGCGGGAAGCCGCGTTATCGCGATGCGCGATACCCCGCGCTATACCTACTCCATTCCCGAATGCGTGGATTCCAATAAGGGCGAATTGGACAACTGCGATGGCTCGGCCGGCTACGCCTTGAATAGCGTGAACCCTGTAGAGCAGTTCCTGGATTCGAAGGATTACGGGAACCAGGTTGTTTCCCTCGACATGACGGGGTTGCTCTGCCCCGACGGGGTTTGCAAAGCTGTCATTGGAAATGTCCTGACGTATCTGGACGATTCGCACCTGTCCAAGACCTTCGTGCTCAGCGCCAAGCGCCAGTTCGCCACCTCCTTCAAGGAAGCAACAAACTGGGAATAAGTCACCATGGATACGGCGTGAAGCATGAGCTTGAACACAGTGCACCACGAAGGAATAACTGGAACGCCAAAAGAGCTCTACCATTTAACCAACCTCCGCTGTCGCCCCGAAAGGTTTCCACGTGACTGAGTTCAACCCCTTTGCTTTTGAAGGACTCACCTACGACGACGTTCTGCTGTTGCCTGGACCGACGGATGTGATTCCTTCGGAGGCGGACACCACCACTCGCTTCACCAAGCGCATCAACATCCAGGTGCCAATCAGCTCCGCTGCCATGGACACCGTGACCGAGGCTCCAATGGCCATTGCGCTGGCACGCCAGGGCGGCATCGGCGTGATCCACCGCAACCTGTCCATCGAGGACCAGGCTAAGCAGGTTGACCAGGTCAAGCGCAGCGAATCGGGCATGATCACCGACCCGGTCACCGTCCACCCGGGTGCCACCTTGGCCGACTGGGATGAACTGTGCGCGCAGTACCGCGTCTCCGGCCTGCCGGTAGTCGACGAGAACCGCAAGCTGATGGGCATCATCACCAACCGCGACACCCGTTTTGTTCCACGCGAGCAGTACATGACCACCAAGGTCTACGAAGTCATGACCGGCATGCCGCTGATCACGGCCAAGGAAGGCGTATCGCGCGAGACCGTTATCGAGCTGCTGTCCAAGAACCGCATCGAGAAGTTGCCGCTGATCGATGACGAGGGCAAGCTGACCGGCCTGATCACCGTCAAGGACTTCGACAAGGCAGAGCAGTACCCGTTGGCCACCAAGGACGAGGACGGCCGCCTGCGCGTAGCCGCAGCCGTGGGCTTCTTCGGCGAAGGCTACGAGCGCGCCATGACCCTGATCGACGCCGGCGTTGACGCACTGGTTGTCGACACCGCCAATGGCCACTCGGAGGGCGTGCTCGACATGATCGCCCGTCTGAAGAAGGACCCAGCCGCTGCGCACGTGGATGTCATCGGCGGCCAGGCAGCAACCTACGACGGTGCCAAGGCGCTGATCGATGCTGGTGCCGACGCGATCAAGGTCGGCGTTGGCCCAGGCTCCATCTGCACCACCCGCATTGTTGCCGGCGTGGGCGTCCCGCAGGTAACCGCGATCTACGAAGCAGCCAAGGCCGCGATTCCAGCTGGCGTGCCAGTGATCGCCGACGGCGGTCTGCAGCACTCGGGCGACATCGGCAAGGCACTGGTTGCCGGCGCCGACTCGGTCATGCTCGGCTCCCTGCTGGCAGGCACCGCAGAATCCCCGGGCGATCTGGTCTTCATGGGCGGCAAGCAGTTCAAGGCCTACCGTGGCATGGGTTCGCTGGGCGCCATGGAAACCCGCGGCAAGAACACCTCGTACTCCAAGGACCGCTACTTCCAGGCGGATGCCCCATCGAACGAGAAGCTGATTCCTGAAGGCATCGAAGGCCAGGTGCCATACCGCGGCCCGCTGTCCGCAGTCACCCACCAGCTGGTTGGCGGCCTGCGCCAGACCATGTTCTACGTTGGCGGCCGCACCGTTCCGGAGCTGAAGGCACGCGGCAAGTTCGTCCGCATCACTGCTGCAGGCCTGAAGGAATCCCACCCGCACGACATCATGATGACCGTTGAGGCTCCGAACTACCGTTCGCGCTAAACGCATCTGATACGGAAACCCCACCAAGCAAAGAGTTCTGCTTGGTGGGGTTTTTCGTTGCAACTTTCGCCGGGGTTCTCACGTCAACAGCCCAGCGTAACAGTGGCAGCTAGGAGGTCGGTTGCCCAATGCCAGGAGCAATACGGTTCGCAGCGGGGCACGAGCCGAGGTGCCCACCGGCGCAACGCCGCAGGCAATACGTTCAGAAACGAATCAGGCTAGGGATGATCGTGTTTCCTAGAGGTCTGGTGGCCGATGGGGTTCGTCTTCAGCTTTCGAATGGAGGCCAATCTTCACGAGTTGCCACGTACTCGAATTCTCCATCTTGTGTAACCACTGTGACAGAGCGAAGGTTCTTGTCCTGTTCTCCGACCCGAAGCATCGTGTTGCTGCCTACATAGGCCAAATCGGACCGGGCGTCGACTTCCCACTCATAGGGTTCAAGGGTAATCAGCGATTCACCGTATTCGGGCGCTTCAAAGGGAAGCATATGCCCATGTGGATCCGTTGGGTACCACTTCAGGAAATCCGCCGGTTCATCGATGTCCATGACAACGTCCTCCCAGCCCTCATTGATTTCGTCCATCCATTGCTGCATCTTTTCATCGGCCCAGTCCTGCAGCTCTTTGTCCGAATAGTCCTCGGGGGCTTTCGAAGCCGACGGTTCTGCAAGTGCTGGCAGTTCGGATGTTTCCTGTTGCCAAGGAGCAGGCTCGACTGCAGTTGTGGAGGCCCGGACCTGCTCAAATCCGGTAGAAGTGCAAGATGCCAAAGCCAGAGCTGCGATGGCAAGCAGAGGCAAACAGGTCAGCGATTTGCGCACGGTTATCTTTCTGAAGACGAGGGGAGTGATGCTAGACGTCAGTCTAAGGGAACACAGGGACAAAGACGCCTCATCGCGATCTAGTGGACTCATGCGTGGGACTGACTTGTCCAGAAGCACAGTGCACAAGGCATCCAGTACCAGCGACCCCACGTAGAATGAAAGCTCGGCAATACCTCTCGGTGCGCGGGAACCACCCGCAAGTGAGCGAACGTCAACGAAGGACATCAATTTGGGCCAGCCAGCCAATCTGAAGAAGCAAACTCGCCAGCGAATGGAGCGCACGGGGGAGAGCTACACGACCGCGCGCAAGAACATCCTGGCCGGCAAGCCTGAAAGCCCGCGGGCAGCCCGCGCCGCGGCCGCACGCGACTACGCCAAGGAAGCACGCGAGAAGGCCAAGGCGCAAGCCAAGAAGGACAAGGAAGCTCCGGCAGCTTCGCCAGCTGACGAGTTGCCTGAATACCCGGCCCCAGAAGATGTCATCCAATACGATGCCGCGCTGTGGCACCGCGTGCTGGTTCAAGCAGGCGTCACCAACATGCGCACCGGCCAACCGCTGAGCCAGGCGCTGCTCGCCGGTCTTGCTGGCGGCATTGGCTTCATGGCCTTCACCCACGAAGGCGGCGAAGAAACCGCAGTAACCCTGGTGACCCGGCACAACCCGGAGCCGTACACCCAGAACCTGCTGGCCCGCTGCGGTGCCACGGTCACCGAACGCACCACCGGCTCAGCTGAACGCGCCGCCGAATACATGGACGCCGCCCTGGACGCAGGCCGCGCCGTCGTGGTTCGCGTGGCAATCAGCGCGCTGCCATGGATCGACGGCACCACGGTGGATGAAGCCGAGACCCTGGACCTCGCCGTGGTTGGCGAGCACAAGAAAGACCTGCTGGTCGATGACGGATCCGGTGCCCTGAACCTGATCAGCCCCAAGGAGTTGGCCATCGCCCGTGCGATGCGCAAGAAGGAAAAGCACTGGCAGGCGTGGATCCCGTCCTCGCGCTCGCCGAAGACCGAAACCCTGGCCGCCAACGCTGTGGAGGCTATCGAGGAAACCACCGCTCGCTTGCTGGGCACCAGCGAGCTGTCCGGGGTCCCGGTGCACTTCGCCAAGAATTTCGGCATTACCGGAATGCGCACCTTGGCCACGCGACTGCGCGATTCCGAGTCCAAGACCGGCTGGTCCCAGATCTTCGCAAGCCAGCAAGCGCTGGCCAATGGCCTGGACCAGCTGGCCGGGTTCTTCTCTGATACGCGCTTCAGCGGTGAAGGCGCATTGCGCGGGCTATACTCCGACTTCCTTGCCGAAGCAGCCGAACTTCCGGGTCTCTCGGCGCTGGCAGCGCACGTGGATGCGTATCAGCAGTTGTCTGCGCAGTGGGACGAATTCGCTGATCTGATCGATCCAGAGATCGAATTCTCACAGCGCGCAGAGCACTTCGCGTTACTGGCAGACGCGATAGAGCGGATTGCCGAAGCCGAGGAGCAGGCCGCGACCGCCTTGGCCGCAACAGCAAAGCAGCTGGCAGCCAAGACGGCGAAGTAAATCTGGCTCAACATTCGCCCCGGCATCCGGTGATATTGCTCACCGGTTGCCGGGGCATTGTTGTCCCGGTGCGCATCCAGCCGCCGGATGCCTCGAAGCTGCCGACGCCGCATCATCTATGGCCAGCGCACTGCCAAAAGCGGGATTATCCCGGAATCTTGGTAACCTAGTTAGGTGAGTAACGAGATTGAGATCGGCCGCGGCAAGCGGGCAACTAAGGCATATTCCCTGGACGACGTAGCGATCGTACCGAATCGCCGTACCCGTGATCCGAAGGACGTATCGGTGTCCTGGCAGATCGACGCCTTCCAGTTCGACACCCCTATCCTGGGCGCGCCAATGGATTCGGTGACCTCCCCGGCGACCGCCATTGCACTGGGCAAGCTCGGCGGCCTGGGCGTGCTGAACCTCGAGGGCCTGTGGACCCGCTACGAGAATCCGGAAGCAGTGCTGGCTGAAATCGCCGGCCTGGAATCCGAGGCGGCTACCCGCAACGACCCCAAGATCACCGCCAAGCTGCAGGAACTGTATGCGGCTCCAATCCAGCCAGAGCTGATCACCTCGCGCATCTCCGAGATCCGCGACTCGGGTGTTGTTGTTGCCGGCTCGCTGACTCCGCAGCGCACCCAAGAGCACTACAAAACCGTGGTCGCCGCTGGCGTTGACATCTTTGTCATCCGCGGCACGACAGTCTCGGCCGAGCACGTCTCGAAGACCACCGAACCGCTGAACCTGAAGCAGTTCATCTATGAACTCGACGTCCCAGTGATCGTCGGCGGCGCAGCTGGCTACACCCCGGCCATGCACCTGATGCGCACCGGCGCAGCAGGCGTGCTGGTCGGCTTCGGTGGCGGCGCATCCTCGACCACCCGCCGCACCCTGGGCATCCATGCCCCGATGGCTACAGCAATTGCCGACGTGGCAGCTGCACGCCGCGACTACATCGAAGAGTCCGGCGGACGCTACGTCCATGTCATCGCCGACGGCGGCATGGGCAACTCCGGCGACATCGTCAAGGCCATCGCCATGGGCGCCGACGCAGTGATGCTTGGTACCGCGCTGGCCCGCGCCGATGAAGCGCCAGGCGCTGGCTACCACTGGGGCATGGAAGCTGTTCACGAGGCCAGCCCACGCGGCGACCGCGCCAAGGTCGGTACCGTCGGCTCGCTGGAGAAGGTACTGCACGGCCCATCGCATGAGACCAACGGCACCTCGAATCTGGTTGGCGCGCTGCGCCGCTCGATGGCCACCACCGGCTACTCGACGCTGAAGGAATTCCAGCGCGTCGATGTCGTGCTTTCCCCGTACGAATCGGATCGCTTCTAGCGGATCTCGATCTGGCCCCGTTCTTCTGCTGAAGGGCGGGGCCAGTGCCATGTGCACGCTGGGTCTCAACGAATGGATAAGCGAGTTGGTTCCATAGGCAGAAAATAAGGCAACAGGGCTAATCTCACGCCCTTGCATTTCGAGTTCTACGCCAAATAGAAGTACCGTTAGAGTGTGCTTAAAACCGCTCTGAAGCCCAAATGGATCGCCGCCCTGCTTGCCGCGCTAGCGATCGCCACCGGATTCGTCCTGCTCTCCGGATGGCAGTTTGGCGCCTCCGAAACCGAGCCGCCGGTCAAGATCGACAAGACCGAGAAGCCGGTTGCGCTGATCGAGCATCAGGAAGTCGGCAAGGAACTGCTGGGCATCAAGGCAGACCAGATCATCACCATGGAGGGCGAATTCGTCCCCGGCACCGATCAGCTGATTTCGCCGCGGCTCAATGGGGAACAGCGCGGTGTCTGGGTGGTCACCGAGTTCAAGGTCGAGGGCGCGGACAAGGACGCCGGCATCGCCGTGGTACGCGGCTGGCAGCCTGAAGCAACCAAGCCTGCACCGGCACCGGAGGGCGAACTGGAGATCACCGGCCGCCTGCTGCCAAGCGAAGGCCCGGAATTCCGCGTGGACCTGCGCAGCCCGACGCTGCCTACGGTCGCCTCGGCGCAGCTGGCGAACATCTGGGATTCGATCCTCTATGAAGGATTCGTCTCGGCCCACGAAATCGCCACGGCCAAGGGCGAGGCCGCAACGCAGGCGGGCCTGGAGCTCGTCTATGTCGGCCCGCAGCCCCAAGAAGGCCAGATCAACTGGCTGAACGTCTTCTATGGCCTGGAATGGGTCCTCTTCGCAGGCTTCGCCATCTTCCTCTGGTACCGCATGGTGCGCGATGACTACCAGCGAGACCTTGACGAGATTGCTGAGCGCGCCGCCGAAGCACATCACAAGGGTGGCAATGCCACCCAGGCTGACAACAGCAACGAATAGCATTTCACGCACACCGCACTTCTTACCGAAATCGGAAGGAACCACCAACGATGTCCAGCACCACCCCGGCACCGAAGCCCCGGAAATTCGGCGGCACACCTAAGCAGATCCGTGCAGCCGCGAACTTCTACAAGGTCTTCGCCTACGTCACCGGCGTGATGCTGCTGCTGCTCGTGCTGGAAATGATTTTCAAGTACTTCTGGTCCTTGGAACTGTTCGTGGGCGGCACCCTGGTGGATGGCACCGCCAACGCCATCGGCATGTACAACCGCGCCGAGGTAGCTGGGGGACTGAACCTCTCGCTGGGCATCCTGATTGCGCACGGCTGGCTCTACGTGGTGTACCTGTTTGCAGACTTCCGCCTGTGGTCGCTAATGCGCTGGCCGTTCATGCGCTTCATTACGATTGCGCTTGGCGGCGTGGTTCCGTTCCTGTCCTTCTGGACCGAAGCCAAGGTGCACGCTGAAGTTGATCGCGAGCTGGCGGCCCATCCGAAGGCGGCCAAGCGCTACTGACACAGCAGCGCATTGCATTGCAAGGGCGGATCGGTTCATCCAAGATGAATCGATCCGCCCTTGCTTTTGCCAAAAATGCACTTGGTGACGCTGATGACATCACCTTGGCTGTTTCGCGCGCAGTGAACCGCGTAGACTGTAACGGTGACTACTGCTCCCCTCAACCCAGAACATAAGCCGGTTCTGGTCGTCGACTACGGGGCCCAATACGCGCAGCTTATCGCTCGCCGCGTACGCGAGGCCCGTGTGTACTCGGAGATCGTTCCGCACACCCTGTCCACCGAAGCCATCCTGGCCAAGAACCCTGCTGCGATCATCCTTTCCGGTGGTCCTTCCAGCGTCTATGCCGATGGCGCCCCATCCGTAGGGGCCGACCTGTTCGAGGCCGGCGTACCGGTCCTAGGCATCTGCTACGGCTTCCAGGCCATGGCCAACGCCCTGGGCGGCACCGTGGCCGAGACCGGCCTGCGCGAGTACGGCCGCACCGCAACCACCTTCGAGGGCGAAGCCCGCTCCATCCTGGCAGGCGCCGCACAGGCCCCTACCGTCTGGATGAGCCACGGCGACGCCGTCTCCCAGGCGCCGGAAGGCTTCGAGGTCCTGGCCACCACCGCTGGTGCTCCAGTGGCGGCGTTCGCCAACGAAGCCAAGCGCCTGTACGGCGTGCAGTGGCACCCGGAGGTGAAGCACTGCGAGTACGGCCAGGACGTCCTGGAGAACTTCCTGTACAACGGTGCCGGCCTGAAGGGCGACTGGACCGCCGACAACATCGCTGACGAGCAGATCGAGCGCATCCGCGCCCAGGTCGGCACCGGCAAGGCCATCTGCGGCCTGTCCGGCGGCGTGGACTCCGCTGTGGCAGCTGCCCTGGTGCAGCGCGCCATCGGCGACCAGCTCACCTGCGTGTTCGTGAACCACGGCCTGCTGCGCGAAGGCGAAGCCGAGCAGGTTGAGAAGGACTTCGTCGCTTCCACCGGCGCCAAGCTGTACATTGCCGACGAGCGCGAGCGCTTCCTGACCGCTCTGGACGGTGTCACCGACCCGGAGACCAAGCGCAAGATCATCGGCCGCGAATTCATTCGCGCGTTCGAAGCAGCCGAAGCTGCGATCATCGCCGAGGCCGCTTCCGAGGGCGAGCCGGTGAAGTTCCTGGTCCAGGGCACCCTGTACCCGGACATCGTCGAGTCCGGCGGCGGCGAAGGCACCTCCAACATCAAGAGCCACCACAACGTGGGCGGCCTGCCAGAGGATCTGCAGTTCGAACTCGTCGAGCCGCTGCGCACCCTGTTCAAGGACGAAGTGCGCGCCGTGGGCCGCGAGCTGGGCTTGCCTGAGGAAATCGTTGGCCGCCAGCCGTTCCCCGGCCCGGGCCTGGGCATCCGCATCATCGGTGCGGTCAACGAGGAGCGCCTGACCATCCTGCGCAAGGCCGACGCGATTGCCCGCGCCGAGCTGACCGCCGCAGGCTTGGACGACGAGGTCTGGCAGATGCCGGTAGTGCTGCTCGCCGACGTGCGCTCGGTAGGCGTGCAGGGCGATCACCGCACCTACGGCCACCCGATCGTGCTGCGTCCGGTATCCTCCGAGGACGCCATGACTGCCGACTGGTCGCACCTGCCATACGATCTGCTCTCGAAGATCTCCAACCGCATCACCAATGAGGTCGATGGGGTGAACCGCGTGGTGCTGGACGTCACCTCCAAGCCACCAGGAACCATCGAGTGGGAGTAATCCCGTAGCCTGGAATTCCCCTGCCTGCTGCCGCGCTTGCGGCAACAGGCAGGGGATTTTTTGTGTTCTGGCGCGCGGGACCCTCTTGAGTGTCAAAGCAGCGTCGCGAAGCGGACGTCGCAGGTGGAAGGTGGCCGCAAGCGCATCATGGCCCATGGGCAGGGGATCGTGCACGAGAGCGCGGGCCACACGCCACGGCTTCATGAAATCGCGCATCCAATATCCGCAGTTTGCTTAGCGAGGCCCATAAGCGAACACCGCGAGCATGAGCTTGCGCATCCCGCGGTTAAAACGTGTTTCGCGCACCGGTTCTGCACGGTCGGTGCACTACGTTAGAAAGAGGCGTATCTGCATCTGTGTTGCGCCCGAATGTGGTCGGTTCAGTGAAGGGAATGACTGTCGTGACTAGTGGACAGAATGCTGCCGCCGAGCGTGTAGCTGCCTGGGTCAAATCGCTGGGGCAGAGTGCCGGGGCGGATACGACATTGCGGTTTGCTCCGTCGACCTCCAATAGCATCGACATAACCCATGCCAATCCATCGGGTTTGGCCCAGTTCCTTGCCGGACGGCGCACCCGCCTGTCCACCCTGCTGCATGATGCGGACCAGTACGCCACTGCGCGCCGCACCGCCCGTGCGCTGTCGGCCAAGATCAGCGAACTGTGGGAAGAACGCGGCATCGACGTCGGCTACCTGGCCGCCGGTGTCGCCAACTGGCGTGCCGTCCATGATGGCAAGAGCGAGCCGGTTTCCGCCCCCATCATGCTCGGACGCATCACGCTGACCAAGCACGTGGATGCCGACGACTACGACCTGCAGCTCGTCGGGCGCGCAACCGTGTCCCCGGCCTTCGTGCGCCAGTTCGAAGCCGACCACAACGCCAAGGTCGACGTCGACGCCGTTGACGCCGCCGCCTATTCCATCGCCCGCTTTGATCCGGTCCGGGGCATGGATGCCCTGCGCCACCAGATGGCCGAGGTCCCCGGCGTAGTCGTGGGCCACCGCCTGTTGCTCTCCACCTTCTCCGAACTGATGGACCCGGCAGACCCGGCCAAGCTCAACGGCTCCCACCCGGTCATCGAGGCCCTGATTCGTTATGACACCGTGGAAAAGCAGGCAGGGAACAGCCAAAGCAGCAAGACCTCGGAGGCGCTGGCCAACCTGGTGGCTTCCAAGCCGGGCGCCGCCAAGCCCGAGGATTCGAAGGCCGAAGCATCGAAGCCCGAGGACGCCACCGAGGATCCTGCTGCAAAGAAGCAGGATGAGCAGGCTGCCGCCCAGGCTGCCGAGGCCAAGGGCAATGAAGGCTCCGGTTCGAGGCTGAGCCGCGTGAAGAACATCCTCAAGGAAAGCGCGCGCTCGCGGAAGCAGGGCGCAGTCTCCGAGGAATCGTCGGCCCGCAAGGTCCACACCGGCACCACTACCATTGCCAAGTCTTCTGATGACCGTGATCCGGAAGACGAGCTGTTCCTGCTGGACGCCGATGAATCCCAGTCCAAGATGCTCGACTACATCGCCGCCGGCGAATCGGTGGCCATCAATGCCGCCGCCGGCACCGGTGCCACCCAAACCGCCTTGAACGCCGCAGCGTTGCTGGCAGCCCAGGGCAAGCGTGTGCTGGTCGTTGCCGAACAGCGTTCAGCTGCCGAAGAGTTCGTGACTCGTTTCAACGAGCAGCTGGATGCCGGCAGCATGCTGCTGGAACCGAACGAGGATCCAGAAGCGCTGCGCGCCATGCTGACCAAGGCGATCCTGCGCAATGAACGCGCCGCCGAGCCGCAGCTGGGCTCCATGTTCACGCGCCTGCGCGAAGCCCGCCATGCGCTGCACGAGCATGTGAAGTCGCTGCACTCGGTCCGCAGCCGCTGGGGCTGCTCGCCATACCAGGCGATGCAGGAGCTGGCACGCCTCTCCGCACTGGAACCAGCGCCATCCACCACCGTGCGCCTGAAACGTTCGGTGCTCGATTCCATGGGCCAGCGCGGACATGTCGCCGCGCAGCTCAAGCGCGCCGCCCAGCTCGGCGCCTTCTCCAAGGTGCACACCACCAGCCCTTGGCACGGTGCACCGCTGCGCAACACCGAAGCCACCGAGAAGGCCCTGAACCTGGCCAGCGGGCTGGGCCGCGACCTGCCGATCCTGCATGATCACATGCTGCAGATTGCCGAGCGTTCGCAGATCCGGCTGGAAGAAAGCTACGACAAGTGGGGAGACCAGCTGCAGCTGCTGGTCGCCGTCCGCGGTTCGCTGGACAAATTCGAAGCCGATATCTTCGAGGGCGATATCGACGATTTGATCGCCGCCACCGCAACCAGCGCATGGCGCCGTGAACACGGTGTCGAGATGGGCTCGATTGTCCGTTCCCGGCTGCGCAAGATCGCCAAGGAATACGTCCGTCCAGGCATGCACGTCGCCGATCTGCAGTCCGCGCTGCAAGCCGTATCGGTCCAGCGCGATGCGTGGCGTGCCATCGCCACGAGCCAGCGCAACCCCCAGGTCCCGGGAGGACTGCTGGATGTCGAGGCCGGCTACCATGACGCCGGTGCCCGCATCGACAAGCTGGCCGAAATGCTGCCATCCTCCCTGGGTTCGCGCCTGCGCGAAATGCCGATCAAGGAACTGCTCTCGGTGATCGCCTCGCTGGTTGAACGCCGCGAGGACCTGGGAGAGCTGCCCGAACGCACGCTGATCTCCGAGCAGCTGGCCGAAGCCGGTCTCGGCGACTTGCTCGATGACTTCGCCGAACGCGAGATCGATGCCGACCAGGTAGACAGCGAATTGGAACTTGCCTGGTGGCAGTCAGTGCTGGACGCCATGATCTCAGGCGATGACTTCCTTGCCATGAACGACGGATCCAAGCTGGAGAAGATCGAAGCGGACTACCGGCTGGCTGACGGTGCGCATATCGCCGCCGGACCGCAGCGCATCCGCTGGGCGCTGGCCCGGAACTGGAAGGCCGCGCTGGCTGACCACCGTGCCGGCTCGCGCGCGCTGCGCGAGATGCTCAAGGGCGGAACCCCGAGCATTGCAGGGCTGCTGGATCTTGGCGCGCCGCTGGCCAATTCGCTGACCCCGGTCATCGTTTCGGCTCCGCTGCTGCTGGGCAGCGCCCTACCGGAGGACACGAAGTTCGATGCCGTCATCCTGCTTGATGCCAACTACCTGACCCTGCGGGAAGTCCTGGATGCGATCCGCCGCTCCGAGCAGGTCATTGCCATCGGCGATGAAATGCTCGGTGGCCCGAAGCGCTTCGAAGTCTCCGTGGACCCCACCGCCCGTGTTCGCGAGCAGGGCGTGGACCGTTCCGCGCTGGAAGCGTTGAACAAGGTGCTGGTCACCGGTTCGCTGTCCACCGTGTACCGCGGAATCGACGAAGGCCTGGTGGAACAGCTGTCCACCACCTACTACGACGCTGCGCTCTCGCGCCTGCCAATGGCGGTGAACCTCACCGGCAACTCGTCGCTGCTGCGCGGCGAATATGTCCCGGATGCCACCGGATCGCTGTCCAGCAGCGAAGACGGCGTGCAGACCACCGCCGCTGAAGTGGCGCGGGTAGTGGATCTGGTCTTCGAGCATTTCAAGAACCACGGCGGAGAATCGCTGGCGGTCATTGCCTCGAACCGCAGCCATGCCTCGGCCATCGCCGAAGCGATCCGTGTCCAGCTGCCAAACCACAAGTACGCGATGGAGCACCTGCGCTCCAAGCGCGAACCGTTCGTGGTGACCACCATGGACCGGCTGATCGGCCTGCGCCGGGATTCGGTGATCTTCGCCTGGGGCTACGGACGTACCCCGCACGGCAAGACGCTGCACGAATTCGGCGCCTTGTCCCGCGAGGGCGGCGAGCAGCTGTTCGTCGCCGCGATGACCCGATCGCGCACCCGCATGACCCTGGTTTCCAGTCTGCTGCCGGAAGACGTCGACCTGAACCGCGTCTACCGCGGAGCCCGCCAGTTCTTCGAGCTGTTCGGACGCGTGCAGGCCGGGGATTCCGGAGTCAGCTCGATGCGCAACCCGCGCTTCGACCCATTGGTCTCGGATCTTGCCCGCCGCTTGCGCGAATGCGGTGCGATCGTTTCCGAGGACTACCGTGGCGTGCTGGATTTGTCGGCACATGCCTACGACTCGGCGCACACCGGCATCCGCCCGCTGGCCGTGGTCTACGACGGCACCGAGCACTATGCGGGCCTGACCGTGCGTGAGCGCAGCCGCCTGCGCCCGGAATTCTTCGAGAAGCACGGTTGGCGTTATGTTCCGCTGTGGACCATCGATGTCTTCACCGACCCGGGTGCTGTCGCCGATCGCCTGGCCCATGCCCTGGGCCTGAAAAAGACGACGGCTGCTGAACAGCCATCGGCCCGCAGCGGCATGGCCGCCGCACGACCAGTCTCGGCCCGTGAAGTCACCACCGAGCCGGAGGCGCCGAAGGAAAAATCGAAACTGCTGAAGTCCACCAAGACGCGCCAGGAACCCACGGCAGAGAGCAAGCAGGAAGCAGCGGTTGCTGACAGCGAGGCCAAGGCTGGAACCGAGTCGCCTGCCAAGGACGATGCAGGCAAGCCGGTGACCCCAGCACCTGTGCCAGCCACCAGCAAGATCGATGAATCGGAACCGAAGAAGCCATGACTTCTGAGCAAGAACCAACGCGCGGCCGCCGCAAGCGGCCGCGCGTTGTGGCACCGCCGCAGCATTTGGCTGCACGTGTCGAACTGACCGGCAGCTACACACCGGTGCCCCATTCAGAATCCGTCAACCGTGCGCTGGCGGGCCCGCAGGGTGCCGGTGCGCCCGAGAACACGATGGCGGCAGCAGCCAAGAAGCGCACCACCGATCCGCTGGCTGATTTGCTCGCCAAGGACCAGGACCCGCGAAATTGGGGCGACTCCAAGGAAGATCTTGCTGAAACGATGAAGCGCGAGAAGCCGCCGCACTGGGGCTGAACGCCTAATTCACCAAGACGGCTGAAACCTTGCCGCGCGATACCGCCCCTGCCAGATCATCCGAGAGGCTGTTGGCCGCCGCAACCACGACAATCCCCTCGCCGGTCGGGGCAGCGCTGCTGAGCATGCCGAATTCAGAACCAGTGACATTATCCGGAACCCAGAGCACCGGCACCGCTTTGGCGATGGTTTGCGAGCTGATTTCCTTCTCAAAACCGTCGCCGGTGGTTAATACAATATCCACCAATTGCCCTGGATGCAGCAGCGTCACCGTGGCCGGGTCGCTCAGACGCAGCGGAACTGCGACGGTACCTTCCGGTGATCCGTGCAGAAGCTGCGGTCCCACCAGCGAATAGTCGCGCAGCACCGTTCCTGCACGCAGGGCCACGGCCGCGCGTTGCCCTGCTACGGCCTCAATGCCTTCAAAGACCTCGGCATCATGCGGGTCGAGCCGCACAGTTTGCACCTGCAGCTGGTTGGCGGATATCCGGGAACCGGCAGGAATGTCGCTGAGCGCCACTACGACCTCGCGTTGGGCCAATTGCCCGGAAGAAAATACATTGAGCATGCCTGCCAAGGCGAGCAACGCGCAGGCAATGGCCAATGGCTTTCGATAGCGGCGCAACAGCTCATTGCGATTACGGACCGGCCTGATTTTCGGCTTGGGAATCACCGGAGGACGGGGCGCGGCTTGGGTCCTGGAGAAGTAGCTCATATCCCCATGCAACCCGCCAGCACTGGAAACCGTGGCCCGCCGCCCGCGAGCTGTGGGTAAATCAGATGATCTGATGCACCTGCTGTGGCGTGAACACCAAGTCCACCGGCTGGTCATGTTCGTCGATCCGGAAAGCACCGGGTGGAACATACTCATGCTCGTACACCACCGCAGCTACCCGTACCGGGGCGTCTTCGATCAACGGCAGGAAGCGATCGTAATAGCCACCGCCCTGGCCCAGGCGCAATCCGTCCTCGTCGATGGAAAGGGCTGGCATGATCAATGTATTGATCTCGTCGAAGAGTTCCGTGCCGATCCGTTCGCCCACAGGTTCCATCACCGGGGCCAAAGCGCTCGGCGCGAATTCCATGCCGGGGGTGTACTCGACCCATGACAGCGCATAATCCGGTTCGCACACCGGCAGATAGACGTCAATGCCCTCATTGACCAGTGCATCCAACAACGCCTCGGTTGGCGGTTCATCCGGACCGGAGCAGTAGGCCGCGACCTTCTGGACGACTCCGGTGCTTTGGCTCAGGTAGCCGATCACAGTGCGGGCCAGATCCTGGCCGAGCTGCTCGCGCTGGATGGGATCAAGCGCCCTGCGCCAACTGCGGACGGCGGCACGTGCGGCCTTCTTGTCGGATCCAGGATGCTGGTCAGCGGTGAGGTTCATGCCTACAGCTTACGCGTACGCAATGAATCACTGCCCGCTGGTGCCGTTGCCGGCTGCGGGCATGACGAAGTAATACGATGTGCACATGTTCATCTCTCGTCGGGCAAAGCACCTGGTTCCGGATCTGGCCTCGGAACGGCTTCTGCTGCGCCAGCTGACCGCGCGGGATGAGGCCGAGTGGATCAATCTGCGCTATGCCAATGCCAAATGGCTCAAGCCGTGGGATCCCACGAGTCCCTTGGGCCCGCCGGAATCCATGACCTTTCGGGAGATGCTCAGGGCAAGGGACGAATCGGCAATTGACGGAAGCGGATACTCCTGGGCACTGGCCCTTCCCCAGCTGCATAGGGGGCGCCCGCCACTGATCGGTCAGGTTTCCGTGTCTTCCGTGCAATACGGGGCCGCACGCACAGCGTCTATCGGTTATTGGATTGACCGCAATCATGCCGGGTTCGGCCTGATGCCGGAAGCCTGCGCCTTGGTCATCGACCACTGCTTCGAGCAGTTGCAGCTGCACCGCATGGAAATCAATATCCGTCCGGAGAATGCCGCCAGCCTTCGCGTTGTGGACAAGCTCGGTTTCCGCGATGAGGGCCTGCGCGTGGGTTATCTGCACATCGACGGGCAGTGGCGGGATCACCGCACCTTCGCGTTGACCCGCGAAGAGCTGAAAACTCCGATGCTCGAACGCATCTACGAATACTGACCCGGATTCCGTGCTATTTCGATCAATCAAGCTCTGATATGAGCGAACCGGATCGAAAACATGCGGACACGCCTAGGGATGTGCGTGAGCGCGCACCCAAGGTTGCATAGTGTTGATTTGACGGAACCATATTTGGTTCCACAAGGATTTGACCGAATCAATCGGTGATGGAGGACCCACATGGCTGGCACGTCACAGAGCGCTCCGCAGGAAAGTGCTGCGACCAAACTCAAGATTCGTGTGCGCTATGGCCGGTTGTCCGTCGCACTCGTTGGTGCCTTGGCAGTCATCGCGACCGTTGTCGGTCTCATCCTGGCTCCGTTCACGGCCCTGACCTTTGGTGCCGTCGGCTTGTTCGCGCTGGTTGCCGTCGCTTCCTTCGCCACCCTGCGCGGCCTGGCTGTGCGCGACCGCAACCGCAAGCTGCTTGAGCACCTCGAAGCCACCCGGCAGAAGGCGCTGCAGACCCCGGCCTTCGACGACGCCGCCAATCAGGTCGTCTCGCGCAAGCATGAAAAGGACGAGGTCTTTGACGCCCGACCAGGTTCTTCCCGCCGTGCTCCAGCAATTACCGCTGAAGAGCTGCGTGCCGAAGCGCTGCGCGTGGCGCACGGCCACGGCGGCGTGAAGCAGCCAGAGACATGGGAGCCAACGCGTGTCCCGAAGCCTACCTATGTGGAAGCCACTGAGCGGATTGCCAAAACTGCGGAAAAAGCAGCTGAGCAGGGTGCACATCGTACCCACAAGCCTGCGCTTCCAGTCCAGCAGCAGTTGCGCCCGAGCAAGCAGATCAGCCTGAAGGCATCGGAGGACGCCAAGCGCCTGGCTGCCGAGGTATCAGCTGAAGAGCGCGCAGCAGTTCCATCGGTTGCTGCCAAGCGTTCCGAGAGCGCTCCGGCAGACAAGGAAGCCGTTGCTCCGGCGCCAGAAGCCGCGCCGGCAGTTTCCGCAGCTTCCAAGCCTCGGCTGAACCTCGATGCGGTCATGCAGCGCCGTCGCGCATAGGACATCCAAGCTCAACGACGTGTGGCCCGGACCCTTTTCCCAAGGTCCGGGCCACACGTCTATGAATTGCTGTCAGCTGATCATGTCGTCGAATGGCAGCGGTCCGCGATTGCCGCGGTGATGAGCGAAGACCAAGGTGGTTTCGGTATGGCCCACCGACTCATCGGTCGCCAGGTTATCCAGCACCCAATCCCGCAGCGCATCGGTGGAGCCAACCGCGATATGCAGCAGGTAGTCGGTGCCGCCGGATACATGGAACATGGAGAGGACCTCAGGCAGCTGCGGAATGCGTGCCACGAACGCATCGATTTTCTCGCGATCGTGCGCCCGCAGCTTGACCGAGATCAATGCCTGCACGGTACGGCCGACAGCTGCCAATGACACCTCGGCGTGGTAGCCGGTGAGGATGCCGCGTTCGACCAGGGAACGGGTACGCAGCAGCGCAGTGGATGGTGCGATGCCGGCACGCTGTGCGAGGGTCGCGTTGGAGATACGCGCATTCGCGACCAATTCGTCGATGATGATTCGATCGATTTCGTCCAGATCGACGTTTGATGAAAGCTCTGATTGCTGGGCCATAATAATATTTCATCATATTCGCAAGGCATCAGCGGGATCTTTGAGGTAAAAATCGGAGTATCCCGTCCGCGTACGAACAAATAATCGGTGAACAAACGGATATATTGGGGATATGACACGTCGTTCTGAGCACACCGGTGAATCCTTCGATACCAGGCTGGCAGCCTATTGCTTGGTGGAACACGAAGGAAAGGTACTGCTTACGCTCTGGGATATGCGTCATCGCGATCCGCGCTTCACGCCGCGCTGGTCCCTTCCAGGTGGCGGTATCGACTTGGGGGAGCCTATCGAGGAAGGCGCCCGCCGTGAGGTCTATGAAGAGACCGGCTACGCCGTAGACGCATTGGAGCTCCTGGATGTCACCACGGGAGTTATTCCCGGTTCGAAACGCTACTCGGGCGAAGGCCACGCCATGCAAACGGTGGCCGTCACCTATCGCGCCAGGCTGACCGGTGGCGAATTGCGCCATGAAGTCAACGGCTCGACCAGCCAGGCGGCCTGGTTCACGCGCGAGGAGATTGCCAAGCTGAACTGCATTGAACGCGTCGAGAGCATTTTGCGACTGACCGCACCCGGCAAGTAGCAACGGATCGCAGGCGACCTGCCCTAGAATCAATAGGGACATGAACTTGCGAAATTCCATCACCGTCGGCACGCTCAGCGCAGCACTGCTGCTCACCCTGTCTGCGTGCACTGAAGACGAAACCCCAACAACAGAGCCGAGCAAGGAGATCACCTTGCGGATTGCTGCCGGCACCCAGCCGGCTGACCAGGCCCTGGCTCATGTCTACGCCAACGCCCTGAAAGCCGAAGGCTATAAGGCATCGCTGAACGAGCCAGCGGCGAATCCCTACCAGCAGGTTGTTGATGGAAAAGCCGACCTGGCGTTGGACCAAGCGGCCAAAGCACTGTCCCTCGCTGCTGATCCGGCAGCTATCACCGGCGAAGACCAGCTGCTCAGCGCCGAGGAATCCCAAAGCCTGCGCAGTGCCATCAATGACGCTGAGGGTAAAGTGACTGCTTTGGAGCTCAGCCCTGCTGATGCCGGCAAGATCCTGGTCATGAGCCAAGCTCAGGCAACCCTGCACAAGGTCGATTCCGTAGAAACCCTGATTGCTGCCTGCGCTGATCTGACGATCATCAGCGATGAAGCCAGCTCCGAATCCTTGAAAACTGCATTGAAGGATGCGGGCTGCGAGAAGCCAAAAGTCGTAGAAGAACAGACCGCGAAATTGGCAGGCAAGCTGCGCACTTCGGTGGACAGCGCGGTGGTGCTGAGCGCCGGAAACGCAGTCATCTCGGATGAGGGCTTCTACAGCATTCCCGGAAGCGCAAGCTTCTTCAACGCGGAGAATTACATGCTGCTGGCCGATGACGACGTGGATGACAAAGCTCGGGCGCAGTTGGACAGCATCACCGGTGAATTCTCGCAACAGTCGCTCGTTGACCTGAATCGGATGGTCAGCCAAGAAGACGGCCTGAGCCCGGAACAAGCGGCCGCCCGTTGGGAATGGATCATCGAAGAGTAGGCCCTAGCCAGCGCTCCCAAGATTTCGGCCGCTGACCATAGCGGTCGAGTAATAAGGTGTGTGGATCGCACCTGACGTGAGAAAGTGTAATCATGGCAGAATTCAAGCAATCAACGAAACTGCACAATGTCCTCTACGATATCCGTGGCCCGCTGTTGGAGCATGCCACGCGCATGGAGTCCGAAGGACACCGCATCCTGAAGCTGAACATCGGCAATCCCGCGCCGTTCGGCTTCGAGGCGCCTGATGCGGTGCTCGTTGACATGATTCGCAACCTGCCTAATGCCCAGGGCTACTCGGATTCCCGGGGTATTCTCTCGGCACGCACCGCCGTCTCCCAGTACTACCAGACCCGTGGCATCCAGACCATTGGCGTGGATGACGTTTACCTGGGCAATGGCGTGTCCGAGCTGATCACTCTCTCGCTGAACGCGCTGCTGAACAACGGCGACGAGATCCTGATTCCAGCCCCCGACTACCCGCTGTGGACCGCATCGGTTTCGCTGGCTGGTGGCACCCCGGTGCACTACCTGAATACCGAAGAAGAAGGGTGGCTTCCAGATCTTGAAGATATGGAAGCGAAGATCACCGATCGCACCAAGGGCATCGTGATCATCAACCCGAATAACCCCACCGGTGCGGTGTACCCGAAGGAAACCCTGGAGGGCATTCTCGAACTGGCGCGCAAGCATGGGTTGATCGTGTTCTCTGACGAGATCTACGAAAAGATCCTCTATGACGATGCAGTGCACATCAATACCGCTTCGTTGGCAGATGACGTGCTGATCCTGACCTTCTCCGGCCTGTCCAAGGCCTACCGCGTGTGCGGCTTCCGTGCGGGCTGGATGGCGATCTCCGGGCCCAAGCACCAAGCCGGGGATTACATCGAAGGCATCAATCTGCTGACCAACATGCGACTGTGCGCCAACGTGCCGGCGCAGCACGCAATCCAAACCGCCTTGGGCGGCTACCAGTCGATCAACGACTTGATCCTGCCTGGCGGACGCCTGCTCGAACAGCGCGACGCGGCCTACAACTTGCTGACCGCCATTCCCGGCGTGAGCGTGCAAAAGGCCAAGGGCGCGCTGTACATGTTCCCGAAGCTCGACCCCGAGGTCTACCCGATCCACAATGACGAGACCTTCGCGTTGGAACTGCTCAAGGCCCAGAAGATCCTGATTTCCCAGGGCACCGCCTTCAATTGGGTCCGTCCAGACCATTTCCGTCTGGTCACCTTGCCCAATGTGCGGGATTTGACCGACGCGGTAGGACGCATCGGACAGTTCCTGGCGGACTGGCGCGCCCGCGCCTAAGCCACACGCTGCTTTGCCGGCCCGGAATCAATAGGTTAATTCCGGGCCGGTTTTGTGTTGAAAGACCAGTAATATTCCAGCGGTGTTGGAGTGCTACTAGGCCGAGATCCACCTAGACAGCTCCATAACGATCCGTGGTTCTGAAGACGCGAATTCCTTAGGGAACAACAAGTACGATTCTTCCTGCGCAGCAGTGCGAGCCCTCTTCTCAGGGGTTAGTTGGGACAGTAGGCTGACAACTACGTAGAGCATGACCTTGAACAACGCTTGAGGAGTTTTTGATGAGCGCTTATCCTGCCAGCCTGATCCAAGCGCTGCGTGCTGAGCCAGGGCTGAAACTCTCTGAACGGGCAACCAAGAACCCTGCCTGGTGGCCCAAGGATGCGCCCGGCGATAAGAACGCGGCCGAGAAGCGCCTGGAAGAATTGGCGCCGTTGCTTTCAGATCTGCAAGAACGGCTTTTCGCCGCATCAGTTTCCGGAGGCCAAGCCCCGGCGGTCCTGCTGATATTGCAGGGAATGGATACCGCCGGAAAGGGCGGCATTGTCCGCCACGTGCTGGGCATGCTGGATCCGCAGGGCGTGGAGCACCATGCTTTCAAAGCTCCGACTAAAGAAGAAGCCGCCCATGATTTCCTCTGGCGCATCACCAAGGAATTGCCGGCCGGGGGACTGGTGGGTGTCTTTGACCGTTCGCACTACGAAGATGTGCTGGTCGCCAAGGTCAAGGGCTTCGCGTCTCCAGAGGTCATTGAATCCAGATACGGGAAGATTGTCGACTTTGAAAAACAGCTGATTGAGCAGAACATCCACCCCATCAAAGTGATGCTGCATATCAGCCGCGAAGAGCAGTACGAACGCCTCTCAGAGCGGTTGGAACGTGCCGACAAGCACTGGAAATACTCTCCCGGGGATGTGGATGACCGTCTGTTGTGGGACGGCTACCAGTCAGCCTATGAGACCGCGATCAACCGTACCGACAACCAGAGCGCACCGTGGAATATCGTTCCGGCGGATCAGAAATGGAAGGCGCGGTTGTGCGTTGCCGAATTGCTGTTGGCCACCCTAGAACGCATCGCTCCCCAGTGGCCCGAGGCAGCCTTTGATGTAGTGAAAGAGAAAGCGCGGCTGGAGGCTGCGAAATAGCTCGCAGCCAAGTGCAATGGCTACTGGTCTGAGGCCTCGTTGTGATTGGCGCGGGCCTGCTCCAGGCGCTGGGAGACTCCGTTGAGCCAGTTCTCGCAGTGCGCTGCCAGCGCTTCGCCGCGTTCCCATAGGGCCAGCGAGGCTTCCAAGGCCACGCCGCCGGTTTCCAGCTGGTTCACTACGGTCAGCAGTTCTTCACGAGCCTGTTCGTAGGAAAGCTTGGCAATATCTTCAGGGATCTGTGCAGTCATGATTACTCCAGGTCAGTGATCGGCGTGCTTAGTTGGCGGTCTCGCCAGCGGGAATTGATTCAAGGGTCTGTGCAACCAGCTGGCCGGAGGCCACACGGATGAACAGCTTGCTCTCAGCTGGAGCTTGGGCGGCTTCACGCACAATGCTTCCGTCTTCAAGCTGGGTCACCGAGTATCCGCGGTCCAAGGTTTGCTGCGGGGACAGTGCGCGCATCTGATTCTTCAGATGACTGATTTCGTCACTGGCGCGCGTCACCCGGTGACGCAGCAAATCGGTGGAACGCTGCTTCCAGCGTTCCAGATCTTCGGCACGGCTGGTGACCATCACCTGCGGATTGGACAGCACCGGGCGCTCGCGTACCGAGGCGAGCAGCTGGGCCTCGCGCTGGAGCAAATTGTTGATGGAGCGGTCCAACCGGTTCCGCGCCATCTCCAGTCCAGCGAATTCCTCATTCAGATCTGGGACGATTCGCTTGGCTGCGTCGGTCGGTGTTGAAGCACGCAGATCAGCTACGTCATCCAAGATGGGGCGGTCCGCCTCGTGGCCAATGGCCGAGACCACCGGGGTCGAGGCGGCAAAGACCGCGCGGACCAGATCTTCATTGGAAAACGGCAGCAGATCCTCTAGGGCACCACCACCACGCGCGATCACAATGACATCGATTTCCGGATCCGCATCCAGCTTTTGCAGGGCGGCGATCACTTGATTAGCAGCATCCATGCCCTGTACTGCTGTATTGATGACTTTGAATTGCACCGATGGCCAGCGCAGCGTCGCGTTGCGCAGCACGTCCTTTTCGGCATCCGAATCACGTCCGGTGATCAGGCCGATGCGGTGGGGCAGGATCGGCAACGGGCGCTTGCGCTCGGGGGAGAAGAGACCTTCTGCCCCCAGCACCTGGCGCAGGCGTTCGAGGCGTACCAGAAGCTCGCCTAGGCCAACTGGGCGCAGGTCACTTGCATTCAAGGACAATCTGCCGGTCTTGGCGTAGAAACTCGGCTTGACCTGGGCCACCACCCGCGAGCCGACCTGCGGGGTAGAATCCAGCTTTCGCATGGACGAGGCCCAGATGGTGACCGAGAAAGAGAAATCCGCATCCACATCGCGCAGGGTGAGATAGGCATGCCCATTACGCACATTGGCTTCGAGCAGCTGGCCTTCGACCCAAACCACGGGTGAGTTCTCAATGTGGATTTTCAGCTTCTCGGAAAGCAAACGCAACGGCCAAGGATTATCCGCGGTGGTCTGCCCGGCGGTCGCCGGCAAACTGGCAGGGGAGTTCGAATCCATTCGCCGCTCCTTAGAAGCTGGTTGATACGCGACGTTGTGCATCTCGCGCACTTGTGACGCTACACCAACAAACGGACAGAATCAGGTATTTTTCTTCGCTTCAGCTCCAAGGAAACCTACTCAGAGGTAGAACTCACAGCGAATAGGGCGTGCTTCAGCTCATATGAGCATGCGCTAACTTGCATGCACTTCGTAGACTAGAGGTATGGCTACTTCCACTTCTACTACGGTCTCGCTGTCAATGCCTCGGATCCCGCGGGTGCGCCGCACCCCGGCCGAAATTGCAGCCGCCTCTCCGACGGTCACCGAGCGCAAGGTTCTGCTGGCCGCTCCTCGCGGCTACTGTGCAGGCGTGGACCGGGCAGTGGTTGCCGTTGAAAAGGCATTGGAGCACTACGGCCCTCCGGTTTACGTGCGCAAGCAGATCGTGCACAACCTGCACGTGGTTTCCGAACTGGAGTCCCGCGGCGCAATCTTCGTCGAGGAGAACGAGGAAGTGCCCGAAGGGGCACTGGTGGTCTTCTCCGCCCATGGTGTTTCCCCGGCAGTGGTGCAGTCCGCCGCGGACCGCAACCTGCAGACAATTGACGCCACCTGCCCGCTGGTCACCAAGGTGCACCGCGAGGCCGTGCGCTTTGCCAAGAACGACTACGAGATCCTGCTCATCGGCCACGAAGGCCATGAGGAGGTCGAAGGCACCTACGGCGAGGCTCCGGAAGTCACCACCATCGTGAACAACCCCGAGGAAGCCGACACCGTCCAGGTGAAGAACCCGGACAAGCTGATCTGGCTCTCGCAGACCACGCTGAGCGTGGAAGAGACCATGGAGACCGTGCGCCGATTGCGCGAGCGCTTCCCGAACCTGCAGGATCCGCCCAGCGACGACATCTGCTACGCCACCACCAACCGCCAGGCAGCGATCAAGAACATCGCGCCGCAGTCGGATCTGGTGATCGTGGTCGGTTCGGCGAACTCCTCGAACTCGGTGCGCCTGGTCGAGGTGGCGCTGGACCACGGTGCCAAGGCCGCCTACCGGGTGGACTTCGCCAATGAGGTGGACGAGGCTTGGTTCGAGGGCGTCTCCACCGTCGGCGTGACTTCCGGCGCCTCGGTGCCCGAGGTGCTGGTCCGCGAGGTCGTGGCGCTGCTGGCGGAGTACGGCTTCACCGACGTTTCCGAGGTCACCGCCGCGCAGGAAGACATCATCTTCTCGCTGCCCAAGGAAATCCGCGGCAAGCTCAAGGAAGCCGGGGACGAGGATCGTGCCCTGGGCGGCCACGCTCGCCCGCAGGCCTGACTTCACCCTAAGAATTCAAGCGCCAGTACACCATTGCGCGCTCATCACTAGTAAAAGGTAGAATTTTCTCCCGTGGCTCTTACTATCGGAATCGTCGGACTGCCCAACGTCGGCAAGTCCACCATGTTCAACGCGCTGACCCGTGCCCAGGTGCTGGCGGCCAACTACCCGTTCGCAACCATTGAACCGAATGTCGGTGTCGTGCCGTTGCCCGACGAGCGCCTGAAGGTGCTCGCCGGAATCTTCAACTCGGAGCGCATCCTGCCGGCAACCGTGTCCTTCGTGGACATCGCCGGCATCGTCAAGGGCGCCTCGGAGGGCGAAGGCCTGGGCAACAAGTTCCTCGCGAACATCCGCGAAGCCGACGCCATCTGCCAGGTGACCCGCGCGTTCGTGAACGATGACGTGATCCACGTGAACGGCAAGGTCGATCCGGAGTCGGACATTGAGACCATCGCCACCGAGCTGATCCTCGCCGACCTGCAGACCATCGAGAACCAGTTGCCGCGCCTGGAGAAGGAGCTGCGCAGCAAGAAGATCGAGAAGTCCTTCATGGACAACCTGCTGGCAGCCCAGAAGGTGCTCGAGGACGGCAAGACCCTGTTCGCCGCGGGCAAGGCCGCCGGCATCGACATGGACGAGCTGGCACCGATGCAGCTGATGACCACCAAGCCGTTCATCTACGTCTTCAACACCGACGAGGCAGGCCTGGCCGACAAGGACATGCAGGCCAAGCTCTCCGAGCTGGTGGCCCCTGCCGAGGCGATCTTCCTGGACGCCCAGTTCGAGGCCGAGCTGGCCGAGCTGGAAGAAGACGAAGCCGCCGAGATGCTGGAAGACGCCGGCATCGAGGAATCCGGCCTGGACAAGCTGGCCCGCGTCGGCTTCGACACCCTGGGACTGCAGACCTACCTGACCGCAGGTCCGAAGGAATCGCGCGCCTGGACCGTCCGCAAGGGCGCCACCGCCCCCGAGGCTGCCGGCGTCATCCACACCGACTTCCAGCGCGGCTTCATCAAGGCCGAGGTCATCGGCTTCGATGACTTGGTCGCCGCCGGTTCGGTGTCCAACGCCAAGTCCGCCGGCAAGGCCCGTATCGAAGGCAAGGACTACATCATGAAGGACGGCGACGTCGTCGAGTTCCGGTTTAACGTGTAGTCGAGTTTCGCTTTAACGTCTGGTTCAAGTGCCCGGATCTCCCTGTGTGAGATTCGGGCACTTGATTTATATGCCACAAGCAAGCAGTTCGCCGTCGCCAGGGCTAGCGGAATGTTCGGCTGATCGCGCTGCCAGTTTGGAACAGGGTGATCCACACCAGAAACTTTTGGATTGGACGTAGCGGCCATGCGACAAGTCCTCGCCACCCTTGGCGTCGCGACCATGACCTACTAATTCGTACATGGGTGCCACCGGTCGTGTTCACTAAGGTGAATTCCGTCAGAACCGAATTACTTTGTGCGACGTCGGGATATCCGAAGCTCCATGCGATCCTCTCCGGTTGGTGAATTGCGATGAGTTCAACACTGCGTCGACGAAACTGAGGTTTGATCTTCACAGGCTTCCCGTCCGGGTAATTTGTGGGCGCAACGCCTTCCCAAACCGTACCTGGCGTCGCTTCCTGACTGGTCTGATCGAGGATGCCGATGCTCGGTTCCCACTCGGGGATACGTGCGGGGTCTGCGAGGAACGCCCACACTTCGTCCAGCGGTGCGGATACGAAAGTCTCAGTCGTTCCCGTGGTCCGCCCCTTCACTTTCGCTGTGGCGGGCATGGACTTCGTGGAGGGCGAGTCTGCCCGATCGAGGCGTTCGATGAGCGCATCGGATGTCGTGCCAAGGCGGCCGAGGATATCCGTGATCAGACCGCTGGGTTCTGCGACGAGTTCCCGGAGAACGGCGGCTGCGTCGCCTGACTTGCCTTTGCTGCTGGACCTCGCGATGAGGTCCCGAGCGCGAGCAGTCCACTCGTACCCATCTGTCTCGTGGAACACGATGCGCCCGGCCTCAGGGAACGACGCCTCGATGTCGAGTGAGGCCAGCTGTGCATCACGTTGTTCCTCGACGGCGAGGCGGGCGCTGTCGATGTCGATACCCAGCTCGCGCAGTGCGCGGCCGGCAGACTGGTCGTTGATGACCAATGCGAGGAACAGGTGGTCGATGTCGGCTTCGCGGAGCCCGAGCCGGGATGCTTCCTCCATGGCGGCCAGGGAAAGCGATTGGCTGGTTTGAGCGGCGCGGACGAGTTTGTTCATTTGTTCCTCCTGGGTGTCGAGATCGCGGGATCAATTCTTTTGGAGTGCTTCTTGTGGGCGGCTTGTCGCGTCACTCCGAGCGCGTCGGCGATCTCCTGCCAACTCATGCCTGAACGCAACGCGGCCTCGACCTGCCGAAGTTCCAAGGTGTCCGCGAGTACGCGTAAGGACGTTACGGCCCGCAATCCTGCTTTCGGGTCGCTGGTATCGGCTGCTACTGCTGCGATCCGCGGAGACTCCATGCCGTCAACCTACGTTGCTAAGCAATGGGTTGTCAACCTGGGTTGCTTCCTTGCTCGGCGGGCTCGATAATCGCAGGGCCAGGAGAAGGTCGGCACTTCGAGGGATTCGCCGGGTTCTCAGAGGTTGGTACGTGCGGCGACGCAGTTGAATTTAGGTTCAATGTCTAATACAGGCTTCTGACCCACCTACCTGCGCATCAGTCCCTGACACCGGGCACTCCCGTAACATTGAGGGTATGAATGGGGCCTTTTCAAGGAGCCGAGCGAAGGTGCCACCGGCGCGAGCTGGCCGACTCGACTCCACGGACCGCCGGTACGAGCCTTTCGTACGCCTCGTCCCTGCACCAGTGCGGCGGGTGGCCTCATCATGGAGGTGGGATGCGCCGGACGGGGGTGGTTCGTGGGACCTGCACATCGAGCACGTGGGTGCCCCGGCGGCTCCGGTCCGAATGCTGCTGGTCCATGGAGCGGGAGGGAACGCGGCGGCGATGTGGCCCTACGCTGCACACCTGAGTCGCCTGGGTGCTCGGGTTACGGTGGTCGATCTGCCCGGTTACGGGCGAACGGTCCGGGTGCGGCGTGGACGCCGCAGCGTCAGTTATGGCGACTGGCTGCAGCTGCTCGTCGATCTCGTGGGTCGCGAGCATGACGAGCGGCCACTTGTCGTCGTCGGGGCGAGCATGGGTGGTGCCCTCGCGGTCGACACGGCTGCAGTGACCGGACTGGCCAAGCGGGTCATCGCGACCTGCCTGCTCGACCCGAGTCGGCCGGGCATCGCTGCCGCCATCGTGCGAGCCCCGTGGATAGCGCGGCTGGGATTGCCACTGCTGCAGTTCGCCCGGGGGCCAGCGGCGAATCTACGGATCCCGGTCCGCGTGCTGACCCCTATGTCTGCGATCTCAAACGACCATGGCCTCAGTCATGCAGTGCTCACCGACCCGTGCGGCGGTGGTGGCTCGATGCCGGTGGGCTGGTACCGCTCGTTCCTCGAGGCAGGTCCGGCTATTCGACCCGAGCAATACCAAGGACCACCGGTCGTGCTGTTGCATCCGGCCGAGGATCGTTGGACTATGCCGGAGCTCAGCCTCGACTACCTCGGTCGGCTTCAAGGCAAGACCCGCGTCGTGATGCTTCCTGGCTGCGGCCACTTCCCCCTCGAGGAGCCCGGCTTCCAGGTCCTCCTGGACGAGGTTTCGGATGAGATTGAACAGGTGCTGGATGACCAGCGGAGAGGCAGCTGAGTCGGCCGTGCGAGGTGAGGGACCGTAGCCCTGAGACCGGTCTGGCCCGGTGAGGCGTGCATGCGTTCCTAGCCGTGGCGACGTGCTCGAGTTCCGCTTCAACGTCTAGAATCGCGTGAACTCAGCACTCCTCCTTCCGCCCTGAACCGCGGAAAGGGGGAGAGTTCGTATTTAATGCCAATCTCGCCAGAACTTGTCCTGCGCGTGACCCTGCTATCGGCCGGGAATAACTGCCTGGAAACGAGTCGCGGTGTACCTCGGCGTCTCGATCGTAGGTCTGGCCTTGTTCCTTGCAGCCTATTGCCTCATTTCGGGCAGGCAGTTGCTTGAAGCGCTTGACAGTTTTTGGATCGCAATCACGATTGCAATGGCCGTTTCAGGAGTTACTGCAGTTCGCGACCAACGGGAGGACGCTGGGAGCATGCCTGGTGAACAGGACCTTTAGCTTTCGTGTTTGGCTCACTTGGAGGGTTTTGTCGCGATGCCGTCGAGCCAAAGCACATCTGATTCGTCATTGTGCGTGCCGCCGGATCCAACATGTTTGCTGGAGATGCCAGATCCCTTCTGGATGACATGCACCAATGCCATGCCATGACCTCTTCCCAGTTCGTAGTCAGCCTTGAGCCAAGCCAGGATTTCCCCTGCTTTGACACCCTCCTGGTCAAGACCTTTTTCGTGGGCGATTTCGACAAGCTGGCGCGGAGTAAGTCCGGTCTTTTTCTCGATGGTGTCCAGATAGGCCTGGAATGACATGGCGAATCCCTTCGATGGCCTGAAAGCGTGGCATGAACATTACTACCGTAACCGCATGCGAACAATAGAAGCATTGGCTGAGTGCGCTTCAGGTATGTTCGGCATCAAGCGGAGGTTCCGTGTTCTTGCTATGAAGTCTAGTTCCGTCCGACGAATTCCAACGTGTAATTTTCGGAAGTTGGCAGGTGCCCGGGATCATTTTCCCAAGGTATGTAATCGACCGGGTGAAGGTATCCGCCAACAACCCAAAGGTTTAGTTGCCCAAGGTGTTCTCCACCTTTTCCAACGTCGACGGTGGAGAATGGGCCACCGCCATGCCGGATACTGCGGCAATCTCGCTTGCTAGTGAACGAAATCAAGAAGCACTCGCAGTCCTCGAACTCGTAGCCGCCCCAGCGCGCATACTCCAGCTGCTGTCGGGCTAGAGCCGATTCTGCATCTGTGCCGCTGCAGAGCAAAGTCAGCAGCTCTAGTTCAGAAGGCCTAAGTTCTTCGCCTGGTGTACGGGGCGGCATATGGTCCATGAGGAAAGTCTATACTGGCCTGTGACTAGTGCTCGAATCGCTGCTTGCCTACAGGTGCAGCATTGAATCAGCAACTTGGGGGATTGCCGAAGTCGGTATGGCAGTCGAAGCGTTTTCAAGCACGAGCAAGGTAGCGTTTGGGATCTCCCGGGCCAGGGCTTCGCCATTGCCGAGGGGGAAGAACGGATCCTTGGCTCCGTGTACGACCAGTGCGGGGATGGCTAACTCGGGAAGCCGTTCGCGCCAGCGTGGAGCGCAGTCCAGCTTGGAAAAGACAATCCCGATCTGGTTTGCCATGTGGACTTCTGGATCTGCGCTCGCCGTACGGTCCCAGATGCGGGAGGCTAGATCCAGTGCAGCTTCCGGTTCGTTGCCAAGGATTTGGGAGCCCTCGGCGGAGTGTCGGGCAACGGACTCGCGGTCTGCCCAATCTGGCATGGGGCGGGAGAATAGCTTGCCCATGGTTGCTTGGTCATGGTCTGGCAGATCCTTGTCCACCGGTCCTGGAGCGACTGGCCGTGTGCCAACCAATGTCAGGGCGCTAAATCTTTCAGGGTAATCCAGCGCCGCCACCTGGGCGATCATCCCGCTGACCCCAATACCCGCCACATGTGCTGGACGGTCATCCAGCAGTTCAGCCAGTGCCGCGGCATCAGCAGCAAGATCACGCAGGTTGTATCCGGGTTTCATCGGGTTCCCTGCGGCTGATTCTCCGCAATCCCGGAGGTCGTAGCGCACCACATGGCGCCCACCAGCGGCCAATGCCTCGCATAGGGCCTCGGGCCAGGCAAGCATGGTTGCGCCGCCAACGAGCAGAATCAATGGATCGTTTTCGTTTCCGAAGGATTCGACACCGAGGTCTACCTTGTTTGCCTTGAACGTTCCCATGTGCGACCTGTCCTTTGCTATCCGACTCCAAGAATGGCTTGCAGGCTGCCTTGCGGTCAACAGAAAACTCCATGCTAGAAAAGCGGCCAGGGCACGGCAGGCATCTGCCCGCGATGCGCAGGGAATCGCCCTTCACTGAGCAGATCTGTGCAACGGTCGGCGAGCGCCGCGACTTCTTCACCGGTCAGCAGCGCGGCCAGTTCTTGCCCAAGATCTGCGTCCAGTACATCACTGACCCTCTGGATACCGGCCAGTTCGTCCTCCGTCAGCGGTTGGCCAACCCACCCCCAAAGCACGGTGCGCAGTTTGTGCTCTTCGTTGAAGCAGAGGCCGTGGTCGACACCGTAGCGGTGGCCATCTGGCATGGCTAGCACGTGATCGCCTTTGCGGTCGGCATTGTTGACCAGCACATCGAAGACTGCCATGCGTCGCAGGGCAGGAGTATCTTCGTGAAGCAGAGCCATAGGATGCCCCGATTCGTCCTCTCCGTGCAGGACGGTCTTCCAGCCGTCTTCAGGCACCTCGTCCGCGGCGACGATGTCTACCGGGCGCTGTTCTCGATCAATTTCTTGCCATAGCTGCACCATGCCTTCGCCGAATCGCCCGTCGCGCAGCCACGTCTGGGGGACTAGGTTCCAGCCCAGGGCTTCAGATACTCGGAAGGCGGCAACCTCGCGGTAGGCCAGCGATCCATGGGGAAAATCCCAAAGGGGTTTCTCTCCAGCTATGGGCTTGTAGACAACGCTGTTTTGACCGATGTTGCCCAAGAACGTCGCATTGGAAGCGGTGGTGATGCGGCCGGTCAGTTCCAGCTGCGCAGTCAGCAGATCGGGCGCATTCACTGTCGGTTCTCGTCCCTGCAGGTATGCCCATCCGGATCAATCGGATAACCGCAGTTGGAACACACCGGCCGTCCAGCGGCCACGATCTCGTGGGTGCGCATCGCAAAAGCGCGAGCGGTGCCTACGGGCATGCGCACGCGCATGACTGCGCCCGGTCCATCCGGATCGAAATTCTCGTCATCTTCGTCATTCAGGGAGAAAGCTTCCAGAACTACCTGCGCTACTGTTGCGTCCCATCCGAGATTCATCGATCCGACGCGGAATGATTCGTTCACTTCTTCCAGTGGATCGTTGTCGACCAGTTCCACCGGGGTATGTTCGGGAACGTTGAAAGGGTTGCCCTTGACCGTGGAAAGCTGATCCAGGATCTCGTCAATCATCTCTGCAACCACTGCGGCTTGCTGCTTTTCCAAAGCGATGCTGGAAAGCTCCGAGCCGGCTCTTGCCTGCAGGTAGAAGGTTCGGGACCCGGGCGCGCCGATGGTGCCAATGACAACGCGATCCGGCCAGTTGAATTCGTTGACTGTTGCCGTCATTTCAGTCTCCTTAGTGTCCTGCTCCGCCGCCGACTGGGGCATCGGTTGTCTTGAGGCCGGGGGCTAGCCACGAGAGGTCTCCGGCGTCGGTGTTGATGGAGTACACGCGGGGCGTGCCGGGCCCGTAGTGCACAATCGATGCGGACGCCGGGCCCACATTGATGCGTTGGAACAGATCCAAATGCATGCCCAGCGCGTCAGCCAGTACCGACTTGATGATATCGCCATGGCTGAATGCCGCCCAGACTGCTTCAGCACCATGCTCGGCTTCGATCGCCGCGTCATGGCGCCTGATGGCTGCTACAGCCCGGGATTGCATTCCGGCCATGGATTCCCCGCCCGGGAAGGTCACCGCTGACGGCGCGGACTGCACTGTTTTCCAAAGTTCCTCGGCAGCCAAGTCCTGCAGCTTGCGGCCCTGCCACAGGCCGTAGTCGCATTCCGAGAGTTCTGGCTCAATCAGCAATTGTGCGGCTTTGCTTTGCTGTTGCATGGCGAATTCCGCTGTCTGCACGCAGCGTTCCAGCGGGCTTGAGACGATGCCAGCCAGGGGGATTGCCGCTAGCCGCTCGGCGGTGCGGATCGCCTGTTCTTCCCCGGTATCGTCGAGGAACACGGAGGGCGTGCGTCCAGCCAGTATGCCGGTGGCGTTGGCGGTGGTACGTCCGTGCCGTACAAGTATTACTGTGGCCATGAACCCAGCCTAGTCATGGAGAAGAAGCCAGGCGACTATTGGACCGGCATCCTTTGTGCTATTTCAAATGGCCGCCAGGACCGGCTATTGCTCCGCGCCATGTTCATCACGGCCTGATAGCTCCTGAAAATTTTGTGAGTTCAGTGCTCATCACTGCTAGTTCGCTCGTACCGGATAGTTGCCACGGGGTACGATGAAGGTTGGCCAATTCGGGGCGGCAGCTCCCGGAAGTCCCTTGAAAATGACCCGCCGTGAACGGCGATGCCATGATCCACTCATGGATGTGGCCCCTAAATGGAGTGATAGTTCTTGTCTGGAGTCTTCCAGCATCCATCGGCAGAAGTGCGGTCTGATTCCCAGATGTACACCATTGTCATCGACGGCGAGCACGCCGGCCGGCGCATCGAAAAGTTCCTGAGATCCCGGCTCAAAACGGTCCCGGCAGGAGAACTGTTCCGGCTCATGCGCAAAGGGCACCTGCGCGTGAACGGCAAGAAAGTCCAAGAAGGCTACCGGCTGGCCGAAAATGACAAGATTACCCTGCCGGCGCTACTTGCGGCACCGGGCCAGGCACCAGAACACGACGTCCCGGAGTACTTGGTCAGGCAGCTGCGCAACACTGTGGTGCACGAGGACCAGGATGTGCTGGTCATCGACAAGCCTGCTGGCATCGCCGTGCACCAAGGTACCGATAATCCTGCGGGCGTGATCGAAGTTTTCCGCCAGTTGCGCCCGGAACTGCCTGATCTGGAATTGACTCACCGTCTGGATCGCGACACTTCAGGGCTGCTGGTGCTGGCGAAGACCCCAAGCATGCTGCTGCGCTATCTGCATGAGTTGCTCCGGGACCGGGAAGACGAAATTGAACGCCACTACCTGGCGCTCGTGGCAGGGCACTGGAAGCAGGGCATCGAATCGATCCACGCGCCGCTGCTGCGCCGCGCCGACAAGGTCGTGGTTGACCCGCACGGGCAACGAGCCGAGACCCGCGTCGTGGTCAGGCAACGCGTAGGACAGCGCGCCACCATCTTGGATGTGCAACTGACGACCGGACGCAAGCACCAGATCCGTGTCCACCTGCAAAGCCAAGGGCATCCGATTGCCGGTGATGACAGGTATGGTTTTGCGAAGTTCAATCGCCGTGTTGAACAGCTAGGAGGCCGCGGGCTGTTCTTGCATGCGACTAAGCTGGTGATTCCCAAGCCCGATGGCCAGGAACTGGTGGTCGAGGCACCCATGCCGCTGCGCTGGAAACAGTTGCTGAAGGCAGGACTCTAGCCAAGCAGAACCGGCAGGACGGCAGATGATGGTTGAACGACGCTGGAACCAAATAGCCCAGGGAGTATTCCAGAGGCGATATGATCCGTTGGACATCTCCGTTGGCGCGGTGCTCGGCGGACACGGCGTGACGATTATCGATACCCGCAATAACGCACGCGAGGCACAAGAAATCATCGACGAGGCCACAGCGCAGTTTGGTCTTCCAATCGTTGCAGTGATCAACACGCACGCCCACTACGACCACACCTTCGGCAATCAGCTCTTTGCCCAGAAGGGAATCCCGATTTACGGCCATCACCGGATCCCCGCGCATTTCGAGCAATTCGAGAAGCCCCGGCTTGAGTTGGTTCGGCGCTCGCCGGAACTCGAACCCGACATGGATTGGGACGGTGTGCAGGTGACACCGCCGAGCCACCTGCTGGAACAACCCTGCATGCTGAGCCTTGGCGGGCGGGACATCGAGGTAATCCCGCTGGGAGCAGGGCACACCGACACCGACCTGGCGATCCATATTCCTGATGCCATGACCTGGTTCCTGGGCGATATCATCGAGCAGTCGGGCCCGCCGATGTTCGGGTCGGGCGCCCATCCAATGGGCTGGCCAGGGGTGCTCGAATCCCTGCTAAAGCACATCCAGCCCGGTGACGTGGTAGTTCCTGGCCACGGGGAACCTGTGGGAAGGGAATTCGTGATCCAGCAACTGCACTGCTTCGAGCAGCTCGCAGCGACCCTGGGTGCGGCGCTTCAGAACGGTACAGATATCAAAGACATCGTGTTCCCGGCTGAAGTGCGCGCGTTGTGGCCTGCTGATTTCCTGCTAGAGGCAGCCAAGGATGCCTACGCGCAGTTGCCGGGTGCCCAGTAGGATCCACGAAAGCGCGGGGCAGCAGTCCATTCTTCGAAAGGTCAGTATTCGTTCTTGATCACGAAGTAGGAGCCGCGGATGGTTCCTGCCAGCTTGGACTTCTGCCGCGCGAACTTGAACTTCTCTTGCAGCTCGTCTGGCACCTCCATGCCGTCACTGAGCTTGAAGCCGACGGCGCGCTTCTCACCGGGTTCCAAGCCGTAGAGGACATTAATGGACAGGCCTGACTCGTAGAAGACGTAGGCGCGCTTGGCCCCGTCGGCCTCGAAGATGGTCGCCTGCAGCGGCGTGGATGCGATATGCAGGTCGCGTTCTTCGGCAAGAATCTTGTTCACCCACGCAATGGCGTCTTGGGCGTCGGCCGCTTGCTCGACGGCAAAGTCGTGGTTGAACTTGTTCTTCAGATAACGCGCTTCGTTGGCGCGCAAGCCTGCGAGTGCATCGGCAACGGGCGAGGACTCAAGGCCCTGGGTGGAGACGTCCTTGAAATCGACTAGGTATGGCATGGGCAGTCCTTCGGGGGTTGGCCAAGCGGTAACGCAAGATTCATCATTATCGTACTCCGCGGTACTAGCTGAAGGCGCTGAAGCCCGTCAGATCCTTGCCGAGAATCAATGCCTGGACCGACTCCGTTCCCTCGTAGGTGTGCAGCGCCTCGATGTCCCCGAGATGGCGAATAACATGATTTTCCAGCAGGATTCCATTGCCGCCGAGCAGATCACGCGCGGTGGATGCGATCCTGCGGGCAGCGCGGGTGTTATGGAACTTCAGCAATGATGCCTGAGTGTCCTTCAACTGGCCGGCGGCCTGGATGCCGGCTACGGCGGCACACTGCAACTGCATATTGGTGATTTCGGCCAGCATCTGCGCCAAGCGTTCCTGGATCATCTGATGCGCAGCGAGCGGTTTGCCGAACTGCGTGCGCTGCTTGGCATACTGCAGTGCAGCTTCAAAGAGGAACTGCGCATGGCCCAGAGCCGACCAGCCGACATTCACCCGGGTATCAACCAGCGCCCGCGAGACATCCTTGAACGATTCCGCCCCGGTGAGACGGGCGGACTCCGGGACGCGAACATCCGTCAGCCGGATCTCTGCCTGCTCGATGGCGCGCAGCACGCCCTTGCCGCGCACCGGGGCGGTCTCGTAGCCGGGGGTGCGCTGGTCGATAATGAACCCCTTGACCTGCGAATCGGCAACATCCCGCGCCCACACGATGGTGATGCCGCCGGCAGCTCCATTGCCGATCCATTTCTTGTGCCCATTGATGATCCAGTGCTTCCCGTCGCGCCGGGCGCTGGATTCCAGGCCCACAGCGTCCGAACCATGGTGAGGTTCGGTCAGCGCGAAGCCACCGAGCAACTTACCTGAAGCCACCGGTTCCAGGTATTGCTCCTGCTGTTCGGGGCTGCCGAAGAATTGTAGGCTGCGCAAGACCAGGCCGCCCTGCACTGCAGCTGCCGCGGCCATCGAGCCATCGGCACGAGACAGCTCCATGGCCACCAGTCCGGCGGCCAGCGGGGAGAAGTGTGCGTGGCCGGGGATCCTCAGCCCGTCGGTGAACAGATCAAGCTCGCCCATGCGCCGGACCAGATCCAACGGGTAATGCCCGTTCTCCCAGTGCTCGTTGATGACCGGCAGGATCTCTTCGCCGTATTGCCGGGCGCGAGCCCAATGCCTGCGATCCTCGTCGGTGGCAGTCGCAAAGCGGACAGGTAATCGACATCCACCGCGGTGGCGAGGTCGTAAGGTGCCCACGGGTCGCGGTTCATTGCGCGCCGCCCGAAGCCTGGTTGCGTTCAGCGCGAAACTGTCGTTTGAGCAATTTGCCCGATTGGTTGCGGGGCAGCTGTGCGGCAATGGTGTTCTGGTCATCGGGTTTCATCGCCGTAGCGGCGGGCAATGCGCTCATGGGTGGTGTCCTTTGTGGCCGGTGCCGGAAGCTAGAGGCGTTCGATGATAGTGACGTTGGCCTGGCCACCGCCTTCGCACATGGTCTGCAAGCCAAAGCGGGTATCGCTGCGTTCCAGCTCGTGCAGCAGGGAGGTCATCAGTCGTGCGCCGGTGGCACCAATCGGATGGCCCAAAGCAATGGCGCCGCCGTTGACATTGACCTTGGACATGTCGGCACCGGTTTCCTGCTGCCACGCAAGGACCACCGCGGCGAAGGCTTCGTTGATCTCAATGCGGTCCATGTCCTCGATGCGCATGCCAGCGCGGGCCAGAGCATGCTGGGTGGCGCGGATCGGCGCTGAAAGCATCATGACCGGGTCATCGCCTCGGGCAGAGATGTGGTGGATGCGGGCGCGGGGCTTGAGCCCATAGCGCTTGACCGCGGACTCCGAGGCAATGAGCAGCATGGCGGCGCCATCAGACATCTGCGATGCGGTAGCCGCTGTATGCACTCCTCCGTCGATGATCGGGGCCAGTGATTGCATCTTGGCGCGGTCCACAGGGCGCGGGCCCTCGTCGGCGGCCAAGCCATCCAGGGCCAGGATCTCGCGGTCGAAGTATCCTTGCGTTTGGGCGTTCAACGCGCGCTCATGGGAACGCACGGCAAAGTCCTCCAACTGGGTGCGGTCCAGGCCCCAGCGCTCCGCCATCATTTCTGCACCGCGGAACTGGGAAATTTCCTGCTCGCCGTAGCGTGCAGCCCATCGCTTGGAGCCGGAGTAGGGGTCAGGGAAGCCGAAGTCCGTGGCGGCTGCATTGGAGTAGGAGAGCGGGATGCTGGACATGGATTGGACGCCGCCGGCAATGACGAGGTCACTGGTGCCGCTCATGACCGCCTGCGCCGCGTAGGAGACCGCTTGCTGCCCGGATCCGCACTGGCGTTCCACCGTGGTCCCGGGTACGTGCTCCGATAGGCCGGCAGCCAGCCATGCGTTGCGGGCAATGTCCATGGCTTGGGGCCCCAGCTGGTCGATGCAGCCGAGGATGATCTCATCGTATTGCTCGGAGTCAATGTTGTTGCGGGTCACCAGCTTCGCCAGCGGTGCCGCAGCGAGATCCAGTGGATGGAGCTGTGCCAGCGATTTCCCCCGGCGTCCAACCGGTGTACGCAGCGCATCAATGATGTAGGCCTCGGCCATGGAGCTCCTCCATTAGGGGTTTCGAGCAGACCGGAAACGTCTGTTGAACCAACAATGCCCAATTCACCATCAGTTGTCTAGGTCACAATTGATGTGGTTGGCTTGGGGATATGCATGTTGTGCCGGAGCGACTACTGATTAGTAGGAGCGGCTGGGGCAAAGTTCCATGCGAAGAATTATTGCGCGATTGGTGCGGACCGTAGGATGCCTGACGAGACAGCGCATGCCGGCAGCGAAGCAACCGACAATGAGCCGGCTTCACCTAGGCAAGGCAAGAATTGTTGCGCACCCCGGCACCTCGACCGGAAACTCTGAGAACGGAATAGGACCACGTGAGCATGACCGACTATGATCCACGAATCACGGAACTCTACGACACGGATAATCCCGATGGACCGGATCATGATTATTACCGTGCACTCGCGGCTGAAACCCAAGCCGATCGGATCCTGGATCTAGGCTGCGGCACTGGGCTCTTGACGGTAACGCTTGTTGGCGAGCGAAGAACTGTTGTAGGCGTTGACCCCTCACCGGTAATGCTTTCCTACGCCAGGCGTCGGCCCGAAGCTGGGAGAGTCACCTGGATCGACGGCGATTCTTCGGCTATCGAAGGCGGGCCCTTCGACTTGATGGTGATGACTGGGAACGTCGCCCAGCACATCCCTGGCCAGCAGTGGGAACGAACCTTGAAACAACTGCGCGAAGCTGCGAGGCCCGGCACGGTGCTGGCTTTTGAAAGCAGGAACCCGTCGACGCGTGCCTGGCAGAAGTGGGATGCTGAAGAATCCACCACTCGGCAGACGCCATTCGGCCCGCTGACCGAATGGTTCGATGCCGACGAAATCAGCTCGGGTCTCGTCCGCCTAATGTCCTACGCCAAGTTCGATCAGTCGCAGGAAGTAGTGGTAGAGGAACTGGAATTGGTCTTCCGCAGCGCCGAGCAGATCAGCGGAGATCTTGCCGCAGCAGGGTTCGAGGTGCGCGCTATCTGGGGCGACTGGACGCGAGAACCATTCAACGGCGAGCAGCCGCTGATGATCTTCGAAGCTGAAGCGGCCAAGGGAAAAACCGGGGCGACGGCTCATGGATAAGCGGTCTTCACAGCTCCGGGTAACCAGGCTTTCCATCGAACAGGCAGCCTGCTTGCAGCGGTTGATGGAAAGCAACCCGGGGTATTCGCAACGTGTTACCGGCGCAGTTCCCGCAGCTGATGCCGCAATCGAGGCATTGACCGCCCTGCCGCCGACGGCGCGGGCCGAGCAGAAAATCGATCTTGGCCTTTGGCTGGATGCAGAACTCGTCGGATTCGCTGATCTGATTGTCGGCTGGCCGAGAACGGACACGGTCCACATCGGTTTGCTCATGATTGACGGCGCAAGGCAAGCAGAGGGGTTGGGGAAGCAGATCCATGAAGAGGTACTCACGCTGGTGCAGGAGTATCCGTCGATCACCACCTGCCGGATAACAATTGTCGATACGAATGCCGCCGAAGCGGAACCGTTCTGGACGAGCCTTGGCTACAGGCCTACCGGGGAGGCCAGCAACCATGCGGCAGGGAACCAGAAGTCATGCGCCCGTACATGGACGCGTCCGGTGACAAGCACGAGAAAGGAGTACCTGGATGAGCAGATCCCCAGATAACATCCTGTTGCGTCTCTTGGCCGAGCAGGAGCAGCAAGTGCGGGAAATCTTTGCCCAGCTGGAAAAGCGAGGGTTTCCAGCACAACACCAGACTCCGCATATCACCATCACCTTTTCGCCCAGCATGAGCGATGCTGTAGCGCAGCGGGCCGCAGAACTGCTTCCAGATCTCATCCCCGCCTGCTTCCACCGGGTGGGCACGATTGTTTTCGGTACCAAGCGCAAGCAGACGGTTGCCTGGCTGCTGGAAACGACCGACGCCCTGGAAATGGCGGCCCGGGAAATCAGCGCCGTGAATCCCGACGGACGAGGACCCAGATGGACCCCGCATCTGACCATGGGCCTGCGCCTTCCACGCGAGATCGTTCCCGACTATATCCGTGCACTGGATGAGCTGGCATCAGCGCAGCTCAGGGAACTGACTGCTTGCAGGGCAGCACTGTGGAAGCCCAGGCTGCAGGAATTGACGCTCTTGGCCGGCGACATGGAGCACAACGGCCGTGACTAGCTGGCCGAGGACCTCTGCGTTTTGGCCGAAGCACGCATAATGCGCAGATAGCCGAAGCCGACAAATAGATGCAGCACCGTGCCGGCTGCCAAAATGGCTACGCCCGGTGCGGCCAGCACCGTAAATTCGGGGATTCTGCCAAAGGCCACGCAGGCCAGGCCCAGCATCATGATGGCAGTGCGGATCTTTCCCAGCCATGTGGAAGCCGGCGGGGATTCAAGGCGCAAGAAGAAATAGGTGCACAGCAGAACCAGGTCAGTGACGAAAACGGCCAGGCCAACCCAGACCGGGATCGCTCCGCTAATTACCAGCGCGATAGCGATAGCCACGATGCCCAAGCGATCGGCAATGGGATCCAGCAGGATGCCAAGCTGCGAGACCTGGTTGAACTTGCGGGCGATAAACCCGTCAACCCAGTCACTGAGGCCGAAGGCAAGAAGCAGCACCGCAGTCAGCACCGGTTCGGTATCGGCCACCAGAAAGCCAACGATGGGAAGAACCAGGAGAAAACGAATGATCGTGATGGCGTTCGGAATCGTCGCCCATTCATGTTTGCGTACCGCGCGCGTTTCCACTGTTTTCCCCTTTCCCTTAGTTGAACGATGACGCACGGAGCCGCAATATACAAGGCTGCGAGCCAGCTGGCCCGGGAAAAAATATCCGTCCAGTTGGCCGAGGTAATTTGTTAAAGAACTGCGAGGGCCGTCCCGAAGGGCGACCCCCGCAGCCAAAGCTAAAGGGCAGGGTGCGGCATTAACCCTGTTCGAGAAGCTGGAAGCTCACGCCGCCCTGCTCGTCTACTGCCGCATCGAGTACTTTGCTATCCAGTGCGTCGGCAATCGCCTCGTCCACGTAGACAGGGCTGCCTTCGGTATCCACCACGCCATCGGTGCTTTCGGGCGCGGGGACAATCTGCAATCCGAAAGCTGCATCTTCAGGGTGGGTGCTGTCTGCCTGCATGATGCGCAGGCCAGCGGTTTCTTCCTCGGCTTGGTTGGTGACGATCGCGGTCACGATCGATGCTGCTTGGTCGGTCAGTGCGAGCACGATGGCTCTCCTTCCGGTTGAGGACATGCCAAGTTCAGGGCATGTGCGTGCCACGATTCCAAAAATGGCAATGAAACTCAACACCGCTTAACAGCTGCGCAACATGCTTGGACTCGACCCCAGCCCAGCGATAGGGTCCGCCCCAATGCATTGATAGGAATTGAACCGCGAAGGAGAAAACGAGTGACCAACAATCCGCCAGCCCACGGCGTGACTACCACGGAGCCTGAATTGCGCTTGACTGACTTCCGTGCTCAAGACCTGTCTGCGGTGCACAACTTCGCTGCTGACCCACTGGTGTGCCGGTACTCGACGTGGGGCCCTAACCAGCTGGCCGATACCCAAAAATTCCTTGCCGATGCACTAATCGAGCAACCGCACCGTCGCTTGCGAGCGATCATGCTTGGTGATGTGCTCATTGGTTCTGCGTCAGTGTGGGCAACCGACCGGAATGCCAAGGCCGGAGAGCTTGGCTACACGCTGAATCGGGAATACTGGGGCAACGGATACGCCACGGCTGCCGTGGGACACCTGCTCCGACTGGGGTTCGAAGATCTTGGTTTGGAACGAATCAGCGCAACGTGCGATGCCAGGAATGCAGCTTCCATCCGCGTCCTTGAGAAATCCGGTTTCAAGCTCGAAGAGCGCCGCACCGAAGACCCGGAAAACAACAAAGGACGGGTTGAAACCCTGGTCTTCGGATTGCACCGAACCTAACTGTGGTCAAGCGCCTTGCAGGTATATTGGCAGTACTGCGATGAGCATGTCTAGAGACGAGGAAACCTGAATGAGACTCCATCACGTTCAGATATCAATGCCACGTGGTGAAGAATCTGAAGCTCGACGATTCTACGGTGAGGCGCTGGGACTTGCCGAAGTTCCCAAGCCGGCCTCCCTCGCCGGAAGGGGAGGATGCTGGTTTCGTGCTTTCAAAGCGGATGCCGTGGTGGCGGAAATCCATCTTGGCGTAGACGATCCCTTTGTACCGGCCAAGAAAGCGCATCCGGGATTAGTTTGGGACTCAATCCATGAGCTGGAAACTCTCGCTGAACGCATCGGCTCCATGGGCTATGAACTGTCTTGGGCTGAGCGTGAAACCTTTGAAGGATATCTGCGGTTCCATGCGCGTGACGGATTCGGGAATCGACTGGAAATCATGACTCCGGCAAGCTAGCACAATCACATTACGTTCGGGAGGCCTTGTGGAACCGATGACTTTCGCAGCAACCAGGGATCAAGCCGTGCCAGATGATGTCGCGCGATTGCTTGCCTCTGTTCCCGAGTGGTTTGGCCAACCTGAATCCAACGCGGAGTACATCCAAGCCGCGCGGAGCAAGGAAACCTGGACCGTGCGCAATGCCGCCGGCACGGTACTCGGTGTTCTCTTAGTCGACCGGCACTACGCCCACAGCATCGAGATCCATCTAATGGTGGTCGACCGCGAGCACCACAGCAGCGGAATCGGGTCGGTCTTGTGTGCTGCTCTCGAATCCGACGCGCTCGCCGAGGGAGTTCAGCTGCTGCAGGTCAAGACCTTGGGGCCTTCGCACCCGGATGCCGGCTATGCGAAGACTCGTCGGTTCTATGAAAGTCAGGGATTCCTGCCGCTGGAGGAAACTGACCTCTGGGGACCCGAAACGCCCTGCCTGATTATGGTGAAACCACTAGCCGGCAAGCAGCGAGGGAAGCGAAATAGCGCTTGATTTCGGGCAGAATGGGGGGAAAGCTGGGAGTTCATCTTGCGGTTGTTTCGTTAGGGGAACTGGAGCCGTAGACTGGGCGCAATCCGCCACGACGATAGGAGATCTCCTTGCCGCATATTTCAGCTCTTGCCCAGAACCTCGCCCAGCAGCATGCTTCAGGAAAGCTGTTGGTGATGCCCACCGTGTGGGATACCTTCAGCGCCAAGGTGGCGGTGGAAGCCGGGTTCGAATCCCTGACCATCGGCAGCCATCCTGTCGCCGATTCCATTGGCAGCGCCGACGGCGAGCAGATGGACTTCGCAGACTACTTGGCTGTGGTGCAACGCATCACCAGCAGCGTCGACGTGCCGGTCAGCGCCGACGTCGAGTCCGGCTACGGACTGGACCCCAAAGAACTCTTCGAACGCGTCGCCGCAGCGGGTGCAGTTGGAGTGAATATCGAAGATGTCCTCCATCGTGAAGGAGGCCGTGTGCGCGAACGCCAGGAGCATGCGGACTACATCCACGGCGTCCGCCAAGCGGCGGATGCTGCTGGCATCGACTTCGTAATCAACGGACGCACCGATGCTGTGAAGCTGGCCGACAAGTTCGCCGACCCACTGGGTGAGGCTATCGAGCGCATCAAGCTGATGGAGCAGGCCGGTGCGCGCAGCGTGTATCCGGTGGCGCTGGCCGATGCGGATCAGGTAATGCAGGCCGTGCAATCGGTTGGAATCCCGGTGAATGTCACTGCCCACCCGGTCACGGCGCACGCCGCCGGAGACTTGGCGGCCCTGCGAGAGCTGGGAGTTCGCCGGGTGAGCTTCGGACCGCTGTGGCAAATGTGGCTGGTGGAGGTCTCCGGCAGGCAGCTCGGGGAGTGGCTCTGAGCTCTTGCCAGATCGTGTAATTGCACCTCGCTGAGGCAACAGTCGTACGCTGGAGGCATGGACGATCGGCAAACCCGGCATGAAACGGCACCCTCCAGACCTCGGGTTTTCCGTGAGATCCTGGAGAACCTGTCGCCAGGGTATTTCGCCCTGACGATGGGCACTGGCATTGTCTCCATTGGCCTTCACGAAGCCGGATGGGACCTTCTCTCCGGGATCCTGCTGGCGTTTGCCGTGCTGTCGTATGCAGTGCTGTGGGTGCTGTACATCTGGCGGGCAATTGTCTTCAGCGGAGCCATGAGGGCTGAACTTCGCCGACCGGAAATGGCCTTCGGGTACTTCACCGTCGTCGCAGGCACCGATGTTCTCGCGGTGCGATTGAGCGCCGAAGGATTCAGCGCGATCTCCATAGTGCTCGTGGCCCTGGCCGCCATTCTCTGGTTCATCTTCGGCTACGTGCTGCCGTGGCAGGTTTTCCTTAGCCGGGACGGAAAGCCGATCCTCTCCCGGGTCAACGGCACCTGGTTCATCTGGGCGGTGGCCAGCCAATCCTTGGCCATCGGCCTGAGCGTTATCCAGCCGCATGTTGCGAACGGGCAATCACTGATCGGCTTGCTTGCCGTGTTGACCTGGTCTGTGGGCGTCGCGCTCTATGCCGGCATCGCCGTGCTGGTGCTGCTGCGGATCGTGTACTTCGGGATGACTCCGAAAGAATTCGAACCACCGTATTGGGTGGCCATGGGAGCCATGGCCATAGCCGTTGTCGCGGGAAGCAAGATTGTCGGCATGGATTCCACGCCAATGGTTGATGCCACCCGTACGCTGATTGCCGGGACAGTGGCGGCTTTCTGGAGCTACTGCCTCTGGCTGATTCCAATCCTGGTGGGCGCTGGCGTGTGGCGGCATGTGGTGCACCGCGTTCCGCTGGTGTACGTGCCCACGCTATGGTCAATCGTCTTCCCTGTCGGAATGTTCGCAGTCGCCTCGATCAACCTTGGACGGGTCGACTCCTTGCCGGTGGTGGAAAGCATCGGCCACGGGTCGCTGATCGCCGCTGTGCTGGTGTGGGCTGTGGTCTTCGTTGCGATGATCCGCCACTATGTGCTGCTCGTTTGGCGCAGCCGCAGCTAATAACTGATTCCGTAGGCCTTGCCGATGCTGTGGTTGTCCTCAATGGTTGCAGCAAGAACGCGGACAGATCGGCACGCGGTATGGTTCCGCCCAACCGGCCGGGTTCGCCATGCCGTGTGCGACCGTCTCGCGGCCGCGGCTGGGGCAGCGGGGATCGAACCGAGCAGCTGCCCCGACAGGCCGAAAATCATTCTCAGCATTCCCCGTACCCGTTAAGCATTATTCATGGTCGGCGAGTTGATGAAATGCTAACTTAGGCCACAGGCGGCTATATCAACCCAAAGCACCGAGGCGCGTCATAATGAATGATTTTCCTGCTCAATCTCCATCTGGCATGAAGCAACGTCGAAGAGCATTCGCGTGGCAACCAGAATCCGATACGCTCGTTGCCCTGGCCACCTTGCTGGCGTTTTCCCTGTGCTACTACGCGGGAACCTCGATCAACAGCCTTTTCCTCTGGCTTGGCATTCTGGTCTTCGGCACCGCCATCCCACTGTGGACGGTGCTGTGCCAGCGGCGTGAAACCCTGGCCGGGGTGGGGATCACGAGAAAATTCCTGCTGGCGTCCGTGGCTGTCTCGCTGGTTCTGGGTGCCGGATCCGCCTACCAATTGTTTGCCTTGTCCAATGCCATGGGTGCCGATCTTGCAAGCCACCTGGTGGCGAACTTTTTGGTCCTGTGGGAACCTTTCTTCGTCTTCGGCTGGCTGTATCTGCGGTGGGAACGGGCCTTCGGATGGTTGCCGGCGATCGTGCTGACCGGACTTGGCTTCATGATCCAGCACCTCGGATCGGTCCAGTTGGAAGCGGCAGCAGGCTTCGGTGTTTTCGCCATCATGTTCGCGATTGCATTCTCTCTGGTGCGCAATCTGGCCGTGCTGTGGCCGCTGTTCTATCCTGTAGCCAGCGGGATCGGGACCTTGCAGGCGGGTTTTGTGATGGGATGGGACGATGCCGGCATTTCGGTTATCATCCTGTTGCTCCAGCTGGCGATCTTCTGGTGGATCAGCAAGAAGGCCAAGAGTCTGGCTGCGGCCTAGATCATCGTGCCGGCAGCGTAGGCGGCCTGCCCGACATGCACGGATGCATCGTCGATGATCGATACCAAGCGAACCCCACGGGTTACTGCTGGATTCCAGCTGCGATCGATGATTTCGTCCAGTTCTTCTTCGCCCAGCGTGGCAGCGTAGCCGCCGAGCGCGGACAGGCACGCGGCCAAGTAGTCCACGAGCAGCTGCTGGTCGCTCACGGTAATCTGGCGGGCCTGTTCGGGGCTATGCCCGTAGCCCATGGAATCGCCGAGCTCGCCCAGGTTGAAGCGTGCACGGAACTGCGCCCAGAGTTCGGGTTGGCCGCTCAGCGCCGAGAGCTGGATATCGGCTTCGCGCCCGGCATGCCACAGCAGCCAGGCAATCGAGTTGGGATGGTTTCCCGGATGGGCATTGAGCTGTTCGGCGCTTAGCTGCGGCAGGGAATGCGCCGCGTCAATTGGGCGCTGGGCCAGGTCGGCCAGAATCTCGGAGGCCTTCATGATTCCACCACTTCCTCGCGATGCCAGTCGCGGTCTTCGGTATCGGCAACGAACCCGGCGGCGAGATAGGTGGCAACGGCTGCGCGGTTCTCGCTGGGCGTGCACACCAAGGCACTGGACGCGCCCATTGACCGCAGCTCTGCGGCGGCGGCCAGGCTGATCGCCGTGCCGAACCCCTGGCCGCGAAAAGCCGGGTGCACCGCAATGGGTTCCAGGAGTCCTGGCCGCCCGGAACCAGCGGACCAGACCCCTGCGACCGCCAGCGGGTTCATCTCCCCGTCGTAGGCGGTGAGGCATTGGCCCTGATCATAGATGGGAGTGCTGGCCATGGTGTGCCAGCGTTTCAGCGCCCGGGCCAGATCCTCCTGCGTGAAATCGCTGCCGCGAAAGGCATTGAGGTGCACTTCCATCCACTGGCCGGCCAGGGAAGCATCAATCCGCCGGAAGGTCAGTTCGGGCAGCTGCACCGGAGCATCCAGCGCACGGCGCAGGGGAGTCCAGGCTTCACCGGGCACCCAGCCATGGGCCTGCAGGATCTTGCCCAGTGCCGTTGCGCCGCGGGCTTCGATGCTGGCACTTCCGGCCGGGAAGATCTGGTTTTCCGCAGAGCTGAGGTCGGCATGGATCTGCTCGGCTAGGGGCTGGATGTCGACAAAGTCGGGATGCAGTGCCATGCGGATCAGGTTCGGTCCATCGAGCAGGCCGATGGCATAGATGGATTCGCGGTCCGACCAGGCCCGGAGGCCTTGCGCGGCGGCTTCCATGCCCCGCATGGCGTACCAGCCCACATCGCCTGGATGCAGTTGCACCGGCAGGCCGTCACGTTGCCAGCTGGCGAGCTCGTCAACGAGGTCGGCAACCTGCGCCGCGGCGGGGGTATGCATTCGAAGGCCCATTGGCCTATTCAAGCACCGGCATGCCCGGCGGACAAGGGTACGCAAAGGGCAGCGGGATGGCAGCTTCCCCAGGATGCTGCGCTCCCGCTGCCCATGCGTGCGAGTGCCTCCGGCCTACAGCTCGACGGTGGCTTCCCAGGCCGAGTGGATGGCGCCGTGGATGTAGTTCACGGCGCGGGCATCGCCGACCACGTCGACGCTGAAGCCTGCGCCGCGCAGCTCGTCGGCAACTGGTGCGGCGGCGGTGGCGCCGTCCGCGTGGATCACCATGTCGGCCACGGCGCTCTGCGCCTCGCCGTTCACCGTGAACTCCACGGACTTTTCGGTGATGCGGTCCACCGTGGCGTTGCGGTGGATCTGCACGCCGTGGGCCAGGTTGTCCTTGACCGCGGTCCAGCGGCGCGGCATGGCCAGCGGCAGGCCAAGCCGCTGCTTCTCGTGCACCAAGGTGACCTTGCGGCCGCGTTCGGCGAGGAACTCGGCCAGGTCCGGGCCTACCAGCGAGCCGCCGATCACCACGACGTTCTTGCCCATCGGCAGCCAGTACTTTGGTGAACTGGCGGACGAACTCAGTGGACTTGGTCAGGCAGGAGAGGCGGCCCAGCTTGCCCATGGTGCTCAGCACCAGGCCGGTCTCGGCGGCGGTGGCGGTGCCCAGCATCATGGCGCGCAGGGTGTCGCCGGTCTGCACGTTCGGCAGGTCGCCGCCGGGCATGTCGGGCTTCGAGCGCATTGCGCCGGTGGCAACGATGATGTGGTCCGGGTTCAGAGCGCGGATGGTCTCCACGGTGGCAGGGGTGTTCAGCTTGACCGCCACGCGCAGTCGCTTGAGCTCGGACTTCAGCCAGTGCAGCAGGCGCTCGTTGTCAGGGGTGGTCATGGTGGAGAACCGCATGGTGCCGCCCAGGCGGCCGGCCTTGTCGATCGGGGTGACGCGGTGCCCGCGTTCGGTCAGCACGCGGGCCGACTCCATGCCCGAAGGTCCGTATCCGACAACCACGATGTGCTTGGAAGCGCTGGGAGGCTTCAGCGGCAGCAGCGTCTCATTGCCCAGCGCCGGGTTCACCGTGCAGAACGGGGTGTCGTCGAAGAAGTTCTCTCCCACGCACAGGTAGCAGTTGACGCATGGGAGGACCTGGTCGAACTTGCCCTGGCGCAGCTTGTTCGGCAGTGCTGGCTCTGGTGCTCGTCACTTCGGCCCATTTGCTGGCCCAGCTGTTCTGGCTTACCGCATTGCTGGCCGATGCCACGCAGATCTTGCTGATGCCGTTTTTGGCAGGAGCGGTGATCGCCTCCATCACTTCGCCGCGCGGCAGGCTGATCCGGTTGCTGCTGGCAGCGCTGTTCTTCTCCTGGGTCGGTGATGCACTGCCGCGGTTCATGGATGGAGACCCGGCATTCCTGGCCATGGTTGGCGGGTTCCTGATCGCGCAGTTCTTCTACATTGGCGCTCTGGCAAGATACTGGAAATCTTCCCTACTGCGCCGTTGGTGGATGCTGTTCCCCTATCTTGCGGCATTCGCAGTGCTGCTGGTCCTTGGCTCAGCCAAAGCCGGAGCGCTGCTTGCCCCGGTGATCATCTACGGTTTGGCATTGATGGTGATGGCCATCCTCAGTACTGGGCCGGGACCTGTCGCGGGTTCCTGCGGCGCAATTTTCTTCCTTTCCGATTCCTTGATCGCACTGCGCTCGTTTACGGATATTGGCCTTCCCTACATCGGATTCTGGATTATACTCACCTATGTGGCTGGGCAGGCGATGATCAGCTATGCCGCGAGCCAGCGTGATGCACAGGAGAAAAGCACGACGACATGCAGGTAAACCACCTCAGCAGAATCCCGTTATTCATGGTGCATGGCAACGGCGTAGACCACCGCATTCTCAAGCCGCTGGAACCATCGCTGGAGAAAACGCAGATTTTCGACTTGCACTACATCGACTTGCCTGGCTTCGGTACCTGCCCGCCGCTTGAAAATTCCGGTGGCCTGCCAGAACTGGCAACCTGGTTGGAAGCGATGATCCGGCAAACCGCGGGCGAGGGAAAATTTGCGCTGCTGGGCAATTCACTTGGCGCTTTGCTATGCCAAGAGATGGCCGACAGGTTTCCTGTCCAAGCTCAAGGGCTTTTCCTCCTGGCGCCAGTGGTCTTTCCTGATGGGACTCGGCGTACCGTGCCGGAGCGGCAGGTGTCAGTAGCAGACCCATTGCTTCTGGCTGAGCTTGATCCACGCCATGCGCAATTATTCTCTGACGTAGCAGTGGTTCAAACACCTGAAGCATGGCGGAAGTTCGCGCAGTGGGTGCTGCCCGGGTTGGACTGCGCGAACTTGCGCGCCATGGCCAAGCTGTCACGGCGGTACTTCCTTGACCCGCTGCCCGTCGAGCGCGAAAGCCAGCTGGATATTCCGGTCACGATCGTGTGCGGGAAGCAGGACCATGTCACCGGATACCTGGATCCCGAGCGGCTCGTCCACCGGTATCCCCTGATGAAGCTCCGCGTGCTTGAACAAGCGGGCCATAACGTGCACCTCGAGCAGCACGAACGGGTCTTGGACGAATTGCGGGACTGGGCGCAACGTACCGGCGGCTTGCAGGAACAATCTTGAACCGGAAGCAAGGTCCAACCCGATGACGCGCAACGCTCGATTGCGACTTGAGGAAATGCCGGCATCCGGCTACATTTCGAAGCAGCAACTACGGTTTTGCCTGAGCAAGAAGGAACTTGGCATGGATGAAGCTCTCGTGCTGCGCGAGTTGGCGAGCATTGATGAAGTGCCTGACCTATTGGATATCTGGCGCAGTTCGGTGGAACGCCGGGGGGACTTCCTCTCTGCTGCAGACATTGATGCAGTGGCAACCGCCCTGGAAGCAATCTATAGCCAGTCGGTGACCGTCAGAATCGCCCAGCAAGGCCAGCGCATCACGGGCTTCGCAGCCTGGAGCGATACACGCATTGAGCTGCTCTGGGTGCGGCACAGCGATCGCCACAATGGTGTGGGCCGTATCCTGCTGGACGAAATCGTCGCGCACACTCCTGGCATCAGTGTGCATCTGGATAGCCAGCGCCAGCCTGCCATTTCATTCTTTAGCGACTGCGGCTTCTTGGCAGTCGACGGTGGTCCAGAACTGGTGCCGGAACGGATCACGTTGCGCCACACAGAATCTTTGCCCCGAATCGTGGCACCATAGTTCCATGAGTGAAAATAGCCGTGAAATCCGGGAAGTCAGCATCAAACGCGTTGAATCACGCAAGTACCAGGCCACCAGCCTGGAATCCGGCGCCAGCCTGGAATTCGGCCAAGGCGAAGGGCTGCTGACGCCGGTGGAGCTTCTGCTGGCCGCCATTGCCGGGTGCTCAGCGATCGATGTTGATGTGGCGACTACCCGCAGAAGCGAACCTGAGAACTTCGAAGTCAAGGCGAGCGGCTACAAGGTCTCCGAGGACTCGGCTAGCCGAATGGAAGACATCCGCCTTGGCTTTGATTTGAAGTTCCCCGATACCGAGGAGGGGCGCAAAGCGGCCGGCATGGTTGAACGCATCGTCAAGCTATCCCATGACAAGTACTGCACGGTTTCCCGCACAGTTGAGCTAGGTGCCTCAGTGCAGAGCGAAGTCATCAACCAGGCCTGATGCATTTCGTGCGAATCCCAGATTGATAATGGCCAATGGCTGACTCCGCAACAGCCTGCAAGGCAATTCACGGATTTGAGCGCGACACGAATTTCCCAACATTGCGTGAATCAGTTGTGATTATGGCTTGATTGTTCGAAAAACGTTGAATCCAGCGTGAATGAATCATGCATCCGCAATTCGGGGTACGAAAGTCCATCGATTCAAGCTGGCAGTACGGGTCTTTGCCCTAGTCAGGAGAGAACCTTCATCGTAGGGTCAGATTGTCCCTACGTTGAAGGAGCAGCAATGCAGTCTGAGAACGTTTTAGGCAATATCGACTGGGCGTCGATGCTACAAAAGGTTGGCATCGCGCTAATCATCCTCATCATTACGTGGCTTCTAGCGCGCATCGTTCGGTGGGCTGCCGCCAAATTGGTGACCAGGGTGAAGTTCCTGCAGAAGCAGGGCAACGACGGAGAGCAAATAGGCCAATCTCTGGGCAAGGTCGCGGGTTTGATCGTCTGGCTATTCGGCCTCGTGGCAATCCTGCAAGTATTCGCGCTATCTGAAGTGCTATCGCCGGTGCAGGGCCTGCTCGGCGGCGTCATGGCTTTCATCCCCAACCTCATTGGTGCGGGCTTCATCTTCTTCATCGGCTACGTGATCGCGAATATCGTTCGCCAGCTGCTGAAGACCGGTTTGGGAACTGTCGACTTCAGCGGGCTGGTCCGCAAACTTACCCCACGCAATGAACCGGTAGACGAAGTACAGTCCCGAGAATCCCAAGCGAAGATCGTTGACATCATTGCCAACATCGTCTTCGCCTTGATCCTGCTCGTCGTTGCCATTTCGGCACTGCAGGTCTTGGGTATCGCGGCAATTTCGGACCCTGCCCAGCAGATGCTGCAGTTGGTCTTCACTGCGATTCCTCAGGTCATCATGGCCTTGGTGCTGTTGGCAGTCGGTATTCTGATTGCCAAGTTCGTAGGCCAGCTGCTTGAATCAACCCTTCACGGGGTAGGCGCCGACTCTGTTGTTGCCCAATGGGGCGTAGTTCCCGAAGGAAAGAGCGCTTCGGGAATCATCGCTGGCATCGTCAAGATTGCCATCGTGCTGTTCTTCGGCGTGATGGCAGCCCAGATGCTGAACTTCCCGGCGATTACCAACATCCTCAATGAAATTCTGGCCTTGGGCGGCAAGATTCTCTTCGGCGCAGCAATTATCGCCGCAGGTTTCGTCATCGCCAACGTCATTGGCCGCTTCTTGGGCGACACAACCGCTTCAAAGATCATCCGCTACACGGCAATTGCGTTGTTCGTAGCAATGGGCTTGAAGTACATGGGTATCGCCGACTCGATCATCAATATGGCCTTCGGAGCAATCGTCATTGGCGCGGCTTTGGCTGCGGCTCTGGCCTTTGGACTTGGTGGCCGCGATGCTGCGGCTCGCACACTGAAAAAGATCGAGGCCAATCAGGATACCGACGGCCCGGATTCGACGCCACCGGCATCAACTCCAGGCATCTAGCCAATATCACTAAACCTGAGGGACAGATAAAAAGTCGCGGAACCCGAAACCGGATTCCGCGACTTTTTTGTTGCCCGCCAAGCTACGGCTGCGTGCTCCACGGCAACGGCACTACATCCGGGACCTGATCAGTCCGCAACCGCGCGTAGGCGTACACGTCAATGCGTTCTCCATCAACCAGGAACTTACCGCGCTCGACACCCTCGCGCAGGAACCCGTTGCTTTCGGCTACACGCTTCGATCCAGGATTATTCGCCCGAAGTCCTAATTCCAAACGGTACAGACCTAGCTCGCCAAACAGGTGGTTCACCAAAGTTGCCACTGCGCGAGTGGCCAGAGACCTCCCGCGGTAGTCCTGGTTCATCCAATACCAAACCCATGCATTCTGATTGTCTGGATCGACAGTACCGCAGACCAAACCGACCAGCCGGTCTCGATAGGCGATGGCGAAAGCCTGCTGCCGTTCGCCGGCCTCCATCAGGGAACGCACGTACGATGCGGCTTTTTCCGGAGTGTCGGCATCTCCTTGGCGTTCCATATCGGCATTGGAGGAAAAGGCTTCGAAAACGGCTTCGGCATCCGATTGGCGCAGCCTGCGAACTGAGAAATCGTCGTCGACAGGTGCGGCCTTGCTGGGTTCTGCAAAAGAAAGCTGCCGCGCAGCGGGCGTGCCCTGATGGAAGAACAGCTGCCAGCGATCCTGCTCATGGATCCACAGCGAACTGCGCTCGCTGGCGGATGCCGAGGGCAACCTCCAGCGCAGAAGCACCGCTTGATCGGCAACCTGGATCGCCACGGGGCTCCCGACTTCCCGAGATCCAGAATCCACTTCCGGCTCCTGGTCCAGCTGGGCAATGATCGACTCGCGATCGTAGACACGGCCGCTGGCACCCACTTCGGAGAACTGCGGATGCAAGTACCGTTCCAATTGCCTGCGGCTATGGCGCTGGTTGGTTTCCAAGAGCTCCTGCTCCAACGAAATGATCGTGTTGGACAACGCAGATCCCTGGGGAAGCACGCGGGGGAAGTCATGAGATGCCATGTCAACTAGTACATCACAGAAGATGACGGAGCTGCGGTTGCTCCAGTTCGACTTTATGAGCTGGATCATGCCTATAATCGCAGTACTCCGCGGGAGCCTGTAATCGACCAGGCTGAGAGGGCACCGAGCCGACCGCTACACCTGATGCGGGTCATGCCGCCGTAGGAAGGATGCGTGCCCTCGTGCATGTGAATATTGTTGGCGCCGGAATCATCGGCCTGTCCGTCGCGTTCGAACTGGAATCGCGGGGACATACTGCCACCCTCATCGATCCAGCACCAGGCCAAGGTGCAAGCTACGCGGCGGCCGGAATGCTGGCCCCGGCAGCTGAAACGGTCTGGGGCCATGGCCCGCTTCACGAGCTGCTTGCCGCCTCGAATGCCGCCTATCCAAAGTTCATTGAGCGCATCGAATCCATGACCGGGCAACGCCCGGACTACCTGCAGAACTCAACCCTCGTCGTCGCGGCCGAACCGGCTGACCGCGAAGCCCTGCATGAGCTGGCCGAACTGCAAGCTTCCCTCGGCCTGTCAGCGGAAAAGCTCTTGCCCAGCCAAGCCCGCAAACTCGAACCAGCCTTGGCCGCGAATATAGCAGGCGCAGTCCTATGCCAAGATGACCACCAAGTCGACCCACGGTCAGTCGTCAAAATCCTGCTTGATCACCTGCGTGGCCGCCTGATCGAGGAGCGGGCGCAGGCGCTGGTGAGCGACGGAAGCCGAACCACCGCGGTACGCACCGCATCGGGCAAGATCCTCGAAGCGGATCAAACCATCGTGGCCAACGGGCTGGGCACCATTGACGGCCTGGACCGGGTGCCGGTGCGCCCCGTCTACGGAGATATTCTCCGGATCCAGGGGCCAGCTGGTCCGCCATTGATCACCCGGACCATCCGCGGCATTGTGCACCGGGAGCCGGTGTATCTCGTGCCGAGAAAGGACGGCAGCCTCGTTCTTGGAGCCAGCGTCCGGGAAGACCGCCAGCCTGCAGTGAACATCGGAGCCATGCACCTACTGCTGGACAATGCACGAAAGCTCATCCCCGGCATCAGCGACTGCACGTTGAACGAGGCAACTGCCCGGGCCCGTCCCGCCACACCTGATGACCGTCCGCTGCTGGGGCGCATTGACCCGGGCCTGGTGCTTAGCACCGGATACTCCCGGCACGGAGTGCTGCTGGCTCCGCTGGGCGCAACACTTACCGCTGATCTTATTCACGGAAATGGAACGCACCCCTTGCATCAGGCTGTGAATCCACACCGCTTCGCCACAGCGACCCAGACCACCGACCGAACGGAGCATCACCCATGAAAAGCATTGGCATCAAGTTCAATTCCCGGGAACTGAACCTGGACGAAGGAATCACCCTTCGCGAATTCATCAGCATGCAGATCGGCAAGGATCTGGATAGCAACTCGGCGGCCGTGGACGGCAGCAAGCTTGGAATAGCCGCCGCGGTCAATGGCGCTGTCATCCCGCGCAGCGCCTGGAACAGCTACACGCTGGCCGAAGGGCACAGCATCGAACTCGTTACCGCAGCCCAGGGAGGCTAGGCGTGGACATGCAAAACATCACCGAACTGGACATCAACAGCGATCCATTCCAGGTTGCAGGACGCACCTTGTCTTCGCGCTTGATCCTCGGCACCGGGGGAGCGAGTTCGCTGGCCACCCTGGAAAGCGCATTGCAGGCCTCCGGAACCGAACTGACTACCGTGGCCATCCGACACTTTTCGGCGGCAGGCGAGTCCAACGTGTATGACTTGCTGCAGCGCAACAACGTGATTGCGCTGCCGAATACCGCTGGATGCTTCACCGCTCGCGACGCGATCCTCACCGCGCACCTGGCCCGCGAAGCGCTGGAAACGAACTGGATCAAGCTCGAAGTGATTGCGGACGAGCACACGCTGCTGCCCGATCCACTGGAACTGCACGCTGCCACCGAACAGCTGGTCGCCGACGGGTTCCAGGTCTTTGCATACACCAATGATGATCCTGCCCTTGCCCAGCGCCTCCAGGACGCCGGTGTTGCGGCCATCATGCCAGCCGGAGCACCAATCGGTTCCGGCCTGGGCATCTTGAACCCGCACAATATTTCCACCATCGTCTCCCGCGCCCAGGTGCCTGTCGTTCTGGACGCCGGAGTCGGCACCGCCTCGGACGCTGCTCTGGCCATGGAGCTCGGCTGCGACGCAGTGCTGCTGGCCAGCGCGGTGACCCGGGCGCACAACGCACCACTCATGGCCAAGGCCATGAAGGATGCGGTGCGTGCCGGACGCGCCGCACGGCTGGCCGGCAGGATCCCGCGCCGCGACACCGCCCTGCCATCTTCGCCCACCGAAGGCATGATGCAGACCCTGGTCGGTGACTTCTCGTGAACCAGTCAGCATTGGTAGCCCCGGGACCGGAGCTGACACCGGAAGAATTGGCGCGTTATTCCCGGCATCTGTCGCTTCCCGGCGTCGGCGAAGAAGGGCAACGCAGGATCGCCAATGCCAAGGTGCTGGTGATCGGAGCCGGGGGACTGGGCAGCCCCATTGCCAGCTACCTGGTCGCCGCAGGGATCGGCACCCTCGGGGTCGTGGACGACGACACGGTTGAACTGTCCAACCTGCAACGCCAAACCATGCACCGGCAACAGGACGTAGGACGCTTGAAGGTGGAATCGGTCCGCCGGATGGCCCACGAGCAGAACCGGAATGTCCGGGTTATCGCCGTGGAGGGCAAACTGGATGAGACCAACGCCGTGGCGCTTTTCAGCGACTACGACCTGGTCATCGACGGGAGCGACAACTTCGCCACGCGCTACCTGTCCAACGACGCCGCGGAAATCACCGGCACCCCACTGGTATGGGGGACCCTGTTCCAGTTCTCCGGGCAGGTGTCCGTCTTCGACCCGCGCACCGGTCCGATGCTGCGCGATCTTTTCCCTGAAATCCCTGATGCGGACTCCGTGCCCAGTTGCGCCGAGGGCGGGGTATTCGGCGCACTGTGCGGCGTCATTGGCTCGGTGTTGTGCACCGAGGCCCTGAAGCTCATCACTGGAATCGGCACCACGCTCAGCGGAAAATTGTGGCTCTATGATGCACTGGAAGCCAGTGTGCGAACTCTCGACTTTGCCAGGGACCCGCAACGCGAGCCGGTGAGCAAGCTGGGAGAGTACCGGCCGGTGTCCTGCGCTAACGAAGGGCATGCTCCGGAACTTACCGTTGCTCAACTGGCGGACCTTGAAGCGCAGGAACCGGTGTTGCTGGTGGATGTGCGTGAAGCCTGGGAACGCGACATCATCGCGATCCCGCACAGCCAGCACCTGCCGCTCGTGCAGCTGGAAGAACAAGGACTGGGAGGGCTCGCGCAAGGTGCCTCGGCGGTTGTGTTCGTCTGCAAAACTGGTGTCCGTTCACAGCAGGCGGCGCGGATTGCCAGGCCGGATCTGCAGCCAGCCGTCCAGGTGTATAGCCTCAGCGGTGGCACCGTGGAATGGGCCAGGCAGGTTCAGGGGCAGCAGGTGGCCTACTAGTGCCCAGCGTTGCTGTGCCCGCGCTTCTTGGAGCCGGCCCAGCTCTGGCATACTTGCGCTATGGCTTTGGGAATTGCGCTGGAGATCCGTGAATTGAAAATCGGCGACGAGCAGCAGGCAATCGATGCCCATCATTTGATGCTTGGCGATGATTTCGAGTTCCTGCCCACCTGGTCTCTCGCTGAGGCGTGGGAAGACTACGTCTACCGGATGAAGGCAGGGCGCCGTGGCGAGCACATCCCCGAAGGATGGGTTCGCTCGGCGCTGTTTGCCGCCTTCGACGACGGGGAACTGGTGGGCCGTGTATCTGTGAGGTATGAGCTCAACGAGGGCCTGCTTCATTACGGCGGGCATATCGGCTATGGTGTAGTTCCCGAGTATCGTCGCCGTGGTGTGGCACAGCAACTGTGCAGATTCGGATTGCAGGAACTGCGCGAATCAGGAATTGAGCGCGCACTGGTTACCTGTGCTTCCGATAACATCGGTTCAAGATCGACCATTGAAAAATGCGGCGGATTGCTGGACGCCAAGCTTCCGGAAATTCAAGCCAGCCATCGCGCCGGCACGCTGCGTTTTTGGATACCTACCCAGTCGATCCGCTGAATTTCTCGCGACCGGTACATGAAATTCCTGTATGTTCTGACACAGATCAACAGACTATTAGTCTCGAGCGCGTAAACTGGATTGTTGGGTCGACTTTGGCCCCGACTCCACAGACCCAAATTCTCGAGCGGAAGTGAGCCTTCACGCATGTCAGCAAACACCATTACTCGCGATGAACTTCGCAATGTAGCCATTGTGGCGCACGTTGACCACGGCAAGACCACCCTGGTCAACGCCATGCTCCAGCAGACCGGCGCATTCGACAGCCATGGTGAAACCGAAGACCGCGTGATGGACTCAGGTGAGCTGGAACGCGAGAAGGGCATCACCATTCTTGCCAAGAACACCACCGTGTTCTACAGCGGCCCAGCGGCCGAGGGCAAGAAGATGACCATGAACATCATCGACACCCCGGGCCACGCCGACTTCGGTGGCGAGGTTGAACGCGGCCTGTCCATGGTCGACGGCGTTGTCCTGCTCGTCGACGCATCCGAAGGCCCGCTGCCGCAGACCCGCTTCGTGCTGCGCAAGGCGCTTGGCGCCAACCTGCCAGTGATCATCGTGGTCAACAAGACCGACCGCGCCGATGCTCGCATCGACGGCGTCGTCTCCGACTCCATGGATCTGCTGCTCGGCCTGGCCTCCGACTTGGCCGACGAAGCTCCGGACCTGGATCTGGATGCCATCTTGAACGTTCCCGTGGTCTTCGCTTCGGGCAAGGCCGGTTACGCATCGATGAACCAGCCAGTTGACGGCACCCTGCCTGACAACGAAGATCTTGAGCCGCTGTTCGAGACCATCATCAAGCACGTTCCTGCGCCGACCTACACCGAGGGTGAAGTCCTGCAGGCCCACGTCACCAACCTTGACGCTTCGCCATTCCTCGGCCGTCTTGCACTGCTGCGCATGATCAACGGCACCCTGCGTAAGGGCCAGCAGGTCAACTGGGCACGCCAGGACGGCACCATGAAGCAGGTCAAGATCACCGAACTGCTGGCCACCCAGGGCCTGACCCGCGTTCCAGCTGAAGAAGCCGGACCAGGCGAGATCGTTGCAGTCGCTGGTATCGAAGACATCATGATCGGCGAAACCCTCACCGACCTTGAAAACCCTAAGCCGCTGCCGCTGATCACCGTTGATCCGCCTGCGATCTCGATGACCATCGGCATCAACACCTCGCCACTGGCTGGCAAGGTCAAGGGCGCCAAGGTCACCGCACGCCAGGTCAAGGATCGCCTGGACAAGGAACTGATCGGCAACGTTTCGCTGAACATCCTGCCAACCGAGCGTCCAGACGCATGGGAAGTCCAGGGCCGTGGCGAACTGGCATTGGCCATCCTCGTTGAGCAGATGCGCCGCGAAGGCTTCGAGCTGACCGTTGGCAAGCCGCAGGTTGTCACCAAGATGATCGACGGCAAGGTCCACGAGCCAATGGAGCGCATGACCATCGACGTGCCGGAAGAGTACCTGGGCGCAATCACCCAGCTGATGGCATCGCGCAAGGGCCGCATGACCGACATGGCTAACCACGGCACCGGCTGGGTTCGCATGGAATTCATGGTTCCAGCCCGTGGCCTGATCGGCTTCCGCACCCGCTTCATGACCGAAACCCGCGGCGCCGGCATTGCCGCTTCGCTGGCCGAAGGCTACGAGCCATGGGCAGGTGCCATCGAATACCGCATCAACGGCTCGATCGTTGCAGACCGCGCTGGCGTGGTGACCCCATTCGCAATGATCAACCTGCAGGAACGCATGAGCTTCTTCGTGAAGCCAACCGAAGAGGTCTACGAGGGCATGATCGTGGGCGAGAACTCGCGCGCCGATGACATGGACGTGAACATCACCAAGGAAAAGAAGCTCACCAACATGCGTGCAGCTTCCTCGGATTCCTTCGAGAACCTGACCCCGCCACGCACCCTGACCCTGGAAGAGTCGCTTGAATTCGCCCGCGAAGACGAGTGCGTTGAGGTCACCCCGGAAGCAATCCGCATCCGCAAGGTGCTGCTGAACGCCAACGACCGTGCCAAGGCAACCCGTGCACGCGCACGCTCCTAATAAGCGCAATTCCCTCGGAGGCAACTTCTCCGCGCTGTGGCGCGGTGCGGTTGCCGCCGTGGCTGCAGGATTGTTCGGCACGGCAATCCACGCCTCCATCAGCTACGTCGGAAACGATGTCCCGCTGGTTTGGGGCGTGCTCGTTGCCTGGCTCCTGCTCGGAGTTCTGGTGTACTGGGCTGCGGTTTCCTCCGCGAAGCTGTGGGCCGGTGCGGCGGCGTTCATCGGATGCTATGTGACTGTTGGACTGATTTCCTATGTGGGCGATGACCAGCTGATCTTGGGCATGCAGTACTACGAGTACCTGCCCGGACCGACGTTGGCCTCTGCACTGTGGATGTACGGAATGGTCATTCCGTCGGTGATTGCCTTGCTGTGCTCATTGCGGGTGCTGCGCAAGCAACAACGGCAGAACTGAAAAACAGCAGGAGTTCTTCCCCCACGGGAGGAACTCCTGCTGTTTTTAATAAGGTTTTGGGGAAGCGGTGACCGGCCTACTGGCCGTCACGCGCATTGCCGGTGATATCCAGATGGTGGGCCAAGAACAGCGAGGTGGCCACACCATCGGGATCCGGCTCGCGTACTGCATAGTCCTCGATAACCGCCCGCAGCCGGCTCATCAATTCTTTCTGATTTTCTTCGTTGAGTTTCAGACCCAAGCGGATGACCTGTATTTCCTGCGGATCAAGTCCCTCGATTTCCTGCAGGAAGGTGTCCACCAGCATCGGAGCCGCGTCGGGAATGCGGGTGCCCCAGGACTGCTTGGTGCTTCGGTAGGGCACTTCTTTGGCACCGCGGTTGCCTCGGCGCGGCTCTTCCGCGGCGAGGTAGCCGTTGCTGACCAGGGTGCGCACGTGATGCAAGGACGTGGCGGGATTCAAATCCAGAATGTCCGCAATTTCCTTGTTCGTGCGTGACTCGTGGAGGCACAAGCGCAAGATGCGAAGCCTCAGCGGGGAGCTGAGGGCTCGTGCTCGCGATTGGACAAGTTTATCGGAGGGCATGAAAACAGCATACGCGAAAAGTGCTGAGTGATTGGCAGATTCAAATCACATGTCTTCCCAAGCCGGATCAACGCAGGTGCGACCCGGATGAGTGGCATCGTGAAATCAGGGCCGCTTGCAGAACGCTATTCGCTGCGCGGGATGCGGGGCCTACGGCGCGCCGGAGCCTGCGGTACCCGCTTGGCATGGGTGATCGCCGCACGGGGGATGCGTACCAGCTCGGTGCGGGTCTGGATGCTCACCGATTCCTCGGTTACTTCCCTCAGCTCTCCCAACGCGTCGGAAAAATGTCCGCCGGCCTGGCCCTCGGCCAGTCGGTAGCGGACAACTAGCCGTTCACCGGGCGTCACATCACTAAAACTAAGCATTTGGAAGCGTCATCTTTTCGTAAGAAGAATTCATTTGCACCACGGGAAACTGAAATGTGAATGGTCGATTACGTCACAGCGCGCCGATAGGCGGTTCGATGAATGGTTATACAGGACTAGACTGTAGTTTGAGCTGGTAAAGGATTCAAAGAGCATCTGCTGAAACCACTAGCTCTGTTGAAACCACCCAGTGCAAGGAAAGGTCTCGGTCCTCGTGACTTACATCATCGCTCAGCCGTGCGTAGACGTGAAAGACAAGGCGTGCGTCGAAGAGTGCCCGGTAGATTGTATCTATGAAGGTGAGCGCTCGCTCTACATTCATCCGGATGAATGTGTTGACTGCGGCGCCTGCGAACCTGTCTGCCCCGTCGAAGCCATCTACTACGAAGATGATGTGCCGGACGAGTGGGCCGACTATTACAAGGCAAACGTCGACTTTTTCGACGAACTTGGATCCCCGGGCGGCGCCGCTAAAATTGGTAACACCGGCACTGACCACCCACTGATCAGCGCCTTGCCACCTCAGAACCAAGGCTAGGTTTTCACTTTCATGCTTGAACTCCCCGATTACCCCTGGAACCAGCTTGCCCCGTATCGCGAGCAGGCGTCCGCATATCCGGGGGGAGTCGTGGACCTGTCGATCGGCACGCCCATCGACAGCACGCCGCAGGTCATCCAGCAGGCGCTGGCCGACGCTGCCAACTCGCACGGCTACCCGACCACGCACGGGACCATTGAGGTCCGCCAAGCCATCGTCGACTGGTTCGCCCGCCGACGCAACGTCACCGGATTGAGCACCGATGATGTCATGCCGACGGTTGGCTCCAAGGAAATGGTGGCGTGGCTGCCGTTGTTCCTGGGCCTGGGCGCAGGCGATATCGTGGTCCGTCCCGAAATCGCCTACCCGACCTACGACATCGGTGCCCAGCTGGTCGGCGCGACCCCAATCGCCACTGACGACCTCTCGGAATTGACTGCTGAGCAGCGCGAGCGAGTGAAGCTGATCTGGGTCAACTCGCCTGGCAACCCGACCGGAAAGGTCCGTGATACCGCCCAGCTGGCAGGCATCGTGGCCCAGGCCCGTGAAATGGGTGCCGTCGTCGCCTCCGACGAGTGCTACGCGGAACTGGGGTGGGATGAATACGAGGGGCAGGTGCTCAGCATTCTGGACCCGGCGGTTAACGGTGGAAACCTCGATGACCTGTTCGCGCTGTATTCGCTGTCTAAGCAGTCCAACCTCGCCGGATACCGCGCCGCCTTCGTTGCTGGTGCTCCCAATCTGATGCCGTCTCTGGTCAATAGCCGCAAGCATGCTGGCATGATCGTTCCCGGTCCAATCCAGCACGCCATGGTGGTGGCCCTGAATGACGACGAGCATGTCGCGGCGCAGCGCGAGCTGTACCGGGCACGCCGTGACATGCTGCGGCCGGCGCTGGAGAATTTCGGCCTGGCCATCGAGGATTCGGTGGCGGGCCTGTACCTGTGGTGCACCGCTGGGCGTCCGAGCTTTGAAACCATCGGGGCGCTGGCGGAACTGGGCATCGTGGCCGGTCCCGGGGCCTTCTACGGCACCGCCGGGGAACGCCACGTGCGCGTGGCTCTGACTGCATCAGACGAACGGATCGCGGCTGCCGTTGAACGGTTGAATTCTTCCGCCAATCGGTGAAGATGACGCCCTAATTAGCTTGAATGGGTCAAATCGCGGTATGTTCTACGGTGACGACTGACCTTTCGGAACTACACGCTTTCCGGTTAGGAGATGCAATGACAGATACTACGTCTGCACAGCTACACTTTGGAGAATCCAGCCTCGAGCTGCCGGTAATTCAGGCAGCAGAGGGCAACGACGGATTCGGCGTAGCCCCACTTTTGAAGACCACCGGGAACGTGACTTACGATCCCGGCTTCATGAATACCGCGGCCACCAAATCCGCGATTACCTACATCGACGGCGACGCAGGCATCCTGCGCTATCGCGGGTACCCCATCGAGCAGCTGGCCGAGAAGTCCAGCTTCATCGAGGTCACCTACCTGCTGATCTACGGCGAACTGCCAACTGCCGACCAGCTGGCCGAGTTCGACAACTCGCTGCGCCGCCATACCCTGCTGCACGAAGAGCTCAAGGGCTTCTTCGGCGGCTTCCCTCGCGACGCGCACCCGATGCCGGTGCTGTCCTCGGCTGTTTCGGCCCTGTCAACCTGGTACCAGGATTCGCTGGATCCGAAGGATGACGCACAGGTTGAGCGTTCGACCCTGCGCCTGCTGGCAAAGCTGCCGGTCTTGGCCGCGTACGCGCATAAGAAGTCCATTGGCCAGGCACTGCTGTACCCGGACAACTCGATGAACATGGTCGAGAACTTCCTGCGCTTGTGCTTCGGCACCGCTGCCGAGCCGTACATCGTGGATCCAGACGTGGTCAAGGCCCTTGACCTGCTGCTGATCCTGCACGCTGACCACGAGCAGAACTGCTCGACCTCCACCGTGCGCCTGGTTGGCTCCTCGGAAGCCAACATGTTCGCTTCGGTTTCGGCAGGCATCCACGCGCTGTCCGGCCCGGCCCACGGCGGCGCCAACGAAGCCGTGCTGAAGATGCTGCGTGAAATCCAGTCTTCGGGCATGACCCCTGAAGAGTTCATGACCAAGGTCAAGAACAAGGAAGATGGCGTACGCCTGATGGGCTTCGGCCACCGCGTGTACAAGAACTACGATCCACGCGCCAAGATCATCAAGAAGACCGCTCACGACCTGCTGGCAAAGCAGGGCAAGAACGAGCTGCTTGATATCGCGATGAAGCTGGAAGAAACTGCACTGAACGATGAATACTTCATCTCGCGCAAGCTCTACCCGAACGTGGACTTCTACACCGGCCTGATCTACACCGCCATGGGCTTCCCGGAAAAGATGTTCACCGTGCTGTTCGCCATCGGCCGCCTGCCAGGCTGGATCGCGCAGTGGCGTGAAATGATCAAGGACCCCGAGCTGAAGATCGGCCGCCCGCGCCAGCTGTACATGGGTGAAACCGCTCGCAACTACCCGGGCTACCAGGCCTAGGCTAGCTGCCGGATTCCTGCGGCAGGACCTGTCTTCCCACGATAGTGGGGGACAGGTCCTTCCCTGTTTTAAGCGGTATTTCGGGAGTATCCTTTGAGGCAGAGGAAACGACAAGTGTGCCGAAGGATCAGGTGGTATGCATGTACTTACGTCGTGGAAATAATTGGTCGCTGACCATAAATACCAATCAGAATATGCTGATGGCGTTGTACCTGCGCGAACTCTCAGGCGTCCACCCCGCGGAGGCCGGACCCAATAGCCGGCTGGCTTCCAAAATCAAGAACCGCAACACGATTGACGACTCGCACGGACAGTTCAAGCAGGAATGGAGTTCCTGGTGGGATTCGCTGACCGCGGTGGCGCCAGCCAGCGAACCGGAAGCCAGTGATGCACTGATCAAGCGGCTGGAAGACGAGGGCTACCCGGCCCTAGCCCGGCTGGCCCGGGCCCACTATGGGCAGGCCACGGTATTCGCCCAGCAGCATGCCCATGACTTTGCAGAAAACAGCGGCAAGTACGTGCCGCACCGCATGGATGAGCTGGAGAGGATACTGATAGACCACGGCGTGGAACACGATATGCAAGCCACTCGGCAGGAGATCCACCTCGTTGACGTGCCCTTGGACGAGCCCAGAGCATGGCTGACCGGCAGGGCCACCATTGTGGCCAGCACGTCGCTGCTGCGCGACTCCAAGGCCTTCCACGGCTTCATCCAGCCGATGGTGACCATCATCTTTCCCGGCGGATAACCAAGGTGGAAAGTACCGGGCAACAAAAAACTGGCAGACCACTTTCGTGGTCTGCCAGTCCGCTTGCAAGGGAGAACTAGTTGGCGTGCAGTGCGCTGTTCAGCTCAACGGTCTGGCCTGCGCGCGGCAGGGCCTCAACAGCGCCGGTGATTGAATTGCGGCGGAAGAGCAGGTTTGGCACGCCGGAAAGCTCCAGTGCCTTGACCTGCTTCTCGCCCAGCACCACACGGGTGCCGGCGGTGACGTACAGGCCAGCTTCGACCACCGAGTCATCGCCGATCGAGATGCCCACACCGGCGTTGGCCCCCAGCAGCACGCGTTCGCCGATGACAATGCGTTCCTTGCCGCCACCGGACAAGGTGCCCATGATCGATGCGCCGCCTCCAACGTCCGAGCCATCGCCGACGACGACCGATGCCGAAATGCGGCCTTCCACCATGGAGGTGCCCAAGGTGCCGGCATTGAAATTGACGAACCCTTCGTGCATGACGGTGGTGCCCGAGGCCAGGTGGGCGCCGAGGCGCACACGTCCAGCGTCGGCAATGCGCACGCCGGCCGGAACCACATAGTCGACCATGCGCGGGAACTTGTCCACGCCGTACACGGTGACCGCACCACGAGCGCGCAACTTCAACCGGGTCGTTTCGAAGCCCTCGACCTGGCAAGGACCGAAATTCGTCCATACGACGTTTGCCAGATGGCCGAAGATGCCGTCGAGGTTGATGCTGTTCGGCTGGACCAGGCGGTGCGATAGCAGGTGCAGGCGCAGCCACACATCGGCGGTGTCAGCCGGAGCTACATCAAGATTAATGGTCAGTGAAACTACCTTCTGGGTGGTGCCACGGGCTGCATCATCCTGCGCGGCGGCAGAGAGTTCACCGGAGAGCTCTTCAGCTTGGGCGAGTTCGCCCAAGACGGGAGCCGGGTACCAAACATCAAGGATCGTTCCATCGGATGCGACCGTTGCAAGGCCATGCGCTGAGGCTAAACGGACAGATGATTCGCTGGATGTTACAGATTCTGAAGTCATACACCGATCGTATCTTTGCTGACCGGAGTAGCGTTGATAAATGACAAAAAAGTGAAGCTAGAGACTCAGGACGTAGCCAGCCGTGAACGAATTGGACCTGCAACAAGACGTTGCCCTGCTCACCGAGCAGGTCATGAACATTGAATCCGTTTCCGGCAATGAACAAGAGCTGGCCGACAAGGTGCACCACGCGCTGCAGCAGCTGGCGCATCTTGAGGTCCATCGGGACCAGGACGCCATCGTGGCGCGCACCAGCTTTGGCCGCGAACGCCGCGTCGTGCTGGCCGGGCATCTGGACACCGTGCCGTTGCCGCGCACCGAGGGCGCCAAGGGCACCGTCCCCGCACAGGTCATCGGCGGGGTGCTCTATGGCCGCGGTGCGACGGACATGAAAGGCGGGGTTGCCGTGCAGCTTGCCCTGGCGGCAGAGCTGACCAACGCCAAATACGATGTCACCTACGTCTTCTACGACCATGAGGAAGTTGAAGCGGCCAAATCCGGATTGGGCCGGCTGGCCAAGAACAGCCCGGAACTGCTGGAAGCCGACTTCGCGATCCTGCTGGAACCGACCAACGGCACCGTCGAAGGCGGGTGCAACGGAACCAGCCGCTTCGTCATCCGCACCCGCGGCAAGGCGGCCCATTCGGGACGCGCATGGATGGGGCATAACGCGATCCACGACGCGGGGGAGATCCTGCAGCGGCTGGCTGCCTACCAGCCCCAGACCATCACCGTCGAAGGCCTGGACTACCGCGAGGGAATGAACGCAGTCCGCATTGCCGGCGGCATCGCGGGCAACGTGATTCCGGATTACTGCGAGGTGGAAGTGAACTACCGATTCGCCCCGGACAAGACGCTGGCCGAGGCTGAGGCCGTTGTCCGCGAGCTTTTCGCTGGCTTCGATATCGAGCGCACCGATGGCGCCGATGGAGCCAAACCGGGATTGGACCAGCAGATTGCCGCGGACCTGATCAAGGTGCTGGGCCAGGAACCCAAGCCGAAGTACGGCTGGACCGACGTGTCGCGCTTCTCGGCCTTGGGAGTTTCGGCAGTGAACTTCGGCCCAGGAGATGCGCTGCTAGCACACAGCGATGATGAGCATGTACCGCAGCAGGCCATCCGTGATTGCCTGCAGAGCCTGCGCGCGTGGCTGCGCTAGCGATGCCCTGTCACTGAGCAATTGTCGTGGCAAGAAAAAATCTCCGTACCGTGTGGCTGATGCCCAAGCGGTACGGAGATTTTTCTGTTGCGTTGGCTAGGCCTTGGGATCCTCGCGATCCTGGCCCGCTTGTGTGCCCATATCCGCGGGGGCTCCAACCACTGCCGCCGCCGGGTTGGCGGCTGCAGTCTTGTCCTTCTTCACCCGGCTGCTCAAGCGGCGCGAGACGATCACTGCCAGCTTGCTCAGGGTGAAGTTGATGATGATGAAGATCGCCGCCGCCACGATCAGAGCCTGCAGCACATTGCCGTTCGGCGAGGAGTAGGTGCGGGCGAAGAACAGCAGCTCGTTGAAGCTGATGATGTAGCCCAGGGCCGAGTCCTTCAAGATCACCACGAACTGGCCGATCAGCGCTGGCAGCATGGCCACCAGTGCCTGCGGAATCTCGATGTAGCGCAAGGACTTGCCGCGGGTCAGGCCGATCGCGATACCGGCTTCGCGTTGGCCCTTGGGCAGATTGTGCACGCCGGAACGGACCAGCTCCGCAACGACCGAGCCGTTGTAGAAGATCAGTGCCGCGACCACGGCCCACATCGCGGTATCTCCTGGCAGCTGCAATGAGCGGGAGAAGAAGACGTTGAAGAACACGATCATCAGCAGCACTGGAACCGCACGGAAGAATTCGACAATCACGGTGGATACACCGTTGATCAGCTTGTTCTGCGCCAGGCGGCCAACACCGAAGATCAGGCCGAATATCACCGAACCGACGATGCCGAAGATGGCGGCCTTGACGGTGTTCCACAGGCCTGGAAGCAGGTAGTTCTTCCACGTGCTTGACTCGATGAAGTCATCCCACTGGGAAGCCTGCATCTGGTCCTTGGCGGCAAGACCCAAAATGATCCAGGCCACGATGCCCAAGGCAATCAGGGCACCGATGATGTTGACAGCCAGGATGCGGCGCCGGGCCTTGGGCCCGGGAGTATCGAAAAGAATCGAGGCGCTCATCGTGCCACCGCCAGTTTCTTCGAAGCCCAAGTGGTCAGCAGACCAACCGGAATAACGATGATCACGAAGCCCACCGCGAAGGTCAAGAAGATCGGGATGACGATATCGGCACGGAACTCGATCATGGTCTTCATGACCGAGGAGGATTCGGTGGCTACCGAACCGACCGCCGCGACCGTGGAGTTCTTGATCAAGGCGATCAGGGTGTTGCCCAGCGGCACGATCGCTCCGCGGAAGGCCTGCGGCAAGATCACCATCCGTGCTGCGGGCAAGAAGCTCAAACCGATGGCCCGGGCAGCTTCCGCCTGTCCCAGTGGAACCGTGTTCACGCCGGAACGGATCGCTTCGCACACGAACGCCGCGTGGTAGACCGCAAGGCCAAGGACGGCCAAGCGGAAGAAGTTGTTCTGGAAGTCTGAGCTGAGCACGAATCCGAGCTGGCCATAGAGAGCCAGCACGCAGAACAGGATGATGATGGTCAGCGGCGTATTGCGGATCAAGTTGACGTAGCTGGTGCCAATGGCCTGGAAGCTCCCTACGGGGGAGATGCGCAGCAGGGCCAGAATAGTGCCCAAAACGAGGGCGCCAATGGCAGCCCAGAACGTTAGCTGGATATTGACCCAGAAAGCTCCGGGAATGTCGTACTCAGTGAATATGGATAAATAGTTCTCCACTGCAAGCCTCTGTCTCGATGGCCGGAAGACCGGCCAAGTGGCTATGGGTCCGATACCTGCTTCAGCCGGTTACCGGAGTAACGCAGATTGCAGATGGGGGCCAAACACGCAGCGTTTGGCCCCCATTGCATCAGATGCTGCTAGGCGCAGGACTCCGAAAGGGTTGGCGGGTTGGTCTCAGCGTTTGGCTTGTAGCCGGTGCCTTCGGTGTTCTTGTCCAGGGCCTTCTGCCATTCGCCGGACTCGATCATCTTGGTGATCGCCGCATTGATGTCGGCGCACTTGTCGGTGCCATCAGGCAGCCCCACGCCGTAGTTCTCTTCCGAGAACGGCGCGCCAACTACTTTGAACTTGCCCTTGTAGGCTGGCTGCGCAGCCAGGCCCGCGAGGATGATGTCATCGGTGGTCACCGCGTCAATGGTGCCGCCGCTCATCTGGGTGGTGCACTCTGCGTAGCCCGGAAGCTCCTGCAGGTTGGTGTTCTGGGCGAAGTTGTCCTTGACCTTCTGGGCCGAGGTGGAACCGGTGACCGAGCAGAGGTTCTTGCCGTCAAGATCTTCCGGGCCGGCAATGTCCGAGTCGGCCGGAACCAGCAGGTCCTGGCCGGCAACGAAGTATGGACCGGCGAAGTCGACGACCTTGTTGCGCTCATCGGTGATCGAGTAGGTTGCGAAGATCATGTCGACCTGGTCGTTCTGCAGCATGGTCTCGCGGTTGGCCGAAGGGGCCGAAACGAATTCGATCTGATCCTCGGTGTAGCCCAATTCGTTGGCTACGTACTTGGCGACGTCCACATCGAAACCGGTGTAGTTATCGCCGTCCTTGAAGCCGAGGCCTGGCTGGTCGAACTTGATGCCGATGCGGATCTTGTCGCCGTCGGCTTCGCTATCGCCGGAGCCGCCGCATGAAGTCAGGGCCAGGGCTGCGACGGCGGCCATTGCGGCTACGGTACCGAAACGAGTCTTGCGCATTGTTCCTCCTAGTGGATGCGTGATGATGAAATCAGTGGTTGGTGATCAGCTTGCCAAGGAAGTCCTTGGCACGGTCGGATTTGGGATTGGTGAAGAAATCTTCCGGTGAAGCCTGCTCGACGATCTGGCCGTCGGCCATGAAGATCACGCGATCCGCGGCCTTCCGCGCGAAGCCCATCTCGTGGGTGACCACGAGCATGGTCATGCCTTCCCTCGCCAGTCCGACCATGGTGTCCAGGACCTCGTTGATCATTTCCGGGTCCAGGGCGCTGGTCGGTTCGTCGAAGAGCATGACCTTCGGCTTCATGGCCAGTGCGCGGGCGATCGCCACGCGCTGCTGCTGGCCGCCGGAAAGCTGTGCCGGCAGCTTGCCGGCCTGGTTGGCCACGCCGACCCGCTCCAGCAACTGCATTGCCAAGTTCTTCGCTTCGTCTTTCTTCATGCCCTTGACCTTGATCGGTCCGAGGGTCACGTTTTCCAAGATCGACTTGTGGGCGAAGAGGTTGAACGACTGGAAGACCATGCCGACATCTGCACGCAGATTGGCCAGCGCCTTTCCTTCTTCGGGAAGGGTCTTGCCGTCAATCTTGATGGTGCCTTCATCGATGGTTTCAAGCCGGTTGATGGCGCGGCACAACGTCGACTTGCCCGAGCCGGAAGGACCGAGGATCACAACAACCTCGCCCTTGGTGACTTCGAGATTGATGTCATTGAGCACATGCAACGCACCGTAGTGCTTATTGACCCCAGTCAGCTGGACGATAGGGCCGGCAGAAGAAGCCTGAGCCTGATGATCGCTGTTCATGTTGTAGACATTACTTGATGTGACGCCGGCTACGCGAGTCTTCGGCCACGTCACACCGAGTTGTTATCAAACTGTTCTTCAATCAGCGGTAGGTCACATCCATGGATGGGCAGAACTAACCGATAGAGTGAAGGCATGGTTCATCAGCGTAAGAGTGAAGAAAATGCCCGCCTCGGGCAAAAGCGCCACATCGAAGCGAGCTGGCCAGGGAAACAGCCGGAAGATCAGCTTGACCACTATCTCCTGGACAGTCCGCAGGCCGACGTCACGCACACCGATGTGTGGCGAGTGCTGCGGATCCAATCGGAATTCGTCAGCGGCTTTGGAACCATGGCCGATACCGGACCCGCCATCGCAGTTTTCGGTTCGGCGCGCACCGACCGGAACAGCCCTTACTACGCGATGGCCGAGCGTGTCGGCAGCCGGCTGGCCGAGGAAGGCATCACCACGATCACCGGTGGCGGCCCTGGTGCAATGGAAGCCGCCAACAAGGGTGCCGCGGAGAAGGACGGGGTCTCGGTGGGCCTGGGAATTGAGCTTCCCTTCGAGACCGGACTGAATGCCTCGGTGAACAAGGGCCTGAACTTCCGCTACTTCTTCGTGCGCAAAACGATGTTCGTGAAGTACTCGCAGGGCTTCATTGTGCTGCCTGGCGGTTTCGGCACCCTTGATGAACTCTTCGAAGCGCTGACCCTTGTGCAGACCAAGAAGATCACCAGCTTCCCGATCGTGCTTGTGGGCAGCGAGTACTGGGGAGGCTTGGTCGACTGGATGGCCAGCACGCTCGTTGCCGAAGGCACCATATCGCCGGCTGATATGGATCTGTTCACGATCACGGATGATCCTGATGAAGCGGTGGATCTGGTGCTGCGCGCACATCAGGAAAACCAGAAGGTCGGCAACTTGGCGAAGGGGCAGTAACCGATGCCAACGCTCCTGATTGCCATTGCGGTATTGCTGGTCGGCGCGGTCGCGCTGCTGTTCTCCAGCCAGCGGAAGAACGTGCCAGCCGGCCGCCACTTCGAATCCACTGGGGAGGCCATCACCGGATTGGTCGAGCACCAGGCATCGCTGCCACCGGTGCTGCTGCCCAAGAATCCGCGCGCCGAGGACGTGGACAAGGTCCGCTTCTCCCTGGGCTTGCGCGGCTACCGTTGCGACCAGGTCGATGATGTGCTCGATGTCCTGGCGGCCGAAATCACCAACCTTGAGAATACGATTCGTGATCTGGAGTCACGGCGTGTGATTAGCGACACGAACGAAAATTAGTAATAATAAGAGATAAGTGTCCCAACTCAGCCGGGATTCCTTGCTGAGGATGGACTAGGCATTCGGTTGCATGCGCGGCACGCGCCAACGCATGTGTTAGCCACAGACGAAGGGAACAGCTTAATGGCTGCTATGAAGCCACGCACCGGTGACGGGCCAATGGAAGTCGCTAAGGAAGGGCGCAGCCTCATCTTGCGCCTGCCAATCGACGGAGGCGGACGACTGGTGGTCGAGTTGAACAACGACGAGGCAACCGAATTGCGCGAGTGCCTGCTCAAGGTCACCGAGTAGGGTTGCTCAAGTTCCAGCTTGGCCGCACGAGGTGTTCGTGCGGCAATTGAGGACCGGCAGAAATGTCGGTCCTTCGTTTTGCCCGAAAATGGCTCCTAGCGCCACGTGGCCGGCTTGGCCGGAAGGACAGTAGCTACGAACAATCCCTGCTCGGTTGGGACAAGGTGCGTTTGCAGCCGCGGATCCTCGCGCATCATGCGCAGTGCATCGCGGGTCGTGACGGTGGACTGCCGACGCACTGCCGGCTTGGCCAGGCGGTGCTCGTCGAAGGCATGGTTCACGATGATCACGCCGCCGGTTCCCACCAGCCGCTTGGCTTCCGCTACATATTCGAGCAGCAGTTCGGCGCCGGCATCGATGAGCACCAGGTCGTAGGCGTGGTCCGCCAAGCGCGAGAGCACGTTCTCCGCACGCTCATTGATGATCCGGGCGCGGGCTGACGGGATTGACGAGTCGCGCAGGCCCTGCCGCATCGCATTGGCGTGTTCCAGATCCGGTTCGATCGCGGTCAACGTCATGGCGCTGCCCATGGCTTCCAGCATTGCCAAGGACGCGACACCCACGCCGGAACCGATTTCCACGACGTTGCGCGGCTGGCGCAGGGTGCATAGCAGCTGCAGCATGGAGCGGCCCGCCGGGTCAATGCACCGCACGCCCAGGTCTTCCGCGCGCTCGCGAACCGCGGCGACATGCTCCGGCTCGTTGACGTGGGTCTGGGCGTAGGTCCAGCTCGCAAAGAGTTCTGGATTCATCGAAGGCATCTGCGGTGGTCCTCAAGAGTTGAATTGGCGTGGCCAGTACCAATCGTACCTACGCCGTTACCCGAAATCGTTGAACTTGCAGGTTCTCGCGCAGAGGATTCTTAGCTTCAGCTCAGCTTCCCATTTCATACTTGGAGTGTGAACAATGCACGAAGTGAATCTGTTTCTGCTGCTGCGACTGGCGAAACCGCGACCCCGACCTGGGACCAGATGGTCCAGGAGCATGGGCAGCGGGTTTTCCGTTTGGCCTACCGGTTGACTGGCAACCGCCAGGATGCCGAGGACCTTTCCCAAGAGGCATTTGTTCGCGCGTTCAAGGCACTGGAGAACTACACTCCGGGAACCATGGGCGGGTGGCTGCACCGCATCACCACGAATCTATTCCTGGATCAGGCGCGGCGCAAGAGCAAGATCCGCTTCGATCGTTTCGCCGAGGGAAGCGAAGACCGGATGCCCGGTACCGCTGTGACCCCGGAACGCTATTTCGAATTCAACAACCTGGATGTCGACGTGCAAGAGGCCTTGCGCGCCCTGTCCCCGGAGTTCCGTGCGGCAATCGTCCTGTGCGACATGGAAGGCTTTTCCTACGAGGAAGTCTCACGCATATTGGACGTGAAGCTAGGTACGGTGCGCTCGCGGATCCACCGTGGCCGTGCCATGCTGCGAGACGCGCTTGCTCACCGCAATCCGGCGAATCGCCCAGCCAAGACCATGTCGTTGCCACGCATCCCGCGAGGCTTGCGCGCAGCCAGCTAACCCCGTTCACCGGGTGTTCACCGTTGGCATGGCGCGGTGACTTCGTTAGTGGCTCTGGAACAAGGTAATCTTCTTACGTGGATCTTTTTGGTATTAATGGTGGCGAGTTTGTCGTTCTCGCCGTGCTTGCGGTCGTTATTCTGGGCCCCGAAAAGCTTCCCGAGTACGCCAAAAAGCTAGCGAATCTGGTCAAAGAAGTGCGGCGCATGGCCAATGGGGCCAAGGAGCAGCTGCGCGAGGAAGTCGGCGACGAAGTTGCCGATATCGACTGGAAGAAGCTGGACCCGCGCCAGTATGATCCTCGTCGAATCATCAAGGAAGCGCTTATCGATGAATTCGATGATGCCGTGAATGTTGCCAAGAGCACCCCCGCCAAGACGGTGGCACCGGCTCCGGTACGTACCGCGGTTCCTTCCATCACCACGCAGCAGCAGCTGGGCGCCAACGAACCGGCTCCGTTCGACTCCGAAGCAACTTAGGCCTGCAACCCATTTTAGAACGTCATTGGCAACGATCGCCCGGCAAGTCCGCGCGGTCGTTGTTCCAGTTTTCCTGCAAGCTCCCGCATCGCCGTGGCGGCAGGAGCATCCGGGGTGCTGAGCACCACCGGCTGTCCTTGATCCGAGCCCACGCGTACGGATTCTTCCAATGGAATCTGGGCCAGCAGTTCCACCGGGTATCCCAGTTGCTGGCTCAGCGAGTCGCTGAGCTTGGCGCCGCCGCCGGAACCGAAGACCTCCATGCGCGTGCCGTCGGGCAGCTGCAGGAAGCTCATGTTCTCCACCACGCCGATCACCTTCTGCTTGGTCTGCAAGGCGATGGTGCCGGCGCGTTCGGCAACCTCTGTCGCAGTGGACTGCGGGGTGGTGATCACCAGGAGCTCGCTATTGGGCAGCAGCTGGGAAACTGAGATCGCCATGTCCCCGGTGCCCGGCGGCAGATCGAGGAACAGGTAGTCCAAGTCGCCGAAATAGACATCCGAAAGGAACTGTTCCAAGGCGCGGTGCAGCATCGGTCCACGCCAGATCACCGGCTGGTTGGAATCCAGGAACATGCCAATGGAAATGACCTTCACCCCGTGCGCTACCGGTGGCAAGATCATCTCATCCACCCGGGTGGGGTTCTGCGAGATTCCCATCAGCGAGGGAATGGAGAATCCGTGCACGTCGGCGTCGATCAGTCCGACCTTCAGCCCCTGGGCTGCCAGCTGGCAGGCGAGATTCGCGGTCAGCGACGACTTGCCCACTCCGCCCTTGCCGCTGGCCACCGCGATCACCCGGGTCAAGGAGGCAGGGTCGGAGAACGGCGTGCGGCGGCTGGCCAGGGACTCGCGCAACGCTGCCCGCTGGTGCGGATCCATGACACCCAGCTCCACCTCGACGTGCTGCACGCCGTCCACGGCCAGCAGGGCCGCTGTGGCGTCCTGCTCGATGGTGGAGCGCATCGGGCAACCGGCGATGGTCAGCAAGATCTTCACGGTGGCCGTGCCATCGGCCAATTCAGCGGATTCCACCATGCCCAGTTCGGTGATGGGCCGGCGGAGCTCCGGGTCGTTGACCTGTGCGAGGGCGGCGAGGAGTTCTGGGGTGTTGCTCAATGCTCAGTTGTTCTTCCGGTGCTGGCTCTGCTGGGGCTTGACGGTTTCGATCATTCCGGTTTGCGGCTGGGAGTTCTTGTTGCCGCCCTTTTTCTTGGCACGCAGGTGCAGTTCTTCGCCGTCGGCGGTTTCCAGCAGTTCTTCTAGGACATTGCGCAATTCCGAACGGACGTAGTCGCGGGTGGCGACATCGCGCAGGGCCAGACGCAGGGAAGCCAGCTCGCGGGTCAGGTACTCGGTGTCGTACAGGTTGCGTTCTGCCCGGGCACGGTCCTCTGACAGTGAGACGCGGTCGCGGTCATCCTGGCGGTTCTGTGCCAGCAGCAGCAGCGGAGCCGCGTAGGAAGCCTGCAGGGAAAGCATCAGCGTCAGCGCGGTGAAGCCGATGGTGGCATCGTCGAAACGCCAATTGATCGGCGCGACCGAATTCCAGATCAGCCAGAAGGCGCAGAATACCGTCATGTACAGCAGGAACTGGGGAGTGCCCATGAAGCGGGCGAACTTCTCCGTGGCCGAACCGAAGAGGTCGGGGTTCGGGGAGAACCTCGGCCAGAAGCGTTGCCGTGCTGCAAGCGGGGTATCCAGGCCGTTACTCTTGCGCTGCTCAGCCATAGCTGGAACTCCTTTGCTGCTGGTGGGTAGTTGGGGCGTTGGCTAGTCCTGGGAACGCCAGTCATCCGGAAGGATGTGGTCCAGCACGTCATCCACGGTGATGGCGCCGACCAGCCGGCCCTCCTTGTTGGTCACGCCGACGCTGGTGAGGTTGTAGGTGGCCAAATGGCGAACCACTTCGGTAATATTGGCCAGATCCGACATCGGTTCCAGCTCGGTATCTAGGATATCGCCCAACGGTTCCGGGGGAGCGGCACGCAGCAGCGCCTGGATGTGAACTTGGCCCAAGTAGCGTCCGGTGGGGGTCTCCAGAGGCGGGCGCACCACATACACGGTGGAAGCCAGCGCGGGGCTCAACTCCTCCAGACGCACCGACGCCAAAGCTTCCGCGACCGTGGATTCCGGGGTGAGGATGACCGGAACAGGGGTCATGATCGAACCGGCGGTGCCTTCAGGGTAGGCGAGCAGGCGGCGGACGTCCTTGGCCTCTTCCTCGTTCATCAGATCCAGCAGCTGGTGCTTGGTCTCTTCGCTGACTTCGGCCAGGAGGTCGGCCGCGTCATCCGGGTCCATTTCCTCAAGCACGTCCGCGGCGCGTTCCAGCCCCAGTGCGGAGAGAATTTCCACCTGCTCGCGGTCCGGGAGCTCCTGGAGCACGTCAGCCAGGCGCTCATCTTGCAGATGGGTGGCAATTTCCAGGCGGCGCTTCTCATTCATTTCGTGCAGGGCGTCGGCGAAGTCTGCGGGCTTCATCTCGTCGTGGGCTGCCACGAAGGTGTCAGCGGACTGCGGTTCGCTCTTCGAACCGTGGCTGACCTCGTCCCAGGAGACCAGTACCTTGTTGCGGCGGCGCGAACGCAGGCCCAGCAGATTGGCGGTCGGTTCGCCACGCTGGACATAGTATTCGTTGATTTCCCAGTCGCCTCGACGGGTCTGCGCAAGGCCGATATCCTCGATGACGCCGCGGCCGGACCCGTCAATGAAGGTGATGGTGCGGTCGAACATTTCGGCGGCCACCAGAATTTCCTGGCCGCGCTGCTGGAAGCGGCGCATGTTCACCAGGCCGTTGCAGATCACCTGGTTGGCTTCCATGGACTGTATGCGGGTCATCGGAACGAAGACCCGCCGCTTGCCGGGGACCTCAACGACCAGGCCCACGCAGGCGTCGGGTTTCTTGGGGCCGCGGGAGACCACCACGACATCGCGTAAACGGCCTAGGCGGTCGCCCAAGGGGTCAAAGACATCAAGCCCGAGCAGCCGGGCGACGAAGATTTTAGACACTTGTGCGCTCACCTTCCTAGACTATCGCGTTCACGGCCTGTTCCCGGTGTGCCAAGCCACAGGCGACGCCCTGTTTCTTTCACCCACAGCGATAGTTGCTTCACAACTATGCAGGCTCACAGTAAACCCGTGCACAATATAGATATGACCTCGCCTCATGGAGTAAATTCGATTAGCACCAGCGGCTTGCCGCGCGGAGAACTGCTTGGACGTTACACCAGCTATCTCGATGCCCAGAAGCTCGTGGATTACCTGGCCGATAATGATTTCCCGGTCGCTGCGGTAAGCATCGTCGGCAACGACGTGCGCACCGTGGAGCGGGTCACCGCGAAGCTGTCCTACCCGCGCGTGGCGCTGGCCGGTGCCGCCCAGGGCGGCATGATGGGCCTGTTCGTCGGCCTGCTGCTGACGCTCTTCGGCGGAGGCGGAAACGGGCTGTACCAGATTCTCTCGGCTATCGGCCTGGGCATGGCTATCTGGATGATCGCTGGCGTGATCAGCTATTCGACCCGTCGTGGCAAGCGCGATTTCGCGTCCTCCAGCCAGTTCGTGGCCACCAGCTTCGACGTAGTGGTTGATTTCGAGCATGCGCAGGCTGCCCGCACCCTGGCCTCCAAGCTGCCTATGCGCCCGCATCAGGCCCCGGCGCACCCAGCGGCGGCCCCGCAGCAGCAGGCGCCTGCCGCCCCCGCCACGCCTCCAGCACAGCCAGCCGCGGCAGCACCGGCCAGCGGTGCGCAGCCTGCAACCGGCGCGGAGCGCAGCTCGCAGTTCCCCGACCTGCCAGATGGCCGTCCGCGCTATGGCGTGCGAGTGAACGAGGCCAAGCCGGCAGCTCCAGCGGCACAGCCGGCCAAGGAGGACGCCCAAGCACCCGCATCCGAGGCCCCGGAAGCGCAGGACCTGTCGGAAGTCGAGCCGAAGGTCGATACCTCGCAACAACCGCAAGCCCAGGCCGAAGAGCCTGAGCAGGATCCAGCGTCCCGCAAGGATTTGGAAGGCTAGGGCGACCGCCGGGCACAAGCAAGGCCTGGGTGCAGTTACCACGGTAACTGCACCCAGGCCTTCGCCGTTTAACGCCGCCGAAGGATTCAGCCGCGCAGCTTAGCCATCCACGCTTCGACCTCGTCAGGCTTGCGCGGCAGGGCAACGCTCAGGTTCTCGGCGCCATCGGCGGTGACCAGAATGTCATCCTCGATACGCACGCCCAAGCCACGGTATTCTTCGGGGATCGCCAAATCCTCGTCCTTGAAATACAGGCCAGGTTCGATGGTGAAGACCATGCCTTCTTCCAGCTCGGCATCCAGGTACAGGTCGGCGCGAGCCTGCGCGCAGTCGTGCACGTCCAGGCCCAGATGGTGGCTGGTGCCGTGCGGCATCCAGCGGCGGTGATGCTGGCCTTCTGGATCCATTGCTTCTTCCACGGAGACCGGCAACAGGCCCCACTCGGACAGGCGCTCGGCCAGGACACGGGTAGCGATCTGGTGCAGGTCGCGGAACTTCAGCCCCGGCTTGGCCGCGGCGAACGTGGCATCTGCGGCATCCAGTACGGCCTGGTAGACCTTGCGCTGTACCTCGGTGTACTTGCCTGACACCGGCAGCGAACGGGTGATGTCCGCGGTGTACAGCGATTCGGCCTCGACACCGGCGTCCAGCAGCAGCACCTCGCCCGGCTTGACGGATCCGGTGTTGCGGATCCAGTGCAAGATGGTGGCGTTGTTGCCCGAGGCGGCGATGGTGTCATAGCCCAGCTCGTTGCCCTCAAGGCGGGCACGGGCGAAGAAGGCGCCTTCGACAACGCGTTCGCCGCGTTCGTGGGCGACGGCCTTGTCCAAGTTGCGCACCACATCTTCGAAACCGTTGATGGTTGCGGCAACCGACTTGCGCAGCTCCGCGATTTCGTATTCGTCCTTGATGAGGCGAAGCTCAGAAACGAACTCGGACAGCTCGGTATCCAGGGCGTCGCTGGCTTCCAAGTCCTGCCCGGTGTTGATGCGCGAGGTGTCCACCAGCGCCTCGATGTTCAGGTCGACTTCGCGCACCAGGCGGATGCGGATGCCGCCCAGGGCCTGCGGGCCGGAGTTCTTGGTGATCGCCATTTCCAGCTGTTCCAGCGAGTCGGTAGGCATCCCGGTGCGTGCCGACAGCGAGGAGAGGGTAGGGCGAGGGCCGACCCAGAATTCGCCGGACCGCGAGTTCAGGTAGAAGTCGGTGGTGTCGCGGCCGGCCATCGGCGCGAAGTACAGGGTGGAGACGTGGTTGGAGCCGTGCTCGCCTGCGCCGTCATCGGTTGGTTCCATGACCAGTACTGCGTCGGGCTCGTGGTCGACGCCCAGGCCGGTGAGGTGGGCGAAGGCTGAATGCGGGCGGAAGCGGTAGTCGGTGTCGTTGGAACGGACCTTGAGCGGGCCGGCCGGGATTACGATGCGTTCGCCTGTGAAGTTTTCCGAGAGCTTGGCACGACGGGCCGCCGCGTAGCTGGCAGCGGCATCCTGCTCTGGCAAGTCCGAGGTGTCCGGGGCCCACGAGGAGGCCATGAATTCCTGGAATGCCTTGGACGTTGGACGCTGGGAACGGTTGTTCACGCGGTCTTCCAACGGCTGATCAGTGCTTGGTGCAGTTGAATCTTGATTGGTCATGCTCCAAGTGTGTCACCATCAGCTGTATCCCAGCAAAGAATCAGCGCAGGGGATAACCTAGGCATATGCGAATTGACCTGCACACCCACTCCAATGTGTCCGACGGAACTGAAACTCCGTCCGAGCTGATGCGCGCAGCGTCGGCTGCCGGCCTGGATGTCGTGGCGTTGACAGATCATGACCAGACCAGCGGTTGGGACGAAGCCGCGGAGCAGGCGCGGAAGCTGGGACTGGGGTTCGTTCCGGGCATGGAAATCACCTGCCAGGATGCCCACGGTATCAGCGTGCACCTGCTCAGCTACCTGCACGACCCCACCTACCAGCCGCTGCTCGATGAGCTGAACCGCTCGCTGAACTCGCGGATCATCCGCGCCCGCCGCATTGTCGATCTGCTGGCCGAGGACTTTCCGATCAGCTGGGATCTGGTGGGGGAGCATTGCCTCCCGGGCTCCACCGTTGGCCGCCCGCATATTGCCGATGCGCTGGTGACCGCGGGGGTGGTGGAGAACCGCAACGAGGCGTTCGCCAACATCCTGTCCTCACGTTCGCGCTATTACGTGTCGCATCCAGCGGTGAATCCGGCCACTGCCGTGCAATTGGTTCGCGAAGCCGGCGGCGTTCCGGTGTTCGCGCACCCCAAGGCCTCGGCCCGGGGACGAGTGGTACCCGACTCGACCTTCTACGAGATGATCGATGCCGGTCTGGCCGGAGTGGAAGTGCACCACCGGGACAATACCGCCGAGGGGAAGGCCTGGATGCTTGAGCTGGCCGCCGAGCACCATCTGATCGTCACCGGATCCTCGGACTACCACGGGACCGGAAAGCTGAACCGGCTCGGTGAGAATCTCACCGAGCCGGGCATGCTGCAAAGGATTATCGACGAGGGGACTGGGACTCAGGCCTCGATATAAGTGGTGCCTTCAGGCAACCGGGCCTTCATCACCTCGATGGCTTCGACGTTCTGGTCAATCAGCACATACTGGCGTCCCAGCTTCGCCGCCACCGCACCGGTGGTGCCGGAGCCGGCGAAGAAGTCCAGCACCCAATCGCCGGGGCGCGAGGACGCGGCCACGATCCTGCGCAGCACGCCTTCGGGCTTCTGCGTCGGATAGCCGGTCTTTTCCTTGCCGGTAGGCGAGACGATGGTGTGCCACCAGACATCGGTCGGAAGCTTGCCCAGGGCACGCTTCTCCGGGGTCACCAGGCCGGGGGCCATATACGGTTCACGGTCCACCTCGGCCGAGTCGAAGTGGTATTTCTTGGGATCCTTCACATAGACCAGGATGGTGTCGTGCTTGGCCGGCCAGCGGCTCTTGGCACGAGCCCCATAGTCATACGCCCAGATCAGCTCGTTCAGGAAGCACTCCCGGCCGAAAATCCCGTCGAGCAGCACCTTCACATAATGCACCTCGCGGTAATCCAGATGCACGTAGAGCGTGCCGTCCTCGGCCAGCAGGCGGTGGGCCTCGCGCAGCCGCGGCTCGATGAAGCTGAGGTAGTCGTCAAAGGCATCGTGATACGACCGGGCGATCCCCAGCTCGGTGTTGTACTCGCGCCCCTTGAACCCGGTGCGGTCGCCTTCGCCTTCGGCAGCGCGGACCATGGTGCGCTGGGCACGGGTCTGCTTGCGTCCGGTGTTGAATGGCGGGTCCACGTAGATCAGGGTGAAGCTCTGATCGGGCAGGGTGCCGAGGATGGAGAGGTTGTCGCCGTGGTACACGGTATTTCCCGAGGCTGGAACGCCGTACGCGTGGGCGTCTGGTGTTCCAGTATCAGGCAAAGCTGGTTCTTCGGGTAGAGCGAGCACCGCTGGTGTAAGTTCCTTTCGGAAAAGTTGACTGGCCGGTTGGACTGGAATCAGTCCTGGCCGCCTGCTTCGGTGCTGCGGGTGCGGCGGCGCGGACGGCGGCGGCGTGCCGGTGCTGAGCCCTCGGCCGCTGCCTGCTCCTCGCCGGCCACATGCGTTTCGCGGTGGCGCTCGTTTTCGCGTGCCGGACGATCCTGCTTGCCCTTGGAGTGGCCGTGGCGTGCGCCGTCCTGCTCGGCACCGGAGCCCTGCCCGCCGCGCTGGCGCGTCTGCACGCCGTTCACGGTGCGGGTACGGGTGCGGGAATTGCTGCGGCGGCGCGGGGTACGCGCTGATTCCTCGCGGCGCGGGGAACCGTCGCCCTCGGCGGCGGCGGTCTTCTTGGCACGCTGCAGCCGGCCCTTGGTGCCCTTGGGGATATCCAGGTCGGTGAAGAAGTGCGGCGACGAGGAGTAGGTTTCCACCGGCTCGGGAACGTTCAGGCCAAGCGCCTTGTTGATCAGCGACCAGCGCGGCACCGAGTCCCAGTCCACGAAGGTCACCGCGGTGCCGGTGTTGCCGGCACGGCCGGTGCGGCCCACGCGGTGCAGGTAGGTGTTCTCGTCATCAGGGCACTGCAGGTTGACCACGTGGGTGACGTCATCCACGTCGATGCCGCGGGCTGCGACGTCGGTGGCGACCAGGATGTCGACCTTGCCCGAGCGGAAGGCCTTCAACGCCTGCTCGCGGGCGCCCTGGCCCAGATCGCCATGCAGCGAACCGGCGTTGAAGCCGCGGTCCACCAGCTCATCGGACAGCTTGGCAGCCGAGCGCTTGGTCTGGGTGAAGATGATGGTCTTGCCGCGGCCCTCGGCCTGCAGCAGGCGTGCTACCATCTCGTCCTTGTCCATGTTGTGCGCACGGTAGACCAGCTGGCGGATATTGCGCTTGGTCAGAGAATCGTCATCGCCCGGATCCTGGGCGCGGATGTGCGTAGGGCGGGTCATGTAGCGGCGGGCCATGGTGATCACGGCGCCGGGCATGGTGGCCGAGAACAGCATCGCCTGGCGTACCGGCGGCAGTGCGGCCAGGATGCGCTCGACATCCGGCAGGAAGCCGAGGTCCAGCATCTCGTCGGCCTCGTCCAGCACCACGGTGCGCACCTGCTTGAGGTTCAGCACGCGCTGGCGGTTCAGGTCGATCAGGCGGCCCGGGGTGCCGACCACTACGTCGGTGCCGGCCTTCAGCGCGGCAATCTGCTCTTCGTAGGGGCGCCCGCCGTAGATGGTGGTGATCGAGATGTTCGAGTGCTTCGAGGCCTGGGCCAAATCGGCGCCGACCTGGATGGCCAGCTCGCGGGTCGGGGCGACGATCAAGGCCTGTGGGGCACCGGGGAATTCAAGATCCGCGTAGCCCTTGTCGCCCTCGCGGATCACGCGCTGCAAGGCAGGAATGCCGAAGCCCAGGGTCTTGCCGGTACCGGTCTTGGCCTGGCCGATGATGTCGTTTCCGCCCAGGGCAACTGGCAGGGTCAAGGACTGGATGGGGAAGGGGTACTCGATCCCGGCTTCCGAGAGCGAAGCAACAATGTCTTCGCGAACGTTCAGATCGGCAAAGCTCTGCTTGGCTGGCTCTGCGGCGGTTGGTTCGTTGTCTTGTGGTTCGGCAGCTGCTGCCGAAAGCGTCGTGTCAGTCACGATGTCCGTGTTCTCATTTCTTGCGGGCACGGCACCTGCTCCATTCCGGCTTTCAAAAAGCCATGAGCATGCAGGGTACCGCGCGAATCCAGCGGAGCCGATCGCTGCTTTCACGTCAGGCGCCTTGGCCAGGCACCTGCGGGATGGCGACCGCTGGGAAGTCGCCATAAAACTGTTTCATCTATCAGCCCATTGCGATCGGGCATCCTAATTGCTAATAGGCCAAGCATAACCGGTTTTGCCCTGAAACCCGGGCTTAGGAGTCCGAAGCCACGATTTCGAAGCTGATCTTGCGTACTTCTGGATCGGCCTGCACCAGCTTCACGCGCACCAAGGTGCCTGGCTGGGCGGATCCGGTGAAGGATCCGGTAATCGGTTCATCTGCCAGCTGGAGGACTCCGGGACGAATCTTGCCGTCCTCTTTCTGCTCAGCGGACTTCAGCACGATGGCCTGGAATTCTTCCCCGACCCGTGTCTTGAGCACATAGGCTTCGAGCAGGTCAACGGCCGCATTGTTCACCCGGTTGGCGGCAATGCTGCTGCTGCGCATCAGCCCGGGCAGTTCCTCCAATGCCGAAGTGAGCTTTGCCGGGAGCGGCTGGCCGGTGGACAGGAGATGGCAGGTGAGCAGCACGAAGCGGTCCACCAGGCGGCGTAGCGGAGCGGTGGTGTGCGCGTAGGGTGCTGCCAGTGCCGCCTGGATGAGTTCTTCCTCGGGCTGCCCATTGATGACCTGGTAGTCCGCGCCGCGGAACAGGGCAGCGGCGCGATGCATGATGACCAGCTGCTTCGGGTCGCTGACATCCAATGCATGCAGGTACTGCCCATAGCTGAGCGATTCATCCCACGGGGTGCCGAGCAACTGGGTTTGGGTGCGGAATTCGCGCTGGTCTGCCTCATCCGGGGCAGGCATGGTGCGCAAGATGCCCACGCCGGCTTTGAGCATGATGCGGGCCGCGGCGATGCCGGTGAGCAGAGAAATCTGCGCGTTGTGGCCTTCCAGTGGCAGGGGAGTGCGGCTGACCAGCTTGTAGCCCTCGCCGGCTTCCTCGATTTCCTGATCCGGCAGGTTCAGCGAGGCGCCACCGCGCAGTTGCTCCTGGCGCAGGCGGGCCGCGCCGATTTCGGCGAGCAGCTCGAGCTGCTCATCGGGTTCTCCCGAATCCAGTCGTGCCTGGGCCGAGGCGTAGTCCAGCTGCGCCCTGGAACGGATGCGCGCGCGGCGCAGTTCAACGTCGCCGAGGGCACCATCAGCGTCCAGGTAGATTTTCCAGTGGAAGGCCGGACGTTCCTTGCCCGGCAGCAGCGAGCCCTGGTCCTCGGAAATCAGCGGCGGGTGCAAGGTGATCTTGCGGTGCGGCAGATAGTAGGTCTGGCCGCGTTGGCGGGCCACCGCATCAAGCTGGCTGCCCAGGGCAACGAAGGCTGGCACGTCGGCGATGGCGTAGTGCACTGTGTAGCCGTCGCTGTGCCGTTCAAGGAACATCGCCTGGTCGAGATCGGTAGCGCCGGGCGGATCAATGGTGAAGAAGGGGAGGCTGGTCGCGTCCTGGTCGGGGAGCTGCATTTGGGCTACCGCCTGCTCCGCGGCTTCCAAAGTCTGCTCGTCGAAAGGCGCCGGCACCTCGAACTCCGCTTCCAGGCCGAGCAGTAGCTGGGCTAACGAGTTGGCGGGAACCGGGCGGGGGCTGCGGATTCTTCGTTCAGTCACACCCTAGGAATATCACGACTCGGTGACTCGAATCACTATTTGGGCAAAGAAATAGCCGGTTTCGCATTCGGGCGAAACCGGCAACCAGCTGCCAAGGCAGGGCCTTGGCGAGCCGCAAGCGCTACTGTGCGAAGCCGACGCGGCGGACTTCTTCCGGGCCAACCTCAACGTAGGCGATGCCAGCGGAAGGCACCAAGACCTCGCGGCCCTTTGGATCCTTCAGTGCCAGAACGGTTCCGTCGGCGATAGCCTTCGCTACCAGCTCGTTGACTTCGGCGTTGCTCAGCTCGGAGTCAAGCACTACTTCGCGGGCTACATTCTGAATGCCAATGCGGATTTCCATGTTTGTCGCAGATCCTCTCGAACGAAATAGGTGTCCCGTGTGGGGCCTCTAGTCACTAATCTAGCTAGTTTTCCTTCGGGAACTGCGAAATTCCGCGCCAAGCTAAAAGGGAGATCAGCTCGACAGCCGCCTCCTGGTCCACCGAGGACTCGCTGGTGGCCCAGTAGCGAGCCGAAACCTGGGAGAGCCCGGCCAGTGCCCGGCCTGCCAGCAGGCCCTCGTCCTCGCTCATATCGGTATCCTCGACCACTACGCGGGCGATAGAGGAAGCCAACGAGCTGTTGAACTGCTCGATGCGATGGGCGATCAGCGGATCGGAGAGGACATCGGATTCGAAGATCAGGCGGTAGGCCTGGGATTCGCCCTTGATGTAGCTGTAGTACGTGTTGATGGTGGCGAAGACACGCTCGCGGTTGTCATTCGTGGAGCGGATCGCTTCATCGAGCTGCCGGCTGAAGTCGGCCAGGTGGGAATCGAGCAAGGCGAGATACAGCTCGCGCTTGCCGGGGAAGTGCTGGTAGAGGACCGGCTTGGAGACCAAAGCGACTTCAGCAATTTCGTCCATCGACGCGCCATGATAGCCATGGGCCACGAAAACCTGGTGCGCTGCCTGCAGCAGCTGGCGCCGACGCGCTTCACGTGGCATCCGTTGCGGGCGGGTGCCTTTGATATTTTCGAGTTCCGTCATGTCGAATGGGGCCTTTCCAGCTGCAGAGTGATCAGCTCCCAAGTCATCGAAGGAATTGTCGGGAGACTAATCTACTTGGAAGTAGTATTCCATGCTTCTGTGCGGAAAGTGGAAAAATCCAGCGGGAAATCAGATTTTCTACGCTGATTTGACTTCAGGCGCGGCAGGGCAGTTGCCCTGAGCCTGCATTGGATCCGATTTTTCGGCAACGGGCTGGTCAAGTTCCAAGCCGTAGAGCGTTTCCAAGGCCGCAACATACTCGCTGGTGCGGCCTTCGCCTGCCAGCTCGCGGGCGCGCATGGTAGGCACGTGCAGCAGCTGGCGCACCATGCGGCGCATGGCCAGTTCCACTTCCTCGGCGGCGGCGCTGCAGCCGTGCTGTGCGCGGACTTTGGCGATTTCCGCATCCAATACGCTCTTGGTGTGCTGGCGCAGGGCGACAATCGCAAAGTCCGCTTCGCGTTCCCGCTGGGCTGCGGCGAACTCAGCGGTGGCTTTCTTGACGATCCGGCTCGCAGCGTGGACGGCCATCACCTGTTCGGTCGGGGCCGCCATGCGCACCGATTCCAAGGTGATCAGCTCGACATCCGGCAGTTCCGCCAGGGTCGGGTCGAAGTCGTGGGTGAGCGCCATGTCGATGGCTATCAGCGGGTGCTTCTCAACGCGCAGGGCTTCGAGTTCTTCGCGGGCCAGCTGGTGTCCGCCTCCGGAGCAGCCAACGATGATGTCTGCTTCGCGCAGCGCCTGCGGCAGCAATTCGTCGTTCAGCGGGAAACCGCCGCGCTTGGCGGTGAAATCTGCGGCGCGTCCGGAATGCGAGTAGACCGAGATGCGCTGGACGCCGCGTTCCTTGAGCAGCGCCATCGTGGCGCCAGCGTAGGAACCGGTGCCGAAGAGCACGACGTCTTGTTCGGACCAGTCGCTGGCTTCATCGCGCAGCTCTTCGGCCAGATCGAGGGCTACCGAAACCACGGACTTGCCCTGGGTGCCGAGATCGGTAGTCGAACCGACATCCTTGGCCGCGCGGGTGGCGTTCTGGAACAGCCGGGTGAGGTTGCTGGTCGTGGTCTTTTCCTGCTGCGCCTGGGTCAGCGCGCGGCGCACCTGCCCGGCGATTTCGCGTTCGCCGACCACGGCAGAGTCCAGGCCGGCGCCGACGGAGAAGAGGTGCTCGATGACCGGGTCGCCTTCCAGCGTGGTCAGGCGGCGGGACAGGAATTCGGGGGAGAGGCCTGCGCTGGCGGCCAGCTCGCTGACCAGATGATCCGCAGCGTCCTCCACATGGTCCACGTCCGCGTAGACTTCGAAGCGGTTGCACGTAGCAAGCACGACGGCACCATTGATAGCTGCCGAACCGTTAACGGAGGCAGCTGCCAGCCCATCGGCCGAAGCACTGATTTGTGCCACGGTCTCCAGATCGAGCTGCGAATGCGATGCGACGAGAGATAAGAAAACCACAGTGACCCCAGAATAGGCCGGAAAATACCGGTAGACAACGCAGGTGTGCCTAATATGGCATGCTTCCGCTGGGTTAGTTTGCTCACCTTCACCTGCGGGCGAACGCCGTAAATGGGCTTTTAATCCCAAGACTTGGCAGAATTGGGGCATGACCCTGTCGCAGAACCATCCGCTGATTGATGGACGTACCCGAGATTCCGCTTTGATCCAAGCCTTGACCGGCAAGAAGCCGTCGCATCACCCGGTGTGGTTCATGCGCCAGGCTGGCCGCTCGCTGCCTGAGTACCTGAAGCTGCGCGAAGGGGTGAGCATGCTCGACTCCTGCCTGGATCCAGCCATGGCCAGCGAGATCACCCTGCAGCCGGTGCGTCGCCACAAGGTGGACGCTGGCATCTTCTTCTCGGACATCGTCATCCCGCTGCGCCTGGCAGGCATCGGCGTGGACATCGTGCCAGGAGTCGGCCCGGTACTGGACACCCCGATCCGCACCATGGAACAGGTCGCCGCGCTTCCGGAGCTGACCGACGAGTCGCTGGAACCGATCCGCGAAGCGGTGCGCCTGACCGTGGCAGAGCTGGGCAAGACCCCGCTGATCGGCTTCGCCGGCGCCCCGTTCACCGTGGCCGCCTACATGGTCGAGGGCAAGCCGAGCCGAGACCACCTGGGCCCGCGCACCATGATGCACACCGACGCGGAGGTCTGGGACGGTCTGATGACCTGGGCCGCCAACGCCTCAGGCAAGTTCCTGCGCGCACAGGTCGAGGCCGGCGCCTCGGCCGCCCAGCTCTTCGACTCGTGGGCCGGGTCGCTGTCGCTGCCGGACTACCAGAAGCATGTCGCCCCGTACTCGGTGAAGTCCCTGGACTACGTCCGCGATCTGGGCGTGCCGCTGATCCACTTCGGCACCGGAACCGGCGAGCTGCTGACCGCGATGCGCGATGCGGGCGTGGATACAGTCGGCGTGGATTACCGCATCCCGCTTGAAACGGCGATCGAGCGTTTGGGCCAAGGCGTTTCGGTGCAGGGCAATATCGACCCGGCCCTGCTGGCAGCCCCGTGGGAAGTCCTCGAAGCGCACGTGCGCGAGGTGGTTGCGGCCGGCAAGAAGGCCCGCGGCCACGTGGTGAACCTGGGCCACGGTGTTCCCCCGACCACCGACCCAACCGTGCTGACCCGTGTGGTCGAGCTCATTCACTCGCTGTAATTCAACAGGTCTAAGCTAGGTTTAACGCCGTGTCCCACTGGCTCTCGACGCCACGGCCGGAGGGGCAGGGCCTCGGCATATCGTGAAGGTGGAAGGTGCAAGGCACGTGAGCAAGGAACAACGCAATGCGCGCGCAGGGGAATCAGCAAAAGCCACCGGTGCATCCAAGCCGCGACGGGACATAGCCAACGATGCCGCGGCGCACGCCTTGCGCCTGCTGGAAAAGGTGCGCAACGCCAGCGAAGCACGCCTAGCGAAAACCGGATCGGCCCACCAGGCGGAAAAGCCATGGGCCCCGCATGCAGTAGTGGTCGGCGGCGGCATTGCCGGGCTGGTCGCCGCCCGTGAACTTCGCCAGACCGGACACGAAGTAACCGTGCTGGAAGCAACCGGGAGCTTCGGCGGCTGCGTGCGCACCGCCGAAGTCGCCGGGCTGGCCATCGATGCCGGCGCGGAATCCTTCGCGCTGCGCGGAGGCATTGTTGCCTCGTACCTCGACGAGCTGGAGTTGGGCGGTCAGATCGCCAAGACCTCAGGAGCGCGGGCCTGGCTCGTCCAGGGCGAGGACCAGGACATCCTGGCCCACCCGATGCCTGAAACCGCCTTGCTGGGCATCCCGGGCAATGTGCGCACCGACGAGGTGCGCTCGATCATCGGCCGGCCCGCCACCGTGCGCGCCGCTGCGGACCTGATCACTCCAATGAACAAGAAGTGGGCCAACGAGCCGCTGTCCATTGCCGAAGTAGTCCGTTCCCGCATGGGCCAAGCGGTGCTGGACCAGCTGGTGGCCCCGGTCATCAACGGGGTCTATTCCACCGACCCCGCCAACATTTCCATTGACGCCGCTGCCCCAGGCCTGCGCCAAGCCATGCTGGAGACCGGTTCGCTGGCGCGCGCCGTCACCAAGCTGCAGGAATCGGCGCCGGCAGGCTCCCGAGTCGCCGGCCTGAACGGCGGCATGTACACCATGGTCGAAGCCCTGGTTTCCCAGCTGGGGGAGGCAGGCGTGGCGCTGGTGCGCAATTCACCGGTCACCGCGGTGTGCCACGACGCGCAGTCGCCAAGCCCGTACACGGTCAGCACCCTGGGCCAGGAACTGCACGCGGACCGGGTGGTCCTGGCAACGCCCGCGGAACAGGCACTTGCGCTGCTGAACCCGCTGCTGGCACCCGAAGACCAGCTGGCCAGCGAAGGCGGCGACAATGCCATCGCGTTGGCGATCCTGGTGGTCGACAAGCCTGAGCTCGACGACGCCCCGCGCGGGTCTGGCGTGCTGGTCGCCAAGGACGCCCCGCTGACCGCCAAGGCGCTGACGCACTCAACGGGCAAGTGGCCATGGCTCGCGGAGGAGGCAGGGCCCGGCACCCACGTGCTGCGCCTGTCCTTCGGGCGCATCGGCGAACATGAGGAACTTGTCGAATCCGGGAATGACTCGGCTCTCGTCGAACAGGCAATCAAAGACGCTTCAAAGATTCTCGGTGTTCAATTGCACCTAGATGATGTCTTGGGAAGCACCGTTTCACGCTTCAGTGACATGGTTCCGCTGCAGGGCCAGGCTGCTGCCGCGCGCCGCGGCCAGCTGCAGCGAAGCCTGTCGGACTTCGAAGGGCTCGATGTGGTTGGCGCATGGATCGCCGGCACCGGATTGGCACGAGTGATCAGCCAAGCCCGCAGTGCCGTCGCGATCAGCGCCCGCTAACCGCGCCCGGGACAACCAACCTGGACTTTTGTCCGAAACCAGATCAAGGAGAATATCAAGTGAGCAACGCACCGGAGCATAATTCCCCAGTTATTCGCGAACGCGAAAACGCAGGAGAAAACCCGACGTTCTTCTACACTCTCTGGACCATTTTCAAGCGTTCCGACATCGTGGAGCGTTCCGAGGCGGCTGCCGCTGAATTCGATGCACTGGTCTCCGAGCTGGCCGCCGAAGGCGCCACCGTACGCGGCATCTACGACGTATCGGCCATGCGCGAAGACGCTGACCTGATGTTCTGGGTGCACGGGCCATCGGCCCAGCTGCTCCAGGCTTCGATGCGCAAGATCCGCCGTTCGGCTCTGCTGGCAGGCACCGAGATCGTGTACTCCACCATGGCAGTGCACCGCGAAGCAGAATTCGCCAAGGACCACTCGCCGGCGTTCGCCCGCGGGGTGGCAGCCAAGGAATGGATGACCGTCTATCCGTTCGTGCGCTCCACCGAGTGGTACACCCTGGACCCGGCGGCCCGCGGCAAGATGCTGCGCGACCACGGCATCCTGGGCCGCGAATTCCCCAACGTGCTGGCCAACACCGTCGCCGCGTTCTCCTTCGGCGACTACGAATGGCAGATCTGCCTGGAAGCCGATGACATGATCGACCTGGTCGACATGATGCGCCACCTGCGCTACACCGAGGCCCGCCACCACGTGCGTGAGGAGACTCCGTTCTACACCGGCCGCCGCATTTCGGCAGCCGAAGCGCTCGAGGTGCTGAAGTGAGCCAGGCCTTCGATCCCCGCGAGGGATATGACAGCAACGGCCAGATGATTCCCAAGGCCTACGAGGCCATCCTGCTGGCATCCTTCGGCGGCCCGGAGGGGCAGGATGATGTCATCCCGTTCCTGCGCAAGGTCACCGCGGGCCGCGGCATCCCGGATGAGCGGCTGGAAGAAGTGGCGGTGCACTACCGCAAGAATGGCGGCGTCTCGCCCATCAACGCGCAGAACCGCGCGCTGAAGGCAGCGCTGGAAGCCGAACTTGAAGCCCGCGGCATCGACCTGCCGATCTACTGGGGCAACCGCAACTGGCATCCGTTCATCGACGACACACTCAAGGCGCTGGCAGCCGACGGCCACCGCAAGGTGCTGCTCATGGGCACCGGCGCATACTCCGGCTATTCGGCCTGCCGCCAGTACCGCGAGGATGCCGGCATGGGCCTGGTCAACACCGGCCTGGACGGCGTGGTGGAAGTGGACAAGCTACGCCAGTTCTTCGACACCCCTGCCTTCATTGCTCCTTTCGTCGATTCCTTGCGCACCTCGCTGGCCAACGTGCGCGCCCAGCTGGCCGAAGCAGGCAAGGAAGACGGGGCGATCAAGATCGTCTTCGTCACCCACTCCATTCCGATGTCCGATGCCGAGGCCGCTGGGCCCGAAGGCATCCGGGGCGAGGGATACGAGAATCTCTACACCCGCCAGCACCAGGCGGTAGCCAACGGCATCCTGTCCCAGGTGGAAGAAGCCCAGGGACTGGAGCACAGCCTGGTCTACCAGTCCCGCTCCGGGGCACCGCATGTGCCATGGCTGGAACCGGATATCAACGACGCGCTGGAAGAAGATGCCGCAGCCGGCATCGCCGGTGTCGTGGTGGTGCCCATCGGCTTCATCTCCGATCACATGGAAGTCATATGGGATCTGGATACCGAAGCCAAGGACACCTGCGCGGAACTGGGCCTGGCCTTTGACCGTGTCGCCACCCCTGGCACCCATCCTGCGTTCATCTCCGGCCTGGTCGATCTGGTCGAAGAACGCCTCGCCGGTCCCGATGGCAAGGCCCTGCGCGACGGACGCTCCTCGGTGGTCAAGGGCGGCCCATGGTTCGACGTCTGCCGGCCGGGCTGCTGCGAGAAGCGCGCGCTGGATGGAACCCTGCGCCCGACCATCGGAGCCGTCGACTCGGAAGTAGGTGTGCCGGCACCATGAGCGAAGATTTCCGCGTAGGAACCCGCGGCAGCGCGCTGGCAACCACCCAGACCGGTTGGGCTGCCCAGCAGCTGGCCGAGATCTCGGGCCTGGAGGTGCAGACCGTGCTGGTCAAGACCGAAGGCGATGTGGTGACCGGTTCGCTGGCCACCCTCGGCGGCACCGGGGTCTTCGCCGCCGCGTTGCGCCAGCACCTCCTGGATTCCGGGTGCGACCTGGCAGTGCATTCGCTCAAGGACCTGCCCACCGCGCAGCCCGAGGGCCTGGTGCTGGCCGCCATCCCGCCGCGGGAGGACGTGCGCGATGCGTTGTGCTCGCGCGACTCGCTGGGCTTGGACCAGCTGCCGCAGGGCGCGAAGATCGGTACGGGTTCGCCGCGCCGCGCCGCCCAGCTGCTGGCCTACCGCAGCGATTTGCAGATCGTCGATATCCGCGGCAATGTCCCCACCCGCTTGGGACGAGTCAAGGGTGTCGGGGAGACCTTGGATGACGGCAGCGTGGGACGCGGCACCCAGGGCGACCTGGACGCGGTGATCCTGGCGGCAGCCGGCATGCGCCGGTTGGGCTTGGAGAAGCACATCACCGAGTACCTGGATCCTGCCATCATGCTGCCAGCTCCGGGCCAAGGCGCGTTGGCGCTGGAAACCCGTACCGCCGGTTCCGGCCACAAGGCACTGGATGCGGCGTTGGCGCAGTTCGACGATGCCGCCACCCGCATGCAGGTCGAGGCCGAACGCGCGCTGCTGGCTGAACTGGAAGCCGGGTGTGCCGCCCCGATTGGCGCCTTGGCGCATATCGAGGGCGATGAGCTGGTCCTCGAAGCCGTGGCCTGCAACCCCGATGGCTCGCAGACCATGCGCCGCAGCGCCCGCACCGCGGCCAGCTCTGTTCAATCGGCGCAGCAGCTGGGCCGTTCGCTGGCGCAGTCGATGATCGCTGACGGCGCGGCCGTCGTCGCCGGACTGGCCTAGTCCCGGCAGATGGCCTACCAAGCACTGATCCTGCGCAACCCGGAACGCGCCGCGGCCACCGTGCAGGAATTCGAGCAGCTGGGCATCACCTCATGGTGTGCCCAGCTGATCGATACCGTCTGGCCCGAGAACCGCAGCCAGCTGCACCGCATGGGCGAAGAACTGGTGGCCGGCCGCTTCAGCTGGCTGGTGCTCACCTCGGTGAATACGGTCCATGTTGTTGCACAGGTGCTGGATGGCCGGCAGCTTCCCGCAGATCTGCGGATTGCTTCGGTAGGCCAGAAGACCACCGGCGCAATTTCCCGGCTGCTGGGCCGGTCGGTGCACTTCCAGCCGGCCGAGCAGTCTGCGGCCGGGATGGTGGCCGAATGGCGCCTGGAAGCAGGGGAGCGGATCTGCTATCCGCATGGGGATCTGGCCAGTTCCACGCTGGCTGACGGGCTGGCCGAGCATCCGGTCGAGGTCAGCGAATGCATCGCCTATGAAACCGTTGATGCCGGCCGTGGCGGCCAGCCGGTCACCGAAGCCGTAGCCGTCCCGGGGATCAAGATCCTGCCGGCGGAGCAGATCGGTGCCACACTGGAAGAGCTGGACCTGGTGGTCTTCTCGGCCCCGAGCGTGGTTCGCCGCTTCATCCAGCTGGCAGGCAGCCGCTTGCCGTCCCGGACGCAGGCCATCGCCATCGGCAAGCCGACGGCCGCGGCCATGGAACGCGCCGGGCTGCCCGTGCATGCGATTTCCGCGCAGCCCACGCCGCAGGGCCTGGCCCGTGCGGCCCAAGATTTGCTCCGGCGCACCGGTCCTTCCGGTGCCGCGGAGCGTACCGCAGAATAAGAAGATATTGAGAACTGGAGAAAGAGGAGCCATGGGTTTCCCTCAGCATCGCCCGCGCCGGTTGCGGCAGAATCCTGCGATCCGCCGTCTGGTGGCCGAAAACGAGCTTTCGGGCCGGCAGCTGATCCTGCCCGCCTTCGTGCGCGAAGGGCTGAGCCAGCCCAACGAGATCACCTCCATGCCCGGGGTCTACCAGCACACCATGGATTCGCTGAAGGCGGCCGCTAGCAACGCGGCCGAACTCGGGCTGGGCGGCATCATGCTCTTCGGCATCCCCGAGGAACGCGATGAGAACGGCTCGGCCGGAATCGACCCGCAGGGCATCCTGAACCAGGGCATCGCCGCGGTGCGCGCCGAAGTGGGGGACGAACTGGTGGTCATGTCCGACGTGTGCCTGGATGAATTCACCTCGCACGGCCACTGCGGCGTGCTCGACGAGCACGGCATCGTGGCCAATGACGCCACCCTTGAAATCTATGGCCAGATGGCCGTGGCGCAGGCCGAGGCTGGCGCCCACGTGCTGGGTCCCTCCGGCATGATGGACGGCCAGATCGGCGTCATCCGCCAGGCCCTGGACACTGCCGGACGCCAGGACGTCTCGATTCTCGCCTACAGCGCCAAGTACGCCAGCGCCTTCTACGGCCCCTTCCGCGAAGCCGTGGACTCCCAGCTGGTGGGGGACCGCCGGACCTACCAGATGGATTCGGCCAACCGGAGCGAAGCAGTGCTGGAAGCAGAGCTCGATATTGCCGAGGGAGCCGACATGATCATGGTCAAGCCGGCCATGAGCTACCTGGACATCGTGCGCGACATTGCCGACATCTCCCCGGTTCCCGTCTCCGCCTACCAGATTTCCGGTGAGTACTCGATGATCGAGGCCGCCGCGGCCAACGGCTGGATCGACCGCAAGGCCTCCGTGCTCGAATCGCTGCTGTCGATCAGGCGCGCCGGTGCCCAGCAGATCCTCACCTACTATGCAGCCGAAGTTGCCGGCTGGCTCAAGGAAGGCAAGTAATAGTATGTCGAACTCTGAAAAGCTCTTCGCCGAGGCCCGCGAGGTCATGCCCGGCGGCGTGAATTCCCCGGTGCGTGCCTTCGGCTCGGTCGGCGGCGTCCCTCCATTCATGGTCGGCGCCAAGGGCGCGTACCTGACCGATGCCGACGGCAAGGAATATGTCGACCTGGTCTGCTCGTGGGGTCCGGCACTGCTGGGCCACGCCCACCCGGAAATCCAGGCAGCCGTGCACGCGGCCGTGGACCGCGGCCTGTCCTTCGGCGCATCCACCCCGGATGAGGCCAAGCTCGGCGCGCTGATCAAGTCCCGCATGGGCGGGGTGGACCGCGTGCGTATGGTCTCCACCGGCACCGAAGCCACCATGACCGCGGTGCGCCTGGCTCGTGGCTACACCGGCCGCGACCTGGTCATCAAGTTCTCCGGCTGCTACCACGGCCACCTCGACGGCCTGCTGGCCGACGCGGGCTCAGGTGTTGCCACCCTGGCCCTGCCGGGTTCCGCCGGGGTCACCGCAGCCACGGCAGCAGAGACCCTGGTACTGCCCTACAACGACCGCTCGGCCATCGAGGCAGCCTTCGCTGAGCACGGTGCGAACATCGCCGCGGTGATCACCGAATCGGCTCCGTGCAACATGGGTGTTGTCGTTCCAGAAGACGGCTTCAACAAGTTCCTGAAGGAGACCACCGCCAAGCACGGCGCACTGCTGATCCTCGACGAGGTGCTCACCGGCTTCCGCGCATCTTCCTCGGGCTACTGGGGTTTGACCGGAAAGGAAGAGGGCTGGAACGCGGACCTCTACACCTTCGGCAAGGTCATCGGAGGCGGCCTGCCTACCGCTGCCTTAGGCGGACGTGCCGAGGTCATGGACTACCTCGCTCCGCTGGGCCCGGTCTACCAGGCCGGCACCCTGTCGGGCAACCCGGTGGCCATGGCCGCCGGCATCGCCCAGCTGACCCACGCCACCGAGGACGTCTACGCGCACCTGACCAAGCAGTCCGAGGCGCTGCAGACCGCGATCACCGAGTCCTTCAACGCCGCAGGCCTGGATCACTCGATCCAGCGCGCAGGCACCTTGTTCTCGGTAGCCTTCGGCACCTCCGAGAAGGGCGTGCATAACTACGCCGATGCGCAGGGACAGGAAGTGTTCCGCTACGCACCGTTCTTCCACTCGATGCTGGACTCCGGTATTTACCTGCCGCCTAGCGTCTTCGAGGCATGGTTCGTCTCGGCAGCCCATGATGATGCGGCGATGGAGAAGATCTTCGCTGCCCTTCCAGCAGCGGCCCAAGCTGCTGCGGCCGCTACGGCTTGATCGCAGTCACCGGAACAAAAGGCTAGGCCTGGCAGGCACCGCACGGTGCCTGCCAGGCCTAGCCTTTTAATTATCGCTGTTCCATCCCGGACAACGGCGGGAAACGCGACTGCCCGAGCTCCTTGCAAGGAACTCGGGCAGTCGCGGATCACGCAGGGACTACGCCCCGTGGCTGGAAAACCGGATTAGAAAGCGGCGATAACGCTGCCGTCGGTCCAGGTCTTCTCGATGTAGTCGCGGACCTCATCGGAGTGCAGCAGCTCTTCGAGCTTCGCAATTGCAGGAGTTTCTTCACCGTCGCGCCAGGTCAGGAAGTTGGCGTTCGGGTTGTTCTCACCGGATTCCTGGGCAAGAATTTCGTCCTTGTTCAGCTTCGCCTGGACGATGAAGTTGCCGTTGATGACAGCCAGGCCGATGGAGTCATCGGACTTGTAGTACTGGACGACCTGCTCTGCGTTGGCGTCAGTGATTTCCAAGTTCAGCGGGTTCTTGTCCTTGTTGCCATTCACCGTCAGCAGGGAGTCGTCATCGCTGAGGTTCTGCAGCAGGCCAGCTTCTTCCAGTACACGCATGCCGCGGATCTGGTTCACCGGGTCGTTGTTCAGCAGCACCTTGGTGCCCTCGGCGACATCCTTCGGGTCCTGGAACTTCTTCGAGAAGACGGTCATCGGTTCCACGTGCACGCCCGCGCCGTGCGCGAACTCGTAGCCCTTTTCCTTCATTTCGGTAGCCAGGTAGGCCTCGGTCTGGAAGTAGTTGGCATCCAGCGAGCCGTCGGCAAGTCCGGTGTTCGGGGTGACGTAGTCGTCGATTTCCATGACGTCCAGGTCGATGCCGGCATCCTTGGCCAGATTCTCATCGATGAAGTTCAGGATGTCTGCCTGCGGGACCGGGCTGGCGCCCACCTTGATCACCGTAGGGTTTGCTGGATCCAAGGTAGCTGCGGTGTCTGCAGTTGGTTCGCTGCTGCCGCAAGCGGCCAGGGCGAATGCGGTGGCGACACCGGTGATGGCGAGTGCGAGTTTCTTGCGCATAACTTGTCTTTCCTTAGGTAGAGCCGTGAGGCACAAGGCGAGTGGTTTGCCGTGTCCTCAGCGATTCGACGGCTCCGCCGGATCAACCGGCGGAAGTTCTAATTAGCGGTGATCAACCTTGCGGGCAATGGCATCGCCGATTACTTGCACCAGCTGGACCATGATCACGATAATCACGATGGTCGCGAGCATGATGGGCATGTTGTAGCGGACGTAGCCGTAGTTGTAGGCCAGACGGCCCAAGCCGCCGCCCCCTACCAGGCCGGCCATGGCGGAGTACCCGATCAGGGTCACCATGGTGGTGGTGACCGCCGAGATGATGCCGGGCATGGCCTCTGGAACCAGGACCTTGCGAATGGTTTGCAGCTTCGTCGAGCCCATGACCAGTGCGGCATCAACCTTGCCGCTATTGACATCGCGCAGGGCGGTTTCCACCAGGCGGGCAAAGAACGGGATGGTGCCGATAGTCAATGACACGGAGGCGGCGATCGGGCCCAGCGCGGTGCCGATGAGCATCGCGGCGAATGGGATCAGGGCAACCATCAGGATGGCGAATGGGATGGAACGGGTGATGTTCACGATCACCGTGGAGAGAATCGCGTTCAGCCAGCGCACGGGCGCCAGTCCGCCCTTGCCGGTCACATGCAGCAAAATGCCCAGCAGAAGGCCGATGACGACGGTGATCACACCAGAAATCACTACCATCTGCAGGGTTTCGACGGTCGCTTGGCCAACGGCCTTGAGCACGGTGGGGGTGAAGAAATCCATTGCTTACTTGGCTCCCTTCACGGTGACGGCGATGCCGCCGGACTTCAGGTGGTTCACGATTGCCTCCAGGTCCGCGTCGGGAGCCAGTTGCAGGCGAAGGTGCGCGTACTGCTGCTGGCCGAGCTGCTCAACGGATCCAGCCAAGACATTGACATCGGTGTTGAACATGCGCGAAATGGAAGAGATGACCGGCTGGGTCGCCTGGTCGCCGGTGTAGAGCAGGTCGAGGATCGGGCCCTCGCCTTCCACACGCGGTGCATCGCCCGGAAGCGGGAGCAAAGTGGAAGCCAGGCTTCCTGCGGCGTTGGTAATGACCTGCTCGATGTTGCCGTGCTCCACGATCTTGCCGGCTTCAAGCAGCGAGACGGAATCGCAGGCCTGCTTCACGACATGCATTTCGTGGGTAATGATCAGCACGGTGATATTCAATCGATCGCGCAGCTTCTTGACCAAATCGAGAATTTCGTCGGTGGTCTTCGGATCCAAGGCACTGGTTGGCTCATCGCAGAGCAGGACATCCGGATCAGTTGCCAACGCCCGGGCGATGCCCACGCGCTGGCGCTGGCCACCGGATAGCTGGGATGGGTAGCCCTTGGCGAACTTGGACAGCCCCACGAGCTCCAGTAGTTCGGCGACCTTGGCGTCGATTTCCGCCTTGGCCGTGCCGACAAGCTCCAGCGGGTAGGCCACGTTCTGCTCGGTGGTGCGCGAATCGAAGAGGTTCGCGTGCTGGAACACCATGCCAATTCGACGCCGCGCGTTCCGCAACTCGTCGGGGCTGACGTTGGTCAGCTCCTTGCCGTTAACGGCGACGGTGCCGGAGGTGGGCTTGTCGAGCAAGGTCAAGCAGCGGACGAGAGTGGATTTACCCGCTCCGGAGTGTCCGACAATGCCATGAATTTTCCCGGTAGGGACTTCAAGGCTGACACCATCAAGGGCAACAACATCTTTGCCGTCTTGCTGGTAGACCTTGCGTAGGTCACTAACTGTGATCACTAGGCGTGTTCCTTCAGATTCTCATAGGGTGTAGAGAGTACCCTCTATTGAACCACTATCGAACAAAATCGCCCGAATCAAGGGAAAACCTCGGTCAAGATTCTTAGTATGAGGACTTAGTAGGCAAGCCTTCGAATATAATTTGCTGAATTGTGACAGAAAATGAACGATTGACTTCCACATAGTGGTCACCGCACCCAGCGAGACCTACGTGAAGTGGCACACAGTAAGCAGAATCTCTCGAGGTTACGATTCCGTGATGGGCCACGCACCATCGACAACCGCTTCGGGCTTCGTCTTGCGCAGGTACTCCTGGAAACTTTCGGCCTGCTCTTTCGCCCAGCCAATCTGCCAGCCGTGCAGGACCATCGGATCCACTTGCAACTGCGGGTAGCGTTCTCCCAGCTGGCGGGCGACCTCGACGCAGGCGATGGCATCAGCCAGAGACGTGTGCGCGTTTTCAAGGACTACACCGTAGAACTCGCATGCCGCAGCCAGGGTGCGCTTGCCCTTGCGGAATTTGTCGACCTGCTTGTCAATGATGAACGGATCGATCACATTGCCCGGGAAGAACGGTTCAAGGTCGTAGCGAACGGCTTCGCTATAGAGCACCGAAAAATCATAAGAAGCGTTGAATGCAACAATCGGCGCTTGCTCAGAGGCGAACTTCAGCAAATTCAAGATCTCCTGCACCGACTGTTTCGCCGGGGCGCCTTCGGCACGAGCCTTCTCGGTAGAGATTCCGTGAACTGCGGCTGCAGCCTCCGGGATCTCGACCCCGGGGTTCACCAGCCACTCGCGGTTGTTCACCACCTTGCCCTCAGCGTCGAGCAGCACCACCGAAGCGGTCACGATGCGAGCCGTATCGGTATCAACGCCAGTAGTTTCCAGATCAAAGCCAATCGCCAGGCCCTTATGCCATTCAGTCATGGATACAACGCTACAGCCAACGCATGACAGGACAACCCCGCGCATTGCGTGTTGTGGAGGACTGCAAGCTAATTGGCAGAATAGGGCTATGACATCTGACGCAGCCGAAAAGCCTCTGGACTATTCCGAGGCGGTGCATCGACTCGCGGCGATGGTCCCCGCCGGTGCGGTGATCAGCTACAAGGACGTAGCGGAACTACTCGGTAGCGGGGGAGCACGCCAGGCCGGCAAAGCGATGGCCAGCGCTCCGGCCGGGACGCCGTGGTGGCGGATCATCCGTTCCAACGGTTCCCTGACCGAGGCACTTGCCGAAGCGGCGGAACAGCACTGGATTTCCGAAGGGCTGGCCGTGCCAGGCCGGCACGTGAACATGACCAAAAACCGCTGGAACCCCAGCGAAACGGCCTGGGGAAAAATAGATGCTCTTCGTTCCGCGCTGGGCAACCCCAAAATGTCCGAGATGGATGATCAACTATGAGTATGGAAGAAACCCGAACCCAGTCCCGAGAGGACACCGCCAAGCTGCGCGGCTACCTGCATTCGGTGAAAAGCCCGGTGCTGGTCACCGGGGCGCCGGGTACGGGAAAAACCAGCCTACTCATCGATACCGCGGTTGCGCACCTGGACACCGGCCTTGACCCGCAGTCCCTGCTGATCATCGGCCCAACTCGACTGACCGCAGCCTCGATCCGCGACGAGCTCAGCCGCCGAGCCGAGCGGACCTTCACCGAACCGGTAGTCCGCACCTGGTCGGCCTATGCCTTCGACTTGATCCGCCGCGCCCGCGTCGAAGGACTCTTGCCCCAGCTTGAACGGGTTCCCCGGCTGCTCTCCGGACCGGAACAGGACACACTGATCGGGCACCTGCTGGAAGGGCATGCCGCGGGGCTCACCGAAGGGCCGCCGTGGCCAAGCGAGCTGGCGCTGGCAGTGGAGACTCGCGGCTTCCGCAAGGAGATCCGCGAGTTCTTCGACCGTGTCTCCGAGCTCGGATTGGAACCTGCCGACATCGCTGACCTCGGCCAGAAAGCCAACCGTCCCGAATGGCACGCTGCGGCACTGTTCTACCAGGAATACCGCGACCTGCTGGATTTGGGCAGCGCCGAGGCATTCGACCCGGCCGGGCTGATTACCCGTGCGGCGGAAATCCTGGAAGACAACGAGGCGTTCCTGCACGCAGAGCAGGATCGGCTGGCCCTGATCCTCGTGGACGACCTGCAAGAAGCCACCCTGTCGCAGCACCGCTTGCTGGCGCTGCTCGGCAAGGACCGCGCGCTGGTTGCCTTCGCGGCACCCGACAGCGTAGTCCAGGGATTCCGCGGTGCACGCACCGATGAATTGCACCGTTTTGCGCAGAATTACGCGAGCACTGGCGAAGCAACGAGCCTTGAATTGACCCATGGTTATCGCATGTCTGGACCGATCACCGAGGCCTGGCAACGCATCGTCAGTCGCATACCGCTGGCAGCAGGCTTGAGCGGACGGGCCATCGAGTCGATGAATACCCCGGAGCATGCGCTCTGCGAGTCGTTGGTCTTCGAGAATTCCACCCTGGAAGAACGGTTCATCGCCCAGCGGATCGTGCAGCTGAACCTCTACGAAAACCGCAGCCTCGCAGATATCGCGATCGTGGTGCGCAACGGTTCGCAGGTGCGATCCTTCAGTCGCTTTCTCGAGGGCCAGGGAATCGGCGTGCAAGTGCCACCGGCTGAAATCCCATTAAAGGACGAGGGCGCGGTCCGCCCTCTGCTTGACCTGTTGTCTTTGGCATTCAGCGATTCCGTCGCCGACGATCCGCTGCTGATGCAGAACCTGCTGCTCTCGCGCTACGGGATGAGCACCGCCTTGGAAATCCGGCGTATCCGCCAGCTTTTGCGCCAGCAGGAAGCCGCGGCAGGAGGCCGCCGCTCCAGCCAGGAACTGCTTGAAGCCTGCCTGCGTGAACCGGCAATGGCCGAGAATTTGGGAAAGCCGGGGTACGGGCTGCAGCGCCTGTTGAAAATGTACGCTGCCCTGCAAGCGGAACTGGCCAGCGGAACCGCTACACCCGAAACAGCGCTCTGGGCGATGTGGGAAGCTTCGGGCCGTGAAAAAGCCTGGCGCGATGAGGCCCTGGCGGCTGGTACTGCCGCCCGCCGGGCAGATCATGACCTGGACGCTGTCCTGTCCCTGTTCCAAGCCGCAGAACGTTTCGTGGACCAGCTTCCCGGAGCCAGCGTCCAGCAGTTCATTGGGCACATCCTGCACCAGGAACTGCCCATGGACTCATTGGCCACCCGTGCCGCCGGTGGCCAAACCGTCACGGTGCTCACCACCGCGGCAGCCGCAGGAAAGCAGTGGCCGGTGGTGTTCATTCCCGGGCTGCAGGAGGGCTCCTGGCCTAACCTGCGGCTTCGCGGCGAGCTGCTCGGTTCCAACGCGCTCGCTGATGCCGCCGAGCACGGCATTAATTTCCTGGCCACTCGAACGCCAATGCATCTGGTGCGCCAAATCCGCAACGACGAATTGCGCTCCTTCAGCAATGCCGTCTCCCGTGCCGCCGACCAGCTGATCTGCACTGCGGTGGACAACGAGGACAGCCAGCCATCCTCCTTCCTGGACCTGGTCGAGCCGCCGGGGCCAGAAGGCAGAAAGCCCACTGCGGTTCCGCGCATCCGCTCGCTTCCGACCCTGGTGGCTGAGCTGCGCAGCACCGCCGAAAGTGCCAAGGCGGCAAGCCTCGGGGCAGTGCCGGCCCCGGACGATGCCGATGCGCAGAGCCTGTACTACGATGCCGCTCATGTGCTGGGGCGCCTGGCACTCGCGCAACCTCCTGTGCGCGGAGCGCATCCCGACTCCTGGTGGGGACTGCGCGAGCTGTCCACCCAAGGCCCGGTGATTCCGGAGGGCCAGCCCCGGAGGGTATCGCCGTCCAAGGTGGAAACCCTGGTCAAATCTCCACTGAACTGGTTCGTGCAAAGCGCCGGCGGCACCGCCGCCCACGATTTCGCTGCTTCCTTGGGCAGCCTGATCCACTCCATTGTCGAAGAGCACCCCGAGGCCAGCGGACACGAATATGAGCAGATCCTCCAGCAGCGCTGGCCCGAATTGGAAAAACTGGAAAACTGGGAAGGTCAACGGGACTTCGACCGTGCCAACGCCATGCTCAAGAAATTCGCCGCCTACTGCATCACCATGCGCCAGGAAGGACGCGCATTGGTGGCCCGGGAAATGCCATTCCAGCTGGAGGTGCCCGCCCCTGGCGGCACGCAGATCCAGCTTCGGGGAATCATTGACCGAGTGGAAGCCGGCGCCGACGGCAAGGTGCGGGTCGTGGACCTGAAAACCGGGTCCACCGCGCCAACCAAGGACGCGACCTTGGAGCACCCGCAGCTGGGCGTCTACCAAACCGCGATCCAGCTGGGCGCCTTGCAAGAGCACGAGGAAACTGCAGGGCTTTCCGACGAGCCGGCCGGAGCGTCCTTGGTCTACGTGGGTACCAGCACCAAGAACGCCTCGGTGCGAGAGCAACCCTCCATCGGCGAAGCGGACTGGGCCCGCACGCTCATCTTCGAAGCCGCCGCCCTGATGGGCAACAGCGAATTCATCACTCGGCACGTTTCGGGAGCCGCCGGGATCCTCGGCAACTGCACGCTGCCTGAAATCTGCCCGTTATGCGCCCAAGGACGACAGGTCACCGAACCATGAGCAATATCAGATTCACCCCGGAAGAGCTCTCAGCAGCGCTCGGCGAGCAATTCCCGCCCACCGCCCAACAGGCCGAAATTGTCGCCGCGCCGCTGGAACCCATGCTGGTCATCGCAGGCGCCGGCTCGGGCAAGACCAAGACCATGGCGGACAAAGTCGTCTGGCTGGTTGCCAACCAGCTGGTCAGACCGGAAGAAATCCTCGGCGTGACCTTCACCCGAAAGGCCGCGGGAGAGCTGTCGGTCCGCATCCGCGCCAAGATCGCCCAATTGGTGTCCACCGGGCTGCTCAGTGCCGAAGAAACCCGCGACTTCCTGGATCCTGCGGTATCCACCTACCACTCCTACGCCAACACGCTGGTCCAGGACCATGGGCTGCGACTTGGCATTGAGGAAGACAGCGCCTTGCTGGGTGCGGCCCAGTCTTGGCAGGTGGCGCACTCGGTGCTGGAAAGGTACACCGGCAATTACGAGCATCTGAATAGCGCCACGAGCACGTTGATTGATGCCATCGTCTCCTTCAGTTCCGAAGCATCCGAGCACCTGGTCACCGCACCACAGGCGCACCAGTGGATCGATCAGCTGGTGGCACGCCTGCGTAGCCTGCCGATGGACGCAGAAAAGCCGAAGAAGCCGACCCAGGCAGCCCTCAAGCTCATCGACAAGCTGGCCTCGCGTGCCACCATCGCCGAGCTTGCAGAGGAGTACGCACAGGAAAAGAAGCGTCTGGGCGTGATGGACTATGGCGATTTGGTCGCCCACGCGGCGCGTATCGCCCAAGAGGTGCCGGCGGCCGCGCTCGCCGAACGGGTGAGCCACAAGGTGGTGCTGCTCGATGAATTCCAAGACACCTCGCACGCGCAGATGGTGCTCTTCTCGCAACTCTACGGCGAGGGCCATCCGGTCACCGCAGTAGGCGATCCCAACCAGTCCATCTACGGATTCCGCGGGGCCAGTGCCGGACAGCTGTTCCGCTTCCCCGAGGTCTTCCCGATTGCCAGGGGCACCGGCCGGGAAGTTGCCCGCGTCAAGCATCTGACTATCGCATGGCGCAACACCGTGAACGTGCTCGCCGCGGCGAATAGCATCACCGCAGGCGGGCCGCAGCATCAGGGGCCGGTCTCGGTCAAGCCATTGGATTCCTCGGCGCATGCCAAGCCCGGACGGGTGGTGCTCAACCGCTGCGCCACGGTGCGCGAAGAGGCGGAAGCCATTGCCGACATGATTGTTGCCGAGAACCGGTCATCTGCCGAGCCGAAAACCAGTGCAGTGCTCTCGCGCAATCGCACCCAGTTGACCATCATGGGCGAAGTGCTCGCTGAACGCGGCATCAAGTACCAGCTCGTGGGACTTTCGGGATTGCTCAGCACCCCTGAGCTCACTGACCTGGTCGCATGCCTGCACGTGCTGGTGGACCCGCTGCGCTCGGATAAGCTCATGCGCCTGCTGGCCGGAGCCCGCTGGCGCCTGGGCGCCTCCGACCTGATGGCTTTCGCTGATTGGTCCCGCCAGCTGGAACGGCGACGGGCCCGCGGCCTGCAGCCTGATCCGGCAGAAGGCGAAGAAACGCCAAGCCCGGACGAAGCAGCCGCTGAAGCTGCCCGCGCCGAACTCAACGATGCGGCAAGCCTCGTCGAAGCCTTGGACTTCTTGCCCAAGGAAGGATGGAGAAGCAATGAAGGACGGAGCATCAGCGCAGCCGGCTACGAACGGCTGATTGCCCTGCGCGATGAACTGGCAAGCCTCCGGCTGCTGGCCAATGATGACCTGGAGACCCTGATTCGCGAGACCGAACGCGCCATGAACCTGGACATCGAGGTGGCAGCCCGCCCGTGGATTACCCGCGACAAGGCACGGGCCAATCTCGATGCCTTCGCCGATGTGGTGCGCGAATACTGCCGCAATGCGCCACGTGTCGAGCTGGCTGGATTCCTGATGTGGCTGGAACAGGCCGCCGAAAAGGAAAAAGGGCTCCCGTTGCCCAGCGAAGATGCGGATCCAGCCGCTGTCCAATTGCTGACGGTCCACGCTTCCAAGGGATTGGAATGGGACATCGTGGCGGTGATGACCCTGAACGAAGGGGTGTTCCCGGGTGCCAAGTCGGATCGCTGGACCAGCGGCGACAAGGCGCTGCCCTGGGAAATCCGTGGCGATGCCCGCGACCTGCCTCAATGGGACACCGAGCAGCCGGCCCTGAAGGAGCTGCTGGAAGCCGAATCGATCTTCAAGGACCAGGTCGAGGACCACCATATTGCCGAGGAACGCCGCCTGGCCTATGTCGCGGTAACCCGTGCCAAGTCCTTGCTGATTTGCAGCAGCAGCGTCTGGACGAGCACTCGGACCAAGCCCACCGAGGCTTCGGAATTCTTCAACTGCCTGCTTCCGCTGGCCGAAGGCGAAGACCCCCAGGCTGAAATCGGCGTCTGGGTGAAGGATGAGGAAGCTCCCGAGCAAAACCCGAGCACGTTGACACCCTTGGAAGCGCTGTGGCCCTACGACCCGTTGGAAGGTCCCGTGGTCACCGGGGGAGTGCAGAAGACTCCCTACCCGTACTCACGCCGCGAAATCATTGCGGATGTGGCGGAGGATCTTGAATCCATTCCAGCCGACTATGAGCCGTTGACCGGTATTGGCCAGCAGTGGGCTGAAGAAGCGGAGAAACTTCTTGGCCAGCGCGCGTTCCTGGCTGCGCGTGAACGCAGCATCGAGGTACCAGAGCATGTGCGAGCGTCGTTGTTCGTCGAGCTGGCCGAAGATCCGGTGGGCGTACTCGAAAACCTTCGGCGCCCGGTGCCACGTCGCCCAGGCCTGGCGGCACGGCGCGGTACCGCGTTCCATGCCTGGATCGAGGAGTTCTACGAGAAGACCTCCATGCTGGATTTGGGAGACCTGCAGGAACAGGCAGATGGCTATCTTGACGATGCACTGGACCTCGAATCAATGAAGGAAGCGTTCCTGGCCAGCGAATGGTCCAAGCTGCAGCCCGCCTACGTCGAGGTGCCCTTGGAGACCCGTGTGGGTCCGGTCGCTGTGCGTGGCCGCATAGATGCCGTCTTCCAGATGGATGACGGGACCTGGCTGATGCTGGACTGGAAAACCGGCCGGGTTCCCAGCGGTAAGGATTTGAAGAGCAAGCTGGTCCAGCTCGCCGTGTATCGCTTGGGCTGGTCACGACTGCACGGAATCCCGCTGGGGGAGATCAAGGCCGCCTTCTACTATGTGTCGGCGGGCATCACGATCCATGCGGAGCATCTCTCCGATGAGCAAGAACTGGAACAGATGATCAGCAGCGCATTCGAAGGGCTCAACGGCTAGTGGCCGGAGGATGCCGGGAAGTGCCTACTTCCCGGCATCCTTGGCAGGCTCGTTCTCGTCTTGAGCGGGCTTCTGCGCGTCGGCTGTGCCATCCGCAGACAACTGTGCTTCCGCTGCCTCTTTCTCCTGATCGGAGGGCTTTTGCGCGGGCTCCTGCTTGGATGGGGTGCTGCTATCTGAACCAGCATCATCAGCATCCGCTGTTGGCTGATCCGCAGATTCTCCGGAATCCTGCTGCTCCTGTGGCGATGCGCCCTGGGGCCTTGCGGACTTCGGCGGTTCGGCAGCCAGGGCAGTGACCTTGTCGGTATTGATGCTTGGGGCGCTGATGGCCACCGGCTTTTCCGGAACCGTCTGGGACGAAGTTTCCGGCTGGGCAGCCAACGGACGCGGTGCCTCCACGACCGACAACGGCTGGCCGCCGTACTCGGCAATGTTCTGGTCCAGTTCTCGAAGCATCTCCTCGGCCTCGGCGATGCGTTCGTAGTCCTTGGAATCCAAGGACTTCACCAGCCACTGCGCCAACGCGAATTCCGCCGCCAGCGCGGCGCGGCGCATGATGTGCGGATCGGCGGCCTTGCCGCGAGCTTCGACGTAGGCGGAGAACACGCGCTCGCTGAAGCTCTGGTCTTCGATGGCCGAAAGCCAAGCGAAGTCATCTGCTGGGTCGCCGACATGCAAATCGGTCCACCCCTTGACCGCAGTGATGCTGGAATGCGAAATCTGCAACTGCTCTTCATCGAAATCACCGTGAACTACGGCAGCGTTGAAACGCCACAGTGCCACGTCCTCCATGGCGTGTTCCCAGCGGCGCAGCAAACGGCTTGGCACCTTGCCGGTCGCCGCGGCGGTATCCAGCTCGTTGAGCTTGCGCTGGCGAATCTCGTCGGCCGTGTAGGTCGGCAACCCTGCAACTTCGACTGCTTCATCGGGAATCTGGTGGATGGCAGCCATGCAATTGCCCAAGGACTTGGCCAGGTTGCTGCCCACATCAACCAGTTCGTCGAGGCTCGGAACATGGCCTGGCATGTCCTTGTAGACAAAGGTGCGCAGTGGACCCTGCCGCACGGTACCCGCTACTGCTGGCAAGGAAAAAGGCAGTGAAGCGCGGACCTTTGCTGAAAAAGCGCGCAAAGCCGAGAGTTCGGCTTCCAAGCGCATGCTTGCTTCGTCGTGGCGAGGTGAACGGACGCGCCAGCGATGCTTGAGTGCGTCGACGACCAATGCTGAGTCAAAGTCTTCCGCATCGTCGGACAGCGCCGCGAAGCCAACCGGGGTCAATCCGGGGACGGCAGCGGTGGCAATTGCGGCGAGTTCCATGGCAGTGCGTTTCACAAGTTCCACCGTATGCGAGATTCTCTTTTCTATCGTTGAATGACGCACGGAATATGGCGGGATTCACCGGCAACGTCCAGAGTTGCGATGAATCTCATTCATCAACTGCAATCCACAATGAGAATGCATCAGGATTCTGGGGTGCGATGTGCATTAGGTTAGAGGTATGGCTCTGGCAGAAACTTATCGAACCCCGCTTACCGGACTTCACTTCGGGCAGTCGCTGATCGAGCGACCGCTGACCGAAAAGCAGGATCCGATGCTTTTGCCGGACCTGTTGAATCAGCCCAGTACCAAGGTGCTGCTGATCAGTGGCGGTGGCGCGGCAACTTCCGGAGCTGAACTCTTCTTCCTCGACGGAACGCAGTATCTTGCGAAAGACTCCGAGCGCCAGGTGTATTTGGGGCGTGCGGCAGGCACCGAATACGTGCTGGCTATCGTTGATGCCGAAGATTATGCCACCAGTGGTATTGACCGCTGGATGACCTTGCGTGAAGGTTTCACCGTGCTCAGCGAACTGCATGCAGAACTTTTCGTGGAAGCGCAAGCGATCGCCAACTGGATTCGTTCGGAGAAGTTTTGTCCGCGTTGCGGATCGCCAGTCATGGCAGCCACCTTCGGCTGGGGCCAGCGCTGCGTAGAGAATGACCACGAGCTTTTTGCACGCACCGACCCGGCCATCATTGCCTCGGTGATAGACAGCCAAGATCGACTGCTGCTGGGATCCAATGCCACCTTCAAACACCGGATGTATTCGGTGCTGGCAGGATTCGTCGAGGCTGGCGAGTCCCTGGAGTCTGCGGTGCGTCGCGAGATTTATGAGGAATCCGGCGTGCGCGTTGGCGAGGTCGCCTACCGTGGTTCCCAGCCCTGGCCAATGCCGCGTTCGCTGATGCTTGGTTTCGCGGCTGAGGCCTTGAGCGAAGAGCTGGTTCCTGACGGCGCAGAAATCATGGACCTTCACTGGTTCACACGAGCTGAACTGCGTGAAGCCCTGGAATCAGGAACAATAGATATACCGCGTGGAGTCTCGATAGCCCACGCATTGATCCGTACCTGGTACGGCGAACCCCTTCCGGAGGCCCTGAGCAAGTGACCGAATACGACAATCCGCCAGCAATCGATTTGCTAGCGGGACTGGATGCTGAACAGCGGCAAGCAGCAGAAACCCTCAGCGGTCCACTGTGTATTCTGGCAGGTGCAGGAACCGGAAAGACCAGAGCCATTACCCACCGGATTGCCTACGGCGTGCATACCGGCATCTACAACCCGACCAGCGTTCTGGCCCTGACCTTCACCACTCGTGCTGCCGCGGAAATGCGCACCCGCTTGCGCCAGCTCGGCGCCCCCGGCGTGCAGACGCGAACGTTCCACGCGGCAGCCTTGCGCCAGCTGCAGTACTTCTGGCCGCAGGCCATAGGCGGAACCCTGCCGAACCTGGTTGAGCACAAGGCCCCGTTGATCGCAGAAGCAGCGCGTCGCCTGCGCATTTCCAGCGACCGTGCCATGGTCCGAGATCTTGCTGCCGAAATCGAGTGGGCCAAGGTGTCCATGCAGACCCCTGAGAGCTATGCCAAGATCGCATCCTCCCGCGAACTGCCCAACGGTCTTGAAGCAGTCAGCATGGCTCGAATCTTCCAGACCTACGAAGAGCTTAAAGATGACCGCGGAGTGATCGACTTCGAGGATGTGCTTCTCCTGACCATTGCGATTCTGGAAGACAATGAAAAAGTCGCAGCCAGCGTACGCCAGCAGTACCGCCATTTTGTCGTGGACGAGTACCAGGACGTTTCGCCGCTGCAGCAACGGCTGCTGGATCTCTGGCTCGGACAGCGCAACGAGCTGTGCGTGGTGGGCGATGCCTCCCAGACCATTTACTCGTTCACCGGTGCACGCCCTGACTACTTGCTGAACTTCAGCGCACGCTTCCCGGAAGCGAAAGTCGTGAAGCTGGTCCGCGATTACCGTTCCACTCCTGAAGTGGTCAACTTGGCCAATAAGGTGCTGGCTAACCGGCGCATTGAATCCCAGGTCCCAGACCGCCACGTCATCTGGCCAGAACCGCTGGAACTCATCGCGCAACGCGACCACGGTCCAGCGCCCGAATTCTTTGAAGCGACTGACGACGAGAACGAAGCTGATGAAGTCGCGCAGCGGATCAAGCAGCTGCTCAAAAATGGCCAAGACATTTCCGAAATTGCCATCTTGTACCGGACCAACGGACAGTCCCAGGCTTTCGAACAGGCCATGACGGGACATTCCATTCCCTATGTGATGCGTGGCGCAGAACGATTCTTCTCCCGCCGCGAGGTGAAGGAAGGCATGCTCGCGCTGCGGGCCGGATTGAGTGTGGCCGCAGATACTCCGGTTGCTCAGACGGTACGCGATATCCTTTCCTCGCATGGCTACTCGTTCAACGCTCCCAGCGGTGGCACCGGTGCAGTGCGCCAGCGTTGGGAGTCGATGTCGGCACTGGTTCGGCTGGCCGATGAAGTCGTTGCATTCAAGAAAGAGCAGGACATCGATGCCACGCTGCACGACGTGGTCAAGGAGCTCGAAGACCGTGCGGCGATCCAGCACGCGCCGACGCTTGATGGCGTCACCTTGGCGTCCTTCCACGCGGCAAAGGGTTTGGAATGGGATGCCGTATTCCTTGTCGGGTTGAACGAAGGCTTGGTCCCGATTTCCTATGCCAAGGATCAAGCGGGTTTCGACGAAGAACGGCGCTTGCTGTACGTGGGCATTACCCGTGCACGGAAGCACCTGTACCTGTCCTGGTCGCTTGCCAGGACACCGGGTGGACGTGCGCACCGTTACCCATCGCGATTCCTGGATGGGATTAAATCGGTACGCCAAGCCAGCAGCAGGCAGCAGACCAGCTACCGCAAGCGAGAGCAGAAAATCACGCCCGCGGTCTGCACGACCTGCGGCTCGTTCTTGACCAGTGCCAAGGAGCGGAAGCTCAAGCGTTGCGCCTCATGCCCGGCTGCTTATGACGAGGCCCTGTTCGAGGACTTGCGTGAATGGCGTTCGGAAGTCGCCCAGTCCAATGCGGTCCCGGCTTTCGTCATCTTCACCGATGCAACACTCATGTCCATCGCGGAGCACCAGCCGGATTCAATCCAGGGGCTGTCGAAGATTCCAGGAGTGGGACGCAGCAAGCTTGAACGATATGGCGAGGGAGTATTGGCGGTCGTTGGCGAGCGCCGCGCCTAGGTTCTCCACAACCGGTGTACCGGAGGCGAAGTGCTTCAGGGCCCGGGCTTAGCTTAATGAGATGACTGAGTGGGTGGATAGGACAATCCGCTTCACTGCCATGATCGAGGAATGGGGCGCTGTGCCATGCCAGCTTTTCCAAATACTGTCGACTTCGTAGCGCCGGACGAAATCCCCGTGCGGATTCTCCGTTCAGCCAAGCGCAAGAAAACTATTTCATCCCAATGGCGCGATAACCGGCTGACTATCCAGGTTCCTGCAGCGCTGGACGAAAAAACGGAACGTGCCTTCGTCGAAGAAATGATCACGAAGTATCGCAAGGGACGCCAAGCGCGCACAGCTGGGCATACTGATGACGCGCTGGCACGTCGTGCCGCGTCCCTTGACCAGCAGTACTTTGCAGGCGAGGCCGCGCCGCAATCGGTGCGCTGGGTAGCGAACCAGAACAAGCGTTGGGGCTCGGCTTCATATCGGCAGCGCAGCATCCGCTTATCAGTCACATTGCAGCATATGCCCAGCTGGGTGCAGGACTATGTGCTCGTCCATGAATTGGCGCATCTCGTGGCTCCCAGGGCCGGCCACGGACCAGAATTCCAGGCGTTGCTGAACCGGTTCGAACGCAGAGCGCAGGCCGATATCTTCCTGGAGGCCTTCCACGCTGGATACAACGCCCACGCCAAGGAACTGGGCTGTGCAGAAGATGAGCTATCCGGCTTCGGCCACGACGAGGAACAGTAGTTCGACACAAATAAGGAGGGATGTGCGCGTGCGCACATCCCTCCTTCGCGGTCTCAGCCTAGTCAGCTCTTTGGATCCTCTGGCTTGCCAGGATCATCATCGTCCTCGGAATCGGAGTCGACATTGTCGAAACCGCCGTCCAAGAGCTTGCCCAACGCCGCGTCGAAGTCATCGAACTCGGTTGCGGCAACTGCACGGCGATGAGTGAATCCCTGGGGATCGGTGAGATCTTCTGCGGTAGGCATCAGGTCAGGGTGGTCCCATACGGCGTCACGGCCGTCGATACCACGCTCATCGTACAGATGCTCCCAGAGGGCAGCTGCTTCACGAAGCTTGCGTGGGCGTAGTTCAAGGCCAACCAGAGATGCGAAAGCTGTCTCCGCCGGGCCACCGGATGCACGGCGACGGCGCATCGTCTCGCGCAGGTGGCCGGCAAATGGCAAGTTCTGGGCAGCCAAGGAAACTACGTGGTCAACCCACCCCTCGATCAATGCCAACGTCAGCTCGAGGTTCTCAAGAGCTTTCTCCTGGGCTGGGGTGCGCTGCGGGGTGAAAAGCCCTTCACCCAGCATCGACTGCAGGGCTTCCGGGTTGGACGGATCAATGCCGCGTACGGCATCCTCAATTCGCGACATGTCGATGTGGATGCCGCGAGCGTAGGATTCGACGGCGCCAATCAACTTGGAGCTCAGCCATGGCACCCGGTTGAACAATCGCGTATGTGCGTTCTCGCGCAGAATCACATACAGCAGGACTTCCTGCTCGGGGATTTCAAGGCCGTCGCCAAACTTGCTGACATTTGTCGCGATAATCCCCGGAGTGGTTCCTGCCAGCGGCAAGCCGATATCGGTGCCGCCAAGTACATCGGTTGCCAAGCCGCCCAAAGCAGTGCCCAGCTGCATGCCGAACATGCTGGCCCCGAGATTGCGGAACATGCCATCTGCGTTGCCGAGCATGCCCTTCATCTCTTCGGGAATCTGGTCCTTCATCGCGGTGGTGATGGCCTTGGCCACGGACTCGGCAACAGGTTCGGTGACCTGCTTCCACGTGGCCAAAGTCTTATCGTACCATCGTTTGCGAGTCCACACCTCTGTCGCGTGGCCGTTCGACTCGAACACCGTGGCGTTATCCAGCCACAATCCCGACAGGTTTGAAGCATCGCTGATGGCGCTGTTCCGCGCGTCGGAAACAGCAGGATCATCGCTGGCATATGCCTGCAACGCTGTGTCGGATGCAAGCTTCCAGTTCACCGGACCAGACGAAGCGTTATTGCTCATCATCGCGGACATCATGGCCTGGGCCTGCTGCATCATTTTCTGCATCGCAGCCGGATCGCCTTGAGCACCAAGGGCATCACGAAGCTGCGGCGGGAGGTCATTCGGGTCGAATCCGCCACCGAAGAGCTGACCAAACATTGCAGAAAATGGGTCCTGCGGATTGTTTTCGTCGTCATCGCCGTTTGGGCGGTTGTTCGGGGGATTCTGTGCCATGCCTTTAAAACTACCGCGAGCGCCTGATAGTTCCCACGAATCTGGGCTACAGTTCGCTTTCGGCACATCGAATACGCCTTGGTGCTGATGCTTTTAGACCCATGGCTTCAGTAGGCTAAGAGTGGGGATGTCTGCGAGGACGGATCCGCGTATTTTTTGACAGTTGGCGGGAGCAAGATCAGTGCACGTACGGGAACCACAAGACTCGATTCAGGAGCCAGGTAATTCCGGCCGTGCTCCTCGAGGTTCCAAAACCATGAAACGCACCAGCTCCGGCATCGTTGCACTGCTCCTGATCGGCGTAATGATGTTTCTCCCCACGCATTTCATGATCCGATCGCCGGGCCCCGTGTTCAACACGTTGGGCGAGGACAGCGGACACGATGTGGTTTCCATCAAGGGAGCCGAATCTTACCCTTCGGACAGTGTCTTGGATCTGTTGACCATTTATGTCCAGGGTGGCGGGCAGAACCGGATTACCATTCCTGTCGTGCTCGAAGCACTGATTAATCCGGCCAAGGATGTCGTCCCCGAAGAAACAATTATTTCCCGTGGAGTCTCCTCGGAAGAAAAGAATGAGCAAAACGATTTCCTGATGACTTCTTCGCAGGATTTGGCTGTAGCGGCGGCGTTGACCGAGCTCGGCAAAGATTTCACCGAATGGCTGACAGTCGCGGACTTCTCCACCGACACGAATGAAAAGGTGCTGGAGCCGAAGGACCGCTTGCTGGAGTTCGAAGGGGAGAAGATCACTTCGCTGGAGCAGCTGAAGGAGAGCCTGAACGACCACGGGGCAAAACCAGCAACCCTAACCGTCGGCCGACCGGACAAGCATGGTGTCTACAGCAATGTGGACGTCACCGTGCATACCAAGGAAGCCGAGAATGGCGAACGCCAGTTGGGTGTCTTCCTGGGTAGTGAATACGAGTTTCCCATTGACGTGAGTTTCGGGTTGGAAAACGTAGGCGGTCCGAGCGCCGGGATGATGTTTGCCTTGGCGATCATTGACCGCTTGACTGAAGGCTCGCTGGCGGGGGACCACCACATTGCCGGCACCGGCGAAATTTCTGCCGATGGTGCGGTCGGTCCGATCGGTGGCATCGCCCAGAAGATGGTGGCCGCCAAGAGCAATGGAGCGAGTGTGTTCTTGGCACCAGCCGATAACTGTGCTGAAGTCGTTGGCCGAGTTCCCGCCGGACTCGACGTCATCAAGGTAGCGACACTGTCGGAGGCCCGCCATGCATTAGAGAAAATCGCCAAGGGGCAAGACCCCGCGACTTTCACGACATGCGAATAGATTTAGCCGTGCATCAAGGGAAGAATGTGATGCAAGGAAACCAATCTCGTGCACAACGCCCGTTCATGAATTAGGTACACGAGTTCTCCCGTTGGAAACAACGGGAAGAACCCAAAGTAAGGAATAGATAGTGTCATTCGGATCGGATAGTCCGTTCGGGGGTCCGCCGCGACCCCAAGAACCACAACGACCTTCCAACCCTTCGGGCAAGAAAGCGTCGCCGCTGACCCTGACCATCTTCGCGGTGGTCATCCTCGTCGCGGTTTTCGTTTTCTTGTCGAATTTCTACGCTGATATCCTCTGGTTCAACCAGCTGGGTTTCTCCGAGGTCTACTGGACTGAGCGGATCGCCAAACTAGTGATCTTCCTGATCGCGTTGGTATTGATGGCAGTTCCAATGTGGTTCTCGATGCGCAGTGCTTACAAGCACCGCCCGGTCTATGCGCCCAATTCGAACCGGCCCGATTCCATGTCGCGCTACCAGGCTCAGCTGGAACCAGTGCGCCGTTTCCTGATGGTGGGCATTCCACTGGTGATTGGCATCTTCGCCGCCGTTGCCGTGGCAGGACAGTGGCAGACGATATTGCTGTTCTTCAACCAGGTCGGTTTCGGGAGCACTGACCCCCAGTTCAACATGGATCTGGGCTTCTTTGTCTTCTCCCTTCCATTCATTGCGCTGGTCAACGGCTTCTTGATCTCGGTCGTGCTGCTCAGCGGCGTGGCCGGTCTGCTGACCCACTACCTCTACGGCGGAATCCGCGTCGAAGAACGCGGTGGCATTACTGTTGGCAAGGCTGCTCGCGTGCACACCGCAGTTGTTGTCGGTGTTTTCTTGCTCTTCCAGGCCGTGAACTTCTGGATTGGCCAGTACGAGACCCTCACTGACCAGTCAGGCCGTGTCGCCGGTGCGCTGTACAAGGATGTCAATGCAGTCATCCCGGCGCAGATGATTCTGGCCATCGTGGCGATCCTGATCGCCGTCACCTTCGTGATTGCGGCGATCAACGGGCGTTGGCGCTTGCCATTGATTGGCACCGCCATGCTGGTGGCAACGATGATTGTTGCCAGCGGCGTCTATCCGTTCCTAGTCCAGCAGTACAAGGTGGTCCCTTCGCAGAAGGCGCTGGAGAGCGAGTACATTGAGCGCAATATCGAGATGACTCGTTTGGCATTCGGCCTGGATGACGTGGAAGTGACCGACTACGACGCAAAGATCTCGACCGAGAAGAATGCGCTGGCGAAGGAAACTGCCACCACCGCGAACATCCGTCTGCTGGATCCGAACCTGGTTTCGGCTGCTTTCGCACAGCTGCAGCAGTTCCGTGGTTACTACACCTTCGCAGAGACCCTGAACGTTGACCGCTACGAGATCGACGGCAAGGTGGAAGATACCGTTATTGCCGCCCGTGAAGTGAACGTCGATCCAACCGACACCTGGGTGAACCAGCACATCAACTACACCCATGGCTACGGCCTGGTGGCCGCATACGGCAACCGTGTGGCTGCCGGTGGCCGTCCGGACTTCATGCTCGGTGGCATCCCGACCTCTGGTGATTTGATCACCGACCAGGAATACGAACCGCGGATCTACTTCGGTGAGAATTCTCCGTCCTATTCGATTGTGGGCGGACCGGATGAGGGATGGACCGACCAGGAACTTGACCGCCCGGGTACCGGTGGCGAGAACCAGGACACCCGCTATACCTTCAAGGGCGATGGCGGTCCGAACGTTGGCAACTTGTTCAACCGCTTGGTCTACGCGCTGAAGTTCGCCTCCACCGATCTGTTGCTCTCGCAGAACGTCAATAGCGAATCGCAGATCCTGTACGATCGCGACCCTCGCGATCGTGTCAGCAAGGTTGCACCGTACCTCACGTTGGATTCCCAAGCGTACCCTGCCATCGTCGATGGCCGGGTGCAGTGGATCATCGATGGCTACACGACCTCGAATGACTTCCCATATTCCCAGCAGCAGCAGCTGGATTCGGCAGTGACCGACTCGCTGACCAACGCGCAGGACCTGTCGCTGACCGGTCGCGTGAACTACCTGCGCAACTCGGTGAAGGCCACCGTCGATGCCTATGACGGATCGGTCAAGCTCTACGCCTGGGACACCGAAGATCCAATCCTGCAGTCTTGGCAGAAGATCTTCCCTACGGCCTTGAACCCGCTGGATGATATGTCCGCAGAGCTGATGGAGCACGTGCGCTACCCGGAGGACATGTTCAAGGTGCAGCGTGAAGTGCTGACCACCTACCACGTGGACAACCCGGATGCATTCTACGAGTCCAACGATGCATGGGCCGTGCCTGACGATCCAACTTCGTCTGCTGCCGGCGTGAAGCAGCCGCCATACTTCATGTCCTTGAAGATGCCTACCCAGGATGAAGCGTCGTTCTCGTTGACCTCGACCTTTATCCCGGCTGCGGCAGCCAACGGCCAGCAGCGCAACGTGCTCTTCGGCTTCCTGTCGGCGAATGCCGATGCCGGATCCACGCCGGGGGAGAAGGCCGACGACTACGGCAAGCTGCGGCTGCTTGAGCTGCCACGAGACACTGCTGTTCCTGGCCCGGGCCAGGCTCAGCAGAACTTCGATACCAACACCCGAGTGACCACCGAACTGAACCTGCTGCGCCAGGGCGCCTCGGAAGTCAAGAACGGCAATCTGCTGTCCTTGCCAGTTGGCGGCGGTATCCTCTACGTCCAGCCTGTATATGTCCAGTCTTCGGGCCAGACCAGCTACCCGACCTTGCGCAAGGTTCTGGTTTCCTTCGGTGACAAGGTCGGCTTCGCCGATACGCTGGCCGAAGCACTGGATGAAGTCTTTGGTGGTGATTCCGGTGCGGTAACCGGTGAGACCGAAGGCGTGTCGCCGAGCGAAGACCCTGAGGGCGAGGCGGAACCGACCCAGACCGATACCGAGAAGCTGACTGAAGCTCTGGCTGATGCGAACGAAGCCATCAAGAATGGACAGGAAGCATTGGCCAAGGGTGACTTCGGCGCTTACGGTGAATCGCAGAAGCAGCTGGAGGACGCCTTGAACCGTGCGATGGAGGCAGATGCTGCCATCAACGGCACCGAGGTTGAGGGAGACGTGAAACTGGACGAAGGTCAGAACAACGACGCCTCCCAGTCGCCAGCCCCAACCGATGGCGCGGAAGGCTAGGAGTAGCAGTAACTGCCGATTTGCTTTCACCCCGCGATGATGCAAGAATTATCTAGTCATCGCGGGGTGGAGCAGTTCGGTAGCTCGCCGGGCTCATAACCCGGAGGTCAGAGGTTCAAATCCTCTCCCCGCCACGAATGGCAAAATGGAGATCCGAAAGGATCTCCATTTTGCGTTAAGCTGAAACTCTCCAGCCACCGAACCCGGGGGACGCCCGGGGGCTATAGGCAATAAATGGTGTCTGGCCCGGGTGTGTCACCCGGGCCAAACCCCGTTCTAGGACCAATTTCTAGCGAGTTCTTCCAGCCCAACCAGCCCTGGAATACAGTCCTTCCTCAGCCGTTGCGGTGGTCCCGTAGAGCTCCGGCCCAACAGGTTCTTCCGCAGCTTTCTGCTTTGTCTCTGCCTGTTCTTGTTCGTAGGCCTTGTTGGCCTTGATCAACGCCGGCAAGGTCGGCCGTGAGCTCTTATCCGCGTGCGTCCAGCAGAACCATTCGCACGCCCGCCGCCGATGCTCAATCGGCATCCCGCGATGGTTGCGGATCATCTCCCGGATCCCGGAATTGACCGCTCCTTCGATCATGTTCGTCGTCGCGCTGATCCCTAATCCTTCCAAATCGTGGTCTAGGTAGGTGAACAGGTGGCCACGCCACAGCGCCCGGTTCATGCCTTCATAGGCCTTGCGCAACCTGTAGTGCGTGTACCACCAAGTCCGGGTCTTGCGCAGCCCTTTAGGCCGCGGGCCAGCCCAGTCGCCAGCGTAGGTGCGTTCATTGAGCAGGTCCTGGTATTCGGAATGCCAGGCAGCGAACGCGGCCATCCATGCCGCGGCTTCTTCTTGGGTGCGGATACGCGTCAATTGCAGGCTCAACTGGCGCAACGCCTTGCCTGCGGCCAGGCGCGGTTCAGGGTCAGGTGCGTGCGCACGTTGCGCTGGATATGCACCAGGCACCGCTGGACCTTCACCTCCGGCCAGAGATTCTTCAACGCTTTCATCAGCCCTGATCCGCCGTCGGTGACGATGACTTTCGATTCCGGAAGATGCTGCAGCAGCGCGGTCCATGCTGCTGCTTTCTCGTGGTTGCACCATTGCCAGGAGATGACTTTGCCGTTGGCGATGGCGATCAAAAGGCACCAGCCGCGACGCAGGTAGATTCCGTCGACTTGGATCTCGTCGAAGACTTCTCCGGTGTGGTTCAGATAGGGGTGGATGTTCCAGCACCATCGGGTTTGGTGGCGGAAGGTGCGTCCGGTGCCGCCGGCGTGTTCGGCTTGGGTGAGCTTTCCCATCAGCCAGGTGATGAAGCTTGCCAGCTGGTTCCGTGCGGTGAGGTCAGGGCGGTTGTGTGTGGTGGAGGCGTTGCAGTTGGTGCAGCGCCAGCGTTGCTTGCCGTTGCGTTGCCCGTTCTTCTTTTGGGGGCTTTGGCAGATACTACATAGGTGGGTGTTTTTTCTATTAAGGGTCACGCCTATGGGAACAATATCCATAGTCGACTTGATTCTGCCCCGGGATTCCGGGGCAGGATCAGGTCGCGCGACACCACTTATTGCCTATAGGCCACGCCCGGGAGGCAATTGTTGCTAATCCGTACGCAGGAAGATCGTCTGGTGGAAGAAGACAACGTCTCCCTGACGCCACCCCGAGGTCAATGAATGCTCGTTACACGGCTACGGGCAAGGGCAACGGCAGATGCATTTGATGACCCAGGTCTGAGCACGGCCGCTCGCGACTTTCCGGACCGGGTGCGGCCAGTGCAAGAAATATGGTCAGCACCGAAGAGTAATTCGGGTCAGGTGGGACATTCGAGCGGAGTGGGATTAAGGACACGCTCTTCGATTCGCTATTGAGTTCAACAGTTGGTAACGTTGTATTTACCGACGCGGGGTGGAGCAGTTCGGTAGCTCGCCGGGCTCATAACCCGGAGGTCAGAGGTTCAAATCCTCTCCCCGCCACGAAAGTGGAAACGGAGATCCGAAAGGGTCTCCGTTTTCTTTGTCTTGGCGGCTTGGCGGCTTGGCGGCTTGGCGGCTTGGCGGCTTGGCGTCGCTGCCGGATCACTGCCAGTCGTTGATCAGACCCACGAAATCAGAAACTCGGATCTCTGCCTCTGCAGCGAGTCAGTACGAGCGGCCATCTGGTTCCCGACAGCTAATTCTCTTGTCTGTCTACCAGTTGCATCTGAAAAAATTCTTCGTTACCCGCTCATGCTGCGGGGGACTGGTGCTTTGTTCGATGCCTCCAGAGTGCTGGATCATTGCGTGAGCAAGCGCACTTCCTCAGGATTGGCCAAGTCATTCACCGATTGGTAAAGTTATATTTACCGACGCGGGGTGGAGCAGTTCGGTAGCTCGCCGGGCTCATAACCCGGAGGTCAGAGGTTCAAATCCTCTCCCCGCCACGAAAGTGGAAACGGAGATTCGAAAGAGTCTCCGTTTCTTGTTTAATCATCAAAAGCAATTGGCTGGCATGCTTGCGCACTGCCAGCCAATTGACGATATCCCGTTATTCGAGTTCCTAGCTTTCCAAAGCACCAGTCTGCTTGGCCTTCAGGGCCGCTAGACGAGCTTCAACTTCGGTCTGCTCACCCAGATCTTCCAAGGACTCGAACTGGGCGTCCAGGCTTGACGCCTGCAATTCTGCAGCACCGCGGACTCGGGCTTCTTCGCGGCGAACCTTTTCCTCGAAGCGGCCGATCTCGCTGGATGGATCCATGATGTTCACGGATTTGATGGCTTCGTTGACCTGGTTCTGAGCGTGAGCCGACTTGGCGCGGGCGACCAGCTCGTCGCGCTTGCTGGCCAACTCTGTGCGCTTTTCCTTCATCATGTTCAAACCGCTCTTGAGCTTGTCCACGATTTGGCGCTGCGATGTAATCGTTGGCTCTGCAGTCTTCATCTCGGACTCGGCCTGCATCTGGCGCTGGATGGCGACCTTAGCCAAGTTGTCGAACTTCGCGGCATCATCTGCCTTGCCTGCGGAGCGGAATTCCTCCGCCTTGTTGGACGCTGCCAGTGCTTTGGCACCCCACTCGGAAGCTGCCTGCTCGTCCTCGCGGTAGTCGTCTTCCAGCATGCGCAGGTTGCCGATGGTCTGGGCAATCGCCTGCTCTGCTTCAGCGATATTGTCGTTGTAGTCGCGCACCATCTGATCCATCATTTTCTGAGGGTCTTCAGCTGCGTCGAGCATCGCATTGATGTTGGCCTTGGCCAGCTGGGAAATGCGTCCGAAGATTGACTGCTTGATCATGGTTGGACCTTTCTGTCCGTAAGGAAAAACATTAGGTACTTCAAAACAACTAGTGAATCTATTCCGGCAAACTAGAAATTGCCGCCTCCGCCGCCTCCGAAGTCACCTCCTCCGAAACCGCCTCCGTCGCCAAAGCCGCCGAAGCCGCCCCCGCCGAAGAGTCCTCCGCCGTCGCCGCCATCCGAATGACCGCCGTGGCTTCCGCCACCGAGGATCGTGTTTATCAGGATGCCGCCTAGCATGGCACCGCCGATGCCATCAAACATCCCGCCACCGCGGCCGCGGCCGTAGTTGCCGTAATTTCCGTATCCGCGGGAGCCGCCAAAACCGTCAAATCCACTGACATCGTTTTCGGCCATCTGCGCAGCCTGATCAGCCAACTGAATTGCACGTTGCGCCGAACCCACGGCACGCAGCGGATCTCTGCCGGAAAGCGACCGGGCTTCATCGAAGGTGCGTTGTGCTTCAGCAAGACGGGTGCGTGCCGAGGAACGTACGCCACCGCGACGGGCACGGATGTAATCGTCCGTGCCGCTGATGCGTGATGCCGCCGTGTGCAAGAGAGAATCAAGCTGCGCACGGGCAGACTGTTCCTGCTGCGCCCGGTCACGCGAACTGGACAGGGCCTCTGAGAGCGGGCGCACGGCCTCGTCGAGCTGGGTGATCAACGCTAGCGGGTTGTATCGGTCGCTGTTCAAGGCTTGCTTCGTATTATTCAGTGCGCTTTCCACACCGGCCACGGCACTTGCCAACCCGGGATTCGAACCGTTTGCCATGAAAGCTTTCGCTTGGGCCAGGTCCCGTTCGGCTAGTGCCATTGACGACTTCAAGTCTTGCTGGGCTTGCTCCAACGCTTCGCCGGCTTTGTTGATGGCTTTGAGCAACACGTCGGCTTGGTCCTGCGCTTCTTCCGCGTTTTGGATCAAGATCGCGGCATTGGGACGGTCATTGGCCAGCTTCTGCGATGCCTGCTTCAAGGCAGATGACGCAAAGGTCAAACGTTCTGCGGCTTGTTCGGCATTGTCCTTGATCTGTGCAACTGCGCTGGCATCGTATCGGCCAGCGAGGCGCTCCAAATCGGCAACTCTAGCCGAAAGCCTCTGATTGAGCGGTTCTTGATTCGCTGAAACCTCAGTAATGCGATCGTCCGCATTCTGCTCCAGCTGGCGCAACTGCTTGAACTCGTTGGCATGAGCCTGCAGGGAATGATTAACCTTCTGGCAACGGTCAATGATTTCATTCAGCCAAGAACGCTGATCCTGTTCGGTATCCGGGATATCGTCATCCAACTGCTGCTGCAAACGGAAGGATTCCGACAGGTGGGTCTTGGCCTGTTCGATATCTTCCAGATAGACCTGGACCGCTTGCCTCCCGTACTGAGCCTCGGCGAAGCCCAATTCCTGCTGGGAAGAACGAATCGAGTCATCTGCTGCTACCAGCAATTGATCTGCCTGTAAACGGAGCTTGTCCAGCGGGATCAACTGTTGTTGCGGCGCAGGAGAGCCATAATTTCCAGGGTGTTGACCCGGGCCTTGGCCGAGTGAGGCGGCCTTCTTCTTGCTGCGCCGTGAAAGGAACAGGTACCCAACCACAGCGACTGCGCCAATGACCAGAACGACTGTTAGGAAACCGCCGCCAGAGGAAGAGCCATCGGGGCTGCCACCGCCTTCAACACTGCGCATGCCATCGATAGCGCCTTCAACGGCGCCAGCCCAGTCATTTTCGCCGAGTGCTGGACTGATCTGGCTGCTGTAGATTCCGGTGGCGGCCGCGGCAATCGGGCCTCCCTTCGCGCCAGCAAAATATGCCTGCCGGGTTTGGGTTGCTACCACCAAGATGGAGTCGGCACTGCCTAGCCCCTTCTTGTTGGCAACCTCGGTGGCCCATTGATCAGCTTGGGCTGGGTTCGAAAACTCATCGACGAATACCGCAAATAGATTCAACCCTGTATCGCTGCGGAGCTCTTTGATTTCGGACTCCAAGCGCGACTCGTCCGAACCAAGCACACCTGAAGAATCGACTACGAAATCGCCGGGTGGAATAGTAACCGGCGATTCAGCCATTGCCGGTGCCGATAAGCCGAAAGAGGCTGCAGCTGCCAATAGTGCTCCAGCAATGAGCCGTCTAGCTTTCATACGCATGTCTTGTTTCCCGCCTGAAATACAACAGCCAATCCAAAGATCAAGAGAGGGCCGATCTGGCAATCCCCAGAGATTGGGTTCACACTTATGATTGATTCTATTTGCCCTAATGAACCACGTCTACGCCATTCAGCTGGCAGAATAGTTAACTCACAGCAGGTGCTCAGACACCACAATTCGATGCCACAGACCTGAGTTGAATAATTGAACTCAAGAGAATTCGACAGTTCGAAAGAGGCAAGCCATGAGCCAGACACCGAATGAGCCACGTGGGAACGATGCGGGCAATTCATCAGAGCCAAAGAACAACAACACCGACCCAGTGGCTTCGAGTGAACCAACAGTGAGCTACCCGAGGGTGAACCCGGGCCCAAGCGCCAGCGAGCAGCCAACTAGCGCTTACCCAACGGCGGCTGCCGACAGCACGCCGAATTGGGCCCACCAACACGGCCAGCATTCCGATGCCCAGCCAGTCCAGAACGGATCTGCTTACGGTTCGGGCTACGGCATGCCGTCCAACGAGCCAGCGCACTACCCAGTTCCACCGGAGAAGCCTTCCAAGAACAAGAAGTCCTTCTCCGGCAGCACCCTCATCGCGGGAATGGTCGCGGCAGCACTGGTCGGCGGCGTCACCGCCGCTGGCACCACCTATCTCATGAATGACAACGCAGGCTCTTCCTCGGTCACCAGCTCGCCGCGCGAAGGAGTGGTGATCAACAATCCGGACAAGGTCACCGAAGTCACCGCAGCCGCCGCCAAGGCCAGTCCCAGTGTGGTGACCATCGAAGTATCCGGCAACGGCTCCGGCGGATCCGGCTCGGGCATCGTCTTGGATGACAAAGGAAACATTCTGACCAACACCCACGTGGTCACCCTGGGTGGAGAAGTTGCCAATCCAAAGATTTCGGTTCAGATGAACGACGGTACCGTGCATAGCGCCACTGTCGTCGGAACCGATCCGCTATCGGATCTGGCTGTCATCAACATCCAGGCCGACGGTCTGGTTCCGGCCACCCTGGGCTCATCGGCCGAACTGAACGTCGGGGATACCGCGGTCGCCATTGGCGCCCCTCTGGGCCTGAGCGGCACCGTCACCGACGGCATCATTTCCACACTGAACCGCACTATCTCCATCGCGTCTTCGGCCGTGCCCGAGGATAGCGACCAGAGCGATGGCGGAGACGGCAATCAGTTCAACTTCCAATTCCCCGGCCAAGAACAGCAACAGCAGCAATCAAGCGGTTCGATCTACGTGAATGTCATCCAGACCGACGCGGCGATTAACCACGGCAACTCCGGCGGCGCACTGGTTGACGCCAATGGTGAAATCATCGGCGTCAACGTCGCCATCGCCTCGGCTGGCAACAGCGAAGAAGGCGGTTCGATTGGCGTGGGCTTCGCTATCCCTATCGACTATGCAAAGCGTGTTGCCCAGGAACTGATCGACAACGGCGTCGCAACGCACGGTCTGCTCGGTGCCACAGTGACGCCACAGGGCGCCTCGGGATCCAACCAGCAGAACGCATCGGCCTTCTCGGTTGGTGCCCGCATTGTTGAAATCAGCCCCGACTCCGCAGCTGACAAGGCGGGCTTGAAATCCGGCGACGTGATCACCGGCGTCAATGGCCGCGCGGTCCAGGACTCGCAGACGGTGACGGCCGCCATTCGCGAGATTCCTGCCGGGGGAGAAGCGAAAATCACCTATCTTCGCAATGGCCAGGAGAATACCGCAACCGCAACGGTCGGGACGCTGTCAAATAACTAAACAAATCGTCATGATGACGCTGTGGATCAAGTGACGCAGGCTGGTGACCAACCAGCCTGCGTCACTTGATGTTCTCAGAGCGATAAACGCTCGGTGAACTGCCTTGTGTCGATACGATAGAGGTTGAAGGAATAAGCCTGCGCCCGTGTTTTGCACCGGAGCGGGCATAGATGATTGTAGGAAGGCGCGAATGAGCGAGGAAAGCACCACGCCACTGAAAATAGTGGTCCTGGTCAAACACGTCCCAGATGTTCAATTTGACCGTCACATCGATTCGGGGACGCTGCGCCTGGACCGTGCGGAATCAGTCCTCTCGGAGTTGGACGAATACGCTGTCGAAGCCGCCGTTTCCATCGTGGAAGCCAACGGTGGATTCGCGGCCGGGCATGAAGTCATCGCTGCGACCATGGGTGGTAAGGGGGCGGGCAACTCGGTCAAGAAGGCCTTGCAGATGGGCGCCAGTTCTGGCCTGCATCTCAGCGATGAAGCCCTGGCCGGCTCCGATACCGTCGCCACGTCCAAAGCACTTGCCGCTCTGGTTGATTATGTTGGCAACGTGGACCTGGTTGTTACCGGCATGTCCTCGACTGACGCAGAGACTTCGGTTGTCCCAGCTCAGCTCGCAGAGCGACTGGGCTTTGCACAGCTGACTCACGCGCTCGCCGTCGAGTTCGACGCAGCACAGCGCGAACTGGCGATCAAGCGCGATCATCTGGATCGTACCTTGACCCTGACAGCTAGCCTGCCTGCAGTGCTTTCGGTCACCGACCAGGCCAATGAGCCCCGCTACCCGAATTTCAAGGCCATCATGGCCGCCAAGAAGAAGACCGTTACCGAGCTGGATTTGGCGGCTATCGGCTTGGATGCTGCGGCTGTTGGGCCCATTGGTTCGAACACCGAGGTTATCGGAGCCGAAGCCCGTCCTGCACGTGAAGCTGGAACTGTCATCAACGACAGCGGCCAGGCAGGCATTGCCTTGGTTGATTTCTTGGCCGAACAGAAGCTGATCTAAGGAATATTGAACATGCCTTCAGCCCTTGTATTTTTCTCTGAATTTTCCGAAGCACCGTCCAAAGCCCAACGCGAACTGCTGACCCTGGCATCCGGCTTCGAGAACCCAGCTGTGGCCGTTGCAAGCGAAGTCAGCGCCGCAGCACAGGAAGTGCTAGCTTCTTACGGCGTGGTGAAGCTCTACACCGCCTCCAGCCAAGCGCAGGTTTTCGGACAGCACGAGCTTTCCGTGCTTGACGCAGCCCTACAGGCTACCGGCGCCGGATTGGTTTTGCTTGCCAACGACAACTTCAGCCGTGAACTCGGGGCCCGCCTGGCTGTCCGCCACAACGGTGCGATTATCACTGACGTCATTGGCATCACCGGTGACTTGGTGGCGACCAAGGACGAGCTGGCCGGAAGCTACAGCGTTCAGGCCAAGCCAACCAACGGGACTCTCTTCGCCACTTTGAAGCCAAACAGCATCGAGGACGCTCCTGCTGCTGCCAACATCCCGTTGGCGGTAGAAGAACTGGCGCTGGAGGATTCCAGCGATGCCAAGGTCCGTATTGCGGCCGCCGAGGCCAAAGCAGCCAGCGACCGCCCGGCACTGACCGAAGCGCGCGTCGTGGTTGCTGGCGGACGTGGTGTCAATGGAGACTTCGGTCCGGTTGAAGACCTCGCGGATGCCCTGGGAGCCGCCGTGGGCGCTTCTCGAGCAGCAACTGATGCCGGCTGGATCTCGCATGATGCGCAGATCGGCCAAACTGGTGTAACCGTCGCACCGCAGTTGTACATCTCTGCAGGCATCTCCGGAGCAATCCAGCAGAAGGCAGGCATGCAGACCAGCAAATTCATCATTGCCATCAACAAGGATGTCGACGCTCCAGTCTTTGAAATTGCCGACCTGGGCATCGTTGGCGACTTGGCCAAGATCCTGCCGCAGGCAGCCGAAGAGATCCGACGTCGCAAGGCATGATCGATACAACGCGATTCATTGGCACAGGCTCCCAGCGGGTTCTGGCCTTCGGCGCCCACCCGGATGATCTGGATTTTGGGGCGGCCGGCACCATCGCGGCACTGACCGCTGCGGGTGCAGAAGTCCAGTATTGCATCATGACCGACGGAGACGCCGGAGGCTTTGATGATCGGGATCCCGAAGAAACAGCCAGGCTCCGCCACGAAGAGCAGAAGCAGGCCGCGGCCAAGGTGGGCGTGAAGACCGTCCATTTCCTCGGTGAACGCGACGGCTTCTTGGAAGCCAACCACGATGTCATGCGCAAGGTGGTACGGCTGATGCGCCAGGTGAGGCCTACTATCGTGATTGCCATGCACCCAGAGCGCAAGTGGGATCGGATCCAGGCCTCGCACCCAGATCATCTGGCTTGCGGTGAAGCGGTCACTCGCGCGATATATCCGGCGGTGGAGAATCCGTTCTCCTATCCAGAACTGCTGCGTGCCGAAGGACTGGAACCGTACAAGGTGCCTTGGCTCTGGTTGTGCGGCGCTCCGCAGGAACGCGAGAATGCCTACGTGGACATCACCGAATTCTTCGGCAAGAAGATGGATGCCTTGCGTTCGCACTTCACGCAGCATCCGGACGTTGCGGCCATGGAAAACTACGTTCTGCAGCAGTGCGAAGAAAACGCCGTGCGGGGACAACTTGGAAAAGGCAAGCTTGCCGAAGCCTTCCACGCAGTGGCGGTGAACGCCAGCGACACGATTGCCGGGTTCTAGCGATCCGGGTGATGTGCATACGAAAAGAGCTCGGGGCGAAGATCATTAAATGGTCTTCGACCCGAGCTCTTTGCTTAGCCGGTGGTGAGTTGCTAGCTCGCGTCCTGCGTTTCTTGGTCTTGGGCCAGCGGAAGGTCCACTGAAGCTTCAGCATCTTCAGATGGCATGTCCGGGATCTTGGCTCCCTCAATGGTGATGTGAAGCGCAATCACATCATCGGCTGGGGTCAGTCCAGCCGAGGCGTCTTCACCGGTGCTGGAAACGATCACCGAGACACTGCCGGACTCATGCACGGCCCAAGCAACGTACTGTTCCGACCCGTCCAAGGCCGGCAGCTCGGAGAGCTCGACACCCACAGCATTTTCGGACTCGGAGGAGCTGAGCACCGCTTGCCCGCCGCTCTTCAACTCGACGGTCTGGGTGACCGCATCATCGGCTTTGGATGCCTTAGATGCTTCCGTGCCCCCATTGAGCAGGGTGAAAATCACCAACGCTAGGACAACGATGATGGCAAGTCCTGTAACTGCGAAGATCCAGCGCTTGGGCTTTTTCTTCGCTGCACGTGAACTGCTGGCCACTTGGCTCACCAGGTCTAGACCCAGGTTCTCGTCCTGGGGTTCGTCGCGGTGCTGGGAATGGCTACCGTTCATGGTCTTGGAATCTCCCGAAATGTAGTCGGCACAGTTCAATACCCGTGAAACTGCGGGTACAGACTCGAGCCTACTTTATAAAGATTAGGTAAAGCTGTATGCGTGGCGCTGGCGAGCTGGTACTTTATGCGCCAGCGAAGCCGTGCTGGCGCCACGCTTCGAAAGCCACTACGGATGCCGTGTTGGCCAGGTTCATCGAGCGGCGTCCTGGAAGCATCGGCAAGCGGACCAAATCGGTGACGCGAGGATGCTGCTTATCCTCTGCGCTTAATCCAACAGATTCACGGCCGAAGAGCAGGATGTCGCTGGTCTCGTAGCTGATGTCCGAGTAGACAGTGGTTCCTTCGGAGGTGAAGGCGTAGACCCGGCCTTCACCCAACGCATCAAAGGCAGCATCAAGATTTTCATGCACCGTGACATTGGCCAGATCGTGGTAGTCCAATCCAGCGCGACGCAGGTTGGCATCCTCGAAGTTGAAGCCCAGCGGCTTCACCAAATGCAGTTCTGCGCCGGTGATGGCTGCTAGTCGGATGGCGTTGCCGGAATTACCCGGGATCTCTGGGGCATTGAAGACGATACGAAACACTCAACTAGTTTAAGCTCTCGCCGTGAAGATTTAAGCCATTGACCTTAGTACATCGCCTCTAGCAACTTCGCCAGGGCCAGGCGGTCAACAACATTTGGCGATGGACCGGAGCCCAGGAAGAGTTTCAACTCGCGGATCAATCCCGCGGCGTTGAGCACATTCGGCGTCGATGCCAGGGTTGGATCGGCATTGCGGCGGTACTCGATGACCGGTTCGTGATGATTGCCGTTGGCAGAAAGCACCAGGGTGAACGCGACAACGTTCATCCGCATGAACTGGCGTTGCATTCCGGAGATGGAGAACTGCGGAGGCTGCGTCAGCTTATTGCCGTGGCGCAAAACGTTGCCGTCAAAGGAATAATAGCCATCGGGCAACGTCATCGTGTTGATCACTGCCATGCGGTAACCGGCAAACAGCACATGGTCGTAGTGGCCGGATGCCGGCGAACGCAATCCATTGACCAAACGGGCCGCCGGCAAGATATTCATTACATTCTTGGCCAGCAAGTTGATGGTCTGGGCTTCGCGAAGCAGCCTCGATCGGTTGGAGAACAGACCGCGCTTGCGAGGTTCTCCGTGTACACGCTGCTCACAGATCTTCTTGTCCGGCAGCGCCAAGGAGGATTCTGACAATGGCGGTACATACTCGGTGGGCAACTGGGCCTTGGGTTGCTGTGGGCTCTTGCGCAAGCGCTCGTCGAACGGACGGGCGCTGAATCCGGCGCGCGGAGCGTTGCCCGGAGCCGGGAAGCTCTGCTCATAGTCCAGCGGAGCTGCCAGATCGTTCAGCTGCTGGAAAGCACGCTGCACTTCTTTGAACTTGTCTTCGCTGCCACCGAGGTCTGGATGCGTGGCGCGAGCGGCTCTCCGGTATGCGATCTTGATCTCTTCCAAGCTCGCAGTGGGCGCGACACCAAGAATTTCATAGGGACTTGGTGTGCTCATTGAACGGAAGAATCCTTTCGGTGCAAATGACGAGATGGCCAGTGCTTCCCATTTTAGCGAACGCAACCCAGCAAATTCTTTGTAGAAGCGTCAAGTTGCTAGGTAATCTCTATGCTCATGAGCTCGTTTGCGCACGCCGAAAAGATTCGAATCATCTTCCACCCGGCCTCAGGACGAGGACGGGGGATGCGCCGTGCTCAGCAACTTGCTCAACAGCTGGGGGTTCTGGGACTGGAGCACGAGCTGGTTGATACCTCGGTTACCAGTGTGGAGCAGGTCGGCGGTCGGCTCAGAGCTTCGCGGATCATCATCGTTATTGGCGGTGATGGCCTGATCCATCACTGCATCCAGCATGTTGCGGGTACTACGATTCCCGTTGGGATTGTTCCGGCTGGCAGCGGCAACGACTTCTGGCGCATGACTGGGGAAGCGAAGGCAGAAGATTCCTTGGCCAAGATGATTGCATTTTGCAGGCAACCGGGAGCAACGACGCCCATCGACCTGTTGGAACTGCGGTTTGACCAGGCCGGGGGATCACCGCGTTATGCGCTGGGTGCGGTCTCCTGGGGCTTTGAAGCCACCGTCAATGCGAAAGCCAACGCGCTGCCACGGCAACTCGGATCCTTGCGGTACATCGCCGGACTGATCCTGTGCATCCCGCAGCTGCGCGGATGGCACAGCGAGATCAAGGCCAATGGACTGGAATTTAGCGGGAGTGTCCTGGCCGCCAGTTTGGCCAATATAAAGTCCCTGGGCGGAGGAATCAGGCTCTTCCCGCGTGCCGAAATAACCGACGGCACCGCAGAATTGGCGATCGTACGGGGACCACGGATTCTGCGTGTCCTTCCGTATCTGCCGAGAATCCTCACTGGCGCACCACACCCATGGAAAGTCAGCGCACACCTTGCACACGCCCGCGTGGAAACTACTCGGAGCAGCTATGCAGACGGGGAATGCGTCGGCGAGGGGCCATTCGACCTATCAGTTATTCCGGCTGGGATTCAGCTGATCTCCTGAACCGGTAGTCGCAGAAGAGCATGCTGTTCTCTTCGAAAAGGGAATGCAGCTCGAACTGGAGGAAAGCCTGCTGCTCGTGAACCGCAATTCTCATGCCATCGCCAGCCACCAGCACCGGGGAGTGGCTGATGCAGGCTGAATCCACGGCGCCAGCCGCGGCGAATTGTCCAAATATATGGGGACCGCCCTCGGCATGGATGAAGCCAAGACCTCGGGAATGCAGGTAGTTGACAATTTCCTGCGGAGCACATCCACCGTCCTTGTCAGAAACCTGCACGAGGGTGGCATTGGTCCCGAAAGCTTCACGCTGTTCGTCAGATACGTGGACGCTGGTGAAAAACAACACCGGAACTGGGGATTTGGCAAAGACCGGCTCAGGTGGCTTCATATGCAATCCGTGGGAAACAAGCGCCAGCACAGGCTGTGGTGGCATCCCACGCTCGATTCGCCATGCCATGTCCTCTTCGGATAGGAGCTGGCCTTCGTATCCCTCGGCACGCACCGTTCCCGCACCGACCAGGATTACGTCCGCAAGTCGGCGCAAGAGCGAGAAAATCCTTCGATCGCCCGGTGAACCCAAACCGCCGGAAAGCCCATCAACCTGGGCGCTGCCATCGATGCTGCTGACGAAGTTGAAACGCACGAAAGGGCGTTGCCCACTGGAGTAGCGTTCAAGCAGGAACTGGTCATCGACCTGATCAGACTGATGGGGGAGCAGGGCACGCATCTGGAGAACTCCTTACTGACTGGCTTCGCGTTCTGGGTGCGCAGGAGGATTGACATCCCCCATGTTGTGAATCTGGTAGGCAGGTTCCCGCCAACCCTGAGCTGCTTCTAGCAGGCGTACAGTCTGCACCGATTCAGGAATGTTGTGCATCCGCAGAATCCGGGCGCCATTCATCGCGCAGATTGTTGCTGCCACCATGGATCCGACCATGCGCTCGGCCTTCGGCAAGTTCAGCGTCTCGCCAATGAAATCCTTATTCGAAACTGCAGCCAATGCCGGATAGCCCAAATCAGCAAAGGCCTGGAACCCGGCGGTCAGGTCCAGTGTGTGGCGGGTGTTCTTGTTCAGGTCATGGCCCGGATCGACAATGATCTTCGCTGGCGAGATACCAGCATCCAACGCGACCTGGACCTTCTCCACCAGGTACTGGCGGATTTCGTCTACCACATCGTCATAGTGCGGGCGCGGATAGACGGTGCGGGGCTTGGCCAGCGAATGGGTGATCACCACGTGCACATTGTTCTTGGCCACCGCCTGTGCCAATTCCGGGGAGGAAAATCCTGTGGTGTCATTGATGACATCCGCACCGGCCTCAATGGCGGCTTGCGCCACCTGTGGGTGGAAAGTGTCGGCCGAGATGATCACCGAACTGCGTTGGCGCACTTGGCGGATCACCGGGACAATTCGCTCCGCCTCCTCCTGCCACGGAAGCTCGGGGCCAGGGGAGAAGGGCACCCCGCCGATATCCACCCAGTCTGCGCCCGCCTCAACCGCACGCATGGCAGCGGCTACTGCATCGTGCAACCCAAAGGTCGACCCTGCATCGTAGAAAGAATCCGGGGTGCGGTTGATCACGGCCATCACCGCGATCCGCTTTGAGAAATCCAAGGAACGCTGCGAAAAATCATGGACGGGAACCAAGAATTCAGGCTTGAACATGCAGGAAGGCTCCCTTAGCTGGTTTCGACAAGTCATCTGTTGTTCTTCTATTCATACCACCGAGTATGGCAGGGAGACGGAATTCCTCTGCTGATCTCGCTAGGCTTAGAGCATGCAGTTTTCCCACCTCTCCGCAGATCACGGGCAATGGATCGCGTCCGCTTGCGCATCGGCCGACCCCAGCACGGTTGTTGCCCAAATCCCTCACGGCTTTGAACGCTACGTTCGCATCTTGCACCCATCCCTGGATGAGGATGACCAACTAGTGCGCTGGGAGACGGTGGCGCAGAGCCGCAAGCACATCATCACTGCGGCCGATCTTTTCGAAACCGTGGCCGGACTGGACGCGCAAGGCAATCCTGAAACCGAGGATGCCTGGGTGGATTCCGATCTGCCCCTTGACCAGCTCCCGGAATCCCAATGGCATGCCCTGGCCGCAGAACTTCTCGCGGCTTCCCCGCAGGACCAGAAGTTTGTGGTGGGCTTGTGGGCAGGCTATGCCTTTATCGAAGGCGGTGATCGAATCCAGATTGAGCGCGAACCGGATCCTGCTTTGAACGATGAAGAGAACCAAAGGGAGTACGAATTGGCGCTCGCCGAAGCGCAGAAGCCGGCCTTTAGCCCCGAGGTCATCCACGCGGACCTGCTGGAGCTGGGTGGCGGATACCGGAACTACCACCTGTTCGAAGCGGACGCCGAGTTCTTGGCGCGACCCGAATGGGCAATAACTGCCGACGGTGCCCAGCGCCAGCGCCCTGCATTGGCCTTTGCAGCAGACCACTCGTGGATGCTGTCAACCGAACCCTTCGATGACTGCACTATTCTGGGCGGACCCGCGTCATTGATCGAATCGATCCTGAATAATCCGGTCCTGGAAGCCATTGAGGTCGGCCAATTCACACGGATTGGCCATTCTAACTAGGGCACCAGACCCCGTACCATTGAAGAGTTATGAATACTTCCGCCGTATACTTGGATCACGCGGCAACCACCGATCTGAATCCAGCAGCTCTCGCTGCGATCACCGAGCAGTATTCCCGCACGGGAAACCCGTCGTCCTTGCACACGGCAGGACGTCGTGCCAACCGTACGGTGGATGATGCCCGCCAGGCTATTGCCAATGCCGCCGGGGCGCACCCCAGCGAATTGATCTTCACATCTGGCGGAACCGAATCGGATAACCTGGCGCTGAAGGGCCTTTTCTGGAACCGCGTAGCGGCCAACGAGCAGGCGCGCGCCATCGTGCTCACCGGCATCGAGCACCATGCGATCCTGGATACGGCAACCTGGTTGCAGGACCACGAGAATGCCACCTTGCTGTGGTTGGCCGTTGACGGGGACGGCGTAGTTGATCTCGATGCGGCAGAGAAGCTTTTTGCAGAGCACCACCAGCGCATTGCCTTGGCGACCTTGATGTGGGCCAACAATGAAGTCGGCACCGTGCAGCCAGTTCGTGAATTCGCCGCCTTGGCTGGCCGCCACGGGATCCCTGTGCACTCGGATGCGGTCCAGGCCTTCGGAGCGGTGGAGGTCGACTTCGCCTCCTCCAATTTGGCCACCATGGCGATCAGCGCGCATAAGATCGGCGGCCCGGTAGGTATCGGCGGACTGCTGGTTCGCAGGGATGTCGTGCTCACCCCTGTGCAGCACGGCGGCGGACATGAACGCAAGCTGCGTTCGGGCACCCTGAACGCCGCCCACGCGGCCGGCTTCGCCGCTGCGGCTACTGCGGTGCGTGCCGAATTGCAGCAGGAAGCCGCGCGGCTGAGCGAACTGCGCGAATACGCTGTCGAGAAGATCAGCGGCTTAATTCCAGAAGCCGTGCTGAACGGTCCACGGGACCAGGCCAACGAAGGCAAGCGGTTGCCCGGCAATCTGCACTTCACTTTCCCCGAATGCGAAGGGGATTCCCTGCTCTTCGGCTTGGATATGGTGGGCATTGCCTCATCTACTGGTTCGGCCTGCACCGCTGGCGTTCCGCAGCCTTCGCATGTTTTGCTGGCTATGGGACGCGATGCGCGCGCCGCGCGCAGTGTGCAACGTTTCACATTGGGGCATACATCCACGCGCGCCGACGTTGACGCATTACTAGAGGCTTTGCCGCAAGCATATGCCCAGGCAAAGAAGGCTGGCATGGCAGCCGATGAAAGCAGCATCCACACGGCAGGAACAGGTTTTACACGATGAAAGTACTAGCAGCGATGTCCGGAGGCGTGGACTCGGCGGTCGCCGCCGCCCGCGCGGTTGAAGCTGGCCACGATGTGGTCGGCGTGCACCTGGCTCTGTCCCGCATGCCAGGGACCCTCCGCACCGGTTCGCGCGGTTGCTGCACCTTGGAAGACTCCAATGATGCCTGGCGTGCCTGCGACAAGCTGGGCATCCCGTATTACGTCTGGGATTTCTCTGACCGCTTCGCCGAGGACGTGGTGGATGACTTCGTAGCTGAATACGAGGCCGGCCGCACCCCGAACCCGTGCATGCGCTGCAATGAGAAGATCAAGTTCGCCGCCTTGCTCGAGAAGGCCCTGGCCCTGGGCTTTGATGCGGTCTGCACCGGCCACTACGCCAAGGTGCTGCGCGACGAGCAGGGCAACCCGGAGCTGCACCGCGCCGCGGACTGGGCCAAGGACCAGTCCTACGTCTTGGGCGTGCTGACCCACGAGCAGCTGGAGCACTGCATGTTCCCGCTGGCCGAAACCCCCTCCAAAGCGGAAGTCCGTGCCGAAGCCGCCGCGCGTGGCCTGACGGTCGCGAACAAGCCCGACAGCTACGACATCTGCTTCATCCCTGATGGGGATACCCGCGGATGGCTGGCTGAACGCATTGAGATGAAGCCAGGGGAGATTGTCGACCACGAGGGCAACCAGCTTGGCGAGCACGAAGGCGCGCAGGCCTTCACTGTTGGCCAGCGCAAGGGCCTTCGCCTGGGCCGTCCGGCTGCCGATGGAAAACCGCGTTTCGTGCTGGAAATCCGTCCGAAGGAGAACAAGGTGATCGTCGGTCCAGAGGCTCTGCTGGCCGTGGACCAGTTGCGCGGTATCCGCATTTCCTGGGCGGGCGTGCCAATCGCTGAAGTCTTCAGCGGAGACACCTTCGATTGCATGGTGCAGGTGCGTGCGCACGGCGATCCGGTGGCTGCTGTGGCTCACATGGAGCGCTCCGATGAGGGCCGTGACGAGCTGGTAGTCAATCTCCCTGAAGGCATGCGCGGAGTTGCGCCGGGCCAGACCATGGTCGTTTACCAGGGCAGCCGGGTGCTTGGCCAGGCAACCATCGATTCTGCCCGTTCCAGCGCCTGGGACTCCAGCAAGGTCAACTGATTATGCCGACGCAAAGAAGCCCTTGGTTCCATTCGAAAGAGAATGGAACCAAGGGCTTCTTTGCGTCAAAGGCTCTTTAGCGTCGCCAAAGGGCAAAAGATGGGTTGTTGCCCCGCTCGCGGAATGTCCGAGTAGCCGGGCGAGCCAATTGAAACGGATGGAGACAGCTTCTAGTCCTCGTCGACAATGCCGAACATATGGGCCGAAATATCCTGGTACTCCACGCGAGTCTTGCCTTTTTCCAGCCTTGGCAGCTGCGCCGGGGAGTGCGTGTGGCAGTGCACGAAATCGAAGGCAGGCCACCACTTCTTGGGACGCTCGTACTCGCTGAAGCCGCAGACTTCGCAGACCAGGTGAATCCACACTGGCCGTTTGCCGGTGCGATTCGCACGCGACTGGGCCAGCCATGCAGGCGGGTTCGAATTCAGCTCACGAAACTCGGCTTCGCTCAACTTCGACGGGATGCCGTGCTTCTTGGCCATTTCTACTGGGATATCCAACGCGATTGCCGCGTCTCTACGAGTCATCATTGGTATCTAGCTTATGCCACCGGGCGAACACCCCGGAAGCCATGCCAGCCCATCGCAACGGTGAGTTAGCGTGGCTATGGGCTGAAGCGCAAAAAGCGGGCGTTGAGACCGCGCTTTTGCCAATTTCCACCTCTTCCATTCGTATTTCGTGCCCTGCATCACATAGGCTATGTGAAGCATGTGCTAATCATCACAGTGCATGCATGTATCTAGACGAAGGATGACTCATGACTCGCAAGAAGAACGGACTGCGACTCGCAGCAGCCGTTGTGGGTATCTCTGCCCTGGCTCTGACCGGCTGCACCCAAGCTGCAGACAGTGGCAATGAAGGCGGCGGCAATGGCGATACCAGCGCCCCGATCACCCTGGGCACCACCGACAAAGTGACCTCTCTGGACCCTGCTGGATCCTACGACAACGGTTCGTTCATGGTCATGAACCAGATCTACCCCTTCCTGCTCAACTCCGAGCCGGGCAGTCCGGACCCATCGATGAGCCTTGCCGAATCCGCAGAGTTCACTTCCCCGACCGAATACACGGTCAAGCTGAAGTCGGGCTTGAAGTGGGCCAACGGCCACGACCTTGACTCCAAGGACGTCAAGTTCACCTTCGACCGCCAGCTGAAGATCGCGGACCCCAACGGTCCTTCCTCGCTGCTTGGCAACGTCGAGTCCATCGAAGCGCCAGATGCCACCACCGTGGTCTTCAAGCTGAAGGTCGCCAACGACCAGACCTTCCCGCAGGTGCTGACCTCTCCGGTCGGCCCGATCGTTGATGACGAAGTGTTCTCCGCGGACAAGGTCATGGACGACCAGGAGATCGTTGAGGCCAAGGCCTTCGGCGGCCAGTACGTCATTGATTCGTACAACAAGAACAACCTGATCTCATTCAGCGCCAACGAGTCCTACCAGGGCGTGCTGGGCCCGGCTGCCAATGACAAGGCGGCGATCAAGTACTACGCCGACGCCAACAACCTGAAGCTCGAAGTCCAGGAAGGCAAGATCGACGTCGCTTGGCGTTCGCTGACCCCAACCGACATAGAGGACCTGGGCAAGGATGAGAACCTCGTGGTCCACAAGGGCCCCGGTGGCGAGTTGCGCTACATCGTCTTCAACTTCGATTCCATGCCGTACGGCGCCAAGACCGATGACGCTGATGAAGCGAAGTCGCTGGCCGTGCGCCAGGCCGCCGCGCACCTCGTGGACCGCGAAGCCATCGCGAAGAACGTCTACAAGGACACCTACACCCCGGCCTACTCCTACGTGCCGCAGGGCTTTACCGGTGCGATTGAACCGCTGAAGGACCTGTACGGCACCGACGGAAAGCCGGATGCCGCCAAGGCCAAGAAGGTTCTGGAGGATGCCGGCGTCGAGACTCCCGTCAAGCTCGCACTGCAGTACAACCCGGACCATTACGGCCCGAACTCCGGTGACGAATACGCACTGGTTGAGAAGCAGCTGGAAGCCGATGGCCTGTTCGACGTCGACCTGAAGTCCACCGAATGGGTGACCTACCAGAAGCAGCGTGTCTCGGATTACCCTGCCTACCAGCTGGGCTGGTTCCCTGACTACTCGGACGCAGACAACTACCTGTCGCCGTTCTTCGCCAAGGACAACTTCCTGTCGAACAACTACGACAATCCCGAGGTCGACAAGCTGATCTCCGAGCAGCGCGGCATGACCGATGCCGCCGAGCGCACCAAGGCCATCGAGGAACTGCAGACGATGGTGGCCGAGGACCTGTCCACGCTGCCGCTGCTGCAAGGTGCCCAGGTGGCCATTGCGGGCAAGGACGTCAAGGGCGTCGACAAGACCTTGGACGCTTCGTTCAAGTTCCGTCTCGGTGTGCTGAGCAAGTAATTCCGCTCCAGCCTCGCAGACAGCAAACCTGAGGGGATCCGCCACGCGCCAGCAACGGCAGACGCGGTGGATCCCCTTGGCATGCGCCGTCAACGGCAACTTTCCACGGCGCAGCGCCACGCATCCTGAACCAAAAGGACAGACGATGACTATCACGTCGCCACCGGGCCAAGAAGCAAGCCCGCTAGCAACACCCAAACCAGCAAAGCAGAAGGGCGGGGGATTCCTCCGCTACCTGATTACCCGATTCTTGCTGATCATTCCCACTGTCTTCATCCTCATCACAGTGGTGTTCTTCCTGATGCGCGTGACCGGCGACCCGATCACCGCGGCCCTGGGCGGACGGCTCACACCGGACCAGCTGGCTCAGCGCATCCACGAGGCCGGCTACGACCGGCCGATCCTGATCCAGTACTTCGAGTACCTGGGCCAGATCATCACCGGGGACCTGGGCCGCACCATGAGCGATAACCGCGCGGTCACCGAGGTGCTGGCCACCTACGGCGCAGCCACCTTGGAACTGGCCATCAATGCGGTGATCGTCGCGCTGCTGGTCGGCATCCCGCTGGGCCTGGTCGCCGCGAAGTTCCGCGACCGCTACACGGATGCCGTGCTGCGCATCCTGGCCATCCTCTCCTACGCCACCCCGGTCTTCTTCGCCGGCCTGCTGCTCAAGCTGGTTTTCGGCGTGTGGCTCGGCTGGCTGCCCATCAGCGGACGTGCCGACTGGCAGACCGAACTCGAGCTCACCGGATTGCAGAGCCCCAGCGGCATCTATTGGCTGGACGCGCTGCGCAGCGGCAACATGGAAGCATTCGCCAACGTCACCGAGCATGCGATCCTTCCGGCATTGGCGCTGGGCCTGCTCACCGGCGGCGTGTTCCTGCGCCTGGTGCGCACCAACGCGATTGGCACGCTGGGCCGTGAATACGTCGAAGCCGGCCGTTCGCGCGGTGTCAGCGAATACCGGCTGACCACCAAGCACGCCTACCGCCCGGCATTGATCCCGATCATCACCGTCATGGGCCTGCAAATCGCCATGCTGCTCGGCGGCGCGGTGCTCACCGAGACCACCTTCGAATGGTCGGGGCTTGGCTTCAAGCTCGCCGAATACCTCACCGCCCGCGACTTCGTGGCAGTGCAGGGCATCGTGGTGCTGCTAGCCATTATCGTCGCCGTCACCAACTTCATTGTCGACGTGCTGGCCGCCTTGATCGACCCGAGAGTCAGGTACTAATCATGAGCACAGCAACCCTGCCCGCCTCGAACAAATCCTGGCTTGACCGGCTCCCGGTCATTTCTCACCTGCGCATGTCCTCGGGCCTGCAGCGCGGCATGCTGATTGCCGGCCTGATACTGTCCGGGCTGTTCATCATCACCGCCTTGTTCGCACCGCTGATCGCGCCCTTCGACTTCGCGCAGTCCTCGGACGCTTCGGGCGACTTCCCGCGCCAGGCTGCCCCGGACAGCAAATTCATCTGGGGCACCACCGCCACCGGCTACGACGTGTTCTCGCGCACCCTCTTCGGCGCGCAGACGGCCATCTGGGTGATCCTGGCCGCCGTGGTCATGTCCCTGTTCCTCGGCGTGCTGCTGGGGCTGGTCTCCGGCTACCTCGGCGGCTGGTTCGACCGCATCGCCGTGGTGCTGTCCGACGCGATCTATGCCTTCCCGTCCCTGCTGCTGGCCATCGTGATGTCCATCGTGATCTCGCAGGGCCAGTCCTCGCTCTTCGGCGGCGTGATGGCGGCCGCCATTTCCATCACCGTGGTGTTCATCCCGCAATACTTCCGCGTGGTCCGCGCCGAGGTGATGCGCCTGAAGGCGGAGCCGTTCGTGGAATCCGCCCAGGTGATCGGTGCCAGCCCATGGCGGGTGATGTTCGCCCACCTGCTGCGCAACGCCACCCGCACCCTGCCGCTGATCTTTACGCTCAACGCGACCGAGGCGCTGCTGACCCTGGCCGGCTTGGGCTTCCTGGGCTTCGGCATCGAGCCGACCAGCGCGTCAGAATGGGGCTACGACCTGAACCGCGCAATGTCCGATGCGACCAGCGGCATCTGGTGGACCGGCCTGTTCCCGGGCTTGGCCATCGTGCTCACCGTCATGGGCCTGACCCTGGTGGGCGAATCCATGAATGACCTCAATGACCCGCGCCTGCGCCGCTTCAGCCGGAAGAAGGCCAAGCGCATCACCCAGTCCGGGCAGGTAGGAGCAAGCAAATGACCAATAGTCCTGTCCTCAATCCAGCGGCCGACGCCGGCACCTCCGATGTGCTGCGCGTCGAGGACCTGAACATCGATTTCGTCACCGACGCCGGCGCCGTGCCAGCGGTGCGCGGTGTCGACCTGCAGGTCAAGGCCGGAGAGATCCTGGCTATCGTGGGCGAATCCGGTTCCGGGAAGTCCGTCACCGCGCGCACCGCCTTGGGCATCCTTGCCGAGAACGGCGCCTCCCGCGGCGGCGTCTACCTCAAGGGCAAGAACATGCTGACCCTGCGCGGCCACGAGCTGCGCGAAACCCGCGGCCGTGATGTGGCCATGGTCTTCCAGGAGCCATCCACCGCGCTGAACCCGGTGTACACCGTGGGCTGGCAAATCATGGAGGGCATCCGTGCGCACAACAAGATCTCCAAGAAGGAAGCCAAGGCGCGCGCCATCGAGGCGATGCGCCAAGTCGGTATCCCGGATCCGGAGCAGCGCGTGGACTACTATCCGCACCAGTTCTCCGGCGGGCAGAAGCAGCGCGTGGTCATCGCCGCGGCGCTGGCCCTGAAGCCGGAGCTGATCGTGGCCGACGAGCCGACCACCGCATTGGATGTCACTGTTCAGGCCGAAATCCTGCAGCTGCTGCGCGATTTGCGTGACGAGCTGGGCACCGCGATTGTCATCATCACCCACAATATGGGCGTGGTGGCCGATATCGCGGACCGCGTGATCGTGATGAACCAGGGGCAGATCGTCGAGCAAGCACCGGTGATCCAGCTCTTCGAAGCCCCGCAGGAGGACTACACCAAGTCCCTGCTGGCCGCCGTGCCGCACCTGGGGCGCGAAAGCGCCTCGGAAGGGCTGGCCGAACGCCCGCACCAGGATGCTGAAGTGCTCGTGGAAGCGGCGGGCCTGAAAGTGCATTTCCCCGGTCGCCTCGGCGCTCCGGGCTTCACCGCGGTCAACGAGGTGGACCTGAAGATCCACGCCGGGGAGGTCTACGGCCTGGTCGGCGAGTCGGGATCGGGCAAGACCACCATCGGGCGCAGCATTGCCGGGCTCAACCGCATCACCGGCGGCTCGCTGAAGGTGCTGGGCTACGAAATGGCCCAGTTCAAGGAACGCACCTTCAAGCCGCTGCGCGAGCAGATCGGATTCGTGTTCCAGGATCCAGCGGCGAGCTTCAACCCGCATCTGACCGTGGGCGAATGCGTTGCCGAGCCGCTGGCAGTGCACCGCGACCTGAACCCGCCGCAGACCCGTGCCAAGGTGGCCGAGCTGCTGGAGTCGGTGCAGCTGCCGGCCGGATTCGCGAACCGGTACCCGCACGAGCTCTCCGGCGGCCAGCGCCAGCGCGCCTCGCTGGCCCGCGCCCTGGCCCTGGAACCGAAGCTGCTGATCGCCGATGAGCCAACCAGCGCGTTGGACGTTTCGGTGCAGGCGAGGGTACTGGAGCTGTTCCGCGAATTGCAGGCCGAACTGGGCTTCGCGGCCCTGTTCGTCTCGCATGACCTGGCAGTGGTCGACCAGCTGGCGACCTGGGTGGGCGTCCTGTTCCGCGGCAGCCTGCTGGAAGAAGGCCTGGGCTCCAAGGTGCTGGCCAACCCGATGCACGAGTACACGCAGCGGCTCATTGCCTCGCTGCCGGTGCCGGACCCGCGCGAGCAGGCCCAGCGCCGCAAGCTTATCGAGCAGCTGAACGGATCCTGAGCCACGGCAACCAAGGAACCACGGGCATGTCCCGGACACGGTTTGGCACCGTGTCCGGGGCACGTCACCTTGTGCGCAATCCGGAATGTGAACCCGTAAACTGGTGCCATGGACGAGCCGAAGAACACTGAGACCACCCAGTCATTCGACCCGCACGCGAGCTCGTTGCAGGGCGAGGTGAAGAATGAAGTCCTCGAAGAGCTGTACGCAATCCGCGGCAGCATCGACAACTTTGATGCCCAGCTGGTCTTCCTCTTGGCCGAACGCTTCAAGGCGACCCAGCGCGTCGGAATCCTCAAGGCCAAGCACCAGCTGCCGCCCAGCGATCCGAACCGCGAGAAGGCGCAGATCGAGCGCCTGCGAGCCCTGGCTCACGAAGCGCATCTTGACCCGGAATTCGCTGAAAAGTTCTTGAATTTCGTGATTTCTGAAGTCATCCGCCACCACCAGAACATTTCAGACTCGCACAACAATGCCTGAGCAAGAACTGCAGGTCGCTGAACGCCACGATGTCCACGCCACTGCCTTCTGCCAGTTCCCGGGCACCGACCCGCTGGCCATCCATGAAGTGGTGCGCGGCGAGTTGGGGGAGCCCAACCTCGCCGTCTTCCCGCAGCTGCCTGATCGCGGTGTCGGTGCGGATGCCGTAGGCCGCAGCGCCGCGCTGCTGGCTGACCTCGGCTTCGATTTGCAGCCGCATGGCTGGAGGATCGGCGTCACCGACGGCATCGATGCCCGCCGGGCGCGCAGCATCCTGCGCAGCGACGAGAACCTGCTCGCCGATGTTCTGGGCGCCGAAGCCCGCCCTGCCCGGCGGCTCAAGCTCACCCTGCTCGGACCGTGGACCCTGGCCGCCAGCCTGTACCTGTCCAACGGGGAGCGCGTGATCAGCGATCACGGGGCACGGCGCGATGTCATCGAGTCCTACGCCCACGGAGCCCGCGAGCAGCTGGGCCGCCTGGCCCGCATCACCTCGCTGGCCGACTTCACCATCCAGCTTGATGAGCCGCTGCTGGGCGACGTGCTTGACGGCACCATCAGCACCGCCAGCGGCTACCGAACCCTGCGCTCGATTCCGCGCGCCGAAGTGCGCGGCTCCTATGAGCAGTTCCTCAAGGTGATTGGCGGCGATGCCCAAGGCCAGCGGGTCGCCTCGCTGCTGAACCTGCCAACCTGGGACGAGCACTGGATTGAACGGGTCGATCTGCTGCACCAGGCTGGTGCCGGTGCAATGCTCATCGACCCTTCCGGCCTGACGCACCGCAAATGGGAACGGGTCGCCGGGTTGGTAGAAGGCGGAGACCGCGTCTTCTTGCAGGTGCTGGCCCCTTCCGAGCGGGCCCCGGGAGTTGTCGAGGCGGTGAACTCCATTCTGCGTCCATGGCGCCAGCTGGGCTTGGGACTGGGACAGCTCGGGGCGCTGACCCTGATGCCGCGCGGGGATTTCTCGCGCAGCAGCTCGGCCCAGGCCATCGAGAACCTGCAGCGGCTGGCCAGTTATGCCCAAGCGTTGGAGCAGACGCGCATCGATGCCTAGCCAACGCCCTGATTCCTGCCGGTCACAGCGGAAAAGGGCAGTTGATCATGTATCTTAGGAATAGTGGGGTAGCGGATCTACCCGGTTTGGCCAATTGGCGGAAAACCTCAGACCTACGGTTTCAGGGGGACATGGGATGAAGGCCCGGATTTTAGTCGTTGACGATGACGAAGCGTTGTCGGAAATGATTGGCATTGTGCTGCAAAACGATGGCTTCGAGGCCTCGTTCTGCTACGACGGTTCCGGCGCTCTCGAAGCGTTCCGCGAAGCCAATCCGGACCTGGTGCTCCTTGACCTGATGCTTCCCGGCATCGACGGCATCGAGGTCTGCAAGCAGATCCGTGCCGAATCCGACGTTCCCGTCGTAATGCTCACCGCCAAGTCGGACACTGCCGACGTGGTCCGCGGCCTGGAATCCGGTGCAGACGACTACGTGCCCAAGCCTTTCAAGCCAGCTGAGCTGGTAGCCCGCGTGCGTGCCCGCCTGCGTCCGAGCGAAACCCACGCCGCAGAGACTTTGCAAGTTGGCGAAGTGTCCATCGATGTCGCTGGCCACCGCGTGACCCGCGGAACCGATGTTGTTTCGCTGACTCCGCTGGAATTCGATCTCCTGGTGACCATGGCCCGCAAGCCTTGGCAGGTCTTCAGCCGCGAGCAGCTGTTGGAAGCGGTCTGGGGCTACCGCCATGCGGCAGACACCCGCCTGGTCAACGTCCACGTGCAGCGCCTGCGCTCGAAGATTGAAATCGATCCAGAGAAGCCGCAGATCATCCAGACAGTTCGCGGTGTCGGATACAAGGCTGGTTCGGCAAGTTGAGTTCGCACACGTCGGCCGGTACAGAGTTGGTTCCGGTCGATGTGCATGTCCATTCGCAGTCCAAGCCTGCGAGGTGGAGCAATATCGAGCCGTGGATCAGGCGCCCGTGGCACACGGCCAAGCTGCGCTGGCAACGCCACCTGCTGTTCCGCACCGTCATATCGACGCTGCTTTTCACCGCTTTGGCCCTGGTTGCGGCAGGCGCCTTCCTCTCCAACCAGATCGCGTCCACGCTCTACGAGGAGCGCGTCAACCAGATATCCAAGGAATCCGAGCGCGGCTTGACCCAGGCGCGCTCGATTCTTGAATCGGCATCCACCACCGACCGCGCCTCCACCCAGGCCCTGGTGAATTCCACCTTGGCTTCGCTGGAAGGCGATGGCGCAACCGTGGTGCGCGATTTCGTGCTGATGCCCATTGCCGGCGACCAAAGCCTTTATGTCGGTCCGATGGCTTCCGGTTCGCTGACCACCCGTGTGATCCCCGGCGATCTCGCGGAGCGGGTTGCAGGGGAGCAAGGCATCTATTGGCGTTCCATCGAACTGGGGGCCGATAACGCAACCAAGCCCGGACTCATCGTCGGCACCAAAGTCCTGATTCCGCCTGGCCGCGAATACGGTTTGTACCTGGTCTATGACCTGTCCAGCGTGCAGGACACCCTCGAATTCATCAACCGCGCAATGGCATTCACCGGCCTCATCCTGCTGGCTGTCGTAGGTTTCGTCGCGTGGTCGGTGGCCCGCACAGTGGTCCGCCCGGTGGCCGATGCCGCCTACGTTTCGGAGAGGATTGCCACCGGTGATCTGGACCGGCGAATGAAGGTCGCAGGCAAGGACGAGGTGGCCCGATTGGGTACTGCCTTCAACCACATGGCGCACTCGCTGCAAGAGCAGATCACGGCGCTGAATAATCTCTCGGCCATGCAGCAGCGCTTCGTCTCCGACGTATCGCATGAACTGCGCACCCCGCTGACCACCGTGCGCATGGCGGCCGAAGTGATCCACGATGCCCGCGAAGACTTCGATCCGCTGACCGCGCGCTCGGCTGAACTGATGTACAACCAAATCGAGCGTTTCCAGCACCTGCTCAACGACCTGCTGGAAGTATCCCGCTTCGATGCCGGTGTTGCGGTGCTTGACCGCGAATCCACCGACTTGAACGTCATTGCCCGCAAGGTCATTGACATCGCCACCCCGGTAGCCGATGAATACGGTTCGCTCATCCGCCTGAACGCGCCGAGCGAAGGCTGCGTCGCAGAGGTTGATCCGCGCCGGGTCGAGCGAGTCATCCGCAACCTGGTGCTCAATGCGGTGGAGCATGGCGACAGCAAGCCGATCGACATCACCATCGGATCCAACCAGAACGCGGTAGCGGTCACCGTGCGGGACTACGGCATCGGCATGACCGAGGAAGCATGCAACCATGTCTTCGACCGATTCTGGCGTGCCGACCCCGCCCGTGCACGGACCACCGGAGGCTCCGGCCTCGGCCTGTCCATTTCCATGGAAGACACCCGGTTGCACGACGGCCGGCTGGAAGCATGGGGCAAGCCGGGCATCGGATCGGTGTTCCGCCTGACCTTGCCGCGCAGCGAAGGCCTGGAGATCGTGTCGTCGCCGCTTCCATTGGAACCGCCAGTTCCGGAGAGCCTGGCTAGCGTCATACTGGGGGACAGCTTCCCGCTGACCGGCGAGGTGCCGAAGATCGGGTATACCCCGCTGGTTCTCGATCCGGATATGGATGAGGATCAGCTGCATGATGATGTCACCGATCCGACCCTGGGCCGCAGCGAACAGAAGAAGGAAGGGGAGAACTGATGAGGAAGAGAATCTTTTCCAGCCTCGCCATCATTCTCTCAGCGGCGCTCGCGCTCTCGGGCTGCGCTTCGATTCCCAGAACTTCCACTGTCCAGCAGATCGAGGCCGAGACCGATGCCAGCGGCGCTGAAAGCTACAGCTACGCGGCGGAGGGGCCTGCAGCAGGTGCTGACGCGCGGGCCATCGTCGAGGGTTTCGTCGAGGCAGGCCGCTCGGTATCCGAGGATTACGCGGTCGCCCGCGAATTCATGGACGGGCAGCTGAGCAACACCTGGCGTGGCGACACGCAGACGCTGATCTACGATGCCTTCAACGTGGTCAACGGCGCGGATGCGAACCAGTACACGGTTCAGCTCGAAATCACCGGCGAAGTCGATGAGCATGGCGTGCGCACCAACTACCCGGATCATTCCACCCGCGCCGTGGATATCGAGGTCGCCAAGGTGGACAATGAATGGCGCATCACCAAGGCGCCGGACGGCACGATGCTCGAAGCCTCGACGTTCACCAAGATCTTCGCGGCGCAGACCCTGTACTTCTACGATGCCAGCTTCGCCTACCTGGTACCCGACATCCGCTGGTTCACCTCGGGTTCGGGCACCACCACCTCGATGGTGGAGGCCTTGCTGGACGGCCCGGCGCCGTACCTGCAAAATGCCGTCATCTCCGCTTTCTCAACGGCCAGCGAGCTGGTGCGTTCCGCGGTGCCGGTGCGCGATGGCGAAGCCACCATCGACTTGAATTCCAATACCTTCGCGGAAGCCACCGACCGGAGCATACTGCTGATGCGCCAGCAGCTGGAAACCACGCTGACCGGCCTTGCTTCGGTAGACTCGGTCAAGCTGCTTCGTGAGGAAAACGAAGTCAACCTGTCCACTGAGGACACGAATATCGAGCCGGCGAAGGTCAACCCCAGCACGCAGGATACATTGATCGGCATTTCGGACCAGTACCTGGTCTACGTCAAGGGGCTGTCGATCATCCCGGTGGGCGGTGTGCCGGATATTTCCGGCTACGACCCGCGCGACCCGGCCATGTCTCCGGTCGGCAATCGCTATGCCTTCCTCAATGGCCGCCGCACCCAGCTGTGGGGCATCGACGACAGCGGCCAGCTGCGGCTTTCGCTGGAAGGCCGGGAGCTGATCCAGCCGTCGATGGATCTGGCCGGCTGGACCTGGACCGCGGATAACGGGGCATCCACCCCGATCAGGGCGGTCCCCGCCGACACCGAAATGAAGGGCGAGGCCCGTCCCATCGACGTGGCCTGGCTGGAAGGCGCCCAGATCGATTCACTGCGGATTTCCCGCGACGGCGCGCGGGCCCTGATCGTGGCCACCGAGGGCAACAGCACTTCGGTCTACGTCGCCGGAGTGATTCGCGATGCTGAAGGCGTTCCACGCGGGCTCACGGATTCGCCAATGAAGATCTATCCAGAAGTACCGGTTAACACCGCATTATGGGATTCCGACAGCTCCATCATCGTTGCCGAGCTCGGTGATGACGAAGCCGTTGAAGCGGCCCAGATTACCTTTGAAGGCGGCAGCGAGCAGCTGCAGCTGCTGTTGGGCATGGTCGGCATCGCTACCGGGGTCGGCAACCGCCGCGAGGTATATGCCGAGACCAATGAAAAGCTGTACACCCGGGTCGGAAACTCATGGCATGAGCTAGACGATTTCGCCCAGGATGTCGCCTATCCAGGCTAAGTCGGAGCCGGTTCCACAGTTCGGCGGCGACTAGTCCGGTCCAGGTGATTCATCGGCCATTCTGGTCGCATGGAGATACCCCAGGAGTATTTGCGCGTCCTCGATGAGCTGTGCGGCAGCCGGTCCATGCGCTGGCTGGGATTCGGCACCAGGGAATTTGCCAACTTCCTGCTGCCCGCCAGTTGCGCGGTCTGTGGCCGAGCAGATTTTCGGCTTTGCCCCGAATGCCGCAGCGAGATCCAACGCCAGCTGAGCCTGCCGCCATTGCCCGATAACCATCATCTCTACGTCGAGCTTCCGGCGCTCGGGCTGCAGCTCCCAGTGACGTCTTGCGGCACCTACGGCAAGGCGCTGGCTCGCGGATTGCTGGCCTACAAGAACAAGCAGCGCTACTTCTTGGGCGCCGTCTTCGCCCCGTATCTGGCTGCCGCGCTGAACGCGGGGTGCATCCCGCAACGTCAAAATTTTCCTACCCTCGCGGTGCCGGTGCCCAGTTCCCTCAAAGCCACGGCGCAGCGAGGATACTCGCCGGTGAAGACAATGCTCGAGCATGGACAAGCTCGGGGGCTGCTCTCGGCAGATCTCAAGTGCCGTTCGCTGCTTCACTACCGCCTGGGTTCCGCGCTGGGAGGGGCGCAGAAAACCAAGAGCGGCTCAGACCGGCGCGGCGGCCAAACCCACTTCGTTGCCGAGCGCGCCAGCACCGCAGGCCAGCCGGTCATCCTGGTCGACGACGTGCTCACCACCGGTTCCACGCTGCGGCACGCGGCCATGGCCTGCCATGAGGCAGGATATGACGTCACCTGCGCCGTCGTCTTGGCATTGACGAAACCGCCCAATACCGGCCCTGAACAGTGATTACGCTAAACGCGATCGGAATTTGTGAGCCTGGATACTTGAATCTTGGCCCCGGTGGCATAAGGTGAAGTATGGGTTGCATCACAGATGCAGCGAAAAGCCCATCTTCAGTCCGGAAGGATGGAACTTTCGGACTGTTGTGTCACCCGACTCTCTATTGGAGGACACCATGGAGCTGAACTACAGCGGACGAAACATCACCATTTCGGATCGTTTCCGTGAGTATGTTGATGAGAAAATCACCAAGGTCGACCAGCTGGCCACGAAAGTGCAGCGCATCGACGTCAAGGTCCTCAAAGAAGCACATGCTCGTGATCAGAGCACTGCACTGTCCGTTGAGTTGACCGTTGTTGGCCGTGGTCCAGCAATTCGAGCCGAGGCTCGTGGTGCAGACAAGTTCGCGGCTTTCGACATCGCTTTCGCCAAACTGCTTGAACGCCTGCGCAAGGCCCGTGACAAGCGCAAGGTCCACCGTGGCAACCATACTCCTGTAGCTGTCCACCAGGCCACCGGCAGCCTGCCAACTGCATCCAGCGGCAAGACGCTGGTTGAGGAAACCATTGAAGCCCAGAAGGCCGCGGAAGCTGCCGAAGCCGAGGTCAACGCCGAGTACTCGCCAGTGGTCATCCGCCGCAAGTCCTTCCCGGCTGAAGTGATGAGCGTGGATGACGCTGTGGATCGCATGGAATTGGTCGGCCACCCGTTCTACCTGTTCATCGACGAGGCCACCGGTGAGCACGCTGTGGTCTATGGCCGTACCCAGTACCAATACGGTGTCATCACCCTGGACCCGTCGCTGAACGCCAACGAGGAAGCCACCAAGGAAACCCGCGGCTACCGTGACAAAGCACTGGCTGCCGAAGGCTAGTCATCGCAACTGCAACTAGCATGGGCGGCCAACGCAACCTCAGCCTCGCACAGGCACGGAGAATCGCGTTGGCCGCCCAAGGCCTGTCCAAAGGCAGGAAAGAACAAGCTATCACCGCAAGGAAAATCGCCAATGCCATTGGCGGCATTGCACAATTGCAGATTGACTCGGTGAACGTGGTTCGCCGGGCCCACTATATGCCGATGTTCGCCCGGCTCGGCCCTTATGACATCGGCATTCTGGATCAGCTGCTGGCCAAGCCGCGCAGCCCGATCACCGAATATTGGGCCCATGAGGCTTCGGTGGTCAGTTCCGGGCTGATTCAAGACCTGCGCGTATGGCAGCGTCGTACCTGGGGTGACCGATCGGACGGGTTCTCCGCCGAACAGCTGGAGCTCTCGGATCGCGTCCTTGACTATTTGTCCGAGAATCCAGGCTCCAGCGCACGGCAAATCAGTCGCGCCCTGGATGTCGCCCCGGTCCAGGAAAAGTCGCATTGGGGATGGAACTGGAATGACACCAAGTTCGTCACCGAATCGCTTTTCGCCCAGGCCAAGATCCTCGCGCTGGGACGCAACTCCCAGTTCGAACGCCGTTACGCTCTGGCGGCGGATGTCGTTGGTGCGCAAGTAGAAGTTGATGCTCCGCACCGGCAGGAAGCCCTCGCCCGTTTAGTTGCCCGCGCCATGGATGCCCTGGGGATTGCCACCGCTCACTGCGTCGCAGAATACTTCCGGCTGCCCTTGCGCGCTGCAAAAGAAGAGCTCGCGCGGCAAGCGCACGACGGGCTCGTCGAAGAAGTGGCCGTTATCGGAATCTCCGAGCCCTGTTACCTGCAGGCCGGGACCAGGATCCCGCGCAAGGTCGATCACGACCTGCGTTTGCTCTCGCCTTTCGACTCGATGGTTTTCAACCGCCGCCGGCTGGAAATGTTCTTCGGGTTCGAGTACCGTATCGAAATCTATGTGCCGGAAAAGCTGCGCCGCTATGGCTACTACGTCTTCCCGATGCTCTACGGCGAAGAATTCGTGGGCCGAGTGGATCTGAAAGCCGACCGTGCCAAGTCGGTGCTGCATGCCAAGCAGGTGCACTACGAACCGGGCATCGATGCCGGCATCGAGCCTGAATTGCGAGCCGAGCTGGATCGCCTGGCGCGCTGGCTGGATCTTGGAGAAGTGAAAATCGGGCTGTGAAAGGCCTGTTGCCCCGATCGCCGTTCGCTATAAGAACAGTGCAAACGGGATTGAAATAGACAAATGCGCTGTTTTCCTCACGTAGACTGAAGACGCCAGAAATTACTGTGCTTGAGATATTGGGAGCTACCACGTGGCATCATTGCTAGAACGTATTTTGCGTACCGGCGACAAGAAGACCTTGAAGACTCTTCGTAAGTACGCCGACACGATCAATACGTTGGAAGTCGAAATTCGCGAGCTTTCGGACGAAGAGCTCAAGGGTGAAACCGACAAGTTCCGCGAACGTTTGGCTAACGGCGAGACGTTGGATGACCTGCTCCCAGAAGCTTTTGCAGTGGTCCGCGAGGCCTCGGACCGTGTCCTTGGCATGCGCCACTTCGACGTCCAGCTCATGGGCGGCGCCGCACTGCACATGGGAAACATTGCAGAAATGCGCACCGGCGAAGGCAAGACCCTGGTCGCGACCGCACCTGCGTACTTGAATGCCTTGACGGGCAAGGGCGTGCACGTGGTGACCACCAACGACTTCCTGGCCCAGTACCAGTCGGATCTGATGGGCCGCGTCTTCCGCTTCCTCGGCTTGAGCTGCGGCTGCATCCTTTCGAACCAGAAGCCTGCCGAGCGCCGCAAGCAGTATGAAGCCGACATCACCTACGGCACGAACAACGAGTTCGGATTCGACTACCTGCGCGACAACATGGCGTGGAGCAAGGACGAGCTGGTCCAGCGCGGCCACAACTTCGTGATCGTCGATGAGGTCGACTCGATCCTGATCGATGAGGCGCGTACCCCGCTGATCATTTCCGGGCAGGCCTCGGGCGACGTGAACCGCTGGTACACCGAATTCTCCAAGATCGTCTCGCGCCTGAAGCGCGAAGACGACTACGAGGTCGACGAGAAGAAGCGCACCATCGGCGTGCTGGAGTCTGGGATCGAAAAGGTCGAGGACTACCTCGGCATCGATAATCTCTACGAAGCCAACAACACCCCGCTGATCGGCTTCTTGAACAACGCCATCAAGGCCAAGGAACTGTTCAAGAAGGACAAGGACTACGTCGTGGTCAACGGCGAAGTCATGATCGTCGACGAGCACACCGGCCGCGCGCTGCAGGGCCGCCGCTACTCCGAGGGCATGCATCAGGCAATCGAGGCCAAGGAAGGCGTTGAGATCAAGGCCGAGAACCAGACTCTGGCCACCGTGACCTTGCAGAATTACTTCCGCATGTACGACAAGATCTCCGGGATGACCGGCACGGCGCAGACCGAGGCCGCTGAATTCATGAGCACCTACAAGCTCGGCGTGGTGGAAATTCCTACCAACAAGCCTGCTATCCGTATGGACCAGTCGGACTACATCTACAAGAATGAAGTCTCCAAGTTCAACGCTGTGGTCGAGGACATCGCCGAGCGCCATGCTACCGGGCAGCCGATCCTGGTGGGCACCACCAGCGTCGAGAAGAGCGAATACCTCTCGCGCCTGCTGTCCAAGAAGGGCATCCGCCACGAGGTGCTCAATGCCAAGCAGCACGCTCGCGAAGCTGCAGTCGTCGCGATGGCCGGCCGCAAGAACGCTGTCACCGTTTCCACCAACATGGCCGGCCGCGGTACCGACATCATGCTCGGCGGCAACGCGGAATTTCTTGCCGTGGCCGAGATGGAACGCCGCGGCCTGGATGCCGAGAACAATCCGGAGGAGTACAACAAGCTCTGGGACGAGGTCTTTGCCAAGGCCAAGGAAACAGTTGCCAAGGAGGCGAAGGAAGTTGCGGAGCTTGGCGGCCTGTATGTGCTGGGCACCGAGCGCCACGAATCACGCCGCATCGACAACCAGCTTCGCGGCCGTTCCGGTCGCCAGGGCGACCCGGGCGAATCGCGCTTCTACCTGTCGATGACCGATGACCTGATGCGCAGGTTCAACTCCGGCATGGCCGAACGCATCATGAACAACCCGTCCATGCCAGATGATGTGGCGCTGGAATCCAAGATGGTGTCCCGTGCCATCGAATCCGCCCAGGCCCAGGTGGAAGGCGTCAATGCCGAGCAGCGCAAGAACGTGCTGAAGTACGATGACGTGATGAACCGCCAGCGCAAAGCGATCTACGCTGACCGCCGTTCCATCCTGGAAGGCGGGGACCTCGAAGAAAAGGTCGGCCATTTCCTCGAGGATGTTGTCAAGGCCATGGTCCTGGAAGCAACCCAGGTTGGCGACCCGGACGAGTGGGAGCTCAAGCAGCTGTGGACCAACCTCAAGCAGTTGTACCCGATTGGCATCACCATGGATGAAGTCATCGAAGAGGCTGGAGGCGTGGGGCACCTGTCCGCGCAGTTCCTGGAACGCGAGATCCTCTCGGATGCCCAGTACCAGTACGAAGAGCGCGAGAAGCTGGTAGGTTCCTCCACCATGCGTGACCTGGAACGCCGTGTCGTGCTCTCCACCATTGGCCGCAAGTGGCAGGAGCACCTGTACGAGATGGATTACCTCAAGGAAGGCATCGGGTTGCGTGCCATGGCCCAGCGCGACCCTCTGGTCGAGTACCAGCGCGAGGGCTACACCATGTTCCAGACCATGATGGAAGGCATCCGCGAGGAAAGCATCGGCACGCTCTTCAATTTGGAGATCCCCACCGGCGCCGAAGCGGCCGCCGCACCGGTGATCGACGAATCAGCGAAGCCGAAGAACCTGCAGTTCACCGGACCGGATGAAGATGGTGAAGCCAGCACTACCCGCGCCCAGGCTTCTTCGAGCAAGAAGAAGACCAAGAACAAGAAGGCGAAGCGCAGCTAGATCAGCTCCACATCCGTCACCTGCCACCGTCCGTGCCAAGGCTCAATTTTCAGGGCCACGGCACGGACGCGGTATTTAAATCCCATGATGACTGTGCATTCCCAAGAGCCCGACAAGCAGCGATCCAGGTGCAAGGAGATGATCTGGCCGTGCGCTGTGCCCGGCAGCGGTTCGAGCGTGTAGCTCGCTGTTTCCAGCAGGGCACGTCGCCGGAGCTTGGCGATGCACGAAGGCTCCATCACGAATGCCAGCTGATTGACGGTACGATAACCAGCCACGATTTCGAACACTGCACGGGCTACGGCGTGGGAAATTTCTATGATCGCCCGGTGCTCGGTACGGTAAACGGCCGAGCGGTGGAAGATATTGTCCAAGGCTCGACGCAGGTGCGCCGGCGCTTGGCTAGGCTCGGTTTCCGGAACGGTTTGCGCCGGGACCGGATCGGTGTGATCGGCAGCGTAGACGTCTGGATTGTAGTAGCTGGTGTTGGCGCTACGCGGGCTGATGGCGATGGTGCTCATGATGACTCCTCAGAGGGTTTGGGTGATGGTCGTGGTGTCGGCTAGCTGGCTGGCGGCAGTTCAAGCGCCGTGCCGATCCGCAGCAGGTCAGGGTCGGCACCGATGGTCTTCTTGTTGCGCTGGTAGATCTTGGGCCAATAGGCGGAAATCTCTTCCACGGTGGCTTGCGCTCCCAGATGCTCAGCGGCGATGCTCCACAGGTTCTGCCCTTCGGCGACCACCACTTCGTTGCGCTGCACCGCGCGTTGGCGAGGATGGTTTGTGCCTGGGGATACAAGCGGGCTCAGCGGAACGCTCATGGCTTCGGGGAACCACTGCGGGCTGGGTACCGAGGTCTGCTGGCGGACCGGATAGCTGGCCAGCTCATGGTTGTCGCTGTCGCCCGCCGGGGACTGTGCCAATGAAGCTGGCAGGGGCTCGTCCGCATAGGCAGCGGCTACCGAGGTGAATGCAATAGAGGTTCCAAGCATTGAGCCGAGGATCTTCCTGCTCAGTCTGGGTGCTAATCGCTGGAAGAACCGCGCCAATTTCAGTTTCCTGTGGGAGAACGCCCAGCGGATCAGCTGGGCCAAGGCCATCCGCAGCAGGTACAGCGCGAGCAGGGTGAGGAACGAAAAGCTAACGAGAAGCCTGATGTAGTCAGCTGTGGTGCGCTGGTCGCCCACGGATTGGACATAGCCGGTGATCCACTGGATTCCCACGTAGATAATGACCATTGATGCTGCCGAGAAGAGCAGCAGCGCGAATATTCGTCGCTGGTGAGACACCTGAACCATCTCCTTGAATGAGATTTGATGTCATTTGATGATGTTTGGTATTCATAGTGGCACTTAGAGATAGTTTTGTGAATAGGGTTACGCAAAAATGTTTAGTCTCGTACAGTTGGCGCATGCGGTGGGATTCGCTTTTCGATGACCTGGAGGCTCAGCTAGCTGAACAGGGCCGAGCGCAGTTGCGCGACGAAATTGCCGAAAACGTCAGGGTCGAACGGGCGACTGCAGAACTTTTGCCCACACTGATGCGGTTCCATGGGCGTGAATTGAGCCTCAGGCTGGCCGGGGGAACGGAGCTTCGCGCCAAGCTCGGTCCATGCGCCGCCGACTATATCTGCCTTGAAACAGAACAGGCGCAGTGGGTCGTCCGCAGTGCTGCAGTAGAATCTTTCTCGCTTCCTCCGGGGCGCATAGCTGCTGAGGAACAACGCGCACCTGGCAGCTCGGTGAAGTTTTCCACGGTTGTGCGTGGGATGCTTCGGGATCGAGCTCGATGCCACGTTTTTAGCCGCGCGGGCGGCTCATTGGCTGAAGGAACGCTGACGCAAGTAGCTAGGGATTTCCTGGTAATTCTGGTGCATCCTCGAGATGAATTCGCCAGAGCGAAGCAGTCCTCATCGCAATTGCTGATACCGCTCGATGCCATCGGATGGGTCGAAGCGATCACCCTCTCGTAATCCACAAGTGCGCTAGAGGTCTTTCCAGCAGGCCCAACTTGTCGTAGGCTCACCATCCATAAGCACCTATGCTGGCGGAAGGTCACTGCCTTGATCACAGAACAGATCGTCCAGGACGCGCGGACAAGCACTGCATCACGTGTGCGACGGCCCAGTTGGAAGGACCCGCGCTTAGCACTCGGTGCCGTGCTCGTGGTCGCATCGGTTGCAGGAACCGTCTACTTGGTCGGTGAATTGCATCAGACCTCGACGGTATATGTCGCCAGCACCAATATCACCCTTGGGGAGAAACTGACAAGCGAGAATATGAAAACTCAAGAAGTCCAGCTTGGCGGAACCCTTGAGAACTATCTGCACACAAATGCGGAGCTCGGCGAGGAAGCCCGAGCGAATACCTTTATCAGCGCCGGGCAGCTCATACCTGTCACCTCAATTACGCACAGCGACCTCGGATCGCGCAGGCCGGTCAACGTTGAACTCCCGGCCGACCTCTCTTCTTCGATCACGCCAGGCAGCTTCGTCGACGTCTGGATTGCCAAGCGCGAAAACAGCGGCAACACCTACGGAATTCCGGAAAAGCTTTCGTCCATGGTCGAAGTCGCTGCACGCGTTGAGAGCGGCGGGGGACTGGTGGGAACCCATGGCACCAACCTGGAACTGCTGGTCGAACCTAGCCAACTCGAACCGCTGCTCCAAGCGCTGGCCAACGAGTCTAGAATCATCGTCGTCTACAACCCGGCAGGAACCGCGCAATGAGCATCTCGGTCGTGGTGCTCGGCGACCAGGAGAAAATCGTCCGGCAAATAGAAGGCTACCGAGGAGAACTGATGGTCACCCGGGCTTGCGCCGATATCGCTGAAGCCATCGCTGCCTGCGATACCGGAATGGCTGACGCGTTGATCATCGCGGATGCCCAGCTGGTGCCACCCATGGAACAACTCGATGCGCTGTTGCTGCAGCAGACAGCAGTAGTCCTGCTCTTTGACCGGCCTGAAAACTGGCAGCCATTGCCAGACGTCCTGCATTTGCCGGCCGCTTCAGCCATGGCCGAGCTTGAAGGGCGCATCAGAACCGCCGTTCAGTCCCTGAACCATGCCGGCGCCGACGCCGCGCTCGGCGGATTCGAGCCGGTGGACGATGGCAACGGGCGAAGCGGTCGAATCGTCAGCTTCTGGAGCGCCCCAGGGTCTCCCGGGCGCAGCACCGTAGCCCTGAACTACGCAGTGGAAGTTGCAGCAGCAGGAAAATCCGTGGTGCTTCTGGACGCCGACACCTATGCCGCCAGCATCGCCATTCAGTTGGGTCTCATGGACGAGTCGGCTTCAATCGCGCAGTTATGCCGTGCCATCGACGCAGGCACTTCGGATGTGGCCCGGCTCGATGCCGCATGTTCCCTGGTCCAGGTCGGGGAGGCGACCATGCGCGTGGCTACCGGAATTCCGCGTGCCAGCCGATGGCCCGAAGTCCGTGCCTCGGCGCTGCGTCGAGCTGCCATGCTGCTAAAGGTCCACTACGACTATGTCGTACTGGATTTGGCTCCGTATATTGAACTCGACGAACAGCTCAGTTTCGATACTCAAGCACCACAGCGCAACGCTGTCACGGTGGAGATGCTGCAGTGCTCCGATGAGCTGTTCATGGTCGTGCGCGCCGACAGTCTGGGAATTCCGCGTGCGCTTCGGGCCATCGATGAACTGGACGAAGCGCTGCCCGGACTGAAACCGCGAATAGTCTTCAACCGGGTAGGTTCCAGCAGCACCGGACGCAATCCGAAACGCAGGTTGATCGAAGCATGGGACAGGTTCGGGCCGACCCACGACGTCGCCGGATACCTGCCCGAAGACCATGCCGTGTGCAACGCGTCCGTGCTCGGTGGAAGTCCGTTGCTCGAAATCGCCCCAAAGTGTTTATTGCGTACGGAAATACGGGCTTTGGCGGGCATAAAATCCACGGATTCAGCCAAGAAACGGACTAGTCGTCGAATTCGCGCCGAAGCTTGAACCGCAAAGGTGAAAACCGAGTAATGTGGGTAAAACTAGATACCCGCAAAGGCGCGGGTTAATCGAACTTTGTTCTTGGAGGCGTTCTTTTGAACTCGTCGGAATCCAGCATGTCAGAATCATTCATGGATGAGACACTCACCTCGAAATTGGTGAGCGAGTACTACGGCCAAATTGCGACCGAAGACGTGGCGGCTTATCGGCCAGACGAACTCGAAGCTCGCGTGGCAGCACATCTGGAAATCGGGTATCAGCGGGATGCGGAAAACGCTAACGTCGCCATTACCCGCAACAACGGAATTTCAGTGGTCCACATCGTCACCGATGACATGCCATTCCTTGTTGACTCCGTAACAGCCGCACTGGTGCAGCTGAAGTCACCGATTCAGCTAGTCGTGCATCCGACGTTCGTTGTATCCCGAAAAACTGAGACCGGTGAAATCACCAAGATCAGCCACGCGGGCCTGCAGCACGTTGCCAGCGGCGACACCGCTGCGCTCTCGGATTTGAGTACGCTGATTTCGGCCGGTGCGGAAACCCGCATCGAATCATGGATTTCAGTCGAGCTCGCTCGCGAACTCACCGATGCGCAGGCCAAGGAATTCGTTGAGCGGCTTTACAGTGTTCTGGCTGATGTACGTGTCGCAGTGAAGGACTGGCCAGCCATGCTGGATCGTGCCAAGGAGATTGCGCAGAGCCTTCCGCAGACCCCCAAGGCCGAGGAAATTGCCGAGGTACACCAGGCAGCGGAACTGCTGAACTGGCTGGCCGACGGAAAATTCACCTTCCTTGGCTACCGCGACTACTCGTTGGAAACCATCAACGGCGAAGATGTGCTGGTAGCCCGCCCGGGCAGCGGCCTGGGTCTGATGCGCGACCTGACGGACCAAGGCCCGCAGCACCTGACCAAGCGCGGCCGGATCACCGCCCGCGACAAGCGCGCGCTGATCGTCACCAAAGCCAACTCCCGTTCCACTGTGCACCGTGGCGTGTACCTGGACTATGTCGGCGTCAAGAGCTTCGATGCCAACGGCGAGGTCAACGGCGAACGCCGCTTCATCGGTCTTTTCTCCTCCAGCGTTTACACCTCCAGCGTGAAGACGGTTCCGCTGGTGCGCGAAAAGGTGGAAGCCGTCCTGAAGCGCACCGGCTTCGCGCCTGATTCGCACTCGGGCAAGGACATCACGACCATCCTTGAAAGCTACCCGCGTGACGAGATGTTCCAAATCTCCGTCGATGAGCTGATCACGATTGCCCTCGGAATCCTGCGGCTGCAGGAACGCCGGCGCACCTCCGTCTTCCTGCGCAAGGACGATTACGGCCGTTTCGTCACTGCCATGGTCTTCCTGCCGCGCGACCGTTTCTCCACGGCAGTGCGCCTGCGAGTCGAGCAGGAGCTGCAGCTCAGCTTCAACGCAGAATCCGTTGAATACGAAGCCCAACTGGGTGCCGGCGCATTGGTTCGCCTGTTCTACCGCCTGCGCCTGCAGCGCCACGGCCTGGCTCCGGTGGTCGACCGCAAGGCACTGGAAGATCGAATCGCCAAGGCCGTGCGATCCTGGTCCGACGCCATCGTCGACACCGCACGGGCGCGCCTGGAACTGGGCGATGCGAACACGCTGTCCAACGCCTGGGCCGAAGCTTTCCCGGCGTCCTATAAGGTGCAGTTCGAAATCGAAGACGCGCTGAAGGACATCGACCTGCTCACCGAGCTGAGCGACCCGCAAGCCGAGGGTCCGGTGGTCTCGTTCTACGACGACGAGAAGCAGGACGAGGATTCTGCTGTTTCCAAGCGCATGAAGATCTACGTGACCAAGCCGCTGCTGCTCTCGCGCATTCTGCCAGTTCTGCAGCATCTTGGCCTCGACGTCGTCGATGAGCGGCCATATGAGCTGAATCCCGAAGGGATCGGCGAACGCTACATCTACGACATGGGCTTGAAGATCGATGACGAGATCAACTTCAAGGCCGTGGAAGGCAAGTTGGCTGACGCCTACTGCGCTGTGGTCCGCAACCTCGCCGAATCCGACAGCCTCAACGCGTTGGTCCTGCATGAAGGGCTTTCATGGGAGGAAGTCGCGATGCTTCGTGCCTACGCCCACTACCTGCTGCAGCTCGGTGTTCCGAACTCCACCGGGTTCATTGCCAACACCCTGGTAAGCAACCCGTCGGTTACCCACGCGATCGTGGAACTGTTCCAAGCGACCTTCGACCCGAAGCTGAGCTCCGAGGATTCTGAGACCGCCCGGCAGGAAGCGCACGCCAAGATCACCGAAGCGCTGGAATCAGTGCCGACTCTGGATGCAGACACGTTGCTGCGCCGTTTAGTGAAGGTGATTGAAGCGACTAAACGCACCAACTACTTCACCACCCACCAGGCGCTGGCGTTCAAGCTCGCGCCGGAAGAGATCGACTTCGCGCCGTTCCCGCGTCCCAAGCACGAACTGTGGGTCTACTCGCCGCGTGTGGAAGGTACCCACTTCCGCTTCGGTGCGGTGGCCCGTGGCGGCCTGCGCTGGTCGGATCGCCGAGAAGACTTCCGCACTGAAGTGCTGGGCCTGGTCAAGGCGCAGATGGTCAAGAACTCCGTGATCGTGCCAACTGGCGCGAAGGGCGGTTTCTACGCCAAGCAGCTTCCGAATCCAGCCTTCGACCGAGTCGCTTGGATGGAAGAGGGCAAGGGCGCGTACAAGGTCTTCATCCGCACCTTGCTGGACCTGACCGACAATCTGGTGGCCGATGAAAACGGCGAGCACATCGAGGCGCCGGCCAACGTGGTCCGCCGCGATGGCGATGATTCCTACTTGGTAGTTGCTGCCGACAAGGGCACTGCGAGCTTCTCCGATATCGCGAACTCGATCTCGGCCGACAAGGGACACTGGCTGGGCGATGCCTTCGCATCGGGCGGCTCGGTGGGCTACGACCACAAGGGCATGGGCATCACCGCACGCGGTGCTTGGGAATCGGTGAAGCGCCACTTCTTCGAGCTGGGCATCGACACGCAGAAGGACGAGTTCACTGCCGTGGGCGTGGGCGACATGTCCGGAGACGTGTTCGGCAACGGTTTGCGCCGTACCCCAACCGTGAAGTTGGTTGCCGCCTTTGACCATCGCGATATCTTCCTGGATCCGAACCCGGATCCCCAGATCGCTTTCGACGAGCGCCAGCGCCTGTACGACCTGCCGCGCTCCAGCTGGGCTGACTACAACAAGGAACTGCTGTCGGCCGGCGGCGGCGTGTACTCGCGCAGCCTCAAGTCCGTGCCGGTCAGCCCCGAGGTCCGCGAGGTCTTGGGCCTGGACGCCGGCATCACCCAGCTGAGCCCCAACGAACTGCTCAAGGCCATCCTCTCTGCGCCAGTGGACCTGCTGTACAACGGCGGCATCGGCACCTACGTGAAATCGGCGGCCGAAACCCACGGCCAGGTCGGAGACCGTGCCAACGACGCCATCCGCGTCAACGGCGCAGATCTGCGCGTGAAGGTAGTTGGCGAAGGCGGCAACCTGGGCATGACCCAGCTGGGCCGCATCGAGGCAGCACGCAACGGCGTCCTGCTGAATACCGATGCCATCGACAACTCCGCTGGCGTCGACACCTCCGACCGCGAAGTCAACATCAAGATTTTCGTGGACCGCCAGATCAAGGCCGGAAACCTCTCCGAGGCCGAGCGCACCGAGTTCCTGCTGTCGATGACCGATAACATCGGTGACCTGGTGCTGAAGACCAACTTCGAGCAGAACGTGTTGCTGTTGAATGAAAAGCACGCGGCATTGACCTGGACTCCTGCCTATGAGCGCTTGATGCAGTGGTTGGAAGCCCATGCTGACTTGAACCGCGGCTTGGAGTTCCTGCCGAACGCGGAAGAGCTGGCAGAACGCCGTGCCGCTGGCGACGCGATGACCACCCCAGAGCTGTCGGTGCTTGCCGCCTACGCGAAGATCCAGCTGGCGAACGCGCTGGCCGAATCCGATCTGGCCGATGATGCGTACTTCTACCAGACGCTGCGCCGCTACTTCCCAACGAAGCTGGTGGAGCGTTTCGGGGATCAGCTCGAAAGCCACCCATTGCGCCGTGAGATCATTGCGACGGTGATTGCCAACGATATCGTGAACATGGGCGGCATCACTTACGTCTTCAGGGCAATGGAAGAAACCAGTGCCAGCGAAGTCCAGATTGCCAAGGTCTTCTGCGCCCTGCGTGAGATCTATGGCTTCGACCGCCAGTTCGATGCAATCAATGCACAGCCGGCCGGAACCGATCTGGAACATTGGGGACGCCAGCACCACGACATGCGTCGACTGCTGGATCGTGCCACGCGCTGGTTCATCAACCGCGTCGACCAGCAGCTGCTGGTCACTGAAGCGGTCAATCGCTACGAAGCGACCGTGACCGAACTGCGCGAGGTACTGCCAACCCTGGTCCGCGGCAACGATCTGCAGCGTTTCCAGGAATGGCGCGAAGAGGCCATGGCCCAGGGGATCCCGGAGCGCCGTGCCAGCATGTGGGCGACACAGTTCGAATCCTACGCGCTGCTGGATGTGGCAGAGTATGTGCACCGCACCGGAACCGCTCCGGTCAAGGTCGCAGAAACCTACTACGTGCTTTACGACCTGTTCGGCGTGGACAGCCTGCTGAACCGCATCACCAACCTTCCTCGTTCGGATCGTTGGCAGGCGTTGGCCCGTGCAGCAATGCGCGATGATCTGTACACCACGATCATCGACCTGACCGCCAACATCCTGGATGCCCACGGTGATATTGCGGACCCGGCAGAGCGTGTTGCTGCGTGGGAAGAAGCAAACGCGGCTAACCTTGATCGTGCGAAGACTATGTTCGCGGAAGTGAACAGCCTGGAACGAGACGACATGGCCTCGCTTTCCGTGGCGCTTCGCCTCTTGCGTTCCATCGTCCGAAGGTAAACACCGCTAATGGCCCTCATCACCGAAGAACTACGTCAACGTGCCGCACTTGCACCGGGTGATGAGGATTGGCTCCATCTTCTGGTGGGGGACTGGCAGCTGGTCTCGGATCTCGCATTCGCAGACCTTGTGCTCTGGTTCCCCACCGGGGACGGCTCCTACACGGCCCTGGCACACGTGCGTCCTTCTACCTCGCATACCGCGTTCCATAGCGACTTCGTGGGCGAACGCATCCGCAAGGACCTGCGCATCATGGTTGACCACGCCTGGGAAACCAAAGAAGTGCAACGCTCTGCGGAACAGGCCGGCAAAGAGATCATCATGGGCTTGACTACTGTGCAGGCGATTCCGCTGGTGCGCCAGAACCGCCCGGTTGCGGTGATCACCTCCCACTTCGACCCCAACCAGTCCCGCACGCCCAGCAACCTGGAATTGGTCTACCGGCAAAGCGCGGATGACCTGTTGCAGATGGGCACTCAAGGACTGTGGCCTGACTTCGCCAGCCCCACGGGATCGCGCCGAGGAGCGCCACGCGTCGGCGATGGCTTCATCCGTCTCGGTGTTGATGGCGCCGTCGAATTCGCCAGCCCCAACGCTGTTTCAGCTTTCCGCCGTCTAGGCGCAGCCGACGTACTGCAAGGCCAGCCGCTGGCTGACCTGACGATGGCGCTGGTCAGCGACCGACGCGTCGTCGATGAAACTCTTCCACTGGTTCTCCAGGGCAAGATGCCATGGCGTACCGAGGTGGAACACCGCGGAGTCACGCTTTCGCTGCGCGCCATCCCGCTTCGCAACGAATCAAAGCGCTGGGGTGCTCTAGTGCTCTGCCGCGATGTGTCTGAACTGCGCCGCCGCGAAAAGGAACTGGTTACAAAAGACGCGACAATCCGTGAAATCCACCATCGTGTGAAGAACAACTTGCAGACTGTCGCGGCGCTGTTGCGCATGCAATCTCGCCGTATGAGCTCGGAGGACGGCAAGCAGGGGCTGGAGCAGGCCATGCGCCGGGTCTCCACTATTGCTTCGGTCCATGACTTCCTGTCCAAGGGCCTGAACGAAACCGTGAAATTCGATGATCTGATGGATCGCCAGTTCCGATTGATCGTGGAAATTGCTTCTCCGGAACAAAGGGTCTCTACCCGCCGTGAAGGCGATTTTGGCATGCTTGACGCTGATTTGGCAACACCGTTATCGCTGGTGATCAACGAGTTGGTGACCAACGCGGTGGAACATGGATTGGCGCATCGTGATGGCGAGGTTGCCCTGGTCGCAGAACGATACAAGGGTGCCGATCGCAAAGATTGGCTGCGTGTTGTCATTGAGGATGACGGCCATGGCTTGCCGGAGGAACCGCGCCGCGAGGGTCTTGGGCTGCAGATTGTGCGAACCCTGGTGACTAGCGAGCTATCGGGTGAAATCCGTTGGCTGCAGGGCGAGAAAGGCGGCACCAAAGTGGTGATCGACATGCCGCTGGATCTTGACCGGCGTACAGCCTAAAGACCGGATCTAGCCGCAATACGAAGAGGCGGACCAAGCACTCTACGTGCTTGGTCCGCCTCTTCTGTGTCTTTTTAGCGGTAGTTCTTCATGTGAGCCTTGACGCTGGCTACATAATGCTTGGTGTCTTCGTACATGCCGTTGTTGCGAACGCCAGCCAACCCCTGGTAGTACGATGCGATTGCATCGTCCAGGTTGTCGGTGTTGTCCAAGTTGTAGGCAATAACTGCGACGCCAGCAACGACGTTGTCGCGAGGGTTCAGGACATTCAGGTCCTGGCCAATGACCGATGCGATCCAGTCACCAGTGCTTGGCAGCACCTGCATGGCGCCAACGGCGTTTGCAGGGGATACCGCGCGCATGTTGAAGCCAGACTCCTGGTATGCGTGTGCCAATGCCAGTGCAGGGTCAACGCCCATGCTCTGTGCAGTGGAACGGATCAGGGCCTGCATCTCGCCGCGACTCGGCACATCGATCGAGTCAAGGTAATCCTTGTTCGAGTTCGCGTTGCTCACAACGTGGTCTGGATAGGTGCGACCAGCAAAGGTATTGCCGATCTTCTGCTTCTTGACCTCGCCAGACGGCGCAACCGACGAGCCCGATACCTTCAGCTTGGCGCCGATCTTCAGAGGCGAGCTCGCGCTGAACTCCGGGTTCAGATCAAGCAGCGCAGCCAGCTTCATACCGTGGCTGGTCGCGATGCCACTGAGGGTATCGCCGGACTTGACCGTGTAGGTCGAGCTCTTTGCTTTAGGCGCAGCGTTGCTCTTCGGTGTGGAGCTTGACGACGAACCGCCGGATACCTTGATCTTGGCGCCTGGGAAGATCGGCTTGCTGGCTGAAATGTCATTGATCTTCAGCAGATCGGACAGACTCATGCCGTGCTTAGTGGCGATGCCGCTGAGGGTATCGCCGGACTTGACGGTGTAGCTCGAAGAAGCAGACGAGGAGGACTTCTTCTGGGACGACTTCGGAGACGAGCCGGAGGAGGACGAACCCTTGACCTTGATCTTGTCGCCGGGGAAGATCACCTTGCTTGCCGAGATGTCGTTCTTGCTCAGGAGCGACGACAAGCTCATGTTGTGCTTGATGGCGATGCTTCCGAGGGTGTCACCGCTCTTCACGGTGTAAGTCGAAGAACCAGAGGACGAAGACTTCTTCGCATGGGTTGCACCGCTGGAGCTCGATGCCGAACCCTTGACCTTCAGCTTGTCGCCGGGGAAGATCACCTTGCTTGCCGAGATGTCGTTCTTGTCTAGCAGGTCCGACAAGCTCATATTGTGCTTGCTAGCAATGCCGCTGAGCGTATCGCCATTCTTAACCGTGTAGGTGGACGCCGATGACGAAGAGCTTGAAGACTTGCCCTTGGAGCTGCTCTTTGAAGCGTGACCGGAGACCTTGAGCGTCTTGCCGGCAATGATCGAATCGTTCTTGAGGTTATTGAGCTTCTTCAGCTCGGATACCGTGGTGTCGTATTCCCGAGCGATACTCCACAGGGATGCGCCTGCTGGAATCTTGATCTCAGAAACATCTCGTTTGGCTGGCAAGCCCAACGTAGATACGCGCGAAGCGATCAGGTGGGCTTTTATCTGGTCCTCAGCAACCTTGATGGTCTCTGGAGTCACCGCCTTGGCAAAGCTTCCTGAGGTGTTAGGAATAATCGTCGGTGCTGCCTGCGCTGCTGGAGCCAAGGCGAGACTACCGATGACCGCAGCGGGAATGGCCGCGCCTGCTACAACGCCTAACGCATGCTTGGAAGCATGTTTGGATTCGTGGGGCATGGAGTCAATCCTCATTTATACGGTGAAAATAACGGGCTTTGCTCCGCAGGTAACAAAGGGAAATCGTTCCTCATGTTGTCTGTGATGCAATTGTTATCAAAGTGATACAAGAAAATTTACACTACTACTGTGACTGATAGGAACTGCTGAGGTGGGTTTCATCCAAATTTCTGCGCGAATCAGGAATTTGTGGGAACCTTGAGAGGTGAAGGAAACCGTAGAACTCGTCGGCCAGTGGCTGACCCTGCCCGATGTGGCTGAAGAATTAGAAGTAGACATTCGCCGTGTGCACCGCCTGCTGGATGAGCGTGCCATTGTTTCGTTGCGAATCGGCGAACGCAATGTCCGTTCGATCCCTGCAGATTTTCTCCAAGATGGCATCGTGGTTGAAAGCCTGAAAGGCACCTTCTCGGTACTGTCGGATTCCGGCTTCTCGGATGAAGAAGCCATCGTATGGCTGTTCACCGAGGATGAGACGCTGCCTGGCACGCCAATGAATGCTTTGCGTACGGGGCGAAAAACCGAGATCCGCCGCAGGGCGCAGGCACTGGGCTGGTAGGCCCGAAAGAAGCCCAGCATAATCAAAAGGTCTCAACCATCATCCTGACGGATACGTGGTTGAGACCTTTTGTTTAGTTTTAGTAACGTTTCGCTATTTACTTCTCTTTGTCACGGCGTCGCTAAGCTGTTGCATTCCCGCCAGGGCCAAGGGGGAGACCTGCAATGCTTCGAGCGCGAGATCTGATTGGGTAGTCAATTCGCTAATGCTCTGCTCCGTTGCCGCCAAAGCGCCGCTATCACGCAGAATATTGCTGAGCCGTGCAACTTCCTCTTGAGAGAGATCCGCTGCGCCGAGACGCCCCTGAATGAAGTCCTGATCGCCAGGAGTTGAAAGCAGCAGTGCATGGGCAATCAACTCAGTCCGCTTGCCTTCCAGCAGATCGCCGCCGGTCGGTTTGCCGGTGATTTCTGGATCGCCAAACACGCCCAGGACATCGTCACGCAGCTGAAACGCCTCGCCCAGTGGAAGCGCGAATTCAGAGTAGTGATTCAAAAGCACTTCACTGGCCCCTGCCAACGCGCCGCCAAGCAAGAACGGGTTTTCGGTGGAGTATTTCGCTGACTTGAAGCGCACGATGGTGCGAGCGCGTTTGACCGCTTCCTTCGGATCGTAGGCAGGACCTGCAGACTCTTCGAGAACATCGAGATATTGACCGGCCATAACTTGGGTGCGCATTTGATTGAAGATGGTTCGCGCCCGAGGGGTGAGGGACGTAATGCCCGAGAAAACTTCCTCGCTTAGTGACAGGCATAGGTCACCGGCAAGGATTGCGCTGGCCGTGCCGTAGCTCGAAGCGCTCCCCGATAGTCCAAGCTGCAGGTGCTGGGCCTCGAATCGCTTATGGACGCTCGGCTGGCCGCGTCGGGTATCCGAGTTGTCAATGATGTCATCGTGGATAAGCGCTGCACCCTGGAAGAGCTCCAAAGCGGCCCCGAGGCGAACAATGTCGCGATCTTCAGGTTGTCCGCCGGCGCCAAGGTAGCCCCAGAAAGCGAACAGCGCACGGAGACGCTTGCCGCCACGGGTCAGCGAGGTGATTGCATTGACGATTTCGATGGCGCTGCTGGTGATTTGACCAACTTCATCGCTTTTCGCAGCCAGAAACTCCTCCAGTAGTTGAGCAACATCAGAGGTGTAGCTGCGGCTCAAGCCCTGGGCTTCACTGCTGAGGGCCGGCACGGAATCAGGCATCGACATGCAAAATCATTTCTACGGGTAAGCAACTGGTGGTTAGCAACAACTCTACCGGTGATTCACGTCTGGCAAAGAAGGCACTGCTGGATTCAGCTCGTGGGCTAAACTCGAATATACATTCGAGTACGCTGACGGTGTGGCCAGAAGAAAGGGAGAGGGTTGGAATGACGGAGCGAGCGATCCTGCATGTCGATATGGATGCCTTTTTCGTTTCCGTGGAACTGCGTGACCGCCCTGACCTGGTGGGCAAGCCAGTCATTGTGGGGCATCCTTCAGGACGCAGTGTCGTGCTCTCTGCCTCTTATGACTGCCGCGCCCGCGGGATCCATTCGGCGATGCCGATGAGCCAGGCGATCCCGCTGATGCCGGAAGCTACTGTGATCGAGCCAAGCCATCGCAAGTACTCGGAAGCCTCAGCGCAGATCATGGCCTACTTCCACACGTTGACTCCCCTCGTTGAGCAAGTCAGTGTTGACGAAGCATTCCTGGACGTTACGGGAAGCATGCGCATGCTTGGCGGTCCGGTGCAAATTGCCCAGAAAATCCGCGAATACATACGCGCGGAAATGGGCCTGACAGCAAGCGTGGGCATCGCAAGGAACAAATTCGTTGCGAAACTGGCCTCGACCTACGCCAAGCCAGACGGATTGGCTGTAATTGCCCCCGAGAGAACCGAAGAATTCCTGCACGAATTGCCGGTGTCAAAAATGTGGGGCGTGGGAAAACGTACCGCCGACCAGCTCCATGCCTTGGGAATTGAGACCGTTGGGCAGCTTGCTACCGAGCCGGAAGCGCGATTGATCAGCCGGCTGGGGGAGCATGGCCGGGCCCTGCGCCTACTCTCGCGGGGGATAGACAACCGTCCGGTGGAAGTTAGCAGGGATGAAAAAAGCATCTCCTCTGAACACACGTTCGCGGTTGACATCACGGAGTCGCAGGTGCTTGAGGGTGAGCTATTGCGGCTAAGCCATAGGGTCGGTCAGCGGCTGCGGCAGCACGGCAAATCAGCCAACGGTGTTGGGATCAAGATCAAGTACAAGGACTTCTCTGGAATTACGCGTTCGAAGGCTCTTGCTGCCGCTACAGATTCATCTACGAAAATTAGCGAGTCCGCGCTGGCACTGTTGCGGAAATTGACTCCCTTGGCCCAACCAGTCCGGTTGATCGGAGTGAGAGCTGAAAGATTGCAAGATTATGAGTTGGGTCTGCAATTCAGCTTGGACCCGCGTGAAGAGAAAGCGCGAGAAGCAGAACGGATCGCTGACCAGATCGGACAGAAATTTCCGCAGTCCATTGTGACCCCGGCTCGTTTTCTGCGACCCAAGGAATAAACGCATTCTGTGTAGATCGTATGGATATCTGGACAGTGGTGAAGAACAACTAGCAGGGCGAGTGCAAAAGAGTCTATCCTTGAAGTAAGTTCAATCGAATCCGGGGAACTTTTCCCATTGGCGCGACGTTGAACTTGGAGACGGTGGACGACCGTCAGGTTTGCCTTTTTAAGGAGAAGACGATGCCGCTATCGGAGCACGAGCAGCGTTTGTTGGAGCAGTTGGAAAAGCAGCTGCATGAAGACCGTCGCTTCGCTTCCAGCATGAAGGGCCCATCGGGCACAGGGCGCCTGTCGACCCGCAATATTGTTTTGGGCATCTTGCTGGTAATCGCCGGCCTTGCGGGGCTCATTTTTGGAATATCCCAGCACATCATCATCGTTGGCGTCCTCGGATTCGCCGTGATGTTCGGAGGTGTACTGCTCGCCTTGACAAAAACGGCTACCGGAAAAATCGGTCCTTCCAAGGGAGCGGGCGCAAAATCGGCCAGCAAGAATAATTCGCAGTTCCTTTCCGGCCTGGAGGAAAAATGGAACCAGCGGAAACGTGATCAGTCCGATAGCTGATCAGCAATAGATATTGAGGTGTGACCCTAAGGGTTGCACCTCTTTTTCGTTTAAGCTGTGCTCCTTGCGCCGCTGCAGCCCCTGTGCGCCAGATGCCGCGAGGAGAGAGATTTGGCTTAGTGCCGAGAATGGCTGCCCTGGATACTCGGCATGCCAGCGTCGGGGGAACGCACCTCTTTCTAGTGATCTTGCATTCTATGCAGATTCCAAGGTTTGGTTCCACCTGGTTGGCCGAGCCAGCCTCCACTTTCCTCCCCGGGCTCCTCCACTTTCCACCACAGCGCCTGAAATTAGCTATATTCCGGGGATTCTGTGCGTCAAATTTCTGAATGATGCTTGACCGGGCCGACTGCTGATCCAATTCCCTCCACCTGAGCATAGGCTGAGCACCCGCTAGATTCAGCTGTTTCTTAAGTCCATACCCTCGCGAAACAACTGAAATTGCATTGACAGTGGAGGGTTGTGGAGTAAAGTGGAGGCAAGTAGAGGAGAATGGGGCTTCCGGCCACTTCACGCGAAAGGTGGTGTGCATGTTCTTAGGAACCTACACACCGCGTCTCGATGAAAAAGGCCGGTTGATTCTTCCAGCTAAATATCGGGATGAGCTGTCCTACGGGCTGGTTCTCACCCGTGGCCAAGAGCGTTGCATTTACGTTTTCAGCCAGCGGGAGTTTGAGAAGCAGCACGAGCAACTGGCGCAGGCTTCCTTGACCTCTCGGCGAGCACGCGACTACGCACGTGTGTTTCTCTCAGGGGCCTCGGATGAAGTTCCAGATAAGCAGGGGCGCGTAACTATTCCGCAAGTGCTGCGCACTTACGGAGGTCTGGATCGGGAGGTCACAGTTATCGGTGCGGGTAACCGTATTGAAATCTGGGATTCAACTGCGTGGCAGCAGTACTTGGACGAACAAGAAGACGTGTTCTCCGATACCGACGAAGACTAGGCCCTCGGGCGCTAGGCCGACAAGACACACTGTTTGTTGGGATGAGATCTCCAGCCACCATGGGGTAGAAAATCGTCTGGCTTCACTTCCCCGGAGCCAGAAGATTGGATCGCCACTTGGTTGGAGGGGGATCTGATCTCAACAGCAGATCGAAAGCGAAAGGGGGCGCAGTGCCAAATCAGGATTCCCAACGACCAGCATCCGAACGCCACGTTCCAGTACTTCTGGACCGATGTGTTAATTTGCTAGCTCCAGGTATTGAGCGAGCCAATGCTGAAGGCCGTCGGGCAATTGTGGTTGACTGCACCCTCGGCATGGGCGGGCATTCCGAAGCCATTTTGCGACGGTTCGATAATTTGCACCTGATCGGTCTAGACCGCGACGAGCAGGCGCACGAACTTGCGGGTGCTCGACTCGTTCCGTTCCAAGACCGGATCGACCTCGTGCACGCCGTGTACGACGAAATTGCGGATGTCGTGGAAGACCTGGGATTCCCTGGCGTTGACGGCGTTTTGTTTGACCTCGGCGTATCCTCGCTGCAGCTCGACGAACGCGAACGCGGTTTCGCCTATTCCTATGATGCTCCGCTGGATATGCGCATGGACACGTCGGTCGGTCCAACTGCCGAGGACCTCGTCAACGACTTGGAACGCGACGAACTGCTTCGAATTATCCGGCAGTGGGGCGAAGAGAAGTTTGCCGGCCGCATCTCGACGGCAATCGTCGAGGCGCGTGCCAAGACCCGCATCACCAGCACCGCTGAACTCGTTGACGTGATCCGCAGCGTCGTGCCGGCTGCGGCCGCCCGAAACCATGGCCACCCTGCCAAGCGAACGTTCCAAGCCTTGCGTATTGCGGTGAATGAGGAACTTGACGTCCTGGAACGCGCCATCCCGGCTGCAATGGGGGCCTTGAACGTAGGCGGACGCGTTGTCGTCATGAGTTATCACTCTTTGGAAGACAAGATCACCAAACGGCACTTCGTCCAAGGATCAACCTCGTCGGCTCCTCCGGGGTTCCCGGTGGAACTGGATGAACACAAAGCTGAATACAAGGTGCTCACCAAGGGCACCGAGAAGCCAAGCGATCACGAAATAGCAGAAAATTCACGTGCAGCCTCAGCCCGCCTGCGTGCTGTGGAACGAGTGTTGAAGAGGAGCTAGCATGAGCCAACGAGCCCAGCGCCGCGTGCAGAAGACCGCAGCCGTGAACAGCCAGCCGGTTGTCGACGGTAACACTGCGCGTGCAATGCGACCCGAGCCCGTCCCAGCTAGCAACCTGCCTAAAGGGGATTCGCGCCAGCGCGTAACGCTTTCGCTGGTTCCCAAAATGAACGAGACCAACAAGCGCTCCATGTTCACCATGTCTGCGGTGCTGATCTTCTTGGCCTTCAGCGTGATCGTCACGCTGGTGCTGCTCAATACTTCGGTAGCTCAGCGGCAGTACGACATTGTGAACTTGCGATCGCAGGAACGCGCACTCTCCCAAGAGAATCAGGCCCTGTTGAAGGAAGCCCAGTCCTTGGCAGCCCCGCAGGCGCTGGCCGCAAAGGCAAAGGACCTCGGCTTGGTTTCGCCAGGCGCTCCAGGGTTGATCAGCCTCTCTGAGGGCAAGGTTACCCAGGAGGCTGAGAAGGCCGTCAAGGCCAAGAACAGCAAGCAGGAATATGGAACTATTCCGCTGCCAGGCGACAGCATCCGCAAGGGCGAAAGCAAAACCGAAGCCAACGCATCAAACACGCCGAAGACCTCTGTGGGTAAAGCCTCAGCAGATTCACAGAAGGAATCAGGAGCCACTGATGGTTCCAAGGAACCTGAGGTGAAGGCCGAGAAAACCGAACGTGAAATCGACAAGGACGGCCGCCCAGTGTTCAAGGACACTGAGCTAAATGGGGGCACGATCCCTGCACCAAGCATCAAATCCCCAGCAGAGTAGCCAGCTCTTTCTAAGCTAGATACAGGTGGCTGCCGCTGCTGGAAAACCGCGCTGAGGGAAAGTTAGGTTCTTTTGTGAGCTCGACCGCAATCGATACTGCAAAAAAGCGAATGCGCTTAGTGCTGATCCTCTCCGTGGTTTTGCTGCTGGTGATCCTCGGGCGGCTTGTCTGGGTCCAGGGCATCAACTCGGCAACCATTGCCAACGCCGCGCAAGAGAATCGCGAACGCGTAGAAAACATTGCGCCCAATCGCGGATCCATTGAAGACCGCAATGGCACGACGCTAGCTGTCTCCGTGGACCGCTACGATCTGGTCATCGACCAGCGCAAGCAGGGCGAGACCATTCGCCGCGCCAAGCGGGACGGCACCAACGGCCAGGAACGCATTACGTGGGACCAGGCCATTGATGAACTAGCCGAAACCCTGGACCAGGACCGCGAGGAACTGGCCAAGAAGGTGCGTCCGCAGGGGGACGCCGAGCCGAAGGGCTACGTCGTGCTGGCCAAGAGCGTGACCCCGGAAGTGCGCAACGAAGTCCTTGAAATTGGCATTCCCCGACTTGCCTCTTTGCTGCGCAGCGAACGCCAATACCCGCAAGGGGTGATCGCCGGGCCATTGCTGGGCTTCGTGCGCAATTCCGAAGACCAGACATCCGTGGTCGGTGCCGAAGGCCTGGAATTGAGTCAGGAAGAATACCTCGCCGGCAAGGCAGGCAGCCGCAAATACGAGATCAGCGCCGATGGCGTGCGCATTCCTGTCACCGAGGTGGAAGAAACACCGGCCGTCGATGGGCAGGATGTCATCCTCACCATCGACTCGGACATCAACTACGTTGCCCAGCGCGCAGCGGAAAAGAAGCAGGCCGAATTCAATGCCGAATGGGTTTCCGTGGTGGTCATGGAAGTCGACACCGGCAAGATCCTAGCCATCGGCGACTCCGCGGAATTGGATCCGAATGATCCAGTCGCCACCAAGCCCGAATTCCGCCGGTCCACCTCCATAACCCGTGCCTTCGAACCGGGTTCCACCGGCAAGGCCCCGATCTTCGCTGCCGCTATTGACCAGGGCGGCGTGGATCCGCTGACCGAGATGCGCGTGCCGAATAAGAAGACGTTCACCAAGGAAACCATCAACGACTCCTTGGAACACCCGACGTACGACATGACCGTTTCGGGCATCTTTGCCCGCTCCTACAACACCGGTACCGTGATGGTCGGCAACACGATGAGCAAGCAGACCCGCTACGACTACATGCGTGCTTTCGGATTGGGTTCGCCCATCCGCGTAGGGCTCAACGGCGCCAGCGCCGGCCAGCTCGCCCATCCCGAGAACTGGGACCGGCGCCAGCAGTACACCACCATGTTCGGCCAGGGCTATTCGCAGACCGTGCTGCACACCGCCTCGATATTCCAGACCTTGGCCAACGAAGGCGTTCGGCTTTCACCTAGCCTGATCGAGGGCTACCGGAACGAAGATGGTTCGATCACCAAGATTCCGGCGCCTGAAGAGAAGCGCGTGGTCAAGAAGAGCACCGCTGAGGAAATGCTCAAGCTCATGGAATCGGTCGTGGACCACGGTACCGGTTACAAGGAGCGCATTCCCGGGTACCGAGTGGGCGGCAAGACCGGTACCGGCCAGGCGGCAAGCGCCAAGGGCTATGACGGATATACTTATTCCTTTGCGGGCGTTGCCCCATTGGAGGATCCGCAGTTCGTGGTCGTGGCAACAATGTACCGGCCAAAGGGCAACTGGAAAGACTTCTCGGTAGCGGACACGTTTACCGATGTCATGAGCCATACTCTCAATACATTCAATGTGCCACCGAGCACGACTAAATCAGAGGCGTACGACGTCTTTGTAGGTGAGGATCAGAAGAAATCTTGGTAGTCCAGAACCCCGACACTCCGCGTGAGCTAGAACGGTACCTGCGCCCGGACAGCACCGCCGGCATTGGCTTCGACCAGCTCTGCGGAACAGCAGGTGCGGTGCGAACTGGAGCATTGCTCAATGCCGCTCCGCAAATCCTCGGAGTCAGCCTCAACCCGCAGATCGTCCAGCAAGGAGACGTCTTCCTGGGCATCTCCGGCGCCAAGCGCCACGGAGCCGAATTCGTGGACACCGCAATCGGCAACGGCGCAGTGGCGATGATCACCGATACCGCCGGACTCGAATTCCTCGGCGACGATCTCGCCATCCCGGTGGCAGTCGTGGCCGACGTCCGCAAATCCGCCGCAGTGATCGCGCAAGCCGTCTACGGAACGGACCAGCGCTGCCCGAAGCTGTTCGCCGTGACCGGCACCAACGGCAAGACGACCACCACCTTCATGATCCGCGCAATCCTGGATGCCCTGGGCGAAGAAACCGGCTTGATCGGCACCATCGAGATGTCCGCGCGCGGGCAGATCATCCCCAGCGTGCTGACCACCCCGGAATCCACCCAGCTGCATGGGGTGCTCTCGCGCATGGCCCAGCAGGAAGTGGCTTCGGTGGCCATGGAGGTCTCCAGCCACTCGTTGAGCTATGGACGGGTCGATGCGCTGCGCTTCGCCGTGTCCGGATACACCAACTTGACGCAGGATCACTTGGACCTGCACGGCACGATGGACGAGTACTTCGAAACCAAGGCCGAACTGTTCACCGCCGAACGCTCCGATCGCGCCGTGGTCATGGTGGATGACGAATACGGCCAGCGTCTGGCCGATCGCGCCCTGGTGCCCACCGAAACACTGAGCCTTGATGGCGATCATGCCACGGCCCACTGGCGGGTCACCGAGCTGGAGCACTGCGGCCTGGGCCACAGCTTCACCCTGGTCCACCGCGACGGGCGCCAGCTGCGGACCCGTACGCTGCTGCCAGGCATGTTCAACGTCGCCAACGGCGCCCTAGCGGCCCTGATGGTGCTCGCTGGCGGCGCAGACCTCGACGCCTTGCAGCGTGCCCTGGATTCCAAGGACCCGCTATCGGTCGCCGTTCCCGGACGCATGCAGGTCGTAGGCGAGTCACCGGTGGCCGTTGTCGACTTTGCCCACAATTCAGATGCCCTGGCCAAGGCCTTGGATTCCATCCGCCCGGGGGAGCAGGGCCGTCGCATCGTTGTCTTCGGCGCCACCGGAGAACGCGATAAGACCAAGCGCCCGGATATGGGAGCGGTAGCGGCCCGTCATGCGGACATCGTGATTGTCACCGACGACGATCCCCATGGCGAAGACCCGGCGCCGATCCGCGACCAGGTTGCCTCCGGCGCACAGCAAGTGCTCGATTCCGAACGTCCGCAGGTGCAGGTGTTCAACATCGCGCCACGCGCCAAAGCCGTAGAGTTCGCTGTGAGTTTGGCCGGTGCCAACGATGCGATCCTGGTGGCCGGGCGCGGACATGAAGTCAGCCAAGACGTCGCGGGAATCGACGTGGAACTGGATGACCGGGTGGAACTGGCGAACGCGCTGAATCTTCATGGATTTGTGACCAAATCCTAGAACGTACAAGACCACTATCGCCACCGCTCAAGTGTAAAGTCCTTATTGCCATGATTGAACTGTCTCTGACCGACCTGCTGGACATCACCGGAGGAAAAGCGACTGCCACAGCCGCCCCCGACACGGTGATCACTTCCGTGACCACTGACTCACGCGAAGTCGTCCCGGGTGCCTTATTTGTTGCCAAGCCCGGAGAATTCTCCGACGGGCACGCCTTTATCGACCGTGCACGCGCCGCCGGCGCCGTGCTGGCCCTAGCCGAACGCGTGACCTATGACGAAGACCGCAGGGAGCACCCGGCGGTCATCGTTCACGATGCGGTGGAAGCGATGGGCAAAATCGCCGCCCGCATCGTTGCGCATCTCAAGGAAAAGAACGACGCCAAGGTCGTGGGAATCACCGGCTCGGCCGGCAAGACCACCACCAAGGACCTGCTCGCAGGCATCTTGTCGCAGGTGGCGCCGACCGTGTCGCCCATCGGCTCCTACAACGGCGAAGTCGGCGTACCGCTGACGGTCTTCAACGCCACCGAAGAGACCAAGTATTTGGTAATCGAGATGGGTGCTACCGGCATCGGCCACCTGACCTACCTCACCGATATGGTGCATCCCCAGGTCGGCGTCGTATTGTGCGTCGGCACCGCGCACGCCGGCGAATTCGGCGGGGTGGAGAACATCGAGAAGGCCAAGGGCGAGCTGGTAGAGGCACTGGACGCCGATGGCATCGCCATACTGAACGCCGAAGACCCTCGCGTGGCCCGCATGGATTCGCGTTCCGGGGGAGCAGTGCGCTTCTTCGGCACCGGAAACAGCAAGCCGGAGAACGCTGGAGTCTGGGCCACCGACGTTGCCGTGAACAAGCACGGGCAGCCAGAGCTCACCCTCCAGTTCCCCGGCGGCTTCAGCAAGCGGATCACCTCGGGCCTTCTGGGCCGCCATCACGTCACCAACATCCTCGCCGCGGCGAACGCAGCACTGGCGCTGGATATTGCCCCGGAGCTGATCGCCGCCGCCCTTGAAGGCCGAGCCGCTGGCAGCCGCTGGCGGATGGAACGCATCGAGCGTCCTGACGGTGTGAGCATCATCAATGACGCCTACAACGCGAACCCTGAATCAATGCGTGCCGCGCTGGTGACCCTGGCCGAATTGGGCCTGGGCGCCGACGGCGCACCAGGCCGGCGCACCTGGGCGGTGCTGGGCGAAATGCTGGAACTGGGTGATGACAGCATCCACCAGCACGACCTGCTGGGCCGCATGGCAGTTCGCATGAACATCAAGAAACTTGTAGTGGTAGGCCGCGGGGCCAAGCCCGCCTACAACTCTGCTGTGCTCGAAGGCAGCTGGGGCGACGAGGCCTTCTACGTGGAAGACGTGGATGAAGCCCGCGCACTGCTGCAGGAACAGCTGCAGCCGGGTGATATCGCGCTGTTCAAATCGTCCAATGGGGCAGGCCTGCGTTTCCTCGGCGACGAGATCGCAGCATTCGCGAAGGAAGGCGATAACGCATGATCGCATTGATCCTGGGGGCAGGCATTGCCCTCGTGCTGACCATGGTGGTCATGCCGCTGTACATCCGCCTGCTCACCAAGAAGCAGTACGGCCAGGTCGTCCGCGATGACGGGCCGAACTCGCACTCCATCAAGTCCGGCACCCCCACCATGGGCGGGGTGGTCTTCGTGCTGGCCGTGTTCGTGGCGTACTTCGCCACCCATGGCATCCTTTCGCTGATGGGGCGCACATCGTCGGGAGTCACCGCCAGCGGCCTGCTGGTGCTGATGCTCTTCGGCGGCATGGGCCTGGTCGGCTTCCTCGATGACTTCATCAAGATCTTCAAGAAGCGGTCATTGGGCCTGCGCGCCTGGCAGAAGATCGTCCTGCAGGCTTTCTTCGGCATCAGCTTCGCAGTGCTGGCCTTGCAGTTCCCGAACGAGCAGGGCCTGACCCCCGGCTCCACCGCTATTTCCTTCCTGCGCGACACAAACATCGACCTGGCATTTGCCGGGCCGCTGCTGGGCATGGTGCTGTTCGTGCTCTGGGCGAACTTCATTGTTACCGGTGCCACCAATGGCGTGAACCTCACCGACGGCCTGGACGGGCTGGCTACCGGTGCCTCGATCATGGTCTTCGGCGCGTACACACTGATGGGCATCTGGCAGCAGAATCAGGCCTGCAGCAACATCGACTCGCTGAATGTCTGCTACTCGGTGCGCGACCCGCAGGACCTCGCGCTGCTGGGAGCCACGCTCTCCGGTGCGCTGATCGCCTTCCTCTGGTTCAATGCCAAGCCGGCAAAGATCTTCATGGGCGACACCGGCTCGCTGGCCATTGGCGGTGCCGTGGCAGCCTTCGCGATCCTCTCGCGCACCCAGCTGCTGCTCGTAGTCATCGCCGGCCTGTTCGTGATCATCTCACTGTCGGTCATCATCCAGGTGGGCTACTTCAAGATCTCGGGCGGCAAGCGCGTGTTCAAGATGGCACCGCTGCAGCACCACTTCGAGCTCTCGGGCTGGTCCGAGGAAAACGTCGTTATCCGATTCTGGATCCTTGCCGGCCTGTTCGTGGCCGCGGGCCTGGGTCTCTTCTACTCTGAATGGGTTGTCGCACTGTGAGCGCAAACGCTGGCAAATCACTAGACTCGCTGAACAGCTGGGATGCTGATTGGAAAGGCCTGCGAGTTGTCGTCGCAGGATTGGGGCTCTCCGGATTCTCGGCAGCCGACACCCTCATCGAACTCGGCGCCATCGTCACCGTGATCGATGGCCGCGATGACCAGATGAACCAGCAGCGCGCCGAGACCCTGAAGATCGTCGGCGCCCACGAGGTGCTGCTCGGCACCGCCAACGTCCAGTGCCTGCCGCTGGTCGATGGCCAGCAGGCCCAGCTGGTGATGGTTTCCCCTGGCTGGAACCCCCGCAACCCGGTCATCGCGGAAGCAGAGTCCAAAGGCATCGAGATCTGGAGCGATATCGAATTGGCATGGCGCGTGCAGAACCGTGCCGGCCACACAGCGCCACAGTGGCTGGCCATCACCGGCACTAACGGCAAGACCACCACCGTGGGCATGACCGAAGCGATCCTGCGTGCCGAGGGGCTGAAAGCCGTCGCCGTCGGCAATGTCGGCACCCCGATCCTCGATGCGGTGCGCGAACCGGTGGACTACGACGTGTTCGCCGTCGAGCTCTCCAGTTTCCAGCTGCACTACACGCACAGCATCTCGCCGGTCGCCTCGGTGGTCCTGAATTTGGCCGAAGACCACGTGGACTGGCATGGCGGTTTCGAGAACTACAAGGCCGCCAAGGCGAAGATCTACGAACGCACCCAGGTGGCGGCGATCTTCAACGCGGCTGACGAGGTCACCATCACCATGGTGGAAAATGCTGACGTCATCGAAGGCTGCCGTGCGATCGGCTTCACGACAGATACCCCCGCGGTGTCGATGGTGGGCGTTGTCGAGGGTCTGCTGGTGGACCGCGCCTTCATCGAAGAGCGCAAGACCAGTGCGGTGGAACTCATCGCGCTGAAGGAGATCGGCGAGATTGTCCCGCGCCATACCGCCGCCAACGCGGCCGCCGCCGCGGCGCTGACCCGCGCCTGCGGAGTGAGCCCGGAAGCCGTCGCGGCGGGCTTGAAGAACTTCGACTCCGGATACCACCGGATCCAGGCCGTGGCCCGCAAGGACGACATCCTGTGGATCAACGACTCCAAGGCCACCAACCCGCACGCGGCCGACGCTTCGCTGGCGGCCTTCACCCGCGTGGTGTGGATCGCCGGCGGCGTGTCCAAGGGCGTGGAATACGGGGAGCTGATCGCCAAGCATGCGCAGCGCCTGTCCAAGGTGCTGCTCATCGGCACCGACACCGCGGGCCTGCGCGAAGCGCTGGCCACCCACGCACCAGAGGTCGAAGTCATCGATATCACCGGCGGGGCGCAGGGCAACGACGGTTCAGCCCCCAGCGGCGCGCAGGTCATGACCCGTGCGGTGTCCAAGGCCGCCGAAGTTGCCGAGGCAGGGGACACGGTGCTCATGGCACCGGCCGCGGCCTCGATGGACCAATTCAGCTCCTACGCCCAGCGTGGCAACGCATTTATCGCTGCCGTCAGTGATCTGATGGATAAAGCTGGCGAAGAGAAGTAGTCGAGAGCTGACCGAACAAACGAAACCAAGGCAGGAGGCACCGATGGCGATGAAATCCAACAAGAAGCCAGCGGGATCCAAAGCCAAGATTCCTTGGTACGCGCGAATCGGCAAAATGCTCAGCACCGTCGAGAACTCCAGCGGACGCATGGCCTCCACCGACTACTGGCTGGTGCTCGTGGGCTCCATCGCGCTGGCAGTCTTCGGCGTGATCATGGTCCAGTCATCGGCATCGGTGGAAGCGATCGCCAAGGGCCGGGACGGCTTCACCGTGGCACTGGCCCAGGGCGGCTTCGCCGCGGTGGGCATTGTCTGCATGCTGATCATGCAGCGCATCAAGCCGGAAGTGCTGAAGCGGCTGGCGTGGCCCTCCGTGATGGCGGCGTTCATCCTGCTGTTCCTCGTCGCATTCACGCCACTTGGCCACACGGTACTCGGCAACCGGAACTGGATCCGCATCGGCGGCTTCGGCTTGCAGCCCAGCGAGTTCGCCAAACTTGCCTTGGCAGTTTTCGCTGCATTCATGCTGGAAAAGAAGCAGCACATGCTTCACGACATCAAGCATCTGATCGTCCCCGTCGTGGCTCCCGTCGGCATCTTCATCGTCGGCCTCGTCGTGGTCGGCAAGGATGTGGGTACCGCACTGGTCCTGTTGATGATCATTGCCGCGGCGATGTTCCTTGGCGGCATCAGGATGAAGTGGCTCGCGGCGTTCTCCGCGGTTGGCGTCGCAGGCCTCTCCGTCGCGATCCTGGCTTCGTCCAACCGCCGGCAGCGCATCCTCGCCTGGCTGGATACCGATTGCGGTCCGAGCAATGACCTTTGCTACCAGGCCAGCATGGGCCTGCATGCCTTCGCTTCTGGCGGTTGGTTCGGAGTGGGTGCCGGCCAGTCCCGCATGAAGTGGTCCTATGTCCCCGAAGCGCAGAACGACTTCATCTTCTCCATCCTGGGCGAGGAATTCGGCCTGATCGGCGTGCTCTTCGTGCTGGTCATGTTCATCCTGCTGGCCTTGGCGATGTACCGCATTGCTGCGCGCGCCAACGACATGTACACCAAGGTGCTCATGGGCTGCTTGATGTCCTGGGTCATCGGCCAGACCTTCGTCAACCTGGGTACCGTCACCGGAGTGCTTCCGGTGATCGGTGTTCCGCTGCCGTTCATTTCCTCCGGCGGCTCGGCCATGCTCGCCATCATGCTGGCCATGGGGTTTGTCCTCTCCTCGGCCAGAGCGCAGAAACTTGAATTCGAGGCAAAGCTGGCAGAGAAGCCGGCCAAGAGCAAGAAAACCAAATAGCGGGCCGCAACCGGCCGTTATCAGAAGCAGAGATCCATCGCCGGATATGCGGTGGACATTGATCCTGCCCCTTGCAGGTCGAAGGAGTACAGCAATAGATGAGCGAAGCACTTCGCCTAGTGGTCGCCGGCGGCGGAACAGCCGGGCATATCTCGCCCATGCTGGCCATCGCTGATGCCGTGAAGACCGAGCAGCCTGACGCACAGGTCACTGCCCTGGGATCTCCCGGAGGCCTGGAAACCAAGCTGGTGCCCGAAGCCGGCTACCCGTTGGAATTTGTTCCGAAGGCACCGATGCCGCGAAGCATCAACGCAGATCTGCTCAAGTTCCCATTCCGTTTCATCAAGGCGGTCACTAACGCCAAGAAGGTTCTGCGCGCCGCCAAGGCCGAAGCGATCCTGGGCGTAGGAGGATACGTCTGCACTCCGGCCTACCTGGCTGCGAAGCAGCTGAAGCTGCCGATCTTCGTGCACGAGGCGAACTCCGTTGCGGGCATGGCCAACAAGCTGGGCGCAAAGAACGCTGCATTTGTCGGAACCACGTTCGCCAACACCGGACTGCCCGGCGAGGTGCAGGTAGGCATGCCGATGCGCTCCAACGTGGCGACCATGGTCAAGGCGGAACTGCGCGAGGCAGCCCGCGAGCACTTCGGTGTCAGCGGCGAGAAGCCAGTGCTGCTGGTTACCGGCGGATCCTCCGGAGCGCAGAGCATCAACACAGCCATTGCTCAGTCCCTTGACGAACTGGACGCAGCCGGCATCCACACCATCCACATCACCGGACGCGGCAAGCAGGTTCGCGATGCCGCTGGCGAGCTGCTCGTCCATGAGGGATACACCCAGATCGAATACGTGGATCGCATGGACTACGCGTACGCAGTCGCGGATTTGATGATCTGCCGCTCTGGTGCAGGCACCGTCTGCGAATTGGCCGTCGCCGGTACCGCCTCGGTTTTGGTCCCGCTGCCCATCGGCAACGGCGAGCAGAAGCTCAACGCCCGTGAACTGGTAGCCGCCGGGGGAGCGGTCCTGGTTTCTGACGCCGAATTCACAAAGTCCTATATCACCGAAAATGTCATCAATCTGCTGACCGATCAGCATAAAATTGAAAAAATGTCTCGCGCCGCCGCCTCACTGGGGCAGCGCGACGCCGCGCAGATCATGGCGCGACGGATTATTGAAGAAGTTTCAACCCGCCGCCGTGCGGGTCAGGAAGGCTAGAACCATGGCACTGCGAGCCGACGAACTGAACGCCGATCTGGGCAAGGTGCACCTGATGGGTGTAGGCGGGGTTGGCGTATCAGCGGTTGCACGGCTGATGCTCGACTACGGACTGACCGTCTCCGGAACCGACGCCAAGGACCTGCCGGTGCTCGACGGGCTGCGCGAGCGCGGAGCACGCATCCACGTAGGCTACGATGCCGCGAACCTGGGCGACGCTGACACCGTGGTGATTTCCTCGATCATCAAGGTAGGCAATCCGGAATACGATGAAGCCGTGCGTCGCGGACTGCGCATCCTGCACCGCTCCGAAGGCCTGGAAGAAACCATGCGCGGCCACGAGAAGATCGTGGCCATCGCCGGCACCCACGGCAAGACCACCACCACGTCGCTGACCGCGCACATGCTCAAGACCATCGGCGCACGTCCAAGCTTCGCGGTCGGCGCGAACATTCCAAGCCTGGGCACCAACGCCGAACTCGGTGCCGGATCCTACTTCGTGGCCGAAGCCGACGAATCCGACGCCTCCTTCCTCAACTACCGGCCGGAAGTCATCATCGTGACCAACGTCGAGGCCGATCACCTGGACCACTACGGCACCGCTGAGGCGGTGCACCAGGCCTTTGCCGACTTCGCCCGGCTGCTGCCATCCGACGGACTGCTGATCTGCTGCGCCGATGACGAAGGAGCCAATGCCCTGGCGCACAAGATGCGTACGGACCGCCCGGATATCCGGGTCCAGACCTATGGGTTCAGCGACCATGCCGACCGCAGGCTGTCCGGCGCCCGCGCCACCGAGGATGGCCGGTTCACCGCGACCATCGAATGGGGCAGCGGACAGAGCCGGATCATGGATCTGGCAGTGCCCGGCCAGCACAATCTGCTCAACGCCGCCGCCGCGCTGTCGGTCGGCATCGATGCAGGCGTGGATGTCGACGACGCGCTACAGGCGCTCTCCAGCTTTTCCGGTGCAGCCCGGCGATTCGAATTCAAGGGCGAGGCTGCTGGTGTCCGGGTCTACGACGACTATGCGCACCACCCAACCGAAGTGCAGGCTGCTTTGACCGCAGGCCGCACCGTGGCAGGCAACGGCCGGCTGCACGTGGTCTTCCAGCCGCACCTGTTCAGCCGCACCCAGGAGTTCTACCGCCAATTTGCGCAGGCCCTGTCCTTGGCCGATTCGGTAGCGGTGCTGGATATCTATCCGGCACGTGAAGAGCCGATCGAAGGCGTGACCAGCGAATTGATTGCCTCGCGCATCGAAGTCCCGTCGCAGGTTCTGGCTCCGGCAGCCGCGGTAGCGCATGCGGTCGAGCAGGCCGAGCCGGGCGATGTCATCATGACCATTGGCGCTGGAGACGTTACCGCACTCGGTCCAGACATCGTGAAGTCCCTGAGCTGACAACTTCCGTCCAGAGTCCCGGGCCGCAGCGATCGGCCCCAATCCGTCTACCAAGGTGATCCATGGGTGAAGCAGCAAAAGTCGTAGAACTTCCGGAGAACCCGGAGAAGAAGCGGCGCAAGATCCTGATTATTGTCGCGGCGTGCATTGTCGTGCTCAGCCTCGCTGCCGTTCTGATCTTGAGCTTCTCGCCGGTGATCGCTGCCAAGAAGATTGAGGTCACCGGCACCAAACTGGTGGATTCCAAGAAGTTGGGGGAGTCCTTGGAACCGCTGAAGGGCACCCCGCTGCCGCGGATCTCCGAAGCAAAGGTCCAAGAGCTCATCGGAGACCAGCCCGCCATCGACGAGATCGTGGTCAAGGCGCAGATGCCCAATACCCTGGTGGTGGAGGTGATCGAAGCCGTGCCGGTGGCGATCTTGCTGGAGGGCAAGAAGGAATACCTGGTTTCCGAGACAGGCAAGAAGCTTCGCACCGTCGGCAAGAAGGACAAGGACAAGCTTCCCAAGATTAAGGCCAGTGACGTCACTGCCGATGCTGAGCAGTTCAAGCTGCTGACCGGTATCTTGAGCACGATTGACAAGAAAGTGCTCGAGGAAGTTTCAACCGCATCGCTGTCCAAGGCCGGCTTTGCCGAGTTGGCATTGCCGAAGAACCGCACGTTGATTTGGGGAGACGCGAAGAAGGCGGCCCTGAAAAATGAAGTTGCACTGATTTTCTTGAAAGAGCTCGAGAAAAAGCATGCGGCCAAGACGACAATCGACGTCACCAATCCGGAAAATCCCGTGGTGTATTAAGTCGCGGCGCTCTGGGCGCGGGAAGACCAATAAGCCAAGAAATTCTGGAAAGATAGTCTTGAATAAGCGACACGCCTAGGCGGTCGTTGCAGAAAGACCAGTCGACTCATAGCGTTTCTAATAACGACAGCTTGACAGATTATTAACCTTAAGGCTAAAGGTTAAGGTTTTTGGCTGGAGTCGTGAAATATGTAGCACATCTAACAAGGGAAGCGGGACGTGGCAGCTCCACAGAATTACCTCGCGGTCATTAAAGTCGTCGGAATCGGCGGTGGCGGTGTAAACGCAGTCAATCGAATGATCGAAGTCGGTCTCAAGGGCGTAGAATTCATCGCCATTAACACCGATGCCCAGGCTCTGCTTATGAGTGATGCCGACGTCAAACTGGACGTAGGACGCGAACTGACTCGTGGCCTGGGCGCTGGCGCCAACCCGGATGTGGGACGCCAGGCAGCGGAAGATCACGTAGAAGAAATCGAAGATGTCCTGCGCGGCGCCGACATGGTCTTCGTGACCGCAGGCGAAGGCGGCGGTACCGGTACCGGTGGTGCGCCTGTCGTGGCACGCATCGCCCGCTCGCTCGGCGCGCTGACCATCGGTGTTGTCACCCGTCCATTCACCTTCGAAGGTCGTCGTCGTGCGAACTCCGCCGAGTCGGGCATCGAAGCCCTGCGCGACGAAGTCGATACCCTCATTGTCATCCCCAACGATCGACTGCTCTCCATTTCGGACCGCAACGTATCGGTGCTGGACGCATTCCGCCAGGCAGACCAGGTTCTGCTCTCGGGTGTTCAGGGCATCACCGACTTGATCACCACCTCGGGTCTGATCAACCTCGACTTCGCCGACGTGAAGTCCGTCATGCAGGGCGCAGGCTCGGCATTGATGGGCATCGGTTCGGCGCGGGGCGAAGACCGCGCAGTGAAGGCGGCGGAATTGGCTATCGCTTCGCCATTGCTCGAAGCTTCCATCGATGGCGCCCATGGCGTCCTGCTCTCCATCCAGGGCGGCTCGGATCTCGGCCTGTTCGAAATCAACGAAGCTGCACGTCTGGTGCAGGAAGTCGCGCACCCGGAAGCCAACATCATCTTCGGCGCCGTCATCGACGACGCCCTGGGCGATGAAGCACGCGTCACCGTGATTGCTGCCGGCTTCGACGAGCCAGATGTCACCAGCAAGCCAATGGCCCCGGCCGCAGCAAAGCCAGCTGTGTCCTCGCGCCCAGCCGAACAGGTGCCAGCAAGCATTCCTGAAACCCCGGCACCGGCTCCAACCGAAGCTGCGAAGCCAGCCCTGGCTGCCCAGGAGAAGCCAGCTGCCACAGAGCAGTCCAGCTCCTTCCAGGACCTTCCAGATGTTGTCGACTCGGACCTGAACGGCTCGAACGACGACCTGGATGTCCCGGACTTCCTGAAGTAAAAACAGCAAGAAGCTGAGCAGTGCTACATTTCGCGTCGAACCTCGATCCGAGCATCCAACTGGCATTCACTTCGCAGGCCGAGGGCAACCTCGCCCTGCATGTGAACGATGATCCCCGCCTCGTGGCGGAGAACCGGGCCAGGCTGGAAGACTTGATCGGGGTTCGACGCTTCTCGCTGAACTTCATGAACCAGGTGCACTCCGCCGATGTGCATGAATTGCAGCCGGTGCAACGCACGTCCTGGCTGGAACCAGCAGCGCCAACTTGCGACGGCTTGCTGGACGCCACGGGTGCCCAACCCCTGGCGGTAATGGTGGCCGATTGCCTTCCGGTTCTGTTCGTTGGCCGGAACTCGCAAAGCGGGCAGACCCTGAACGCGGCGACCCACGCCGGGCGGCGCGGTCTGCTCGACGGGATTCTGGCCAATACCGTCCAGTCTTTGAGGGCTCATGGTGCCGATGTGATGGAAGCTGTGATTGGCCCATCGATCTGCGGGCGATGCTATGAAGTTCCCGAAGATATGGCCCAGGAATCCGAGCAGTTGCGACCCGGGATTCGCACCGCGACGCGCTGGGGAACTCCGGGACTGGATCTTCCGGCATCAGCCGAAGATGAGCTGCGCGGACTCGGAGTCGACGTCCGGCAATCCGGGGTCTGCACTTTGGAAGACGAGAACTACTATTCCTACCGACGCTTACGCAGTTCCGGACGCCTTGCCGGCCTCATCTGGACCGCTGCGTAGGCGTGCGCGACACACCGCCAATAATTGAACGAATGAACGATGCAAGCATTATTTTGTGCGGTAGCGTCGAAGTTAGCGGAAGCATGCAATGGGGTTGCATGCATGGGATAAACGAGGAGAAACATCGTGGCTGACGGACTGCGTAAGGCAATGGTCTATCTCGGCTTGGCGGATGCCGTCGAGCAGGACGAGACCCAGACACAAAACGCTGAGCCCAAAACCCAAGTTCGGGTGGTTGAGGACACTGCTCCGAAGCGACCTGCCGAAGCCCCACGCCCACAGCCTGCCGCGAGGCCGGCTGCACCGCAAACTCAAGCTAGAGAACCAGAGACGGAATACCGTGCTCCGGTCACACCTATTAAGCGTGCCCCTTCAGTACGGGATGAGGATTCCGAATTGCGTCAGATTACTACCGTCCACCCTCGTTCTTACAATGATGCCAAGATCATCGGTGAGAACTTCCGTGACGGCATCCCGGTGATTATGAATGTCACCGATATGGGTGAAACCGATGCCAAGCGCCTCGTCGACTTCTCGGCGGGTCTTGTTTTCGCCCTGCATGGCTCCATCGAGCGAGTTACGAACAAAGTCTTCCTGCTTTCGCCGGCAACCGTTGAAGTTCTCGGTGAAGATCGCAAGCAGTCCGAAGCGCAAGCAACCTTCTTTAACCAGAGCTAAGACACCAGGAGCAAACGCACAAAATGGTGTTCGGGATCATCTATCTCGCGTTAGCCATCCTCCAGATTCTGCTTTTGATGAGAATTGTGTTGGATGTAACGGAAAGCTTTGCTCGCCATTGGCGACCCAAAGGCATCGCATTGATTGTCGCTAGTGCAATCGTGTCGATTACCGATCCTCCGCTGCGTTGGTTGCGCCGGAAGATCAAACCCCTGGATCTAGGCGGAATCCGCCTTGACCTGTCGTTTCTTGTGTTGTTTATCGTCGTAATCATTCTTAAAGCGGTGGTAGGCAACCTTGGGCTCAGTACAGGGATCTGATTAGGTCATTTCCGTGCTTCACGGGGATTGTCCTGAACAGTCAAAAGCTGTAGATTCAGAGAATAAGAGACTCGCGCGAAAGCTCGATTTCGTAATAATTGTCCAAATCGTTATATCCTTTAGGAAATGGTGCTCCGACTTCACCGGTCGCGACACTGACAAAAACGGTAAGTGTTTCGCAAGGCAAGACAATGGTCGTGCGGAAATGATCCCAGTATTGAGGTGACCCAATGGCTCTGACGCCAGAAGACGTAGTCAATAAGCGGTTTCAGCCGACCAAGTTCCGTGAAGGCTACGACCAAGACGAGGTAGATGACTTCCTCGACGAAATCGTTGTGGAACTGCGTCGTCTAACCGGTGAGAACGAGGCTCTGCGCAGCCGCCTTGCCGAACTCGGCGAGGATGCGGGTTCAGTATCGAAGGAACAGGCTGTTCCGGCGCCGGTATCGGCTGCTCCAGCTACTCCTGCTGCAAAGCCAGCTGAAGAGAAGAAGGCAGAAGCCAAGCCTGCAGAGCCAGCAAAGGCAGAAACCCCGGCTGCCAAGCCAGGCGAGGAAAAGAAGGCCGAAGCCAAGCCAGCTGCCGCAGAGAAGGCACCTGCAGCTCCGGCAGCAGCAGCGGCACCAGCTGCAGCTCCGCACACCGAATCCGCAGAATCTGCCGCCAACGTGCTGTCCATGGCTCAGCGCCTGCACGACGAATACGTCGCTGCCGGTGTCGAGCAGCGCGACAAGATCATCTCCGAAGCGAAGACCGAAGCCAACGCCTTGGTCACCACCGCTGAAGAGAAGAGCCGCAAGACCCTCTCGGCACTTGAGCAGCAGAAGTCGGTACTGGAGCGCAAGCTCGAGCAGCTGCGCGGCTTCGAACGCGACTACCGTGCTCGCCTGAAGACCTACATCGAAGGACAGCTGCGCGACCTTGAGTCCCAGGGTTCGATCGATGCTGGCGCAGAAGGCAAGACCAACTAGTCGCTGACAGTTCATGGCTTGAACCAGCTATCAAGTAAGATCAACGGTGGTGTACGGATTTACTCCGGTCACCACCGTTGACGTTTAAGAGGAAATCATGGGTACCACTGTGGACGCAGTTCAATCCGGGAGCACGGACGCTAAGGCCAGGAAATACGTAGGCCTTGGCCTTGTGCTCGCTGTGATCGCACTGGTTTTGGACCAATCGGTCAAAATTATCGTTGAGCAGAACATGCGGCTTGGCCAGTCGATCGAAGTGATTCCCGGGTTCTTCAACATCCACTACATCCTGAACCCCGGTGCCGCGTTCTCAATTGGCGAAGACTTCACGATCGTCTTTGCGATCCTGCAATCCGCTGCGGCGATCTATGTCATCTACCTGCTCTTCCGAAAGGTGCTCGCCAGAAGCTGGGCCATCGCTCTGGGCTGCCTGCTCGGTGGCGTGCTGGGCAATGTCGTGGACCGGCTCTTCCGTGAACCTGGTTTCGGTTTCGGGCACGTGGTGGACATGCTGTCCGTCAACCACTTCGCTATCTTCAACGTCGCCGACTCGTTCATTGTCTGCTCCATGATCGCCGTGGCGTACATGCTCATCCGCGGCCGCAACCTGGATGGCAGCATTGGCGATCCTCCCAAGAAGGACCAGTCGGATAAGGGCGAAGCAGAACCAAACGCATGATCTCCAAGGAAACCGCCATTCACGAACTGCTTGTCGACCCAGCCGATGCCGGCACGCGCCTCGATGCCTATATCTCCCGATCCCTGCAGATCCCGCGAACCCTGTCCGCTAGCCTCTGCAAGGACTCGCAGATCCAGGTCAACGGGCGGACCATTAGCAAATCCTTGAAAATCAAGGCGGGCGACCGGCTGGTTGTCACCATCCCGCCGCAAGCAGACCCATTAGAAATTAAGGTTGAGAAAGTGGAAGAGCTGAAGATTGTCGCGGACGACGATGACTACGTGGTCATCGACAAGCCCGTGGGCGTCGCAGCCCATCCATCCCCAGGCTGGGTCGGCCCGACAGTCGTCGGCGCACTCATAGCCGAGGGGTACAACATCACCACTTCCGGTGCAGCCGAACGCCAAGGCATCGTGCACCGCCTGGACGTGGGCACCAGCGGCCTGATGGTGGTGGCGAAGACCGAACGCGCCTATACCGAATTGAAGCGCGCCTTCAAGGAACGCACCCCGAAGAAGATCTACCACGCGGTAGTGCAGGGCTTGCCCGACCCGATGGAGGGCACCATCGACGCGCCGATCGGACGCCATCCGGGCCACGACTGGAAGTTCGCCGTCCTGGAAGGCGGACGCGACTCGGTCACCCACTACAAGGTCATCGAAGCCTTCGGCCGGGCCTCGCTGGTCGAGGTGCATCTGGAAACCGGACGAACTCACCAGATCCGTGTCCACTTCTCGGCCTTCGGCCATCCCTGCGCCGGAGACCAGACCTACGGTGCGGATCCCAAGCTGGGGGCCGCCCTGGGCCTGACCCGCCAGTGGCTCCATGCCATGCGGCTGGGCTTTTCCCATCCGGTGACCGGCCAGTGGATGGAATATGAAAGCGAATATCCTGCGGATCTGGCAGGGGCCGTAGAGCTGCTGCGCGACGGCGGATACTAACTTCAAAGGTGCTGCTGGCCACTGGCCAGCAGCACCTTGTGTCGCGATAGCCACAGCACCGCGCCGAGGTGAGCCCAAGGCCAGGATTGATCGCTAGACTGGTTGGGTGAGTGCTACACGTGACGGTTTTGTCCATCTTCATACCCACACCGAATATTCCATGCTGGATGGTGCGGCGCGGCTTGGCGAACTCTTCGCTGAAGCCAACCGGCAGGGCATGGAAGCCATGGCGATTACCGACCATGGCTATCTGTTCGGTGCCTTCGACTTCTGGCGCCAGGCCACCGGCGCCGGCGTCAAGCCGATCATCGGTGTCGAAGCCTATGTCACCCCCGGCACCGCACGCGATGACAAGACCCGCGTGAAATGGCGCACCGACGAATCCCAAAAGGGTGATGACGTCTCCGGTGGCGGCCTCTACAACCACATGACCTTGCTCTCGTACAACAACAAGGGCATGGACAACCTCTTCAAGGGTTCTTCCCGCGCCTCGCTGGACTCCGTGTTCGGCAAATACCCCCGTTGGGACCGCGAACTGCTCAACGACCACCACGAAGGCATCATCGCCACCACCGGCTGCCCTTCGGGTGAAGTGCAGACCAAGCTCCGCCTAGGCCAGTACGACGCTGCCAAGGCCGCCGCGGCAGAACTGCAGGATCTGTTCGGCAAGGAAAACTACTACTGCGAGATCATGGACCACGGTCTGGAGATCGAACGCCGCATCACCAAGGACTTGCTGCGCCTGGCCAAGGAACTGGACATTCCCCTGGTGGCCACCAACGACTTGCACTACACCCATGAATCCGATGCCAAGGCCCACGAAGCGCTGCTGGCCATCAACTCCGGCTCCACGCTCGACGAGCCCACCTACGACCAGGGCGGCAGCCGCTTCGCCTTCTCCGGCACCGGCTACTACCTGAAGTCGGCGCGCGAGATGCGCGAGCTGTTCAAGGAATTGCCGCAAGCCTGCGACAACACCTTGGAGATCGCCGATCGCGTCGAGGTCTCCTTCGACACCAACGCCAACTACATGCCGAAGTTCCCCTGCCCGCCGGGGGAGGACGAGACCAGCTGGCTGATCAAGGAAGTCGACAAGGGACTGCACTACCGCTACCCGAACGGCATCCCGGAAGAGTCGCGCAAGCAGGCGGACTACGAGCTGGACGTCATCATCAAGATGGGCTTCCCCGGATACTTCCTGGTGGTGGCCGACTTCATCAACTGGTCCAAGGACCACGGCATCCGCGTAGGCCCGGGACGCGGTTCCGGTGCAGGCTCCATGGTCGCCTACGCCATGCGCATCACCGACCTCGACCCGCTGAGGCACGGCCTGATCTTCGAGCGCTTCCTTAACCCGGAGCGTGTTTCCATGCCCGACTTCGACGTCGACTTCGATGATCGCCGCCGTTCCGAGGTCATCAAGTATGTGACCGAAAAGTACGGCGATGAGCGCGTATCGATGATCGTGACCTACGGCTCGATCAAGACCAAGCAGGCGCTGAAGGACTCCTCGCGCGTGCTCGGCTACCCGTTCAGCATGGGCGAATCCCTGACCAAGGCGCTGCCGCCGGCGGTGATGGCCAAGGACATCCCGCTCAACGACATCGACAATCCGGAATCCAAGCGCTACTCCGAAGCCGGCGATTTCCGCAACCTGGTGGCAAATGACCCGGAAGCGGCACGCGTCTTCGAGACCGCCAAGGGACTGGAAGGGCTGAAGCGCCAGTGGGGCGTGCACGCCGCCGGCGTGATCATGAGCTCGGACCCGATCATCAACGTCATCCCGATCATGCGCCGTATCCAGGATGGCCAGGTCATCACCCAGTTCGACTACCCGACCTGCGAAGGTCTGGGGCTGATCAAGATGGACTTCCTGGGGTTGCGCAACCTCACCATCATTTCCGATGCGCTGGAGAACATCGAGTACAACACCGGCAAGAAAATCGATCTCGAAACCCTGACCATCGAGGACCCCGAGGCCTACAAGCTGCTGGCCCGTGGAGATACCCTGGGCGTGTTCCAGCTCGATGGCGGCCCGATGCGTTCGCTGCTGAAGATGATGCGGCCGGATAACTTCGAGGACATTTCCGCAGTGATCGCGCTGTACCGCCCGGGCCCCATGGGCGCCAACTCGCACACCAACTATGCGCTGCGTAAGACCGGGTTGCAGGAAGTCACCCCAATCCACCCGGAGCTCGCCGAGCCGCTGGAAGAAATCCTCGGTGGCACCTACGGCCTGATCGTGTACCAGGAGCAGGTTATGGCTATTGCGCAGAAGCTGGCCGGCTACTCGCTGGGCCAGGCAGACATCCTGCGCCGCGCCATGGGCAAGAAGAAGAAAGCCGAGCTGGATAAGCAGTTCGCCGGCTTCAAGCAGGGCATGAACGACAACGGCTACTCCGATCAGGCCGTGCAGACCCTGTGGGACATCCTGCTGCCCTTCTCCGATTACGCGTTCAACAAAGCCCACTCGGCGGCCTACGGCGTCGTCTCCTACTGGACCGCCTACCTCAAGGCGCACTACCCTGCCGAATACATGGCCGCGCTGCTGACCTCGGTGGGCGATGACAAGGACAAGCTGGCGCTGTACCTGAACGAGTGCCGCCACATCGGCATCACCGTGCTGCCGCCGGATGTCAACGAATCGGCATTGAACTTCACCCCGGTGGGCAAGGACATCCGCTTCGGCATGGGCGCGATCCGCAACGTCGGCACCAACGCGGTAGCTGGCATGGTCGAAGCCCGCACGGAGAAGGGCCACTACAGCGACTTCAACGATTTCCTGGGCAAGGTCCCTGCCGTGGTCTGCAACAAACGGACCATTGAATCGCTGATCAAGGCCGGCGCCTTCGACTCCATGAAGCATCCGCGCCGGGCACTGGTGGCCATCCACGAAGAAGCCGTGGATTCGGTGATCCAGGTCAAGCGCAACGAGGCCGCCAACCAGTTTGACCTGTTCAGTGCCCTGGGTGCCGAGGAATCCTCCGAGTCGATGCATGTGGCGATCCCCGACATTCCTGACTGGGACAAGAAGGAAAAGCTGGCCTACGAGCGCGACATGCTCGGCCTGTACGTCTCCGACCACCCGCTGCAGGGCCTGGGCTCCGCACTGGAGCAGTACGCAGATATGCCGGTTACGCACGTGCTCTCGGACGACGGCCCGCAGGACGGCCACATCATTTCGATCGCCGGCATGATTTCCGGCCTGCAGCGCCGCATCGCCAAAAAGAGCGGCAACCCCTATGCCCGCTGCGAGATCGAGGACCTCTCCGGCTCGATGGAAGTCATGTTCTTCGGCCAGGCCTACCAGCCGATCGCCGAGGTCCTGGCCGATGACCTGATCGTGGTGGTCAAGGGACGCGTGCAGCGCCGCGATGACGGCTCGATCACCCTGAACGCCCAGGAAATGATGATCCCGGAAATTTCTGAGGATGCCAACGGGGGACCGGTAGTCATCGGCATCCCGACCCACAAGGCCACCGAAACCCTGGTGCAGAAGCTCGGCGATGTGCTGCGCACGCACAGCGGCAACACCGAGGTGCGGGTCAAGCTCACCGGTAGCCGCGGCACCTCGCTGATGCGCCTGGGCATGAACTTCCGGGTCAACCCGAACCCCGCGCTGTTCGGCGATTTGAAGGTCCTGCTCGGCCCGCACTGCCTGGACGTGTAGGAACCCCAATGGCCGACCCGATGACCGGGGAAGGTAACTAATAAAACCTTCCCCGGCCATCAGCGTTAAACTAGGAAGGTGAGCACTATTCCAGAAATTGAATTCTCGGCACTCGCCACCCTCGATTGGCGCAACGAATCCCTGAGCTACGCGCAGCTGAAGGCCAAGCTGCCCCGCCCGGCGGTGAACTCCCAGACCGCTGCCGACGCAGTGCAGCAGATCATCGACGATGTGCGCGCCCATGGCATGGAGACGCTCAAGGACCTGTCCAAGCGCTTTGACCATGTCGAGCTGGAACACACTCGCGTGCCGCAGCACGAACTGGACCGTGCCCTGGAAGAACTGGACGCGAAGGTCCGCCTGGCATTGGAAGAATCCATTGACCGCGCCCGCGTCTTCGCCAAGGCCCAGCACCCAGACGACGCCGAAGTCCGCTACGCCAACGGTGCAACCGTCACCCAGCGGTGGGTCCCGGTGCGCCGCGTCGGCTTGTACGTCCCAGGCGGCCTGGCGGTCTATCCTTCCTCGGTCATCATGAATGCAGTGCCTGCCCAGGCTGCCGGGGTCAGCTCGCTGGCCCTGGCCAGCCCGCCGCAGAAGGAATTTGGCGGCCTGCCGCACCCAACCATCCTGGCTGCGGCCAAGCTGCTGGGCATCGATGAGGTGCACGCCATGGGCGGCGCCCAGGCTGTTGCAGCGTTCGCCTACGGGGTGGAGGTGCCTAACGACGAACGCGGAGGCATCGAACCGGTGGACGTGATCTCCGGCCCGGGCAACGTGTTCGTGGCCACCGCCAAGCGCCTGGTGAAGGGCGTGGTGGGAATCGATGCTGAAGCAGGTCCCACGGAAATTGCCATCCTTGCCGATCAGGGAGCCGACCCGGGCTTTGTCGCCGCAGACATGATCTCGCAGGCAGAACACGATGCCAACGCTGCGGCCGTGCTGATAACCGATTCGCTAGACCTGGCGGCGGGCGTGCGCAAGGAACTTGAAAAGCAGGTAGCCGCCACGAAGCACATGGCCCGCGTGACCGAAGCGCTGTCGGGTGCCCAGTCTGCCATCATCCTGGTCAAGGACCTGGACCAGGGCATCGCGGTGTGCAATGCGTACGCTGCCGAGCACCTGGAAATCATGGTGGCCGACGCGGAAGCCACCGCCGCCCGCATCACCGCGGCCGGTGCCGTTTTCGTCGGCGCCTACGCTCCGGTGTCCTTGGGCGACTACTGCGCAGGTTCCAATCACGTGCTGCCAACCAGCGGCACGGCGCTGCACGCCTCGGGCCTGAATGTGAACACTTTCCTGAAGGCCATCCAGGTAATCAACTACGACAAGGCGGCACTGGGCGAAGTGGCCGCTCACGTGATAAATCTTGCCAATGCCGAGGACCTGCCGGCCCATGGCGACGCGGTCGCGGTGCGAAACGCGCAATAGACGCTAAACTGATAGGTGACATGAGTTGATTCTTGCTGCCGCAGGTGCGCGAGAATACTTGTTGGGCTACAGATGGAGGTGCCGTGAACTGCCCGTATTGCCGTAATGCCGATTCCCGAGTGGTCGATAGTCGAGTGGCCGACGACGGCGTCTCAATCCGTCGCCGCCGCCAATGCACTGCCTGCTCGCGCCGTTTCACCACTACCGAAACTGCGAGCCTGAACGTGCTTAAGCAGTCCGGTGCCGTAGAACCGTTCTCACGTAACAAGGTCATCAATGGCGTCCGCAAGGCCTGCCAGGGCCGTCCGGTCACCGATCACGACCTTGCAATCCTGGCCCAGGAAGTCGAAGAGGCGGTCCGGACCTCCGGTGCCGCCGAAATTCCGGCGCACCAGGTGGGCCTGGCAATTCTGGAGCCGCTATCGCGCCTTGACGAGGTCGCCTACCTGCGCTTTGCCAGTGTCTATCATAACTTCCAGTCGCTGACTGATTTCGAGACGGCCATTGCACGCTTGCGCGACCGCCGGGGCAAGGTTCCGCAGGGAACCCAGCGTCCGCTTTCGGCCGACTAGCCGCCTTCGTACAAAGCAAAACGCCAGTGCCCATAGCCTTTCAAGGCTGGGGACACTGGCGTTTGCGCTAGGCTGGGCAGTCGCTTATGGCAGCGTGAGGATTTCGGCGCCGTCTTCGGTGACGAGCAGGGTGTGCTCGAACTGCGCGGTGCGCTTCTTGTCCTTGGTTGTCACGGTCCAATCGTCCTCCCACATATCCCATTCGATGGTGCCCAAGGTGAGCATCGGTTCGATGGTGAAGACCATGCCCGGTTCAATCAGGGTGTTGTAGGCGGGGGCCGCATCATAGTGCGGAATGATCAATCCGGAGTGGAAGGCTTCGCCCACTCCGTGGCCGGTGAAGTCCCGGACCACGCCGTAGCCGAACCGCTTGGCGTAGGTTTCAATGCTTCGGCCAATGACGTTGATCTCGCGTCCCGGCATCACGGCTTTGATGGCGCGCTTCAGCGAATTCTCGGTGCGCTCAACCAGCAGGCGCGATTCTTCGTCCACGTCACCGACCAGGAAGGTGGCGTTGTTGTCTCCGTGAACGCCGCCAATATAAGCGGTGATATCGATATTGATGATGTCTCCATCTTGCAGCACGGTCGTGTCCGGGATGCCATGGCAGATGACTTCGTTCAATGACGAGCACAGTGACTTGGGGAATCCGCGGTAGCCCAAGGTTGACGGGTACGCGTTGTGATCCATGAGGAATTCATGGCCCAGGCGATCCAGCTGATCCGTGGCTATCCCTGGCTGGCAGGCCTTGCCCACTTCCTGCAGCGCCTGGGCGGCAATCTTGGAAGCTATCCGGATGCGCTCGATGACTTCTGGGCTTTTGATTTCCGGGGCCGTGTTGGCGGCAGGTTCCTTCTTGCCAACGTATTCGGGACGTTCGATGTGTTTCGGTACCGGAAGTTCCGGGGATACCGTGCCGGCGGTGAGATTTCCAAGTGGTGCAGTTGAAGCAATAGCCATGCTTTTATTCTAGCTACAGGCGTCTTCGGCTTCGCCAAGAGATAGCCGAAAGAACTGGTGGTGTTGCACCTATTTTCCACCGGTTGGGATACCGTGGAAGCAATAGCAGGTTTCGAGATTAGAGGAGTTTTCCATGAGCTCAGTTGGCACCCCGGGCGAAGGCCAGTACTGGTACAACGTCTCAACCAAGACCGTGGAGAAGGGCCCGCAGTCTGATTGGTCGCAATTGCTCGGGCCATATGACACGGTTGCTGAAGCCGAAGCCGCGATGGCGAAGGTCCAGGCCCGCAATGAAGCCTGGGACGAGGCGGAGGAAGAGGACCAGTAGCCGCTGAAGGCACCGGTCCCCGCGGTGCTGTGAATGGCAGAATGGTGCGCTTCCGGGTTGGGCAACCAGGAAGCGCACCATTGTGCTAAGCGGTGTGAGCCAGTCTCATTCCTTGAATTCGTACTCTGCCGACGGGAAAGCACCGGCAACTACGTCCTGGTGGTATTCGCGCACCGCGGTGCCGATAACCTCACGCAGATCTGCGTACTTCTTGACGAAGCGTGGGGTGCGCCCCCCGCCAAGGCCAAGCATGTCCTGCCAGACCAGGACCTGTCCGGTGGTGGAGTTGCCGGCGCCGATGCCAATGGTCGGGACCTTCAACGCGGCATCGATTTCGGCGGCGACCGGGCTTGGCACCATTTCCATCAGGATGCAGAAAGCGCCGGCATCTTGCAATGCCACAGCGTCGTGCTTCATCTGCGCGACGGCGTCGCCGCGGCCCTGCACGCGGTACCCGCCCAAAGCATGCTCGGACTGCGGGGTGAACCCGATGTGCCCGATGACGGGTACACCGGCAAGGACCATGGCGCGAACGTGCTCGGCGTATTGCGCGGTGCCTTCCATCTTGACCGCGTGGGCATGGCCTTCCTTCATCAGGCGCACCGCGGTGGCCACGGCCTGTGCCGGAGACTGCTCGTAGCTGCCAAACGGCAGGTCGGCGACGACCAACGCGCGCTTGGTGCCATTGGCTACAGCTTTGGTGAAGACGATCATTTCGTCGAGGCTGATCGGCAGCGTGGACTCGTAGCCGAGCACGGTATTGGCGGCTGAGTCGCCAACCAGCAGGATCTCGATCCCCGCCGAATCGAAAATTTCGGCCATCATGACGTCATAAGCAGTTAACATCGCGAATTTTTCGCCATTGTCCTTGGCCTTCTGCAAATGATGAAGTCGGACACGGGACGGGGCTTTTTCAGGATCCCCTAGGTATGGTTGTGGCATGAAACGACTTTATCGCACTTGGACAGGGCGATGCAGATCGTTGGGACCGTCCTGACCCGATATAGTGTTGCCACAGGTCAATTTTCTTGCCGGTTGTAATCAGCGCCGGATATCAGAATCCCGAAGGTGGTGGAAAATGGATCGTCAGCAGGAATTCGTACTGCGCACCATTGAAGAACGCGACGTTCGATTTGTGCGAATGTGGTTTACCGACGTGGTTGGTTCACTCAAGTCCGTGGCTCTGGCTCCTGCTGAAGTTGAAGATGCTTTCGAAGAAGGTCTGGGCTTTGACGGTTCCTCCATTGACGGACTGTCCCGGATCTCGGAATCTGACATGCTGCTTCAGCCCGATCCTGCCACCTTCCAGATTCTTCCTTGGCGTGGCGAGGTTGAACCGACCTCCCGCATGTTCTGCGACATCCTGACTCCGGAAGGCCAGCCTTCCAACGCCGATCCGCGCCAGGTGCTCAAGCGCCAGCTGGCCGAAGCCTCGAACATGGGCTTCACTTGCTACACCCATCCGGAGATCGAATTCTATTTGCTGCAGAACGATCAGCTGGATGCCAATGGCCGTCCGCAGCCGATCGACAACGGCGGCTACTTCGACCATGTACCAGATGGCGTGGGACAGGACTTCCGCCGCGCGTCGGTGACCACGCTGGAAGCCCTGGGCATTTCGGTGGAGTTCTCCCACCATGAAACCGGCCCGGGCCAGAACGAAATCGATTTGCGCTACGCCGATGCGCTGCAGACCGCCGACAACATCATGACCTTCCGTACCGTCATCAAGGAAATGGCGATGCAGAAGGGAATCCACGCGACCTTCATGCCCAAGCCCTTTGCCGACCATCCGGGCAGCGGCATGCACACCCACTTTTCATTGTTCGAAGGCGATGCGAACGCATTCTTCGAAGCAGGCCGCGAATACCAGCTCTCCGACGTGGCGCGCTCGTTCATCGCAGGCATTCTGCACCACGCGCCGGAAATGACCGCCATCACCAACCAGTACGTGAACTCGTACAAGCGCTTGTGGGGCGGGGGAGAAGCGCCAAGCCACCGTTCGTGGGGACACAACAACCGTTCGGCACTGGTCCGCGTGCCGCTCTACAAGCCGGGCAAAGGGCAGTCGGCCCGCGTTGAATACCGCGGGATCGACTCGGCAGCGAACCCGTACCTCGCCTATGCAGTCCTGCTCGGCGCCGGCCTGAAGGGCATCCGCGAAGGCTACGAGCTGGAAGAGCCGACCGAGGACGATGTCTGGAGCCTGTCCACGGCGGAACGCCGTGCTTCGGGCCACGTTCCGCTGCCCGGCAGCCTGCACGACGCATTGCGCGCTATGGAAGAGTCGGAACTCATGGCCGAGGTCCTCGGCGAACAGGTATTCAACTCGTTCCTGTCGAACAAGCGCACCGAATGGGAAGAGTACCGCCAAGTCATCACCCCATACGAACTGAACAAGTATTTGGGAATCCTCTAGAGACTTCGCCGCGTGAAGCTGCGTGGCGAAATGCGGGAGAACACGAGAAACCATGCCGGAAGTACCCTCGCGAGCATTGATCAACGCTGGCTTCAGCGACGTCGAACGGGCCAAGAATTTCCTTCAATCCAAGGAATTATCCAAGATTGATCCCGATCTGATCGTGAGCAAGATGGCGCACGCGCCAGATCCGGATCAGGCGCTGCTGCTGGCGCTGAGGTTGGTTGACCGGCATCCGGAAGCCATCGACATCTTCATGGAGCCGGCCAGCTGCCAAGGGCTGGTAAGGCTCCTGGGCAGCTCGTCGGCGCTGGGCGAGTTCCTCATACGCTGTCCCGAGGCCTTGGATATCGTCCGCCAAGCTCCTCCAGGCGAATTCGCGTCCGTTCCCTCGGAACAACTGGTTGAGGACTTGCTGGCTTCCATTGAGGCCAACGAATCCGAGGGCGGGCACTGGGTTTCGTCCTATACCGGTGCTGAAGCACGCCAGCGTTTGCGCACCGCCTACCGAAAGGCCTTGCTATCGCTGGCACACCGGGACTTGGGATCCACCCAGCCGCAACGCATCCTGCCCAAGGTTGCCGCCGAACTGGCCGACATGGCTGGAGCCGCGCTCGAAGGAGCCCTGGCCATTGCCCGGGCCGAAGCCGCCGAACAATATGATGCGGACGACGTCGACCGGGTGAAGATCACCATCATCGGCATGGGCAAATGCGGTGCACGTGAACTGAACTACATCTCTGACGTGGACGTCATCTATGTCCATGATTCAGCACTGGGTATGGACGACGATCTCGCCGCCGCGATCGCCACGGTCATCTGCGGCAACACGGCGCGTGCCCTGATGGTGCCAGGACCGGAGCCGATGCTGTGGGAAGTGGACGCGAATCTCCGCCCCGAGGGCAAGGACGGGGCGTTGACCCGTACGCTATCTTCCCATGAAGCGTACTACCGGCGTTGGGCCCACTCGTGGGAATTCCAAGCCTTGCTCAAGGCCCGCGCCATAGCCGGAGACAAGGAACTGGGACGCTCCTATGAGCGCATGGTCTCGCCCATGGTGTGGTCCAGTTCTGAACGCGAGGGTTTTGTCGAATCGGTCCAAGCGATGCGCCGCCGCGTCAGCGACAACATCGACAAGCAAGACGTCGCGTGGCAGATCAAGCTCGGCCCCGGCGGGCTGCGCGACGTCGAATTCACCGTCCAGCTGCTCCAGCTTGTCCATGGACGTGTGGAACCTGCCATTCAGGTGGCAACAACCACCCTGGCCATCCAGGCCATGAGCGACACCGGCTACATTGGCCGTGACGACGCCACGAATTTCGATGACTCCTATCGTTTCCTGCGTTTGCTGGAGCACCGAATCCAGCTCAGCCAATTACGCCGAACCCATTTGATGCCACGGGCCGAAAATGCCCAGCGCGTACTGGCGCGATCAATTCGCGGTGCCGGAGACCTGCAGCCGAGCAGCCCGGAGAAGCTGATGCGCCGATGGAATGAAACCAAGCGCATGGTGCGTTCGCTGCACGAGCGTATTTTCTACCGGCCGCTGCTGGTGAGCAGTTCCAACCTCTCGGCCGATGATGTCAGGCTCACCGCAGAATCCGCGCAGGCCAGACTTCGCGCCCTGGGTTATCTTGACCCCAAGGCAGCGATGCGGCATATCGAAGCCTTGACCGGCGGGGTCTCGCGCAGCGCCTCCCTGCAGCGGCAATTGCTCCCGGTGCTCTTGGACTGGTTTGCCCGCGGGGTGGACCCGGACGCAGGTTTGCTGGGCTTCCGCAGGCTCAGCGAGGCGCTGGGGAAGTCCCATTGGTTCCTCGGCATGCTGCGCGATACGAATGCCGCCGCCGAGCGATTGAGCCATCTGCTGTCGAACACGCGCTTCCTGACTGATCTGCTGGCCAATGAGCCTGCCGCAGCCGCCTGGCTGGGCTCTGACGCCTCTTTAGCGCCGCAGACCTTCGAGAACCTGCTGCAGCAGAACACTTCCATTATCCATCGCACGAAACAGCCCGAGGCGGCCATCCGGATGATCCGCATGGTGCGCCGCCGCGAGTTCTTGCGTGTTGCGCTGGCCGACGGCGCGGGCCTGCTAACTGTTGATGAAGTCGGCAATGCCCTGTCGAACATTGACGCCGCCATGGTGGACGGGGTGCTGAAGGTCCTTTTGGCTGACGACCAGGCCAAGCACGGGGAGCATGCGGTAATTGCGGTCATTGCCATGGGCCGCCAAGGCGGTCGGGAAATCGGGTACGGCTCCGATGCGGACGTTCTGTTTGTCCAGCGTCCGGTCCCCGGCACCAAAGATCAAGCCGCCCAGGAACAAGCGCTTCGGGTGGTCACCGACCTGGTGTCGTGGACTTCGAAGCCTTTGAAGCCGGCGATTCCAGCGGAAGTGAAATTGAAGGTTGACTCGGATCTTCGTCCCGAGGGCCGCCAAGGCATGCTGGTCCGGTCGATTGACGCCTACGCCAGCTACTACCAGCGTTGGGTGGAAATCTGGGAGCAGCAGGCATTGCAACGTGCCCGCCCGTTTGCCGGAGACGACCAGTTGGCCGCAGACTTCATGGAACTGATCAAGCCGGTGCGCTATGGCAAGGGGCTCGAAGACACGGAGATTCGTGAAATCCGCAAGATCAAGGCCCGCGTCGAGTCTGAACGGCTCCCGCGCGGTGCCGACCCGAACCGCCACCTGAAGCTGGGACGCGGCTCGCTGTCGGATATCGAATGGCTGGTGCAGTTCTACCAGCTGCAATACGCGTGGAAACACGAGTCCTTGCGCACCACATCCACGCTCAAGGCGTTGGAAGAATTGGCCAAACTGGAGCTCATCTCCGAGCAAGACAGCGAGCTGCTGGCGACTGCCTGGCGGCTGGCTACCCGGATCCGCAGCGCCGAGATCATCACCTCCGGACGTTCCAGCGATGTGCTGCCCAGCTCGGCGCGCGATATGGAAGCCGTGGCTCGCTGGTGCGGCTATGAGCCGAACACCGGCATGGAACTGGAAGAAGACTACCTGCGCGCCACCAGGCACTCGCGAGCCCTGTTCGAGCAGCTGTTCTACGGCTTCGAAGACTAACCCGGATGTCCCTGACACGGATCAACGAGAAGCTGTGGAACCCCGAGCCCGGGCGTTACCGGGTGTGGCAACGCCAAGCCTATCTGGGCTCGGGCGAAGCATTCTGGGGGCAGTCCGCGGTCGCGCTGCGGCACTGGGAGGTGAAGACCCGCGGCGGATTTCGCATCAGCCCGCAGGACAAAGTCCGCAGGGGAGCCCAGCCGCAGATCATCGTCCCGGTGGGGCCAGTGTCCATCCACGAGCCCGTTGAGGTTGTGGAAGTCCTTGAACGCAGCGATGTTGTGGGATTCGCCTATCGAGCGTTGCCCGGGCACCCGGTCTCCGGGGAGGAAGCGTTCATCCTGCGTCGGCTGGGGGCATCAGTGTTTTTGGAAATCCGTTCGCTCACGGCCGCATCGGATCGCCGGGCCTGGCGTTCGGTCTTCTGGCTGCTGCTGGGCGCGCAGAAGCTTACTCGATGGCGCTACCTACGGGCGCTACGCCAACGATAACTCTGGACATCGCCGCGCGCAGGGTGCGGTCGCCACAGCATCAATTTTCCGACGTCCTCGCACCGGTGTCTGATAAGGGGATATGCTAGGCACTCAGATCCAGATTTCAGTTCGGCGTTTGCGCAGTGCCTGATGGCGCCGATGGTGCGAGGGGAGCAAGCCATGGATCCACAGCTAATGCAGGCAGCGGTCGAACAGTCGTTGCTGGCGTTGGGCAGCAACGACAGCGGCCCATTCGGGGCCGTAGTGGTACTGGACGGCAAGGTCATTGCCGCCGGCTACAACACCGTGGTGCATGATTCCGATCCGACAGCCCACGCGGAAGTCAATGTGATCCGCAAAGCCGGGCAGGAGCTCGGGACTTTCGATTTGTCCCAGTGCGAGCTGTACACCAGTTGCGAGCCGTGCCCGATGTGCCTCGGCGCCATCTACTGGGCGCGATTCAAGCACGTCTACTATGCCAACGACCGGCAGGACGCGGCAAGCATCGGTTTCGACGACAACTTCATTTACACCGAGCTGGAACTGCCCATGAGCCAACGCCGCATCCCATTCACCAAGGTCGACATGCCTTCAGCCCTTGCCGCTTTCGAGGCGTGGACCGCCAAGGGCGACAAGCAGGAATACTAGCCGCCGCCGTATCAGCGCTGGACTGGTGCCAGCCGATGCTCCACATCAGGCCACGGGACATGGATGCGTTCGGCAGGCTGCAATGCCTTAGCCCGCAACGCATCGGCCAGCACAATGCCGTGGGGCGAGACCTCCACGATGGACAGCAATTCAGTAGCGTCGCAGGATCCGGCATCCAGCACCCAGGAATTCATCAACTCGCTGATGCCGCGCTCGACGAGCAGCTGTTCGCCGTCAAGGTAGTCGCAATCATCGGCTACGGCATGGCCCAAGACATTGCGCGGGGTCACCCGCTGGTAGTCGGGATCCGCTGGGTCGAGATAACCGACGGTTTCACCGTCTTCGCGCTGCACGCTGACCCAAGTTGTAATCTTCATGACGCCAGCCTACCCCGAGACGAAACAACGCCGGGTCCCGCCAACAGGCGGGACCCGGCATTGAGCCGTTACCGTACGAGACGGTGATTAGCAGCCATAGTAGAGCTCGTTCTATAACACCATGTATGGCCGTTGTTGAATGGTGCTGAATCCCGCTTGTTTCCGGGGTTTTCATGGTTGGTAGATACTGACCAAAAACGGGGGTAAACGAACTTTCTGCGGACTGTCTGCGGACTGAGCCGGGAACGCCGGGGGGATATTTTCAGCAATGCCAGAGGGACTGAGTACAGCAACTAACCAACCCCATGCCCCCTATCCGTTAAACAAGAAAAGCGGCGACACACGAAAACTGTGTGCCGCCGCAATTCATTATTTAGTTATGGGATGTGCTACTACCTGGCTCTTGCTCGCCACTCGTGCCCACCCTTATATTGCTATACTCCACTACGCTTATACCTGTAGCTTCTTGGAGTCCGGCAACCCGAGATTCGAGAGTTCCCACGGCTTCTTCCAGCGCGATGATTTGAGCCCTCTGATACCTGATCATCTCAGTTAGCAACGTGTGCAGGTATTCTTGCTGGTCCGGTTCACCATCAGCCTCGGCCATAGCTTCGTTGAGCGTGATCTGATTCAAAGAAATTTTGTCATTCAGATCCTGAACAACCGGCAACTCGCGACCAAATTCGTCTGTAATCATGCCCTCATCCTAGCCGTGCCTATTGGTGAAACGATGTGCATCCTGGACAGCATGTGCGAACTGCCTCATGCCGACGTTCATCTTCACTTCGACTGGCCGGCCGCTCACCTGTTCAGCACTCTGAATGAAGCGATCCATCATTTGCATAGACTCCTGATTCAGTGAAACAGTCTGCCCGGAACCCTGCGACGAAAAATAAGCTGGAGCCGGGGTCAACTGCCCACCATCGGCATAGCCAGGCAGTTTCGGGAAAGTGCCAGCATTGATCGCTGACAACTCCGCATCATACTTATCCGAAGACTGCCGATTGATCACCCACTCACGGTCATCCACGTTCGCAATAGGACGGCCCGATGAAGTCACGCCAAGAATCATGTCAGTTCCCAGCCCAGTAGCCGGTAGCCTACCGCCACCGGAGAAGCTGCCAAGCCGTGCGCGACCACCCTGCGCGAGCGTCTGCCCACCACTACCACCGCGCCCGTTAGAAACATGAGACTCCGAATAGATCGACTTCTTATGCGTGGTGATCCAAACATGAGCCGTAGAACCATTCACCGAATCAACAGCAGCCTTAGTCTGCTCAGCAGTCCGCTTCGCTTCGCTGCTCATCCAGGAATCGACCTTCACATCATCCGGAATGCCAAGAACTTCGCGGGCAAGGTTTTCAGCATCTCCAGCAGTCATGCCGAACGCTTCACCAGCAGACACAAGATCCGAGTAAGTAGCGCTCAGCTTCTTTTGCAACTGATCCTGCCCAACACCCTCCTCAGACATGGCCCTAACCTCATCCATGCCGCCACGCGCCAAAGCCTGGAACTCATCGTTAGCCAACCGGCCCGCCTCAGTGGACAAGTCAAAATCTGACTTGTTCTTATTCAGCGTGGCACCCATCTTTCCGCCAGACTCACTGAGTTCCTTCACCGCCGCATCAACCGAATCCAGTTGCTCCTCGTAAGCCGCCTGAGCTTCACGGGATGACATGGTAGCCAGACCTGTAGCGAAAAGCAGATCCAAATAGGTGGACATATCCGCAATAACACCATCAGCAGAAACACCAACCTCATCGAGAGCTTCCTTCAGACCTTCCTGGCTGGCCACGGCATTGGCCGACTCAGCATCAACTAGTTGCAACGCTGCCGAATACTGAGGGAACAAACTTGCAAGCTCCTCAACTGGCACGCCTGCATTGCTGGCCATTTGCGCGATCTGGTCATAACCCATGGCCGCCTGATCCAGGCTGCCCTCCTTGACCATCGCTGTCAGTGCTGCATCCAATTGTTCAACGTTCTTCTTCGCAAACTCAAAGTTGGAAGAACTACGAGTGCCAAGAGTCAGGAGCCCGGAAATGCTCTGGTCAATCTTTTCAGACCATGACGGGTCAGTGAGCACGCCCATGGCATCCTCGAAACCGTTAACGTCCAAGCCGTCCATCCAACTACCTTGACCAGTAAACGAGTCATTCAGCAGATCCGGCAATTTGGAGGTTTCCAGCAATCCAGCGTTGAACCTGTCGATATTTTCCAGCGTGCCGCTAGGGATCATGGCACCGATAGCTGGGCCGACACCAGCGAGCAGCGCAGCGCCACTGCCAACAGTCTTAAGCGTGGTGCCGAGCTTCCGAGCCGAGCGTTCACCCTTAGTCATTGCCGCATCAATCGTTACGAATGACGTGTTGAGCGCCCCTACATTCTTGCCCGTTGAACGACCGGTCACTCCAAGATCACGGAGCGCGTCCTTAGTGTCGCGGATCTTCGGAATTACGCTGATCGCAGCACCGCCCAGGAGAGCAGCACCACCGGCAACACCAGCGAGCATAGCGCCAGCACCAAGAACCGGTGCGGGAATCTCCCCAAGGGCATCCACAAGGCCTTCAGCGCCCTGCACAAGCCCACGTAGAGCCTCATTCGCTGCACCACCGGACTGGATGAAAACGGTATCGAAAGAACCGCCGAGACGCTCAAGGTCACCGGCTAAGTTATCGGTCAGGAGCGCCGCAGTCTCAGCCGCATAGCCTGCGTCGTTGACCTGATTAATCCAGTCCTGAATACCCGCCGCGCCCTGCTCATACAGAACATTGGAAGCACGCACAGCATCAGACCCGAACATCACCGACATGGCAGCGCTACGCGCCTCAGGAGTAAGGTCGGCCATCTTAGTTTGTAGCTGGCCGGCGAAATCAGCCAAGCCAACAAAATTACCCTGCGCGTCATACGCCGAGATACCAAGTTCATCAAACTGCTTCTGAGCCTCCGCAGACTGAGGGGTAAGGCGCTGCAACATCGTCTTGAACGACGTACCAGCATCCGAGCCAACAAGACCAGCAGAAGCAAAGGCGGCCAAACCGCCCGTAGTTTCCTCGATCGTCAAACCAGTAGACGACGCAACCAGACCAGCCTGATTCAACGCAGAACCAAGATCCTGCACCGAACCCTGCGCCTTACCAGCACCTGCCGCCAACAGGTCAGCCAAGTGAGGAATATCCTCACCAGAAAGCTTGAACTGCGTGAGGGCCGAAGCGCTGATTTCGGCAGCTTCAGCGACACTCAACTGACCAGCAGCCGCAAGATCCAGCGCACCAGTCAACCCACCGCCGATAACGTCCTGAGTGGACACGCCGGCCTTAGCCAGCTCCTCAATGCCCCGCGCCGCTTCCTCAGCGGAGAACGCAGTATCAGCGCCAGCATCAATCGCCGCCTGACGAAGCAAACCCATGTTCGTTTCAGTCTCATGAGTAGCGGCGCGAACCCCGCTGAGTGCCTTGTCGAAACTTGCGAATTTGGTGACAGCCAGCCCAACACCAGCCGAAGCCGTCAGACCAAACGCGGTCATGCCCTGCCCAACAGTATTCAGGGAATCTTCGTGCTTCTTCGACCACAAATCAATCTCACGCGCAGAATCCTTTGTAGCCTTAGCTGCTGTTCGGAGCCCCGCCTGTAAGCCTGAAACTTTCGCGTCGATGGTGAGCTTCACCGTTCTGTTGCTCATAACCAACCCTTTCTTAAAAACGAAAGGCACCCAAACGGGTGCCTAATTAACTGCTATTTGATGCCTAGCATTTCCAAGACCTGCTCAAACCTGCCATGCGTTGATAACGGGCCGAAAAAGTTCTGCCCAGTCTCACGAAAAGGCGGGCGCTCCGTTCGGATCCGCTGAATCTCTGCACCCTGCCAACGCACCACAACATGCCCTAAACGAGGATGCTCAATAGTCTGGAACGTGCTCCGCGAAGGATCCTGATCCTTCGGACGTTCAAACGCCGGATTACGCCGCGCCCTGGCAAGCCGCCGGCTACTCATCTGTAACCACGATCCAACCTAGAGCCAACATTCCCGATGGGGTAAGCCCTAACTGGTGTCCGAGGTGGCGCATTTCCTGAGCCTGCCACGCCGAAGCCGTGCCCTCGTAAACAGCCGTCGCATGGCAGATATACGCGGCAACCGACGGCATGAAACTGTCATCCCACTGGGTAGCCTGCGGAGATCCCCACAAGTTGCGCCATAGCTTCCGTTCCTCAGTGCTCCACTTCCGGCCCGCTGGCAGCTTCGGGACAGGTAACGTGCAACCCTCGGCAGGCAACTCAATAAGGCCAGTAGACCGCGTGTTACCACGGTGCCGGCGGCTGTTAGGTTTCAAAGGATTAGCCGAAGGTCCCGGCATAATTACCTACTTTCAAAGTCGTTCGAATGGGTCTAACTGCACATCGCGGTAGTCAGCGAGATCACCGGCGGTTCACCGTCAGATTCACCGAGGGTGCACCGGGTGGGGTGTTTCGCCTTGTCAGCACGGCTTTTGCTCGTCTCCGTGCTGGTGTTCGGTTCGGTGCTGTTCGCGCCGTGTTTGTTGCCGGTTTGTTGGTGTTCCGCTGGGTTTTGGTCTGCTTGTGATGTTAGATTGCGACCATACTGTTACCTGAGTCGTGCTTGTCGGTTGCTCGTTTGAATGCGTTCTGTGCGTTGGCTCGTCGCGTGTTCAGTTCGGTTGCGTTGGCGAAGCTGATGCTTGCCCCTTCGTAGTGTCCTGCTGCGATGCGTGCGAGTGTGTCGTCCGTGTTGAGGGCGAGGTCGTTGGCGATGCGTCGGATGGTGTGGGTGCCGGTGAGCTGTGCGCTGTTGGATGGTACTGGTGCGAGGTCGCTGATGCCTGGCTTGATGCGTTCGATGGTTGCCTTTGGCAGTTCAACGATTGGAAGGACAGCGTGCATTGCTGTTGGGATTCCGTCGGTTGGTGTGCCTTGTGGGTAGATCGCGGCGTAGGTGCCGAGTAGTGCGAGGGTGTCGCGGGTGGTTTTGTATTCGGTGCCGGTGCCGGCTTCGATGTTGGCGGCCATGTCGAGCGGGTGGCCGGCGGGTAGTTTCTTGGCGGCGGTGGCGAGTGCCTTGGTTAGCTTGGCGATCTGTGGCGCCAGTTCTTCGGCTGCGGTGGCGCGGTAGTGGTGTGCCTTGCTGTCGAGTGCTGACTGGATGTTCTGGGCGAAGGCGTTCTTGAGTACGTCGGCGGCCTGTGCCCGCTGGATACGGGTGAGCGCTTCTTCATAGAACTCTGCCGGGTCGTCAGCGTCGAGGGCTTCGCGGGCGATGCTGGCGGCTTCCTGTTGCACGGTGGGGGCGTTGGCGATGGTGCGCTTGAGTTCTTCTACATAGGTTGGCGGGGTGAGTCCTGCCAGGGTGTATGCGTCATTGATGCGTGCGAACTGGTTGAGGTGGTGGGTTGCTGGGCGGTTGAAGTAGGTGGTGCTCATGTCGTTTCCCCTTTGGGTTAGTTGATGCCGAAGAATCGGTTGAAGTCGTCGCTGTTGTTGGCGGTGTTGGTCATGGGCTGTTCGGGTTCTTCGAGGTTGTCGATTTTGTCTTTGAGCCATGCTGCGCCGGTGGTGGTGGTGTCTTGTCCGCGCTGTTGTAGCTGGGCGGCGTATTGTTTGCCGGCTTCGCGGAATGCGTCTTCGAGGCTTGTCATCGGTTCTTCTTCCATTCGTTTTTGGAGAGCCATTCGGCCCGTTTGAGGTCGTAGAGTCGTTGCTGTTCGGCTTTGTTCTTGAGTCGTTTCTGGTGGCCGATGTCGTGCTTTTGCTTGCTCATGTTGTTCCTTAGTCTGCGAGGGTGGTGGGTAGTGGCTGTTCGGGGTCGCCTGACGCGTCTGTGAGTGTTTGGCTGGTGTGAACGGGCGAGAGTCCGCAGTGTGTTTGTTGTCGCGCTGGTGGCCCTGTGGTGGGCTCTGGTAGGCGTTCTACTAGGTCTACTAGCTTGTCTGCGAGGGTTAGGGCTTCGGTGGCGGTGAGGTGGCCGGCTATGCCTGATGCTCCGACGATGCGGATTCCTCGGATGCGTTGCTTGTCTTTGGTGATCCAGTCCTGGATGCGGACGGCCCCGATGTAGGGGCGCTGGTCGTAGGTCATTTAGCTGTCCTCCTGGCAGTGGTGTTCTTGCATTCGTCGCTCGGCTGATAGGGCGCGGTGCTTCCAGTAGTTCGCGTTGTGTTCCCAGTGTTTGGCGCGTTCCCACAACACGGCGGCTTGCGCGTGCTCTGTGTAGGTTTGGATCTGTCGGTCTGAGTAGTGGTAGCCGGCCATTTTTCTAGTCCTCTTGTTCTAGGTGGTCTGCGAGTGTCGATATGCCGGTGTGGATCTCGTGCGAGGGCACGCCTTGGGCGATGTGGTCGGCACTGCGGCGCAGTAGCTTGATGACCTGCTCACGGTTATAAGGGTCGATCATGTTGCCGTCCGTAATTGTTCGCCCATTCATCCCAAGAGTTAGCCCGTGCGCTCCAGCATGATGGGCAAGGACACACGGACCGATGTGGTTTAGGCTGGTCCATCTGCTTGGCTGCGATGGCCCGAACCTTTTCCCCGTGCTCACCTTCCAGCAGTTCCTTGATGTAGGAGCAGGTGCACCGGGGGAGTTTGCACTTCAGGCAACCAACCGCGTTCATGATGCGCTCCCGAAGCTCCGAAGCTGATCCATCAAGTTCGGACCCGAATCTGTTTTCACAGGATGGTTCTTCCAAGGATTGGTTTCTTCCATGAGTTCCCCTGTTTTCATGTTCAGGTTTTCTGGAAAAGGAACTTCTTCATAAATGCCTGTCTGTCTGTCTGTCTGCGTCGCCTCGACAGAGTTAGCGACATTTGGAATGTCGTTAGCGACGTCGTTAGCGACAGGTGCAGATGGATTACTTCCACGCTTGATGCGCTTGGAAGTTTTATCTCGGTCGCGCTTCTTCATCTGCGCCACGAGTGACTGTCTGAAAACATCTTCATGGTGGATTACCTTGTAGCTCCCTCCAAGGTCTGCCCAGAAGCCGATACGGACTAGCTCCTGAGCAGCCTCAGAGGATTTGCTACTGGTGGCGAAGCGACGCAGGACTGACTTCTTGAAGATCATTTCCATGCTCTCCACTGAGTACAGGTAGTGGAGGGCTTGGGTGTGGGTCAGTTGTGCAGCGTCATCCAGTTCTGGCTGGAGGTTGCTGTCAACTAGCTGATCAAAGAACTCTGTTCCGTACTTAGCCCAGGTCACTTATGCCGCCTCCTTAGTAGTGGATTGGTGCGCCGGCGTAGGCGCTGATGACTTGTGGGATTAGCACGATGATGGTGAAGATCCCGCCGAAGAATACTGTTCGGGCTGCGTACATGGTGAGCTTGTCCATTGTCTTACGCATTGTTGGCACCGTCTTGGCGGTTGATGCGTGCAGCGTCCAGCTCTGCCTTGTAGCGAACCTCGTATACTGCGAATACTCCAGTAACTTTGAGGTTGTGCTCGTCAGCGATTCGCGCCAGGTCTGTAACCGTTTTGATGTTGTCGAGCAGTTCGGGGCGTTCGGCTAGATACTGTTCGGTGTGCGCCAAGTCGATAGTTTCGAGAACGGACTTGATCATGCCGGGGATAGCCTCAAGTTCTTCTCGGTTGAAGATCCCGTTGTCCATGTGGCGGTCATTCGTGATGTGGAACGAAATGCCCCCGGGCTGATCCCAGAAGCTTTCGACGGTGATTTGCCCGGAGGTTGCTTTGGGTCCTGCGCAGTAGAAGAATTCTTCGCCGCGTGGTGTGGTCTCGGTTTCGGTGGTGAATCCTGCTGGTGGAGTTACTGGGGTGATGCGGGTATTCTTGTTCATGAGGATCAATCCCTTTTCTGGGGGTTGGTTAGGCGGCTTCGGTGCGTATCTCTTGGCGGGGATGCACCGGGGCCGTATTCTTTTTGGCTTCACGCTTTTTCTTGCGTTCAGCTTCTTCCATGTTCCGCACAGCTTCACGTGCTGTTGGATCCGAAGTGAGTCCGCGTATCCGAAGATTCTCGAACCCGACGTTCTTTTCGAGGTAAATCATTTTCTTGGCTACTGCCTTCGCCTGCCCTGCTGAGTAGTGGGGATTCTTGGCTAGCAGCTCTCGTTGCAGTTCCCGTTGTGTGGGCATAACAAAGTTGATCCTGTCTTCGTCTCCGGTATAGAGAGCGGTTGTCCTGCAAGGTGCTGTTTAGCTGGCCTTGTCGAACTGTTCGTTCAGCCAGTTCTCCAAATCGACGGTTTTGTACATCACGCGGCCGCCAATACGAGCGGACTTTGGGCCTGTGCCCATGTGCCGCCAGTAGCGGAGGGTGGCGACTGGAACCCGGAGGAACTCTGCTGCTTCTTCGATCAGGCTCAATGTGTATGGCCCTACTGCTGCGGTGGGGGGTGTCACTGGCATCATTAGCTCCTATTCATATTTGTTGGGAAAACCTCGACACTCATGACTATAGAGGGTAGTCGTTGAGGATGCAACCAGATTGTGCCAAAATTCTATACATGAGTGAATATGATCCAACGACCACGACCATCATGTTCGGTAAAAGCGTTGAGCAGATGCGGGTACGGCGCGGATGGTCGCAGTCTGAATTGGCAAAGCAAATGCGCAATATTCCGGGATGGGGAAAATATAGCCAAGTGGCCGTTTCTCGAACCGAAGATGGGAGCAGGATGCCGAGACTGGATGAGGCAATAGCTCTTGCAAGTGTGCTGAACGTTCAACTTGAAGACTTGTTGTCTCTGGATCAAAACGAGAGAAACATAAAAGACTCATTGGATGCGTACTTCAACGCCGGGGCACTTATTGAAGAAGGAATTTCCAAAGCTGACCAAGTAAAGCGATATCTTGAACAAGACATCAAGAACGCCGGAGAGTATTTGGAAAATGTGGAGATGTCCGAAAGTGCTAGGGAGCGACTGACAAGAATTGCCGACCTTGCAGCAGAGTCGCTTGTTGGTGATCTGCTCTATTTCGTAAATAGGGCACTAGTCCCGACTGGTTCAATGTTCCCTTATGTTGATCGAGTTCCTGTCGAAAGGCCGGCTGATGTCCCCGAATCCTAGGCGCACTCCTGGTACTACTAACACGCGTCGGCGTCGCCCAACTGCCAAGTATCCTAAGGGTGCTTGGCTTGGAACTTATGTGGATCCTGAGGGCAAGGAAAAGGGTAAGACGTTCGCCCGTAAGATTGATGCGCAGAATTGGGCTGAGGGTGAAGCTGTCAAGATCCGTAGCGGCGCTTATATCAGTCCTACGGACGCGGCGACGACTATGCGTGTTTGGTCTGAGCACTGGCTGAAGGGTTATGAGGTCAATCGTCCTGGTTCGGTGAAGCAGGCCAAAACACATGTGAAGCGAATCAATGCGGTGTTTGGTGATGTTGCGCTAAAGGACATTCGTCCGACTGCGATCAAGAATTGGTTGGCTGCGCTCAAGAAAGAGGGCTTGGCTGATTCCACGATTCATGCGCTGTATCGCCGGTTGGCTCATTTACTGTCAGACGCGGTCGAAGATGGGCTACTACTGCGCACTCCCATTAGCCGTAAGATCGCGCCTCCTACGGGCAAACAACGTCCTTACGTGGCTACTGAGCAACAAGTCTGGGCACTCTATGATGCGATGCCCGAGGGCATGAAGAACGTCATCCTGCTAGGCGCTTTCGCCGGTCTGCGCGTGGCTGAAATTTCGGCGTTGCGAGTGCAGGATGTGGATTCGTTGCGGGGATTCATCACGCCGGCTATCCAGTATCCAGGCGTTCCACTGAAAACTGAAGAGTCGAAGAATCCGATCCCGATTCCTCGTGATCTGGCTTTCGAGCTGAATAAGAATCCTGCGCGGTGGGGGAGTGAAACTTTCGTGACGCTGGAGAACGGCAGACCTGCTGCGCCGTACACGATTGACGCCAGGTTCAGGACTGCGCGTGCAACGGTTGAGGGTTTGCCCGAGAATTTCCGCATTCACGATTTGCGTCATTTCTTTGCGTCGTTCCTGATTGCGTCTGGTGAGGATATCAAGAAGGTTCAATCTGCCATGCGTCACGCCAGTGCGAAGACAACTCTGGATGTTTACGGGCATCTGATGGATGACGCAAAAGAGTCCACACGTTCCGCCGTAGCTGGTGCTTTGGCGAATCGTGCGGACTCTCTGCGGACTAAACGGGGATAATCCCCGTCATCTACCTAGCAGCCGTAGTAGAGCTCGAATTCGTATGGGTTCGGGCGCAGGCTCAGTGGCTTGATTTCGTTTTCACGCTTGTACTCGATCCAGGTCTGGACCAGGTCCTCGGTGAAGACGCCGCCTTCGAGCAGGAAGTCGTGGTCGGCTTCCAGGGCCTTGAGGGCTTCTTCCAGGCTCTCAGGAGCGCGCTGGATGTCCTTGGCCTCTTCGGCAGGAAGCTCGTAGAGGTCCTTATCGATTGGCTCTGCTGGTTCGATGCGGTTCTTGATGCCGTCCAGACCAGCCATCAGCTGAGCCGCGAAAGCCAGGTATGGGTTCGAGGAGCCATCTGGTGCGCGGAACTCGATGCGCTTGGCCTTAGGGTTCGAGCCGGTGATCGGGATACGGATGCCAGCCGAGCGGTTACCCTGCGAGTAAACCATGTTCACTGGAGCCTCGAAGCCCTTGACCAGGCGACGGTAGGAGTTCACGGTTGGGTTGGTGAAGGCCAGAACAGCCGAAGCGTGCTTCAGCAGACCGCCGATGTACCAACGAGCGGTGTCCGACAGGCCAGCGTAGCCCTTTTCGTCGTAGAACAGTGGCTCGCCACCGTTCCACAGCGACTGGTGCACGTGCATGCCCGAACCGTTGTCGCCGAAGACTGGCTTTGGCATGAAGGTTGCCGACTTACCCCAAGCGTCTGCCACGTTCTTCACGACGTACTTGAAGAGCATCAGCTCGTCCGCAGCGTGAACCATGGTGTTGAACTTGTAGTTGATTTCAGCCTGGCCGGCAGCGCCGACTTCGTGGTGGCTGCGCTCGACCTCAAGGCCAGCCTTGTCCAGCTCGACGCAGATGGCGTCGCGCAGGTCAGCCTGCTTGTCGGTTGGTGCAACTGGGAAGTAGCCGCCCTTGAAAGCAGTCTTGTACCCCTGGTTGCCGCCTTCTTCCTTGCGGCCGGTGTTCCAGGGTGCTTCGTCGGAATCGATCGAGTAGAACGCGCCCTGCGGCTTGGATTCGTAGCGAACGTCCTCGAAGATGAAGAATTCAGCTTCTGGGGCGAAGAATGCGGTGTCAGCGATGCCGGTGGATTCCAGGTATGCCTCAGCACGCTCGGCAACGCCACGTGGGTCGCGGTGGTAAGGCTCACCGGTGCGTGGGTTGATGATCGAGAAGTTGAAGGCCAGGGTCTTTTCCAGGCGGAACGGATCGATGAAACCGGTGGTGACATCTGGGATCAGCTGCATGTCGGACTCAGAGATGCCGGCGAAGCCGCGGATGGAAGAACCATCAAAGAGCTGGCCGTTGACGAAGAAGTCGGCATCCACGGACTTGGCCGGCACGTTGAAGTGTTGCTGTACACCTGGTAGGTCGGTGAAACGGATATCGACGAACTTGATGTCCTCTTCGGCAATATATGCCAAGACTTCTTCTGGACTGGTAAACATGTGCAGGTGACTCCCTGGTGAGATATGAGGTTTGGTAAACGGAACCTGTAGCCAGAATTATCTGCCTGGTCCTCTTGCTTACGTAGCAAGCTTACCTATAATCCATTTCTGAATGGTGTCTCTATTGTTTCCAACCTGTTACAAGCGGAGAATCCGGGCGTGTCGTATCGATCTGATCTGCGCAGATTGTCAGCTGTAACAATCTGACTTGGATACTTGCTACCGCGTTATGGGGTTCTAACTGGCGCACAGAATTGCTGGATAGACTGTATAGGTGGAAAGAAAAGACTTCAGCTCGTGGCTTGAAGGGCCGCCGCAGCACAATACGCAAGAATGGCCCGGACAGGATATGGGACGCCCAGTCAAGGGTCCTGGCTCCGTTGCCAGGTTTCCGCGAAGGGTCGGCGCCCTGCTCCTGGACTGGGGACTGTCCATGCTGCTCAGCTGGTGGCTGTTCAATAGCCATGACCTGGCAACGCTGGGCCTGTTTTGTGCCGGGCAAATCATCGGTGTCGGGCTCACGGGGCACACGATCGGTCATCGCACCTTTGGCATGCAGGTGCAGGCGCTGGATGGAACCGCGATCAAGCCATTGCAAGGCTTGAGCCGTTCGTTGCTGCTTTGCTTGGCTATTCCGGCCTTCATTACCGACAAGGACCAGCGTGGCCTTCATGATCGGTTGCCGAAAACCATCTTGGTGAATATCTCCTAGCCTTCAGGTCCGGACGGCACTAAAGAAGCCGCAACAGGAAAATCCTGTTGCGGCTTCTTTAGTGCTTGTCTTTAGCGTCCACGCATAGCGCGGCGGTTTGGACGTACGCGGTTTGGATCTACGCCCTTGGGGATGGGCAGACGGTTCGCAGTCAACGTGCTCAGACGCTTGTCGATTGCGCTGACTTCCAGCTTCGTAATCGACTTCGGAAGCTTCTTCATTGCCTTGCCAACTTCAGCCAATGGAGTCTGGCCTTCTTCGGAACCAGCGTTGATGATGTGCACAGGCACGTTCGGCAGAACACGGGCAATGCGCTTGCGCTCGGATGCGGCAAGTTCGCGAACGCGGTTCTTCGGGCCCTCGGTGACCAGGACGATGCCTGGACGGCCGATGCCGAGGAACACCAGATCCTGGTGGCGGTTGTAGGCAACCGGTTCCTGCTTCAGGATCCAGCCGCGACGCAGCACGCTCATAGCAGCGCCAGCGGCACCTGGGCGACCCTCAAGCTGCGAGAACGCAGCCTTCTCGGCACGGCGCGACATGATGAACATTGCAGCAAGAAGCGCCAACGGGATTGCGATGATCAACATCGTGATCCAGTTATTGATCAAGAAGCCGATGACCAAGCAGACAGCAATGACGGCCAAGGCGGCCAATGCCATCCACCACACGACCATAGGGTCGTTGCGGCGCGTCATTTGGAAGACCTGGCCAATTTGCTTCAGGCGGCCTGGTTCTTTGTTCTTCTTCTCAGCTTTTGGTTTACGCGAAAACAAGCCACGCTTAGGCGCGGCTGCGTCGTTGTCGGAGTTTTTGGCCATAGTGCCTTAATTCTACGCGATGAAGTTGATAGTTCTAAGCCGTGCTGAATCGAACATGGCATTTTCGGCTGAATTGGCCATGAACGGGCAGTGGAATGGCCCCGGAACCCGCGATGGTTTCCATCTGCAGGCCCGGAGCCATCGTCCAAACTGGTTCGCAAGAACCAGCTACTTGATCAGCGAAGCTGCTTCCTGGCGGGTGTTGCCCGAGGACTCGATATGCGACAGGGCTTCAGGGATCGCCCGGCCCTTCTTGCGCATGGCACCAGCCCAGAGACGGCCAGCGCGGTAGGAAGAGCGAACCAGTGGCCCGGCCATGACGCCCGAGAATCCGAGTTCTTCGGCTTCCTGCTGAAGCTCAAGGAACTCCTGCGGAGTGACCCAACGGTCAACTGGCAAATGCAGGTCCGTGGGGCGCAGGTACTGGGTCAAGGTGAGCAGATCGCAGCCGGCCTCATAGAGGTCGCGCATGGCCTCTGAAATTTCTTCACGAGTTTCGCCCATGCCCAGGATCAGGTTTGACTTGGTGATCAATCCGCGCTTGTGGCCGTGGGTGATCACATCCATGGAACGTTCGTAGCGGAAGGCCGGGCGAATGCGCTTGAACAGGCGGGGCACGGTCTCGACATTGTGGGCGTAGACCTCCGGCTCCGAATCGCAGATGGCATCCAGGTTCTCGGGCTTGCCGCTGAAGTCGGGAATCAGCAACTCGACGCCGGTGTTCGGGTTCATCTTGTGGATCTGCCTCACCGTCTCCGCGTACAGCCACGTGCCCTCGTCTTCGAGGTCATCGCGGGCAACACCGGTGACGGTGGCGTAGCGCAAATCCATCTTCTTCACGCTCATGGCCACCTTGAAAGGTTCCGAGCGGTCGATGGCCACCGGCTTGCCGGTGGCAATCTGGCAGAAGTCGCAACGGCGGGTGCATTCGGAACCGCCGATGAGGAACGAGGCCTCGCGGTCTTCCCAGCACTCGAAGATATTCGGGCAGCCTGCCTCTTCGCAGACGGTGTGCAGCCCCTCGGACTGCACCAGGTTCTTCAGCCCCACGTATTCCGGGCCGATGTTGAGTTTCGCCTTGATCCACTCGGGCTTGCGCTCCACGGGAACGGCGGAGTTGCGCTTTTCGACGCGCAGTAGTCGACGGCCTTCTGGCTCGATGCTCATTGACTGCTCTTTCTGAAGGAAGTGAGTGGTTGTCTAGACGACTTGCGGGGTAAGCAGACGCTCTATTTCCGCTTGAACTCGGTCAACGACGTCTTCAGGGGTGACGGTACGGCCCAGTTCTTCGGAAATGGTGGTGACACCTGCATCGGAGATGCCGCAGGGGATGATCTGGTCGTATGCGGAAAGCGCGTTCGAGCAGTTCAAGGCGAATCCGTGCATGGTGACGCCGTGGTTGATACGGATGCCGATGGCTGCAATCTTGCGGTCCTGCGCGCCGTCTTTGCCTGGTACCCAAACTCCGGAACGGCCCTTGATCTGGGCCGTTGGAATGCCAAGCTCGCTCACGACGTTAATTAGGGCTTCTTCCAGGGTCTCCACGTAAAGACGGATTGCGCTGATCTTGCGGAGCTTGACAATGGGGTAGCCAATGAGCTGTCCCGGGCCATGCCAGGTCAACTTGCCACCGCGGTCCACATCCACGACGGGGGTGCCGTCCAGCGGGAGGTCTTCGGGTTCGGTGCGCTTGCCTGCGGTATAAACCGCTTCGTGCTCCAGGAACAGGACTCTAGGGGTTTGCGTGTCCGCGGCTACCGCATCATGCAGTTGGATCTGATAATCCCAAGCTTCCATGTAGGGCACAAATTTTGAGCCTAGTCCGACTCGTTCGAATTCGATCGCCATGACGGCTAGCCTACGCTCTTGAACGATCGGTCGCTAATTCAGTGCCGTTCAGCTTGCCTGTGGATATCCAGCTTGCATTTCCTGTTTGTGGGATACAACGGAAACATGGATGAATCAACGAATATTCTAGCGTGGCCGACAAGCCCTGGGCATGTGACTGTCAAGCCGCTAAGTGCCAAGTCACCATGCAAAGTTTGGCTGATCCGGAGGGAAAGCGACCAGATGTATCTGACGCTTAAACTTAGCCTGACTATGGAAAACATCACTTCTCTGCGCCAGGAAGAGGTCAGGCAGTCGCGGAAATATGTCGTCGATTTTTACGGAACCCTGCCGACTCAATTCGGTGAGGGGCTGGTCATGGAATATTGTCCCGGCGGGAGTTTGGCAGACCTCGTTTCCAGCCGCAGCGCCTTTGCGCTTGGTGAATGCGTGACTGCGTTGGCTCCCATTGCGCAAACTCTATCGGTCATGCATTCGCAGGGCCAACGCCATGGGGACTTGTCGCCAGCCAACATCCTGCTGACCGCCAAGGGCATGCCGAAGATCATCGACTTCCAGGAAGCTGCTTCGTCAAGTCAAGCGCTTACTGGTTCCGGCACACCCGGATTCGTCGCCCCTGAAATGCAGGCCGGGGCGTTGGAAAGCCAAGCTGGAGAGCAGGACGTGTACTCGCTGGGCGCCTGCTTGTGGTTTCTCCTGTCGGGACGGGTTCCCGAAGAGGAACTGATGCGTCCACCAGCTAGCGTGATGTTCCCCGGCATCCCCTCGATTATTCATGAGCTCTTGATTGATTCCATGAATCCGGTGCCGCAAGCGAGGCCAACCGCCGACCAGTTTGCTCGAACGCTGTTCGCGAGCTGTCCAGCTGAGCCCATCCATTGGGAAGGTCATGTAGCTGCTGAAGCTACTCATCTGATGGAAACCATCCATCCAACCCAGGAATCGGGTGCTGCGCACAGGCGCTCAAAGCGCGCAAGGGATAACGCAGCAGGGCAGCGGAACAGAGGGAATGATGAATCCTGGCACAGCCATCGGTTGCGCAGGACACCCGGGGCCGTGAAGCTGGCTGGTGCTGCAGTCTTGGGCATCATGGTCATACTCGGGAGCATGCTGGGCGTCAATCATTTCCGGGCCGCTGAGGCGAAGGAAGCGACTGCGCCGGCAATGGCGCCCCCAGCAGACCTAGACTGCAGAATCATGGATGGTGCGCAAGTGCCCGCCTGTGCATTGAATCGGGATACAGTGGTCTCTGCATTCTTGGCACTTTCACGAGAACGAGACAAAGCGATGGGTCAGCTGGCGGGGGAGAAACTCAAGGAGCTCTACACTCCGGGAGCCGAGCAATTGCAGCGCGACCTGGAAACGATAGATCAGCTACGGGACATGGGTTTGGGACTTGAAGGTCTGCGCACAAGACTGAAGGATGTGACGGTATCCGCCCGTGGACAGGGTGACACTGTCATTCTTGCCGCGACATCGACCCAAGACGAATACCGTTACGTGGATGCTGAAGGGGCCACGATGCACACCGTCCAGGCCGCAGAGCCGCAACGCATCGAAGTTGAAATGGTGCTGGATGAAAACGGGTGGAAGATCGGCAAGGTATTACGACGTTAAATGCATAATGGCGGGAGACGACACCAAAGCTTGCTCAAAGCTGTTGGTTGCTTCTCCCACCATCAAGGCTGCTACGGACTAGCTCCAGAGAACCGCAATCGCGATGTTGATGAAGGCCATGCCGCCCACTGCATGGGCAATACCGGTAGAAACTTCCTCGCCGTTCTTCAACTTCTTGCGGCCAATGAAAGCTGCGACCAGGATGATGATTGCAATCAGCGACTTGATGCCAATCTTCATTTGGTTTGGCGAACCGTCGCCGGCCTCGAGAATCCCGACCATGGCCAGACCCGTTACCAGCTGCACGATGGCTCCGTACCACTGCCATACAGAGACAGTAGGGGTCTTGAAATTGGCCAGCCAGCCACCGAAGATAGCTGCTGCGCCCAAGATATGCACGAAAATCAGGAGAGAAAGAAGAATAGTCATGACACTAGCCTAATCTATTTTCGACTGATCGTAGAAAACGCAGAATCGCCCCTGCCGAATCAACGACAGGGGCGATTATCTACCTAGGCGACGAGGGCCGCAACTGGATCTTTACAGTCCCAGTTCGCCTTCGAAGGCGCCACCTTCAAGGCGAGCCTTGACGGTCTGCAGGAAGCGGCCTGCATCGGCACCGTCAACCAGACGGTGATCGTAGGTCAAGCACAGGTACATCATGTGGCGGATGGCAATCGAATCGTTGCCTTCTGCATCGGTGACGACCATTGGACGCTTCACGATCGCACCGGTGCCCAGGATGGCTACCTGTGGCTGGTTGATGATCGGGGTGTCGAACAGTGCGCCAACCGAACCGATGTTGGTGATCGAGAAGGTGCCACCGGACAGCTCGTCTGGACCGATCTTGTTGCTGCGGGTACGTGCAGCAACATCAGCGATACGCGAAGCCATGCCTGCCAGGTTCAGATCGCCAGCGTTCGACACGACAGGAACCAGCAGGCCCTTGTCGGTGTCGACTGCGAATGCCAAGTGCTCGGCATTGTGGTAGGTGATCTTCTGGGTCTCTTCGTTGTACTCAGCGTTCAGCTTAGGGTGTGCCTTCAGACCTTCGGCAACAGCCTTGGCGATGAATGGCAGGTAAGTGAGGTTCACACCGTTGGTGGCCTTGAAGTTGGCCTTGGCCGCAGCTCGCAGCTTCACGATGCGGGTCATATCGATTTCGTGGACCTGGGTCAGCTGAGTCGATATGTCCAGGGACTCGCGCATGCGGCGAGCGATAACCTGGCGGATACGTGGAGCCTTTTCCTCGGTGCCGCGCAGCGAGGAAACCTCCATTGCAGGTGCAACCGGCTTTGCGGCGGCAGGAGCAGCGGCGGCAGGAGCAGCGGCGGCAGGAGCAGCTGGAACAGCAGCTTCCTGGGCTGCAACAGCGTCCAGCACATCCTGCTTGCGGATGCGACCGCCAACACCGGTGCCCTTCACCGAAGCGATGTCGATGTTGTGCTGGTTAGCCAGGCGGCGTACCAGAGGGGTGACGTACCCGGACTCGTTGTTTGCCTCGGCAGCAGGTGCAGCTGGAGCGGCAGGGGCAGCAGGTGCTTCTTCCTTGGCTGGAGCTGGGGCGGCCGAAGCCTCTTCCTTGGCAGGAGCTGGGGCAGCAGGAGCCTCTTCCTTTGCAGGAGCAGCAGCTGGAGCTTCTTCCTTGGCTGGAGCAGCTGCTGGCGCGGAGCCAGCGGCACCGATAACGGCCAGAACAGCGCCGACTTCAGCGGTTTCATCTTCTGGAACACGAATTTCCAGCAGGGTGCCAGCAACTGGGGAAGGAACTTCGGTGTCTACCTTGTCGGTGGAAACCTCAAGCAGTGGCTCGTCGACGGATACCTCTTCGCCTACTTCCTTCAGCCAGCGGGTAACGGTACCTTCGGTCACCGACTCGCCCAAGGCTGGCAGGGTAACTTCGGTACCCGAGGCAGCGCCACCGGCAGGTGCGGCTGCAGGAGCTTCTTCAGCTGCCGGTGCAGCGGGTGCTTCTTCTGCGGCCGGTGCGGCAGGTGCTTCTTCTGCGGCTGGTGCGGCAGGTGCTTCTTCAGCGGCTGGTGCTGCTGGTGCAGCGTCGCCGGAGCCGGAGCCATCGCCGATGCGAACCAGTGGGGCGCCAACTTCGGCGTCCTCGTCCTCGGCCACGAAGATTTCCTCGATGACGCCAGCTACCGGCGAAGGAACTTCAGTGTCAACCTTGTCGGTGGAAACTTCCACCAACGGCTCGTCTACCTCTACGCGGTCGCCGACCTGCTTCAGCCAGCGGGTTACCGTACCCTCGGTAACGCTTTCACCCAGTGCGGGTAGGTTTACGGTTTCAGACATCGTCCCGTATCTCCTTGTTTTATAAAGCTTGAAAAGTGGTGGGAGGCGTTGCCTCCGAGCCTAGTGCATTCAGGCAGCGCGTTACATCAACGCCCTGCCTGAATGACCAATACGTGATTAACCGTGCAGCGGTGCGCCGGCCAAAGCCATTGCCGCTTCGCCCAGGGACTCGTTCTGGGTTGGGTGAGCGTGGATCAGCTGCGATACGTCCTCTGGGTATGCTTCCCAGTTCACGATCAGCTGCGCTTCACCGATCTGCTCGCCAATGCGTCCGCCGATGCCGTGAACGCCAACGATTGGGCCGTTCTTGACGCGAACCATCTTGATGATGCCACTGGTGCCCAGGATCGAGGACTTGCCGTTGCCGGCCAAGTTGTACTCGGTGGTTTCGATCTGGTCAGCGCCGAACTTCTCCTTGGCCTTCGGCTCGGAGTAGCCCACCGATGCGATCTCTGGCTCGCAGAAGGTCACCTTCGGGATGTTGATGTCCTCGACGATGGTTGGCTTCATGCCGTGGATTTCCTCGGCGACGAAGCGGCCATGCTGGTAGCCGCGGTGTGCAAGCTGGACGCCAGGAACGATATCGCCGATGGCGTAGATGTTGCCAACGCCGGTGTGCAGGCGCTCGTCGGTGATTACGAAACCGCGATCTATGGTGATGCCCTGCTCTTCGAAGCCAAGGCCCTCGGTGACTGGACCGCGGCCCACGGCAACCAGGACGATCTCAGCTTCCAGAACCTTCCCGTCAGCCAGCGAGACCTTGGCGCCGTTGGCATCCTGCTCGACCTTCTCGAAGAAAACGCCGGTGTTGAACTTGATGCCGCGCTTCTTGAAAGCACGCTCCAGGTTCTTGATGATGGCTGGATCCTCGTTTGGAACCAGCGATGGCAGGCCCTCGACGATGGTGACGTCGACGCCGAAGGACTTCCAGACCGAGGCGAATTCGACACCGATGACGCCGCCGCCTAGAACGATAGCGCTCTTTGGCAGGTCTTCCATATTCAGTGCTTCGGTGCTGGTCAGCACGCGGCCGCCGATTTCCAGGCCCATGGTCTTGGAAGTGGATCCGGTGGCCAGGATGATGTACTTGCCCTTGTAGACGGTGCCATCGACATCGATGGAATCCTGGGCAACGAGTCGGCCGTTACCGGTGATGACGTTGACCTTCTTCATCTTCAGCAAGCCCTGCAGGCCCTTGTGCTTGCCAGCGACAACGCCTTCCTTGTACTTGCGAACGCCGGCCAGATCGATCGACTCGAGCGAGGAGTTGATGCCGTACTTGGCACCCTCGCGAGCGTTCTCTGCCAGCTCTGCTGCATGCAGGTAAGCCTTGGTTGGGATGCAGCCGGTGTGCAGGCAAGTGCCGCCCAGCTTTTCCTTCTCGATCAATCCAACGGTGTAGCCCAGCTGGATGGCGCGCAATGCTGCCGAGTATCCAGCGGATCCGCCGCCGAGGATGAGGACATCAAATTCTTGCGTTGCTGCCGAATCGGCCACGTGAACGCTCCCTCGTATTCGCTTAGTGAGGCCGGCTTTGGCCGACCAGGGGATCGGGTGTGGACTTTCTGGAGCGTGACACATGCTGGCGCGCACCTTTGATCCACGGTGATGTTTCAAAACTTACCTTAGTACCGTCGAATGGCTAGAGTCACCTTCGGGGCACTAAAAGTCAGGTATGTCTCTAATTTTGAGCTCATCCCGGCATCAGCCAATTGATTCTGGCGATACCGGGATGAGTTTCATGGCACTGCAGCTGCTTTGCCGCTGCGTTTAACGGCTAGTTCGCTGCGGCAACCTGTTCTGCGTAGGCAACCAGGGTGCGTACCTGCGAGCCGGTGCCGTTCTTCGGGGTGTAGCCCCAGGCGCTTCCTTCGTTGAAGGCCGGACCAGCAAAGTCGATGTGGGCCCAAGGGATCTTCTTGCCGTCGACTTCGCCGACGAACTCTTCGAGGAAGACGGCTGCGGTCATCATTCCGCCCATGCGCTCACCGATGTTCGCCAGATCGGCGACCTGCGACTCGATGGATGGACGCAGCTCTTCCGGAAGCGGCATGGCCCAAGCCAATTCGCCCACCTTGTCCGAAACGGCAACCAGGTCGCTGGTGACCTGTTTGTCGCCCATGACGCCTGCAGTGCGCAGGCCCAGAGCCAGCATCTGCGCGCCGGTCAGCGTAGCGATGTCGATCATGACATCCGGCTTTTCCAGGCTGGCTGCGGCCAAGCCGTCAGCCATGACCAGACGGCCTTCGGCGTCGGTGTTCAGCACCTCCACTGTCTTGCCGCCGAACATCGTCAGCACATCGCCCGGACGGGTCGAGGCGCCGCCTGGCATGTTCTCCGCCAGGCAGAGCCACGCGGTGACCTTCACGTTCAGCCCAAGTTCTGCGACGGCGGCGACCGTCTGGAAGACTGCGGCGGCACCGGACATGTCCGACTTCATGGCGTGCATGCCTGCAGCAGGCTTCAGCGAGGTGCCACCGGTATCAAAGGTGATGCCCTTGCCGATCAAGGCGATGTGCTTGGCTGCCTTCGACGGCGCGTACTCGACCTTGACCATGCGCGGCTGGCGAGCCGAGCCGCCGCCGACGCCGATCAGGCCGCCAAAGCCGTCCTTGGCCAGTCGCTTCTCATCGAAGATGGTGACCTTCAGCGGCAGCGACTTGGAGTAGTCCTTGACCGCCACGGCGAAAGACTCCGGGTACAGCACGTTGGCTGGGGCATTGATCAGGTCGCGGGTGCCGCGGACCGCGCGGCCCAGGATTGCCGCGCGCTTGAGCACGGCCGGAAGATCCTTGGAGGTGGCAACCGAGGTGACGATCTGTGCTTCGGCCAGTACTGGCTTCTCGCTCTTCTTCGACCGGTGGTTCTCGTATCGGTAGCTGCCCAAAGCGATGCCTTCAGCCACGGCGGCAACGCGCTCAACGCTGTCGGCAGGCAAAGCGAAAATGGCGCTCTTGGCGTTGCTCAACTGGCGGGCAGCCGAGCCGGCGGCACGGCGCAGCTTCTCTTCGGTCAGATCGGCCAGCTCGTCAACGCCAAGGCCGATGAACTGCAGGACCTTGGCCTTCGTGCCGTCCACGCCAGGCAGCGCGGTGATTTCGTCGGCCTTCCCGGCAACTCCCAAAGCCGAGAGCGACTGCTCCAGCGTGGTAGTGGTGTCGGCGGCGAAGGGGGATGCCGCGATGGACACCTTGTCGCCGTTCTTGAGTACGCCCAGGATGAGGGCGTCAGCGCTCTTGCGCTTGATGTCAGTGCCAATGGCGCTCAGAGTGAGATCACTGGAGTTGATCACAAAATCATTCCTTCTATGCCTTTGTAGGGTCTAAGGTCGCGACAGCCCAAGTGGTATTCCGGAGCAGATCCTGCCGGCGGGCTGTGCGTCTCCTGCATCTAGATTATCCGAGGTTCCGCGTGATCGTGCGTTACTTCACAGCGAGCGAAAGCCAAGTAGCGATAGAATGGAGCATTGATCTGTTGCAGAAGTTCAGTCCTAGCCGATGGTTGCCGCCCTGCTGTGCCGGATGCCGACCCTGAATGAGGAGAAAATGTCCAAGGATTCGTTGATGACGCTGGTCGCAGACGATTTGGATGACTCGCGCCTTCAAGGTCTTGGGATGTTCATCTCGCTGAAGAGCATCAGTGATGCCGGGCATAATCACGCGCAGGTCTCCAACGAGCTATTCGGCCGTCTGGAATCCGAACTCTTCGCCACTTTCGATGCCGACGAGCTGATCGCCTACACCTCCCAGCGACCGCGCGTCTCGTTCCTTGGCGACCACTTCGCCGGATACCAAGCCCCGCGCATCGAGATCTACCTTATGACTGATGAGATGGACCGCAAGTTCTGGTTCCTCAACGGAGTTGAACCGGATCTGAAGTGGGAACGCGTGATCGCGGAACTGCAGTCATTCATCGAGGCCTTCAACGTATCGCTGGTTGTTGGGACCGCATCATTGCCGATGCCGGTGCCGCATACCCGGCCGGTCGGCGTAACCGCCCACGGCAACCGCAAGGATCTGATCGAGAACATCTCGACGTGGAGTCCTACGGTTGAATCTCCGGCAGGCTTGGCCTCGCTGCTCGAAATCCGCCTTAGCGAAGCCGGCCGAGATGTCGTGGGCTACTCGATGCATACCCCGCACTACCTTGCCGAATCCGAGTACCCCGCGGTCGCCGTTGCGACGTTGGAGTATGTGGGCGCGGCGCTGAAGCTGGCTCTGCCGACCGACAAGCTGCGTGAAGCAGCCCGATTGGTTGACCAGCAGCTCGCCGAGCAGCTTCAAGCCAATAGCGACGTCCGCCAGATGGTGGACGGATTCGAGGAGCGTTTCGACGCGCATGCCAAGGAGCACGAGTCGCGTTCGCTGTTGCTGGACGAAGATGAGCAGATGGCGGATGCCGAGGAGCTGGGCGCCAGCGCCGAGCATTTCCTGGCCGCCATCGAGAACACTGAAGATTGGCTGAAAAACGGTTATATCGAACCGTTGCCAGGTGAACACGACCAGTGAGCCAGGCCCAACTGAATTCGCCGAAATCGTGGCTCGTCTTCGGCTTTGCAATTCTTGCCTACATTTCTGCAATTTCCCAACGCACCAGCTTCGGAGTCGCGGGCATCCAAGCCACCGAACGCTTCGATGCCAGCGCACAGATCCTGGCGACGTTCTCGGTCGTGCAGCTCGTTGTCTATGCCGGAGCGCAGGTCCCCGTAGGGCTGCTACTGGATAAATTCGGGCCCCGCATCCTGATTACCTGCGGCGCCCTGCTGATGGCTGCCGGCCAAGCGTTCCTGGCGATTTCGGTCAACGTGCCCATGGGCTTGGCCGGGCGCGTTATGGTCGGCATGGGCGACGCGATGGTCTTCGTCTCCGTGCTCAAGCTCTTGCCCCTGTGGTTCTCCGGTTCGCGCATTCCGGTGCTCACCCAGCTCACCGGTACTTTTGGCCAGCTCGGGCAGCTGATCAGCCTCTTTCCATTCCATATGATCCTGCTTGGCGTCGGCTGGTCCGCGGCATTCTCGATCATGTCAGGGTTCGCTTTCGCCACCTTCATCACGACGATCGCCTTCGTGCGCAATGGGAAGAACTGGAATGGGCATGGCGCGGGGGAGCAGGAGACCGGCTCGCGGATCTCGCAGGCATGGAAGCAGCCAGGGACCCGCTTGGGCTTCTGGACCCACTTCTCTACGGCCTTCATGATCAACACCTTCATGATGACGTGGGGCTACCCGTTCCTTGTGGAGGGACAAGGCATAGACGGCGCGATGGCTTCGGGCCTGATGGCTGTATTCGTTGTCGTCGCCATCGTGCTGGGCCCCATCCTCGGCGCCTTGACCGCGCGCCATGCCAGCCAGCGTTCCAATATCGCGTTGTCCATCGTGGGCTCCATCTTGGCGCTATGGGCGGTCGTTCTGCTCTGGCCAGGACAGGCACCGCTATGGATCCTGGTGCTCCTGATGGTCGCCATTGCCGCCGGCGGCCCGGCCTCAGTGATCGGTTTCGACTTCGCGCGCACGTTCAACTCGCCGCGTGTTCTGGGAACTGCCACTGGCCTGGTGAATACCGGCGGATTCATCGGAGCATTCGTCACCATCTACGTCATCGGTTTCATCATGGACATGCTGCACAAGGCCAACGGGTCGGTCGGAGAACTCTACAACCTGCCGGCTTTCCGGGTGGCACTGTCCTTCCAATTCGTGATGGCATTGCTCGGGATGGCATTCATGGTCATAGAACGCCGCAAGGCGCGCCGATTCCTCGCCGAACAGTAAACGGCGGCCCCGAGGCCTGGACCAGAAGGTTCTCCACAGCTCGCACGCGTTGACGTCCTGTGCCAAGCGCCATGATGCACCGTGGAGCCATGACAACTACTCCAGAACGCCATCCCCTCTCGCTGTCCAGCTGCGAGGATATCCTGGCCTATGTGCCTCATGCCCTCGGTTTCTATCCACAAAATTCTGCCGTGATGATGCTGATCGACGAGGACCACCTGGAAGCGACCCTGCGTGTCGATTTGCCAGAAGCGGACACTTCGGCGGAGCGGGAGTCGTGGACCGCGCAGGTGCTTCGCCTCCTGGATCGCATGCCCCATATCCAAGGCGTGGTTCTGGTGGTCTACGCGCCGGAAGATTCGCTGGCCGAGGGCCGTATTCCGTACGCGCATCTGGTTGCGCAGCTCGAACAGGGGCTGGCCGGCAAAAACGTCCTGTTGCGCCACAGCTGGTGCCGGCAGGGCCGATTCGTCTGGAACTACGCGACCGACGACTACGCAGAGCCGACCCCGGTGCGTCCGCTGGAAACCAACGAGACGCACCTGTCGCTGGTCTTTGCTGGATCGGCACCGTTGGATGTTCCATGGGACGGCAGTGGAATCCCTGAGTGGCCGCAGGCCGCCGAAATCCTGAAGATTGTCTCAAGCCAGCAGCACAACGTAATCAACTGCCTTGAAGCATGGCTGCAGACGATGGATCTCGCTGAAGCGGAAGCCCGAACTTGGATCCACGACGAGCATGAGCACACCGCACTTCTGCTTGGATCCCTGGAAGTGAAAATCGTTCGAGACCTGCTTCCGTATTTGGCTGGCCAAGGTCTGGACGCGGCATTGGATGTGCTGTTTGGCGTGATGCGCGGAGACCGGGAAGCCGCTGCCACACCCTTGACCAACTACTTGCTGGGCCGTGGTTGGCATGCGCCAGACTGGCAGCGGATTGACCGGCTGTGGTCGGTAGCCAGAGACCTGCTCGGCGTGGCCGAAGGCAACGCCCGGCAGGCCCTGCTGTGCATTCTTGCCTGGATCGAGTGGGCACGCGGCCGGGGGACTATGGCTTTGTGCCTGCTGGGCAGGGCTGTAGAAGAAAACCCGAACTACGAGTTGGCGCGGTTGCTGCAGAAACTGATGTCCCATGGAATCATGCCCGAGTGGGCGACCGATCAAATGCGGGCTTGGCGTGCCAACTTCAGCTGAGCAACGGCGGCCGGAGTGTCTCAAGTGGTGTCCTGATGCTAATTCATGGATAATGGGACAACAGACCCGGTTAGGTTCGAATTGCCTAGGTCTTGAGATCTGCGGATTTCGGGAACATTAGGCGGGCTTGATGCGTTGATACCAATGTGCCAGCCCTAGGTGTTTAGTCAGCGACTGAGCACTATCGGACTTGACAGGGTCATAGTGGTGTTACCGGCAGGTGCATCCGGAACGCATCGTTAGAAAGGTTATTCGTGTCATCTTCTGAGACGAACGCTAATCGCATAGCAACTGAGGCCGAGGTCGACGCGGCTGAGGCCGAGTCAGCAGCCCCTGCAGCGAAGAAGCGCGCTACCAAGGCCAAGCCTCGGACTAAAAAGGTCGCTGCCGAAACCGCAGCGCAAGACGAATCAACCGGAGCGTTGGCTGACGCCGAAGACGATGCTGAGCCAGGCACCGATTCGAAGGATGCGAAGTCCGACGATGATTCAAAGGGCTTCACCCTTTCAACCGGTGATGACGACGCTCCGCAGCAGCAGGTCATGGTGGCCGGCGCGACCGCTGACCCGGTCAAGGACTACCTGAAGCAGATCGGCAAGGTTGCCCTGCTGAACGCTGAGCAGGAAGTCGACTTGGCCCTGCGAATTGAAGCTGGCCTGTTCGCAGCTGACAAGCTGGAGAAGGACGATGGTTCGATGGATCAGCGTCTGCGCTGGGACTACGAGCAGATTATCCATGATGGCAAGATCGCCAAGAACCACTTGTTGGAAGCAAACCTTCGCCTGGTAGTTTCCTTGGCCAAGCGCTACACCGGCCGCGGCATGCTCTTCCTGGACCTGATCCAGGAAGGCAACCTGGGCCTGATCCGTGCGGTGGAGAAGTTCGACTACACCAAGGGATTCAAGTTCTCGACCTATGCCACTTGGTGGATTCGCCAGGCAATCACCCGTGCCATGGCTGACCAGGCGCGTACCATTCGTATTCCTGTGCACATGGTTGAAGTCATCAACAAGCTGGCGCGTGTCCAGCGCCAGATGCTTCAGGATCTCGGTCGCGAACCGACCCCAGAAGAGTTGGCCAAGGAATTGGACATGACACCTGAGAAGGTCGTCGAGGTTCAGAAATACGGTCGTGAGCCGATTTCCCTGCATACCCCACTGGGCGAAGACGGCGACTCCGAATTCGGTGACCTGATCGAAGACTCGGAAGCTGTTGTGCCAGCCGATGCAGTGTCCTTCACCCTGTTGCAGGAACAGCTGCATTCGGTGCTCGACACGCTTTCGGAGCGCGAAGCAGGCGTCGTGGCAATGCGTTTCGGCCTGACCGATGGCCAGCCTAAGACGCTGGACGAAATCGGCAAGGTCTACGGGGTGACCCGCGAACGCATTCGCCAGATCGAATCCAAGACGATGTCGAAGCTGCGCCACCCGTCGCGTTCCCAGGTTCTGCGCGACTACCTGGACTAAGAATCTGAGGATGTGGCCAGCAGTTCATGCAATGAACTGCTGGCCACATTTTTTATTGCCATTAATGCAAGAAGAAGGCGACCCAAAGCGGGTCGCCTTCTTTGATCAGCAATTGGCCACGAGATTAGTCGTTGGCGTCTACCTTGGGCTTTTCATAGAGCCGCGAGGACTCATCCTGCCAGAGGGAAGTCTGCGGACGCAGTTTTTGCTCGACATCGCGGCTATGGTGAGCGCAGAAAAGCAGCTCACCGCCGGTCGAAGCCAGCACGGCTCGCACGTAGGCCTGTGCGCCGCAACGGTCGCACCGGTCGAGGGCGTTAAGTTCACGACTAGCGGTCGTAGTAGTCATTGCCAGCCTCCTAAAGTTGATGGTTACTCTATACAACCAGCTTGGATCCCGACTTTATCCCGAATTGGCTGTTCTTTCGCTCACCGCGTAGCGCATGTGGATAAGCTCATACCTGCCCCGAGTGTTCGCCCGCACCGGAAAATAGCGGGTATTCGAACACATTAACGATTAGAATATGAACCAAGACGTACTTTCTCATGCAACTAGGAGACAACAGCTCAGTGGCTTCATCCGACAATTACAGTGCCCGGCACCTTTCCGTATTGGAAGGCCTGGAAGCAGTTCGTAAACGACCGGGCATGTACATCGGCTCCACCGACTCCCGTGGCTTGATGCATTGCCTCTGGGAGATCATCGATAACTCTGTTGACGAGGCGTTAGGCGGGTTTGGGCAGGCCATTGATGTCATCTTGCACTCTGACGGCTCGGTCGAAGTCCAAGACGATGGCCGTGGCATCCCCGTGGATGTTGAACCCAAGACTGGGCTGAGCGGTTTGGAAGTCGTCTTCACCAAATTGCACGCCGGTGGCAAGTTCGGCGGTGGCTCCTACAGCGCATCCGGCGGCCTGCACGGCGTGGGCGCCTCAGTAGTAAATGCTCTGTCGGCCCGCTTGGACGTGGAAGTTGACCGCGGCGGCAAAACCTACGGCTTGCAGTTCCGTCGTGGCGAACCAGGCAAATTTACCGATAAGGGACGCAAGAAAGCCGATGCGGCGTTCAAGGCCCATGAGACCGCAACGCCTCCGGGAATTATCGGCAAAGCCAAACGCGGCGTAACCGGAACGCGCATTCGCTACTGGGCCGACAGCCATATCTTCACCCCGGATGCGAAATTCTCCTACAAGGAATTGCAGGATCGCGCCCGCCAAACCTCCTTCCTGGTCCCGGGGCTGCGCATCACCCTGCGTGATGAACGCGGACTGCCGGACACTCCGGGCGCAGACGGACCTCATGAGGAAGTGTTCCAGCACGACGGCGGCATTAGCGAATTCGTCGACTACCTGAGCAGCGATTCACCGGTTACCGACATCTGGCGCTTCCACGGCAGCGGTTCCTTCCATGAAAAGGTTCCGGTCATCGACAGCAACGGCCGCAGCCATATTGAAGATGTGCAGCGTGTCTGCGAAGTGGACGTGGCGGTCCGCTGGGGGATCGGCTACGAAACCACCCTGCGCAGCTTCGTCAATATTATTGCGACACCCAAGGGCGGTACGCATACCGCAGGCTTCGAGCAGGCCCTGCTCAAGTCCTTCCGCAAGAATATCGAGGCCAACGCGCGCAAGCTCAAGTTCGGCCAGAAGGACAAGCTGGAAAAGGACGACGTTCTGGCCGGCCTGACCGCCGTGCTGACCGTCCGATTGGCCGAGCCCCAGTTCGAGGGCCAGACCAAGGAAATTTTGGGTACCCCACAAGTGCGCCAGATTGTTTCCAAGGTGCTGGAAAAGGCGCTCAATGATCGTCTGGGCTCCAGCAAGCGCAACGAAAAGGCTGAAGCCTCCACGCTGATGGAGAAGGTCGTCAACGAGATGAAGTCTCGTGTGTCGGCACGCATGCATAAGGAAACCCAGCGTCGCAAGACGGCTTTGGAATCCTCGTCGCTGCCAACCAAACTGCTTGATTGCCGGAGCAAGGAAGTCGGCAAATCCGAACTGTTCATCGTCGAGGGCGACAGCGCATTGGGCACCGCCCGACTTGCACGCTCCAGCGAGTACCAGGCGTTGTTGCCGATTCGTGGCAAGATCCTGAATGTGCAAAAGGCGTCGATCTCGGACATGCTCTCCAATGCTGAGTGCGCAGCGATGATCCAGGTGATAGGTGCTGGTTCGGGCCGCAGCTTCGACATCGAGCAAGCGCGATACGGCAAGATTATCCTGATGACCGATGCTGACGTTGACGGTGCGCACATTCGCACCCTGCTGCTGACGCTGTTCTATCGCTATATGCGTCCGATGATTGAGCACGGTCGCGTCTATGCGGCGGTCCCGCCGTTGCACCGCATTGAGGTAATTAATCCGGGCGCCAAGCAGAACGAAGTCATCTACACCTACTCAGAGACGGAAATGACCAAGATGCTGGCCAGCTTGGAGAAGGAAGGTCGACGCTACAAGGAGCCGATCCAGCGCTATAAGGGCCTGGGCGAGATGGATGCAGACCAGCTGGCTGAAACCACCATGGATCCACGCCATCGCATGCTGCGCCGTGTTGGCATCGAGCATGCGCAGGCAGCCGAAGAAGTCTTCGACCTGTTGATGGGCTCGGATGTGGCACCGCGCAAGAAGTTCATCATCGACGGCGCCGACGATCTTGAACGGGAACGCATCGACGTTTAGAACCGCAGATGCAACGACGTCCTTGAGCTCCACTGGGGTTCAAGGACGTCGTTGCATGGGATCGAGCGGGTGCTACCAGTCCAGCAGCCGTGGCGCTATGAGCAGAACTGTCGGGCAGACCATCAGCATGATGGTGCTCAGCAGCACCAGTGCCCGTTGCGGGCGGCTCAGCGGATCTTGCGGGGAGAGCAAGCGCTTGAGCCTGCGGGATGATACTTCGCCATCGGGCATGCCAACCAGACCGGCGCTAGAGGCATGAGGCGTTGACGAGCGGTCATCCATGGTCGCTGCGGTGGCCACAGTGACGATGGCTTTGAGCAGCGTCTGCCGATTGGCCTTTTCCAGCGCTTTGTCGTCGGCCAGCATTTCGATCAGTTGGCGCACTGCATCGAGTCCAAGCCGTGAGGTCGGCAACCAGGGCAACGCTTCGTGCCAGGCAGTGAAGGCCAGGATTAGCAAATCATGCCGTTGATCCAAATGGGAGCGTTCATGGGCTATGACCGCCTGCTGCTCTTGAGCCGAAAGCTGGGTCAGCAACCCCCGTGACAGTACTGTCACCGACTGCGAGATGCCGGGCACGCAGTATGCCACAGGCATATCATGATCGATCACCAAGGTGTTCGCGCGCGTCTGCGAGGGGTTGCTCAACAAGCGAAGCAGCTGCCGGTGCTTGGCTCGTTGGCGAGAGGTACGCCAAGCAGCACGCATGAGGGTCAATACCAGGTGGAAACCGAAGAGCAGCGCTGTGCTCAAGGCGAAGAGGTGTACTATGCCGGGGTAGGGCACACTCGTGTCTCCTGTCAATAGGAGCCATCCACCATGCAGTGCGGAGATCAGATCATCGCCTAGTGGGTCCAAGCCCCAGACAAGCATTGAGCCGATCATGGAAAGGCCACCGCCTAGAGCGATGGCTTGCCACAGGAGTACCGCTTGCACCGGTGAGCGCGCGGTCCATTTCGCCTTGGATAAAGCCAACGGCGTCGGCCACGCCAAAGCGATAGCCAACGCCGCTAGGAAATATGAGGTGAGAAGCACTCAGTCCCCGAAGTTCATCTAAATTATGCGGACTTTACTGAGTCCAAGATAGCACGCAGGGAAGCTGCTTCGTTGGGGGAGATGCCTCCAATGAATCGTGCCAAGACTACTTCACGGTCCTGGGCTGTGCCCAGGGCGTCGTTGAGTAGTCCAACGGTGTGATCCTCACGGGAGGATGAAGCTGCGTATCGATGCGGACGGGTAGTGCGCTCACGCTCCACCAAACCCTTCTTCTCGAGACGTGCTAGCACTGTCAGCACCGTCGTTACTGCGAGTTCTTTCGCGTCGGTGCCAAGCGCCGCCAAATCATCACGAAGGTCATTCGCGGTGAGTGGTTCTGCGGAATCCCACAGAAGATCCATGACGGAGCGTTCTAGATCGCCAAGGCTGGCCACTAGGTCGTACCTCACTTGCATTAGTTCTAACGCGGTTGCTTGCACTCAGCGAGAGCATGCAGACTGCTTGGGCTCTTAATTGTAGCCATCTTTCCACTATATTTCTACGGAGCGTAAAAGAGATAGTTGAGTACAGGCTTTAGCAGTTTCGCTGCGCGTTATGGGAATGTCCCGGGTGAACCTTGTTGACTTGGGTTTTTTAAGAGCCGTAGACACAACCCTGTCAATAGGCTTAATATTTGCGCTCGCGCCCGCGGTGTTGAAATTTGCAGTCGGCAAAACCTGCTAATCCCCTCGATTTCTACAATGTGTCGAAATCGTCTATTCTGGCCTTGGAGGTCTTTTCTACGAAACGTAGAAAAGCGGTTTAAATTCCATCCCACGATAGTTGAGGAATCCATGGATGCTCTAGAGATTGCCCGCTGGCAATTCGGCATTACGACGGTCTACCACTTCTTGATGGTGCCACTGACCATTGGACTGGGCTTGACCGTGGCCACATTGCAAACCATGTGGCATCGCACCGGCAACGAACACTGGCTGCGAATGACAAAATTCTGGGGAAAGCTTTTCCTCATCAACTTCATCATGGGCGTTGCCACGGGCATCGTCCAAGAGTTCCAATTCGGCATGGCCTGGAGCGAATACAGCCGCTATGTTGGCGACGTTTTCGGTGCGCCGTTGGCCATGGAAGCCCTGCTGGCTTTCTTCGTGGAATCCACCTTCCTGGGGCTCTGGATCTTCGGCTGGAAGAAGCTACCCAAGCGTGTCCACCTGGCAACGATCTGGTGCGCTTCCTTGGCCACGATCCTTTCGGCCTATTTCATCCTCGTTGCGAACTCGTGGATGCAGCACCCGGTCGGAACGAAATTAGTTGACGGCCGTGCCGTGATGACCGACGCATGGGCGGTATTCACCAACAACACTGCGCTCGTCACCTTTCCGCACACCATCTTCGGCGCCTTCGCCGTTGCCGGCGGCTTCCTGCTGGGCATCTCCTGGTTCCACCTCTACCGTCGCCGCAAGGAAGGCGTCGACACCGTGGATGCCAACGGACATGTAGTCGTGGGTGAAGACCCAAACCGCGGCAAGAACCGCGACAAGACCGACTACCAGGTCTGGATCAAGTCACTGCGTATCGGTGCTTCAGTAGCCATGGTCGCCTTTCTCGGTGTTGCTCTGAGCGGGCACGAGCAAGCAAAGCTGATGTTCGAACAGCAGCCGATGAAAATGGCAGCGGCAGAGGCAGCTTGCCATGATGGAACCGGCTTCTCCGTGCTGTCGTTGGGCGATATCACCGCCCAAGGCGCAACCAACTGCGACAACGTCGTAGCTGTCTTCGAAATTCCGGGCATTCTCTCGTTCCTGGCCAACGGAGATTTCACCACCGAAATCAAGGGTGTGAATACCCTGATTCCGGAATACCAGGAAAAATACGGCAAGTACTATCCAAGCGATGAGTCCTTCGGGCAGTACGCGGGCCAGGAAATCAACTACCTGCCCGTGATGGAAGTGACCTACTGGGGCTTCCGCTTGATGATCACTCTGGGCGGACTCTCGGCACTGGCAGCCGGCGTCGCGCTGTGGATCACCCGCAAGGGCACCGTCCCGGAAAGCAAATGGCTGTCGAGACTGGCGGTATTGGGCATCGCCGCACCCTTCGGCGCCAACGCCACCGGATGGATTTTCACCGAAATGGGCAGGCAGCCGTTCACCGTTGCGCCTAACCCGCAGATGGGCGGGGTGGACCAGGTGTTCATGTATACCGCGGCCTCGGTCTCTCCGACCGTCAGTGCAGGAGAAATGCTGTTCTCGCTGATCTCGCTCACTGCAATCTATGGCGTGCTGCTGGTTGTGGAACTGGTCCTGCTCACTCGCTACATCCGAGGCGGCGTGGCATCGGCAATGCCGGAGCTCGAAGCGGCAGATCATTCGTCATCCGGAGGGCCTAACGGGCCTGACAACGATGATGACGACGTACTGGCATTCGCCTACTAGCGGAACGGACGAAGGAGAATTTCAATGGATTGGCTTCCAACACTTTGGTTCGTTGTGATAGCGCTGCTCTGGTGCGGCTATCTCTTCCTTGAAGGCTTCGACCTCGGGGTCGGCATGCTCATCGGGCTTGGACGTTCCACTGAGAAACGCAAGCGTCTCTTGCTGAATACCATTGGCCCGGTCTGGGACGGCAACGAAGTGTGGCTGCTGACCGCCGGTGGCGCGACCTTCGCCGCCTTCCCACACTGGTACGCCTCGCTGTTCTCGGCACTCTACATTCCGTTGACCATTGTCCTGGTGGCATTGATCTTCCGTGCTGTGGCCATCGAATACCGGGGCAAGGCGATCACCGCTGCAACCCGGAAAGCATGGGATCTGGCCTTGGGCCTCGGATCGTTGGTCGCTGCCTTCGGCGTCGGAGCCATGCTGGCGTTGACCACCTTGGGGCTGCCCTTGAATGAGAACGGGGACCGGATCGGCGGAGCCTTCGCCTGGCTGAATTGGCATGCCATTCTCGGTGGCGTAGCGGTGGTGGCGTTCTGCTGGATCCATGCATTGGCTTTCCTGCGGTTGAAAACCGACGGTGCGGTCCGCCACGAAGCAGGCAAGCTCGTAGGCCGCTGGCTGCCAGTAGCAATCCTGCCCTTGGTCGCGTGGGCACTGCTGGTGCTGCTGGGTAACGACTCCGGCATCGCATGGGCAGTGATGGGCCTGGCGGTCATCGCTCTGGCTGTATCGATGATCAGCGGACGCGCTGGACGCGAAGGAGTTTCCTTCATCGCACTGGGAGTCACGCTATTGGCCGGAGTCGCCGCGATCTTCACCGCCGCTTACCCGGTGGTGCTGCCGTCGACCATTGACCCGGCCTTCGATCTCACCGTGGCCAACGCGTCAAGCACGGCCTACACCTTGAAGCTCATGAGCATCGTCGCTGCCTTTGGCGTGCCGATGGTCCTGGCCTACCAGGCGTGGAGCTACTGGGTATTCCGCAAGCGCTTGCGCGAAGAGCATATTCCCGACACCCATCGTGTCGCCTCGATCATCAAGTAACTGCGTTTTTGACGGAAAGAGTAGCAATGCCATCCCCGCGATTCCTGCCGCGTGAACTGATCACGCCACGACAATTCCTGGTCTTGGCGCTGTTCTCAGCGCTCAAGGTCGCGGGGCTGGTCCTCGTCGCCTACGCCCTGGGCCAATGGATCGCCACCATGGCCGCGGGGGGCGCCAATGAACCGCAGTTGCTGGTCCTGGCATTAGCCGGGGCCGCGCTTCGAGCACTCAGCGCGTGGGGCTTGAATGCAGGAGCCCGGCGCATGGGCCTGGGTGCAAAGGAACGCTTGCGGTTGAACCTGGTCCGCAGGCAAGCGGCGCAGCCGGCTATCGCCCCCGCAGCGGAACAGCAGTCGATACCGGTCACCGCCACCCTGGCCAGCCATGGCCTTGAGAAGCTCGATGACTATTTCACCAAATTCATCCCTGCGTTCATTGGCGCTGTGGCCGTACCGCTGCTGCTTGGCATCTTCATCCTCCAGCTGGACTGGATCAGCGCGGTGGTGCTGGTCCTGACCATCCCGCTGGTTCCGGTGTTCATGGCGCTGATCGGCCTGCACACCCAGGACACCCTCAATGAATCCCAAGCCACCCTCGACCGGCTTGCCCATCAGCTCTACGAACTGGCCCAGGGCCTGCCGGCGCTGCTGGGACTTGGCCGGGCTCGCGCCCATGGCAACGCCATCGCGGCAGTGAGCAATAAGTACCGGGCGGCCACCATGGCCAACCTGAAGACCGTCTTCATGTCCAGCTTCTGGCTGGAACTGATCTCGACCCTCTCGGTGGCGGTCCTCGCGGTAATGATCGGCGTGAGGCTGGTCGGCGGAAATATGGATCTCGCCTCCGGGCTTATCATCCTGATCCTGGCGCCAGAGCTGTTCTCCGCACTGCGCGAAGTGGGCTCCGCCTACCATGCGGCCGATGACGGGCTGGCCGCCTACCAGAAGTACACGGCCCTCACCGCACCCATCCCGGCCCATCAGCTGCGGGCTGGCACCGCAAATAATCCGCAGAACCTCCTGGAAGTCTCGGATCTGCAGTTCAGCTACGATGGCGAGCATCCAATCCACCACGCCGTGGATATCCAATTGCGTGCCGGCGAACGGCTCGTGCTGTCCACGGCAAGCGGCACGGGCAAGAGCACGCTGCTCAAGCTGATCGCCGAGGCGCACAGCAGCGACAACACCTTCGACCCGGCTCTGGCTAGCGGACGGATCTTCGTTGCCGGCCAGCTGGGCATGATCAGCCAGCATCCTGCATTCAACGCAATGACCGGCAGCGAACAACTTGACCAGGATGCCCCGGCAGCACCTGCAGAATTGCGCGAAGAGCTCAGCACCCGGCTGTCGCTGCACACCATGCTCGACCGCCCAATCGGAGAATACTCGCCCGGAGAGCTGCGCCGACTGGAAGTCCTGCGTGCACTGCTGCGGATCCATAGCGACGATGACTGCACCGTGCTGCTGGCCGACGAGCCCACCGCGCACCTTGACGAGGTCAACGCCCGGGCAGTGCGCGAACTGCTTGGCGAATTGCCTGCCCGCTGCGCCATGCTGCTCGCCAGCCACGACCCAGCCTTTGGCCAGAGCCAGAATCCGGGACAAGCCGCCGAAGCTGCTGATGCTGCGGCGCACGGGCAGACCATGGGCCACCAGCAGCCGGATGCCGCGCAGACCCAGCCGGAGGCAACTGCCCCAGGGCCGGGTAACCTCCGGTTCAATCCGATGCGCGATTTGCTCATGGGCTACAAGGCCGCCCCGAAAGCGGTGCTTTGGGGGACCGCGAGCGTGCTGTGCGCCGTGGCGCTCGCGGCGCTGAGCGGATGGCTGATCGTTGAATCCAGCTATCAGCCGGCCATTCTCCACCTGACCGTAGCTTTCGTCATGGTCCGCACCCTCGGCATCGGGCGAGCGGTCTTCCGCTACCTGGAACAACTGGCAATCCACGACGCGGTCCTGGCCTACGCTGCTGATCTGCGCGAGAAGATGTGGAACGCCATGGTGGCTAACCCGGCACGATGGGGCCTGCTCAGCCGTTCCTCGGTCATCCTGCGATTCCTGCTGGCTGAGATGGATGAACTGCGCGACCTGTTGGCCCGCGTGCTGTTCCCGCCACTGCAGGCCATCGCACTGTGGATGGCGGCTGCTGCGGCCCTGTACATTATCCAGCCGGAGTTCGGCTATCTTGCCTTTGGCGCGTTCGGGGTGCTGGTCTTCCCGGTTCGTTGGCTTGTCCAGCGCATCGAAGGCGAGCACTTCGTACTCCAGCTGCGCCACCGGATGCAGATGAACCAGAGCGTGCTGGGAATCTTGCGGCACAAGACCGCGCTGCGCAGCAACCAGGCGCTGGAACGAATCCTGGGCCGATTCCAAGAAGACGAAACCCGCAATACGCAACAAGCTCGCCGGCATGCGTTAGGACAAGGTAGCGCCACTGCCTTGGCCACGCTGACCAGCGTGCTGCTTGCCATCGCCATCACCGCGTTGTCGCACAGCAGCGCATCCCAAACAGCGCTCGCCGTGCTCTTGAGCCTGGCGCTGGGGGAGAGCGCTGGAAATGCCTTGCTCGCGGTGCAGCAGGGACGGGCACTGAGAGAACTGTCATCGAAGCTGGCCGAACGCGGCATGCACAGCGGCCCGGCACCAGCAACGCAGGACAATCGCACAGCGGGACCGAGCAAGATTGCCGGCTACGAAGCGCAAGCACTCAGCCTCGGTTACGACGATGGCCCATCGGTCGTGGAGAATCTGAGCGTGCGCATTCCCGCGGGACGGTGGACGGCCATTACCGGGCCTTCGGGCTCAGGGAAATCCACATTGCTCACCGCCTTGCTCGGCGCGTTGCCCGCGCGCTCGGGAGCGCTGAAGGGAATCGATGCCTACGGCAACCTGCTGGATCTGCAGCAGGCAGATTTGTCGTCGGTGGCGTGGTGCCCGCAAGAAGCGCACCTCTTCGACTCGTCGATTCGCCGGAACCTGATGCTGGGAGTCGATGGCGACCAGCAGCGCAGCGATGCGCAGCTGGAAGCGGTCTTGGCGCAGGTAGGGCTCGCGGACTGGCTGGCAACCCAGCCCGAAGGACTCGAATCGCGCATTGGTTCCGGCGGGCACCAGCTGTCTGGCGGGCAGCGCTGCAAGCTCGCCGTAGCACGCGCCTTGGCAGGCGGCCACCAGGTCATCCTGCTCGATGAGCCGACAGCACATCTCGGCGTCGATGAGGCCCAAGAGCTGCTCTCGACCTTGCATCAGGCACTTGCCGGGCGCACCGTCGTCCTGATCACCCATGACCAGCAGCTCGCTGCGCAGTGCACCCACCGCATTGAACTGGGCAGCCAGAAGCCCGCCGTCTACGCATAGACCGGCGGCGCCGTTTCCATCTTGGCATGCACGGTGGAGACGGCGCCGCGTTCAATCCTGTCGCTGTCGGCTCAGCGCATTTCGGTTCAGAGGATTATTCCGCCGTCATCGAAAGGCAGCGCATCTTCTCCCGGGGTGATGGCGGGCGCTGGCTTGGCCTTGGCTGGCATGGGGATCAACGCTTCCTGGGCCGTGGCTGGCATGGGCTCCTGGGCAGCAGGTGCCGCCGGAGCTTCGTCTCCGCCGCTGATGGCTCCGCCAATGATGTTCACTGATTGGGCCAATGGCGCCCCCGAACCATCGCGCTTGCCGTATTCGGTCGGCAAGGCACGCACCACACCCGCCGAGGAGCTGGCGCGCGCCGGGCCCTGGCCGGCAAAAGCCAGCTGCAGGTGGTCCTCGCCCTTGACGAAACGGTGCGCGCGCACGCCCGCGGTGGCACGGCCCTTGGCCGGGAACTCGGAGAACTCGGTGAGCTTCACCGACTGGCCCGACGTCCCAGGAAGGGTTTGCGAACCGGCAGCGATGGTGGCCACTACGGCGTCGCTGACACCGGCAGGGACCACTCCGAAGAAGATCACCTCATCGTCGGCAGCGAGCTTGATGCCCGCCATGCCTTGGCCGGTGCGGCCCTGGGCGCGCACGGCCGAAGCGCTGAAGCGCAGCAGCTGCGCGTTCTTGGTCATGAACACCAGCTCGTCGGCGTCATCGGCCGGTGCCGCGGCAATCACCACGTCCTTGTCCTTGAGCGTAATCGCCTCGAACTCGTCGCGGTTCAGCGGGTAGTCAGGGGTGACGCGCTTGACCACGCCGTTCTGCGTGCCAATGGCAATAACCCGGTTCAGCGGAATCAGCGCCACGGCGCTTTCGCCCTTGCCCAGCTTGAGGAATTCGGAAATCGGCACGCCATGGGCCAGCTGCGGGAAGCCATGGGACTCCGGTAGCACCGGAACGTCGATCAGCGAGATGCGTATAATGCGGCCAGCAGATGTCAGGGCGCCGATTTCTCCGCGGGCGCTGGAGGCGACCTGCGAGGTGAGCACATCATGCTTGATGCGAGCCGCGGAGTAATCCACGACCTGGCGATCAGGGGTCCGGGCGATCTGCCCGGTGGCCGAGAGCAGAACCCAGCACGGGGTATCGGATACTTCCATCGCCAGCTTGGCCTTCTTGCCGGTCCCGACTTCTTCGGGCAGCGAGGTGCCCTTCAGCGCAGCCAGCTGGGCAGACTTCAGCAGCTTGGTCCGGCGCGGGGTGCCGAAGGTCTCGGCCATTTCACCGAGTTCATCGGAAACCACGGTGCGCAGCAGCTCATCGGATTCCAGGATGGCGCGCAGTTCTTCGATTTCCTTGCGCAGCTGCTCGGCCTCGGTTTCAAGCTCCAGCTTGGAGTACTTGGTCAATTGGCGCAGCCGCAGTTCCAGGATGTGGCTGGCCTGCGGTTCGCTCAGGTCGAAGACCGTCATCAGCCGTTCGCGAGCTTCAGCGGTCTGCTCGGAGGAACGGATGATGGCAATGACATCGTCAATATCAACGATGGCAATGAGCAAGCCCTCAACCAGGTGCAGGCGGTCCTCGCGCTTGGCCAGGCGGTGCACGGTACGGCGGCGAACAACATCCATCCGATGGTCCACATACACGGTCAGCAGCTCACGCAGCCCCATGGTCCGCGGCTGGCCGTCGACCAGGGCAACGTTGTTGATGCCGAAGGAGTCTTCCATCGGGGTGTACTTGTACAGGCTGGCAAGCACGGCGTTCGGGTTGAAACCGTTCTTCAGCTCGATAACCAGCTTCAGGCCGTGATGCCGGTCGGTCAGGTCCACGACATCTGAAATGCCGGAGATCTTCTTGCTGTTGACGCCATCCTTAATTTTCTCGATGACCTTTTCAGGGCCCACGCCGTAGGGCAGCTCGGTGACCACGAGGCCCGACTTGCGCGCCGAAATCTTCTCCATGATCACCGTAGCCCGGGTGCGGAACAAGCCGCGGCCGGTGCGGTAGGCATCCTTGATGCCGTCCAATCCGATAATGCTGCCGCCCGAAGGCAAATCCGGGCCCGGAATGAACTTCATGAGCTCATCAACGGTCGCGTCGGGTTCCTTGAGCAGGTGCTGCGCGGCAGCGACAACTTCACTCAAATTGTGCGGAGCCATATTGGTGGCCATGCCCACGGCAATGCCGGTGGTGCCATTGACCAGCAGGTTCGGGAACGCAGAGGGCAGCACTTCTGGCTGCATGAACTGGTTGTCGTAGTTCGGGACGAAGTTCACGACGTCTTCATCCAGATTCGCGGTCATGGCAACGGCAGAAGCTGCCAGGCGCGCTTCCGTGTAGCGCGGAGCCGCCGGTCCATCATCGAGCGAGCCGAAGTTGCCGTGGCCGTCGATCAGCGGAAGGCGCAGCGAGAAATCCTGGGCCAAACGGACCATGGCGTCATAGATCGCGGTGTCGCCGTGCGGGTGCAGCTTGCCCATGACCTCGCCCACCACGCGGGCCGACTTGACGTGGCCCTTCTCGGGGCGCAAGCCCATCTGGGCCATCTGGAACAGGATGCGTCGCTGAACCGGCTTCAAGCCGTCGCGGGCATCGGGAAGCGCACGGGAGTAGATGACAGAGTAGGCGTACTCCAAGAAGGATGATTCCATTTCACTGGTGACGTCTATATCGACGATATTTTCAACGAAATCCGCTGGAATCTCTTCAGACTTCTTACGAGCCATTACTCTGTTCGTCCTTCATCTACTGTCCTAGGGCCGGAACTGCCGAATCTTCGTGTTGCATCTGGGCGCAACGCCGAACTGCCGACTATCCTAAGCCTATGGTGGATCGTAAACTTTCGGCGGCATATCCGGCGCATTGGGAAGCAGATGTTGTGCTTCGCGATGGGACAACAGCACACCTGCGGCCAATCACTCCGCAGGATTCCCAAGCGCTACAGGACATGCACAAGCAGCAGTCCGAGACGTCAGTCTACCTGCGCTATTTTACGTACAAGTCGTCGCTGACCCCCAAAGAGCTGGAACGATTCACCAATGTGGACCATGTGAATCGCGTCGCCTTTACCGTGGTTCGGGGCGCGAAGATCATCGGCGTCGGCCGCTACGACCGCTTGGATGATCCGCGGGAAGCCGAAGTGGCCTTCAACGTCTCGGACGAGTACCAGGGAACCGGCATCGGCTCGATCCTCTTGGAGCACCTGGCCGCGGCGGCACGTGAAAACGACATTGAGAAGTTCTCCGCCGAGGTGCTTCCGGAGAATCGCAAGATGCTCACCGTCTTCTCCGATGCTGGCTACGCCGTCGCCCGCCACTTCGAGGATGGCGTGGTCATGCTCGAATTTTCCATCAGCCCCACCGAGAAGTCCCGCGAAGTGACCGAAGCGCGAGAGCACCGCGCGGAAGCGAGCAGCGTGGCAGCGCTTCTGGCGCCCAAGTCGGTGGCCGTGATCGGTGCCAGCCGCACCTGGGGCAAGCTCGGGCACGACGTGCTGGAGCAAATTATCGAATCCGGGTACACCGGTGCGGTCTATGCGGTGAACGATGCGGCCTTGGAAGTCGGCGGCATGGTGGCCTACGGAAAGGTCACCGAAATCCCAGGACCAATTGATGTCGCCATCCTGTGCATTCCGCGTTCGGGGGTCAAGGGCGCCATTGCCGATTGCGCCGCCCACGGGGTGAAGTCCCTGGTCATCATGACCACTGGATACGAAACCCTCGAAGGGCTGGGCGCACAACGCGAACTTGTGGCGCTGGCTCGTGCCAACGGCATGCGCGTGGTCGGTCCGGGATCGGCCGGCCTGATGAACACCGACCCCCAGGTGAAGCTGTACGCCACCGGGAGCCAGCATGTCCCGGCCGCAGGAAACGTAGGATTCTTCACCCAATCGGCAGCCATGGGCACGATCATCCAGGGCGTCGCCCTGCAGCAGGGTGTAGGCCCCAGCAGCGCCATTTCTGCAGGCCTTCGCGCTGATGTTTCCGGCAACGACGCCATGCAATTCTTCGAAGACGACCCCAGGACCCATGTCGTCGCGCTGTACCTGGAATCCTTCGGCAACCCGCGCAAATTCGCACGCATTGCGCGGCGCCTGGCCCGCAGAAAACCGGTAATCGTGGCCAAGTCCGATGTGATGGGCCGCCGCCTTCCACCGGGCCATTCGGTGCGCGTAGGGCAGGCAGCGCCAGGAGCAATGAATGCAATTCTTCGCCAGTCCGGCGTGATCCGCGTGCGCTCCGCCGAAGAGCTCCTGGATGTCACCTCCCTGCTTTCAGTCTTCCCGCCACCCAAGGGCCCGAACGTCGCGATCCTGTCCAATTCATTGACCATCGCCGAGGTAGTGTGCGATGTCGCTGAAGACCGGAACCTGAACACCACTGTGCGGGGCGACGAGCTGGATTACAGCATCGGCCAGTCCAAGGCCATTCCGGTGCTGCGCGCCCGGATCCAGGAACTGGTGGATGACCCGCAAGTCCACGCCATCATGTTGGCGCACCTGCCCTACTCGGAGCTGGATACCCGAGCGGTCCTCAAGGTAGCCAAGGAGTTCATCGGGCAGCCGAAACCGGTGGTGGCCCTGGTTCCGGGGCTGGCGGATACGAAGATTACCGGAGGCCTGAAACAAGGAATTCCGGTGTATACATCTCCCACCACGGTCATCGGTGCCCTGGCCAAGGCCTATGGCTACCAGCAGTGGGTGGACGTTCCCTACGAGCCGATGAGCGACCCGGATGGCATCGATGTCGAAGGCGCGGCAGAGTACTTAGATGAGTTGGTGAAGACCATTTCAGGGACCAACTTGCTGGAATTGAACGACGAGCAGGTGCGGAAGCTTCTGGACTTCTACGGCATCAAGTTCCTTTCCCACCGGGTGGTGCACACAGCCGAAGAAGCCGTCACGGCGGCCGAGCAGCTCGGCTGGCCGGTCGCCTTGAAAGCCAACGACCCCGATCTGCGGCAACGCCTGGACCTGGGCGGCGTGCGCTTGAGCATCCCGGACAAGCAGAGCCTGGAGGCGAACTTCGCCCATATGAAGTCGCTGATGGCCGCATACGGCGTGGACTCCCTGGATGTGCAGAGCATGGCGCCAGCCGGGCAGGCTTGCGTTGTCAAGGCCATGGAGGACCCGTTGCTGGGGCCGGTCATTTCCTTCGGGCTCAGCGGCGATCCGGTCAACCTGCTCGATGACTGGGCCCACGGCGTGGCGCCGTTCTCCACCCATGATCTGGAACAGCTCATCCGCCGTCCGCGCAGCAGCGTGCGCCTTTTCGGCTACCAGGGACTGCCGGCCGTGGATCTGGAGGCCTTGAAGGACTTCATCACCCGTGTCTCGCTCTTCAAGGACAACCATCCCGAAGTGACCGTTGCCAAATTCGCTCCGATCACCGTGGCCACCGATTCGCTGAGCGTGCTGGCGGTGAGCATCCAGATCAGCAACGCAGAGCAGCGCACGGATAGCGTCCGCCGTGCCCTGCGCAGCTGAGTGCAAACGCGGAAACGTGAATTGCCGGAGGCGACTGAGTAGAATTGGGGCATGAGTTCTCCAACGTATTCGACCACGCCTGGCGCTGAGCTTCAGCATGACTTGGTCCGTGCGGGTTTTTATCCGCAAATGGTCCAGGATGTGCTGGCTGAAGCCATGATGGGCCAACCGGTGCTTGACCACTATGTGCATCTGGAAACTCACTTCGACCATACCGAAGTCCACCGCCACATCACCGTCATGGTGATGAGCGAAAAGGTGCTTTTCATCTTGCACGTAGATGACCAGCAGCTTGATGACCACGGAAAGGATGTCATGGCGCAGGTATCGGTCGAAATGATTTCGCTGGCGCGCATCGCTTCGGTTGCCACGAGCTATGTCTACCACCAGCCGCAGCACTACTCGTCCGCCGATCCAGTCAAGGAACTGACCTTCGGGCTGTCCTGGGACGGTACCAAGCGGATCGATCTGGCCCCTGCGTCCTGCGGGGATCCGCAGTGCGATGCCGACCACGGGCTGAACGGCACCTCGCAGCCTGAGGACTTGGTCATCCGTGTCAGCGCCGAAGCCGATGGCCAGCAGGCCGTGAACAAGGCCCGCGAGTTCGCTGTGCGCCTGCGCCTGGCCACGATCGCCTGAGCATGATCGAGGAACAAGAGCTCAGCAGCCTGCCTGTCCCGGCGCAGAAAATCCCGGAAGCACCCAAATACGGCCAAGCTACGCTGTCGGAGATTCTTCCCTCGGCGGCAGCAGCACTGGGGGTTGGTGGCTATCAGAATGTCCTGGGCTTCGCCCCGACCAAGCGTGTAGCCCTGATCATGGTTGATGGACTGGGCTGGAACCAGCTCAAAAGCCATCTCGGGCATGCGCCCTTCCTGCGCGGCCTGTTCGAGAAGGGGCAGAAGCTGGGCACCGGCTTCCCTTCGACCACCGCGACATCCCTGAGCAGCCTGGCCACGGGCCTGGCTCCCGGCGAGCATGGAATGGTCGGCTATGACGTCATCGACCCGGCTAAGCGTCGTGTGGTCAACCAGCTGGGCGGGTGGCCTGGGGACTTGGACCCCGAAACTTGGCAGACTCGCCCGACCGTCTTCCAGAAGATCGCCGAGCACGGCATCCACGTGGCGACCGTGTCGATCCCGATGTTTGCCAAGTCGGCCCTGACCCGTGCGTCTTTGCGCGGCCCCAAATTCGTGCCGGCCAACCAGCCGGCGGCGCGCGCGCGTGCTACCCGCACGATCTTCGACTCGAACCGCAACGCGCTGGTCTACACGTACTTCAATGAATTGGACAAGGCTGGTCACAAATACGGCGTTGATTCCAGCCAGTGGCGGGACACCCTCGAAGAACTGGACTACGTCATCAAAAACCTGGTATCCAAGCTGCCGGAAGAAACCACGGTGCTGATCACCGGCGACCATGGAATGGTGGACATTCCAGCGTCCCAGCGCATCGACTACAGCCAGCAGCCTGAGCTGGTCGAGGGCGTCGAGCTGACCAGCGGCGAACCTCGCGGAGTCCAACTGACCTTCGACCCTCAAGCCGATGCGGCCTGCCGGTTGCGGGTTCGCGAGGCCTGGCAGAGGGCCTACGGCACCAAAGCCTGGGTGATGACCCGCGAGGAAGCCATAGAACACGGCTATTTCGGTGCCATCACCGAAGAACATGCGGCACGGCTGGGCGATCTGATGATCCTGGCGGCCGAAGCCATCGCCTTTTATGACGGCCGACGCGTCGCACCGATGGCCTTCGACATGGTGGGGCAGCACGGGTCGCTCACCGCGGGGGAGCGGTTCGTCCCGCTGCTGGTGCACCGCACCAAATAGCTGGCAACGCAAAGGGTGCGGGAACAGCATTGGTCCAATGCTGTTCCCGCACCCTTGTGCTTTCCAGTGTCAGCTGGGCACTAGGAGTCGGTGTCCTTCTTGCGCTTGCCGAACATGATGTCATCCCAGCTGGGAACGGACGAACGCTTGGCCTTGCGCGGAGCTGACTCCTCGGCAGGCTGTTCAGCTGGCTTGTCCTCGGCGCGGCCCGAATCGTCGTCTTCACTGGTGACGACCACCAGCTGCGAGGTGCGCGCGGAAATCCCTTGCGGAAGATGCGGCAGCGCGTCCTCGTCATCGGTGTCGTACTTGCTCATGCTGCGTTCGATGATCTCGTTGTAGCGAGCCTCGCGTTCCGGATCCTGGTCCTTCGTGCGCTGCCCGCGGCGCGCGTTCAGCAAGGTGACCAGTTCTTCGGTCTCATCGGGCTCCGGAGTGCTGGCTGCGGCGGCCGGTTCCGCCTCTGGCTGGTTCAGTGCAGAGACCGGGCGAAAGTATTCAGGAGCTACCTGCTCGCTCAAGGTCTGGGCCCAGCGGTTCAGGTTCTTCAACGACTTGCGCGCGGGAGTGAAAGCCCACCGTGCAATGTTCTCGGCAGCGGCAGTCGAATCCGAGTCCAATGACTCGACATTTTCGGTCGGCAGCGGGGAATCGAACTCCACGGTGACGATCCACTGGCCTTCCGGATCTTTCCAGGCATTCCAGCGCGCCGACTCGGCATCGATGTGCAGCTGGTGCAGGCGGTGGACCACCATGGAACCGAGATCGGCCGGCTCTTCGCCAAACACCTCGCGGTATTCGGCGTCGGTCTGCGGTCCGGAAACCTCGACGAGGCGTGCCAGCTCGGCGATGTGCTCGCGTTCAGCCAGTACCGGGCCTTCGTACTTGACGATATCCTCGACGGGGACATTCCATTCAAGCGACAGGTCGTAGGCGGAGGCGCCAGCGCGCACTCGTGCCTGGATTTCGCGTGGCGAATGGACCGAGGACTCCTCGCGGTTCCTCGGGGCCCTCGAACGGGCGATTTCAGCCATTGCACTGCGCAGTGCATCGTCAACAGGCAGCTCGAAGCTCATCCCGTCGTCACTGCTGACCTGCAGGCTGGAACCATTTTCATGAATTCCTACCAGTCTCAGCTGACGCATTCCTACCCTCCACACGCTCTAATTCCTGTGTAAAACTTTGCCACCTTGAGGCCCGAATTCCTACCACCACGCAGGGTGTGGCGCAAGATTAGTCCTCAACTTCACGCAGTAATTCCTTGAACCTTCTGCCCATGGCATAGCGTGGCAGGAACGGGAATGGATCACCCGGAAGAACGTTATACTTCTATGCCGGTACAAGTTTCCACCTCGTGGAGCAGCCGGCTAGGACGAAGACCTGCAGGAAAGAGCAAAAACGATTATGGCAAGTGAATCTGCTGCACCCGTGGCAATGTCAGAAGCGGAACGAGCCAAGGAAATCGCTCAGCTCAAAGCAGGCAAGACCGCAGCCATGGCCAACCTGGTTGATGAGGCCGAAACCGCCTTGGCTGAAGAGTACGTTCTGCCCGGCGGCGAGGCGCCGCAGGAAGAAGCGAGCGTCGAATTCCTGCCGGAACAGGCTGATGAGTTCACGTGCGCGTCATGCTTCATGGTGCGCCACCGCACGCAGCTGGCTCGTGAGGACAACGGGCAAAAATTCTGCAGCGAGTGCGAAGGCTGAACGCCCGCGCAGCAGTTCCGAAAACGTGTGGCGTCCAACCTTCTGGTTGGGCGCCACACGTTTTCGGGCTTCGGTGAAGTGAGAGCTAGTCGCCGGCAGTGTCTTCGGACTGTTCCAGCTTGGCGGCTTCTGCCTTGCCTTCGTCGGTGAATTCGTACATCACGCCCGAGAGGGCGGCAGCCAGCTCTTCGGGACGACGGGTAGATGTCAGCCAGTACGGCGTGGTGTCACGCTCGTCGGTGACCTCCATCCGCACTACTCCGTCGATCCAGCCGCGCAGCAGCATGTAGGCCAGGCCGTGCAGCTTCTGCCCACGCTGCTTGAATGCCTCATCGCCACGGTAGCCGACAACCTCCCCGATGTACTTGCGTTCAATGCTGGCCCGTCCAACGGTCACCAATTCATCGGTGACCTCGATGGTCGGCGTGCGCAGCAGGAACACAGCGATCAGCGAAAGCAACACGACGGCACCGGCAATCCATCCAAGGATGCTGCTGATCGGAGCTAGCGCAATACCTGCGGTGATGGAAATGATAATTGGCCAAATCCAGGTACTGGCCGATGGCCAAAGCTTTTCGCTGTACTGGACGTTCGAACCCGCGGGGCTGGAATTACTCATGGTTCCAAGTCTAGGCAATAATTCTTCGATTCAAGACCGCGAAGCCGGTTGGCAGGCCATTGGATTACGTGCGCGATAGAGTTAGGCACGAGAAACTATCGAGTGACCATTTCACAAGACTCCGGGGGAAGACCTACATCGATGAGTGAGCCATCAATTTCCATTGCCATCAAGATGCTTGACACCGATTTGCCGGTCCCCAGCTATGCGCATCCGTCGGACGCCGGTGCTGACTTGCATGCTCGCGAATCCCTGGTGCTGGAGCCAGGCGCGCGCGCACTCGTTCCGACCGGCATTGCGCTGGCCATCCCGCATGGCTATGTCGGTCTGGTGCACCCGCGCAGCGGCTTGGCAACCAAGCACGGCATTACCGTTGTAAATGCACCGGGTACTGTTGACGCTGGGTACCGTGGTGAGATCATGGTCACCTTGTTGAATACCGACAAGTCCGAGCCCTTCGAAATCAGCCGTGGCGACCGAATTGCCCAGCTGGTAATCCAGAAAGTCGAGCAGGCGGCATTCGTCGCAGTGGATTCGCTGGAAGACAGCGCCCGCGGCGCAGGCGGATTCGGTTCGACCGGCGGATTCAACTCCAATTAAGTACCCTTGAGAGCAAGACAAGATTTTCTAAGGACACCATGATTTTCAAGCGCAAGAAGGCCGAAGAGCAGCCAATCGCCGAACCAGCTGAGGATGCAGCCCAGAACGAGCAGGAGCCGAAGACCGGCCCGTTCGACTACGACGACATCGAGAACACGCAGGAGTACCTGGACTTCGGCTCGATCTTGATCAAGCCGGTAGCCGGCTTGAAGGTCCGCATGGACGTTGAAGAGTCCAACAAGCGTGTTATCGCGGTGTCGCTGGAGATCGCTGAGTCGCGGATCCAGTTGATGGCTTTCTCTTCTTCGAAGTCCGAGTCGCTGTGGCCAGGCATCAGCGACAAGATCAAGAGCGACATCAGCGCCCAGAACGGTGAAATCTTCACCCGTGATGGCGAGTACGGCCAGGAGCTGCTCGCCAAGGTGCCGCAGCAGCTGCCAGACGGCCGTGCCGGACATGTTGCGCTGCGCTTTGTCGGCATCGATGGCCGCCGGTGGTTCCTGCGTGCAGTTATCGGCGGCGCGGCCATCAGCAACGAGGAAGCCGCCAACGTTGTCGACGCGATCCTGCGCGACGTCGTGGTCAATCGCGGCGACAAGCCGCTGCCTCCGGCTGAACTGCTGCCTATGAGCGTCCCGTCCAATGCCCAGGCCCGTCCGGCAGCCCCCGAGCAGAACCCTGGGCTGAAGCGTCCAGAACGCGGACCAGAGATCACCCAGATCGGCTAGAGAATGTCGCTGAAGGACAAACCCGTCACTCCGCAGCTCGGCCCCTCGGGGCAGAAGCCCACCTATCAGCGGTTGGACAGCCTGGAACAGCTGCCAGCCAAGGGGCGGGTAGAGCACACCGGGTACGTCCAATCGGTGAGCTACTCCGCGCCGAACGTCGCCCCGCGGCTGACTGCTGTGGTCGTGGACCGGCTCGGTACCGTGTCGGCGCGCAGTGGAACGGTGCCGCATGTGCGTTTGGCTTTCATGGGACAGAAAACCGTTCCGGGCATCAAGCCGGGCGTGAAGGTGGAGTACTCGGGAATGGTTGCTCCGGTGGAGCAGATCCCGACAATCTTCAATCCGCGCTACGTCATCGTGCCGGAAGCCCGTCGATAACTTGCGGCGGCCCCTCTAGGATTCGAGAACGCCACAGTTGGCGTCTAATTGGAAGTAGACATGGTGAACAACGACGAATCCCGTCCGGACGATGATTCCGCGCCGGAAACTAGGCATCCGAGCTTCGCCGAGATGATCGGCTCGAACTCCAACATCGCGCAGAACGCTGACGGTGGAATTGACCTGCTCTCCACCGTTGGCGGTGTGCGCGGCATTCTGGAAACCGTGCTTCCCGGTTTCGTGTTCATCATGGTTTTCGCGCTCACCAGCAATCTGGGCTGGGCGCTGATCGCTTCGATCAGCCTCGGCATCGTGTTCATGATCATCCGCCTGGCCAAGCGCTCGACGCTGATCCAGGCAGGCTCTGGGCTGATCGGCATCCTGATCTGCGCCTTTGCCGCACGGACGTCGGGCAACGCCAAGGACTACTACATTCCGGGGTTCTACGTGTCCGCTGCCTATCTGGCGGGACTGCTGATTTCGGTGATGGCCCGCTGGCCGCTGATCGGCCTGCTCTTCGGATTCATCCGCAACGAGGGCACCGAATGGCGCAAGAAGCCGGGGCGATTGCGCCGCTACCAGGTGGCTACGTGGATCATCATTGCTGTTTTCGCGCTGCGCCTGGCGGTGCAGATCCCGATGTACATCGCAGATGAAGTCGTGGCCCTGGGCCTGGCCCGTGCCTTGATGGGCGTGCCGCTGTACGCGGCGGGGCTGTGGTTCGCGTGGCTGGTTTCGAAGCCGGCGGCTGTAGCCGGCGACGAGACCAGTACGCCAAAACCAGCGGACTAGCGGGTGGCGTCGCGCAACGTTCGGCGCAGCAAGGGTTCTGCATGCGGGGTGGTGATGAAGAAGATTTCATCGCCACCCTCAATTACATCATCGGCACTGGGCGGGAACGGCGTCTTATCGCGTACCACTGCCATCATGGTGGTGTCTTCGGGCCACGAAATGCGCCCGATGCTGCGGCCAATCAACGCCGAATCGTGCGGGACGGTGAACTCGACCATGTAGACCTCGCCGGTCTTCAACGTCAGCAGCCGCACCAGGTCGCCGACCTCCACGGCTTCCTCGACCAGCGCGGTCATCAGCCGCGGCGTGCTGACGGCAACATCGACGCCCCAGGCATCGTCGAACATCCATTCATTCTTCGGATTGTTCACGCGGCCCACGGTGCGCCGGATGCCGAATTCGCTCTTGGCCAGCAACGAGACCACAAGGTTGACCTTGTCGTCGCCGGTCGCCGAAACGACCACGTCGTAGTCTTCAAGCCGCGCCTGCTGCAAAACAGCCAATTCGCAAGCGTCGCCAATCAGCCACTTCACCGCTTCAAGATCTGCGCGTTCGGCCATTTCCGGTTGCAGATCGATCAGCAGGACCTCGTGGTGGTTGATGACTAGTTCGCGGGCAATGGAGGAACCGACTGAGCCGGCCCCGGCAATCACGACCTTCATGGGATGCCTCTCAGGTTATTCGTTGGTTTGCGCCGCTGGTGGGCTGGCAAGGATCTTTTCCACGTCTTTGGACTCGTCCAGCCGCATCATCACATGCACCAGGTCGCCGCCCTGCAGCCGGGTTCGGTTCTCCGGGATGGTGCCTTCGCCGAAGCGGGTCAAATAGGCCACGCGCACCCCGGCGGCGGCCTCCAGCTCCTTGACCAGGTGGCCGTACCAGTCGCGGTGCAGGGCAACTTCGGAGAGCACCAGGCGTCCCGAGGGCTCCCGGAAGTCCCCGCGCATCGAATAGTCGGGCAGAATCCGGCGAAGCACCTGATCGGTGCTCCAACGGACCGCTGCCACGGTGGGAATGCCCAGGCGCTGATAGATCTCCGCTCGTCCTGGATCATAGATGCGGGCCACGACGTGGGGCACGTTATAAGTTTCGCGCGATACGCGAGTGGCGAGGATGTTGGAATTATCACCGCTGGAAACCGCGGCGAAAGCGTAGGCCTCGCTAATCTTGGCAGCTTCCAGCGTATCCTTGTCGAATCCCATGCCGGTCACCGTGGTGCCGGAGAAATCCCTGCTCAGCCGGCGGAAGGCATGCGGGTCATGGTCAATGACTGCCACGGAATGCCCCGCCGAATCCAGCGTGTGGGCCAGCGAGACACCGACGCGTCCGCACCCCATGATCACGAAATGTGCCACCGAGAACTCCTTGGTTTTGCTGCTTGCCGCGTGCCGCTTGGCATGCACGGGCTGTGTGCTACGAATGCAACAATAGCGCTGATCGCACCCAGTTTATCGATGGTGGAGCACCCTCGCGCCGCGCACCCTGCGATAACGTTGTGTCGTGCCTGCATTATTTGACGGTTTGAAGCGGATCCTGGTGGGCCGGCCTTTCAGCACTGAACAGCTGAAAAAGAAGCCGTTGCCACCCAATGTCGCTTTGCCGATTTTCTCCTCCAGCGCCCTGTCGTCCTTGGCGTACGCACCAGACGAGATCCTGCTGACCCTGGCCATTGCGGGCATCGCCGCGACCGCGCTCTCGCCAATGGTTGGACTGGCGGTCCTCGCGGTGCTGGTGGTGCTGGTGCTGTCCTACCGCCAATCGGTGATGGAGTACCCTTCCGGTGGCGGCGACTATGAAATCGTGAAGAAGAACCTCGGTGCACGTCCGGGCACTGCGGTCGCCGCGGCGCTGCTGGTGGACTTCGTGCTCACCGTAGCTGTTTCCAGCTCGTCGGCGGCCCTGTATCTCGCCGCCATTTTCCCTGCAGTGGCCGAACACAAGGCGTGGGTGGCCGCCGCCCTCGTTGCCTTCCTCGTGGTCGGCAATTTGCGCGGCAAAGGGCAAGGCCGCTGGACCCTGGCCATCCCGGTCTACCTGTTCGTCATCGGCATGCTGCTGCTGGTGGCCATTGGCGGCGTGATGGCGCTGACCGGTTCGCTCGGGCTCGCCCCGAGTGCGGACTTCACGATTGTGCCGGAGGCCGAGTTCGCCAATGGCCTGCACGGTGTTGTCGGCGCGCTGCTGATCCTGCGTGCCTTCAGCACGGGGTCGGCCGCGCTGACCGGCATCGAGGTCCCGATCTCCAACGTGCAGACGCTGGCCAAGCCGCGGGCGAAGAACGCGGCGCGGATCCTGCTGGTGCTGGGCCTGCTCTCCGGCGTGCTGACGCTGGGCACGCTGATGCTTGCACGGGCCACCGGCATCAAGGTCGTCGCCGATCCGCAGGCCTCGTTCCTGCTTCACGGCGAGCCCATCCCCGAAGACTTCGTGCAGATTCCGGTACTGGGCCAGCTGGCCCAAGCGGTGTTCGGCGACTTCACCTTCGGCCTGGTGATCGTCTCGGTGCTGACCATTGGCGTGCTGCTGCTGGCCGGCAACCAGGCCTTCAATTCCTTCCCGCTGCTGGCCAGCCATCTGGCGACCGACGGCTTCCTCCCGCGCCAGCTGCGCACCCGTGGAGATCGCCTGGGCTTCTCCAACGGCATCCTGTGCCTGGGCATTGCCGCGATCGCTCTGGTGCTGCTGTTCAGAGGCGATGTCACCTTGCTGGTCCAGCTGTACGTGGTGGGCGTATTCGTTTCCTTCACGCTGAGCCAGCTGGCCATGCTCAAGCACTGGAATCGTGTTCTGGTGCCCATTGCAGACCGCAAGATCCGTGCGGCCAAGCAGCGCAAGCGGCTGCTGAACCTGGTGGGACTGGTGCTCTCGGCGCTGGTGCTCGTGGTCGTCATGGCCACCCGCCTGGTCCATGGTGCGTGGCTGGCCGTGCTGGGCATTGCCATATTGATGCTGATCATGGATTCGCTGCAGCGCCACTACCAGAAGGTCGACGACGAGCTGGCGGTAGACGAGGACTTCGCCGTCACCGCCTTGCCCTCGCGCGTGCATGCGCTCGTGCTGGTATCCACCGTGCGCAAGCCGGTGCTGCGTGCCCTGGCCTTCGCCCGCGCTTCGCGTCCCTCGAAGCTTGAGGCGATCATCGTGGATGTGGAACGCGGCAAGACCGAGAAGACCCTGCAGGACTGGGAACGGCTGCAGATCCCGGTTCCGATCACCGCGCTGGCCTCGCCGTATCGCGATATTCCCGGCGCGCTGATCGAGCATATCCGTTCCATCAAGCGCGAATCGCCGCGGGAACTGATCGTCGTGTACATCCCCGAATATGTCGTGGGCCATTGGTGGGAACAGCTGGTGCACAACCAAACCGCGCTGCGCGTGAAGAACCGCCTGCACCATGAACCGGGAGTAGTGATTGCCTCGGTCCCGTGGCGCCTGCTCAGCGCTTCGCATGCCCTCGGCGGGGGCCCGACCGAAGAATCCTCGGCGCACCGCTAAATTGACTGCTTCTGAAGAAAGACTGGATCAATGACTGATACACCAATGATCACCGTCCGCTTGGGCAAGATTGCCCATGGCGGGCACACCGTCGCCCGCCATGAGGGCCGGGTGATCTTCGTGCGCTATGGCATTCCCGGCGAACTGGTCAAGGTGCGCCTGACGGACAGCGCGCCGGAGGCCAAGTTCTGGCGTGCCGACGTGTCCGAAGTGCTCGAGGCCAGCGAGCACCGGGTGCCGCACTTCTGGGATGCAGCTGACGCCTTGAAGCACCGCGACCCGGTGGGCGGCGCAGAGTTCGGCCACATCACCCTGGAGCACCAGCGTGAGCTCAAGTCGCAGGTGGCTGCCGAGCATATGACCCGGCTGGGCGGCCTGAACGCGGACGACTACAACTTCCCTGCGGTGCAAGCAGTCAAGGGCTCGGCCGATGGCCTGGGCTGGCGCACCCGGATGTCGTATTCCGTGGACGCCCAGGGAGGACTGGCGATGAGCGCATTCCGCAGCAACCAGTTGACCGGGATCGCACAGATGCCCCTGGCCCATCCGGCCATTGAAGCCACCGGGTTGTACTCCGTGGACTACATCGGCATTGACCGTGTCGAAGCCGCGGTTTCCAGCCAGGATGACCGAACCGTGCTGATCTTGCTGGCAGAGGCCAAGCCCGGCGCGGCGGCAAAGGTCGCCAAGCAATTCGCCGAGGGCGTCAACGTCGCCTCGTTCAGCCAACAGGGCGGCTCGGCGGCCGACGGCAAGGGGCGGCTGCAGGTTCTGGCCGGTTCGGCGTACCTGACCGAAAAGGTGCTGGGGGAGAAGTTCCGGATTACCGGGGAAGGCTTCTGGCAGGTGCACCGCGAGGCGGCCAGCCTGCTGACCCGGCGCGTGATCGAGCTGACCGAGCCGGCCGCCGGCGAGCAAATTGCCGACCTCTATGCAGGTGCCGGCTTGTTCTCCGTCCCGCTGGCCAGGGCGGTTGGCCGCGAGGGCCGCGTCTTTTCGATTGAGGGTGCGCCGGGCACCCATGCGGATGCGAAGAAGAATCTGCGCACGTACCCGCAGGCCACGGTGATCCGCGGCCGTGTTGAGCGAGTGCTACGGCAGGTCGCCCGGGATGCCGCGCTGGACGCCGTGGTGCTTGACCCGCCCCGTACCGGAATCGACAAGCAGGTGGCCGCGGAGCTGGGCGCCAGCGCTGTCTCGCGGATTTGTTACGTGTCCTGCGACCCTGCGTCTTTCGCCCGGGATACCGCGCGCTTGATGGGCCGAGGCTACGAATTAGAGCACATGGAGATTCACGATTTGTACCCGCACACCCACCATATGGAGTCCATCGGGCTTTTTGTACGCCGTTAAACACCTGAAAGTGTCCGTTTAGACACGAATTTGGATCAAAATTTATTCCGAGGAGTCTTTTTGCGGGCTTTGGCGATAGACTGTTTTTAGCTCTGCCGCGCTAGGAGCCTGACTATCTCAGTTAGGAACTCCTAACTGGAATTGTAGTGTGCGTGTGCAACAGAATGAGTGTCTGGCGAGAGGAGTCCCACGTGAGCAATGTGGACAGCTTCGGTGCCAAGGGCGTACTTGACGTCAATGGAACCGAATACGAAATTTACCGACTAAATACGGTTGAAGGCTCGGACAGCCTTCCTTACAGCCTTAAGGTTCTTCTTGAGAACCTGCTTCGCACCGAAGACGGCGCGAACGTAACCAACGAGCACATCAATGCACTGGGTCAGTGGGATGCGTCGGCTCAGCCGAACACCGAAATCCAGTTCACCCCAGCTCGTGTCATCATGCAGGACTTCACCGGTGTGCCTTGTGTCGTCGACCTTGCCACCATGCGCGAGGCCGTCAAGGACCTGGGCGGCGACCCGACCCGCGTGAACCCGCTGGCACCGGCCGAAATGGTCATCGACCACTCCGTGCAGATCGACACCTTCGGCTTCGAAGGCGCCGTCGAGCGCAACATGGAGATCGAATACCAGCGCAACGGCGAACGCTACCAGTTCCTGCGCTGGGGTCAGACCGCGTTTGACGACTTCAAGGTCGTTCCTCCAGGCACCGGCATCGTGCACCAGGTCAACATCGAGTACCTGGCCCGCACCGTCATGACCCGCGAGGTCAACGGCGTGCTGCGCGCATACCCGGACACCTGCGTGGGCACCGACTCGCACACCACCATGGTCAACGGCCTTGGCGTGCTGGGCTGGGGCGTCGGCGGCATCGAGGCCGAGGCAGCAATGCTCGGCCAGCCCGTCTCCATGCTGATCCCACGCGTTGTCGGCTTCAAGCTGGCTGGCTCGATTCCAGCTGGCGCCACCGCAACCGACGTGGTGCTGACTATCACCGAAATGCTGCGCAAGCACGGTGTTGTCGGCAAGTTCGTCGAGTTCTACGGCGACGGCGTCGCCGAGGTGCCGCTGGCAAACCGCGCCACCATCGGCAACATGTCCCCGGAATTCGGCTCGACCGCCGCCATGTTCCCAATCGACGATGTCACCCTCGACTACCTGCGCCTGACCGGCCGCAGCGAGGAGAACGTTGCACTGGTCGAGGCCTACGCCAAGGAACAGGGCATGTGGCACGATCCAAGCCGCGAGATCCGCTTCTCGGAATACCTCGAGCTGGATCTGTCGACCGTGGTTCCATCGATCGCCGGCCCGAAGCGCCCGCAGGACCGCATCGAGCTGTCGTCCTCGAAGGAGCAGTTCCGCAAGGACCTGCACAACTACGTATCGAACGCCGAGGACACCCAGGGCGCTGGCCGCCCATCGGTAGCCGTCGAGGTCACCAAGGAAGACGGCACCCAGTTCACCCTGGACCACGGCCTGGTTTCGATCGCCTCGATCACCTCGTGCACCAACACCTCGAACCCTTCGGTCATGCTGGCCGCAGCCGTCCTGGCTCGCAACGCCGCTGACAAGGGCCTGACCTCCAAGCCATGGGTCAAGACCTCGGTCGCCCCAGGCTCGAAGGTTGTCACCGAGTACTACGAGAAGTCCGGCCTGCTGCCATACCTGGAGAAGCTCGGCTTCTTCGTTGTCGGCTACGGTTGCGCAACTTGCATCGGCAACTCCGGCCCTCTGGATGCTGAGATCTCCGAGGCCATCAACGCCAACGATCTCGCAGCAACCGCAGTCCTGTCGGGTAACCGCAACTTCGAAGGCCGCATCAACCCGGACGTGAAGATGAACTACCTGGCTTCCCCGCCACTGGTTATCGCTTACGCACTGGCTGGCACCATGGACTTCGACTTCGAAACCGACGCACTGGGCCAGGACGCCGAGGGCAACGATGTCTTCCTGAAGGATATCTGGCCATCGCCTGTCGAGGTCCAGGAGATCATTGACTCGTCGATTGACAAGGAAATGTTCGCTAAGGGCTACGACGGAGTCTTCGAAGGCGACGCACGCTGGAAGGCACTGGATACCCCAGAGGGTTCCACCTTCGCATGGGACGAGAAGTCGACCTACGCACGCAAGGCACCTTACTTCGACGGCATGACCGCTGAGCCTCAGCCAGTCCAGGACATCAACGGCGCTCGCGTACTGCTGAAGCTGGGCGACTCGGTCACCACCGACCACATCTCGCCTGCAGGTTCGTTCAAGTCGGAAACCCCGGCTGGCCGCTACCTGATCGAGAACGGCGTGGATCGCAAGGATTTCAACTCCTACGGCTCGCGCCGTGGTAACCACGAAGTCATGATCCGCGGTACCTTCGCGAACATCCGCATCAAGAACCAGCTGCTGGACGGCGTCGAGGGTGGCTTCACCCGCGACTTCACCCAGGAAGGTGCTCCGCAGGCTTACGTCTACGACGCTGCAGAGAACTACAAGGCTGCCGGCACCCCGCTGGTCGTTCTGGGCGGCAAGGAATACGGTTCGGGCTCCTCGCGTGACTGGGCTGCCAAGGGCACCGCACTGCTGGGCGTCAAGGCCGTCATCACCGAGTCCTTCGAGCGCATCCACCGCTCGAACCTGATCGGCATGGGCGTTCTGCCGCTGCAGTTCCCAGAGGGCGAGTCGGCTGATTCGCTGGGCCTGACCGGTACCGAGACCTTCGCAGTCTCTGGCGTGACCGAGCTGAACAACGGCACCACCCCGAAGACCCTGAAGGTTACCGCAACCGCTGAAGACGGCAAGGTCACCGAGTTCGACGCAGTTCTGCGCATCGACACCCCAGGTGAAGCCGACTACTACCGCAACGGTGGCATCCTGCAGTACGTGCTGCGCCAGATCGCCGCTGCCAACTAGCAGATCCGCCTCGACTGCGGTCGAAGCGAATCTCTAAGTAGTTCCGCATCGCGGGAGAATCTGAGACCCAAGGCAATTGCCTTGGGTCTCAGGTCGCTTATGAAAGCTTTTGCGCGCTCAGATGGCCATGGGTGCGGGCAGCAGGCCGGGAGCGGGTGCCGACTTCGAGCACGCCAAAGCCCGACTGTTCCAGGAGGTCGCCCAGCTGCGCTGGCGGCCAATACCATGCCTGGGCAACCTGATGGTCAAAGGCTTCCAGCTGGTCCCCGGCAAAGAAGCCGAGCAGCAGCTTTCCCGCGGGTTGGAGCACGCGGGCCAACTCGTCCAAGATGGGTGGAAGATCTGACGGGGGAACATGGATCACCGAATACCAGGAGAGCACCCCGGAAAACTGCTCGCCGTCGAATGGCAGGTGCGCCAGATCGGCGCGCAGGAAATCGGGCTGCTGGAAGGTGCGCCGTGCGAAGTCCAAGAACTCCGGCACCAAGTCGACGCCGGTGGACGGCCGATTGCCATCGGCAATGAACTGCGTCCAATGCCCGGGACCGCAGCCAGCGTCCAGGACTGGTCCGTGCAGCTGTGCGGCCCACGCCGCAATCAGTTCCCGGTCCTCAGCCTCCGCCTGCTCCGGTGAACCGAACAGATCGATATACGCCTCGGCCACCGGCGAGTAACGAGCGGCGGTTTGGCCCGAGCGTTGCGATGCTTCCATGCGACAAGCCTAGCGAGCCGCAGGGGCCTGGAGAACAAACCTTGCTAGGCTCAGGAAAAATACCAGTCATGGAGGTTGCATGGAAGATCTGGCGGCGAATCGCCCGTCTCCTCGTCAATCTGGGACCAGCACGTTCCGGCACGGACGCCAGCGATGAATGCGCTGAGCCTTGATGCCTTGGTGCCAGCACCACACGCGCAACGGATACGGCAGTGGCTGGGTGACGTCGAGGTTGTAGCCGACATGTCGTGGAATCTTGGCGACACCAAAGTGCTGCACCTGCAGGCGGGGATGAAGCACGTCGTGGCCAAGACCGGGGGAGAAGAGAACCACCACATAGTGCGTGAGCTGCTGGCGCACCGCCGCTACACGGGGCCGCTGATAGAAGCCGGGAAAGCAGCCAAGCTGCTGCACGCCAGCGATTCCTTGCGCTTGATGATTCTGGACTTTCAGCCAGGCGAGCTCAGTGCGGACAGCGAATATGAATTCGACCCGGAGTTCCATCGTCAGGCCGGCGCGGCGCTGAAGCTGCTGCATTCGCAAGCGCAATGCCTGGATCCCGGCTATGAAGCTCGGCTGACGCAGAAGTTTCTCGTGCTCCTGGAACGCGAACATCGGATCGAGCCAGCGGCTCGCCGGCAGATCGAGCAGATGCTCAGAAGCTATGAACCGCAACCAGCCGTATTGGTGCCGACCCACGGGGATTGGCAACCGCGCAATTGGCTGGCCGATCAAGGCGAACTGCGAGTTATCGACTTCGGCCGCTTCGAATTCCGCCCAGCTGCCAGCGACCTGGCCCGGCTGGCTGTCCAGCAGTGGAAGGCGCGTCCAGATTTGGAAGCCGCTTTTCTCCAGGGGTATGGCCACGACCCACGGGAACGCGAATCCTGGCGGATCATGCAATTGCGCGAGGGACTTGGAACGGCAGTCTGGGCTCACCAAGTTGGCGACAGAGACTTCGAAGCCCAGGGGCTCCAGATGCTGGCCGAGACCCTGGCACAGGCATGAACCAGCCAAAGCGCATGCCTTGAACCGGCAGGGTAGCGAACGTCATTGCCGGGAAATTAGCACCAACTGGAACGTTGGCGGATAATGAAAGAAGCCTTGGACGCGGTAAACTGGGTATTTCGCATGGGCTTTCCAGCCTATCGTCGGTGAATTTGTGAAGGGGATGAACGTGTCTTTACTGAAGACCATCAAGAAACCAAGTGACCTGCGGGCGCTTACCCTTGAACAGCTCGGCGACTTGGCGGAGGAAATCCGCAGTTTCCTCATCGACAATGTCGCACGGACGGGCGGGCATCTGGGCCCGAACCTCGGCGTAATCGAATTGACCCTGGGCATCCACCGCGTCTTCGATTCCCCCACTGATTCCATCGTCTTCGACACGGGGCACCAGTCGTACGTGCACAAGCTGGTTACCGGACGCCAGAACTTCGAAACCCTGCGCCAGCAAGGGGGCCTGTCTGGCTACCCCGACCGCGGTGAATCGGAACACGACGTTGTCGAGTCTTCCCATGCCTCCTCTTCGTTGTCATGGATTGACGGCATTTCCCGCGCGAACAAGCTGATGAATCACAATGACCGCTACGCCGTGGCGCTGGTCGGCGATGGCGCCCTGACCGGCGGCATGGCCTGGGAAGCGGTCAACAACATCGCTGCCGATAAGGACCGCAAAGCGGTCATCGTGGTCAACGACAACGGCCGCTCCTACGCCCCGACCATCGGCGGCCTGGCCAACCAGCTTTCCGGCCTGCGCCAGCAGCTGGACAAGTTCCGCACCCACCCCGCGTACGAGAACGCCATGGACAAGCTCAAGGTCAAGCTCAAGGGCTCGGGTCCCATCGGTGACTTCACCTACAAGTCCCTGCATGCCACGAAGAAGGGCATCAAGGACTGGTGGGCTCCGCAGGGATTGTTCGAAGACCTCGGCCTGAAGTACATCGGCCCGATCGATGGGCACAACCAGCGTGCAGTAGAAGAGGCGCTGCAGCAGGCGAAGCAGTACGCCGGCCCGGTGCTGGTCCACGCCCTGACCGAGAAGGGCCATGGGTACGCCCCGGCCAGAGCCGATGAGGCTGACCAGTTCCACGCTGTTGGCGTAATCGATCCGGTCACCGGACTGCCAGTGTCCAAGCCCAGTGCGCAAAGCTGGACGAGCGTCTTCGGCGAGGAAATCGCCGCCGTGGCCAATGAGCGCGAGGACATCGTGGCGATCACCGGTGCCATGCTGCAGCCGGTGGGCCTGAAGCAGATGTCCCAGGAGCATCCCGACCGCGTGATCGACGTTGGCATCGCCGAACAGCACGCCATGACCACCGCGGCAGGCCTTGCCTTCGGCGGCCTGCATCCTGTCGTCTGCGTCTATGCGACCTTCTTGAACCGCGCCTTCGACCAGCTACTGATGGACGTGGCCCTGCACAAGGCCGGAGTCACCATCGTGCTGGACCGTGCAGGTGTCACCGGCCCGGACGGCGCCAGCCACCATGGCATGTGGGATATGGCGCTGACCCAGATCGTGCCGAACCTGCACCTGGCCGCACCACGCGATGCGGACCGCCTGCGCGAAGAACTGCGCGAAGCCCTGGACATCGACGATGCGCCAAGCGTCGTGCGTTTCTCCAAGGGCTCGGTCGGCGAACCAGTGGAAGCCGTCGATCGCCTGCCCGATGGCGTGGACGTGCTGGCCCGGCTGGGGGACCGGTCGGCGCCGGATGTCCTGATCGTTTCGGTCGGTGCCATGAGCGAGCTGTCGCTGGATGTTGCCCAGCGCCTGAACAGCCAGGGTGTGTCGGTCACCGTCGTCGACCCGCGCTGGGTTCTGCCGATGCCGAAGTCGGTGATTTCCCTGGCTGCCCGCCACCGCATCGTTGTATGCGTCGAGGACGGCGTGCGTGCCGGCGGCGTCGGTTCGCGCCTGCGCACCGAGATGCGTGCCGCAGGGGTGGACACCGCGTTGAACGAAGTGGGCCTGCCTACGGAATTCCTGGCTCACGGCACCCGTGGAGAGGTGCTTGAACGCGTCGGATTGACCGCCAAGCAGGTAGCCCGGGATACGCTCGCACAGGTGCTCGGCACCAAGGTGCCTTTCGCCCGCCCGCTGCCTGGCCAGGACCTGCCCACCGGACAGATCCCTAAGCTGTGAGCCCTATGAGCGGTTGCCCGAAGGATTTGCCCCGCAGCCCTGAGAATATCGGCTTCGGCTCGCTAGTTGTCGCGCGCGCATGGAAGTTCGACGGGAGCCCGCACTGGGTTGTCCCGGGCTTCTACCTTGGGCAAGACGAATTCGGCCACTGGCTGCATCAGCCAGCCGGTTCCCTGGTCGCCCGTCCTGGCACCGCCCACCTGGCTGCCACCAACGCGTTGTGCCTGATCCCGCATCGTGGAGACTGGGTCGCCACGATGTATTCGGATGCCTCAGAGGATTTCGACGTCTACATTGACCTGTCCAGCAATGTCGGCTGGCTGCAGATGAAACGTGACGCGTGGGAAATCAACTCCATTGACCTGGATCTGGATGTCATCCGTTCCCGGAGCAAAGGCACTTTCCTTGATGACGAGGACGAGTTCGCAGAGCACGCGCTGTCGATGGGGTATCCGCAGAAGCTCCAGGATTCAGTTCGCGATACCAGCGAACAGCTCTTGGAATCCGTGGCGGAGAATTCGTCGCCGTTCAACCATGCTCATCGGGAATTATGGTTAGCTAAAGTCGCGGGCCTCCCGACAGCCTGAAGCTGTCCAAGAATTTCATACTTGAATGATTCACTGACCTGAAAAGGGAAAACCTATGGCGATTGTGCGCACCTACCGTTTGGATGAGAAGAACGTACTGCATTTCCGTGAAGCGTGGTTCCAGCAGTTCGAGGACGAAGAGCTGGGCCAGTTCGTGATCAACCACGGCTCCGTTGGCCATATGTCGCAAACCAGCGATGTGCAGGACGTCGACAACGATCGCGCGGACGAGTTGTTCGCCGGGTTCATGGAAGCCTGTGCAGAAGCAGGCTACAAGGAAATTGAAGCGGAAGACCAGTCGTGGGTGATCGTCCAGTATGCGCTGAAGTCGGCCAACGGCACCGAGCGTGACCACTACCTTGAAAAGAAGACCAAGGAAGCATTGACCGGCCATCTGGCATGGCGCGGACTGGGTACCGTGGAGTCCAGCGATTTCGGCAACCGCAAGCTGAACATCAGGGTCCTATCTCCAGCGCCAAAACTGGCAGTTGCGGCGATCAAGACGTGCATCCGCGAAGCCAAGCTGGACTTCACCAAGATGAGCATCGGCGTCGCACCCTACGCTGAAGTGAACAAGCTGAAGATGGCCCACCCAATGCCATCAAAGCCCATGTCCATCGACTAGCTGCTGATGAGACTGGGCATTCCCGCGCCGCAACCGATGCGGGCAGTGGACTACCCGGCCATCCGCAGGTTGTCCCAAAGCATGGGGCGCCATGCAGAACCTGAGCTGTGGGGGAGCGGAGAGTGCCAGCTGGTCATCTACAACCTGGATGGCCAACTGCTTGGCTGGTCCCGTGCCCATTGGTGGGAACCTGCTGATGCAACAGCTCCAGCTGGTTAGTACCTGGCTGGGATCGAGGTTGCCCGCGGATGCCGGCACCGGGGAGTGGGTCGGAGCCTGACGGAAGCACGGCTGGACTGGATTGCCCAGCGCGCTTCGAGCGCATGGCGCGTGGTCAATGCGCAGAACGCCGCGTCATTGGCGCTCCACCGCTCCCTGGGCTTCGAGGAAGTGGCCCGGGCTGCGCAGCTGGGTACCGTGGTTTTCAGCGGCGGCAGCGGCCTGCTGCTGTCCAAGGATTTGGCGCCTTCGCGCAGTGCAGCGAAGACGCAGGTTTGAACGAGCAGGATACAAGGAGAAATGATTCCACAAGAAGACCGGGACGAAACTTCCGGCGCTCAGCGTAAGGCCCCGCGGATGGGCGCAACCCGCACACCGCTGCACCTGGTGTTCCAGGCCTGCATTGGCGTCATTATCGGCATCGGCATCACCTCGCTGTTCTCCGGGGCCGGCCACGCTCAGCTGGCTCTGGCAGGGGTCATCGTGGTGATCGCGGTGTGGATCGTCGAGCAGGGTTTCCGCCTGCCAGCACCGAACACCACTTCCGGCGCCCGCATCCGGCTGGTGCTGCGACTGGTTTCGCTGGTCGGCTTCACCATCGCGGTCAGCCCGCTGCTGCAGCTGATCGAGGCCTAGCCTTGGGGCGTCGGGCGTTCGAAGCTCCAGGGCACGCTGCGTCCGATGCTGTGGGCGGCCACCCAGGTGCTGATCGGATTCGCTGCCGGGATCGTGCTGGCCAAGACGATGACGCTGCCCGAGGAGCAAATCGCGTTGATCGGCACCGTGATCACGCTGGCCACTTGGTTGACGGATGAAGCGGTGAAGCTCCCAGCCAAGGACACCGGTGTGGGAACTGTGGTGCACGGAATCCTCAGGTTCCTCCCGCTGGCCGGGTTCATCATGGCCCTGCAATCCCTGGCCGCGCTCAACGGCCTGGCCCCTCTAAGCCCCTGCCGCCCGGCTGCAAACCGGGCGGTGCCCTAGCCTGCTGCACAAGAAAAAGCTCGGACGGATCCTTCCAGCCAAGGAAGGACCCGCCCGAGCTTTTCAGCGCTTGGGGCATGAGCCCGCGAGCTTAGTCGGTGCCTGCGTCGAAGGCAGCTGACTCGATAGCGCGGTCGGTAGCCAGATCGTCGCTGTCGACCTGGGTAGAGTTCACGATCGCGTCGGCTCCGCCGGCTTCCAGCGAGCCGACCAGCTTGGCGGTGGTGCCGCCGACCAGTCCCATGTTGGCGTACTGCTCCAGGCGGCCTCGGGAGTCGGCGATGTCCAGGTTGCGCATGGTCAGCTGGCCGATGCGGTCAACCGGGCCGAAGGCTGCATCGCCTACGCGCTCCATGGACAGCTTGTCCGGGTGGTAGCTCAGGTTCTCGCCCTCGGTGTTGAGGATGGTGTAGTCGTCGCCGCGGCGCAGGCGGATGGTCACGGTACCGGTGATGGCCGAACCTACCCAACGCTGCAGCGATTCGCGTAGCATCAGGGCCTGCGGGTCCAGCCAGCGGCCTTCGTACATCAGGCGGCCCAGGCGGCGGCCTTCGTTGTGGTAGCTGGCCACGGTGTCTTCGTTGTGGATCGCGTTGACCAGGCGTTCGTAGGCGATGTACAACAGCGCCATTGCAGGGGCTTCGTAGATGCCGCGGGACTTGGCCTCGATGATGCGGTTCTCGATCTGGTCGCTCATGCCCAAGCCATGGCGGCCACCGATGATGTTTGCTTCGTTGACCAGGGCCACCGGATCGGTGAATTCCTTGCCATTGATGGCCACCGGGCGGCCGGCGACGAAGGAAATCGAAACGTCTTCGGTCTTGATCTCGAGGCTTTCGTCCCAGTACTTAACGCCCATGATCGGCTCAACGGATTCGATGGAGCTGTCGAGCAGTTCCAGGGTCTTCGCCTCATGCGTCGCGCCCCAGATATTGGCGTCGGTCGAGTAGGCCTTTTCAGCCGAGTCGCGGTATGGGAAACCGTGTTCCTGCAGCCATTCGGACATTTCCTGGCGGCCGCCGAGTTCTGCAACGAAGTTCGGATCCAGCCATGGCTTGTAGATGCGCAGCTTCGGGTTGGCCATCAAGCCGTAGCGGTAGAAGCGCTCGATGTCGTTGCCCTTGTAGGTCGAACCGTCGCCCCAGACGTCCACGCCATCTTCGCGCATGGCGCGAACCAGCAGGGTGCCGGTGACGGCGCGGCCCAGCGGGGTGGTGTTGAAGTAGGTCTTGCCGCCGGTGCGGATGTGGAAAGCGCCGCAGGCGAGTGCTGCGAAGCCTTCTTCAACCAAGGCAGGCTTGCAATCAACCAGGCGGGAGTTCTCTGCACCGTACTCCAGCGCGCGGCCAGGTACTGCATCGATATCTGGCTCATCGTACTGGCCGAGGTCGCCAGTGTAGGTGTAAGGGATGGCGCCCTTGTCGCGCATCCAGGCTACTGCGACCGAGGTGTCGAGGCCACCGGAGAACGCGATACCCACGCGCTCGCCTACAGGGAGATTGGTAAGAACTTTAGACATGTCTCCATCCTAATGGATAAATATGCAATGCAGTGAATTGTGCCGTGAAATGTTGAGCACTTGTACTTACCAGATAGCCTAGGGGTATAAGGTCGCTCAGTGAAGCGGATGATCAGACCAACAGATGAGGTGTCCATGGAATTCCGTCAGCTAGGCCGCAGCGGCCTGAGCGTTTCCGTCGTCGGGATAGGCTGCAACAACCTTGGCCGCGCAGGTACTGCAACGGAATCCCAGGAAGGAACCGACGCCGTGATCAAGGCGGCCCTCGATGCGGGTATCACGCTCTTCGATGTCGCGGACATCTATGGCAAGGAAGCGGGGCTTTCCGAAATCCGCCTCGGCAAGGCGCTGGGTCCAGCACGCAAGGACATCGTGTTGGCCACCAAGTTCGGCATGGATATGCAGGGCGTGAACGGACCGGACTTCAACGCACGAGGCTCGCGCCGCTATATTGTCAGAGCGGTCGAAGCGTCGCTCAAGCGACTGGGAACGGACTACATCGACCTGTACCAGTTCCATACGCCGGATGCGATGACCCCTATTGAGGAAACCTTGCGGGCCCTGGATGATCTGGTGGCTAGCGGCAAGGTTCGCTATATCGGCCATTCGAACCGCTCCGGCTGGCAAATTGCCCAGGCGGAGTACGTCGCCCGTGAGTTGGGAACCGAACGGTTCATTTCGGCGCAGAACCACTACAACCTGATTGACCGCCGCGCGGAACTCGAAGTGCTGCCGGCTGCTCGTGAATTCGACCTGGGTGTTTTGCCTTATTTCCCGCTCGCGAACGGGCTGCTCACTGGCAAGTACTCCAAGGGGCATGCCCCGGAGGGCACCCGCCTGACGCATGCGCGCCAGCACCTGGTGGAAACCAGCGATTTCGAGCAGCTCGACCGGTTCAATGCCTTCGCTGCCGAACGGGATCTTACGCCGGTCGAATTGGCGTTCTCGTGGGTGGCCGCGCAGTCGCCTGTGGCCTCGGTGATTGCGGGTGCTACTCGTCCCGAGCAGATACGCGCCAACGCCGCTGCCGTTCGCTGGGTTCCTACTGAGACCGAGCGGACCCAGATGGACGAGCTCTTCCCGGCTCCGGAAAAGGTTGCCTTGTTCTAATGGCGTCTGGGCCAAGCATGAAGGGCTGAACCCTGTGGGGTTCAGCCCTTCATGCTTGATTAGAGGTGGGAAACTACTCTGCGGCGGTGACGTAGGCGATGATGTCGTCGCCTTCGATTGCCGCAGCGTATCGTGGCAAGGCGGCGATAGCTGGACCATCGGTTACGGTTCCATCAGCGGGTGCAAATCGTGAGCCGTGGCAGGCGCAGTAGAAATCTTCTTTGCTGGATTTAGGGGTTACCGCGCAACCCTGATGCGTGCAAACGTTCGAGTACGCCAATACGGTCTTCTCATCCTTGCGGAAAAGCAGAATGCCGACATCCTTTCCGGACGGATCCTTGGCAGGTGCCAAGGCGCGTGATCCAACGGGCAGATCCTTCGTCTTCATGAGCGACTGTCCTTCGCCGGTTGGTTCCGGGATCGGCAATGCCTCGGGGGTGTCTGCTTCAGAACGTCCATCACCGCAGGCGGTCAGAAGAGCGGCGGAACCAAGTGCTGCCGAAGCGCACATGAATGTGCGGCGGGCTGGTCGGGCAATGTCAGTCATGATCCCATTCTGGCAGAGATCTCTGTGCAGGCGCTAAGTGCCAAACGCCCGTGCTTGGTGATCGCCGCGTTTGTGGAATGCAACCGGCAGAGGCGTTGTTCATTTACCATTCAGCTATCCGGCTATCGAACCTTATGCATATTCATGCATCAGCATCGAATTTACAGCGTGGGCCCTTGGGGGTCGGTCTCGTTGAATGTGGCTTGAGCCCTGGGTTCTGCCCATGGTTAGTAATCTAGGTGGGGTTTTTCCTGCGCGTGGAGCTTCGTCGCAATGCCGCCTTGCGGTTGGGTTGGAAGTGGCCGAATCTAGATCTTTTTCCTGCTGAGGCTTTCCTGTTTTTGTGCGCGCCGTTACGCGCGAATGAATACCGGCTGGTAATTGATGCAGGAGATGGATTAATTTGAATGGCTCGGTTCGAGCTTGGCGGGCTGTTCGGTTGACTCACTGCCTGGCGGCTGATAGTTCGGATATCTTTGCATTCATGCTAATATTTGGATAGCTAGTTGAAGCTAACATTTTCGGAGAATTCTTTAACTGTTCACCTGTCAGGCTTATTGACGCCGACCGAGATACTCCGCGCCGTGATCGCGTGTTGAGTTACAGGTAGCAGTTCTCCGATGGAAAACAGGCGGTATTCGCCAACGCGAATGTCACGCCTGTACTGACCCGAAGCGCCGTTAGGCGCACGTCTGGATAGCCGCAAGTGAGATGCAGGCGAGCCAGAGGTCTGGATTCACGTTGTGAAGCCAAATCACCAGTTTCTGGAATGAATCCAGAAGGTGGTGCTCCCAGTTACCAGGGATGAACGATACGAATGAGAAACGAACGAAACTTGAGTGTAGGGAAGTGATTCATGGGCCCAGGGGCTTGTGCGCGTCAGCTGAAATTTACCCCTAGCGATGACATCTCGCGGGAAGACGTGCAGGACAAGTCGTCGGTTGAGCTAATAGCTCCCGGCGCGGATCTCATCACTGTCTAAAAGAGGGAGGTGGCGCGTGGATAACGAAATCGTGCAATTCAGCGCCCTAACTGTTGTCTTGCTTTTGGTGCTCTTCTACGGAGGAACCTTTTTAATTTCTACCCGGATCGGGAAAAAGAAGGAAAACGCCGACGATTACATGACGGCGGGAAATAAAATCGGATTCGGCATTTCTGCTGCGAGTATGACCGCGACGTGGATTTGGGCTTCGTCGATGTATGCCTCGGCCACGTCAGGTTACACCTACGGAATCTCCGGCCCCATCCACTACGGTCTCTGGGGTGCGTTGATGATTCTGTTCATCTACCCATTCGGCAAGCGGATCCGCAAGGTCGCACCACGCGCGCACACCCTCGCCGAGGTCATGCACGCACGCCACGGCCGCTCCAGCCAGCTGATGCTGGCCGGATCCAATATTGTCGGTTCGGTCATCTCCCTGATGTCCAACTTCATTGCCGGCGGCGTATTGATCTCGATGCTCTCGCCCTTCAACTTCATCCAGGGCGTGCTGGCCGTCGCCGGTGGCGTTCTGCTCTACACCCTGTGGTCCGGGTTCCGTGCTTCGGTGCTGACCGACTTTGTCCAGGTCGTTGCGATGCTCGGCGCTGTGGCAATTATCGTTCCAGCCATCTTCTTTGCCGCAGGCTTCCCGGCCGCGTTCGAAACCGGCGCAAGCAACCTGACCCCGCAGCAGTCCAACTTCTTCTCCTCTGAAGCATTCCTGGGCCAAGGCGCACCATATATTGCCGCGGTACTGGCCTACGCAATCGGCAACCAGACCATTGCCCAGCGTCTGTTCGCAGTGCGCGAGGACCTGATCAAGCCGACGTTCATCACCGCAACCATCGGATACGGCGCCATGGTCATCGGCGTGGGCATGCTCGGTGTGCTGGCCCTGTACCTCGGATTCGAGCCATCCGGTGGCGACATGAACAACCTCATTCCTGAGATGGCAGCCAGCTACCTGCCCGGTGTTCTGCTGGCGCTGTTCTTCATCATGATTATTGGTGCGCTGTCGTCCACAGCCGACTCTGACTTGGCGGCACTGTCTTCGATCATGATGGCGGATGTCTACGGGCAGAACGTCGCCGGCAAGGACAAGGCCGATCCGAAGAAGATGCTGCTCTTTGGCCGTGCGACCATGGTTGTTGCCACGGCCTTGGCAGTCGCTTTCGCGAGCATGCAGCTGAATATCCTGGACCTGCTGGTCTTCGTTGGTGCCCTTTGGGGCGCACTGGTATTCCCGGTTTTGGCCAGCTTCTACTGGAATAAGGTCACGAACAAGGCCTTCACCGTCTCGGTACTGGTTGCCCTTGCGATCTTCATCCCGGTTCGCTTCGAACTGATCCCGATCAACGGCGTCACCGGATTCCTGATCGAGTTGCTCGCGGTGATTGGCATCGGCGTGGTCCTGGCATTGATGAGCTTCGGCTTCTTCGGCCTGCGCGTCGCCAAGATTGTCGGAGTCGTCGCGATGCTGGTCAGTGCTCCGTTCGCCTTCGGTTTCCTCCGCGATTACACCACCTTGAGCGCTTCGCTGGTAGCCTACTCGGTCAGTACCATCGTCTGCTACCTCATGTCCTTCAGATCCAAGATGGAATTCGACTTCGATGTGATCGCGATACGCACCGGTGACTTCGATGTAGTTGAGGCACAGACTGATACTGCAGAAGCCGGACGTGACGCACAGAGCCTGGGAGGCAAATAATGACGACGTTTTTCTTGAGCCTGTATGTGCTGGTATGGCCAGCGATCGTGGCAGGAGTGCTGTTCTTCATCAGCAGGGGTTTCATCCAGGAATGGCTGGAAGCCCGCCGCAACGGCGAGGACATCATCTAACTGCTAGCAGGCGCAGCTCCTCAGAACGCGCGAACCCCGTACAGCGGATCCAGCTGTACGGGGTTCGCGCATCTTCAAGACAGCAAGGAGCCGAGACCAGCTTCCCGATGGGGAAGAGTCTCGGCTCCTTGCCTGGTTCCAGCGCCCAGGGAAAAGCGATGCAACCAAAAACGGCCGGTTGGGTACTAGCCGTTGAACTTCTTGCCGTTGACGCGTGCGGAGGCGCCAACCTGGTCAAGATACGGGGTAATGCCGCCCAAGTGCATCGGCCAGCCGGCACCGGTGATCATGCACAGGTCAACGTCGGCGGCTTCGGCAACTACGCCTTCAGCCAGCAGCAGTCCGATTTCTTCAGCCAGCGCGTCCTGGACACGGGCCAGGATCTGTTCTCCGGTCGAGGGCTGATCGCCGAAGGACATCAGCTTTTCAGCTTCAGGGTTGAGCACCTGGTTGCCTGCCTCGTCCTTGACCCAGAGGGTTGTGATCTTTGCATCGATCAGCTTCTGCAGATTCTCCGAGATGGTGAAGCGATCGCCGAAAGCGGCGTTCAGCGACTCGTTGACGTGCTGCGCGACCGGCAGGCCCACCATGGCCAACAGGGTCAGCGGGGTCATCGGCAGGCCCATTGGGGCCAGTGCCGAGTCAGCTGTCTTCGCGTCGGTGCCCTCATCGAAAGCTGCCTGGACTTCGCTCATCAGGCGAAGCAATACGCGGTTGACCACGAACGCGGCGGAATCCTTGGTTTTCACCGCGGTCTTCTTCAGCTTCTTGCCCAGCACGAACGCGATGGACAGCGCGGAATCGCTGGTCCATTCGGTAGCGGCGATTTCCAGCAGCGGCATCACTGCGACCGGGTTGAAGAAGTGGAAGCCGACCAGGCGTTCTGGGTGCTCAAGGTCGCGCCCCATCTCGGTGACCGAGAGCGAGGACGTGTTGGTGGCCAGGATGCACTCGGGGGAGACCACTGCCTCTACCTCTGCGAAAACCTGCTTCTTCACGTTCAGCTCTTCGAAGACTGCCTCGATGACGAAATCGGCATCGGCGAATGCCTCCTTGGTGACCGAGCCGGTAACCAGGGCCTTGGTGCGGTTCACCGCATCCTGGCTCATCCGGCCCTTGGCGTGCAGCTTGTCGATCTCGCCGTGGATGTAGGCCAGTCCCTTGTCCACCCGTGATTGATCCAGATCGGTGATCACCACCGGCACGTTCAGCCGGCGGACAAACAGCAGGGCCAGCTGGCTGGCCATCAGGCCGGCGCCGACGACGCCCACCTTGGTGACCGGGCGGGCGAGCTTGGGATCCGGTGCGCCGGCAGGACGCTTGCCGCGCTTCTGGACCAGGTCCAGGAAGGCATACACGGTGTTCTGGAACTGCGGGGTGCGCATCAGCCCGGTCAATGCATCGACCTCAAGGGCGGCCGACTCCTGCTGCGAGATGGCCAGGCCCCGGCGGAAGACCTCAAGCACCTTGTACGGCGCGGGGGCCGCACCGGAGAGCTTTGCGTCGACGAACTTCTCGGCGGCATCGGCCGCCTCAAGCCAGCGGCGGGCAACTTCCGGATCGCTGGGGTCAACGGCGTTGGGGCGCTTGACCTCGGTGGTTCCGGAGATGACGCCGTCAGCGAAGGCAATTGAATGCTCGATGAAGTCGGCCGATTCGAATAGGGCATCGGCAACGCCCATCTTCGCGGCGGCCGGACCGGAGAGCGTACGGTTGTTGTTCAACGGGTTCTCGATCATGACCTTCAGCGCGTTCTCCGGGCCGATCAGGCGTGGCAGGCGGTAGACGCCGGCCCAACCCGGGATCAGGCCGAGGAAGCTTTCCGGCAAGCCCAGTGCGCCGGCGGTGGTGCTGACCGTGCGGTAGTTGCAGGCCAGTGCGATTTCCAGGCCGCCGCCGAGCGCCAGGCCGTTGATGAAGGCGAAGGTCGGGACGCCCAAATCGGCAAGCAGCTCATAGGTGTAATGGCCCAGCGAAGCCATGGCCGTGGCCTGGCTCGGTTCGCTCAGGCGGGTGACGGCCGACAGGTCGGCGCCGGCGATCAGGAAGAATGGCTTGCCGGTGATCGCCAGTGCGTGGATCTCGCCGTTCTTCGCGCGTTCTGCCTGGACTTCAAGCGCAGCGCGCAATTCCAGCAGCCCGTTGGGCCCGAGCGTAGTCGGCTTCTTGTGGTCCAACCCGTTGTCCAGGGTCAGCAGCGCCATGGTCTTGCCGCTGGGCAGTGCCACATCCTTCACGTAGGAGTGGGTGACGGTCTCGTCGTGCATCAGCTGCGCGACAGTCTGGAAATCTTTGCTCAATGCAGTCATTGTCTCTTCCTTATGCCTTGCTGCCGAAGTCCGCGTGGTTTGGATTTTCCCAGATTACTGTGCCGCCCATGCCCAGGCCGATGCACATCGTGGTGATGCCGTAGCGCACCGTGTGGTCCTCGGAGAACTGGCGGGCCAGCTGGGACATCAGGCGCACGCCGGAGGAGGCCAGCGGGTGGCCCACCGCGATGGCCCCGCCGTAGCGGTTCACCCGCTCATCGTCCTGGTCGATTCCGTAGTAGTCGAGGAAGGAGAGCACCTGGACGGCGAAGGCCTCGTTGATTTCGAACAGGCCGATGTCGTTGATGCCCAGGCCGGCCTTGGCCAGGGCTTTTTCGGTGGACGGAACCGGTCCGTAGCCCATCACATCCGGTTCCACACCGGAGAAGGCGAAGGAGACCATGCGCATCTTCGGTTCCAGGCCCAGTTCGCGCACTGCGGCGCCACTGGCCAGCAGGGCGGCGGTGGCGCCGTCGTTCAGGCCGGCTGCGTTGCCTGCCGTCACGCGTCCGTGGGCGCGGAACGGGGTGCGCAATTCGGCCAGCGATTCCATGGTGGTTCCCGGCCGCGGAGGCTCGTCAACCGTGTTCACGGCCCAGCCTTCGCCCGGGCGCTTGGCGGCCACGGGGATCAGGTCCGCCTGGATCTGCTGGTTCTCGTAGGCCTTGGCCAGCTTGGCCTGGGATGCGACGGCGTACCGGTCGGCGCGTTCCTTGGTGATCGCAGGGAAGCGGTCGTGCAGGTTCTCCGCGGTATTGCCCATGTTCAATGCCTGCGGGTCGACGATGCGCTCGGAGAGGAAACGCGGGTTCGGGTCGGCTCCGGCGCCCATGGGGTGGTTGCCCATGTGCTCCACGCCGCCGGCGACGACGACGTCGTAGGCGCCGAAGGCGATGCCGCCTGCGGTCGCGGTCACCGCTGTCATGGCGCCGGCGCACATGCGGTCGATGGCGAAGCCGGGCACGGACTGGGGGATACCGGAGAGTAGGCCGACGGTGCGGCCCAAGGTCAGGCCCTGGTCGCCGGTCTGCGTGGTTGCGGCGATGGAGATTTCGTCGATCTTCTCGGCGGGCACTTCAGGGTTGCGTTCCAGCAGGCCGCGTACGGCCTTGACGGCAAGGTCATCGGCGCGGGTACCGTGGTAGATTCCCTTGTCGCCGGCTTTGCCGAACGGGGTGCGTACCCCGTCGATGAAGACGACATCGCGGTCGTCGAGCGATGGGTGCGCGCTGTTGCGCACGGTCGAAGCGTTGGCAGTCACCGTCGGGCTCCTTGGGTTGGTTCATGCTGCCCGTGTAGTACAGGGCAGTGGCCAGCATCACTGTGACCTGAACCATACGTTACTCAGGAGTAACTTGAAGTGCAAGTTGCCGGTCCCCGCGAATCGGTGAACCTTCGGCGAATTACTCTGCGGATCCGCTCAGGCCTGCTTCAGTGCCGTGGCCAGCTTGTCCGAAAGCAGCGCACGCTGCCATGGGCGGGCGCCGAGGCCTTCCAGCTTGTCCGCCACGCTTGCCTCGCTGATCCGCACCGGTGCATTCCAGCACACTTCGCGCAGGTACTTGGGAGTCAGCAGATTCTCGCCGGGAATGTTCCACTGCTCGCTCACCTCATTGACTACCTGCTTGGCAGCTTCCAAGCGATTCGCGGCTTCAGGGTTCTTCTCTGCCCACGAGCGGGGGTGCGGCAGGCCCGTCTTGGGCGCCCGCAGATCGGGCAGGTCCCTGGTGCTGTTACCGCGCTGGATTGCGTCGACCCAGCGCGCCGCATCGCGCTTGGCATTGCGTGTGTGGAACCCCGGGATCTTCAGTAGCGCGGGAACGCTGGTGGCGCGCTGCTCCACGGCTGCCATGATGGCGCGGTCGGGAATCAACCGCCCCGGGGCCACGTCGCGGCTCTGGGCCAGGGATTCGCGCGAAAGCCACAGCTCGCGGGCTACAGCTAGGTTGCGCCGGCTCTTGAGCTTGTGGATGCCGGATAATTTCCGCCACGGCGTTTCTGCCGGGACGGGATCGGGCAACGTGCGTTCGTGCTCGAATTCCTGGCGGGCGAACTCCAGCTTGCCCTGCTCTTCGAGCACCTTGGTGATGGCGTGGCGCAGCTCTTCGAGGACTTCCACATCCAGTGCGGCGTAATTCAGCCACGATTCGGGTAGCGGGCGGGTGGACCAGTCCACGGCCGAATGCTCCTTGGCCAATTGCAGCCGCAGCAATTCGCCGACCATGGTGCCCAGGGAGACGCGGGGGAATCCTGCGAGGCGGCCAGCCATCTCGGTGTCGAACAGCGAGGTGGGCGACATGCCCAATTCATGCAGGCAGGGCAGATCCTGGGTGGCCGCATGCAGGATCCAGGGCTGCTGGTTGACGAACTCGCGCAGCGGGGTCAGGTCATCCAAGGTCTCCGGATCGATCAGCCACGTGCCCGAGCCTTCTCGGCGGATTTGCAGCAGGAAGGCGCGCTGGCCGTAGCGGAATCCGCTGGCCCTTTCGGTATCCACCGCCAAGTCGCCGGTGCCCGCTTCCAGGGCACGTACTGCACGGCGCAACGCCGGTGCAGTGTCGATGACTTCGGGGATCCCGTCGCGCGGTGCGGTCAGCGGTGTCAGAACCGGCGCGGCAGCCTCCGTGGCGGGAGCGGGTGATGCGGGAGCGGAAGATTCAGAATTCGGCATGGTGCTTCCATTCTAGGACTAATCAGCTCCACCGCATGGATAATTGCTAGCTCAGGCGGCGGTGGGGCAGCTGCTGCACGCCTTCGGGCAAGGGTGGCAGTCCGGCAAAAGTGCAGACCATATCGGCCCATGCGCTCAGGTGCGCGCCGAGATGATCCGAGTCAGGCGACCATGAAGCGCGCAGCTCGATATCGATGTGGTCTTGTTCCCCGGCAAGATTGCCGAAGGACTCGGAAATCACCCGGGTCGCGGTGCCCCCAGCTGAATGGTAGGCGGCATCACGCTCGCGCAGGGCTTCTTCGAGCCACGACCACGCGACTGAAGCCAGCATGGAATCCTGGCCCATTTCATGATCCAGCCGGGCGCGGATATAGGTGACGATGCGGAACTGGCCATTCCACAGTTCTTGGCCCGCCGGGTCGAAAAGGAGAATGAAGCGACCGGTGGCCAGCTGCTCGGCCGGTTGAAGGAACGGGGTGCGTCCGATTTCCCGCCCTTGGGGCCCGTGTCCGGGGGCAACGACATCCATCACATCGCCGCTGAGCGCCAGCGCGAAGGGGGCCAGCCTGCCGGGAGCCGGGATTTCAGTGAATTTCAGTTCCTTGCGCACCTTGGCATGCGACAACTCGTCAAGGGCCTTGGCAAAGGCCTTCGGAATGGCGGAAGCAGGGCGATCATTGGTCACAATTTGAGTCTAAGCGCGCCGTACCCGAGCATGGGTACGGCGCGCCGACCGGGGCTGCATGCTATGCCGCGGCGTAGGCTCCCATCAGCTCGCGCAGCTTGGCGATGAACTCGGCAACATCGTCCTCGGTGGTGTCGAAAGAGCACATCCAGCGCACCTGCCCGGCCGCGCGGTCCCAGTCGTAGAAGCGGAAGTGCTCGCGCAGCTGATCGCTGACTTCGGTTGGCAGCTGGGCGAAAACGCCGTTGGCCTGGGTGGGGTAGACCAGCTGGACACCATCGATTTCCTCGACCGCCTGCGAGAGCTTGGCGGCCATGGCATTGGAGTGGCTTGCCAGTTCGCGCCACAGGCCGGTGCCGTAGAGCTCGATCAGCTGGGCGGAGATGAAACGCATTTTTGAACCCAGCTGCATGTTCATCTTGCGCAGGTACTTCAGGTCCTGGGCCAGCTCGCTGCGCAGGGTCAAGATTCCCTCGCCGAGCAGGATGCCGTTCTTGGTGCCGCCGAGGGAGACGATGTCCACGCCGGCATTGGTGGTCAGCGCGCGCAGCTCGACGCCCAGGGATGCCGCGGCGTTGGAGAGGCGCGAGCCGTCCAGATGCACCTTCATGCCCAGCTTGTGCGCATGGTCGGTGATGGCCTTGATCTCCTCAGGCGTGTACAGCGTGCCCAGCTCGGTGGCCTGGGTGATCGATACGGCCAGCGGCTGCGCGCGGTGCTCGTCGCCCCAGCCCCATGCTTCTTGGTCGATCAGTTCCGGGGTGAGCTTGCCGTCCGGGGTGTCCACCTGCAGCAGCTTGAAGCCGCCGATGCGCTCGGGCGCACCGTTCTCGTCCACATTGATATGCGCCGACGACGCGCAAATGACCGCGCCCCAGCGCGGCAGCAGCGATTGCAGTGCGATGACGTTGGCACCGGTGCCGTTGAACACCGGGAAGATCTGGGCTTCGGGGCCAAAAGCATTGCGGGCGACGTTGCCCAGTTCCTCGGTGTACTGGTCTTCGCCGTAGGAAATCTGGTGGCCGCCATTGGCGCGGGCAATGGCGTCCATGATCCGCGGGTGCACGCCCGAGTAGTTATCCGAAGCGAATCCGCGAACCGACGCGTCGTGGGTAAAAGTCATGCTGTGGTGGTCCTTAGTGGTTCAAGGGGTGAAGTGGTGTGCGAGGCTCAGGACAGCGCCCGGGTGCGTGCCTTGGCTAGTCATCAGGCCTTGGGCAAGGCGATGCGGGCGCCGTTGAGCTCGCCGGCATCCTGCTCCAGCAGGTCCACGGCGGCTCGGGCGAGGAATTGCACCGGAGTATGCCCGGAAGGAGCTTCCTCCGGGGACTTGTCGCTCAATGCCTTGACGACCCAACTGACTGCGGCGGCATTTTCGGCCTGCTTGGCGAATAGGCGGGCGATCGCATTGACCCAATGCTCCGCGGCGGCCTTGACGGCTCCGTAGTTGGCATTGGACGGGGTCGGGTTCAGCACCGCTTCGGCGCTCACGATGGCCAAGCGTCCTGCGGGGGAAGAGACCAGATCATCGACGAACGCGCGGGAAGTGTTGCGCAGGGTGGTCAGCACGCTGTGGTGCAGGAACTCCCAGTCCTCGTCGCTTTGCCCGGTGATGGATTTGCCGCCGCGCCAGCCGCCGACCAGATGGATCAGCGCATCGATGCTGCCGTGCTCTTGATGGATCTGCAGCGCCAATTGCTTGACCGCGGCGAAGTCACCCAGATCGCATTCATAACGGGCATGGGCGAACGGCAGGCGCTCGTCGAGCCGATCTTGGTTGCTTCCTACCGCAAGCACCCGCGCTCCGGCATCAACCAGCGCGGTGGCGCTGGCAATGCCGGAGGCGGAAGTAGCGCCGGCAAGGAGCACTAGTTTGGATGTCTCGTTCAAGGAGATGCTTTCTCTGCTCACATTTTCCAGCCTAGAGGAAAGGCTAGATTTTCGTTGCCCCGGTCATTCCCTTGGTCGATTCGATGACGGTGGCCATCTTCTTGTTCAGTGCTTCGTAGAACATCGACAGCGGGAATTCGTCGTCCATGACCTGGTCGGTGATTTCGCGCAACGGTGCGGTCAGCGGCAGGGCGTCCGGGCCCTTGGCCCAGACCGAAGCGGGGTTCGGGGTGACGGTGGCCGAAACCAGTTCGTAGGCGGCGAGCCAGTGAGCCAGCTTCGGGCGGTCGATGGACTTCCAGTACAGTTCGTCGATCGCATCCCCCAAGGCTGCAACCACGTCGGGCACCTGATCCCAGTCAATGCTCAGCTTGGTATCGGTCCAGTGCAGCACATGGTGCTGGTGCATCCAGGCGAACAGCAGCTGGCCGCCGAGCCCGTCGTAGTTGCGAACGCGCGAGCCGGTGATGGCGAAGCGGAAGATGCGGTCGAAGATCACCGCGTACTGCACCAGCTTGGCCATTTTGGCGCTTTTCTCATCCGAGTCCGGATTCGCGGCGATCTTCATGCATTCGCGGAACGCGGTCAAATCGCAGCGCAATTCCTCCAGCGAGTACAGGAAGAAGGGCATGCGCTGCTTGATCATGAACGGATCGAACGGCAGGTCGCCACGCATGTGGGTGCGGTCGTGGATCAGGTCCCACATGATGAAAGTTTCTTCGGTCAGGTGCTGGTCTTTGAGCAGTTCTGCTGCGTCCTCAGGCAATTCGAGGTTGGTGATGCGGCTGGCTTCCTGCAGAACCTTGCGGAAGCGCGCTGCTTCACGATCCTGGAAGATTGCGCCCCAGGTGAATGAAGGGGTCTCGCGGATCGCTACGGACTCCGGGAAGAGCACGGCGGAATTGGTGTTGTAGCCCTCGGTGAAGTCGATGAAGCGCAGCGGCACGAACAGGGCGTTGGTGTAGTCCTTGGCTTCCAGGTCGGCGATGAACTCGGGCCACATGACCTGCACCAGTACAGCTTCGAGGTGGCGGTTGGTCGAGCCGTTCTGCGTGTACATCGGGAAGAGCACCAGATGCAGCAGGCCGTCGATACGCTGGGTCTGCGGCTGGAACTGCATCAGCGAATCGAGGAAGTCGGGCACGCCGAAGCCGGCATCGGCCCACTGGCGCAGATCCGCGACCAGCTGCTCAAGGTATTCGGCATCGTGCTCGAAGTGCGGGAGCAGGGACCGCACCGACTCAATGATGGACTCAACCAGTTCGGCGGCCTTCGGCGCGAAAGCGGTATCCGCCAAGGAACCGTCCTGCGCCTGCAGGCCTTGGAACTCGGTGGCGGCAGACTTCAGCTTCAGCCAAGCTTCCGAGTTTGCGATCTGCAGTACTTCTGCGTCGGTGGCCGGTACTGGCTTGGAGGAAATCTGAGTCATTTCATACACCTTCTTTTCATGTTTGGGGCAGCGTTCAAGTGCTTACCTTGAACGCTACGCTCAAACAACAGAAAAGGTGATGCTAAGACCTCAGTGCATAAGTAACTCTTGCCCTAAATGTGATCCACGCCTTGCCACCGTCAAAGGCATTAGCCCTGGGCCGGGCGCAGTGTCAGGCTCAAGGAGTTCATGCAGTAACGCAGATCAGTCGGGGTCTTGAATCCTTCGCCCTCGAAAACGTGGCCCATATGCGAATCGCAATTGGCGCAGCGCACCTCGACACGCTTCATGCCCAGGGATTCATCGCTGATGTAGCGCACCCGGTCTTCGGCCAAGGGGGCGAAGAAGGAGGGCCAGCCGCAGCCGGCATCGAACTTCGTGGTGCTGGCGAACAGTTCCGAACCGCAGGCGCGGCAAGAATACACGCCCTCGGTCGTGGTATCCCAGTACTCGCCGGTGAAGGGGCGCTCTGTCCCGGCTTGGCGCAATACATGGAATTCCTCGGGAGAGAGGATCTGCTGCCACTGCACATCGGTGCGCGTGGCCGCATCATCTGGTGACGTTGCTGATTGGTTTACCGATTCATCGCTCATGCAATGTAAAACGCTTGAGCAGGCTGGATGATTCCCGGGCCAGCTCATGGAAAGATGAAAACATGGCTCGGAACATCGTAGATACCTTGCAACCCCGCAGCGCAGTGCCGGCAACCCTGATTGGGGTTGGACTGGGACTGGGTGCCGGTTCCTTGGTTGCCGCCAGTGTCTCAGCGCTCGCCGGATACTTCGCCCGACGCGTAGTGACCCCGGAAGAACGCCGCACCGGCAACAGCATCATCCGTGAAGTCGTCACCGATGCCGAGGGCAAGCTCTGGCTGCATTTCACCAAGGATTCCGATACCAGCGAACCCGGGCCCTGCAGCTTCCTGACCGAATTCGATTCCTGCGCTCTGCGGCTTTCCGTGCCGGAACCGGTCCCGGGCAAACCCCGGCTGGTGGCGCGCAAGATCGAGAAGGTCTACCATGGCACCCTCCAAGGGGTGTGCCGCGGCAACCTGTCCGGTGCCATCTACGAGCATCCCTCCGACCTGGGCTTCGATGCCGAAGATGTCGTGGTGCCGTTGGAAGGGGGAGACGGGCCGGCCTGGCTGGTGCGCGGCTCCGCCAACGAGGACATCTGGGTAATTGGCGTGCACGGCCGCGGTGCCCGGCGCAATGAGACCATCCGTGCGCTGCCTGCCTTGGGCGAACTCGGGGTCACCACGTTGCTGATGAGCTACCGCAATGACGGCTTGGCTCCCGGCGCGCCAGATGGACGCTATGGCCTGGGTGATACCGAATGGCATGACGTGGAAGCGGGCATCCAATTCGCTCTGGACAACGGAGCGAAGCGGATCATCCTGATGGGCTGGTCCATGGGCGGCGCCATCAGCCTGCAAACCGCCGACCGAAGCAAACTCGCCCGCCATATCGATTCGCTCATTCTGGTTGGCCCGGTCATCAATTGGGTCGATGTGCTATCGCATCAGGCTCGGGCCAACAAGATCCCGCAATCCGTGGGCCTGTTCGGCCAGTGGCTGCTGTCCAACAAGGCGGGACGCTGGGTGACCGGACAAGCGGCGCCAGTCAATTTGCGCCGGCTGAATTGGGTGGAGCGTGCGGATGAATTGAAGCTGCCAACGCTGATCATGCACAGCCGCGATGACGAATTCGTGCCCAACGGCCCGAGCCTGAAGCTGGCGGCGCTGCGACCGGACCTGGTCACGCTCAAGACATTTTCCAACGCCGGGCACACCCGCGAACCGAATGTGGATCCGCAGGGCTTCGCGCAGGCGATTACTGGCTTCCTGGGCAAGCGCATGGCATTGCTGGAAACCCTATAGCCGCAGATAGCAAAGGGCCCTGCCCGCGAGATACGGACGATCAACTGATCGCCGGCTCGCAGGCAGGGCCCTTGGCTTGGCTAGCGCAACATCAGCTGGTGGCGATCGGCGCCCAAATGGCACCGGTCGCCTTCGCGGCATCCTGCGGAGCGATCTCCAGGCTGAAGCCGCGACGACCCCCGGAAATGAAGATCGTCTCGAACTGCTGGGCACTGGAATCAATGACGGTATCGGATTTCTGGCGCTGCCCGAACGGGGAAATCCCGCCTAGGACATAGCCGCTGCGCCGCTGCGCGGCAGCCTTGTCGGCCATCTGGGCTTTCTTCTTGCCCAACGCGATGCCGATCGCCTTCAGATCCAGCTTCGAATCCACGGGAACCACCGCCACGGCCAGGTCCTGGGTGGCGTTGGCTCCGGTGGAGACCATCAGGGTCTTGAAGACCCGGTCGCCGCTGGCGCCCAATTGCTCGGCCGCCTCGGCGCCGTAGCTTTCGGCTGAGTCGCTATGCGTGTAGCTGTGCGCCACATAGCCGATACCTGCTGCATCCAGCGCGGCGGTCGCCGGGGTGGACGCGGCCTGCTTCTTCTTGCCCACGTGCCTGGGGATCCTTCTCTGCTGCTAATTCGTTCTGCGCTGCGCTTGGGATTCGGCCCTAGGCGGCCAGCTGCTCTGAAATCTGGCGCTTGATGCGGCCGAGCATGGCCGTCATGCCGCGCATGCGCAACGGCGACAGCGCACGGGTCAGACCCAGCTGCTGGGGCATGTCATCGGGGACCGCGAGAATCTCCGCTGCTTTGGCGCCATCCAGGCCCGCGGCCAGCACCGAGGCGAAACCGCGGGTGGTGGGAGCTTCCGGTGGAGCGGAGAAGAACAGGCCTACCGGGTTATGGGCGTCGGCCGAGACCTCCACGACGAGGAACAGCGGGGACTGGCACTCGACGACCTGCTCGAAAAGCTCGGGATGGTCGGCCAGGCGTGCCGGCAGCTCGGGCAGCTCGCGTGAATACTCCAGCAGCAGCTCCAAGCGGTCAGCCTCGGGAACCTCGGAGAATTCCTCGACGATTTCGTTCAATGCCTCGGGCAGCTGGCTCATGCGCGGGCTCCACGCTGTGCAGGCACCTCGCCGGCAGCTTCGCCGCGGACGATCGGAACGCCTACCGCGTTGCCCCACTCGGTCCAGGAGCCGTCGTAGTTGCGCACGGTTTCGAAGCCCAGCAGGTGCTTGAGCACGAACCAGGTGTGGCTGGAGCGTTCGCCGATGCGGCAGTAGGCCACGACGTCGTCGCCCGGCTTCAGGCCAGCGCCATCAAGATAGATGGCCTCCAATTCCTCGCGCGAGCGGAAGGTGCCGTCCTCGGCCGCCGCCTTGGCCCAGGGCACCGATGCGGCGGTGGGGATATGCCCGCCGCGCAGGGCGCCCTCTTCCGGGTAATTCGGCATGTGGGTGCGTTCGCCGGTGTATTCCTCAGGCGAACGCACGTCGATCAGCGGGTTGCCCAGGTGGTTCAGGACCTCCGGGAGGAAGGCACGGATTTCCGAGTCGACGCGCTCGATCACCGGGTATTCGGTCGCGGTGACGGCAGGCTTCTCGGTGCTCAGCTCGCGGCCTTCGGCGATCCACTTGTCGCGGCCGCCATCCATCAGGCGCACGTCTTCGTGGCCGAACAGGGTGAATACCCACAGCGCGTAGGCTGCCCACCAGTTCGACTTGTCGCCGTAGATGACCACGGTCGAATCGCGGGCGATGCCCTTGGCGGCCATCAGCTTCGCGAATCCCTCGCCGTCGACGTAGTCGCGGGTGACCTCGTCGTTCAGCTCGGTGTGCCAGTCGATCTTCAGCGCACCTGGCACGTGGCCGGTGGAATACAGCAAGATGTCTTCATCCGATTCCAGTACTACGAGATTCTCGGCTCCGAGGTTGTCAGCCACCCATTGGGTGGAAACCAGGCGCTCAGGGTGAGCGTAGGCTGCATACTTCTCGTTGGACTCGACGGGCAACGGCATTCCTAATCACGATCCTTGCGGTGTCAGTTTTTGCCGCGCTGGACACAGCGGGCAACGGGCATTGCTTCTAGCCTAGTCCCCATCTGTGGCGAACACAGTGTGGGCTACGACATTTTCGGCAATGAATCGCCGCGTTCAAGGTAAACTGGCCGATGGGCAAGCCACGGCTTCCTAACCATTTCCTGAGCAATCAACTGAAGGACTCCCACAGCCAATGGCGACGATCACCCACCTGAGCGAGACCAAGCCGAATCTTTCAATCGAAGAACTGCTGGCCGGTTTCCACCCGTCCTACCGCTTTGGTGAAGTATCCTTCAATACCTATCGCCCGGATCCCAACCAGCCGTCGCAGGCCGAAGCGGTCACCAAGCTGAAGGCCTTCGCCGAATCGGTGGGCAAGAGCAACTCCGGCTCGTTCCTTTCGAAGCTGTTCGGCAAGAAGAAGGAAACCAAGAACGGCATCTACCTCGATGGCGGCTTCGGCGTGGGCAAGACCCACCTGCTCGCTTCGCTGTGGCATGCGGCTCCAGGCCGCAAGGCCTTCGGCACCTTCGTCGAGTACACCAACCTCGTCGGCGCGCTGTCCTTCCGCCAGACCGTTGAAGTGCTCAGCCAGTACTCGCTGGTATGCATCGATGAGTTCGAGCTGGACGATCCCGGCGACACCGTGCTGATGTCCCGCCTGATGCGCGAGCTGTCCGATGCCGGCGTGAAGCTGGCCGCCACCTCCAACACCCTGCCTGGCGCACTGGGCGAGGGGCGCTTTGCGGCAGTGGACTTCCAGCGCGAGATCAAGACCCTGTCCGAGCAGTTCGACGTGCACCGCGTCGAAGGCGAGGACTTCCGCCACCGCGGCCTGCCCGATGCCCCCGAGCCTCTGGAAGATGCGGACATCGAGGCCTTCGCCCAGGACCGCTACCCGGAAAAGACCCTGGCCGTTGACAACTTCGATGATCTGGTGGCCCACCTCTCGAAGGTGCACCCGTCGCGCTACCGCCAGCTGGTGGCCGAAACCGATGTGCTGGTCCTGCACAACGTGGACACCATCACCGACCAGGCCATTGCCCTGCGCTTCGTGGTTCTTGCCGACCGCCTGTATGACAAGGACGTGCCGATCGTGGCCTCGGGCAAGCCGTTCAGCGAGCTGTTCACCCCGGAAATGATGTCCGGAGGCTACCAGAAGAAATACTTCCGTGCCGTGTCCCGCCTGACTGCTTTGGCCCGCGAGGGCCAGGTCGGCGAACCAGCCATCTAGGCTGGAAAACCTGTTTCTGCCACTTCGTCGTCGAGCGTTGCGCTCGACGATGAAGTGCGTTAAAAGCCCTGCCACCAAGGCCCAGAAGGCACCGCCGATCCCGAAAAGCGTGAGATTTCCGGCAGCGACCAGCACCGTGGCCAGGGCACTCAGCCGCCACGCGCTATCAGCCATCGCCCCGAGCAGGGCATTGGCGAGCGTGGCCAGCAAAGCCAAGCCGGCCGCCGCCTGGAACAGCCCCTCGGGCGAGGCACTGGCCACCGAGACGATCAGCGCGCTCAAGGCCCCGAAGACCAGGTAGAACACGCCTGAACTCGCCGCGGCCCGCCAACGCAGCCGGGGATCAGCGCCGGCTTGCTCCCCGGCAGCCAAGGCCGCGGTGATGGCCGCCAGGTTAATTGCATGTCCGCCGAAGAACGCACCGCCTGCAGAGCCCACGCCGGTCACCAGCATGGTGGATCGCCATGGTGCGGTATATCAGAAGGAACTGAGTACAGCCACTCCCGGGATGTTCTGCGACGCCATGGTCACCACGAACAGCGGAACGCTGATGCTGGCAATCGCTTGCCAAGAGAATTCGGGGCTGACCCACTGCAGCTGCGGCAGCACCTCGATCGCATCCCACGCCGCGGTGCGGCTAATGTGCCAGAGGCCGAAACCCACTGCGGCCAACATGCTCAGGGCAACGGCAAATTTTGGAAGAATCCGAAGCCCGATGAAGAACACCAGCAGAATTCCCAGCGCGGGCAACGGGATGCTGGCCACTGCATTAAAAGGCTTAAGGCACAGCGGGATCAAGACACCCGCGAGCATGCCTTGGGCAATCGGCACCGGAATCCGGGTGAGCAGCCGGTGCAATGACGGCACCAACCCGGCCGACATGATCAGTATTCCTCCGACGATGAATGCCCCCACCGCCTGGTTGAACCCGAACTCCCCAGGCGCCAGCGCGGCGAGCATGGCTGCTCCGGGAGTGGATCAGGCGATGCTGATCGGCAGGCGATGGCGCAGGGACAGCCCAATGGTGCTCAATCCTACGGTGAGGGATAGGACGAGCAAGGCCGACGCAGCCTGTTCGCGCGAGGCGCCGACCGGGAACAATCCGGCCAGGACGACTGCGAAGGATGCAACGAACCCCACCATCGTGGTGATCAATCCTGCAAGGACGGATTGGGAAACGGCATCTCCGGGCGCGGGAGTTTGACGAATCATACGCTTTTTCTACAGGGTGGCACCGGCCGGTCGTAAACCAGAGTGTATTAATTCCACGATGTGACACTAGAGCGAAGGTTAATGCAAAGAAGGTACCGACCTCAGTCGGTACCTTCCATGGATGCTCGGGCAAGCCGAGGGGAGTACTGCGAGGGGATTAGCCCTCGTTGTTCTCGCCTTCGCCTCCACCAAGGCCGTTCAGGTAGTCGTTAGCGCCGTCCTGGACGCCATCTACCTGCTCTGCGAACTTGCCGCCGGTCTTATCATCGATAAAATCGCCAGCCTGCTCGATACCTTGGGATACCTGCTCTGGGTTCTCTTTAGCGAATTCCTCTGCCTTGCCACGCAGATCATCAAATCCTGCCATGCTGCACCTCCATTCGTCTGTGGGAACCCCTTTAGCTCCACAACTATTAACCACCTTAGATGCTCATGTCATCGCTTGGAAGCATAAAATGAAAATTTTCCAAACTATCTAGATATCTTGCTGGTGTCTGTCAAACAGTCCACAGGTTTATTGTTCAAGAGCCGGGCTGCTGGTGGAGGCCGGAAAGAGGATGGTTAAAGCAAAGATGGGAACCACGAAGAGTGATTCCCATCTTTATCATGAGCGGTCAACGAGGTTCGAACTCGCGACCTCAACCTTGGCAAGGTTGCGCTCTACCAGCTGAGCTATGACCGCATGTATTCAATTATTTGGAGCGGTCAACGAGGTTCGAACTCGCGACCTCAACCTTGGCAAGGTTGCGCTCTACCAGCTGAGCTATGACCGCATATATTCAATTATTAGATCCATGGTCTGGTGAACCATGAGTCCGTGCGCGATACTGGGATCGAACCAGTGACCTCTTCCGTGTCAGGGAAGCGCGCTACCGCTGCGCCAATCGCGCCGAAGATCCACAAGGAATCTCGACAGAATCCAAATTCAGAATTTGGATTCACAGAGCGGTCAACGAGGTTCGAACTCGCGACCTCAACCTTGGCAAGGTTGCGCTCTACCAGCTGAGCTATGACCGCATATATTCAATTATTAGATCCATGGTCAGGTGAACCATGAGTCCGTGCGCGATACTGGGATCGAACCAGTGACCTCTTCCGTGTCAGGGAAGCGCGCTACCGCTGCGCCAATCGCGCTAAAAAGATCAAGCAATCTTCATTGCGAGGTGGGGACGGGATTCGAACCCGCGTATACGGCTTTGCAGGCCGCTGCCTCGCCTCTCGGCCACCCCACCATACTGACCGAAGTCAGAATGACTAGTTTTACCTAGTCGGTGAATCTTTTTGCGAGCGGACAACGAGGTTCGAACTCGCGACCTCAACCTTGGCAAGGTTGCGCTCTACCAGCTGAGCTATGTCCGCAAAATTTGTTGTTTACTGAACGTTTCCGTTCGCTCCAACGAGTAAAAACTCTATACGAGTTTTCGAATCCCCACAAATCGAAACGATGAGATCTGGTTCACACGCCCGAAAATCCGCGGAACTACGCGGAAAATTCATTTTTCCGGTACGACTAGGAGCGAAGCATGCCGAACGCGTGCCATGATCGTGTGCATGACGTCACCAAAACTGGCTATTCAAACAGATCTCGGCCGCATGTACTGCCGACAGGTCGGCGGCGAAGCGATTGTCCCATCCATCACCACAGTCATCTCCATGGACAAGCTGGACCTTTCCGGTTGGGCCGGGTACATGGCGGCCAAGGCACTCTCGGACGATCACCGCCTGGTGCACGCAGTGGGGGACCCTCGCCAATTGCGTGCCCTGGTGCGAGATGCAGCCAGTGCTGCCGAGGCCTATCGGGACTCCGCGGCGGCCCGTGGCGATCGGGTGCATAACTACGCTGAGCAGCGAGCACTGCGGGCGCTGGATCTGGAACATGATTTGGAAGCAGCCCAAGCCGCGCTCGAAGCGAACAACGAGTTGGGGTTCGCGCGCCACTTTGACCAATGGTGGGATGACTACAATGTCCAACCCATTGCCGCAGAGGTGACGGTATGGAATCACAGCGTCGGCTACGCGGGCACCATTGACCTGGTCGCAAAGATCGGCGGCCGAACCTGCCTCGTGGACTACAAGACCAAAAACACCGATCGGGACGGCTTCGTCAAGCGCCCCGATGACAAGGTCATCATGCAGCTGGCGGCCGCTTGCAAGGCGGAGGAGCAAGTGGTGGATGCCGAGCGGGGCGCATGGAAAGAGTGGGGATACGGAACCGGCACGATGCTGCTCGCGGTGGCCCTGGGCGAGACCGGCTCGCGGACTTTCATGGCACCGCCGCCGGCGTTGCCCGACTACTGGTCAAAGTTCTATGCCTTGCGGAGGAACTGGGAAGCTGCATTCAAGATTGCCCAGTCGCGTGCCTCACTGGTCGAAATCACGCCGCCAGCTCAGTAAAGCCCTCCCTTCACCGCGTAGACTGGAACGGTTAGCTTTCGGCATTGCGAAACCTAATACCAATATCCACGGCAGGGAAGGTACCAGCGGATTATGGCGATTTTGGGAATTCGGATCATCGGAGACCCCGTTCTACGCACCCCAGCGCAGGAGGTGACCGACTTTGGCCCGGAGCTCCAGAAGCTCGTCGAAGACATGGACCAGACGATGGAAAACGTCACAGGTGCAGGACTCGCCGCACCTCAGGTTGGCGTGTCCCTGCGCGTCTTCACCTACCAAATTGGCGAAGAACGCGGACATATCGTGAATCCGGTGCTGGAGCTCAGCGACGATTACCAGGACGACCAGATAGAAGGCTGCCTGTCCATCCCGGGCATTGCAGCGCCGGTGCGCCGGCGGCGCCACGTCAAGGCGACTGGCTTCGACAAGTTCGGCAATCCGATGGAAATCGAAGGTTCCGACATGCTAGCCCGCTGCTTCCAGCACGAAACAGACCACCTGGACGGCATCCTGTTCCTGGATCGCCTGGAACCAGGAGAAAAGAAAGCGGCGTGGCGCACCTTGCGGGCCAACAACTACTCGCAGACCGCCAGCGCCACAGTGAAAAAACGTTCAGGGGCCCTCGGCTCCAGCTTTGGCGCAGGATTGGGGTTCTAGCTCATGCGTATTTTGTTCGCCGGCACGCCCCAGGTCGCTGTCACTTCCCTGGACTACCTGCACGAAGCCGGCTTTGAAATTGCCGCAGTGCTCACCCGTCCTGATGCTCCGTTGGGTCGCAAACGCGTATTGACTCCCTCGCCGGTAGCTGCCCGAGCCGAGGAACTTGGCCTGCCGATCATCAAGGCCGCCAAGATCACCGAAGAAACTACGGCTGAACTTGCGGCGTTGGACCTTGAAGCCGCGGCCATCGTCGCCTACGGGGGACTAGTGCCAGAAGCGGCCTTGGCCGTCCCAACCCATGGTTGGATCAACCTGCACTTCTCGCTGTTGCCGGACTGGCGGGGCGCAGCTCCGGTGCAGCATTCCATTATCAACGGCGACGACATCACCGGCGCAGTCACCTTCCAGCTGGAAACCGGCCTTGATACCGGACCAGTCTTCGGGCAAGTCACCGAGAGCATCGGTGAGCTGGACACCGCAGGCATCATGCTCGAACGGCTCAGCCGCTCCGGGTCGACGCTGCTGGTGCAGACCCTGCAGGCATTGGCTTCAGGCCAGGCGATCGCCGTTCCGCAGTCCGGATCGCACACCTACGCACCGAAGATTACCGACGTGGATGCGGAACTGGATTTCACCCGGACCGCCACTGAAATCCGCCGGCGCGCCCACGGAACCACTCCTGCCCCTGGTGCCTGGGTCAAGGTCGAGGACAAGCGTTTCAAGTTCGGCCCGCTGCGTGAGCACCGTGAGATCACCGACCTTGCACCGGGCGAAGTGCGCATCGAACCGGGCAAGCAACCACAGGTGTACATTGGCACCGCCACCTGGGCCCTGCAACCCACCGAAATCCAGCCTCCGGGCAAGAAAATGATGAACGCCAGCGACTGGGCACGAGGAGTGCTCACCCAGGGAACGGAAGTGAGCTTCGCATGAGCGGGCAGGAACCTCGCGGTGGACACCGCGATAACGTACGCCGCAACGAGCAGGGACGTACCCGCAACCGCGGCCAGTCCGGCCCGCGCAAGTATTCAGCCGCCGCACCCGGGCAGCGCAAGCGCGCGGCCGATCCGGCGCGCCTGGTAGCTTTCAAGACCCTGCGCGAAGTATCCAGTGCGGATGCCTACGCCAACCTGGTGCTGCCGAAGATGATCCGCGAATACCAGCTCGACCGCCGCGACGCGGGCTTCGCCACCGAACTGGCCTACGGGGCCCTGCGTGGCCAGGGCTTCTACGACGCGATCCTGGCCACCTTGGTCGACCGCCCGCTGGCCGAGCTGGATCCGGCGATCCTCGATGCGCTGCGTCTGGGCGCCCACCAGCTGCTGGCCATGCGCGTGCCCAAGCACGCAGCGTTGGATGAAACCGTGTCGCTGGCCCGTGCGCAAATTGGTGCCGGCCCATCTGGCCTGATCAACGCGGTGCTGCGCCGCGTGTCCGTCCAGGAAGCCGCTGCATGGACCGAACAGCTGGGCAACGCCGCCGCATCGGATTCCGAGCGCCTGGCCATTGAGCACTCGCACCCGGACTGGATTGTCCGCGCCCTGCGTGGCGCACTGATTGCCCATGGCCGCGACGCGAGTGAACTTGAAGCCCTGCTGGACGCGGACAACCTGGCCCCGGTGGTGAACCTCGTAGCCTTGCCCGGCCTGGGCGATCTGTCCGGAGCGCTGGAATCCGGCGCAGAGCCAGGCACCCTGCTCGCGGATTCTGCCACCTACAAGCATGGCGACGTCTCGCGTGTGCCTGGTGTCAAGGAAGGCACCGTGCGCGTCCAGGACGCCGGCAGCCAGGTCATGGCCCGCGCCCTGGCTGCTATCGAATTGCCCGAAGCAGGCGAAGACCGCTACTGGCTGGATATGTGCGCAGGTCCAGGCGGCAAGGCGGCACTGCTCGCGGCGATCGCCGTGCAGCGCGACGCCCGCCTGACCGCCAATGAGCCGACCCCGCACCGTGCCCGGCTGGTCGAGAACTCCTTGGATGCTGTGCCGCATGACTACTGGATGGTCACCGGCGAAGACGGACGCATCTTTGGCGACGAGGATTATGCGGGGGACTACGACCGCATCATGGTCGACGCGCCATGCTCCGGCCTGGGTGCACTGCGCCGCCGCCCGGAATCACGCTGGCGCAAGGCGCCGCGGGAGATACCCGAGCTGACCAAATTGCAAGGCGAGCTGCTCGACGCGGCCTTCAACGCCGTGCGGGTCGGAGGAGTCATCGGTTTCGTCACCTGTTCGCCGCATCAGGCGGAAACCCGCCTCGTGGTGGAAGACTTCCTGAAGCGCCACGAAAATGCTGCTCTGCTGGATACCAGCGCTGCCGTTTCCGCGGTGATGCATCAGGACGCCCCACCGGCAGGACACGCGCTGGCCGAGGGCAGCACCGTGCAATTGTGGCCCCATGTGCACGGCACCGATGCCATGTTCATGGCAATCCTGACCAAAAAAGCCTAGCCAAGCCCGAGTATTCCAAGGAGCATCCATGCCTAACGCGCGGATCAACCCGTCGATCCTGTCCGCAGATTTCGCGAACCTTGCCAGCGAGCTGGAACGCATCCACACCGCCGACGCGGTTCACGTGGATGTAATGGACAACCATTTCGTGCCCAACCTGACCCTCGGATTGCCGGTGGTTGATGCGCTGCACAAGGTCAGCAAGCTGCCCATTGACGTGCACCTGATGATCGAGAACGCGGATCGCTGGGCGCCGGAATACGCGCAGCTCGGCGTGGACTCGGTAACTTTCCATGCCGAGGCCTCGGCAGCCCCGATCCGCTTGGCCCGCGAACTGAGGTCGGCCGGCGCCAAAGCCTCCATGGCCCTGCGCCCGGCAACGCCGATCGAACCCTATCTGGATATGCTCGGCGAGCTGGACATGGTTCTGCTGATGACCGTGGAACCAGGTTTCGGCGGACAGAAGTTCCTGGATCTGGTCCTTCCGAAGATCAAGCGCGCCCGCGCAGCCATTGACGGCAGCGGCAAGCCCATTGCCCTGCAGGTCGACGGCGGCATTTCGCGCGACACGATCTTGCGTGCCGCCGAAGCCGGAGCGGATGTCTTCGTTGCCGGTTCCGCGGTGTACTCGGCAGAAGAGCCATCGGTGGAAATCGACGTATTACGCAATCTTGCGCTGGGTGGTCACTAAGACCCCGCGAAGTGTGCCAGAATGTTTTCAGTAAACACGAATACGTGCTCCGGGGTCGGTGAAAGTCCGAACCGGCGGTCATAGTCCGCGACCCGCAACCAAAGCCACAAGCTGAGGGAACGGTTGAACTGGTGGAATTCCAGTACCGACAGTTAAAGTCTGGATGGGAGAAGCACGAATTTGATATGCCTTTTGGTACTGACGGTAGCCCGCACAGGGGCTATCTTCTAAAGCAGAGCCACAGGCCCATCAAATGCACACCCCCGGAGCCGCCGCTTCGAGAAGGGTGGAATGATGGATTTCCTGCGGTGGCTCATTGAAGCTTTCAACTCACAAATTGCGATCGGCTCGTCGGCACTGCTGGTGCGCGAAGTCGTAGGCAATATCTTCGGCCTGGCCAGCGCCGTGGGCGGCATGCGCCGCAAAGTCTGGGCCTGGCCCATTGGCATAGTCGGCAACCTCCTGCTGCTGACAGTCTTCCTGGGCAGCATTTTCGATACCGGCTACACAGCCAATCTCTGGGGCCAAGCAGGCCGCCAAATCATGTTCATTGCCGTGTCAGTCTTCGGCTGGTACCGCTGGAAGCAGGCTAAGGACGGCACCGGCAGCGCGGTGACCCCGCAATGGGCGTCTGGCAAGACCCGACTGGGCCTGATTGCCGTGCTGATCCTCGGCACCGTCGCACTGACCCCTATCTTCCGCATGCTCGGATCCTATGAGCCGGTCTGGGCGGATGCCTGGACCTTCGTAGGCTCGTTGCTCGCGACCTACGGCATGGCCAAGGGCTGGGTGGAATTCTGGCTGATCTGGGTTGCCGTGGACGCAGTGGGCGTGCCCCTGCTGTTCTCCGCCGGATACTACGCCAGCGCCTTCATGTACCTGTTCTACGGCGCATTCACCCTGGTCGGCTTCTTCGTCTGGGCCAATTCCAAGCGCGGTGCCAAACCCCAGATCGAAACCGAAATGCTCGATCCGACTATTTCGCGCAAACGCTGAAAGGGGATAGCACCATGATCACGACCCAGCAGCTCGACGCGGCATTGCGCACTGCGCTGGAAACCGCCGGTCGCGGCCACCGCGGAGCCAACCCGCTGGTTGGCGCCTGCGTTTTGGATGCAGAAGGAAATATCATTGCCACCGGTTTCCATATCGGTGCCGGGCACCCGCACGCCGAGATCGACGCACTGCGCCGACTGGGCAAGATGCCTGCGGCCAAGGCCCGCGAGCTGACGATGGTAGTAACCCTCGAACCATGCAACCACACCGGCCGAACCGGTCCCTGCGCCCAGGGCATCGTGGAAGCCGGCATTGGCCACGTGTACTACGCTGTCCCCGACAACACCGCCGCCAGCGGAGGCGCCGACTACCTGCGCAGCCACGGAACCCAAGCCACCCAGCTGGCTGATTCCTCCGCCGCGAAGCAGCTGAACCACCGCTGGTTCATCGCCAAGGAGGAGGGCCGGCCGTTCATCACTGTCAAGATCGCGCAGTCGCTCGACGGTCGGATCAACGCACCGGACGGCACGAGCCAGTGGATCACGTCCACGGCGTCGCGCAATCACGCGCACGCCCTGCGCTCGCGAGTCGATGGCATCCTGGTCGGCACCAGCACCGCGATCATCGACAACCCGCGGTTGACCGCCCGAACCCCCGATGGCCAGTTGCATGAGCGCCAGCCCTTCCGGCTGGTCATGGGCGAGCGGGATCTGCCGGCTGATCTGGCGCTCACCCAGGGTGATGACTGGGCGCAGGTCCGCAGCCACGACGTGCACGAGGTTATCGCCCGGGCCAATGAGCTAGGCCTGGCCCATCTGCTTGTTGAAGGCGGCGCCACAGTCGCCTCGGCCTTCATCGCGGCCGATCTGGCCGACGAGATCTACTGCTACCAGGCGCCGCTGCTGATCGGCGCAGGCAGCTCATCGGTCAACATGCCGAACACGACCACCCTTGCCGATGCGCGGCGCTTCCGGCTGGATTCGGCCAGCAACGAGTCTTTGACCAGGCTGAGCGACGACATTGCCCTGCATCTGGAACCGCTGCCCCGCGACTGATCGCCGGCAATCCCAAAATTTTCAAGGAGTAAACATGTTCACCGGAATTGTCACCGGCCAAGGCATCATCGAAGGCATCGAGACCTTCACCGGCAAGGACCTGGCAGTATTGACACTGCGCGCCCCGGGCCACACCGACAACCTGGGCCTGGGCGGCTCACTGGCCGTCAACGGGGTCTGCCTGACCGCCACCGAGATGGAAGGGGAAAAGCTCAGCGTCGACGTCATGGGCGAAACCCTGCGCCGCACCACGATCGGCGCCTTGAAGACCGGCGACAAGGTCAACCTGGAACGCTGCACCCCGGCCGGCGGCAGGCTCGACGGACACGTGGTGCAGGGCCATGTGGATACCGTCGGCACGGTGCTGGCCCGCGAGGACCACGGCCAGTGGACCACCTTCCGCATCGGCATCGACGACGCGTACGCGCCGCTGACCGCTGAAAAGGGCTCCATTGCGCTGGACGGCATCTCGCTGACCATCACCGCGGTCTCCCCGGCGGCCGATGCAGGCAACCACTGGGTCGAGGTCGGCATCATCCCGATCACCCTTGCCGAAACCACCATGGGCACCCGACAAGTCGGCGACAAGATCAATATCGAGGTCGACGTGCTCGCCAAGTACGTGGCACGCCTGAACGAATTCGGAGGCCAGCAGTAATGGCTACGTCAACGCTTGATTCCATCCCAACCGCGCTGGCGGCCCTTGCCGCGGGTCGTGCAGTTGTCGTTGTCGACGACGAGGACCGCGAGAACGAAGGCGACATCATCTTCGCCGCCCAGCACGCCACGGCCGAGCTGATGGCCTTCACCATCCGCTACACTTCGGGCGTGATCTGCGTGCCGCTCAGCGCCCAACGTGCCGACGCGCTGCGCCTGGCACCCATGGTCGGCATCAACCAGGACGCCAAGGGAACCGCTTTCACCGTCACCTGCGATGCCGCCGAAGGCATCACCACAGGCATTTCAGCTGCCGATCGTGCATTGACCAGCCGCCTGCTGGCCGACCCGGCTACCCAGCCGGCCCAGCTCTCCCGCCCGGGCCACATCTTCCCGCTGCGCGCCGCCGCTGGGGGAGTGCTTGAACGCCGGGGCCACACCGAAGCGGCAGTTGACCTGTGCCAGGCCGCCGGGCTGGAACCGGTGGGCGTGATCGGCGAGATCACCAAGGACGACGGCGAAATGATGCGCCTTGATGACCTGCGGGTCTTCGCCGCTGAACACGGCCTGCCGTTGATCTCCATCGACGACCTGGCCCGCTGGCGCCGGGTCAACGACGAGATCGAGCTGACCGACCCGATCAAGCTGCCTACTGCGTTCGGGGAATTCACCGCCAGAGCAGCCACCGCAGAGAACCACGAGCACATCGTGCTCAGCCATGAAGGTCCCAACGGCGGCGAGCCGGGCAACCTGGTGCGCATCCATTCGGAGTGCCTCACCGGGGACATCTTCGGCTCCTACCGTTGCGACTGCGGCGAACAGTTGCATGCCTCGTTGGAAGCCATCGCCCGCGAAGGCGGCCACGTCATCTACATCCGCGGGCATGAAGGCCGTGGCATCGGGCTGGCCAACAAGCTGCGCGCCTACGCGTTGCAGGAAGGGGGCATGGACACCCTGGACGCCAACCTGCATTTGGGCTTCCCGGCCGACGCACGCGAGTACTTCGCCGTCGCCGCGATCCTCAAGGCCATGGGCCTGGACGAGATCCGCTTGCTGAGCAACAACCCTGACAAGCAGCAACAACTGAACGGCGCGGGAATCAAGGTGGCCGAGCTGGTCGGCCTGCAGATCGCGCCGCGCGAGCAGAACTCCGCCTACCTGCGCACCAAGCAGACCCGCTTCGGCCACCATCTGGACCTGCCCGATACCGACGATGGCCAGCAGCCCGACGCCTACCACGGCGCCTGAAAACGACGAATCCAGAAGAACCAAGGAGCATCAAGATGAGCAAGCATGGCGCACCAACGGATGTCAGCGAACAGCTGAAGACCCTGGCCAGTGACGAGAAGTTCTCCCAGCTGAAGGTGGCCATCGTGGCAGCCAGCTGGCATGAGGTGATCATGAACGGACTGATCGACGGAGCCCAGCGTGCCGCCAAGGACGCCGGTCTGGAATCCAGCACCACCCTGATTCGGGTACCGGGCACTTTCGAGTTGCCGGTCGCGGCTTCCACCCTCGCAGGGGACTACGACGCGGTCATCGCGCTGGGTGTGGTCATCCGCGGCGGAACCCCGCACTTCGACTACGTCTGCATGGCAGCCACCAATGGCTTAACCAATGTGAGTGTGGACACCAAAACTCCTATTGGTTTCGGCGTGCTCACCTGCGATAACGAAGAGCAGGCCCTGGACCGCGCTGGCTTGGAGAACTCCAGCGAGGACAAGGGCTACGAAGCATACTCGGCTGCCGTGATGACGGTCGCCGCACTGCCGTAGCAGCGGGGCGGCCCTGTCACAAAGGGCCACCAGAATACGGCACCGGAAAAGAAAACAGCTAGGATTGGTTCTGTGAAAACTTTTGACGAGCTCTTCAGCGAACTATCGCTCAAGGCACAATCCCGCCCGGAAGGCTCACGTACCGTCACCGAACTCGACTCTGGTGTCCACGGCATCGGCAAGAAGATTGTCGAGGAAGCCGCCGAAGTTTGGATGGCTGCGGAGTACGAAACCGATGAGGCCGCGGCGGAGGAAATCTCCCAATTGCTGTACCACCTGCAGGTTCTCATGATCGCCAAGGGAATGACCTTGGCCGACGTTTACAAGCATCTATAGCCGTCGCGCGACTGCGGCCTGATCCATTGCCGATCAGGCCCGCAGTCAACGCACGGCGGCAGAAACAACGGCCAACGAATTAATCCTTGGCGCTTGTTTATGGCTAATCGCCGCAGCGCCATTCATGACGAAACGAGTCAAAAATGCTCCGCGTAGCCCTACCCAACAAGGGTGCCTTGTCCGAAATCGCTTCCACCATGTTCAAGGAAGCCGGCTACCTCCAGCGCCGCGATTCCCGCGAACTGGTCCTGGTCGACGAGGACAACCAAGTTGAATTCTTCTATCTGCGTCCCCGCGACATTGCCGTCTATGTCGGCCGAGGAATCCTGGACGTAGGCATCACCGGCCGCGACCTGTACCTCGATGCAGACGTCGACGACGCTGTCGAAGAGCAGCTTTCGCTGGGCATCGGAAAGTCGACCTTCCGCTTCGCTGCCCCGGTTGGCGCGTTCAACGATGCCCAGCAGCTCAACGGCAAGCGCATTGCCACCAGCTACGACGTGCTGCTGCGCCACTACCTCGAGAAGTCCGGCATCGAAGCTTCGATCGTTCGCCTTGATGGCGCCATCGAGTCCTCTGTCCGCCTGGGCGTAGCAGATGCCATTGCCGACGTCGTAGAAACCGGCAACACCATCAAGGCCGCCGGCATGGAGATCTTCGGCGATCCGCTGCTGAACTCCGAAGCGGTCATGATCGGCCGGGTCGGGCACAAGCCATCCGGCCTGGATGTGCTGATCCGCCGCCTCAATGGCGTGCTCGTCGCACGCCAGTACGTCATGCTCGACTATGACGTACGCCGCGAGCTGGCTGACAAGGCCTGTGCACTGACCCCAGGCCTGGAATCGCCAACCGTGTCGGACCTTGCCAACTCCGAGTGGGTCGCAGTGCGCGCCATGGTCAAGAAATCGCAGACCAACAACATCATGGACGAGCTGTACGACGTTGGCGCGCGCGCCATCCTGGTCAGCCAGATCCACGCCTGCCGCATCTAACGAGACAAGGAAAATCCGCTGATGAGCGTTGCAATTCGTGTTATTCCTTGCCTTGATGTCGATGCCGGACGCGTCGTCAAGGGTGTCAACTTCGCGGGCCTTCGCGATGCTGGCGATCCAGTCGAGCTTGCCCGCCGCTACAACGACGCAGGCGCCGACGAGCTGACCTTCCTCGATGTCACCGCATCCAGTTCGGACCGTGAAACCACCTACGAAGTGGTCCGTCACACCGCAGAAGAAGTCTTCATCCCGCTGACCGTGGGCGGTGGCGTCCGCACTGCTGAAGACGTCGATCGGCTGCTACGCAATGGTGCCGACAAAGCCTCGATCAATACCGCGGCGGTGAACCGTCCCGAGGTCATCAACGAGATCACCCAGCGCTTCGGCTCCCAGGTGCTCGTGCTGTCCCTGGACGCGCGCCGCACCGATGATCCGTCGATCGCATCGGGCTACGAGGTCACTACCCATGGCGGTCGTACGGGCACCGGCATGTGCGCCGTAGCCTGGGCGAAGGAAGCTGCCGAACGAGGCGTGGGGGAGATCTTGCTGAACTCGATCGATGCTGACGGCACCAAGGATGGTTTCGATCTGGAAATGATCCGTGCGGTTCGCGCCGAGGTCTCGGTTCCGCTGATCGCTTCTGGCGGCGCGGGAAAGCCTGAGGACTTCCCTCCAGCGATTGAAGCCGGTGCTGACGCTGTCTTGGCAGCCTCGATTTTCCACTTCGGTCCAAAGGACATGATCGCCAAGGTTAAGCAAGCCATCCGCGAAGCTGGTTACCCAGTTCGCTAGGATCCAAGCATGAAGCCCAGCACCACATGGCGCTGGGCCTCATGCTGTACTTGGCTAATCGTTGGCAATGAGCTCCTTTTCAGTGCGCCAAACGTCGATTTCAATCGGTGTGCTTGCGACGGCGGCTTGACCGGGTATGGCCTGCCATGGGCCTCCATCGACGCTGAATTCTCCCCGGTAGAGAGTCGTTACTCCTACCTTGAACGTGCCAGTCTCGCTATAAGAATGACTCGTTGGGGTTTCATCTCTCAAAGTATGGTTCGGTGCAGGTTCGCCGGGAAAACTTAGATTTCGAGTGGTCCCGTCACCATAGTTCCAATTCCATTGAATCGGAATCGCCTTGATCTTTATGTTGGATCCCGACAAGTTCGAGTTAAATACTTGAGTCTCACGAGATGCCCAGAAATGAGAATGACCATTTCTTAGAGAGAAAGTGATTGGAGAGCTTTCTACCTTCGACCCCTTAATTGGGAATGATCGGAAAGCTTCGAGAGTGACTCGCGGTTCTTCTATAAAAGACCCATCTGGTAGGTCTTCAGGAATTGGATCTTCAGGGCATAGCGAGAATTGCCTAACGAGTTCGCCGTCAAGTGAAATTATCTGCCGTGTGATTGGACGCGAACCATCAGGGCAGGCGGGCCGATCGGGGTTTGAGTTGCATCCGGTTGTGTCACGATTCCCGGTGTGGCACTCGTAGAAATCCCTAATTTTAAAACGTGGTTTCGGTTTGCTGACGACTTCGTCCCTTTTAGGTGACGTTGGTGGGGTGTTCCACTCCTTAAAATCATCCGATTTTGGGGACTGGCATTCCGAATAGTTGTGCTCGGCATTTGTCTCAGTGAGCTCTGTTTGATCAAGTTGTTGGCATGTGCGCGTAAATACTGTCTCTGGCTGCAAGCTGAGGCCAGGCGAAGCGAGAAATGCATAGATTAGTATTTCGCATGCCAAGGTTCGAATAATCATTTGGAGGACTTTTCAATGTCAATTATGTAGACTTTCCAGCCGGAATCGTATGCCATTCCTAACCCAGCTACTTTCGAAGGGCGCTTATCTTTGCTCGATTCAAGCTCGTTGGGCTTGATATAGAAATCTGCTGATTCAACTTCAAAACGGACAGTAACGATGGCCTTGTCACTGGACGATTTATAGCTGTCAACGACTTCGTAAATGTGTTCCCCGCCAACCTGCCATTTGCCACTAATCTGAGCACGGCCCGCGGGGTCAATGAGTGATTTACCGCAGATTTCACATTCACGAGTCGTGGATTTTTTCAACGGCTCAGCATCATTGGTTTGTATGACGTAATTAATTAGTTCGAAGTAGTACTCCGCGAAGGCAGCGGCACCCTCTTCAGAATTCTTTTTGGCTGCAGCTGGCAGATTGGGGACAGGGACATTTTTAGCTGGGCCATTCGCCGATGCCGGTTCATATTTATCAGTTTCACTCGCCGAGGGGGAAACTGACTTAGGCGATGTCGCCGAGGGAGCTGCTTCGACAGTCGACGCTGAGCTGGTTGGTTCCTCAGCGTTCCCTGTGCTGCAGCCTGACAGTGCGAGTGCAACTGCAGCAACCGACGCGATAACTGCAACTTTCCGAGATTCCATCCGAACTCTCCATGATCATCGGGAATGGGAGGTTGTGCGCAATCCTATGCCGGTGTTTCAAGAAAGTGGAGAGTTTTCGATGAATCTGTGGAAAACTTGCCACAGCCTATTTCAGATTCTCTGTGAACTTCCGCCACTATTGATACTGCTCATACGTGCAGAGAGCAACCTCCTGGCCATCGGCTGCCGGCATGGCTTCAGCGCAGAACTGAGCAGTGTGACTGGTTTGAATGTATCCAAGCTCAAGTGTCGCGCGGCGTCGCTGAAGGTGGATCATCAAGCGAGACATCAGAGACCTTCCACCCGGTGTCGGTATACTCAAGTCCTATGGTGATCTCACCCAGATTCTTTTCTTCGAACGAATTGACTTCCTGATCTGGACGCAGCAGGTAGCCTTCGGACAAGGTGAGTTCTCCCATCAGGTAGGCCTTGTCGCTGTCGACCCGGACAATGTAGTTCACGTGCAGGAAATGGTAGCCCCCGATCTGGATGTCTTCTGGCCCCGTTCTCAAGTCATCTTGCTCTTGGAACCTCTTCCAGCATCGCTCTGCTTCGCATGTGCCGGTAACAATTGGCACGAAGTCGGCGGGGGTGCGATAAATGATTTCTTCATCGAGCAATTGGAAGAAGCGCCTTGCGGCTTCTCGCGCCCCATAATCCGTTTTTTCATGCAAGATGCTTGCCGAATCTGAAGGGCCCGGTTCGCTGGGTGGCGTCGTCTCCACTGTATTGGGATTAGCCGGCGATGCAGCCGAAGATGCGGGTTCGTCCGGTGCAATGGACATGAACAACGCCGATATCAAGGCGATCAGGACGAAAGCGGGGACTGCGGCAATGGCTGCACTAGAGCCGTGGCGAATAACCTTGTGCGCGTTCATGTTCAAGCTCCGAAGCCGTTGGATATCGATTGCTCGAAATCCTAGGCCTGTGCGAAACGAACATGGACGGCCCACTCACGAATGTGGATAACCGGGGGAGTGCTACAGCCCCGGCTTGAATCCCTTGACGATTTCCAATGCGGTTTCGCCGCCCTCGAACAAGACGAGGCTCTGGTCGATGCGGCCGAACGAATACATCATCAGCTCGGTAACCGGTCCGGTAATGGACACGGCGTTCGGCGCCTTCTTGGCAACATGGCGCTGTCCATCGGGACGCGTGAGAATAATGCCGATGGGCGCGTGGCGGAACAGCAGCCGGGACATGCGGGTCAGCGACTGCCAGAGCAGTTCTGTGTACTCCTTGTCCAGCACCCGCGGAGCCCATTGGCCGCGGGCCCGGCGAACATCCTCGGTATGGATGAAGAACTCCGAGAGGTTCGCCGACTGGTTGACCTTGTCGATGGCGAACGGCGAGAACGCGGGCGGACCCGAGCGGAAGCTGCGGACCAATTTCGCGTAGCCTTCCGGGGTCTGCGCCACGACCACCATCTGGTTCAGTTTCGCTTCAAGCTTCTTGGAAAGCGGCTTGAAGAACGTGCCGGCGGAAAGCAGCGAGCTTTCGCGCAACACAAGGTGCGCGGCGAGATGGCGGGTTTGCCAACCGTCGCAAAGGGTGTCGGCGGTAGGTCCTGCCGCAAGCAGGGTCTCGGCCAACGCAAGTCTGGAAGCCTGAACTAAGTGCATCACTTCTGAAACTAGCACGCTGCAACTGACTAATTGTGCAAGGCGAGAGTGGTGTCGCCCAGTCGGCATGGCGCGTCGACGAGCGGTACGTCACAGGTCTCAGGATTCCGCGGAAAACCAGTATGCTAATGGGGATGCCTACTTCTAACGACGGCTCGATTCCGAGCCCTGAATCCCACAGCCTCGACCCGGAGATCGCTTCTCGCCTCAAGCGCGATGCCAATGGCCTGTTTGCCGCCATCGCGCAGCAGTACGATTCCGGGAAGGTCTTGATGCTCGGCTGGATGGACGATGAAGCGCTGCACCGCACGCTGACCACCGGCCGGGTCACCTTCTATTCGCGTTCCCGCCAGGAGTACTGGCGCAAGGGCGACACCTCCGGCCACTACCAGTTCGTGAAGGCCGTGGCCCTCGACTGCGACGGCGACGCGCTGCTCGTCCAGGTCGACCAGGTGGGTGCCGCTTGCCACACCGGCACCGAATCCTGCTTCACCGATCGCGAATTGCCGGCCGTGGTGGGCCACCGTCCCGAGTAGGACTGACGACGCACCGGCACCCGCAGCAGGCGAGGGCCGAGAATTGAGCACTCAGCTGCGCGTTGCAGCACGGCTCGAAGAACACGTAGAAGAAGAACACTGATGAAAACCCTTGGCAAGATTTCCCCGTCCCGCGAGTCCTTCCGCGCCATGGCCGCGAACCGACGCGTCATCCCGGTAACCATCACCGTGCTGGCCGACTCGCTCACGCCGATCGGCCTGTACCGCACGCTGGCACAGGGGCGGCCCGGAACCTTCCTGATGGAGTCGGCGGCCCCGGGTGGCGTCTGGAGCCGTTATTCGTTCATTGGAGTGAACTCGCCGGCCACGCTGAGCACCCGCGGGGGAGAAGCCTACTGGCAGGGGCACGCTCCCGACGGCCTGCCCACCGGCGGGGCGGGCGTGGAGGTGCTGCGCGATACCGTGCGCGCGCTGAAGACCGAACCGGTTCCCGGCATGCCTCCCTTGACCGGCGGCATGGTCGGATTCATCGGCTGGGAATGCGTGCGCCACTGGGAGAAGCTGCCCAACCCTCCGGCGGACGACCTGAACCTGCCCGAACTGAGCATGAACCTGGTCGCCGACATGGCGGCCCATGATGCGGCCGAAGGCACGGTCACGCTGATCGCCAACGCCATCAACTTCAATGGCAGCGACGAGAACGTCGATGCGGCCTACGACAGCGCAGTCGCCCGCCTGCAGGCGATGCTCGACCAGCTCGCGGTGCCGGTGGATTCGGCCGCGGCGGTGCTCACCGGCACCGATGTGCCGCGCGAAACCCTGATGGACGCCGTCACCCATTCCTGGGATGAGAACGAATACCTGGCAGCGCTGGCCAAGTCCAAGACCGCGATCGTGGACGGAGAGGTCTTCCAGATCGTCGTTTCGCGCCGCTTCGAGCTGGAAACCCAGGCCGACGCGCTGGATGTCTACCGGGTGCTGCGCGCAACCAATCCCAGCCCCTACATGTACCTGTTCAACTTCGTCAACGAGGACGGCGAACGCTTCGAAATCGTCGGCTCCTCGCCAGAAGCGCTGGTCACGGTGAACGACTCGCACGTGGTCACGCACCCGATCGCCGGCTCCCGGCCGCGCGGGGCCAACTATGAGGACGACCAGCTGCATGAGAAGTCGCTGGTCAACGACGAGAAGGAACGCGCCGAGCACCTGATGCTCGTGGACCTCTCGCGCAACGACCTCTCGCGGGTCTGCAAGGCCGGCACCGTGGAAGTCACCCAGTTCATGGAGGTGGAGCGCTTCAGCCACATCATGCACCTGGTCTCCAACGTGGTCGGCAAGACCCGCGACGACGTGGACGCCTACGACGTGCTTGCCGCGACCTTCCCGGCCGGTACGCTCTCCGGAGCGCCGAAGCCCCGTGCCCTGCAGTTGCTCGACGAGTACGAGCCGTACCGCCGCGGCATCTACGGCGGCGTGGTCGGATACCTGGACTTCGCCGGCGACATGGACATGGCCATCGCCATCCGCTCCGCCCTGCTCAAGGGGGACCGCGCATACGTGCAGGCCGGCGGCGGCATCGTGAACGATTCGAAGTTCGCCGACGAGGCACTGGAAACTGTGAACAAGGCGGCCGCCCCGCTGCGCGCCGTCTGGGCCGCGCAGTCCATGCGTGCCGCCCACACCATCAACACCGAATCAGGTGAAGCGAAGTGAAGAAATTAACTAGCGCCCGCACCCTTGCCCTCTTCGGCCTGGCCGGCGCACTGATCGGCCTCTGGTCGGCCACCCGGACCTGGATCACCGTTGATGTGGCCTCCAGCTCCGTGCAGATCCCGCAGATTGTCGTTGACGGGGCGACCGCGGCCGCCTCGGTCACCGCGGTCTCCGTGGTGGTGCTGGCCGGTTCGCTGGCGCTGCTGATCGCCGGGAAGATCGCCCGCTACATCATCGCGGCGATCTGCCTGCTCGCCGGCGCCACGGTGATCACCGCCGGCATTGGCGCGCTGCGCGACCCGCAGGCCGTGGCCTCCACCGCCGTGGCCGAAGCCACCGGCTTGGCCCAGAACGCCGGCGAGTACACGCTCACCGCGTGGCCGGCGGTAGCGGTGATTGCCGGCGTGCTGATCGTGCTGCAGGCGGTGCTGGTGCTGGTCTTCGCCGGCCGCTGGCCCGCGAAGGCCAGCAAGTACGACCGGCAAGCGGCCAAGGCCAGCATGGAGCCTAAGGACCAGTCCTCCCGCAGCATCGCCAGCTGGGAGCAGCTTTCGCAGGGCGAAGACCCGACCGCTGGCGGGAAATAGCCCGGGCCGAGCGTGATTCGCACCACCGGCGCGCAACGAAGGCCCCTGGAATAGGAGGTTCTCGCGCGCAGGTGGCAGAATGGAACCTGAAGACCAACGTCCTTCGGCAGCAACGCCCTGCCGGGGCGCAGCATCACAACATGAGGAGACATCGAACATGTCGCAGAACACCGAGATCGATCCGGTTTACACCGAAGAGATTGGCCACGGCAACTCCATCGCAGCGTGGGCCTGCGTGCTGACCATGATTGTCGGTGCAATCGTGGCAGGCATCGCCTTCGCCTTCCTCGCCTGGTCCATCGTCTGGGTCGGTTGCGGCATCGTCGTAGTCGGCCTGTTGCTGGGCTGGATCCTGAAGGCAGCCGGTTTCGGCGTCGGTGGCGCTCGCAGTGGAGCATCGCACTAAATTGACTGTTCTTGATGACATCATCGCGGGCGTCCGGGAAGACCTGGGCGCCCGTCGCGCAATCACCAGCCTGGAAGCGATCAAGCAGGCAGCGGCGGCAGCCGCCCCTGCACGTGATGCGTTCGCCGCGCTGGGCGGCCACACCGATAAGGCCGCCCGCGACACCACGCTGCGTGTAATCTCCGAGGTAAAGCGCAAGTCCCCGTCCAAGGGTGCGCTGGCCGACATCCCGGAGCCCGCAGTTCTGGCCGCCGAGTACGAAGCCGGTGGCGCCTCGGTGATTTCCGTGCTGACCGAAGCGCGCCGCTTCGGCGGTTCGCTCCAGGATCTCGATGCGGTGCGCGCCGCCGTGCAGATCCCGGTTCTGCGCAAGGATTTCACCGTCGACGAGTACCAGATCTACGAAGCCCGCGCGCACGGCGCTGACCTCGTGTTGCTCATTGTTGCGGCGCTGAATGATGAATTGCTGGCATCTTTCCTAGAATTGACTCACCAGCTGGGAATGAACGCCCTGGTGGAAACCCACACCGAGGAAGAGATCGCCCGCGCCATCAAGGCCGGGGCGAAGATCATCGGCGTGAACGTGCGCAACCTGAAGACGCTGGACGTCGATCCGGCCACCTTCGGCAAGCTCGCACCGCTGCTGCCGTCCGAGGCGGTGATCGTCGCCGAATCCGGTGTGGAATCCACCGAGCAGGTTGCCCAGTACGGTGCTGCAGGCGCCGACGCGATCCTCGTGGGCGAGGCGCTGGTGAAGCACGCCGATCCGCGCGCTTCGGTCGCCGCGTTCATCCAGGCCGGCACCGACGCCAAGCCGCAGCGCTAGCCGCGCACGGCAGCGCGTCGGACCCAGAATTGCATTTCGTGCCCCGCAGGAGCTTCCGGCGGGGCACGAGACTTACCACGAATCAAGCTTCGTACGAGAAGAGAGGGAATCGATGAGCACTCCGGAGAACTCCGAGCCCAGCCAGTCGATCGATGCACAGTCGCTGAGGCACGCAAGCGGCCCGTACTTTGGTGCGTATGGCGGACGATGGATGCCCGAGTCCCTCATGGCCGCCATGGACGAGCTGAACGAGACCTTCGAGGCGGCCAAGAACGACCCCGAGTTCATCGCGCAGGTCAAGGACCTGAACAAGAACTACTCCGGACGCCCCTCGCTGCTTACCGAAGCCAAGCGCTTCTCCGAGCAGTACTGCGGAGGGGTGCGGATCTTCCTCAAGCGCGAGGACCTGAACCACACCGGCAGCCACAAGATCAACAACGTGCTCGGTCAGGCGCTGCTGGCCAAGCGCATGGGCAAGACCCGCATCATCGCGGAGACCGGCGCCGGCCAGCACGGCGTCGCCTCGGCCACCGCCGCGGCCCTGATGGGCCTGGAGTGCGTGGTCTACATGGGCGCCGAGGACACCCGCCGCCAGGCGCTGAACGTGGCGCGCATGCGCCTGCTCGGCGCCACCGTGATCCCGGTGACCGTCGGCTCCCAGACGCTGAAGGACGCGATCAACGAGGCGCTGCGCGACTGGGTCGCCAACGTCGAGACCACCCACTACCTGCTGGGCACCGCCGCCGGAGGCGCGCCGTTCCCGGCGATAGTCCGCTACTTCCACGAGGTCATCGGCGACGAGGCGCGCGAGCAGATCCTGGCCCAGGCCGGTCGCCTGCCTGACGCCGTCACCGCATGCATCGGCGGCGGCTCCAATGCGATCGGCATCTTCCACGGGTTCCTCGACGACCCGTCGGTCGAGATCTACGGCTTCGAGGCTGGCGGCGACGGCGTGGACACCGACCGCCACGCCGCGACCATCACCCTGGGCCGCCCGGGCGTGCTGCACGGCGCGAAGAGCTACCTGATGCAGGACGAGGACGGGCAGACCGTCGAGTCGCACTCGATCTCCGCCGGCCTGGACTACCCGGGCGTCGGCCCGGAGCACGCCTACCTGGCCGACATCGGCCGCGTCGCCTACGAGCCGGTCACCGACACCGAGGCGATGGACGCGTTCAAGGCGCTGTGCCGCACCGAGGGCATCCTGCCGGCGATCGAATCCGCGCACGCGCTGGCCGGCACCATCCGGCTGGCCGCCCGCAAGATCGCCGAGGGCGCTGTGCCGCAGGAGACGATCATCATCGCGAACCTCTCCGGCCGCGGGGACAAGGACGTGGGCACCGCCGCCGCCTGGTTCAACATGATCGACGAAAAGGACGCCGAGGCCGAAATCAGCGCGGCCAACGCGCAGAACTCCGAGGAGAAGTAAATGACCCGCGTGACCAGCGCCCAGAAGATCGCCGCAGCCCGCGCCGAGGGCCGTCCGGCCCTCATCGGCTACCTGCCTGCCGGCTACCCGGACGTCGCCACCAGCATCGAGGCCGCCGTGGCGCTGGCCGAGAACGGCGTGGATGTCATCGAGATCGGCATCCCGTACTCCGACCCGGTCATGGACGGCCAGGTCATCCAGGAAGCCACCGTGCAGGCGCTGGCGAACGGCTTCAAGGTCCCGCAGATCTTCGAGATCGTGCGCGGGATCACTGAACGCACCGACGCGGCCGTGATGGTCATGACCTACTGGAACCCGGTGCTGCGACTGGGCGTGGACGAATTCGCCCGGCGCTTCGCCGAGTCCGGCGGAGCCGGGCTGATCACCCCCGATCTGGTGCCCGATGAGGCCGCCGAGTGGATGGAAGCCAGCGAGAAGCACGGCCTGGAGCGCGTGTTCCTCATCGCCCCGTCCTCGACCGAAGCCCGCGTGCAGCGCACGGTCGACGCCTCTTCCGGGTTCGTCTACTGCGTGTCGCTGATGGGCGTCACCGGCGCCCGTTCCGAGGTGTCCTCCGCCGCGCAGGCAGTGGTCGACGCCGCCCACAAGGCCGGCGCCGAAAACGCCTGCGTGGGCCTGGGCGTCTCGCGCCGCGAGCATGTGGAAGAAATCGGCGCCTACGCGGACGGCGTGATCGTCGGCACCGCGCTGGTCGCCGCTTTGCGCGACGGGGGAGTGCCGGCAGTCGGCGCCCTGGCCGCCGAACTGAGAGGACGCGCCTGATGGCTTTCGCAGCGCAGCTGGCCCTGCCAGCCTCTATCCCGTCTCCGCCGCAGGAGTTCTCGCAGATCTCGCTGGGCCCGCTGACCATCCACGCCTACGCGCTGTGTATCCTTGCGGGCATCCTGATCGCGCTGTGGTTGACCAACAAGCGGCTTTCCGCCCGTGGCGGCAACTCCGACATGCTCTGGGACATCGCCATCTGGACGATCCCCTTCGGCATCGTCGGCGGCCGCCTCTACCATGTGCTGATCACCGACCCGATGTACTACTTCGGGCTCGGCGGGCAGAGTGCGCATCTGGCTGAGATCCCGCAGATCTGGCTCGGCGGGCTGGGCATCATGGGCGCGGTGTCGCTCGGCGCGCTCGGTGCCTGGATCGGCTGCCGGAGGGCCGGCATCCGGCTTTCTGCATTCGCCGACGCCGCCGTGCCCGGCCTGCTGCTGGCGCAGGCCGCCGGACGCTGGGGCAACTGGTTCAACCAGGAGCTCTTCGGTGCGCCGACCGACCTGCCGTGGGGCCTGGAGATCGACCCGGACAGCTACAACTTCCCGGCCGGGCTGCCCGCGGACACGCTTTTCCACCCGACCTTCCTGTACGAGTCGCTGTGGAACGTGCTCGGCGCCTTCGTGCTGATCGCGCTGGATCGGAAGTTCAAGCTGCGCCGTGGTGCGCTGTTCTGCTGCTACATGATCTGGTACGGGATCGGCCGCACCTTCACCGAATCGCTGCGCCTGGATGCGGCCGAGGTCATCGCCATCGGGCCGCTGGCCCTGCGCGTGCACCAGTGGCTGGCGATCGGCATGGTCATCGCCGGCATCCTCGCGCTGATCCTGGTCCTCGGCAAGCTGCGCGGCCAGCAGGCCGATCCATTCTACCTGCCAGGAAAGGCGCCTGCGCCGGCCCCAGCAGAAGGCGGCAAGCCAGCTGAAGGCACCGGTGCCCAGGACACGTCCGAATCGGGAACCACCTCCGAATCGGAAACCGCGTCCGAAAAGGGGACCGGCGCTGATCCGCAGAACGAGAAGTAGCGGCAGCGAATCCATAGCCCCATTGCGGTGGCCGGCAAGCATTCATGCTTGCCGGCCACCGCTGGTTTAACCCGTCCCGCGGCCTCCGGGATCTGCTTCCATGACGAGCCAGGGACCCAATATGGCGAAGAAGCGCGAAAAATTTGGCGGGATGCCGACGCGTGTTCGCAACATGCTTGAAACATTGGGCGGCTTTCAAAATCGGCTGGCGAAAACGGTTTTCGGGCGTTTTCCACCAAAAAACCTGCTTTTTCCGCGCGAACTGGGACAAAAGTTTTTAACATTGCGGAAACAGAAGCACGCGCATGGGAGAAACAAAACCTGCGTAACGTGAGATCCACGCACCGAACTGGTTGATCGACCCCTGGAACGGCCTGCCGGTGCAGCACCACAACGAGGTGGGAAATGTTCGTCCCCGAAACCTCGATGCGCAAGCAGACCCCGCTTAGCACTGTCGAAAAGTTTCAGCTAGATGAAACATCCAGGCGGCCGGAAGCCCTTGCGAAGAATTAGCTCTTTACCGGGGGCTGCCGCGCGCCTATCCTGCATGAACCACAGAAAGGCACGCTCATGAGCATGACCGGCGTCCAGATGAACGCCTCGCCAGGTTTTGGCGAGGAAGTCCCCTCGCCCTATACCCGTTTCTCCGCGCTGCCCGGCGCGCAGGGGCTGTACGATCCGGCGGCCGAGAAGGACGCCTGCGGCCTGGCGATGATTGCGTCCCTGAAGAACGAAGCCAGCCACGGCATTGTCGCCCATGCGCTGACCGCCCTGCGCCGTCTGGAGCACCGAGGCGCCATCGGCGCCGACGAGGGCACCGGCGACGGCGCCGGCATCCTGCTGCACCTGCCTGATGCATTCCTGCGCAGCGTCACCGCATTCGATCTTCCCGCCGCCGGCTCCTACGCCGTGGGCATGGGCTTCCTCCCGGCCGACTCCGGCGAACGTGCCTTCGCCCAAGAAGAGCTGGAAACCATGGCCGCCGAGGAAAACCTCGCGGTGCTCGGCTGGCGCGAGGTACCGGTCAACGCCGACGTGCTCGGCGCCTCTGCCCGCAAGGTGATGCCCTGCATCACCCAATTCTTCATCGCCGCCCCTGCCGGTGCCCCGGCCGCCACCAGCCGCGAGCTGGACGCCGCCGCCTGGCGCATCCGCCGCCGCGCGCACAACAAGATGGGCGTGTACTTCGCCTCGTTCTCCTCGCAGTCCATCGTCTACAAGGGCATGGTCTCCACCGCGCAGCTTGAGCCCTTCTACCCGGACCTGTCCGATAGCCGCTTCGCCAGCCGCTGCGCGATCGTACACTCGCGTTTCTCCACCAACACCTTCCCGTCCTGGCCGCTGGCCCAGCCGTTCCGCACCATCGCGCACAACGGCGAGATCAACACGGTCAAGGGCAACCGCAACTGGATGCGGGCCCGCCAGTCCACCCTCGCCTCGCCGCTGCTCGGCGAGGTGCCCGAGGAACTGTTCCCGATCTGCACCGCCGGCGCCTCCGACTCGGCCTCCTTCGACGAGGTCGCCGAAATGCTCATGCTCTCGGGGCGCAACGTCGCCGAGACGATCATGATGATGATCCCGCAGCCGTGGGAAAACGACGACCAGATGGACGCGGATTTGCGCGCCTTCTACCAGTACCAGTCCATGCTCATCGAGCCGTGGGACGGCCCGGCAGCTGTCTGCTTCACCGACGGCCAGATGGCCGGCGCCGTGCTTGACCGCAACGGCCTGCGCCCGGCCCGCTGGTGGGTCACCGACGACGGCCTGGTGGTGCTTGCCAGCGAGGTCGGCGTGATCGACACCGATGAAGAGCACATCGTGGCCAAGGGCCGTGTCGCCCCGGGCAAGATGTTCGCGGTGGACCTGGCCGGCCAGCGCATCGTCGAAGATGCCGAGATCAAGGCTGAAGTGGCCGCCTCCAAGCCATGGTGCGACTGGGTGGCGCAGAACCTGAAGACCCTGGACGACTTCCCGGACCTGGAGCATGTGCGCCACAATTCGGCTTCCGTGGCCCTGCGCCAGCTGACCTTCGGCTACACCACCGAGGAGCTGCGCGTGCTGCTGGCCCCGATGGCCGCCGCCGGCGCCGAGCCGCTGGCCGCCATGGGCACCGACACCCCGATCGCCGCCCTCTCGCAGCGCCCGCGGCTGCTGTTCGACTACTTCACCCAGTCCTTCGCCCAGGTCACCAACCCGCCGCTGGATGCGATCCGCGAAGAGCTGGTCACCTCCATGGGCACCGCGATCGGCCCGGACGGTAACCTGCTGTCCTTGGACCGCGTAGAGCAGACCCAGATCGCGCTGGACTACCCGGTGCTGACCAACGACCAGCTGGCCAAGATCGCTAACCTGCGCGACGAATCCGGCGCTAAGTACACGCTGAAGGTGCGCGGGCTGTACCGCCCGGTCGGCGGCGAATCCGAGCTGCGCGCCCGGCTGCAGGAAATCTGCGAGAAGGTCTCCGCCGCGGTGAACCGCGGGGTGCGCTACATCGTGCTCTCGGACCGCGACTCCTCGGCCGCCTGGGCGCCGATCCCGTCCCTGCTGCTGACTTCCGCGGTGCACCACCATCTGCTCAAGAGCTCGAACCGCACCCGCGTCTCGCTGATCATCGAGTCCGGCGACGCCCGCGAAGTGCACCACATCGCGCTGCTCATCGGCTACGGCGCCAGCGCGATCAACCCCTACCTCGCACTGGAATCGGTCGAGCAGATGGCCGAGAACGGCGAGCTGCCCGGCATCGACGGAAGCCAGGCCAGCGCCAACCTGATCAAGGCGCTGGGCAAGGGCGTGCTGAAGATCATGTCCAAGATGGGCATCTCCACGGTCTCCAGCTACTGCGGCGCGCAGACCTTCGAAGCCGTCGGCCTGTCCCAGCGCGTGGTCGACCAGTACTTCACCGGCACCGCCACGAAGCTCTCGGGCATCGAGCTGGACGTGGTGGCCGCCGAAACCGCCGCCCGCCATGCGCGCGCCTACCCGGAGATCGACGGCGGCGCCCAGCCGCTGGAATTGGAGACCGGGGGAGAGTACCAGTGGCGCCGCGAAGGCCCGCCGCACCTGTTCAACCCGGAAACCGTCTTCCGCCTGCAACATTCCACCCGCACCCGCCGCTACGACGTGTTCAAGGAGTACACGAAGGCGGTGGACGACCAGGCCGCGCAGCTGAAGACCCTGCGCGGGCTGCTGAAGTTCAAGACCGAGGGCATCACCCCGATCAGCATCGACGAGGTGGAACCGGTCTCCTCGATCGTCAAGCGGTTCTCCACCGGCGCGATGAGCTACGGCTCGATCTCCGCCGAGGCGCATGAGACCCTGGCCATCGCGATGAACCGGCTGGGCGCCAAGTCCAACACCGGCGAGGGCGGCGAGGACCCCGAGCGCCTGCTCGACCCCGAGCGGCGCAGCGCCATCAAGCAGATCGCTTCGGGGCGCTTCGGCGTGACCAGCCTCTACCTGACCAACGCGGATGACATCCAGATCAAGATGGCGCAGGGCGCCAAGCCCGGCGAGGGCGGCCAGCTGATGAGCCAGAAGCTCTACCCGTGGATCGCCAAGACCCGGCACTCCACCCCGGGCGTCGGGCTGATCTCCCCGCCGCCGCACCATGACATCTACTCGATCGAGGACCTGGCCCAGCTGATCCACGACGCGAAGTGCGCCAACCCGTCGGCGCGCGTGCACGTGAAGCTGGTTTCCGAGTCCGGCATCGGCACCGTCGCGGCCGGCGTGGCCAAGGCCAAGGCGGACGTGGTGCTGGTCTCCGGGCACGATGGCGGCACCGGCGCCTCGCCGATGAACTCGCTGAAGCATGCCGGCACCCCGTGGGAGATCGGCCTGGCCGAAGCGCAGCAGACGCTGATCCTCAACGGGCTGCGCGACCGCGTCACCGTGCAGGTGGACGGCCAGCTGAAGACCGGCCGCGACGTGCTGATCGGTGCGCTGCTCGGGGCCGAGGAGTTCGGTTTCGCCACCGCCCCGCTGGTGGTTTCCGGCTGCATCATGATGCGCGTTTGCCATCTGGACACCTGCCCGGTGGGGGTGGCCACGCAGAACCCCACGCTGCGCGAACGCTTCACCGGAAAGGCCGAATTCGTGGTGAACTTCTTCGAGTTCATCGCCCAGGAGGTGCGCGAACTGCTCGCCGCGCTGGGTGCACGCACCCTGGACGAGGTGATCGGCAAGGTCGAGCTGCTGGACACCGATGCCGACCAGGTCGCCGCGCACGACAAGGTGGCAGGGCTGGCCCTGGACGCGATCATCCATGTCCCCGACGTCGAGCTGGCCGCGCGCCGCCGGCGCATCGGCCAGGACCACGGGCTGGACACGCACCTGGACCAGCAGCTGCTCGCCGCCGCCGCACCGGCGCTGGCCGACCGCCTGCCGGTGAGCATCGACGCGAAGATCGTGAATACCGACCGCTCCACCGGCACGCTGCTGGGACACCACGTGACCAAGACCTTCGGGGTGCAGACCCTGGAGCAGGACACCATCAAGGTGAACCTGTCCGGCCGCGCCGGCCAGTCCCTGGGCGCCTTCCTGCCCGAAGGCATCACGCTGAAGCTCTCCGGCGACGCGAACGACTACGTCGGCAAGGGCCTGTCCGGCGGCCGGATCGCGATCCACCCGCCGCGCACCACCCTGTCCAAGCCCGAAGAGCAGGTCATCGCCGGCAACGTGGTCGGCTACGGCGCCACCAGCGGCCAGCTGTTCATCAACGGCATGGTCGGCGAACGCTTCGCGGTGCGCAACTCCGGGGCGAGCATCGTCACCGAGGGCATCGGCGAGCACGGCTGCGAGTACATGACCGGGGGACAGGTGCTGATCTTGGGCGCCACCGGCCGGAACTTCGGCGCCGGGTTCTCCGGCGGCACCGCCTGGGTGCTGGACTTCGATCCGGCCAAGCTGAACCCGCTGGCCGCCGAGCACGGCGACTTGCTGGTCGCCCCGGTCAGCGACTCGGAAGCCGAGCGCATCCGCGAGCTGCTCACCGAGCACATCGCGTTGACCGCATCCCCGCTGGCCTCCCGCCTGCTGCTGGACTGGGAGAACACCCGCGGCCGGCTGACCAGCATCACCCCGCGCGACTTCGCCGCCGTGCAGCAGCTACGCAACGATGCGGCGGCCAACGGGCAGAACCCGGACTCGCCGCAGGTATGGAACAAGATTCTGGAGGTGACCCGTGGCTGATCCACGCGGATTCCTGAGGGTGACCGAACGCGTCACCCAGCCCAAGCGCCCGGTGCCGGTGCGCCTGATGGACTACAAGGAGGTTGTCGAACGCCAAAAGGCCGGCACCTTGAAGGAGCAGGCTGGCCGCTGCATGGACTGCGGCGTGCCGTTCTGCCACAACGGCTGCCCGCTGGGCAACCTGATCCCGGAGTTCAACGACCTGGCCTACAAGGGCCGGATGGACGACGCGGCCGCCCGGCTGCTGAGCACCAACAACTTCCCGGAGCTGACCGGCAAGCTGTGTCCGGCCCCCTGCGAGGCCTCCTGCGTGCTGGGGATCAACCAGCCCGCGGTGACCATCAAGCAGGTCGAGGCGGAGCTCGCCGGGCACCTGATGGATGCCGGCGGCTTCGAGCCGCAGCCGCCAGCCAGGCACACCGAGCACCGCGTGGCGATCGTCGGCTCGGGGCCGGCCGGCCTGGCCGCCGCCCAGCAGCTGACCCGCGCAGGGCACACCGTCGCGGTGTACGAGCGCGACGAGGCCATCGGCGGCCTGCTGCGCTTCGGCATCCCGGACTTCAAGCTGGAGAAGCAGGTCATCGACCTCCGCCTGGAGCAGATGGAAGTGGAAGGCACGATCTTCCGCACCGGCATCGAGATCGGCAAGGACATCAGTTGGAAGCAGCTGCGCCGCGACTACGATGCGGTCATCGTGGCCACCGGCGCGACCGTGCCGCGCGAGCTGCCAGTGCCGGGTAACCACCTCGACGGCGTGCACCACGCCATGGAGTTCCTCACCGATAACAACCGCGTGGTGGCGGGGCTGAAGTCCGAGCGCTCGATCGACGCCAAGGGCAAGCACGTGATCGTCCTCGGTGGCGGCGACACCGGTTCGGACTGCATCGGCACCGCGCTGCGCCAAGGCGCCGCCAGCGTCACCACGCTGGCCATCGGCAAGCAGCCGGGCACCGAACGCCGCGAGGACCAGCCGTGGCCGATGATGCCGGTGCTGTTCGAGGTGCAGACCTCCCATGAGGAAGGAGGCGAGCGGACCTACCTGGCCTCGACCGTCAACTTCATCTCCGGCGAGGGAAGTGAGCAAAACAAGGTGATCGGTGTTACAGTTGCAGAGACAGAATTTGTTGCTGGCAAGCGCCTCCCGAAGCCTGGAACCGAACGCGTAATTAAAGCGGATCTGGTCCTGCTTGCCCTCGGGTTCACCGGTCCGGAAGTTTCCGGGTTGGACGAACAGGTCAGTATCGAATTCGACAACCGGGGCAACGTCGCCCGAGATGGCTACTACATGACGAACACCGAGTCGGTATTCGTCGCCGGAGACGCCGGTCGGGGACAGTCGCTGATCGTGTGGGCTATCGCCGAAGGACGCGCTTGCGCGGCCGCGGTCGACAAGTTCCTCACGGGTTCGACTACTCTCCCTGCACCGGTTGCTCCAACCGATAGGGCCATCAGCATCATTTGAGTGACATAGGCTTGAATGCGGCGCACCCGGAAACCGGGTGGGCCGCATTTTGCCTATGTGAACATGAAAGGCATTTGGCTGACGGAATGAGACGCGCAAAGATTGTGGCAACCTGGGGCCCGGCCCTGGCAAGTTATGAAAATACTGTAGCGGTACTGAAGGCGGGCGTGGACGTCGCCCGCTTGAACATGAGCCATGGAGACCACTCCATGCACGCGCAATCCCTTGCGAATGTGCGCAATGCGGCCGCAGAGGTAGGCCGTGCTGTCGGCATCTTCGCCGACCTGCAGGGTCCGAAGATCCGCCTCGGCCGCTTCAAGGACAACGCCAAGTACATCCTCGAGGCCGGTGAGGAATTCACCATCACCATCGAGGACATCGAAGGCACCCGGAACCTGTGCTCGACCACCTTCAAGGGACTTCCTACCGACGTGCAGCCAGGGGACTTCCTGCTGATCAACGACGGCAAGGTCAAGCTCAAGGCCATTGCGGTCGACGAGAAGACCGTGCGCTCCGAGGTCGTCGTGGGCGGCGAAGTGTCCAACAACAAGGGCATCAACCTGCCTGGCGTGGCCGTGAACGTGCCTGCGCTGAGCGAAAAGGATGAGGACGACCTGCGCTGGGCCATCCGTGCCGGCATCGACATGGTCGCCCTGTCCTTCGTGCGCAACGCCGAAGACATCCAGCGTGTCCACGAGATCATGGATGAAGAAGGCCGCCGTGTGCCGGTCATCGCCAAGATCGAGAAGCCGCAGGCCGTGGCGGCACTGGAAGAAATCGTCAACGCCTTCGACGCGATCATGGTCGCCCGAGGCGACTTGGGCGTCGAGTTGCCATTGGAAGAAGTTCCACTGGTGCAGAAGCGTGCGGTCGAGCTGGCTCGCCGCTGGGCGAAGCCGGTCATCGTCGCCACCCAGGTGCTTGAATCGATGATCGAATCGCCAACCCCGACCCGTGCCGAGGCTTCGGACTGCGCCAACGCGGTGCTCGACGGTGCCGACGCGGTCATGCTCTCGGGAGAGACCTCCGTAGGCGAGTACGCGGTGGAAACGGTGGAGACCATGTCGCGGATCATCTCTTCGACCGAAGAGCACGGACTGGATCGCATTCCACGCCTGGGCTCCAAGCCGAAGACCCGCGGCGGTGCGATCACCCGCGCCGCAGTGGAAATCGCCGATCAGCTCGATGCGAAGTACATCGTCGCCTTCACCCAGTCCGGTGACTCGGCACGGCGCCTCTCGCGTCTGCGCCCGAAGAAGCCGGTTCTGGCCTTCACCCCGCTGCAGCAGACCTACAACATCATGACCCTGATGTGGGGTGTGCAGGCACGCTTGGTGGCCTACGCCGATCACACCGACAAGATGACTGCCCAGGTGGACGAAGCTTTGCTCTCCGAGGGGCTGGCTGACCTCAACGACCTGGTCTGCATCGCAGCCGGTTCCCCTCCAGGGCAGGCCGGCTCGACCAACTCGCTGCGCGTGCACAAGATCGGCGACCTGGCAGATGCCGGCCAGCTGGTCGATGGCAAGCCGATGCCTGCACGCGAGAAGGTTGGTCCGTGGGATCCGGAGAACGTCTCGGCTCCGAAGAACCTGTAGTCGCCGCTACCCTCTAGCCCAAGCGTATCGATCCGTCCTGTCCCAGAAGCTGGGGCAGGGCGGATTCTGCTTGGGCCGGCAAATGCGGGTTGTGAACTCGAGCACAGGCCATCGGGCGGAGACGTGAAAAAGGCCGTCGAGCCGGAAGTATTTCCGGCCCAACAGCCTTGAAGCTGGTGCCCAAGGTGGGACTCGAACCCACACATCTTTCGATACCGCATTTTGAGTGCGGCGCGTCTACCGATTCCGCCACTTGGGCTGGCACTTTGACTACTTTACTAGAGGTTTTCCAGATTTCCTAATCAGGATCCTCGCGTCTTCGCATGAACAAGAGTACATGCCAGTAGGCTTAGAAGTGAAACCGAGGCAACGTGGCTTCGCTGAACCTAAACCACCTAGATGCCGCCCGCGCAGCGGGCAGGAATTCTGACCATGGAGGAAGGCGCCAATGAGCGATCTACCTGAAATCAACCGCATCCCATCCGAGGTGCAAACCACTCCGCGTCGCGTGGTTGTTGCCGAGGACGAAACCCTGATCCGCTTGGACATCGTAGAAATCCTCCGCTCCGAGGGCTACGACGTCGTCGCCGAAGCCGACAACGGCCAGGCAGCTCTGGAAAAGGCGCGCGAGCTGAAGCCCGACCTGGTGCTCATGGACGTGAAGATGCCGGTCATGGACGGCATCACCGCCGCCGAAGCCATCGTCAAGGAACGCATCGCCCCGGTGGTCCTGCTGACCGCCTTCAGCCAGAGGGAGCTGGTCGAGCGCGCCCGCGAGGCCGGGGCCATGGCCTACGTGGTCAAGCCGTTCACCCCTGCCGACCTCACCCCGGCGATCGAAATCGCGATTTCCCGCAATGACGAACTGCGTGCGCTGGAAGAAGAAGTCAGCAACCTGGCCGAGCAGTTCGAAACCCGCAAGCTGGTGGACCGCGCCAAGTCGCTGCTCATCACCAAGATGGGCCTGACCGAGCCGGAAGCGTTCCGCTGGATCCAGAAAACCTCCATGGATCGCCGCTTGAGCATGCGCCAGGTCGCTGAGACGGTCGTCGACCAGGTCAAGTAGGCACCGCCAGCCACAAGAGTGTGCGCCAAACCATGTATGGTTTGGCGCACATTTTTTATGCCCTCGACCGGCTGGAACGGCGTTCGACTGGGCGTTCACCGTTCTGTAACCTTTTGTTCACCCTTTTTTCCGCTGAATGGGGTTGCAATCCTGGATTGACGTACTCCGTGGTAGGCCTAAGATGGAAATTGCGCCGAGAACGAAGACCCGCACGCCATTACCCTCCGCAGGACCCTTCTTCATGGCCCGTTCACTTTTCCTTGCCGTTCGACCCCTCAGGCTGGTATTCAATGGATTTGACGCTTATCGTCGTCCTGGTCATTGCCTTGGCGTTGTTTTTCGACTTCACCAATGGTTTCCATGACACGGCCAATGCGATGGCCACTCCAATCGCAACCGGAGCAATTTCCCCTAAGAAGGCTGTTGCCCTCGCCGCAATTCTGAACCTCGTCGGTGCTTTCCTCTCCACCGAGGTAGCGAAGACCATTTCAGGCGGCATCATCAACGAAGACCCGACCACGGGCGTAGCGATCGGCCCGGCGATGATCTTCGCGGGCCTGATGGGTGCCGTGATCTGGAACCTGTTCACCTGGCTGCTGGGCCTGCCATCGAGCTCCTCCCACGCACTGTTCGGCGGCCTCGTTGGCGCCGCGATCGTCGGTGCGGGGTTCGCATCGGTGAACTACAGCGTGCTGCTATCCAAAGTGCTGCTCCCGGCCATCTGCGCGCCACTGATCGCGGGCATCTCCGCGTACCTGTGCACCAAGCTGGCGTACGCCATCACCAAGCGTGAAAACGGCGCCTCGCCGAAGCGTGGCGGTTTCCGCTACGGCCAGATCTTCTCCTCCTCGCTCGTTGCACTCTCGCACGGCACCAACGATGCGCAGAAGACCATGGGCATCATCACCCTGACCCTGGTGGCTTCGGGCCTGCAGGACTCCGACTCCGGAGTGCAGTTCTGGGTGGTCGCCACTTGCGCCTTCGCCATCGCACTGGGTACCTACACTGGCGGCTGGCGCATCATCGCCACCATGGGATCGGGCCTGACCGACGTGAAGCCTGCGCAGGGCTTCGCCGCCGAGATGTCCACCGCTTCTGCGATCCTGACCTCGTCGCACCTGGGCTTCGCGCTGTCGACCACCCAGGTAGCTTCCGGCTCCGTGATCGGTTCGGGCATGGGCCGCAAGGGTGGCGAAGTCCGCTGGGGTACTGCCGGCCGAATCGCCCTGGGCTGGCTGTTCACCCTGCCGGCTGCCGGCATCGTCGGCGGCATCGCCGCCGCCATCACCCACCTGGGCAACATCGGCATCGTGATCGTCGCTGTCGCTGGTACCGGTGCGATGCTGGCCATCTGGTTCATCTCGCGCAAGCAGCCGCATGACCACGAGTCGAACATCTCCGACATCGACAACTCCGGTGCAGCCGTGAACATCCTGTCCAAGAAGGAACGCCGCGCCAAGGCCAAGGCGGAAGCCAAGCAGGCCAAGGCCGCCGCCGCGCAGAAGGAAGCTGATAATTCATGATCGACTGGACAGCATTCCTCGTCGTTGCCGTCATCACGTGGGTTGCCGCGTTGGCGATTGTGGCCGCCTACTCCTTCGGAGTCCGCCTGCTTGCCGTTGCCAAGGATGGAGGCCGCAGCCAGGGCGTGAGCAAGGGTGGCGCCTACGCCTGCTTCGTGGTGTGCGGACTGATCGTCGCCTTGGGCGTCGTGCTGATCGTGCCGCAGCTGAGCGAGGCCATCCTGGGCATCTCCTCAGGCCACTAGAGCCGCGCTCGGCATCCGGCGGATCCGACACGAATCCGGGCTCCCCGGCCAACTTGATATCGCCTTCGATGGAGGCACCCCTAGACTGGAGCCATGACTAGCTTCAAGTACTACGTGGGTGCCTCCATCGATGGTTTTATCGCCGATCGCAACGGCAGCGTGCAATGGTTCACGCCCTATGCCTCGCAGCCGGGAGTGAAAAACCATTTCGACGAGTTCTTCGAGACCGTCGGCGCCGTAGTGATTGGCGGCAAGACCTACGAGAACATCGTCCGCGACGCCTCAGAGGGATCTGTCCCATGGGTGTTCGGCGACAAGCCGGTATGGGTCTTCACCCACCATGAACTGCCGACACTGCCCGGGGCGGATCTGACCTTCATCCGCGGCGAGGTGGGCTTCTGGAGCAGGGACATCGCGCAGAGCGCAGGGGCCGGCGACGTGTGGGTGGTAGGCGGGGCCGACCTGGCCGGTGCCTTCGTCGAGGCCGATGCGCTCGATGAGCTGCTGCTGGTCACCGTTCCGGAGGTGCTCGGCGGCGGGGCGAATCTGTTCGGCCGCGCGATCAGCACGCAGCTCTCCTCCCTGGAGGTTACCGACCTGGGTACAGATATTCTCCTTTCGCGCTACGCGATCGGCTAGGCGGCGCCGGAGCCCGGCCGAAAACGCGGCGGCGCTCCAGAAGGGCAGGGCTTGCCCGGAGCGCCGCTTGCGCGGATTGCTATTCGACGGGCAGCAGCATGTTGGTGATGCGGGCGGTGGCTACCCGCTGGCCCTGCTCATCGCTGATCACGATTTCATGGCAGGTGCTGCTGCGGCCCAGATGCACCGGGGTGCATACCCCGGTGACAACCCCGGACCGGCCGGCCTTGTGGTGGGTGATGTTCAAATCCACGCCGACCGGGTTGGCGCGGCCGGCGCCATGCAGCGCGGCAGCCATCGAACCGAGGGTTTCGGCCAGCGCTGCGGACGCCCCGCCATGCAGGATCCCATAGACCTGGGTATTGCCCGCCACCGGCATCGTGGCCGCCACGCGCTGGCTTTCGAACTCGGTGAAGACGATGTCCAATTTCTCCACCAGCTCGCCCACGCCATTTTGCCGCAGGCGGGGCCATATGGTTTCGGGGATGCCATGGCGCGATAGCTGCGCGGCAAACGGATGTGCCGAAGATTGCGTGGTTTGAGAAGTGAAATTGTCGCTCATGGCAACTAGGCTTTCAGGTGTGAGCGAAACAACCAAACCGACTGCTTCGTCGGACAAGAGACTGCTGATCATCGACGGACACTCCATGGCCTTCCGCGCGTTCTATGCGCTGCCTGCAGAGAACTTCGCAACAAGCACCGGCCAGCACACCAATGCAGTGCACGGGTTCGTGTCGATGCTGCTGACGATGATCCGCCAGCAAAAGCCCAGCCACGTTGCGGTGGCCTTCGACTTGGACACCCCGACCTTCCGCTCGCTGGAGTACACCGAGTACAAGGGTGGACGCAATAAGACCCCCGAAGAGTTCTACGGGCAGATTGACCTGATCAAAGAGGTCATGAAGGCGATGAACATCCCTTCGATCACCCTGGAAAGCTTCGAGGCCGACGACATCCTGGCCACGCTGGCCACCCAGGGCGAAGAAGCCGGGTTCAACGTGCTGGTGGTTTCCGGGGACCGTGACGCCTTCCAGCTGATCACCGACAAGACCCTGGTGCTGTATCCGAAAAAGGGCATCAGCGATATCCCGCCGATGGATGCCGCCGCGGTGGAAGCCAAGTACTTCGTGCGCCCTGAGCGCTACTCGGATTTGGCCGCGCTGGTGGGCGAAACCGCCGACAACCTGCCCGGCGTGCCGGGCGTGGGTCCGAAGACCGCCGCGAAATGGATCAACCTCTACGGGGATCTGGCCGGGATCCTGGAGAACATCGATAACATCAAGGGCAAGGTCGGCGACGCCTTGCGCGAGCACGTGGACAACGTGACCCGCAACCGCCGGTTGAACCAGCTCAAGCACGACCTGGAACTGCCGGTCACGCTCGATGAGATGGAACTCGAAGCCCCGAACCGCGAAGAGATCGAGAACCTGTTCGATGCGCTGGAATTCAACACCCTGCGCAAGCGCCTGTTCGAGCTGTTCGCAGCCCAGGAAGAGGAAGCGGCACCGGAAGTTGCCGAATTCTCCCGGGTGCTCGACGCCGATGCCGCTGCGCTGCGGGGATTCATCGAGGCCGGGAGGGGCGCGGCCATCGCGATCCAGCCCGCCGTGGCTGGCGGCGAAGCCGTGGGCCTGGCCCTGTTCCGCGGCGCCGAAGCCCTCTGGCTGGAACTGGCACACCTCGATCAGGACACCGAGGCCGTGCTGGCGCAGTTCCTCGCCGATGAGAACGCCCCGAAGCTCTTCCACGACGCCAAGGCCGCCATGCACCTGCTCATCGAGCGCGGGCTGGAGATCGCCGGCATCAGGGACGACACCCTGATCAGCGCCTACCTGATCCAGCCCGATCGCCGCAGCCACGACCTGGTCGACGTGGTGCAGTACCACCTGAAGTACGCGGTGCCGGTGCACCAGGCTAAGAAGGGCGAACTGGATCTGGGGCTGGCCTCCGAGCTGGCCGAACCGGCCCTGGCCCAGGCGCAGGCCATCCACGACCTCTCCGCCTACCTGGCTTCCAAGCTGGCGGAGAAGCACGCGGACAAGCTGGCCGCCGAGATGGAGCTGCCGCTGATTCCGGTGCTCTTCGAGATGGAACGCGCCGGCGTCGCGGTGGACGTGGACAGGCTCAACGAGCTGCGCGCCCACTTCACCGAACAGGTGGACCAGGCGACCAATGACGCGTTTGCCGCGATCGGCCACGAGGTCAACCTCTCCAGCCCGAAGCAGCTGCAGGTGGTCTTGTTCGAGGAACTGGATTTGCCGCGCACCAAGAAAATCAAGACCGGTTTCACCACGGATGCCGAGTCGCTGCAGGATCTGCTGGTCAAGACCGGGCACCCGTTCCTGGTTGCGCTGATGGCCTACCGCGATGCGATCAAGCTGCGCCAGACCGTCGACGGCTTGCTCAAGGCCACCCACGACGATGGCCGGATCCACACCACCTATGCGCAGACCGTGGCCGCGACCGGGCGCCTGTCCAGCCTGAACCCGAACCTGCAGAACATTCCCGTGCGTTCGGAAGAAGGCCGGCGCATCCGCGACGTATTCATGGTCGGCGGGGGCTACCAGAGCCTGCTGACCGTGGACTACTCGCAGATCGAAATGCGCATCATGGCCCACCTCTCCGAGGACGCCGGGCTGATCGAGGCCTACCAGAACGGCGAAGACCTGCACCGCTACGTCGGTTCGCGCGTGTTCAACGTCGAGCCGGAAGACGTCACCAGCGAGATGCGCTCCAAGGTGAAGGCGATGAGCTACGGCCTGGCCTACGGGCTGAGCAGCTTCGGGCTCTCCAAGCAGTTGAAGATCGGCGTGGACGAGGCCCGCAAGCTCATGAAGGACTACTTCGACCGCTTTGGCGCCGTGCGCACCTACCTGCGCTCGGTGGTCGACCAGGCCCGCAAGGACGGCTACACCGAAACCATCTTCGGCCGCCGGCGCTACCTGCCGGAGCTGAACAGCTCCGATCGACGGCTGCGCGATATTGCCGAACGTGCTGCGCTGAACGCCCCGATCCAGGGATCGGCCGCCGACCTGGTCAAGGTGGCCATGCTGCGCATCGCCGAAGGCCTGGAAGACGGCGGGTACAAGTCCCGGATGCTATTGCAGGTGCATGACGAACTCATCCTGGAGATCGCCGAGGGCGAGCTGGAACCGGTGCAGGAGCTGGTGACCCGCGAAATGGGACAGGCAGCAGACCTGCTGGTGCCGCTGGATGTCCAGCCGGGCATCGGCCGGACCTGGCACGACGCCGCGCACTAGCGCACTGCAACCAGCAGGGCAGGGGCACCGCGTCGTGCTCCTGCTCTTTGGCATGACCCAAAGGCTTGATGAAAGAGGCGGACGTGGAACAGTACTCGCGGCGTTGGGCGCTGAAAACCGGCAGCCTGGGGCTCGGCGCGTTGGCCGCCGGGCTGATCTCCGGTTGCAGCGCAGTTGCCCCCGAACAGCGGTCCACGGCGCCGGCAGCCTCGGCAACCCCACCGCCTTCTGCCACGGCTTCGTCCCAGCCAGCGTCCGCCTTTTCTGCGGCATACCCGAGCCGGAGCCAGGTGATCGAAAAGTTCAAGGAGGTTCCGGCCGGGCAGTTCGGGCTGGATATCCCGGGCATCGAGCTGGGCTTGCCTAAGGGCAGCGAGTACGCGGCGTTGACCTTCGATGCCTGCGGGGGACCAAACGGCTCCGGCGCGGACGAAACCCTGCTGGATGCCTTGCGCGAAGTGCAGGTGCCGGCAACCCTGTTCGTGAACCAGCGCTGGGCTCGAGCCAATGCGCGGCTGCTGGCCGAACTGGCCAACGATCAGCTGTTCGAGATCGCCAACCACGGTACCAGCCATGCCCCGCTGGCCACAGGCGGCCAGAGCGCCTACGGCATCATGGGTACTGGATCGATCGCCCAGGCCTACGACGAGGTGATGGGCAACCAGCTGTATCTGGCCGAGCAGTTCGGCATTACCGCGAAATTCTTCCGCTCCGGCACCGCCCACATGGACGAAGCCGGCGCGGCGCTGTGCCGCGAACTGGGCGTGCTGCCGATGAACTTCACAGTCAACCTGGACGCCGGGGCGAGCTTCGACGCGACGACCGTCGCCGCGCAGGTTAGCCAGCTGCGCGCTGGGGATGTCGGCATCGGGCACTTCAACCAGCCAGCTTCGGGCACGGCGAAGGGCCTGGCACCTGGGCTGGTCCAGGCGCTGGATTCTGGCCTGCGATTCGCCAAGCTCTCCGATGCCTGGTGAGGCCTTCCCCTCGCAACAGGCCACCAGGGGCCTAGACTGTGACCAGCCGACTTCCACGCCAAGGAGCACGATGAGACCAGAGCCCCAGCCGCAGCTGGAAACCCGGACCTTCCAGGCCGATGCGCGAAGCGGGGAACTCGACGAAGCGATCAAGCTGTTCCATCGGGCCACCGGGATCGGCTTCTACGAGCAACTGCCGGACGAGCCCAACTGGAAGAACTACCTGGACCTGACCTACGCGCAGAAAATGCGCTTCTGCCTCGTGTTCGACCCGCACGCCGAACCGCACTCGCGCCATGCAACCGAACCGGTGCACACCTACGGGGCATTTCCCGGGCTGCTCAATGCCGGAGGCGGCGAACCGGTACCGGCGCACAAGATCACTTCGGTCACCGTGGCCCCGAGCTATCGGCGGCGCGGCGTGCTGGGCAGGCAGATTACTGCCGATCTGGCCTATGCCCAGCAGGAAGGATTCCCGCTGTCCGCGTTGACCGCATCGGAAGCGACGATCTATGGGCGGTACGGTTTCGAACCGGCCACCTTCCAATGCCGTTTCACGCTCAAATGCGCCGGCGGGTTGAAGCTTCGAGTCCAGCTGCCGGGCAAGGTGGTGGACGCCGATCCTGCCCGCCTCGAAGCTGACTACTCCGCGCTGGCCGTCCGCGCGTTCGAGCGGACCTTCGGCTCCGTGGACAGCACCGAGTACGACAATGGCTACGCCCTGGGTCGCTGGGACAACTGGGAGACCTTGGACAAGCCGAAGAACCTGCGCTTTGCCGCCTACTACGACGATGCCGGCCAGCTCGGCGGGTTCGCCACCTACAAGTTCGGCGGCTGGGACGAACCGAGGGCGAAGCTCGTGGTGCACAAGCTGGTCGCCACCAGCGATGCCGCCCGGATCAAGCTCTTCGAATATCTGGGCAACCATGATCTGGTGGAGGAAGTGCATGGCCAAGGTCCGGTGGCCGATCCGATGCGCCAGGTGCTGGATAACGTGCGGGACTACCATGTGCGTTCCATCGACGATTCGCTATGGCTGCGCGTGCTGGATGTTGCTGCCGCTTTCCAGGTTCGCAGTTACCAGCATGATGCCCGGTTGCTGTTGCGCGTGAACGACCGGATGGATTTGATTTCCGGGACCTACCTCTTCGACGTGGCCGATGCCCGCGCCACGGTGACCCGAGTCGACGAAGGACAGTCCGATCCCGACCTGCCGCTGGTCGCGCTGTCTGAAAGGGAGGTGGCTGGCCTTTATCTCGGGACAGTGCAGCTTGATCAATTGCTGGATTCCGGCCGTGCAGAACTGGTCGGCGGGGCAGGCGCAGGGAACTGGCGGCGCGCGTTCAGCGTGGCGCGCGAGGGATTCACACCACACGGTTTCTAGCGGGATGGGGGCGAAAACCGGATATTATGACGAAGTTCACAAAATGCTGGCGTGGATGTTAGCGGGTTACACTTTGACCCGCGGTGTGGTAGGCGCGTAGACTTGAACAGCGTGCCATGGCTTTGCCGTGTCCGCAATCAAGTTTTACCCCCTTCGAAATTCCGGGACTTCCGGGGTTTCGACTGATCAAATCTATCCACATCGGAGTCCCTACTACATGACCATCACCTCGAACGAGAACAACAGCGCACCAGTCGTCGCAATCAACGACATTGGATCTGCTGAGGACTTCTTGGCCGCAGTCGACGCCACCATCAAGTACTTCAACGATGGTGACCTCGTCGAAGGCACCGTCGTCAAGGTTGACCACGACGAAGTTCTGCTCGACATCGGTTACAAGACCGAAGGTGTCATCCCTTCCCGCGAGCTTTCCATCAAGCACGACGTCGACCCAGGTGAAGTTGTCACCGTTGGCGACAGCGTCGAAGCCTTGGTCCTGACCAAGGAAGACAAGGAAGGCCGCCTGATCCTGTCCAAGAAGCGTGCGCAGTACGAGCGCGCTTGGGGCGACATCGAAAAGATCAAGGAAGAGGACGGTGTCGTTACCGGTACCGTCATCGAGGTTGTCAAGGGTGGCCTCATCCTGGACATCGGCCTGCGTGGCTTCCTGCCAGCATCGCTCGTCGAGATGCGCCGTGTGCGCGACCTGGCTCCATACATCGGCCAGGAAATCGAAGCCAAGATCATCGAGCTGGACAAGAACCGCAACAACGTTGTGCTCTCCCGCCGTGCATGGCTCGAGCAGACCCAGTCCGAGGTCCGCTCGACCTTCCTCAACAAGCTGGAAAAGGGCCAGGTTCGTCCGGGCGTTGTTTCCTCCATCGTCAACTTCGGTGCCTTCGTGGACCTGGGCGGCGTAGACGGCCTGGTACACGTTTCCGAGCTGTCCTGGAAGCACATCGACCACCCATCCGAGGTTGTCGAGGTTGGCCAGGAAGTCACCGTCGAGGTTCTGGAAGTCGATCTGGACCGCGAACGCGTTTCCCTGTCGCTGAAGGCTACCCAGGAAGATCCATGGCAGACCTTCGCCCGCACCCACGCACTGGGTCAGGTTGTACCGGGCAAGGTTACCAAGCTGGTTCCATTCGGTGCGTTCGTACGCGTCGAAGACGGCATCGAAGGCCTGGTTCACATCTCCGAGCTGGCAGTTCGCCACGTTGAACTGGCCGAGCAGGTTGTCTCCGTGGGTGACGAGCTGTTCGTCAAGGTCATCGACATCGACCTGGAGCGCCGCCGCATCTCGCTGTCGCTCAAGCAGGCTAACGAAGGTGTTGACCCAGAGGGCACCGAGTTCGACCCAGCACTCTACGGCATGGCTGCAGAGTACGACGAGGCCGGCAACTACAAGTACCCAGAGGGCTTCGACCCAGAGTCGAACGAATGGCTCGAGGGCTTCGACGCTCAGCGCGCTGCATGGGAAGCACAGTACGCTGCTGCCCAGGAGCGTTGGGAAGCACACAAGAAGCAGGTTGCTGCCGCAATCGCCGCCGATGCAGAAGCAGAGCCTGCTGCTGCCGGTGGTTCCGAGCCAGCTCCAGCTTCGTACTCCTCGGAGGCACCAGCCACCGATGCAGGCACCTTGGCTTCGGACGAAGCACTGGCTGCACTGCGCGAGAAGCTGACCGGCAACTAATTCCGGCTTCTGCCACGTGCGAAAATCGTGATTAGCTTTAGCTGATCTACGAAGGTCCAACCCTGCAAGGGTTGGACCTTCGTTCGTTAACCCGTGAATATGTCCGGTTTATCGCTGCGGCCAGTCTTCTTCGTAATTATTTATGCTGACGGTGGCCGGCCAGAAATAGCTCCCGAGGAGCACTGAAATTAATACCTGCTGACGCTAGACTAAAAGTGTACCGATCAAGTAGATTCGCAAACGACAGGTATAAGCACATGGCAACGGCAAGGAATTCGCAGGCAGGCTACGCGGCAGGTACCGTTGCCGGGCGTCAGATCCCGATGTGCCAGGTCAGCCACGAAGAATGGGCGTCCGTTCCACGCACCATTCCCAATTTCTGGGTGGCGGCAGCCACCTGGCTTCCACTGGTTGCTTTAGTGATCCTCGTCCGTCAAGATCTTCTGCATTCGCCGTACCTCGACCAGAGTTTCTGGCATATCGCGTCCTTTTCGATGATCGCTACCGTCCTCGCCATGATCTTCGGCGGCGGCCGGCAAGCACCGTGGATGGGATTGGGTGTAGCAGCAGGAGTTTATTTGCTGCTGGCCCCTGCCGGGGATCTGCAACGGATGCTGATGCTGTCGATGGCCTATTTCCTTCTGCTCTCCCTGACCGTAGGCATCCTCGATGCCCGGCTCAGACGCCAGCTGAAATCCTGGAAACGTGAAGCAACAGGCGGCATCGAACTGGCCGCGGGTCAGGAACGCGATTTCGGAATCACCAAGCAAATGTCGCCCACGGTCTGGAAACTGGCGTTGGGCGCCCTGGCTTATCCGATTCTCCGGCTGGGCTGGGAACTGATCAGCACAGAAGTGCATTCGTTGCATGATTTGGATGAAGGATACCGGCTTGACGTGTTGGCCGCGGTGATTCTGTTGGGCATCAGCTTGCTGATCAGCGTATTGCGCTGGATGCACCTGCAAGCAATGGGCCTTTTCGCACTCGAAGTGCCAGCGGATCACCGGATCGGCCCAACCTCTTTACGCGCCTGCGGAAACGCGATCCTCATCGACACGGATGAAACCGCGAACTGCCTGTGCCGGAACGACGACAAGAACGGATCCAAGAAGGAATTCGAAGATCCGCGATTCATTTTCTGTTCCGAGGTTTGCCCCGAGCACGGGGTGCATGCGGTCAATCAGCTCTCCCACGAGGAGTTCCTGGGCATTGCGGCCCAGCCCTGGGTCTACGGGGAGAACCTGAATGGGAAACTGCTTGAAGGAACCGGCCAGCGTTTGGTCATCGCGGGATTAAGCGGATGGGGCTCGCGCCCGATTGCCGTGCGGGCATCCTGGCTCTATGGGGGAGGGAAACAGGCGAGCGCCTACTACTCTCCGGAATCCGCACGCGAACCGCTGAACCGCAGCAAACGACGCCTGGCGGTTAAGACGCCGAATGGCGACTCAGTTCTTGGCGATGACTTCGACAATAACAAGCGGGCCGAGATCGACCGGATCGACCTGCATCCCATAGGTATCAACGCCCATGCAGTGCGCGTGCACGGTGGGCGCCCATTCTTGATCTAACCTGGTATGGATGCCGTAGGACCGCGAGCTAGGCGGCCGCTGCCATGTGGTAGTTGTTGCGTACCGGTTGCTGGGCAGGATCGATGAAGCTGGGCAGGATGACCTTGGGCACCCCGCCATCGGGAATGACCTTGATCAGTCCGGCATGCACGTCATGATGATGCGTGTCGCAGAGCATCGCGCTCCAATAGACCGCGGTGACACCGCCCTCGGACCAGAACCAGATGTGGTGGATGTTGCAGCGCTCGGGGTCCATGGTGCACCCGGGCACAATGCAGCCGCGATCGCGCACGGCGATACCCAGCCGCATGTATCCCGGATGCTTGCGTTGGCTGCGGCCGATATCCAGCAGTTCGCCCTTGCCGCCGAGCACCATCGGGATGATGCGTGCCCTGGCGAGGGTCTGGCGCAGGTCGGTAGCGTTGAGCTTGAATCCATGCTGGGTGATGCCGTGGGTTCGTGCCCGGCCCTCCAGCTCATCCAAGGTCAGCATTACCACGATTTTCGGCGTGATGGCGGGGACCTTGATGGAGCCGTCAGCAAGATCTTCGGTGCCCTGTCCGGATTTTCCGTTCTGCACTGCGTGGAGCAGCTCCTGCAAGCGCTTCGAATTGATCTCCAGCAAATTCATCAGGCCGTTGAGACGGCGTGCCGCGGGAGAAAGTGGCCCAGGGCCAGGTTCTTCGCTGGCCGCGGCTTCTTCATCGGTGACGAAGTCCGGATGGGCTCCACTGCCTTGCTGGTAGAAAGTGCCGTCGCCAGTGTCTTGCCCTGGATCGTCTTGCAGCGGATCGGTGAAAGCTTCGCGCGCGGCCTGGCCCGGTGCAGAGCGTGGATTGTCGATTTGCGAGATGCCCGACTCGAAGAGTTCCGCACGGGTGGGGCGCAGGGCGAGATCGTAATGGACCAGCCCGTCGCGTTCACCTCGCCGGAACACCCCTTCCAGCGCTTCGGGCCGCTTCTTGCCGAGTCGTTCCTTCTGGGCCTTGAGGACGTTGCCGACCAAGCGGCGGCGGGTGCCCGGATCAGGCTCATCCAAGTGCTCATCGACGACGGATTCTAGCAACTCGCCGTCTTCGCTGAGCGCCGAGGCAGTGGCCGGTGCGGCGAATTCGTCCAGCGTGGGTTCCAGCGCGGCCAGGCGCCGGGCCGCGCTGAGCACTTCGGCTGGCGGCTGGTGCGGGTCATTGAAGCGCTCGGCCAGCAGCGGGAACTGTGCAGGGTGCCTATGGTGCTGGTAGTCGTATTGCGCGTAGATGTGGTGGGCGGCATGGACGCGGCGTTTCGCCTCGAAAGGCTCGGTACGCAGCCAGGAGGCCAACAGCGTCGCGGGCCCGGGGGAGCCGGGCCGTGCCCCGGTGCGCGTTGCGGGAATGCTGAAATCGCTCCGGTTCTCGCGGGCCGCGGCCAGCTCTTCCGGGATGAGGGTGTGGGCGGCGGTGTCCTCGATGAGGTGGGCCGCGTAGATCTGCAGGCGCTGTCCCTGGTGGGTTGTTGCCTCGGCGGCGGTGACCAAGGCTAGGGCATAGCGCGGGTCGTGCAGGTAGTGCGGCACGGAGCCGGCGGACGGAACATCGGAGGGCTGGGTGGACGAAGTGTCCGGGAGCAGAGTCTGCTGCAGGCGGGGGAGGAACGCGGCCAAGGCCAGTGCGTCGTCCACGTTGAGGGCCGGCGTGGCCTCGATTGCTTGTGCCAGCCCGGCGAGGGCTTGGCTGATTGTTCCGCTCATGGACCCAGCATGCGGCTGGTCGCGCGCGGCGTGCCGGGGCGGGACGCGGGCTGTGGAAAAGCTAGTGCGCGCGGGTGGATGCGGTGACGGTGAAGGTCTTGTCGCGGGCCAGCTGCCTGGTGGGGCCGACCCGGCGCACCAGTTCGCTGCGGTAGCGCAGGTGGGAGTTGAACACGCACAGCAGGGTGCCGCCGGGGGCGAGCACGCGGGCGGCATCGTCGATCAGCTTGAACGCGATGTCGGCGGTGACGGTGTTGCCGATGTGGAAGGGCGGATTCAGCGTGATGAGTGTGGCGCTGGCGTCGGGCAGGCGGCTCAGGGCATCATCCTGCACGGCGGTGATGCGGCCGGCCAGCTGGTTGCGCTGCGCGGCGGCCAGCGTGGAGGCGACGGCGGAAGCCGAATGGTCCGAGGCGTCCACGCGCAGCTGCGGATTGCGCAGTGCGGCGAAGATGCCGATCGAGCCGTTGCCGCAGGCCAAATCGACGAGCCTGCTGTGTTCGGACAGGTCCGGCAGGTTTTCCAACAGCAGCCGGGTACCCGGGTCCAGCCGCGCGTTCCCGAAGGTCCCGGCACCGGCATGCAGAGTGAAGCTGGTGCCGCGTACCTGGTGGGTGGCGGTGGCCGGAAAGCTGCTGGAGGGCTGCTCGGCGCGCGGGCTGCTGGCGGTGAGCACCCGGGACTTCTGCCTGGCCAGCGAGACGTCGACGCGCTCGAAATGCGCCGCGAGCACCTCGTTCATGGAACGGCTCATGTGCTTGATCCGGCCGCCGGCGAACAGCCGTGCACCGGGGGCGGCCACGGCGGCCACCGCGGCGGCCTGTTCGCCAAGCACGTCCAATCCGCGGGGCAGGGCCAGCAGGACGACGCTGGCCTGCGCGGCGATCTGCTGAAGCGGGAAGAAGTCGAGGCGTTCGGCCGCTTCGGGCATCAGCCGGGCCAGGTTGGCCTCGATGGCGCGGCGGGCGGTGAGCGAATCGGTGTGCACGCGCACGCTCGTGCTGCCCAGCGCCAGTGAGCCCAGTGCCAGCGCGCCGTAGTGGTCGCCGATCACCGCGATGGATGCCGGCCAGGAGCCGGTTCCGGACGCGGCGGCGCAGGTGTCAAGGATGAGCCGGTCCGAGGCGTCGGCTGCGAAGAGGTTCGGCGCTTCGACATCGGGCCAGCGGCGCAGCGCGGGAAGCAGGGCCTGCAGCGCGCTGGCGCCCTCGTCGGCGTCGTGGGAATCAGCGGCGGTGTTCAAATCAGGTCAACCCATTGCGTGTTGGCGGCGGCCAGTTCCCCGGCGCCGGAGGTGAGCGTGGCGATATGGGTGCGCAGCTGGTCGGCGGCTTCCGGGGTGTCCGGGATTCCGACCTGCACGATCGCGGCATCGGCCTGCCAGATGGTCGGCTCGATTTGGTAGCCGGCGGCGCGCAGATCGTTCTCGTAGCGGGCCGCGTCGGCGTGGGTGGCGGCGAAGGTGTGGATCCGCATGCGCTGGCGCAGGTGCAGCTGCGCCTGGTCCAGTGCGGAGGACACCGCCTCGGAGTAGGCGCGGACCAGCCCGCCGGCGCCGAGCTTGATCCCGCCGAAGTAGCGGACCACCACGGCCAGCACATCCGAAAGCGCGCTGCCGTCGGGGATTTCGCGCTTGGCCAGGGCATCGAGCATCGGGAGCCCGGCGGTGCCCGAGGGCTCGCCGTCGTCGTTGGAGCGCTGGGCCATGCGATCGGGGCCCAGGATGAACGCGCTGCAGTGGTGGCGGGCATTGAAGTGGATCTTGCGCAGGGCGGCAATATGCTCGCGGGCGGCCGCCTCGGTCTCGACCCGGTAGAGGTAGGTGATGAAGCGCGAACGCTTGATTTCCAGCTCGTGCACGCAATCGCTGGTCAAAGTCGTGTACCGGGTCGCGGCCGAGTCGTTGGTGTTCATCCCCCTTAGTTTATAGGGTGGGAACATGATGCATGTGGGACTGACCGGGGGAGTGGCCTCCGGAAAATCGGCGGTCGCGGCCAAACTGGCCTCACTGGGAGCCGTCGTCATCGACGCCGACGCGTTGGCACGGCAGGTCGTGGAACCCGGCACGTCCGGGCTGGCTGCGATCAAGGACACCTTCGGCGAGGGGATTTTGCTGCCCGACGGGTCGCTGGACCGGCCCGCACTGGGTGCGATCGTGTTCTCCGATGCGGCGCAGCGGGCCAAGCTCAACGAGATCGTGCACCCGCTGGTGCGCGAGCAGGCAGCGGCCCTGCGCGAGGTCGCGGCACCCGGTGCGCTGGTGGTGGAGGACATCCCGCTACTGGTCGAGTCCGGGCAGGCGGACCTCTTCGACGCCGTGATCGTCGTCCAAGCTCCGCATGATGAACGCATCCGCCGCATGGTCCAGGATCGCGGCTGGAGCCGCGAGGACGCCGAAGCGCGGATGGCCGCTCAGGCCACGGACGAGCAGCGGGCGGCCGTGGCCGACTACCTGCTGGATAATTCCGGCAGCCTGGAAGAACTCGAAGCCCAAGTCGCCTCCCTCTACCGCCAATTGGCCCCAGCACAGGAGTAGCAATGTACAAGATCTGCAAGTGGACCACCCTGCTCGCCTTTGCCGCCGCACTGGTGCTGTGGCTGGGATTCGGCGGCCGCGAAGAATTCGTCGCCAGCGAATCCGGGCCGTATTCGCCGGTGGTCTACATTTCCGGCTGGCTGGGCCTGATCGGCCTGGCCGCCGCGACCGTCATGACCGTCGGCTTCTTCGGCAGCAGCATCCAGCGCACCGTCAAGCGCAATGCGATCCGTTACGGGATGCGCAAGTAGCACCCGGGCATTAAGCTGAAAGCTGGCTCGGGCGAGCGGCCATCGGCCGGTGCAAGTGGATATGCTGGAAGCATGAGTCTTGCACAGCCGATCAAGCGCGTGGTCGCCCCCTTCGAAGTCATCAGCGAGTACGAGCCTGCCGGCGATCAGCCGCAGGCCATCAAGGAGCTGACCGAGCGGATCAACGCCGGCGAGAAGGACATCGTGCTGCTCGGCGCCACCGGCACCGGCAAGTCCGCGACCACCGCCTGGCTGGTCGAGCAGGTGCAGCGCCCCACCCTGGTGCTGGTGCAGAACAAGACCCTGGCCGCCCAGTTGGCCAACGAATTCCGCGAGCTGCTGCCGAACAATGCGGTGGAGTACTTCGTCTCCTACTACGACTACTACCAGCCCGAGGCCTACGTCCCGCAAACCGATACCTTCATCGAGAAGGACTCCTCGATCAACGAGGAGGTCGAACGGCTGCGCCACTCGGCCACCAACTCGCTGCTCACCCGCCGCGACACGATCGTCGTCGCCACCGTCTCCTGCATCTATGGCCTGGGCACCCCCGAGGAATACGTGGCCGGAATGGTCACCGTGCGCCAGGGCGAGGAACTGGACCGCGACGCGATGCTGCGCCAGTTCGTCGCCATGCAGTACACCCGCAACGACATGGACTTCCACCGCGGCACCTTCCGGGTGCGCGGCGACACCGTGGAGATCATCCCGATGTACGAGGAGCAGGCGGTGCGCATCGAGTTCTTCGGCGACGAGGTTGAGGCCATCTACACGCTGCACCCGGTCACCGGCGAGGTGATCCGCGAGGAAACCGAGATGTACATCTTCCCGGCCAGCCACTATGTGGCCGGCGCCGAGCGGATGGGCAAGGCCATCAAGTCCATCGAGGACGAGCTGGCGGTGCGGCTGAAGGAGCTGGAGTCGCAGAACAAGCTGGTCGAGGCCCAGCGGCTGCGCATGCGCACCACCTATGACCTGGAAATGATGGAGCAGATGGGATTCTGCAACGGCATCGAGAACTACTCGCGGCATATTGACGGCCGAGAGGCAGGTTCCGCACCGCACTGCCTGCTGGACTACTTCCCGGATGACTTCCTGATGGTCATCGACGAGTCGCATGTGACCGTGCCGCAGATCGGCGCCATGTACGAGGGCGACATGTCGCGCAAGCGCACCCTGGTGGAGCACGGCTTCCGCCTGCCCTCGGCGATGGACAACCGGCCGCTGAAGTGGGACGAGTTCCTTGAGCGCATCGGGCAGACGGTGTACCTCTCGGCCACCCCGGGCAAGTACGAGCTGGGCAAGTCCGACGGCTTCGTCGAGCAGATCATCCGCCCGACCGGCCTGGTCGACCCGGAGATCATCGTCAAGCCGACCAAGGGGCAGATCGACGACCTGCTCGACGAGATCCGCACCCGCGTGGACCGCGACGAGCGCGTGCTGGTCACCACGCTGACCAAGCGCATGGCCGAGGATCTGACCGACTACCTGACCGAGCACCAGGTGCGGGTGCAGTACCTGCACTCGGATGTGGACACCATCCGCCGCGTGGAGCTGCTGCGCGAGCTGCGCATGGGCTCCTTCGACGTGTTGGTCGGCATCAACCTGCTGCGCGAGGGCCTGGACTTGCCCGAGGTCTCGCTCGTGGCGATCCTGGATGCGGACAAGCAGGGCTTTCTGCGCTCGGCGACATCGCTGATCCAGACCATCGGCCGTGCCGCCCGCAACGTCTCCGGCCAGGTGATCATGTATGCGGACAAGATCACCGAGGCGATGGACCAGGCGATCGAGGAGACCAATCGCCGAAGGGCCATCCAGGAAGCGCACAACAAGGAGCACGGGATCGATCCGATGCCGCTGCGCAAGAAGATCGCCGACATCACCGACCAGCTGGCGCGCGAGGATGCCGACACCCAGGAGCTGCTGAACAACAACCGCTTGGCGAAGAATGCCAAGCGCAGCAAGGCCTCCCCGGCGGTGCGCAAGGACGGCCTGGCCGCGGCTCCGGCCGAGGACCTGCTGGGCCAGATCGAGGAAATGACCGAGCAGATGCATGCGGCGGCCGCCGAATTGCAGTTCGAGCTCGCTGCCCGCATTCGCGACGAAGTGTCCGAGCTGAAGAAGGAATTGCGCCAGATGCAGGCCGCCGGCCACGCGTAAGAAGTGTGCTGTTCGGCGCAGTATGGCCACTTCCACTGACCCTGTGCGGTTCCTGTGCGCTACACTTGATCACTGGACGTAGGGGAGTATCCCAATGCTGTGAACGTCAACACGCGGACCAGTGGTGTTCCGCCGGGCGCAGCAGCCGACCAGCACCACGGGTGCCACGAGATTTCGGGCACCGTGCAGGCGGCGGAGAGACTTGCGGCGATTTTGACATACCCTCCAACGAAAGGTCGCTCGTCCGTGGGCACTTCTGGAATTAGCCTTCAATTCGAGATCATCGCACTGGTAGTCCTGTGCGTGGTCTTGGCCGCTGACTTACTGTACGTAACGAAGCGTCCGCACATTCCTTCCATGAAGGAAGCTGGCATCTTCGTCAGCTTCTACATCGCATTGGCCATCGCCTTCGGCGGCTTGATCTGGTGGCAGGCCGGCCCGCAGCTCGGCCAGGAATTCTACGCCGGCTGGATCACCGAATACGCGTTGTCGGTGGATAACCTGTTCGTCTTCATCATCATCATGGCCCGCTTCTCGGTACCGCGTAAGTACCAGCAGGAAGTGCTGATGTTCGGCATCATCATCGCGCTGATCCTGCGCGCGATCTTCATCGTGCTCGGTGCCGCAATCATCGAGCAGTGGTCCTGGGTCTTCTACATCTTCGGCGCCTTCCTGCTGTGGACCGCATGGAACCAGCTCAAGGACGAAGACGAGGACGAGGAAAGCGGCCTGGTCAGCAAGCTGACCAGCAAGCTGCCGATCTCCAAGGATTTCGATGGCGCCAAGCTGCGCACCGTGGTCGACGGCAAGAAGCTGTTCACCCCAATGGTGCTGGTCTTCGTCACCATCGGCATGACCGACCTGCTGTTCGCCTTCGACTCGATTCCGGCGATCTTCGGCCTGACCAAGTCCGCGTTCATCGTCTTCACCGCGAACATCTTCGCGCTGATGGGCCTGCGCCAGCTGTACTTCCTGCTCGGCGGGCTGATGAACCGCCTGGTCTTCCTGAAGCACGCACTGAGCTTCATCCTGGCCTTCATTGGCGTGAAGCTGGTCTTCCACGCCCTGCACGAGAACCAGGTGCCGTTCATCAACGGCGGCGAACCGCTTCACTATGCGTGGCTGGACATCTCCGTAGGCCTCTCGCTGCTGGTGATCCTCGGCGCGATCGTCATCGCCACCGTGCTCTCGCTGTGGAGCCCGTGGGGCAAGCGTGCCGCTGCTAACGCCGAAGCCGCCGCGATGGCAGACGCCGCGGAGTACGCGAAGCAAGACTAACGCCGGGTAGCGCAATTAACAGCCCGCCGGGACCAGTTGATTCCAACTGGTCCCGGCGGGTTTTTCGTACCCGGATAGTGTCACTATGCAGTTCTGCTAAGGTGATTCCCATGAGCGATCCATCAACAGAAGCCAGCGATATTGCCACCGGCGTGGCACTCGCCTCGGGCACCATGTCGCGGCTGCTTGGACGCGCGGCAGGGCAGGGCCGATCGGTCACCGCGTGGCGGGTGCTTTCCACCTTGGACCGCTTGGGTCCGCAGCGCGTGGGAGACCTTGCTGTTGAGCAGCGTGTTGCGCAGCCGACCATGACCGGCCTGGTCATCCGCATGGAGAATGACGGGTTGGTGCAGCGCCAGCCGGACCCGAAGGACGGCCGAGCCAGCTTGGTCAGCCTGACTGGCGAGGGCAAGGAAGCGATCGAAGCCTACCGGCAGCGCGCGATTGCTTCGCTGGCAGGCGGCATCGATTCCTTCAGCGCCGGGGAACGGCAGGTTATGGCGCAGGCGGTGCCGCTGCTGCAACGGCTCAATGACCAGGTCGCCGCGCAGCTGGACACCCACGCACAGCAGGCTTAATCGGCAACGCGCTTGAATCCTCGGCGGGATTCAAGCGCGTTGCCTGTTTGCCATCTCAGCTGACGGATCGGCTCCCTTTCTAGTCGTCGTTGGACGCGGCCTGGGGTTCCTCTCCATTGGCCATGGCCAGCAGGCGGCGGAAGATCGCCGGGCCGTCATCGCCGATGCCGTCATGGTGGTAGTCCTCGGTCACCCACACCTGCAATCCTGCCACCTGCGAGGCTGTGCGCAGCGAAAGCTCGCGGTCCACATAGACATCGTCGTGGTAAACCGCCGCGGCCACCGGCACCTTGTTCTTCGCCAGCACGTCCAGGTCGTACAACGGGCCGAAGCCCTCGTGCTCGGCCAGGATGCGGGCCACATCCTCCAAGGGGCGCAAGGCCGGATCCTCGGAGAAATGCCAGCCGTAGATCATCTCGCCGGTCAGCAACGGGGTCGCCGCGTGGTATGTGAAATCCGGGAACTCCGGCAAGACCTGTTCCGCGGCGAAGTTGGTCGCCTCGCCTTGCGCGTAGATGGTTTCGTGCATCAGCGCATAGAGCGGGTTCGATGCGAACGAGGACTGCGCGTTCAGCGCTTCGAGGAAGGCGTCCGAGAGGCGTTCGCCGCCCGGGGTATCACTGAAGGCCTCCTCGAAGATGTGATGCAGCAGGTGCACCCGGGTGTTGCCGCCCAGGTACATGCCCAGCATCTGCACCAGCGGGACGGTGACGCGCTGGCCGTTGGGCAGGCGCTCATCGTCCTTGGCGCGCACATGCTCGTAGATCCTGTGCAGCGTCTCATAGTCCTCGGGATACCAGGAGAAGTACTCGCGGTTGCGTTCGGCCATGCGCTGGTAGGTGGCACGGTAGACGGTCTTCGCATCGGCATCCAGCGAGGCCAGCCCGCCGGTGACCAGACAGCGGGTGAGCGACTGCGGGAAGAGCGAGAGATAGGTCAGGGTGCAGAACCCGCCGTAGCTTTGGCCCAGGGTGCTCCATTGCTCGATGCCCAGGTGCTCGCGCAGCGCCTCGGCATCGCGCACGATCGAATCGGCCCGGAAATGCGTGAGGTAGCGTGCCTGGGCCGCCGAGTCCCCGCGCAACGGAAGGGTCTTGCGGTTGGCCGGGGTGGACAGCCCGGTGCCGCGCTGGTCCAGCAGCAGTACGCGGAAGTGCTTGGTGGCCTCGGCCAGCCACCCGGAGAGGGAACCGGGGCGCGGGGACTTGCCGCCTGGCCCGCCCTGCAGGAACAGCAACCAGGGCTTAGATGCGTCGGTGCTGATCTCGCGGGCGAAGATCGAGATCTTCTCGCCCTGCGGGTCTGCATGGTCCAGCGGGACCTCGATGCGATGGTCGGTGACGTCCATACCGCGGTAATGTCGCATTAGTTTGCTCCTCGGGTGCCAAGTGCGTGCAGTGCTTCGCCGTCCAGGCGGCGTGTGGTCCAGCCGTTCATGGAACCAGCGCCGATCGCGTCGTAGAACTTGATCGCCGGTTCATTCCAATCCAGCACCGACCATTCCAGGCGCTTGTAGCCGCGCTGGACGCAGATCTGCGCCAGGGTGCGCAGCAACGCGGTTCCGGTGCCCGAACCGCGTCGCGCTTCGCGCACGTAGAGGTCTTCGAGGTGGATGCCGTGCCGGCCTTCCCAGGTGGAGTAGGTCAGGAACCACAGGGCCATGCCCTTCAGCTCGCCGGATTCATCCTCGGCCACGTGGGCGAAAACCTGGGGATTGGGGCCGAAGAGATGCTCTTGCAGATCAGCTACGGTGTTGTGCACCGCATCTGGTTCCTTCTCGTAGTCGGCCAATTCCTGGATCATCTCCAAGATCTGCGGGCAGTCGCCCACAACAGCTTCACGCACAATACTCATGTGTTCCAGCTTACCTCCGTCGCACCGCTAAAACGTCGGTGACCAGACCTAAGGTTGAATGCATGATGGGTGGACACCACGCGGTGAGCGGCGCAGCCGCATGGTTGGCAATAACGACTCCGGTCACCGTGGGATCGGTGAACCTGGGGCTGGGCACCTTCCAAATGGACCGCTGGGAAACCCTGGCCGGAGCGATCGTGTGCGCAGGTGCCGCCCTGCTGCCCGATGCCGATCACCATTCGGCCACGATCGCCCGTTCACTGCCGCCAATTTCCAGCATCTTCACCCGGATCATCGGTTCGGCTTCCGGCGGGCACCGCAATGGCACCCATTCGCTGATCGGCATCGCCTTCTTCATCTTCCTGGCCTGGCTGGCCAACGGCTGGGATGTGCAAACCGCGGCCCTGGGGACGGTTTATCCGGCGGCGGCGCTGTTCGCGATCCTGCTGATCTCCTTCGCGGTGAAGACCATGAAGTTCATGCCGCCGCTCTTGTGCTGGATTATCGCCCTGGCCGCCGGCACCTTCGTGGGGATGAATGCGCCCGAGCAGAACCTCTGGTTCCTCATGGCCGTTTCGGTCGGTGTGATCGTGCACGTGCTGGGCGACATGCTGACCATCGGAGGCTGCAATCTGCTGTGGCCGATCAAGATCGGCTCCCCGCGCTGGTTCCGCCGGATGCCGGTCATCGGCGGCTGCTGGAAGTCCAACGGCCGGGTGGCGCTGCCGATTCTGGGCGAAACCGGCTCCACCACCGAATGGCTGCTGGCCACGGGACTGACCACCTATGTGGGCATCGCGTTAATCGTCGCCTAGCTGCCCGCAGGCACGCCAGAACATTTTTGGGAGATGGCCTAAGGCCATGGCATGATCCAAACCATGGTGATCCACTACACCCAGCGCATCAGCTGGCCAGATCTTCCTGCCGAACTGCGCGAACTGATTGAATCGCACCTGGGATCGCAAGTCATCACGGCGCATAGCCAATACGGCGGGTTCTCTGCGGGCAGCGCCGACCGGCTGCTTACCGCCGCAGGGCAGAAGGTGTTCGCCAAAGCTGTCAGCCACGGGCTGAATGGCCCGGGCGCTGCCCTGCATGCGCGAGAGGCGGAGATCGCAGCGATGCTCCCGGCATCGATGCCGGTTCCGAAATTCCTGGGACGGATTCGCTGGGATGACTGGGAGGCGTTGATTTTCGACCAAGCGCCAGGGGTTAACCCGCAGCTTCCCTGGGGTGCCGACGAGCTTATCCGGGTGCTGGACACGCTCGCGCAGCTGGCGGATCAGCCGCCAGCTGGAATCACCAGCTTGCTTCCTGCCCTCGAAGTAGATCTGCGCGAGGACGCCAGCGGTTTTGCTCGGATCATGGCTGACGAATGGATTCCTGCAGACCCTTGGTTGGCGCAAAACCTGGAAGCACTCCATAAACTGGCCATCGAAGGAATTGGGGCACTGGCCGGAGACCAGCTGGTGCACACCGATCTGCGCTCGGACAACATCTTGCTGGGCGAAGATGGGGGCGTGCTTCTGGTCGACTGGCCGTGGGCTTCGCGTGGTGCCGCGTGGTATGACGCGTTGACGGTGCTGGTTGAGGCCAGGATTTTCGATCCGGCACTGGATGCGGACGCCATTGCATCGTCCCACCGGATTTTCGCCTCCACGAGCTCCGATGCTTTGACTGGAGCGCTGGCTGGTTTGGCTGCCTATTATGTTGATGCCGCGCGCAGGCCAGAAGTTCCGGGGCTGCCCACCCTGCGCGGCTATCACGCCAAGCAGGCAACGGCCTGCATAGCCTGGCTCAAAGCCCGATTGGGGTTATGCTAAGACCTGTTGCTAGCCGGGCCCGGGCAGCTCGGCGTTTTCCCCGCGGTAGATCAGGGCAAGGCCGAGGAATATCAGGCCGAGTTGGAGAACGGTCGCGACCCATGCGCCGGAAGCAAAGAGTTCCGACCAACCGCTGAGCAGCCCTATCAGGACCAGCAGCAATATGCCTGCTCCAAGCAGACGCAGCTTGAATCCATTCATGGCCACACCCTACGACAATGCCCGCAACATTGCTACCGGTTTCCGGCAGGATGTTGCGGGCATTGTGTGCGACTAGTCCAGACGTTGGGGCTGGGGCGTTTCCGTGCCGAATCCCATGGAAAGGATCGGCGGCAGGTCGGAATCCAGCCTGGAAAGTACCAGATCTTCCTGTTCAACGAGGTTATCCGGAAGGGCATCCAGCGGAAACCAACGCAGCTGCGCGGCTCGCTCCGGCTCCATAAGTCGCGGTACACCATCCCACTGGCTGGTGCGGAAGAAGAAATCCACGTAGCTGCCAGCTTGCTGGTTACGATGCACCGTGCACAACGGCTGAAGCTGTGCCGGATCGATATGGATTCCCAGCTCTTCGCCGGCTTCACGCACGGCGGCGGCCTGGGCAGCTTCGCCGGGCTCAACGTGCCCGGCGGCCGCAGTGCTCCAGTACCCGTCCATGTAGCCGGTTCCTTGGCGCAGCTGCAGCAAAACCTCATCGCGGTGTTGCAAGATGACGTAGCTGATCGCCTTCATGCCTAGTCCAGACGGCCCACGGAGGTCACGGTAACCACCGGTTCGCCTACCTCGTCCGAGTCATCCAGCGAGATGGTCGCGGAAATACCCCAGTCGTGGTGCTCGGAAGGATCAGCGAAGATCTGGCGTACTTCCCAGATGCGGTTAGGCAGTTCCTTGATGATGAACAGCTGCGAGCTGCGCCCGGCGGGGCCATCATCGATGTCATCGTGCTCATCGAAGTAGTCATCCATCGCATCGGCCCAGACATCCGCGTCGAATCCGTTGTGCTCATCGAGTTCGCCCAGCGCCTTGTCTTGCTCGTCAGCGAAGAGCTTCACGCGGCGGAACATCTCGTTGCGGACCATCACGCGGAAGGCCCGCACATTGCTGGTCAGCTTTTCCGGTGCCGGAGGCGGTGCGGTTTCGGTTTCCTCGTTCAGCTCGCCGCGCGAAAGCTCTTCCCACTCATCGAGCAGCGAGGAGTCGATCTGGCGGATCATTTCGCCCAGCCACTCGATCAGGTCTTCCAGATCCTCGCGCAATGCGTCCTGCGGGACGGTCTGGCGCAGCGCCTTGTAGGCGTCGGTGAGGTAGCGCAGCAGCACGCCCTCGGAGCGGGCCAGCTGGTAGTACTGGACGAAATCGGAGAAGCCCATGGCGCGTTCGTACATGTCGCGGACGATCGACTTGGGCGCCAGCTCGAAATCGGCCAGCCATGGCGCGCCGGAGCGGTACTGCTCGAATGCGCTCTCCAGCTTCTCGGCCAGCGGCATCGGGTAGGTGACCTCATCCAGCGCGTTCATGCGGTCGTTGTAGTCCATTCCTTCGGCCTTCATCGCGGCAATGGCCTCGCCGCGGGCCTTCTTCTCCTGGCCGGAGAGCACCTGGCGCGGCTTTTCCAAGGTCGCCTCGATCACCGAAACGACATCCAGCGCGTAGCTGGCGGAATCCGGGTCCAGCAGGTCCAGGGCGGCCAGCGCGAAGGGGGAGAGCGGCTGGTTCAGCGCGAAGTTCTGCTGCAGGTGCACGGTCAGCTCATACCAGTTGCCGTATTCGTCGGGCTGCTCCCGGCGCACCACCACCTCGGTGGCGATCAGCTCGCGCAGGATGCCGATGGCGCGCTTCTTGAGCTTGCGCTGCGCGGCCGGGGTCTCGTGGTTTTCGCTGAGCAGGCGCACAGCGGCCTCGAACGCGTTGTCTTCGCGTTCGAGCAGGTTCAGCAGCATCGAGTGCGAGACCTGGAAGGAGGACTTCAGCGTTTCGGGGGCGGCCTCGACGATCTTCTCGAAAGTCTTCTCGCCCCAGGTCACGAAGTTCTGCGGCGGCTTCTTCTTCGGGATCTGCTTGAGCTTGGACGAGCCCTCGCCATGCTTCTTCAGGGCCTTTTCCATGGCCTTGTGGTTCTCGATCGCATGCTCCGGGGCCTGCACCAGCACGGTGCCTGCAGTATCGAACCCGGCGCGTCCGGCGCGGCCGGCAATCTGGTGGAATTCGCGGGCATTGACGATGCGGGTGCGGGTGCCGTCGAATTTGGACAGGGCGGTGATCACCACGGTGCGGATCGGCACGTTGATGCCCACGCCCAGGGTGTCGGTGCCACAGATGACCTTGAGGAGGCCTGCCTGGGCCAGTTGTTCGACCAGACGGCGGTACTTGGGCAGCATGCCGGCGTGGTGGATGCCAATGCCGTGGCGCACCAGCCGGTTCAGCGTCTTGCCGAATCCTGCGGCGAAGCGGAAGCCGCCGATCATTTCGGAGATCTTTTCCTTCTCCTCGCGCGTGGCCACATTCACGCTCATCAGCCCGGTGGCACGGTCGATGGCATCGAGCTGGGAGAAGTGCACGATGTAGATCGGGACTTGCTTGGTCTTGATCAGTTCCTCCACGGCTTCCTGCACCGGGTCCATGGAGTAGTAGAAGTGCAATGGGATCGGACGCTCGGTGTGCGCGACGGTGACCGTGGTCTTGCCGGTGCGTTCTTCGAGTTCCTTCTCGAAACGGGTGACGTCGCCCAGGGTTGCGCTCATCAGCAGGAACTGCGCCTGCGGCAGCTCGATCAGCGGAACCTGCCAGGCCCAGCCACGCTGCGGATCGGCGTAGAAGTGGAATTCGTCCATGATCACGCAGCCCACGTCGGCCTTGGAACCTTCGCGCAGGGCGATGTTCGCCAGGATCTCGGCGGTGCAGCAGATGATCGGGGCGTCGGCGTTCACCGATGAATCACCGGTGACCATGCCGACGTTCTCCGCGCCGAAGATCTTGCACAAGTCGAAGAACTTCTCGGAGACCAGGGCCTTGATCGGCGCAGTGTAGAAGCTGATCTGGTCTCGGGCCATGGCATAGAAGTGCGCAGCGATGGCAACCATGGACTTCCCCGACCCGGTGGGGGTGGCCAGGATGACGTTGTTGCCGCCGGCCAGCGCCATCGACGCTTCGTCCTGTGCGGGGTAGAGGCTGATGCCGCGCGTCGCCACCCACTGGCCGAAAGCCTCGTAGATTTCGTCGTCGGATACGTTCTTGGTGTCTGCTGGCAGATAATCGGTGAGCAACATGATGTTCCTAGCCTATCGGTTGAGAACTATGACTGGGGGCTGGATGTTGCCTGCGCCTCGGGTTTAGGCTCAGGAACATGAAATGGGATCCGACGAAATACACTGAATTCTCCGACTACCGCGGCCGCCCATACAAGGATTTTCTGGGACAACTGGCAGGGGTCGAGGCGTCGAAGATCATCGATCTGGGCTGCGGTCCGGGAAATATGACCCGGCTGCTGGCCCAGCGCTGGCCGCAGGCGAAGGTCACCGGACTGGATTCCTCGCCAGAGATGATCGCGCGGGCTTCGCAGAGCGAGCACGAGGAGAATCTGGGCTTCGCGCTCGCCGACGCCACGCAGTGGATCCCTGATGCCGATACGGACCTGCTGTTCTCCAACGCCATGCTGCAGTGGCTGCCGGGGCATCGCGAGCTGCTGGCCCGGTGGCTGGTCAAGCTGAAGCCCGGCGCGAACGTCGCCATCCAGGTCCCGGGCAATTTCGGTTCACCTTCGCATGCGGTAATGCGCGCAGTCGCCGACAGCCCGAAGTGGTCCGGCAAGCTGGCAGGGGTGCTGCGCCATGACGACGTGGTCGGCGAGCCGGATGAATACCAGCGGATCTTCCTGGACGCGGGGTTCCAGGCCAATGTCTGGGAAACCACCTACCATCAGCTGCTCGCAGGCGAGGACCCGATCCTGAACTGGGTTCGCGGGACGGCGCTGCTGCCCGTTCGCCACACGCTCAGCGACGAAGACTATCGGGAGTTCGAGAACGACTACCGTGCTGAAGTCTCCGTCCACTACCCTTCATTCACCTCGCAGGACGGAACCATCTTGACGAATTTCCCGTTCCGCCGGATCTTCATGGTTGGCCACAAGCTCGGCTGACACCGCTCATCCGGGACGTTGCGGGGCTGCAGGCTCTGGCGTCCTCGGAGCCAAACGGAGCATAGTTTCTGCATGCACGCGTACGATGCCTTTCTTGCGGGACCGGAGCACAGCCTGAACCTGGCCCGCTTGCAAGCGGACTTCAATCTGGAATTCGATTCGTCATGCCCACCGGTTGCGGTGGTTGCACGGCGCTTGGAAGCCATGCTGGCAGGAGACCAGTGTTTCGCCATCGTCGCGGGGAATGGACGCGGCTTGGTCGGGCATGCGCTGGTCACGCTGCGACCCACAATCTATTTCGACGGGCCGCTGGCCGTGCTCGACGAACTCTACGTCCAACCCGCATTGCGTGGCCGGGGCATCGGCTCGGCCTTCGTCAACTGCCTGCTGCAGGAACTGGCGCTGCGCGGAAGCCTGGAACTGCATATCAACGTGGACGAGGACGACACCGCAACTCGGCGCTTCTACGAACGCCACGGGTTCGCCAACAACTTTCTGGGAAGCGACTGGCGGATGCTGTTGTCCTACCAGCCGCTGCCGCCGACTAAATAGCCGGTGGCAGCTGCTGCAAGCTCCTACCAGCCGCGTTCCAGCCACTCGGGCAGTGAGGGGCGTTCGGCGCCCAGCGTGGTGCCATCACCATGGCCCGGAAGGATCACCGTCTCATCCGGGAACCGATCGAAGATCCGGGAAGTGACATCGGCATAAAGCGACGCGAAACGCTCTGGATCCTTCCATGTATTCCCTACGCCTCCGGGGAAAAGACTGTCCCCAGTGAGGATGATGTGCTGTCCGGAAGAATCCGCGAGCGCGAATGCAATGGAGCCAGGGGTGTGGCCACGCAGGTGGATTGCTTCGAGCGTGACCTCGCCCAACTGGATTTGATCGCCATGGGAGAGCGGGTGCGCCACCTGCATGCCGGATTCTTCCAGGATGCCGGCGACATCATCGGCCCCCGCATAGGTAGGGACCGGGTAAGCGGCCACTGCGTCGGACAGGGCGCGGACGTGGTCCCAGTGCTGATGGGTCGTGGCGATCGTGGCGACCTGCACTTCGCCCTTCGGCGTGTCGGCCGCAGCCGCTGCCAGCAAGTCCTGAATGGCCGGGAATTCATCCGCGGCGTCGATCAGTATTTGCTGTCCGCTGGCCTTGTCGGTCACGACGTAGACGTTGTTGGACATGTCCGAAACCGAAATCCAGCGAACACTGAAGTCATCTAGCTGTAGTTCATTCATTCCTCCAGACTACGGTGAAACCGGTCCGCCACACGATAGGCTCGAGAGACATGAAGCACACGACGAAACGGAACATCGCATGACCGAGTTGCCCTTCCTGCGCGTGGACACGGAATCCACGGTGGCCCCGTACCAGCAAGTCCGCGAGCAAATCCTGTCGGCAGTGGCCGAGGGCAAGCTTGCTCCGGGCACCAAGCTCCCCTCGGTGCGCGCGCTCGCCGGCACCCTAGGTTTGGCGGTCAATACCGTGGCCAAGGCGTACAAGGAGCTCGAACTCCAGGGCGCGGTCGTCACCCGCGGACGCCACGGCACGGTCATCCAGGCCGCCGAGGACCGGGCCGAGCAGGAAGTCAGCGATGCCGCCGCAGACCTGGCGCGGATCTCGCAGCAATGGTCGGTGGATGAGGACACCGCTGTGAAGTACCTCAGGGCAGCTTTCAGCTCGCTGCCCCAATAACACGTCCGCATCGACCGCATCCCAGCAGCGATTCTGGTCGACTGCACGCAACACAACGCACATCACGCGTCAGCACCTGAGAATGAGAACAAGACAATTGGGAGTCCGCCCATGAAAGCATTGCGCACCACGAACCGCCACCGACAGCTGGCTGCCGCCCTCGGGGCCACCTTGCTCTTGGGCACGCTAGCCGCATGCTCCGCCACTGAGACCGAACAGCCCGTGCGGGATCTGGGGCAGGAACAAGTGCAGGCCGCATGGACGAGCAAGGACAAACTGCTCTCCGAAGCCCACGTCGACGAGGCTGAGAGTATCGTGCTCGCCTACACGCTGGACGGCAAGACTCCCTATCTCGTAGCCCGGGACCTGGCCACCGGAGTAGAAATCTGGAAGGAGAAGTCCGGAGTCGGCAACACGCCATCCGGCATTGCCTTCGAGGTCAGCGTGGTGGAAAACAATGGCAAGAAATACGTGTCACTGCTGCAGCTGGTGGAGAAGGATAAGGTGCGGCCCGCGGTGCTCGACCTGAAAACCGGGCAGCGGGTATCCAAGGATCCGGGATCCCTCTACAACATCGATCGCCCCACTGAATGCGACAACAGCTGGTGCACGATCGCGGCCAGCCCCGACACCGGAGGGAACATTGCCGACTACTACTACGACTGGCATTCGAACAGCTGGAAGAAGGCAAAGAAGGCCAGCGAAATGCCTGATCCGAAGAAAAATCTCGGGGACTACTACCTCGGTGAAGGGCTTTCCATCTCCAGCGACCAGGAATCCGGCAGATCGGTCCTGAGCTATGCCCATGAGGGAGCTCTGGCGTGGAGCAAGGACTACGAAGAAATCTACGATGAGCACTACTCCACGGGCGGAGGCTGGGCTTGGGAGACCTTCGACGGGGAACAAAGTACATTGGTGGGCTCCGGCAATCGCACCTTCTACCAGTTTGAACTCGGCGGGGGGGATTTCGAGTGGGATATGGCAACGGATTCCATGCTGGTGGGGCTTGACCCGCAGACCGGCGATGGCCGTTGGTCGTTGCCCGGCGCGGATTACTCCTGCTTGGGCATCCTCGATCTGTACGGCGTTCACACCGATAGCACCCTGGTGACCTGCCAGATCAATTCCGGTACTGCCGAGGTCAATGCCCAAGATGATGGCACTGCCAAGCTCGGCGGCATCAAGAACTTCGAGGGAAATTTCGTCGGCATCGATGTCCACAGCGGCAAGAAAAAGTGGAGCTTCCCCATGCCGGATATGGCCGACAATGAACTGGTGAAGAAACTGCGCTTGCAGCAGCAATTCCTGGCCGGTGACAAGTCAGTGGTCTTGCCGCTAGCCGAAGGCGCGCAGGTCGTCGACATCGACAGCGGGAAAGCCGTCGGCATCGAGCAAGGGTTGGGGCAGACCGTGTTGTGCACCATGGAACTTGAAGGTGTCGACGTGCAACGCTCGGGCAATGACAAGGACACCGCGAACCTGTTGCCGGCAACGACAGTCCAGTCCTGCGACCGCGACACTCGCAAAAAGAGCGATCAATTGCCGTTGTTCGCCGAATTCCAGCGGGCCGGCTACCAGGAAGGCGCCACCGTGGTCCTGGAAGGCGAAAAGGGCTTGACCGCTTACACCATGCCGTCTGCCACCGATCCAGCCCCGGAATCCGTCGATAAGTAGAGTCCACGGCGCTGTGCTTGGGGTGCCGAATGGAGGCGGCGGACTGCCCGCGAGCGAACAGCCCAGCAGTCATTCGCGGGCAGTACCTTGTTGGCAGTCCAGCGCTTGGACTTGTTTTGGCGCTGGCCTGGCGCGCTCTCCGAGCGCCGGATCAGCGGTTTGCAGATTTAACTGTGAGTTGCATCCATTCGTACATGTATTCGAAGCAGTTTTCGATTAGTATTGCTTCGTGGCTATTACTGCAGAGAGCAAAAGAACAGATCTGACTCGCCTGGTCGTCAAGGGGGCCCGCGAGCACAACCTGAAGAACGTGGACATTGATCTGCCGCGTGACGCGATGATCGTCTTCACCGGCCTGTCCGGTTCGGGCAAATCCTCCTTGGCCTTCGACACCATCTTCGCCGAAGGCCAGCGCCGCTACGTCGAATCGCTCTCAGCCTACGCCCGCATGTTCCTCGGCCAGGTGGACAAGCCGGATGTGGATTTCATCGAGGGCCTGTCGCCAGCGGTGTCCATCGACCAGAAGTCGACCAGCCGCAACCCGCGCTCCACCGTGGGCACGATTACCGAAGTGTACGACTACATGCGCCTGCTCTGGGCGCGTGTGGGCCGTGCGCATTGCCCGATCTGCCACGAACCGATCTCCAAGCAGACGCCGCAGCAGATCGTCGACCAGCTGATGGAGCTTCCGGAGAAGACCCGTTTCCAGATCCTCGCCCCGGTGGTGCGCTCGCGCAAGGGCGAATTCGTCGACCTGTTCGCCGAGCTTTCCTCCAAGGGCTTCGCCCGTGCCCGGGTGGACGGTGAAACCATCCAGCTGAACGATCCGCCAAAGCTGGCCAAGCAGGTCAAGCACACCATCGAGGTGGTGGTGGACCGCCTGGCCATCAAGGAAGACGCCCGCCAGCGCCTGACCGACTCCATCGAAACCGCCCTGGGCATTGCCGAAGGCCGCGTGCTGGCCGACTTCGTCGACCTGGACGCGGATGACCCCAAGCGCGTGCGCGCGTTCTCCGAGAACCTGGCCTGCCCCAATGAGCACCCGCTGGCCATCGATGAGATCGAACCGCGCACATTCTCCTTCAATAACCCGTTCGGTGCCTGCTCGGCCTGCTCCGGCATCGGCACCAAGCTGGAAGTCGACGAGCACCTGATCGTACCGGACACCGAGGTCACCCTGGCCGAGGGCGCGATCGCCCCATGGTCGCTGGGCAAGGCCACCACCGAATACTGGAACCGGCTGATCGAGGGCCTGGGCAATGAGCTCGGCTTCACCATGGACACCCGCTGGCAGGACCTGCCGGCCGCCGCCCGCGAAGCGATCCTCAACGGCAAGGACCACAAGGTGGTCGTGCAGTACAAGAACCGCTTCGGCCGCGAACGCAAGTACTCCACCGGCTTCGAGGGCGTCATCTCCTATGTGCACCGCAAGCACCAGGAGACCGAATCCGACCACGCGCGCGACCGCTACGAGCAGTACATGCGCCAGATCCCGTGCCCTACCTGCGGCGGCGCGCGACTGAACCCGGCATCGCTCTCGGTCCTGGTGGGCGGGCGCTCCATCGCCGAGGTCTCCGCCATGGACCTGCGCAGTGCCGCGGAATTCCTCTCCTCGATCGAGCTCAGCGCACGCGAGGCGCAGATCGCCGCGCAGGTGCTCAAGGAAATCGACGCGCGCATGAAGTTCCTGCTGGACGTCGGGCTGGAATACCTGACCCTGGAACGCGCCGCCGGCACCCTGTCAGGCGGCGAGGCGCAGCGCATCCGCCTGGCCACTCAGATCGGCTCCGGCTTGGTGGGCGTGCTCTACGTCCTGGACGAGCCGTCCATCGGCCTGCACCAGCGCGACAACCGCCGGCTCATCGACACCCTGCTGCACCTGCGTTCGCTGGGCAACACGCTGATCGTGGTGGAGCACGACGAGGACACCATCGCCGAAGCCGACTGGATCGTGGATATCGGCCCGGGCGCCGGCGAGCACGGTGGCGAAGTGGTGCATTCCGGTTCCTTGGAAGACCTGAAGCAGAACACGAAGTCGCTGACCGGCGACTACCTTTCGGGCCGCAAGCAGATCGACATTCCGGCCAAGCGCCGCAAGGTCGACAAGGACCGCAAGCTCAAGGTGGTCGGAGCCAGCGAGAACAACCTGCAGAACATCTCGGTCGAATTCCCCCTGGGCGTGCTGACCGCGGTGACCGGCGTGTCCGGATCGGGCAAGTCCACCCTGGTCAACGACATCCTCTACAAGGTGCTGGCCAATAAGCTCAATGGTGCCAAGCAGGTGCCGGGCCGGCACACCCGTGTACAGGGCCTGGAGCACCTGGACAAGGTGGTCCACGTGGACCAATCGCCGATCGGCCGTACCCCGCGATCGAACCCTGCCACCTACACGGGCGTTTTCGACCACATCCGCAAGCTGTTCGCAGAGACCAATGAGGCGAAGCTGCGCGGATACCAGCCGGGCCGCTTCTCCTTCAACGTCAAGGGCGGGCGCTGCGAGTCCTGCTCGGGCGATGGCACGCTGAAGATCGAGATGAACTTCCTGCCCGACGTGTACGTGCCGTGCGAGGTTTGCCATGGCGCCCGCTACAACCGCGAGACCCTGCAGGTGCTGTACAAGGGCAAGAACATTGCCGACGTGCTGGACATGCCGATTGCCGAAGGCGCCGAATTCTTCAGCGCGTTCACCCCGATCGCCCGCCACCTGCGCACGCTCGTGGACGTGGGCCTGGGCTATGTGCGCCTGGGGCAGCCGGCCACCACGCTCTCGGGCGGCGAAGCTCAGCGCGTGAAGCTCGCTGCCGAGCTTCAGAAGCGGTCCAATGGCCGCTCGATCTACGTCCTGGATGAGCCGACCACCGGCCTGCACTTCGAAGATATCCGCAAGCTGCTCAAGGTGCTGCAGGGGCTGGTCGACAAGGGCAATACCGTGCTGACCATCGAGCACAACCTGGATGTGATCAAGTCGGCGGACTGGGTGATCGACTTGGGTCCGGAAGGCGGTTCGGGCGGTGGCACGATTTTGGCCACTGGCACCCCGGAGAAGGTGGCCAAGGTGGCCGATTCGCACACCGGAAAGTTCCTCGCCGAGATCCTGTAATGCCTCGCAGAGAATGTTCGACATATGCAATTTCAGTTATGGATTGCTAACCCGCGTCCGCTTCATGGGAAGATGGCTAGGTGAATATGTCGGTAACAAGTGTGCTCTTTGATCTGGATGGGACCCTCGTGGACCCTGCCGGTGCCATCACTTCGGGTATCCGCCACGCGGTGACCTCCCATGGTTTGGCCGATCCGGGCGAAGCCCGGGTCGAGGCGCTGGTGGGCCCGCCCCTGCAAATCGGCTTGCGTACGCTCGACGGGGTCACCGACGATAACATCGGCTCCATCATTGCCGCCTACCGCGCCCGGTATGCGGATACGGGCATGGCCGAATCGGTGATCTACCCGGGCATGGTGCCGCTTTTGGACGCATTGCGATCGGCCGGGATCCACGTCGCGGTGACCACGGCCAAGCCGATCAACATCGCGCGCCAGCTCATCGCCCGAAAAGGGCTGGATGAGCATCTCGACGCGATTCACGGCAATGCGGATGAACACGGGAGCATGGGTTCGAGCAAGACGCACATCGTCGCCAAGGCTTTGGAACACGGCCAGCTGGACCCGGAGCGCAGCGTCGTGGTGGGGGACCGTCACTACGATTGGGATGCCGCCCGCGAGAATTCGGTGGCATCCATCGGTGTCGCCTGGGGCTTTGCCCAGGGCGATGAACTGCAGCAGGCGGACGCCATAGCCGTGACCGCCCGGGATCTGGCCGTGCTGCTGCTCGGCGCGGAACGGGCAAACACCATTAACTTCGACGAAGACTTCATGCAGGAAGGTGCAAAGTAGATGAGCATCTACACCATGACCCGTTCGTCGATTCGGGGCATCATCCACGGCGTCTGCCGTGCGGAAGTGACCGGGCTGGAGAACGTCCCGAAAGAAGGCGGCTTCATTGTCGCCTCCAACCACCTGTCTTTTTTCGACTCCCTGATCATCCAGGCGCTGACCCCGCGCGACGTGGCGTTCTTCGCGAAGGCTGAATACTTCACCACTCCTGGCCTGAAGGGCAAGATGATGAAGACCTTCTTCGAATCCGTGGGATCCATCCCGGTGCAGCGTGGCGAGCAGGCGGCCTCCGTGGCGGCGCTCGACTCGCTGGTGGAAATCATCGAGGGCGGCTCAGGCATCGGAATCTACCCGGAAGGCACCCGTTCGCGCGACGGCAAGCTTTACCGGGGACGCACCGGCGTGGGCTGGCTGGCGCTGACCACCGGTGTGCCAGTGGTCCCGGTCGGGCTGATCGGCACGGAGAAGTTGCAGCCTGCTGGCTCCAAGGGCTTCAAGCCCGCCAAATTCCAGATCCACTATGGCGAGCCGCTGTACTTCGACCAGCTGGGACGCAAGCACCCGTTGCCGCAGCGCCGCCAGGCCACAGACCGGATAGTGGATGCGATCGCCGAACTGTCCGGCCAGGAACGCGTCGATTCCTACAACCAGCTGCCGCCGGACGCGAAATAGGCCATGGCTGATCCGGCAAGCTACCGTCCGAAGACCTCGGACATCCCCACGAAACCGGGCGTGTACCGTTTCCGCGACGAACACGGCCGGGTCATCTACGTCGGCAAAGCCAAGGTCCTGCGCAACCGCTTGACCTCATACTTCGCCAACCCAGATCGGCTCACGCCCAAAACCCGGGCGATGGTCTTCACCGCCGGGTCTGTGGAATGGACCGTGGTGGGGTCCGAGCTGGAAGCGCTGCAGCTGGAGTATTCCTGGATCAAGGAATACAACCCCCGGTTCAATATCGTTTTCCGCGACGACAAGACCTACCCGTACCTGGCTGTCACGCTCAATGAGAAGTACCCGCGCGCCCTGGTGATGCGCGGTGACAAGCGCAAGGGCGTGAAGTATTTCGGCCCGTTCTATCCGGCCAAGGCCATCCGCGAAACCCTCGATACGCTGCTGCGGGTCTTTCCCGTGCGCAGCTGCGCACCCGGCGTGTTCAAGCGTGCCGAAGCCTCGGGCCGTCCGTGCCTCTTGGGCTACATCGACAAGTGCTCAGCTCCCTGCGTCGGACGGATCAGCGAGGAAGACCATCGCCAACTGGCCGATGACCTCTGCACCTTCATGGGCGGCGAGGCGACCAAGTTCACCAAGGCGCTGACCGTGAAGATGCAGGAAGCCGTCGCGGAGCTCGAATACGAGAAGGCCGCCCGCTATCGCGATGACATCGCTGCCTTGAACCGGGTCTTCGAACGCAACGCAGTGGTCCTTGACGACCGGACCGAAGCCGACATCTTCGGCATCCATGGCGATGAGCTGGAAGCCGCCGTGCAGGTCTTCCATGTCCGCGACGGCCGCATCCGCTCGCAGCGCGGCTGGGTCGTTGAAAAAGTCGCAGATACCACCGACGCAGAATTCGTCGAGCAGCTGCTCACCCAGATTTACGCCGATCACGCAGACCGGATTCCCAAGGAAATCCTGGTTCCGGCACTGCCTGAAGACATCGAGGATGTCACCACCTGGCTTACCGAGCTGCGCGGATCCAAGGTCTCCCTGCGCGTCGCCCAGCGGGGCGATAAGGCGGCTTTGGCAACTACCGTTGTGGAGAACGCGGAACAAGCGCTGCGTCTGCACAAATCGAAGCGCGCAAGCGATATCACCACGCGATCGCTGGCCATGCAGGAACTGCAGGATGCCCTGGGAGCAGAGCAGGCGCTGCTGCGCATCGAATGCTATGACGCGTCGCATACCCAGGGAACTAACGTGGTCGCTTCCATGGTGGTCTTCGAGGACGGTCTTCCGAAGAAGAGCGAGTACCGCAAGTTCTCCATCACCGGGGACGCCGCACGCGACGATACCGCCAGCATGTACGACGTGATCTACCGCCGCTTCAGCCGCTACCTGAAGGAAAAGGTCGACCCGACGAGCTTCGCCACCGGGCAAGTGGATGAAGCCACCGGCGAGCAGGAAAAGAAGAAATTCTCCTACCCGCCTTCCCTGGTGGTCGTCGATGGCGGCCCGCCGCAGGTGGCCGCCGCGCAAAAGGCCATGGACGATCTGGGAATCGATGATATTCCCGTCGTCGGCCTGGCCAAGCGCCTGGAGGAACTGTGGCTGCCGGATGATCCGTTCCCGGTGATCCTGCCGCGAGCTTCCGCCTCGCTGTATCTGGTCCAGCGGCTTCGTGACGAGGCCCACCGTTTCGCGATCACCTTCCATCGGGCCAAGCGGGCCAAATCGATGATCGCTTCCGATCTGGATGCCATCCCGGGCCTGGGCAAGGCCAAGCAGGCCGCCCTGCGCAAGCACTTCGGGTCGATGAAGAAGATCCGGGCCGCAAGCGTCGCCGAACTGATGGAAGTGCCCGGCGTCGGTGAAAAACTTGCTACTTCCATCAAAGAGTCCCTAGAAGACGCTTCATTAACCGGTGTGAATATGACTACCGGCGAAATTGTCGACTAGCCTTGTGATATGACCGCTGAGTATGAAGCAGTAAAACCCCCTGAGTCCGAACTCGTGATCGTGACAGGCATGTCAGGTGCCGGTCGCACCACCGTCGCGCATGCTCTGGAAGACCAGGGCTGGTACGTGGTGGAGAACCTTCCACCGGCCATGCTCGGACCCCTGACCGAGATGATGAGCCGCTCGCAGGGTTCCATTCCGAAGATGGCTGTCGTGATGGACGTGCGCTCCAAGGAAATGTTCCCGGAGATCCGCGACGCGTTGGCGAACCTGACGGCCAGCGGAGTGAAATTCCGGCTGGTCTACCTGGATGCCAGCGACGAGGTGCTGATTCGCCGCTTCGAGCAGGGACGCCGGCCGCACCCGCTGCAGAACGACGGCCGCATCGTCGACGGCATCAAGCGCGAACGTGGAATCACCGACCAATTGCGCGAAGCCGCCGAAATCATCCTGGACTCCACGACCATGTCGGTGCACGACTTGGCGCGTGCAGTCAATGAGCTGTTCAGCGAATCCGGGCCGATCATCCTGCGCATCAACGTCATGAGCTTCGGCTTCAAGTACGGCCTGCCGGCAGACGCCAACTACGTGGCAGACGTCCGCTTCATTCCCAACCCCCACTGGGTTCCTGAACTGCGCCCGCAGACGGGCAAGGACAAGGAAGTCTCGGACTATGTCCTCAGCCAGGAAGGAACCAGCGAGTTCATCACGAACTACCTGAAGGCGCTTGAACCAGTCTTCGAGGGCTACCGCCGCGAGAACAAGCATTACGCGACCATCGCGGTGGGCTGCACCGGCGGCAAGCACCGTTCGGTGGCAACCACCATCGAGCTTGGCCGGCGGCTGGCACAGTTCCCGAACGTACGGGTGAACATCAGCCACCGAGATCTGGGGCGTGAGTAGGAGCCATGGCCTTTGCCACAGGTCCGATCCCGATCCAGGGACTGACGCGAAGCGATGATTACCGCAACCCATCGGTGGTTGCCTTGGGCGGGGGGCATGGCTTGTCCTCCTCGCTTTCTGCCCTGCGCCGCCTGACTACCGACCTCACCGCCATCGTTACGGTGGCCGATGACGGCGGCAGCTCCGGGCGCCTTCGGGGCTCGTTCGATGTGCTGCCCCCGGGCGACTTGCGCATGGCCTTGGCTGCGCTGTGCGATGACAACGACTGGGGTCGGACCTGGCGCGATGTCATGCAGTACCGCTTCGAATCGACCGAAAACATCGAAGAGCCCTTGAACGGCCATGCCGTTGGCAACCTGCTGATCCTTGCTCTCTGGGAGTTGCTCGACAACCCGGTAGCTGGACTGCGCTGGGCCGGGGCGCTGCTCGGCGCCCGCGGCCAGGTCCTGCCGATGAGCACCGTTCCGTTGTCCATCCATGGCGAGGTACTCGAATCGGACCCGGTGAACGACACCTTGGTGCGCCGCCGCATCGATGGGCAGGCCAAGCTGGCTCGCGCCGGTTCTGGCGGACTGGTCACCAATGTCTATCTGGAACCATCCAATGCGCCGGCCTGCTCCGAAGCGCTGGAATCCATCGATCTGGCGGACTGGGTGATTCTTGGTCCCGGATCCTGGTACACCTCGGTGCTGCCGCATCTGCTGCTGCCAGATATGCGCCAAGCTCTGGCATCGACAACAGCCAAGAAGCTGCTGACCATGAATCTGGCCTTCGACACCGCCGAGACCGCCGGGATGGATGCCGCCGCGCACTTGGAGGTGCTGGTCCGCTACGCACCCGAGATCAAGTTCGATGCGATTATCGCCGACGAATCCAAGATTCGTAACAAAGAGCGATTTGAGCTGGCAGCGCAAAAACTCGGCGCGCGGGTCTTTTTTAGTACAGTAGGAGTATCTGACGGTCGTGCCGTGCATGACCCGTTGCGACTAGCGGCGGCCTATCATGAGGTGTTTACCGCGATCGGATCTTAGGAAGATCCAAGTAAGGGAGTTTGATTCATGGCATTGACGGCTTCCGTCAAAGACGAGCTGTCGCGGGTAGAGATTCGCAAGCCGTCGGTCCGCAAGGCCGAGGTTTCGACCATGCTGCGCTTCAGCGGCGGACTGCATATTGTCTCCGGACGAATTGTCATTGAAGCAGAAGTGGATCTGGCAGCAACCGCCCGGCGGTTGAAGATCGCTATTGGCGAGCTGTACGGGCACGATGCCGAGATCGTAATGGTTTCCGGTTCTGGCATCCGCAAGGGGAGCCGCTACATCGTGCGCGTGTCCACGGATGGAGAAGTGCTGGCCCGCCAGACTGGCCTGCTTGATCAGCGCGGCCGGCCGGTACGCGGCCTGCCCTCGGTCATCGTCAACGGTTCCACCGCCGACGCCGAAGCGGTATGGCGTGGCGCATTCCTGTCCCATGGTTCGCTGACCGAACCCGGACGCAGTTCCGCATTGGAAATTACCTGCCCTGGACCGGAAGCAGCATTGGCCCTGGTCGGTGCGGCTCGCCGCCTGGGTCTAACGGTCAAGGCCCGCGAGGTGCGCGGCGTTGACCGCGTAGTGATCCGTGATGGCGATGCCATCGCCCAGCTGCTCACCCGCATGGGCGCCCACGATGCGCTGATGGTCTGGGAAGAACGCCGCATGCGCAAGGAAGTGCGCGCCACCGCCAACCGCCTGGCGAACTTCGACGACGCCAACCTGCGGCGCAGTGCCCAGGCGGCGGTCGCTGCCGGGGCGCGCGTCGAGCGTGCGCTGGGAATCTTGGGCGACGAGGTTCCAGAGCACCTGCGCTATGCGGGGCTGCTGCGCCTGGAGCACAAGCAAGCCTCCTTGGATGAGCTCGGCCGCATGGCCGAACCGCCAATGACCAAGGACGCCATCGCTGGCCGAATTCGCCGCCTCTTGGCTATGGCGGATAAAAAGGCGAGCGATCTGGGAATACCAGGTACGGAGTCCAGCGTTCCAGGAGAAGAACTGGAACACTAAAAATGTCCCCGCGGGAGCCCTCCCGTGGAGATTCAACCAATTGAGAAGATTGAGGAGAATCATGGCTGTTTATTCACTGCCAGAACTGCAGTACGACTACGCCGCACTGGAGCCGAACATCTCGGCTCGCATCATGGAACTGCACCACTCCAAGCACCACGCAACCTACGTTGCAGGCGCAAACTCGGCACTGGAGCAGTTGGCTGAAGCTCGCGAAAAGGGCGAATTCGGCAACATCCCGAAGCTGTCCAAGGACTTGGCTTTCCACCTGGGCGGCCACACCAACCACTCGATCTTCTGGAACAACCTGTCCCCAGAAGGCGGCGACAAGCCTGAGGGCGAGCTGGCAGCTGCCATTGACGACTTCTTCGGTTCGTTCGACGCATTCCGCGGCCACTTCACTGCTGCTGCCATGAGCCTGCAGGGCTCGGGCTGGGCAGTCCTGGCCTACGACGCACTGGGCGGCCAGCTGGTCATCGAGCAGCTGTACGATCAGCAGGGCAACATCCCAGTGGCAACCACCCCGCTGCTGATGCTGGACATGTGGGAGCACGCCTTCTACCTGGACTACGTCAACGTCAAGGCAGACTACGTCAAGGCCTTCTGGAACATCGTGAACTGGGCAGATGTCCAGGCTCGTTTCGAAGCCGCACGCAACGGTGCAGCATCGCTGATCGTTCCAGGCAAGTAATATTTACCTGGTAAGTTAGCTCACATTCTCCGCTGATTTAGCGTAGAATGTTTCAAGTGTGTTGCGGATCCCAGCTTCTGCTGGGATCCGCAAGCACGGCACAACGGAGTGTCCTCTCAAAGAAGGCCACTTCCGTTTGTGAACGGTCGTGGCACAATCATCCCGTTTAGAGGAGATAGTCACGTGACAACTCGTGTTGGAATCAATGGTTTCGGTCGCATCGGACGCAACTTCCTGCGTGCAGTATTGGCCCACAAGGCAGACATCGAAATTGTCGCCGTCAACGATCTTGGTTCAATCGATTCGCTTGCTCACCTGGTGAAGTTCGATTCCGTGCTCGGCCCAGTGGGCGAGCCGGTATCCGTAGACGGCGATACCATCGTCGTGGGAGAACGCCGCATCAAGGTTCTGTCCGAGCGCGAGCCGGCCAACCTGCCCTGGGGCGAATTGAAGGTTGATGTCGTAATTGAGTCCACCGGATTCTTCACCAACGCAGAAGACGCCAAGAAGCACGTAGCTGCTGGCGCGAAGAAGGTCATCATCTCGGCTCCAGCCAAGAATGAAGACATCACCATCGTGATGGGCGTCAACCAGGACAAGTACGATCCTGCAAACCACACCATCATCTCGAACGCATCGTGCACCACCAACTGCTTGGCTCCACTGGCCAAGGTGCTGAACGACGAATTCGGCATTGTTGACGGCCTGATGACCACCATCCACGCATACACCGCCGATCAGCGCCTGCAGGACGCGCCGCACAGCGATCCGCGCCGTGCCCGCGCCGCAGCGCTGAACGTCATCCCTACCTCCACCGGTGCCGCCAAGGCCATCGGCGTGGTGCTCCCAGAACTGAAGGGCAAGCTGCACGGTTACGCAATGCGCGTTCCAGTTCCAACCGGCTCGGCAACCGACCTCACCGTCAACCTGGCTCGCACCGCAACCGTTGAAGAAATCAACGCTGCATTCGAGAAGGCTGCTACCGAAGGTCCACTGGCCGACGTTCTGGAGTACTCGACCGATCCACTGGTTTCCTCTGACATCGTCACCAACCCAAACTCGTCGATCTTCGACTCGGGCCTGACCACCGTTATGGGCAACAGCGTGAAGGTTGTTTCCTGGTACGACAACGAGTGGGGCTACTCCTCGCGACTTGTTGACCTTGTCGGATTCGTGGGATCAAGCCTCTAGTCGATAACCTAGAGATATGTCTTCTCACACTATTGACGAATTGATCGCTGACAACGGTGTCCGCGGACGGTACGTTCTGGTCCGCAGTGACCTGAACGTGCCGCTCGACGGTGCAACTGTGACCGATGATGGCCGCGTCCGCGCGTCGCTGCCAGTCATCAGCAAGCTGGCCGAGGCCGGCGCTAAGGTCATCGTGATGGCCCACCTGGGGCGCCCCAAGGGCCAGGTCGATGCCAAGTACTCCATCGCTCCAGCAGCGAACCGCCTGAACGAACTGGCTGACTTCGACGTAATTGTCGCCGAAGACGTGGTGGGCGACTCTGCCCGCCAGGCTGCGGCAAACCTCGAAGAAGGCTCCGTTCTGGTTCTGGAGAACGTCCGCTTCGATGCCCGTGAAACGTCCAAGGACGATGCGCAGCGCGCAGAGTTCGCCAAGGAGCTGGCTGCGCTGACCGGCGAGAACGGCGCCTACGTGAACGACGCTTTCGGCGCCGTGCACCGCAAGCACGCTTCGGTCTACGACATTGCCAGCCTGCTGCCGAGCTACCAGGGCGACCTGGTAGCTACCGAGGTCAAGGTTCTGAAGACCCTGACCGAAGCCCCTAAGCGCCCCTACGTGGTGGTGCTTGGCGGGTCCAAGGTCTCGGACAAGCTCGCTGTCATCGACAACCTGCTGGGCAAGGCTGATCAGCTGCTGATCGGCGGCGGCATGGCGTTCACCTTCCTCAAGGCGCAGGGCCATGCCATTGGTGGCTCGCTGCTGGAAGAAGACCAGATCGCCACCTGCCAGGAGTACCTGAAGCGGGCCGAGAAGCTCGGCTGCGACATCATCGTGCCTAACGATGTCGTTGTGGCAAGCAAGTTCGGTGCCGATGCTGAGCATGAGGTGCTGGCGGCAGACAAGATCGAGGAAGCCAGCTTCGGCTCCAACGGCCTTGGGCTGGACATCGGTCCGAAGTCCGCTGAACTGTTCGCAAGCTACATCACCAGCGCCAACACCGTGTTCTGGAACGGCCCAATGGGCGTCTTCGAGATTCCTGCTTTCGCTGAAGGTACCCGTACCGTCGCGCAGGCTCTGGCAGACTCGGAAGCGTTCAGCGTAGTAGGCGGTGGCGATTCGGCCGCGGCTGTCCGCGCGCTGGGTTTCTCGGAGGATGACTTCGGCCATATCTCCACCGGTGGCGGTGCTTCGCTGGAGTACCTCGAAGGCAAGACCCTGCCGGGTGTTGCCGCATTGGAAGGCTAAGAATGACCATTTCGCAGAACGGCACTTTTGTGCGCCAGCCGCTGATTGCCGGCAACTGGAAGATGAACATGGACCACGTCCAGGGGATCACCCTGGTGCAGAAGCTGGCGTGGACCCTGAAGGACCACGAACACGATTACGATCGTGCCGAGGTCGCTGTGTTCCCTCCGTTCACCGACATCCGCGGCGTGCAGACACTGACCCTGGGCGACAAGCTGGACATCGTCTACGGTGCCCAGGATCTGTCGGCAAAGGATTCAGGCGCGTACACCGGTGAAATCTCGGGCCAGTTCCTCAAGAAGCTCGGTTGCACCTACGTTTTGGTAGGCCACTCCGAGCGTCGCGAGTACCACAACGAGACCAACCAGGTGATCGCCGCCAAGCTGGCAGCCGCGTACCGCCACGAGCTGACGCCGATGCTCTGCGTCGGCGAAGGCCTGGAAGTGCGCAAGGCCGGCGAGCACGTGGCTTTCACCTTGGAACAGTTGGCGCAGTCGCTGGAAGGCGTTACCGCTGAGCAGGCCGCAAACCTGGTCATCGCCTACGAGCCGGTGTGGGCCATCGGTACCGGTGAAGTTGCGGGACCGGCCGACGCGCAGGAAATGTGCGCCGCGATTCGCGGTGCGCTGGCCGAGCGCTTCGGAGCGGAGATTGCCGAGAAGACGCAACTGCTCTATGGCGGTAGTGTTAAGGCAGCAAATGCCGCATCGATCATGCGCGAGCGCGATGTCGATGGCGTGTTGGTTGGCGGTGCCAGCCTGGATGCCGAGGAATTTGCTAATATTGTCAGGTTCGAGCATCATCTCGTCACCGACTGAATCTAACTAAGGAACCGTCGACTTGGATATTATCAAGATCATTCTGCAGGTATTGCTGGGCATCACAAGCGTCCTGCTCACCCTTTTGATCCTTTTGCACAAGGGTCGTGGTGGAGGTATGTCCGACATGTTCGGCGGCGGCATGACCAGCTCCATGGGATCTTCAGGTGTTGCCGAGCGCAACCTGAACCGGATCACCATCGTTCTCGGTCTGATCTGGGGTGCCGTGATCATCGGACTTGCCCTGGTGCTTCGATTCAGCGTCGAAGCCTAGGCAGCACCCTTCCGCAGCAGCCAAGAGGCGCCTTCCACATCACGTGGAGGGCGCCTCTTGCGCGTCATCAGGCCAGTTGCCCGAATTTTTCCGTATCGGCAATCGAGCCAAGCACGAGAATCTTGTCTCCGGTGCTCAGGACGGTGTCGCCGTCGGTGTTTTGCCATTCGCCGGCGGCATTGGTCGTGGCCGCGATGGTCACCCGGTACTTGTTGCGCACCGCCGCATCGCTGAGCTTCACCCCATGCAACGTGGCTGGCGCGCTCATTTTGACCATGGCATAGCCTGGATCGACCTCCAGGTAGTCCATCATGGATCCGCGCACCAGGTGGGCAACACGCTTGCCCATGTCCTTCTCCGGGTAGACGATGTGATGGACCCCCAGCTGCTCCAGGATCAGTCCATGCCGATCATCTTGCGCCTTGGCCCAGATCTGCGGGATCCCCATGCTGACCAAGAGCGAGCAGCACAGGATGGATGACTGCAGGTGGCTGCCCACGGCCACCACCACACGGTCAAATTCGTGGATCGAGAGCTGTTCCAGGACTTCGCGGCTTGATGCGTCGGCACGGACCACCTGGGTCAATTCGCCATTCAGCGACTGGACGTTGTTCTCGTGCACGTCGATGCCTAGAACTTGGGTGCCTGACTTCATCAGTTCCAGGGCAAGGGATTCTCCGAAGCGCCCGAGCCCGATCACCGCCACGGAGTGGGCTTTGGGCAGTCCCTTGGCATCATTGCGAAAATTCAGTAGCTTAGCCAATTGAAGGCCTTTCCTTGGGGAGTTCATAGAGTGCTTTTCGATCGCGCAGGGCAAGCGCGGAACCCAGCGAGAGGACACCGACGCGGCCGAGGTACATCAACGCGATGAGAATGCCTTTGGCGGGATCCGGCAAGTCCGGGGTAATGCCCGTGGACAGCCCGACGGTGCCGAAGGCCGAGGTGGCTTCGAAGAGACAGCGGTCCAGGGAATAGTTGGTGAGCAGCAGCAGGCCCATCGTGCCGGAGAACACCGCCGCGACACCCAGCAGCGCCACCGTGATGGCTTGGCGGTGTACCGAGCGGGAGAGCCGCTTGCCCAGGACGTTGACTGCGGTCTCGCCGCGCAGCTCGGTCATGATGATGAACAGCAGGATCGCGGCCGTGGTTATCTTGATGCCGCCGGCGGTGCCGGCCGGTCCGCCGCCGATGAACATCAGCACATCCATGCCCAGCCAGGAGGCTGGATGCATCGCGCCGATGTCGATGGAGTTGAAGCCTGCGGTGCGCGTCTGCACAGATTGGAAGAATCCGGCCAGGATCCGTTGCGCAGGTTCGAGCTCGCCGAGCGTCTTCGGATTGGACCATTCCATAGCGGTGATGAAGATGGTGCCGCCAGCGAGCAGCAATGCGGTCATCAGTAGAACCAGACGGGTGTTCATGCTCCATTTCAGCGTGTTCCGCCAGTGCTGCCTCAGTTGGACCAGGACCGGGAAGCCCAGGCCGCCAAGGATGATGGCGAGGCTGATAGGGATGCAGAGCCACGGGTCAGCGACGAAGTCCATCAGGTTATTCGAAAACAGGGCGAAGCCCGCGTTATTAAAGGCCGAGACTGCATGGAATACGCCATGCCAGATCGCACCGGCTGGTTCGTCGCCGTAGGCCAGCCCGAAGCGGATGGCCAAGATGGCCGCCACGACGGATTCGATGGCCAGCGACAGCTTGATGATCATCAATGCGGCGGTGCGCACGTCTTCGCCTGTTACCGCGGAGCTTTCGCGTTGGGTGGATAGCCGGGTGAGGTAGCCAATGCGGCCGATGACCAGCATGCTCAGCAGCGAGGCAATTAGCATCAGGCCCAGGCCGCCGGCCTGGATCAGGATGAGGATGACGAGCTTGCCGAAGAGGGTGTAGTGGGTTGCGGTGTCCAAGACAGTCAGGCCGGTCACGCACACCGCTGACGTGGCAGTGAAGATCCCATCGACCAAGGATGTGAAGACGCCTTGGGTATTGGCTGCAGGGGAGGACAGGAGCAATCCGCCGACGAGAATCGCACCGGCGAAGGCAAATGCTACTGCGCGTGCCGGTTTGGCCCGCACGCTGTGCTGCGCGGCCGGCCGGGGTGCGGGAAAATTCATGGAGATCGCAATCGTGGGAATAACGTCTCGCGAAACCGTGGGACGAGGAGTACGAAGGAAATATTACGCCCGGAAAAACGGGTGTCAATGGTGATTCCCGTCACCGATGGCGGTGTCGGCCAGACCGCCGCGGGAGAGCTTGAACCGGCCGCCGCGCAGTACCTGCGCGGCTGCCGGTGCCCCGATGGCGTTGCTAGTTGTGCAGCAATTCCACGACGCGTTCGGCGGTGCCCCAGGACAGGGTCACGCCGGCGCCTCCATGGCCGTAGGCGGCAATGACGGGCACCGCATGCCCCTCGATGCGCTCCAGACGGATCGCCTCGCGTGCCGGGCGCAGCCCCACCTTGTGCTCCAGGATCTCGCAGCCTTCCAGTTCTGGGACGAGGCCGATCGCGCGGCTGAGCATCTCGGTGGCGGTCTGCGGGTCAGCTTCGAGGTTGAAATCGTGGTCCACGTCGGTACCGCCAACGATGATGTCATCGCGGCGCGGAATGATGTAGCTGACTCCTTGCGGATGCTCGTCATAGCAGAGCCAGTCGGACAGTCCTGCGGTGTTGGCCAGGCGGATCACCTGGCCGCGGATGGGGTAGACGCTCTGGTCGTCGCCGGTGAGCTCGCCGCCTCGCAGGCCGGCTGCCAGCACGACGACGTCGGCATCGTCCTGCAGCTCGTCGAAGGAATGGACCGTGCGCCAGATGAACTGCACGCCCAAGGCCGCGGTCTGTGCTTGCAGCCAGGACAGGTAGGTGGGCATGGTGATCACCGGAACCGTGGCATGCATTCCGGCGGCCGCAATCGGCGGGATGGCTTCTGCCGGGGCTTCGGCGGCGTTGGTGACGATCTTCGCCCAGGAGCGGTCTTCGTCCGCCGAGCCCTCCAGATTGAGCCCGTAACGCAGATCGATGCCGGTTTCGGCGATGCCCGACAGCTGCTCGAAGCGTGCCAGGGAACGGGCGAGCAGCAGGTCGGCAGCTTCGGAGTTCTCCGAATGGTAGGGGAACCATATGGCGGCGGCCACCGAGGAGACCGTCTGCTGCGGCTGCTGGTCTGCGATCACGGTGACCTCGTGACCGGCGGCGGCCAGCTCGTGGGCGGTGGACAGGCCGATGACCCCGGCACCGATTACGGTGACCTTGCGGGGCTGCGCGGCTTCGGGCAGCGGTGCGGAAAGCATGGAATCCTCTCGGGCAGGTGGTGCTGGAAAAGCGAAGGCCGGTGCCGCGAGCCCGCCATCGGCAGGATCGCGGCACCGGCGATTAGCTGTTGGCTAGAGCAAGGTGGCCGCGGCGCGGTCGATGATCCAACGGGTAGCTTCGGTGCCGTGCACAGCCGAAGCAGGGACGGCAACCTCGTTGACCTCGTGCTGCGCGGCGGCCAGTGCCGGGGCCTTCTCGGCGCCGGCCACGAGCAGCCACACCTCCTTGGCGGTGTTGATCGTGCCCATGGTGAGCGTGACGCGGTCCGCCGGCGGCTTGGGGGAGCCGTGGACTGCGATGACTCCTGACTCATCCGACCGGGTGTGGTTGGGGAAGAGCGAAGCGACATGCGAGTCCGGGCCCATGCCGAGCATCAGCACATCGAAGGCCGGATTCAGCGCGCCTTCTCCGGCTTCCTCGGCCAGCTGGCGGGCGTAGGCTGCGGCGGCCTGCTCTGCTGTCTCGTACTGGTCGCTGGCGCCCATGGCGTGCACGGTGGCCCGGTCCAGCCCCAGGGTGTCCAGCGCCTCGAACAGGGCGGCCGCCTGGCGCACATTGCGGTCAGCTGAATCGGAGGCGACGAAACGCTCGTCGCCCCACCAGAAGTGCACCTGCGACCAATTGACCGAGATCTTGGCGGGGTTGGCCGCGACTGCTTCCAAGGCGGCGATGCCCAGCGAACCGCCGGTGACCACCACATGGGCGACACCGCGGGCCGCCAGCGCATCGGCGATCGTGGTGATCAGCCGGGCGGCGATGGCGTGGGCGGTAGCCTGTGCATCCTCGTGGATGAGAATCTGCCTAGCGATCACTGGATCTGATGCTCCTCAGGTTGGTCAAGGCCAGGCCCTTCGTGATGACGTCGCCGAAGACCTCGTCGGCATCCAGGCGGCGCATTTCCTCGGCCAGGCATTCGGCCACCGAACGGCGCGGCAAGGAGATGCGCTGCGGGGCGGAACCTGGCAGGTAGAGGTGCGCGACGGCCCCGGAAGGCCGCGAGAGCTCGACGTCGCCGGCTTCACGAGCCAGCCGCACGCTCGATAGCCCGCCGTTGGACTTGTCCGCGGCGATGGTCACCGGCACGTCCAGGCACATGGTCAGCCAGGCTGCCAGCAAGGTGGTGGACGGAGAATTATCCGACCCCTTCACCGTGATGCCGTTCAGCCCATCGGTGCCGATCAGGTCGATGATGCTGGCCAGCTGGGCACGCCACAGGGTCAGCCGGGTCCACGCCAGGTCGGTATCGCCGGCCCGGTAGGTGGCAATGCGGCTGAACAGTGCGGCCGTGGGATCTTCGGTTTCAGCCGAATCGGTGATCCTGCGGTGCGCCAGCTTGCCCAGCGCGGTGCCGGCAGGGTCCTGCGGCACTCCGTGCGGCCACCAGGCCACGATCGGTGCATCGGGCAGCAGCAGGGCGGAGATCAGCGCCTCGTCGGCCACGACATCCGGGCCGTAGGTGCGCATCACGATCACTTCGGAGGCGCCGGCGTCCCCGCCCACGCGGATCTGCACGTCCAGGCGGTTGGACTCGGACTTGTTGCCGCGCACCACCACGATGATCCGGCAGGGGTGCTCGCGGCTGGCCAGGTTCGCCGCCTCGATCGCGTTCTCGGCGAAGCCCTCGTGGGTGATGACCACCAGGGTCAGCACGCGGGACAGCGCCACCACGCCGTGGGTGCGGCGCGAGGAGATCAGCTTCTTGGCCACCTTGGAGGTGGTGGTGTTCGGAAGATCGATCATCATGGTCGTCGCCACGTCCTTCCATCCTTCGCCATCAGCTCGTCGCTGCTTTCAGGTCCCCAAGAGCCCGGAGCGTAGGGATCCGGCTGGGTGGGCAGCGAGGCCCAGTACTCCTCGAAAGGATCCAGGATGCGCCAGGACTGCTCGACTTCCTCGTGGCGCGGGAACAACGGCGGTTCGCCGAGCAGCACGTCGAGGATCAGCCGTTCATAGGCTTCGGGGGAGGACTCGGTGAAGGCGTTGCCGTAGCCGAAGTCCATCGTCACGTCGCGGATCTCCATCTGGGTGCCGGGCACCTTGGAGGAGAAGCGGATGGTCGCGCCCTCATCGGGCTGCACGCGGATCACGAAGGCGTTCTGGCCGAACTCGTCGTCCTCATGGTCGGTGAACAGCAGGTTCGGGGCCTTCTTGAACACCACCGCGATCTCGGTGACGCGCCGGCCCAGGCGCTTGCCGGCACGCAGGTAGAACGGTACGCCGGACCAGCGGCGGGTGTTGATCTCCAGCTTGACCGCGGCATAGGTCTCGGTCTTGGACTTCGGGTTGAAGCCCTCCTCGTCGAGGAAGCCGACGACCTCTTCGGCGCCCTGCCAGCCGGAGGTGTACTGGCCGCGGGCGCTGGCCGCCCCCAGGTCCTCGGGCAGCTTCACCGCGGTGAGCACCTTTTCCTTCTCGCTGCGCAGGTGGTCGGCGTCGAAGGAGATGGGCTCCTCCATGGCAGTCAGCGCCAGCAGCTGGAGCAGGTGGTTCTGGATGACGTCGCGGGCGGCGCCCACACCGTCGTAGTAGCTGGCCCGGCCGCCGATGCCGATGTCCTCGGCCATGGTGATCTGCACGTGGTCCACGTACTTGTTGTTCCACAGCGGCTCGAACATCTGGTTGCCGAAGCGCAGCGCCAGCAGGTTCTGCACCGTTTCCTTGCCCAGGTAGTGGTCGATGCGGAACACCGCATCCGGCGGGAACACCGACTCGACGATGGAGTTCAGCTCGCGCGCGCTGGCCAGATCGTGGCCGAAGGGCTTCTCGATGACCACGCGTTCCCAGCCGGGGTTCTTGTCCTGGGCCAGCTTGTGCTCCGAGAGCTTCTGGCAGACGACCTCGAACCAGCTTGGCGGGATCGAGAGGTAGAAAGCATGGTTGCGGCCGGTGGAACGGGACTCCGCCAGCTCGTCGAGGGTCTCGGCGAGCTTCTTGTAGGCGTCGTCATCGTCGAAAGCACCGGAGATGAATCGCATGCCGGCCGCCAGCTGGGCGAAAACTGTTTCGTTGAAGGGGGTGCGGGCGCTGGCCAGGATCCATTCGCGGGCCTGGGCGGCGAAGTCCTGCGCCGTCCAGTCGCGGCGGCCGAAGCCGACGATAGCGAAGTTCGGGGGAAGCAGTCCGCGGTTAGCCAGGTCGTAGACCGCTGGCATGAGCTTCTTGCGGGCAAGGTCGCCGGTGATTCCGAAGAACACCAGCGCGCCCGGACCGGCAATGCGGCTAAGCCGCCGGTCGCGGGCGTCGCGTAGTGGATTGCTCATTCGTGCCTTACTTCGCTGCCTTTAGCAGGGCAGCGATTCCCGCCGCGCGGTCAGTGAGGTTCACGCGCAGCACCGGACGGTTGTGCTCGGCGTCGGCCAGCACCGCGCCGTCGCCGATCGCCTGGGCGGTGATCAGGCCGCCGAAGGTGTACGGACGTTCCGGGATCTCAAGGTCTTCCTTGTGGTCCGCGGTGACCTGCAAGAACACACCCTGTGCCGGGCCGCCCTTGTGGTATTGGCCGGTGGAGTGCAAGAAGCGCGGGCCCCAGCCGAAAGTGACCGGACGGCCGGTCTTTTCAGCCAGCAGATCACGCAGCGCGGCAAGCTCCTGATCCGCAGTGCGGTTCAGGTACGCCTGGATAGCGAAGTAGCCGTCCTCAGGCAGCTTGGCGGTCAGCTCGGCCAACGCGGCATCCAGGGTGCTCGCGGTGGTGCCGAACAACTGCACCGAGCCGTCGACTGCATCCGGCTCGGCGGCGGCCGGGGCCTCCAGCATCGAGCGGGCTGCGACCTTCGCGGCTTCGACATCCGGCTGGTCGAATGGGCTGATGCCCAGCAGGTAGCCGGCTACCGCGGTGGCGTACTCGAAGATCATGAACGCGGTGCCCAGCGGCGCGCTGAAGTGCACTCCGGTAGTTTCCTCGTCGATCTCTTCTGGCAGTTCGTCATAGACGAACAGCGGCACGACATCGGCAAGCAGGTTCTTCAGCTCTGGCGCGTCGACGTGGGCGGCTACCGGGAGGACTCCCTTGCCGTCCTTGCCGGTGGATTCAGCGATGAGCTGCTCAGCCCAATCGCCGAAGCCTGGCAGTGCGTCGCCGACGCAGGCGATCAGCAGCTTGTCGCGGCCTGCGGTGGCCATGGCAGCCCCCAGGTGCAGCGCCAGGTTGTCCTCGTCGTCCGAAGCCAAGACGTCATTGATCAGTCCGGATTCTTCAACCAGGGCTTCGATGTCGGCACCGGCCAGGCCCGAAGGAACCAGGCCGAAGGCGGTCAGTGCCGAGTAGCGGCCGCCGACGTTCGGGTCGGCGTTGAAGACCGCGCGAACGCCTTCAGGATTGTCCATGGGCGAACCCGGATCGGTCACCAGCACGAGGCGGGTGGCTGGATCGATGCCGGCTGCCTGGAATGCCGCGGTGAATGCCCGGCGCTGGGAGTCGGTCTCAACGGTGGAGCCGGACTTGGAAGATACGACCACAACGGTGCGCTCCAGGTCGGTTTCCACGATCTGCTTGACCATCGACGGGTCGGTGGTGTCGCAGATGACCAGGTCAACCTCGTCGTGGGCCGCGATGACTTCAGGAGCCAGGGACGAGCCGCCCATGCCGCACAGCACGATGCGGGTCAGGCCCTCTTCTTGCAGCTCGTCGCGCAGATCCAGGATCTGCGGGATCAGCTTGCCTGCGGCCTCGAAGGGACTGACCCAACCGAGGCGGATGGCTGATTCAGCTTCTGCCTCAGGACCCCAAATGGTTGGGTCCTGGGCGGCGATGCGGCTGCCGATCTTCGCTTCGATCAGCTTCGGAAGCAACGCGTCGACGGAGGCCAGGGCCTCGCCGGAAGTTACCAGACCAAGTTCCATCTATTTGGCTCCCTTCAGCGCAACAGCCATGTCTTCGAGCAGCTCGTTCCAGGCGACGTCGAACTTCTGCACGCCCTCGACCTCAAGCAGGTTCACGACCTCGTTGTAGTCGATGCCCAGGGCGGCGAGCTTGTCCAGCACGCGGTTGGCGGCATCGTAGCCGCCGGCGATTGCGTTGCCGCGGATCTCGGCTTCGGTCGCGGTGGCGTCCAGAGTCTTCTCCGGCATGGTGTTCACCGTCTGCGGGGCGACCAGTTCGGTAACGTACAGGGTCGATGGGTAGGCAGGATCCTTTACGCCGGTCGAAGCCCACAGCGGGCGCTGGACGTTGGCGCCGGCGGCGCTAAGCACCTCGTAGCGGGCCGAAGCGAAGGACTCCTCGAAGACCTGGTAGGCCAGACGGGCGTTGGCCACGCCGGCCTGCCCGCGCACGGCCGCTGCCGCGTCGGTGCCGATGGCATCCAGGCGCTTGTCGATCTCGGTGTCCACGCGGGAGACGAAGAAGGACGCGACCGAGTGGATCTTGGACAGGTCCAGGCCGGCGGCGTGGGCCTTCTCCAGGCCCAGCAGGTAGGCGTTGATGACCTCGCGGTAGCGTTCCAGCGAGAAGATCAGGGTCACGTTCACCGAAATGCCGGCGGCAATGGTTTCAGTGATGGCTTCCAGGCCCTCGATGGTGGCAGGGATCTTGATCAGCACGTTTTCGCGGTTCACGCGCTCGTACAGCGCCTTCGCCTGGGCGATGGTCGGTGCGGTCTCGTGCGCCAGGCGGGGGTCGACCTCGATGGACACGCGGCCGTCGAAGCCGTTGGAGGACTCGTAGATGCCCTTGAACAGGTCGCAGGCCGCTGCCACGTCGTCGCTGGTGATTTCCGTGATCGCATCCTCGACGGAGCGGTGCTTCTGCTCGGCGATCGCCTCGCCGTACACCTCTGCCTTGGACAGCGACGCGGCGAAGATCGCAGGGTTGGTGGTGACGCCGACGACGTTCTTCTCCTCGATCAGCTTGGCCAGCGAGCCGCTGGTCAACCGCTCGCGCGAAAGATCGTCCAGCCAGATGGAGACGCCCGCGTCGGACAGGGCCTGAGTATTCGGGTTGCTCATGATATGTACTTCAGTTCCTTACTTGGCAGCGTTGTTGATGGAGGTTTCGGCGGCAGCGATCACTGCCTCGGTGGTGATGCCGAATTCCGAGTACAGCTTCTTGTAATCGGCGGAAGCGCCGAAGTGATCCAGCGAAATGATTTCGCCGTGCGCGCCGACCAGCTCGCGCCAGCCCTGGGCCACGCCGGCTTCAACCGAAACGCGGGCGGTGATCGCAGCGGGCAGGACCTCTTCGCGGTAGGCAGCATCCTGCTTGGCGAACCATTCCAGCGAAGGCAGGGATACCACGCGGGCAGCGATGTTCTTGGCTGCCAGTGCTTCACGGGCCTCAACGGCCAGCTCAACCTCGGAACCGGTAGCCAGCAAGATGACATCCGGGGTGGTCTCTGCGCCGTCGCGGACGGCTTCGGCCAGGATGTAGCCGCCCTTCAGGGTGCCTTCTGCGCCGCGGAAGCCGGTGGCCGCGCGGTCGTAGATTGGCAGGTTCTGGCGGGAAAGCACGATGCCCGATGGGGTATCGGTCAATTGCAGCATGCCGCGCCATGCGTAGGCGACCTCGTTGGCATCCGCTGGGCGGACCACATCGAAGTTCGGGATGATGCGCAGGCTAGCGAGCTGCTCCACTGGCTGGTGGGTCGGGCCGTCTTCGCCCAGGCCGATGGAGTCGTGGGTCCATACGAAGATCGACGGGACGCCCATCAGTGCGGCCAAGCGGATGGCCGGACGCTGGTAGTCGGAGAAGATCAGGAAGGTGCCGGAGAACGCGCGGGTCGGGCTGGAGAGCACGATGCCGTTGACGATCGACGCGGCGGCGTGCTCGCGGATGCCGAAGTGCAGCACACGGCCGTACGGGCTGGCCGACCAGGAATCGGTGGAGCGGCGCTCGGGAGCGAAGGACTTCGCGGTCTCGATGGTGGTGTTGTTCGAACCGGCCAGGTCGGCGGAGCCGCCCCAGAGTTCTGGCAGCTCATCGGCGATCGCGTTGATGACCTTGCCCGACGCGGCGCGGGTGGCCATGGTGGAACCAGGCTCGAAGACAGGAAGCTTCTCGGTCCAGCCTTCTGGCAGCTCGCCAGCCTGCAGCCGCTCCAGCAGGGCGGCCTCTTCCGGGTTTGCAGATTTCCAGGCGTTGAATGTCTCGTTCCACGAGGCGTGCAGCTGCGCACCGCGGGTGACGATCTCGCGGGCGTGAGCCAGCACGTCATCTTCGATCTGGAAGTTCTTCTCCGGGTCGAAGCCCAGAACCTTCTTCAGGCCGGCAACTTCCTCGGCACCCAGCTTGGAGCCGTGGATGCCGCCGGTGTTCTGCTTGGTTGGCGAAGGCCAGCCGATGATGGTGCGCAGCGAGATGATCGATGGGCGCGAGGTTTCGGCCTTGGCTGCGCGGATTGCTGCATCCAGTGCAGCCATGTCCTCGACGTATTCGCCGGTGACGGTCCAGTCAACGCGCTGGGTGTGCCAGCCGTAGGACGCGTAGCGGCCCAGCACGTCTTCGGTGAAGGCGATGTCGGTGTCGTTCTCGATGGAGATCTTGTTGTCATCGTAGATCACAACAAGGTTGCCCAGTTCCTGGTGGCCGGCCAACGAGGAAGCCTCGGAGGTGACGCCCTCCTGCAGGTCGCCATCGGAAGCGATGACGTACACGGTGTGGTCGAATGGGCTGGTGCCGGCTTCGGCGGCAGGATCCAGCAGGCCACGCATGCGGCGCTGGGAGTAGGCGAAGCCAACGGCGGAGGCCAGGCCCTGGCCCAGTGGGCCGGTGGTAATCTCAACGCCGGCGGTGTGGCCGAACTCAGGGTGGCCCGGGGTCTTGGCGCCCCAGGTACGTAGTGCTTCGATGTCTTCCATCTCCAAGCCGTAGCCGGAGAGGAACAGCTGCAGGTACAAAGTCAGCGAGGTGTGTCCGGGGGAGAGCACGAAGCGGTCGCGGCCGATCCAGTTAGGATCCTTCGGATCATGGCGCAGGTGCTTCTGGAAAATCAAGTAGGCGGCCGGAGCCAAGCTCATTGCGGTACCGGGGTGGCCATTGCCAACTTTTTCGACGGCGTCGGCTGCCAGGACACGGGTGGTGTCGATGGCCTTACGATCCAACTCGGTCAGTGAGAATTCTTCTACTAAGGATTCAGTCGCCACAGCGGCGTTCCTTCCATTCAGGCTTGGACGGGAGATGCCTCCCGCTGACACGCAATACGCCGTCGCCTCCCCATGCCTCCGATATTGCTTAAGTTAGAGGAATGCAGGTCGCGACGGCGCAATCATCGTCAACTCTATCGCGAAACGGCGTCTTCGGGCGCTGGATTTAGCAAGATGACACATAATTATTCGGTTTGCGCAGGGGCGCGATCCGATGTGACCTTTCATGCCTTGGCCTGAGCCAAGCGCTCAGTCATTCTGCGCAATGGTGTACAGGTCGTTGCAGGTGTGTCCCGGATGGCTGTCTACCCGGAGTTGCTGACGCGTTGTTCTGGAGAGGTGTACAAAAATTAATCTTGTTTCCAGGTTGCTTACCGCTTGTGGAATTTGTCCTGATCTTGTGGGTGCCAAGAATATCTGACGTCTATTAAAGGCCAAGGTCCTGTGGCCGCTGCCTCAGAGGTTGCCGCCTGTGCAAGTGGCCGGTGCGTGAACGGGCGGGGCTCTTGGCCCCCGCCTGCTGAACTGGAGGTAAACGCAGTTTTGATTGAAGGGTCAGCCCGGATAGCCGATTGGAACGCCGGAGATCGATCAGAGCGCCCATCGGGTGCGGCGCTTGGTGCGTAGCCGGTTTGGGCATTGCAGCTATTTAAACAATTGAGCCAAATCACCTTTTTTGAATGTGATCCTCTCCGTGGGGAGTTTCAATCAATTTCTATCCAGCGTAGAATGAATGTGTCTGTCTTGTACCCGTGAAGAACTGAGTGCGTTTAATTGAAGACTCAAAGTGTCGCCGGAGCATCAGTGCCACGCGCATCACGTCAGCCTGATGAAACTGCCGGCGACTTTCTGAAGCGCAAGGCCAACGCGTATGTGGCGTTGACGAAGCCTCGCGTTATCGAGTTGCTGCTAGTGAGCACCCTTCCGACCATGATCTTCGCCGAGCGGGGCTTTCCTTCCGTCTGGCTGATGATTTCCACCCTCGTTGGTGGAGCTATGGCCGCGGGCGCATCCGGAGCATTCAACTGCTATATCGATCGCGATATGGACAAGTTGATGAAGCGTACCAAGGGGCGCCCTTTGGTGACTGGTGACCTGACCCCGAAGGAAGCCTTGGTCTTCTCTTGGGCTCTGGCAATCGCATCCTTGGTGATTCTCTGGGTTGGCACGAATCCGCTGACGACCGCGTTGGGCCTGGCGGCCATTCTGCTCTACGTGGTGTTCTACACTTTGATCCTCAAGCGCCGGACGGCTCAGAATATTGTGTGGGGTGGCATCGCCGGCTGCATGCCTGTACTGATTGCTTGGGCTGCAGTGACCAACACAATTGAGTGGCCAGCGATCATCCTCTTCCTGGTGATCTTCCTCTGGACACCGCCCCATTACTGGCCGCTGTCCATGAAGTACGCGGATGACTACAACGCGGCTTCGGTGCCAATGCTTGGCGCGATCGCCAACGCCCGCCGCGTTTCGGTGCAGGTCGTGCTCTATGCCTGGGCCACCGTCGTTTGCTCGATGCTGTTGGTTCCACTGGGCGGCGCCGGCATCGTGTATACCGCAATCGCGGGCGGCGCAGGTTTGTGGTTCGTCTACGAGTCTCACGTGCTTTACCGCGAGGCGCAGAACGACCACAAGCCGGCTGAGATCAACCGCAAGGCCATGAAGGTCTTCCACATCTCCATCACCTACTTGTCGATCGTGTTCTTGGCATTGGCCATTGATCCGTTCGTGGGCAGCCCGTTGTTCGGTTGAGTTCAACTCCGCAACGAAGCTTCACAAGCGCCTTGCTTGAAACCCAAATTCGTTTGGATTCCAAGCAAGGCGCTTTTCTTTAGCTTATGCACGCCGGTCTCTAGAGTATTGGATGCATCAGGGCCATTCGTTCAACCGGAGCAGAAACTGGGTCCTTTGATAATTCTGGCTTAGGCGACGCAACTCCCGGTTGTGCCTGTCCAGCACCAAAGATGTCATTACCCGCCATTCACTTGGGTGCTGCCGACCTCTACGCGCTCGGTTCCAAAACGGACAGTGATGAATGCGGCACGGAACTTGCTGAAACCTTTGATCTCCTGGAGGATAACTCCGTTGCGGGAGCTCGTATTCTTTGATTGCGGCAATGATCAACAGCGGATTGCTGGATACCCGCCGCTCGATGAACTCACCGCCAGAGGCACGAGATTTCTCTGAAGTCCATCAAGCTATCAGGCGAGAAATGTGGCAAGGTCAGGGTAGCGGTATAGGTTATCGAAGACGGCGAGGCTTTGGCAGCAGAGCGCTGTGAAAAAGAAGGACGGGAGCAGCAAGTCGAGGATGGCGTGCGGTTGCCGGTTTGATGAAGCGAGAATGCAGTTGCAAGCTGATTCGAATTGCCAGGGGCACCAGCTTGCTTTCGATGGCGGAGATCTTGGGTGCGGGTCGTTTGCTGAGCGGAGCTGCCTACCTATAGGACTCACTGGATTGATGGGGTCGTAGACCCCGGAACAACAAGAAGCTGGTTAAAGCGATTCGGGGGTTGCCGTGCACTTTGAGTGCAGGGCAACCCCCGAACCGTTTACGCAGAATGCTATGAAGCGATGACCCTGTATCCCGGAAGGATAGCGGCCCGGTCCCAGACGTTGGCAGAAGCTGAGAGCAACAAGCTGGCGCCGAGCATGTGAGAGAGAACCAGGGCAACCGGCAGGCCATTGAAGTGCTGGATGTATCCGATCGCTGCCTGAATCGCGATAGCGGCCACGAGCCACCAAATGGCGTTGCGAAGCTGGCTGTTTCCGCCCTGCTTGTAGGCCAGGATGAGAACAACAACGGTGGCGGCGACCAGCAAGTACACCGGAGCTGTGTGCAGCCGGGTCACGAACAGTGGATCGAACAGGTGACGAGGAGCATCGGCATCACCGGCGTGCGGTCCGGTGCCAGTTACGACAGTTCCGAACGCGACAGCGAGCAGCGAGAAGATCCATGCGGCAAATGAAATCTGGCCGATGGACTTGGTGCTCCGCGGAATCTCCCGGCTTTTCAGTTCCTTGGCCGTACGGTTGACCTGGAACGTGGCCATGATGACCAGAGCCCCGGAAATCAGGAAATGCACCGACACAACCCAGGCATTCAGGCCAGTCCATACGGTGATGGCGCCGACAAGGGCCTGAAGTGCGATGCCGGCGAGCAAGCCGACGGCCAGTTTGTACAAGGTACGGTGCGTCGGGCGCATCTTCCAGATGGAGACCAGGAAAGCAACGGCGATAACCAGCAGGACGAAGGTCAGCAGGCGGTTGCCGAACTCGATGATGCCGTGGATACCCATTTCCGGAACAGGAGTCATCGAGCCGGGGACGCAGTTGGGCCAATGAGAGCAACCGAGTCCCGACTCGGTAAGCCTTACGGCCCCTCCGGTGACGATAATGCCAATCTGCGAGATCAAGGATGCGATCGCCAGACCATGCACGAGGCGGTTTACCTTCGTGGGCAACTTATCGGCCCAGCTCTGTTTGGCTTGGACTGAAGTCAAGGAAATCTCCCTCTTGGAATTGAGTGGTGGTTAGCTCCATTTGAACAGCTTGATGGCTGCAAAGGAGCCGGCTGCTGCCCAAAGGATCAAGAAGATCAGTCCAGCGATGCTGAACTGGCCATGGATGAGGGCATCGCGTAAGGCATCGCCCAGCGCTGCCGAAGGCAGTGCATTCAGCGTCGGCTGTGCCCAATCTGGGGCCATGCTCAATGGATACAGGACACCGCCGGCGCCGGCCAGCAGGATCCAGGCAAGGTTGGTGATGGCCAACGTCGCTTCAGGGCGAACGGTGCCAGCAATGAGCAGGCCCAGCGCGGTAAACGCCGCTACACCCAAGAGCAGGAAGAGGATGCCCGGGAGGATTCCCCAGGGGTTCGGATGCCAATCCAGGAACAGCAGCGCGACTGAGCAGATCAAGACGACCTGGATCAACAAGACGGACAGCACTGCAATGACTTTGCCGAAAATCAGTCCGGTTTTTCCCAATGGGGTCGTTGAGAACATGGTCAGCACGCCGTAGCGGCGGTCAAAACCTGTCCCGATTCCCTGTCCGGTGAAAGCCGTTGAAATGACGCACAGGGCGAGCACGCCGGGTACAGCTGCATCAATGCTTCGGTCGGCCACGTCATTGACGAGATCGGTGAGGGTAAGCACGAACAGCGCAATGAGCGGCATGACAACAGCGAGAATGAGTTGCTCGCCATTGCTGAGCATCTGGATGGATTCGTATCTGCCTTGGTTCAGGATTCTGCGCAGTGGCGAGGCGGCATTGGAGCGCGTGAGTGCTTGGCTCATGCTTTTTCCTCCTTGATCGCGATTTCGAGGAAAACGTCTTCGAGGCTTCGAGACTGGAGATTAAGCTCGATTGGCAAGATGCTTTCCTTCAGCCACCACTGCGTGAGCCAATTCAAGTGTTCGGGGGAGTTGACCCCGTCGAGGCGGTACTGGCCGGAGGCGGTTTCTTGCAGACGCAATCCTGCTGGCGGTTCAGGCAGCCGCAGGCCAGCTGGGGCCGAGAAGGAGACCGGGCGGGTGTCCTGGTCTTCTGCAGCGCGGGCAGTCAGCTCTGCAACGGTGCCCTGCGCCACGGTACTGCCCTTGTCGATGATGTAGACATAGTCGCTGAGGCGTTGTGCGTCGTCCATGAGATGGGTCGTCAAGATGATGGCCTTGCCAGCATCGCGAAGTTCGGCAATGAGGTCGAAAACCACCTGGCGCGACTGCGGGTCCAATCCGGCGCTTGGCTCATCGAGGAAAAGCACTTCCGGATCTCCGGCCAACGCGACTGCCAATGCGACGCGCTGTTTCTGGCCGCCGGATAGGCGCCGGATCGTGCGGGTGCCGAATGACTCGAGATCAAGGCGTGTGATTAGCGTATCAATGTCAATGGGCTTCTGATAGAGGGATGCGACATGCCGCAAGAGCGGAATCGGGCGCATTGACGGAGGCAAACCGCCGTCCTGGAGCATGACGCCGACGCGGGAGCGCAATTCGGGGTTGTCGCCGAAGGGATTCTGGCCCAGGAGTTCGACTGTGCCGCCTTCGGGCTGAAGCAGCCCCTGGGCACAGGACAGAGTCGTGGACTTGCCGGCTCCGTTAGCTCCTAAAAGCGTGGTGACCTGACCGGGAAAAGCTTTTAGGGACACCGACTCCAGGACTCGCAGCATGCGATTGTCCAAGGCGGGGACTGGACCTAAATCTTTGGCCAGCTCGTTGATGACGAGGCTGGGGGATACAGAAGACACTAGAACATTCTACGACATGTCGAACTGGCTGAGTTGAGTGGTTGGTCACCAAGCCTCGAGTTCCGCTTGAGGGGGCGAGACAATGGGAGTGCAAGAGGTTTGAGGCAGGCAACGCCCTAGTCGGGCTAGCTTGCCCTTAGTAAGTCCTTCCTTACTAGACCTAGAGTAAAAATTTACGCATGATTGTGTTGTGTATTCATCAAATTCAGAATCAGCTAGTGGCTCCGCTGCCGCGACGGTTGGCGCAGTTGGGGATACCGAGGAGCGCACGCGTGACCGCGTCCTATACGCAGTATTAGAGGACGGACCGGTCAGTGCCGCCGAGCTTGGAAACAAACTGGGCTTCACGCCTGCTGCGGTCCGCCGCCACCTGGACGCGCTCTCGAAATCGGGACTCGTCGAGGTAAAACTGGTAGCCAACCAGAAGACCGGTGCTGGACGCCCGTCTCGCCGCTACGTGCTTTCGCACCGCGGTCAGACGAAGCTGGGAAACGACTACTTGGAGATCGCTTCCGATGCATTGAAGATGCTCGGGGATGCGGCTGGCGAGGACGCGATTCGCAAGTTTGCGCGTAATCGATTCGCATCCATGGAGCAGCGGTACGCCAAAGCACTGGTCGGCGTTGAAGGTTTGGAAGCACGAGCCGAAGTGTTGGGCAACCTGCTCAGTGCCGATGGATTCGTCGGATACACCCGAAAAGTGGATACCAAAGTGGCATCTGCTCTGATGCATAGCGTGCAGCTATGCCAGGGGCACTGCCCGATACAAGACTTGGCACGAGAGTTTCCGGTGTTTTGCGACATGGAAACTGAAATGTTCGCCCGCTTGCTGGGCGTCGACGTTCGACGACTGTCGACACTGGCCGGCGGAGGACACGTGTGCACGACCCACATCCCTGTGGGGCGTGAAAAGGCGCCAATGCGCGCCGAGAAGAGAACTCGAATTCAGTTCACGAAGCAGGAGAGGCCGCGATGACGGATCAGATTGCACAGGAGTCTGCCGACCCGGGTGTAATTTCCGAGATTCTGGAGAAGAACCCCGAACTCCACGGAATCGGCAATTACGAGTACGGCTGGTCAGATAAGAACGACGCGGGTGCAAATGCGCGCCGTGGCGTTGACAAGGACGTAGTGGCGAATATTTCTGCCCTGAAGTCCGAGCCAGAATGGATGCTGGAGCGTCGCCAGAAGGCGCTGAAGTACTTCGATCGCAAGCCAATGCCTACCTGGGGTCCAGACCTCTCGGGTATTGATTTCGACAACATCAAGTACTTCGTGCGTTCCACCGAGAAGCAGGCAACCTCGTGGGAAGATCTTCCAGAAGACATCAAGAACACCTACGACAAACTGGGCATCCCCGAGGCTGAAAAGCAGCGCCTGGTTTCCGGTGTTGCCGCCCAGTACGAGTCCGAGGTCGTCTACCACCAGCTGCGTGAGGATCTTGAAGCACAGGGCGTCATCTTCCTTGACACCGATACCGGTCTGAAGGAACACCCGGAGATTTTCCAGGAGTACTTCGGCTCGGTCATTCCAGCAGGCGACAACAAGTTCGCTTCGCTGAACACCGCCGTATGGTCCGGCGGCTCGTTCGTGTACGTCCCGAAGGGCGTCCACGTGGAAATCCCGCTGCAGGCTTACTTCCGTATCAACACGGAAAACATGGGCCAGTTCGAACGTACCCTGATCATCGCCGATGAGGGCTCGTACGTCCACTACATCGAGGGTTGCACCGCGCCGATCTACCAGTCGGACTCGCTGCACTCGGCTGTTGTGGAAATCATCGTGAAGAAGAACGCCCGCGTTCGCTACACGACGATCCAGAACTGGTCCAACAACGTGTACAACCTGGTGACCAAGCGTGCTATCTGTGAAGAAGGCGCCACCATGGAATGGGTCGATGGCAACATCGGCTCAAAGGTCACCATGAAGTACCCGGCTGTCTACCTGGTGGGCGAGCACGCCAAGGGCGAGACCCTGTCCATCGCCTTCGCCGGTGAAGGCCAGCACCAGGACACCGGATCCAAGATGGTCCACATTGCACCGAACACCTCCTCGGCAATTGTTGCCAAGTCGGTAGCCCGCAATGGCGGCCGTTCGGCCTACCGCGGCCTGGTACAGGTCCAGGAAGGCGCCAAGGGCACCAAGAACTCGGTGGTCTGCGACGCATTGCTGGTTGACCAGATCTCGCGTTCGGATACCTACCCATACATCGACGTCCGCGAGGACGACGTGACCATGGGCCACGAGGCAACGGTTTCGCGCGTGTCCGAGGAACAGCTGTTCTACCTGCAGTCCCGCGGCCTGGCCGAGGACGAGGCCATGGCAATGATCGTGCGCGGCTTCGTCGAGCCAATTGCACGCGAGCTGCCAATGGAGTACGCGCTGGAACTGAACCGCCTTATTGAACTTCAGATGGAAGGATCGGTCGGCTAAGAATGTCGGAGACCACCACCCATATCCCAGAAGAGAAGGCGCGCATCGGCGCACCATCGATTCCTGGTTTCACCGAAGAGGGCGAAGACCTTTCGCCGATCAACGACAACGGCGGCTCGCCGCTGGCTGGCGCCTCCACCAAGGCGCACAGCCATGGCGGCGGCGTTGGCGTTCCGGATTCGTCGCGTGCTGGTCGACTGACCAGCACCAACGTTGATGATTTCGCCAAGCTGACCGGCCGTGAAGAGGACTGGCGCTTCACTCCGCTCAAGCGCCTCAAGGGCCTGCATGCCGATGAGCTCACCGGCGCAGCTCCGAAGATCGAGCTGACCGGCAACGACATCGCCAAGCTGTCGGTTGTTGCAGCTGACGATGCCCTGAACGGCGTTGCGCACACCCCGGATGACCGCGTGTCGGCAAACGCCTGGAAGTACGCTTCCGAGACCCACGTGGTTACCATCCCGAAGAATGCCGAGGGTGCCAAGGCAACTCTGCGCATCACCGGCGAGTCGCTGTCAGCAGCGGCTCAGCACGTGATCGTTGTCGCCGAGGAGAACTCCGAAGCTACCGTCGTGCTGGATCACGTAGGTTCGGCAGTGCTGGCCCAGAACGTCGAGTTCGACGTCCAGGCCAACGCACGTCTGACCGTGATCTCGCTGCAGGCTTGGGAAGATGACGCAGTCCACGCGTCCTCGCAGCAGGCACTGGTTGCAGCTGGCGCTTCCTTCAAGCACATCGCCGTGTCCTTCGGTGGCGATCTGGTTCGTGTGAACCCATCGGCCCGCTTCACCGGCGAACGCGCTGAGATCGAGCTGTACGGCCTGTACTTCGCTGATGCCGGCCAGCACCTGGAGCACCGCCTGTTCGTGGACCACGCTGTGGCCAACTGCAAGTCGAACGTGTTGTACAAGGGTGCATTGCAGGGCAAGGACGCGCACACCGTCTGGGTTGGCGATGTGCTGATCCAGAAGGCTGCTGTCGGCACCGACTCCTACGAAGCAAACCGCAACCTGGTTCTGACCGATGGCGCCCGCGCCGATTCGGTTCCAAACCTGGAAATCGAAACCGGCTTGATCGATGGTGCTGGCCACGCATCGACCACCGGCCGCTTCGACGACGAGCACCTCTTCTACCTGATGGCTCGCGGTATCGATGAAAAGACCGCTCGCCGCCTGGTAGTGCGCGGATTCCTGAACGAAATTGTTCAGCAGATTGGCGATGAGGCTCTGCAGGAGCGTCTGACCGAAACCATCGAAGAAGAATTGGCTGCAACTAGCAACTAGTTAGTGCCTGCTTCACCAGCTTTTTAGCCTTAGCGCTTTTTAGAAAGAAACGGAACGACGTATGTCTACTCTGGAAATCAAGGACCTGCACGTCTCGATTGACACCGAGCAGGGCGAGAAGGAAATTCTCAAGGGTGTAACCCTGACCATCAAGACCGGCGAAACCCACGCAATCATGGGCCCCAACGGCTCGGGCAAGTCGACCCTGGCATCGACCATCGCTGGCCACCCGCGCTACAACGTCACCTCCGGCTCCATCACCCTCGACGGTGAAGATGTCCTGGAGATGAGCGTTGACGAGCGTGCAAAGGCTGGACTGTTCCTGGCTATGCAGTACCCGGTCGAGGTGCCAGGCGTAACCATGACCAACTTCCTGCGTACCGCAAAAACCGCAATCGACGGCGAAGCTCCTAAGCTGCGTACCTGGACCAAGGACGTCAAGGAAGCGATGACCAAGCTGAAGATCGATGCCGACTTCGCGCAGCGCAACGTGAACGAAGGCTTCTCCGGTGGTGAGAAGAAGCGTGTCGAAATCCTGCAGCTGGAACTGTTCAAGCCTAAGTTCGCAGTGCTGGACGAGACCGACTCAGGCCTGGATGTCGACGCTCTGAAGGTTGTCTCCGAGGGCGTCAACCGCGCGCAGGCCGAGAACGAGATGGGCACCCTGCTGATCACCCACTACACCCGCATTCTGCGCTACATCAAGCCAGAGTTCGTGCACGTGTTCGTTGACGGCAAGGTAGCCGAAGAGGGCGGCCCAGAGCTGGCTGACCGTCTGGAAGAAGAAGGCTACGACCGTTACCTGAACGTCAAGGCCTAAGGGTACAGTCATGAGCGAAGCGACCGAACAGAGCACGGGAGCCGCTACGACTCCTCTGGAAGACGTTGAGGAAGCGCTCAAGGACGTCATTGACCCGGAATTGGGTGTCAACATTGTCGACCTGGGTTTGCTGTATGGCCTGAAGTACGCTGACGACGGTGTGCTTTTGCTGGACCTCACGTTGACCACCGCCGCCTGCCCGCTCACCGATATCATCGAAGAGCAGGTTGCCAAGGCGTTGGAGAGCGTTGTAGACGATCACCGTCTGAACTGGGTCTGGATGCCGCCTTGGGGTCCAGAACGAATCACCGATGACGGTCGAGATCAGATGCGAGCCCTGGGCTTCAACATCTAATCACGGCTGAAAAGAACAGAACCGCGTATCACCGAAAGGTTACGCGGTTTTGTTCCTTAATGCTGAGCCTCTCCTGTATGTGCCCTGAGCATCCTGCTGAATGGGTCGAAAAATCAGAAAAACGTGCGTAAAGTTGCGTTTAATTAAATATGTGATGTCTCAAGACACCGGTGACACTTCTGTCCGAGGACATCGGTAACACTCGGTGTCTCAGGACATCGGTAACAGATCAGACCGGGTCAGGCATGTTTTGGAACTTCTCCGTGGCATGCTTCAAACTCAAATACTTCAGGCCCTGCGGGAACGGGTAATCGAATTTCGCGACCAGTTCACCCTCCATGCTCAGCACCATCAAGTCTGTCGGGTCCCAAACCACATTTACCACTGTGGAGCGCAGTAGCTTGCCCAGATAAATTTCAACCCCGGCAACCCGCAGGCAGCGGTTCTTATTGGCTCGCAGCACGTGACTTCCGCTCTCGCCCATGAGTTCAGAACGCAGCGTGGCGCTGAGCTTAGCCGGCTCTGGAGGGGTTCGTGCAGCAGCCAGCTGCCGGGCCACGCGCTCACTTCCGGCTTGGACGCCAAGAGCTACTTGAGCCTGGCTCGGTCCTGGTTTCGTGCTCAGTTCCTTCCATTGCCCAAGCTCCAGCGGCTCAGCTGCGGGCGTTGCATCCCACGCTTCTTGTGGAGTCATCCGATCTTCCAGGGACTGGTGCCCGCGTTGGGTGTTATAGGCATGGTCGAAGACATCCAGCTGCGCCTGCAACTGTGCTAGATCGGTGGCGAACGGCTGCTTTTTCAGCCATTTGAACAAGGTTGAATGAAGCCGTTCGTTCTTGCCCTGGGTGGTGGGCTTGTGGGGTTTGCCAGTGATCGTCGCGATGCCCAGACTGTTGGCGTAAGCGACCAGCTCGCTCAGCACGGCACGGCGGATGGGGTTCAGCGCATCACCATTATCGGTGAGCAGTCTTTGCGGCACGCCGCACGATTCGATGCCTTTGCGGAAGACCTTCACTGCATCTTGGCCGTTCTCGGTCTTGGCGGCCAATGGAGCGACCGCCGGCCGGGAATGGTCATCGATCAGCTGGAAGATCACGCATTTGCGTCCTCCTTCCAGCACGTATTCGGTGGCGTCCAGATGCCAGCAGGAATTGGGCATCGGATAGCGGAAGGACCGGTAGGAGGAGCGCGGACGCTTCTGCGGGCTGGGGTAACCAGGCCTCGTTCGGAGAAGATCCGGGCCAGTGCCGAGATCGATACCGTGGGCATACCCGGCTTCTTCATGTGATCGTGCACGCTGATCGGTCTGTGATCCCGGCCCGAGGTTTGCAATGCCTTGCGCATTGCGACCGCTTGGTCCTTGACGGCTTCGTTTGTTGCGGTAGGCGCTTTTTTCGGCCGTCGGGAGCGGGGTTCCAGGGCTGCTGCTTGGCCTTCGGTTTGGGCTCGTTTGCGGATTTGGTAGAAAGTCTTGCGGCTAATTTCGTGTTCCGTGCAGAAGGCGGTGACCGCGCCTCTGGGAGCGTCTTGTGGCCATCGGGCGATGGCTAAGCGTATTGTCGAGTTGACTGGATCATTTTTCACACTTTCCAGTTCATCAGCCCGCGTGCTGGCCGAGAGGCCGGTAGGCGGGCTGTGTCCTTCGGGGCGTTAAATCCCGGGGAGAAGTGTCACCACTTTAAATGTTGAAGTGTTACCGATGTCCTGAAGCAGAACTGTTACCGATGTCCTGAGAGAAAACAGCGTTTAATTAAATAAGGAGTACCTTTGGGGAAATTAGGTGTTCGGTATGACTGGAACAGCAACAGATGCAAGTACCTACGCAGGACGACCGCTAGGAGAAATTGAAGAGGCGCTCAAGGACGTGATTGACCCCGAGCTGGGTGTCGATATCGTTGATTTGGGCCTGCTCTACGGGCTGCGTTTTGGCGACGACTCTGTTCTGGAAATTGACCTGACATTGACAACTCCTGCGTGCCCGCTGACCGATATTCTTGAAGCGCAGATCGATGAAACACTGAAAGATCTCGTCGATAATCATAATCTGACTTGGGTTTGGACGCCGCCGTGGGGTCCGGAGCGCATTACCGATGATGGTCGGGATCAGATGAGAGCGCTAGGGTTCAATATCTAACTCAACAGTCATTCGAATCCAGATGGAGGGTTGACTCGAATGCAAGGGCGCTTCCGGTTCCACCGGCAGCAGCCATGAGGGCGATGGCCCGCTGGCCACCCATTTGGGCCTGCTGCGACTGCCAAAACAAGCGTGTCGTCAGAATTGCGCCGCTGGCACCATATGGATGGCCCAAGGCCAAGGCTCCGCCATTGAGATTCACGTTTTGCTCTGGAATTCCCAATTCATCGAGGCACGCGAGCGCCTGAACTGCAAAGGCTTCATTGAATTCAACGAGGTGAGTATTGGATGCGGTGGCAGACGGCAAGAGACTGATCAGCTTTCGGTAAGCCGGCACTGCCGCCATTCCGAGAATCTCGGGATCGCAAGCACCGTGCGCTGAGGCCAGATATCGCAGTGCAAAGTTTGCTTTCAGTGCCCGGCGCATTTGTCCGCTGACCAAGATCACCGCGGCCGCCCCGTCATTGATCGGGCAGGAGTTTCCCGCCGTGACCGTGCCACCGGGTACGAAGGCGGGCTTGAGCGCTGCGAGCTTTCGGAGTGTCAGCCCAGACCTGGGGCAGGTGTCAGACTCGATTCGTCCGCTACTCGTGCCGATGGAAACGAGCTCATCCGCGAAGAGTCCGGCAGATTGAGCGCGCAGGGCACGTCGATGGCTGCGCAAAGCGAACTCGTCTTGACGTTCCTGGGTAATCGCCTTGGACTGGGCGATGGCTTCCGCGGCAACGCCCATGTCGGGATCTGGATCGGGAGCCGGGGTGAATCGCGCACGCGAGTATAGCCTTGGCGGATCGACAACGGATGATTGCTTTTCGACGCGCCACGGAGCGGTGCTCACGGACTCCACTCCGCCTGCCACAACAATATGGGCTTCACCGCAGCGGATCATTCGGGCACCGGCTGCAATGGCGTCCAATCCACTAGCGCATTGGGCATCTATGCTAGTCGCGCCGACAGTGTTCGGCAGTACCGATGCCAACGCAGACACGCGGGCAATATTTCCTCCCGGACCAGCCGCGTTTCCTGCAAACACATGGTCGACTTGAGCAGGAGAAATTCCGGTTCGTCCCAATAGCGTATTGATCACCTGCGCAAGCAGATGATCAGCACCAACCCGGGAGAATTCTTTGCCTGCCCTGACGATCGGGGTACGTGCCGCGTCAATGATGTATGCCTTGTTCATCTGAGCCAGTCGCTCCGTTCGATGTCCAAGTCCTGGTCATTCAACGCCGCGGTATTCAATTTGCCGCTGAAGGTTTCCGGCCACGATCTCAGGTATGTAATCCGGTGAGGGATCTTGTATCGCGACAAATGTTGCCCGAGGCCGGAGACAAGCGTGGACCGACTGCGTGGTGGCGAAACGGTGTACGCCACCATTTGGGGTTCAGGACCCGATTCATCTAGTCGTACGATGGCGTTGGGCAGTCCGACGGATTTCAGTGCTGCGCTGACTTCACCGGGGTGGATATTGTTGCCGTTGAGATTCATCATCTCGTCGTTGCGGCGAGCGAGCACGACGCGGGCTGAACCCGACGCCAGCATCGCACGATCTCCGATGCCGATCGACTTGCCGCATCGGGAAATGGACGCTTCCGAGCTGGCATCGTAGCCTTTGGCATTGAAAGGGCTATCGATATAGAGCAGGCCGAAACCGGTAGCAGAATCTTTGCCATGGATGTGTGCCCGAACTCCTGGAAACAACTGGCCTTCGAAATATGGTGATGCGGGCTGGTCGGGTTTGCGTTCGCGATAGGCGATGAGGCTGTGTTCGCTGCTTCCGAAGTATTCAACGCAACGTGCCAGAGGGGCGATCTTGTGAAGCAATTGTACTGTTTCCTGGTGCAGCGCCTCGTCGCCACTGACAACCACTTGCAGGTTGGACAGCGTGGTCGGTTTGGCCAGCTCAAGCAGCCTCGTGAGAATTGTCGGGACACTGACAATGCGGGTGCAACTGGACTTAGAGAGCAAGGACCTCACGCCGTTCAGATCCCATTTTCCGGTAGCCAAGAATGTGCCGCCAGAATGAACGGATTCGACCATCGCGTACAGTCCCAGGCCATGGGATATTGGACCCGGGCAGAGCGTGGCCTGATCGAGCGAAGCGCCCAGGATTCGGGAACCTGCACTCAAGGATTCTTCCCAGGAGCCAACCGTCCGGACTACAGGTTTGGGCCTCGATGAGCTTCCCGAAGTGCATATGACGAGCAAGTCGCGGGAACTGGATAAGTTTTCCGCGGACGCGACGTAGTCGCCGTCCGCCGGCGACTCTGGAATTGCCGTGAGGCTCGATATACCGGGCAATGTCGTCGAATTGGGAGATGTAATCACGTAGTTGCAGTGAAGGCTCGCTGCCATCGTGATTGCCAAGTTCTCGGGCCACGCGGGGTCAATCACAACCAACGTTTTGCCACTGGCTGCGATCGCGTAGAAGGCGATGGCCATTTCTATCGGGTCGCTGGTACTCACCCCGATGCGAGTGCTCGGCAATGAATCCAGTTGCCGGGCGATGGCGCAGCTTCTCCTCTTCAGTTGCCCGTAGGTCAACTGTCTTCCAGGAGTCAGCACGGCAAGGTGATCCGGTTGTTGGTCGGCCCACCTCGCCAGCGACTGCCACAGTTCCACGGAACTAGCCCATCAACCCGCGGTAGCTGCGATGCACGGTCAATGCCACCAATGTCGTCACGACAGCCTTGAAGACGTCCCCTGGCAGGAAGCCGAGCGAGCCCAGCAGCGAAGTTCCCAGACCAAGCCCGGTAGTAGCCGCGGTCCACGGAACTCCGAACAAGTAGATGACAACGACGCCCCCGAGGAGTACCGATATCAGTCCGGTCACGAATCGGACACCGTTATTTTCATTGCGCAGGACCCAGTATTTGAAGAGTGCTCCGATAACGAGGGCGCCGAAAATCCATCCAACGAGGTAACCTCCGGTCGGCCCGAAGAGGACGCCGAGCCCTCCGCGCCCACCAGATAACAGGGGCAATCCTGCCAATGACAGGACAACTACCACAAGTGCGGCCAATGCTCCGCGCCACGGCCCAAGCAACGCACCGGCCAGCATGACACCGAGAGTTTGCAGGGTAATCGGCACAGGGATGATTCCCAGGGTTATGGGCGGGAGGAGCCCCATAGCAGCGATCATTGCGGCAAAGACCGCTACATAGACAGTGTTGCGCGTCTGCGATGGTGAGTCAGTTTTCGTTGGCATAACAATTCCTTGTCAGTGCGAGTGGGGGTGAAGGAAACATGGGACTAGCGTTGATTTGGAGCTGAATCGTAGCCGCGGGCGTCGAGCGCCTCAGCTGTTTCGTCTGCGATTTTTAGTGACCTGATCACTAGCGGAACGCTCACGGCCAACGGGTTGTTGCCCAGGCCACGAGCATGCTGTGCCTCGCGAACTTCCAGATATACCTTTTTCAATTCCGGAATGAAGCGAATAGTCATGGATAAACCCAAGGCGATTTGCGCAGGATTCGCCCCGATGAAACGTAGGGGAGATGCAACCTGCTGGAACAGTTCCAGCATGGCGTCGAAGCTTGTGGTCAGGCTGACAGAATACGCAAACAAGCACATGGTCAGGAGCCGCAGAACCGAAACTATGGCATTGCCCCAATCGGTTTGCAATCCCAGGAGAACAAACACCACGCTGAGGATCATGGCCAACGACATCAGTGGCATGCGCAGTTGCTTGAACCCAACCTTGGCCGACAACAGCAGGACAATGCTCAGTATGAATGACAGCAACAAGAGTTGCCACGAGTCAATCAAATAAAGGCTGATGCTCAGTACCAATAGGGCTCCGAATTTCCATCCGGGTTTTATGCGAGCTAGGTACGAAGAATTTTTGGAAGCGATCATGCGTGGCTCCATTGGCGGTAATTCGCGATCGCTTCATCAGGTCGACCATCGAATGCGATTCGGCCATCGGTGACAACGAGGACTCTGTCGAAATCCTCGAGGATATCCAAATCGTGCGTCACCACTATCGCGCGTTGCTCCAATTTCGCGATCTCACGTTGGAAGGCAAGGCGGTTGCGCAGATCCAGCATCGTGGTGGGTTCATCGAACACAATGGTTCGAGGCTGCATGGCCAAAACGGAAGCGAGCGCAACCATTTGCTGCTCACCGCCCGAAAGCGTGTGGCTTTCACGGTCCGCAAGATGAGAGATGTTCAGCTCTGACAGAGTCTCGTGTACACGCTTCTGCCTTTCGGCTTTTGGTAGCTGCAGATTCTTCAGGCCGAATGCGATGTCCTCTGAAACCAGAGGCATGATGATTTGATTTGCCGGATTCTGAAAGACGAAACCCACATCGCGACGTATTTGCTTTGCATGCTTTTGCGTATCCCGTTCGCCAACATACACGGCTCCTTGCGTAGGCAGTACAAGTCCATTGATGAGCCGCGACAGCGTACTCTTTCCAGCGCCGTTTGCCCCGATAATTCCGATGCGTTGCTCGTTGAGCGTAAGGCTGACATCTTTGAGCACGTCGCGCTCTTCAAAGCTGACCGTGACGTTTTCGAATCGTATTGGCGGTAGTTCCACGAATGCTCCAGCGCGAGGATCATAGCTTGAACATCTGATTCGTTGAATGGGCAGTAGTTCACGCTTGCGTTATCGATGACCGGAGTGCCATCGATAACGAGCATACTTGATCACCGTTCAATTGTCTTGATCAGTGTTCAATATATTTTCTATGCGACGAAGAATTGCTCGTAGATCAGGCCTGCGGAAAGGAGGATCATGATGATTCCGGAACACAGTGTTACCACGCGGGCCGCCATCGGCCGTGAGCGGAGCAGTGCGCTCGCGGCCAATGCGACGAGGAAGTAGACGGGGATTGAAACCGAGAAATGCGTCAGTCCAAGCAGGCCAGTTTGCAAGGACAGCGGAATCGGCTGGGACGAATCCAAGTACTGGGGTATGAGGGCCACATACAGCAATAGGGCCTTGGGATTGGTGCCACTGGTGAGCAGGCCTTTAATGAATTGGCTGCGAGGTGACCGTTGTTCAACTTTATCGAGCAGGGCCACAGACCCCTTGGACGGTTGAGGCACGGATTGAGAAGAATTTCCGTTCAGCGCTTCAGGTTCTGGGAGTGAAGCCGCATCAGGAGTAAAGAATTTCGCGGTCTTGCAGGAACGGAGAGTCGCGACTCCCAGCCACAGCAAATAGAGCGATCCGGCCGCGGTCAGCCACAAGAGAATGGATGGGGAACTCGCTACCAAGGCAGCAATTCCACACACCAAGAGGGCTGTATGAACCAAGTAACCTGCGAGTAATCCCCATACGGCTGGGCGAAAGCCCGCTTTACCAAGTGCCGAGGAAATGATGTATGCCCAGTCTGCGCCGGGCGTGCAGGCCAAGGTAACTGATACCAGGAGGAATCCGGCGAACTGTGCGAGGTCCAATGCTTCTCCAAAAATCCATAATTCAGTGATGTGGCAACCTTAGGCAAAAATTTGTGAAATGTGCTTGCTGAATTTCCGGGGATATCCGTCCGGAAAGCAAGAAAAATAGTACCTGAATGAGTTTTGCGCAAATTATTTGTGCAGTAATCTGAATTCATGGATGATTTAGATCGAGCGATTTTGGCCGAACTGCAGAACGACGGGCGCATGAGCGCGACTGCCGTAGCGGCGAAAGTCGGACTATCTGTGGCTCCCTGCCATCGACGGATCAGAGAACTTGAACGCAAGGGGGTGATCAGCGGATACCAGGCGGTAATTGACCCCGAGCTCATAGGTCTGGGGTTCGAAGCTCTGGTTTTCGTCACCTTGAAAGACCGAGCGCAGCTGAAGCACTTTGAATCAGCCGTAGAGCGTGAGGAGCTAATAGTTGATGCTCAACGCCTTTTCGGCGAACCAGATTTCTTGCTACGTGTCTTCGCCACTGACCTGTCGCATTACCAGCGGGTATACGACGAGGTGCTTGTGGAGTTGCCTGGGGTGGAAAAGCTGACAAGCACCATCGTCATGCGGAATATCAAGGAGCGAGCCATGCTGCCGGTTTAGGAGTTCTTGTCCGCCGGCTTGCCAATGCGAGTTACCGCAGGCGTCAACAGCAGAGAAGTAATGAGCACAATCGCGCAAATCCATAGTGCCTGAGGCAGCTTCAGCGTATCGACGACGAAGCCGATAAAAGGCGGCCCACCGAGCATCGCGCCATACCCAAAAGCGCTCACGATGCTCACGGCCTTGGGGCCAAGCCGTTCGCCGCGCGATGCGGCAATGCTCATACCAAGGGGGAATCCGAGTGAACTGCCCAAGCCCCACATCATTGAGCCGAGGCCAACGAGGTACGGATTTGCTCCGGTGATGAATAGGGCAACACCGAGCAGGCCGATAAGTCCCATGATCAGGAGAGTGTTCTTCGTACCGAACTGGTCCACTAGTCGACCGCCGACAAAGCGTCCCAGAGTCATTGCGGCGACGAACAGGGTGAACATGAGCGCACCGATTCGATGTTCGAAGCCGTGTCCGTCGACTGAAGTTACGGCGATCCAATCATTGGCCGCACCTTCTGTGAAGCTCAGTCCGGCAACCATTACACCCAGTAATAGCAATAACCAGTTCTTCTTGGTGGCCTGCGCCGGACCTTGGCGGGCATCTTTGTTGCTGGGAACGAAGTTCTCGTTTTCCCAGCAGGTGACGCCCTTATGGGCAATGTAGGCGAGAATGGCAATGAGTCCTGATACTAGGGAAAAGTGCCAGATGCTAGGAATATGCATCGAGATGGTTGCAGTTGCCAGACCGGCACCGAGTAGTGTTCCCAAGCTGAAGAAGCCGTGAAGCGAAGGCATGATGCTACGCCCCACTCGTCGCTCTACTTGGGCTCCGCTGACATTCATCATGATATCCAGGCAGCCAAATGTGAGCCCGTATAAGAAGAGGGCAATGTAGGCAAGCGAGGCGTTGGCCGTTATGGAGATAGCTATGCCGAGTATGACTAGGCATGCTGCGAGTCCAATGGGTAGGCAGCACAATAATCGTCGCGTAGGTACAAATTTACTGATAGTTGGAATCAGAGAGATGCCGAGCAGCGTGCCGACGGTGCTGCAGATCAAGAACGACCCAAGGCTTAGGCCAGAGAAGTCGAAAACGGTATCGATGATCGATAGGCGGCCCGCCCAAGTCGCAAAAGATAATCCTGCAAGAAGGAATATTAGGTTGATGCTGGTACGTTCCGTGATTCGCTGTCGCGCGAGGTGGGCGACCAGTTGGACCATCAGAGACTATCCCTTTCGATTTCTACAATTCCTAGAGTTTATCTCAAAATAGAGGGATAAGTTACTGTCCAGTCCGGATTCCGTTTGATTATGCGCCGTTGCACCGCTGGTAGTCATGAGATTCACAGAATCGAGGGCCAGCACAGGGCAAAGGAATTGGTTCTCGGGAAGCAATCTGCGCCAGTCAGGTGCATGGGGACGGAGCGTATAGCCATGGTGACTTTGCTCACCAGCAAGTAGGCTCTAGGTAAATAATCGTTCACTACATACCATCCGAGGTGGCAATAATCCGATGGGGTCAGGATTTGGCAGTGTACTGATAATCGGTGCGGGGCTAGCTGGATTGGTGGTTGCAGCCGAAGCACTTGATGCCGGTCTAAAAGTTCGGAACCTAGATCAGGAAAACTCGGCGAATCTTGGCGGCCAGGCCTACCGGTCTTTCGGTGGATTGTTTTTGGTTGACACCCCGGAACAACGTCGTTTAGGTGTCCGCGATTCATTTGATCTTGCGTGGTCGGATTGGCAACATAGCGCTCAATTCGACCGCCTGGGAAATGAGGATGTGTGGGCGCACCGATGGGCGAAAGCTTACCTCGAGTTCGCGGCCACTGAAAAGTGATCTTGGATCAAGCGAAAAGGTATTGATCTGACACCAGTAGTGGGCTGGGCTGAGCGCGGCGACGGTCGTGCCGAGGGCCATGGGAATTCGGTACCGCGATTTCACATCGCGTGGTGAACCGGGACTGGCGTATCAGAACCATTCGCCGACAGGATCCGCGAAGGACTGCGCATGGGGCAAGTTCAATTGCTCAATCGCCATCGAGTCACCGAGCTGGTGACTACTGGCCGCTCGGTCACCGGTGTTCGTGGCGAGGTCCTGTCGCCAGATGACGCTCAGCGGGGACAGGGTTCCACCAGAACCGTCCTGGGCCAATTCGAATTTTCGGCTGAGGCAGTGGTCGTTGCGACTGGTGGAATTGGTGGGAACCACGACCTGGTGCGAAAATTCTGGCCCACTAGGCTTGGCGATGCACCAGAACACATGATCACCGGGGTTCCGGAATACGTTGATGGAAGCGGCATCGAGCTAGCGCAGGCATCTGGTGCACGTTGGGCCAATAGGGATCGAATGTGGCATTACACCGAGGGAATTCAGAATTGGAACTCGATTTGGCCGTCACACGGAATACGAATCCTGCCTGGTCCCAGTTCCATGTGGTTCGACGCAGAGGGAAACCGGCTCAAAGCGCCATGTCTTCCGGGGCATGACACCCTGGGCACGCTGAAGTATCTTCGAACGGATCCAATTGCGCGAAAGTACGACTACTCATGGTTCGTGCTGAACCAGCGAATAGTTGAGAAAGAATTCGCTCTGTCCGGCTCGGAACAGAATCCGGACCTGACTAATCGGGACAAGGCCGGGGTTGTGAAAGACCGGATCTTCGGCAAAGGGGCGCCGGCGCCGGTTCGAGACTTCTTGGACAAAGGCGCTGACTTCGTTTCGGCTACTACCGTGGAAGAACTTGCTACGAAGATGAATTCCATAGCGCCACAAGCATTTGTTGAGCCGGAGCGTCTCCGCCAGCATTTGCTTGCTCGGGATTCACAAATTGAGAACCCATTCAGCAAGGATCAGCAAATTCAGTCGATCCGCAATGCGCGCAAGTACATTGGCGACCGTCTCACCCGGGCGGTAGCTCCTCACAGGATTCTTGATCCTGTTGCCGGGCCGTTAATTGCAGTGAAGTTGCATATTCTGACGCGAAAATCCCTAGGGGGATTGCAGACGGACCTTTCCGGAAGGGTTCTCAAGGAAGATGGAAGCATTTTTGGCGGACTCTATGCAGCCGGTGAAGCCTCTGGGTTCGGTGGGGGTGGGATGCATGGATATAACGCGCTCGAGGGCACTTTTTTGGGAGGGTGTTTGTTCAGTGGACGTCAAGTAGGTCGAGCACTGGTAGGAGCGCTGCAATAAGGAATGGAAACTATGGTCAAAAACCTGTTTCCGAGTAAACAAAAAGAAACCGCAGTTCACTTGTTTGACCAAGTGAACGGCGGTTTCTTGACCGTGCCCCCGGCGCGACTCGAACGCGCGACCTAGAGATTAGAAGGCTCTTGCTCTATCCAGCTGAGCTACGGAGGCATAACCGAAAATAGTTTAGCTCATTGTTCCCCAAAAATACGACTTAAGGCCGTTAGGCTGGTGAGATGTACGCGCATCATCATCTGATCTGGGGTAGTTAAGTTGCCGAAATTGAGAATCGGTGGCATTTTGAGCATCGTTTGCTTCTGTGTACTCAGCATGGCGCTGGCCTGGGCGGTTGCACTTCCACTTTGGCGAGGAGATGGCATTAACGATGCCAGGTTGCCGGGCATCGCCACGGCCATGATGTTTACCCCGACAGTAGCTGCTCTAATGATCGCAATTGCAGAGCGACGGGTGAAGAGCTTCCCCGCGGATGTCGGGCTGTGGCCTATCAAGCGACCTGGAAAGTTCCTAATTGCTCTGGTGCTGTCTTACATGATTCCGCTAGCTCTCATTCTCCAGGCGCCGCTCGTCGGAACGTGGCTAGGCGTATTCCCCGGGGATCTGGAGAGCTTTACAGTTCTGCACTTCGTTTCCGGCGAGGCCGGACCAGCCAAGTACCTCCTAGGGCAAGCCGGGGTGATAGTTATCGCCAGTCTCTTCAACACGCTGTTCGCCTTAGGCGAGGAGATCGGGTGGCGTGGTTGGCTTTGGGTTCGGTTGCAATCGTACGGACAGCTCCCTGCCATCTTGATATCCGGCGCTATCTGGGGCGCTTGGCATGCGCCACTGGTTCTGTTGGGGTACAACTATCCGATGGCGACGGGGCCATGGGGTGTCCTGGCCATGTGCGGCATGTGCATCGTATTTGGTGCATTCCTTGGTTGGTTGCGAACTTACAGCGATTCCGTGTGGCCAACGGCCTTAGCACACGGCGCATTCAATGCGAGCGCCGGACTCGTCTCGCTATTCATGGTGCTGGGAGTACCACTGGATGCAACAAAGGGATCTATTTTAGGGTGGTCCGGCTGGATACTCCCAGGTCTGGTCATAGCAGTAATGATTCCGTTCGGGGCTTTCAAGCAGCAAAGAACAAAGAACTTATCCCCACTCCGCTGATTCCAATACCATCGTCACTCTTAGTGGGCCACCATCAGATTCAATGGCAGAAAAAGTTTCTGGCATTCGGGTCAAGAAGGAGACAGGTTCATGAGTGACCTTGTGACAATCCGAGGCATTGTTGGAACGGAGCCTCAACTCAGCATTACGCCGAAGGGCGTTTCAATCCTGAAATTCCGCGTAGCTACACATGAGCGTAAACGCGACCTTGAAACCGGGCAGTGGGCTGATGGGCCGACCAATTGGTATGCCGTCTCGGCCTTCCGCGGACTGGGGGAGAACTCCATGGAATCGTTAGCGCAAGGCGACCACGTTATGATCTTTGGAAAACTCCAGATCCGGGACTTTGAACGCGCCGATGGAACTCGCGGAATCAGCGCAGACATCGAAGCGTATTCAATTGGTCACGATCTTCGTTTCGGGACCAGTTCATTCAGCCGAGTGCGGGCAGACACCGGCGAAATCGATCGAGTTCAGCATCCATCACGCTCGGCGGACACCGAAGGAAGCTGGCAAAACGATGATGGGGAAGCGGCCTGAACGAGCACGCTTTGGTGGTGTTCGATGGTTTCGTGTGAATCCGGGCACCACCAACTCAAAATAGTGGTGTGTGGATTCGGAAATGACCACGGTAACCGACTAGCCTTAAAGGTATGGCGGAATTCATTTACACGATGACCAAGGCCCGCAAGGCCGTTGGTGACAAAGTCATCCTTGACAATGTCAGCATGTCGTTCTTCCCCGGTGCCAAAATTGGTGTCGTGGGCCCAAACGGCGCTGGTAAGTCAACGATCCTGAAGATCATGGCGGGACTCGATACCCCGTCGAACGGTGAAGCACGTCTTTCACCCGGCTACTCGGTAGGCATCCTCCTGCAGGAACCACCACTAAATGAAGAAAAGACCGTTCTGGGCAACGTCCAGGAAGGCGTCGGAGAAATCTACGAAAAGATCACCCGATTCAACGAGATCTCTGAAGAGATGGCTCAGGAAGGCGCCGATTTCGACGCGCTCCTGGAAGAGATGGGGAAGCTGCAGGAAGCGATCGACGCAGCCGACGCATGGGACATCGACAACCAGCTAGAGCAGGCAATGGACGCCCTACGCTGCCCACCGGGCGACGAGAAAGTCACCCATCTCTCCGGTGGTGAACGTCGACGCGTAGCATTGTGCAAGCTTCTGCTGCAGAAGCCGGATCTGCTGCTGCTCGATGAGCCCACTAACCACTTGGATGCCGAGTCCGTCCTGTGGCTGGAACAGCACCTGGCATCGTACCCAGGTGCCGTATTGGCCGTAACCCACGACCGCTACTTCCTGGACCATGTCGCCGAATGGATCTGTGAAGTTGATCGTGGTCGCCTGCACCCATACGAGGGCAACTACTCCACTTACCTGGAGAAGAAGCGCGAACGCATGGAAGTACAGGGCAAGAAGGACCAGAAGCTTGCTAAGCGCCTGGCAGAAGAACTTGAATGGGTTCGTTCGAATGCCAAGGGCCGGCAGACCAAGTCCAAGGCCCGTTTGGCACGATACGAAGAAATGGCAGCGGAGGCCGAGCGCACCCGCAAGCTGGACTTCGAGGAAATTCAGATCCCACCAGGCCCGCGTCTTGGCCAGGTAGTCATCGAGGCCGAGAACTTGAAGAAGGGCTTCGGCGATCGTGTGCTGATCGATGGCCTGTCGTTCTCTCTTCCACGTAACGGCATCGTTGGTGTCATCGGTCCTAACGGTGTTGGCAAGTCGACTCTGTTCAAGACCATTGTTGGACTTGAAGAGCTTGACGGCGGAACGCTCAAGATCGGCGACACCGTCAAGATCTCCTACGTCGACCAGAACCGCGAGAATATTGACCCTGAGAAGTCGTTGTGGGAAGTAGTCTCGGACGGTCTTGACTACATTAACGTCGGACAGGTTGAAATGCCGTCGCGTGCCTACGTTTCGGCCTTCGGCTTTAAGGGTCCAGACCAGCAGAAGAAGGCAGGTGTGCTCTCCGGCGGTGAGCGCAACCGCCTCAACCTGGCCTTGACACTCAAGCAGGGCGGCAATCTGTTGCTGCTCGATGAGCCTACTAACGACTTGGATGTCGAAACTCTTTCGTCGTTGGAAAACGCATTGCTCGAGTTCCCGGGCTGCGCTGTCGTGGTCTCGCACGATCGTTGGTTCCTGGACCGAGTCGCGACCCACATCCTGGCCTACGAGGGCACTGAGGAAGATCCGGCGAACTGGTACTGGTTCGAAGGCAACTTTGACTCCTACGAGAGCAACAAGGTTGAACGACTGGGCGCCGATGCAGCCAAGCCACACCGCGTCACCCATCGCCGGCTGACCCGTGATTAATAGCAGGGCATAAAATTAGCCGCCACGAATGTGGCGGCTAATTTTATGCCCTGTGTGGCCCGCATCTGTTAATTCGATGCGGATGCAGCACGCAATTCGGAGAGCTTCAGATACTCTCGATCCTGGTAGACCAAGTGTTGCTGCAGCCGTTGACCGTGGAGGACTTCGTGGACTTCAGCCGCGATCAGTCGGGAACCTCCAATGCTGATCGAAGAGTGAATGCTGGCCCGAAAGGCAACCGGTGCTTCAATAAAGTGCGGTTCACCGGTCGGGAGGATCCGGAAGTTTTGGTCACGCGTGAATCGCGGGGCACCGGGCTGGGCAAAGTTGCCAGCCAACTCTTGCTGGTCTTCTCCAAGTAGGTGGATGACGAAGCTTTGTGCAGCAAGTACGGCGCCGGCGGCTCCTGATTCTTTGGCCAGCGAAAACGAAACGGCAACTGGATCGATTGACAGCGACGCCAGAGAAGAGATCGTTAAGCCGTAATATGCCTGGTCGATGGTTGCTGTTATTAGTGCTACTCCAGCCGGGTGGTGACGGAAGGCTGTGCGGAAGTCATTTGATAATTCGCTCACTAAGTAGCTCCTTTGCCTGAAGTTAGAGTGCCAACCCCAGTAACTGATGCAAAAGCCCGAGCCTTTGCCAACAACTTTGAATACCTCTACCCTAAGACCTCAAGTAAACTTGAGGTCAAGAAAGGGGCAGGTGATGCTTCACACAGCGGAACATGGCGATTGTGCAAATGAATATCCCGGTCAAGAGCTGCTCAGTATCGGTCAAGTCAGTGACCGCACTGGCGTGGCAAGGTCCGCTCTGCACTACTACGAAGAAATTGGCCTGATCGCGGCTACACGAACGGCTGGAAATCAGCGACGCTTTCCCCGCCACCTGTTGCGGCGGATCTCTTTGATCACTGTGGGCAGCAAATTAGGTATTCCGCTCAGCGACATCAAACGTGCCTTGGCGCCAGTGCCTATGGGGAAAATCCCTACAGAAAACGATTGGTTGCGGGCAACTGAAGAGTGGAAGAAAGTTCTCGAAGCGCGGCGACGTGCAATTGAGGAGCTAGAAGATCGGCTTATGGGGTGCATCGGATGCGGCTGCCTATCGATGCAGGCCTGCAACCTGCTGAATCCGGAAGACAAATTAGCGTATGAGGGCGCGGGAGCGCGGCGATTGGATACTCCTGGAGCTGTTGCGAACGAACCGGAATAGCAGCAGGCCATTCTTAGAAGCTGGCTCGAAAGTTCCATGAATGCGGAGTTGACTTCGATGCGGCCCGTTCCGAATTCCCGCAAAGAACCCAGGTCTGGCTAGAATGCCACCATGAGGATTGCTCAAATATTCCGTTTCCCTATTAAGGGATTGCCGGGCGAAAAAATTGACTCGGCAGCCGTAAGTAAAGGAAGCGGTCTGGAAGGCGACCGTCGTGTTGCCTTTGGCAATGGCACCGTCATGCATCGCGATGACCAGTGGGAGAGCTGCCTTAGCTTCACGATCCTAAAGAACAACAAGAGCTTGCAAAAGTGGCGGGTCCATTCGCAGCCTCCACTGATCTCCATGACAGCCCCTGCTTCGACCGGTGCGGCGCCTCTCAGCTTTAACGTTAACAACCAAGCTGACATGGATGTCGCTCGTGCGTACCTTTCGAAATACTTGCCACCACAGGGACCTAATCCGCGAAAATTTGTGTCTGCCCCGCAAGGAATGTTCGATTCCCGCCTGTCTGGCATTTCGATCATTAACCCGAATACGGTTGCGGAACTATCGAGAGTATCAGGTGTGCACATGGATCCGCGCCGGTACCGCGGGAACCTGTTGATTGAGGGGTTGCCAGCCTACGCCGAGTACGAGCTGATCGGAAAAGTGCTGCGCATTGGTGATGTCCGTATTGCTATCACCAAGTCGATCGCTCGTTGCTCAGCGACATCTGTAAATCCGGTGTCGACCGAAGTGGATACGAATGGACCACGTTTGCTGGCGACTTACTTCGGCCATATCCACTGTGGCATTTACGGAACTGTCTTGGAATCGGGCGTCTTGGAGGCCGGCGCTGAGATTCAAATAGAAGACGATTCATCTGGAGCTGAGGAACTCGTGCCATCCAAGGTTTCGCCACGGTTCATGACCGTATCGCGGAAACAGGATTTGGGTGCTGGAGTGTTCGAACTCCTTCTAGAAGATCCCTTCGGATGGATTGGCGAGCACTATCAAGCGGGGATGCACTTGAGGGTTCACCTGCCGGATCCTCTGTGGAGAAATTACACCATTACATCCGTGGCTGGCCCGAGGATCGGTATCGATGTGCGTGTCCAGGGCGAAGCCTCAACCAAGATTGCACAGTTGAATAAGGGAGAGCAGGTTCTCGTTTCGGGGCCCTACGGGGTCTTGACCTCGACCAAGGTCTTGGGTACCTGCACCGCGATTATCAGCGCAGGTATTGGCATTACCCCTGCTTTGGGGTTGCTCGGCGATGCGGCCACGGCCAATGACAGCCGTAAGTTGCGGATCATTCATGTTGAACGCGGAAGAGCAAGTGCTCTGTACTCCCGTTTGGAGCAGATGGCTTCTGAACTGAAATCGTCAATCTGCCTGAACCGAATCGACACAACTGAGGGCAGGCCCGGGCCTGCTGAGATATCGCCGCATCTACAGGGTTGTGACAGCGTAGTGGTGTGCGGACCGGAAAAATTCACCAGTATGGTTTTTGAGGCATGCGAACGAGCGGGAATTCCTGCTTCACAGATTCACCGTGAAATCTTCGCCTCGCCCACTACTGACCTGGACAGGCTATTCGAGGATTATCCATCCGCGGAGGTCACTTGTCGTGACAGCCGAAAGTCCTTCACTTGGAGTGCCAAAGACGGCGTATTGCTCGAAGCGCTCGAAGAGCAAGGCGTTGATCCTGCAAGCCTTTGCCGTTCGGGCTCGTGCGGCGAATGCGCTGTGAAGCTTCTGAAGGGCAGAGTCTCGTACCCGTTAGAGCCTAGCGCCCGCGTGGAACAAGACCAGATCCTCACCTGCATGGCTGTGCCAGCGGGCGACATTGAATTAGGAGCATGAACTGCACGGGCGCTGCGCTTCAGATAAGTAACTAGTGTCCGTCCGAGAACTCGGGCAGGCGAATCATGCCTTCTTGGGCGACGGTAGCGACCAGCTCGCCGGCTTTGTTGTAGAACTTTCCAGTTCCAAGCCCACGGGCTGAAGACGCCGATGGTGAATGAAGTACGTAGAGTAGCCATTCATCAACACGGAAATCTCGATGCCACCACATCGCGTGGTCGAGGCTGGCGATGCTCAACCCACGATGAACCCACGGCACACCATGGGCTCTCAGAGCGGGTTCAAGCAACATGTAGTCGCTGGCGTACGCCAACGCTGCGCGGTGAAGCGACAAGTCATCTGGCATTGACGACGTAGTGCGGAGCCAGACCGCGCTATCGGCGATCTTGCTCGAATTGCCAGGTAGATAAATCGGTTCGGAAACATGACGTACGTCGAAGGGCCGTTCGAATGCCCATTCCTTGGCTACCGGGTGGTCAAAGTGGCCCACGAGATCCGCTGTCGTCGGAAGCGACTCCGGCTCTGGGACATCGATGGGCATCGGATCATGATGCTCCAAGCCGATGGCAGGCTCTTGGAACGAGGTGATCATCGACAAGATCGGTTCGCCGTTTTGGTAAGCGTGCACTCTGCGAGCGGAGAATGAGCGGCCATCGCGCAAGCGCTGTACGCCGAAGGTAATGGTCTGGTTCGGGTCTCCCGGGCGCAAGAAGTATCCGTGCAGGGAATGGATGGCACGGGTCGGCTCGATGGTGCGCGTGGCAGCGATTATGGACTGGGCTAGAACCTGTCCTCCGAAAACGCGGGGTCGATTCTGAGCAGGGGTATGACCGATGAAGATATCCTCATCTGTGCGCGCCTGGTCTTCTCCATCCAGGTTCAATAGATCCAGCAGGATCTGGGTGGTGCCTAAGTCTTCGGTCACTGTGCGGGCTCCTCGTCATGCGCTAATGGAACTGAACCAGGGTCAATGTTACTTGAAAGTAACAATTTCTCATGGAAATTCGGTCTCATAGGAAAACTATACGTATCCTCGGTCGATATCACGCCATGAGCAAACTCGCCGCACATCGCTGTGGCTACGTGAGATTATGAATGTATGGCGAGTGATGCAGTGAATTTCGACGACAGCAATTCAGTAAGCGACTTAGCGAACTTTATTAGCCGCGCGAAAACGATTGAGGATGGCGCGGCCCAATTCGTCGCCCGAAAGACGGCTTTAGCAGTCTATGTACCGATTCTTGTCCCTGCTGATCTAGGGCAGGGTGGTTACACCATTCTCGGGATGCGCGTGCATCGCCTGGCCCAGCCTGCGGAAGTCAATGCCAGTTACTCTCTGGCTTCCATTCAAGATCGCCTTGCCCGCATGGGGGAGACGTCCGTTGAATTCTCCCTCCCGCCGGTTGAAGAGAATCCAAAATGGGCCGGGATCTCAGTTCCCGTTTCCGGTTGGGAAGACGCTGGGGCCGTAGCGAACGACACATTGTCGTCCTCAGCTCAAAGCGGCATCGACGCCGTGGCCCAGGCGTTGCCCGAAAACCCTGGATTGCCGGTGCTAGTGCAGGTGCGCCAGCGAATCTGGTCGACACAGGTGCCGGACGTGGGAATGGAACTGCCGATGGGCGCTGCATTTGCCATGCATGCGCTGGGATTCTTGATTCCTGGCGGACAGTGCCGAGTACTTCGCAACGGCAGCTGGACTCGACTGAGCAACGAACGAGGGCACGTCCTGGTGCGCAAGGCTTCACTGCTCGGCTAAGCCGAATTAGAGAAATGGACTAGAATTCGCCTATTGGCGGTTCTAGTCCATACTTTCTAGAGCAGGCTCTGGTGTCCGTCCGGAGTGTTCAGCAGCGAGTGGGCTGCGCGCTCAAAATAATCGCGCAAAGTATCTGCTTGCAGCATCGGCAGCTCGAGTTGGTCGATAGCCTTGTTCATGTGGCCCAGCCACACGTCACGATAGTGGCTGTTCACCGGGTAGTTGGCATGACGCATGCGCAGTCTCGGGTGACCACGATGCTCGGAGAATGTCGTTGGACCGCCCCAGTATTGTTCCAGAAACAGCTGGAGTCGAACCTGTGCAGCATGAAGTTCCTTTTCCGGATACATCCGCCGGAAGTCTGCATCTTCGGCAACTGAACTATAGAAATTCTTCGTTAACTGTGCGAATACCTCACGGCCACCGACTTCTGCATAAAAGGTTCCCGGGAAGTCGGCAACATCAATCGGTGCCTCTGCAGCATCCAAGAACTCTTGGCTGGAGCGGCCTAGAACCAACGGATTGCTGAAGGGATCCTTCTTGCGGTCGGAGGCTGTGGGCTGGTTTTCAGTCATTCGTAATTTTCCTCAGAAGGCGCTAGGGGGCAACCGGCTCGTGGAGAACCGGGAAGTTGACAGACCGGGCGATGAAGCAAACCTTGTTTGCTTGGGCGTGGAGCGAATCGGCAAGCTCGCGCTGGGATTCATCGGCAAGATGGACTGTGGGCCGCAGCATGACCTGGGTGAACTCACCGCTGTTATCCCGGTTAAGGCGCAACGTTCCGTAGGCATCATCCGTGTAAGCGGTGACATTCACGCCATGGGTGACTGCTACATGGAGGTACGAGAGCATGTGGCATTGGCTCAGTGCAGCTAGCAAAAGCTGTTCTGGATTCCAGCGATCGCGATCCCCGTGGAAGGTTGGATCCGCGGTGCCTGGCAATTCTGGCAACCCCGAAACACGCAATACATGGTCCCGGCCGTAGCTTCGATAGCTTTCGGTTCCGGTTCCACGATTGCCGGTCCATTCAAGGCCCACCTGGTATTCATGTTGCGAGAGGTCCATGAACCCATTCTCCCACTTTTAACCACAAGGTGGTGGCTACTTCCGCATTGAGCGGAAGAAGCCACCCCTTGAACGACCCTAGATTCCTAGAACCTACGCATCGGTTTTGCGTGCGGCTAGCGCGCGGACAACGTCGGCACGCGACTCCACCAGCAAACGGCGCATCGCGGCGTGCTTGGAGCCCAAGGACTCAAGGAATTCATCTGTCTGCTTCAAGGTTTCCTCGGAAACGTTGGAGCTAGGGTAGAAGCCCAGCACGATCTGCTTGGCCATCTCGTGGGAGTAGGATTCCCAGGCGTTGACGAGCAACCCGAAGTACTTCTCCGAGTATCCGGCGATCAGCGTGTTGTCGTGCACGTTGTTGAAACCGGTAATAACTGCGCTTTGCTGATCATTGGACAGGGTGGCTGCGGTTGCAGCCGCGAATGCCTCTGCTTTCGATTCAGCAGTCGGTCGGGAAGCCCGCGCTGTGTACCACGACGCCTTGCCCTTGGCAGTATCGTCGTTGGCCAGAACGGCGTCGAGATCGGCATCGCTCATGTAGCCGCCAGCACTCAGCGCCATGGCCAAGGACCAACGCAAATCGGTGTCCACTACGAGGCCTGCCAAGCTTGCCGAGCCGTCGAACAGGCGATTGACCTGGTCCAGCTGCGCGGTGGTGCGCGAGCGGTGGGCAAAGGCCTTTACGAACTGCAGCTGTGCGTCCGAACCGGCTTCAGCCTCGGAAGCCAGTTGCCACAGACGGTCTGCAGCCTGAACCGAAAGCTCTTCGCTGTGCGAGGGTGCGACGTAGAGGTCCAGTGAGGTGTTCAGCTGGCGCAGCAACACCATGATTACGGTGGAATCTACTTCGTGGCCAATGTTGTTTAGCAGTAACTGGACGTATGTGCTCGCAGGTGCTTCGGCATCTCGCACAGAATCCCAGGCTGCAGACCAGACCAAGGTCCGAGGCAGCGACTCTTCGAAGTCCTTCAGATGCTCTGTGGCAGTGGCCAAGGAAACTTCATCCAAGCGAATCTTGGCATACGTCAGGTCATCGTCGTTGAGCAGGACCAAATCTGGACGTTGCCGGCCAATAAGCGCTGGAACTTCGGTGAGTTCGCCATCGATATCAAGTTCCTCGCGGTGCACTCGCTGCAGCACGCCAGCCTCGCCCAGCGAGTAGAAGCCTACGGCTAGACGATGCTGGCGCAGGGTCGGATACTCCGCCACTGCGGACTGGCGGATGGCGAAAGAAGAGATGGCGCCGTCTTCATCGATAGCCATCTCCGCCTTGAGCGTGTTCACTCCAGCAGTTTCCAGCCATTGAGCGCCCCATCCGCTCAGATCTCGGCCGCTGGCTGCTTCCAATTCCTTGAGCAGGTCTGGCAGCTCGGTGTTTGACCAGGCATGCTTGGAGAAGTACTCGCGCACGCCTGACATGAATTCTTCCTGACCCACGAAAGCTACCAGCTGTCGCAGAACGCTAGCGCCCTTGGCGTAGGTGATGCCGTCGAAGTTGACCTCGACGTCTTCCAGATCATTGATCGGGGCGACGATTGGATGGGTGGATGGCAGCTGGTCCTGGCGGTAGGCCCAGTTCTTCTCCAAGGTGTTGAAGGTGGTCCAGGCACTGGTGAACTCGGTGTTCTGCGCTGCGGCCAGCGTGGACATGAACTCGGCGAATGATTCGTTCAGCCACAGATCGTTCCACCACTTCATGGTGACCAGGTCCCCGAACCACATGTGCGCCAGTTCGTGCAGGATGGTGATTGCGCGGCGTTCCACCATGGCGCCGGTGGGCCGGGACCGGAAGACGTATTCTTCGAGGAAAGTCACCGCTCCCGCGTTCTCCATGGCTCCGGCGTTGAACTCCGGCACGAAAAGCTGGTCGTACTTCTCAAACGGGTACGGAGTGCCGAAGTTCTTCTCATAGAACTCGAAGCCCTGTCGGGTGATGGTCACGATGTTCTCTACGTCCAGGTATTGCATCATTGATGCGCGGGCGAAGACGCCGAGCTCAACGGTGCGTCCGCTGGAGGAAACCAAGGAATCGCGAGCCACTTGGTAGGGGCCAGCAATCAGGGCGGTGATGTAGCAGGAGATGCGCTGGGTCGGCGCAAAGTCCCAGGTAGCGGAATCGCCGTTTTCGATTGGCTCGGGAGTAGGTGCGTTGGAGACTACGTTCCAGTATTTTGGTGCGGTTACCGAGAACTGGAAAGTGGCTTTCAAATCGGGTTGTTCGAAGACAGCAAACATGCGCCGGCAGTCCGCAACCTCGAACTGGGTATACAGGTATACTTCCTGGTCCACTGGGTCAACGAATCGATGCAGGCCCTCGCCGGTGTTCATGTACAGCGCGTCTGCGTCAATCACCAGCAGGTTTTCTGCAGCGAGGTTCGGCAAGTGAATGCGGATGCCATCGGAATGCTCGGCAGGGTCCAGCTCTACTCCGTTGAGATTGATCGAGCGTACCGAATCGGTGACTGCATCAATGAAGGTCGACGCGCCGGCAGTGGCGGTGAAGCGAACAATAGTTTTCGAAGAAAAGACGCGCTCACCCTGAGTGAGATCCAGGCTTACCTCGTAGCTGTCAACGTTGAGCAGATTCGCGCGTTCGCTGGCCTCCGCGCGAGTGAGGTTCATTCCTGGCATGGGTTCTCCAATTCTTGGTGATGGTTATCCATCAGCGGAAGTTGTGAAACGAATATTGAATATCTGTCCATTGTGTCACCTGCGACGGGGCATTGCGCAAGTCATTGGGCCGAACAATTTACTCAATTTTCCAATAACTCCCGTAAATTGCGTGCTTTGGGACGAGCGCAAGACTTATTGGGTTAATACTCCAGGGTGTGAGGCTGCGAAGTAGCGAGAGTGTGTGCTGCGGTCGCTATCCTAGATAGGACAGTAAAAGACCCCTCCCAAGTAATTGAGGCAATTGATTATGCGCGTGCATATCGCCACTGACCATGCAGGACTCGAGCTCAGCGACTACCTAGTGAAGCACCTGACGGCCAAGGGCTACGAAATGGTCAACCATGGGCCGAAGTCTTACGACCCAGAGGATGACTACCCGGCGTTCTGCATCAACGCTGCCTTAGCGGTCGTCGAAGATCAGCGTGCCGGCGTGGACGCGCTGGGCATCGTTTTGGGTGGATCGGGAAATGGCGAACAGATTGCGGCTAACAAGGTCGAGGGTATCCGTGCTGCACTGGCATGGAACTTGGACACCGCCAAGCTCGCCCGTGAACACAACAATGCAAATGTCATCGCTGTGGGCGGGCGCCAGCACTCGGTGGAAGAAGCAGCAGAACTTATCGAGGCCTTCCTTGCGGAGCCATTCAGCGAAGCTGAACGCCATGTACGCCGCATCAGCAAGATCGCAGCATACGAGACTACCGGCGAGGTCATCGAGTAGTCGTGCCGGAAGGACATTCCCTTCACCGCCTTGCCCGCCAATTCGACGATGTCTTTGGCGGGCAAACGGTTCTCGTCTCGTCCCCGCAAGGCCGTTTCAGTTCTGATGCGGAACGAATCGATGGCCACCAGCTAGAGCACGCCTTTGCCAAAGGCAAGCAACTGTTCTGCCGTTTTTCCAACGATTTGTATCTTCGCGTGCATTTAGGACTCTATGGTGCCTTCAGTTTCGGCGGCGATCAGCACTTTATTGGTGCCTCGTCGATCGGTGCGCCACGGAAGATTGGCGAAATCGAAACAGGCACCACTTCCGACGCTGAATCGTACAACGGGCCGCCTGCGCCGGTTGGCGCAGTACGGGCACGGATCGTTTCCGAGCATGGTTGGGCGGATTTGCGTGGGCCGACGGCGTGCGAGGTGTTGGATCATGACCGGGTTCAAGCGCACCTGAATAAGCTGGGGCCGGATCCATTGATTGGTTCTGCGGTTCGGTTTAGAGCTGCCAAGGGCCAAGCGGACATCGCGGACTCCGAAACATTGCTTGAAGCAGGGCACAAAGAATTTCGTGCCAATCTGTTGAAGACGAAGACTCCCATCGGCGTCGCGCTAATGAATCAGTCCGTCATCTCCGGCGTTGGGAACATTTACCGTGCCGAAGCATTATTCCGGAATCGTATTTCTCCGGAGCTGCCAGCGAATGAGCTAAGTGCTCAGAAAACCAAGAAACTTTGGTGGGACATCGTCTCCGTCATGGAAAACGGTGTTCGCGATGGCAAGATCATTACTACCTTGCCCGAGGACCGGGACCCTCAGGGCGTGATTTGGCCAGACAACGCGTATTACGTTTACCAACGGCAAGGCATGCAGTGCCGTAAATGCTCGGCCCGGATTTCCCTGGCTGAAGTCGCGGCTCGGAAGTTGTATTGGTGCCCACGCTGTCAGAAGAGGCCTCGTCAACGACACTCGACTTAGTCGGTGAGTGCCACGATGAGACGGATGGAATTCTTTTCGTTCCGACTTATCGGCGTGTTTTGCCGGCCAGTCCTTCGTACGGGTGCTAGGGGAGAGGGCCCAAGTGAGACGTGGAATCCTCGATTTGCAAAGCAAGAGTTTTATGGTCTAGACTGAATCTTGTTCGTAGCGCAGGTGCTGCGAAATGGGGATGTAGCTTAATGGTAAAGCCTTAGTCTTCCAAACTAATGACGCGGGTTCGATTCCCGTCATCCCCTCCGTTTGAAAAGGTTCCGCTGTGCGGGACCTTTTCGCATACCCGACAGAAAATCAGTTCTTCCAAACTTTTTATTCTGAGGTACTGGCCGCTTCAAACGGGCTGCCCTTATCCGAGCGACATCTCCAAATGATCGGCCCTGGATGTTGCTTCGCGGTTTTCTGGCGAGCTCATCCATCGAGTGCTTGAAATACGCTTTCGATTGCTTGAATATTTTGCCGGATTTCCAGATTGTGAACCGGGAATCACCAAGTTGCCTCGGTGCACGGCAGTTGCCCATGGTTACTGCCGGCTTTTTTGAAGGCGCAGCGTACGTGCACAAATCCTTGGAATATCGATTTGGCTATGCTTACGGCTCTGGCAGTGGGTTCCCTTGAGGAATCTCGGCGTCCGTTAACCTAGGAACGAGGATTCCGAAGGTTGAGAATACACTTGTAATTCAACTCACGAATATGCGATTTCTGGAACGAATCAGGCAGGTGAAACGAGGAAAACCGCGGAATTACGCGGATGTCATTGTGCTACTTGCAAAATCCTCGATTTTGCTTTTGGTTCGAACCCGTGTAACTTAGTTTCTTGTGATCAGCACGGGAAACAAAAAATTCCCGACCCGATTACAAAGCGGTTTGTCCAGATGAAACAAGCTTTCTTCTGAACTTCACCGGGGTGTAGCTCAGCTTGGCTAGAGCGCGCGCTTTGGGAGCGTGAGGTCGCAGGTTCGAATCCTGTCACCCCGACTTTATGACTGGAGGAGTCTGGTCATGGAATTGAGATTTGAGAAATCAAGTTTCGTGAGTAATGGCGATTGAGAAATCTTCACTATTCAAGCAACACGGTTAGTTGGAAGCAGTCATCCTAGGATGCAGCTTCCTGGCTAATCGGGGTGTAGCTCAGCTTGGCTAGAGCGCGCGCTTTGGGAGCGTGAGGTCGCAGGTTCGAATCCTGTCACCCCGACTTTGCGAGTGGATATCTTCGGATTGAGCCCGTGAAAATTGAGAGCTAAATATAATTTAGATCTTGTGATCACTGAGAACCGTAAAAGGTAACTAGTAAGCATCACAAACGATTAGTGGATACAGGATGACTCGGGTTAGACTGTTCACTGCTAATCGGGGTGTAGCTCAGCTTGGCTAGAGCGCGCGCTTTGGGAGCGTGAGGTCGCAGGTTCGAATCCTGTCACCCCGACTCTGTCGAACAACCCCGCAACGCCACCATGTTGCGGGGTTTTTTGCAGATTAGACCTAATATTAGACAACTCAGGAGTACAACGCTGTGAAGAGCGCCGTCGAAAACGTCAACCCGACCCGGGTTAAGCTGACCGTTGAAGTTCCTTACGAGGAACTGAAGCCCCGCGTCGATGAGGCGTACAAGACCATCGCTCAGCAGATCCAGATCCCCGGCTTCCGCAAGGGTAAAGTTCCTGCAAAGCTGATCGACCAGCGCGTCGGCCGTGGCCACGTCATCGAGACCGCTGTTAACGAAGGTCTGAACGAGTACTACCAGAAGGCAATGGTTGAGAACGAACTCACCCCATTGTCCCGCCCAGAGGTAGACATCACCGAACTGCCATCCCTCGAAAAGGAAGGCGAAGGCCAGCTGGTCTTCACCCTTGAGGTAGACGTACGTCCGAAGGTTGAACTTCCGGACTACAAGGGCATCGAGGTTTCTGTTGAAGCCAAGGAAGTTGCTGACGAGGACATCGAGAAGGCTCTCGACGACCTGCGCGGCCGTTTCGGCACCCTGAAGGAAGTTGAAGCTCCAGCAGCTGCAGACTCCTTCGTAACCATCGACCTGACCGCTTCCGTTGAAGGCGAAGAAGTCGACTCCGCACAGGGCCTGTCCTACCAGATCGGTTCCGGCAACATGCTTGAGGGCATGGACGAAGCCGTTACCGGCCTGTCCGCTGGCGAAGACGCAACCTTCGAAACCACCCTGGCTGGCGGCGAGCACGCTGGCAAGTCCGCAACCGTCAAGGTCGTAGTCAACGCTGTGAAGCAGCGTGAACTGCCAGAAGCTAACGACGACTTCGCTCAGCTGGCTTCGGAATTCGACACCATCGCCGAACTGCGCGAGAACCTGGCAAAGGACGCCGCAGAGGGCAAGGTCGTCGAGCAGGGCGTAGAGGCTCGTGAGCTGGTTCTGGACAAGCTGGTTGAGCTGGTTGAGGTCCCTGTTCCTGCTTCGGTTATCGACGAGCAGATCGAGCAGCACTTCAACGCTCCGAACTCCGAAGAGGGCCACGACACCGAGGAGCACCGTGCAGAGGTTCGCGAGAACACCGAGCGTGCCTTCAAGAACGAAATCATCCTGGACGCAGTTGCAGACGCTGAGGAAGTTGGCGTCGAGCAGTCCGAGCTGATCGACTACATCGTCCAGACCGCAGGCCAGTACGGCATGGAGCCAAACCAGTTCGCACAGATGCTGGACGGCGCAGGCCAGGTTCCGATGCTCATGGGCGAAGTTCGCCGCCGCAAGGCACTGGCAAAGGTTCTCGAGTTCGCTACGGTCACCGATTCCAACGGTGCCGCAGTTGACCTGACCTCCTTCGTCAAGCCAGCCGGTGAAGAAGAGGCAGCTGAGGTTGAAACCGAAGAAGCCAAGTAGTCTTCACTAAACTCTGATGGCCGTCGGCCGCTTGTTCAACGCAAGCTGCCGATGGCCATTTTTGTTCGCTTCAGGCGTGCATCATGCGCCGTGAGCGAAACAGGGGCATGAAACAGCCCAAGATCGCCTTGAAGTAAGTAATCTCAAAGTAACCAGTTGCAGCTATGGGATTAGAAACAGAGATTCCAGAAACTGATCTACACGTTTGGAAGAGGTAGAGAACATGTCAAATGATTCGCGCACTCCCACTATGGCAGCCGCAGAGCCGGCCGGCCGTGATGACTACATCTACAACCGCCTGCTCAAGGAGCGCATCATCTGGCTGGGCTCCGACGTCCGCGACGACAATGCGAATGCCATTTGCTCGCAGTTGCTGCTGCTCTCGGCAGAGGATCCTGAGAAGGACATCTACCTTTACATCAACTCGCCAGGCGGCTCGATCACCGCTGGCATGGCCATCTACGACACCATGAACTTCATCCCGAACGACGTGGTGACCGTAGCTACCGGCCTGGCAGCATCGATGGGACAGTTCCTGCTGTCCTCGGGCACCCCAGGCAAGCGTTTCGCCACTCCGAACGCACGCATTCTGATGCACCAGCCATCGGGCGGCATCGGCGGTACTGCCTCGGACATCAAGATCCAGGCTGAACTGATCATGCACATGAAGAAGGTCATGAGCGAGCTGACTGCAGAACAGACCGGTCAGACCGTGGAGCAGATCCTCATCGACAACCAGCGTGATAAGTGGTTCACCGCAGAAGAAGGCCTGAAGTACGGCTTCTTCGATCAGATCGCAACCCACGCAGGCTCGGTCACCGGTGTTGTAGGCGACGACGACAAGTAGTCGTACCGCACCGCTTGATACCCAAAGATTTGTCCAAGGAGAAAACCATGAACTTCAATCCGGAAGCCGTTAGCGGCCAGATGCCGTCGGCCCGCTACATCCTGCCACAATTCGAAGAGCGCACCCCATACGGTTTCAAGCGCCAGGACCCTTACGCAAAGCTGTTCGAGGATCGCATCATTTTCCTCGGTGCCCAGGTCGATGACGCATCGGCCGATGACGTCATGGCCCAGCTGCTGGTCCTGGAATCGATGGACCCAGAGCGCGACGTCACCCTTTACATCAACTCGCCAGGTGGTTCCTTCACCGCGATGACTGCAATCTACGACACGATTCAGTTCATCCGCCCAGAGGTCCAGACCGTCTGCCTCGGCCAGGCGGCCTCGGCAGCAGCAGTTCTGCTCGCAGCTGGCACCCCGGGCAAGCGTTTAGCACTGCCTAACGCCCGCGTGCTGATCCACCAGCCAGCAATGGGTGGCGGCGAACGCGGTACCGCGACCGACCTGCAGATCCAGGCCGAGGAAGTCATGCGCATGCGCAGCTGGCTGGAAGAGACCATTGCGTCCCACTCCGGCCAGAAAGTTGAGAAGGTCCGCGATGATGTGGAGCGCGACCTGTTCATGACGGCGAGCGAAGCAAAGGCCTACGGCATCGTCGATGAGGTATTGACTCCTCGCAAGCTGAACCGCGCCCAGCTGGGAAGCTAGCGCATACGTGGAATAATCCAGGATGAATGGCGGTTTACCTAGTTGTCGGTCTGTCCAAAGGCAGAAGGCGCAACACAGGTAAACCGCCATATTCATCTAATTTGGGGGACAACTAGCCTAGAATTGAGTAAGTCCACAGCTACTCAAGTAAACGGGAGAATGGTGCGATGGGACGCATGGGTGAAGGCTCGGATCTGTTGAAATGCTCTTTCTGCGGGAAGAGCCAGAAGCAGGTTAAGAAGCTAATAGCAGGCCATGGTGTCTACATTTGTACTGAATGCATCGAACTCTGCAATGAAATCATCGCCGAAGAGTTTGCCGAAGAGCAGGTGCATGAAGAGTTCTCCCTGGCCAAACCACGTGAAATCTTTGATTCGCTGCAGGAATACGTCATCGGCCAAGAGAACGCCAAGCGGGCGCTCTCGGTTGCTGTCTACAACCATTACAAACGCATCCACGGCAACCAGGACCACGGTCCCGTTGCTGCGCTGACTAACGAAGACCCACTGGATGATGTGGAAGTCTCGAAGTCCAACATCATGCTTATCGGTCCTACCGGATGCGGTAAAACCTATCTGGCTCAGTCGTTGGCGAAGAAGCTGAATGTTCCATTCGCAGTCGCCGACGCAACGAGCCTTACCGAAGCAGGCTACGTGGGAGAAGACGTGGAGAACATTCTCCTCAAGCTCCTCCAGGCCGCCGACTATGACGTCAAGAAGGCTGAAACCGGCATCATCTACATTGACGAGATCGACAAGATTTCCCGTAAGAGCGAGAACCCCTCGATCACGCGAGATGTCTCAGGCGAAGGTGTCCAGCAGGCACTGCTGAAGATTCTTGAAGGTACAGTTGCAGCCGTGCCACCTCAGGGTGGCCGCAAGCACCCGCATCAGGATTTCATTCAGCTCGACACCACCAACATTCTTTTCATTGTTGCTGGCGCCTTTGCAGGCTTGGAAGAGATCATTTCTTCTCGCGCAGGACAGAAAGGCATTGGCTTTGGGGCCCCGCTGACCGCGCTGAAGTCCGAAACTGCTTCCTATTCGGATGTTCGGCCTGAGGACCTGCTCAAGTTCGGACTGATTCCAGAATTCATTGGACGCCTCCCGGTGATCACTACGGTGGAGCACCTGGACAAGGATGCGTTGGTTCGAGTGCTGACCGAGCCGAAGAATGCACTGCTCAAGCAGTACCAGAAGATGTTCCAGATGGACGGCGTAGCATTGAGTTTCGACCAATCCGCTCTCGACGCCATCGCGGAACTGGCTATTGCACGTGAGACGGGCGCACGTGGCCTGCGTTCAATTCTTGAAGAAACTCTTGGCGGAGTGATGTTCGATTTGCCAAGCCGCGACGATGTAGCTGAAGTGGTAATCACTCGCGCCACCGTCATCGATCGCGAAGAGCCCACGCTGCTCTCACACGCGATGGTCGCCAAGCGCGACAAGAAGTCTGCATAGACCACGTCCGTAAAATTCTTTTCGGAAGAAAGTTGGTAGTTCATGGCTGAACGTCAGCAAGTTGATTTCTGGTTCGATCCAATCTGCCCATTCGCTTGGGCGACGAGCCGGTGGATCAAGGAAGTAGAAAAGGTCCGCAGCATAGATGTGACCTGGCATGTCATGAGCCTTTCGATGCTTAACGAAGGACGGGATCTTCCCGCTGACTACCGTGCGATGATGGACAACTCATGGGGACCGGTACGTGTGATCACCCGTGCCGCCCAGGAGCACGGCGATGACGTCAAGGACAGCCTGTACACGGCAATGGGCGAGCTGTTCCATTACGAAAAGATCGAAGATCGTGGGGAAGTGATTTCCAAGGCCCTGGCGAAGGTCGGACTCCCAGCAGAACTCGCTGAGGCGGCGGATACTGACGCCAATGACGCGGCCTTGCGTGCCAGCCACGAGGTTGGAATTGGCAAAGTGGGTCAGGATGTCGGAACACCAATCCTCGCCGTTGACGGCGTTGCCTTCTTCGGGCCGGTAATCACTCGCATTCCAACCGGAGAAGATGCAGGCAAGATGTTTGATGCCGCGGCGCAACTCGCATCGTTCCCATACTTCTTCGAAATGAAGCGTACCCGCACCGAAAGCCCAATTTTCGACTAAGCGAAAATTCATTGTCCAAAGGACGTTGTCTCATGGAGAGACAACGTCCTTTGTGCGTAGCAGGGAACTCAGCGGCAGCGTCAGCGTGGATCTACTGACCTTGCCCGCTTCGATTGATGCAGTTATCCATCCGATGTGCTCCTTGTGCGGCGGAGAATTGGCCACACTGCCCTGAGGGGTTGCGTCGATCATTTCACCGGATCTTCGTGGAGCGCGGAAACTGGCTCACACATTGCCGGCGAAAAGGATTCCAGGCAGCCATTCTCATTGGCAGGCGCTCGCTAACGGCTGCTTCAGGTAATCGGCGCGCGAGGTTCGACGGATTGCTTGGGATGATCTCGCCAAAAGTAGCGGACGGCCGATGACTAAGGCCATGCGCCCATCGTCTTGGTGGTGAGCCCGAGATGCCCCTGCAGGGACCTGCGAACGCAGAACGCGGTGTCGCAGGAAGGCCACTGGTGATCCAGGCGTTGGTTCCGTGTTGTGCTCAGACGCGTGAATAAGTCCATTTTCGACACCTAATTAACTCATATTTTTTCCTTCTGCCCAGCCATCGTACTGCCGAAAAGTGCCTGTTACCGAAGTTTCCGTTTCATATATTCGCTGTTGCTGGCCCGCCGTTGAAAGATGAATTCTGGAGATCCAATAGTGATTTGATTCACAAGTAATTTTGGGGTCGAGCCGAAACCGGCTGATCTGGCTGGGCTATCAGCGGGGGAGCGGGCAACGTGCGCGGACGAATTAAAGTATCAGTTCCAGGCTAATTTCGCTTCACAAATTGAGTGCCGCAGGCGAATCGCGACACGGTCGACGGAGGGAAAGATTCCTGTAGAAAATGCTTGAAGTGTGTGTTTGACTGTTTCCCACGAGTGCAACCGCACCCCCATCGATAGTGGCAAAGAAGCCACTGGACAAGGAGTTAAATCGTGCAGATTCGTTCTCTAATTACGGATTCATCCAAGGGCAGAGGGCGCCGCAAGCTGGCAGGCGCCGCAGTCCTTGCGAGCGCACTGATGCTTAGCGCGGCCCCAATGGCCTCGGCAACGCCGACGACAACGGGCGGAGAGATCGAGTCGATCACGATCTCTCAGCAGAAGGCTGAAGCTGCGGTGGACTACTGGACCGCAGACCGGATGAAGGCCGCAAAGAACGCAGATTCACTCGTTGCTGGAAAGTCGGGCTCGGCCGCAAAGGTCGAAATCGGCAAGCCTGCCAAGGTGCCTGGCCATGGAGCTGACGTTGCCGCGGGCAAGCAGACACAGAAGAAGGGTGGCAAGACCCGCGTAACCCAGGAAACTCCGGTCTCGCACATCGGCAAGGTCTTCTTCACCCTTGGTGGATCAGACTATGTCTGCTCCGGCAATGCTGTGGTCTCCGCCAATGAGTCGACCGTCTCCACTGCAGGGCACTGTTTGAACGAAGGACCGGGCGCATTCGCCACCCGTTGGGTATTCGTCCCGGCCTATGAGAATGGCAACGCACCGTACGGCTCCTTCGCAGCGACCGAGCTGGTGGCGCCAACCGAATGGTCCAACGGCGGTGACATCTCCTATGACACCGGCTTCGCAGTCGTCAGCACGAGCGGTGGTTCGACCCTGACCGATGCCGTCGGCGCATCCGGCGTTGCATTCAACCAGGCACGCGGCGAGCAGTACACCGCGTACGGCTACCCAGCTGCCTCGCCATTCAACGGCGAGACCCTGCAGTCATGCACCGGCTACGCGAGCGACGATCCCTTTGGCCAGTCGCAGTCCCAGGGCATTCCATGCAACATGACCGGCGGCTCCTCGGGCGGACCATGGTTCCTGGGCAGCGGTTCGGACGGCTACCAGAACTCGGTGAACAGCTTCGGATACAGCTCCGTGCGCGACACCATGTTCGGGCCATACTGGGGTTCGGTGATCCAGCAGGCTTACCAGAACGCGCAGAACTAAACGCTCACTCGCCGGCGGCTGGACATTGATGGGGATCCAGCCGTTGGCATGGAGCAGAAGGGAAAGATGATGGCCAATGGAGATTCGCCAGCTGACCGGTCCAAGACTCCGGTCCAGAGGCATCGTCTTGAGAACAGCGCCGAAGACCAGCTGAAATACTTCACCGACCAACGTCGACGCGCAGCTCGTCCCATAGAAAAAACCCGTGAATCTCCACTGCAGAAGGATCGTCCAGATCCGGGGGAGAAAGAGGAATAGAAACGGAAAAACCGGTTGCCATCCCGTTGAGGGGATGGCAACCGGTCCTGTTTATTGGCGCTTATGCCTCTTCGGCCGGAGCCAATTCGACGTTGGCGACAGTCAGTTCGCCTTCGGTTTCAACCAAGGACAACTCGCGGGCATTGGCTGCGGACTTCAAGTCCTCGAAGCCTGCCTTGAGCTGGGCAACCTGGGCTGCAGGCGCGTGGATCTCGCCCGAGAGCACCTCGGTGCGCTGCTTGACCTTTGCATCGGACTTGGCCTTGCGGATTCCCGAAAGGGCTACGCCAACCAGCGGCAGTACTGCAGGGTCGGCGCCCTCGACTGCTGCCGAAAGGTGCTCGGTGCTTGGCCACTGGGTCAGGTGCACCGACCCGTTGCGCCACCAGCCCCACACTTCTTCGGTGGCGAACGGGAGGAACGGAGCGAACAAACGCAGCACCGAATCCAAGGTGGTGGCCAAGGCAGCCAGAACAGAAGCCTGCTCGGCTTCTCCATGGCCACCGTATGCGCGGTCCTTGACCAGTTCCACGTAGTCGTCGGTGAACGACCAGAAGAACGACTCGGTGATATCCAGAGCTCGAGCATAGTCGTAGTTGTCGAAAGCGCGCTTGGCATCTTCGATAACGGTCGACAGGCGGGCGAGCAGCGAGCGGTCAAGGCCGTTGGTGACTACCGAAGCATCATCGGTCAGCACATTGGCCTCGGTGGCACCCAAGTTCAGCACGAACTTCGAAGCGTTCAGGATCTTGATGGCCAGGCGGCGGCCGATCTTCATCTGGTTCACTTCATAGGCGGTGTCGGCACCGAGCTTGGCACTGGCGGCCCAGTAGCGGACGGCGTCCGCACCGAACTTGTCCAGGACTTCGTTCGGAACCACCACGTTGCCCTTTGACTTGGACATCTTCTTGCGGTCCGGGTCCAGGATCCAGCCCGAAATGGCGGCGTGCTTCCACGGAGCGTTGCCATGCAGGGAATCTGCACGCACCGCGGTGGAGAACAACCAGGTGCGGATGATGTCGTGGCCCTGGGGGCGCAGGTCGAACGGGTAGACCTTCGCGAAGAACTCGTCGTCGCGGCCCCAACGGCCCACGATCTGCGGGGTCAGCGAGCTGGTTGCCCAGGTGTCCAGCACGTCGGCATCGCCAATGAAGCCGTTGGCTGCCCCACGCTGGTCCTCGGTGTAGCCGGTAGGCGCGTCGGCCGCCGGATCAACCGGAAGCTGGTCGATGGTCGGCAGCAGCGGTGCATCGTAGTTCGGTTCGCCGTGCTCATCGACTTGGTACCACACCGGTACCGGTACGCCGAAGAACCGCTGGCGGGATACCAGCCAGTCCCCGTTCAGGCCCGACACCCAATTCTCGTAGCGCGAACGCATGAACGACGGGTGGAAATCAATTTCCTGGCCGCGGGCGATCATCTGGTTGCGGCGCTCTTCGTCGCGGCCGCCGTTGCGGATGTACCACTGGCGCGAGGTCACGATCTCCAGCGGCTTGTCGCCCTTTTCGAAGAAGTTCACCGGACGGGAGATCTTCTTCGGCTCGCCATCGAGCAGGCCGGCTTCGGAAAGCATCTCAACGACGGTTTCCTTGGCGGAGAACACGGTCTTTGCCGAAATCTGGGCGTAGGCTTCCTTGCCGGCCTCGGTGGTGATCCACTCCGGGGTCTCGGCCAGGATGCGGCCGTCGCGTCCGATGATCGGACGGGTTGGCAGCTGCAGTTCGCGCCACCAGGTCACGTCGGTCAGGTCGCCGAAGGTGCAGACCATGGCAATGCCCGAACCCTTGTCGGCCTGGGCCAACGGGTGCGGGTGCACGGTGACTGGAACGCCGAAGAGCGGCGAGGTCACGGTCTTGCCGAACAGGTGCTGGTAGCGTTCATCATCCGGGTGCGCCACCAGCGCGGCGCATGCTGCCAGCAGTTCCGGGCGGGTCGTCTCGATGAAGACCTGCTCGCCGTTGTCAGCAGAGAATGCGTAGCGGTAGTAGGCGCCCGGCATCTCACGGTCTTCGAGTTCGGCCTGGGCCACGGCGGTACGGAAGGTCACGTCCCACAGGGTTGGGGCCTCGGCCATGTAGGCGTCGCCCTTGGCCAGATTCTCCAGGAACGCACGCTGCGAGGCCGCACGCGAATTGTCGTCGATGGTGCGGTAAGTCATGCGCCAGTCAACCGAAAGGCCCAGGGTGGTGAACAGCTGCTCGAAGACCTTCTCGTCCTCGACCGCGAGCTCTTCGCAGATCTCGATGAAGTTCTTGCGGCTGATGACGTCCCAGTCGCGCTGGTTCTTCGCCGGCTTTTCTGGTGGACGGTAGCCCTCGATGTAAGGCTTGGTCGGGTCGCAACGGACACCGAAGTAGTTCTGCACGCGGCGCTCGGTCGGCAGCCCGTTATCATCCCAACCCAGTGGGTAGAAAACGTTCTTGCCGTTCATGCGCTGGTAGCGGGCCAGTACGTCGGTCTGCGTGTAGGAGAACATGTGTCCTACGTGTAGCGAACCCGAAGCAGTTGGCGGGGGAGTGTCGATGGAGTACACGGCTTCGCGAGTCGTATCCTCATTGAAGTGATAGGTGCCCTCGGTGCGCCACCGGGACGAAAGACGTTCCTCCAAGCCTTCCAAAGCTGGCTTGTCAGGAACGGAAACCGTTGCGGGCGTGTCTGTGCCCAAGTTTTCTTCTGCCATGCCTCTATTCTTCCATGTTTTGCCCGGTGCCAAGACATTGTTGCCCATGGCTTGCACCACGCGGCGCCCGTGGCGAGTAGCATCCTGTGCATGGAGCGACGAAGAGCACCTCGAATGCCGCCACCGGCCATTGCAGCAGCCGCGATGGCTGCCCAACGGCTGCTGGTTCCCGAGGTGCGTTCATCAACCGGGTTGCAACTCATGGCCGGGCTTTTGGCCATTGGCGGTGCCGGCATTGCCCTAGGCGCAGGACTCTCTTTCCATGCCGCCAAGACCACCGCGAACCCGCAGCGTCCGGAGGACAACACCGCTTTGGTCACGACGGGACTCTTTGCCCGCACCCGCAATCCGATGTACCTGGGAATGGTTGCCGTATCCACCAGTTATGCCATGTGGCCGGGCTCGCTACTGGGGCTTGTTCCCAGCGTCGCGCTCGCCTGCTGGCTCGACCAGTTCCAGATACCCGCTGAAGAAGATGCGCTGGCGCAGAAATACGGACAGGCGTATTGGCAGTACCAGCGGGCGGTGCCGGGCTGGATTTCTTCCACTGAGCGCGGCAAAACCCATGCCAGATGAAACGTAAGAGAAATTCATGCCTTACCAACTGGTAATCATCTAGTTCTACAGTTGTTGCATGACTACTACTAATAGCACTTCATCCCGTTCGGCTGTCGTGACCGGAGCTTCCAGCGGAATCGGGCAGGCAACCGTACGCGCTCTGCGCGCCCAAGGATGGACCGTCGTCGCGGTGGCCCGCCGTGCAGAACGCTTGGAAAGCCTCGCTGCCGAATGCGGAGCGATCGCCGTTCCAGCAGATGTCAGCGTGCAGGCTGATGTCGACTCGTTGGCGGAAACCGTGCTCGCCCAGGGCGGCGTCGACACGCTGGTCAACTGCGCTGGCGGTGCCCGGGGAACGGAGACCTGGGCGGATGCGATTGACGAGAACTGGGAATTCATGTGGCAGGCCAATGTAATGGGAACCATGCGCCTGACCCGTGCCCTGCTGCCGCAGCTGCGCGAGGCGCGCGGCACCGTCCTGAACGTCACGTCCACGGCGGCACTGGCCAGCTACGAAGGCGGCAGCGGCTACAACGCAGCGAAAGCTGCAGAACGGGCCATGACCCAGGCTCTGCGCCTGGAAGAAGTCGAGAACGGCTTGCGCGTTATCGAGATCCTGCCTGGCCTCGTGCAGACAGAAGAGTTCTCCCTGCGCCGGTTGGGCAGCCAGAGCGCTGCCGATAACGTCTATGCTGGCGTGGATCATCCGCTGACCGCCGAAGACGTTGCCGAGGTGATCCGCTATGCGGTGAGCGCCCCTGCACATGTTAATCTCGATGAGATTGTCATCCGCCCGCAGGCGCAAGCCGCGAACCACAAGCTAATCCGCAATGCCAAATAGGCGCCCAACTTCATCCATGAGGACAAAATCATGAGCCAAAAGACCCAGCAGACGATCCATGTCGTGGCCACATCCCATGGCACGGACAACCTCCACGGGCAGCAGCTGATCCACGACCTGCGTGCCGATCTTGAACGCATGAGCGCACAGCAATTCCCGGGGCAGCTTCTCTGGCACGAAGCCTATGTGGATGTCCAGGAACCCCGGCTCGAATCGGTCATCGCGGCCCTGCCCGAAGGCGAGCCGGCAGTGGTCCTGCCATTGCTGGTCTCAGACGGGGTGCATACGACCGACGATATTGCGCAGGCTGTCGCTTCACGTCCGGGCACTTTAGCCGCGCCGCCATTGGGCCCGCTGCCAGAACTGGCCCAAGTTCTGGCGCAGCGTGCCGCCGGGCACCTGGAGAAAGACACGCTGGTCATCGTGGCCGCCGCGGGCACACGATTGGAAGTCGGCCAAAACCAGGTCGAGAACCTGGCCGAGCAGGTCGCGGGCCTGCTGGAGCGCGAAGTGCTGGTGGGATATTGCGCGGGCGCGCAACCGCGGATCGCTGAGCTCGTGGGCGGCGCGGCCGGTCGTCCGGTGCTGGTGCTCAGCGCGTTGCTCGCCGACGGATACTTCCAGCAGAAGCTGGCTAGCACAGGCGCCGACGTGGTGACAAGCCCATTGTTGCCTGACGTCATGATCACTCAATGTTTCCTTGTGCGACTGCAAAAGGTCCTTCAAGAAGGGCTTTTCATGTCTCCAGATGACGAACTCCTAACCCGTTAGTCAACGCGTAGCCATGTGACATCAGCAGGTTGCTGACCCCCTGGGGGCAGTTTCTAGACTGATGGGCATGACGCAGACAACCACACCAGCTCGCCCCAAAAGAGCGCCCAAGCCCAACGGCCAATGGAAGGTCGATGGCACTACGCCGCTGAACGCCAACGAGGAAATGAAGGCTGCCGACAACGGCCTGAACGTGCGCCAGCGGATCGAAGAGATCTACTCCGTGCAGGGCTTCGACTCCATCGACCCGGATGACCTGCACGGGCGTTTTCGCTGGTGGGGCCTGTACACCCAGCGTGCCCAGGGCATTCCCGGCGGCAAGACCGCCACGCTGAGCCCTGAAGAGCTCGAGGACCGCTACTTCATGCTTCGCGTGCGCATCGACGGCGGGGCGCTGACCACCGAGCAGCTGCGCGTCATCGGCCAGATCTCGAAGGACTTCGCCCGCGACACGGCAGACCTCACCGACCGCCAGAACGTGCAGCTGCACTGGGTGGACGTCGTCGATGTTCCAGAAATCTGGCGCCGCCTCGAAAACGTGGGGCTGCACACCACCGAAGCCTGTGGCGATGTCCCGCGCGTCATCCTCGGTTCCCCGGTAGCTGGGATCGCCAAGGACGAGATCATCGATCCCACCCCGGTGATTGCCGAGATTTCCCGCCGCTACATTGGCAATCCGGAGTTCTCCAATCTTCCCCGCAAGTACAAGACCGCGATCACCGGCCACCCCAGCCAGGACGTGGTCCACGAGATCAACGACTTCGCCCTGATCGCGGCCATCCACCCGGAACTCGGCCCAGGCTACGACCTGTGGGTCGGCGGGGGACTGTCGGCCAACCCGCGGCTCGGCGAGCGCCTTGGCGCCTTCGTCTCCCAGGAACAGGCCGCCGACGTATGGGAGGGCGTCACCTCGATCTTCCGCGATTACGGGTACCGCCGGCTGCGCAACCGCGCCCGCCTGAAGTTCCTGCTGGCCGACTGGGGCACCGAGAAGTTCCGCCAGGTGCTGCAGGACGAGTACCTGGGCTACGCGCTGCCTGATTGCGAACTGCCGGCCCAGCCCACCTCGGCAGGTGACCACAGCGGCGTGCACGAGCAGAAAGACGGCCGTTTCTACGTCGGCCTGACCGCCCCGGCAGGACGCGTCTCGGGCAGCACGCTCGTGGCCCTGGCCGACCTGGTCGAGGCGCACGGCTCCACCAGGCTGCGGACCACGCCGCACCAGAAGATCCTTGCGCTGGATATCGCCGAGGAGCAGGTCAAGGAATTTGTCGGCGCAGCGCGCGCTCTCGGGCTGGAAGCATATCCCGGACTGCTCAAGCGGTCGGCTATTGCCTGCACCGGCATCGAATTCTGCAAGCTGGCCATCGTGGATACCAAGGACACCATGATCGACGCGGTAGCGAAGATCGAGGAACGCCTGGCCGATCACCAGGGCAAGCTGCCCCGGGCGTTGGCGCTGCACGTCAACGGCTGCCCGAACTCCTGCGCCCGCATCCAGACCGCAGACCTCGGGTTCAAGGGCCAGCTGATCACCAATGAGGCCGGCGAGCAGGTGCCAGGTTTCCAGGTTCACCTGGGCGGCACCCTGGCCGGCCGGGAAAACGGCGAAGCGACCATGGGCCGTACCGTACGCGGCTTGAAGGTGGCTGCCGATGAATTGCCCGACTACGTTGAGCGGGTTGTGAAGAACTATTCGGCCTCCGCGGACGACGGCGAATCCTTCGCGGCCTGGGCCCACCGAGCTGAAGAGGACGAACTGAAATGAGCGAGCAGAACCCCGTGCGAACCCGCAGCGAAGCCGAACTGCGGCGGATCGCCAAGCTCGGCGCCGATGAGCTGGGCTGGGAGGCCACGGCCGAGCAGGTCGTCGCCTTCGCCGCCGAGCACCTGGGCGCCGATGAGGTGGCTGTGGCCTGCTCGATGGCCGACGCAGTGCTGCCGCACCTGGTCGCCGCGCAGCTGCCGAAGGTCGACGTGCTGTTCTTGGAGACCGGATACCACTTTGCCGAAACCCATGTCACGCGCGACGAGGTAGCCCGCACCCTGGACGTGAACGTCGTGGATGTGCTGCCTGAGCTGAGCGTTGCCGAACAGGACGAGAAGTTCGGCAAGGACCTGTTTTCCCGGGATCCGGCCGCCTGCTGCCAGCTGCGCAAAATGGACCCGCTGGCTCGTTCGCTGTCCGGATACAGCGCATGGTTCACCGGGGTGCGCCGCGACGAGGCGCCGACCCGCAGCAACACCCCGCTGGTCGTTTTCGATGAGAAGCACGGACTGGTCAAGTTCAATCCGGTCGCCCCGTGGAATTTCGACCAGCTGATCGGCTACGCCACCGAGCACCAGGTGCCGGTGAACCTGCTGCTGTCCAACGGCTACCCATCCATCGGCTGCCAGCCGTGCACCCGCCCGGTGGCCGAGGGCGAAGACCCCCGGGCCGGTCGCTGGGCCGGCTTGAGCAAGACCGAATGCGGAATCCACGTCTAAAGGAGCGAATCATGACCATTACCGCTAACGCCCCCGCCGGCACCCAGCGCAGCGTCCTGGACGCCCTGGAAGCCGAATCCATCCACATCATCCGCGAAGTCCTCGCCGAATTCGAGAAGCCGGGACTGCTCTTCTCCGGCGGCAAGGACTCCGTAGTCGTCCTGCACCTGCTGGCCAAGGCCGTCGCACCCCTGCGCGTGCCCATCCCGGTGGTCCATATCGATACCGGCCACAACTTTGCCGAGGTGCTGAACTTCCGCGATTTGGTAGTGGAAAAGTACGGGCTGAACCTTGTTGTCGGCTCCGTCCAGGAGTACATCGACCGCGGCGAACTGACCGAGCTGCCAGATGGCACCCGTAACCGCTTGCAGACCCGAGTGCTGCTGGACACCATCGAAAAAAACGGATTCGACGTGGTCTTCGGCGGCGCCCGCCGCGACGAGGACAAGGCCCGCGCCAAGGAGCGCATCCTGTCCCTGCGCGATGAGTTCGGCGTCTGGGATCCACGCAACCAGCGCCCGGAAATCTGGAGCTTGTACAACGGCCGGCATGAGCCGGACTGGCATGTGCGCGCTTTCCCGATTTCCAACTGGACCGAACGCGACATCTGGGCCTACATCCAGCGCGAAAACATCGAGCTGCCCCCGATCTACTTTGCCCACCGCCGCCAGGTCTTCGAACGAGATGGCATGTGGCGGGCGCTGACCCCGGTCAGCCAGCCCAACGAGGATGAACCGGTGATCATCAAGCAGGTGCGCTACCGCACCGTGGGCGATGCCAGCTGCACTGGTGCCGTGCTCTCTGCAGCAGACACCGTAGAGAAGGTGCTCGACGAATTGGCTATCGCCACCGTCACCGAACGCGGAGCAACCCGCGCCGATGACCGAATCTCCGCCGCGGGAATGGAAGACCGCAAGACCGAAGGGTACTTCTAAAATGACCACCACATTATTGCGCATCGCTACCGCAGGTTCGGTAGACGACGGCAAGTCCACCCTGGTTGGCCGACTCCTGCACGATGCCAAGGCGATCCTCGCTGACTCTCTGGATGACATCGCACGCACCAGCGCCGAGCGCGGCTTCGGCGGAGCCGACGGCACCCTCGACCTTGCCCTGGTGACCGATGGCCTGCGCGCCGAACGCGAACAGGGCATCACCATCGACGTGGCCTACCGCTACTTCTCCACCGACAAGCGTTCCTTCATCCTGGCGGACTGCCCGGGCCACGTGCAGTACACCCGCAACACAGTCACCGGCGCCTCCACCGCGGATGCGGCCATCGTCTTGGTCGACGCCCGCAACGGCGTGCTGGAGCAGACCCGTCGCCACCTCGGCGTCCTGGCGCTGCTGCGCGTTCCGAGGCTGGTCGTGGCAGTGAACAAGATGGACCTGATCGGCTGGGACGAACAAGGCTTCAAGACCATCGAGTCCGAGGTCCTCTCGCTGGCCAGCGAACTGGGCATCGCGTCCACCACGGTGATCCCGGTATCCGCCCTGCAGGGAGATAACGTGGTCGAACCATCCCAATCGGCAACCTGGTACGCAGGCCCGACCCTGCTGGGATTGCTCGAAGACCTGGAGCCCAAACTCGGTGGCGGCACCGCGCGTTTGGATGTCCAATACGTCATCCGCCCGCAGGGCGCACTGGCTCCGGGCCTGGATCCGGAAGCCTACCGCGACTACCGCGGCTACGCCGGAACCCTGGCTGATGGCATCTTGAATGTGGGGGACACCGTACAGGTGCTCTCCAACGGCCACCCAGTGGGCAGCCGGATCAAGGCCATCAGCACTCCTGCTGGTCCAGCGCAGAGCGCACAGGCCGGCGACGCGATCGTTGTTGAACTGGAAACCGACCTGGACATCGCCCGAGGCGACACCATCGTGGCCGGCGAATTGCCGGCAGCACAGCGCGAATTCCAGGCGGACATCTGCGTACTGGATCCGGTGAAGCTCACCAGCGGCCAGCGACTGCTGATCAAGCACGGCACCAAGGTATCCGCGGCCAAGCTCTCCAGCATTGACTACGTCATCAATGTCGCCGACTACGCCCAGCAGCCTGCAGACTCCCTGGAACTGAACGATCTGGGGCGGATCACGCTTCGCAGCCAAGCGGCTCTGGCCATCGAACAGTACGCAACTTCGCGTACCGGCGGCAGCTTCCTGCTCATCGATCCAACCACGGGGCGCACCCTAGCCGCGGGGATCATCGAGGAAAAACATGAAGCGGCCTGATGTAGGCGAATCGACGGGAAACGGCGATCGTGTCCGGCTCTCGCCTCATGGGCAAACGGGCGGCTTCCGAGGCCGTTTCCTCGGGCTCGCAGCAGTCGCAGTGCTGACCGCAGTAGCCGTGGCCACGACCTTCCTGCCAGGGCCCAATGAAGTCCAGGCGCAGGCGGCAGATCATGGACCGGCGGATGAGCTGAACATCGGCTACTTTGCCAATGTCACCCATGCTCCGGCTCTGATCGCCCAGTCCCAAGGCATTCTCCAAGATCACCTTGGAGAAGACGGCACCAAAGTTGAAAGCCAGATTTTCAATGCCGGACCGGCCGCCGTGGAAGCCCTGAATTCAGGGGCCATCGACGCCGCGTACCTGGGGCCAAACCCTGCGCTGAACAGCTACCTGTCCAGCCATGGCGATTCCTTGAACGTGGTGTCAGGCGTTGCCTACGGCGGTGCCAGCCTGGTCGTGAACAAGAAGATCACTCAGCCCGAGGAACTGGCCGGCAGTAATCTGGCCAGCCCGCAGTTCGGCGGAACCCAGGATGTCGCCTTGCGCAACTACCTCAAGGACCTGGATTTGAAGCAGGACGCGACGGTCACCCCGAGCTCCAACGGCACCGTGGCGCAGCTTTTCGGCCGCGGCGAAATCGATGGCGCGTGGCTCCCTGAGCCCTACGCATCCTTGCTGGTGGAGAAGAACGGCGGACACCGCTTGGTGAATGAAGCCGAGCTGTGGCCTGAAGGCAAGTTCCCGACAACGGTTCTCGTGGTCTCCAAGGACTTCATGGCTAGCCACCCGCAAACCGTGCAGAAGCTGGTCGATGCGAATACCGAAGCCACTGATTGGCTCACTCAGGCGGACGATAAGGAAAAGCTGGCGGCAGTGCAGAAAGCACTGGTTGAAGCCAACGGAAGCTCTTTCGACGAAAGCGTGATCGCTGAAGCCCTGGAGCAAGTGCACTTCAGCCAGGACCCGCTACCCGAGACCTACCAGTCGCTGGTGGACCATGCACTGGCTGTCGGGGTCGGAACCGGCGGCAACGCAGACGGACTCGTGGACACGCTCTTTCTTGAACAACAGGAGAAGTAATGGGAGTACTACTGAAAGAAGTGTCCCTGAGCTATCCAGGCACCGGCTTGGTCATCGACCGCATCAGTGCAGAAATTGAAGACGGAGAGTTCATTGCCGTCTTGGGCGCCTCCGGTTGCGGCAAGTCGTCCTTGCTCAACATGATTGCCGGCCTCTTGGCACCGAGCTCCGGCTGGCTCGAGGTACCCAAGGATGGCGCCGCATTCATGTTCCAGGATGCCAACCTCCTGCCGTGGCTCACTGCTAGCGAGAATGTCGATTTGGCGCTCAAGCTCGCAGGCAAGCCAGCTGCGGAACGCCAGCAGCGCGTGGAAGAATTGCTCAACCTCGTACAGCTCGGGCATGCCACCGGCAAGAAGCCCCACGAGCTTTCCGGAGGCATGCGCCAGCGAGTTGCTCTGGCGCGAGCCTTGGCCCAGGACCGGCAGGTGTTGCTGATGGACGAACCATTTGCAGCCTTGGACGCGATCACCCGAGATATGCTCCACGAGCAGTTGCGGGCCTTGTGGGGACAAACGGGCAAGACCATCATCTTTGTCACCCACAATGTGCGCGAGGCGATCCGCCTCTCCGGCCGCATCCTGGTGCTCTCTTCGCACCCAGGACGCATCCTGGAGACCCGACGGATCACCGACGATCTTCGCAATAACCCGGCCCAGGCCGCCGCATTGGCCGATGAACTGACCACGATTCTCAGAAAGGAGCAACGGAAACATGAGCTCACTGACCGAATCCCGAACTAGGGTGAATCCCGTGCGCGCAATCAAGCTGCGCCCGAACAACCGGCTCGACTCATGGGTTGCCCCCTTGCTGACTGTCGTGGTGCTCCTGAGCCTGTGGCAGATCATTTCCTGGGCCAGCCCGCTGCGGGAAGACCTTTTCCCCGGCCCACTAGCTGTCGCGGCAAAGCTTCCGCAATTGCTGGCGGATGGCTCTTTGGTATCGGCTGTGGGAAATTCCCTGTTCCGTGCAGTGAGCGGATTCGCGATTGCCGTGGTCATTTCCACCCCGTTGGCATTGCTGTTGGCACATCAGCCACTGCTGCGCAAAGGCGTGGGACCCCTGGTCTCGGCAATGCAGGTCTTGCCGTCGATCGCCTGGGTTCCAGCAGCAATCATCCTGTTCGGACTGAGCGATGCAACCATCTACACGGTCCTGCTGCTCGGAGCCATCCCATCCATCATCAATGGCCTGCTGTCTGGCATCGACATGATCCCGGCGCAGTACAAGTCGCTGTCCAAGGTGCTTGGTGCCTCCAAATGGGAACACGTGCTGCACATCGAACTGCCAGCGGCCATGCCCGGGTATGTCGCTGGATTGCGCCAAGGCTGGGCCTTTGCATGGCGTTCGCTGATGGCTGCCGAATTGATCGCGGTAGGCGGCTCTCTCGCCTTGGGTGTTGGGTCTCTGTTGCAGCGCGGCCGCGACCTCGCAGATCTGCCGCTGGTCATGCTGGTGATCCTGACCATCTTGCTAGTTGGCGTGTTGATCGAATTAGTATTTTTTGCTCCGATTGAACGCAAGCTGTTGCGTGATCGTGGAATGAGCCGAACTGGAGAAAACAATGGCTAAAGGACATATCACCCTTATTGGTGGTGGCCCCGGTGATCCTGAACTGATTACCGTTGCAGGCTACAAAGCCCTTCTGTCCGCCGATGTGGTTTTAGCTGACCGGCTCGGCCCCACCGCGCTGCTGGCAGACCTATCGGATGACGTGCTGGTGATCAACGTGGGCAAGTCTCCTGGCTGCCACGTGAAGACCCAAGACGAGACCAATGAACTTCTGGTCAAGTACGCGCTTGAAGGAAAACACGTTGTCCGGCTCAAGGGCGGAGATCCCTTCGTCCTGGGCCGTGGCGGAGAGGAAATGCTCTACGCCGCAGAGTACGGAATTTCCACTCGCGTGATCCCGGGAATCACCAGCGCGATTTCGGTTCCTGGAGCCGCTGGAATCCCGGTGACCCACCGTGGAATCGCTGCCGGATTCACCGTAGTGAGCGGACACGCTGAGCTGGCCGACGTGCCAGTTCGGTCCGATCACACCCTCGCGGTGCTGATGGGAGTATCAAATTTGGCACAAATTGTTGAGACATTGCTTACCCGAGGTTTACCGTCAAGTACGCCAATTGCGATAGTTGAGCGAGGTTACTCACAGACGCAGCGCACAACTATCGGTACGCTAGAAGAGATTGTAGTGCGCGCCCGCAAGGCCGCAGTGGCGAATCCGGCCGTCATCGTCATCGGTGATGTCGTTCGGCTAGCCCCGGAAGCCTCCGACCAACTGGTAGACCTCCTGCCGCTAGAGAACGCCGAAGCCTCCGCGCCGGCCTCATTCGTTGACTAAGAAAGAGAAGTTGTTTGATGAGTGAAATTACCGTCCCCGAGCACCTCACTTCCCGGGCGCTGCGTGTTGCCATCGTTGGTGCTGGTCCAGCTGGCATCTACGCCGCCGACCTGCTGAACAAGAGCCAGCCAGTCGCCTCCGGCGAACTGAAGCTGCACGTTGACCTCTTCGACGAGCTGCCGACTCCCTTCGGACTGATCCGCTACGGCGTTTCGCCTGACCACCCACGCATCAAGGGCATCATCAATGCCCTGCACAAGGTGCTCGACAACGACTGGATCGACTTTTACGGCAACGTCGGCCTGGGCCGGGACATCTCGCTGGAAGACCTGCGCACCCGCTACGATGCAGTGATCATCTCCACCGGCGCCCAGAAGGACGCCGACCTGAATATTCCGGGCATCGATCTTGAGGGCTCCTTCGGCGGCGCCGACTTCGTTTCTTGGTACGACGCGCACCCGGATGTCGACAAGAACTGGGACCTGTCAGCCAAGGAAGTTGCCGTCATCGGCAACGGCAACGTCGCCTTGGACGTCGCCCGCATTCTGTCCAAGCACGCTGACCAGTTGCTGGAAACCGAAATCCCGGAGCACATCTACGAACAGCTGAACGACTCGGCCGTCACCGACGTGCACGTCTTCGGACGCCGCGGCCCGGCACAGGTCAAGTTCACCCCGCTGGAACTGCGCGAACTCTCGCACTCCAAGGACGTGGACATCGTGCTGTACCCGGAGGACTTCGAATTCGACAAGGCCTCGGACGAAGCCATGAAGACCAACAACCAGACCAAGACCATGGTCTCCACGCTGACCAACTGGCTGATCGAGCAGGAAGAGCGTGAAGAAGCTCCAAGCGCCTCGCGCCGCCTGCACCTGCACTTCCTGCAGTCCCCGGTCGAGGTTCTGGGCGAGGATGGCAAGGTTACCGGCTTGAAGGTCGAGCGCAACGAGCTTGACGGCAATGGCGGTGCACGCGGTACCGGTGAATTCATCGAGTACCCGCTGCAGGCCATCTACCGCGCCGTGGGCTACTTCGGTTCGGCTGTCAATGACATCGAATACGACGGTGCCAAGGGCGTGCTTCCAAACGTGGAAGGCCGCGTACTTGATGCTTCTGGCACTCACGTTCCTGGCCTGTACGCCACCGGCTGGATCAAGCGTGGTCCAATCGGCCTGATTGGCCACACCAAGGGCGACGCCTTGGAAACCATCACCCACCTGCTGGAAGACCTCACCAAGCTGGCACAGCCGGATTCTTCCCAGAAGATCGCGGATCTGCTCGAAAGCCGTGGCGTGAACTTCTCCAACTGGGATGGCTGGAAGAACTTGGACGCACACGAGAAGGAGCTGGGCGCTGCAGCCGGCACCGTTTCGACTCGTTTCGGCGAGATCACTCGCGACCGCGTCAAGGTGGTAGAGCGCGAAGCGATGATGGAATTCTCTTCGGCAAAAAAATTGGTTGAGAGCCTGTAAGTTTCACCCCGGGCTCTAGCACGCAACGGGCAGGGTTCCTCGGCAAATTTGCTGAGGGACCCTGCCCTTTGGTGTTTTCAGCCCGCAACTTCTTCGGCTTGCTACCGGCCGAATAAGTATCAGCTGCCATGAGCAGCGCTGCTGCCAGGGCTACGGCGCGATGCTCAGGCCCGCCCAGCCAGCCAGTTCACCGGCCAGCCGGGAACGGCTAATCGACAACGGGCCGATTGCCTAGCCCTCGACTGCCCGCTTTTGTGCGGCCTTCTGCTGTTCTCCGGCGCCGACACTGCGGCGGAGCATGATGAACAGCAGGATCATGCCTGCAGTGATCGACATGTGGCCAAGGCCCGCGATGCCGGAGACCATCTTGGATGACTCGATGCCCAGCACGGTCATGATGCCGTGGGTGAGCTGCATGCCCGCGGTGAGGAGCACACCCGCATTGTAGGTTCCCATGAACCACGCGAAGAGCTTTCGATGCTGGCTCAGGCCGAAGGCCTTCTCCAGCAGGAGCACCAGCAGCAGGATGACGAAGCCCAGAACGAGCAGATGGGTATGGACTACCGATAGCTGGGTCCACGCTCCCTCCGGGAAACCGTTCATCTTGGTGAATTCGCGGTAGAAGAGACCTGAAGCGACTCCGAGGATCATGTAGGCGAAGGAGAAATTGACGAGCTTACGCATTGATGTTGCTTTCTTTCTGAAGGGATGGTCCTGCAGCTGCTTCCGCAGGGGAGGAAACGTGGCCGAAGACCGGGCGCTTGGCCGTACCCAGGACCGCGAACAGCGCGGGCAGCAGCAGGGTTCGAACAACGAATGTGTCCAGCAGGACGCCGAGTCCGACGATCAGGCCGAGCTGCCCCAGGACCGTCAGCGGCAAGGTCGCCAGGGCGGCAAATACTCCGGCGAGCACGAGCCCGGCACTGGTGATGACTGATCCGGTGCGGCTTGCTGCCAAGGCAACTGCTTCATGCAGTTCCAGCGCCTGCGCATCCTGGCGGACTCGCTGGGTCAGGAAGATCGTGTAGTCCACGCCGAGCGCTACGAGGAAGACGAAGGCCAGCAGCGGCACTTGGACATCCAGCGCGTCAGCCTCGAAGACGACTGAGGAAACCAGCGAACCCAATCCGACAGCAGCTGCAGCACTGAGCAGGTTCACCACTCCCAAGGCCAGGGCAGTGCGCCATGAACGGGTGAGCCAGCCGAGCATCACGAAGCAGATCATCATGATCAGCGGCGCAATCACGTAGAGGTCTCGCAGGTGCATTTGATGCGAATCCAATTGTTCTGCGCTCTGTCCGCCGATCAGCACCTGTCCTGCATGAGAGCTTGCTGCTGCATCTCGCAGGTCGGCCACCAGGCCCTGGGCTTCGGCGGCACTGGGATCAACCTCCGAGATGACCGAAAACTGCTGCCATTGCGTGTTGCCGAGCTGGCTGGCTTCGCCCACGCGCTTCACGTTCTCAACTCCCGCGAACCCATGACGCAGCGCATCGATATCGGTGTCCTGGGCCAGCACCGTGATCGGCTGGGTTTCACCGGCCGGGAAGTGCTCGGCCAGGGTGGCCATGGCAGTGGAGGACTCGGTTGCCGTGCGGAACTGCTGGCTCTGGTCCAGGCCGATGCGGGTACCGGTCAGTGCGCTGGCCAATACCAGCAGCAGCACTGACAGGGCTGCCAGGTTCAGGCCCGGACGGGTCATCACTGCACGGGCAGCACGCCCGAAGATGTTTTCCTTCTTGATCTCCTGTCCCGGGAGGGGGATCAGCGGCCAGAAGGCCTTCCGCCCGGCCATGGCCAAGACTGGCGGCAGCAGGAACAGCGCGAAGATCGCGGCGATCAGCAGGCCCGCGGCGCAGACGATGCCCAAGCCTCGGGTATCTTCCATGACGGCCAGCGACAGGGTCAGCAGGGCCAGCACGACGGTCAAGTTGGAGGTCAGGATCGCTTCGAAGCTGGCGGCCCATGCCTTGGACAGTGCCTGCCGGTGGCCGTCGCTCTGCTGCAGTTCATCGCGATAGCGGGAAATCAGCAGCAGCGCGTAGTTGGTGCCGGCACCGAAGACCAAGACGCTGAGCACGCCGGAGTCGAAGTGCAGATCGAAGGCGTTTCCCAAAAGATTGGCCACCAGCGAGGCGCTGCGGTCGGCGAGAGCTACCACCACCAACGGGATCAGCCAGAGCACCGGCGAACGATAGGTGAGAATCAGCAGGACTGCAACGATTCCCACCGTGACTGCCAGCAGGGTGAAGTCGGCCCCGGCGAACGCATTGGTGACATCCACGGCAAAAGCGATAGACCCGGTGACCTGCAGTTGCAACCCATCGGAGGGATGCTCCTGGATCCAGCCGCGGATCGCCTTCAGCGTTTCACGGTCGGCCTCATCAGAGACGCTATTCCAGGACAGCGGTACCATCGCCGCCTGCTGATCCTCGCTGGCCATGGTGCGGCCAGCAACGACCTTCGCTGCGTCGCTCAACGCCTCAGCCTGGTGATCTACCGTGGCGCGGTCATCAATGCTGAGTACCTGGCCATCTTCACGGCTGGCCACGAGCAGTGCGGAGGTCTTTGATTCGCTGGTGTTCGCATCGATCAGCTGGGCGACCTTGGCCGAATCCGAATGGCCAACCAGTGAGCTCGCCGAGCGTTCCGGAGCCTGAACGCTGCTCAGCGCGCCGAAGAGAACGAGAATGACTGCGAAGATGCCGGCGGCCCAAATGCGGGCGCCGCGCCGGCTGGTCAGCGAATCGCCGACCCGGGAAATAACTGGAACTTTCATAGTTCCAGTTAATGAGTTTTTGCAGGTCAATCCATCGTGGAAAGGGGTGAAGAAAAGTTCAACCGAAAGGTTGAGGCGGCCCCCGGCGTGTCTTCGACTAACCGGGACAACCTAGAGCAAACCGTGGTCCTTCGCCTTGTTGATGGCATCGGTGCGGCTGGATGCCTGCAGCTTGTCGAAGATATGCACCAGGTGGGTCTTGACCGTTGCCTCGGAAACGAACAGCGCTTTGGCGATCTGCTTGTTTCCGGCACCGGTGGCCAGCTGGACCAGCACGTCTTTCTCCCGTGCTGTCAGCTCGACCTTCGGCCGTCGCATGCCTTCGACTACACGCTGGGTCATCTCCGGGGCAAGCACCATGTGCCCGGCCGCGGCTTGGCTGATGGACTCCACGATAGTTTGCGCGCTGACATCCTTGAGCAGATAACCGGCGGCCCCAGCTTCGATGCAAGCCAGTACCTCCGAGTCCTTGTCGAAGGTGGTCAGGATCAACACGTAGGGCGGCTTGGCCAGCTTGCGGATGGCTGCCGTGGTCTGTGCGCCGTTCATCCCGTCGCCCAGACGAAGGTCGCAGAGCACGACATCGACGGAATTGGTTTTGGCGAACTCCAGTGCTTCCTCGCCGCTGGATGCTTCGCCGATCACGGCGATGTCTTCATAGTTCTCGAACAATGCTCGCAGGCCCGTGCGAACGATGGGATGGTCATCGACCAAGAGGATGCGGATCATGAATTGTCCTTTGCCAAATGCAGTGGAAGATGGGCACACAGTGCTGTGCCTTCACCGGGGGAGCTTTCGACGTCCAATCCGCCACCCAGTGCCCGCAGGCGCTGGTTCATGGCGGTCAGGCCGAACCCGCCGGCCTCGGTGCTGGTCTGCACCGGACCGGAATTCGGGGTGAAGCCAATGCCATCATCCACGATATCCATGCGCACCTCGTCGCCGCTGCTGCTCAAGGACAGGGCAATGATGGAAGCTTGCGCATGGCGCAGGACATTGGAGAGCGCCGACTGCGCGGTGCGCAGCAAAGCGATCTGCACGCTGGGATCCAAATCGGGCAGGCCCGGCTCGATATCCAGCCGGGTTTCGACATTCGAATCCGCTTTGAAATTCTCCAGGATCCGACCTAGTGCTCCGGCCAGCGCCTGGGCATCCAGCTCGGCCGGTGCGAGCGCGGCGATGATGCGGCGCAAGTCGGTCAACGCCTGCCCGGACAGCTCATCGATGCGGACCAACGCTTTCCCGGCCGCATCCGATTCCTTGGAAGCCTCTGCCGCCTTGGCGTGCAGTCCGATGGAGGAGAGCTGCTGCGCAACAGTGTCATGGATTTCCCGGGCCAGACGCGTGCGTTCCGCGGCAATGCCAGCTTCGCGCTGCGACCTCGCAAGCTCCTCTTGCAGGTCGGCCATTTCACGCTGGGCGCGGACCAGGGAATTCACGAGGGAGGTGCGCACTTGTGCATCGCGCTCCATCTGCAGGTAACCGCGGGAAATGCCCCAGGCGAACAGCCCGCCGACAAGCGGACCAGCTGCCGCGGCCAGGGTCACTTCCGAGTGATGCAGATACGGGGCGAGGATCGTGAATGCGTAGACGACGACAGACCACAGGATCGAGGGCACGAGCGGCAACTGGTGGCCGAGCAGGAGCCAGAGGCTGAAGGCGAGCCACATGAATTCGGGAGAAGCGGCGAGGCTGGCTATCCAGATACCGAGTAGAACTGCCAACCACCGGGCGGGCAAGCTCTTGGCCCGGCTGCGCGCCACGAGGATGAACCCAGCCGAGTACCACGTGGCAAAGATGATCGAAATGCCCAAAGTGATCCATGGATTCTCACCATTGGCGAAGACCCTGAGCAACACGATCAGGACCAGGATGAATGTGACCAGGTGCTGGCCCCAGCGTAGAACCGCAGGAGAACCGAAATAATGGTGCTGTTTCTGCGGGTCAGCCCAGGGCTGTGCGGGATTGCTCATGCTTGATAGCCTACTAAAACGGTGGTTTTTGAGCTGGTTGATCCGCTCTAAGGCTATCGCTTGCTGCTTTGGCCTTCGGGTAGTCGTGCAGGATTAGAAGTACCTGTTTCTGAGATTTCGAATGAACTAGTTCGTAGAGCGAGAACGACTCCCAAAGCCAGCGTCAGCAGGAGCAAACCTTCGCGGAGGGCTGTACCAATCGCAGTGAGAATAATATTCTCAGGTAGCGACGTGAGCATCCAATCTCCGAGGTCGGTTGGTAGCATAAGAGCCGATTTCTCATTTTGGGATTGACGCCAGCAACGTCAAGGTAGATGTTTCCTACGTTGATGTGGACAGATTGAACCAAGATGAGAAGCAGGCTTTGAAATTGCTTGCAGAACGAGTAGAGCAGGATGGAGGAGGAGTCATTCTTAGTGTGAGCTCTACCGAGTATGTGCCTGAAGCATCTTCGAATAAAGCAGCAACAACATTTGCTTTGCCTGGTGGGTGCAAGTTAGTAACAGGTGAGTACCATACCCCGAACAGCAGCAACTACAGCCATGTGTCCGGATGGGCGCACAACCGCTGCGACCAAGCCTTTTCGCACAGAATCGAATTAGATATCCATAAAAAGAAAGCCGGAGCTTCAGGTAGCGGAACCATTGTCGCCAGTGAAACAGAGTTCCACAACGAAGTTGAAACTGATTACACGTGCAAAACCGGATATGTTGCTGAATTCAATACAGTGTCACAAGGACGTGTAACCATCGCTGGCAAAGGCTACATCGCAACAGGCGCTTCAGGCTGGAGGCGATACAACTGTGGTGGATAATTTCCCAGGAGAGCGGAGTGAGGTTGACTATTCTGCGAATGGCCATCAAGACCCAATATTCACAGAACATGCTCTTCTCAAACTGAATCAGCAGTGCTTGCCGTTACCTGAAGTTGACGTGGCAATTGACGCAATGAATCGTGCCACGAATTCAACGATTGCGACTAACAGCAAAGCAGATGTAGACGTATTGCGCCATCTGGCTCTTCTGTATCTGGAATCTTTCAGAAACAAGAACCTTTCCACAGGTGAGCATAATAAAGCCATCATGAATGTCGCTTCCATAGTGGTTTCGCTTCGTGCCCCCGAAGCCCGTCTTATCTCTTCAGAGGAAATGGATAGCCTACTTTTGAAAATCTACTTGTACTTCTTCCTCGAAGAGTCCACCCCTATTCAGCTCGTGAATAGTCTGCTCAAGTAAGAATCAATACACGCGTGCACGAACTGTGCATCAGTAGATGGTGCAATCCACTCCTATAAGTGGAATGCTCCCCGATAGTTGGACTGTGAAATGAACTGCTCCCCGAAAATTGGACTGTAAAAAGTCGACACTTTTGAGGGAGCATTTTCATGCGTGCACGAAGCACACTCACCGCGAAACAACGGGACTAGGGAAAACTGCAAAAGAAGACAACTAACACATTTCGACATTGCGGTGACAACAATGCATAGAGCCGTACCGTGGTACTTCGCAGCCGCAGTTCGAATTTAATTCATGCTCTCTTGATTCTCTCCTCGCTGTTGCTCATATTGCTCTTCCTGAGCAGTGGTTCAGCCGGTCACTATGAGAAGAGAGCATCAGGGATAACGGCATTTTCCCGCCACTGAACGAGCTCGGCGAAATCCTTAACGTGTGGGCTGAGGAGATTCTAGCGTTATTTGTCGGTCTGGCAGTAGCACTCGGCGCCGGACTTATGTTGCTGGAACAGCCGATAATCAGAGTCCAAGCCTTCAATACCTTTGATGAATAGGACTATCTGCGTGGAATAACTGCCATGTTGGCACATGTTCAATAACGGTCGTTTTTGTTGGACGGACCACCATTGGAGATCCCGCCGGTTGAAGCGAAACCTACTTCAAGGTGATGCATCCCAAATCATGGCACGAAACAGGTCAGAAAATCAGCCTTACAAAGGCTTTCCCAGTTCAAAACAGCATTTGAACTGGGAAAGCCTTAGCAAGAACAACAAACTAAAATCTCTGGAAGTCCATTCAGCCTGCGACCTTCCAGAGCAAAGAATTTAAAACACGGTAACTGACTTCAAGGTAGTGGGGCTGCTGAGCTTAAGCTTGACCTTAGGCGCAACTGTTGCGTAGCAAACTGTACTGCTGCAAGCTCGCATAGTTCGATTCTGCGAACCGTAACTTCCGCGGTTATGCCAAACCGGTCAGCGATCCCGTGCCAATAAAGCCATAATCAACAGAAGCTCCACCTGCACCATAGAGACACGCATTGACGGTTGTGGCAGCGCAATTGCTAGTTGGAAGCAACGCGTACGTCTGGACGGTGCTTTCCTTCTCAACCTTGGTTATTTCTGCGGTTTCCGCCTCCTGATAAACGACAGCTGGTTTACCAGACTTCAATAGCGCCAATTCTTCATCGCTGAGATTCTTTGTTATTTCTTCAAAATTCGGTTCCTTTTGTTCTATGAAGTAACCGGAAAGATCGAAAGTGGTAGCCGCAGGAACAGCAGTTGAAGGGACACTCACATCTGCGGGGGAAGCTGCCATTGCTGGGGAGGCAAGGACAGATCCTGCGAGTAACGAAGCGCCGATAATGGCGGCAGCCCTGGAAAGAAGATTTTTCATAATTCCTCGTAACTGAAACGTTGACCAGCGTGTATTTACTGACCCTTCTTTACTCTAACTTAGAGATTTTCGGTTTACATCGAGGGATGACCTGCATCTTGTATCAAATTGGTAACAAATTCCCTCGTCAGTAAAGCCCTGGATCTAAAACGACCGACCGTCGTTGACTCACACTGAAAAGCCGATCAGCTTCCAATCTGACGAATAAGTTCGACAAACCTACTCTCCCGATTCTGCAGGGCCTGTCGGCCGACAGTTCAATCTTCAAAAAACGGTCGTTTTTGAAGCGAAGAGAAAACCAGTACGTTTTCAAAGTAGACACCATCGCCCTGGGACTAGCCGGAATCATCAGTACCAAGATCTACTTTTCTGGAACTCGAGCAATAATCCGGGCGTCACGCTAGATGCAATCGCAATGGCCATCATGATTGGGATCCTTGCCGTATGTTATCTGAACGATTGAGCGTGACGGAACTAGAAGCTCGGAAAATCACTCGATGGATAAAGGGCGAAACAATTATTCTTTGGCTCCTGGGCTTGTATATATTGCCGTGACGTACCAAACAATCATCTCGTAGGCTCTCCTCAACTCGTACTGTTGCCCATTTGATTGTTTTATCCGCCAGAAAGAACCCCATGAAATCGTTGTTCACCTCAATGCTCGCAGGTCTCGCCGTAGTGACTCTCTCTGTAACGACCATGTCGGGAGCACATGCCAGCGCTGAAATTCAAACCAATACGTCCTCAAGCGGACTTTCAACGGAGAATAGTGCTGCCCAGGCTCCAATGACAAAAAGCCCTGTCAAGGACCCTTCAACCCGATCGCTAGCAAAATCGAAAGGGCTGAAGCTTGAGGGCCTGACGATCCAATCCGATGCGAAAGGAGGACGTTTCCTCCTGGACACTGAAGGTAATTGGTTCTTGCAGATACCTAGCGAGCCTGCCTCTTTGCCTGTCAAGCAACATGCCTTGGACATCGACCTTCCAGCGAACTGGAGCGCAACCGGCTGTGTGGGTTCCTTCAAGCCCATGGCTAAGCAGACAGGCGAACTCCATTGGGGGCAACTAATTCATGCGCTTCAACTTCCGTGTCGGAAGTTTTCCCGCACTGGATCACGGGGGCTCTGCGAGCTACCTGTGCTGGAAGTTGGCCTGTGTGTGGATTGTATCGAGATGAGGATGGGCCGGTTTCGTCAACCAATAATCGTTCACACCGAGTGGCCAACATTTGCCGCGAACCACGCTGCGACACCAATGCGAACTACCGCTTCCTAACCAGCGATAGAGTCTACGTAAGGGGAATTCAGTTTGGCCCTTACGATTCAGCAAGCAAGATATTTGCTTGCAACGTCACCGCGTGAGAGGGCTGTAGCTGATGAACGATTGGGTCATATTTCACCACGAGAACGATTCCAACACGGCGGTTGAATATGACTGGGCGAGGATTGACGCGTTGATCGCTAAATTGGTCCAGTTGCATGCAGTCGAGAAGAACCCCACACCTACCGGCGCTTTGGTTGGCTGCATTGCAGAACTAGAACATGCTATTTCTTCGGCCTTGTTGCATGGAGTATCCATCCGTGCAATAGGTGTTCGTACAAATTTGAGTCAAAGTGACGTTACGCGAATACGGGACACCGGACGTCTATACGAAAGATAGAAACGCCATTCTTCCAATAATGCCGTTGGTTCTCAGTTGAGCCTGTGAACCATACGTTCGTTTCTGAAGCTTTCAAGACTGCTGTTACTAGTTATCCCTAAGCGACCGAGAACCATGGAGAACGCAATCTTGGTCTAAAACGGTGGATTGTTCACGTTCCACAGGCATCCAGTCCGATGTGCAGAATTTGAATCACTCGCTGGAATCTAAGCGATAAAACTATCTTTCGCGGCGATGAGGCATGTGCAAAGATGACGATAAACGCAACGTAGGCTGCAGATTTCGAATTCTACCCTGATAGAAGAGGTGTTAACGTCCGTGAACGCAGGAACCGTTCGGCTCGTAGCTGAGCATACAGAAGCCCAGATACGTCAGAGATTTAACCAGGTTCGGATAGACGGCACGCTTAGTGCCCAGATGAGGTCAGCGGTTATTTGCGTCTTCGGGTATGACGACGAGCATCAAATGAACAAGATTACGACATTCTGCTTCGAAGCACTGGGGCGGAAGTTCGAAGCGTATGCGGTGCCAGGAGAACAATTAAAGCAATTCGTTGTCATTCGTGAAGACATCAGTTCGTTCCTGCGCCTGTTGGATCCTGAGTGGCCTGGTGAAGGTTCCTATTCGAAGTCGCCACGTGAGGTGGAGGATCAATGGAATCTTGCAGATAACCCGCTCCCTCGTCTAATGGCAGCCGGAACCATCATCGAGAACCTTAGGCGCAAATCCGGTTCGGAGTATGCAGTGGATCCAGACAGCTACGTCTGGACCAAATTCCCAATTGAAGCACTACATGGAACGGAACAAGATGCTTCACTTTGCGAACAAGGATTTAGTCGCTGGGTGCAGGAAAACGCGGAGGTTGCTCCTCTTGCTCCAGCCGAATCTGCGGAAGAAGTGATACCCGCAGGGACAGATTTTGATCAGCTGATTACCGAGCTTGAAACCTACAAAAACGTCATTCTCGAAGGCGTCGCTGGGAGCGGGAAAACGCACTCCCTCGATGGCCTGAAAGTTGCCTATGGCAACAGGACAAGCGTTTTAGTTTTCCATCCATCAACTTCCTACGAAGACTTTGTCGTTGGATTGCGGCCAACTTCCGATTCGTTTGAAGTCGTGCCCGGGCCATTCCTGCGGATGTGCGAACGGGCGACCCGGGACCCTGAGCAGAACTATTTGCTATTCCTCGACGAAATCAACCGGGCCAACACAGCACGTGTGCTTGGTGATCTCTTGATGGTTATCGAACCCGGCAAGAGGTCGACTGTAAACGCTCATGAAGGTGCTGAGTCACATGATCTCCGTAAACATTGGAGTTGGCAGGCCAAGGACTTCCGCACGGTGCTTACCGACGCTGAACTGCACGAACAACCGAAACTCAATAGCGTTGAGTTGCAGACAAGTTTGCCAGGCAGCCGTAAACACTTGGTTGTTCCGCCAAACCTGCACATTATCGGAACAATGAATACAACTGATCGTTCCGTTGGCACGATTGACCTGGCATTACGTCGGCGATTCTGGTGGAAGACGCAAGAGGTGCTTACAGGGCAGCGCTTAGCCTTAGCTTTGGGACATGATCGTTCTCAAGAACTCGAAAGAGTGATTTCCTGGCACGAACGAGTCAACCAGAAATTGAATGACGCCGTGGGCCCGGATGCTCAATTGGGGCACTCATATTTCTTTACAAAGGGTGCAACAGCGAAAGACGTAGCGGAAGCCCTGGTGCAGTAACTGGCCGAGATCGCACATATTTTCAATCTCAGTGCTGATGCAGTAGCTGCATTCTTCGATGGCGGAGCAGAGCTGCCGAACCAGATGTGCCTATATGCCCACGGGCGTGGACTTGGGCGAAGGTTCCTCACTGTTCCGTCCAGTAGCTCCGCATCCTGACCATGGGAATCGCCATGGCGCCTGCCCAAGTCCACTTAGCCAACGAGGAATCCAGGTGGTTTCAAGCCAGCAAACGCGGAAACGGGATTGGGCTCACCGTCTTGAAAACGACGGGGACCTATGAACCAGACAGCCGCGTTATTTTCATCTATGTCCTGCCGAAGACGTGGCGAGGCTCAGACCGAGGCGGTAATGGTCCGATGGCATGGACGTTTGATGTCGATTACAGATCCGCGGATGTAGACATCGTAGTCCTCTACGAAATGGACTATTTAGGATTGAAAGGCCAGTGTGCTGAAGCTCTAAGTCGCTTGTGCCGACCAGTTCAAATGAATACAGACGAAGACGGAGCAACGGACGCGCTTTGGACTACTGCAGATACACCGGTTGTAGAGACGCGAGCTGTGGAATCAACTCCACCGAGTACTTTGGCCGGATTTTGGGAGCTGATCCGTAGCAAATTGCGGCCAATAGTCGAAGACCCACCTCCCGGAATTTCGCTCATGATGTGCGAACCGGAAGCGCGGCAGGCATTCATGAAGTTATTCCTGCTCCTGGCAGAAGTCCAAGTCGCACGGCGCAGGCCCGAGTTCATTCCAGTCGCCGAGCCCTTGGGCGCTGTTCGCGGACGTTTGATCGTCAACGAACTTATTAAACGCAAGGCAAATCGACGCTTGCCCGTATGGTGTGAATTTGACGATTTAGAGGGAAACACGCAAATTTGGCAGGCAATTCGGCTGGCGGTTGGACGGTGCTCTCAAACAGTCAAAAGCGATGATCGCCTTGTCGAATTGGCTCTGGAAATCGATGCGCGTCTGAACGACGTTTCCATCGGTTCTGTCGCTGAAATAGTAAGGCGTCCCCTGCGGAATACGGCACGCATGCGCAATCGCGGATTGCTCGGGGTATTCCGGATGGCCCTGGCCATATTAAACGACAATGTGTTGCTCGCTGAGCTGGCAGATGATGAATCCGACGGCATGGTTTTCACTTTTAAGATTGCAACCAGCGAACTCTGGGAAGACCTCGTGGCCGACGCCGTCGACTTGACGCGAAACTATCGGATCAACAGAAGCCCCGAACGAAGAGTGCTTTTTGATGGAGGAGAGCGAAAAAACGTCGACATTCACGTTGAGCATCGAGACGCTCCTGGGAATCCAGTACTGCTCATTGACGGCAAGTACAAGAAAGCTATACAGCGCGTAACCAGAGCATCGATGGCAGACCAATATCAGATTTACGCCTATGCAAATCTTTGGGAGGTTCCGGCAGTGCTGGCCTATCCGTTCTCCGGAGATTCAAAGCCTTGCGTGCACATGACGGAAGCTGCAGCGAACCGAGGGTCGCAGGCCGGAGTTATGAATCTTCCGTTCCCGCAACCCGGGCAGACAACGATACCGGTTGAATCAGTTGAGATGGAGCGCTTACTGAATTTGATCGCGACGGCCCCAGGCAATGCATAGCCTTTCATGCCAAATCAGGTAAGATACCGGAGCCAGCATTCGAAAACATGTTCTAATGCTTTGGGGATTGTTCTCCTGGCCGGTGCGCTCGCCGAGCTGTGAGCCTCCGCTCACTTGCCATTCGAAGGCTGCTGGGAATTTTCTGCTGGCGCATCACGCGGTAGGATATAAGGACTGCGACTTTGATCCGGCTATCACCGGTGAGTCTTCGGAAGAACCGCGAACCTCATGTTCGCCAAGTAGAACCGAACGGGACCAGCCCGTCACAGCTGAAGATAAGCGATTCCCCATCATCTTGGTGGGGGATAAGCGGGGTGGTACCGCGGCAATTTCGCCGTCCTCGTAGGCAAGGATTTATCGACCCTACGCTTGAAGGACGGCCCATTCGATGAGCTTCTACCCGAAGGTCACTACTGACCCAACCGGTTCGACCCCGGCTTCACCGCGATTCCCAGATCTTGAGAAGCGCGTCCTCGAATACTGGAAGAACGACAACACCTTCCAGGCCTCCATCGAGCAGCGTGAGGGCGAAGAATTCGTCTTCTACGATGGCCCTCCTTTCGCCAACGGCCTGCCGCACTACGGCCACCTGCTCACCGGTTACGTCAAGGACCTGGTAGCCCGCTACCAGACCCAGCGCGGCAAGCGCGTGGAGCGCCGCTTCGGCTGGGACACCCACGGCCTGCCTGCCGAGCTGGAAGCCATGAAGCAGCTGGGCATGACCGACAAGAAGCAGATCGAAGCCATGGGCATCGACAAGTTCAACGACGCCTGCCGCACCTCGGTGATGAAGTACGCCGATGAGTGGAAGCAGTACGTGAACCGCCAGGCTCGCTGGGTCGACTTCGAAAACGACTACAAGACCCTGAACGTCGAGTTCATGGAATCGGTCATCTGGGCCTTCAAGCAGCTCTCGGACAAGGACCTGACCTACAAGGGCTTCCGCGTGCTCCCGTACTGCTGGAAGGACGAGACCCCGCTGTCCAACCACGAGCTGCGCATGGACGACGACGTCTATAAGAACCGCCAGGACCAGACCGTCACCGTTGGCTTCACCATCCTTGCCGGTGAAACCGAAGCTTCCAAGGAACTTGCCGGCGTGCAGGCTCTGGCCTGGACCACCACCCCATGGACCCTGCCAACCAACGCCGCACTGGCCGTGCACCCATCGATCGACTACGTCGTGGTTCCTGCAGGCGAAGCCGGTGTGAAGGCTTCGGCTGCCGCCGGTCCATTCCTGCTGGCCCGCGACCTGCTCGGCTCCTACGCCAAGGACCTGGGCTACAAGGACGCCAAGGAAGCCGCCGCGGCCATCACCGCCAGCTACACCGGCGAGCAGCTTGCCGGCGTGCGCTACCAGCCGCTGTGGGACACCTACACCGACACCGAGAAGTACGGCACCGAAAACGCCTGGCAGATCGTCACCGCTGACTACGTCACCGTGGCAGACGGTACCGGCATCGTCCACCAGGCTCCGGCCTATGGCGAAGATGACCAGAAGGTCTGCGAAGAGCACGGCATCCCGGTGATCCTCTCGGTGGACGAGGGCGCCAAGTTCCTGCCGGTCTTCGGCAATGGCCCGCTGGCCGAGATTGTCGGCGTGCAGGTCTTCGATGCGAACAAGACCATCACCAACGTGCTCAAGGACGAGGCGAAGCTGGTCAAGCAGGCCTCCTACGAGCACTCCTACCCGCATTGCTGGCGCTGCCGCACCCCGCTGATCTACCGCGCGATCTCCTCGTGGTACGTCGAGGTCTCCAAGTTCAAGGACCGCATGGTCGAGCTGAACGAGCAGATCAACTGGATCCCGGGCAACGTCAAGCACGGCCAGTTCGGCAAGTGGCTGGAAAACGCCCGCGACTGGTCGATCTCGCGCAACCGCTACTGGGGTTCGCCGATCCCGGTCTGGGAATGCTCGGGCGCCGAGTGCACCCACCGCGAGGTCTTCGGGTCGCTGGCCGAGCTGAAGGACTTCTTCGGCCGTCTGCCGGTGAACCACGAAGGCCAGCCTGACCTGCACCGCCCATTCATCGACGAGCTGACCAAGGCCCACGAGGGCTGTGCCGAAGGCGGCACGCTGACCCGCGTGGAAGACGTGCTCGACGTCTGGTTCGACTCCGGCTCGATGCCGTACGCCCAGGTGCACTACCCATTCAACAACCAGGAATGGTTCGATTCCGGCCACCACCCGGCTGACTTCATCGTGGAGTACATCGGCCAGACCCGTGGCTGGTTCTACACCATGCACGTGCTCTCCACCGCGCTTTTCGACCGCCCGGCCTATACCAACGTGATCTCCCACGGCATCGTGCTGGGCTCGGACGGACAGAAGATGTCCAAGTCCCTGCGCAACTACCCGGATGTCACCGAGGTCCTGGACCGCGACGGTTCCGATGCCATGCGCTGGTTCCTGATGGCTAGCCCGATCCTGCGCGGCGGCAACCTGGTCGTAACCGAACAGGGCATCCGCGACGGCGTGCGCCAGGTACTGCTGCCGCTGTGGAACGTCTGGCACTTCTTCAACCTCTACACCAACTCCGCGAACAACGGAGCCGGCTACGAGGCCAAGCGCTCGATGGACTCCACCGACCCGCTGGACCAGTACATGCTGGCCGCCACCGGACAGCTGGTGCGCGAAGTCACCGAGGCGCTGGATTCCTACGAGGTTTCCGACGCCACCGAGGCCGTGCGCCACTACATGGACACGCTGACCAACTGGTACGTGCGCCGTAGCCGCCAGCGCTTCTTCGATGAAGACACCCAGGCCTTCGACACCCTGTACACCGCATTGGAAACCCTGGTGAAGGTCACCGCTTCGCTGCTGCCATTGGCCAGCGAAGAGATCTTCCGCGGGCTGACCGGCAAGCGCTCGGTGCACCTGGAAGACTGGCCAGAAGCCAGCGAATTCCCAACCGACACCGCGCTGCTGGAAACCATGGAAACCACCCGCAAGATCTGCTCGGTGGGCTCCTCGCTGCGCAAGGCCAAGAACCTGCGCGTGCGCCTGCCACTGGCTGAGCTGAAGGTCGTGCTCACCGACGCAGCACGCCTGGAAGGCACCTACGCCTCGATCATCAAGGACGAGCTGAACCTGAAGGCCGTCACCCTGATCGACGCCGAAGGAGTGGACGCGGCCAGCTACGGCATCAGCCAGCAGCTGGTCGTCAACGCCCGCGCCGCCGGCCCACGCCTGGGCAAGAACGTTCAGCAGGCCATCAAGGGCGCCAAGTCCGGGGACTGGTCCGTCGCCAACGGTGTTGTCACCGCCGGCGGCCTGGAACTGGCCGAGGGCGAATACACCCTGGACACCGTGGTGGATGCGGCCGGCGAGATCGCCGCGGCGGTCATCGACGGCGGCTTCCTGGTGCTGGATACCGAGGTCACCGAGGCGCTGGCTGCCGAGGGCACCGCCCGCGACATGATCCGCTCCATCCAGTCCGCCCGCAAGGACGCGGACCTGCAGGTTTCGGACCGCATCCGCACCGTGATCACCGCCAGCGCGGCCACCATCGCGGCGCTGGAAGCCAACCGCGAGCTGGTGGCCGGCGAAACCCTGAGCGCGCAGCTGGAGCTCGTCGCCGACGATTCGGCTCAGGGCGAGCAGGTTGCCGTGGCCAAGCTGGATTCCGGCAAAGTCGAGGCCAACTAGTGAGCGAACTGGACCGCGTCTACGCGCAATTGCTGTCCCGGGCCCCGGAGAACAAGATGGAGCCGCGCATGGCTCCGATGTTCCGGGCCATGGAGATCCTCGGCGAGCCCAACAAGGCCTGCCCGGTCATCCACATCACCGGCACCAACGGCAAGACCTCGACCGCACGCATGATCGAATCGCTGCTGATGGCGCACGATCTGCGCACCGGCCGCTACTCCTCGCCGCACCTGATTTCGGTCACCGAGCGCATCGCCATTGACGGTGCACCGGTGGATGACGAGACCTTCGTGCGCGTATGGGATGAGATCAGCCCGTTCCTTGAAATTGTGGACGCCGAGCTCGTCGAGCGCGGGGAAAACAAGCTGACCTACTTCGAGGCTGTCACCATCCTCGCTTTCGCGGTCTTCGCCGAGGTCCCGGTGGATGTCGTGGTGCTCGAAGTGGGACTGGGCGGCATCACCGATGCCACCAACGTGGCCGATGGCGACGTTTCGGTGATCACCCCGATTTCGCTGGACCACACCGACCTGCTCGGGGACACCCCGGGGGAGATCGCCGAGGAGAAGGTCGGCATCCTCAAGCCCGGAGGCTACCTGGTCTCCTCGGTGCAGCCGGTGGACGCGGCCGACGTGCTGTTGTCCCGCGCCCGCGAGCTCGACGTGCCGGCGGCCTTCGACACCCTGGACTTCAAGCTCATCGAACGCCAGCACGGCGTGGGCGGTCAGCTGCTGTCCATCCAGGGCCAGGCCGCCCGCTACGACGAGATCTTCCTGCCGCTGTTCGGCGCCCACCAGGCGCAGAACGCTACCGTGGCCTTGGCCGCGGTGGAGGCATTCCTCGGCGGCGGACAGCGCGAGCTGAACGCCGACCTGGTCCGCGACGGCTTCGCCGCGGCGACGAGCCCGGGCCGGCTGGAACTGCTGCGTGCGGCCCCGAGCATCCTGGTGGATGCCGGGCACAACCCGGACGGCATCCGCGTCACCGCGGAAGCGATCAAGGAGTCCTTCGGCTTCACCCGCCTGGTGCTGATGGTCGGCATCCTGCAGGAAAAGGACGCCGAGGCGATGCTCTACACCCTGCGCGAGGAATACGGGGACATGGTCGAGGACATCTGCATCACCCAGTCCTCCTCGCCACGGGCCATTCCCGCCGGCGAGCTGTCGACCCTGGCCATCGATGCCGGCTGGCCGGAAGCGGACATCCACGTCACCGAAAACCTGGAAGATGCCATCGAGTGGTCGGTTGGCCGCGCGGAGGCAGGCAACGACCTGTCCGGCGGAGTGCTGGTCACCGGTTCGATTACACTGGTGGGCGAGATTTCACTATTGCTCAAGGGAGGCAAGCCCTAATGGCCAAACTCACCCGTGCCCAGCGCGAGTGGCGACCTGGGATGAAGAAGAAGCAGCGCTCCACGAAGATGATGTTCGCATCAACCGTGCTGGTCTGCGAGGCGCTGCTGGCGGTGTTCGTCACCCTCGCAGCCTTCGGGCTCAAGCGCGGCGAACCCGCAGTGGTGCTCAGCCTCGGCGCTGCCGTGGCGCTGCTGTGCATCTTCAACTGCGCCCTGCTGGGCAAGAAGATCGGCTACATCATCGGCTGGATCCTGCAGGTAGTGTTCTTCCTGAGCGGCTTCATCCTGGTGGACATGTTCTACCTGGCCGCGGCGTTTGCCCTGTGCTGGTGGTTTGCGCTGTCCAAGGGCGGGGAAATCGACGTAGAGAACAAGCGCCGTGCCGCCGCCCAGGAAGCCTGGGAAAGAGCCAACCCCGAGCAAGCCTAAGATTCCAAGAAGTACATCAACGATACGAAGAGGTAGTCACATGACTGAACGTACCCTGATCCTGGTCAAGCCAGATGGCGTCAAGCGCGGCCTGACCGGACAGATCCTTGCCCGCATTGAAGCCAAGGGCTACACCATTGCCAAGCTGCAGCAGCTGGAAGCTACGCGAGAGCTGCTCGCCGAGCACTATGCAGAGCACGAAGGCAAGCCGTTCTACGAGCCGCTGGTGGAGTTCATGCTCTCCGGTCCAGTGGTGGCGATCGTGGCTGAAGGCCAGAGCGTCATTGCAGGCTTCCGTTCGCTGGCCGGCACCACTGACCCGACCAACGCAGCCCCAGGCACCATCCGTGGCGACTTCGGCCGCGACTGGGGCCTGAAGGTGCAGCAGAACCTGGTCCACGGCTCGGACTCCGTTGAGTCCGCAGAGCGCGAGATCGGCATCTGGTTCGGCAAGTAAGCCGATACGCAAAAATCCCGGCAGCCATGGGCTGCCGGGATTTTTGATCCCTGAAAGCGGAACCTAGAACCAGTCATCCAAACTGTCCTGGGCGAGCGCGGACGGTTGCTGTACCAAACTTCCGGACGCCTGCGCGGCCGAGTCCAGTGGCAGCTGCTCCGCGGCACCGATCTTGACCACCTGATGGCGGTCGGCGATCGGGCCGACGGTCAGCGAAAAATACTTATCTGCTCCGTCATTGCTGGATTCCAGCACGTGGATACCTCCCTGTCTTCAGTACGCGTTAGCGCATTGATTGCGGGCGAAGCATGGCGCGGAATTCTCCCTGTTGGGGAAAACTAAAGACATGCAGCAAAACTTCTCAAGGTGCTTGCGCATCCCGCGTCGCTCCACTTCCATCACTTCAGTCACATTAAACACAGAAACAACACGCACGGCAACGCGGGATTAGCCATCCACGCTCTGCTCGCAGCGTGAAAACCCTGGGAATTCAGGGCTGGGAGGGTGCGTGAACTCCTTGAGAATTATTTGGAAATAATTCGAACGACAGCATTAAGTGGCGTAAGGATGGGGCGCCCCTGCAATGCAGGAGCGCCCCCAGTAGCGACAATTACGCAGAATCCCGAGGGGATTCCACCTGCTGTTCCGTGTGCTTCTCCTTGGCTTGGAGCTTTTCGATAGCCGCGTCCTCTTCGCTGATTTCAACTTCGGACTTGATGTCTTCACTGGCTTCAGCCACCGCATCGGACTTGTCGCGCCCGGTCCACACCTTGATCACCGCCCACGCTGCCGCAACCAGCGGCACCGCAAGGACGGCGCCAACGATGCCAGCCAGGACGGTGCCAGCGGTCAGCGCCATCAAGACGACCAGCGCATGCAGGCTCAGGGCATTGGCCATGACGACCGGCTGGAGGAAATTGCCCTCCAGCTGATTCACCAAGATCACCGCGGCAAGCACGATTAGCGCAATCACTGGACCGTTGGTCACCAGGGCGATCAGCGTGGCCAGGATACCGGCAACCGTAGCACCGACCATCGGGACGAAGGATCCGAGGAAGACGATGACACCTAGCGGGATGGCCAAGGGCACCTGCACGATCAGCAGTGTTGCGGTGATGCCCAAGGCATCTACCGCGGCCACGGTGGCAGTACCGCGGATGTAGCCGCCGAAGGTGCGCAGGGCCCGATCGCCGGAGAGAATCCACTTGTTGCGGTAGTGGCGTGGAGTCCACGACACGGCAAAGGCCCAGATCTTGTCTCCGTCCTTCAGGAAGAAGAACAGGATCACGAGAAGCAGGATCAAGCCAGTGACGAAGCTGCCGGCGGCGCTCAGCGTGTTCAATGCACCGGTGCCGAATTGGGAACTGGTCAAGAATCCGGTGACTGTTTCAACGACGCTATCGATCTGGCTCTGGTCGATGTTGAACGGCATCGTGCCGATGAAGCCCTGGACCATCTCATTGAGCTGGTTGAAACCCTCGACAGCTTGGTCAACGAGCTTTGGCCACTCCCTGATGACCGAGAAGACCAGGCCGGTGCCGATGCCTCCTAGGATCAAGAGCGAACCGAGGAATACGATCCATGCTGCCAGCATCGGTGAAACGATTTTGCGCAGTTTGACGACCAGTGGCCATAGCGCGCAGGAAATGATGACGGCCAGCAGTGTCGGGATCACGATCATGGTCAAGCGGAGCATGCCGATGATGAGGAATGTTGCCAGCGCGCCAACGATCAATAGCTGCGCGCTGCGGATGCCCAGTCGGCCCAGCAAGTCGGTCCACAAGCTGGTGACTGTGAATTCTGGTTTGGCGTCCTTGGCCGGAACGCGATGGTGCTCGGCAGGTGTCGGCTTGTCATCTTGAGACTGGTTCTTCGACAACGCGGCGAGCCTGACCTTACGGAAAAAAGCCATAGTCGCTCCTTGTAGCTGGTTCTGATAGCTCTAACAATAGGCTAACGACTTGACAAGGTTCCGGGGCAACACCGCTAGACTGATTATTTAGTGTTGGCTAGGCCAATGGAACCTGCTTCTGCACCATTATGCCGAAGATTCCTGCATCTATTGGCTGATTTTCCAAGCGGTCTGGAGGCAAGCTCGTGCAAAGCAACGGGGCCGCGCGCTGCGCGGCCCCGTTGCTTTCAAATCTTGTTCGCTGCCTCTCCGGGCTATTTGGCGCTGAAGTATTCCTTGGCCAGCAGCCCCATGATGATCTTGTCGTGGAACGAGCCGTCGTGGAATCCTGCTTGGCGCACCCTGCCCTCTTCACGGAATCCTGCGCGGTTGAAGGTGCGTAGCGCGCGCTCGTTGTATGCCCAGACGTTCAGGCCGATGCGGTTCAACCCCATTTCGCGGAAGCCGTAATCGATGATCATCTTGATGGCCATTGTGCCGTAGCCCTGGCCAACATTGGATCCGCCGATCATGATCATCAGCTCGGCAGAACGCGCTGGAGCGTTGTATTCGTACAATGCTGTGTGCCCAATCAGCGTATCGTCGGGAAGCGTGATCGACAGTCCAACGCCGTCGGTGGTGCCCCGGTTGATGCTCCGGGACTTGAAGAGTTCTGCGGCCTCGGTGACCGGGTGGGGAAGTACCAGGTTGCCTTGCAAGGCCATGAACTCCGGACTGTTCCACCATTGGGTGAGGAATGCAAGATCTTCCTCTTGTAGTTCACGCAGCCGAATGTCTTCGGAAATTAGCAGATTAATTCCGTAGTCTTGGGCATTTTCTGTGTTCCATATGTCACTTGCCATGCATCCAATCTACCGGGTCTAGCTGAGCGGTGCCCGGAAAATCGTTGTTGGCGAACCCGTGCAAGCGCCGCCATGTGTCCTAGAGTCGCTGGTCGCAGAGGGAATTGGGGTTCCTTTGCGCATTGGCACGCCGGGGGCAACAAATAGTGGTACAAGGTCTGGATATGACCTATTTGGCGGGGGTGGTGGGGCGGAATGCCGGGAACAGCACTGCGGGGCCGTCACCGAAGTGGCGGCCCCGCAGGTACGTGAGGAGATCTGGGGTTGTTCTAGCCGAAGAAGGCGTGCGGGAAACGCAGGACGACCGATGCGGCGAGGAGCACCCAGATGATAGCGGTGATGATCCAGCTCCACTCGCTCAAGAACTTCTTCACGCCGGGGCCTGCGGGAATCACGCCGGTGAGCACATTGCGTGCGGTAGTGAAGACGAACAATGGGATCGTCATGACCCAGACGACCATGCAGTATGGGCACAGTGCATTGATTTCGTAGAGGGCCTGGGACCAGAACCAGATCACCAAGCCCATGGCCGCCGTTACGCCCAGCTGGAAGCACAGCCAGAACCAGCGCTTTAGGTTGCTTGCGCCGGCAAGCAGGGCGAAGCCGATCGTGATTACCACTGCGAAACAGACAATCCCGAAAAAGGGGTTGGGGAAACCGAAAATGCCTGCTTGCTCGGATTTCATCACGGTGCCACAAGAGATCCAGGGATTAACATCGCAACTGGTGATGTAGTCGGGGTTCTTGTAGAGCTCCAAGCGTTCCAGAACCAGGATTCCGGCGGCGAGCCAAGAGACCAACCCGGTAACGATGATGAACAGACCGAAGCCGCGTGCCTTAGCCCACCAGGGCAACACGCCCGAGCTGCGGCTATTTTCTAGTGATGAAACCATGTTTTGACTATTCCATAAGTTCATAGGAAAGCGGGTAATTCCGCCGTGGGCTTTTTCATCCTAGGAAGCGTTTCTGTGCAACAGGTGAGAAGCAATGAACAAGGCGTGAACGAAATATGAGAGAATGTAAATGGTTGTTCGCGGATCCACAGTCTGCTTTCAACCCGACGACAGACTTTTGAAACGACAGATCGACAGGCGATGCATCGCTTCGGTTGAGTGCCCAATATGTGCGCCTCCCGAGGGAATACCGCGGATCGTAGGGCTGCAAAGGAAAGCAGCCGGTTTTCTTAGGCCACGTTGATCCGCAGGATTTGCGCATGGTTCAGAATTTTGGACCTGCGTTGAACCCGCGGAAAATAGCGAGCTTTTGTGTCCGGCCTACTGGAAGTCAGGTAGGCCAAGTGACACGTGATGATTGTAGTTTCAGCGACGGCGCCGTCTGTGGAGGATGCCGAAGCGGGACATAGTAGGAGTACGCGAATTTAAATGAGCGCAGCAAATCAACGAAAGGGTGGAGCGCAAGGTAATAAGCGGGGCAACCGTTCAACTCGAGCCCGCCGTACCAGTGTTTCAACCACGCCTGCGCGGCCACTGCGTCGCGCCATGACCTTGGCCGAGCTCAATGCCGCTGCCGGTGTCGAGGAAAGCCCATACCGTTGGCGGGCCACCCGCCGCACCCAGGTTTCCACGCCTGATTCCACCAAGCGGGCCAGCCGCCAAGCAGAACGCCGTGCCCAGGCCGCACGCGATACCACCAACGATGAGACCGTCGAGCTCGCCGCAGCCAAGCATGAGGACGCACAGGCGCAGAACGCCGAAGCAGCCGAAGCCGCCGCAGAATCCGCAGAGCAGGGAGCTGCCCCGGTGGAAGAGGCGAACGACGTTGACCAGACCGGCATGCTGCTGGCCGAACACGGCAGCAGCATGATCCTCAATCCGTTTGCCGTGCCGGAAACCGCCCAGGCTGTGCTGGCCGCCGCCGTCGCGAAGAAGCAGGAACCTGCCCGCCGCGCCGCTGCCTCGAATTCCGCTGAAGACGCCGATTCAGACGACGTGACCTCGCGTCGCCGTCGCCGCCGTCGCCGTGGCGACGTGGATCTGGAGCTCGAAGGCGGCTCGCAGGATGATCCGCCGAACACCGTCACCCGCGTACGTGCTCCGCGTGGAAGCATCGAGAGCCACAGCTCGGTCAACAACAAGGTCGCCTCGGTGCGCGGTTCCACCCGTCTGGAAGCCAAGCGCCAGCGCCGCCGCGAATCGCGCGAAACCGGACGCCGCCGCCAGGTGATTACCGAGGCCGAGTTCCTGGCCCGCCGCGAGTCCGTCGAGCGCAAGATGATCGTGCGCCAGCGCGAAGACCGCATCCAGATCGGCGTGCTCGAAGACGGCGTGCTCGCAGAGCACTTCGTCTCCAAGACCCAGCAGGATTCGCTGATCGGCAACGTGTACATCGGCAAGGTGCAGAATGTGCTGCCCTCCATGGAAGCCGCTTTCGTGGATATCGGACGCGGCCGCAACGCCGTGCTGTACGCAGGCGAAGTCAACTGGGATGTGGCAGCGCTCGAAGGCGCGCCACGCCGCATCGAGAACGCATTGAAGGCCGGCGACTCGGTGCTTGTCCAGGTCACCAAGGACCCGGTAGGCCACAAGGGTGCCCGCCTGACCAGCCAGATCTCGCTGCCGGGCCGCTACCTGGTCTACGTGCCGGGCGGTTCGATGACCGGCATCTCGCGCAAGCTGCCCGATGTTGAGCGCCAGCGCCTGAAGAAGATCCTCAAGGACCACCTGCCGGAAAACGCTGGCGTCATCGTGCGCACCGCCGCCGAAGGTGCCTCCGAGGAAGAGCTGACCAACGATATCAACCGGCTGCGCGCGCAGTGGGAAGGCATCGAGGAACAGGCGAACTCCACCAAGACTCTGGCTCCGGAACTGCTGTACTCGGAACCGGACTTGACCATCAAGGTAGTCCGCGACGTCTTCAACGAGGACTTCACCAAGCTGATCGTCTCGGGCGAGCACGCCTGGGACACCATCGAGGCATATGTCATGTACGTGGCCCCGGACCTGATGGGACGCCTGGAGAAGTGGGAAGCCGAAGAGGACATCTTCGCCAACTTCCGCGTGGACGAGCAGATCGCCAAGGCACTGGACCGCAAGGTCTTCCTGCCTTCGGGCGGCTCGCTGGTCATCGACCGCACCGAGGCGATGACTGTCATCGACGTCAACACCGGCAAGTTCACCGGTTCGGGCGGCAACCTCGAAGAGACCGTGACCAAGAACAACTTGGAAGCGGCCGAGGAAGTCGTGCGCCAGCTGCGCCTGCGCGACATCGGCGGCATCATCGTCATCGACTTCATCGACATGGTGCTTGAGTCGAACCGCGACTTGGTGCTGCGCCGCCTGGTCGAGTGCCTGGGCCGCGACCGGACCAAGCACCAGGTGGCCGAAGTGACCTCGCTGGGCCTGGTGCAGATGACCCGCAAGCGCATGGGCACCGGACTGCTCGAAGTCTTCGGCGAAGAGTGCGAGCACTGCGCTGGTGCTGGCGTCATCACCCACGACGAGCCGGTCGAATCGCGCAAGTCCTTCAACTCGCATGGCGAAGCGCATGGCAAGAAGTTCAACGACAAGCCAAGCCGCAATTCCCGCCGCCGTCGCGGCGGCGAGAAGGACGAGCAGAAGCCGGTTGAGAAGCAGGACCAGGCAGCAGGGGAGAAGGACGAAGCCACGCGCAACGCCCTGGCCAGCATCGCCGCCGCCTCGCACCTTGACGGCCCTGCTGATAACGCAGTGAGCATCGAGGGCGAGCAGATTCCGGTGACGAAGTCCGTGGTCCCCGCACAGGCCACCGAAGCTTCGGTGACCATGGAGGCCCTGGAAGCCGCCTTGCCTGGCAAGGAAGAGTCCAGCGAAGAGCACGATGGCAGCCGCAAGCCGCGCCGCCGTTCGCGCTCCCGCGGACGCAACCGCAACCAGGCCGAGGAAAGCGCTTCGACCAACGAGGACGCACAGGCCAGCCAGGAACAGCAAGCTGCTCCTGAACCTGTTGCTGCCCCGAAGTCCGAAGAGCAGCCGCGCAAGCGTTCGCGCCGTGCCTCGCGTCCGCAGGATTCGGCGCAGCAGGACCAGCCGGTGCTTACCGGCCTGGCCATGCCAGCTGCCAGTGCTCCTGCCGCTGCAACTGCACCTGCACCTGCTTCAGCTCCGGCTGCCGCCACGGCAACCCCGCAGATTTCCACGAAGCCAAAGCGCCGCAGTCGTCGGGCCACCTCGGTCCAGGGCAATGCGACGGCAGAGGTCCTCGTGGCAGAGGTATCCGCCGCTACCGGTTCGGTAGTCCAGATGGATGCCTCCGGTTCGAAGAAGGAAAAACCAGCTGAGCCTGCCGGGAATCCGGTCATGCTCGGAGTGGGTGTTCCGGTACGCGAACTGAAATAGATGAACTTGATCACGCTTCCCACGCTGGGACAGTTTGTATTTGCTCCAGCGGTGGGGACTAGCGTAATCTAGTTGATCGGTGCTAAACGCCAAGATCACGGACTTTTGGTCCGCTCGGCGTCAAGGCACAAGCGCATGAGATCCCCGGATCGCATCCACTATGTGGGTGTTCGGGTCGATATCTGCGCCGGTAAGACAATAAACGTCGAGTAGAAGTGAGTACCCACGTGGTGTACGCAATTGTCCGCGCAGGCGGCCACCAGGAGAAGGTTTCCGTAGGAGACCTCATCACCGTTGACCGTCTTCAGGCTGCCCTGGGCAGCTCCATCGAGCTTCCAGCTTTGCTGTTGGTAGATGGCGAGAAGGTAACTTCCGCAGCTGCCGATCTGGCTAAGGTCAAGGTCACCGCTGAGGTTGTAGAAAACCTTCGCGGCGAGAAGATCGTTATCCAGAAGTACAAGAACAAGACCGGTTACAAGAAGCGCCAGGGCTTCCGTGCCGCTCTGACCAAGGTCAAGGTCACCTCGATCGCCTAATTCAGGCAATCGTAGAATCCATTTTTTGTAGCGAAAGAGGCTAAAGGCATGGCACATAAGAAAGGTGCGAGTTCCACTCGCAACGGTCGCGATTCCAACGCACAGTACCTAGGCGTAAAGCGCTACGGTGGTCAGGAAGTCAAGGCAGGCGAAATCATCGTTCGCCAGCGTGGCACCCACTTCCACCCAGGCGCCGGCGTAGGCCGTGGCAAGGATGACACCCTGTTCGCATTGGCTGCTGGCGCAGTCGAGTTCGGCACCCGTCGTGGTCGCCGCGTGGTGAACATTGTGGCTGCTGCCTAATTCAGGTATCAGGCAAATTTTTTAGTACACAAGGGGTGGGCCGATTTCGGTCCGCCCCTTGCGTGCATAGTTAGACTTTTAAGCGAGTATCCCTCGCAACCCCGTACTAGGAGTAGATGGCCCCGTGGCTGCATTCGTTGATCGCGTAACCCTTCATGTCACCGCAGGTAATGGTGGCCACGGTTGTGTGTCCATCAAGCGTGAGAAGTTCAAGCCGCTTGGCGGTCCCGACGGCGGCAACGGAGGCAAGGGCGGAGACATCATCCTGCGCGTCGACCCCCAGGTCACCACGCTGCTGGACTTCCACCATCTGCCGCACCGCAAGGCCGGCAACGGAGAACCGGGCAAGGGCAGCCTGCACCCGGGCAAGAGCGGCGAGGATCTGGTCCTCGGCGTACCTGCCGGCACCGTCATCAAGACCAAGGACGGCGACATCCTCGGCGACCTGGTCAATCCGGGCGACGAATACGTCGCAGCCATCGGCGGCATGGGCGGCCTGGGCAACGCAGCCATCGCCTCGGATAAGCGCAAGGCCCCGGGCTTCGCATTGCTGGGCATCCCTGGCACCAGCCAGGACATCGTCCTGGAACTGAAGTCCATGGCCGATATCGCCCTCGTGGGCTACCCCTCGGCCGGCAAGTCCTCGCTGATCGCCGCCCTGTCCGCGGCTCGCCCGAAGATCGCCGACTACCCCTTCACCACGCTGGTGCCCAACCTGGGAGTGGTCGAAGCCGGCGAAACCCGCTTCACCGTCGCCGACGTGCCCGGCCTGATCCCGGGCGCTTCCGAAGGCAAGGGGCTGGGTCACGAGTTCCTGCGCCACGTCGAGCGCTGCGCGGCGATCGTGCACGTGCTGGACTGCGCCTCGCTGGAATCGGACCGCGACCCGATCAGCGACCTGGAGATCATCGAGTCGGAGCTAGCCAACTACGAGGCCGATTCCACCTTCGCCGGCACCGATGGCACCATCGTGCCGCTGATCGACCGCCCGAAGCTGATCGCACTGAACAAGGTCGACATGCCGGACGGCGCTGACATGGCCGAATTCGTTCGCCCGGAATTGGAGAAGCGCGGCTACCGCGTCTTCGAGATCTCCGCGCTCTCGCGTAATGGATTACGCGATCTGTCCTTCGCTATGGCTGAATTGGTAGAGCAGGCCCGTGCCGAACAGGTGGTTGAAGCCCCTGTCGTCGAGGTGCCTGTGATCCGTCCGCGCGCAGCCAAGCGCGTCGAATTCACCATCCGCCGCGAGGAGCAGAACCTTGAGCCGATGTGGCGGGTGATTGGCGAGAAGCCGGAACGCTGGATCATGCAGACCGACTTCCGCAACGATGAAGCCGTAGGCTACCTGGCCGACCGCCTGGCCAAGCTGGGCGTCGAGACCCAGCTGTTCAAGTCGGGTGCCAAGCCGGGCGACGCGGTGATCATCGGCGCGGAGGACGACGCAGTGGTCTTCGACTGGGAGCCGACCATGGCTGCCGGCGCCGAACTGCTCGGCGGTAGCCGGCGCGGCGAGGATATCCGCCTCGAGGACCGCGGCGATCGCAAGACCCGCGAGGAGAAGCGTGCAGAGCACGACGAGCGCAAGGCCGCCAAGGCGGCCGCCCGCGCCGAGCTGGAAGCCGAACGCAAGGCCGGCATCTGGACCGAATCCGTGGACGCCAAGTACGGACGCAAAACTGCTGAACCAAAGGCAAACCAGGAGGAAAATTAAAGTATGAGTGAAAGCGCCACTAAGACAATTTCAGCCATTACCTCGCCCCACCAGCTGCCGCAAGCCAAGCGGCTGGTCATCAAAGTGGGATCCAGCTCGTTGACCACGGTCAGCGGCGGGATATCACACGAACGGCTGAAGTTCCTGGTGGACACGCTCGCTGAAACCTTGCGCAACGGAACCGAGGTCATCCTCGTTTCCTCCGGCGCGATCGCCGCCGGCCTGGCCCCGCTCGGGTTGGCCAAGCGTCCCAAGGACCTGGCCACCCAGCAGGCCGCCGCCGCCGTCGGCCAGGGCCTGCTGCTGGCGCAGTACACCCAGCTGTTCGACGAGTACGACCAGCGCGTGGGCCAGGTGCTGCTGACCGCCGATGACCTGATGCGCCGCTCGTCCTACACCAACGCGCTGCGTTCCCTGGTCCGCCTGCTGAACCTGGGCGTGCTGCCCATCGTGAACGAAAATGACGCGGTAGCCACCCGCGAAATCCGCTTCGGCGACAACGACCGGCTCGCCTCGCTGGTAGCCCACCTGGTCAAGGCCGACGCACTGCTGCTCTTCTCCGACGTGGACTCCGTCTACGACGCTCACCCGGACGACGGCGGCAGCCGCATCACCACCATCGAGCACCCCGACGAGCTCGAAGCCGTGGACCTGGGCACCCCGGGTGCGGCCGGGGTGGGCACCGGCGGCATGATCACCAAGGTCGACGCCGCGACCCTCAGCTCCTCGGCAGGCATCCCGACGCTGGTGACCAGCACCGATAATGCGGCCAAGGCGCTGCGCGGAGAGGACGTGGGCACCTGGTTCGCCGCCCGCAACTCCCGGCGCTCGGCCCGCGACGTCTGGCTCGCCTACCTGGCCAACATCGAAGGCAAGCTGATCCTGGATGCCGGCGCGGTCAAGGCCATCGCCAGCGGCACCAACTCGCTGCTGGCCGCCGGCATCACCGCGGTGCGCGGGGAATTCGAAGCCGGCGACGCCGTCGAAATCTGCGATGCCAAGGGCGCTCCATTCGCCCGCGGGCTGGTGAATTTCGACTCCCACGAACTGCCCGACATGCTGGGTCACAGCACCACAGAGCTGGTGGAAGAACTCGGCGCAGGTTACGACAAGTCGGTAGTGCATGTCGATGATCTGGCTTTGATCGAACCCATTTTCTAGAATGAGGAGCATGAGTATGGACGCCGTAAACACCGAAGCAACGACCACCGACGTCACCACCTCGGTCCATCAGCTGGCCGATCGCGCACGCCGCGCCTCGCGGATCCTCAAGCGCGCCAACCGCGACTGGAAAGACCGTGCCCTGACCGCCATGGCCGCGCGCATCGACGAGAACCGCTCGATGATCCTGCGCGCCAACGAGCAGGACTTGGCCTCGGGCCGCGCCAATGGCACCTCCGAAGCCCTGCTTGACCGGCTGAAGCTCGATGGCCCGCGCATCGACGGCCTGATCGCCGCGCTGCATGAGCTCGCCGGGCTGCCCGACCCGGTAGGCCGCGTGGTGCGCGGCGAAACCCTGCCCAACGGCCTGCGCATGCGCCAGGTCAACGTGCCGCTGGGCGTCATCGGCACCATCTACGAAGCCCGTCCCAACGTCACCGTGGACATTGCCGGCCTGGCGCTGAAGAGCGGCAACGCCGTGCTGCTGCGTGGCGGCTCGGCCGCGCTGAACTCCAACCAGGCGCTGGTCGCGGTGATCCGCGACGCGCTGGAGTCTGTCTCCCTGCCGCGAGACATCGTGATCTCGGTCGACGAGTTCGGCCGTGCCGGCGCCGACGCCATGATGGGCGCGCGCGGAAAGATCGACGTGCTCATCCCGCGCGGCGGCCGCGAGCTGATCCAGCGCGTGGTCACCACCGCCAAGGTCCCGGTCATCGAAACCGGCGAAGGCAATGTGCACATCTTCCTCGACGCGAGCGCCGACGAGGAAATGGCGGTGGACATCCTGCTCAACGCGAAGACTCACCGTCCCAGCGTCTGCAACACCGTGGAAACCCTACTGGTCCACAAGGACGCGGCAGCCGCCCCGGCAGTGCTGCAGGCCCTGTCCGCGGCTGGCGTGAGATTGCACACGGACGATCGTGCCGCCGCACTGGTTCCGCAGCTGCAGACCATCCCCGCGGGGGAGGAGGACTGGGGCAACGAGTACCTGGACCTGGACATCGCGGTGAAGATCGTCGACGGCATGGACCAGGCCCTGGAGCACATCCGCGCCTACTCCACCGGCCACACCGAGGCGATTGTCACCTCCTCGCTGGCCGCCTCCGAGCAGTTCGTCGCGGAGATCGACTCGGCCGCCGTGATCGTCAACGCCTCCACCCGGTTCACCGACGGCGGGCAGCTTGGCCTGGGCGCCGAAGTGGGCATCTCGACCCAGAAGATGCACGCCCGCGGCCCGATGGGCCTGGCCGAACTGACCACGACCAAGTGGATCGTCCAAGGCGACGGACATATCCGGAAATAGTTTCTGACCGCCCTTTTCGGTACGATGTAGAAGAAACGTACCGTTACTTTTCGAGCCGCTGCTCCATCCGCCCAGGCTGGTGGCACAGCGGGCTCGTGAAAACGACTGGAGAATTATCTTGAACGCGCTGATTTTGGCTTCCGAAGCCGCTTCCACCGGCATGGACCCTCACACTTTCGCTGTGATCATCGGTGGTGGCATCTTCGCAGCACTGATGATCCTGCTGTTGATCACCGTGTCCTACACCAACGTAGGCAACCGCCACGACGCCAAGCCTGAGCCAGAGGACACCCACCGCCAGTTCAAGACTCACGTACCGCATAGCCACTAGTCTTGGCGGAGCAAAAGCCTCAAGACCGCCCATTGCGCCTCGGCGTGATGGGCGGTACTTTTGACCCCATCCACAATGGCCACTTGGTCGCCGCCAGCGAGGTAGCTGCCGAATACGACCTGGATGAGGTTGTTTTCGTACCCACCGGCCAACCATGGCAGAAGGCCGATCGCCAAGTCACCAGCGCCGAGCACCGCTACCTGATGACGGTGATCGCCACCGCGTCGAACCCGCGCTTCACCGTAAGCCGCGTCGACATCGACCGCCAAGGCGCCACCTACACGCGCGACACCTTGCTCGATCTGCGTGCCCTGCGCCCGGACGCGGAGCTGTTCTTCATTACCGGTGCCGACGCGATGAGCCAGATCATGAGCTGGCGCGACATCGACCAGGTCTTCGACCTCGCCCACTTCGTTGGCGTGAGCCGTCCCGGTTACGTCATCGCTGATCTGGGCCGAGACAACGTCTCGCAATTGGAGATTCCCGCTCTGGCAATTTCCTCCACCGATTGCCGGGAACGTGTCGCCGCAGATAAGCCGGTTTGGTATCTGGTGCCGGACGGTGTGGTGCAGTACATTGCAAAATATGGGCTGTATACCGAGTCGTAACCTCACATAGGGTGGGGTAACACGGCATAATCTCTAGGTAAGGGTGACGGTATTTGTCTATGCGGTCGGGAGAAGTATCAGGATGAGCGATAACTCGCAGCCGGTTTCAAGCAGGCGAGCTCTGCGCGAAAAACGACGTGCTGAGATGGAAGCATTGCTGGCCAGCAGCAAGGCCGAACAAGAAGCCAAGGAACTCGCGTCGAAGGACAGAGCCGAGGATTCGGCGAAGCCAGCGAAAAGCGACGCGGCCCCGCAAGCCAAGCCGGCACCCGAGGCAGAGCCTGCAAAATCGGCGCCGGCCAAGGAGCAGGCACCCAAGCGTGCCGCCAAGGAGTCCGGCGGCAAGCCGGAAGCGGCCAAGCCTGCCCCGCAGGCACCTGCCGCCAACGCCGCTCAGGCCAAGCCGCAAGCGGCGAAGCCTGCTCCGGCCAAGGCCCCCAGCGCCAAGCCCGCAGCCAAGCCGGCTGGTGCACCGCAGGCCGAAGAACCTCTGGGTGAGCGCGCATCGCTGCGCCGTGCCCGAGACCGTGAGGCATTGCGCGAGCGTCGCCGTCTCGAAGAAGAAGTCGGCGCGCTGACCACCAACATTCCAACCGTTGCCCCGGCCGAGGAACCGAAGCCGCTGACCCGCCGCCAGCTGCGCCTGCAGGCGTTGGCTGATCAGGGCAAGGCCGAGCAGGAACCCGCCGACGCGAAGAAGCCTGCGCCAAAGGACGATGCCCCGGAGACTACCGTCATGAGCGTCGAGCAGGCGTTGGCCGCCCGCCGCGCCCACGCGCCCAAGGCTCCGGTTGATCCGAACCTGCTGGGGGAGGACGACTCCGAGATCGACCTCGAGGTTCTCGCCCACCAGCGTGAAATGGCAGCCCGCGCAGCCATCATTTCCCGCCGTGCCGCGGAGCGCGAACGCCTGCGCGTGCAGAACGCCAACCAGGGCAAGGACGACCAGGCTTCCGACCCGTTCACCGGCGCTATGGGCAACATCCGAGAGGTCGAGGACCGTATCGCAAAGACCGGCGTGCAGGGCCCGAAGACGCAGAGCGTGTCGCTGGACTTCACCGCAGGACCCAAGAAGGACGAAGCGGCGCCAGCAGCCAAGAAGCCGATGGCCAAGCCAGCACCCAAGCCGGCGGCGAAGACTCCAGCGAAGCCGGCTCCCAAGGCCCCGGCTAAGCCGGCTCCCAAGCCAGCGGCTAAGGCTCCGGCCAAGCCTGCGCCCAAGGCCGCAGCCAAGCCAGCGCCGGAGGCGCCGGCCAAGCCCAATCCGAAGGCCGAGCAACCAGCTGCTGACGTCGACATGCCACGCATCGACGCGGTCAACGCGCAGGGTCTGCAGCCGCTTGACGTGCAGGCCCACGGTCTTCGCCGAGCCAACAACATGCTGATCGCGATGATCGTCGCCCTCAGTGTGGGCGGTGCCGCGTTGGTCGCAGGCCTGATCATGTTGCTTGGCAACTAGTTTTCGTAGGACAATTAGGTTCTCGATCTACACCTCTATAAGGAGACACTCCACTCAATGGGAGCACACGCAGAATCAATCGCCCTCGTGAAGGTCGCCGCGCATGCGGCTTCCGAAAAGCTGGCAGAAAACATGGTCGCGCTGGATGTTGCCGACCGCCTGGGCGTCACCGACGCTTTCTTGATTGTTTCTGGTGGGTCAGAACCTCAGGTGAACGCGATCGTCGACGAAATCGTTGCCGAGGTGCTCGACAAGTACAGCATGCGCCCGATCCGCCGCGAAGGCTTCGGCCTGGGCCGCTGGGTACTACTGGACTACGGCGACGTCGTCGTCCACGTCCAGCACCAGGAAGACCGCATCTTCTACGCGCTCGAACGCCTTTGGGCCGACTGCCCAGTGATCGAGCTGCCTGCTGAAAACCCTGAAAACCAGAAGTAGCCGTCAATTTGCATCCTGATCAGGTAGTCATCTATGATGATGGAGTTGCCTGATCAGGGCAGCAATCCTTTTGGGGGTATGGCGCAGTTGGTAGCGCGTCTGCATGGCATGCAGAAGGTCAGGGGTTCGAATCCCCTTACCTCCACAAATTAAAATCCTGCGATTTGGCTCCGGCCGATCGCAGGATTTTTTCTTTTCCACAGTCAGGCCGAGCCCGCCTTTGTATGCCCTGGATTCGGCGCAAGCTGTATCCATGACCACCGAGACCGCCAAAGCACTGCAACAGCTCGCTGAAGCCTTCGAGCTCATCGGCGCAGCCACCGCTGTGCTTGGTGCGGGCAATATTCCCGCCGGTCATGCTGCCTGCTACGCCAAATTAATCGAGCGTATCGCCCAGCAAACGTCCCGGGCCCAGATTCGCGCGGCGCACGCGCTGCGCCGCACCGGGGCCCACAAGCTCGACCAGTCTTCCTTCCAGGCTATCGAAGAAGCCACTGAGCACCCGACGCTGCAGAACATCGAAGATGCAGCCGGCTGCACCATTACCGGCCGGACCCACTTCAGGAACACGCGTGGAATGATGCGCGACTGGCTGGATATCCCGCTGGGCACCGCCAGCGAACGGCTCATCCTTGCTGACTGCTTGCTTGGCGGCGTCGATGAGGCAGGACTGCCGACGCCCCCGTGGCTGCCCCAGCTTGCGACCGAGTTCGATGATCCTGCGTCAGACCCACGTCTGGTCATTGCTGCCAGCAAGAAACTGCATTCGGCACGCAAGGACCTGGGCGAGGGGGAGGCCGGTCAGGCCAAGAAGGCGCAGCTTGAACGAGATTCCTTGACATTCATGCATGCAGAGTCCAAATCGGCCCGAAAGCATATCAGCGACTTGGTGGCGCAGGTGAAGGCCGGTAAGCGTTCGATCAAGGCACTGCTGGAAAGCATCGGAATCTTCAAAAAGGGACTTCGCCATGGCCTCATCGAATATGTGGTGAAGGCGTTGCCTTCCCAAGCAGCCTATATCGAGGCGTTCTTCGCCTCGCTGGACAACCCGGCGACCGTGGCGGGCAACCGCGAGGGCTTGAAGGATGCCGAAGCGCAATTCACGGGAGAAGAAGCCCGCGATTGGGACGATAAGCAGTACATGCCCGATTGGGCTCAAGATCATGCCGAAGGCACCGATTCCGATGACGACGACGCACAAGCGGACACCGAGGCACCCGATGCCACGGACCCAGACGATGCAACAGGTGCCGAAACCGCGAATGAGCATGAAACTACGGAACACCAGCAGGAACCAGGCACCGAATCGGCCCCTTGGGAAGATCTGAAACCTGAACGCCGGAGGCTTATCGGGTTCATGGCACTGCTGATGAGCGATCGAACGGCAAGCCCGCCGGACAAGCAACCGGGACTAGCCACTCCGCAGGTGAGCATCATCCTGAATTACGAGCGGATGCTGGCACAGGCATCTGATTTCGCGGTCACTTCTTCGGGAATTCAGCTATCGCCGGGCGAAGCCAGGGCAGCGTTGTGTCATGCGGGGATCTATCCTGTGGTGTTGAACGGCAAGAGCCTGCCTCTCGACTTGGGCCGGACGCAACGGTTGTACTCCAAGGCCCAACGCCGGGCGATACGGGCAGCCTACCGCGGCTGTTCCTATCCGGGGTGCAGCATGCCTGCCGAACGGTGCGAACTCGATCATCTGGACGCCTGGGAACAGGGCGGACGCACGGATATCAAGAATGCGGCCTTGAGTTGCGTAATCCATCACACGGCCCGTCATTGCGGACTGTTCCATGCGGTGAAGATCCCGCAAAGCAGACCCATGGTGCTGCTTTCACCCGAATTGGATCCCGAGCAGAAATTGCGAATCAATACCTATTTCATGACACCGGCAGAGGCGTTGGAAGCTGAAGCGTTGGCCGATGAGACCACGGCCCAGTGGCGTGCCGGAAAGCTGGATGCAGAAATCGTCGACCCCTAGGCTTCGGCCGCCAAGAATCGGCAGTCGAAAAGCCGGAGAACTGATCAACGCCGAAATGCGTTCGCGACTTGCCATACTTGAATGAACGAAGATCATTCAGGAGCAAAATGTCACGAGTTCAACGCGGGGCAGCGAACGCCAGAGCAGCCTATGGAACCCATCAGTCATCACATGCCTCGATGGCAGTGCGTTATATTGACGACGGCACCGTGGAATCCGCACCGGAAGGCACCAGCGCAGCCGACGCGCTGGCTTTCGGCCAGTCCGGACCCCAGCGGATCGCGCTGTCGCTCTATCCCACCCCGGATGAGGCTGACATCCAAGAACTTACCGAGGCGTGGGACCTGCACCCGGTGCTCGTCGAAGACCTCGTCCACGCCCGCCAGCGGCCGAAGCTCGAACGCTACGGCGAGGTGCTCCTGCTCGTTGTGCGTTCGGCTCTGTACCTGGACGAAACCGAAGAAGTGGAGCTGTCCGAGTTCCACATCCTGGTGCGCAGAGGCGCTGTAGCTGTCCTCTGCCAGGACCGCCGATGGATCGATGGCACCGACGGCGAAGGGTTCGTCGAGTCCATCAGGAACGGGCGCCTGCGCAAGGACCAGTTGCTGCTGAAGGACCCGGAACTGCTCCGTCTGGGCGCTGAGGCAGTCCTGTACCGGATCCTGGATGAGATCGTCGATGGGTACGTCCCGGTGCTCCACGGGCTGGGCATCGACAAGGAGCAGATCGAACGCCAAGTCTTCAGCGGGGACGCTGCGGTCACCGAACGAATCTACCGATTGAGCCAAGAAGTCATCGACATGCAGCACGCGACCGCGTCGTTGCTGGAAGTGGTGCAATCGCTCGATGACGGATTCAAGAAGTACCCGGTGCCCGAAGAACTGGAAACCTACCTCCAGGATGTCACCGACCACCTCACCCGTGCCCACACCCAAGCCGTGGAATACAGGGATGCGCTCTCGCAGATCTTGAACGTGAACTCCACCCTCGTGGCACAGCGGCAGAACGAGGACATGAAGAAGATCTCGGGTTGGGCTGCCATCCTGTTCGCCCCGACGCTGATCGCAGCCATCTACGGGATGAACTTCGATAACATGCCTGAACTTCACTGGTCATTCGGCTACCCGGTGGCTGTCTGCCTCATGCTCGGCTTTGCCGCAGCCCTGTATGGTGTATTCAAATGGCGTAAATGGTTCTAGGCGGAAGGCTTCAGGCAAATCCTTGCCGGACAAAATTGACTTCAAGAAATCACTGGACGAATACCGGTCGAAAGCCGGGGAATTCCGTGTCCTGCCGGTGCCAGCAGCACAGTACCTGATGATCGACGGGGCCGGGGATCCAAACACCAGCGACGCGTACCAGCAAGCCCTGCAAACTCTGTATCCCGTCGCCTACAAGCTCAAATTCGCGAGCAAAGCTCAGGGCCGCGACTATGTCGTCCCGCCATTGGAAGGCCTCTGGTGGGCCGAGGACATGGCATTGTTCACCGAGCAGCGGGACAAATCGAAATGGAGCTGGACGATGATGCTCATGGCCCCTGCATGGCTCACTGGGGCCGACTTCGCGCAAGCCTTGGAAGCCGCACAGGAAGAGAAGCAGCTGCCATGCCCCGGACGCATCCGGATGGAGACGCTCCACGAAGGCCAATGCGTGCAGACGCTGCACGTCGGCCCCTACGATGACGAAGCCGGAATTCTGGCCACGATGCACCACGAATTCATTCCGGCGCAGGGTTTGCGCATGACGGGCAAGCACCACGAAATCTATCTCGGCGACCCGCGCAAGGTGGCACCGGAAAAGCTTCGCACCATCCTGCGCCAGCCCGTTGAACCGCTTCAGCAGAAGGAAGACTCATGGAACTGACACCGCAGAGCACCGTTGCCTACGTGCAGCAGGCCTTGGCCGAACTTGAAGACCCCAAGCACCGGGCAGTCAATGAGAAGCATGGCGACGATTTTGGCGTGAATCTGGGCAAGCTCAGGGCACTGGCAAAGGCGTTGAAAAGCAACCAGGAACTTGCCAACGAGCTCTGGGCGACGGGGGACACCGCAACCCGGCTGGTCGCGCTGCTGATCGCCAAGCCACGCAGTTTTTCACTCGACCAGCTGCAGGCCTGGAGCAAGGACGCCACCACTCCCAAGGTCCAAGCCTGGTTCCTGAGTTACATCGTCAAGAAATCCAAGCTGCTCGAAGAACTCCCCGTGCTGCTCATGGACGAGTCCGACCAGGTGCAGCAGGCTGCCGCGTGGGAATTGACCGCGCACCAGGTCGTGAAGGCCCCGGAACAGCTGGAGCTGGAGCAACTGCTGGACACCATCGAATCCGAGATGCGTACCGCACCGGACCGCTTGCAGTGGGCGATGAATACGACGCTGGCACAGATCGGCATCGAGCATGAGCGGCTGCGCCCGCGCGCGCTGGCGATTGGCGAGTCGCTGCAGGTGCTGGCGGACTATCCGACCTCTGCCGGGTGCATTTCCCCCTTCGCGCCAATTTGGATCACCGAAATGGCAAAGAGAAAAGCCTAGGCCCAGCAATTGCTGGACCTAGGCTTCACGGAGATTTTCAGGCGTCCGCCGAATCCCCGCTCTTATCGCGCAGCGCGATCTTGGAGATCACCCAGATCGCGGCGGTCAGCCCGCCGGTGAGCAGCAGCTGGGTGCGTGCGGCGGGATCGGTCATCGCAATGGCGACAATCGCTGCCAAGAGGACGATCGTCGCGATCGACAAGCCGGGGAAACCCCACAGGCGCAGCGGCAGGTGCACACCGTCGCGGTCCGCGCGACGGCGCAGGATCAGCTGCGTGACGGCAATGAACGCCCAGATGACGATGATGGTCGAACCGACCACGTTCAGCAGGATCGGCATGACCGCATCCGGCCAGATCCAGTTCAGCCCCACAGCCAGGAACGAGAACGATACCGAGCTGATGACGGACTTCGCCGGCACGCCCTTGCCGGTCACGTGGGTGACGGCGCGCGGGGCGAGCTTGCGCTGGCCCAGGGAGTACAGCATGCGCGAGGAACCATAGATGTTCGCGTTCATCGCCGAAAGCAGCGCGACCACGACCACGGCGTTCATCATGAAGCCCACGCCCGGAATGTGCATGACATCCAACGCGGCGGCAAATGGCCCTTCGGCGACGGCCGGGTCATTCCATGGCACCAGGGCGACAATCACCAGGATCGAGCCGAGGTAGAAGAACAGGATGCGAAGCATCACCGACTTGACCACGCGCTTGATGTTGCCCGCCGGGTCCTTGGACTCGGCGGCCGCGATCGAGACGACTTCTGTGCCGCCGAAGGAGAAGATGACGATCAGCACGGCCGCGGCAATGCCTGCCATGCCGCCGGGGGCGAAGCCTCCGTGGGCGGCCAGGTTGGCGAAGCCCACCGGTTCAGGGGTGGGAATCACGCCCGCCAATACCAGTGCGCCGAAGGCCAGGAAGGCGATGATCGCCGCCACCTTGATCACGGCGAACCAGTATTCGAAACGGCCGTAGTTGCGCACGCCGAGCAGATTCGCCCCGGTGAGGATCACCACGAAGCTGAGCACCCATGCCCACTGCGGGAATGCGGGCACCCACCCGGCGGTAATGGCGGCGGCTCCGGTGGCTTCGGCGGCGATCACCACGACCAGTTGGACCCAGTACAGCCAGCCCAGCGTGGAGCCGGCGCTGCGGCCCATGGCCTGGCCGGCGAAGGTCGAGAACGCACCCGAGGAGGGGTTCGCGGCAACCATTTCGGCAAGCATCGCCATGATCACGATGATCACTGTGCCGGCGATCAGGTAGGAGACCAGTACAGCCGGTCCGGCGATGGAGATCGCCTGGCCTGACCCGACGAACAGGCCAGCGCCGATCGCGCCACCCAGACCCATCATGGAGATCTGGCGCTGGGTCAGCCCCGCATGCAGCTGCTCGGGGGCTTTGACTGCGCTCACGCGGTGGCCTCCTGCACGGCTGGCAGGGCGGCGAGCACGCGGTCGACATCTTCCGCGGTGCCCGAAGAGATCCGCAAGCCGTCACCCGGGAAGGCGCGAACCACCACGCCGCCGGCTGCCAGCTTCGCTTCGAGCTCCACGGTCGACTCGCCGGCATCGACCCAGACGAAATTCGCCTGCGACTTCACTACCGGGTATCCGGCGGCGGCCAGTGCATCGTGCATCCGCTCGCGCTGGGCGACGACTTCCTCGATGCGCACTGACAGTTCGTCAATGGCGGCCAGCGAGGCCACCGCGGCACGCTGCGCCAGGTCGGTGACGCCGAACGGCACGGCAACCTTGCGCAGGTTCGCAGCGACTTCCAGCGGGCTGATTGCGTATCCCACGCGCAAGCCGGCCAGACCGTAGGCCTTGGAGAAGGTGTGCAGCACCGCCACATGCGGGTACTTGCGGAACAGCTCTATGCCGTCGGCCCGCACGTCAGAACGGTCGAAATGGACGTAGGCTTCGTCGACGACGACCAGCACATTGCGCGGCACAGCGTTGATGAAGTCATCCAGCGCCTGGGCCTGCACCACGGTCCCGGTCGGGTTGTTCGGATTGCAGATGAAGATCAGCCGGGTCTTCTCGGTGATGGAGGCCAGCATGGCTGGAAGATCGTGTCGGCATTCGGCATCCAGCGGCACCTCGACGGGAGTCGCTCCGGCGATGCGCACCAGCGAGGGGTAGGCCTCGAAGGAGCGCCAGGCATACATGACCTCATCGCCTTCGGCGGCCACTGCATGGATGATCTGGGCCGCGACCTCGACCGAGCCGGCACCCAGGGTGATGTGCTCGGCCGGGATGCCGAACTGCGCGCTGAGCGCGCCGGTCAGTTCGGGCGCCGCAATGCTCGGGTAGCGGTGGATGGTGGCCAGGCCGTCCTGGATGCTGTCCAGCACCGATGGCAACGGCGCATGCGGCGACTCGTTGGATGAAAGTTTCGAGGCTCCAGCGGCTGCGGGCTTGCCTTGCTTGTAAGCGGGCACATCCTGCAAGGAGGGGCGCTGGTGAAGGGTCATGAGGTTCCTCTCTGACTGCCAGAGCTGCACGAGGCCGGCAATCGTTCGTATGGCAAAGCCGTGGTGCGTGGTCAGCGGTGGCCCTGCTCATATCCTCGCGTGTCGCGATTCACAAGCATCGACTGTAGGTTGATTGAATCTGCCGGCGCAATCGCGACCCCTGTTCCTATGCAGGCTGCATAGCGTTCTCCGCCAAGTAACCCATTTTACTGGTCAATCTGCCCACCCTTTTCCACATCGGCCGCGCTCCTAGCGCACGCTGCGACCAGTGGCAGGGTTCTCCCCTGGAAATGCTCGTGCAGGGCGAAAGACGATGAGGTCCTTGCCACACCTGGCACCTTGTTGATCCGGTTGAAGATTTCCTGCAGGTCCTCGGGGGTCCGGGCCACCACGCGCAACTGCAAATCCGAGCTGCCGGTCACGGTGTACATGTCGACGATCTCCGGGATGGATTCCTCCAGCGCGGTCGCCACCGGGTCATGCCCATAGCGCTGGATGATCTCCACCTGGCAGAACGCGACCAGCGTGTAGCCGAACCCGGCAGGCTTGATCCGCGGGATGATGCCCTGGATGACGCCGGCCTCGTGGAGCCGGGCCAGCCGGCTGCTGATCGTGCCGCGGGCAACACCCAAGCGCCGGGCGCACTCCATCACCGGCAGCATCGGTGATTCGGTGAGCAGTTCGATCAAATCCGCGTCCAGGCGGTCAATGCGCACGGTTGTCCTTTCGACAAGTCGGTCCAATGCTCCAAGGCTAGCGGGGAATCTTGAACGCACTCGATGAAAATAGCCCAATTGTTAGCCGCGACACAGGCTAGGCTGATGCCATACGGATCCTGAAGGAGTACAGATATGGGCAAGACGCCTCTTGAATCGGTAGCCGGTTTGCATGTCCTGATCACCGGGGCGGCGCAGGGGATGGGCTTGCTCTTCGCCAAGCAGGCCTGCCGCGAAGGCGCGGCGCGCGTGGTCATCTGGGATATCGACACGGCAAGGCTCGACGCGGCCGCCGAAGAATTGCGCCGGCTCGGCGGCACTGTCGAGGCGTACGTGGTGGACCTTGCCGACCCGGCCCAGATCCACCACTACGCGGCCGAAGCGGTTGAGAGCGGGGGAATCGACGTGCTGGTCAACAACGCCGGGGTGGTAACCGGCACATCCTTCGCCAAGCACCGCACCGCGCAGATCACCGCGACCATGCAGGTCAACGCGCTAGCCCCGATGTACTTGACCCACGCCCTGCTTCCGCAGCTGGGGCGGCGCGGCAAGGGCCGGGTGCTGACCATGGCGTCGGCGGCCGCACTGGTGTCCAACCCGAACATGAGCGTCTACGCCGCTTCCAAGGCCGCAGCTCTGTCCTTCAGCGATTCGCTGCGCCTCGAGCTGGAGGACAACGACAAGATCGCCGTGAGCACGATTTGCCCGACCTATATCAGCACCGGCATGTTCGCCGGCGCCAAGTCGATGCTGCTGACCCCGATCCTCGAACCGGAAGCGGTGGTGGACCGCGCGTGGCGGGCGATGCTTGCGGGCACCCCGCTGGTGCTGATGCCGTGGACCAGCAAGCTGGGCCAGCTGCTGCGCGGCGTGCTGCCCCGAGCGGCGTGGGATTTCGTGGCGGGCAAGGTCATCGGCGTGTACCACTCGATGGACGAGTTCACCGGGAGAACACCGCGGGACGTGCAGGTGAACCGGGGCTGAAAAATCACTGTTCCACCTGTTGCCAGCGGGCTTGAAGGGGTAGCTTGGGAGCATCGCCCAGCGAGGAGGTCCGTCATGCAAAATCTCACTGTCAATCTATGGATGCAAGGCAATGGCGAGGAGGCGGGGGAGTTCTATGCCCGCTCCTTGCCGGAGGCAACTACAGAAGTTGAATCGCGCTACCCGAACGAAGGGCTGCTGGATTTCCAGCAACCTTTCGCTGGCAAGCCGCTGACCGTATCCCTGTGGGTGCGCGGAACGAAAATCACGCTGGTCAACGCCGGCGGAGAATTCGCGCCCAATCCCTCGATCTCGATCATCCTGGTCTTCAACACCGGCCAGCGCGAGTCGCTCGACGCCACCTGGTCCGCGTTGATGGAAGGCGGCACCGCGTTGATGCCGCTGGATGCCTACCCGTTCAGCACACGCTACGGCTGGGTGAACGACAAATACGGCGTTTCCTGGCAGCTGATGGAAACCAGCGAACCGGTCGAGCCCCGCGCCTCGGTCATTCCCTCGCTGATGTTCGGCGGTGCCGCGCAGAACCGTGCAGCCGAGGCCATCGAATTCTACGGGCAGGTGCTCGGCGCGAAGCTGGACAGCGCCTACCCGTACGGCCAGCCGACAGAATCCGCCACCGCCGAAGCGCTGATGCACGCCCAATTCACCTTGGGCGAGGATTGCGTGGCGGCCATGGACTCGGGTGTGCCGCAGGACTTCACCTTCACCCCCGGCGTCTCGCTGGAATGGCACTGCGACGGGCAGGCCGAAATCGACCGCGTCTGGGATGCGATGTCGGCGGTGCCCGAAGCTGAAGCTTGCGGCTGGCTCACCGACAAATTCGGGGTGAGCTGGCAGATCGTCCCGTCGAACATGGGCGAGTTGATGGAGCTGCCCGGCGCTTTCGAGAATATGCTGAAGATGAAGAAACTGGTGATCAACGACTTCTAGCGGGGAACAATGGGCGGCGCTGCACGGCGCGCGGTAGTGGCAGGAGCCAGCGGGTTCATCGGCGTGCGGCTGATAGCGCAGCTGCGCGAGGGCGGATACGAAGTGGCGGTGATCGGCCGCGGCGAGAAGTCCGATGCCCAGTGGGGCGATGGCCCGGGGCTGGAGGCACTGGTCGACGGCGCGGATCTGCTGGTGAACCTGGCCGGGAAGAATGTCGGCTGCCGCTATCACGATGCGGCCCGCAACGAGATCCTCGCTTCGCGGGTGGACACGACCCGTGCGCTGCACGAAGCGGTTAGCCGGGCCACGAATCCGCCGCAACTGTGGCTGAATGCGTCAACCGCGACCATCTACCGGCACAGCATGGATGCGCCGAACACCGAAGCCGACGGCCGGATCGGCGAAGGCTTCTCGGTGGATGTGGCGCGCAACTGGGAACGCGAGTTCTTCCGCGGCCAGCTGCCCACGCGCCGGGTGGCCCTGCGCATGGCGATAGTGCTCGGCGAGGGCCCAGCCACGCGCAAGCTGCTGGCCATTTCGCGGCTGGGGCTTGGCGGGGCGCAGCACGATGGCTGGTGGCCTGCGCACCGGCGGTACCGCGGCATCGGAGACGACCCGAGCGGATCCGAGCGCAGCGGCTGGCATCGCACGCGCGGAAACCAGCGCTTCAGCTGGATCCACGTGGATGATGCGCTCGGCGCGATCAGGCATATTATCGAGCACACCGAAATCACCGGGCCGGTCAATCTCAGCTCGCCGAACCCGGTCGCCAATCGGGAACTGATGTCCTCGCTGCGCCGCGCCACCGGCAGGAAATTCGGGTTGCCCGCGTATCGTTGGATGCTGGAACCGGCCATGTTCGTGCTGCGTGTGGAACCCGAAATGCTATTGAAATCCCGCTGGGCGCTGCCCGGGGTGCTGCAAGACACCGGGTACCATTTCCGCTGGCCGCACCTGGACGCGGCACTGGAAGACGTTGCCCATAACCTGGCTGGAAAACAACTTTAAGGACGCGTATTGGCACCGAGGATCCGCCGCTTCACCCTGCCCGAGCTGGCCCGCGGCTACCGCGGCGATCTGGGGGACGACTATGTTGAGCTGCTGCACTTCCGGGATTTCGATGAACCGCTGGCGGCCGATGGTGCGCGGCTGGAGGAATGTCGGTTCAGTTCGGTGCAGATCGAGGCATTGCACAATGCCCGGCTGATCCAGTGCGAACTGGAGCAGGCAGGGGCGCCCGCCCTGCAGGCTGCCGGGGTGTTCCTCAACGACGTGCGGGTGAACCACAGCCGCTTCGGTTCTGCGGATTTCGCCGAGGCGCAGCTTGATGGCGTGGTCTTCGAGAACTGCAAGTTCGGCTGGCTGAATTTGCGCGGAGCGACGGTGCGCGATGTGCTCTTCCGCAATTGCCAGTTTGACGAAATCGATCTGGGCGCACGGATCCAGCGCCTGGGCTTCGCCGATTCGCGGGCCGGGCAGATCAACTGCCATGGTGCGCAACTGCGCGAGGTGGATTTGCAGGGGCTGGACTTCATTGATGTGGAAGGTGTCGATGGGTTGCGCGGCGCGCAGATCAGCTCGCTGCAGCTGGGCCTGCTGGGCGAGGCGATGGCCAGCCACCTGGGGATCAAGCTAGGGAGCTGATTTGCCCGTGGCCGGCTGCCAGCTGCGCGGCCGTTTCGGACAGCAGGTGCTGCATGGCCGTCGCCGCGCGGGTCAATGAGACATCGCGCCGGTGCGCCAGTCCGATGGTCCGGGACAGCGGTTCGCGCAGGGCAATGGACCGCACCCCCGGCGCGTCCAGCGCCACCGTCGCCGGAACCACGGCAACTCCGAGCCCGCGCTGCACGAAACGCAGCACCGCGTCCATTTCCCCGCCCTCCACGACGATATTCGGCCCCAGGCCTGCCAACTTGTAGGCGGCAGCGGTGCTGGCGCGCAGATCGTAGCTGTGCGCGAAGGCCAGCTGCGGTACTGGCGCCAACGCGCGCAGGTCGAGTTCGCTGCCGGCCAGATGCGGGTGCTCCAGCGAGTCGATGACCACCAATTGTTCTTCCAGCAGCGGCAGGTTCTCCAGATGGCTGCCGTTCACCGCGTGCTCCGAGGTCACGATGAGCGCCAGATCCAGCGCGCCGCCATCGAGCTGCTCCAGCAGCTTGTGCGATCCCGCTTCGAACATCTGCAGCTGCACTCCGGGGTAGCGGGTGCGGAAGATCGACAGCGCTTCGGCCACCAGCGATACGCACAGCGACGGAGGCGCGCCCAGGCGAACCCGGCCGCGGCGCAGCCCGGCCAGATCGGCCATTTCGGTGCGGATGGATTCCTCATCGGCCAGCATCCGGCGTGCGCGGGGCAGCAAGGCCTGTCCGGCGGCGGTGAGCGTGATGTTGCCGCGGGCGCGGTGGAACAGCTCGGAGCCCAGCTCCTGCTCCAGCGTGGCGATCTGCCGGCTCAGAGAGGGCTGGGTCAGATGCAGCTGTTCGGCAGCCCGGGTGAAGTGCCCCACCTCCGCGATGGCAGTGAAGCCGCGCAATTGCTCTAGGTTCATGGTGCATAGCCTACTGCTATGGACATCATGCCAATAATTCATTGGACGTATTCTTGGCGCGGGTCGATGCTGGAAAACATGAGAAATGAACAGCAGATATCCACTTCCGTACTGGTCATCGGCACCGGCGGTTCCGGCTTGCGCGCGGCCATCGAGCTGGCCGAGGCGGGCACCGATGTGCTGGCCGTGGGCAAGCGCCCGCGCCACGATGCGCACACCGCGCTGGCCGCCGGCGGCATCAACGCGGCGCTGGGCACGATGGACGCCGAGGACAGCTGGCAGCAGCATGCGGCGGACACCATCAAGGAGAGCTACTTCCTGGCCGATCCGCGCACCGTGCAGGTCGTCGCCGAAGGCGCGGCCCGCGGCATCGAGGACCTGGAACGCTACGGCATGAACTTCGCCCGCGAAACCGACGGCCGCATCTCCCAGCGCTTCTTCGGCGCCCACACCTTCCGGCGCACCGCCTTCGCCGGGGACTACACCGGGCTGGAAATCCAGCGCACCCTCATCAAACGGGCCGCGCAGCTACAGGTCCCGATCCTCGACACCGTCTACATCACCGAACTGCTCACCGCCGAAGGCCGGATTTTCGGCGCCTACGGCTTCGACGTCAACGACGGCACCGGCTACCTCATCCACGCCGACGCGGTCATCCTGGCCGCCGGCGGGCACAACCGCATCTGGCGCCGCAGCAGCTCGCGCCGCGACGAGAACACCGGCGACTCGTTTCGCCTGGCCGTCCAGGCCGGCGCCCGACTGCGTGACCCGGAACTGGTGCAGTTCCACCCCTCGGGCATCATCGAACCGGAAAGCGACGCCGGAACCCTGGTCTCCGAGGCCGCGCGCGGCGAAGGTGGCATCCTCACCAATGCGCTGGGCGAACGCTTCATGGCCCGTTATGATGCGAAGCGCATGGAGCTGTCCACCCGCGACCGCGTCGCACTGGCCGCCTACACCGAAATCCGAGAGGGCCGCGGCACCGAGAACGGCGGAGTCTGGCTGGACGTGTCGCACCTGGACCGCGAGGTCATCATGAAACGCCTGCCGCGGGTCTACCAGACCATGATGGAACTGCAGATGCTGGACATCACCGAGCAGAAGATGGAGATCGCCCCGACCGCGCACTACTCCATGGGCGGGGTGTGGGTGGATCCGCTGACGCATGCCACCGAGGTTCCCGGGCTCTACGCCATCGGCGAGGCTTCCTCCGGGCTGCACGGGGCCAACCGGCTGGGCGGCAACTCGCTGATCGAACTGCTGGTCTTCGGGCGCATCGTGGGGCAGCACGCGGCGCAGTATTCCGCCTCGCTGGCCGCCCAGCCACGCTCGGCCCAGGCCGTCGCCGACGCCCGCGCCCGCATCGCCGGACTGCTCGGATCCCGGGGCCAGGAAAACGTGCGCAGCCTGCAGCGCGCCATTCGGGACCTGATGACTGAGCATGCCGGGGTGGTGCGTGATGAAGCGGGATTGCTGGCAGGCCTGGCGAAGCTGGAGAGAATCGAGCAGCGCATGGACAACGTGGGAATCCACCCGGACATCGCCGGCTACCAGGACCTGGCGCACGCCTTCGACCTGCAGTCCTCGGCGTTGGCCGCCCGCGCCACGCTGGAAGCGGCGCTCGAACGCCGCGAAACTCGCGGCTGCCACAACCGCAGCGACTACCCGGCCATGGACCCGGCCCTGCAGGTGAACCTGGTCTGGTCGCCGAGCACCGGGATCACCCGCGAAGCGATTCCCGAGGTCCCGGAGCAGATCGCGGAACTGATCACCGAAGTCTCCCAGGAGGGCAAGCTGGTCGAGTAACGATTTCACCCGAATTTGCCAGCCGAGCATCGGTACCTGAAACTGTCGTTAGCGGCAGGACACGGGTCCGGTTCCCGGATCCGCATCCGGGGGTGAGCCGCGCGAGTGGAGGAATTAATGGCCCACGTCGGGCTGGTCTTCGTAGGCCTGTTCTTGTTCATCAACGGGCTGGTGTCCCTGAGCCGAATTCCGGCCCGTTCGGCCGCAGTGCTCAACCTCATGGTGGGCGGCGTGCAAATCCTGCTGCCTACGCTGATCATGGTCCAGGCCGGCAGCGACACCCTGATGGTCAATGGCGCTTGGCCGAGCTACCTGTTCGGAATGACCTATCTGCTGGTGGGCCTGAATGCGCTCTGCGGCTTCGATACCGGCGCCTTCGGCTGGGTTCAGCGCCTTCGTGGCGGTGATCGCCGTGTACAAGGCGGTGATGTCCCTGAGCACGGATTCCATCTTCGCGGTGATTTGGCTGTCGTGGGCGCTGATGTGGCTGTGCCTGTTCCTGCAGCATGCGCTGGGGGTGCAACGGCTAGGTGGCATCGAGCTGCAGCGCTTCGCCGGTTGGCTGCTGGTCAGCGCCGGAATCCCGTCCAGCACGGTGCCGGCGCTGTTCGCCCAGAAAGGGATCTGGACATCCGCCCCGGCCGCCGGCCTTGCGGCGTTGGCGGCTCTGGCGGTGTCACTGGGCTTCAGCGGCTGGCAGGGGCTTCGCTTGGACAGAACGCTGGAGGCGCGCCAGAACCTCGCGGCCTAGCGTTCGCGCTGCACCCGGCCCTCGTCCCACACCGGGGTGCCTGACTCGTAGACGACCCCGTCGGAGCCGAAGACCAGGAAGCGGTCGAAACCGCGGGCGAACCAGCGGTCGTGGGTGACCGCCAGGACGGTGCCCTCGAACGCGTCGATGGCGCGTTCCAGCGCCTCGCCCGAATGCAGGTCCAGGTTGTCGGTGGGCTCATCGAGCAGCAGCAGCGTCGCTCCGGAGAGCTGCAGCAACAGGATCTGGAAGCGCGCCTGCTGCCCGCCGGAGAGGGAGTCGAACTTCTGCTCCGACTGCCCGGCCAGCCCGTAGCCATCCAGCGCGCCGGCGGCCGCCTCGCGCGGCAGGCCCGAGCGGTGCTCGTCGCCGCGGTGCAGGATTTCCAGCAGCGTGCGGCCGAACAGATCCGGGCGCGAATGGGTCTGCGCGAAGTAGCCGGGGCGGATTCGCGCCCCGAGCTTCACCGTGCCGGCGTGTTCCACCGGCTCGATGACCACGTCGGAGACCGGCAGGTGCTCGCGCTCCGGGTCGGTGCCGCCGGAGGCCAGCAGACGCAGGAAGTGCGATTTGCCCGAACCGTTGGACCCCAGGATGCCGACGCGGTCGCCGAACCAGATCTCGGTATTGAAGGGCTTCATGAGGTTGGCCAGCTCAAGCTGCTCGGCAACGATCGCGCGCTTGGCGGTGCGACCGCCCTTCAGCCGCATCTGCACGTTCTGCTCCAGCGGGATGGCCTGCGGCGGGCCGGCTTCCAGGAACTTCTCCAGCCGGGTGGTGGCCGCCTGGTAGCGGTTTGCCATGTCGGAGCGGAACGCGGCCTTGGTCTTGTACATGTTCACCAGCTCCTTGAGCTTGGCGTGCTCCTCGTCCCAGCGCTTGCGCAGCTCCTCGAAGCGCTCGTTGCGCTCCTTGCGCGCCTCCACATAGGAACCGAACGCCCCGCCGTGCACCCAGGCGGTGGCCCCGCCATGGCCCGGTTCTAGGGTGACGATGCGGGTGGCGGCGTTGTTCAGCAGCTCGCGATCGTGACTGATGAACAGCACGGTCTTATTGGAGCGGGACATCGTCTCCTCCAGCCAGCGCTTGCCCGGCACGTCCAGGTAGTTGTCCGGCTCGTCCAGCAGCAGCAGCTCGTCGTTGCCCTCGAACAGCGCTTCGAGCACCAGGCGCTTTTGCTCGCCGCCGGACAGGGTGCGCGCCAGCCGGTCGGCGGCCTTGTCGAAGCCGACACCCAAGGCGGCCATGCAGACCTTGTCCCAGGTGGTTTCCAGCTCGTAGCCGCCGGCGTCGCCCCATTCGATGATCGCCTCGGCGTAGCGCATGTGGACTTTCTCGTCCTCGCTGGTGAGCATCTTCGCCTCGTACTCGGCGACCTTGGCGGCGGCCTGGGCCAGCGCCGGGGCGGCGGTGGACAGCAGCAGGTCCTTCACCGTCGACTCGTCGCGCACCTGCCCGACGAACTGGCGCATGATGCCCAGGGTGCCGGTGCGGTTAATGGAGCCTTCGTCGGCCTTCAGATCTCCTGCGATGATCTTGAACAGGGTGGTCTTGCCGGTGCCGTTGGGTCCGATCAGCGCGGTCTTGGAACCGGCGGTGACTTTGAACACCACCCCGCCCAGCAACTGGGTGCCGTCGGAAAGGAAATACTGGATGTCTGTTACGTCGATATGGGCCACCTGGCAATCCTATCGGGCTTTGGCCGGTTCGTTCCCGCCGCGGCAACCCGCGCTGGGCTAGCGTAGTGCCATGCAGATCGAATTGGACATCTCCGGCGCGCTTCATGCCTGCTGCCATCCGGGCTTCGCAGTGGGCGAGGAGGTCCGCTGGGAGTTCGCTCGGCTGCGCTACCCGGATGGCACCGTGGTCTACGAGCTGAATGACCACGACACGTTCAGCGAATCCGGGGTGCCGGTGAGTCCGGTGCACGGCATAGTGGCGGACATCCACTACATCGACCACCACTACGAGCCAGCCATCGGCGATCCCGGAGTGCTGCTGCCCTCCGGGGAGCCGGCCAGGATCACCCCGACCACCAGCGTCCCTGCGGGCACGGACTTCAATCACGATCTCATCCACGTCACCCTGGAACTTCTCGACCCAAACCAGCTGCCCCAGATCTGCGACTGGGATCCGCAATTGGGCTGCCCGTCGGATCCCTCAGCGCGCGAAGACGCGGCTCGCGCGCAGTTCGAGCTCAGCAGCGCAAGCGTCCACTTGCGTGAACTCGCTGAGGAACTGGCGAAGCGCTACGGCTACTTGGCCCAGGTGCGCTCCGATGGCCTAGGCCAGATCTCGATGCTGCCGCGGGCCGCCGGCGCCGCCGAAGTGCACTGGCGGCTGGATTTCAGCGATGTCCCCACGCAGCTGGTGCTCACCGTGGCCGGCGCGGAGTGGACCTGGCCAGCTGATGCGGCATCGATCGGGCGGCTGGCGCAGATCGTGGAAGCGGTCACCGCCGGGCGTCTTGAAGAACAGCGGCACGCAACCGGCGCCAGCATGGTCCTTGCGATGAGCATCGAGCTGGCCGATGGCACCACACTGATCCAGCGCGACACGGTCCACGGATTCGGTGGGCAGGATGCTTTTGCGGTTATCGGTCCCTTGGGCGACCGGTTGGCCCGAACTGGCGAGTTCACGCCCTGGGCCTAGCGGCCGCCTGCCTGCTGGATCAGTTGCGTCGAAAGCGACGTCCAGCGGACACCCGGGCGTCACCTGGTGTTCGCCTGCCGGCCTCAAAGGCTTGCGAATCTTGGGAGGTCATCTCAAGCAAACGCCAAGCAATTTTCGGGGGACTACCGACGTGAATCGAACCGCACAGAGGTCAGCGGGCATCCTTGCCGCGCTGGCATTGGGGGCCGGGGGCCTCGCACCGCTGGCACTGGCCGCAGGGGCCAACGCGGAGAGCGGAAGCTATTTCGAGCGCACCGCCACCTACCCGGTGCACCAGAACCATCCCGAGGGCGCCGTGGCGCAGACCGCCGCGGAAATCTCCACCGTCTCGGCCGATGGGCAGACGCTGATCTACACCGATGCGCTCTCGCGCCAGATCGGCTTCGTCGACATTTCCGACGCCGCGAAGCCGGTGGGCCTGGGCACCCTGCCGCTGCACCAGCTGGGCAGCGCCCAGGACGAGCCGACCAGTGTCGCCGCATTCGGCGAGTACGTGCTGGTGGTGGTCAACACCTCCACCAGCTACAGCGAGCCCTCGGGCCGCGTGGATGTGGTGCGCATCGCCGACCGCACGCTGGTGCACAGTATCGCGCTGCCGGGCCAGCCCGATTCCATTGCGTTGTCCGCCGACGGCGCGTACGCGGCGATCGCCATCGAGAACGAACGCGATGAGGATGCCGGGGACGGCGGGCTGCCGCAGGCTCCGGCCGGTTCCGTGGCGATCCTCGACACGGTGGGCGAGTCCCCGGCGGACTGGTCGCTGCGCGAGGTGCCGCTGGCCGGCGGAACGCGCGAGAACCCCGAAGCGCTGGATGAGCTGGCGCAGGCAGGGCTGGACACCCCGCAGGATCCTGAACCCGAATACGTGAGCATCAACTCGCGCAACCAGGCGGCGGTCTCCCTCCAGGAAAACAACGGCATCGTGCTGATCGACCTGCCGAGCGGCACCATCACCAAGGCCTTCAGCGCCGGTACCGTGGACCTGGACGGAATCGATACCGACGAGGACGGAAAACTAGATCCCACAAGCTCGCTGCAGGGGGTGCCACGCGAGCCGGACGCCATCGGCTGGATCCAGGACCGCTACCTGGCCACCGCGAACGAGGGCGACTGGAAGGGTGGCAGCCGCGGCTTCACCGTCTTCGATACGGGCACCGGCGAACCGGTGTGGGATGCGGGAAACAGCTTCGAGAATCTCGCGCTGTCCCAGGGGTTGTTCCCCGAAGGCCGGGCAGGGAAGAAGGGCACCGAGCCGGAGGGCCTGGCCATCGGCGAATACCAGGGCACCGACTACGCCTTCGTCGCCTCCGAACGCGGGAACTTCGTCGCGGTCTACGACATGAGCGATCCGCGCGCGCCGAAGTACGTGCAGACACTGCCCACCACCAACGGGCCGGAAGGCATCCTGCCGATCCCGGGCCGCGAGCTGCTCGCCGTCTCCTCGGAAACCGACGAGGCCGAGAACGGGGTGCGTTCGGCGCTGAACCTGTTCAGCTTCGGTGCCGCCGCGCCGCAATTCCCGCAGCTGTCCTCCGATCCGCACGATCCGGTGCCGTTCGGCGCACTCAGCGGGCTGTCGGCCAACCCGGCCGATGCCTCGCAGCTCTTCGCGGTCAGCGACAACGCGTACCAGCCGCGCATCTACACCTTGGAAGCCGGCACCCCGGCCACCGTCGAATCCTCGATGGCGGTCACCGGCGCCAGCGTCGAACTGGACCTGGAAGGCCTTGCCGACCGCCCCGACGGCGGATTCTGGGCAGCCCATGAAGGGGAAACCGGGGCGCAGAACCTGCTGGTGCGCATCGACGCGGAAGGCAGAGTGCAGGAGGAAATCGCGCTGCCTGGATTGGAGGAGCTGGGCAAGCACGGGCTGGAAGGCATCGCCGCCACCGGTTCAGGCGAAAAGGAAGAAGTGGTGTTCGCGGTGCAGCGCGAGCTGCCCGGAGAGGATTACGTCCGCATGGGCAAGTACCTGCCGGCCACCGGCGAGTTCAGCTGGTACGGCTACCAGCTGGAAGCGGCCTCAGACGGCGCCTGGAACGGCTTGTCGGAAATCACCGCCCTGCCCGATGGCTCCTACGCGGTGATCGAGCGCGATAACCTGGCGGGGCCTGACGCCGCGCACAAGAAGATCTACCAGGTGCGGCTTCCGGACGCTGCGGCCGGGGAGGTGCCGCTGGCGGAGAAGACGCTGGCGGCCGATGTGCTGCCGGCGCTGCAAGAAACCAGCGGATGGACCCAGGAGAAGCTCGAGGGCCTGGCCGTTGCCGATGGCGAGGTCTACGTGGTGACCGACAACGATGCGGTGGACGACGCCACCGGCGAGACCGTGTTCGCGCACCTGGGTGCGGCCGATGAGGTGTTCGACCTGGCCGGCCCGGCACCGAGCGACGAGCCGAGCGAAGTTCCAAGCGGCGAACCGAGCCAGCAGCCAAGCGAGGAACAGAGCGAAGCTCCGGTTGCGGAACCAACGGCGAGCCCTTCGCAATCCCCGCAGCAGGATTCCAACCAGCCCCCGGTGCCCGAGGAGGAGCCGCAGCAATCGCGGCCAACCGAGCCTGAGGCCGGCGCGGACCTCGCCGACACCGGTGCCAACAGCTTCTGGCTGATCCCGGTGGGCGCGGTGATCGCGCTGCTCGGCGCGGCGGCGGCGATCAAGAGCTCACGGGCCCGAGCCAAGTAGCCGGAGGGTCCCCGGGCACAGCGAAGGCGTGGCACCCGCAGGTGCCACGCCTTCGCTGATTAAAACTAGTTCTTCTTCTGCGAGATCACGACCGCTGCCACGGCGGCGATGACCAGCGAGATGAGCAGGAACTTGCCGCCCTTGCCGGACTTCTTCTCCGGGGCGGAAAGGCTCTTCTGGGCCGCCTGCACGGCGTTCTCCACGGAGGCGCGGGCACGCTTGGCGGCCTTGGAGTTCCCACCGACATTTTCGATCAGGTTGGCGCCGGCCTTGTTGATGGCATCGGTGTTGACGCCGGCGACGGCCTCGTTCCAGCTGCCGCGGATTTCCTTGGGCAGCTCTTCCTTGGCGGTCTTGGCGAGTTTCGCCAGCGACTTCTCAACTTGCTTCAAGCTCTTGGCAGTTTTCGACATGTTGTTCCTCTCTGGTGGACCTGGAGCCGGGTAGACCTTGAGGTCTCGGTTCCAGCCTAGCCAGCCGGAGGTTGGCGCTCAAGGACGCGCCGTTGCGCTCACTGCGAACTGGGAACTTACTGGGAGGGCCGGCGCAGCCCGCGGATCCGGATGCGCAACGCGCTGAACAGGCACAGCAGCATCAGGATCGCGGCGACCGAGAGCACCGTGGCGAACCCCGGCGAAGTGGACTGCCCGGTATAGCGGTCGGCGATGATCCAGCCGATCACCCACAGGGCACCGGCGTTCAGGTAGATCCCCATCGGGTTCTTGAAGCTGACCGCGCTGAGGAACAGCGCCAGCAGCAGCACCGCGAGCGCGCAGGCTCCCTTGAACATCAGCGAGCCGGCGTCCGCGCCGGAGTGCGCGGTGACGGCGACGGTTTCGGCCAGCACGATCACCGAGAGCCACCCGGCGAACAAACCGAAGCTGGCGCGGGTGATCCACCGGTCCACCTGCCGCAGCGCCGCGGTCCTGCCGACCATCACCACAATGCGGACCAGCATGGCCATCAGGAGCAGGCCGAAGGCCAGCGAGGCGCCGATGCGGTCGCGCTCCAGGAACGCCACCCACAGCGCATTGCACAGCACCGCGCCGAGCACCCAGGGCCGCAGCCGGTGGTGCAGCCCGGTGCGTTCTTGCGGCAGGCACTGCCAGATCGCGTAGAACGCCACGGCGCCCATCAGCCCGAACCAGGGCAGCTGCCCGATGCGCGGAACGGAGGCGACGGTGGCATCCTGGCCCAGCCAGCCGCCGGCGCGATCTTCCAGCCCGGCGGCCGAAAGCACCGCCCATGCCGCCCAGCCCAAGCCGAGCAGGATGGCGGCCGCATAGCCCACGGTAACCAGCCTTGTCTTCACGAATCCGAACGTACCACGGCCCGGGGACCAAAATGGTTCGCCACGGCTAGAGTGGAAGCATGACTGAGCCTTGGCTACGACGTGCCATTTCCCTGCTCGACGCTGACGCGAACCGCAGCGCCGACACCCACCTGCATCGCTTCGAGCTCCCCGGCCACTGGGGGATCGAGCTCTACTTGAAGGACGAGTCGGTGCACCCCACCGGCTCGCTCAAGCACCGGCTGGCCCGCTCGCTGATCCTCTACGGGCTGGTCAACGGGAAGATCTCCGAAGGCACCACGCTGGTGGAAGCCTCCAGCGGGTCCACCGCGGTCTCCGAAGCCTACTTCGCGCGGATGCTGGGGCTGGAATTCATCGCGGTGGTGCCCAGGTCCACCAGCGCGGAGAAGATTGAGCTCATCGAGTTCTACGGCGGCCGCTGCCATCTGGTGGACGCGGCCGGAGACGTCGACGCGGCGGCCCGCGAGCTGGCCGCCGGCACCGGCGGCTACTACCTGGACCAGTTCACCTATGCCGAGCGGGCCACTGACTGGCGCGGGAACAACAACATTGCCGAGTCGGTGTACGCGCAGATGGCTGCCGAAGCGCATCCGATTCCCAGCTGGATCGTGGTCGGTGCCGGGACCGGCGGCACCAGCGCCACGTTCGGGCGCTATGCCCGCTACAAGCGGCATGAGACCCGGATCTGCGTGGGCGACCCGGAAGGCTCGTCGTTCTATGAGGGCTGGCGCACCGGGGACCTGGGCTACGCCACGGGCCGCGGATCGCGCATCGAGGGGATCGGCCGGCCCAGCGTGGAGCCGAGCTTCGTGCCCGGGGTGATCGACCGCATGGTGCAGGTGCCCGACGCGGCCTCGCTGGCAGCCATGAACTTCCTGCGCGCCAAGACCCGCTATTTCGCCGGCGGCTCCACCGGAACCAACCTCTATGCGGCCTTTACGATCATCGCGCAGATGCTGCAGCGCGGCGAGCAGGGCTCGGTGGTGACGCTGATCTGCGACTCCGGCGAGCGCTACGCGAAGACCTACTACAACCCTGAATGGGTGGCCGGGCAGGGACTGGATCTGGCGCCCTATCAAGCACAGCTCGAGCGCTTCCTCGAAACGGGAGCCTGGGACTAGCTGCGCAGGGTGGGCATCATTCCGGCCTTGTGCTTGCGCTGGTGCACCGAGAAGTAGCCCAAGCCGGAATCGCCTGCCACGAACTGCCGCTGGGAGCGGGCGGGCAGGTAGATGATGTCGCCGACGGCCAGCTCGATGGATCCGCTGGCGGTGCGCAGCACCCCGGAACCGGCAAAGACGTGCAGCAGCACGTCGAGCTCCGGGCCCTGGTGCTGCCCGATCTTTTCGCCTGGGGCCAGCGAGATGACGTTGGCGTCCAGGTCGCGCTGCTCGGGTTGCAGCTTCCAGATCGCTCCGTTGGATTTTCCGGCGGCCAGTTCGGTGGTGTTGGCCATGCGGCGCGGTTCGGGCATCGTCTCTCCTTGAAGTGCTGTGCTGCTGGCTCAAGCTTAGCCAACCCAGCAGAGCACCGGAGCGGCGGCAGGTGCGGGCGCAGGCGATTGGTGCCTAGGATGGGAGCCAAGGAGGGAAGATGACTGAAAGTCCAGCAGCGCGGCATGCGAGCACCCAAGCGGATTTCGCAGCGAACCTGGCTTCCATCCGCGCGCGGATTGCCGCGGCGGAGGCCAAGGCCGGCCGGGCGGCGGGCAGCGTGCGGCTGCTGCCGGTGACCAAGACGGTCCCGGCTGAACGGCTGCGCCTGGCGATCGCGGCCGGGGTTCACTGGCTGGGGGAGAACAAGGTGCAGGAAGCGTGGGAGAAATCCCAGGCGCTGGCGGACCTGCCGCAGCTGAAGTACTCGGTGATCGGGCACCTGCAAACCAACAAGGCCAAGTACGTGGCCCGGTTCGCCGACGAGTTCCAGGCCCTGGATAATCTGCGCCAGGCACAGGCGTTGGAGCGCCGGCTGGAGATCGAGGACCGCACCCTTGAAGTGTTCATCCAGGTGAACACGTCGTCGGAAGAATCCAAGTTCGGGCTGGAACCTGGCCAGGCTCCGGTATTCCTCAAGCAATTGCAGGGATTTGAGCGGCTGCAGGTCAAGGGATTGATGACCTTGGCGGTGTTCTCGCCACAGCAGGAACTGGTCCGCGCCTGCTTCCGGAAGCTGGTTGCCGTGCGCGAAGAGCTTCGCCAATTGAATCTGGGCAGCGTGGAAGAGCTGTCCATGGGGATGAGCGGGGACTTCGAGCTGGCCATTGCCGAAGGAGCCACGGTGGTGCGCGTGGGCCAGGGCCTATTCGGTGCGCGGGCCTTGCCTGATTCGCACTATTGGCCAGGGTTCGCCGGCTAGTTTCCGGCGGCGTGGGAAGCTGGTCTGCGCTTGTTCGTCCTGTCACAGGCCGGTGTGCTGGGAAGAACTTGAATTTGCGGCGTATGCCCATGACAGCAGCCGGTCGGCGCAGTAGGGTGAAGAGCAGACCCACTGGAACATTGTGTGCAGGAGGAATGTTTTGCCTACCGTAGCCGACCACCTGATTGAACAGCTCGATACCCAGGGAGTGCGCCGCATCTACGGCATCCCGGGCGATTCCCTGAACGGCTTGACCGATTCCCTGCGGGAGAACGGGCGGATCGAATGGGTCCACCACCGCCATGAGGAAGCCGCCGCCTTCGCCGCAGCGGCGGAGGCGGAAATCACCGGCGAGCTGACCGTCTGCGTCGGCTCGTGCGGACCGGGCAACCTGCACTTGATCAATGGGCTGTACGACGCGAACCGCTCGCGCGTCCCGGTACTGGCGATCGCCGCGCACATCCCTACCGGGGAGATCGGCTCCAACTATTTCCAGGAGACGCACCCGGTCGAAGTCTTCCGCGAATGCTCCGTCTATGCCGAACAGGTTTCCGATCCCAAGCAGATGCCCCGGATGCTGCGCATTGCGATGCGCGAGGCCATCGAGAAGCGCGGTGTGGCGGTGCTGGTGATTTCCGGCGATGTGGCGCTGGCGGAAATGGAACGCACGCCCACGCAGAAAATCATCAAGACCAATCCGCGGGTGCTGCCCAATGAAGAGGAGCTGGAACGCGCCGCAGAGGTCCTTGAAAGTTCGCGCAAGGTCACCATTCTCGCCGGCGCAGGTGTGGCCGGCGCCCACGGAGAAGTGATCGAGCTGGCAGGAAAGCTCGCTGCGCCGATCGTGCATGCCATGCGCGGCAAGGAGCATATCGAATACGACAACCCGTATGATGTGGGCATGACCGGCCTGCTGGGCTTCGCTTCGGGCGCCAAGGCGATCGCCGAATGCGATGTGCTGCTGATGCTGGGCACCGATTTCCCCTACCAGCAGTTCTACCCGCAGGATGCGACCATCATCCAGGTGGATATCCGTGGCGAGCAGATCGGCAAGCGCACGCGGGTGGACATCCCGCTGGTGGGTACGGTTAAGGACACTGCCGCGGCGCTGGCCGCCGTGCTCCCGGTGCAGACCCACCGCAAGCACCTGGAAGCAGCGGTGGAGCACTACCGCAAGACCCGTACGAAGCTCGACGAGCTGGCGACGCCCTCCAAACCCGGCGCCGCGATCCATCCGCAGTACTTGGCCCGGCTGATCGACCAGCACGCAGATGAGGATGCGATCTTCACCGCCGACGTTGGTTCCCCGGTGATCTGGGCGGCCCGCTATCTGTCGATGACCGGCAAGCGCCGGGTACTGGGCTCCTTCAACCACGGTTCCATGGCCAACGCGCTGTGCCACGCACTGGGCGCCCAGGCAATTGACCGGCAACGCCAGGTGATCGCCTTCGCCGGGGATGGCGGATTGGCCATGATGCTCGGCGAGCTGCTCACTGCCACGCAGAACAAGCTGCCGATCAAGATCGTGGTGTTCAACAACTCCTCGCTGAATTTCGTGGAACTGGAAATGAAGGCCGCTGGCTTCGTCACCTACGCCACCGATCTGCACAATCCCGACTTCGGGGCCGTGGCCACTGCCTCCGGGCTCAAGGGCTACCGGGTGGATGATTCGGCGCAGCTCGAAGCCACGGTGGAAGAATTCCTGGCTCATGACGGTCCTGCGCTGCTGGATGTGGCGACCGACCGCCAGGAGATGTCGATGCCGCCGGAAATCAAGCTGGAGCAGGCCAAGGGCTTTGCCCTGTATGCCCTGAGGACCGTGCTCTCCGGACGCGGCGACGAGCTGCTGGATCTGGCGAAAACCAACTGGCGCCAACTGTTCTAGCGGAATTGTGCCTATGCTTGTTGCTGGTGCCCTTGGCACCAGCAACACGTTTGTGACATCAGAAAGTTGGCGCTTTGGCTTCGCAACCTGCCGCTCTGCATGCGGCCACCATCGAGGATTTCACCCGCAACCTGGCAACTGTCAACCAGAAGATCGCCGCGGCGGCAACGGCTGCGGGCCGGGACGCCGGCTCGGTCCGGCTGCTTCCGGTGACCAAGACCATCGATACCGACCGCTTGGCCTTGGCGATCGCCGCCGGTGTGAACACGCTGGGGGAGAACAAGGTCCAAGAGGCGCAGGGCAAGTACGAGCATTTCTGCGAGAAGTTCCCGCACCTGCGCTATGCGATCATTGGTCCGCTGCAGACGAACAAGGCGAAGTTCGTGGCGAAGTTCGCTGATGAATTCCATGCGCTGGACTCGCTGAAACTCGCCGAGACCTTGCAACGCCGACTGGAGCTCGAAGATCGGACGCTGGAGGTCTTCATCCAGGTCAATACCTCCGGGGAGGAAAGCAAATCCGGTATCCAGGCTGGCGAGGCAGCCGGGTTGCTTGCCGGTTTGGCGTCGCTGGACCGATTGAAGCTGGTGGGCCTGATGACCATGGCGGCGAATACCACCGATGAAGCATCCATCCGCGGCAGCTTCTCCTTGCTGCGCGAGACCCGTGACCAATTGCGGCAGGATGCTCCTGACAGCTTCCAGCACCTGTCCATGGGCATGAGCGGCGACTACGAGCTGGCCATCGCCGAAGGAGCCACCGTTGTGCGCGTGGGCCAGGGAATCTTCGGTGCCCGGACCTACCCGGCCTAAAGAGCCCCTGAATCGTTTCTGGGCTTCGCGACCAGGGGCAGCTGATATTTCTTAGCTGCCCCTGGTCTTAGCTGCCCCTGTTTTGCGTTCTCCACAATCGGTCGTGCGGCTCCCAAACTGTCGGTTCAGAGGCTGACACTACATGTAGGGGTGCACGATGTGCACCCGGAACTGGATAGGGGAAGCGAAACACGCCGACGAACATCTCACAGAAGAATTTTTAACCCACAATGGAGTTCTGCCAACCTGTGGACAAAGGAGCCGGGTCCGCTAGAAATAGCGGTTTAAACGGGGGTTAGTATCCACAGATCCTGTGGACGTCATCGTGGATGAATGACATACTTGTAATACATCATGTTGTGGCCGCTTGACCGGCCAAACACAAGATGTAGTATTGAACTCGTTGGTGCGGCTCGCACCAGAAGCACCTCGAAGCAGTGGTTTCGAGGCATCCGAGAGGATGGCTAGGTACTTTCCGAGAATCCGGGAACCTAGCCGAAAATAGACTTTCCAAAGGGGATCAGGGACATGGCCATCACGGTTTACACGAAGCCTTCCTGCGTTCAGTGCAACGCTACTTACCGCGCGCTGGATAAGAAGGGTGTCGAGTACAACAAGGTAGACATCTCTCAGGATGCGGCAGCCTTGGAGCACGTTCGTGGCTTGGGCTACATGCAGGCACCTGTCGTAATCACCGATGACGATCACTGGTCGGGTTTCCGCCCAGACAAGATCGAGTTGCTGGCACCAGCCAACTAATTCAGAACTCCATCCGCTATCTTCTAGTGGAGGCGAAAAAATAATGGCACCTGCAGCACTTGCCGACAGGCAAAATGCTGAGGCCCAGGAACCGCTGGAATTCACCGATTCGAACCTGATTTACTTCTCATCGGTTTCGGAGAACACGAAGCGTTTCGTGGAGAAGCTCGAGATGGATGCCGCGAGGATTCCGGTCTACGCGACCGAACCGCAGCTCATCTCGACAGCCCCGTACGTGCTGCTCATACCCACTTATGGCGGAGAGCAAGGCAAGCGTTCAATCATGCCGCAGATCATGAAGTTCCTGCGGCATGATGTGAACCGGGCGAATCTTCGCGGCGTGATCGGTGCGGGGAATACAAACTTCGGCGAGTACTACTGCATTGCGGCCAAGCGCATTGCCGAGAAATGCAACGTACCCGTGCTTTATACATTCGAAATTATGGGAACCTCAGAAGACGTTCTCAACGTCAAAGAAGGGCTTGAAACCTTTTGGACACCAGCGTCGCAGAACCGGCAGCAACGATGAAGAGCTCAAAGGAGCTCCCAGCCCAGTTCCAGGGCTTGAGCTACAACGACTTGAACGCCATGCTGAACCTCTACGGTCCAGATGGAAAGATCCAGTTCGAGGTAGACCGCTATGCGGCTCGCCAGTATTTCTTGGATCACGTGAACAACAACACCGTGTTCTTCCACGATCTGGACGAGAAGCTTGAATACCTCGTCAAGCACGAGTACTACGAACGCGAAACCCTCGACCAGTACTCGATGAACTTCATCCGGGATCTGTTCAAGCACGCCTTCGGCAAGAAGTTCCGCTTCGAAACCTTCTTGGGCGCCTTCAAGTTCTACACTTCGTACACTTTGAAGACCTTCGACGGAAAGCGCTACCTGGAACGCTATGAAGACCGCGTCTGCATGGTGGCCCTGCACCTGGCACGCGGCGACGAGAAGCTGGCCCGGCATCTGGTCGACGAGATCATCGAAGGCCGCTTCCAGCCTGCTACCCCAACCTTCCTGAATGCCGGCAAGGCGCAGCGCGGCGAACTGGTCTCCTGCTTCCTGCTTCGCATCGAAGACAACATGGAGTCCATCGCCCGCGCGGTGAACTCGTCGCTGCAGCTTTCCAAGCGCGGCGGTGGTGTTGCCCTGTCGCTGACCAACCTGCGTGAGCATGGTGCCCCGATCAAGCAGATCGAGAACCAGTCTTCCGGTGTCATCCCGGTCATGAAGCTTCTTGAAGATTCCTTCTCCTACGCGAACCAGCTCGGTGCACGCCAGGGCGCCGGTGCCGTCTACTTGAACGCGCACCACCCGGATATCTACCGCTTCTTGGATACCAAGCGCGAAAACGCTGATGAGAAGATCCGCATCAAGACCCTGTCCCTGGGTGTTGTCATTCCGGATGTCACCTTCGAACTGGCGCGCAAGAACGAAGACATGTACCTGTTCAGCCCGTACGACGTCGAGCGCGTCTACGGCCAGCCGTTCAGCGAAATCTCCGTCACCGAGAAGTACTACGACATGGTCGACGATGCGCGCATCAAGAAGACCAAGATCAACGCCCGCGAGTTCTTCCAGACTCTGGCCGAGATCCAGTTCGAGTCCGGTTACCCGTACATCATGTTCGAGGACACCGTGAACAAGGCAAATCCAATTGCCGGCCGCATCACCATGTCCAACCTGTGCTCGGAAATCCTCCAGGTTTCTTCCGCTTCGGAATTTGCTGACGACCTGAGCTACAAGACCGTCGGCAAGGACATCTCCTGCAACCTCGGTTCGATGAACATCGCCAAGGCCATGGACGGCAAAGATCTGGCTACCTCGGTAGAGATCGCCATTCGTGCGCTGAGCGCCGTTTCGGACATGTCGGACATCGCTTCAGTTCCTTCGATTGCCGATGGCAACCGCAAGTCGCACGCCATTGGCCTGGGCCAGATGAACCTGCATGGCTTCCTTGCTCGCGAGCACATCTACTATGGCTCCGAAGAAGGCATCGACTTCACCAATATCTACTTCTACACGATCCTGTTCCACGCGCTGACTGCTTCGAACAAGATCGCGATGGAACGCGGCGAGACCTTCGACAACTTCGAGAACTCGAAGTACGCCTCCGGCGAGTTCTTCGACAAGTACACCGAGCAGGAATGGGCACCAGCTACCGAGCGCGTCCGCGAACTATTCGAGGGCATGCACATTCCTACCCAGGAAGACTGGAAGGCCCTGAAGGCTTCGGTTATGGAGCACGGCATCTACAACCAGAACCTCCAGGCAGTTCCTCCAACCGGTTCGATCTCGTACATCAACAACTCGACCTCCTCGATCCACCCGGTCGCAGCGAAGATCGAAATCCGCAAGGAAGGTAAGATCGGCCGCGTTTACTACCCGGCTCCTTACATGAACAACGAGAACACCGACTTCTACGAAGACGCTTACGAAATCGGCTACGAGAAGATCATTGACACCTACGCCGCTGCAACCCAGCACGTCGACCAGGGCTTGTCGCTGACCTTGTTCTTCAAGGACACCGTCACTACTCGTGACATCAACAAGGCCCAGATCTACGCATGGCGCAAGGGTATCAAGAGCCTGTACTACATCCGCCTGCGCCAGCTCGCGCTGGAAGGCACCGAGGTTGAAGGTTGCGTTTCCTGCGCACTGTAAGACCTTGAGCCATTGACCGGTTGGCCGGTCCATGGCATCACGCAACAGCTGCCGCAGGGCTCCGTCCAGCGGCAGCTGTTGCACATCAAAACCACTTCAGATCGTGTCAACGATCCGACATGAACTCTGGACCTTGCTGCACCGGCACCGTTCGAAAGAACTGTAGAGTTGTACGCGAAGTTCTTAACACGATTTAGCTTTTCGATGAGGGGCAATGACCGAGAAGATTCAGCTCACCAACAAGGTTGAAGCAATCAACTGGAACCGTATCCAGGACGATAAGGACGTGGAGGTCTGGAACCGACTCGTCAATAACTTCTGGCTTCCGGAGAAGGTGCCGCTGTCCAACGACATCCAGTCGTGGGCCACCCTGACCGAAGACGAAAAGCTGCTGACCATGCGTGTCTTCACCGGCCTGACCCTGCTGGACACCTTGCAGGGTACCGTAGGCGCCGTCTCGCTGATCCCGGATGCACTGACCCCGCACGAAGAAGCAGTGTACACCAACATTGCCTTCATGGAATCGGTGCACGCCAAGAGCTACTCCTCGATTTTCTCGACCCTGGCCTCCACCAAGGAAATCGATGAAGCCTTCCGCTGGTCCACCGAGAACGTGAACCTGCAGAAGAAGGCCCGGATCATCGAGAGCTACTACCACGGCGAAGACCCGCTCAAGCGCAAGATCGCTTCGACCCTGCTCGAATCGTTCCTGTTCTACTCGGGCTTCTACCTGCCAATGCACTGGTCCTCGCACGCTAAGCTGACCAACACTGCTGACTTGATCCGCCTGATCATCCGTGACGAAGCAGTCCACGGCTACTACATCGGCTACAAGTTCCAGAAGGGTCTGGAAGGTGCCAGCGAAGAACGCAAGCAGGAGCTGAAGGACTACACCTTCGAGCTGATGTACGAACTGTACGAAAATGAAGTCCAGTACACCCATGACCTCTACGATCCGGTAGGCCTGTCCGAGGACGTCAAGAAGTTCTTGCACTACAACGCCAACAAGGCTCTGATGAACCTGGGCTACGAGGCCATGTTCCCATCCACCGTGACCGACGTATCCCCAGCTATCTTGGCTGCGTTGAGCCCGAACGCTGATGAGAACCATGACTTCTTCTCCGGTTCCGGTTCCTCCTATGTCATCGGCAAGGCAGTAAATACCGAAGACGAGGACTGGGACTTCTAGTACCTAGCTTTTCCGACACTGGCCCCACCAATTTGGTGGGGCCTTTGTCATGAGCGGCGCTATACGCAACGCACAGCGGCAATTGGTAGATACTTGGAAAGTACGAGTTGCTATCAATGCGCGGGAGTCAATGTGCAGATCGAATCCACTTCGGATGAACAAAGTTCATTGGACGACCAGCAAATCCAGCGGATTCGACGCAAATCCATTTCTGTCCTCGCCGCAGGACAGATTCTTGGTGGCTTGGGCAGTGGCGCAACCCTGACCTTGGGGTCGCTGCTGATTGTGAATGTTTCCGGGCTCGATGAACTGGCCGGCATGGCAGCAACCATGAATACACTGGGTGCCGCCGTCATGGCACTGCCGCTGGCGATGCTCGCTCAGAAATTCGGCCGGCGTGTTTCGCTATCAACAGGTGCCTTGCTGGCGGCCAGCGGCGTCACCATCATCATTGCCTCAGCATTCCTGAAATATTGGCCGCTGCTGCTGCTCGGCATGCTGGTTCTAGGAACCGGCTCGGCAATGAATCTCCAATCCCGATTCGCTGCCACGGATTTGTCCAGCAAATCCACTCGCGGCCGTGATCTCTCCATCGTCGTATGGTCGACAACCATCGGCGCAGTCATTGGTCCCAACTTGTTCGAGCCTGGCGAAGAACTCGCTCGGTTCATAAGTCTCCCATCGTTTACCGGAGGCTTTCTCATCGCCATGTGCGCGCAACTGATCGGCGTGCTGGTTTACTGGGTTGGCTTGCGTCCCGACCCTTTGCAGATTGCACAGCAACGAGCAGCTGCCCACGCGCAAAAAGCCCAGCTTCGCCGCCGAGGCTGGAGCATCCTGAAAAACACTCCGGCAGCTCGACGTGCGGTGCTCACCGTGGCTTTGACCCACCTCTACATGGTGTCCATGATGTCAATGACTCCAATCCACATGCAGCATCAAGGGGCAAGCCTCACGCTCATCGGCATCACGATTTCAATTCATGTTGCCGGGATGTACGCATTGTCGCCGGTATTCGGCTGGCTCACGGACAAGGCAGGAGCGCGGACGATCATCTTTGCTGGGCAAGTATTGCTGATCACGGCAAGCATACTCGTGTGGATCGATTCAGAGAGCCACACCGTGACAACCTTTGCTTTGCTGAGCTTGGGACTCGGCTGGTCTGCGGCCACAGTTGCCGGGGCAACAATGATTTCCGGGGCGGTTGGTATTTCGGAACGTCCGCAATTGTAGGGCACCTCGGATCTCTGCATGAATCTTGCCGGTGTGCTTGGAGGGCTTAGCGCTGGCCCGGTTCTGGGAGCCGTCGGGTTCCAAGGGCTGGCCGTGGTGCTGTTGATCTTCGCGATGCTCATGATTGCTGTGAATTTGAAGCCAAACAGCTCGGATGCTGTCTACGATTAGCGGATAGTGCCAAGCTGGAAGCTGGTTACTTCATGCGGAAGGTTACGGGCTCATGGCAGAAGATACACGGTGCATTATCGTTGGGGGAGGACCCTCCGGAATGGTGGCCGGTTTGCTGCTTGCCCGCAGCGGTGTGCCAGTAACGGTTCTTGAGAAGCATGCCGATTTCCTCAGGGATTTTCGTGGTGACACCATCCACCCCTCAACGCTGCAGTTGCTTGATGAAATCGGGCTGATGAGCGAGTTCGAAAAGATCGATTTCAGCAAGGTTGCTCAGGCAAGCATACCCGCCAGGGACGGTTCGCCAGCTACAGTTCTCGACCTGTCGCGGTTGGAGCATCCATTTCCGTTCATCGCCATGGCGCCGCAGTGGGATTTCCTCAACTTGTTGGCTCGTGCAGGTGCAGCGGAACCGAATTTCGAGCTGAGGATGTGTACTTCGGTAACTGACGTTGTCACCGAAGGAGGCCGCATAGTTGGCGTCAAATATGAAGACTCGGCCGGCGGCGGTGAAATGCGTGCTTTGCTCACTATTGCGGCAGACGGCAGGTGGTCCCGTGTCCGAGAAGCAGCCGCACTGCCGATGAGGGAATTCTCCGTACCGATTGATGTGTGGTGGTTCAAGATTCCAAGCAACGTGGATCGAAAGAACGAACTGACTCCAGCGTTCGCCAAGGATCGATCTTTTGTCCTGATTCCGCGCGAGGGATACGTGCAGGCAGCCATGCTTTTGCCGAAGGGGCACGATGCCCGGCTACGCGCAGAAGGCGTCCAGTCATGGAGGAAGTCAATCATCCAGGCCGCCCCCGAGCTGGCAGATGGCGTACGGAGTTTGGCCCTTGATGATGCGAAGCTTCTGGACGTCAAGCTAAATCTTGCGAAACAGTGGTGGCGGAGAGGCCTGCTGTGCATTGGGGATTCTGCCCATGCCATGAGTCCAGTTGGGGGAATCGGCATCAACTTGGCTGTGCAGGATGCTGTAGCAGCGGCACGGATCTTGGCGCGGCCTCTTCGGGAGGGGACGATTTCTGATCATGATGTGGCAGCAGTACAACGCCGCCGAACCGTCCCGACAGTTGCTACACAGATGGTTCAACGAGTTATGCATCGCGGGCTAACCCGCGTCATGCAGGCCAGCGGCGAATTCCGGGTGCCGATGCCGGTAGCTTCCGCTTTTCGCTTGTTCCCGAAGCTCACGACATTGCCGGCTCGTCTGCTTGGTGTAGGGGTTCTTCGGGAACGACCTCCGGTCGAAGCCTGCCGGTAGAAAACGGTTAAAAGCAGCAAAGGTGCAGTTCCATCCTTGCGGGGAACTGCACCTTTGAAGAAAGTCTCTTAGCGAGCCTGGATGTTGGTTGCCTGTGGGCCCTTTGGACCAGCTTCCAGGGTGTACTCAACGGTCTGGCCCTCTTCGAGGCTACGGAAACCGAAGCTCTGGATTGCGCTGTAGTGTGCGAAGACGTCAGCCGATCCATCCGAAGGAGCGATGAAGCCGAAGCCCTTTTCAGCGTTGAACCATTTTACGGTGCCAGTGGCCATAGTGTTATTTCCTTATTTATTGATGGCCACGATGTGGCCTGGTTGCCGATCCGAAGTTTCGAATCGGAAAATTTAGGGGTTACCTCGCGCAGAGCTGCCGAGAACGATTCGCCTGCCGTCGATACGGAGCATCGAATACTGATTTTGCCGGTATCGGCCAAAACGGGGGTCGCTGCACGTGCTTAGACATCATCGGTTTCCAGGCTGCTAGCGGGTAATGACCCCACGCTAACGGAGTAGAACAAGGAAGCCACAGAAAAGTGACGCACGGAAACGTCGAGATGTTTTATCTGCAGTGAAGAAGAGAAGATGAAGAATTCGTTTCGATAGGAGTTCATTCAATCTGAAGATCGATGAACCGATTTGCAAAGCACAGACGATTTGTTGGCTGTGCTACAAATCCTACTGCTAACAATTGCTGGCGGGGACTCACACCTGCAACCGTTGAGGTAACGAATAAAGCCTACCATTGATCGCCGTCCGGTGGGGCGTGACGTGTGATACGTGGGCAACCTGCCGAGGTGAATCGCGCCAACGGAGTTCACGACTTGTCGATTGACTAGTGCGTCAGCAGAAAGTAATTCTCTGTAAAATTGATGAGCATTATTCGCGTGCCCCTGGGCGGCCGCAGCTCGGCCCCCTGGAAAACAGTGCGCCAGGGGACAGAGCCGGCAACTACGGCTTCGCTGGCGCTGAGGCCTCAGCCAACCGACTGCCCAGCAGATCAGCATTGATGGCAGCTCCTGCGACCGTTCCAGATGCTGCCGCGGCCATGACCATCGCGCCCAGGTTACTTGCGTTTCCGGCGGCGTATACTCCGGGCAGAGCGGTAGCGCCCATTTCATTGACTTGGATGAAGGTGCCAAGCGGATTTTCGGCAAGCTGCCCGCCGAGCGACAGGTAAAGCGAGGCTTGCGCGTTCATCTGGCTTGCCACTACCAGTGCCTGCGCGTTGACCTTTCGGCCGTCTGCAAGGGTCACTGAATCCAGATTTCCCTGAGCATCGAAATCGATCGCTTGCACTGCTTGCTCGATGACCGGTATTTCCAAGGCGGCAAGTGTTGCGCGATTCTCGTCGTTCAATGCGGCCGGGGTGTGGTTGATGAAGGTGATGCTAGGGCTTAGCTGGCTGAACATCATCGCTTGATGGGTGCTCATGGGCCCGATACCGAGAACCAGGATTTCTTGGTCGCGGACTTCCCAGCCATGGCAGTAAGCGCAGTGGACCGCGGTATCGCCCCATGCGCGGGCCAGGCCTGGAATCGGAGGCAAGTCATCAACCAGACCCGTCGCCAGCACGATGCGGTCTGCGCTGAATGCTTGGCCGGACATCGTGACGCTGAAACCGGTCTCCATCGAACCGCCGAGCTGGTCGACTGTGCCTTCGATAATTTGCACTCCATAGTTCATGGCCTCCCGCCGTCCGCGGGACAAGAAGTCAAGGGGATTGATGCCTTCGTTTCCCAGGATGTTATGCGCATGCTGCGCTGCAGCGTTTCGCGGCTTTCCTTCATCGATAACCAGCACAGTGCGCCGCGAACGGCCTAGCGCGATGGCGGCCGCGAGTCCCGCGCTGCCGCCGCCGATGACGATTGCTTCGTAATGTTCCATGTCCCTCTCCTTGCTGCGTTCGGTGTACTGTCCACGGTATCGACGACTTGCGCCAAAGGGTGTATCGTTTTGCGCATGACGCAAGAAATCGATGTGGATCAGATTATCCGGCAACGCATCAGGACGCTTCGGCAGAATCTTGGATGGTCATTGGAATCATTGGCGAGCAAGGCATCCCTCAGCGTTTCCACGCTCAGCAGGATCGAAACAGGAAGCCGTCGTATTGCCCTTGACCAGCTGATACCCATAGCCAAGGCGTTGAACACCAGTTTGGACGAGCTAGCGTCAACCTCTGAGGCCGAGATCATTATCCGCCCGGAGCCGATTTCGATGCCGGGGGTCACCATGTGGAAGCTGTCCACCGATGACGCGGTGAACGGTGTCAATGTTTCGAAAATGCGCTTCGATCCTTCGCAGGCGCCCGCTCCCACCGAGCTGCGCATCCATCCGGGCAAGGAATGGTTCACAGTGCTCCTCGGCGAGATCCAGCTGAAGCTGGGGGATCGAACCTACCATGTGAAGGCGGGTCAATCCGCCCAGTTCGACACCATGACTCCTCATGCGATGTGGGCGGTCAATGGTGTTGCCGAGGTGCTCGGAATCATGGATCATGCCGGCCAGCGAGCCCATGAGCACGACACAGCCGGCTAGTTTAGTGAATTCAATTACTCTTGGATAGCCTGAGGGCAGAGTATTGAAGACCGCGATGCCAGGAGGGCAACGATGACGCACCAGCTCAACGAAGAGCTAGAACAGACCCTAGCTGATGGCGATTTCTATTTTGAAGCTCTTGGCGATGGGCGCTATCGCTCGTCGTGGCATTCCCAGGGTGCGTGGAACCCGCATGAGCAGCATATGGCTCCCGCCTCGGGAATCTTGGCTTATGCCTTGGAAAATTTCCAGCCACGCGCAGACATGCGCATCGCACGGATCAGCTACGAAATCCACGGTCTGATCCACGCCGGGGAATTCGAGATCTCAACGCGAATGGTCCGTCCCGGCCGGACGATCGAATTGATTGAGGCCGAGATGACTGCCAAGGGCCGCACCAGCATCGTTGCGCGCGCGTGGCGAGTCATCCAGAGCGACACCAGTGCTGTAGCAGGGATCGAAGACAAGGAAATCCCGGGTCCAGATGCCTGCTCGGTCCGGGACATCAGCGGGAAATGGCCTGGTGGCTACATCAAATCCATCGAGTTGCGTGCCAATGATGAACTGCGCCCAGGTCGGGGCTTCGCATGGCTGCGTACTCCTTATGCGCTGGTCGACACGGGAGACGCTACTGCGTTATCCAGCCTGGTGGGAATGATCGACACGGCAAACGGCGTGGTGCCACGTGTGGATCCGGGTGAAGAGACCTGGATCTACCCGAACGTGGATCTCCAGATCCACATGTACCGCATGCCGGTAGGCAAGTGGCTGGGGCTGGATGTCCAGCAGAGCTTCGGCACCGACGGCATCGGACTGACCTCAACGGTTTTGCACGATGAAACTGGCCCTTTCGGCCGGGCCGAGCAGATCCTGACGGTCCGTTCGCGCTAGTTCGATGCGCCGGCTGAAAGCTTGGCCAGCAGCTTCTTGAGCTCTGGCTTGGACATCAGCGTGAACTGCCGCTGGCGGTACTTTTCCCGGTCTGCGCTGTGGGCCTGGAAAAGTGCATAGCCGCGCTTGACCAGGAATAAGATTGGCTTCCGGCGCTGTGCTACGTCGCGAACGAATCTCCGAAGAGCGGTGACCAAGGCCGGTTCGTCGACATAGTACGCCTGGACATTGATGCCCTTGGCACACAGCGGCTCAAGGATTTCGTAGAGGAAGATGCCTTCGGCGACGATCGGTCCTCCGGCGCACGTGATTTCGCGATGCCCGTTGTAGCTCGAGGTTGCGATTGAGTAGTTGGGGACCATGGTGGTACCGCGCTGGAGCAAATCATCGATTGCCTGCAGCGCGGCTTCCTGATTCCAGGTAGCCGAATCGTCCCAGTCGATTTCGCCGTAGCCGGTGCGAGGGAACTCAACAGGATTCCCGTCTTCACTGATCTGGCGGTAGAACTCGTCCAGCGGCAGATGAGGCTGGCCGAATTTCGACGCGAGATAGGACTTGCCGGATCCGGACGGCCCGGCAATCAGGATGACAGGGGTTGAAGAATTTGGCACGCCTTTTATTATGGCCCAGAAATGCCGGCTTTCGGCAACCAGCTGCTGTGACATCTACTCCACCTGAAGTGATTTGCTGAATTAGACTCAGTTCCATGAGTTTGTGGAATGCCCAGTCAGATGCGCCGTTATCCGTGGAAATCGAAGTTCCAAGCGGAGACCCGGCAGCTGACCTAGAACGCGGAGTGCAGTTGCTGCGCGATGTCCAGTCGGGCGAGAGGGGTTCTTTGCTACGGCTCTATCGTCCGGACCCGACTCTGGCCTTTGGCCAGCGTGATGTGCGTCTGGACGGCTATGAGGAGGCGCGGGAGGTGGCGCAGCAGCTAGGCTTTGCGCCATTGGTGCGCAAAGCCGGTGGCCGAGCCGCGGCATATCACCGGGGCACATTAATCGTTGACCACATTGAGCCCGAAGCTGAGGCAGTGATGCGCCAGCAAAGCCGCTTCGAGGTATTTGCCCGCGTCTATGCCAACGCCTTCCAGCGCCTTGGCGTGAATGCGCAGGTCGGGCCAATCCCGGGGGAGTACTGCCCCGGCGATCATTCGGTACATGGCCTCCCTGATGGGAACTCGCCGCGCAACTATCCAGTGAAGCTGGTAGGCACGGCTCAGCGTGTGGTTTCCGGCGCGTGGCTGTTCTCTTCAGTCTTTGTTGTCGAAGATTCTTCGTCCTTGCGCCAGGTCCTTGATGGGGTCTACCAGGCAATGGGTGTTCCCATGGATCCGACAACGGTAGGCGCAGCGAACGATTTGCTCGCCGGTGTCACCACTGAAGCATTTATTTCCGCGTTGCTCGGGGAATACCGCGAGCACGCAACGCTGCACGGTGCATAGCGCAGCTAAAAAGGTATCGGCACCTGCTGGGGGTGCCGATGCGTGGTTTTGCGACTGGAACTATGCGCCGACGCGCTCAACAACCTCGTCGATGCGCGGGTTGGTGGCTGCGGTACCGTCCGGGAAAATCAGAGTTGGAACGGTCTGGTTGCCGTTGTTGAACGACTCGACGATCTCCGCGGTGCCTTCAACTTCTTCGATATTCACCTCGGTGTAGGTGACACCCTTCTGGTCCATCAGGCGCTTGAGGTTGCGGCAGTAGCCGCACCAGCTGGTGGTGAACATGGTGACTCCGCCGGCAGCGGGAACGTACTGGTCAAGGTTCAATTCATTGCTCATAGTTGGTGTAACGGCACGCATGTTGACTTTGTTCCCGGCTGGCCGGAAAAAGTTCGCTGAATTCTCGGACGCTGCTCGCTAGACTGGGGAGCAGATTTTCCTTGAGGCCGGACTAGGGGGCAAGCGATGTGCGGACGATATGTGATGGCCAAAGCTATCGGCGATCTGGTGGCGGAGGCCGAGGCCGAAGCTGACGACAACCTGCAATTGCGCCAGTCATGGAACGTTGCGCCAACCACCGATGTGCCGATTGTGCTCGAGCGGCTGATCGGCGATGAGCTGCACCGCCAGATCCATGTCGCCCGGTGGGGGCTGGTGCCAGGCTGGGCGAAGGAGCTTTCGGTCGGGGTGCGTGCCTTCAACGCGCGCAGCGAGACGGCCAGCACCAAGCCGACCTTCCGCTCAGCAGTGAAGAAGCGCCGAGCCGTCGTCCCGGTGGAAGGCTACTACGAGTGGAAGAAGGAGGGCAGCAAGAAACGCCCCTTCTACGTGCACCGCGAGGATGGAAAGCTGATCTTCTTCGCTGGCCTCTATGAATGGTGGAAGGACGAGGACGGATCCTGGATTCTTTCCACCTCGATCATGACCATGGATTCGCCTTCGGCTGAAGAACCAGGGGTGCTCGGCGAACTTGCCGGCCTGCACGACCGCTTGCCCATTCCGCTGGGCAAGGAGATGATGGGCCGTTGGATGAACCCTGCCGAGGAAGATGGCGAAGGGCTGATCGAGCAGATTCGTGCAGAAGCGTTCGATGTGGCCTCAGAATGGACCATGCATGAGGTCGACACCGCTGTCGGCAATGTGCGCAATAACTCTCCGGAGCTGATCGAGGCGCACAGCAACTCGCTGTTCTAGCGCTGGTGCCGGGCGGCGTGCTGCACCATCCAGGCGCCGTTGGCCATGGCGAATACTGCCAGCCCCAGTCCCATCAGCCGCCGCGCGGCAACGCCCGCCGGGGACGTGGCCAGCGAGGACAGCTGTGCGTGCGTCAGCGGCTCGTAGGCGAACCAGCCCAAAGGCACCGGTTGCAGCGTATCCCAGATCTTCAACCCGGCCCCTGCCAGGAACAAGGCCAAGGCGAGCGCGGCCAGGATCCAGGGCACGACTCTGAGAGGGCGCACCGCCAGGATGCGGCGCATCAGGAAGATCCCTGCTGCCAGGCAGAGGGTGACGACGCCGAAGAACAGCAGCGCGCCTCCGGCAAGAAGCACAGGGCTCGGCGACTGCGAGATCGCTCCTGCGGCTGAGTAGAAGCTATCTGCGGCAGCGGCCACCGGTTGGCGGCCGTCGTGCCAGATCAAGACGAGGCCGCAGAGCAGGGCGGCAAGGCCGCCATAGCCTGCCGTTCTCTGGATCCGCAAATGCGTTTCAGGCATGGATTCATTATTCCATCGATGGTGTGGGAAACAAGGATGGCGGCAGCAGCCGGCCCGCAGGCCGGCTGCTGCCGCCATTTGGTGGAATCGCTGTCGCGGGTCAGTGCCCGCGCTTGATCCATTCATCCAGGTTCGGCGCTTCGGCGCCGATGGAAGTGGCATCGCCGTGACCGGTATTGACCACCGTTTCGGCTGGTAGCACCAGCAGCTTGGTGCGGATCGATTCAATGATCGTCTCGAAGCTGGAGTAGCTGCGCCCGGTAGCACCCGGTCCGCCGTTGAACAGGGTGTCGCCGCTGAACAGCACGCCGAGGTCTTCCGCATAGAAGCAGGTTGAACCTGGCGAGTGCCCCGGGGTGTGCAGCGCGGTCAGCGAGGTGCCGGCGATGGTGAATGAATCGCCTTCGCTGATTTCCGCGTCCACGTCGCGCTCCGGGTAGACAGCTTCCCAGAGCATGCGGTCTTCTGGGTTCAAGAACAACGGTGCATCTACGGCGTCGGCGAATTCGCCGGCGGCGCGGATGTGGTCATCGTGCCCGTGGGTCAGCAGGACGGCCATGACTTCGCGATCGCCCACGGCTTCCCGGATCTTGGCAACATCGTGTGCCGGGTCGATCACCATGACCTCGGAATCATCGCCGATGATCCAGACGTTGTTATCGACATCCCAGGTGCCGCCATCCAGCGAGAAAGTGCCGGAGGTGACGACGTTCTCGATGCGGGCAGCCATTAGAGCTCCACCACCGAACGCAGCACGGTGCCTTCATGCATCTTCTTGAACGCCTCTTCGATTTCATCGATCTTGATGCGTTCGGTGACGAAGGAGTCCAGATCCAGGCGGCCGAGCTTGTACTGCTCGACAAGCATCGGGAAGTCGTGGCTTGGCAGGCAGTCGCCGTACCACGAGCTCTTCAGCGAGCCGCCTCGGCCGAAGACGTCCAGCAGCGGCAGCTCGAGCTTCATCTCCGGGGTCGGGACGCCCACCAGCACCACGCGGCCTGCAAGATCGCGGGCGTAGAAGGCCTGCTTGTAGGTTTCCGGACGGCCTACAGCATCGATCACCACATCGGCGCCGAAGCCGCCGGTCAGTTCCTGGATGGCTTCCACTGCGTCGACCTTGGAGGAATCCACGGTGTGGGTGGCGCCGAAGGTCCTCGCGGTTTCCAGCTTGTCAGCGTTGACGTCCACCGCGATGATGGTGGTCGCGCCAGCCAGCTGCGCGCCGGCGATGGCGGCGGCGCCGACGCCGCCGCAACCGATCACGGCAATCGACTCGCCGCGCTTGATTTCGCCGGTGTTGATCGCCGCGCCGATGCCGGCCATGATGCCGCAGCCGAGCAGGCCGATGGCTGCCGGATCGGCTTCCTCATCCACGATGGTGCACTGGCCGGAGTGGACCAGGGTCTTCTCGGCGAAGGAGCCGATGCCTAGGGCGGCCGACAGTTCGGTGCCGTCCTCGAGGGTCATCTTCTGGGTGGCATTGAAGGTGTTGAAGCAGTACTTCGGCTCGCCCTTGGCGCAAGCGCGGCACTGGCCGCAGACTGCACGCCAGTTCAGGATCACGCGGTCGCCGACCTTCACATTGGTGACGTTCTCGCCGATCTGGCTGACGACTGCGGTGGACTCGTGGCCCAGCAGGTAGGGGTACTCGTCGCCGATGCCGCCGAGCTTGTAGTGCAAGTCGGTGTGGCAGACACCGGTGGTGAGCACGTCGACGACTACTTCTCCGGGGCCCGGGTCCGGAACGATGATGTCGACGACCTCTACCGGCGCATCCTTGGCGCGGGAAACAACGGCTTTGACCTTATGAGGCATGGGATTTAGCTCCTGGAACGATTGACTGTTGTTGTCTCGATGTTATCGGTGTCCCCGGCGCTTATGGAACATTCACGACACAATGACGCAGGCTGTTTCGCCCAGAGCCAATTTGCGCAGGTGCACCACGGTTTTCCCGGAACATATGTGACGGTGCAAGGGCTGCTCCTCGAGCTCCAGCTCTGATGGTCAGCAGGGTCCCACTCCCATCGGGTACCTCGCCAAATTGCGCCTAGCCTTGGCTCATGATGCGCAGCTTGCCAGCGATGCATCGCTGTTCCAGATTGCCGCGACGTCGGATACTCCTTGCCCTGTGCGTTCAGCACGGCCTTTCGCAGGGCCTATTTAGCCAGCCTGTCGGCGCTGGAGCCGCTGCGCTCGGCTAACCCAAACTGTCGGTCGCGCTGACTAGTGTAACTGTCATTCGAACACATGTTCGAATAGAATGATTCTACTAGGTAAGGAGTGTGCACGTGGGGATGTTCACCGAGTCGATCGAGGTAGCTCGCGCAGCGAATGGAATGCCGTTGCGCGTGAGCTGGCAGGGGCAGGACTATCGCTTGGTGGCCGAACCGCAGCGCTGGTTCGAGCGCCGCAAATGGTGGGACGAGAACCTGCGGATTCCCCGCGGAGCCGGTGCGGGGATTGCCGACTATGAGATGTGGCGCCTGCAGCTGGTCGCCGTGCGCGGATCCAGCCAAGTGCACAGCGTCGATGTGAGTTTTGATGCGCAAACTGAGCGGTGGCGCCTGGTGCGGGTGCATGGCTCGCTGGCCCGTAGCGCCTGATGTCCCGGCAGGGGAACATATTTTCGAAGGACCTCCATGAGCTTCACCCATCTGAACGTCAGTTCTTCATATAGCGCCCATTACGGCGTCTCGCCCCCAAAGCAGCTGGCCCAGGCGGCCAAGGCGCAGGGGGCGCAGATGCTTGCGTTGACTGACCGGGACGGGCTGTACGGGACGGTCAAGCATGTGGCAGCCTGCATGGCAGAAGGCCTGCATCCGATTCTCGGGGTGAACCTTGCGGTGCTTGATAGCCACGGGGAAGCCCAAGGGCGGATTGTCCTGCTGGCCCGTGGGCGCTGCAATGGCGCCGGGTATGCGGCGCTGTGCCGGGCAATTACCCTCGCGCATGGCACTTCGCATGGTGTTCCGGGCCTGGAAGCCGGGCAGCTGGCGCATCTGGGCGCCGGCGGGAACCTGATGGTCCTGCTCGGCGGGGAATCGGATGTTGCCCGCGCAATCCTCAAGGGAAACTATGCCCACGCCCGGGCGCTGCTTGCCAACTGGAAGAAGCGGCTGGGAAAGATGCTGCGCGTGGAGATCACCACGCACCTGTCCAGTCCCGGGTCGCGCTACAGCCTCGGCGAAGCAGGCCGCTTGCTGCGCTACGCCCACGAGCGGGGGATCAAGGCAGTCCTCAGCAACGCTGTACGCTACGTGGATCCCGACGGTGCGGTCACCGCAGACATCCTGGACTCGGCGCGCGCCCTGCACAGCCTGAAGAATCTGGACTCCTGCCAACCCAACGGCCAAGGATGGCTGAAAACCCCGCAAGAGATGCGCCAATTGGCCAAGGAAATCGGCCAGGCCACCGAAAGAAGCTGGGCTCAACAGCTGTTGCGGGAAACCGAGGCGCTTGCCGAATGGGCTGCGGCCGACCCGGTAGCCGATCTCGGATGGAAGAAGCCGGTCATCCCCGAAGCCAAGGTCATCGGCCTGCATCGTCCGGCCATGCAAGAACTCACCGAGCGAGTCCACGCAGCGGTGCCCGGGCTCTTGCCGCACGCCAAACCCAGCCTCATTGAAAAACAGCTGGCTCTGGAACTCGGGGTGATCGACCGGCTGGACTTCGCCGGGTATTTCCTGACCGTCGCCGAAACCGTCAAGCTGATCACCGGCATGGGAATCCGCGTGGCCGCCCGCGGCTCCGGCGCCTCCTCGCTGGTGAACTACCTGCTGGGCGTCAGCCAGGTGAACCCGCTAACCCATGACCTGGTGTTCGAACGCTTCCTCTCCGATACCCGCACCACCTTGCCGGACATCGACATCGATGTGGAGTCCGCACGCCGCCACGAGATCTACCGGGAGATCTTCGCCAGCTTCGGCGAAGAGCGCGTGAGCCTGATGAGCATGCAGAACGCCTACCGTGCCCGCGGCGCGGTCCGCGATGCAGGAGCCGCCCTCGGGGTGGAGCAGGAGCAGGTCGACGAGATCGCCAAGCAGCTCTGGCGCTTCTCCGCGTCCTCTTTCCGCGAAGCGCTCACCGAGAAGCCGGAACTGGCGGCATTGGCCGAACGCATTACCGATGACACCCAGCTCGATATCCTCATCGACGCCACCGAACGCCTGGACCGGCTGCCGCGCCATATCTCCATGCACCCCTGCGGAGTGATCCTCTCCGACGCGAGCCTGCTGGACCGCACCCCGGTCCAGCCGTCGGGCATCGGGCTGCAGATGAGCCAGTTCGACAAGCACGACATGGACCTGATGGGGCTGATCAAGCTCGACGTGCTCGGGGTGCGCATGCAATCAGCCATCGCCTACACCCTGGAAGAGATCGCCCGCATGCACCCGGACAAGCAGTCGGTCGCGCGCGCCGGAGGGCACGTGGATGACAGCTATATCTCCGCTGCCGGAGCGATCGACCTGTCCCGGGTGCCGCTGGATGACGGACCCACGTTCGAATTGATCCGCTCAACCCATACCCTGGGCTGCTTCCAGATCGAATCCCCGGGCCAGCGCGAGCTGATCGGCAAGCTCGCCCCGCGCGAATTCAACGACCTGATCATCGACATCTCGCTGTTCCGCCCTGGCCCCATGCAATCGAATATGGTCAAGCCCTACCTGGAGCACCGCCACGGCTTCGCCCCGGCCCAATACCTGCACCCGGACCTGATTCCAGCGCTCGCCGAAACCCATGGGGTCACCGTCTTCCATGAACAGGTGCTGCGCATCCTGGATGTGATGACCGGTTGCGGGCTGGGCATGGCCGATGTCTACCGCCGACTGCTGGGGAATCCGGACAAGGAACCAGCCGTAGAACGCTATGTGCGCACCGAAGCAACCAAGCGCGGCTACAGCCAGGAGACGATCGACAAGGTCTGGGAAGTGCTCTCCGGCTTCGGGTCCTTCGGCTTCTGCAAAGCCCACGGGGCGGCCTTCGCCGTGCCCACCTACCACTCGGCCTGGCTCAAGGCCCACCACCCCGAAGCCTTCCTTGCCGGCATCTGGGAGCACGACCCGGGCATGTACCCCAAGCGGCTGCTGGTCTCCGAAGCCCGGCGCATGGGCATCCCCATCCTGCCGCTGGACATCAACCGCTCCACCGGGCACTACCGGGTCGAACGGGTGTTCGAATCCGCTCCAGCGAAGCTCCCGGTGGTGCCACGCGCGCCCAGCTCGCTGCGCCCTGGACGCTACGGGGTCCGCCTGGCCTTCCGCGACATCCACCAGATGAGCGAACGCGAAGTCGAACGCCTGGTCGCCGGCCAGCCCTATGAGCACCTTGCAGATGTCCGCGCCCGCGCGGGGCTCTCACGCCGCACCTACCAGAACCTCGCGGCCCTCGGCGTCTTCGACTCCCTGCTCGCCGGGACCTCGCGTGCCGACACCATCGCCCACACGCAATCCATGGCCCACAGCTCCCTTCCGGCCAAATACCGGCCCGGCCCCGGGCAGCTGGCGCTTGACCTCGGGAAAATCGAACACATCAAGGCCACCGGAACCGAGCTGGAACCTGCCGAAGTGGTGCGTACCGAACTGGACCTGATGCACCTGGATGCCAGCGAGCACCTGATCTCTTCCTACCGGCAACGCCTGGCGCACCTGCCCATCACCCAAGCGGCCGAGCTGCTGCAGTTGCGCAACGGAACCGAGGTGCTTGTCGCCGGAGTGCGCGTGGCCACCCAGACCCCGCCCATGCGCGGAGGCAAGCGCGTGGTCTTCATTTCCGTGGACGACGGGACCGGCTGCATCGACGCGACCTTCTTCGACGACACCCAGCAACGTACCGGGCCATTGCTTTTTTCCACCCGCATGCTGCTCATCCACGGAGTCACCCGGCGCACCGGACCACGTGGCATCTCGCTGCAGGCGCTGAACGCCTGGGATCTGCATCAGCCCGAAACCTTGCCCGCTGCGGGATACCTTGAAGAGCAGGGCCGCCCGCAAATCAGCTACCGGCCAAAGCTCGGCGAAGGTGCTCGCAGCATCGAGAGCGTCGGTGAGCTGGCCAAGCGGATGGAAGCCGAAGGGCTGGACCAGAGAGGGGCGTGATGCGCTCATCCAATGACAGGGTTTTGCCCAACAAGTACATTGGGTCTCATGGGGCGAGTACTTGACGTGAGGAGCAAACGAACATGGATGCACCGGATGAACAATTCTTTCTCAAGTGCGTCCAAGCAAACCCCATCAACCAGCAAATCCTCCACCTTGCGCCACAGCTAGGTGTTTCGGACTGGTGGCTCACCGCAGGTGCACTATTCCAAACGGTATGGAACGTGCTTGAGGGAAAGGACCCGCAAAACGGAATTCGCGACTACGACTTCTTCTACTTCGATGAAGATACGTCCTATGAGGCGGAAGACGCAGTCATACGCCGGGCCAAAGAACTCTTCAAAGGCATCGACGCAGAAATCGAAGTCCGCAATGAAGCACGCGTCCACATTTGGTACGAGGAGCACTTCGGCGTGCCTGCTATTCCATTCACCAGCTCCACGGATGCCATCGATCATTTTGCAGCGAAGACCTGCTGCTTTGCGGTCACTCGCGATGCGCATGGGCAAGTAGCCACCTATGCCCCGCATGGGTTTGCAGATCTATTCGCCCGGAAGATCGTTCCGAACCCAGTGCTTGCCCCGCGGGATGTCTACGAAGCCAAGATCGAACGGTGGCTAGCCCAGTGGCCGTCGCTGACCGCAGAACCCTGGCCCGAGTCGGAAACATCGAGAAACATCACCCAAGGCTGAAAAACCTCAAACCGAGGACACATGCCCGTCCGCATCAATGACGAATGACGGATTATGCACGAAGTCCCAGCGGAACCCGTCAGGGTCGGCCACGCAGGCGCTCATTCCGCCCCACGGCTGCACAGCCGGTGCCGTCACGGATTGCGCTCCGGCATCAAGCGCTCGCCGGTAGAACCGCTCGACTTCCTCATCGGTGTGCACGTTATGCCCCAGCGACACAGGGGGAGCCTTCTCGCCGTGTCCGATGTCGCCATACTCGCTGGGCATCTGCGTAACGTCCCACAAGGCCAGCATCAAGGAATGCCCGGCACGGACAAAGGCAATCTCCGGGTGGGCTGGCTGCACCAGCTCGAAACCCAGCCCCTCGGTATAGAACCTGGTTGAAGCACCGACATCACGCACGCCGAGGGTGATCGCGCTGATGGTCGGCGGGGCCGACTTGTTCATGTAACCAGCCTAGGATGCCCTGATCTCGAATGATAGGCCTGGAAGGCGAACACCTCATGGTGTGGATCGGGTTGCGCGTCAGCGTGCTCTTTGTGGGTATTGCCTCGCACTACTTCTCGACCTCAGGAGGGCTCGTCACTGCCGCAGGGGGAGTTGCGCTATTCGCGGTGCTGGTTATCGGGGTCGTCCGCATAGTGCGAGCTTCCGGGAAAACTGCAGGCAGTTCAAATTCTGACTGACTACAGATGGATCCACTGCTCATTGCGCGGCGATGACAGGTCGCGCTCACGCTGGGCGTGGAGTTCCAGGTCGACGCGGCTCGGCAGGTGATGGTTGCGCTGTACGCTGCTGGGCGTGCGGCGCAAGCCAAGCCGCCGGGACGAAAAGGATGAGTTTGATGCTGGATAGTTTTTCATGCTCGGTTCTCCTTGAACCTGCGTCGGCTCGTCTTCTGCAGAAACCAAACCTGCAGATTCCTTCGCCTCCACGTCGATCTGAGAATTTGCGCTCGCCGGTTCGCTGGACCACTGATCCGGGTGCGGGATGCCGCGCACGTGCCGTGAGCACCAGGCGGCGATAGCTGCAACGATCACCAGTGAGCCGAAGAACAGCAATGTCGGTCCCATGCCCAGCCATTGCAGGCCGAGCCCGGTGAGGAACGGCGCCAGCGGCAGAGCCGACAGGGCCATGAACAAGATCAGGGAATTGGCTCGTCCTGCCATTTCCCGCGGGACTACTGCCATGAAGTAGCCTCCGACCGACGCGTTCAACGCAGGAACGCTCAGGTAGGCCACCAGCAGCATGGCACCCAGCCAGAGCAGATTTGTGTTGAAGCCCATTAGCAGCATCGCTCCGCCCAGAACGCTCAAGCAGCTGCAGGCCAGCACGCCCGTCCGGAATTTCTCGATCAAGCGTCCGGCGAACAGCGAACCGGCGAACATGCCCAGGCCCATGAATGTGGATACCAGGCCGATTACCCATGGGGTTTCGCCGCGTTGCTGCAACCCATAGATCAACGTCGTGTTCAGTCCGTTGGTTCCGATATTGATGACGGTGATCAGGATGAGCAGGCTGCGCAGCTGCGGCCTGGCGAAGCACCATCGCATGCCCGCCGCGATGCCGGGCGAGACCAGACGGCTGCCCGCCGGGGAGTGCTCCATGGGCTTTGACATGGCTTCGGCTGCGCGCAATGGTCCGCGCAGCGCGAACCCCGAAGCGGCGGCGAGCAGCTGCAGGAAACTGACAGCCAACAGGGCAAACCCTGCTCCGAATCCGAGCAGGAGCCCGCCCAGCGGAGCCGCGCCCAGCAGGAGCACCGAATCGCGTCCCTGATTTGCCGCCATGGCTCGTCCCAACTGCTTGGGATGGACCACGTCCTTGAGTGCGGCATTCGTGACGGCACCGAAATAGCCTGAACGCAGTTCCATGAGCACGTGGGCCAAGCAGAGCACTGCTACGCTCAGCGAGCCGCTGATGCTGGCCACTGCCAGTGCCAAGGTGAGTGTCGCACCGCAAATCCCTCCGGTGAGCATCATGCGTGCCCTGTCGGAACGGTCGGCCACGGAGCCGCCAAGCAGCGTCAAGCTGGCCCGCGCGGCCAGTCCCAGGGCGGCCAGCGTGCCGGCCTGCACCGTCGAACCGGCCAGTCCCAGCAGGATCAGCGGCAGCACGAAGGAGTAGATGCCGCCAGCCAGCAAGGCCGTGGTGTCGGCGACCCACCAGATGCGGTAGCTGCGCTGGTAATGCAATGCCGGCAGCAGTTGTGCGCCGGCAGCGGTCGCCTGCGGCTGAATCAGGGGAGTCTGGTCCGTGGTCATGCATCAACCATAGACCCGCAAATAAACTTGCGCAATAGAATTTGCGCAACTTAATTTGGGCAATTGCTATGCTGATCCCATGACCCAAGCACAGTCGAATGTCACGTTCACCGCGCCAATGCTCAAGGCCATGGCCAACCCGTTGCGTAGGCAGATCTTCGATGCATTGGCGGCGATGGGCACCGGGCGCGCCTCCGATATCGGCGAACTGCTGGGTCTGGCCCCGAACAAGGTCAGCTTCCACCTGCGCGAGCTGGCCAAGGCCGAGATGATCGAGGAGGCTCCCGAGCTGGCGCGCGACAAGCGCGACCGCGTCTGGCGTCCGGCGGCTACCGGCTACACCACGGGCCAGCCCGCGGATCGCACCGGGGATGGTTCTGCCACCGCCATGAACGCCTACCTCGGGCAGGTCATGCACGACGAGCAGCGGCGCTTGGAAGCCGCCTTGGCCCACGCCCAGCGCTGGTACGGAGCCAGCGATTCCAGGCCGGACCTGGCGCAGCTGAGCACCAGCAACCTGATGCTCACCGAAGATGAACGCCAGGAGCTGCAACGCCGTTTGGATGCGGTGATCCCCGCCTTCCGCAAGGACCAGCAGAGCGGGAAGATCGCCAGTTCGCAACCAGCCTCACAGCGCAAGCTGTGGCACTACTCCGGGCTACTGTCGGCCGACGAGCTGTTGAACGGGTCACACTCGGGCGAACAATCGGCGTAAAACCCGAAGTGAACCGGTTGCGCGACGCAATGCTGAACTAAACTGGATTCTGGCTGGCTGTGGCCAAGGTATGCCACAAGCTATGAAGCCATCACAGATTGAAAGGTAGAACCCGATCTCATGAGCGAGCAGCTGACTCTCACCATTGACGGCGAGCAGGTACAGGTGGACGCGGGAACGACCGGTCTGCAGCATTTCGCCAATGACAAGGACGTGGTTGTCATGCACGTCGATGGCGTACTGCGCGACCTGGCCCGCGAACTGGAAGCCGGAACCACTGTCACCCGCGTAACCATCAACGATCCAGAAGGATTGGAGGTGCTGCGCCACTCGACCGCCCACGTGATGGCCCAGGCTGTGCAGCAGCTGCGCCCGGATTCCAAGCTGGGCATCGGCCCGTACATCACCGATGGTTTCTACTTCGACTTCGACGTCGAAGAACCGTTCACGCCGGAAGACCTCAAGCAGCTGGAAAAGATGATGCAGAAGATCATCAACCAGAACCAGCTCTTCGTCCGCCGCGAAGTATCCCCAGCGGAAGCCAAGGCCGAGATGGCCAACGAGCCATACAAATGCGAGCTGCTGGCCAAGGCCGACTCCGCGGACACCTCCGGCGAAGGCGTGACCGTCGAGGTCGCCGCCGGCGAGACCACCATCTACGACAACGTCGACCGCAAGTCCGGCGACACCGTCTGGAAGGACCTGTGCCGCGGCCCGCACCTGCCGAACACGAAGCTGATCAAGAACGCGTTCGCACTGACCCGCTCGGCCGCCGCGTACTGGCTGGGCAGCGAGAAGAACAAGCAGCTGCAGCGCATCTACGGCACCGCCTGGCCAACCAAGGAAGACCTCAAGGCCTACCAGGAGCGACTGGCCGAGGCCGAGCGCCGCGATCACCGCAAGCTCGGCGCCGAGCTGGACTTGTTCTCCTTCCCGGACGAGCTGGGCTCGGGTCTGCCGGTGTTCCACCCCAAGGGCGGCATCATCAAGCGCGAGATGGAAGACTACGTGCGCGACCGCCACGTCGAAGAGGGCTTCCAGTACGTGGGCACCCCGCACATCTCCAAGGACGGGCTGTTCCACACCTCGGGCCACCTGCCGTACTACGCGGACACCATGTTCCCGGCGCTGCACATCGACGAGGAGCGCGACGAAGACGGCAACATCACCAAGCAGGGCCAGGAATACCGCCTGAAGGCGATGAACTGCCCGATGCACAACCTGATCTTCCGCGGCCGCGGACGCAGCTACCGCGAACTGCCGCTGCGCCTGTTCGAGTTCGGCCACGTCTACCGCTACGAGAAGTCCGGCGTGGTTCACGGCCTGACCCGTGTGCGCGGTTTCGCACAAGATGACTCGCACTCCTACGTCACCAAGGAGCAGGCCCCAGCCGAGGTCGAGCACCTGCTGAACTTCATGCTCTCGCTGCTCAAGGACTTCGGCATGGACGACTTCTACCTGGAGCTGTCCACCCGCGATCCGGAGTCGGACAAGTTCATCGGCACCGACGAGCAGTGGGCGGAAGCCACCGCGGTGCTTGAGCGCGTGGCCACCGAATCCGGCGTCGAGCTGGTTGCCGACCCGGGTGGTGCAGCGTTCTACGGGCCGAAGATCTCGGTCCAGGCCAAGGACGCCATCGGCCGCACCTGGCAAATGGGCACCGTGCAGTATGACTTCAACCAGCCGGCACGCTTCGGCCTGGAGTACCAGGCTGCCGACGGAACCCGCCAGGAACCGGTGATGATCCACGCCGCGAAGTTCGGCTCCATCGAGCGTTTCCTTGGCGTGCTCACCGAGCACTACGCCGGCGCCTTCCCGGCATGGCTCTCGCCGGTGCAGGTTCGCGCGATCCCGGTGGCCGAGGCCTTCAACGGCTACCTCGAAGAGGTTGTCGCCAAGCTCAAGGCGCAGGGCGTCCGCGTGGAACTGGATGACTCGTCGGACCGCTTCCCGAAGAAGATCCGCAACGCGTCCAAGGACAAGATTCCATTCGTGCTCATCGCCGGCGGCGAAGATGCTGATGCGAACGCCGTGTCCTTCCGCTTCCGCGACGGCAGCCAGGAAAACCAGGTGCCCATCGATGATGCGGTAGCCCGCATCGTTGAAGCCATCAAGAACCGCGACAACAACAACTAGTTCGGACAGGGAGTCCATTGAGCATGCAGGAACACGCAGACCAGTCCGTCACCGACGACTTCGAACTCGCCGGAGTGCCGGATTCGTTCCAGCGCCTGTGGACTCCCTACCGGATGGCCTATATCAAGGGCGGGCAGGACCAGGTCAAGGATGAGGCCAGCTGCCCATTCTGCGCAGGTCCCGGCCGTACCGACGAACAGGCGCTGATCGTCCACCGTGGCAAAACCTGCTACGTGATCCTGAACCTGTTCCCGTACAACCCCGGCCACCTGCTGGTCTGCCCGTACCGCCACGTGCCGAACTACACCGACATCACGGTCGAGGAGACGGCGGAAATGGCGGCGCTGGCGCAGCAGTCCATGCGTGTGCTGCGCAAGGTGTCCAACCCTGCCGGCTTCAACCTGGGCATGAACCAGGGCGAAGCCGGGGGAGCCGGCATCGCCGCCCACCTTCACCAGCACATCGTGCCCCGCTGGAATGGCGACGGGAACTTCTTCCCGATCATCGCGCAGACCAAGGCGATCCCGCAGACCCTCTCCGAGGTTCGCAGCGCCATTGCCGAGGCATGGGACAGCGAAACACCGAATTAGGCATTAGCCGGCTCGCGGGCCCAGCAGGACATCAATATGTCCTGCTGGGCCACTGGTTTTTAACGCGATTTTAACGCGAGAATCGCGATGCGGGCCTGAATCAAAGCAGTGTCTCGTAGATAGTTGCGGAAACTTGGCGCAACGCCTCGCGGTCGAGGCGCAGAGCGAGTCCCAATACCATCTAGGGCTCTTGGGCGCTGTCCGGCAGATGATCGCGCGCGGCTTCAGGTCATGGAAACGGGGAACCCTGGGATTGATGAGTTCGCGGAATGCCTCGCAGGCATCCAAGAACGTGTCGACGACCCGGATCCGTCTTATACCCGCGCCTGGACCACGCGGCTCTTGGGCGATGCCTGATAACTGCGGGAAGCGGCTGCAACGATTCAAAGAGGCATGAGCCTAGTGCGATGCATGTCCGATGAAGCGGTGCGATGGGATGCCGGGGAATATGACGCGGGTGAAGGGGCGGCAAAAGGGGCTGTGGCTGAGGTACTGGAAGCAAACCCTCAACTACGTGCCTAAAATATGTTTGACTAGTACATTTGTGTCGAAAGACTATGTTACGCACTAACCTCTGATCGGTAGACAAGTCTCCCGGTGCTGTATTGTGACGCAACACGTGAGGTAATAAAGCAAAGCGATTCTACGATTACTGGCGTACCACCTCGCTTAAAACCCTGAAATTCTGGGGCAAAACGAGTCACCGCAGTGTCGAAAGGAACCATTCCTCCATGTCTACGAACAACCAGAACTCCGTCGTCGGTTCGGACCGCGTCAAGCGCGGCATGGCCGAAATGCTCAAGGGCGGTGTCATCATGGACGTAGTCACCCCGGAGCAGGCACGTATCGCAGAAGACGCCGGTGCCGTGGCAGTCATGGCGCTGGAGCGCGTTCCCGCCGACATCCGTGCCCAGGGTGGCGTCTCGCGCATGAGCGACCCGGACATGATCGACGGCATCATTGCCGAGGTCTCCATCCCGGTCATGGCCAAGGCCCGCATCGGCCACTTCGTCGAGGCGCAGATCCTGCAGTCCCTGGGCGTCGACTACATCGACGAGTCCGAGGTCCTCTCGCCAGCCGACTACGAGAACCACATCGACAAGCAGCCGTTCACGGTGCCATTCGTCTGCGGTGCCACCAACCTCGGTGAGGCCCTGCGCCGCATCAACGAGGGCGCTGCAATGATCCGCTCCAAGGGCGAAGCCGGCACCGGCGACGTCTCCAACGCCACCGGCCACATGCGCAAGATCCGTGCAGAGATCGCCAAGCTGTCCGCCCTGCCAGAGGACGAGCTGTATGTTGCAGCCAAGGAATTGCAGGCTCCATACGAACTGGTCAAGGAAGTCGCCGCCAACGGCAAGCTGCCGGTCGTGCTGTTCACCGCTGGAGGCATCGCCACCCCGGCCGACGCCGCGATGATGATGCAGCTGGGCGCCGACGGCGTGTTCGTCGGCTCGGGCATCTTCAAGTCCGGCAACCCGGTGCAGCGTGCCGAAGCCATCGTGAAGGCCACCACCTTCTTCGACAACCCGGACGAGCTGGCCAAGATCTCTCGCGGCCTGGGCGAGGCGATGGTCGGCATCAACGTCGCCGACGTGCCGGTGCCACACCGCTTGGCTGAGCGCGGCTGGTAAGCCCTGACTCCATAAGTGCTAAAGGTCCACGCTACCGAACTTCTCGGTGGCGTGGGCCTTTGCGACCGGTTGCTGGTCAGAGGCCCAACCATTTACCCGTGCAGGAGCGGCGTCTGGATAGAACTATGTCCAGGTTCTAATCGAGTCCGGCAATTGCTGACCGCTGGAACGGACGCGGCGTATGCCACCGCTCGAAGTTAGTTCGTCTCGTTTCGATGAATGGTGTGCACCTGTTCCAAGGACACCATATGGCCACTCACGTAGAACCAGATCCGAGCGGTACCCGTCGCACCAGCCTTATGCTGCCACCTCTCATGGATCGACCACCGCGTTTGACCGTCCCGAGTTCACCTTTCAGCCGATAATTCGTCGGAGTGGTGGCTTAGGGTTTGCGTGCGAGGAAGTCCCAGGCGTCCGACATTGGATTTCAGATCGCCTCAACCAGTTCCCGCCATCCTTTCTGGGCATCGGTGGTAGCGAAGCGGATCTCGTATCCGACCTTCTTCGGAGGCCGGGGACCAGATTCCCCTTCTTGGCAGCAGCCACGATCAGGGGCGCTCCACGGCGATCTCAACGTCATCGAGCCACTCAAGATCGGCGCTGCCGAGTCCCGCGGCGACTGCCGTAGCAGTCTCTTTCCATGAGGTCAGCTCCGAGATCGCCAATTGAAGCTGGTTGGTGGAGAATGAGGCCCGAGCAGCATCGACAAGCTCCTGCGCACAGGACTCGCGATCAGCAGGCGACTGGGCAAGCACCATGGGAAGTTCTGGCTCATGCGCTCAGCCAGGGTACCCCGGTCGTCGAGGGGTACGATGATCAATTGCGCAGCAAAGTGCAGTAGACAGGCGCGTCCATCGGCCTCCCGCTGTGACATCAGCACCAGTGTCTCCCCGTCACGACGGGTTACCGTGACTGGATGTTCTTCCGCCTCGGCGAAGACCTCGGGTGAGTGCTTGCTCAGATCCGAGGAGCGCCTAGTCCGGGTTGGAGGCTCAGCTGGGATGGATATATTTCAAGGCTATTCGGAATGTATTCGAAAGCCTAGAAGATGGGCGATTGGTGACCGTAGGTCGAATTCCCGCGATCGGAGACGAGTTCTCGGGTCGAGCCAAGCAGAAAATGCCGATTGAGAATTCGATCAGACCTTGCTGCTGGTCGCACTGGTGTGTACCAACCACGTGCATTGGGCTAAAGCTCGGAGATGCCGATCAGGCGCTGCCGGCAGATATCAACCCGAGGTGCGGCATTCGGCGGCGCAGATTGTTTTGTGTACGTCAAGGCCCATGTGCCGGTCTCGAGTGGGGCCATCGCTGAGCAGGCACACTACACCTTCGTTGTCGATGGCTTGGCGTTCGAGCATTATCGTCCGTCACGGAACTTGCGTGGCGCAAGCGCGAATTGATCCCAGTGGAGTCGTACTTATAGTGCTCCGGACATGGCAGACTAGAGAGCATGGGCCAGATCATTTTCGACGCAGCTGTCACCCTCAACGGCTTTCTGGCAGATGAAAACTATAGCCTGCAATGGCTCTTCGATGTTCCGGGGGCCCAAGACCCCGACCCGGACCTGCTGCCCAAGAATGTCGGCGTGCATGTGGAAGGAGCGAATACCTACCTATGGCTGATCAAGAACGAGCAGTTCATCGAGAACCCGCAGAAGTGGCAGGAATATTATCGGGGGATCACCACGTATGTTTTCACCTCGCGGGACCTGCCAATTCCCGAGGGCGCTGACGTCCGCTTGGTCAATGGTGCGGTCGGAGAATTCTTGCCTGAAATCCGCGAGGCCGCGGGGGAGAAGAACATCTGGGTGCTCGGCGGAGGAGAGCTGCTGGGACAGTTCCTGGATCTTGACGCACTCGACACCCTGGCGTTGACTGTTGCCCCAGCAGCATTGTCTGCAGGAGCCGCATTGCTACCGCGCAGCATTGGCAGTGACCGGTTGGAACTGGCAGAAGCAAGGAAAGCCGGGCCATTTGCCCGCCTCGTCTACCGGGTCCTTCCAACCAAGTGAACAAGTTTTAAAAGACTCGACTGGCCACCGGAAAATTCGGTGGCCAGTCAAGTTCCCGCCGTTTTAGCTGTTCGCTACTGGTTCCACGAGCGCAACACCATGTGGCGTCCGCGACCAAGAAGCTTGAGCCCATTGGCGCTGAAGAAGTCGGCGCTGGACGGCGTGGCCGCTGCGAGCAGCTCCTGCGGCACCTCGTCGTCTGGAGGCGACAGCGGATTGATCATGGAACGCGACAGGCCGTGCAGCAAGGCGGTGCCAATGCCATGGCGGCGATGTTCCTTGCCTACAGCTAGGGCATGCACCATGAGCTGTCCGTTCAGGCCCTGCTGGGCAAAGCCCCGGCCGACGATCTCTCCCTCGTCGGTGCGAGCCAAGGCATGCTCAACACGACGCAAGGCCGGATGCCCGCTGGATAGCTGGGTACTGGTCTCGCGCCACAGGTTCGTCACGTTCAGTTCGGCCGCATCAGCGCCGGAGGCCTCAGGCACATTATTGCCCAAACGGATCTTTCCGTTCCAGCGATCCATGGGAATGGCCAACGGGCCAGCATGCCATGAGACTTGTGCATTATCGGAGAATCCTGCTGCCTTCAGCTCATCCGAGTGGGCGCCTGAGTTGACCCATGCTTCCACGCGCCGGGCGCCTAGCCGGTGGCCCTCGGCCAGCGCCGGGCGCAGGCCAGCCTGCTCCGGCTGCTCAGGAAACAACAGAATCAGGCGCTTGCGTACCGGCTGCCAGGCCCATGAGCATCCGTGGGTGGTAAAGATTTTGCCGCCGGTGGCTACTGCCAGTGCCTGGTGCCAGTGGCTTAGCGCTTCCTGTGCGGAGGCAATAGTGGTCATTATTCTGCGTTCACCAATCCTCGACGGCGCAGCAACGGTTCAACCACTGCGGTGCGGCCGCGGAATAACTCGTAGGACTCAAGGGGATCGCGCGTATTGCCGCGCGACAGCAGTTCCTCACGGAACCGATTACCATTTTCGCGCATTAAGCCGCCATTTTCCTCGAACCACTGCACAGTGTCGGCATCGAGCACCTCACTCCAGATGTAGGAGTAGTAGCCAGCGGAGTATCCATTGGCGAAAATGTGCTGGAAATAACCGGTGCGGTAACGAGGCGGAATCAGCTCGGTATCGAAGCCGGCTTGCTGAAGCACGTCTTGTTCGAACTGCAGCGGATCGGCGATAACGGTCCCGGCGCTGATGGTATGCCAGGCCCAGTCGAGCACGCTGGCAGCCAGGTACTCGGTGGTTGCAAAACCCTGGCCCCATAGCGAAGCTGCGCGGATCTTCTCGATCAGCGCCTCGCTCAACGCTTCGCCGCTCTGGTGGTGGACTGCATAACCGGTGACGACATCCTCGTGGAGCATCCACATCTCGTTGACTTGGGAAGGGAACTCCACGAAGTCGCGCGGGACCGAGGTGCCGGCAAGAGAAGCGTATTTTCCACTGGAGAACATGCCGTGCAGCGCGTGGCCGAACTCATGGAAGAGCGTATTTGCCTCATCCATGGACAGCAGGATTGGATCACCAGGCGCAGGCGGGGTGATGTTCAAGGTGTTGGTGACGATCGGTCGTTCTTCCAGGAATGAAGCGGCATCGCGCAGGCTGGTCATCCACGCGCCGCCCTTCTTCGTGTCACGGGCCAGATAGTCTCCGGTGTAGAGCGCCAAAGGCTTGCCATCGGCGTCGAAGACTTCGAAGACCCGAACGTCCGGGTGGTAGGCAGGCAGGTCGAACCGTTCCTGGAAGGTGATGCCGAATAGCTTGGTAGCCGTCGCGAAGACCCCATCGATGAGCACCCGGTCCAACTCGAAGTAGTTGCGCAGCGCTTCGGAATCCACCGAGTACTGATCACGCAGGACCTGATTGGAGAAGTATTTCCAATCCCACGCGTTGATTTCAGCACCGGCAATCTCACCGAGCACCTCAGCTTCCCTCCGGGCGTTTGCGGTGGCAGCTTTCGTCAGTTCGGCGAGGCGCTCTTCCACCGCAGCGGTGGAAGGGGCGGTGGCTTGGGCGAGCACGGTTTCGGCATGATTGGCGAATCCGAGCAGCGCGGCGCGTTCGGCACGAAGCTGCGCCATTTCGGCGGCAATGTGAATTGTCGCGTTTTCCTCGGTGCCACGGCTCATTGATGCGTTGAACACCTTGCGGCGGGACTCGCTTGAGGACAGCGACTCCAGAACCGGCTGCTGGGTCGGAGAAACCAACGCCAGCAGGTAGCCCGACGCGTGGCCTGCTTGCTTCGCCGTCTCCGCTGCCGACTCGATGGCTGGACCGGACAGGCCGTCGAGTTCCGCAGCATCCTCGAAGTGCACCGCATGGGCGTTCTGATTCTTCAGCACGAGGTCAGCGAACTGCGTTGAAAGTTCGGCCAGCTTCGCGTTCAGTGCCTTCAGGCGATCCTTTTCGGCATCGCCCAAGCCCGCCCCGGCCAATTGGAAATTCTTCAAAGTTTGATCCGCTAAGCGGGCGTCTTCACCCTGGAGGCTCGCACAATCCAAGGCTTGTAAACGCGAATACAAGGTTTGGTTCAGGTAGATCTCATCTTCCTGCTCGGACCAGATCGATGAAATCTCTGATTGAATCGCCCGCAGATCTTCCGTCCCATGGGCAGAAATCACGGAGAAGTACGTCATCAACGCACGGCGCAGGGTCTGCCCGCTGGCTTCCAAAGCGAGGAATGTGTTCTCGAATGTGGGTTCCTGCGTATCGTCGACTATGCGCTGCAGCTCTTCGCGCTGCTCGGCTGCGCCGATCCGGGTCGCCTCCAGGTAGTGCTCAGCAGTGAGCTGGTCGAATGCTGGCCATTGGTAGGGCCTGGTGCTGGGAGTCAGAAGAGGGTTTTGCATAGGCCTAGGTTTTCATGGAAAAAGTGATTCAGCTTGCATTTACACCCCGCATGCCCAGCTGAGCTAGGCTCGATGCATGCCCCAACGTGCTCCGTCCGCATTACTTCCACTTGGTTCAACGCTGATGGCCGCATTGCTGATTGGCGGCTGCTCTGCAATCCCGAGCAGCAATCAAGAACCAGCAACCCCGCAGTCTTCCGTTCAGTCCTCATCGGATCCGGCTTCAAGTCCAACCACGGAGGATAGCTCTGCCGCACCGTCGAGTCCCGAAGAACTCTCGCTGATGGTCACCGGAGACGTCTTGCTGCATCCTCAGCTATTGGATGAAGCCGAGAAGGCAGCTGGCGCACAATCGGGCAATGGCGAGGACTACGATTTCAGCCCATTGCTGGCGGGCCTGGCCCCCTATGTCCAGGACGCAGATGTCGCGCTTTGCAATCTGGAGACACCAATTGGTATCCCTCCGTATTCCGGGTATCCGCGGTTCACCGTCCCGGAACAAATCCTCACCGATCTCGAAGCCATTGGCTACGACGGATGCACCACTGCCACCAATCACACGGTCGATGCCGGTACGGCCGGAGTCGAACGAACACTCGATGCGCTGGAGTCCAATGGGCTGTTTGCGACAGGCTCCTACCGCAACGAAAAGGACTCCGAAAAACCGTCCATCCTGGAAACAAACGGGGTGAAGCTCGGGGTAGTAACCAGCACTTACTCGCTTAACGGACTGCCGGAAGCAGCTCACTGGCAGGTCGATACCGGAGTGGATGCGCAGGAGCTGATTACCCGGGGCAGGGAAACGCGCAAGTCCGGAGCGGACATCGTGGTGGCAGCCGTGCACGATGGAGCTGAATACACCACCGAGCCGACCGCCTCGCAAAGAAAACTCGGCCAGGCCCTGGCAGAATCTGGCGTCTTCGATTTCATCTACATGCACCACACCCACTCGGTCCTGCCCATTGAGAAGCACGACGGAACCTGGATCGTCTACGGTTTGGGAAACTCTGTGGCCAAGCATGCAACGCCGACCATTCTCAACCGCGAAGGCATCAGCGTGAAGGCAACATTCACCCAGGACGAACCTGGCGAATGGGAGGTCAGCAACTTGCGGTGGGTTCCGCACCAGTTGTCGAACGGGCCGGTAGCGTGGTGCCAAGTCTTCAACGCTGATGGATGCGTTCCGGAAGCTGATGGGCAAGCGTCCCTGAAGCGCAGTGAAGCCACCGTGAATGCCTATGGCGCCTTTGAGGATGGACTGCAGGCGTGGACGCTGGACTGAGCTAGCTAGCGTCTGGGCCACGCTTCCCATGCACCGTTTGGAGGCAGAATCGCTTGCGCTTTGGCCAGCTGGGCCGGCGATATGTCATCGAGGCCGCCGGATTGCTCACTGAATCCCGTCTCCTTGGCAACGAAACGATGCACGAGGCGGCCAGCGCCGATATCCAAGGACTCGCGAAACGCGCCGGACACGGCTGCCCCCACCTGGGCTTCCAGTTCCTCGATCATCTCGGGAACGTGTTCATCGCAGGCGTCGCAACCGCAGGTCGGGAAAACCGCGTGGTAAAGCGCACCGAGCTCCAGATGCACCCCGGGAAAGGTCGTAAGGATCATGCCCAATGGAGCGCAGCGCGAATTCACCGGAAGGATCCGGACAGAACTCACCACGGTGTCCGGCGGAATCCGCAGTTCGGCGGCCAGTCCGAGATCATCGAAGCAGCGCACCTCGAATTGCTCCTGCATCCAGCTCAGCAACGCCCGGGCTACCTGCTGCACGGGAGCAAAACGTTCCGGATGTTCGGTCACCGAATAACTTTCACTATCCGGCTCCCCATTCCAACGCTCGCCATAGGGGATTGGGGTATCGAGCTCGTCGACGTACTCCGCGAATTTAATGTCTGGCCGCTTGTAGCCCCTGAGCATGCTCGGTTCCTCCTGTTGCGTCAAACCATGGCAGTAAGGGCCTAATGCCCGAATTCGTCCGAATCGGTGAAGGGGCCGGCTCCGGTATCCATGGCATCGATGGCGGCCATTTCTGCCTGCGTGAGGTGGAAATCGAAAATATCCAAGTTCTCGCGCTGCCGCTGGGGATCGGCCGATTTCGGTGCGGCCGCACGCCCGGACTGGACATGCCAGCGGAGCGTCACCTGCGCGCTGCTCTTCCCATGCGCCCCGGAAATTTGTGCCAGAGTCGGATGTGAAAGGAAGTCGGACTTCTGCCGTCCCAATGGGGAATAGGCTTCGGTCCGCACGCCATGCTCCGTATTGAAAGCTTGCCATTCGGCGCTTTGACGCTCCGGATCCACCTGGATCTGGTTCAGCGCCGGCCTGTGGCCTGCTTCCAGGATGTTCTGCAACTGGTATGGCTTGAAGTTCGAGACTCCGGCAGCTCGCATTTTCCCTTCGTCTACGAGCATTACCAGCTCCGTGAAAGCTTCGACGTAGGTGTCCTGCTGCGGGTTTGGCCAGTGGATCAGGAACAGGTCCACATAATCAAGGCCGAGGCGGGCCAGGGAATTCTCTAACGCCTGGCGCACTCCCTGGGCCGAATGCCACTTCTTGTTGAACTTCGTCGTCACGAAGAATTCATCGCGGTCAAGCCTGCTCTGCGCCAAGGCCTGGCCGACGGCGTCCTCGTTCTCATAGTTCTCCGCCGTGTCCACGCGGCGATAGCCGACGTCAAGGGCCGAACGAACCGCGGTGACCGCCTCCTGGCCGCGCATGGGCCACGTGCCCAAGCCAACGGAAGGCATGCTCACGCCACCGGCAAGTTCGAAGGAAGAAATATCAGCAATCACGTTCCCGAAGCTACCAAGCTTCACGGGCTGCCGGGAGGTTGCATCGAAGAATTCACGACACACCGGGAAACAAAACCGGCGCAGGGCATCCATGGGTTTAACGTTGTTTCGGCGCATTTCCGTGCCGCCAGCCACCGAACACCATGAAGGTTACAACCATGCCGAAAATAGGCGTCCTCGCGCTGCAAGGGGATTTCCGCGAACATCTGGCCTCTTTTGAACGGCTTGGGCAACGTGCGCAAATGGTGCGTACAGTCGAGGATTTGGCGCAGGTCGACGCGCTGGTGCTACCCGGCGGCGAGTCTTCCGTAATTGACCGGCTCTCCCGTAACTACGGGTTGGCCGATCCCATCAAGGATCGCATTGCCGAAGGGATGCCGGTCTACGGCTCCTGCGCTGGAATGATCATGCTGGCCGATCGCATTGAGAATCCTGCAATCGCGCGGGATGGCGCGGTCCAGCAAAGCTTCGGCGGCATCGACATGACGGTGAAGCGCAATGCCTTCGGGCGCCAGGTCGACTCGTTCGAGCACCAGCTGGACTTCAACGGGGACACTCTCGAAGCGGTGTTCATCCGCGCCCCGGAAGCCGTGCAAATCGGCCCGGACGTCGAGGTGATCAGCACCGTTCAAGCCGGGCCGAATGACGGACAGGGTAGAATTGTTGCAGTACGCCAGGGAAAATTGTTGGCAACCAGCTTTCACCCGGAAGTCACCGGCAGCACGGCTATCCATCAATTTTTCATCAATCTCACGCGAGGAGACGCTTAAAGCATGTCAGGCCACTCCAAATGGGCAACTACCAAGCACAAGAAGGCGGCGATCGACGCCAAGCGCGCCAAGGCCTTCGCCAAGTTCATCAAGGGCATTGAAGTTGCAGCCCGTGCCGGCGGAGCCGACTTGTCCGGCAACCCGGCGCTGGAACTTGCCGTCAGCAAGGCCAAGAAGAACTCCGTGCCGATCAACAACATCGACCGCGCGATCAAGCGTGGCGCTGGCCTGACCGGTGAGGTCGTCGACTACACCGAGATCATCTACGAAGCACGCGGCCCGCAGGGCTCGGCGCTGCTGATCGAGTGCCTGACCGACAACAAGAACCGCGCTGCCTCCGAGGTTCGCGTGGGCATCACCCGCAATGGCGGCACCGTCGCCGACCCGGGATCGGTGGCCTACCTGTTCAACCGCCAGGGCGTCGTGCGCCTGCCCAAGGGTGAGCTGACCGAAGACGACCTGCTGATGATCGTGCTGGATGCCGGTGCTGACGAGATCCTGGACGAGGACGAGAACTTCGCCATCGTGTGCGATCCTTCGGACCTGCGCGCGGTCGCAGCGGCGCTGGACGAGAACGATATCGCCTACGAATCCGACGAAATGGAATTCCTGCCGTCGATGAAGGTGGACCTGGATGTCGACGGAGCCCGCAAATTCCTGAAGCTCTACGACGCGCTGGAAGAACTGGACGACGTCCAGGGCATCTACACCAACGCAGATCTCTCCGATGAGGTTCGCGCCGCATTGGACGAAGAGCAGTAGGGCTTGGCCTTACGTGTTGTCGGCGTCGACCCCGGCCTGACCCGTTGCGGTCTTGCAGTGGTCGACGTCGCTGCAAACAGGCAAGTTTCGCTGGTGGACGTCACCGTCGCCGGCACCCCGCCGGGCACCCCGCTCGATGCCCGGCTCTTGACGATCGCCAACGCGATCGAGGCGTGGCTGGACCAGCATCAGCCCGACGTGCTCGCCCTGGAACGCGTGTTCGCTTCGGCGAACGTCTCCACGGTGATCGGCACCGCCCAGGTCACCGGCGTGGTGATCACCGCAGCGGCACGACGCGGCATCCCCGTCGCGCTGCATACACCGACGGAGGTCAAGGCAGCGGTGACCGGTTCCGGCCAAGCGACCAAGGCGGCGATCGGCAAGATGATTGCCAAGATCTGCCGGCTTGATGAACCGCCAAAGCCAGCCGACGCCGCTGACGCGGTGGCCCTGGCGATCACCCATGGCTGGCGCGGTGCGGCCACTGGCTCGAACGCCTCGGCCTCTGCAGTGCATGCCGGCGGGTCCTCGCAGCTGACAGGTGCGCAGCAGGCATGGATCGCCGCCGAAGCTTCAGCCAAGCGGCGCGCGGTGCGCCGCTAGTCGGCGGCCGGGAAATAACCTCGACCCACCGGGAAACACGGCGGATCGATATTCGTAGGTATCTTCGATAAACTGGGTTCGATCGAACATACATCCCAAGGAGTGGCATGATCAGCTCATTGACCGGCACCGTACAGGCGGTAGCCCTGAACACCGCGGTGATTGACGTTAACGGCTTCGGAATGCTGGTCAACGCCACCCCCGGAACGCTGTCCGGCCTGCATCAAGGGCGCAAGGCAACAGTCTTCACCTCCATGGTGGTGCGCGAGGACTCGATGACCCTTTTCGGCTTCGCCACCGCTGAGGAGCGCGATGTCTTCGAGGTTCTGATCTCCGTATCGGGCATCGGGCCGCGCACCGGACTGGCCATCCTGGCCGTGCATTCTCCTGAAGAAGTGCGCATCGCGGCGAACACGAAGGACACCGCCGCATTCACCAAGGTGTCCGGCATTGGCCCCAAGGGCGCCAGTCGGATCGTGCTGGAACTGAACGGCAAGCTGGTCCCGACGGGCGCGCCTGTTGCGCCGGTGTCCGGCGGCGATACCGCCAGCGTCTGGGAACCGCAGGTGATCGAGGCGCTGACCGGACTGGGCTGGAGCGAAAAGGATGCAACGAGCACCCTGAAATCGCTGTCCAAGGCCGATCCGGATGTCGTAGCCACAGGCAACGTCGCTGAAATCCTGCGTGCCGCGCTGCGCAGTATGTCCAGCGGAACCCGCGTCTAAGCGGTCTGCGAGAGGATCGACTTTTCATGAATGACTCCACCGGGCTCACGAACGCCGGCAGCGAACCCGAAGAACGGGTCATCGAAGCTGCCCTGCGCCCGCGGAACCTTGACGACTTCGTCGGCCAGTCCCGGGTGCGCCAGCAGCTCTCGCTGGTGCTCGAAGCGGCCAAGATCCGCGAACGCACCGCGGACCACGTACTGCTCTCGGGTCCGCCAGGGCTGGGCAAGACCACCTTGTCGATGATTATCGCCGCTGAGATGAACGCGCCATTGCGCATCTCATCCGGCCCGGCCATCCAGCACGCCGGCGACCTGGCTGCGATCCTCTCCTCGCTGACCGAGGGCGAGGTGCTGTTCCTCGATGAAATCCACCGCATGTCCCGGCCCGCCGAGGAAATGCTCTACATGGCAATGGAAGACTTCCGCGTAGACATCGTCGTCGGCAAGGGAGCTGGCGCTACCGCGATTCCCCTGGAGCTGCCGCCCTTCACGCTCGTCGGGGCCACCACGCGCGCGGGCCTGCTGCCCGGGCCGCTGCGCGACCGCTTCGGCTTCACCGGGCACCTGGAGTTCTACGCGGTCAAGGAACTCGAGCTGGTACTGCGCCGTTCGGCCATGATGCTGGATCTGAGCGTGACCTCAGCTGCGTTCACCGAGATCGCAGGGCGCTCCCGCGGCACCCCGCGTATCGCCAACCGCCTGCTGCGCCGGGTGCGCGACTGGGCCCTGGTGCACAAGCTCGAAGAGATCGATGCCAAGGCTGCGGCTGCCGCCCTGGACATGTACGAGGTCGATGCGCGTGGACTGGATCGCCTGGACCGCGGTGTGCTGGAAGCATTGTGCACGAAATTCGGCGGGGGACCGGTGGGCCTGTCGACCCTGGCTATTGCCGTGGGTGAAGAAACCGAGACCGTCGAAACCGTCGCCGAGCCATACCTGGTGCGCGAAGGATTGATGGGCCGGACTCCTCGAGGACGTATCGCCATGCCCGGGGCCTGGGAGCATCTGGGCTTGGCCATGCCCAAGGATGCCATCTTCGCCAGTGCGCAAAGCTATGAAAACGATGAGGATTAGGCAAGCATTACTTCACTGCCCGCGTAAATGGCCTGCCGGTTCACCGTGACCCATTAGACTAAAGACGCCCGACCTGTGCCCATTTCAGGGTAAGGTGGGGCGTCTTTGCTGTTTCGCGCCAGAAAATGGCGCAGCGGCATCCCAGAACTCCAGATCAAATCGCAACGAATCGTTAGCAGGTACATACGTGAATCCTCTCGTAATCGCACAGGCCGCTGGTGGCGGCTTCAACCCTTCGCTGATCCTGATGGTCGCCCTGTTTGCAGTGCTGATCTTCATGATGTTCCGCGGCCGCAAGAAGCAGGCCGCCCAGCAGGAGAAGCTGAAGAACAACACCGTGCCAGGCGCCAAGGTGATGACCAACTCGGGCATCTTCGGCACCGTCGTCGGTGTAGACGCAGAGGATCGCGTACAGGTTGAGGTTTCGCCAGGCGTGGTGCTGACCCTGCACCGCCAGGCCATCGCCACCTTCCTGGACAAGGATGCGGCAGCCCCGGCCGCTGCCGACGAACCAGCAGCACCCTCCAACGCAACCGAAACCCCGGAAGAGTCCCTGCGTCGCTTGAACGACGAGGGCAAGGACGAGCGAAACGCCTAAGTCCCGGGCAGCATAGCGGTGGCCTGAAGGCCAAGCCACCCGAATCAGAAAGCACATTAGATGTCATCAATCAGACCTGTTAAACAGGCGCGCAAAGCGTTGCTGTGGTTGCTGGTCGTCTTCATCATCGCAACCGGAGTGTTGGTGGGTGGTGCGGTGAACGGCAAAACCGGATGGGGGCCGAAGCTGGCCCTCGACCTCGAAGGCGGCACCGAGATGATCCTGGCCCCTCGGGTCCAGGGCGACGAGGCGATCAACCAAGAGCAGCTGGACCAAGCGGTGGAGATCATCCGCCAGCGCGTGGACGGTTCCGGTGTCACCGAATCGGAAATCACCACCCAGTCCGGACGCAACGTCGTGGTATCGATGCCCGGTACCCCGGACCAGACCACCCGCGATTTGATCCAGGCCTCGGCCAACATGGAATTCCGCCCGGTGCTGATCACCGGTGGCTTCGCGGCCACTCCGAAGGAAGACCGGACCCCCAAGGAAGACCTGCCAAAGCCTAGCGGCAAGCCGGAGAATCCATCGGATACCAACTGGATCACCCCAGAGCTGTTCCAGGAGTTCGAAGGCTACGACTGCGGGGCAGAACTCAAGGATCGCGGTGGCGAAGCCGCCGACCCAGACAAGCCAATGATCTCCTGCGACCGCGAGATGGGTGTCAAGTACATCCTTGGCCCGCAGGAAATCTCCGGTGACATGATCAAGGACGCCTACGCCCAGTTGGCCCGCGGCGTCAATGGATCGGTGACCGGCGAATGGGTCGTCGTTATCGAGTTCGACGCCGAAGGCACCAAGCTCTTCGCCGATACCACCCAGCGTCTGATTGCCCTGCAGGGGTCGCAGAACCAGTTCGCTATCGTGCTTGATGGCGAAACCATTTCGGCGCCAACCACCAATGCAGTGATTTCCGATGGCCGCCCGCAGATCTCCGGCGGCTTCACCCAGGATAGCTCGCAGGCGTTGGCCGAGCAGCTGAAGTACGGCGCACTGCCAATCAGCTTCGACATCCAGTCCGAGCGCCAGGTTTCCGCAACTCTGGGTGCTGACCAGCTGACCGCTGGCCTCATCGCCGGCATCATCGGCCTGGTTCTGGTCTTCATCTATTCGCTGTTCCAGTACCGGGCTCTGGGCTTGGTGACCATCGCGTCGCTGCTGGTTTCCGGCGTGCTCGCCTATCTGGCGCTGGTGCTGCTGGGCTGGGGCATGAATTACCGCCTGTCGCTGGCAGGCGTCGCCGGCCTGATCGTTGCAATCGGCCTCATCGCCGACTCGTTCATCGTGTACTTCGAGCGCGTGCGCGATGAGCTGCGCGAAGGCAGGCCGCTGGCAAGCGCCGTGGATATCGGCTGGAAGCGCGCCAAGCGCACCATTCTGGCATCCAAGGCAGTGAACGTGCTGGCCGCAATAGTGCTCTACATCGTTGCCGTGGGCAACGTACGAGGCTTCGCCTTCACCCTGGGCCTGACCGCCATCATCGACCTCATCGTCGTGTACGGCCTGACCCACCCGACCTTGGTGCTGCTGGCACGCACCAAGTTCTTCGCCAACGGCCACCCGATGTCGGGCATGGATCCATCGTTGCTTGGCGTCAAGCCGCTGTACCAGGGCGCGGGCAAGGTTCGCCGCTTCGATGAGAATGTTGCGGCAAATCGCGGCAAGAAGAATGCGAAGGCATCGACTGAGGCATCGAAGCGCATGACCATTGCCGAACGCCGCCGCGCACAGGCCGAGCAGTCCGCTGGCTCGAACGCGTCTGGCAGCACGCAGGCCAAGGCCCAGGAGGAGAACAATGAATAAGCTAGTCACTTGGGGCAACGAGCTCTACACCGGCAAGCGTTCCTACCCGTTCACCTCCAAGCACCGCTTGTGGTTCCTGATCGCCGGCATCCTGGTGATCCTGTCCATCCTGATCCCGGTGGTCAAGGGCGGCTTCAATCTTGGTATCGACTTCCGCGGCGGTTCTGAATTCACCGTTTCGGATGTGCAGAACACGGATATCTCGATTGGCGAAGAGACAGTCAGCTCGGTGGCTTCGGGATCTGAGGCAACGGTGACCAATATTGCTCCGGGCACCATGCGCGTGCAGACCGAGCGTTTGAGCGATGACCAGACCCTGGCCATTGCCGATCAGCTCGCGAAGAACTACGGCGTCAGCAGCGACGAAGTCACCAGCAACTTCATCGGCCCGACCTGGGGCGAAGACGTTTCACGCCAGGCACTGTTTGGCCTGGTCGTCTTCGTAGTCCTGGTGGGCTTGCTGATGGCAGCCTACTTCCGCACCTGGAAGATGTCGCTGGCAGCGATCGTCGGCCTGATGGCAGTGGTGATCGTGACTGCGGGCATCTACTCGCTGACCGGTTTCGAAATCACGCCGAGCGCGATCATCGGCTTCCTGACCATCCTGAGCTACTCGCTGTATGACACCGTGGTGGTTTTCGACAAGGTCCGCGAAAACACCAAGGACTACACCCAGCAGACCAAGCGCACCTTCGAGCAGCTGGTCAACCTCGCGGTGAATCAGACTCTGGTCCGCTCGATCAACACCTCGGTTGTGGCCGTGCTGCCGGTGGCCGCGATCCTGTTCATCGGCTCCTACTTGCTGGGAGCCGGTACGCTCAAGGACCTGTCTTTGGCGCTGTTCGTCGGCATCATCGTCTCGGCCCTGTCGACCCTGTTCGTCCAGGCACCGATGTTCCACTGGCTGCGCCACAAGGACGAGGACGTGGTTGCGCACGACAAGAAGATGGCAGCGCTCTAACGCAATCTGAAGTCTAGAAAATGGTGCCCCCGGCAGATGCCGGGGGCACCATTTCGCTTAAGCTGGAAGATGCGTAATTAGTTGTCACCGTGCGAACGTGCTATAACGTTTGAACTAAAGAAGGTGTTTTTCAAGTGCACGGCCACCGGTGATCTGGCGGCCCGAAACTACCGATGGATTTGACCGGGCTCCATTCAGGCTTCGGGACAATTCCAACGGCAACGGGAAGGAGCGGGCATGGCGAATACGCCTAACCTGAACAATTCGAAACGACGCTCTATCTCTCGTTTGGTGCGCTTTGCAGGCCGGGGGAGCACCCCGAGCACATCGCCGACTCTCGAACCGCTGCTGCGCACGGTCAAGTCCAAGCATCCGAAGGCGGATCTGGATTTGCTGGTCCGTGCCTACGAGGTCGCAGAAAAATATCATGAGGGCCAAAAGCGCAAGAGCGGCGACCCCTATATCACGCACCCGGTCGCGGTCGCCACGATCTTGGCAGAAATGGGCATGACCGGTTCGATTCTCGCCGCTGCCTTGCTGCATGACACGGTCGAAGACACCGAGTACTCCCTCGAGTCGGTGAAGAAGGAATTCTCCGAAGAAATCGCCATGCTGGTGGACGGCGTGACTAAGCTGGACAAGGTCACCTACGGCGATGCGGCCCCCGCCGAAACCGTGCGCAAAATGGTCGTCGCGATGTCCCGCGACATCCGCGTGCTGCTGATCAAGTTGGCCGACCGCCTGCACAATGCCCGCACCTGGCGTTATGTCTCGCCGGAATCCTCCTCCCGCAAGGCGAAGGAAACCCTGGAAATCTTCGCTCCGCTGGCACACCGCCTGGGCATGAACACGGTCAAATGGGAGCTGGAGGACCTGTCCTTCGCCGCTTTGCATCCCAAGGTGTACCAGGAGATCGTCCGCATGGTCGGCGACCGCACCCCTGAGCGCGAGAAGTACCTTTCATCAATCCGCCAGACCCTTTCGCGCGATCTGGGAGATGTGGCCATCAACGCCTCGGTATCCGGCCGGCCCAAGCACTATTATTCGATCTACCAGAAGATGATCGTGCGCGGCAAGGACTTCGACGACATCCACGACCTGATGGGCGTGCGGATCCTGGTCGATACCGTCAAGGACTGCTACGGCGCGCTGGGCGTCGTGCACGCGGAGTGGAATCCGCTGCCCAACCGCTTCAAGGACTACATCGCCATCCCGAAGCTGAATCTCTACCAGTCGCTGCACACCACGGTGATGGGTCCCGAGGGCAAGCCCGTTGAAATCCAGATCCGCACCCATGACATGCATGTGCGCGCTGAATACGGCGTCGCCGCGCATTTCCAGTACAAGCATGGCCAGACCGACAACTCCATGCTCTCTCCGGAGCAGAACATGGATTGGCTGCGCTCCCTGATGGAATGGCAGGCCGACACCGCCGACTCCGAAGAATTCCTGGACGGGCTGCGCTACACCATCAGCTCCGCCGAGGTCTACGTGTTTACCCCGAAGGGCGACATCATGTCCCTGCCGGTGGGGGCAACACCGGTGGACTTCGCCTACTCGATTCACACCGACGTAGGGCACCGAACCATCGGTTCGCGCGTCAACGGCAAGCTCGTGCCTCTGCATACCGAACTCAAGCAGGGCGATGTGGTGGAGGTCTTTACCTCCAAGGCCGAAGGCGCCGGCCCATCCCAGGACTGGCAGAATTTCGTCAAGTCGCCGCGGGCCAAGGCGAAGATCCGCGGCTACTTCTCCAAGGAGCGCCGCGAAGAGGCCATCGAAAAGGGCAAGGAGCTGCTGACAAAGGAACTGCGTCGCAACCAGCTGCCATTGCAGAAGCTGATGACGCACGATTTGCTCACAGCGGTAGCCAACGAGTTGCACCACACTGACATTTCTGCGCTGTACCAGTCGGTGGGCGACGGCCATACCAGTGCGCAAAACGTCATCGAGCATCTAACGGCTCTGATCGGCCCGCCAGAAGCCGAACAGGTCGATGAGGAAGCGGTTATCCACCCGGTCGCTCCTAGTCCGTCTACGGGCAATGAGGCCGGTGTGATCGTGGAAGGCCTGGGCGACGTGCTGGTCAAGCTGGCGCGTTGCTGCACTCCAGTGCCGCCAGATGAGATCCAAGGGTTCGTCACGCGAGGTGCCGGCGTCTCGGTGCACCGCACGGATTGCCTGAACCTGACGCAGCTCGCCGAGCAGCCCGATCGGCTCGTCAACGTCACATGGGCCAACAAGCACCACGGCGTGTTCCTGGTTGAGATCCAGGTCGAGGCGCTGGACCGCAAATCGCTGCTTTCCGACGTGACCCGGATCCTTTCCGAAAGCCACCTGAACATCTTGTCCGCCAGTGTGCAGACCAGCAAGGACCGTGTTGCCATTTCGCGCTTCGCCTTCGAAATGGGTGACCCGAAGTTCCTGAGCCATGTGCTCAACCAAGTGCGGCGGATTGACGGCGTCTACGATGTCTACCGCACCACTGCAGGATCGCGCCGGTAACTTGCCTGGCCGGCCGCGCGGCCTATGCGGCCTGTGCTGTGCCGGAGAAGGACTGCACTAGGCGCAGCGCCCTGGATCGTTCAGGTGACGGATCCTCGCTATCCAGCGCCTGCCGGATCAGATCCAAGCTCAGGTAGGGGTCTGCCAGGGATATGACGGTGCCCAGCACCCGGCTGGCAATGGGCAATGGATCATATTTGGCGCAATCGCAGGCGCTGCGCAATGCCGTGGTGACCTTGATGCGGCTGCGGAACACCATCTGCGTATCTGGCACCGGCATCTGGGCGAATTCGGCCTTCAGGCCGTGCCCGGGATAAAAGGGTCGATGGTAGTTCTTCGTGTAGATGCACAAGGTGAAGACCGAGGGCAAGAGTCCGTGGATCCAGGCCGCGGTCTGGCGCGCCAGCACTGCATCGCGGACCAGTTCCCGGCCGCAGGCGAAGCCCGCAATGCGGGCACGCACCGAGGCGTTGACCTGGATGCTGCTGGGCAGGAAGTAATCTCCAAGCACCTCGCGCAATAAGCCGTTGGAAGCCATGGCGTCCAACTCGTTGCGGGTGAACATCTCGCCGGCGATCCAGAGATCCCCGGGAATGCGCAACTCGGCGGCGCGGGGTCCGGTAGCTGCGGAATTTCTCGTTTCCATAGAGCTACTGAACCAGTCCGCACCGCCGCGTTGGCGGGTTGCAAGCGATCTGTGGATTACTTACTGGAAGTCGGCTGCCGACTTCTCCAAGGTGCTCAGCCACATGCGGCGTGCATCCAGAGCTTCCTGGGCTGCCGCGATCTGCTTGGCATTGCCCTTGGCCTGCGCTGCTGCCAGATCATCTTCCAAGGCGGCGATGGTGTCCTGCAGCTGCGAGAGCATGGAGTTGGAACGGGCCTTGGTCTCCGGGTTGGAACGACGCCACTGCTCGTCCTCGGCACCCTTGACCGCGTCCTCGACCTGGCGCAGTGCCGATTCGATGCGCTGCAGGTCGTTGCGCGGCACTTTGCCGGCTTCTTCCCAGCGGGTGCGGATCGAATCCAGCTCCTTCTTTGCGGTAGCCAGATCCTTGATCGGAAGCAGCGCGCGGGCTTCTTCCAGCAGTGCTTCCTTCACCACGAGGTTCTGGGCGTACTCTTCATCGATCTTGGCGTTGGCCGCGGCGCGAGCCTGGAAGAAGACATCCTGGGCGGCGCGGAAGCGGCTCCACAGCTGGTCGTCATCCTTGCGCGAGGCGCGGCGCGACTTCTTCCACTCATCCATGAGCTTGCGGTACTCGGCGGCCGTAGCAGCCCAGTCGGTCGAACCCTGCAGCGCCTCGGCGCGGGCGATCAGTTCTTCCTTGACTTCCTTGGCGGCCGCGTTGGTCGAATCCAGCTGCGAGAAGTACGCGCGGCGGTGGCGGTCGAAGGTGGTGCGGGCCGAACGGAATCGCTTCCACAGCGCATCCTCGGTGGCGCGCGGCAGGCGGACCGAGGAACGCTGCGCGCCCTTCCAGGCATCGAACAGCTGGTTCATGGTGGCCGAAGCGGTCTTCCACTGGATCTGTTCCGGGTGTTTGGCGGCCAGGGCCTCGGCCTGCTCGACGATGGCCTCGCGGGCAGCGAGCTGCTCGGCACGCGCCTCGTCGTTGGCCTTGCGCTGTTCGCTGGACAGCGCGTCGACGGCGACGCGGACATCTTCCAGACGGGATTCCAGCGCCGGGATGTCGCCGACCATGTGGCGTTCTGCGACGGTTGCCGAGAGCGCTTGCACAGCCTTGCTGAGCTCGCCGGCCGGGGCCTTGGCAACTACACGCTGCTCGAGCAGCATCAGCTGCGAGAGCGCGTCGTCGTATTTGCGCACGAAGTAGCCCAGGGCTTCTTCCTGCGTTGCGTCCGGGTACTGGCCCACGGGGGACTCGGCGCCGTCGATGATCACGAAGACGTGGCCGTCCTCGGTCACGCGGGCGAACTTGGCCGCTTCATCGAGGGGAGTGGTGTGTGCGACGCTTGGCGCTACAACCGGCTTTGCGGCAGGCTTCTGCGCCTGTGGCAAGGGGGTCTTCTGGCTGTCGTCGGATTGCTGACTGGTGGTCACCGCTGAAACTCTTTCACTTTACGAGCACTTGCTTTAGCCAACTCTACCTGTGACCTCCGCTTCTTAGTAAGCCGACGTGCACAGGTTTCTCCGGTTTCGGGCTATAAGATGGGTAGGTAGCCCAATTTGCACTAAGGAGTTTCATGGCACGCAAGGCCTCACTATCAGGTTTCCCGGAATGGCTTCCAGCCGAACGGGCTGTCGAACAGCACGTGCTGGACACCTTGCGCCATGTCTTCGAACTGCATGGATTCGCCAATATCGAGACCCGTGCCGTGGAAACCCGCGCGCAGCTGCTGCGCAAGGGCGAAATCGACAAGGAAGTCTACGGGCTGACCCGCCTGGCCGCCGAGGATGACAAGAACGATCCGAACGCGCTGGCCCTGCACTTCGACCTCACCGTGCCTTTCGCGCGCTACGTGGTGGAGAACGCCGGCCACCTGGCCTTCCCGTTCCGCCGCTACCAGATGCAGAAGGTGTGGCGCGGCGAACGCCCGCAGGACGGCCGCTTCCGCGAATTCACCCAGGCAGATATCGACGTCGTGGGCGATGGCGCCCTGCCCTTCAGCTACGACGTGGAACTGGCGCTGACCATCGCAGATGCGCTGTCCGCCCTGCCGATCGGAGATTTCCGCCTGCGCGTGAACAACCGCAAGCTGGCCGAGGGCTTCTACCGCGGCCTGGGCCTGGAGGATCCGGACGCCGTGTTGCGCGCCATCGACAAGCTGGAGAAGATCGGCGACGACGCAGTTGCCAAGATCCTGATCGAGGAAGTCGGCGCCACCGCCGAACAGGCCGCCGCCGCCCTGGCCCTGGCCAAGATCCGCACCCTGGACACCTCCTTCATCGAGCAGGTCCGCGCCCTGGGCGTGACGCACGAGCTGCTGGACACCGGCCTGGATGAGCTCGCGCAGGTCATCGACGCCGCGTCCAAGCGCGCACCGGGCAAGGTCATGGCCGACCTGTCCATCGCCCGCGGCCTGGACTACTACACCGGCACCGTGTATGAGACCGTGCTGGTGGGCCATGAGTCGCTGGGTTCGATCTGCTCCGGCGGCCGCTACGAATCATTGGCTTCGAAGGGCAAGAAGAACTACCCCGGCGTGGGCCTGTCCATCGGCGTCACCCGCCTGGTCTCGCGCATCCTGGCCGAAGAAGTGGTCACCGCCAGCCGTTCGGTGCCGTCGGTGGTATATGTCACCTTGGCCAACGAGGACTCCTGGCACGAAGCGCAGGATGTCGCAGCGCAGCTGCGCGAGCGCGGCATTGCCTGCGAGGTCGCGGCCAGCGCGGAGAAGTTCGGCAAGCAGATCAAATACGCTGATCGCCGCGGGATTCCGTTCGTGTGGTTCACCCACGCCGACGGCACCCACGAGGCCAAGGACATCCGCTCCGGCGAGCAGGTGACCGCCGATCCGGCCACTTGGATGCCGGCCGAAGCAGATCTGAAGATCGCCATCAGCTAGTCCCAGGGCTGAGCAGCCCGCCCGCGCACCAGTAATGGTGCACTAAACTTCATGGGAAGAAACTTTCCACACAAACCGAAAGGATCGTAGTGCTACGCACTCATCAGCTGGGCGTCTTGAACGCCGAGCACATTGGACAGCAAGTCACCCTCACCGGCTGGGTCGCACGCCGCCGTGACCACGGCGGAGTCGCCTTCCTGGATTTGCGCGACGCTTCGGGCGTGGCCCAGGTCGTCGTGCGCGATGAAGAGGACTTCCATCCGCTGCGCAATGAGTTCGTCCTGCAGATCACCGGTAATGTCGAGCGCCGCCCGGAAGGCAACGAGAACCCGAACCTGCCAACCGGCGAGATCGAGGTCATCGCGGACACCGTGACCGTGCTGAACACCGCCGCTCCGCTGCCATTCCAGGTCGATGAGCACGTCGAGGTCGGCGAAGAGGCGCGCCTGCGCCACCGCTACCTGGATCTGCGCCGCCCGACCCCGGCACGCAACATCCGCCTGCGCTCCGAGGCCAACCGCGTCGCACGCAACCTGCTGCACGATGAGGGCTTCATCGAAATCGAGACCCCGACGCTGACCCGTTCCACCCCGGAAGGCGCCCGCGACTTCGTCGTGCCTGCACGCCTGACCCCCGGCTCCTGGTACGCGCTGCCGCAGTCCCCGCAGTTGTTCAAGCAGCTGCTGCAGGTCGGCGGCTTTGAGAAGTATTACCAGATCGCACGCTGCTACCGCGACGAGGACTTCCGCGCGGACCGCCAGCCGGAGTTCACCCAGCTGGACATCGAGGCATCGTTCGTCGAGGAAGACGACATCATCGCGCTCGGCGCGAAGCTGGTCAAGGAACTGTGGAGCCTGATCGATGTCCAGGTGCCGACCCCGATCCGCCGCATGGCCTACTCCGAGGCGATGGCCAAGTACGGTTCGGACAAGCCGGACCTGCGCTTCGGACTGGAACTGACGGAGATGACCGAGTACTTCGCGAACACCTCCTTCAAGGTGTTCCAGTCCGAGTACGTCGGTGCCGTCGTCATGCCTGGCGGCGCATCCCAGCCACGCCGCACCCTGGATGCCTGGCAGGAATTCGCCAAGCAGCGCGGTGCCAAGGGCCTGGCCTACGTGCTGATCAAGGAAGATGGCGAGCTGGCAGGCCCAGTGGCCAAGAACCTGTCCGACGAGGAGAAGGCCGGCCTGGCCGCAGCCACCGGCGCCTCTGCCGGCGACTGCATCTTCTTCTCCGCCGGCAAGAAGAACGAATCCCGCGCGCTTCTCGGCTCGGTTCGTGTCGAGATCGGCCACCGCACCGGCCTGATCAAGGATGGCGACTGGGCCTTCGTCTGGATCGTTGATGCGCCGATGTTCGAAGCCGCTTCCGACGCTGTCGCTTCCGGCGACGTGGCAGTGGGTGCTGGTGCCTGGACCGCTGTGCACCACGCGTTCACCAGCCCGAAGCCTGAGTTCATGGACACCTTTGACACCGATCCTGGCTCGGCCCTGTCCTACGCCTACGACATTGTCTGCAACGGCAATGAAATCGGCGGCGGCTCCATCCGTATCCATCAGCGCGACGTGCAGGAGCGTGTCTTTAAGGTCATGGGCGTGACCCAGGAGCAGGCCGACACCCAGTTCGGCTTCCTGCTCGAGGGCTTCAAGTACGGCGCCCCACCGCATGGCGGTATCGCCTTGGGCTGGGACCGCGTGCTGCAGCTACTGACCAACTCGGAGTCCATCCGCGATGTCATCGCCTTCCCGAAGACCGGTGGCGGCTTCGATCCGCTGACCCAGGCTCCTGCGCCAATTACCCCGCAGCAGCGCAAGGAAGCCGGCATCGACTTCAAGCCGGAGAAGAAGAAAGCTGAAGAGGGCGAAGCTAAGGCTGAAGCCAAGTAGGCATTCGCTGTTCAAGGAAGCAGGGTGGAACGCATTTCATGTGTTCCATCCGGCTTCTTTTGCGTATTTGTTGGCCAAGCAATGGATTAATGGCGATTTCAATACTAGGTTGCTTTTCAATCTAGTATTCGATCCCAGGAGAACCCGTGTCGTTGGTGCTTCCCGACGACGTTACTGGGCTCTACCCAGAAAGCGACTGCGAATGGGCGCGGGACTTCAACATTGCTCTGTGGTGGAAGGACTTGAATGATTCCCAGTGCGCAGCGGAACTGGGGAAGGTCTTGGATGCTATCCGCGACAGTGGGCAGAGCGCGGAAGAACTCTTCGGTGATCCCGCTGAATTCGGCGAAGTCCGCGCTTATGCGCGCTTGACCCCTCAGCAACTGGCTGATTCGGAGCTGCCGGTCAGTAATAGCTGGGGGCTGATTGCTGGTGCCGGCTTGGTCGTCGGGCTGCTATGCGCAGGGTTCGGTATTTGGATCGGATTCAGAGATGGATGGGCCGCGACATCGTGGCATTATTGGCAGCTGGCGGCTTTGTCCGCCGGGGCCGGCTTGGCAGTATCTGGACACCTGTGGTGGTTGCATCGGGTCAGGGGCAAATTCGCCCTATCCTGGATACTCGGCCTTGCCGCAGCCACTGCTGCCACCGCTGTAGCCGTGCTGATCGCAGTACTCGGCGCGGAGGAAGCGATGCCGCTGCCCAACTGGCTGGTGCCGATCATCGGCGTTGCACTGGTTGTCAGCGTATTTTGGTTGCCGTTTACAGAGAAATCTGGCGCGAAACGAGAAGCGGTCTGCGTGGATGTGGATCCTGAGTCCTGGTTTGCCGAGGTTTCGCGTTTACTACGCGGGCGCTATGGAATGCGGAGCAAAGAGGCGGACTTCGCCATTGAATCTGCCCGCGAACACTGGTCAGCCCTGCACAGGGAGGACGGCAATGCCGGAATTTCCGATGAGTTCGGCACGCCGATCGAATTCGCCATCGGGCTGTCGGTCAACACCGGCAAAGCGCTAAAGCGGCGCTGGTTGCTTCGTCGCCTGTTTCCGCTAGCTGTCGTGGGTCTGTACAGCACCAGCCTTGTTCCGGCAGTGATCGCTCCAGAACGCAACGGTTGGGATATCTTCTTCGCGGTCTGCATGCTGATTTTCGCTGCAGGGACACTCTATGAGCTGCGTCCTGCGAACCGGGCAAGCTATGTCGAGGACAGGCTGGCCGAAAGGCGTGCCCAGTCCCGCGGGCTGGAAGAAGGAAAAGATGGGTAAAGATGCGCCATTTCCCGGTAGCTGGCAACGCGCGATACTGCCTATGTTGCTTCTTGCAGAGCTCTCCAGCAGCCCGGCTCATGGTTATGCGCTGTCCAAATCCCTGCAAGAACGGGGTTTCGGTCCGATCAAGGGTGCCACGCTCTATCCCGCATTGTCCAAGCTTGAGGCCGCGGGCTTCGTGGACACGCGGTGGGAAGAAGGCCAGGGTGGTCCTGGACGGAAGGTCTACGGTCTATCTGCCGCCGGTCGAGCCGAACTGGGCCGCCAGCGCGACCGTTTCGATAATCTGGCAGCACTGGTTCAATCCACCGGAACCTAGGTCAGATCGGCCGAATCCACGATCACCGTGAAAGGCCCGGAATTCACCAGCGACACATTCATCATCGCCCCGAACTTCCCGGTCTCCACGTGGGCCCCCAGCTCCCGCAGGTATGACACGAAGTACTCGTAGAGCGGTTCGCTCACCGGGCCCGGCGCGGCATTGGACCAGGACGGGCGCCGGCCCTTGCGCACCGACCCGTAGAGCGTGAACTGGCTGATCACCAGCAGTGGAGCGGCAGTGGACTCTGCACTGGATTCGTCCTTCAAGATCCGCAGCCGCCAGATCTTCTCCGCAACCTTGCGCGCCGTTGCTTCATCATCGTCATGGGTGACCCCCAGCAGGATCACCAGCCCGGGGGAAGCGAGACGGCCTACGATCTCCCCTTCGATTTCGACGTGGGCGGTGCTGGCGACCTGGACGACGGCGCGCATGGAGCAAGTCCTTTCAAGAGGCGGTGTGTGAGTGCGACGACGTGTTGGCTTGCGCCGCGCGACTACCAGAGTATCGGTAGGCTTAGGGGGTGAGCGATTTGTTCGATTCCTTGTCCGATGATCAGCACGATGGGAGCACCTCCCAAGTCAACCGGCCGCGTCCGCCGCTGGCGGTGCGCATGCGCCCTCGATCCCTGGACGAGTTGGTTGGCCAGCAGCATCTCTTGGGTCCCGGCTCTCCGCTGCGCCAGCTCGCCGAGCATCCGGAAACCGGCCTGGCAGGCCCGGCCAGCGTGATCCTCTACGGCCCTCCGGGGATCGGCAAAACCACCATCGCCCACGTGATCGCCCGCGCCACCGACCGCAAGTTCGTCGAGCTCTCCGCGATCACCGCAGGCGTCAAGGACGTGCGCCGGGTCATCGAACAGGCGAAGGACGACCGAGATCTGCGCGGGATCACCACCGTCTTGTTCCTCGATGAGATCCACCGCTTCAACAAGGCCCAGCAGGATGCCCTGCTGCCCGGCGTGGAGAACCGTGTTGTCGTCCTAGTAGCCGCGACGACCGAAAACCCTTCCTTCTCGGTGATTTCTCCGTTGCTCTCGCGCTCCTTGCTGCTGACCTTGCGCCCGCTGACCGACGGCGACCTGTCCACCTTGCTCGAGCGTGCTGTAGCCGACGAGCGCGGCTTCGATGGACAAGTGATCCTGGACGACGAGCAGCGCGAGGCGATTGTCCGCCTGGCCCAGGGCGACGCGCGCCGCTCGCTCACCGTGCTGGAGGCCGCCGGCGCGGTCGCCTGGAACGCCGCCGGGAAGGATGTCGCACCGCCGGTGCACATCACCGCAGGCCATGTGCAGCTGGCCATGGACCAGGCGGTACAGCGCTACGACAAGGATGGCGACCAGCATTACGACATCATCTCCGCGTTCATCAAGTCCATCCGCGGCTCGGATGTGGACGCTGCCCTGCACTATCTGGCCCGCATGCTCTCCGCAGGGGAGGACCCCCGCTTCATCGCCCGCCGGCTGATGATCTCGGCCTCGGAAGACATCGGCATGGCCGATCCCACCGCGCTCCCGCTCGCGGTCGCCGCCGCCCAGTCGGTTCAGCTCACCGGCATGCCCGAAGCGCGGATCATGCTTGGCCAGGCGACGGTGCATCTGGCCACTGCGCCGAAGTCCAACGCCTCCTATAACGCGATCAACGCCGCCCTGGCCGATGTGTCCGAAGGCAAGGGCTCGCTGGTTCCCGACCACCTGCGCGACGCGCACTATCCAGGTGCCAAATCGCTGGGCCACGGGGTGGGCTACATCTACTCTCACGATGCGCCGCATTCCATCGCTACCCAGCAGTACCTGCCCGATGACCTGGTGGGCACCAACTACTACACGCCCACCAATAACGGCGCCGAAAAGACCCTTGGGTCCCGCCTGGCCCGCTTGCGCGAGATCATCCGCGGCAAGGATCCGCTGCGCTCCAAGGGCAAGCGCTAAGTGTGCGCTAGGACTCAGCGAAAGCAGCGGCGGTTTCGTGTAAACTTGATCTTTGGCTGGCAAGCCTTGCCTGTGCATTCGAGTGATCGGCTGCACAGCGAGGTTGAAGTGAAGCAGGGACGCGACGCCCACACACTCTCCCTCCTGGAGGCCAGTAGATACCGTCGCTAATCGAAAGGGACACACCATGGCTAACGCCCGTGCCCGCCGTACCGTACGCCTCTCGCGTGCGCTCGGCCTTGCATTGACTCCAAAAGCTGAAAAGTACATGGAGCGCCGTCCATACGGTCCAGGCCAGCACGGCCGCGCCCGTAAGAAGCAGGACAGCGACTACGCAGTACGTCTGCGCGAAAAGCAGCGCCTGCGTGCCCAGTACGGCATCCGCGAAGCTCAGATGGCGAGCGCCTTCAAGGAAGCTAAGCGCCTCGGCGGCGAAACCGGCGGCAACCTGCTGGCTCTGCTCGAGTCCCGTCTGGATGCCCTGGTTCTGCGTGCAGGCTTCGCCCGCACCATCCAGCAGGCTCGCCAGATGGTTGTACACCGCCACATCCTGGTCAACGGCCAGCGTGTAGACCGTCCGTCCTTCAAGGTGCAGCCGGGTCAGCTGATCCACGTGCACGAGAAGAGCGAGAAGATGGTTCCATTCCAGATGGCTGCAGCCGGCGAGCACGCAAAGGTGCTGCCAGCTGTTCCTGCTTACCTGGACGTGAAGCTGGAAGCCCTCCAGGCGACCTTCGTGCGCACCCCAGAGCGCGCCGAAATCCCAGTGACCTGCGAAGAGAACCTCGTGGTCGAGTACTACGCACGCTAAATCCGTGCGCTAGTTCCAAGCCCGCAGCCGGAAACGGTTGCGGGCTTGTCGCTTAACTACCTATCTATGCTCTGACTTCGATAAGGTGGACTGGCACCAAAAACCCAAAGCAGAAGAGGAAGCACATGTCGGGTTCGGATATTGCAGGGCTCATCGCCGCCGGCGCGTTTGTCGTACTAGTTGTGCTGCTGGCAGTGCCGATCATCAAGTTGGGCAAGGTGTTCGACGAGCTGCGCAAATCGATCAAGGACCTGGCTGACGGAACCACTCCGTTGATCGGCGAAGTCGCGACCACCGTTGCGACCACCAATGACCAGCTCAAGAAGGTCGACGTCATCACCAGCAACGTTTCTGACACCACCGCCAACGTTTCCGCGCTGTCCTCGCTGATAGCAGCCACCGTTGGCAAGCCGCTGATCAAGGTTGCAGCATTCACCGAAGGCGTGAAGGCTGCCATGAACACCAAGCCAAGCGGCAAGGCACGCCGCAGCCGCTAAGCAGGCAACGCTGTTTGATCGAACACGTGTCGGCGTGCTGAATAGGATACGGCCATCTGGTGGCCGCCAAGGAGACTAGAATGAAAAAGCTCTTGTGGGTTTCGATTGGAGTGGGCGTTGGCGTGCTCGCGTCCAAGAAATACGCTGAAGTTTCGTCCGGGGCGGCGCTGAACCGCCAGGTTGGCAAGTACGCCGACCGCGCCTCGGAATATTGGGAAGCCTTCCGCCAGGGAATGAGCTCCCGCGAAGAAGAATTGCGTTCCGCCTTGGGCGTGGACGCCGCTAAGTGAAGGGATCATCCGTAACACGATGAAAACGCAGGAAATTGCCCGTCGTTGGGTCGACTTTTTCGTCTCGAAGGGCCATGCCGCGGTGCCGAGCGCCTCGCTGGTCTCGGCCGACCCTTCGCTGTTGTTCACGGTGGCCGGCATGGTTCCGTTCATCCCTTACCTCACCGCGCGCGAAGAGCCTCCATACTCCCGTGCCACCTCGGTGCAGAAGTGCATCCGCACCGGTGACATCGAAGAGGTCGGCAAGACCGCCCGTCATGGCACCTTCTTCCAGATGTGCGGCAACTTCTCCTTCGGCGACTACTTCAAGAAGGAAGCCATCCACTTCGCCTGGGAGCTGCTGACCAGCTCCGTCGAGGACGGCGGCTACGGCCTGGACAAGGACCGCCTGTGGGTCACCGTCTACGAAGACGGCGACGAGAAGGACCTCGAGGCCCGCCGCATCTGGGAAGAAGAGATCGGCATGCCTACCGAGCGCGTTGTCGGCACCGGCAAGGAAGACAACTACTGGAACACCGGCCAGCCAGGTCCGGGCGGACCATGCTCGGAGATCTACTACGACCGCGGCCCGGCCTACGGCGTCGAAGGCGGCCCGGCCGTCGACGAGACCCGCTACGTGGAAATCTGGAATCTGGTGTTCATGCAGTACCGCCTCTCGGCAGTACGCTCCAAGACCGACTTCGACGTTGCCGGCGAACTGCCCAAGCGCAACATCGATACCGGCCTGGGCCTGGAGCGCCTGGCGATGATCCTGCAGGGCGTCGAGAACATGTATGAGACCGACCAGGTCCGTCCGGTGCTCGACAAGGCAGCCGAACTGGCTTCCGTCACCTACACCTCCACCGAGGATCCTGCCGACCCGAACCACGCCACCGACGTGCGCCTGCGCATGATCGCCGACCACATCCGCTCCTCGCTGATGCTGATCTCCGACCAGGTCACCCCGGGCAACGAAGGCCGCGGCTACGTGCTGCGCCGGCTGATCCGCCGCGCCGTGCGCGCCATGCGCCTGATGGGCGTGGACTCCGAGGTGCTCCCTGAGCTGCTTCCGGTCTCGCGTGATGCCATGAAGGGCGTCTACCCGGAGGTCGAGGCCGATTTCGAGCGCATCGCCCGCATCGCCTACGCCGAGGAACGCGCCTTCCGACGCACCATCGCTTCGGGCACCACCCGCCTGGACGAGGCGCTGAACCACGCCAAGGAGGAAGGCAAGAACCTCTCCGGCGACGACGCCTTCACCCTGCACGACACCTACGGCTTCCCGATCGACCTGACCCTGGAGATCGCCGCCGAGGCTGGCCTGTCCGTCGACGAGTCGCGCTTCCGCGAACTGATGAACGAGCAGCGCACCCGCGCCCAGAAAGACGCCAAGGCCAAGAAGGCCGGCCACGCCGACCTGTCGGTGTACAACAAGCTGGCCGAGGCCGGCAACGTGCACTTCACCGGCTACGACACCCTCGAAGGCGAATCCTCCATCCGCGGCATCATCCGCGATGGCCAGGTCGTGCCGTTCGCCGAGCAGGGCCAGGAAATCGACCTGGTGCTCAACGAAACCCCGTTCTACGCCGAATCCGGCGGCCAGGCAGGCGACAGCGGCCTGATCACCGGCGACGGATTCGTGCTGGAAGTCACCGACGTGCAGGCCCCGGTCAAGGGCCTGAGCGTCCACAAGGTCATCGTGCGCGAAGGCGAACTGCCTGCCGAGGCACTGGTGCGCACCCAGGTCGACGCCGTGCGCCGCCGCTCCGGCGAGCAGGCGCACTCGGCCACCCACCTGGTGCATGCCGCCCTGCGCGAGCTGCTAGGCCCGACCGCCACCCAGGCCGGCTCCTTCAACAAGGCAGGCTACCTGCGCTTCGACTTCTCCTGGGCCGAGGCGCTGTCCGCTGCCGCGCGCAGCGAGGTCGAAGAGGTCGTCAACCTTGCCATCGCCGCCAACCACCAGGTCTTCACCAACGAGATGGCGCTGTCCGAGGCGAAGAAGCTGGGCGCGATGAGCCTGTTCGGCGAGAAGTACGCCAACGACGTGCGCGTGGTGGAGATGAACGGCGCATGGTCGCGCGAACTGTGCGGCGGCACCCACGTGGACACCACCGCCCGCATCGGCCAGCTGACACTGCTCTCCGAAGCTTCGGTGGGTTCGGGCAACCGCCGCGTCGAGGCGCTGGTGGGCATGGAAGCCTTCCGCCATGGTGCCGCCGAGCGCGCCCTGGTCTCCGAGCTCTCCGGCCTGTTCCGCGTACCATCCAGCCAGGTCTCCGAGCGCGTCAACGACACCGTTGCCAAGCTCAAGGCCGCTGAGAAGCAGATTGCCGAACTGAAGAGCCAGGCAATGCTGGCCCAGTCCGCGGCGCTGCTGCAGAAGGTCGTCACCATCGGCGGCACCCGCCTGCTGGCGCACAACGCCGGAGAAGTCGACTCCGCCGATGCGCTGCGCACCATGGCGCTGGATCTGCGGGGCAAGCTGGGCTCCGAAGCCGCAGTCATCGTGCTGATCGGCGTGTCCAACGGCCGTCCGCTGGTGCTGGCGGTCACCAATGAGGAGGCCCGCGCCAACGGCTTCAAGGCCGGCGCCTTGGTCCGCACCGCAACCGGCGTGCTCGGCGGCGGTGGCGGCGGCAAGGACGACATGGCTCAGGGCGGCGGCCAGGACGCGTCGAAGATCGACGACGCGCTGGCTGCCATCCAGGCGGCACTGGCCAATGGCTAATGCCGCACTCGGCGTCGACGTGGGCCTGGCCCGCGTCGGCGTCGCCGCATCCGATCCCTCGGGAATCCTCGCCGCTCCGGTGATGACCCTGCGCAGGGATGCGAAGAAGAATTCGGATCTGCGGATGCTCTTGCGGATTATTGCCGATCGCGGCGTCACCGAGGTCTTCGTCGGGGAGCCGAAATCGCTGGCCGGCAACTCGACCGAATCCACCAAAATGGCACGTGACTACGCGATTGCCTTGGCGGAAGAAGCCGCAGACGCTAATATCGAGCTTGAGGTTTTCCTGGTCGACGAACGCCTGAGCACCGTCAACGCGCATCGGTCGTTGCACGCCTCGGGCAAGAAGATGGCAGAGCACCGCAAGGTGGTCGACCAGGTCGCAGCCACCGAGATCCTGCAGCAAGTGCTGGAAATGCGACGTAACAATGTCCGCGTGCAAGCCAGCCGGATTGTGCTGCGCTAGCCCACCACCGCTAGTGCTCCACAACGACCCGAGAGATGAGAGTTGATGCGAGAAGAAGCCCGCCACGAACGGCAACGCGAAACGCATCGCGCGCTATATGAACGCTTTGCCGCCGGAATTGGCGTGCCGATCGCACAACCCTCTGAACCGGAACTGGCCGGCGCCGAGCACTACCGCGAATCGCTAGCGGCCACCGCGGTACCCAACGCTTCGGGCGGGGAAGACACCCACACCAGGTTCCTCCCCGCCCAAGCGGCCGCCGACTCCGAGATACCGGAATCCGCTGAGCCTGCACGCCCCCAGGATCAGGACTACACCGAAGAAGCACCCGCCGAGCGACCGGCGCCAGTCTTTGGCGACGAACCCCGGGACGAGCAAGCCGCAGCGCTCAAGGCCCAACGGCGCAAGCGCACCAAGCGCAAGCGCAACCTGGTAATGCTGGCCACCGTGCTGATCTTCGCGCTGGTGGTCTCCGGCTCGGTCTTCTTCATCAAGTCCCTGCTCAAGCAGTTTAACCCCGACGACTATCCCGGCCCGGGCGGGGCCACCGTGGAATTCACCGTGGAAGATGGCTGGGGCGTGAACATCATTTCGCGCAAGCTCGAAGAGCTCGACGTCGTCTCCGACGGTGGCCTGTTCTCCGACGCCGTCGCCGACTCCGAAGCCGAAAACAAGCTCATCCACCCCGGCACCTACCTGCTCAAGAAGCAGATGCCAGCAGCCGACGCGGCCGAGGTCCTCATCAACCAGCGTCCGGACAAGGTCTTCTATTTCGCGTTGAAGGCCAATATGCGCATGGATGCCGCGCTCAAGGAAATTGCCAAGGGCTCGGGCTTGAAGGAGAAGGACCTGCAGGCGCTGGCCAGCAAGCCGCAGGAGTTCGGCCTGCCCGACTCGGTGACGAACCTCGAAGGCTGGCTGCACCCGGGGGAGTACCGCTTCCCGTTGGAAACCAGCGCCAAAGAAGTGCTGGCCGAGCTGGTCAAGGCCACCAAGGTTTCTCTCGAGCAGGCGGGCATTACCGACCTCGACGAGGGCTACCGCATCCTGAAGATCGCCTCGATCCTGCAGGCGGAGGCGCGCACCCCGGACTACGCCACGGTCGCCGGAGCGATCGAGAACCGGCTGGATCCGGGCAACCGCGAGACGCACGGGCTGCTGCAGGTCGACTCCGCGGTGATCTACGGGCTGGGCCGCTACTCGCTGCAGTTCAGCGCGCAGGAGAAGCAGGACGCGTCGAACAAATACAACACCTACGTCCATAAGGGCCTGACGCCAACTCCGATCGGCTCGCCAGCGAATCCCGCGATCGAGGCCGCCGCCAATCCGGAAGACAACGGCTACTACTACTGGGTGACCGTCAACATCGAAACCGGCGAGACCAAGTTCGCCTCGACCTACGAAGAGCACCAGCGGTACAAGGCCGAATTCGACGCCTGGTGCGACAAGCATCCAGACGTCTGCTAGCGCAAGCCCGCGAACGAAAGACGCGTTGCCGCCCCCAGGGCCGGGCAATTACCAGCAGGAAGTCCATGAAGAAAATGAAGCAGGCAGCTGTCCTGGGCCACCCCATCAGCCATTCCAAGTCTCCAGTGCTGCACCGTGCCGCCTACCAGCTGCTCGGCGCGCCGATCAGCTACAGCGCGATCGACATTGAACCGGGCCAGGCTGCCGAGCATGCTGCCGCACTGCGCGCAGGCAACTGGACCGGCTGCTCGGTGACCATGCCGCTGAAGGATGCGTTCGTGCCATTCATGGACGACCTGTCCGCACGCGTGCAGCGCCTCGGCGCGCTGAACACCATCGTGGTCCGCGACGACGGCACCCTCTACGGGGAAAACACCGACGTGGACGGCCTGGTGCAGGCCCTTGCCGATGTGGGGCTCGCCCAGTGCGCGCAGGCGATGATCCTGGGCTCGGGCAACACCGCGCTGGCAGCCATCGAGGCCGCCGCTGAAGTCGGCGTACGCCAGCTGGATCTTGTCGTGCGTGCCACCTCGCGGGCCTCCCGGGCCGTCGATCTGGCCCACCAGCTGGGAATGGAAACGACCGTCCACGAGATTTCGGGAATCGACCAGGCAGTGGCCGCGACGCTGAACCGCATCCCGCTTGTGTTCTCCACTCTGCCGCCGCGTGCGGCCGACGACTGGGTGCCGGTGATCGGCGCAGGCAGCGGCATCCTGCTGGATGTGGCCTACGACCCGTGGCCCTCTGCCTTGGCGCAATCCTGGCGCGGCACCGTAATCTCCGGAATCCACATGCTCGTGCACCAAGCCGTGGAACAAGTGCGATTCTTCAGTGCCGGAGCCTGGCAGGAATCGCGCCGAGCGGACGTCACAAATGCGATGTATGACTCTTTGGGTCTGGCCCGACACCAGTAATCAGTTCGTGTCATGGCAAAATAGATGACATGTTGCGTTGGTTGACCGCGGGCGAATCGCATGGCCCGGCACTCGTTGGAATTCTTGAAGGCCTACCTGCCGGAGTATCGGTGGATAGCGAAGCAGTGCGGGAGGCACTGGCACGCCGCCGTCTCGGCTATGGCCGCGGCGCGCGCATGAAATTTGAAAAGGACCAGGTCACCTTTCTTGGTGGCGTCCGCCATGGCAAGACCCAGGGCGGCCCGGTAGCCATCGAAATCGGCAACACCGAATGGCCCAAGTGGGAACGCGTGATGAACGCCGATCCGGTGGATCTGGATGAGCTGGCCTCGCTGGCGCGCAACGCGCCGCTGACCCGCCCGCGTCCGGGCCACGCCGATTTCACCGGCATGCAGAAGTACGGATTCGAGGACGCCCGCCCGATCCTCGAGCGCGCCAGCGCCCGCGAAACAGCGGCCCGCGTCGCACTAGGCACGGTGGCCTCCCGATTCCTCAGTGATTTGGGCATCCAGCTCGTCTCGCACACCACGGCAGTCGGCGCCGTGGCCGCACCGGCCGATGCGCCGCTGCCTGGAGCCGCCGATGTCGCCGCCCTGGATGCCGACCCGCTGCGCTGCTTCCACGCAGAAACCAGCGAAGCCATGGTCGCCGAGGTCGACGACGCCCACAAGGCGGGGGAGACCCTGGGCGGCGTCGTCGAGGTCCTCGCCTACAACCTGCCTCCGGGCATCGGCTCCTACGTGCACTGGGACCGCCGCCTGGACGCGCGCCTGGCCGCCGCCCTGATGGGCATCCAGGCCATCAAGGGCGTCGAGGTCGGCGACGGATTCGCCACCGCGGCGCGCCGCGGTTCGGCTGCGCACGATGAGATCGTGCACGCCGAAGACGGCAGCATCAAGCGCAACTCGAACCGCGCCGGCGGCATCGAGGGCGGCATGAGCATCGGCGAGGTGCTGCGCGTGCGCGCCGCCATGAAGCCGATCGCCACCGTGCCCCGCGCCCTGCGCACCGTGGACACCGCCACCGGCGAGGACACCACCGCGCACCACCAGCGCTCGGATGTCTGCGCCGTGCCGGCTGCCGGCGTGGTCGCCGAGGCCATGGTCGCCCTGGTGCTGGCCCAGTCCCTGCTGGAGAAGTTCGGCGGCGATTCGGTGGCCGAGACCAAGCGCAATATCGAGTCCTACCTGGCCAGCATCCCGGGCAATCTGGGTTCGACCGGCGTCTAGGAAGCACGCTTCAATGATCTACCTCATTGGTCCGATGGCCAGTGGCAAGTCCACCGTGGGCAAGTCACTGGCCACGGCCCTTTCTACCAGCTTCGCGGATTCCGACGCGGCCATCGTCGCCCACCACGGAACCATTGCGCAGATCTTCGCCGAGCATGGCGAAGCGCATTTCCGCGACCTGGAAGTCCAAGCGCTGTGCCGGCTGCGCACCGGCGTGGTCGCTACCGGCGGCGGCGCGGTGCTGCGCGAGGAGAACCAGCAGCTGCTCTCGCGCGGCACGGTAATCTACCTGGAACTCGGCGAACAGGCTGCCGCCGAGCGCATCAAGGGCGACGGACACCGCCCGCTGCTGGCTGGTGACGAAGCCCTCAAGAGCTGGATCGCCGTTTACGAAAAGCGCCGTCCAATTTATGAAATGCTCGCTGACGTGCATGTTCTCGTGGATGGAAAGTCCGTTTCGCAAATTCTCGACGAGGTGTTGCCGCAGCTGGAGGGGCTGTGATTAGCCTCACGAGATGCAACTTCTGGCCGCGCTCACGCGTACGCTAGAAAAAATCACCACCATCAGGAGGAAGCTAGACTGATGCCTATCGCACCGACCACCATGAAGGTCACCGGAAGCACCCCCGCGGAGTCGTACCCCGTCATGGTCGGCAACGGCCTCTTGGGCCAACTGCCCGACCTGCTTGGCCCCGCGGTCAAGAAGGTCCTGGTCATCCACCCGCGAGCCCTGCGCGTCACCGGTGACGTGGTTCGCGACGAACTGGCGAAGTCAGGCTTGGAGGCATTGACCGCGGAAATTCCGGATGCCGAAGAAGGCAAGCACATCCAGGTTGCCTCCTTCTGCTGGGAAGTGCTGGGCAAGAACGACTTCACCCGCTCCGATGCTGTGGTCTCAGTGGGCGGCGGGGCCGTCACCGACGTGGCAGGATTCGTCGCGGCCACCTGGCTGCGCGGCGTGAAGGTTATCCATATTCCCACCTCGCTGCTGGCCATGGTCGACGCTGCCGTAGGCGGCAAGACCGGGATCAACACCGCCGAGGGCAAGAACCTCGTCGGCGCCTTCCACCCGCCGGCCGCGGTGCTCGCCGACCTCGACGCGCTGGCCACCTTGCCGAAGAACGAGCTGGTTACCGGCATGGCTGAAATCGTCAAATGCGGCTTCATCGCCGACGAGCGCATCCTGGAGCTGATCGAAGAGGATCCGGCCGATGCCGTCGATCCCGCCAGCGATCGCCTGCGCGAGCTGGTCGAGCGAACCATCGCCGTGAAGATCGACGTGGTCTCGCGGGATTTGAAGGAATCCGGCGACCGCGAATTCCTGAACTACGGCCACACCCTGGCCCACGCCATCGAGCTGGCCGAGCGCTACCAGATGCGCCATGGCGCAGCCGTGTCCATCGGTCTGGCCTTCGCCGCCGAACTGGGCCGCTCGGTGGGCTACACCTCCGACGCAGTGGCCGACCGCCACGTCGCGATCCTGAAGTCCCTCGGGTTGCCGACCACCTACCGCAACGATCGCTGGGCGGCGCTGCTCGATGGCATGAAGCGCGACAAGAAGGCCCGCGGCAGCCAGCTGCGCTTCGTCGTGCTGGAAGAAATAGGCAAGCCGCGCATCTACGAAGTCCCTGATAACTCGTTGCTCTTCGCCGCCTACCAGGAAATCGGGGAGTAGGCACATGGTCGACTACACCGCATACGCCATTGACGTCGCATCGGTCAACCGCGAGGGTGTCGGCACAGCTGTTGAAGGCGTGCTGATCGATCCCGAGACGCTCAAGCCCTACATCGCCGACGAGGCGGCCGCCGAGCAGCAGCTGCTGGTCGGTTCGCCCACCGACCAGGTAATGGTGCTGCTCGCCCGTGGCGAGCTGGCCAAGGCCGGCGAGCTGATCGCGGAATCGCGTTTCGTCGATCCGACCAACGCCCACCTGCGCGTCCTGGACACCGAGCTGACCCGCATGCAGGGCGACTTCGATCGCGCGATCAACCGCCTGCGCAAGCTGGCCGAGGAATTCGCCGGCACCGCGTACGAGCCGCTGATGCACTACCATGCAGGCCTTTCCTTTTTCGCGAAGGGCGACTACAAGGCGGCGGCCACCCGATTCCGCAAGGCCCTGGAGCTGCGCATCGAGTTGGACGACGACGCATACCTGGTCAACGCGGCCAGCACCTGCATGCAAATCGCCGAGAAACGCGCCGCGCAGTAATGCGCGCCACCGTGCCCAACCCTTTGTGCCCCACGGCGCGTAGGGTAAACTTGAACATGGATTTTTGATAATGCCGGCTGTCGCTGGCGAAAATAGAGGATTGAGGAAACGTGGCGGATACAACTGACATCAAGAATGGACAGGTCATCAAGATCGATGGCCAGCTCTGGACCATCATTGACTTCCAGCACGTCAAGCCAGGCAAGGGCGGCGCATTCGTGCGCACCAAGATGCGCAACGTCATGTCCGGCAAGGTCCTGGACAAGACCTACAACGCAGGCACCAAGATCGAACTGGCCACCGTTGACCGCCGAGATTACCAATACCTCTACCAGGATGGCGAAGACTACGTCTTCATGAACCTGGAAGACTACGACCAGCTCACCGTTCCCGGCGCCACCGTTGGCGACGCCGCTGGCTTCCTGCTGGAGAACCAGAACCTGACCATCGCCATGTACGACGGCAGCCCGCTGTACCTGGAACTGCCGGCATCGGTCGTTCTGGAAATCACCTACACCGAGCCGGGCCTGCAGGGCGACCGCTCCTCGGCTGGCACCAAGCCGGCAACCCTGGAAACCGGCAAGGAAATCCAGGTGCCGCTGTTCGTCGAGCAGAACACCAAGGTGAAGGTTGACACCCGCACCGGCGATTACCTGGGTCGTGTCAACTAGTGAGAGCCCGCGCCAAAGCCCGCCGCCGAGCCCTTGAGTTCCTGTTCGAAGCCGAGGCCCGCGATGCAGATCCGCTGGCCGTGGCCATCGCACGACGGGAAAACTCGGACATCGTACTCAACGAGTACTCGCTGGCGATCATCGAAGGCGTGACCGCCCACCTGGCCCGCATTGACGAAGTTCTCGAAAGCTACGTCAAGGACTGGACCATCGAGCGCATGCCAGCTGTTGACCGCAGCGCACTGCGCATCGGCGTGTGGGAGCTGCTGTACAACGATGACGTTCCCGACGCTGTCGCCGTGGCCGAAGCTGTGGTGAACGTGCGGGAATTGTCCACCGATGAATCGCCGGAGTTCGTCAATGGCGTTTTGGGCCGCATCCAGAGCGTCAAGGACACCCTGGTCGACTAATTCGATCCTCACGTTTCCGAGCCCGGGCCGGAACCCCACAAAGGGGTTCCGGCCCGGGCTTTTTTGTGCAGCCATTGCCCGCGGGGCGTGCGACGGCGAGGCTAGGGTGCATCAGCCAGAAGCCCGAACGCTGGAGCAAATCGGTGATCGTGCCGGACATGTGACTTGATCTCGACCAGGATCCGCGGGAAGCAGGGGACGACCCGGCGTGCAGCGGGCCACCTGCGTACGCTACCTGCGCGACTATCGGCTCACCATCGAACTCAAATGCCAGGGCCTGGACGCGGCCCAGATTACCTCGCGCCCGGTCCCGCCCTCCATGATCAGCCTGCTGGGCCTGCTGCGCCACCTCGGCGAAGTCGAGCGGGACCGGCGCAACTGGATCACCGCGGGAGAGCCTGCCGGCAGGATCTACGGGCCGGCGGGATCCGACTTCGAAACGGTGCGCCCGGATCCCGCCCAGGCATCCCAGGCGCTGCGCATCCTGCATGGAGAGCAAGATGCCACCGACCGCCTGCTGGCCGGCTTCGAAGACCTCGGCCAGCGCGCAGGACGCGAGCAGGTGATCATCCGCGACCTGATGGTCCACCGCATCGAGGAGTACGCCAGGCACAGCGGGCATGCAGACCTGCTGCGCGAATGCTTCGACGGCAGGGTGGGCCAATAGCGCAGCACGCTTCCAGCGGTCCTGGCCGCTTAGTGCGTGTGTCGATCGCAACACCTGCCGTGCCTGCGGCTGGGTCGGTTTACGGGATCTGCGTGATTCTGCCCCTTGGCGAGAACCGTCAGATGCATCCTTGTGACCGATCCCATGCCCTATTCAGTGTCATGCATAGGTTTCCGCTAGGGAATCGCCTCGCGCTCGTGATAATTTGGGTTAGCAATATTCCTTTAAATCCCGTCCCGTGAGGCGGAGAAGGGAGAGATGCACAGCATGGATGAGAATTCAGTGCCAGATGCCGCGCGCACGGTATTAACCGGCGACGACATCGAACGTGTACTCACTCGCGTAGCCTACGAAATCATCGAGGCCAACAAGGGCACCGACGACCTGGTCCTCCTTGGCATTCCCAGCCGCGGATTCCCGCTGGCCCAGCGCCTGGCAGCCCGCATCGCAGCCACCGCCGATGGCAATCTCGACCCGGCATCGCTGGTAGGCCAGCTCGACATCACCATGTACCGCGACGATCTGCGCCACTCCACCACCCGCACCCCGGCGCCGACGCGCCTTCCAGCAGGCGGCATCGAGCGCAAGGTTGTCGTACTGGTCGACGACGTGCTCTATTCCGGGCGGACCATCCGCGCCGCCCTGGACGCCCTGGCCGACTGGGGACGCCCGCGCACCGTGCGCCTGGCGGTGCTGGTTGACCGCGGGCATCGCGAACTGCCGATCCGCGCTGATCATGTGGGCAAGAACCTGCCGACCGCGAAGAGCGAAAAGGTTCGCGTGCACCTGGCAGAAATCGATGGCACCAACGAAGTAGTGATCGAGGGCGCCGCATGAAGCACCTGCTCTCCACCGCGGATCTGACCCGCGACGAAGCCATCGCCATCCTGGATGTCGCCGAAGAGATGCGAGAATCGGGAACCCGTCAGATCAAGAAGCTGCCGGCCCTGCGCGGACGCACCGTGGTGAATCTGTTCTTCGAGGACTCCACCCGGACCCGGATTTCCTTCGAGGCCGCCGCCAAGCGCCTGAGCGCTGACGTCATCAACTTCTCGGCCAAGGGATCGAGCGTATCCAAGGGCGAGTCGCTGAAGGACACCGCGCAGACCCTGCTGGCCATCGGAGCCGACGCGGTAGTCATCCGCCACCCGGATTCCGGTGCCCCCGCCAGGCTGGCGGCCACCGACTGGATCGGGCTGCCGATCGTCAACGCCGGCGACGGCACGCATGAGCACCCCACCCAGGCGCTGCTCGACGCCTTCACCCTGCGCCGCCAGGTGGCGCTGCGCGAGGGCACCAGCCCGGCAGGCCGCGGCCTGGACGGACTGAAGGTCGCGATCGTCGGCGACATCCTGCACAGCCGCGTCGCCCGCTCCAACCTGTGGCTGCTGAACACCCTCGGTGCCGAAGTCACGATGGTCGCCCCTCCCACCCTGCTGCCGGTGGGCGCCGGATCCTGGCCGTGCACCATCAGCTACGACCTGGACCAGGTGATCGCCAAGGGCGTCGACGCGCTGATGATGCTGCGCGTGCAGGGCGAGCGGATGAACGCCGCCTACTTCCCGAACCCCCGCGAATACTCGCGCTACTGGGGACTGGACGATGCGCGCCTGGCGGAATTGGACGCTTCGGGCGCCGAAACCCTGATCATGCACCCGGGGCCGATGAACCGCGGCCTGGAAATCTCCTCGGCCGCCGCGGACTCGCCGCGCTCCACCGTGCTCGACCAGGTCACCAATGGCGTGGCCGTGCGCATGGCCAGCCTCTACATGCTCCTCTCCGGCGACCTGATCTGAAGGAAGAAACCATGAACTACTTGATCAAGCAGGCCTCCATCCTCGGCGGCGAACCTGCCGACGTGCTGATCACCGACGGCAAGATCGCCCAGCTGGGCACCATCACCGACGCCGGCGACGCGCAGGTGATCGATGCGACGGACCTGGTGCTGCTGCCGGGCCTGGTCGACACCCACACCCACCTGCGCGAACCGGGCCGCGAAGACGCCGAAACCGTGGAAACCGGTTCGCAGGCAGCCGCCCGCGGCGGCTACACCGCCGTGCACGCGATGGCCAACTCCACCCCGGTGGCCGACACCGCCGGCGTCGTCGAGCAGGTCTACGAATTGGGCCGCAAGGCCGGCTGGGTGGATGTCCGCCCGGTCGGTGCCGTCACCGTCGGCCTGGCCGGCAAGCAGCTGAGCGAAATCGGCGCGATGGCCGATTCCCGTGCCGCGGTGAAGATGTTCTCCGACGACGGCATCTGCGTCTTCGACCCGCTGCTGATGCGCCGCGCCCTGGAATACGTGAAGGCCTTTGACGGGGTCATCGCCCAGCACGCCCAGGAACCGCGGCTGACCGAAGGCGCCCAGATGAACGAGGGCGAAGTCTCCTCGATCCTGGGCATGCCCGGCTGGCCTGCGGTCGCCGAGGAATCGATCATCGCCCGCGATGTGCTGCTGGCCGAGCATGTCGGCGCGCGGCTGCACATCTGCCATGTGTCCACCGCCGGCTCGGTGGAGATCATCCGCTGGGCCAAGGCCCGCGGCATCCAGGTCACCGCGGAGGTCACCCCGCACCACCTGCTGCTCACCGACGAGAAAGTCCGCACCTACGACCCGGTGTTCAAAGTCAACCCGCCGCTGCGCCGCGAGGAAGACGTGATGGCGCTGCGCGCCGGCGTCGCCGACGGCACCATCGACGTGATCGGCACCGACCACGCCCCTCACCCGTCCGAAGCCAAGGACTGCGAGTGGGGCGCGGCGGCCATGGGCATGACCGGGCTGGAGACCGCGCTGTCGATCGTGCAGCACACGCTGGTCGACACCGGCTTGATGGGCTGGGCTGACGTCGCGCGCATCACCTCCGAGGTGCCCGCGCAGATCGGCCGCGTCGCCGACCAGGGCCGCCCGATCGCGGTGGGCGAGCCGGCCAACCTCACCCTGGTGGATCCGGCAGCCCGCTGGATCGTCGACCCGGCAGCCATGGCCACCAAGGGCCGCAACTCGCCGTTCGCCGGCATGGAGCTGCCCGGATCGGTGCGCGCCACCTTCTTCCACGGGCACGCCACCGTGCTCGATGGCCAGCTGGCAACCCCGAGGTCGATCAATGCCTGAGGGAGCACTTCAGCCGCTCATCTGGACGATCGTCGCGGTCGTCGTTGCCGTGACGCTGATCCTGCTGGGCTGGCGCAACCTCAAGGCCCGGCAATCGGCGATTCCCGAGCCGTATGAGGAGTTCGCCGACCAAGTGGAGCACAGCTTCGACGGCATGTACGTGGTCACCACGAAATTCGACGACTGGCTGGACCGCATTGCCGTGCATGAGCTCGGCGTGCGCACCAACGCCACCTTGGAGCTGGGCAGCGAAGGCGTGCACCTGATCCGTTCCGGAGCGCGCGACGTGCACATCCCGTGGGAGCACTACGAAGAAGTCAAGCGCAGCAGCGGGATGATCGGCAAGGTCGTGGAGAAGAACGGCCTGATCGTCATCACCTGGAACAAGGACGGCTTCACCTTCGACACCGGATTCCGTCCCCGCTACCACGAGGACACCCCCAAGATTTATCAGTTGCTGGCGTCGCACGACGACGTAAGCCGAGCAGGAGACAAATAAGTGAATTCCCTGAGCAACCTACCAGCCGTGTTGGTACTCGAAGATGGCCGCATCTTCCGCGGACGCAGCTATGGCGCCGTGGGCACCACCCTGGGTGAAGCAGTCTTCACCACCGGCATGACCGGCTACCAGGAAACCCTGACTGACCCGTCCTACGCGCACCAGATCATCGTGCAGACCTTCCCGCACATCGGCAACACCGGCGTGAACTCCGAGGATCCGGAATCCACCCGCATGTGGGCCGCCGGCTATGTGGTGCGCGACGCCGCCCGCCGTCCGAGCAACTGGCGCAGCGAGCGCACCCTGGACGAGGACCTTGTCGAGTACGGCATTGTCGGCATCCAGGGCGTGGACACCCGCGCCCTGACCCGCCACCTGCGCGACGCCGGAGCCATGAAGTCCGGCATCTTCTCCGGCGACGACGCCGCGAAGTCCGACGCCGAACTGGTGGAACTGGTCAAGGCGCAGCCGTCGATGGCAGGGCGCAACATCTCCGCCGAGGTCTCGGTGGACACCGCCTACCTCGTCGAGCCGGCCGACCACGGCTACACCGGCGAGCCCAAGCACACCGTCGCCGCCATCGACCTGGGCATGAAGTCGATGACCCCGCACCGCCTGGCCGAGCGCGGCCTGCGCGTGCACGTGCTGCCGTACAACGCCACCCTTGAGGACATCAAGGCCACCGGCGCCGAAGGCGTCTTCTTCTCCAACGGCCCGGGCGACCCCGCCACCGCCACCGCGCAGGTGGAACTGGTGCGCTCGGTGCTCGACGCCGGCATTCCGTACTTCGGCATCTGCTTCGGCAACCAGATCCTGGGCCGCGCGCTGGGCTTCGACACCTACAAGCTGCGCTTCGGCCACCGCGGCATCAACCAGCCGGTGATGGACAAGGCCACCGGCCGCGTGGAAATCACCAGCCAGAACCACGGCTTCGCCGTCGACGCGCCGATCGAAGGCTCCGTCACCGCGCCGGTCGAGCGCTTCGGCAAGGTCGAGGTCTCGCACTACTCGCTGAACGACCACGTGGTCGAGGGCCTGTCCTGCCTGGACATCCCGGCCTTTTCCGTGCAGTACCACCCAGAGGCCGCATCCGGCCCCCACGATGCCGCCTACCTCTTTGACCGCTTCATGACCGCGTTGGATTCCGCCGCAGAAAAGGACAGCAAGTAATGCCTAAGCGCACCGATCTGAAATCAGTTCTCGTCATCGGTTCGGGTCCGATCGTCATCGGCCAGGCCGCCGAGTTCGACTATTCCGGCACCCAGGCTCTGCGCGTGCTGAAGGAGGAGGGCCTGCGGGTCATTCTGGTCAACTCCAACCCGGCCACCATCATGACCGACCCGGAATTCGCCGACGCCACCTACGTCGAGCCGATCACCCCCGAGGTCGTCGAGAAGATCATCGCCAAGGAACGCCCGGATGCGATCCTGCCGACCCTGGGTGGCCAGACCGCGCTGAACACCGCGATCGCGCTGGACAAGTCCGGTGCCCTTCAGAAGTACGATGTCGAGCTGATCGGCGCGAACATCGAAGCCATCGAGCTGGGCGAGGACCGCGAGAAGTTCAAGGGCGTCGTCGAGCGCTGCGGCGCCGAATCGGCCCGCTCGGTCATCGTGCACACCCTGGACGAGGCCTTCGCCGCCGTCGAGGAGCTGAACTACCCGGTGGTCGTGCGCCCGTCGTTCACCATGGGCGGCCTGGGCTCGGGCATGGCCTACAACCCGGAGGACCTGCGCCGCATCGCCGGCGCCGGCCTACAGTACTCGCCAACCACCGAGGTGCTCCTGGAGGAGTCGATCCTGGGCTGGAAGGAGTACGAGCTGGAGATGATGCGCGACAAGAACGACAACGTCGTGGTCGTGTGCTCCATCGAGAACTTCGATCCGGTCGGCGTGCACACCGGCGACTCGATCACCGTCGCCCCGGCGATGACCCTGACCGACCGCGAATACCAGAAGCTGCGCGACATCTCCATCGCGGTCATCCGCGAAGTCGGCGTGGACACCGGCGGCTGCAACATCCAGTTCGCCATCGACCCGGCAACCGGCCGCGTCGTGGTCATCGAGATGAACCCGCGCGTTTCGCGTTCCTCCGCGCTGGCTTCCAAGGCCACCGGCTTCGCGATCGCGAAGATCGCCACCAAGCTGGCCGTGGGCTACACCCTGGATGAGATCCCGAACGACATTACCAAGAAGACCCCGGCTTCCTTCGAGCCGGCCCTGGACTACGTGGTCGTGAAGGTCCCGCGCTTCGCCTTCGAGAAGTTCCCGGCCGCGGACAAGACCCTGACCACCACCATGAAGTCGGTCGGCGAAGCGATGGCCCTGGGCCGCAACTTCACCGAGGCGCTGCAGAAGGCGCTGCGCTCCCTGGAGCAGAAGGGCTCCGAGCTGTCCTTCGAGCCCATCCCGGAAGCCGAGCACGAAGCAGTGCTGGCCTCGATCGTGAAGGGCTCGACCGAACGCCTCTCGCTGGTCCAACGCCTGCTGTTCTCCGGCGTGTCCATCGAGAAGCTGTTCGAGACCACCGCGATCGACCCGTGGTACCTGGACCAGCTGCAGCTGATCAACGAGGTCGCGCAGCTGGTGGCCGCGAACAAGCACCTGCCCGAGCACGTGCTGCGCGAAGCCAAGCGCCACGGCTTCTCCGATGCGCAGCTGGCCCAGCTGACCGGCAAGTCCGAGGCTGTTATCCGCGGCATCCGCCACGCGCTGGGCGTGCGCCCGGTCTACAAGACCGTGGACACCTGCGCGGCCGAGTTCGAGGCGTTCACCCCGTACATGTACTCCTCGTACGATGAAGAAACCGAACTGGGACGCCACGAGAAGAAGTCGGTCATCATCCTCGGCTCGGGCCCGAACCGCATCGGCCAGGGCATCGAGTTCGACTACTCCTGCGTGCACGCGGTGATGGCGCTGCGCGCCGAGGGCTACGAGACCGTGATGGTCAACTGCAACCCGGAGACCGTCTCCACCGACTACGACATCTCCGACCGCCTCTACTTCGAGCCGCTGACTCTGGAAGACGTGCTCGAGGTCATCCACGCCGAAGAGGAAACCGGCGGCGTGCTGGGCGTGTTCGTCCAGCTCGGGGGCCAGACCCCGCTGAAGCTCGCCGCCGAGCTGAAGGCCGCCGGCGTGCCGATCCTGGGCACCTCGCCGGAAGCCATCGACCTGGCCGAGCACCGCGGCGCCTTCCAGCAGGTGCTGGACAACGCCGGGCTCATCGCGCCGAAGAACGGCACCGCCGTGTCCTTCGCCGAGGCCAAGGCCATCGCCGACTCCATCGGCTACCCGGTGCTGGTCCGCCCGTCCTACGTGCTGGGCGGCCGCGGCATGGAGATCGTGTACGACGAGGCCAACCTCGAGCGCTACATCACCAACGCCACCGAGATCACCGTGGACCACCCGGTCCTGGTTGACCGCTTCCTGGAAGACGCCATCGAGATTGACGTCGACGCCCTGTTCGACGGCACCGACCTGTACGTCGGCGGCATCATGGAGCACATCGAGGAAGCCGGCATCCACTCCGGCGACTCGGCCTGCACCCTGCCTCCGATCACCCTGGGCCCCGATGTGCGCGAGCGCGTGAAGCAGGCCACCCGTGCGATCGCCGAAGGCGTGGGCGTGCGCGGCCTGATCAACATCCAGTTCGCGCTGGCCAGCGACATCCTGTACGTGATCGAGGCGAACCCGCGTGCTTCGCGTACCGTGCCGTTCACCTCGAAGGCCACCGGCGTGCAGCTGTCCAAGGTCGCCGCGCTGATCGGCGTCGGCAAGACCTTGGCCGAGCTGCGCGGCAGCTACCTGCCGTCCACCGGCGACGGCGCGCACCTGCCGGAAGCCGCGGCCATCGCGGTGAAGGAAGCTGTCATGCCGTTCGCCCGCTTCCGCACCCCGGAAGGCAAGGTCGTCGACTCGCTGCTCGGCCCTGAAATGCGCTCCACCGGCGAGGTCATGGGCTTCGACAAGTATTTCGATACCGCCTTCGCCAAGTCGCAGGCCGCGGCGAACAACCCGCTGCCCACCGCCGGCAAGGTGTTCGTCTCGGTCACCAACCGCGACAAGCGCTCGATCGTGATGCCGGTCAAGCACCTGTCCGACAACGGCTTCGAGATCATCTCCACCGGCGGCACCGCCGAGGTGCTGCGCCGCAACGGCATCCCGACCCAGGTGGTGGGCAAGCTGCACGAAGGCGGAGAGTCCATCGTCGACCTGATCGTGGCCGGCCAGATCGGCCTGATCCTGAACACCCCGTCGGGTTCGGATGCGCGTGGCGACGGCTACGAGATCCGCGCCGCCGCGACCTCGGTCGGCACCCCGGTGATCACCACCGTTGCGGAATTCAACGCCTCCGTCCAGGCAATCGATGCCCTGCGCGAGTACGAGTGGGATGTCACCAGCTTGCAGGTGCACGATGCCAATCTGAACGCGGCACGCAATGCCTGAGCCGATTCCATTCGGCCAGCGGCTTCGTTCGGCCATGCAGGCTTCCGGCCCGCTGTGCGTGGGGATTGATCCGCACCCGGCGCTGCTGGAAGCCTGGGGGCTGGAGAATACCGCAGATGGCGTGCGATCTTTCTCACTGGCAGTCGTGGAAGCGATGGCCGGTGCGGCGGCAATACTCAAGCCCCAGGTCGCCCTGTACGAGCGCTTCGGGTCCAAGGGATTTGCCGCGCTGGAGGACACCTTGAGCGCCGCGAAGGCCGCCGGGCTGCTCACGCTGGCCGACGCCAAGCGCGGGGATATCGGTTCGACCATGGCCGCGTACGCGACCGCATGGCTCGATGACGCTTCCCCGCTGGCCTCAGACGCGGTGACCTTGAGCCCATATCTAGGCTACGAGTCGCTGCGACCGGCACTGGATTTGGCTGCTGCCACCGGCAGGGGAGTGTTCGTTCTCGGGCTGACTTCCAACCCGGAGGGGCCGTCTGTGCAGCATGTCGGCGGAGAAAACTCTGTTGCTAAAACGATTATTGACCAAGTCACTGCAGAAAATTCAGGTGCAGAAGATTTAGGTCATGTCGGTTTGGTCGTCGGCGCCACCATCGGCGATGCGCCGGCCAAGCTCGGAATCGATCTAGCGACCTCCAAGGCTCCGCTGCTCACACCGGGACTTGGCGCGCAAGGCGCCACGGCAGCTGATATTGCCAAGTCATTCGCCTCCAGCTATGGCCAAGTGCTGGGCACGAGCAGCCGGGACATCCTCAAAGCGGGGCCGGACAAGACCGCGCTTCGCGACAAGGCCCTGAGGGTCCGGGACGAATTGCTGGCAGCTAGCTAGCAAAAAATTCGAATAAGTGGCATTGGCGCGTTGTGGCTATTAGAGTTTCTAGTAGCCACAACGCGTTTAGTCTTGCAAAAGCAGCGTTACCTCGCTATGTTTCTCAACATAAGCCTTAGTCCACTACAACTGAAGGATGGCTGAACGATGGTACTGCGAGAACTCTCTGACGAAGATCGTATCCGGGCCCGCGCCAAAGCACTCGCCGCACGCACTCGTCGTGCAGAAATCAAGGCGGAGTTCAGTGCCGGAAAAATTTCCATCACCGAGGTACTAGACTTGGTATACGAAGATGAAGCCGTGGGACGCATGCGTGTCATGGACCTTCTGGAATCGGTACCGGGCGTAGGTGAAGTACGCGCGGCAAACTTGCTGGAGCGACTTGGCATTTCCCCATCCCGCCGTCTGCGCGGACTGGGACGCAAGCAGCGCACCGCAATCACCGAGCACTTCAAGCAAAGCCCGCCAAAAACGAAAGTGTAGTCAATGACCGCAGCGTCGGTAACTGTTCTAGCCGGCCCCACGGCAGTAGGCAAGGGCACCGTCTCTACCTACATCCGCGATAACTATCCAGATGTCTGGCTCTCGGTGTCGGCAACGACCCGCAACGCCCGGCCGGGGGAGCAGGATGGAGTCCACTACTTCTTCGTGGGCCCCGAGCGCTTCCAAACCCTGGTTGAGGAAGGCCAGATGCTGGAATGGGCTGTCGTCCATGGCCAGAACAGCTACGGCACGATTCGCTCCACGGTTGAAAATGCAGTGGCACAGGGCAAGAAGGTCCTGCTGGAAATCGATCTGCAGGGTGCGCGCCAGGTCAAGGAGTCGATGCCCGAGGCAAAATTCGTCTTCCTCGCCCCGCCATCGTGGGACGAATTGGTGCGCCGGCTTGTGGGACGCGGCACTGAAACGGCCGAGGAACAGCAGCGCCGCCTGGAAACCGCTAAACTAGAACTTGCAGCGGAATCAGAATTCGACGTGACCATCGTCAACGACGATGTAGCACGTGCCGCCGAAGAGCTTGTAGCCCTCATGGGGCTAAAGAACGACAAATAGGGAGTCCTGTGTCCAACCCAGAGGGAATCATCAACCCATCGATCGACTCGTTGCTTGAGACCAACGACTCGAAGTACGCCATTGTGCTGAACTCGGCCAAGCGCGCACGCCAGATCAACGCCTACTACGCGCAGCTCAACGAAGGCCTGTTCGAGTACGTCGGCCCGCTGGTGGAAACCAAGCTGAACGAGAAGCCCCTGACCATAGCCTTGCGCGAGCTGGATGACAGCCTGCTGAAGGTCACTCCGGCCGAGGCCATCGAGGACTAATCGGAAAGTCGGCGCCCCCAGCGGGCGCCTTCTTTTTCGTTAAGCCCCTTTTCCACGCACCTCATCACCGCACCGAATCCTCGAGGAAGTACTTCGTGAAGCGAATTGTCCTAGGCGTTTCAGCTGGCATCGCCGCCTACAAGTCCGTGCTCCTGCTGCGCTTGCTGCGCGAAGCCGGCCACCATGTCGATGTGATCCCCACCCAGAACGTCGCGAACTTCGTGGGCAATGCCACCTGGGAGGCCCTGTCCGGAAATCCGGTGACCTCGAATGTATTCGAAGCGGTCGATACCGTCAACCACGTGCGTCTCGGCCAGCAGGCCGATCTGGTATTGATTGTTCCGGCTACAGCCGATGTGCTGGCCAAGGCCGCCGCAGGGATGGCCGACGACCTGCTCACCGGCACCTTGCTTGCCACCCGGGCTCCGGTTGTGGTGGCCCCGGCCATGCACACCGAAATGTGGCAGCACCCGGCCACCGTCGCGAACGTGCAGACCCTGCGCGATCGCGGCGTGCGGGTGATCGAACCTGCATCGGGGCGGCTTACCGGAAAGGATTCGGGACCGGGCCGGCTTCCGGAACCAGATGAGATCTTTGCCGCAGTACAGGACCTGCTCTCCGAGCCGGTGCTCGCTGGTTCCAAGGTCCTGATCACGGCCGGGGGCACCCGTGAACCGCTGGACCCGGTGCGCTTCTTGGGCAACCGCTCCTCGGGCCGCCAGGGTGTCGCGCTGGCGCAGGCCGCCCGTGATGCCGGGGCCGAGGTCACGCTGATCGCCACCCATCTGGAAGTTCCCGCGCCGCATGGCGTGAAGCTGGTGCATGCTTCAAGCGCGCTGGAGCTGCGCGAGGCGGTCTTCGAAAACGCTCCGGGCCAGGACGTGCTGATCATGAACGCGGCCGTCGCCGATTTCCGTCCGGCACGCATCGAGAACTCGAAGATCAAGAAGCGCGACGAGCATTCGGCACCGGTTATCGAGCTGGTGCGCAACCCGGATATCCTCGCCGAACTGGTTTCCGCCCGCAGTCAGAACCCGGACCTGCCGGAGTTCATCGTCGGCTTTGCCGCCGAGACCGGCGACGAGCAGGGCAGCGTGCTCGAGTACGGGCAGGCCAAGCTGGAGCGCAAGGGCTGCGAAATGCTCGTGGTCAATGAGGTGGGTGCGACGCTGACCTTCGGGCAGGAAACCAATAGCATCCACGTGCTCTTCGCCGATCACGCCGAGCCGGTGAAAGCCTCGGGCAGCAAGCTGGAGGTGGCCCGCGTGGTCATCGAGCAGATTTCGAATGCCACAAAAAGTCATGCAGCTGTAACAAGGTGAGCCGCGCCATATGGTGCTTGTTCACGAAATGTCCTAGTTCTGCTTACCGGTCCCAGAGACCAGATAGAGTTATACGGTGACTTCAACAACCCCTGAACTTCGTCTTTTCACCTCGGAATCCGTGACCGAGGGCCACCCCGACAAGATCTGCGACCAGATCTCGGACGCGATCCTCGACGCCATGCTGGCCCAGGATCCGGACTCGAAGGTCGCCGTCGAGACGCTGACCACCACCGGCCTGGTGCACGTGGCCGGCGAGGTGACCACCAATGGCTATGTGGAGATCCCCGAGATCGTCCGCAAGACCATCCTGGACATCGGCTACGATTCCTCGGCCAACGGCTTCGACGGGGCGCGCTGCGGCGTGTCCGTGTCCATCGGCCAGCAGTCCCAGGAAATCCACGACGGGGTCTTCAACTCGCTGGAGTCCCGCGAAGGCACCGCCAAGGATCCCCGCGACTTGCAGGGCGCCGGCGACCAAGGCCTGATGTTCGGCTACGCCTCGGATGAGACCGACTCGCTGATGCCGACCCCGATCTTCCTGGCCCACCGCCTGTCCGAACGCCTGACCCAGGTGCGCAAGAACGGCCGCATGCCGCTGTTGCGCCCGGACGGCAAGACCCAGGTCACCATCGGCTACGACGGCGACAAACCGGTCTCCGTGGACACCGTGGTCGTCTCCAGCCAGCACGCCGCCGAATACGAGCTGGCCACGCTGAAGGCGGACCTGCACGAAGAGGTCGTCACACCGATCCTGGAGCGTTCGGGCCTGGATACCTCGAACACGAAGATCATCCTGAATCCTTCGGGCCCGTTCATCATCGGCGGCCCCGTCGGCGATGCCGGGTTGACCGGACGCAAGATCATCGTGGACACCTACGGTGGATTCGCTCGCCACGGCGGCGGCGCGTTCTCCGGCAAGGATCCATCGAAGGTCGACCGCTCCGCAGCCTACGCCATGCGCTGGGTGGCCAAGAATGTGGTCGCCGCCGGCCTGGCCCGCCGTGCCGAGGTCCAGGTGGCCTACGCGATCGGAGTTGCCCGTCCGGTCGGCCTTTACGTGGAGACCTTCGGCACCGAGACCGTTGACCCGGCGAAGATCACCAAGGCCATCAACGAGGTGTTCGACCTGCGTCCGCTGGGCATCATCGAGGACCTGGACCTCAAGCGCCCGATCTACCGCAAGACCGCTGCCCACGGCCATTTCGGCCGCGAGGACAACGACTTCACCTGGGAGAAGCTGGACCGCGTCGACGCCCTGCGCAGCTGGTTCAACGCCTAGGATCATTCAGTGCAGCAAGATGCCCTGATTTCAGCACCCGAACCGGCCCGTCTCAAGCGGGTTGCTCGGGTGCTGATTGATTCTTCGGTCCCGCATCTGGACCGCTTCTTCGACTACGAGATCCCGCCCTCGATGACCCAAGACGCCGTGGCCGGGGTGCGCGTGAAAGTGCCTTTTGGCCCGCAGCAGCTCTCCGGGTTCATCGTGGAAGTACTTGAAGACTATGCGCCGGAAATGAAGCTTCGCCCGCTGGCAACGCTGGTCAGCACCCAGGTGGCGTTGTATCCGCAAATTGTTGAAGCAGCCCAAGCAATCGCCACGCGCTACTCCGGGACCCTGTGGGATGTGGTGCGTCTAGCCGTGCCCGCCCGCGCCGCCAAGGTTGAAAAAGAAGAGCTGGCTACCATCAGCCCGGTACTTCCCGAGGCACCGAACCAGCTGGAGCATTACGAGCACGGGCCAGAAGCGCTGCAGGCCTGGGCCGATGGGCGCAGCTTCCGCGCGGTAGCTACCTGGGCGCCGAACTTCTACGGAGCGTGGCCTGGCTTCTTGATGGACGCGGCCCGACCGGTGCTGCAGCGTGGCAAGCGCGTACTGCTGCTGGTGCCCGACAAGCGCGATCTGCTGCTGCTGGGCAGCTATCTGGACCAGCACTTCGGGGCTGACTCCTACGCGCAGTTGCAAGCCGATGACGGACCGACCCCGCGCTACCGCAATTTCCTGCGTGCCATCGGCGGGCATGTGCAGATCGTGATCGGCACCCGCTCCGCAGCCCTGTGCCACGTGCCGGACCTGGAACTGATCATTCTCTGGCAGGATGCCGACCAGTCGCACCGCGAACAGCGCGCCCCCTACCAGCACAGCCGCGAGGTCGCGTTGCTGCGCAGCACCCTGGCCGGCATTTCGCTGCTCATCGCTTCGCCATCGCGCTCGGTTGAAGCCCAGCGCTTGGTTTCCACCGGCTGGGCCACCGAGCTGAAGGTCCCACGCGATATCTTGCGTGCCCAAACTGCACGTATCGTGGCCACCACCAATGATTTCGAACTTGAACGCGACCCGGTGCTGGCCCGCGCCCGCATTCCCTCCTTGGCCTGGCGCGAAGCCACCAAGGCATTGGAAACCGGCCCGGTGCTCGTCCAGGTGGCGCGCACCGGATTCATGCCCGCATTGGCCTGTCAGGATTGCCGCACTTTGGCCCGTTGCACGCTGTGCCAAGGGCCGCTGCATATCGCAGGCAAAGGTTCGCATGTGGCCTGCCGCTGGTGCGGCGAACAGTACCACGACTACCGTTGCGTGAACTGCTCTTCTTCACGGATCCGCGCCGCAAGCATCGGAGCCGATCGCACGGCCGAAGAACTTGGCCTAGCATTCCCCAAAGTCAGCGTTATTTCATCAACCGGAGCTAAACCGGTGGAGAAAATCCCTGATAAACCGGCTCTAGTGGTCGCAACACCAGGGGTCGAACCCTTTGCTGAATCCGGATACGCCGCCGTGCTGCTGCTTGACGCCGACAAGATGCTGGCCCACGATTCGCTACGCAACGCCGAAGAAGTCATCGCCCGCTGGTTCACCGCCGCCTCCATGGCCCGCTCCAGCGGGGTAGTGGTGCTGACCGGAAATCCAAGTCCTGCCGGCGCCGCGCTGGTACGCTACGACCCGGCATCCTTTGCCGAACGCGAATTGGCCGAACGCCGGGAGGTGGGTTTGCCCCCGGCGGTACGCAGCGCGGTCATTTCCGGGCTGGGAGCCGAACGGCTCATCGCCAACTTGGATCCCGAAACCCGCCAGCGCGTGCAAGTACACGGTCCCACGGTCATTGACGGGCCGCCAGCGCAGCACCGGTACGTGCTGTTCTTCTCCTACGCCGACGGACCGGCAGTAACCAAGGCCCTGCGCCAACTGCGCGCGAGCATGTCGGCAGCCAAGGACCCGGTCGTGAATATCGCCATCGATCCGGACGACGCGCTCTAGGAGCTGGCAGCCAGCTTCTGCAGGAAGTTCTCGATCGCGTCGGCGGTTTGCGGTGCCTTCTCGTAATGAATCAGGTGCCCTACATTCTCCAGCATCACCAGGTGCGCATCGGCGAAGCGGGCCCGCAAGGCCTCCTGGGTTTGCGGGGTGCCCAGTTCATCTTGCATTCCGCCGACCATGAGCGTGGGCAAGTCGAGCTGCGGGGCGTAGTCCCCGACAGTAGCGCTGATCGAGGCACGATAGGCCTGGGCCAGGGTGGCACGGGAATCGAAACCGCCAAAGTAGGCGCGGTGCTGATCGCGCACATAGACGCGCGTCGAAGGATCCTTGCTCTTGGTCATCACCAGGCTCATGGCGTCGCTGAACAGCTTCGAGCGCAGCAGTGGTTCGCCGATACGTGCTGGCAGCTTGGCGCATACCTCGTAGTATCCACTGGTGAGCTTGGCCAGCAGCGCCTGGTCTGATTCCAAGGCCAGCTCGGAGATCGGGTTGAGCAAGATCAGCGAAGCGAAGCTGCGCGTGGTTGCCAGCTTGGCCGCTACGATCGAGCCGAAAGAATGCCCCAGCAGGTGCACCGAGGAATCCAGCTGCAGTTCCTGGGCGAGCTGCGCGAGCACGGCCGCGTAGCCGTTCACGTCGTGTTCCAGGTCCGCCATGGAGGTGGACGAGCCAAATCCTGGCAGGTCGGGAACGATCACCGTGTAGTGCGCTAGGTGCGAAGAGATGCGCGCCAGTCCATGGTGGTCTCCGCGGAATCCGTGCACCGCGTAGATCACTCCGCGAGAGGGCTGTTGGGCCAGGTGGGTGTAGACCCGAATTTCAGCACCGTTCAGATGGTGGGTGGTCACTAGTTGTTCTCGTGGGGCCATGGTTTAACCCTACCCGTCCAGCAGTGCCAGTGCGGTACCTTCATCGATCACCAGATCGGTAATCAACCCGCCTTTAAGCGCACCGCGCACGGCTTGCAGCTTGCCCCGTCCGGCGACCACGCAAAAACGTGTCGGCACTTTGAGCAGGGCTTCGAGGTTGGGGCCCGTGGAACGGGCGTTCAGCGAAATATTGGAGCTGTTCCCGTCCTTGTCGAAGAACACGGTGGCCACATCGCCGACCACGCCGATTTCGTGCAATTCCTGCGTTTCGGCCCTCGTCAGGTAACCGCCGCGGTACACCTGGGAAGCCACCGCGGAGCCGGCCGATCCCAGGGAGAAGACCGCGAGGTTCATTTCCTTCTGCACTTGCAGCACGCGGCGGATGGAGGTTTCCTGCCACATGGCTTCACGGGTGGAGGCGCGGTCGAAGAAGGCAGGAACCGGGAACTGCTCGGTGCGGGCGGTAAATGCTTGGCCGAAGCGGGTGAGGATGTCGTTGGCATAGCGCACGCCGCTGGTTACCGGGTTCGCCGCACCGTTCAGCTGCACGATCTGCGTGTCGTGGGTTGGGTGCGAGCCCAACGCCATGGACACAGCCTGCATGGTCGAGCCCCATGCAACGCCCACGGTCATCGATGAGGAAACCATGCCGCCCAGCAGGTAGGCCGCGTGCGCGGCGACCCGGGCGAGCAATTCGGAATCATCCATATTCCCGTCGGTGGGCACCACGTTGAAGCTGACGCCGTAGTGCTCGGAGAGCTGGTTTCCCAGCAGCGCGGACATGTTCGCGCTGGGGGAGATACTGATGGAAACCATGCCGGTGCGTTTGGCATGGGATAGCAGGCGGGAGACCGTGGAACGCGATGTTCGCAGCTCCTTGGCGATCACTTCCATCTTCATATCCTGCAGGTAGTACAGCTGTGCGGCGCGCAGCGCGTCCTTGGCTTTCGGGGTGCTCTGCACGGATGTGTCAGCCAGCCCCCGCTTATATGTGCCGCCGTATGAAGATTTCATCATGATTCAGACCACTTCTGCACGTTTGTGCATTTTGTTTGACCGATTTGCCGTTTAGTAACAAGACTAGCTTCAGACTTATTCATTAGTTACATAAGGGGCACAAATCGTGATTCGGGAACAGCTAGCCAAACTGCGTGAACGTCCGCAGGCGAAGGTTCTGGTTGTTGGCGGTGGCATCAACGGAGTTGCAACCTTCCGTTACCTTGCCATGCAGGGGATTGATGTGGCGCTAATCGAGCGGGGCGACTACTGCCAGGGCGCTTCGGGCGCCAGCTCACACATGATCCATGGTGGCATCCGCTACCTCGAAAACGGCGAGTTCCGTCTGGTTCATGAATCCGTTCAGGAGCGAAACTCGCTGCTGGAAATCGCTCCGCACTATGTGAAGCCGCTGCAGACCACCATCCCGATCTTCTCCACTTTCTCGGGCATCCTCAGCGCACCGATGCGCTTCCTGACCCACAAGTCCGGCAAGCCAACCGAACGCGGCGCAGCGTTGATCAAGGCCGGGCTGATCATGTATGACGTGTTCGCTGGCATCGGCGGACGCAACACCCCTTGGCACAACTTCAAGGCCGGCAAAGCCGCCCGCGAAGATCTGCCGGAACTGCGCGATGACGTGAAGTACACCGCCACCTACTTCGACGCTTCGGTGCACAACCCCGAACGACTGACCCTGGATGTGCTGCGCGAAGGGCTGAACGCCAACGACCAGGCACGAGCCAGCAACTACGTTGAGCTGACCGGAGTCGAATCAGGCACCGCCAAGCTGCGCGACGTGCTCTCCGGCGAAGAATTCGACTTCGACGCCGAGGTTATCATCAACGCAACCGGCGCATGGGTCGACATGACCAACAAGGATCTGGGACGCGAAACCAAGTGGACCGGCGGCACCAAAGGATCGCACATCGTGCTGGACCACCCGGAACTGCTTGCCGCTACCGGCGGCCGCGAGATCTTCTTCGAACATGAAGATGGCCGCATCGTGCTGATTTACCCGATGCTCGGCCGCGTGCTGGTAGGCACCACGGACCTCGAGCACGACATGAACGAACCAGCGGTATGCACCGATGAGGAAGTGGAGTACTTCTTCGACTTGGTGCACCACGTCTTCCCGGGCATCAAGGCCACCGAAGAGCAGATCGTCTACAAGTTCTCCGGCGTCCGCCCGCTCCCCAGCCACGACGATACCGCTCCAGGGTTCGTGTCCCGTGACTACCAGATCAAGGAAACCCGCCTGACAGACACCACCACCATGCTTTCGCTGATCGGCGGCAAGTGGACCACGTTCCGCGCACTGAGCGAAAACCTGGGCGGTAAGGCCCTGGAATTCCTGGGCGCCCGCGAAGTGAAGTCCACCGCCGGGGTGGCCATCGGCGGCGGCAAGAACTTCCCTCGCAACGAAGGCGAAGTTGCCGCCTGGTTCGCAGCACGTGAAAGCCGTGCCGGACGCGAACGCCTGCGCATTTTGCTTGAACGCTATGGAACTGGCGCCGACGCGCTGCTCGAGGCCATCGGCGAGAACGAGACCCTGCTGGAGCACACCAAGGAACTGAGCTGCGAAGAATTGGCCTACATGGCCAACTACGAGCAGGTCGGCCGCTTGATCGACGTTTTCATCCGCCGCACCAATCTGGCCTTCCGTGGCCTGGTAACAAAGAATTTGGTGATCGAGGTCGCTAACTGCCTCGCTGATCCGATGGGCTGGGACAAGTCCCAGATCCAAGCCGAGATCGACCATTCTGTCTCGGTCCTTGCAGATGCCCACGGAGTTCTCCTGGATTAATCTGCTCTTGGCCGGCGGCAAATTGCTGCCGGCAGTTGAAATCACCTAAGAGGTCAATGATGTCCACTCACGTGTTTTTCGCCGAGATGCTCGGCACCTTCGTACTATTGCTGATGGGTGGCGGCGTCTGCGCCAATGTCGCCTTGAAAGGCACATTAGGTAGCGCCGCTGGCTGGTTGTCCATCAGCTTCGGCTGGGGCTTTGCTGTTTACTGCGGCGTGTGGGTTGCCGGTGTTTCCGGTGCGCACCTGAACCCTGCGGTGACCTTGGGCCTGATGGTCAATAGCGACGTCACCGAATACGCTCCGGGAGTTGCCATCACCTTGGCCAACACCTTGCTGTATTTCCTGGCGCAGTTCATCGGCGCATTCCTTGGTGCCGTGGGCGTCTGGCTGGCCTACAAGAAGCACCTTGATGACCCGCAGAATGCCGGGACCCAGCTGGGCGTCTTCGCAACCGGCCCGGCTATCCGCTCCTACGGATGGAACGTGGTCACCGAGATCTTCGGTACCTTCATTTTGGTCTTCGTGATCGCTGGCCTGGGCAAGACTCCGCACCAGCTGGGCCCACTGGCCGTAGCATTGCTGGTTGTTGCCATCGGCCTGTCCCTGGGTGGAGCCACCGGCTACGCCATCAACCCATTCCGTGACCTTGCCCCACGCTTGGCGCACCAGTTGCTGCCAATCAAGGGCAAGGGCGGTTCGGACTGGGCTTACTCCTGGGTTCCACTAGCTGGCCCAGCAATCGGCGGTATCCTCGGCGGCGCGCTTGCCGCGGCAATCTTCTAGAAGGAGAGTAGTGAATCATGAGTGAAAAATTCGTTATTGCCATTGACCAGGGAACGACCAGTTCCCGTGCGATCGTCTTCACCCATGCCGGTGAGGTCCACTCGGTAGGGCAGAAAGAACACGAGCAGATTTTCCCAGCCGCCGGATGGGTCGAGCATGATCCAGCTGAAATCTGGAGCAATGTACGCGAAGTGATCGGCCAGGCGCTGTCCAAGGCCAATCTGACCCGTCACGACATTGAGGTTGTCGGCATCACCAACCAGCGCGAAACCGCGGTGGTATGGGATAAGAACACCGGCGAGGCCGTCTACAACGCCATTGTCTGGCAGGACACCCGCACCCAGGACATCGTCGAAGAGCTGGCTGGCGATGAAGGACTTGAACGCTACAAGCAGACCGTGGGCCTGCCGCTGGCCACCTACTTCTCCGGTACCAAGATCAAGTGGATCCTGGACAATGTCGAAGGTGCCCGCGAACGTGCCGAAGCCGGAGACTTGCTCTTCGGCACCACCGACAGCTGGGTTCTGTGGAACCTGACCGGTGGCGTTGACGGCGGCGTGCACGTCACCGACGTGACCAATGCTTCCCGCACCCTGTTCATGGACCTGAAGACCCTGCAGTGGGACGAGAAGATCCTGGCAGACTTCGGCGTGCCGCGCTCGATGATGCCAGAAATCCGTTCCTCCTCCGAGGTCTACGGAACCGTGCACACCAACCAGCTGCTGCGCGAGGTTCCTGTTGCAGGCATCTTGGGTGACCAGCAGGCTGCAACCTTCGGCCAGGCGGCATTCACCGCAGGTACCGCGAAGAACACCTACGGCACCGGCTGCTTCCTGATCTTCAACACCGGCACCGAGATCGTGAACTCGACCAACGGCCTGCTGACCACCATGGCCTACAAGCTGGGTGACGAAGCACCGGTCTACGCTTTGGAAGGCTCGATCGCTGTGGCCGGATCCCTGGTCCAGTGGTTGCGCGATAACATCGGCATGATTTCAAGCGCTCCGGAGATCGAGGCGCTGGCAGCCAAGGTCGAGGACAACGGTGGCGTGTACATCGTTCCAGCTTTCTCCGGGCTGTTCGCACCGTACTGGCGTTCGGATGCCCGCGGCGCGATCGTGGGCCTGACCCGATTTGCGAACAAGAACCACATCGCTCGTGCGGCCCTGGAGGCTACGGCTTTCCAGACCCGTGAGGTTCTGGATGCGGTCAACGCCGATGCTGAGGTTCCACTGACCGAGCTGAAGGTCGATGGCGGCATGGTCGCCAATGAAGCGCTGATGCAGTTCCAGGCCGACATCCTAGGCGTACCAGTGGTCCGTCCGAAGGTCACCGAGACCACCGCGCTGGGTGCCGCCTATGCTGCAGGTCTCGCCGTTGGCTTCTGGAAGGATCTGGGCGAGCTGGAAGCGAACTGGTCCGAGGATACGCGCTGGGAGCCAACCATGGATGAGGCTACGCGTGAGCGCAGCCTGCGCCTGTGGAAGAAGGCTGTTACCCGAACCTTCGACTGGGTCGATGAAGACACCAAGGCCTAGGCCGCTGATGGCCTGATCCGCTGAAAACCGCAAACGCTCGAATCACCGTGATGGTGGTTCGAGCGTTTGCGGTTTAACTCGGAGTCGGATTCAGGCACCGTCAGACGCCAGCGGATCCTCGTTATCATCGTCGGACGCCGGGAAATGCGCTTTAGGAGCGCCGGTAGGGGCGGTGCCGTTGGAAGAATCGCACGTAGCTGAGTTAGTGCGGGCGGGGGATTCGCCTGCCTGCCGCGCATCCCAGTAGGCGTTGCGCCGCGGAATCTGTTCGGGGTCCTGGTGTTCGGGCAAAAGCACGTGGGGAAGTCCGTCGACATCGAGAACCTTGAGCTGGCCGGCATGGCGCTTGTGGTGATCTTTGGTGCACATGCCCGCACCGGAGTACACGCTGGTCTCTCCACCATCAGACCAGGCCTTGAGGTAATGATCCATTTCAACTTGATCTGGCGGTGCAGTGCAATCGGGCACGATGCAGCCACGATCCCGGGCCAGGATCGCTTCCCGGATGGGCCCTTGGTGATAGCGCATGCGCCGGCCCATATCCAGCACCTGGCTGTTGCCGCCCAGGACCACCGGGATGATATTTGCCCGTGCCAGCAGCTGGCGCAGTTCTCCGGGTGGGATGTCCACGCCGTTGGCGCTCATTCCGTGCGCATCGGCCAAGTTCTGCAGGTCAGCGTGCCACAGATACACAACGCACTTGGGGATGATGACCTTTCGCTTGCCGCCGGTAAAGGGGGCCCGCAGCAGCGCCATGAATGCGTTCAGCCGGCGAAGGGGCTGATCAGGTTCGGCGGCTGGATCATCGTGCGCTTCAGTATTGGGCGGGTGTTCTTCTCCGTCGGGCTCGTCGGCATCGTCCTCTGATGCTTCTCCGGCCCACGGTGGCATGGGCTGCTCGCTGCGCAACCACTCCGGTACGGGGCCTGGCTCCTGGTTGGCCGAGCTGGAATCTTGTTGTGTGCCAGCTTCAGCTTCGTCGTTCTGCTCAATATCCTCACCGGCGCCCTCGGTCTGCTCTTGAGATGCCTGGCGATCAGCGCGGCCGGCTTCGGTGCGTGGATTGCCGGACTGGGAGCATACAGACTGAATCAGCTGCGCGTCGGTTGCGTTGGTGCGCAGGGAGAAGAAGTGCACGCCGTTTACCACCGGACCGGGGAAGAATCCGAGTTTGGGTGGCAACTGCTTTCCATGAGTTTGCTTGTAGGTCTTGATGGCGGAATTGATCTTCTTCTGAGCCGCTCTGGGGCCCAGATCCTTCAGCGTTTGCGCCGCAAATTCATCCAAGGTGCGGCCATCGTCCCCATGGGCCACCAGTTCGGTAGCAGTGCCCACGAAAGTGGTGTCCTGCGGCTCGAGCTTTTCCAAGCGGCGGGCCGTGCTGGCGATGGCGCGGCGGTTGGCGGTGCCCTGGTCATAGAGCTTGGCGAGTTCGGTGAAGCGCGGTGCGCAGATGCTACCATCGGGTGTGCGCCGGCCAATGAGCAGGTGGGCGTCGGCGATGCGCCGTTGGGCTTCGAAGTAGGCGATACCCAGCCAGGCTGCCAGCAGCTCTTCCGCGTTCTTATGGCAGCTGCGTCCCTGGACCACAGGAGGTGGACCTGCAAAGAGGTCATCGGTGATGGCGTGGGGATCATCTTCGGGCAGGCGCAGTGCGGCGTAGCTTTCCAGGCTCAGCGCGTGCGCGCCGCTGGCTTGAGCATCAAGGGCTCCGGCGAGCTGGTCGCGATGAAGCTGCTGCGAGAACCGCTCGACCAGCTGCAGTTGCGCCAGGACCAGGCGCGGATCGCCGCTTTGGTGCACGGCCTTGCCCACGGCGGTGAACAGCGCCAGGCACAGATAGCCAAGGCGCAGCAGCACGGCCCCGGACAGCTGGGGCCCGAAGTGCAGTGCTGCCGAACACGCGGTGCGCATGCTGGCGATCAAATGCGGCGTACTCATGGCACCATGATCGAACACTGCAAACGGCTAGATGCGGCGCCTTGACCGGATGTGGATAAGCGCTCAAGCGTGGTGCTGGCCGCTGTGTTCAATCTTGCGCTTCACCGATGCGCGCGTGGGCAGGACAGATGCGATAGAATCGCGATATGAATCCTCAGCGCAACCTCGTATAAGCGCGGCCCGATGGCCGTACCCCCGAGTGGAAATTTGGGGGCTTTTGTTGTGTCTGGAACCAAGAGCAAATTTTCCTATCGGAAATTTTTCCGCAAAGCGTGTGAGAAGAGCAGCGTGACATCATCGACGAACGAACCCAGGACCTACGACTTCAAGGACATCGAGTCCAAGTGGCTTCCGGTGTGGGACGAGCTACAGGTGTTCAAGCCCGCCGATGACGGCAGCCGCGAACGCCGCTACGTGCTGGACATGTTCCCGTACCCCTCGGGCGATTTGCACATGGGCCACGCCGAGGCCTTCGCCATGGGCGACGTCGTCGCACGCTACTGGCGCCTGCGCGGCTATGACGTGATGCACCCGATCGGCTGGGACTCGTTCGGCCTTCCGGCGGAGAACGCCGCGATCAAGCGCAATGCGCACCCTGCGGAGTGGACCTACAAGAACATCGACACCCAGGCCGCCAGCTTCAAGCGCTACGCGATTTCCGCGGACTGGTCGCGCCGCCTGCACACCTCGGATCCCGAGTACTACCGCTGGACCCAGTGGCTGTTCAACAAGTTCTACGACAAGGGCCTGGCCTACCGCAAGGACCACCCGGTGAACTGGTGCCCGAAGGACCAGACCGTGCTGGCCAACGAGCAGGTCGTCAACGGCGCGTGCGAACGCTGCGGCACTGCAGTGACCAAGAAGTCGCTGAACCAGTGGTACTTCAAGATCACCGACTACGCCGACCGCCTGCTTGAGGACATGGACCAGCTCAAGGGCCACTGGCCCGAGCGCGTGCTGCTGATGCAGAAGAACTGGATCGGCCGCTCCGAAGGCGCCGAGGTCACCTTCGAGATCGAGGCGCACGAGGATCAGCCGGCGGTGAAGATCCCGGTCTTCACCACCCGCCCGGACACCCTGTACGGCGCGACCTTCATGGTCGTCGCCGCCGATGCCGACCTGGCCGGCGAACTGGTCACCGCTGAGCACCGCGAAGCGCTGGAAGCCTACCAGGAGCAGGTCAAGGCGCTGAGCGAAATCGAGCGCCAGTCCACCGAGCGCGAGAAGACCGGCGTGTTCACCGGGCGCTACGGGATCAACCCGCTGTCGGGGGAGAAGCTGCCGATCTGGGCCGCCGACTACGTGCTGGCCGACTACGGCACCGGCGCGATCATGGCCGTGCCCGCGCACGACCAGCGCGACCTCGACTTCGCGCGCACCTTCGATTTGCCGGTGCGCGTGGTCGTCGACACCGGGGAAGAGGACCCGAACGCCACCGGCATCGCCACCGCCGGCGAGGGCCAGCTGGTGAACTCCGGGCAGCTGGACGGGCTGGGCAAGGCCGAAGCGATCGCCCGCGCCATCGAAATCGTGGAAGCTGCCGGCACCGGCAAGCACACCGTGAACTTCCGCCTGCGCGACTGGCTGCTGAGCCGCCAGCGCTTCTGGGGCACCCCGATCCCGATCATCCACTGCGCGGACTGCGGCGAGGTGCCGGTTCCCGATGACCAGCTGCCGGTGCGCCTGCCGGATAATCTCCGCGGCGAGCAGCTGGCTCCCAAGGGCACCAGCCCGCTGGCCGCAGCTGAGGAATGGGTCAACGTGGCTTGCCCTAAGTGCGGGGCGGATGCCAAGCGCGACACCGACACCATGGACACCTTCGTGGACTCCTCGTGGTACTTCCTGCGCTTCGTCTCCCCGGATTACACCGAAGGGCCATTCGATCCGAAGGCGGTGCGCGACTGGATGCCGGTCGGCCAGTACGTCGGCGGAGTCGAGCATGCGATCCTGCACCTGCTCTACTCGCGCTTCTTCACCAAGGTCATCCACGATTTGGGCCTGATCGAGGCGACCGAGCCGTTCAGCGCGCTGCTGAACCAGGGCCAGGTGCTCAACGGCGGCAAGGCGATGAGCAAGTCGCTGGGCAACGGCGTGGATTTGGGCGAGCAGCTGGACAAGTTCGGCGTGGACGCGGTGCGATTGACCATGGTCTTCGCCTCCCCGCCGGAGGACGACGTGGACTGGGCCGATGTGTCGCCATCGGGCTCGCAGAAGTTCCTGGCCCGCGCCTGGCGCATCGCCCAGGACGTGGCCAGCGAACCAGACGTCGACTACGCGGCAGGAGACAAGGCGCTGCGCCAGGTCACCCACCGCACCGTGCACGAGGCCGCGCAGCTGCTGGACTCGGGCAAGTTCAACGTGGTCATCGCCAAGGCCATGGAGCTGGTCAACGCCAGCCGCAAGACCATCGACTCCGGCGCCGGCGCAGCCGACCCGGCAGTGCGCGAAGCCGCCACGGTTCTCGCCCAGCTGCTGAGCATGTTCGCTCCGTACACCGCCGAGGACATGTGGGAAGCGCTGGGCTACGCCCCGAGCGTGGTCACCAGCGCGTGGCCGCAGGTCGAAGAGTCGCTGCTGGTCGATGACACCATCACCGCGGTCGTACAGATCAAGGGCAAGGTGCGCGCGCGCCTGGAAGTGCCCGTGGACATTACCGAGGATGAGCTGCGCGAGCAGGCGCTGGCCCACGAGTCGGTGATCCGGATGCTCGATGGCAAGGACCCGCTGAAGGTCATCGTGCGAGCGCCGAAGCTGGTGAACGTGGTCCCCGCACCGTAAGCTCAGCTCATGACTGAACGCCAGAAAAGCTCGCGCGCGGGCTGGCTGCCCAAGTGGCTGGCCCCGCGCGGGCTTTCGCGTACCCGCATCGGGGTGGTCTCCGATTCGGCGTCTTGCCTGCCCGAGGCCTTTGCGCGGCATGCCGACTTCATCGAGGTGACGATCCCGATCATCGTGGACAACCACGTGCAAGGCGAGGACCTGCAGGCGCTGATGATGGGCCTGGCCATGGGCAAGGCGGTGAAAACCTCCCGCCCGGCACCCGGCGAGTTCGAACGCGCCTACCGCCAGCTGCTGGACGCCGGCTGCGAATCGGTCATCTCGATCCACATGTCCGGGGCGCTGTCGGGCACCGTGGACGCCGCCCGCCTGGCCGCGCGCAGCTTCGACGCACCCATCGCGGTGGTCGACACGCGCACCGTCTGCCTGCCCCAGGGCTTCGCCGTGGCCGATGTGCTGGTCGCGCGCGACGCCGGCGCCCCGCTGGAAATGCTCGAGCAGATCGCCCGCACCGCCACCGCCAACTCCGTGTACTTCGCGGTGCCCAGCCTGGAGCAGCTGCGCCGCGGCGGCCGGATCAGCGCGCTGTCCTCGGTTCTCGGCAGCCTGCTGAACTTCAAGCCCATCCTCGGGATTGCCGAAGGCGCGATCGCCGCCCTGGAAAAGCCGCGCTCCTTCGCGCGCGCCACCGCGCGGCTGGTCTCGCTGGCCTTGCGCGACGCCCGCGGCGCCACAGGCGAGGTGCGCCTGGGCGTGATGCATTTCGGCGCCGAGGAACTGGCCGAGGAGATCGCCACCGAACTGGCCCCGTTCAGCGCCGAGCCGGTCGTGGTCGAATCGCTGCCAGCGGTGCTGGCCGCGCATACCGGGATCGGCGTGATCGCCGTGTGCGTCGCTCCGCTGAATCCACAACCGGAATCCATTCTGGACAGCCAGCCCGTCCCTTAGCCCAGACTGTGGCCCATGGGCCGCCACGACTTCTTCAGCAAGTACGCGCCACGTCCCGGCCGCTTGAGGTTCGCGATCTCGCGTGTGGCCGTGCTGGTGCTGGTCATCGTGGTGCTCGCCTGGATCGCGATCTCCATCCTGCTTGCGCCACCGCCGGTAGCCCAGGAGCTTGAAACGGTTCCGCTGGTGTCCGATCCCTCCGCATCGGCTCCGGGGAACCAGCTGTCCACGAGCCCGGCCGGTCCCGAGGTCACGGTCCATGTGGTCGGAGCGGTGAAGAAGCCCGGCGTCTACACGCTGCCCGCGGATTCGCGGATCACCGACGCGGTCGCGGCTGCCGGCGGGCTAGCCCGGGTATTTCATGAAGACAGCAGTCATTAACTGACTTAAAAGAAGAAAAGGTGACCTGAACTGGAAAAATAGGAGTTGTCGAAGCTCTAAATCACCAGATCGAAGGATCACCTTTTCAATGCACCATTCTACCCACGTTTTCCCTGCTCTCTCGACCCAACTCACCGGCCAGTCCCTGGTCTCCCATGCTGGCCTGTCAGTGCTCAGCAACTTCCTGAACGCACTGGACTTCCAACGGGTCTGCGAAGACCGTTTCTCCCAGTTCGTGCCAGCCACCGCAGCCCACCGGTCAGGAAGAATCCTCGGAGCACTGGCGCTCTCGTTGGCCGCCGGCGGCGAGCAAGCCACTGACATTGACCAGCTGCGCGCCGCACCAGGACTCTTCGGCCCAGTGGCGTCTGATGCCACGGTCAGCCGGTTCATGAGCCGGATCAAGGAGCAACCAGACGCTTTCGCCTATGGCTTCGCCACCATGACCCGGACCCTGCGCTCCAAAGTTTGGGCCGCGTCCGGGCCACGGAATCCTGCCCGGCTGGCTACGCCAGCTGATCCTTTGATCATCGACATCGATGCCTCCTTAGTGCACGTCCACTCCGAAAAAGAATTCAGCGCAGGAACGTATAAAGGCGGGTACGGGTTCTCGCCCATGATTGCCATGGCCGACTACGGAAAGACGAATGGGACTGGTGAAGTCCTCGCCGTGCACCTGCGCCCGGGCAATCGGGGAGCGAATTCCGCGGCCTCGCATATCGAGGTGCTCAACCAAGCGTTGGCGCAGCTGCCTGATGATTTCTATGACGAGCGCGGAAACCTGCGTGGTGAGAAGATCCTGGTCCGTACCGATAGTGCCGGTTCGTCCCGGGAGTTTTTGCACTACCTGGATTCGTTGGGGATCCAGTTCTCCACCTCGTACTCGTTACCCGTCATCAAGGAACGGTTCATCCGGTGGATCGATGAGAAGAAATACTGGGAACCAGCGCTGAACGCTGGCGGGGATCAGCGTGATGATGCGTGGGTGATCGACGCGAGCAAGGTGATCGAGTTGAAGGACTACCCTGCGGGGACAAGGATCTATTTGCGGGCTGAGCCGTTGCATCCTGGGGCGAAGGCGACCTTGTTCGATACGGACGGGAACAGGGTGACCGCATTCTTGACCAACAGCCCGCGATTCAATGTGGCGTTCCTCGATGCCCGGCACCGGGCGCGTGGCCGGTGCGAGAACCGGATCAAGACGCTGAAGAGCACGGGGTTGGGCAAGCTGCCGTATTGGTCTTTCGCCTCGAACCAGGCGTGGGCGGTCCTGGCGATGCTCGCACTGAATCTGGTGGCCTGGCTGCAACTGGCCGTGCTGCCTGGTGGCCATGAGGCTTCGGTCTGGGATGTGAAGCGGTGGCGGTACCGGCTGTTTTCAATGGCAGGGAAAGTCGTCTCTGGCGGCCGGCAACGCCGGCTTCTGATCCCTGAGAAGGCGCCTGAAGCGCGGCTGTTATGCCAGTTGCACGAGGGCATCGGTGCGTTGTTCCAGCGGTGGCGGCACGGCGAGCTGGCCGCCTGAACTGGTGGTTGCCCTGTTGCTTCTTTGATTTCGAAAGGTCATTACAACCCAGGTCGGTGGAGCCTGGCATTCAGCGCTGGTGGTTCCGGCGCTCTTTGGCGTGGGCAGAAGCGCAGACGGCCTCCGAAAATCACTGGGTAGTGGATTTCGATGGCCGTCGGAGCTCGGATGAAAAATCTGGGCTAGCCAAGGGCGCGCAGGCGCAGCTGGTGAATCTGGCAGCCAAGCTGGTCGACGGCCAGCAGATCATCCTTCCCGGCACCGAGACCGGCAAGGACCTCCCAGCGGCACCGAGCGCCACGGCCGGCGGGAAGATCTCGCTGAACACCGCCGATGCGCAGACCCTGCAGGAGCTTCCGGGGATCGGCCCGGCCCTGGCCGGCAGGATCATCGACTTCCGCACCGAGAACGGCCCCTTCACCTCCGTAGAGGAGCTGGATGCGGTCTCCGGCATCGGCCCGGCGCTGCTGGGGCAGCTGAGCGAGCTGGTGGTCCCGTGAACACCGATTTCCGGGGCCTGTGGCTGCTGGGCGGGGCCTGGACCGCCGCCTATTTCAGCCTCCCGGCCTGGCTGCTGTGGCTGCTGTCGGCGCTGCTCGCCTTTCTGCTGTTCCTGCTCATGCGTCCCCGGCACGACCGCGCCTACGCCGCACCGTGGTTCACCGGTCCGATCATCCTGCTGCTGGGAATGGTCGCGGTCAGCAGCCTGTCGTTCACCGACCCCCAATGCCGGCTGCCCGGCGCTCCCGAGCAGCAGCGCCGCGCTGTCGTGCGTTTCCAGGACCTGGCATCCGCGCAGGGCCTGGGAAGTACCGCGGGCCGGGCGGAAATCCAGCGCTACTGGGACGATGGCCAATGGGTGGCATGCCAGGTGCCGGTCTACCTGAGCGTGGATTTCGGGCTGCCTGCCAACGCCGGGCAGTTCGAGGCCATCCTCGATTTGGACGCCGCGGATGCCGGATCTTTCGACTGGTGGGCGCAGGCCGCCAGCGAGCCGCAGGTCAGTTCTTGGGCGGAACCGACTGCAGCCGACCTGCTCAAGGAACGCTTCACCCTCAGCCTTCGCGACCTGCCTGGCAATGCCCAAGCGCTGCTGCCCGGAATGCTCTACGGCGACCGCTCCGGGCAGGATGAAGCGCTGGGCGAGGCGATGAGATCCAGCGGGCTGAGCCATCTCACCGCCGTGAGCGGCTCGAATATCGCGCTGATCGGGGCCATCGTGCTGGTCCTTTTTCGGCTGTTCTCGGTTCCGCGCGCCCCCAGCGCGATCCTGATGATTGGCGTAGTCGGGCTTTTCGCCTGGTTCGTCGGGCCGGATCCCAGCGTGCTGCGCGCCAGCCTGATGGGCAGCATTGCGGCGGTTTCGGTACTGCTCGGCCGCGGCCAAGGCTCATTGGGGATTCTGTGCCTGAGCGGAACAGCCTTGCTGGCCATCGATCGAAGCCTGGGCGCCGAACCGGCCTTTGCCCTGTCGGTGCTGGCAACCTTGGGCATCATCATGCTCTCGCCGGCGCTGACCGAAATCCTGCTCCACATCATGCCGGCCTGGCTGGCGCAGCTGACCGCCATCTGCTGTGCCGCGCAATTCACCTGCCTGCCGGTGGTGATCGCATTGAATTCGGATTTCAGCCTGTACTCGTTGCCCGCGAATCTCCTGGTGGCGCCGTTGCTGCCGTTGATTACCGCGCTCGGAATGATCTGCCTGTTGCTGTGCACCCCGTGGCCGGGATTGGAATCGGTGCTGATCTGGGTGCCCGGGCTGCCAGCCGAAGCTATCGGCAAGGTTGCCCATGTCGTCTCCGGGCTGCCGGGTGCTGCCCGTCCATGGCCGGAAGGACTGCCGGGAATCCTGCTGGCGGCCACGCTGTCGCTTGCGCTGTGCTCGCTGCTGGTGCTGGGACGTGAAACCGAACGGCTGCGCGTGCGCCAGGTCTCGCTCGGCGTGCTGGGCGCGATCATGGTCTTCGCCGTGGCGCTCATTGTGCCTGCAACCCTGTTCTATCGGGAAGATGTTGCCACGGATTGGAGCATCGCCATGTGCGATGTGGGGCAGGGCGATGCGTTCGTCATCAATCTGGGGGATGCCGAAGGCTGGCTGATCGATACCGGGCCGCCGGATAGCGGTTTGCTGCTGTGCCTGGACCGGCTGGGCATCACCTCCCTGGGCAAGGTCTTCATCACGCATACGCACAGCGACCATTTCGGCGCCATCCGGGAACTGGAGGAGTCGAAGGTGCGGATCGGGGACCGCTTGGTCTCCACCGGATTCGATCTGGAGCTCTGGCCCGGGGCTCGGGTGCTGGAGCCTGGTACGCGGCAGACTGCGGGGGAGGTGAGCTTCGAAGTCGTGGGTCCCGAGGCTCGGTACGCGCAATACGCCGAGCCCAACGACACGTCGCTGGTCATCCGGTTCAGCTTTTCCACCCAGAGTGGTACCGTCGATTTCTTTGCCGCCGGGGATATGGAGACCGAAGCCATGGATCGCCTGCTGCGGCTGCATCCGCAAGGCCAGGCCGCAATCTTGAAGGCTTCGCACCATGGCGCGCGCAACGGCGGCACACAGATCATTGAGCAGATCCATCCGCAGATCCTGCTGGTCTCCGCCGGGAAGGACAACTCCTATGGCCACCCGCACCCGGAAACATTGGAAATGGCCAAGCGGATCGGCGCGACAGTGCTGCGCACCGACCAATCCGGTACCGTACTGCTCACATTTACCGGCCAGGGCATCCGTGGTACCTCCCTTGGTACTCCGGTTCGGTAGGATCAATATATCGACCGATGCACTAAGGAGCTCGATGGCACGCGCCCAAGCAAATCCGGGTATCTCATGGCGGGAACTGCGCCCGCAACCGCTGATCCTGTTGACCGGTTCAGAAGATTACCTCGCTTCACGCGCCTTCGAGCTGCTGCGCTCCCAAGCCGGCCAGCGGGACGACATCCAGTACACGCGTCTTGACGCGTCCAAGTACGAGCCGGGAGAGCTGCTCATGGCCACCAGCTCCTCGCTGTTCTCCACCGCCAACCTGGTCGAGGTCCACGAACTGGCGCACATGAACGAGTACTTCCTCAAGGATGCGATGGCCTATCTGCAGGACCAGGCACCCGAGAATGTGCTGATCATGCATTATTCGGGCGGCACCCGCGGCAAGAAGCTGATAGACGCGATCAAGGCCGCCGGCGCGGTGGTCGTCAACTGCCAGCCGGTGAAGAAGGACTCCGAGAAGATCGACTTCGTCCAGTCCGAATTCAAGGCAGCCAAGCGCCGGATTACCAATGACGCGGTCAAGGCCCTCGTTGCCGCAGTCGGCAATTCGCTGGCAGAGCTCGGTTCGAGCTGCTCCCAGCTGATCGCCGACACCACGGGAACGATTGACCAGGATACCGTTGACAAGTACTACGGGGGGCGGGTCGAAGCGACCGCGTTCAAGGTGGCCGATGCGGCGATTTCGGGCAATGCCCAGCTCGCGCTGCGCACCTTGCGCCACGCGCTGGGTACCGGAACCGACCCGATTCCCATTGTGGCCACCTTGGCGATGAAGGTCCGCCAGATCGCCAAGGTCGCGGGCGTGAATGAACCTGCTGCTGCCCTGGCCTCCGAATTGGGGATGGCTCCGTGGCAGGTGCAGCAGGCGCAGCAGCAGGCTCGCGGCTGGAAGCGCGGCGATCTGGCCCTGTGCGTCGAGGAAATCGCGAATACCGACCGCATGGTCAAGGGCGGCAGCCGTTCACCCGGATACGCCCTGGAACACGCCATCATGTTTATTGCTGGCAAGGCACCAAGCCGCTGATCCCTGTCGGATTCAGGTGGGGGCGCGCACGATGCATTCGTGCGCGCCCCCACTGTGTCCGCTTCCGCGAAGTCTGCCACGCGTCCCTGATCCGGGAAAGCCGCGAAAAGCAGTTTTGGGCAAAACAAAACCCCCGCACTCGATGAGCGCGGGGGAGTTGATGAAGTCTAAGCTCGGCTTAGAGGGCGTTAACCTTCTTGGCGATGGCCGACTTGCGGTTAGCAGCGTTGTTCTTGTGCAGAACACCCTTGCTTACAGCCTTGTCGAGCTTCTTGCCAGCCAGGCGCAGCGCCTCGGTTGCCTTGTCCTTGTCGCCGGCGGCGATTGCCTCGTTGACGTTGCGGATCACGGTCTTGACCTCGGAACGGACAGCTACGTTACGCAGACGTGCCTTCTCGTTGGTCAGGTTACGCTTCTTCTGGGACTTGATGTTAGCCACTTTAATAAACTCTCTCGTTTATCGTTTTATACGGTCGGTAGAGGGTTCATCCTCCAGGCCATCGACTGAGCGGTGTGGGGCACCTATGGCGACCCGAAGGGGGCGTGTTGCCCAACCTGCGCAACACACAAGGATTAACTCTATCAGATACAGAGCCCGGCAACGAGTGCCTATGCGAGTTCGTTTAGGGCGTTCACCACATTCGAGAAGCGTTCGCGGTCCAGAATGGCGCCTTCGCGGCGAACACCCCGTTCGTCTACTCGAATGATGCGATCAAGCTTGACCTCACTAGGGCGACGCTCGCGGTCCCAGTCCCCGGTACCAATATCCATGTAATTCCGATCGCGGTGACCCGGATTATTCCGGTCCTTGCTGGTTAGCATGAGCCCGAGCAGCCAACCGCTATCGCGTCCAACAATCAGCACCGGTCGATCTTTGCCTCTCGAATAGTCTTCTTCATAAGGAACCCAGGTCCAAACGATCTCGCCTGGATCAGCATTGCCATCCTTGGACGGGTTGTACTCGTAGTGAACCTTGCCACGGTAATCGCCCGGGTATCCGGCACCCCTTGGCACATGCTGCACGGTGGATGCTGCTGGAGATTCTCCACTAGCACTCCGATTCCAACCGTTCGGGCGATTGCGAGCTGGGGAACTGCCGGTCGAATTCGCGCGGATCTTGTTGATTTCCTTGATCGCGCGCATGACCATGCTAAATATCTTCTGCGGATTCAGTGCCATGCACGACAAACTACCAGTTCTAAGCTGTCGAAATATGTGATGACGCGGAAATCATGACAGAATGGAAGCTAATCCAACTATGTCTTTTAGTCAGCTAGTGAGGTCTGTTTAGGTGTCTCCATTGGCCCGCACCGCTCAGGTGCCTGCCGCGACCGATCCGTCGCTCATCCGTAATTTCTGCATTATTGCCCATATCGACCACGGCAAGTCGACCCTGGCCGACCGGATGCTGCAGCTGACCGGCGTTGTTGCTGCCCGCGACATGAAGGCCCAGTACCTCGACCGCATGGACATCGAGCGCGAACGCGGCATCACCATCAAGTCCCAGGCCGTGCGCATGCCCTGGGCCGCCGAGGACGGCACGACGTACGCGCTGAACATGATCGATACCCCGGGGCACGTCGACTTCACCTATGAAGTGTCGCGTTCGCTGGCCGCCTGCGAAGGCGCGATCCTGCTGGTCGACGCAGCCCAGGGCATCGAAGCCCAAACCCTGGCGAATTTGTACTTGGCGATTGAGGGCGATCTGACGATCATCCCGGTGCTGAACAAGATCGACCTGCCTAACGCGCAGCCGGAGAAGTACGCCGCCGAGATCGCCAACCTGATCGGTTGCGAGCCCGAAGACGTGCTGAAGGTTTCGGGCAAGACCGGCGAAGGCGTCGAGGCGCTGCTTGACGAAGTCATCAAGCAGCTGCCGCCGCCGGTCGGCGAAGCCGACGCACCGGCCCGTGCGATGATCTTTGACTCCGTCTATGACACCTACCGCGGCGTGGTCACCTACGTCCGCGTGGTCGACGGCAAGCTCACTCCTCGTGAGAAGATCCAGATGATGTCCACCGGCACCACCCACGAGCTGCTGGAAATCGGCGTATCCTCGCCGAACCCCGAGCCCACCAAGGGCCTTGGCGTCGGCGAGGTAGGCTACCTGATCACCGGCGTGAAGGACGTGCGCCAGTCCAAGGTCGGCGATACCGTCACCAACTCGCTCAAGCCGGCCAGCGAATCCCTGGGCGGCTACGAAGAAGCCAAGCCGATGGTCTTCTCCGGCCTGTACCCGATGGACGGGACCGACTACCCGGCACTGCGTGATGCGCTGGACAAGCTGCAGCTCAACGATGCCGCACTGACCTACGAGCCGGAAACGTCCGTCGCACTGGGCTTCGGCTTCCGCGTGGGCTTCCTGGGCCTGCTGCACCTGGAAATCACCCGCCAGCGCCTGGAATCCGAATTCAACCTGGACCTGATCTCCACCGCGCCGAACGTGGTGTACGAGGTCATGGGCGAAGACAAGCAGATGATGACGGTGACCAACCCTTCGGAATTCCCCGATGGGAAGATCCTCGAGGTGCATGAGCCGATGGTCGCCGCCACCATCCTGGCGCCGAGCGAATTCATTGGTGCGGTCATGGAGCTGTGCCAGTCCCGCCGCGGCACCATGCGCGGGATGGACTACCTCTCCGAGGACCGCGTGGAAATGCGCTACCACCTGCCGCTGGCCGAGATCGTGTTCGACTTCTTCGACCACCTCAAGTCCAAGACCCGCGGCTACGCTTCGCTGGACTGGAAGGCCGACGGCGAGCAGGTTGCAGACCTGGTCAAGGTCGACATCCTGCTCCAGGGCGACCAGGTGGACGCATTCTCCGCAATCACCCACCGCGACAAGGCCTACTCCTACGGCACCATGATGACCACGAAGCTGCGCGAGCTGATCCCGCGCCAGCAGTTCGAGGTGCCGATCCAGGCAGCCATCGGTTCGCGCATCATTGCTCGCGAGAACATCCGCGCCATCCGCAAGGACGTGCTCGCCAAGTGCTACGGCGGCGACATCAGCCGCAAGCGCAAGCTGCTGGAAAAGCAGAAGGAAGGCAAGAAGCGCATGAAGATGGTCGGCCGCGTGGAGGTCCCGCAGGAAGCCTTCATTGCAGCACTGTCCACCGACGAGCCGAAAAAGAAGTAAATGCCTTCAGTTCTGCCTGACGGCGATCCGGCTCCGGCCGATGGTCTGCTCCCTGCCTCATGCGCGCATGAGGCACAGGAGCGGACCATGTCCTTTTATGTTCATATCCCGTTTTGCACCGTCCGTTGCGGCTACTGCGATTTCAACACGTACACCGCCACGGAGCTGGGCTCCGGTTCCAGCCAAGCGACCTATGCTGCCACCGTCAGCAAGGAAATCAGCTTCGCCCGCGAGGTGATGGACCGTTCGGGCCAGCCGGATCGCGAAATCGAGACCGTCTTCTTCGGAGGCGGCACTCCCACATTGCTGCCCGCCGGCGACCTGGTTTCGGTGCTCGGCAGGATCCGCGACGAATTCGGCCTGAAGCCAGGTGCAGAAATCACCACCGAGGCCAACCCTGATTCGGTGACCCGCGAGAGCCTGCAGGAGCTGGCCGATGGCGGTTTCACCCGGGTGTCCTTCGGCATGCAGTCGGCGGTGCCGCATGTGCTCAAGGTGCTGGAGCGGACCCATGATCCGAAGCGGGTTCCGCAAGCGGTTGCCTGGGCGCGCGAGGCCGGCCTGGATGTCAGTGTGGATCTGATTTATGGCACACCGGGGGAGAGCCTTGAGGATTGGCGCACCAGTATCGAAGCCGCGCTGAGCTACGAGCCTGATCATATTTCGGCCTACGCGCTGATCATCGAGGAGGGCACCAAGCTCGCGGGCCAGATCCGCCGCGGCCAGGTGCCGAACATCGACGATGACGATCATGCCGAAAAGTACCAGATGGCCGATGAGATGTTTGCCGCGGCCGGTTTCTCCTGGTACGAGGTCAGCAACTGGGCCAAGACCGCGGCCAATGCGTGCCAGCACAACATCGCCTACTGGAAGGGCGGCGACTGGTGGGGTGCAGGCCCTGGCGCGCATTCGCACGTTGGCGGACTGCGCTGGTGGAATGTGAAGCATCCAGCCGCCTATCAGCAGCGGATCGACGCCGGAATTTCGCCGGGACACGGCCGCGAGTACCCGGATGCCCAAGCCGTGCAGCTGGAACGCACCATGCTGCTTACGCGCTTGAGCTCTGGAATGCAGATCAGCGAGCTCGATGAGACCGGGCGCAAGAAGATTGCCGGATTGCTCGCAGACGAGCTGATTGATGCCAAGGCAGCATTCTCCGGGACCTTGGTGTTAACGCAGCGAGGCCGGCTCCTGGCCGACCTCGTGGTGCGTAAACTGCTTGATTTCTGAGACTGGGTAGCTGGCGCTACTTCATCAGCCTCAGATTGAATCGATAGCGGTAGGGGCGTCCCTTGTTGGCCTGGATGGCGGCAAGGGCGCCGGAGACCGTCATGTAGACCCACAGGGCCACGGCCAGAACTGCAAAAAGCCAGCCGATCACCGGCAAGATCATCAGCACGTTGAACACGATGGCCAGAATGGTCAGCGGGAACGTGAAATTGAACGCTTCCTTGGATTCCTGTGCAGTGAATGGTCCGCGGTCACGGAATACGGCGAAGACGATTGCCGATGGAACACAACCCAAGATGGCGCCGAAGTGGGCCATGGTGGCCCACTGGCGGTCTTCTGAAGGAGTCAGCGGCAGCGCAGAGGTCCGGGAACCTTCGAAGCGGGAATTCTCCGATGGCTTCGTCTGGCGTGATGTCACTATTAATCCTTGTCTTGCTTAAGTGTGGTTTCTCTTATCATAGCGACCGCGGCTGAGCGGACGGGGAGATTCGCCGACAAATCTCCAACTATTAGTCAATCGTTAGGAAACCGTAATCTTCGGTCGTGAGAAAATCGATCAATTCTTCTATTCGGCCCAGCAGCTGCGGTTCAAGCTGCCCGTAATTCTGCACCGTCGACAACAGCCGCTGCCATCCGATGCCGATATCCTCTGCCGTAGCGTGCGGCCAGCCAAAGGCCTTGAGCACTCCGGTTTTCCAGTCGACCCCCTTGGGGATGACCGGCCACGCCTTGATGCCCAGGGTCGCAGGCTTGATCGCCTGCCACACGTCAACGTAGGGGTGGCCGAGGATCAGCACGTTATCGGCCGCGCCGGGAACCTGCATCGCCTCGGCGACAATACGCGATTCCTTGCTACCAGCGACCAGGTGGTCGACCAGGATTCCCAGACGACGCTGCGGCGACGGGGCGAAGTCGCGGATGGCGCCGGCCAGATCGTCAACGCCATGCAGCGGTTCGACGACAATGCCTTCGACACGCAAGTCGTGGCCCCAGACTTTTTCAACCAGCTCGGCATCGTGCTTGCCTTCAACCCAGATGCGGCTGGCCCTGGCCTCCCGGGCCTTCAGCCCCGCAACGGCACGCGAACCCGAAGCGGAAACCAGGTTCTTCGGCTCCGCGGCCTTGGCGACGGGCTCGACAATTTCCACCGGTTCCCCTTCGAGGAGGAACCCGAAGCCGGCTTGGAAGGAACGGCTCTTACCATGGCGGTCTTCGAGCGTGATCACGCGCATACCGCCGGACTTTTCGGTACGGATGACTTCTCCCACCCAACCTGAGGTGGCATCTTCCAGGATCATGCCACGTTCCACGGGGACCTGGCGGAGTTTTCGAGGTGCCGGTGCACTGAGATCTCGTGGTCCCCAGGAGTAATTAGCCACGTACTGCCTTTCGCTGTGATCGAATACGCTCGAAATCCAATGCTAGCAACAGCTGAACGTATTAGACTTGGCACTTGACAGGTTAGAGTGCCAAGGCTGGGCACAGGGAATCCAAGGAGGTGCTGTCATGTCGGAGCCACGACGCTTGGACGTTCTGCGTGCCATCGTGGAGGACTACGTCCAATCCCGTGAGCCGGTGGGTTCCAAAGCGCTCCTCGACCGCCACAACCTCGGCGTCAGCGCCGCGACGATCCGCAATGACATGGCTTTGCTGGAAGAGGAGGGGCTGATTGCCGCTCCGCATACTTCCTCCGGACGCATCCCCACCGAAAAGGGCTACCGCCGCTTCGTGGACGAGATCGGCGAACTGAAGCCGCTGTCGCGGGCCGAACGCGACGCCATCAACAAGATCCTGGATAACTCCACGGACCTCGACGAGTTGCTCAAGAGCACGGTGCGCCTGCTGTCACGATTGACCAACCAGGTGGCGATGATTCAGGTGCCGCACTATGACACCGCGTCATTGAAGAACCTCGAACTGGTGGGCTTGGGCCCAACCCAGGTGCTGATGGTGATGATCGCCTCCAACGGCACGGTGGACCAGCGGATGATGCCGGTCAAGCGTTCCTACAGCGATGACGAGCTGGGCGAGCTGAAGTCGTGGCTGCTGAATAATTTCGGGGGAGTGCAGCTGGCGGAGCTGGCCGGCCGGCTCGGCCGCATAGAGCTCAGCCCGGCACAGCAGGCCGACCCGTTGGTGGAGCATGTGATCGGCGCGCTGGAAGAAATGGCCCAAGCAGCCAATGCCCAGCGCATCATCATGGCCGGCACCGCCAACCTCGCCCGCGTGGAGGGGGACTTCCCGCTGAGCATCACCCCGGTGCTCGAGGCGCTCGAAGAGCAGGTGGTGCTGCTCAAGCTCTTCTCCGAGCTGGAAGCCGATTCTCGCGGGGTGGCCGTGGCGATCGGCACCGAGCACCACTATGGCCAGCTCTCGGATGCAGCAGTGGTCGCGACGACCTATGGCGCCGATGTGCGCAACAAGCTCGGGGTCCTGGGCCCCACCCGGATGAACTATCCGACCTCCATGGCCTCGGTGCGTGCGGTGGCACGGTACCTGTCGAAGATTTTGGCTAACTAGCCTCGCTGGGCACCAGCCCGGCACGAATGAAGTTTAAGAGTCTTAGGAAAGGACACGGCGAATAACGTGAGCTCGCATTACGAGACCCTGGGTGTAGCCAAGGACGCGACCCCGCAGGAAATCAAGAGTGCCTACCGGAAGCTGGCACGTAAGCTGCACCCGGATGTGAACCCGAGCGATGAAGCTGCAGAGCAGTTCAAGCTGGTCACCCGCGCCTACGAAGTCCTTTCCGACCAGACCAAGCGCGCCAACTACGACGCCACCGGCGATGAGAACGGCAACGGCCACCCGGGCTTCGGCGGGGGCCAGGGCTTTGGCGGCTTCGGCGACATCTTCGAGCAGTTCTTCGGCGGCGGCCAGGGCCAGGGCCCGGCATCGCGCACCCAGCCGGGCCGCGACGCGCTGATCACCATCACCATCGACCTAGAGGACGCGGTCAAGGGCACCGTGTACCCGCTTGAGATGGAAACCGCCGTCACCTGCAAAACCTGCATCGGCTCGTGCACTCGCGAGGGCACCAGCCCGGTCACCTGCGACATCTGCCATGGTGCAGGCCAGGTCCAGCGTCCGGTGCGTTCCTTCCTGGGCCAGATGATGACCGTGGAAACCTGTGCTGCCTGCCGCGGCTTCGGCACCACCATCCCGGACCCCTGCCTGGAGTGCAACGGCGAAGGCCGCGTGCGCGAGCACGTCTCCAAGTCGCTGAACGTTCCTGCAGGTGTCGACTCCGGCACCCGCATTCAGCTGCGCGGCCAGGGCGAAGCCGGTCCGGGCGGCGGCCCGAACGGCAACCTGTTCGTCGAGGTCGACGTGCGCCGCCACAAGGTGTTCGAGCGCTCCGGCACCGACCTGCACGCCAAGATGAGCCTGCCGATGACCGCCGCGGCCCTAGGCTGCGAGCTGAAGCTGGAAACCTTCGACGGCGAGCAGGCCATCAATGTCGAGCCTGGCGCCCAGGATGGCGACACCGTGACCCTGCCGGGCCTCGGCGTGCCGCGCCTGCGCGGAGGCAAGCGCGGGGACATCATCGTGCACCTGCAGGTGGAGACCCCGACAAAGCTGGACTCTGCGCAACGCGAGCTGCTCGAGCAGCTGGCCAAGCTGCGTGGCGAGGAAATGACGGCCGGCCGTGTCGAGCATTCCGGCGGCATGTTCTCCCGCCTGCGCGACAAGCTGAACCAGCGCTAGGTCATGAGCAACCACAGCTTCGTCATCGACGCCCAGCAGGGCCAGGATGCCTCTGTCGGCGACGTGCTCGAGCTCGACGGCCCCGAGGCGCACCACGCAGTCACCGTCAAGCGGGCCGCCGCCGGCGAGCAGCTGGACCTGCTCGATGGCAAGGGGCTGCGCCTGACCGTGGAGGTCGTCGCCACCGCCAAGGATCTGCTGCGCGTCAAGGTCCTGCGGCGCACCGAGGAAGCCGTCAGCGACCACCCGGTCACCCTGGTCCAGGCCCTGTCCAAGGGGGACCGCGACCTGCAGGCTGTTGAGGCCGCCGTCGAGCTTGGCGCCCTGGCTGTGCGCCCTTGGCAGGCCGACCGGTCGATCGTGCGCTGGAACGCGGCCAAGGTCGAGAAGGCCATGACCAAGTGGCGTGCCCAGGTGCGCTCAGCGCAGAAGCAGTCCCGCCGCGCCTATGAGCCAGAGGTACTGGACCCGATGGGCTCCAAGGAGCTGGCCAAGGCCATTGCCGAGGATGCCGCGCGCGGCGCTCTGGTCCTGGTCCTGCATGAGCAGGCTGCGGATTCGGTCGCGGGGCACGTGCAGTCGTGGCTCGCCGAGGCGCAGCCCGGCCAGGAGGTCATCATGATCGTCGGTCCGGAAGGCGGCGTCTCGGACACGGAACTGCAGTCCTTCGTGGATGCCGGTGCGCATGCAGCCCTGCTCGGCCAGCACGTGCTGCGCGCTTCGACCGCCGGTCCGGCGGCACTAGTCTTGATCCGCCATCTGATCGGCGAGATCTAGCTTCATGCAATCTTGCGAGCATCGAAAGTGCTCCGTGCAAGCCTAGGGCGCGCCTGCGCTCGGCTTGTGCGGAGCAATTCTGCTTTTGGCGGGCACGCAAGTTTCTGCACCTCGACCTGGCATGGCCCAGGCGACCGCCATCCGGCTCGACGTGCAGGATCTTCGTTCGCCGCAGTGCATCCCATGGTTGTGAAGGCAGTTTCGCAGGCAGCCTGAAGCGGGAAAATTCGGCGCTATCGCGCCATTAGTTGCCGTTCGCGGGACAGGGATCGTTGCCTTTCGCAACCACGTCAGGGCCGCTGCAGGAAACCGGGAACCGTCCGGCAACAGTGGCGGTACGCTACTCGACGCGGAAGTCGCTGATGACCTTGCCGACCAGATGCTCTGATCCAGTTTCAAGTCCCCAGAAGGTTAGGCGGTAGGATCCTGCACGCAGATCGGTGGTCAGTGTGAAGGAACCGTCGTCCTTGATCTGCCCGGGATTGACCTGCTTCTGCGCGGTCATCACCGTGAGCTTGCCGTCGGCGTCCTTGCGCTGCAAGGAGTAGAAGGTGCCGATATCGAACTGGGTGGTTCGGCCATTGATCTTGATCGAGCCGTTTTTCAAGGTCGCGCCGAACTGCGGATCAATGATCCAGATCGGTGCAATGAAGTCCGCATCGCGTGCGTAGACATCCTTGAGCCGGAATCCGTCGAAGACCGTCGCGTTGGCTTGGCCGTCCACCAGGATGCGGACCGTCGGGGCGGTATCCCCGACAACCAGGCCAGCGCTGGCGGCTGCTGCCGTGGCGGTGAAGACGAGCTGCTGGATGGCCCGTTCGGAGAGTCCCTGATCCAGTCGGGCGCTGAACACCTTGGCTGGAAGATCCAGCGTGATGACATTCGCGTTGCTGATGGAAACGCCGATTTCATCGGTTGGCTTCAGATGGGTATAGCGCTTCGGCTTCATCGGGTCTGCGGTGAGCAGCGTCCAGATCGCATCGCCAATGGGTTCCTGATGGCGGGTGTCCTGGATGTATTCGCGGTACAGGTACACGCCGGTGTCCGTGTTTTCCAGCCAGTAGACCGGCAGGATGGCGGCCATGCCGACATCCTCGCCAGCGTCGGTGGCGCTCGGCAGGTTCAGCGATGCGGCCGCGGGGGTCGAAGGCATCTCATAGGAGCTCTCGCGATTCGTCAACCCGCAGCCTGCGGCGACGACGAGAGCGGCAGTGATTCCCAAAACGCCGAATCGACGTGGAATCTTCCGCAAGATCCTTGATTGCACTGCGAACCAATCCGTGGTGATTTATTGCTGTTTCGGCCCGCGGCAGTTGCGGAACCGCTCTCAAGCTTGCCATATTCGAGGCGGCTAACAGGCTAAAACTAGCCCAACTTACTAATCCGTAACCAAATCTATATGTTCGCCACATGCTCCTATTAGCATCATTCAAGAGTGCTTTCAGGTATTCCGGCTTACGCTGAGACCTGAATTTTCTCCGGATTGGCCTGAGACTCGATAGAATGGCAAGCACAACAATTCTCGAACACTACGAAGCTCGCAAAGGGGCGCCGCGCACTGCATGCAGGTTGAACAGAATAAAGCGACCGCGGACAACGGATCCGCATCGCTCACCATCAGTTTCGATACGGCTGAGCTCATGATTGCCACGCTGGGCCCCAATGACGAGCTATTGCGGATCCTCTCCGGAGCCTACCCGCATGTCAGCTTCCGCCCCAACGGCCAAGCCCTGGCCCTGGTCGGCGATCCCCAGCAAGTCCGCAAGGCCCAGCGAGTCACCGAGGAAGCGCGTTCGCTGGCCACCCGCGGCTCGCGCATGAGCGCCGAAACCATCGAGCAGATCATCAAGATGCTCAGCGCCGGCAACCCAGATGCGCCCACCGACGTCCTGGGCCTGAAGATCCTCTCGGGACGCGGACGCTCCATCCGGCCCAAGACTGTGAACCAGAAGAGCTATGTCGACGCCATCGAGGATTCGACCATCACCTTCGGCATCGGCCCGGCCGGCACCGGAAAGACATTCCTGGCCATGGCCATGGCCGTCGCCGCCCTGCAGGACAAGCAGGTCAACCGCATCATCCTGACCCGTCCTGCGGTTGAGGCGGGGGAGAAGCTGGGCTTCTTGCCCGGCTCGTTGACCGAGAAGATCGACCCGTACCTGCGTCCGCTCTACGATGCCCTGCACGACATGGTCAATCCGGAAACCATTCCGCAGCTGCTGGAAGCCGGAACCATTGAGGTTGCACCGCTGGCCTATATGCGCGGCCGCACGCTCAATGACGCGTTCGTGATCCTGGATGAAGCGCAGAACACCACCACCGAGCAGATGAAGATGTTCCTCACCCGCCTTGGGTTCGGTTCGAAGATGGTAGTAACCGGCGATGTCACCCAAGTGGATCTGCCGAACAATGCCACTTCCGGGTTGCGCATGGCCAGCGATGTCCTCGACGGCATCGACGACATCAGCATCTGCCGGCTCGACTCTTCGGATGTGGTGCGCCACCGCCTGATTGCCGACATCGTCACAGCCTACGACCGTTGGGATGACACCCGACGCAAAGAACACGACCGGGGACGCCGCAGCAAATGAGCATCGAAGTAAATAACGAAACCGAGTACGACGTCGACCTCCAGGACGTCAACGCCTTGGCCGAATCGGTGATGCGGGCCATGTTCTTGCACCCGGAAACCGAGGTGTCCATCGTTTTCATCGACGAGGAAGCCATGAGCGCCCTGCATGTCGAGTGGATGGACCTCGAAGGCCCCACCGACGTGATGAGCTTCCCGATGGATGAGCTGCGTCCGGGCACCGCCGGCGCGCCGGGGGAGAACGGCATTCTTGGCGACATCGTGATCTGCCCTTCGGTCGCCGAAGCCCAGGCCAAGGCCGGCGGGCACAGCACGCACGACGAGATCCTGCTGCTGACCACCCATGGCTTGCTGCACCTGATGGGCTTCGACCACATGGAACCAGCCGAAAAGGAAGAGATGTTCGCACTGCAGCGCAAGCTGCTGGAATCCTACACTGGCCGCCCAGCACCGAAGGAAACGGTGGAATAACCCGGTGGAAATCATCTTGCTGGTCCTGGCCCTGGTTTTCATGGCCTTCTCGGCCGTGCTGACCGCTGTCGACTCGGCCTTCTACGCGTTATCCCGGCACGCGGCCGAACGCCTGCGCGCCGAATCCAATTCCAAGTCGCTCTCCGCGATCCTGGATGAGGCGCAAAGCCACGCCCAGGCGGTGAAGTTCTGGCGCATCTGGTTCGAGACCGCTTCGGCGGTCGCCGTGGCCCTGCTCGTTTCCCAGTGGATCGAGAATGTGTGGCTGATCGGCATGATCTCCACAATTGCCATGGCCGCCCTGGGTTTCGTCCTGGTCAGCGTGTCCCCGCGGCGCTACGGGCGGTCCAACGCGCAGAAGGTCGTGCAGTCCACCGCCACCCTGGTCCGCTTCCTGCGCCTGGTCCTGGGGCCGGTCACCAACTGGCTGGCATCCATTGCCAAGGCGCTGAGCCCCGGCGGGGCGGATGGCGAGGGCTATCTGGGCAAGGAACGCCTGCGCGATCTGGTGGATCGCGCCTCCGAAGGCGAGGACCTGGACGAGGAATCGGCCGAACTGATCTCCTCGGTGATCGACCTGGAGGAGACCAGCGTCCGCTCCGTGATGGTGCCGCGCACCGACATGGTGGTGCTGGATGCTGACCATTCATTCCACAGCGCCATGGACCTGTTCATCGCCTCGGGCTTCTCCCGCATCCCGCTGATCGGCGAGGATACCGATGACATCCAGGGGATCATCTACCTCAAGGACCTGATCCGCGAAATCCACGGCCTGCAGCAGGCGCAGTCCCTGGCCGACCTGGCGCGCAAGGTCCGCTTCGTTCCCGAATCGAAGTCCGCGGCAGAGCTGATGCAGGAACTGCAGCAGGAGTCAATCCACCTGGCAGTGGTCATCGACGAATACGGCGGCACCGCGGGCCTGGTGACCCTGGAGGACCTGCTGGAGGAAATCGTGGGCGAGATCGACGACGAGTATGATCGTTCCCGGGCGGAACTGATCGAGAACCCCGACGGTTCGATCTTCGCCGTGGCAGCCGCATCCATTGACGATGTGGCCGACCACTTCGGCATGCACATCGAGGAAGAGGACGTCGATACCGTCGGCGGCCTGCTCTCTAAGGCCTTGGAATCCGTGCCGGTACTCGGTTCCACCGCTGATGTGCACGGCCTGCGCCTGACCGTGGTGGCCCTTGCTGGCCGCCGCAACCGCATCGGCAAAATCCATGTAGAGCGCCTGGAAGCAGACGCATCCGACCATATTGAGAACGACGAGGATTCCTCAGATGAGTGAGAACCAGAACCTGCTCGCCGCCAGCGGATGGCCCGAGGGCTTCCGCTCCGGCTTCACCTCCTTCGTGGGCCGCCCGAACGCCGGCAAGTCCACGCTGACCAATGCGCTGGTGGGCCAGAAGGTGGCCATCACCTCCGCCAAGCCGCAGACGACCCGCCACACCATCCGTGGCATCGTGCACCGCGAGGATGCGCAGCTGATCCTGGTCGACACCCCCGGCCTGCACCGTCCGCGCACCCTGCTCGGCCAGCGGCTGAACGACCTGGTCGCCGAGACCCTCTCCGAGGTGGACGCGATCGGCTTCTGCATCCCGGCCAACGAGAAGATCGGCCCGGGCGACCGCTACATCGCCACGCAGCTGGCGCAGCTGCAGCGAAAGCCGATCATCGCCCTGGTCACCAAGGCCGACCTGGTGGACCGCGAGCAGCTCGCGCAGCAGCTGATCGCCGTTGCCGAGATGGGCACCCAGAACTTCGGCGAGCAGGGCTTCGCCGCGATCGTGCCCGTGTCCGCGGTCAAGGAATTCCAGGTCGAAGAGGTTGCCAATGTGCTGGTCGAGCACCTGCCGGTAGGCCCGCCGCTGTACCCGGACGGCGAGCTGACCGACGAGCCGGAAGCCAAGATGGTTGCCGAGCTGATCCGCGAAGCCGCGTTGGAAGGCGTGCGCGACGAATTGCCGCACTCGCTGGCAGTGGTCGTCGAGGAAATGGTTCCGCGCGAGGGCCGCAGCGAGAGCAACCCGCTGATCGACATCCACGTTTCGCTGTTCGTCGAGCGCTCCAGCCAGAAGGCCATCATCATCGGCCGCGGCGGTTCGCGGCTGCGCGAGGTAGGAACCAATGCCCGTCGCGGCATCGAGAAGCTGCTGGGCACGAAGGTCTACCTTGACCTGCATGTGAAGGTCGCCAAGGATTGGCAGCGCGATCCGAAGCAGCTCGGACGCCTCGGCTTCTAGCCGTTTTCCGCCAAGCGATATATCGCCCCGGGAGGCCTCTAACCGAGGCCGCCCGGGGCGATGCTTGTCCCAGCGGCATGAGCCGCCCGCCAACCTGCAAATGAACGGAAAAGCGTACCTGCATGGCCACCACTCGACTGTTCTCCGTCCTGGTCGCCGGGGCACTGCTGCTTGCCGTCGGGGCGGCGCTCGCGAATCCCTGGCCGTTCCTTGCTGGGGTTCTTGCCGTGTGCGGGTTGCTGCTGCTCGTGGCCTGGCCGGCCTTCTGCATCGTCGTCGAGATCCGCACGACACGGCGGCGAAAGCGGGGGCTGGATATTTCGCCTCGGCTAACCGCGGCGCAGCGGGCAATCGCAGCGATCCAGGCGGTGACCATGTTGATCCTGCTTCCCACGATCGTCCTCGGAGGACTCGCCGCCTATTGCCTGCTCACGGCCGACGAGGACACCGGCCAGGGCGTGTTCAAGATCGCCGTGGGCACCGGCTCGCTGCTGTTGGCCGCCGTGCCGCTGTTGTTTTTCGCTCACGGACGCTCGCCCTTCATGCTCCGTCTTGCCGGTGTCGGGGTGGCCTTGTTCGGTGCCGGCGGGCTCGGAGCTGCAGCGCTCGGCGACCGCGACGGGGGCGCCGGTGGGGGAGAACTGGTAATGCTGGTGGCGGGCCTGGTGATGATCTGCGCAGGTGCTTGGCTGGCCGTCACCGGCCGGAACCGGTGGCGGCGCGACTGAGATGCCACGCCGCCGCTGGCTGCGTCCCGAAGCAGCAGCACGCTACTTGGCCAGGCGCTTGACGATCTGGCGGGCCACCAGCCGGTCCATGCCCGGAAGATGCGTGGAGTTCACAATGATTCGCCGTATCCACAGTCCCAGCTGGTTGCGCGGGAGGAAGCTGTTGGCCGCACGGCGCCCTGAAGCCTGGGCGGTGGCGATCTTGGGCCGCATCGCCTGCTCGTATCGGGCGAGGGCCGGCTTCAGCTGCCCGGGATCGGTGACGCCGCCCACGGCATCGCCCAAGGCCGCGGCCGCGCAGACAGCCATCGCCCCGCCCTGCCCGGCGAGCAGCGACACCGCGGCGGCTGCATCGCCGATCAGCACCACCGGGCCGGCATGCCAGGAATCCATCACCACCTGCGCGACGGCATCGTCATACGGATCTTCCGGGCATTGCATCAGCAACCGGTCCACCTGCGCACCGCAGCCTGCGAAAATACTGCGCAGCCGATCGCGGGCCGACCCGAGCGGCGCCCCGTGTTCATGGCGGTAGACCAGGAATGATGCGACCTCGTCGCTGCGCAGCCCATAGATGCCCGCGGTGCGGTCAACCGTATCGGTCAGCACGAAGCGGTTCTTGTATTGCCGGTTCAGCTCCGGATCCCGGACGATGAAGGCCGCCGCCCTCATCCCCAGGGGGCGCAGGACTTCGGTTTCCGGCCCGAAGAACCTGGCCCGTACTGCGGAATGGATCCCGTCGGCGCCGACCAGCAGATCACCAACCTCTGGCTGGCTCTGCCCCTTGATGCCCACGTGGACCTGTTGGCCACGGACTTCCAGCCGATCGATATCAACCCCGTAGCGCAGGTCCAAGCGCGAGGCGTCGACCTCTTTCAGCGCTTCTCGTGCGGCGGCTTCCATGTCCGGACGCAGCAAGGTGAGCACCTTGCCGCCGGCAAGATCGGAGAACTTCGAGTAGTCCAGCGACGCTGTCGGCTTGCCCCGCCGGTCTACATACTGTGCTGCCTGCACTCGGTGGGCGGCCTGGGCCAGATAGGGGTACAGCCCGATGCGCTCGGAGGCTTCGATGCCCGGGCCGAAGAAGTCCATCATGTACCCGTCGGGGCGCGGGGCAGCCGACCGCTCGAGCACCAGCACATTCCAGCCGGCAAGCCCGAGCTGCCGGGCCGCGACGAGCCCGGCGATGCCCGCGCCGATGATGATCGCCTTCATTGCTGGACCTCCTGCGGGCTGTGGCGTGATGGTGCCCATTCTTCGCCTGCGCTGCCTTCATGTCCACCGCTGTTCGCCACCGGGATGTCCAATATGTGACACGCATGCGAAATAAGTTTCACCTGCCTGAGAAGCGCGGTGCTATGCTCATCTCGTGCATTTCGACCTTCTACTACTACTCAGCCGCTGCGAGGATCCAAAGGACCGCTAGTGGTCTACAGGCCGACCCCTCGTCGCGGAGTAGCTCTTGTCTGGCCCCACAAAGTAAGCACTATTTTTGTCTAGGGGACCCACAGAAATGCAGAACATGCAGAAATCTTCGAACATGCCAATCCACAAGTATGTTCCATTCCAGGACCAGATCGAGGTCAATCTGCCCGATCGCACCTGGCCCGACAAGTACATCACCAAGGCCCCGCGCTGGTGCGCGGTCGACCTGCGCGACGGCAACCAGGCGCTGATCGACCCGATGAGCCCCGAGCGCAAGCACAAGATGTTCGACCTGCTGGTCCAGATGGGCTTCAAGGAAATCGAGGTCGGCTTCCCATCGGCGTCGCAGACCGACTTCGACTTCGTGCGCCAGCTCATCGAGCAGAACCGCATTCCCGAGGACGTCACCATCCAGGTGCTCACCCAGTCGCGCGAACACCTGATCGAGCGCACCTACGAAGCCCTGGAAGGCGCCAAGCAGGCTATCGTGCACCTGTACAACTCCACCTCGATCCTGCAACGCGAAGTCGTGTTCCGCCAAGATGAGGACGGCATCGTGGACATCGCCGTCCAGGGCGCACGGCTGTGCAAGAAGTACGAAGAGCAGCTGACCGGCACCAAGATCACCTACGAATACTCGCCGGAGTCCTACACCGGCACCGAACTGGAATTCGCCAAGCGCATCTCCGAGGCCGTCGCCGAGGTGCTGGAAGCCAGCCCGGAGAACAAGATGATCCTGAACCTGCCGGCCACCGTGGAAATGGCAACCCCGAACGTGTACGCTGACTCGATCGAGTGGATGCACCGCAATCTGGCCAACCGTGATTCGATCATCCTCTCGCTGCACCCGCACAATGACCGCGGCACCGGCGTCGCAGCCGCAGAGCTGGGCTACCTGGCCGGCGCGGACCGCATCGAAGGCTGCCTGTTCGGCAACGGCGAACGCACCGGCAACGTCGACCTGGTGACCCTGGGCATGAACATGTTCGGCCAGGGCGTCGACCCGCAAATCGACTTCTCGGACATGGACCACATCCGCCGCACCGTCGAGTACTGCAACCAGCTGCCAGTGCCCGAGCGCAGCCCATATGGCGGCGACCTGGTCTTCACCGCCTTCTCCGGCTCCCACCAGGATGCGATCAAGAAGGGCCTGGAAGCGATGGAAGCCAAGGCTTCGGCTGAAGGCAAGGACATCAATGACCTGGTCTGGGCTGTTCCGTACCTGCCGGTCGATCCGAAGGATATCGGCCGCTCCTACGAAGCAGTGATCCGGGTCAATTCGCAATCCGGCAAGGGCGGCGTGGCCTACTTGCTGAAGAACGACTACAATCTGGATCTGCCGCGCCGCGCGCAGATCGAGTTCTCCGGCGTCATCCAGCGCAAGACGGATACCGAGGGCGGCGAGATCTCCTCGCAGCATATCTGGGATGTCTTCCAGGACGAGTACCTGCCGGTCAGCGAGGATTCGGGAATGAACTCGTGGGGCTACTACCAGATCGCTTCAGCCACCGCGGCTTCGGCAGAGGATGGCAGCTTCCGCCTGGATACCAAGCTGATCATCGACGGCGTGGCCCATGAGCGCAGCGCCCAGGGCAACGGTCCGGTCTCCGCACTGGTCAAGCTGCTCAACGACGATGGCGTGGATCTGCGTGTGCTGGACTACTCCGAACATGCCATGAGCGAAGGCGGCAACGCCCGCGCCGCGGCCTTCGTCGAATGCGCCGTGGGCGACCGCATCCTCTGGGGCATCGGCCTGGACACCAATACCAACATCGCGGCGCTGAAGGCCGTGGTCTCTGCGGTCAACCGCGCAATCCGCGACAGCAAGTAGGCAGCCGGCAGAACCTGCCGTCAGCAAAACGCCACGGCCAGCCCACTCAGCTGGCCGTGGCGTTTAGTCCTGCACGGCGTTCTCGGCCTTTCTGCCCGGTTCAAGTCGAGGTGTGCCTCGAACCCTTTGGATTCGGGCCCGGTAGATGCCGGTTTGCTCGTGCAACTGCCATGTCCGCCGGCGAATCGGAACTCCTGGTATTCAAGCGATTCAGAACTTTGGCAGTTGAAGTGGGAGAATACTGTCTGTGTCCAGATCAGGTTTCGCTTCCAAGAGCTACCACACCCGTGGTCTGGTCTTGCGCACCCATAAGCTAGGTGAAGCCGACCGGATCATCACGCTGCTGACCCCCAACGGAATTGTCCGTGCCGTGGCCAAGGGCGTACGCCGGACCTCGTCGAGGATGGGCGCAACGCTGGAACCTTTCATGGAGGTCAATGCTCTGCTGGTGATGGGCCGGAACCTCGATATCGTCTCGCAGGCCCAGCTGCGCAACCCCTACGGCCAGCTGCTGGTCATGGATTACCCGAGCTATACGGTGGCCAACGCCATGTCGGAGATCGCCGAAAGGCTGCTCGAGACGGACAGCGATTCAACGCTCCAGCAATATAAGCTCTTCCACGGTGCGATCGCGCTGCTCTCCAAGCAGAGGGTTGATTCCGGGGCCGTGCTCGATTCCTATATTCTGCGGGCGCTGTCGGTCGCTGGTTGGGCACCGTCATTCACCAATTGCGTGCGCTGCGGCAAGCCTGGCCCGCATCAAGCACTGCACGTCCAGCTTGGCGGCGTGGTTTGCCCCGAATGCCGCCCTTCCGGGTCATTATCCCCGCACCCCATCACCATCGAATATCTGCAGGCCCTATTGGAGGGGGACTGGTTCACCGTGGCACAGGCAGGACCCCGTGCGCGCAAGCAGGCAGCAGATATCGTGGCCAATTACTTGCAATGGCACCTAGAGCGTGCAGTGAATTCCCTACGTCTTGTGGAGAGAAATTGAAGAAGCTTCCAAAGATCACCGGTCGCCGAGGCCCCGTTGCTCCCTTTGCGCATCCGGAGAATCCACAGGTGCCGGCCATTCCCCAGGAGCTCATCCCTGAGCACGTGGCGATTGTCATGGACGGCAATGGGCGGTGGGCCAACCAGCGCGGACTGCCGCGTACCGAGGGGCATCGTGCAGGCGAAGCCGCGCTGCTCGATGTGATGGCAGGCGCCGTGGAGTTGGGTGTCAAATATGTTTCGGTCTATGCGTTCTCCACGGAAAACTGGAAGCGCAGCCCAGAGGAAGTCCGCTTCCTGATGGGCTTTTCGCGTGATGTCCTGCGCCGCCAACGCGATACGTTGAATTCTTGGGGCGTGCGCATTCGCTGGTCGGGCCGGGAGCCCAAGCTCTGGAAGTCAGTGATCAACGAGCTCAAAGAAGCCGAAGAGCTGACCAAGGACAACTTGGGATGCCAGCTGACCATGTGTGTGAACTATGGCGGTCGGGCAGAACTTGGCGACGCAGTCAGCCAAATTGCCCAAGATGTCGCTGCCGGCAAGCTTCGCGCCAGTTCCGTTGGCGAAAAGACCATTGCCAAGTACCTGCATGCGCCAGAACTCCCAGATGTGGATCTCTTCCTGCGGACCAGTGGCGAGCAGCGCACCAGCAACTTCCTGCTGTGGCAGTCGGCCTACGCGGAGATGGTCTTCCTGGACCAGTTGTGGCCGGATGTCGACCGGCGGACGCTGTATGCCGCAGTGGAAGAATACGCAAAGCGCGATCGCCGCTACGGCGGAGCCGTCGACAAGCCCCAGGGGTAGGACGTTCAGCGCGCTGTGCCCACCATCCGCAGCCAAAGGCTCAAGTCGCGATACGCCGCGGCTCTGGCCGGTTCAGCGGAGGTGAACACATCGTGCATTGCTCCGGGAATTTCGGACAGGGTGACGAAACTGCCCAGCTTCATCGCCCGCAGGCGAGTCTGCTGAACGTCCAGTACCGAATCGCAATGCTGCATATCGGGGGAGTAGGTCGTGCCGATGTGGGTCCGGTCCGAGGTGAGCACGAAGATCGGCTGCTGGAGTTTCAGCCCTTTGGCTACTAGTGCATGGCCATCGAAGATCGTTTTCAGCCATCCCGCGGTATTCGGAAAAGCGACTCTTGGCCGCCACAGTCGATGAACATCCCACTGGCCGTGGCTGTCGGTACTCAGTGATTGCCAGTAATGGTCGAATTCTGGCCCGCTGAGCTTCCGGCGCGGATTCGTGCGGGTGATCGCTTCCATCAGGCCATGAATGGGAATGCGCAAGAAGGCTGTTCCCTGGAATTCGAGCCATGGAGCATTCAGCACCAGAGCCTTGATCTCTGGTTGCCGGCGGGCAATCCATAAGCTATGAATCAGTCCGCCGGTCGAGTGCCCTTGGGCCACTACTGGCAGGCCCGGATGCTCCTTGCGCAGCAGTTCCAAAGTCGCTTCAAGCTCTTCGTCGAAGTCCGCCAAGTCGTCAACGTATCCGGGCAAGGCATGTTCTGCTCTCAAGCTGCGACCATGCCTGCGCAGATCCAGTGCGTAGAAGTGGTATCCGTGATGATGCCAGAAAGCAGCCAGTTCACGGTTGTAGAAATAGTCGCTCCAGCCGTGCACGCTCAGCACGATTCCCTGCGCCTTGCGCCCGAGACGTTGCCGGAATCCTGCCGGGCGGTACCGAATCAGCGTTGCCACCGCCGGGCCTTCGGCATCGGTTCCGAAATCCAGGGTTTGGTGCTCGAAATCGGGCCCCAGCGGATCTTCAACCCATTGCCCCGGGCAGGTGGAAGACATGAAGTCGGGCCAGTTGCTGCTTTCTGGGACGACGAAGTGCTTCATATCTTGAATACTACCCACCTCAAGTTGTCTGTTTCGGCCTCTTCGCGGGAAAATGGGTCTATGCGCATATACCCACTGGTCTTCAAGCACGTCTTCACCAAGATGGATCCTGAACAGGCTCACCATTTTGCCTTCAACGCGATCAAGATTGCGCAACGTGCAGGGCTCACCAAGGCAGCACGCAAATTCTTCGCCCCGGCACCCAAACTGAATCGCACCGTCATGGGTATCGACTTCCCATCGCCATTTGGATTGGCTGCCGGTTTCGACAAGGGAGCCACCGGCATCTTGGCGTTGAGCGACATAGGTTTCGGCCATGTTGAAATCGGAACGGTTACCGGACAGGCCCAGCCCGGCAATCCGCAACCAAGGCTTTTCCGTCTGGTTGACGACCGCGCGGTTATCAACCGCATGGGCTTCAACAATGAAGGTGCCGAGCGCGTGGCTGCCCGCGTCGCCGGTGCCCGCCAGGAGCTCAAGTCTGATTACGCTGGAACCCGTCCGGTGATTGGCGTGAATATCGGCAAGACCAAGGTCGTGGAGTTGGAGGATGCGGTCGCGGATTACCTGTCGTCCACTCGCCAGCTGGCGATCCACGCGGATTACCTGGTGGTGAACGTTTCAAGCCCGAACACCCCAGGACTTCGCCTGCTGCAGAGCGTCGATTCTCTTCGCCCGCTGCTTTCGGAAGTTGGCCAGCTGGCTGACAAGGTTGCAGGCCGGCACATCCCGCTGCTGGTTAAGATCGCTCCCGACTTGAGCGATGAGGACGTTGCCGATGTCGCGCGCTTGGCCATCGAACTTGAACTCGATGGCATCATTGCCACCAACACGACTATCGGTCGTGAGAACTTGAATAGCGATGCCGCCAAAGTTGAAGAAATTGGTGCCGGCGGACTATCAGGGGCTCCGCTCAAGCAGCGATCGCTTGAGGTTCTTCGCCAGCTGCGTTCATTCGTTCCTGCCGAAATGGCGTTGATTTCCGTCGGCGGCGTGGAAAATGCCACGGATGTGAAGGAACGCCTGGACGCGGGCGCGGACTTGGTGCAGGGCTACACGGCATTCCTCTACGAGGGTCCGTTCTGGGCACGTTCCATCAACAAGGATCTGGAGCGCATGCTCTAGAGCGTTGGTCGTGCAAGCCCATCATCACTCTGGTACGGCCTCGATTTTCACAATCGGGGCCGTACAGCTTTAAGCTCGTTCAGCTACTGCGAAGCTGGCCCGACAATGACCTCGTGTGCTATCTCGAGCACGTGGTGAATCCAGAGCCAGGGAGGCAGGGGAGAAGCTGGCAATTTAGAGCGACAGGCTCCAGGAATCCTTGTATCCGCGTCCACAAGCACGAGACTCACCTCCAGATACAAGGCTGTATGGAAAATTTCCTGCTGGAACTGCCCGGTAGATGAAGATCTCCATTCTTCTTGTATTCACGTTCACAAAGTTATAACCCTGTACCACATGGAGGAATTCGATTAGAAAAGGGGCAAGCTCATGCGAGCTTGCCCCTCAGTGGTCTAGCTGGATCGACTAGTCGATAATTTCGCCGCGCTTGACCTGCGGCTTCGGCAGGCGCAATTTGCGGAACTGCATGCCGCGCATCGCAGCGTACATGCGTACGCCCTTCTCCATGTGGCCGAACTTGGCAGTCAAGCGCTTCTTCAAGATTATGGAAGTCACGATGGCCTCGACGATGATCAATGCGATCACGACCCACAGGGCCAGCTGCACGAACATCTGGACCTGCAGATTGCTCTGGAATACCAGCGAGATGACCAAGAAGGCCAGGATGATGAACATCATGAACTCGCCGAACATCCAGCGGGAGTCAATGAAATTCCGGGTGTAGCGCTTCTGCTCGCCCTTATCGCGCGGCATCAGGTAGCGTTCATCGCCAGTTTCGTTCGCCAAGCGTAAACGGTTCTGGGCTTCGATGCGTCGTTGACGTTCAGCCTCTTTCGCGGCCTTGCGATCAGTAGGAACCAACGGGCGTTGCCGGTTCGCCTGCTGCGCACTGCGCTTGGGCGTTGGACCGGTCTTGCGGCCGTCGGTGGATTCCGGGGCCTGCTGAGCAGGCTCCACATTTACGGGGGATTGAGGTTCATCCTTCTTACGTCCAAACACCCCTCCATCTTAGCCGGGATTCGACAACGGCGTGACATTCGATACCCGTGGAATTGCTAGGCTGAAGACATGACCGAAAATACTTCCTTGGACGCCGCTGCTAACGGTGTCGATATTGCCGCGCTCAAGAGCCACATCGAAACGAACTTCGAGAAGATCCTCGAAGAGCTCACCTCCCTGGTCGCGATCCCAAGCATCGCATGGGAATCCTTCGACCCGCAGAACCTGGAAAAATCAGCTGCTGCCGCTGCCGAATTGGCGAAGTCGGCTGGCATGGAGACCGTGGAAATCCTGCGCGAACCAGCGCAGAATGGCGCTATGGGCGCACCTGCCGTTGTCGCGCAGCGCAAGGCGGCCCCCGGGAAGCCGACCGTGCTGCTCTACGCGCACCACGACGTCCAGCCCCCAGGCAACGAGGCAGACTGGAATACCCCGGTCTTCGAAGCCACGAGGGTAGGGGACCGGCTGTTCGGACGCGGCGCCGCCGACGACAAGGCGGGCATCATGGTGCACATCGCTGCGATGCGCGCCGTGCTGGATCTCGTCAGCGACTTCGGCGTTGGCGTAACCTACTTCTTCGAAGGCGAAGAAGAAGCAGGCTCCCCATCCTTCCGCAACTTCTTGGAAGCGCATCAGGAAAAGCTGGCGGCAGACGTTATCGTCGTTGCCGACTCGTCCAACTGGTCAGTTGGAACTCCGGCGCTGACCAGTTCATTGCGCGGCATGTGCGCGGCAGAGATAACCGTCCGCTCGCTGAACCATGCGGTCCATTCTGGCATGTTCGGCGGCCCAGTTCTCGATGGCCCCATCCTGGCTGCCAAGCTGATTTCCAGTTTCCACAATGACGATGGCTCCGTGGCCGTTGCGGGATTGGTCGCCAACGACGCTGCCGAAGTCGAGTTCGATGAAGCCGAGTTCCGCAAGGATTCCGGCGTACTGGATTCCTTCCAGCTCGCTGGATCCGGGAAAATCACCGACCGCTTATGGAATAAACCAGCACTGAGCGTGATTGGAATGGATATCCCAAGCGTTGACCACTCATCGAATACCTTGCTGCCGGCAACTCGCCTCAAGGTATCGATGCGGCTGGCGCCAGGGCAGGACCCGGCCGATGCGCTCAAGGCCCTTGAATCACATGTCAAGAGCATTGACCTGCGTGGCGCCGAAGTTGAATTTGTGGCTACGGAAGCGGGCAACGCCTACAAGGCCGATTTGGATGCTTCAGCTAATGACACTGCGCGCTGGGCACTGGAACAAGCTTGGGGTGTTGTACCAGTGAATATGGGGCTGGGTGGATCAATTCCATTCATTGCAGATTTGCTGGAAGTCTTCCCGCAGGCCCAGATTCTCGTCACTGGCGTCGAGGATCCTGATTCGCGCGCGCATTCAGCCAACGAGTCGCTGCACCTGGGCGACTTCCAGCACGCCATTGAGGCTGAAGCACTGATGCTGGCAAGGATCAACGCCGAGGGACTATGAAGCGTGTCATACGGAGAGACGCAAGGGGAGAAATCTTCAGCGTAGCGACGTAGGATAGAAGCAAGAACAGAGGTGCCAGCTCCAGAACAAATCTGGGGCTTGGTACCGCATCGAGCAGTATGGGAGGAAAATCATGACTGCATCTGTTGACCAGACCAAGGGCGACCCAACCGAGGTTCCAACCCACGAGGTAGAAATTTCCGACGTGGCAGCGGCCAAGGTTCGCTCGCTTCTGGAGCAGGAAGGTCGGGATGATCTTCGTCTCCGCATCGCAGTGCAGCCAGGAGGCTGCTCGGGCCTGATCTACCAGCTTTATTTCGATGAGCGCATGCTCGAAGGCGACGCTGTGCGCGACTTCGACGGCGTTGAAGTCATCGTCGACAAGATGAGCGTGCCTTATCTTGCTGGCGCATCCATTGATTTCGAGGACACCATCTCGAAGCAGGGCTTCACCATCGACAACCCCGCCGCATCCGGCTCCTGCGCGTGTGGAGATTCCTTCCACTAGGCCGTAGGGAACTAACGCCGCTGTTCAAACGTTGAAGAAATTTCTCGTTAGTACAGCGGCGTTTTTCGGCATTCTGACCCCAAAGAGGGTAAGCTCTACACTAAGTAGTAAAACTATGTTTCCCTTCGTGAGCCACCTCACCGTGCAACTCGTTTAAACCACGAGGTGACTTATGAAGACCACATTCTGCACCAACAAAGAGGAAGGGCCGTCTGTGAGTTCGCAAGACCGAACCGGCAGTCGCGGGTCCGCTAAAGCCAAAGTACTGGCTTTAGTCGGCACTGGCGCATTGCTGTTGACGGGATGTACAGCGGAGGCAAAACGCGGTTGGCTCCCAAACGTGGAGCGCGATACCACCAACCACACCGGGGCAATCCAGGATTTCTGGGTTAACTCGTGGATCGCTGTTATTGTCATCGGCGTATTGACCTGGGGATTGATGCTCTGGTGCGTCATTGCCTACCGTCGCCGCAAGAACGATACGGGTTACCCGCGTCAGCTGAGCTACAACCTGCCATTGGAGATCTTCTACACGGCCATTCCTTTGGTCCTTGTTGTAGTCTTCTTTAGCTTCAACAACAACCTGGTAAAGCAGATCAACGCTCCTGTTGATTCTGAGGTTGTAGTGGACGTCCGAGCCAAGCAATGGGCCTGGGACTTCAACTACAGCTACCAGGGCACCGAGAAGTACTTTGCCGGCGAACAGGCTCACTTGAACACCGATGGCTCGGAAGGCGTTCGCGAAGAACTGCCAACCTTGTACCTGCCAGCAGGCAAGTCGGTAACCCTTGAGCTCAATAGCCGCGATGTCATCCACTCCTTCTGGGTCCCAGCCTTCTTGCAGAAGCTGGACATGATCCCAGGCAGGACCAACTACATCTACCTGACTCCGCAGGTTGAAGGCACCTACGACGGCAAGTGCGCCGAGCTTTGCGGCGAGTACCACTCGGAGATGCTCTTCAAGGTCGAGGTTGTCAGCGAGTCCGAGTTCAAGGCTCAGCTGGCGAAGATGGAAGATGGCCACATTGGTGAAGAATACGACCGTCAGCCAAATGCTGTAAACGGCGTAGTAGTAGAGCGCGGGGAAGGAGAGTAATCATGACAACGTTTGAATATGCGACTGACGACGTAAAGTCGATTGCCCCAGCCGTAGTGCCGAAGTCTAAGGGTCGTCTGTTCGTCGACTACATCACTTCGACCGACCACAAGAAGATCGGGTACATGTACCTGATCAGCTCGTTCATCCTGTTCTGCATCGGCGGCCTGATGGCGCTGCTGATTCGTGCAGAGCTGTTCGAACCAGGCATGCAGATCCTGCAGACCAAGGAACAGTACAACCAGCTGTTCACCATGCACGGCACCGTCATGCTCCTGATGTTCGCAACCCCGCTGTTCGCTGGTTTCGCCAACGTCATGATGCCTCTGCAGATCGGCTCGCCGGATGTGGCCTTCCCACGTCTGAACGCCTTGGCATTCTGGTTCTTCTCGCTGGGCTCGATTATCGCCCTGGCCGGCTACCTCACCCCTCAGGGTGCAGCGAGCTTCGGTTGGTTCGCGTACGCACCGCTGTCGAACACCACCTTCTCGCCAGGCATCGGCGGCGACCTCTGGGTCTTCGGCCTTGCACTGTCGGGCTTCGGTACCATCCTTGGCGCCGTCAACTTCATCACCACCATCATCTGCCTGCGCGCGCCTGGCATGACCATGTGGCGCATGTCGATCTTCTCGTGGAACACCCTGATCACCTCGTTGCTGGTCCTGATGGCCTTCCCGCCGCTGGCAGCTGCCCTGTTCGCACTGGGTGCAGACCGCCGCTTCGGCGCTCACATCTTCGATCCGGACAATGGCGGTGCCGTACTCTGGCAGAACCTGTTCTGGTTCTTCGGCCACCCTGAGGTATACATCATTGCCTTGCCGTTCTTCGGCATCGTCTCTGAGATCTTCCCAGTGTTCTCCCGCAAGCCGATCTTCGGCTACAAGGGCCTGGTCTTCGCGACCATCGCAATTGCCGCCCTGTCGGTTTCCGTGTGGGCACACCACATGTACGTCACCGGCGCGGTTATGCTGCCATTCTTCGGCTTCATGACCATGCTGATCGCAGTTCCAACCGGTGTGAAGTTCTTCAACTGGATCGGTACCCTGTGGCGCGGCTCGATCACCTTCGAAACCCCCATGCTCTGGAGCATGGGCTTCATGATCACCTTCCTGTTCGGCGGCCTGACCGGCATCATCCTGGCGGCTCCGTCCCTGGACTTCCACGTATCGGATACCTACTTCGTTGTGGCCCACTTCCACTACGTGGTCTTCGGTACCGTCGTGTTCGCGATGTTCGCTGGCTTCTACTTCTGGTGGCCAAAGTGGACCGGCAAGATGCTCAACGAGCGCCTTGGCAAGATCCACTTCTGGTTGCTGTTCATCGGCTTCCACGGCACTTTCCTGATCCAGCACTGGCTGGGCGTCATGGGCATGCCACGTCGCTACGCCGACTACTTGCCTGAAGATGGCTTCACAACCATGAACCAGGTATCGACCGTCTTCGCATTCATCCTGGGTGCATCGATGATTCCATTCTTCTGGAACGTGTGGGTAACCCACCGAAACGCCAAGATGGTTGAAGTTGACGATCCATGGGGCTTCGGCGCATCGCTGGAGTGGGCAACCTCTTGCCCTCCACCACGTCACAACTTCCACTCCATCCCTCGCATCCGTTCGGAGCGTCCAGCACTGGATCTGCACCACCCGGAACTGAGCGGACGGGTTACCCCCGAAACTCCGGTTGCGAAGATCTTCGGCTCGGCTGACCAGAAGGACGTATAACGATGAAAGTTGAATCCTGGATTTTCCTGGGTGGCATCTTCTTCTTCACCCCGGTAGCAATTGTCTACGGTTACATGACCAACTGGGAAGAATGGGTCGGATTGCTGTCCTTGATCATGCTGGTTGGACTCTCGGCAATGGTAGGCGGCTACTTGCTGTTCACCGCTAAGCGCGTTGGCAACCGCCCGGAGGACCGTGTGGATGGCGAAATCCACGAGAACGCCGGCGATATCGGAATGTTCTCCCCATGGAGCTGGTGGCCATTGGTGCTGGCATCCGCGGCAGCTGTTGGCTTCCTTGGCCTGGCTGTCGGCTGGTGGGTCTTCTTCATCGGCGCCGGCTTGGCCGTCGTTGGTGTGACCGGCTGGGTTTACGAATACAGCCGTGGCGATCACGCTCACTAAGCAGCAACCCTGACGGGGTGGCAAGCACTTTTGCTTGCCACCCCGTTAGTCTTTTAATAACAGTTCTTCGAAGGCAATTGGCCTTCGGGATATCCAGTTCGAGGAGAAGCAGCATGCGCCACGCACCGCAGCCACACGTTCAGGCGCACCTTGATCCGCAGAGCAAGCAAAGCAAGTACCGGCAGATCCGCGAGATTCTCAAGACCCATGCGCGCGAAGCCTGCAAACCTGGCTACAAGCTGCCACCCGAACGCGTGCTGGCTGAGCACTTCGGCGTGGCTCGCAAAACCATCCGGCAAGCCATCGACGCGCTGGTCGATGAACAGGTGCTCAAGCGGGTAGTCGGAATTGGGACCTTCGTTGTGCCCGAGAAACTGGATCTCCGTGTCCGCCTGCACTCCTACTCCGAGGACATGATGCGCCGCGGCATGGTTCCCGATGCCCACGTACTCGAATTCGCGGAGATCAAGGCCAACGCCAGCCTTGCGGCGCAGCTGATGATGGAGGAGGGCACAGCAGTCGTCCAGTTCAAGCGCCTGCTGCTCGCCGATGGCATTCCCATGAGCCTGGACGAGAACTATATGCCCGCTGATCTCGTGCCGGGTTTCGTGGACGGCGAGCCGCCGTCAAAGCTATATCAAGCCTTGCACGAGCGCTACGGCATCTTGCTTGAATGGGGCGAGGATCAAGTGGAAAGCACTGCAGCCAGCAAGAGGCAAGCGGTGCTCTTAGGCGTAGACCCCGGCTTCCCGCTCCTGCAGATCACGCGCTACGCCTACATCGGCGATCGGCTGGCCGACTACTCTGTCTCGCTCTACCGGTCGGACCGCTACAAGCTGTTCGTTCCACTGCAGCGAGTCGGTACTCGCACGCCACGCTACACGGACACGTTCTGAGGTTAGGCTTGCGACTCGGGTGTCAAGGAAATTGGTTTCTGCCCAACAGCGGCAATGAATAATGCCCACTGATGGCCAACAGAACTGCACGTTGACGGTCAGCAGCACCACTGCACACTGACCTATCCGTGCAAGCACGGCGGCGACCGTCATCCACGGCAACAGACCAACCTCCAAAACGCCATCTCTAGGTCCTGATCAACTATTCCAACGCCGGTGCCGGCCTTGATCACTTGAAAGTGTGTCAGGAGAGGGACGCAGCAAGTTGGCTGCTGAAGGGAATAGTCCTAGATCGCTTCCTGGAGCTGGACAATTGTCTGGGCAGCAACCACCTCGGGCAGCCACAGTTGTGAGCGGCTCCGATCCGGAATTGCGGCTGGCTGGTGGCCTCCCAGATTCATCTGCAGACGGCATTCCGCTTCCTCGCGGGTGAAGAGCAAGGGAGCCTACGCGCACAGGTTGAATCAACCATCGCAGCAGGTTCTTGGCCACACCCGGTAACCCAACGCCTTTTGCGAGCCTGGCGGGGGAGCAAGCCCATGCTGGCCCCCGCGTCGCATGCTGGCACAGCGCCAGAAGCCCTTCTAATCGACTGGGAGATCCGTGGATGGCCCCGAGATCATGTTCGCGGCATTGGCTAGAGCTCTGGTGCACACAAGGCCGCAGGAAAGATGGGTTAACGAAGGGAGGGACACACCTTGCGGTGTGTCCCTTTCCTTTGTGACTAACTCGAGTCGCTATTACTTAGTGATCGAGTCCTGCTTGTCGCCTTCGACCTCATGGTGGCCGTGGGCTGCATGAGCAGCTTCCAACTCCGATGGGGTTACCGGGGCGACGCGGTCTTCGAAGAAGAACTTCGACAGTGCCGCACGACGCTTCTCCGAACCGGAGACGTGTCCTGCTGCATCAGGCTGAGCCGGGATGTACTGGCGATCAACGTAGTTGGTCAGCAGGTAACGCTTGTAGACATCAATTTCCTCGTGCTTCTCCGAGAAGCCACCCTCAGGCGACATCTGGATGATGCCGGCTTCGCGGCCGTGCAGGACGATCTCGCGATCCTTGCGCTGCAGCGACAGGCAGATACGGCGAGTCAGCCAGAAGGCCAGGATTGGGCCCAGGAAGAACAGCGTACGCAGCCAGTAGGTGACATCGTTCAGCGACACATGGAAGTGGGTCGCGATCAAGTCGGAGGAGGCAGCAGCCCACATGACGCAGTAGAACACTACGCCTGCCGCGCCCATTGCCGTACGGAATGGAGCGTTGCGTGGACGGTCGAGCAGGTGGTGCTCGCGGTCATCCTTGGTGACCCAGCGTTCGATCCATGGCCAGGCGAACATCACTGCGAACAGTGCGCCGGCAGGAACCAATGCTGGCAGCAGGACGGACAGCACCAGGGTGTTGTCGCCCCATGGGAATGGAATGATCCATTCGAAGCTGAAGTTGCCAAGCACACCAGGCATCAGGCGCAGAGCGCCATCAACGAAGCCGATGTACCAGTCCGGCTGGGTACCAGCCGAAACAGGGGATGGGTCGTAAGGTCCGTAGTTCCATACCGGGTTGATCTGGAACAGGCCAGCAATCAATGCCACGATGCCGAAGACGATGAAGAAGAATCCACCGGCCTTCGCTGCGTAGACCGGGCCAACAGGGAAGCCAACAACGTTGTCGTTGGTGCGGCCTGGGCCTGGGTACTGGGTGTGCTTATGAGTCACAACCATGAACAGGTGGATCACAATCAGCAGGATGATGATCGCAGGAACGATCATGATGTGCAGCGAGTACAGACGCGGGATCACCGTATCGCCTGGGAACTCTCCGCCGAAGAAGAACATCGACAGGTAGGTGCCCACGATTGGCAGAGCCTTCATGACGCCATCGATAATGCGCAGGCCGTTACCGGACAGCAGGTCATCCGGCAGGGAGTAGCCGGTGAAACCGGCAGCCAGACCCATGATCAGCAGCACGCCGCCAACAACCCAGTTCAGTTCACGTGGGCGACGGAATGCGCCGGTGAAGAATACGCGCAGCATGTGCACGGAGAGGGAAGCAACAAACAGCAGTGCCGACCAGTGGTGCACCTGGCGCATGAACAGGCCGCCGCGCACGTCGAAGGAGATCTCCATGGTCGAGGCCATAGCCGTCGACATGCCGATGCCCTTCATCGGTACATACGAACCGTTGTAGATGACGTGCGCCATCGACGGATCGAAGAAGAAGGTCAGGAAGGTGCCGGAGAGCAGCAGCAGCACGAAGGTGTACATCGCCACTTCACCGAACATGAACGACCAGTGGTCAGGGAAGATCTTGCGACCGAATTCCTTGACGATGCCCGACGCGCCTACGCGGGAGTCCACGAAGTTCGCGATGCGACCGGTAGCGGTCGATGCTTGGTACTCGTTAGTAGCCATGATTAACCACGCTCCCAGTACGATGGGCCAACTGGCTCGTGGAAGTCACTCTGGGCGACCAGGTAGCCCTCGGAGTCCACGGTGATTGGCAGCTGCGGCAGTGCGTGGCCAGCCGGGCCGAAGATGACCTTGCATTCCTGCGTCAGGTCAAAGGTCGACTGGTGGCATGGGCACAGCAAGTGGTGGGTGTGCTGCTCGTACAGAGCAATCGGGCAACCAACGTGGGTGCAAATCTTGGAGTACGCGACGATGCCGTCGACGTTCCAGGTTTCACGCCCCTCGGAGATCTGCATTTCCGCTGGATCCATGCGCATCAGCAGAACGACGGCCTTGGCCTTTTCGTTCAGCGGGTGCTCGGCCTCGTTCAGGCCTTCTGGGATCACGTGGAAAGCAGAACCGATCTGCACGTCTGAAGCCTTGATCGGGGTACCGGATGGGTCGCGGGTCAGACGGACGCCCTTGTCCCACATGGTGTGGCGCAGGGAATCGATCATCTGGCTCGCGGTGTTTCCGGTGCGATCCAGGTCGCGGAACATGAAGATTGCCGGGATTGGAGCCAAGGCAATGGCGCCGATCAGGGTATTGCGGATCAGCGGACGACGCTTGATGCCGGATTCCTCGATAACGGTATCGATGATCTCGACGGCATCCTGGCGATCTTCTTCCGAGCGGATCTCGTGGCGCATTTCCATGAGCTCGTGATCCGGCATCAGGGTCTTGGCCCAGTGGACAATACCCACACCGATACCAAGCATCGCGAAGGCGGTGCCCAGTCCCAGTGCAGCATTCTGCACACGCAGTTCAGCGAAGGTCATCTCACCTAGGCGGCCCAGGACGAAGTAGGCCACGAAGAAGAAGAGCGTGCCGATGATGGAGATGGTAAATAGGAGCGCTACTTGACGCTCATGTCGCTTGGCTGCGCGCGGATCGCGGTCTGCGAGACGCGGACGATGCGGTGGTAGGCCCGGATCTGGGAAACGATCCGGAGCTACATCGTCAGCCTTAGCAACGGTGCCCGAGTTTTCGGGACTGCCGTGACTATGGTCGCCCATGTTTCTCTCTCATCCTTCTGTTAGGAATTTATGTACGTAGTGATGGTTACGGCCGTGGCCGTGGTTTGCCTTAGGAAGGACGCGAGGTCAACCAAATGGTGAAGGCAATGATGATACCCAGACCTGCGGTCCAGGTGAACAGGCCTTCAGCAACTGGACCCAGGGAGCCCAGGGCTGCACCGCCAGCGGAACCATTGGCTTCAATGGTCTTCAGGAAGGTGATGACATCACGCTTCTCTTCTGGGGTGATGTTCGAGTCGTTGAACACTGGCATGTTCTGCGGGCCGGTAGCCATCGCTTCGTAGATGTGCTTTTCGGATACACCGGTCAGGGTTGGCGCGAACTTGCCGCGGGTCAGCGCACCACCGGCAGCAGCCGCGTTGTGGCACATCGCGCAGTTCACACGGAAGAGGGTGCCACCGAGGGCGGCGTCGCCCTGGGTGGTATCCAAGTATTCCTCATCAGGGATCGCTGGGCCTGCACCCAGGCTTGCAACGTATGCTGCCAGCTGGGAGATCTGCTCGTCGTCGAACTGCACCGGCTTGACCTGGGCCTGTGGTCCCTGCATCTGCATCGGCATGCGGCCGGTGCCGACCTGGAAGTCCACGGATGCCGCGCCAACGCCAATCAGCGATGGACCGGAATCGGAGCCTTGGGCATTCATGCCGTGGCAAGTAGCGCAGTTGGCGATGAAAAGCTTCTGACCTTCTTCTACATCGGCCTGCGATGCAGTAGTGGTCTCAGCTGCCTTCGCTTCGCTGATGTTACCGGCTGCAGTGTAGAGACTGCCGGTAATCAGCAATCCGAACAGAAGCAGGGCCACAGCGGCGAGCGGGTGGCGGCGCTTTTTCGAAAGAGCCTTCACTTGCTGGTTCCTCACTTAGTTTCTTTGGTGTGGTGTTGCCGTACTTCTTGTTGAGGCAACTAATGAATTTAAGCTGCTACTTCAAGAAGTAGATGATCGCGAACAGGGCGATCCAAACAACGTCAACGAAGTGCCAGTAGTAGGACACCACGATGGAGCCGGTTGCTTCGAAGTGACCAAACTTCTTAGCCAGCATCGCACGACCAATGATCAGCAAGAATGCGATCAGACCACCAGCGACGTGGATGCCGTGGAAGCCGGTCGTAATGTAGAAGACCGAAGCGTAGGAGTTCGAGTTGATGGCCACGCCCTCGCTAACGAGGACAGCGTATTCGTAGGCCTGGACCGAAACGAAGATCGCACCAAGGATGAAGGTGAGAATGAACCATTCAATCATTCCCCATTCCTTGAAGTTGAACAGCCCGCCAGAGCGGCGAGGCTTGAATTCTTCGGCACGGAACACGCCTAGCTGGCAGGAGAACGAGCTGGACACCAGGATGATGGTGTTAGCCAGCGCGAACGGCACGTTGAGCTTGGCAGTTTCAGTCGCCCATAGTTCGGGCGCGGCAGCCCGGAGGCTGAAGTACATGGCGAAGAGGGCGGCGAAGAACATGAGCTCGCTGGAGAGCCACACCATCGTTCCCACCGACACCATGTTTGGGCGGTTCGGCGCATGTGGCGCCGTCGTATTTGGGGCATGAGTCGCAGTTGTCACACTGACATTATGTCTCTAAATGGCCCTCAGATACCAATGCAAAAGCGGGTTCACGGAGGTTTGTTGCGCCACACCACGGCAACATCCGCGGAAACATGCGGAAGTACAGAGAAAACTCTTTCTACAATTCGTAGAGCTTCATTCGGCGCGTCTCACGAAACAATCACTTATGCAACGAAAGTGTTGCGTATTTATCCTTGGAAAATAGGCGATTTTAGCGACTTGAGCCACATCATTTAGCGACATGAATTGGGTGGCGCGGCCAGTGTCTCGATAGGCTTTCTCATGTGTCAACGAGCCTTGTAAACGAAAAGTTCCCGACGTGGCCAGATCTATTGGCCACCCTGATCGACGGTGGCGATCTCAGCCGCGAACAGGCCGCTTGGGCCATGAATGAGATAATGTCCGGCGAGGCGAGCGACGTGCAGATCGCCGGCTTCCTGGTTGCACTGCGCTCCAAAGGCGAAACCGTGGCCGAATTGACCGGCCTAGTGGACTCCATGGTGGCCAACGCCCGCCCATTGACCATTGACGCACAAACCTTGGACATTGTCGGCACGGGCGGCGATCGCCAGAACACGGTCAATATCTCCACGATGTCCACGTTGGTCTGCGCTGGTGCCGGCGTGAGCATAGTTAAGCACGGCAACCGCGCGTCCTCTTCATCCTCAGGATCGGCCGACGTGCTCGAAGCACTAGGGGTCCGACTTGAGGTACCAATCGAGCGCCTTGTAGAGGTGTACGACAAGGTTGGGATAGCGTTCTGCTTCGCCAATGTCTTTCACCCCTCAATGCGCCACGTTGCCGGAGCACGACGTCAATTGCGGATACCTACCGCCTTCAACTTCATGGGCCCGTTGACCAATCCCGCCTTGCCAACCGCATCCGCCATCGGATGCTCCGACCTGGTCATGGCACCAATCATGGCTGGCGTGCTTGCAAGCCGTGGCGTGCGCGGCCTAGTCTTCCGCGGAGACGACGGACTGGATGAACTAACGACCACTGCTGCCAACCGAGTCTGGGAAGTGCGCAATGGCCAAGTCACCGACTTCATGTTCGACGCCCAAGATGTTGGACTCGCCCGGGCGACGCTCGATGATCTCCGCGGTGGGGATGCGCAACACAACGCAGGGGTTGTACTCGATGTCATCTCGGGAGCGACCGGCCCTGTTCGGGACGCGGTTCTCCTCAACGCGGCCGCAGGAATGGTTGCGTACAGCGATACTGCTGAGGGCAGTTTCGAAGATCGCATGCGGGCCGCCATTGAAAAGGCAGCACATTCGATCGATTCCGGTGCGGCGAAGTCCGCCCTGGACGCTTGGTCGTCAACGACCCAGGCGATCGTAGGGGAGTAGCTCCTGCAGGCAGCGACAAAGCCGGTCTTTGGTTCACGAGTTTACAATCAGTGAACCAAAGACCGGCTTTGTTTTCGATACCGCTTAGTCGTCTAGACCGAGGGAAAAAGCTGCTTCGAGGTCATGCTCGGAATAAGCGCGGAAAGCGATGTGGGTCTGGGTGCCGCGGATGCCTGGAATCTTGGAAAGCTTATTAGCGATGACTTCGGCGAGATCCTCGTGCTTGTTGACCCGTGCAATGGCAATCAAGTCCCAGTCGCCTGCGACGGAGTAGACTTCACTGATGCCCGAGATTGCCGAGATCTGCTGTGCGCACTCGGGGATACTGTCAGTTGCAGTCTGGATCATGACGAATGCGGTGACCATCACTATGCCTTTCGGTTCTAACTTGCCGCCTGGCAAGAGGCGGTTGATTTGGAATCAACTGTAGTCGAAAAGCCGAGAATGGCAGGCATGGCTGCATCACCAGACTTAGCAAAGTACAAGAATTTTAATTTGTAGATATGAATACAAAGTTTTATGATTGTTCCATGATTGTCTTGACTATTGACCAGCGACGTTCCCGATCCACCGAAGACAAGGTGGAAGCACTAGTCAAGCAAGCTAATGCTACCGTCCCTGTGGTCCGCCCGTTCCAGCGAACCGCCGGCGATGAGGTTCAGGCTGTCTTGGATGATGCCAATGAAGCAATTCGCTTGGCAGTGATGATGGCGGCGTCAGGGGACTGGAGCGTTGGCCTTGGTTTCGGACAGGTCGAAACGCCGTTGCCGGAAGAGACCCGGGCTGGCCGAGGACCGGCCTTTGAGTATGCCCGTGTTGCCGTGGAACGCGCTAAGAACACCAACGCACATATCGCTGTTCACGGGCCATCGCATGAAGCCACCCGTCTGGAAGCTGAGCTCCAGTTAACTGCCTGTATCGTTTCCAAGCGAAGGGCCACAGCTTGGGAAGCCGGCACATTGGCTGACGAGGGCATGACCCAGCAACAGATTGCCAAGGCACTTGGAATCACTCAGCAAGCCGTCTCTTCTCGGCTGTCGGCCGCACTATGGTTTGAAGCGAATCGGATGATGGATGAAGCTGCGAAATCGCTAACCCGTCAGCTCAAGATGTTAAAGGAGCAGTAAATGCTTTGGATCGCGTGGGGGAGTCTTTGCCTAGCGGCATTCGTCTCTTGCATATCCGCTTACTTCGGTCATGCCATGGGCAAACGAGCTCGCGTTCGTGACTGGCTCGTAGTTGGTTCTGGCTTGTTCGCACTGCTTTCGGCACTGCTGGCTGCAGTCTCCCAAACATCGATGCAGACGCAAGGGATTCCACCGGTTTACGCTATCGTCCTGAGTTCCATCTTTGCCATTAGTTTCGGCGGCCCTTTTACGGAGCTGACTTTCCGGCTTGCTGCCAAGAATGACGTCGAGCTCCAAAAGGAAGAGTGTGACCCTTCACCGCTTCGTGGCGGACTTTGGATCGGACTTCTGGAACGGACAGCAATTGTCGGAAGCCTCTGGGCTGGTTGGCCAGAAGGCATTGCGGTCGTTCTGGCGGTTAAGGGTCTCGGGCGGTTCTCGGAACTGAAAGATCATCGCGCCGCTGAACAGTTCATCCTGGGGACTTTCGCCAGCGGCCTTGTTGCCGCAGGTTCCTACGGGCTTGGACTGCTAATTATCTAAGCGCTTGGCCACCAACGAAGTTAACAGCCTACGCCCCATCAAGAACAGGCCCAGGACCAGCGAAGCAACGATAATGAATGGGACAGCTGCGGTGGAACCAAAAGCGATGCGCAGCGCTAGCCCAGCTGCTACGGTCCCTACCCAGACCAGTACGCCTGCAGGGACGAGCTTATTGATCGTGAACCATGGCCTGGACAGCAAGGTCATCACCACATAGGCGATCAAGAACGGCAGGGCTGTCATCAAGATGCCACTAAAGCTCAAGGCATGTTCATGTTCACGCCTCCCGAGCAGGGCGAAGAGAACAATCAGAACAACGTCGACAGCCATCCACAATGGCCACATACGAATAGATTCCTTCATGTACTCATCATAGGTTTACCCTGCGGACCATGAATAATCTGGTGCTGTTTCGAGCGATCTCGGTTCAGCCACACGCGTGCCTGATGAAGGCTCGCCACAAATGCCCTGGCATTCCTTCCTGATGCAAGGTCTGCTCTAGCATTAGTCCCATGAAGACGTGGCCTGGCAATGCATGGATGCAAGCTCACCAGATCGCTCTCTATCTCACCGCGATCGCGGCCGGATGCGTCTTCGGCCTGGTTTTGCCTTCAGCCAGCAAGGCGCTTGAATTCACGGTCAATCCAATCCTGGGTCTGCTGCTCTACGCTACTTTCCTGAGCATGCCGCTAACACGCTTGCCCCAGGCCTTCCGGGACATCCGGTTCATTGGTGCACTGTGCACCATCAACTTTGTCGTAGTGCCGATCGTGGCCTTCGGCTTATCGCGTCTCGTGGCGGGGGAACAGCCTCTGCTCTTCGGGGTTCTACTGGTCCTGCTGGCACCCTGCATCGACTACGTCATCGTGTTTACCGGCTTAGCTGGGGGAGACAGCCAAAGGCTGCTGGCCGCCACACCCCTTTTGCTGATTTTACAGATGGTGCTTGTGCCGGCATACCTCTACTTGTTTGCTGGCCCTTCTGCAATCAGCATGATCGTTCCAGTGCCTTTCCTGATGGCGTTGCTGTGGCTCATTGCGCTTCCCTTGCTCACAGCAGCACTCACCCAGGCACTGTCAACGCGCTTTGCACGGATGGAGTGCATCGGCGATTGGGCCGACTACCTCATGGTTCCCTTGATGATGGGAACGCTGTTTTGCGTGGTCGGTTCGCAGATCTACACGGTGCAGTCCAGCTTTGCCCAATTGGCGCTGGCCATCCTTGTTTTTGTCCTTTTTATCGGCCTGATGAACATCCTTGGATACTCTGCAGGAAAACTCTTCCAGCTACCCATGGCCTCACTGTGGGCCGCGACATTCAGCGGCGTCACCCGAAATTCACTGGTAGTGCTTCCACTGGCCCTGGCCCTGCCGGCGGAGCTGGAATTAGCCTCTGCCGTAGTCGTGAGCCAGACCTTGGTAGAGCTGCTTGGCATGTTGGTGATGGTTCGCTTCACGCCGAAACAAAGCACCACATTGCAATCCAAACTATAAGCAATACATCTCGAATATGATGATGCACCGTCGTTGGGGTCAATGAAATGAGCGGATGGGGGATGCCCATTCTGCACGACCAGAGCGGCAATTGCGCCACCAGACACAATATTAATCGATCGTTTAATCGATCCGATGAGCACTGGCCTCGTCGCCTATCCCTCCAGGAAGAAAGCGCCGAGATGGCCAGGAGTAAAACCAGCAGACCACCAATCGCGGCCCTGCACGGCGAAGGCGAGGTGAGCATCAGCTTCGTCCCAGGTGGTGTTTGTGCACGGTGATGCAAACCGTCCGCAAAGTCTAGAGAAATCGGAACCACCTGTCGGCAAAAAGATTAGGGGAGAGGTGCAGGCGAATCGCCCACACTCTCGTATATCTCCCGATAAAGATCCCCAAATTGATCCATCGACCGCGGCGCTCCCAGCAAGACGGACTCCAGATAGGTTAGATGCGTTTCCCACCCAGCCAAGTAAGTTGCGACGTCAACGCTGATATTTGAGTGGGTGAGCACGAGTTCAGCTCCGATCGGGACGGACCGCAGAATCCAACTAACTTTCGATTCCGATTCTTCTGGAAACTTCCAGGACATCTCAAGGGCCGTCGCTGGATCAATCCGCTCAATCAGGCTTTCGCAGATATAGCCTTCCGCATGTTCGATTTTCACAGTCGAACCCACGGCAAGGTTGCCAGCGCGGTGGGTACCCAGCCAGAGTGGCAAGGTCTGGCAGCCAGTCAGCACCTTCCAGTGTCGGTCAGCCGATACGTTGAAACTCCATCGAAGAACTAGCGAACCCGACGAATCGTCCGCGAACTTTCGGATGAGTGGCATATGAAGACACTACGTCGATACTTTGACGTCACAAAAGGGAATAGCGCACTGAAACCCGAATCGGGGAGGCCTAGATGTGATGTCCAGGGACGTTGTTGAGTCGGTCGAAGGGTACGCCGCCAATCGCAGAGTGGTGTCGGTGGTGGTTGTAGAAGTGGAGCCAGCCGGGCAGCGCCAGGCGTCGTTCGGCCTCTGAACCGTAAAACCTGGCATAGGCCCAGCCGTCCCCGAGCGTGCGGTGGAATCGCTCGATCTTCCCGTTCGTCTGCGGCCGGTAGGGGCGTGTCCGCTTGTGTCGGATGCCGAGCCGAGCGCAGAAGTCCCTCCATGCGTGGGATCTGTATGCCGACCCGTTGTCGGATAGGACTCGCTCGACGGTCACGCCTCGTTCGGCGAACCAGGCCACGGCGCGTTCGAGAACTCCCACCGCTGTGCTCGCCTGCTCATCCGACCAGATTTCTGCGTATGCGACGCGGGAGTGGTCGTCGATGACTGTGTGAACGAACGCCGTCCCGGTGCGCGGCTTGTGATCTTTTCCTCGTGGTAATCCCGGAGTCGCGAGCTTGTTCCGTGCGCCTTGCTGCCGACCTACGTAACGATGTCCACCGCCGTCGGGGATGTTGCCGAACTTCGTGACATCGACATGAATCAACGATCCCGGATGAGGATGCTCATATCGCCGCAATGGCTCGCCAGTGACACGATCGATATGCGAGAGGCGGTTCACGCGGCAACGGACGAGGACCGCGTGAACAGTCGACGTCGAGAGACCAAGTCGCGCAGCGATCTGGGCTGGCCCCAGTCGAAGCCGCCAGCGCAGGTTGATGATCTTCTTCTTGACATGCTCGGGCGTCCTGCCTGGGATCCGGTGCGGCTTGCTGGAGCGATCCTGCATCCCAAACTCACCCTCTTCCCGGTAGCGGCCTGCCCATTTCCGGGCAGTGATCGGGGAGACCATGAACATCTTTGCGGCGATCGTGGCCGGATAGCCGTCTTCGACAATCAGCCGGGCTAACCGGAGACGGGCACGAGGAGTGAGAAGAGCGTTCGGATGGGTCATCAATTGGCCTCCGCCGCGGTCTTCGTAAGCGCGCGTCTGGTGAGAAGCATGATGACGAGAGCGATCGCTGTCAGCACCGAAGCGACCCAAACCGGCGCGAGCAGCCCCAGCCCGGTCGCGAGCCCGAGCGCACCAAGCACGGGCCCCGCTGCAGCTCCGATATTCAATGCTGCGGTTGCGTACGAACCGCCCATCGTTGGCGCACCCGATGCTGCATACAGCACACGCGTGATCAGAGTACTGCCGACGCCGAACGACAGGAATCCCTGAACGAGGACGAGGACGATAAGCGCGACGGGATGAGATGCGACCACTGCCAACACGATCCAGCCTGTCAGCAATAGCGGTCCGCCGACTGCGAGCACGAGGCCAGGTCGTTGATCTGATAGTCGTCCTGCGATCGTGACGCCAAGGAACGATCCGATGCCGAACATCACCAGCGCGACGGACACCCACGCTTCGGCCAAGCCCGCGGTCTCGGTCACGATGGGTGCCAGGAAGGTGAATGCCGCAAAGGTCCCTCCGTTGATCAGCGCTCCGAGTACCATGGCCAGGATGAGCCGCGGCGTCGCCAACTGGCTGAGCTCGACACGGAGCCTTGGTGAGGTCGCGCTAGTCTCGCTCCGACCAACATTGTTCGTGACGCCACGAATGACTCCAACGGCCGCGGGAATACAGAGGATGGCGATCGCCCAGAACGTCGTTCGCCAGCCCAGCGCTGTGCCGAGCAGTGCCCCGGCGGGGACGCCCACGACGGTTGCGATCGTCGTGCCGGAGAGCAGGATCGACAGTGCACGCCCCTTCTGGTTCGCTGGCACGAGGGTAGTGGCCGTGCTCAGTGCTACGGCGAGGAATCCTGCGTTTGCGAGAGCGCTGAGCACCCGGGTGATGAGCAGGAGAGAGAACACTGGTGTCATCGCTCCGATGACGTGGCTTCCCGCGAACACGAGAAGGCAAACGATCAATGTGAGCCGCGGTGGCCAACGGCGAGCGAATGCCGCCATCACTGGCGCGCCGACGACCATACCGACTGCGAATGCGGAGGTCAGCAGGCCCGCAGTGCCGACCGAGACGTCAAGTTCGGTCGCGATCGCGGGGAGCAATCCCGCGAGCATGAATTCTGAAGTGCCCATGACGAAGACCGCCAGGGCAAGCATGTAGAGGGCAAAAGGCATCGAGTACTCCGAGGTGTGAGATCAAGAAATGGTTCTTCTTGTCACCACGGCCAGCGCCCCGGGTACGCCAGACATACGCCCACACAGATCGTGGGCGTCGTAACTAGTGGTTCAAGGGGCTGGCGGTGTGACCGACAACCCCTGACCTGTCTGATTCGGGACTCGACATGCCCCAAACTCTAACATGCCTTCAATGGCGAGCGGTCTGGACAGATACTTCTTGAATCGGCACGGTGTCATTACGGGCGGGGGCCAGAACAACGTCCCTGGACATCACACCTAGATTTCCACTACTTTACATAATGTAGATTATCGGCTTACCGGAAATGCGGCTGGAAGTGGCTGCACTCGTTCCATTGGACACGTATTTCTACAGTTGCTTATTGGTCTTCCTCTAGGCGCACATCCTGCAGATCAAGCCGATGCTTCGCGAAGTCCAAGGTCTGCCGGATGAACTCCCGCGATCGCTCGTCGTGCATCGAGTAAATTACGTGACGTCCGGATTTCCTAGTTTGAAGCACACCCGCGGCCCGCAACCTGGACAGCAACTGGCTGGCGACCGTTGGGCTGACGCCAATCAACTGGGCCAGATCAGACAGAGATAGGTCCTCCATGGACAACGCCCAGAGCATCTGAAGTCTTGCCGGATCAGACAAGGTCTTGAGCACGGTTACCGACATGTCCAAGAGATCACTGGAGACGATCCCGTCTTCAGTCGTTGGGACAATGAATTCGCTGGTCATCTCACGCACTCCCTCTCCGCCATTCGCCCGCCCTGGCCTGATCCAACCATTGCGGTCCAGCCCTATGGGTGTGTCCATTATGGCCACGTAATGCGATAAAGCGATAGATACGCAAAAAATTCACATGTCTTGAGCGGGTTCATGGTCAAAACTGTGAGCACTCCCCTGCTTAAATCATTCATTTAGTTATACACTACATAACCGGTGACTAGTAGTTTTGACCACAATTTTCTAGCACAAAGCTTTCGTGCCGTCTCCAAAGGTGGCGATTGCATCACAGAAGATTGGTCGTATCAGTGCCCGGTGGCAAAATTTAGATATGGCTAAACCGCTGCTGGGCATTCCCCACAGGAATAAGTACGCTCGTCGGATCCGTGAATCGCTCAAGCTGCAAAATATCGAAGCTGATACGGTCCAGAGTGAACTGATCGACCTTCTTGAACGCACTCTGCGCGCGCAGTCGCCCGCAAAACAACCCGGTGTCTATATTTACGGGCCTCCAGGCCGCGGCAAGACACTCATCATGAACACCTTGGTCTCCGTCTTGCCAAACGCCACCACGGCGCGCTTCCATTTCCACGAGTTCTTCCAGCGTTTGAATTCGCCGGTCAACCGCGTCCCTGGCCAGCCACTGGGGGCGGTCTTCGCGCAAGGTCTTGAGCGCGAACTGTCTGGCCTCGAGGTACTGGTTTTCGATGAGTTCCATTGCACCGAACCCGGAGATGCGATGTTCATGGCAAAACTCCTCCGGCATTGCACGGAGCATGGAATCCAGCTGTTCACCACGTCGAACTACGGTCCGGAGAACCTTCTGGATGATGACGCGTTCCATCACTTGGTACAGCCGACCATTGACCGGATTCAACGGGACTTCATTGTTTTTTCCCTGGATCATTCAGTTGATTATCGTCAGCTCGTTTCCGATCCAGGGCTCGCTCCTGACGGGTATCGGAAAGGCTCACTGAATCTTTTCGAGACGCCAAACGAAATGCCAGTTCACGATACGATGGTCGAGATCGGCTACGACGAAATCGGTCCTGTGCACTTGAGGGCGGATGAAATCTGGATCAGCTTCGATCAAATTTGCCGAACCCGCCGCAATACTGCCGACTATCTGGAGCTGGCAAGACGGTATCCATGCTGGCATATAACTTCCATCCCAGCGAGCTCCACCTTGCCGATGGATGAGGAACGTCGACTAGCGAATCTCATCGATATCTTCTATGACAAGAACGTGGAAGTGCACCTGTACGCCGCGGACAATCTCGGCGATCTTGGCCATATGCTGCATGACACCGAAAGGGCTCGACTCACTTCGCGCCTGGCCCAACTGCAGCTCAACGAGTACGAAAGGACTTGCGTTTCCCGATGAACACCCCATACACCGCCCAGGACATCGAGATTTTGGTTCGAGAAGTCCTGGACACGGCAAACGATGATCTCGTTTTGCCAATCGTCCAGCTAGGTCATCCAGTTCTCCGCCAGCAGGCCGAAGCCTACGACCACCAGCTGCCACAGGAATTGCTCGAAGAACTGCTCGATGCGATGCGCCAGACCATGTACGATGCTCCTGGCGTAGGCCTCGCAGCGCCTCAGGTGGGTATCCCCCTGCAGATCGCGGTACTCGAAGATCTCTATCCAGTTCCAGAGGAAATTGCTGCGCAACGAGAGCGTGAACCGCTGGATTACTTCGAGATCTTCAACCCTGCTTATGCTGCCGCCACGGATCGTGAAGCAGTGTTCTATGAAGGCTGCCTGTCCTTCGAGGGGTTCCAAGGCGTAGTCACCCGCCCCGCCGATATCACCGCAAATTACCAAGACCGCGACGGCCAGAAAATCACGCGCAACTTCTCCGGCTGGCAGGCCCGCATTTTCCAGCACGAAACCGATCACCTGTCGGGCACCGTCTACATCGACAAGGCCGTAACCCGCTCCTTGATCAACGAGTCCGAACTGTGGCGCCATGAAAGCACGGACGTCGCAACTGCACAAAAGGTACTGAAATTCTAATGTCCTCCGGCGCTGCCAGCGTTACCTGTCCGGTATGCGAGCAACCCCTAGGCTACACAGGAACCCCGGGCAGAACCCTGAGCTGCGATGCAGGGCATCGCTTCGATGCCGCAAAACAGGGCTACTTCAATTTCTTGACTGGCAAGGGAACCAATTTCCTCGAAGACACCTCGGGCATGGTTCAGGCCCGTGATGCGTTCCAAGCCAAGGGGCATTACGAGCCTCTGGCGCTCGCGCTGTCCCAGCTGATCAATAGTCATCACCACGGAAGTTCTCTCGACGTGCTGGATGCGGGCGCAGGTACTGGCTACTACCTAGCAAGAATCCTGGAACACTCCCCTGCTGACGAACGTGATGCGTTGGCCTTGGACATCTCGCGCTTTGCAATGCGTCGAGCCGCGAAAGTTCCCAGCACGCTCGCCGTGGTCTGGGATGTCTGGCGAAAATTGCCCACGGCTGATCGATCACGTGATGTGGTGCTCAACTGCTTCGCTCCGCATAACCCCGCCGAGTTCCAGCGCGTGCTCCGTCCCGGTGGGATATGCATTGTCGTGACCGGTGAACCAGAGCATCTGAACGAAGTCATCGAGCCGCTGGGCATGCTCTCCGTCGCCCCAGGCAAGCAAGCAGCCCTGATTGAAAAATTTGATGCCGAAGGATTCCGCCATCTCGAATCCACGAAGCTGTCCTATCGAATGAATTTGAATACGGATGATCTCTTTCAACTTGCATTCATGGGTCCATCCGGTCACCACCTCTCCCCCGAATTGCTGCATCAGCAAGCTTTCGAACTGGGTGACCAGGCGGTAACCGCCTCCTTCGGAGTACACGCATTCGTCACGCAGGGCTAGAAAATACCCCAAAATGACTACACTCTTTACCCGACATCTACGGCAGAATGGAGGAAAGACCAGTTACGGCTGGTCAGGGTCCTAACAGAATTTAGGTGAATGCCATGACAACCGCCGAATGGATCATCAGCAACGCTTGGGTGATCTGGCTGGCACTGTTCTTGCTGCTGGCGATCATCGAGATGCTATCTCTTGATCTCTACTTCATCATGCTCGGCGTCGGGGCCCTAGGTGGCGTAGCGGTCGCACTGCTCAGTGGACCCATATGGCTGCAGGTTCTCGTATTCTGCGTTATTTCATTGTTGATGATCTTCTTGGTTCGACCAATCGCGGTCAAGCATCTACGGAAATCACCCGAGGGATTCCGCACGAACATCGAGCGGCTCATTGGTGCGGATGCACTAATTCTTGAACCGACCTCGCGCATGTCGGGTTCGGCCAAGATCCATGGAGAGATTTGGACTGCCCGCGCTGATTCGAGCGTTCCAACCATGAATCCCGGTACGTATGCCGTGGTTTCCCGTATCGACGGGGCAACTGCGTACCTGACCGCGAAGTCCCCGGACCCCGCAAACGGCTAAATATCCTGACGCCCCAAATTCATCACTACTGCACAAAGAAAGAGGGTACGACCATGAATTCAGATGGTTTTGGCTTGACTATTGTGCTTGTCGTTCTGGCAATCTTCGTGATTGTCGTCCTGCTGCGCAGCGTGCGTATCGTGCCACAGGCACGTGCTGGCATCGTTGAGCGGCTCGGCAAGTACAACCGAACCCTAAACCCCGGCCTGACGATCTTGATCCCCTTTGTGGATCGCTTGCTGCCCCTGCTGGACCTCCGTGAACAGGTTGTTTCCTTCCCGCCACAGCCAGTCATCACCGAAGACAACCTGGTCGTTTCGATTGACACCGTGGTCTACTTCCAGATCACCGAGCCACGCGCGGCCACCTATGAAATCGCCAACTACATCCAAGCTGTCGAACAGCTGACCACCACGACGCTTCGTAACGTCGTAGGTGGCCTGAATCTGGAAGAGGCCTTGACCAGCCGCGACCAGATCAATGGCCAGCTGCGCGGCGTGCTCGACGAGGCCACCGGCAAATGGGGCATCCGTGTTTCCCGTGTCGAGCTGAAGGCCATTGATCCACCGCTGTCGATCCAGGACTCGATGGAGAAGCAGATGCGTGCCGAGCGTGACCGCCGTGCGGCCATCTTGACCGCTGAGGGCACCAAGCAGTCCGATATCCTCACCGCCGAAGGTGAGCGCCAGGCAGCGATTCTCAAAGCCGAAGGTGACGCACAGGCATCCATCCTGCGCGCGGATGGCGAGTCCCAAGCTATCCAGAAGGTCTTCGACGCAATTCACGCAGGACGCCCGGATCACGAGTTGCTGGCCTACCAGTACCTGCAGACCCTCCCGAAGCTTGCCGAAGGCACTTCGAACACCCTGTGGGTCATTCCGAGTGAACTGACCGAAGCGCTCAAGGGCATCGGCGGAGCACTGGGCGGCAACGGTTCAAGCAGCAAACCTGCGGCTCCGGAATCGCCATCAGCTCCCGACAGCAACCTCTAGCGACAACCGGTTGAGAACCTAATAGCCGTCTGCGGCGAGGTGCATACGATGCACCTCGCCGCAGACGCGTATAATGGATGTTTTGGCACCAGGAATTATCTTCATCTCTAGTCGGAGGGAATGATTTCCGAATGCCAAACGTTGGTACGTGTAGCGAATTCTTCAAACATCGCGGAGGGAAAACATGAGCGATCGCAGCCTACGAGGCATGCGCCTGGGTGCACAGAGCATGGAATCTGAGGCAGGTGTGGAGCCGGCTGCCCGTCAGCGCGTGGAATACCGTACCGAAGAGGGCGAGACCGTCTTCGTCGTCTTTGCTGCAGAAGCTGAAATTCCAGCGACCTGGCACACCAAGACCGGTAAGGAAGCCAAGCTCGTCCATGGCGAAGCCAAGGCCGAAGAACCAGGCAATGAGAAGCCTGTCCGTACCCACTGGGACATGCTTCTGGAGCGCCGCTCCGAGGAAGAACTGGAAAAGACTCTGGCTGACCGCCTCCAGCAGCTGCGTGCTGCGCGTGGAGAAGCCGTCTAATCTCCCCCACTGCCGGTTGGATGCCGTTTTGGCATCTCCGCAAGGGTTTTAGTCGAGGGCTCGGTTTGACAGCATTATCGCTGTCAAACCGAGCCCTCGAACTTGTACCGAATGGCTTGAGCACAAACGCCGATGGTGATGCGTAATTTGCGGTCGCTGTAAGGCGGATGCTTGAAGCTTTCCGATGCTTCTGGGTTAAAGGGAACTGGCGTGCAACGATTCTTCGTTGCACGCCAGTTCCCTTTGCCAAGTATTTACTTTTTGGAAGTCAGCTTCTTCCACCGGGCGCCCAAGCCCCAGCGGGTGACATTCCACATTGCTTCGAATACGATGTTGCCACTCATCTTCGAAGCGCCCAGTTCGCGCTCTACGAACGTGACCGGAACTTCAACGATCTTCTTGCGCAGCATGGCCACGCGGAAGGTCATATCGACCTGGAAGCCGTAGCCCCGCGACTCAACTGCATCGAAGTCGATGGCTTCCAAGGTTTCTCGCTTGAAGGCACGGTAGCCTGCGGTGATGTCACGCAGCGGCAAGCCCAGCATGGTACGCGAGTAGAAGCTGCCGCCGCGGGAAATGATCTTGCGCAGCAACGGCCAGTTAACTACTTCGCCGCCTTTGACCCAGCGCGAACCGATCACAAGATCCGCACCTGCAGCGCTTGCCTCCAGAAGGCGTGGAAGCTGCTCTGGCATATGCGAGCCGTCAGCGTCCATCTCAACCAGCACGTCGTAGTCGCGTGCCAGGGCCCACTCGAAACCTGCGATGTATGCGGCGCCTAGGCCATCCTTGCCGGTACGGTGCAACACATGGATATTCGAGTCCTCAGCAGCCATCTTGTCTGCCAGTTCTCCTGTGCCGTCGGGCGAGTTATCATCGACGATCAATACATCCGAGTCAGGAACTGCGGTACGCAAGCGTCCTACAGTCAGCGGAAGCGACTCCAGTTCGTTGTAAGTCGGAATGATTGTAATGACGCGCACGCGGCGGCACCTTTCTTGGTATTCGACACAAAGCTTGTTGCCTGCTCGGCTTCGGCCCATGACTTCAGCAGGAATCTAGGCCAACAAGAGTTAATCCAAACTAAAATTATAGTCATCAATTGCAAGCCAGCGATCTTCGGACACCGTGTTAACGAACGATCCTCAGTGACTTCGGCCCTATTCTCTACGTCGAAAGGCACAGAGAATGTTATCTAAGGTCACTGAGGATCGTTGTATAAATTACGTCGTTTCCAACGCAATGAATGTGCATCTCGAAGAGGCGCTTAGTCCAGCCTAGTGCGTACCCCACCTAGCCTGTCAACCATCAAATGACTTCACTCTTTATCTAGACACCACTAGTCAGGATAAAATTCGTGAAATTATTCCAATTACTGAGCAACTGTTTCGCTTTAGGCTAATTCCGCTGGTTCGAGCGCATTGAAAAGCGTGACTCCAGCGCGTACTGTACGCAGGCACTGTGGAATCTCCTCATCAACCACCGGGAGCATCGGAGTCCCGGCACGGGCGTCAGTGCTCCAAGAACTAATTCGGACATCCGGGGTTTGCACAGCAAGTTCAGAGGCAGTCCACACCGCAAAGGTCGCCGGTGCACCGATCACGAGCTGCCCGGCAAATGGGTTCATCTCGCCCATGGCTCGATAGGTGGATCGGGTCTGCGCCAGGAAGGCCGCACGTGCAGAGATTCGCGCTTCGGCATTCGCCATGTTCATGCCGGCGCGCACAACCTGCCAGCCGTCGACCTCGGTGACCGGGGCATCAGAACCAAGCACCAGTGGGACACCGGCGGAGAGCATGGCCGAGAGGTTGTTCATTGAGCTTGCGCGCTCCCCCAGGCGCTGCGCGTACATGCCGTTCGAACCGCCCCACGCCTGGTCGAAGACCGGCTGCATGGAAACCATGATGGCGTACTTCAGCAAACGGGCCCGCGAAGCGTCATCAACCATCTCGACGTGTTCCAGACGGTGGCGGCACATCTGCAGTTTGGCTACGCCAATCTGCTCGGCGGCCAGATCGAAACCTGCCAAGACCTCGTCCAGGGCGCCATCGCCGATCACATGGAATGCTGCCTGGATTCCCCGGGAACTGCACGCAACCAGATGGGCCGCGATCTCCTCGCGCTTCAGGTACAGGCAGCCACGTTCACCTGCCAGATCGCTATACTCCTCGCGCAGGTATGCCGTGTGGCTGCCCAACGAACCATCCACGCGAAGGTCGCCTCCCAAACCCAGCAGCTTGCCTTGCGGGAACGACGCGACCAGTTCCTGGGCGATATCCGGATCGCTGACCAGTTCACCCCAGTAGGCATGCACTTGCGGCAGCTCAGCGTTGTCGATGGACAGCAGCTGTTCCAGTGCCTCGCGGCCTTCGATATGCGGGGCCGCCATCTCCACAACGCTGGCGAATCCACGCGAGGCATAGTGCTCCAGTGCCAGGCGCTGGTATTCCTGTTCCGCTTTGTGCGCTACGGCCAGCGCTTCACGCACCGTGTCGTGATCCGCACCCGCAACGATGCCGGAGACCAGGTGCCCCAGATCCAGCAAATCCAGCAGTTCCCGATTCACCAATGCGCTATGCACATCCCGGCGGGCCAGATAGTAGCCACGGCCTTCAGCGGCACTGGTCAGATCCGTTTCCGCAGGCAGTTCCTGGTTGGCCCAAGCGGAGTTGTCCCAGCCCTGGGCCAGTACCAGCTTGGTCGACTTCTGAGCCTGCTCGGCGACGAGGGAAAGCAACGACGAACCCGAGGCGGCTGCCCCCAGATCGGCGCCCGACAGGGTCCGGCCCAGGGCGGCAAGGTGGGTATGGGATTCGACGAAGGCAGGGGTAACCAGGCCGCCCTTCAGGTCGATCACTTCGTCGGCGGCCGCCACGTGGCGCTCGGCCGCGTCCTCGCCGCCCAACCAAGAAATGGTGTCGCCGTCCACCACCATGGCGGTCGCGAATGGATCGGCCGCCGAATAGATGGACCCGTTTCGGTAGAGTGATTTTGCCATCAGCGTCTCCCTTTTCTCCTGCACTGGCTAATAAGTATTCGACTGGACGACCCGGCTAGTCCAGCACATTCGAGTAGGCCACGACGCCGCGCTTGATCTGGTCCACTGCCTTGTAGGCGTTGCGCACCAGCAAGGGCGGAAGATCGGAATTCTTGGCGAACTGGTCCAGGGTATCGATGACCTGCTTGGCCCAGCGCACGAAGTCGCCCGGTGCCAGATCGGTACCGCGCAACGCGCTGTTCAGGCTCGAGCCCCGCGCCCACTTGTATATCGGCCAGATCAAGCCGGATTCCGGCGGAGCGGTCGGGTCGAGGTTCAACGCCTCTTCAGCATCCGAGAGTTCGCCCCAGATCTTGATGGTGGTGTTCCAGATGTCATCGATCTTGCCCGTGGGCATTTTCGGATCGGCACGATCCATGTCCCGGCGCGCCTGGTAGACCAGGCTGGCCACCACTGCGCAAAGTTCTTCGGACTTGAGCTGGGTCAACTTGCCGGTCTCCAGGATCTGGCTGGTGAGCAGGTCGCGGTCGCCATAAATCCGGCGCAACCGGCGGCCCGAGTCGGTCAGCACGAAATCTTCGCCGCCGTCGGATGGAACAAGGTATTCGAACTGCTCCAGCACCTTGCAGACCTTGTCGAACTGCGTGGCAATGGTGTTGGTCCGTCCGCGGATGGCGCGACGGGCCTTGTCCGTATCCTTCTTCAGCTTCCAGTACCTGTCGGCCCAGCGCATGTGCTGGTCCTTCTCCGAGCAGGCGTGGCAAGGATGGTCCTTGAGCTCAAGGCGCAGCGCGTTGATTTCACGTTCGAAAGAATCCGATCCTTCGAAATCGAAGCTCTGGGCATCCTGGCGCGGAGGACGCGACTCGTAGATCGAGTTGCGCAGGGACGAGGCGAGGTCCCGGCGCTCCTTAGGCGTACGCCCGCTGAAACCCTTGGGAATCTTGATCCTCGAGATGATCTGGACTGGCCCGTTGAGGTCTTCTACTGAGAGCCGGCGAAGCTGCGCTTCTTCGGTCAGGACCGTATGGCGTGGGTTGTACATTGCCTTATCAAGCTCGACAACCACGGCACGGCCAAAGCGGCGTCCGCCGGGCAGGTCAACCACATCTCCGCGGATCACTGCTTGCAAGGACTGCTCTGCTGCCGAACGGCGCTGGTGGCGGCGGTCCTTGGCAGCATTCTTCTCGACCTGCGCCAGATTCCGCTGCAGTTTCAGGTACTCCGTGAAATCACCGAGATGGCATTCCATCGACTTCGCGTAGCCAGCTAGGGATTCCTCCTTGGAACGAACCTGGCGGGCCATCCCCACCACGGAACGGTCCGCCTGGTACTGGGCAAAGGACGACTCGAGAATTTGCCGGGTCTGCTCACGGCCAAACTGCGCCAGCAAATTGGTTGACATGTTGTAGGTCGGGCGGAACGAAGAATTCAGCGGATAGGTGCGCTTCGAAGCGAGGCCTGCCAAGGCCTCCGGCTCCAGATCAGGGTTCCAGAGGACAATTGAATGGCCCTCAACGTCAATGCCACGGCGCCCCGCACGCCCGGTGAGCTGTGTGTACTCCCCCGAAGAAATCTGCACATGGGATTCGCCGTTGAATTTCACCAGCTTCTCCAGCACAACCGAACGAGCCGGCATGTTCACGCCCAGCGCGAGGGTTTCTGTCGCGAACACCACCTTGATCAGGTTCCGCGCAAAGAGGTCCTCGACGATTTCCTTGAAGATCGGCAGCAGGCCTGCGTGGTGCGAGGCAAAGCCGCGAACCAGCCCATCGCGCCAAGACCAGAATTCGAGAACGTCCAGATCTTCGTTGGGGATCCGGTAAGCAACTTCATCCAGAGCCTGGGCAATCTCGGCCGCTTCTTCATTGGTCGTCAGGCGCAGATCCGCCATGGCGCACTGCTGGACCGCCATATCGCAGCCCTTGCGCGAAAAAATGAAAAAAATCGCTGGCAGCAAAGCGGCACGGTCGAGCTTGCCGATCACCGCAGGGCGACTGATACGATGCCCCATCCCGGATCCACGCTGGGGTGCGCGGCCGCCACGGCCTCGGCCGCCGTTTCCGCGGCCGCGCTGCACGCGTCCTCCAGGACTGTGCGAGCGGACGAGCTTGCGCAGTTCGGGGTTGACCGAGGCTTTTGAATCGTCTTCGGCGACCTTGTCGAAGGCCACATCCTCGGCAAACAAGTCCACCACATTGGGGCCGACCATGACATGCTGGAAAAGCGGCACCGGACGATGCTCGGAAACGATGATGTCGGTCTGGCCACGGACGGTATCCAGCCAGCCGCCGAATTCCTCGGCGTTGGATACAGTAGCCGAGAGCGAAATGATCTGCACGTTGGACGGCAGATGGATGATGACTTCTTCCCAGACGGCGCCGCGGAATTTATCCGCAAGGTAGTGGACCTCGTCCATGATCACGTAACCCAAGCCGTCGAGGGTCTGGGAATCCGCATAGAGCATGTTGCGCAGCACTTCGGTAGTCATCACGACGATCTGCGCCTCGGAGTTGATCGACGTGTCGCCGGTCAGCAATCCGACCTTCTGGGCACCATAGCGGTTGACCAGTTCCGAATACTTCTGGTTGCTCAACGCCTTGATCGGTGTGGTATAGAAAGCCTTGCGGTTCTCACCCAGCGCCTGGTAGATGGCGTACTCGCCAACTACGGTCTTGCCCGCGCCGGTGGGTGCGGCGACCAAGACGCTGTGCCCTTCTGCGACCTTCTGGCAGGCTTCGGCCTGGAACGGATCAAGGTCGAAGGAGATGCTGGCTCGGAATTCCGGAAGTGCAGTGCCGTTTTCGACCTGCCGTGCCTTGGAAATCGCGTAGCGTTCCGCGGGTGAAGTCACTTGTGGTCGTTCACTTTCTCGCCCTGGTTCAGAGCTGGGATTTCGGTTCGTCAATCGGGCTTGGGGTATTAATGCCAGAAGTCTCGCCACTGGCCAGGCGCTCATTCTCGGCTTCCTGCGCCGCCAGCTTCTTCGCGCGCTTCTTGTCATTGAAGTGGCAGATCAAGGTAGCCACCGCGAAGGTGATGAACAATGGCCCGGCCAACGCGAACATCGTGATCGCATCGCCACCCGGTGCAGCCATGGCGGCCACCAGCGCAATAAGGAAGACGGTGATGCGCCAGTGCTTCAAGATGAGCTTGGCTGGCAGGATGCCCACCATGTTCAGGCCGACCATCAGCACGGGCACCAGCATGGCCAGGCCGAATGCCAGCAGCAGACGGAAGATGAAGGGGAGGTACTCTGAAATGTTCAGCAGGTTATCGGAGTTTTCCGGCGACAGGCTGATGAAGAATTCCAGTGCGAAAGGCAGAACGAAGTACGCCATCGCTACGCCGCCAAGGAACAGCGGCACCGCAGCGGCGACGAAACTGTAGCTCAACCGGCGCTCGTTCTTCTTCAGCCCCGGGACGATAAATGCCCACAACTGGTAGAGCCATACCGGGGAGGAAACGATGAGGCCAACGAAGAGCGCTACCTTGATCATGATGTCGAAGGGCGACATCACTGCGGTGAATACTACCGAGCCGCCTGCATCTTTCACAGGTGCAATGAGCAAGGCAAGCAGCCAGTCGTAAACGAAGAAGCCAGCAACCGTACCCAAGGTCAGCGCAATGAGCGACTTGAATAACCGGTTGCGTGCTTCAATCAGATGCTCTTTAAGAGCCATCCGACCTTCGTCGTTCTTGACCCGCTTCTTCTTGCCGCGCGGGTTCTTGTCTTTATTTGTTGCCACTGAAGAGGTCTACGAGTTGTTCTTTTCGTTGGGGTTCGGTTCATTGACGGTGCCATCAACGGTTTCCGATTTAGGATCGTCGTCCTTCATCTGGCGAACCTCGGACTTGAAAATGCGCAACGACTGACCCATCGAGCGAGCCAAGCCTGGAAGCTTTGGAGCGCCGAACAGCAGAAGCGCCAGCACGATAATGATGACCAGATGCCATCCCTGTAAGCCACCCATGTGGATTCCCTTCTCTTTCCTTAAGTCTACGTCAGAACAGGCGCAGATCACGCATGTTCTGAGCCTGGCCGCGCTGTGCGCGACGTGCGACACGTCGTACTCGACGCGCCTCGATTCTTTCGGCTCTCCCCTGATCGCGAAGCGCTTTGATCATCTCCGGATCCCCATGCGTCGCATCGGTTCCGTGCGGGTAGCGACGCGGGTTCGCAGCGTATTCGACGACGCTGCCTTCTTGGCTTAAACCGGCACTGATGTGATCAGCCGCGTCGCCAAGCCCCTCAACGACCGCCATGCCTCGTTTGAATAAACGGAAGCCGGCCATCACTGCTGCAAGTACTGTTGCCAAAACGAGTACAGTCCACAAAAGGACCCAGAACCACCAAGGAAGCATCTACTTATCCTCATACATTGCGATAGCCTCGTCCAACCAACCCAGTACATGTTCGCGCGTAGCGTCAGGAGAGACCACAGTCAGTTTACCGCTATGGCGAGCCACCAGCGGCGCAGCTACTTGGTGATCCGAGAACTGGACCTTGGCCAAATATCCCGCCCCGATCCTTCCCGTAGACCAGGATGACGGATGGAATGCTTCGATAACCGGCAAGATTTCCGCGTCAACATGGACAATGACCTGTAGATCCTCGTCGCTGGACTCGTAGCGGATCTGGACATCCTGCTGGTCTTCATGCCGGGATTCCAGCTCGAAGTGTTCACCGATAATTTCCACGCTTAACATCCGGTCCACCCTGAAAGTTAATACGCTGTGCCGTTTTCGGCACCATGCGCGCAGATACTGCACTACGCCATCTTCAATGAGCCGGATCGGTTCCACATCGCGAAGCTGGTGCGTGCGCGAACTGGCCGAGTAGTAGTCGATGCGCACGACGTCCTGGGACCGTATTGCCTGGACCAGCTGCTGCGGAATGTCGTTCTCCCGCGCCTTGGAGAGCGCGAAGCCCAGCGCCCCGCTCCAGCCGTCAAAGCGGGCCACGGCGGAGTTGACCTTGGCCAGCGCGGCATCGAGCACCTGCTGGTGCTCGAACTCGGGAATGCTCGACAGGGCATTTAGCCCGCCGAGCACGGCCACTGCCTCCAGCGGTGCCAGCTTCTGCGGCTCGGCGAGCAGTGCCGCATTGGAGATCGTCACGGTATCGGACTCGACGTCTCCGTCGTTGACGTTGATCAGCTCATCGTGCTGGCCGTTTGGCACGCCGCACATCATGATCATGGCCAATTCTTCGCGCACCTTGGCAACGCTCATGGCGTAGCGTTCGGCCAGTTCCCCGATTTCCACGACACCGTGGGCGTGCACATATTGGATCATGTCGATATTCCGCATGACCTGGGTCGTGGTGGTGCCACGGCCGGTGGCGCGATGCGGACGGAACTTCACGTCTGCAAAGTCGCCCTCGGTGCCCTGGCTGCTCTGGGCGTTGCGTGCGTCGCGCAGAATCTGCTGCACCTGCGTTACGAGTTCGGCTGGCGCCAGGACTTTGGCTGCCGGACCGTAGGCGGCCAGCTGCCGGGCAAATGAATGCGGATCCGCATAGCCGATCTGCAGCTTATCCTGGTCGCTGCGTCCATTCACTGCTTGGGCACGCAGCGGAATGGCGTCATCGCCCAGGAGCAGCACCGTTGCCATCAGCCCCGGATGCTGCAGGTCGAAGTCCTGCAGCACCCGGGTCATGTCGAAATCTGCCGGCCGGGCACGATACTGCCCGTTGGACCCAGCACCGCCATGCCGGAAGTTGGCGAACTTGCCCTGCACCCGCGAAAGGCGGAAGACGCGGGTGTCGTCCCGCGTATGGTCGTAGCCGGTGAAGTACCAGTTGCCGTAGCGCTGGCCGATCCCCCACACATCGACGATGCGGTCGCTGCGCGTCCCGTTGGAGGACGTGTAAGCGAACTTCAACGTGTTGCGGTTGAAGACGGCCAGGGCGCATTCCCGGAAGTTCGGTTCATCCATGGACAGGCGCGGAACCAGTGAGCCGGCCAACGGGGCGACCGGAGCGGCATCGCCTTCAAGCCCGGTGACCCGGGCGGCTGCGTTGAGCCCGAGCGTCTGCAGCTTGGTGTCTTTCCAGAGGCTCGCGGCCAAGGCGACGAGGCCGGCTTCCGCGGGGCTGAATTCCACCGGCGGAAGGAACCAATCGGTCGTATCGATGCTGTAGTACGTGACATCGTCGATCACTTCCTTGTCCAGCTGCAGCCCGAAGTCATTTCGGATGTCGTCCTTGAGGCGATCCAGTGCCTTCTCGCGGGTTTCCTTGCTGCCTTCCGGCACCAGGTATGATCCAATGCGCTCGGCGTTGAACTTCCGTGATTTGGTAGCCAGCGCATAGATGAGGCTGGTCAGGCGTTCTGCCTTGCTGGGTCCAGGAGTTTGCTTTGTGCTCACGTGCCTACAGTAACCAATTTTCACTTGCAACGATGACTTTTAAGACAGCAACGGCCCCGATTCGTGAATCGGGGCCGTTGCCAGCACATGGAATTACTTCGTGCCCATCAAATCGACAACGAAGATCAGCGCTTCATTAGGACCGATGGCACCCGGGGCGCCACGCTCGCCGTAGGCCAGGTGCGATGGGATGTCCAGGCGGCGGCGGCCGCCGACCTTCATGCCCAGCAGGCCCTGGTCCCAGCCCTGGATGACCATTCCGACGCCCACTGGGAAGTCGAGGGTCTGCCCGCGGCCCCAGGAGGAGTCAAATTCCTCGCCGGTTGACCAGGCGACGCCTACGTAGTGTGCCTGGACGGTGGTGCCTGGGGTGACCTCCGCGCCGGTTCCCTCGATCAGGTCGGTGATGACCAGTTCTTCAGGAGCGTCGGTGCCCGGGAAATCGATCTCCGGCTTAGTGCGGTCGTAGTTGCGTTCTCCGAACGACATGCTCACGGCCTTTCTGTTACTTGCTTTCGCTTACCTTGTCTAATTCTACGTAGAAGACCAGTGGGCCTGCAGGCTTGCCCTGGGCTTCAGCGTTTTCGCCGTAGGCCAAGTCGGTCGGGATGGTCAGCAAGACCTTGCTGCCTTCCTTCAGGCCCTGGAAGCCCTGCAGCCAGCCCTCGATCACGCCGCCAGTCATATCGGCCTCGTAGCCTTGTTCGCTGCCGAAGTTGCCGTCGAACTTCTTGCCGTCTTCCCAGCGCACGCCGTGGTAGTGGGCGGTGACCTTCGAGGTTTCGCCAACGGCTGGCCCGTCTCCTTCTTCAAGGACGTCCACGGCCAGCCCTTCAGGAGCCTCGGTGTCCTTCGGGATGGTGATCTGCGGATCGCCCTTGCCGGTCTTCACGGTGGGGAGCTTGCCCGCGTCCTTGAGCTTCTTGACCTCGTCCTGGCCCAGGGTCTGGCTAGGGCTCTTGGAATCGGCGATCTTGATCACGATCAGCCGTTCGGCACGCGAGCCTTCGGCCGGTTCGGCCACGGAACCATCTGCCTGCTGCACGCCTTCAATCGCCGCATAGGCGATCCAGTCGCCAACCTGGGACTTCAACAGGGTGTCGTACAGCTCGGGCATCTGCTCCTTGAGCGTCTCGTCAACCTTCATCGGCGATGGATCGGCGGTGAAGTTCTCATTGGTCAGCAGGCCGTCAATGGTCTTGTAGAGGCCCGACTGGATCTGGATGGTGTCGCCTTCCTTGACGTCCGCTCCCTCGCCCTCCACCACGGTGACAGCTTCTGCCTTCTCGGTCAGCAACGGGGCATCGAACTTGACCTCCGGTGCGGTCTTCTCATCTGCTGCTGGCTTGACGTCGATGTCGCTCAGGGCTGACGAACCCGAACCGCAGGACGCCAGGGCAAGGATGGACGCGGTGGCGCATACTGCCAAAACTTTTCGCACGAATCTTCTTTCCGGTTGGATTAGCTGGTGTTGCATTGCGGGCTTGCCTGAAAGGCATGGCTCGAAATGGCCTGCGTCCAGCATAGTTGTTTTTGCTGTGTAAATACTTGTTTCCAGCTTGCTATTGCTGCTGGCCCATCAGCTCGATGAGCTCGTCGATCCGCGGATTGCTGGTAGCGAACGGGTCCTTGCACAGCACGATGCCGCCCGGACCGTCCTCGTACTTCATGTGCACCCAGTCCGCGCTATAGCGCCGTCCGTTGGCCCGTGCGGCACGAATGAATTTGCTGCGCAGCGCCGCGCGTGTCGTGGCCGGCGGATTGTTCACCGCCTGCAGGATTTCGGCATCGGAGACCACCGAGCTGGCCAGGCCGCGGCGCTTGAGCAGGTGGAACAGCCCGCGCTGCGGATCGATGTCGTGATAGGTCAGGTTCAGCTGCGCGAGCCGTGGCGCCGAGAGCTCGAGGGAATTCTTCCGCGCATATCCCATCAGCAGCTTGTGCTTGATGGCCCAGTCGATGTCCTTGTCGATCAGCGAGAAGTCCTGGCTCTCCACGGCGTTCAGGGTGCGTTCCCATAATTCCAGGACGGTGTCGACCTGGTCGTGGTGCGCGCCGTGGCGGGCGATGAATTCCTTGACCGATTCGAAGAGGATCCATTGGATCTGCAGTGCGGTGGGCTCGTCGCCTCCCATCAGCCGCACCACGGTCTGGCCGGTGAAGTCATGGGAGATCTGGCGGATCGAGCGGATCGGGTTTTCCAGCCGCAAATCGTGGTAGATCTCCCCCGATTCGATCAGCCGCAGCACCAGGTCGGTGGCGCCGATCTTGAGCAGCTGGGTGGTTTCGCTCATTGTCGAATCGCCCACGATGACATGCAGCCGGCGGTGGTACTCGGCATCCGCATGCGGCTCGTCGCGGGTGTTGATGATCGGCCGCGAGCGCGTCGTGGCCGAGGAGACCCCTTCCCACATGTGGTCGGCGCGCTGGGAGAAGACGTACTTGGTTTCCCCCTCATCGGTGATCAGATGCCCTGCACCGCACAAGAGTTGGCGGGTGACGAGGAAGGGGATGAGCATGTCTGCCAGGCGCTTGAACTCGATCTTGCGCGGGATGAGGTAATTCTCGTGGCACCCGTAGGAGTTGCCGGCGGAGTCCACATTGTTCTTGAACATGTAGATCCGGCCTTCGTGGCCTTCTTCGGCCAGCTGGTCTTCGGCCTGGTCGACGAGGTCGAGCATGAAGAATTCGCCTGCGCGGTCATGGGCGATCAACTGCTTGAGCTGGTCGCATTCGGCGGTGGCATACTCGGGGTGCGAGCCGACATCCAGGTAGAGGCGCGAGCCGTTCTCCAGGAAGACATTCGAGCTGCGCCCCCAGCTGACCACCGGCTTGAACAGGTGCCGTGCGGCATCTTCCGGGGTGAGCCGCCGCCCATCGGACGGGACATAATTCAGTCCGAACTCGGTTTCCAGACCAAAAATTCTGCGATCCACGCGAAGCTACTTCCCCTCAACTGCGGTTCTGCGCCGGGTGGCAGAACACGACGTCCAAAGCCGAAAGCCCGTGCGGGCTTACTGGCCGCCCTTTTGCACGAATCCGCGCACGAACTCCTCGGCGTTGGATTCCAACACCGAGTCGATCTCGTCCAGCAGGTCGTCCACGCCGGCGGACTGGCCGGTGGTGTTCACCTGGACCTGCTCGGCTTCAGCCTGCTGGTCTTGGGTGTTGCGGCGGGACGAGAAGCTTTCCTGGGTCATCGTTTTCTCCTGACGTAGTCGCGAATCCCGGAATTACGCACCGGGACTCATACCTATTCTGCGCCGATTAGCGGTGCCGCGCCAATTCGTCGATAAATTCCGCAATCTCCAACTCGGCCTCGAACAGCTCGCCCACCTGCGCCCGGGTTCCGGCCAGCGGCTCGGGCATGTGGAAGCGGCTGATCTTGCGCGCCCCGGGCACGGCGAAGGACAGAGCATCCCAGTTCGCCGCGACCACATACGGCGCATAGCGCTGCAGGGTCATGCCGCGCAGGTAGGCGCGGGTATTCTCGGGCGGCGCGCTGACCGCCTGGTTGATCTCCTGCTGGCTGAACAGCGTCTGGATGGCTCCGCGTTCGGCCAGCCGGTAGTACAGCCCCTTGTTTGTGCGCAGATCCGCCCATTGCAGATCGAGCATCGCCACGCGCGGATCCGACAGCTCCACTCCGTGGCGCTGGGCGAACCCGTTGACCAGCTGGTATTTGGCGATCCAGTCGATCTGATCGGCAGCGTCCATCGGGTCGCGCTCGAGCAGATCCAGCATCTGCGCCCAACGGGTGAGGATCTCGGTGGTATCTGGATCCGCAATCCCCCGTGCCGCGCAGTAGTTTTCCGCCGCGTGCAGGTAATGGCGCTGGATCTCGATGGCCGTCAGCTGCACCCCGCCGCGCAATCCCACCTTGGCCTTCAGCGTCGGATCGTGGCTGATCTGCTGCAAGGCCAGGACCGGCTCGGCCAGTTCCAGCTGCGGGGCCATGCCCGCTTCGATCAGCGAGAGCACCAGGTTGGTGGTGCCCACGCGCAGCAGGGTGGAGATCTGTCCGAGGTTCGCATCCCCGATGATCACGTGCAGCCGCCGGTACTTGTCCCAGTTCGCGTGCGGCTCGTCGCGGGTGTTGATGATCGGGCGGTTGATCGTGGTTTCGAGCCCCACTTCGGCTTCGAAGAAGTCGGCGCGCTGGGAGATCTGGAAGGCGGCCCGTTCGTTGAGCATGCCCTGGCCTACCCGCCCGGCACCGCAGAAAATCTGGCGGCTGGCGAAGAACGGGGTGAGCCCGCTGGCAATGGCAGAGAACTCGATGCCGCGCGGCATCAGGTAGTTCTCATGCGAACCGTAGGAGACCGACTTGTTGTCGGTGTTGTTCTTGTAGAGCAGCAGTTCCCCGCTGCCCAGGCGCGCGGCGGCCTGGGCGGCGCGGCGCATCACCTCGTCGCCGGCCTGGTCCCAGAGCACCGCGTCGCGCGGGCTCATCGTTTCCGGGCTGGAGTATTCCGGGTGGGCATGGTCCACGTATAGGCGTGCGCCGTTGCCCAGCACCATATTCATCACTACATCCGTGGAGTCCTTTTCCTGGTAGAGCGTGGATCCCACATGCGCGTCATTGCCGTCGAGCGCAATGGACTCGGCGGTCCAGATGCCCTCGTCATCCAGCCCCGGTTCCACGTCGGTCAGCTGGCTCGGGTGCGCCTGCGCGCGGTCCATAGCGAAGCCGCGCGCATCGGCCAGCGGGGATTCGTCGGAATAGTCCCAGCGCGCGGCCTTGGCCGCCGAGTCCTGCTCGGCGACCAGTTGCGCGTAGGCATCAACGATCTGCGCCGAGAGCACCGTGGCTTTGGCCTTGGGCATGTTCGGGCGGATGATGCCGTATTCGGTTTCCAGGCCGACTAGCCGGCGGGCGCTCATTTGCCGGCCTGCTGGTTGACCAGGGAACGGATGTTGCTGATCCGCTCGCCCTTGCGCCCGGAAATCCGCGCCCAGTCATCGGGGTTGGTGGTGTTGGGCATGTCTTCGTGCTCGGCGAATTCCTCGCGCACCGCGCGCAGCAGGTACTCGGTTTTCAGGCCTCGCTCGTTGTCCGTGATCAGCGCCTTGATGGCGTGTTTCTTGGCGCGGTCCACGATGTTGTGGATGACCGCGCCGGAGGCGAAGTCCTTGAAGTACAGCACCTCCGTATCCCCGGTGACGTAGGTGACTTCGAGGAATTCGTTGATCCGCTCGGTGGAGTACATGGCCTTCACCGCCTCGCTGATCATGCGGGCGATGGTGGCGGAGGCATCGCCGGCATCGGCCGCGAGCTCCTCGGCGTGCAGCGGCAGCTGCGTGGTCAGGTACTTGCTGAAGATCTCCGCGGCGCCCTCGGCGTCGGGACGGCGGATCTTGATCTTGACGTCGAGCCGTCCTGGCCGCAGGATCGCCGGGTCGATCATGTCCTCGCGGTTCGAGGCGCCGATGACGATCACGTTGTCCAGCCGCTCCACGCCATCGATTTCGGCCAGCAGCTGCGGCACGATGGTGGTTTCCACGTCCGAGGAGACGCCGGTGCCGCGGGTCCGGAACAGCGCTTCCATCTCGTCGAAGAACACCACGACCGGATCGCCGTGCAGCGCCTTCTCGCGGGCGCGGGCGAAGATCAGCCGGATGTGGCGTTCGGTTTCGCCCACGTACTTGTCCAGCAGCTCCGGGCCCTTGATGTTCAGGAAGTAGCTGCGGTTGCTGGTGCCTTCCTTGCGCTCGGCGACCCGCTGGGCCAGCGAGTGGGCCACGGCCTTGGCGATCAGCGTCTTGCCGCAGCCCGGAGGGCCGTAGAGCAGGATCCCCTTGGGCGCGCTCAGCCCGTGCTCGCGGTACAGTTCCGGATGGGTGAAGGGCAGTTCCACCGAGTCCTTGATGGCTTCGATCTGCGAGTTCAGCCCGCCGATATCCGAGTAGGCGATGTCGGGCACTTCTTCGAGCACCAGGGATTGCACGTCGGTGAGCTGGACGCGGGAGACCGCCATGCCCGAGCGGGAATCGATGGACAGCTGGTCGCCGACGCGCAGGTGCATCTCGCGCAGCGGTCCGGCCAGCTCGATCACGCGCTGGTCATCGGCCCGGGCCATGACCACCGCGTGGTGGTTTTCCAGCAGTTCCTTGACCGTGACCAGTTCCCCGGTTTCCTCGAAGCCCAGGGCTGCAACGATCACCAGTGCCTCGTTGAGCAGCACCTGCTGGCCGATGACCAGCTTCTCGAAGTCCAGCAGCGGGCTGACCGCCACGCGCATCTTGCGCCCAGAGTAGATCACGTCGGCCGCCTGCGCGCCGGTGGATTCGATGCCCAGGCCCGGTTCGGGGTGCTTGCGCGGGTGCTTGGCCACGATGGTGCCGTGGCTGAAGGGGGTGTCGCCGTCTTTTTCCAGCGCGGCCTTCAGGTTGATGATCTGCTCGCGCGTGGTTTCCAGCAAGGCGACCAGCCGCTTGTTGTTCCCGCTGATGCCTGCCAGCTGCTTGTCGAGGTTGCGGTTCTTGTCGCGCAGCACGTTGACCTGGCGTTCGGTCATCTGCAGCCGCTCGGCCAATTGTTCTGCTTCGCGATTATCGTTCACGTTCCAACCTCCAACATCCAACGCCATCCGGGCCCGTTCTGGGAGCCTGATGAAGTTTTTCCAGTGCATGGCGCACTGGCTTGCTTCCATCCTAGGAACTGAAGGCCCCGAGTGCAGAACACCCGGGGCCTAAATCCGCATAATGAGACGTTGCGTCTCAGCATGCGGATTCTACTCAGGCGCCGCCGGCGCCTTCGGCGTTTTCCTCAGCTGCGCGCACGCGCACCGACTGGTTGGCGTCGCGCGCGGCACGGCGCAGCTTCTTGTCCGACAGGCCGCGCTCGCCCAGGGCTTCTGCCGTCCATTCGTCCTCAGCGTGATCGCGGGTCCAGGCGCTGAGGTCCTCGTCCGAGTAGGAGTGCTCCTTGATCCGCTTGGCCTTTGGGATGCCGTCAGCCGAGTCGGCCAGCCGGCGGCAGGTGATCAGGAAGGCGGTATGCGCGACCATGCGGTGGTCCGGGCGCACCGCCAGGCCGTCGACGTGCCAGCCGCGCACCAGAGTTTCGAAGCATTCGGGCTCGGTGAACTGGCCGGAGGCGCGAATCGCTTCGACCACCCGGGACATCTGGGTCACTGAGGAGACGTAGTTGGTCCACACCCCGCCCGGCGCCAGCACGGTGGCTACCGCGTCAAGGCATTCCCAGGGGCTGAGCATGTCCAGCACCACGCGGTCGATGCTGCCTGGCTCTTCGAGCTCTACAACCTTGTCCTGGAAGTCGCCGATGGAGATCTGCCAGGACGGGTGGTCTCCGCCGAAGACGGTGGAGACGTTGCCGCGGGCGATCTCGGCGAACTCCTCGCGGCGCTCGAAGGAGTGCAGGAAGCCCTCGTCGCCCACCGCGCGCAGCAGCGAGATGGACAGCGCGCCGGAGCCGACGCCTGCCTCGACCACGCGGGCGCCGGGGAAGATGTCGCCGAACTGCACGATCTGCGCCGCGTCCTTCGGGTAGACCACGGTAGCTCCGCGCGGCATGGAGAGCACGAAGTCCTTGGCCAGCGGGCGCAGGGCCTGGTAGCGGAAGCCGTCGGCATTCTCGATGACCGAGCCCTCGGGCAACCCGATGATGTCCTCGTGCGGCAGCACGCCCTTGTGCGTATGGAATTCGCCACCGCGCTGCAGGGTGATGGTGTTGATCCGGCGCTTCTCGTCGGTCAGCTGCACGCGGTCCCCGACCCGGAAGGGGCCGCGGCGGGCTGCCGCTCCGTGGGGGGCCTGGCTGATGGCTTCGCTCACTGATGTGATCCTTTTCTTGGTGCTTTCAGTCTGTATAGAAGTCTACTTGCGGCGTCCGGTGACGGCGTTGACGATCTGCCGCTGGTGCAGCAGGCCCACCACGTTCCCGGTGGAGCTGATCACCGCGTATTCGGCGCTCTCCACGCTGGCCAGGTAGTCGATCAGCGCGCGCCCGTCCGAATCCTCGGCGACGATCGCGCCCTGGCCCAGGGCGCGGGACACTGCCAGCGCGGGAACCTGCGCCGCCTGGCTCCGATCCACCCGGGACAGTGCCTGCGCGTCGATGACCCCGACCGGCATTCCCTTCGGGTCGATCAGGATGATCTCTCCCCCGCGTGCCCCCTGGCGCACCAGCACATCGGCAACGCTGGCGTGCGAGACCATGGCCGAAGCCGGGCGCATCAGGTCGGTAGCGATCACCGTGGGCAGGTTCAGCATCATCTTGGAGTGCGCGATCAGCTGCGTGGTCGCCTGCCACATGAACATCGCCACCATGATGCCGACCACCACGGTGATGATCTGCGGCTGCTCGCCGCGAATGAGCGGATAGATGACGAAGTATCCGATCAGGCCCACGGCGATCGCCCGGCCCACCCAGGACGAGGCGATCGTGCCCTTGAACTGGGACCCGGTGGCCTTCCAGACGATGGACTCGACCAGCCGCCCGCCATCGAGCGGAAGCCCGGGCAGGGCGTTGAACGCGCCGAGCAGCAGGTTGGCATAGACGAAGAAGTCAAGCAGCAGGTTCGGGTACACGCCCAGGGTGGCGTTCTGGATCACCAGCCAGCCCAATCCGGCCAGCACGAAGTTGGACAGCGGCCCGGAGAGCGCCACCCAGAGCGACGCGCCGGGCTTGGCCTTGAAGGAGCCGAACTGGGTGTGCCCGCCCATCAGGGTCAGCACAATGTGCGCATCGGGCCATTTGAAGGCGCGCGCGGTCATCGCGTGGGCTACCTCGTGGACCAGCACCGCCACGGCGATGGCCACGGCGCAGGCCAGGCCCATCAGGTAGGCGCTCAGCGGCGGGATAATGCCGCCGCGCGCCAGCTGGATGCCCACGCTGAAGGTGATCACCGCGGTGATGATGAACCACGAGCTGGAGAGGTAGACCGGGACGCCGCCGATGCGGCCCAGCTTGATTCCGGGGGACTTTTCCTGGGTATCGCTCACGCGCTGACCTGCACCAGCCAGCGGGACATTGCGGCCACATCCACGGAAGCCAAGGAGTCGATCCGGCGCCACTTGCCCTCGCCGGGGTCGGTGGCGTTGGGAACCAGCACCGCATGCAGCCCGGCCTCGGACGCCGAGGCGATGCCCGGCACCGAATCCTCGAAGCCGATGCACTGGGAGGCGGACAGCTGCTGGCCGGTGGCTTCGCCCAGCAGCCGCAGTCCGCGCAGGTAGGGCTCGGGGTGCGGCTTGCCGTGGGCCACCTCTTCGCCGGTCACGCTGGCCTGGAAGGTGCCTTCGGGGATGGCGAGCATCAGCTCGTCGACGATGCTGCGCTCGGACATGGTCACCAAGGCCTGCGGGATCCCTGCCTGATTGCAGGCGGCCAGCAGCTCGCGCGCTCCAGGGCGCCAGGGGATTTCGCGGCGGATGCCGGCAACCACCCGGGCCGAGAGCCAGTCGATGATCTCGCGGATTTCCAGCTGCACCCCGGCCAGCTGCAGGGCGCGGGCGCCATCGGGCAACGCGTTGCCAACCAGGGCCAGGCCCTGCTCATGGCTCCAGGTTCCGCCATGGGAGGCCACCAGCTCGGCTTCGGCAGCCAGCCAATAGGGCTCGGTGTCGATCAGCGTGCCGTCCATATCCCACAACACGGCTTGCGGGGTTGCGGGCTTGGTTCCGGCGGCAAAGTCAAAACTGGTGCTTGGCATGAGTCCATTCTAGATGGAAGAGTGGGGCTAAGCCGCCTCGGCGAGCCACGCCGGGTACATCGAGTGCTGCCAAGGAGTCGTCAATGAACGAGGAATACCACGCCCCGACGCTGGACAGCTATATCGCCAAGACCCAGCATGAGATTCGCCCCACCATTGCCCTGGCCGCCTTCGAGGGGTGGAACGACGCCGGCTCGGCGGCGACGGATGCCGTGCGCCTGCTGCTCGAATCCCACGAGTACGAGCATCTGGCCACGGTGGGCGAGGACGACTTCTACGACTACCAGTTCACCAGGCCCAAGACCCGGCGCACCGAGAGTGGACGCGTGGTGGAATGGCCGCGCACCGAGCTGTTCAAGATCGCGCTGCCGCAGGCGGCCGCCGACCTGCTGGTGGTCCTCGGGGTCGAGCCGACGTTCAAGTGGCAGGCGTTCTGCTCCCGGATCATCAAGGTGGCGCAGGCGCACAATGCCCATGCGGTGCTGAGCGTGGGCGCGTTGCTGGCCGACGTGCCGCATACCCGCCCGGTGCCGACCTCGCTGGCCAGCGACGATGCGCGCTTGCAGGAGCATCTGAAGATCAGCGCCTCCAGCTATGAGGGGCCCACCGGAATCCCCTCGGTGCTCGGTGTGGAGTTCGAACGCTACGGGATCCCGAGCCTGTCGCTCTGGGCGCAGCTCTCCCACTATGTCGCCCAATCCCCCAGCCCGCGGGTCCAGCTGGCCATCATCGAGCTGCTGGAGGAGATCCTCCCGGTGTCCGTGCGCGACCAGAAGCTGCGCGAGGATGCGCTGGCCTGGAAGCATGGGGTGGACGAGCTGGCGGCAGCGGATCCGGATGTCGCCAAGTATGTCGAGCAGCTGGAGCAGGCCACCGACACCAGCGAACTGCCCGAGGCCAGCGGCGAATCCATTGCCCGGGAGTTCGAGCGCTACCTGCGCCGCCGCGGAAAGTACCGCTCGGACGGCCCGGGGTCCGACTACGATATCTGAGGCGGACGCCGGGTTGCGTGCGAAGCAGCGTGCTAGAGCTTGAGCCCGAGCAGCGCGTCGATGCCGTCGCGCAAGGCGTTGGCGCCCTCGTGATTCGAGCTGGCAGGCTGTGCGGCCCACCGGTCGATGGCATTCAGCGCGGCGGGTGCATCAAGGTCATTGGCCAGGTGCTTGCGGATCTGGGCCATCACGCTGGCCGAATCCTCGAGGCTGGCGCTGGCCAGCGCCTCGCGCCAGGCCGCCACGCGCCGCTGCGCGGTGGCCAGCAGCTCGTCGGTCCAGAACCAGTCGCTGCGGTAGTGCTGGGAGAGCAGCACGGCGCGGATCGCCACCGGCTCGACGCCGGCGGCGCGCAGCTTGGAGACCAGCACCAGATTGCCCAGGGACTTGCTCATCTTCTCGCCATCGAGGCCCACCATGCCGGTGTGCACGTAGGCCTGCGCGAGTTCGGCATTATCGCCGGCGGCCGCGTGGGCTGCGGAGAATTCGTGGTGCGGGAAGATCAGGTCCGAACCGCCGCCCTGGACGGTGAACGGAGCCGGCAGGGTCTTTCGGGCAATCACCGAGCATTCGATATGCCAGCCGGGGCGGCCTTCGCCCAGCGTGCCGCCATCCCACCGGGGCTCGCCCTCGCGGGCGGCACGCCACAACAGCGGATCCAGCGCGTCGCGCTTGCCTGCGCGGTCCGGGTCGCCGCCGCGTTCGGCGAAGAAGCCGAGCATCGTCTCGCGGTCGTAGTTGGAGACCGAACCCAGCTTCCAGGCATCGTTCTGCGCGGCCATGGTGTCGAAGTACACGTCGCCTTCGACCCCATCGGCACCGGCCGGCACGCGGTAGGCCAGGTCCGCGTCGAGCAGCTGCTCGACCACGGGGACCAGCCAGCCGATGGATTCCACGGCGCCGATGTAGTTCTGCGGCGGGATGACATTCAGCGCTTCCATGTCGTCGCGGAAGAGCTGGATCTGCGACTCGGCCAGTTCCCGCCAGTCGACGCCCGTGGCCGTTGCACGCTCCAGCAGCGGATCGTCCACGTCGGTGATGTTCTGGGTGTAGGCCACGGTTCGCCCGGCATCGAGCCAGGCGCGCTGCACCAGGTCGAAGGTGACATATGTGGCGGCGTGGCCCATATGGGTAGCGTCATACGGGGTAATTCCGCAGACGTACATGCTTGCCGGTGCAAGAGCCTCGTCCGCTGGCGCAGTGGCCTGCTGGGTACCGGTGGCGGTGTTGAAAAGTTCCAGTGTCGGTGCTGAACCAGCCACCTGAGGTACCTCAGGGTTTTTCCACGCGTGCACTTATGAACATCCTTTCGCAGATGCGACGTATTTCTTCCTTTAAGTCCAAGTGAAGCAGGACAAGGTTTATTCCCATTAACTGCAAGATGTCCGTGAAGCAGTCCACGGACATCTTTCAGGGCAAGAATCAGGCGGCCATCCAGCCCAATCCGAGAGCGACGAACAACGCCAGGCCCAGCAGGATGCGGTACCAGACGAAGAAGCGGTAGGAGTGGGTGGAAACGAACTTCAGGAACCAGCCCACGATCAGGAAGCCGACGATGAAGGCGACGACGGTGGCGACACCGGTCTGCGCCAGGGTGTAGACCCCCGGCTCATCGAAGGACTTGGCCAGCTTGTACAGGCCCGAGGCGAATACCGCAGGGATGGCCAGCAGGAACGAGTAGCGGGCCGCCGCCTCGCGGGTGTAGCCCATGAGCAGGCCGGCGGTGATGGTGCCGCCGGAGCGCGAGACGCCCGGAATCAGGGCCATGGCCTGCGCGAAGCCGTAGAAGATGCCGTGCTTGACGGTCAGCTTCTCCAAGGTGCGCTGTTGCTTGCCGTAGTGGTCGGCAATGGCCAGGATCAGGCCGAAGACCACCAGGGTTGTCGCCACGATCCACAGCGAACGGAAGTTCGTATCGATGTAGTCTTCCAGCAGCAGGCCCAGGATCGCGATGGGCAGGGAGCCGACGATGATCAGCCAGCCCATCTTGGCATCCGGATCCGAATGCGGGATCTTGCCGGCCAAGGCCTTGCACCACGCACCGATGATGCGTACGATGTCACGCCAGAAGAAGACGATCACCGCGGTTTCGGTACCCAGCTGGGTAATGGCGGTAAAAGCCGCCCCGGGGTCCTGGGCGTTAGGCAAAAGTTCGCCAACGATGCGCAAGTGGGCGGAGGACGAGATCGGGAGGAACTCGGTCAGGCCCTGGATCAATCCTAGGAAAGCTGCTTCAAACCAATTCACCCCTCGACATTACTTCACGGATTGCGAGTATCCGGACTCAGAAACACGTAATGCGAAAAATTCACCCCGTGGTCGTACTCACGCATCATCCGAGGGTATGGTGAAGGGCAAAAGCTCGGAATACTGTTCGTAGAGGGCGTCCTCATAGTCTTCGAAGGCATCGGCCAACGCGCCAAAGGCGTCGTCGACGGAAGCCTCGGCGGCACCGCGGCTCTGCGACACAATTGCCAGATGCTGCTCCAGGCGGGCAATAAATGCTTGCAGTGCAAAACTCGGATCAGTACTCATAGCATGAGGCTACAACGCATGGCGTTCTTTAGATAGGGGGCAGGATGCTCGAAGAAAGAATTAAGCCGCCGCTGCATCATCCCGATGACCAGCGCTTCGAATACCTGGTCATCACCTCCTTCCCCGGCGAGCCGAAGCATGTAGCCCGGGCAGCCCTGCGCGAGCATGCGGATAACGGCAAATGGGAGCTGATGCGCACCTGCCGCTACGAGGGCGGCGCCTACAAGTATTGGCTGCGCCGGCGCGTGATGCGCATTCGCAGCACGCTGGCTACCTGAACCGCCACTGGGCAGGCGGCGCCGGGCCTCGGCCTAGCTGTCGAGCGGGCCGACCAGCCAAGAGGCCACCGTATTGGCAGCCGACGCCGCATTGGACGGGTGGTACCAGCTGGCCTGCACGTCGCGGTAGAGCCGTTCGAATTCCGAGCCGCGGAAATACCCGCCGCCGCCCAGCAGCTGGCCGGCAACCTGGACGTTCTCCCGCGCGGTGTCCCCCGCGATGGTCCGCAGCGTCACCAGCTTCGGGAACCAGGCACCCTGGTGGTCAGCCTTCGCTTCCAGGTCTCCGGCCACCGAGCGCTGCAAGGCATCCAGGGACAGCAGGCGCATGGCCGCCTCCGCCAGCAGGCCGCGGGCGTGGACATCCTGCGAATACTTGGTCCCGTCCTGGTGCACTCGATCATTCAGCGCCTCCTGCGCCAGGGTCACCGCACGATCGGCGATGCCCACGTAGACGCTCGCGGTCAGGGTGAGGAAGGAGGCGAAGATGCCGAAGATCAGCGGGTCCGCGTTCGGGCCGACCGGCAGCCGGCTATGCACCCAATCGCTGGGAGCCACCGCATCCTCCAGCTTCGTGGTGTGCGACTGGCTGGCCCGCATGCCCAGGGTGTTCCAGTCGTCCATCGGCTGCACGCCTTCGCCGCGGGCGACGAAGCCGTGGACCAGCTCCCCGGAGTCCTGATCCTTGCCGAACACCCCCAGACGGGTGAACGCCGGGGAAAGCGAGGTGAAGATCTTCACGCCGGTGAATGCCACCGAACAATCGGCAGCGGTGGCCGCACTGGTCTTGGAATCGAAGAGCACCGCATCGTTGCCTGGTTCCGAAATCCCGAAGGCCATCACCTCGCCCTCGGCGACCCAATCGGCAACCATGTCCAGGCGCCGGTCCCCTCGGGCCTGCAGAAGATAGGCGACGCCTGCCCAGACCTGGTGCATGTTGATCGCCAGCGCCGTACCCGGTGCGGCCGTGGCGAGGCGGCGCTGGGCTAGCGCCAGGGTGTCGAAACTCCACCCCAGTCCCCCGCGATCCGCCGGCACCAGTGCCTTGAGGTAGCCGATTTCCACCAGCTCGTTGAAGTCGTCGATGGCGAACGCGTTGGCCTCGTCATAGCCGGCTGCCCGGCCACGGAAGCGTTCAAGCAGCTCGTTGGTCAGTACTGATTCGATGGACAATGATTCTGCTCCCGGTTTCTCTTGTGCTCGGTGGGTGGAGGAGGGTTCTAGTAGTCCTGCAAGAGCTTCTGCAGGACGCGGACGCCGAATTTGACGGAGTCCACCGGCACTCGTTCATCGACGCCGTGGAACATTCCGGTGAAGTCCAGTTCGGCGGGAAGCTGCAGCGGCGCGAATCCGTAGCCGGTGATGCCCAGCTTGGCCAGCCATTTGTTATCGGTGCCGCCGGAGAGCATATAGGGCAGGACCACCGCGTCCGGGTCCTCGGCCAAGAGCGATTCGATCATCGAATCCACCAGCGCACCGGCGAACGGCACCTCAAGGGAATCCTGCTCATGCACCATGGACAGCTCGACGTGTTCCCCGGCCAATTCGCGCAGGGTCTGCACGGTGGCTTCGTGCTGCTCGGGCAGGGTGCGGCAGTCGATCAGCGCTTCGGCATGGCCGGGAATGACGTTGTGCTTGTAGCCGGCGTCCAATGCGGAGGGGTTCGCGGTATTCTGCAAGGTCGCGCCGACGAACCTCGAGACGTTGCCCATGGCCGAGAGCAGCGGTGCAGGATCTGCTTCATCGAAGTCCAGCCCGGACAGCTCGGCCACCTGTTCAAGCAAGGCCCGCGTGGTCTTGGTGTAGGACAGCGGCCACTGATGCTCGCCGATGCGATGCACGGCTCCTGCCAGACGGGTGACCGCATTATCGGTGTTCAGCTGCGAACCGTGGCCTGCCATGCCCTGGGCGCTCAGCTTCAGCCAGGCGATACCCTTTTCCGCGGTCTGCAGCATGTAGGCGCGGCGGCCGTTGATCTCGACCGAGAACCCGCCGACTTCGCTGATCGCCTCGGTGGCGCCGGCAAAGAGCTCTGGATGGTTCTGCACCATCCAGCCTGCACCATAGTCCCCGCCGGCTTCCTCATCGGCAAAGAAGGCGATGACCAGGTCGCGCCGTTGGGTGATCTTTTCGCGCTGCAGATGGCGGATGGCGGCGATGATCATTGCGTCCATGTTCTTCATGTCTACCGCACCGCGTCCCCAGATCATCGAGTCGATGATCTCCGCCCCGAAGGGATCCACGCTCCAGTCTTCGGCGATGGCTGGCACGACATCCAAATGGCCGTGCACCACCAGGGCCGGCAGCGCCGGGTCAGCACCCGGAATACGCGTGAGCACATTGGCCCGCCCGGGAGCAGACTCGTAGATCTTCGCCTCCAGGCCAACTTCCTGGAGCAAACCGGCAACATATTCGGCGGCCTCCAGCTCGCCTGCCCCCTTGTTGCCACCGTAGTTCGTCGTGTCGATCTGGATCAGTTTCCGGCAAATCTCGACGGCTTCATTTTCCATGCGTGCAATGGCGTCGGCAGTGGGCATCACAATTGATCCTCTCGTAGCAGTGCTCTGCCATACACACTAGTCGGCCAAGCCCCCGGCCGTCTCGTACCGGCGTGCCCGACGCTTATCCGTGCAGTTCCCGGTAGGCGGTGCGCGCACCCGGGTGCAACGGCAGGCCACCGGTGCTGATCAAGGTTTCAGTGCTCAGGAATTGGATGCCGGCGCTGGAGGCCGGGACCAGCTGGTCAGCGTTGTCGACCAGGAGCTTGACGATGGCTCCGGCCAGGTCATCAGCCATGTCCGCGCGCGCCATCAACAAGTTGCCAACCCCGATTGCCTGGACGGACTTGACGCCGTGGTAGGTTCCCTCCGGGATGACAACCGCGTCGTACAGGTCCGGGTACCGCTCACGCAACTGCGGCAGGACCCCCGACACGTCGAGCAGTTCCAGATCCATGCTGGACGCGAGTTCGCTCAGCGGCATCACCGGCAGGCCACCGAAGAGGAAGAGCGCGTCAATGCTTCCGCGGCTCAGCGCGTCCAGCCCTGCCGCGTACCCGTACTGCAGCTCCGTGGGCGCATTCGCACTGTTCTTGAGGTTCGCCGCTTCAAGGATCCGCTGGCCGGTAACCCACGTACCGGATTCCGGAGCGCCGGTTCCGATGGTGCGTCCTGCAAGATCATGCAGCGATTCAATGCCGGTTCCAGGACGGAGGATGCAATGGAAGTAGTTCTGGTAGACGCGGCCCAGGGCCAGCGGCGGGGCTTTCGAAGCATAGTCCTTCCGGTACTGTTCTACGGTATCGGCCAGCGCCAGAGCCAGCTCGGCCTCATTGCCTGCGAGCATCGCCAGGTTCTGGGCGCTAGCTTGGGTGTTCAAGGCGCTGGACTGCTCGGCGACCCCGTTGGCCACCAACGCCTTGGAGAGCAAGAAGGCAAATTGGAAGTACATTCCCCCATCTTCCCCTGAAGCGATATCCAATCGGCCTGCACTAGCCCGCGAAGTGCAAGAACCCAAGGCCGGGATCGTGGCAGCCACCGGGAGCGCAAGCAGGTATTTGAGCAGATTTCGCCGCGACGGCAATGGCTCAGGATTCATCGTTGACCTCGGTTTCCTCGGTTTCCTCGGTGTGCCGCGGAAGGCTGATGGTCGCTTTCAGCCCCTGGCCCGGAGCCGATTCCAGCGTGAGCCCACCGGCATTGGCGCGTGCCAGGCGATCGACGATGGCCAATCCCAGGCCGGTTCCCGGGCGGTGCCGCACCTGTTCTGCGCGCCAGAAGCGATCTGCGGCGTTCTCCAGTTCAGCGGCGCTCATGCCGGGACCGTGGTCTTGTATCTGGATCTCGGCAGTTCGCTGGTGGAGCCCGAGGCCCATCACGATGCTGCTGCCGGGTGCGTATTTGAAGGCGTTCTCAACCAGTTCTGCGAGCATCTGCTGCAAATCGAAGCCGTTGCACCACGCGATGGCTTCCGGTTCCGAGGTGGCACTAGCATCGAGTACCAGCTGGCTGCCCAGCAGCCGGGCAGCTTCGGATTGCCGTTCGACTTCTTCGGCAAGCATCTGCCCGACGTCGATTTGCTGGCCGCGCACAGCTGCGTCGGGCAGTGCGTCCCCGGCTTTCTGCTCGGTCAGCCTATGCTCGGCGCTGGCCAAGCGCATGACGCCATCCAGCAAGGTCTCCACCCGATCCAGTTCGCTTTCCACGGCGCGCACTCCAGCGGGATCCGCCTGCTCGCCCAGGCGCATCTTCAGCAGATCCACGCGAAGCCTCAAAGCTGCTACCGGGTTGCGCAGCTGATGGGATGTCTCGGCGATAAGCTCTTGCTGCTGTTCAAGGCTCTCGGCCATGGTCCGGGCCATATTGCTTAGCGACCGGGACAGCTGGCGCAGCTCTGGCGGTCCTTGCTCTTCCAGATGCACCGGCACCTGGTGCTGCGCAATGTCATTGACCGCATCGTTGAGCCGGTGCACCGGGCGAAGCACCCAAGAGGTGAGGCGGTCGGCCAGGAGCAGCAGTCCGGCACCAAGGGAGATGACCATGAGCCAGAGCACGCTGGACTTTTCCAGCACCTTTGTGCGTGCAGTTTCCAGGTTCACTTGCATGGTGACCGAGCCGAGCACCTGGGCGGAATTGCCGAAAGGTTGCGAAAGCAATGCAGTGGCATCGGAGAAGAGATCGATGGGCGGAAGCTGGAGGAGCCCGAGGTTCAGTTCGGCATTGCGCACGGCCTGCGCCACCTCGGGGTCCTGCGGGTCGATGCTCCCCGAGACCAATTGCCGCTGGCCAAGGTTGATCAGCAGGCCTTCGCCGTACAAATCGCTATAGGTATCCATCTCCAGCTGGAGCAGCGACATGTCGCTGTTCAGGTCGGCATGGGTGGCGAGCTGGACGAAACGGTTCAATGCCGAAATCCGGTTCAGCTGCAGATCCGCGGTGGCATCGCGGCTCACGCTCTGCAACAGCATCGCGCTGGCGATGGCGACGATCGCCAGCAGCAGCGTGCCCAAAATTCCCAGTACGCGCAGCCTCACGGGTTCGGCGTTTCCAACCGGTAGCCGACCCCGCGGACGTTCACAATCATCCCCGGGGCAGCGAGCTTGGAACGCAAGCCGGTGAGGTGGACATCCAAGGAACGAGAAACCGCAATGAATGCGTCGCCCCAGAGGTGGTCAAGGATCTGCTCCCGGGTGACTACCGATCCGGCGTGCTGGGACAGCAACGCCAGCAAGTCGAATTCCTTAGCGGTCAAATGCAGCGACCGCCCGTCGAGTACCGCTTCGTGCTTGCCAGTATCCACGCGCAGCCCGCCGGCGATGAGCACGCCGTCATTGTCGTCGGCGAGCACCTTCGCCCGCCGTGCCACTGCGTCAATGCGGGCAAGGAGAACTGCCAGGCCGATGGGCTTGACCAGGAAATCGTCTGCGCCCTGGCGCAGCCCCCGGACCACGCTGCGCTCGTCATTGCGAGCCGAGAGGATGACGACGGGAACGTCGCTAACTTGACGCAGCTTGCGCAGGACTTCAAGCCCGTCCATATCCGGCAGGCCCAGATCCAGCAGGATCATCTGCGCGTTGCGATGCTTCAACAGCGCGTCGGCACCGCGGCCGACATGCTCTGCCTGGTGGCCTGCCGCACGCACCGCATCAATCAGGGCGCGGGCGACGGCCTCGTCGTCTTCGACGATCAACAGCTGCACGGCATCATCCTCGGTGATCAGATCCGGGCGCGAAGCCCGCAGGTAACTGGTCAATTCTAGCAATTCGGGCACGCAGTGTTTCTCACGTCACCCTCAAACTTAAGAAAGTGTTAGTAGTTGACCGCGAGTTTGCCAGTAAGAAAGATCACAACCAAGATTGAATACGATCTCACACCCCCGTGGTCCGCATCACCGTAGATGCGATGCCGCGGCGGCATCGCATTGCGGCAAAGGAAATTAAATGAGTGAAAACATCGAGGCGCAACGCGCCGACCTGGACGCTGGCGGCCCACCGCGCTGGAAAGTCATCGGCCCTGGCTTGGTCGTTGCGGCGACCGGCGTGGGCGCGGCCGACATGGTTGCCACCCTGATAGCAGGCAGCCAGTATGGCTATGCCCTGCTGTGGGCGGTGATTCTCGGCGTGATCCTGAAGATTGTTCTGGTTGAAGGCGCCGGCCGCTACACCTTGGCCACCGGAAAGACCATCTTCGAGGGCTGGAGCACCCTGGGCAAGTGGACCACCTGGTACTTCGGTCCCTACATCATTATCTGGGGCTTCGTCTACGGCGCTACCGCGATGAGCTCTGCCGCGTTGCCGCTGGCGGCGTTGATGCCGGCAGTGGACCTGAAGATCTGGGCAGTGATCATGGGCCTGCTGGGCTTCGTGATGGTCTGGTTCGGCAAGTACAACTTCTTCGAGAAGATCACCGCCGTGCTGGTGGGCATCATGTTCGTGACCGTGGTGGGCTTGGCGTTCATCGCTGTACCGAACATTCCGGAGATGCTCAAGGGCCTGATCCCGATGATTCCACAGGGCGGCGTGGTCTACACCCTGGCTTTGGCCGGCGGCGTCGGCGGCACCATCACCTTGGCCGCCTACGGCTACTGGCTGCGCGAAAAGGGCTGGTACACCCCTAAGTGGATGCGTGTCATGCGCATCGACAACACCATGGCCTACGTCATGACCGGCATTTTCGTGCTCGCGATGCTGGTCGTCGGCGCAGAAGTTGTTCGCGCCGCTGGCGTCACCATTTCCGGTGGCGACAAGGGACTGCTGGAACTGGGCGATGTGCTGAAGGCCGAGTATGGCGATGTTGTCGGCAACGGCTTCCTGGTAGGCTTCTGGGCCGCTTCCTTCTCGTCGATCATCGGCGTGTGGAACGGCGTTTCGCTGATGTTCGCTGACTTCTGGGGCCACATGCGCAAGAAGCCTGCAAACCACCCGGACACCATGACCGGTGGCAAGTACTTCAAGTTCTACGTCCTGTGGCTGACCTTCCCGCCAATGGTGCTGTTCCTGCTGGACAAGCCGATCGCCCTGATCTTGGCCTACGGCGTCCTGGGCGCACTGTTCATGCCGTTCCTGGCAGTCACCCTCTTGGGCCTGCTCAACGGCAAGCGCATCCCGAAGGCATGGGCGAACCGCTGGCACACCAATACGGCGCTGGCGATTACCGCGGTGCTGTTCATCATCTTGGGCTTGCAGCAGCTGATCAAGTCCCTTGCTCCGCTTTGGAGCTGACAAGCTTCCGCTAAGTTGAAGGCCGTGGTGGCATGCAATAAATTGCATGCCACCACGGCCTTCGCGTCTAGGCTGGAGCTATGAGCATCAAGCGGATTGGAATCCTGGGCGCAGGACGAGCTGGCACGGCATTGGCCCGGGCAGCGGCAGCTGCCGGCATTGAGGTGCGCATCGCGGGCTCACGGCCGCCGCGGATGATGAAATACCACTTGGCGCAGTATGCATCCCGGGCCACCGGCGTGCTGGCCGAGGAGATCGCCGAGGATGTCGACTTGGTGGTTCTCATGGTGCCGCAGGAAGAACTCGGCGACATCGATGTCTCCTCCTTGGCTGGCACCCTGCTGGTGGATGCGACCAACCGTTGGGAAGAAGAGCCGCTTCCCGAGTGGCTGGAAGCCTCGCTGGATGCCGGCCTGTCCAGTTCCGAGGGCATCGCGGCCCGCTTCAAGAGCTCGCGCGTAGTCAAGGCACTGAATCACATCAGCCATTGGGATATGGATGCGGATCGGGCAACTAAGCAATCTGCGCAACGTGCCCTGGGCGTCGCCGCGGATAACGCGCAGGATGCCCAGATGGTTTCGGAACTCACCAAGGCATTGGGTTTCTCTCCGGTGCAGCTGCCCAGCTTGGCAGCCGGCCGGGTGCTGGAACCGCAGGGACCGGTCTTCAACCAGGTGCTGGATGCCGAGAGCCTGCGCCGGCTCAGCGGTACCCGAGGGTAGCTGGGCTCAAGACACGACGGTTCCATCCAGGGCGACTGGTTCGCAGTGAATCGGCAGTGGACAGTTAATCTTCTGGATACTTTTGGTCCATTTCGAAAGGATGCCCGCACATGTCCGAAAGCAGCTCGTTCAACATTTCAGCCAGCAGCATCAGCAACTGGGATTACGAGGCCGGTGTGGTGGTTGCCGGCTAGGCATCGCCGGGGTGAGCATCGCCATCGAGGCTGCACGCGCCGGAGCCGAGGTGCTGATGCTCGAACGTTCCGGACGCTGGGGCGGCGCCGCGTCGATGACCGGCGGCTTCATCTACCTCGGAGGAGGCACTCTCCTGCAACGGGCGCTGGGTTTCGAGGACACGGTGGAGAACATGAAGGCATTCATGAAGGCCGCTCTCCGCCCGGGGACCGACGAGGCGAAGGTCGATGCCTAGTGCGAGGGCAGCGTGGATCATTACAACTGGCCGGTCGACGCGGGCGTCGTCTTCAAGGAATCCTTCTGGGGGCAGCCTGGCTGGGAACCTCCCCATGATGACGGGCGGTTGCACTCCGGCGGCGAAAATGCCGCCCCGTTCAGCGCCTCGATTCCCCGGCTCAGCGCGGGCACGTTCCGAAGATGTCCAGTAAGAAGACCGGCGAGCAGGGCGGCAGCTACATGCTCATGAAACCGCTGGTCGAGACCGAGCAAGCCCTGGGCGTGCGCGCCGAATTCGACCTGCGCGTCCAGTCACTGGTCGTCGAGGCGGATGGATGCGTGGTTGGCATCGGAGCCAAGCGCTACGGCGAAGACGTCTACGTCAAGGCCCGCCGCGGCGAGCTCCTGGCCATGGGCAGTTTCGCCTTCAATGAGGACATGGTCCGCGCCAACGAACCGCGCTTCCTGGGCCGCCTGGCTGGATCCATCGAGGCGCACGACGGGCGTGCCATCCAGATGGGCCAATCAATTGGCGCTGCCACCGCCCATACGGACGCCACCGAGGTCGCATTCTTCTGCGATCCGCAGCTGCTGGTGCGCAGCATCCTGGTCAACGGCCGCGGCCAGCGCTACATCAACGAGGACACCTACCCGGGCCGGCTCGGCCAGGCGACGCTGTTCCACCAGGAAAACTAAGCGTTCCTGGTCATCGACGAGGCTGCATTCGAAGAAGGCTGGGCCAGCGAAACCTCCAGCCCGGAACTGCTGATGCAGCCAACCTAGGTTGCCGTCACCGCCGCCGGATTGGCAGCCGAGATGGGACTGCCTGCAGGCAGCCTTCGGGCCACCATCGAGCAGTCAAACCGCTTCGCGGCCGAGGGCACCGATCCCCTGCTGGGCAAGAACCCCAAGTGGGTCAAGCCACTGCGCGGTGCGCTGGCGGCGATCGACCTGCGTGGCCGAACCGGAGGATTCACCCTGGGCGGACTGAAGACCGATACCAACCCACGGGTACTGCATGTTTCGGGCGCAACGATCCCGGGCCTGTTCGCGGCGGGACGCTGCACTTCGGGGGTCTGCGCCGGCGGCTACGCCAGCGGTACCAGCCTGGGCGATGGAAGCTTCTTCGGACGCCGCGCCGGAATCAGCGCGGCACAGGAAGCAAAGTCCCCGGATGGCATCGCGATGGCGCAGGGAGCCGCGGCTCATTGAATCCGTCCCCAGCGGGCCAAGATTTCTGGCAGATGTGAAAAATCCCCGGTTGACCGAAGTCAACCGGGGATTTACCTGTGCGCGAAAGGGGACTTGAACCCCTACCCTCTATTCGAGGACCAGCACCTCAAGCTGGCGCGTCTACCTATTCCGCCACCCGCGCAGGTTGTCTGTTGTTCGCGTTGTTATCGCTGGCAACGAAGTAAAACTCTACCACCGCTTTCGCGTGAATTCCAATCGGACACCAGCTGCCCCGAAGTCGCTGAAACGCCCGTAAATTCGCGGAATATTCGGCCTTGAGTAGGAGGTTTCAGCATTTTCACTGCAATTTCGTGTCAAGGGTCACAAGATTTTCGGCAGAATTGCAGGTTTTCGCCGTCCGTGGTGCCAGTTGCCAGCGATTCGAGCATTCAACTGTACTCGCGCAGGCGTGCGAATGACGCGGGTGCCCACTGTCTTTCGTTGATCAATTAGGCGAAGCGACGGCTCACTGTCCTCGTGGCTTCGATCAGCGCCTGATCTCCCTACGACATTCAGGAACGAAAACTGATTGCAAATGAACATCGCTCGCCACGTGGAATCGAATTGGCAGCATGCCAGCTCTCAGATACTCCATAGCGATTCGTCGCACTTTGAGAAGTAAGCTCAGATCATCGTTAATGCTTGTCAAACAATGAAGAAAGCACAGCGGGCCATGAACCATCCGGAATCAGCACCAGGACAAGTCAAACGCCGCAGATTGCTTGACCGAACTTTTTACGTGGGTCTGATCCTCAAGGGCATCACGGGCGTTTCGGAACTCGTGGCTGGCACCATATTTCTCTTTGCCGGGCCATCTCAGATCATGGTGTTCGTAAGTGCAGTGACTCACCACGAACTTTCCGAAGATCCGCAGGATTTCATCGCCCGCTTTCTGGTCAGTTTGGCTGAACGCCTAGATGTTTCTGCAACGCTCTTTGCAGCGGCTTACCTGCTACTCCATGGGATAGTAAAGGTGGTGCTGGTGTGGGCAGTGCTGAGAAAGCAATTGTGGGCTTATCCGTGGCTCATTGGATTCCTGATTGCATTCATCGTGTACCAGATCTACGAGCTGTTTATCAGCTTCAGCTGGGGACTCATCGGGCTCACAGTTTTGGACGCATTCATCGTTGTACTGACATGGCGCGAGTATCAACTTCATCGACGGACAGCTTGAACTCTCCAGCCGAGCTCCCCGCATTTTCAATGACGGCCGGCCAAGGAGATTTAGAAGAGCGGAAGCAACTTTCGATGAATCCCTCGTTGGCCCGCTTTCCCGTAAAGTGCGTACATGACTGATTTTTCCCTCGGCAGCAATCCCATCCATCACGGGCTGATGCCGACCGACGATGGCCACCAGCTGTACTGGGAAGAGTTCGGACGGCGCGACGGAATCCCGGCACTGCATCTGCACGGCGGCCCGGGAGGAACGCTCGGCGTCAGCGGCTATCGAAACCGCTGGGACCTGTCCCGTACGCGCCTCATCGGTTTCGAGCAGCGCGGTTGCGGCCGTTCCCACCCCTCGGCTGCAGATGCAAACGTGGAGATGGAATCATTCACTACCCCGCGGCTCATTGCCGACATCGAAACGTTGCGCATCGAGCTGGGAATCGAGAAATGGATCCTCAATGGCGCGTCCTGGGGCTCGACCTTGGCGCTCGCCTACGCGCAGGCGCATCCCGAACGTGTTATCGGCATCGTGCTGTTCGCGGTGACGACAACCAGCCGTGAAGAAGTCCAATGGATCACCGAAACCGTCGGAGCGCTCTTCCCCGAGGCATGGGACCGGCTCGCGGTGTTCGCCAGCAGGCATGTTCCTGCCTATGCGTCCGGAGAGTTGCGGCTGGTCGAGGCCTACGCGCAACTGCTCAGCTCCAGCGATCTTGAACTTCGCGATGCGGCCTCCCGCGAATGGGCTCTGTGGGAGGACACCCACATTTCCCTCGGCTCCGAGCAGGTGGTTCGGGATCCGCGCTGGGAAGAGCGCAGTTTTCGGCATTCGATGTCCCGGATGACGACGCACTTCTGGGCCCACGACGGCTTCTGCCAGCCACCGATCCTCGAGAACATGGCCAAGATCCAGCATCTTCCGGCCGTCCTGATCCACGGACGCGCCGATGTTTCCGGTCCTGCAAGAACCGCATGGAAGCTGCACCAGCTCTGGCCGGCTTCCTCGCTGGTCATCTGCGAAGAAGATGGCCACGGAGGAGCGGACATGGTGGATCATTGGACATCCGCAAACGCGAAGATGCTTGACCTGGCTTCTTGATAGCATCAGAGGCGGAGTTTTGAACGAAAAATTCCGTCACCAGCACAGCACCTTGGGAGCACCGATCATGCGCATAGCCATGCTTTCCCTGCATACTTCGCCAATGCAGCAACCCGGCTCCGGCGATGCAGGAGGCATGAACGTGTACATCCAGAACCTTTCCTATGCGCTGGGCGCGCTGGGCCACGAAGTGCATATGCTCACGCGCACCGCCGGGGAATCAGAGTCGCTGCAGGTCAGTGAGGGCGTATGGATGCACCAGGTGCAGGTAGCCGCGAACCGGACCCTGGCCAAGGAGCAGCTGCCCGAAATCGTCGACGAAGCCGCGGAAGAAATAGCCACCCACCTGCACGGCGTGAACATCGATGTGATCCATGGACACTATTGGCTCTCGGGAATGGTGGGACTGCAGCTGGCCCGGCAGTGGGAGGCTCCCCTGCTGGTGTCGATGCACACCTCGGCCGCGGCCAAGGAGCACGAATCTGGCATCCCCGAGCCCGGGTACCGCAAGGAAGCCGAGCAGCAGCTGCTTGCCGAATGCGCGCGCATCATCGCCAACACTCCGGTGGAAGCGAAGCAGCTCGGGAGCTTTTACGCCGTGGAATCGAAAAAGCTCGACATCGTGTTGCCCGGCGTCAACCACCGAATCTTCCATCCGGACCAGGACAAGGTGCGCCGCCCGCTGGGCGAGGTTGACCTGCATCTGGTCTATGCCGGACGGATGCAACCGCTGAAGGGAGCGCATCTGCTGCTCGAAGCCATGGGCATCGCGCGCCGCGAGGACCCCAGCCTGCGCATCACCGCATCACTCTTCGGCGCCCTGTCCGGGCAAACCAACTACGACCTGCCTTCGCTCGTGCAACGCCACGGCCTTCAGGACGTCGTCCGCTTCTTCGATCCGCTCTCCCCCGAGAAATTGGCACTCATCTTCGCCAACGCCGACGTCGTTGCAGTCCCTTCGCTCTCCGAGACCTTCGGCCTGGTAGCTGCCGAAGCGCAGGCCTGCGGCACTCCGGTTCTGGCCAATGCCGTGGGCGGTTTGGCGTACGCCGTGAACGACGGCGAGTCAGGGTGGCTCATGGACGAGCCCGATGCCCAGCTGTGGGCCGAAAAATTGCTTGAGCTTGCCCGGGATCCTGAACAGATTACCGCCGCCGGCCATGGCGCACTGGAGCATTCGGGACTATTCACCTGGGAGCGCGCCGCTGTCGCTACATTGGCCAGCTATCGCATGGCCCAGTCCGAGCGCTACCGAGCCTAGTCAAGGACGGTGGCACCACAGTGCCCTGGTCGTCAACGCTACTGCGTCGATGACCAGGGCACTGGTGATTTCACCTAGCCGCGCACCAGCTCCATTTCGAAGTGGGGCTTGGATTTGCGCGCGTTCCACGCTTGGACGGTGTAACCGTCGGAGTTCGGCTGGAAGGCCAGGTCAATCGAAGCCGGAAGCACCACCGGAGTCTTGAACTCGATGCTCCAGCGGTAGCTTCCGCCAGCAGGCTCGATCCCCGCCAGCGCACGGGCCGCCAGGTAGATGCCGTGGGCGATGGCCGCCGGCATGCCCAATGCCTTGGCGCTGAGCGCAGACAGGTGGATCGGGTTGTAGTCCCCGGCAACCGCGGCCCAGCGGCGTCCGGTTCCCGCATCCAGTTTCCAGCTTGCGGTGCGCTGCGGTGCGGCAAAGTCAGGGTGCGTGCTTTTCTCCGGCGTGGCCCCATCGAGCCGCACGCCTTTGGCCAAGAACGTGCTGCGCAGCAGCATCCGGTCCTGCCCATCCACCACAATGCGCATCACCAGGTCGGCGGTCACCCCGTGCGGATGGGCCGCGAGGTTCTCGCTGTGCACCTCGATGTCGAATGCCTCCACCTCCCCCAGCGGCTGCTGGACCTCCACCTGGTTGACCAGATGGATCATGCCCAGAAGCGGCAACGGGAAATCGTCGCGCACCATCAAGGACATCGCCAGCGGGAACGCCAAGGAGTGCACGTAGAGACTCGGCAGCACGCCGTTCATCGGTGCGTCCACGGCCTTGCGGAACTCGGCAAGCTTCGCCGGATCGGCCTTCGCGCCCTGGAACACCAGCACGGTTTCGGGCAGCACCGGGTTCTTCGGCTTGCGCTTCACGGTCTTGACGGACTGGGCATAGACCGAGGCCATCGACGGAATTCCGGCAACGATCTGCGCACCCATCTCAGGCACCTACCAGCGATTGGCCGCAGACGCGCAGCACCTGGCCGTTCAGCCCGGCCGCGGCGTCCGAGCCGAGGAAGCTGATGGCTTCGGCAACATCCACCGGCAGGCCGCCCTGCATCAGCGATGGCAGGACCATGCGGGCCACGGTGCGGGTGCCCAGCGGGATCTTTGCGGTCATCTCGGTCTCGATGAATCCCGGGGCCACCGCGGCGATGGAGCCGCCATTTTCGGCGAACAGCTTGGCGCTGGCGTGCACCATGCCGATCACCCCGCCCTTGGAAGCGGCATAGTTGGTCTGCCCGCGGTTGCCGGCGATGCCGGAGGTGGACGCCAGCGATACGATGCGCAGGCCCGGCCGCTTGGCCGCCAGGAAGGCCTCGTTCATGCGCAGCTGCGAGGCAATGTTCACGGCGATCACCGAATCCCAGCGGCCGGCGTCCATGTTGGCCAGCAGCTTGTCGCGGGTGATTCCGGCATTGTGGATCACCAGATCCAGCGAGCCATGGCGGCCGATCGCGTGATCCATGATCTGCTGCGCCGCATCCTCGGCAGTGACATCCAGCTGCAAGGTGGTGGCGCCGATGGAATTGGCCACCTTGGCCAGCGCTTCGCCGGCGGCCGGCATGTCCACCACGACCACCTGCGCCCCATCGCGGGACAGCGTTTTGGCGATGGCCGCGCCGATGCCGCGGGCGGCCCCGGTCACCACTGCCACCTTGCCGGCCAGCGGCTTGGCGAAGTCAGCCGGAAGCACGCCATCGTTGGTGCGCACGGTCAGGAATTGGCCGTCCACATAGGCGCTGCGCCCGGAGAAGAAGAAGCGCAAGGCGGCCAGCGCACTCGGGCTGGCCACGGTAGTGCCAGCTTCGAGTACGATGCCATTGGCGGTCGCGCCGCCGCGCATTTCGCGGCCCATCGAGCGCACCACGCCATCGATGCCCTGGCGCACGGCTGACAGCTGGGGCGCATCATCATCCCCGGCAGGCCGGGAGAAAGCGACCACGCGGCCGCCGGGAAGCAGCTTGCGCAGCGCCTGGCCGGCCGCCAGCATCAGCGGCGAAAGGTCAGTGGGGCGCTCGAGCTCGTCAAGCAGCAGGACCAGAGCGCCGAGCTTGGCTTCCCCTGCGTCGTGGCGGCGCACATCCAGGCCCCAGGAGACCAAGGTGTCGCTCAATTCCTGCGCCTTGGCCGAAGCGCCGAGGATCAATACCGGGCCGGGCAGCAGCGCGGCATCCGGGCTGTAGCGGCGCAGCCGCGGCGGACGCGGCAGGCCCAGCATGGTGGCCAGCTTCTTGGTCAGACCGGTGTTTACCAGTTCCATGTACTTGTCTGCCATTAGTTGCGAGCCTCCAGAATAGCGACGACGCCCTGGCCGCCTGCTGCGCAGACCGAAATCAGTGCGCGGCCCGAGCCCTTTTCATGCAGCATCTTTGCGGTGCTGGCGATAATGCGGCCGCCGGTGGCGGCAAATGGGTGTCCGGCTGCGAGCGAGGAGCCGTTCACGTTAAGCTTTGACCGGTCGATGGCGCCCAGCGCGGCATCCAGGCCAAGCTTCTCGCGGCAGAATTCCTCGTCTTCCCACGCCTTGAGCGTGGACAGCACGGTGCCGGCGAAAGCTTCGTGGATCTCGTAGAAATCAAAGTCCTGCAAGGTGAGGTTGTTGCGCTTGAGCATGCGGGCGGTGGCGTAGGCGGGAGCCATCAGCAGGCCCTCTTCGCCGTGCACGAAGTCCACCGCGGCGGCTTCGAAGTCCACGAAGTTCGCCAGCATTGGCAGGTCGTTGGCTTGGGCGTACTCTTCGCTGCCCAGCAGCACTGCCGAGGCGCCGTCGGTCAGCGGAGTGGAGTTGCCAGCGGTCATGGTCGCCGCTTCGCCCAGGTTCTTGCCGAAGGCCGGCTTGAGCTTGGCGAGCTTTTCCATGCTGGAGTCGGCGCGCAGGTTGTTGTCCTTGGACAGGCCGTTGAATGGGGTGATCAGGTCGTTGAAGAAACCGCGGTCATAGGCTGCAGCCAGGTTCTTGTGGCTGGCCAAGGCCAGTTCATCCTGTGCTTCGCGGGTGATGCCCCACTTCTTGGTGGTGATCGCCTGGTGGTCGCCCATGGACAGTCCGGTGCGTGGTTCGCCGGTGCCTGGAGCCGCTGGGGCCAGGTGGCCTGGGCGCAGCTTGGACAACGCAGCCAACTTGGCTTTGGTGGAGCGGGCCCGGGAAAGTTCCATCAGGATCGCGCGCAGCGAATCGGATACGGCGATGGGCGCGTCGGAGGTGGTGTCCACGCCGCCGCCGATGGCCGAGTCGAGCTGGCCGAGCTTGATCTTGTTGGCCAGCGAGCCGATGGCTTCCATGCCGGTGGCGCAGGCCATTTGCACGTCGTAGGCCGGGGTGGCGTGATCCAGCGAGGAGCCGAGTACCGATTCGCGGATCAGGTTGAAGTTCTTGGAGTGCTTGAGCACCGCACCGCCGGAGACTGCACCGATGCGCTGTCCCTGCAGTCCGTAGCGGGCAACCAGGCCCTCGAGTGCGGCGGTGAACATGTCCTGGTTGGACGCATTCACATAAGCGGTGTTGGAACGGGCGAAGGGAATGCGGTTGCCACCGATGATCACGGCGTTGCGCACAGAAGGCTGGCTCATGTTCGTTGAACTCCTACAAATATTCTGGTGTGACAAGTATTACTGTAACCAAGAGTACATGATACTCTGAGTTACGTGAACAAGATCGCTGAGGAAATCGACCGCGAGACCGACGGCCGGGCAGCTCGCTGGGAAGCGCATCGCACCGCGCGCCACGAGGAACTGCTCAAGTTGGCACGCAAAGCCGTGCACAAGCTCGGTGCCCAGGTCTCCATGGAGGACATTGCCGGACACGCAAAGACCTCCAAGCCGGTTTACTACCGGTACTTCGGCGACAAGGAAGGCCTGCGCCAGGCACTGAGCGCCATGGTGATCAACGACTTCCGCGAACGCGTCATCGCCGCCGGCCTGGCCAAGGAAGACGAAATCAGCGCGCTCCACGCGATGGTCTCCTCCTACCTGGAGCTGGCCGACAACAGCCCCAACCTGTACTTCTTCGTGACCTCCGCCCCGCGCTCGGCCGATGACGAGTCGGCCGGGGCTCTGAACACCTTCTTCGAGGAGGCCTCCAGCTTGATGAGCGAACGCCTGCTCAAGCTCTACGACCAGCACGCCACCGCCTCCACCCTCGATTTGTGGCCGCGTGCGGCCCTGGGCATGGTCCGAGCCGCCGGTGAGCAGTGGCTGAGCCACCCGGCAGGCCCCGGCAAGCCGTCACTGCAGTCGCTGGCCACCGAGCTGACCAACTGGCTGGCCTACGGCATCGCCTCCACCCGGACACCGACAACCCGCTGAAGCACCCCTTGGTGCACCCCAATCCGAACCACCGAAATGAAAGGCACGCCATGAGCGAGAACCGCATCAACATCACCGCCCTCTCCGAGCAGCTGCTCGGCCCCTACGCCGAAATCCGCAAGGCCTCGCGCGCCCGCGCCGCCAATCCGCAGCTGCAGCGCGACCCGCTGCTGGGCATGGCCGAGCACCGCGAACGGGTGCTCGGCCAGCTGGGCATCCTCGTCGAGCAGGAGGCCGTGCAGCGTGCCTTCCCCAAGGAATTCGGCGGCTTCGATGACCACGGCGGCTCGCTGGCCGCCTTCGAGGAACTGGTGGCAGCCGACCCATCGCTGCAGATCAAGGCAGGGGTGCAGTGGGGCCTGTTCGCCGGAGCGATCCTGCACCTGGGCAGCGAAGAGCACCACGCCAAGTGGCTGCCGGATGCCATGAGCCTGAAGACCCCGGGCGCCTTCGCCATGACCGAGATCGGCCACGGCTCGGACGTCGCCTCCGTCGCCACCACTGCCACCTACGACGAAGCCACGGAGGAATTCGTCATCCACACCCCGTTCAAGGCAGCCTGGAAGGACTATCTGGGCAACGCCGCGCTGCACGGCAAGGCAGCCACCGTCTTTGCCCAGCTGATCACCAAGGGCGTGAACCATGGCGTGCACTGCTTCTACGTGCCGATCCGCGACGAGGACGGCAACTTCCTGGAAGGCGTCGGCGGTGAGGACGACGGGCTCAAGGGCGGGCTGAACGGCATCGACAACGGCCGGCTGCACTTCACCAACGTGCGTGTTCCGCGCACCAACCTGCTCAACCGCTACGGCAACGTGGACGCCGACGGCACCTACTCCTCGCCAATCCCTTCGCCGGGCCGCCGCTTCTTCACCATGCTCGGCACCCTGGTCCAGGGCCGCGTCTCGCTGGATGGCGCCGCCACCAACGCCTCGAAGATCGCCCTGCAGATCGCTGTGACCTACGGCAACCAGCGCCGACAGTTCAACTCCACCTCGGACACCGAGGAAACCACCCTGCTGGACTACCAGCGCCACCAGCGCCGGCTGATCACCCGCCTGGCCCGCACCTATGCCTCCTCCTTCGCCCACGACGGCCTGCTGGACAAGTTCGACGCGGTATTCTCCGGCCGCGCCGACAGCGACGACGACCGCCAGGATCTGGAAACCCTCGCCGCCGCGCTGAAGCCGCTGAGCACCTGGGACGCGCTGGACACCATCCAGGAATGCCGCGAAGCCTGCGGCGGTGCCGGGTTCATCGCCAAGAACCGCTTCACCCAGCTCTACGCCGACCTGGATGTCTATGTGACCTTTGAGGGCGACAACAACGTGCTGCTGCAGCTGGTGGGTAAGCGCCTGCTCACCGACTATGCGGCCGAGTTCCGCAAGCTCGACACCGGCGCGATGGCGCTGTACGCGGCCAAGCAGGCTGGCACCACCGCACTGCACCGCTCCGGGCTGCGCAGCGTGGGCCAGGCCTTCGCGGACATCTCCGATGAGCGCAAGAGCGCCAACTTCTTCAAGGACCCTGAGAACCAGCGCGCCTTGCTTACCGACCGCATCAATGCCAAGGTCGCCGCGGTGGCCAACGCCCTGCGCGCCGCCGGGAAGGACAAGGCCAAGGGCGCCGCCGCGTTCAACGAGAACCAGGAGCTGCTGATCTCCGCGGCCCGCGACCACGGCCAGCTGCTGCGCTGGGAGGCATTCACCGCGGCACTGGAGAAGATCCAGGATCCGGCCACCGCCGAGGTGCTGACCTGGCTGCGCGATGTCTTCGCGCTGTCGCTGGTCGAGGACGACCTGGGCTGGTACCTGGCCAACGGCCTGCTCTCGATGCAGCGCGCCCGCACCCTGTCCGGCTACATCAACCGCCTGCTTGCCCGCCTGCGCCCGCACGCCCAGGACCTGGTCGACGCCTTCGGCTACACCCAGGACCACCTGCGTGCCGACATCTCCTCGGGCGGCGAAGCCGAGCGCCAGGATGAGGCCATGGAGTACTTCCGTAAGCTGCGCGCCAGCGACAATGCGCCGATCAGCGAGAAGTCCTTGCAGAAGGCCAAGGCCTGATCAGCCACTGGCACGGCTGCAATCACGACCGCCGGCCCGCCCGAGGCACCTGGTGTGCTGGGCGGGCCGGCGGCCCGTCCCGACGACACTCTGCTCCCGGCTGCCGTCCGGTGGACGGTGGCTGGCATGGCCGGGAAGCGGACCGGCGGCGACACCATGCTCACCTGCCGCCTGGGCCGCCTGGGGCGCACGTCCGACGTGCTCGCGACCCTGCCTGGCTGCGAAGATGGAGGCCTGCACAGACGCCGAGCGCCGCTCTTTGGCCAGCCGACAGGTTAGCCGAGGCATGGTGCGCTGTGACTGACTGTGCTAGTATTGGCTCATCATGATCAGCCCGTTGCCGCAAGGCGCGGGCTGATTTTCTTTGTGCAGGAGTGATGGATGGCGCAGTACGCGAAGCAGTGGCTGTCCCTGGAGCAGCAGGTCGATCGACTCGTTGCCCGGGGCCTGGACGTCAAGGACCGCGCCCGCGCTATCGCGGTGCTGGAAGTGATCGGCTACTACCGTCTCACGGGCTACCTCTACCCGTTCCTGGAGTCCGAGGCGTACACCGACGACGAAGGCCGAGCACGCGTCCGCGTGCTGGGCAGGTACTTGACGGGGACGGCGATGGAGCATGCCGAGGCCGTGATCGAGTTCGACAGACGTTTGCGGTTGCTCGTCATGGAGGGCGTGGAGCGCATCGAGGTCGCCGTGCGCATGAGGACCGGCTATATCCTGGGCCGTACTTCGGCTTTCGCCCATGAACAAGCTGCCTGCTTCGACGATTCGTTCACGCGCCCGAGCACCGACAGCCGTGATCCGAGGCCCAGCAAGCACGTGCAATGGCTGGAGCGCGTCAAGGTGCGTCGCGACAGCTCTGACGAGCAGTTCGTCGCGCATTTCCGTGACAAGTACGACGACCTGATGCCGGTCTGGGCGCTCACCGAGCTGTTGGAGCTGGGACATCTCTCGACGCTGTACCGCGGAATGCTCCAGAAGGACGCCGAGGAGCTCGCCGCCGCTTTCGGGGTCCCGAGGAAGAAGATGATGGCCAGCTGGCTGGCCAGCCTGAACTACGTGCGCAACGTGGCAGCGCATCACGCGCGGCTGTTCAACCGCAAGCTACAGAACGCGCCGTCCAGGCCGGCTGCCGGCGCAATCCCCGTGCTTGACCACCTGCGGGCGGAAAATGCGCCGAAGCAGGACTTCGGGACCTATAACGCATTGGCCGTGATCGCTTACCTCCTGCAAACGGTTGATCCCGAGTGCGGATGGCACGAACGGGTCGGAGAGTTGTTGCAGCAGTTCCCGTCCTCGCATGCGCTGACGGTCCAATCGCTGGGTGTCCCCGTAGGCTGGGAGAAGCTCGATCTGTGGAGCAGGTGAGATTCATGCCAGTTTCGCTCTTGGTCCCTCACCAGCCGCTCGGACAACGCGCTGGTTGGTCCTTCTGGGCGTCCCACTCCAGAGCGTCCGGGATGCTGCACCGCTCGAGTCACCCCTTACAGGACACCAAAATGACGGCTATACATCCAGTCATGTGAACATTCTGCGGGAAGGTGTGAAGGCCACTGTGGGTGGGAGCATCGACTTGTTCATTTCACGGGGATGAAAATGAGTTCGACTTGCGCGGCACCAACAGCCTGGCCTGCCAATCTCCAAAAACCCGTTCACCTGTGAACCCAGCAGTGGTGACGACTTTGTGAAAGTGCTCAATCCTGATCGCGTCCGGCGACGATCCGATCAGCCGGGACCCAACGTTCGACACGCGAGAGCCAGTATGGCGTCACCGAGGAAATACTCCACCAGCGCTGTCTCCGATGCCTTACCCCAGCAACCGGCCTGGCGCCAATCAGCTGGTCACCAGTGGGACTCGTACCTTTGGTGCCTATCAGGCTGAAAGCAATATGTCGTAGACGTGCCGCCAGCCGTTGCGGACATACTCCGCCTGTGGCAAATGGTTGCTTCTCGTTCTTCCAGCAGATTCCGCAGATCGAGTTATCCGCTGGACGTTTTAACCATCATTACCAGGTTTCGAATTCAGTTTCTTGTTAGTCGTGCGAGAACTGGAACGATAGCCTTCGGCCGCTGCGTCCGCTCGACGAAAGTACTCATCCTGGTCAATCGCACCGCGCGCCACGTCGGTCAAATTTTCGACGTCCTCGCGGTTCGGGACCCATCCCTCGTGCCAAGAAGCAGCAAGGGCCTGCCGCACGGAATTGCGTTGCATGGCATCGAGTTGCGCAAACAGTTCCGGCCAGCGTTCCTCGATGTCGAATTTCTCGCCCATCACCGGGTTCCTTTCCGAGCCTTTGGTTCTGTCCAATTTTACCAAGTCGCCTGGACAAATAGCAGGAAAGCCAACGGACGGTTATGGTCTCGGAATAAAGTTTCAGGCCGTTCCGGGATGCTGCTCATGCGCCGACGGCAACCAGGTACGCCTCTTCGCTCTTCGCCAGCGGATTGGGCGTGCAGAGAATGCGCTCGCCTCCCGATCATTGAGCCCGGTCGCGTCGCTATCCCAACCGCTCGGCGAGCGCGACGATCAACCCCTCCGGTCCGCGCACGTAGGCCATGAGCCACTGGTCCGCGTAGCGGCCGATGCCGCCATCCAGCCCATAGCCTTCCTCGCCCAGCCGCTGCACGAGTGCTTCCAGGTCATCGACCTCGAAGGCCACCGATCGCAGCCCGAGCTCGTTGGCCAAGGCGTGCGGATTGCCGGGCGCCGGGTCGGGCCGCTGGAAGCTGGACAGCTCGATGCCCACGTCGCTGCCCGGGGCCCGGAGCATCACGATGCTGGTGCGGGCCTGGTGCAGGCCGCAGACCGTGTCGAGGAACTCCCCTTCCATTCTCTCGAGGCGCCCGTCGATTTCAAGGCCGAGCTGCGTGAAGAAACCGGTCACCAGCTCCAGATCGGCAACGGTGATGCCGATATGGTCGAACCGCTTGATCCCTGCCATGGCATTGCCCCTTCCGGTAGCCTTGGGAGCACCTTTTGCGTACTCCATGCTAATCACGCGGCACGTTCGGATTCCAGAGCAGGGGGCTAATTCCATGGATTACCGGATTGCGGCCGCGACGGCTGATCGTTGGCAGGATGTGCTGCAGGTGTTCGGCACGCACGGGGATCCGTCATGGTGCAAGTGCCAGTACTTCATCGACCCGCAGTGGAATCAGGGGGCTGCGGCCAACGAGGCGGCCCTGCACCGCCAGGTGTGCGAGGAACAGGTCCCGGCAGGCCTGCTCGCCTACCGGGGCGATGTGCCCGCAGGCTGGCTGCAGTTCGGTCCCAGCACCCGCTACCCGCGGTTCCGCCCGCGCGGGCACCAGGCCGACGAGGATGCCTGGGTGGCCACCTGCTTTGTGGTCCGCGACGGCTACCGCAGGCAGGGTGTGGCCACCGCGCTGCTCGCGGCGGGCATCGAGCAGGCGCAGGCCCGCGGCGCACGGATCCTGCGGGCGCGGCCCACCGATACGCAGATCAACGCCAAGGACAGTGCCGGGTTGTTCACCGGGGTTCTGAGCACCTTCACCGCTGCCGGGTTCCAGGTGCTCGGCCACAACCGCAGCCTGGCCCTGGTGGAACTGGATCTCTCCCGGGACGGTTAGCTGCGCGGTGCCCCATCAAGCCCGAGGTGCTGGAGCACCTGCGCCAACTCGGCCCGTGCCTGCAATCCCAGCGGCTGCACCGGCAACGGCAGGCTGTCGTGCTGGGCCAAGCCCAGGAGGCCGGCGGCCGCGGCGCTCACCCGCAAGCTGCCGTAGCGGGCCACCAGCTCCCACAGCGGGGCGAGCCCGGCGGAGAGTTCCAGGGCGTGTTCGGTGCTGCCCTGCTGCGCCGCGCGGGTGATCGCCATCATCGGTGCGGGCAGGGTTCCGCCCACGGCGGTGTACCAGGCGTCGCATCCTGCGATCAGCCCAGCTGCGCCGAAGGCATCTCCGGATACGCCGATTCCCACGTGCTCGGGAAGCACCGCCCGGATCGCGGCAACATGCGCCCGCCCTTGATCCGGATCTTCCGGCACCCCGGGAATCTTGATGGAAATGATCCCGGGCAACTGCGCGATCCGCCCGTAGAGCTGGTTGCTGAAGGTGAAATGGGTGGTTGACGGATTGTCGTAGACGACCACTGGCAGCTCGCTGCGCCCGGTGGCTGCCCGGAACAGCTCGAAGACCTCGTCATCATCCAGCCGCTGGTAGCCGACCGGGGCGAGCAGCACTCCGGCCGCGCCGGCGGCCCGGGCATCATCAATATGCGCCAGCACGCGCTCCGTGCGCATGGCGCCCACGCCGGCGAGCACCGGGATCCCCGCGGCATGCTGCACTGCCAATTGGATGACGCGCTCGCGCTCTGCACGATCCAGATACATGTATGAACCGGTCGAGCCCAGCACGGTGATCGAATCGACCCCGGCGGCAACCAGGCGCTGCACCAGTCCGGCGAACGCGGGCTGATCGAGCAGGCCGTCTTTCAACGGGGTGAGCGGGAAAGCGCTGAGCCCGGTCAATGCAGTCACGGGCACCGTTCCGGTGCTATCTGGCGATGTCATCATGGAAGTCCTGTTCACTATGATGGTTCCTTGATCTTACGTCCAGAAGGGTCTAGTCGGTGGAGTTAGCGATCGACGTTGCCTCACGTGGCTGGCGCCCGCGCTATCGTCAAAGCATAGGGATGTCCCTTGTCATAAAATATCTTCGCAAGATTATGAGTAACTGGGTTGCTCATAATTATGCGACTGTCTTCCGGCGGATTGCGAGGCAGTGCTCGCGCAAAAAACGGCGGCTGTGGTCTTGGCCAGAACCTCCCAAACACCGCAGCCACCGGAATCTTCGCGGGCTACAGCCCGTCGACCTCGACCAGGCCGCGACGGGTAGGCACCGGAGCCACGTGCGTGCCGTTGGCCGCGACCCGCTGCACCGACAGCAAGCGTGAAGCGGGTCCATCCGCGGTCTGCAGGATCCACGGGCCGACCATCAGGTAGCCGAGGTCCTTTTCGGCCTCGGTGACCACCCCGGTCACCACGAACTCCCCGTAGGGTTCCTGGCTGAAGGAAGCCACCACCAGATCGCCGTGGGACAGCTCGGACACCTCGATGTCCTCCGGGGCGAAGTCGCCCTCGAAGACCGCAGGAAAGGCGCGAACATCCTTGTCGGGCTGTCGCTGCATGATCTCGCCGCCATCGGCATCCTTGGCCTTCTTCTTCGCCGCGGCTGCGTTCAGCCCGCCGACCATCACGTCATCGAGCACCGTCGCGTGCGCGGCCCCGGTGATCAGGAAGTTGCCAAAGCGTTCGGTCTTGTAGAGCACCGAGAGGACATCGCCACCCTGGACCTCGCCGAAGGCCGCTTTCATGCCCGCTACGTCGCGCTTGGAAGGGCCTTTGATAAAGACGTCCACTGTTTTCTCCATCCTCACAGGTGTTTGCACAGACCCATCAAGCCTAGCGCAGGAAGGCCTGGCGCCGGAGAACCGTGGAAATCCAGTAGAAAAAACCCTAAAGCATTCGTTTCACAGCTAAGCTGGGATGGTGGACACACTTCAACGCTATGCACCCAATGAAAACCTCAGGCGCGACGAAGCGGCCTGGCGCGCACGGAATATCGAATGGCACTTCGCCGAAGTCCAGCTCGACCTGGCCAATGCCGCCGACCGCAACGCCACCAGCTTCACCTCGATCACCACGCTGAACTTCAGCTCCAGGGAACCGGTAACCTTCATCGACTTCATCCACGAATCGGTGGCCGAGGTGCTGGTTAACGGCACCGCGATCGATGTGGATTCCGCCGTGCTTGATGCGCGCATCTACCTCGATAACCTGCGCACCGATGCGCCGAACACCGTGAAGATCACCGGCCAGGCCATCTACTCGCGCTCCGGCGAGGGCCTGCACCGCTTCGTGGACCCGCAGGACGGCGAAACCTACCTCTACACCCAGTTCGAGCCTTCCGAGGCGCGCCGCGTCTTCGCCTGCTTCGAACAGCCGGATCTGAAGACCAGCTACCGCTTCACGCTCACCGGTCGGGCCGATTGGCACCTGGCCAGCAACCAGCCGATCGTCGATGAGGTCGTGAACGAGGACGGCACCAAGACCGTCGCCTGCTCCCCCACACCTAAGATCTCCTCCTACATCACCGCGGTGCTGGCCGGCCCGTACCACGTGGTGCGCGGCGAGCACGTGCAGAAGCTGGCCGACGGCGAAGAGCTGGCCATCGAGATGGCCGCCACCTGCCGGGCCTCACTGGCCGAGCACTTCGACGGCGAGGAAATCATCAAGCTGACCAGCCAGGGCCTTGGCTACTTCCACGAGCTGTTCGACTACCCCTACCCGTGGGGCAAGTACGACTCGGCGTTCGTCCCCGAGTACAACCTCGGCGCCATGGAGAACCCGGGCCTGGTCACCTTCACCGAACGCTACGTGTTCACCTCGCACGCCACCGAAGGCCAGTACGAGCAGCGCGGCAACACCCTGATGCACGAGATGGCGCACATGTGGTTCGGCGACCTGGTCACCATGAAGTGGTGGGACGACCTGTGGCTCAAGGAATCCTTCGCCGACTACATCGGCACCCTGGCCAACGACGAGGCCACCGACTTCACCACCGCCTGGACCACCTTCGCCGCGCGCCGCAAGGCCTGGGCCTACGTCGCGGACCAGATGCCCACCACTCACCCGATCGTCGCCGATATCCCCGATTTGCTGGCAGCGGACCAGAATTTCGACGGCATCACCTACGCCAAGGGGGCGTCCGTGCTCAAGCAGCTGGCTGCCTTCGTTGGCGCGGATGCCTTCCGCGACGCCGCCCGCGCCTACTTCCGCAAGCATGCTTACGGCAACACCTCGCTGGATGACTTCCTCGAAGCGCTGGAAGCCGCCAGCGGCCGCGACATGGGACAGTGGGCCGACGCCTGGCTGAAGACCAGCGGCGTGCCGAAGCTGCACGTCCAGTACGACACCGACGAGTCGGGCACCATCACCTCGGCCTCGCTGATCCAGTCGGGCACCGACCCGGTTACCGCAGCGCCGATCGCCCGCCCGCATGTGCTCTCCGTGGGCGCCTACGAGCTGGACTCGGGCAAGCTGCAGCGCACCGATTCGGTGCAGGTGGAGCTGGCAGGCGAACAGGTGGCCCTGGACTTCCTCATCGGACGAAAGGTCCCTGACCTGCTGCTGCCCAATGACGGGGACGAGACCTACGCGCTGATCGAATTCGATCCGGTCTCGCGCACCACTTTGCTTGGCCACCTTTCGGGGCTGACCGACTCGCTGCCGCGCGCCACCTGCTGGGCCTCGCTGTGGGATGCGGTGCGTTCGGCCACGCTCGACGCGCAGAGCTATGTGCAAGCCATCCTGGATCACGCGCACGCCGTCACCGATGCCGGCGTCTTCGGGGTGCTCACCGACCAGCTGGCCACCTCGATCGCCAAGTACGTGGCTCCCGAGCTGCGCGCAGGGCTGCGCCAGCAGGCAGCCGCAACGCTCACCGGATGGCTGAACGAATTCGAGGCAGGCAGCGACCAGCAAACCACCACCGCACGCACCCTGGTCCGCCTGGCCCGCTCCGGCGTGGCCCCCGAGGTGCTCGATGCGTTCCTCGGCGAGCAACCCAACGCCTATCAGGTCACCGTCGACGAGCAGCTGCTCTGGGGTTCCTACATCGCGCTGTCCGCCGCCGGCCGGCTCGATGACGCCGCCGAAGCACGCATGCACGAGGCCGCTAAGGCCAACCCCACCAGTGTTGCGCAGAATTCGGTACGCACCGCGCTGGCCGCCCGCCCGGACCTGCAGGCCAAGGACACCGCCTTCGATACCGTGCTGATGGCGCGCGATGAGCAGGGAGAACTGTCCAACGACGCCCTCTCGGCTACCGCCCTGGGCTTCACCCTGGGTTCGGCCGCACTGCTGGCCCCATTCGAGGAGCGCTACTGGGCCGCGATCCTGCCGGTCTTCGAGACCATGGGCATGGAATTCGCCACCCGCGTGATCGAGGGACTGTATCCAGGCCACCAGGATCTTCAGGGCTCCATCGAGCAGAACAAGGCGCTGGCCACAGCCACCACCTGGCTCGAACGCCACGAGGGCGCCCCGGCCGCTCTCAAGCGCATCCTGCTGGAGGAACGCGCCGAGCTGCAGCGCTCGCTGCAGGCCCAGGCCTACAGCCGCGCCAGCCGCTAGCCGATAGCCACTGGCGCTCCAAGCCGGCCCCCTGCTTCATCAAGCAGAGGGCCGGCTTTTTGCCGCCTGAAACGAAGCAGGGGCCCGTTCTCGATGCGGAATCGAGAACGAGCCCTTGGATCCTGCCGTCTTATGGAACGCGTGCGGTCCACTGCTCGGTGGCGAATTTGGCAGCCGCCAGCTCCTGCGCCGCCTGTCGGGATTCGGCATCCAGCTGTGCCGGCTTGGCACCGGTGCGCTTGGCGAAGGTATCCATCATGACCTTGATGATCTCCATGCGTTCGAGCTGGGTCTGCGACTTCAGCGGATCAACGCGCTTGACCGCCGAGGCGATGCCCTTGTCGGAAATCTTCTCCCGGCCGATCCGCAGCACCTGAGTCATCTTCTGCGCATCGATGTCGTAGCTCATCGTGACGTGGTGCAGCATCGCGCCATTGGCCAGGCGCTTCTGCGCGGCGCCGCCGATCTTTCCGGCCGGGGTGGCGATGTCGTTCAGCGGCTTGTAGTGCGCCTTCAGCCCGATGCTTTCCAACGCTTCCATCACCCATGCATCCAGGAACGGGTAGGAATCGGCAAAGCTCATGCCGTCCACAAGGGATTCGGGCGCGTACAGCGAGTAGGTGATGCAGTTGCCGGCCTCCATGAACATCGCCCCGCCGCCTGAAATGCGTCGAACGACCTGGATGCCATGCTTTTCAGCTTGCTCCATGTCGACTTCGTTCTTCAGTGACTGGAAGGATCCAATGACCACGGCGCCTTCGCTCCAGTCCCAGAAACGGATCGTCGGCTTGCGCGCGCCCTTGGCAATCTGACGGGTCAGCACCTCATCCAGCGCCACTTGCTCGGCGATGGGGATGATCTCCGGGCCCAGAATTTCCCACTCATGGTCTTCCCACTTGGTGGCATGGCCCAGCGCGCGACGCACTACGCGCGCAATAGCGTTTTCGTCGAAGCCGATCATCACTGCACCTTCGCGCAGGTTCTCGGTTACCGCCGTGCGAATGGTGCTGTGGCTGGCATCGGTTGGCAGTCCGCGGATCGCATCATTCAGGTCGTCGAGCGCATCGTCCGGCTCCAGGAAGAAGTCGCCATTCAACGACACTTCGGTGATCACGCCGTCGGCAGTATCCAGATCTACAACGACTAATTTGCCACCGACTACCTTGTATTCACCATGATGCATCATGGTTTCATTCTATCCCCGGCCACCGGCGAGTCGAATCCGGGCAGCGGTAGACTCGCCGGTTTCCGGTCGACAAGCACTCCCACGCTAACAACCGAATAAACATTCGAAAAGGCATCAACAATCCGCGGATTTCCGGGCCAAAATGTCCGACCCCGGCCGGAGAATTAACTATGGCAATACCCGACTCCATCCAAGACGACGATGATGAGCATCGTCTGCCGCTGCTCCCAGCCTGCACCCGAAGAGAATCCCACAAGGACTCTTTCTTCAGTGATCGCATCGAACATCAATTGTCCTATGGTCCTGCGAAACTCATTGCCGATGAGCTTTACGACGCAGAGCCGCTCAATGGCCCAGGCGACGCCCTCGAACGGCTGAGAATGATCCAGCGCCTGCAGAGCAGCCTTGATGCGCTGACCTCAGTGCTGCTGGCGGACTCAACCGAACAGGTCAGTGAATCATTGGCCGATACCATTGCCACGCAGGACTCGAGCACCGAGGAGGAGGAACGCGAAGTGACACCGCGCGGCCTGAATTCCATTGTGGTTCCGGGCAGCGTAAAGCGCGTAGATCAGTTCGATCATGTGAGCGATCATTGCCCAAAGCGCCCCAGGGTCATCCCCCTTCCTCAAGTCCGATTGACGCCAAAAGGGGGCAGGTTACTCGGGCTCAAGCCGCACATCGACATTCCGGATAAGAGTCCAGGAACCGAACCGCCCCACATGGGCGGACAACGGGAAACAGGCCAAGTGCCCTAGCCCGGATGACCGATCTTGGGTGGCAAATTTTTTCAGTCACCAGAAGCACCACACGACCCATGAACACTTCAGGCAACCGCAATGGAGCCGGTTGCCCATCTCGATGCGGCCAAATGCGATTCTTCGAGAGGCCAGTGCACACTTTTTTGCTGTCGCCGCCGGTAGACCCCGACGGCTATCGCATCAAGAAGCTCCCTGCCGACGCCACCGACAGAATTTTTCAGTCAGTCAAGTCTTCACCTGACGTTCGGGACACCTGGCGCGTCGCACGTTGCGTTCAACGGCGTCCCGCCAATTTTTCAGTGAAAACTTTTTCAGTCATTGCAGGTCCGGCATCCGGGGATGGCCAGTCCGTTAAAGCAGCGACGGCGTGTTTCCAGAAACTGGAAACACGCCGCGAAAGCTTACTAGGGGCGAAGTATTACTTCTTGCCGCCGAAGCCCTTGAAGCGGGCGTTGAAGCGCTCGACACGACCAGCGGTGTCCATGATGCGCTGCTTGCCGGTGTAGAACGGGTGCGAAGCTGCCGAGATTTCGACGTCGATTACTGGGTAGGTGTTGCCATCTTCCCATTCGATGGTCTTGTCCGACTTAGCGGTCGAACGGGTCAGGAACTTTTCGCCGGATGCCAGGTCGTTGAAGACAACTGGGCCGTACTGTGGATGGATATCAGCCTTCATAGCTATACACCTTTTGTTTATGGCCACTGGATTTTGCCAGCAGCTACTTACTCGGAAATTGTGTCCCGCATTCAGGGCTCCACGTAGAAACCTCAAAGCACAGACAGTCCATCCTATCGCAAAATCGTTGACTGCAGAAACGTTCTCAGCGTGGCGCGGAGCACAAATGCCAGAACGCAATTGCGCTTGCGGCACCAACATTCAGTGAATCCACATCACGGTGCATCGGGATGATGACGGTCCGGTCAACGGCGGCGATAGCTTCATCGGTGACTCCCCTGCCTTCATTGCCCAATATCATCGCGACCTTCTGCCCAGCCTTGATCTCCACTTCGTTCAACGGGGTCGCGTCATCGGTCAGTTCCATGGCGAACATCTCATAGCCATGGTTCTTCAGCGTCTGGAGATCTTCTGGCCAGGACTGCATTCGCACCCAAGGAAGGTCGAAGACCGTACCCATCGAGACACGCGCGCTGCGCCGGTACCAAGGGTCAACGCATTTAGGAGTGAGCAGCACTGCATCTACCCCGAGGCCCGAGGCCGAGCGGATAATTGCGCCGAGATTCGTATGGTCAGCGATGTCTTCCAAGATGGCAATCCGGGAACTGGCCTCAAGCACGTCATCCAGATCCAGCGGTTCGGGACGATTCATCGCGGCCATGGCGCCGCGGTGCAGATGGAAGCCGACTAAGTCCTGAAGCTGCCGGTCGTCCCCGATGAAAATCGGCGCGTCCGGGAAGCGGTTGAATTCCTCGGCCAGCTGATCCAGATGCTTTTCAGCGAGCAGGAAGCTGCGTGGCACATGGCCTGCATTGATCGCACGCTGGACAACTTTGGTGCTCTCGGCGATGTAGAGGCCATTTTCCACATCGGTGCGCATGCGCAGATGCGCCTCCGAGAGCCGGAGGTACTCATCGAGACGGGGATCCTCCAGATCCGCCACCTGCAAGATGCGTTCAGGATTAAGAATTTCTGCCACGAAGCTACACCAGCTTGTAGAGCATGTTGCCCAAAGCAATCAGCCCCAGAATGACGATGACGGCGCGCAGCCATCCCGGCGAGAGCTTGCGTCCCACCTTGGCACCGATGAAACCGCCGATCAGCGAGCCGACAGCAATCAGCAGCACGATGAGCCAGTGGATGCGCTCGGGCGCGATGATCAGGTACATCGCGGCCGCCACAAGATTCACGATCAAGGAAAGGATCACCTTGATGGCGTTGGACTGCTGCAGCGAAGCGTGCAGGAAAACACCGAATACGGCCATCAGCAGTACGCCCTGCGCCGCGGTGAAGTAGCCGCCGTAGACACCGATCAGGAACACGAGGATATACAGCACCAATGGAATCGGCGCGCGGTCGGCATCATCCGGGTCTATACCGCCAGATGCGGTCTGGCGGGTCTTCGCCCACTTGGAAAGCCGCGGCTGGAAGATTACCAAGACCAGCGCGCAGACCAGCAGCACCGGCGCCACGACGCCGAAGACCGACTCCGGCAAATTCAATAGCAGCAGTGAACCAATCAACCCGCCGGCCAAGGAGACTGGCACGAGCTTGAGCAGCGTCTTCTTGACGCTGGCGGCTTCCCGCCGGTAGCCCCAGGCGCCGGAGAAGCCTCCAGCAACCAGACCCATGGCGTTGGAGACCACGGCATTCACCGGTGCCGTGCCCAACGCCACGAGAATGGGGAAAGTGACCAAGGTACCCGACCCGACGACGGTGTTGATAGTTCCGGCCCAGAGTCCTCCAAGGAAGATCAGGGCTTCACGCCAAAATTCGATCACGTGGTGCTTTCCCCTTTAGTTGTTGCTGTTAGCTGCGTGCGAAAGCCGAATAGCGTCCACCTTCACGGCGCAGGCTCAGCGGCACGCCGTAGGTTGCTTCCAGGTTTTCTTCGTTGAGCGTGGAGCCGATCTCGCCGGCGGCGACGACTTCGCCGTCACGCATCATCAAGATGTGGGTGAATCCCGCTGGCACCTCTTCAAGGTGGTGGGTCACCAGAACCAGTGCTGGAGCATCCTCGTCGGCTGCCAGTTCAGCCAGCTTGCCAACCAGGTCTTCTCGACCGGCAAGATCCAGACCAGCTGCCGGCTCATCGAGGATCAGCAGCTCGGGATCGGTCATCAAGGCACGGGCGATCAGCACGCGCTTGCGTTCGCCTTCGGAAAGCTTGCCGAAAGGCTGGTTCATGAAGGTCGACATGCCCCAGTTGTGCAGCAGGTGGAAAGCACGGCGCTCATCGAGCTTCTCGTACTTCTCGCGCCAGCGGCCGGTCATGCCGTAGGCGGCAGTGAGCACCACGTTCAGCGCGGTTTCGTTGGCTGGAATGGAGTTGGCAACCAGGGCCGAGCTCAGGCCGATCAGCGGACGCAGATCGAAGACCGAAACCTTGCCCAAGCGTTCACCAAGAATATCCGCGGTACCGCGGGTGGGGTGCAGCCGAGTGGATGCGATGTTCATCAAGGTCGACTTGCCGGCGCCATTGGGGCCGATCACAATCCACCGCTGCCCTTCTTTGACTTCCCAGGACACGTCCTTGAGCAGTTCTTTTCGCCCGCGTACAACGCTGACATCTTTGAAAGTTAGCACTTCGCTCATGGTATTCAAGATTAGACTTTCCACCCCTGTTTCACTAATCGGAAATGCCATGCAAGACTCGAAAATCGGCGGATTGACCTGCATCGCCTCCTGTTGCAATGCCAGTTCGCGCCCATCGGACCGGTGCCTGTGCCCGGGGCCAACACGTCATGTTTGGTCGTAATCACCGGGGCAATGAAAAATGATTGCATGGCTTCATCATTGGTTTTCGCATCCCGCCCATCCCTTTCACGCACCGACTTCGCCGCTGTCCTGCAGCGGGCAACGGGAGCCGGACTGATTCCGGACGCCGACGAAAGCCGGATCAAAACCATCGAAGAGCGATTGGTTGCCAAATTCCGCATCGAGCAGGCCGATCACGCTCAGCTGCAGCAGGCTGCCAAGCAATTCGTCGATGCCCTAGTCGCCGACGGGGCACTGGATTATGCGGACTTGTGCGTAGCTGCGGTTCCTGCCGGGCTTACCGAGGCGCCACAGCTCCTGCTGCTGATGGATGTCGATTCCACCTTGATCAAGCAGGAAGTCATCGAATTGCTCGCCGCCCACGCTGGTCGGGAAGAAGAAGTGGCTGCAGTGACCGAGGCCGCGATGCGCGGCGAATTGGACTTCGCCCAATCCTTGATCCAGCGCGTAGCTACTTTGAAGGATTTGCCAGTTGATGTCCTCGCCGAGGTTGGCCAGCGCATTATCTTCTCCGACGGCGCCGAATCCCTGGTCAAGCGGTTCCATGCGGCCGGGCACAAGGTCGGCGTAGTTTCCGGCGGGTTCCAGCAGATTCTGGATCCGTTGGCTGCCCACCTCGGACTGGACCATGCGCTTGCCAACACCTTGGGGATTACCGGAGGAATTCTTGACGGTACCGTTCACGGCAAGATTGTCGACCGTGAAATGAAGGAAACAATGCTACGCGCTTGGGCGCAGGAGCACCAGATCCCGATGTCTGCAACGATCGCCGCCGGTGATGGCGCCAACGACCTCGCCATGGTTGCCGCCGCAGGATTGGGTGTTGCTTTCAACGCGAAGCCTGCCCTGCGCGACGAGGCGGACGTTCGTCTGGACTTCTCGCGCCTGGATGCCATCGCCGACCTGGTTCTCGATGATTTGGCTTAGGGGAATCCAACAACTGCATAACGATTATGCGCTCACCGGCTTTTGATATCTCGTTCGGTTGTTCCAGCAGTTAGTATTTCTATTGATGCGTGCAACGGCTTGAGGCATTAGCCTTAGCCGCGCGTCGAGCCCCCATCGCTTTCGAAAGAGCTACTAGACCAGTGCAGACCCCCTCCCCGGACAGTTCCTCATCTACGACTGTTCACTCCCAACAGGACAAGAAAAAGCAGAAGGGCAAGGCCAAGCCTTGGATCATTGCCGGTTCTTGCGTGGCAGCCGTAGCAGCAGCATATTTCGGCGGAGCAGCCTTTGTCAGCTCCCAGGTCCCGGCCAACGCCTCCATTGCGGGTGTGAACATCGGATCCATGAACAATGACCAGGCTCGCGCCGAGCTGGAGCGCGAGGTTCTCCCCCTGGCTCAGAAGCCAGTGGATGTCACTGTCAACGGTGAAAAGTACACACTGGATCCTGCCAAGGCCGGTCTGGAACTGAACGTTGAAGACACCGTCAATGAACTGACGTCCTACGAAGTCAACCCGGTCAAGCTCTACGAACGCCTCACCGGCGAGTTCCACGTCACCCCGACTGTCGACGTTGACGAGGATAAGCTGGCTGCGCAACTCGATGCACTGGCCAAGAAGGCCAACGCCGAGGTTGCCGAAGGAACCATCGAATTCGAGGACGGCACCTCCAAGCTGACCAAGCCCGTTGACGGCGTCGCGCTGAAGACCAAGGAAGCTGCGGACTTGATCAGCGACGACTGGGAAATTGCCGGCCCTGCGATCGCCCTGCCAGCCGATGTCATTAAGCCGCAGATTTCTGCCGACACTCTGCAGGCCTTCTACGACAAGGACGTCAAGGCGCTGCTGAAGGACGAAGTCACCCTGGCCTCGGGCAAGAAGAAAGCTACCATCTCGGTCGCATCCATTGCCGCGGCAGCGAGCTACGTGCCCAAGGACGGTGCTCCGGCGATCGCTTTGGACGACAAGAAGCTCTACAAGGCGGCAACGAAGAACTCCGATCTTTCCAGCACCGCCAAGGATGCGCAGATCGTCTTGAAGGACGGCAAGCCTTCGATCATCAAGTCCTCCAAGGGCATCTCGCTGGAGACCAAGGGCCTCGGTGCCAAGGTCTTGGCCGCGACGGCCGCCAAGAATCGTACTGCCGAAGTCGAGATGACCGAGAAGGAAGCGGACTTCACCACCGTAGATGCGAAGAAGCTTGGCATCAAGGAACCGATCGTCACCTTCTCCACCCGGTACCCTGCCTCAGACACCGTGCGTACTAAGAACCTGCGTGCCGGTTCGGCTCGAGTCAACGGGGACATCATCAAGCCGGGCGAACGCTTCTCGCTGCTCGAAGCCCTGGGCCCGATCACCGTGGCCAACGGCTACTACAGCTCCGGGGTTGTGGAAAACGGCTTCAGTACCGAAGCCGTTGGCGGCGGGCTCTCGCAGATCTCCACCCAGATGTACAACGTCGGCTTCCTGGCCGGCTACGACGACATCACCCACAAGCCGCATTCGCGCTGGTTCGAACGCTACCCTGCAGGACGCGAAGCTACCCTGTGGGAAGGCCAGATCGACATGATCTGGGAGAACAACACCCCCTACGGCGTGATGATCCAGGCATGGGTTTCGGGCGACAAGGTCAATACCCGCCTGTGGTCCACCAAGTACTGGGATGTCTCGCAGAAGAGCTCGGGGAAGTACAACCTGACCAACCCGGAAACCAAGTACAACCCGGCCGAGAAGTGCGTCTCGGAATCCGGCGGCAAGAAGGGCTTCAGCATCGATATCACCCGTTACCGGGAGACCATCGACGGCTCCAAGAAGCTGCCAGCCGAAACCAAGAGCTGGACCTACAGCCCATGGCATAAGATCGTCTGCGACGAAAAGCCGAAGGACTAGATCACCGATTATATCTAGCCGAATCGCCGGGCACCTCCATTATGAGAGGTACCCGGCGATTTTTTATTCCTGCCGTTGCGGCCCAGGCACGAAAAAGCTGGCGGCCGGAACCCCGAAACAGGATCCCGGCCGCCAGCTGATGCGGTTGCTGAGGGGCCTACTTGCCCGACTGCGTCAGGAAGTCTCCTGCGCCGCCCACCAGCTCGGTGTGGCCGGTCTCGACGTCGGCGAAGACCATCTTGGCTACCTCGGCACCGAACTCCTCAACGGAGTACAGCTTGCCGGCAGCTTCGCGGCGGGCGTCGATGGCACCTGGCTCCATGCGGTTGAGCAGGGTTGCGGTGATCGTGCCTTCGATCATGTCGCCGGAAACCACCACGAAGGTGATGTTCTTCTCGGCCAGCTCCGGGATCATTTCACGCAATGCATCTTCGCCGGCACGCTTGGACTTCGCTACAGCGTCATAGGCATCCATGGTGCTCACTTCGTTGATGAAGTGCGCCTGGTGGCTGGTCACGAAGACCACGCGGCCGCCCTCGCTGAGCTTGGGCAGCGCAGCCTGGAGCATGGCGACCTGCGCGTCGCGGTTCAGGCGCAGCGCGTAGTTCTCGCCCATGGAGGTTTCCATGCCGCCTGAAGCGTTCAGCACGACGACGTCCAGCGAACCGAAATTCTCCACGGCGGCGTCGATCAGAGCCTGCGGCCCCTCGGCGGAGGTCAGGTCTGCGCCGACGGCCACTGCCTTGCCGCCCTTTTCCTCAATGGCGGCGACAATCTTGTTGGCGCGTGGGGCCTTGGCGCGGTAGTTGACCACGACGCCAATGCCCTGCTCGGCCAGCAGCTGTGCGGTGACTGCACCGATGCCGCGGGAGGAACCGGTAACAATGGCACCTTTGAACTCACACATGGTGATACTCCTTTAGATCTCTTGCTTAAAACTTCTAGTGGCCCATGCCCAGGCCGCCGTCAACCGGGATTACCGCTCCGGAGATGTACGCTGCTTCATCGCTGGCGATCCAGCGGACGACGTTGGCAACTTCTTCTGGCTCAGCAAAGCGGTTGGCCGGAATGCTTTCGAGGTATCCCTTCTGGGTTTCCTCTGGCAAGACTGCGGTCATTTCGGTGTTCACGAAGCCCGGAGCGACGACGTTGGCGGTGATGCCGCGCGAACCCAGTTCGCGGGTCAGCGAGCGGGCGATGCCGACCAGGCCGGACTTCGAAGCCGCGTAGTTGATCTGGCCTGGCGAGCCGTACAGGCCCACGACCGAGGAGATCAGCACGACGCGGCCGCGCTTGAGCCGGATCATGCCCTTGGATGCGCGCTTGATCACGCGGAAGGCGCCGGTGAGGTTGGTGTCGATGACCGAGGTGAAGTCGTCTTCGCTCATGCGCAGCAGCAAGGTGTCCTTGGTGACTCCTGCATTGGCGATAAGAACTTCCACTGGACCGTGTGCAGCTTCAACTTCCTTGAAAGCGGCGTCGATGGACTCGCTGTCGGTGACATCAGCCTTGACGCCGAGCAGTCCGGCCGGAACCTCTCCACTGCGGTATGTGATGGCCACCTTGTCGCCGTTGGCTTCGAATGCACGCGCAATAGCAAGTCCGATTCCGCGGTTGCCGCCGGTCACGAGGACGCTGCGGCCAGTGGTTGGTTCCGTAGTCAATGTATTTCTCCATTCATGCGCTCGAGTTCCTGGCATGGAAAATCCCTCCATTGGCCAGCCGAAAACGCACTTTGCCTAGTTAAGTAGCTACTCCGTGAACAATCCTATTAGTTACTCACCAGTTTTACCGCTTCGACGGCGCGTAGAAATTACCCTCTGGGTGCTACAAGTGAGACAATGGGAGCAGATCCCGTATTGCAAAGCGAAGTCTTTTACATGTCCTCACAGCCAATGAACCACGGTTCCGGCCAACCCGAAGTTCACCGCATTACCGAAGCGCGCCAGTCGCATACCGCCGAGCGTGATACCCGTGTGCGCAAATACACGATTTCGATGACCGTGCGCCTGGTCTGCTTTGTTCTCGCCTTCTTTTTCGACGGCTGGCTTCGCTGGGTCCTGCTCATTGGCGCGGTGGTCCTGCCCTACATCGCTGTGGTGATCGCCAACGGAGGTGCGGATCTGACCAAACGTGAACCGCCAGCCGAGTTCTACAGGGCGCCCGATGCCCATCAACTCGACGCACCCAAGTACACCGCACAGCAGCAGGAGCGGGAACCAGAAGTGATTGACGGCAACTTTGCCGATGACGAGGAATCCGTGCAACACCCGACAACATCCCCCAAGGAGGACTAGTGGATCTGCTAGGTTCGCTAGGCGGACTCCCCGCTGCCGCCGAAATCCAGTGCTCGCGAAAGGGCTGCCGGAAAGGCGCCGACTACCAGCTGCTGTGGAACAATCCGAAAATCCATACCCCGGACCGGCGCAAGATCTGGCTGGCCTGCGAAGAGCATCGCGATTGGCTCGAAAATTACCTCAAGGAACGGCTGCTTTACAAGGAAACGCTGCCAATGCAGGGCAACGAAGGAGAAGGCAAGTAGATGTATCGTTTTCTGGCGAGCACCCGCTGGGTCGGGTGGCTGGTTCTCGTCGCCATCTTCGCCTCCGCGTGCATTGCCCTGGGCAATTGGCAGAATGACCGCCGCGATGCTGTTTTGGAAGGCATCGAGCGCGTCAACCGCAACTACTTCGCCGAGCCGGTGACCGGCAAGCAGGCTCTGGAGAACTTCCACAACCTCGACGAAGACAAGACCTGGATGACCGCCGAGCTGACCGGCGAATACGTCGCCGAGGACACCATGATCGTGCGCAACCGGATCAAGGCCGGCCGGCCCGGCTACGAGGTTCTGGTGCCGTTCAAGACCAGCGAAGGCGAAACTGTCATCGTTGACCGCGGCTACCTGCCGATCGGCAACGAGGAAAGCGGCCACCCGGATGCGGTTCCGGCACCGCCTGAGGGCAAGGTCACCGTGGATGTGCGCTTGAAGCCATCGGAAATCCGCTTGGACCGCGGCGCCCCGGAAGGCCAGTTGGCCTCCATCCAGCTCGAGGACTACGCCAAGCAGCTGGATTACGAGATCACCCAGGGCGCCTACGGCCTGATGTATGGAGAGGACCCGGCCCCGGCCGAGGCACCCCAGCAGCTGGATCCGCCGGACATGGACGAAGGTCCGCACCTGTCCTACGAGATCCAGTGGTACATCTTCGGCGTGCTGGCCTTCGTCGGCTTCTGGTACGCGGCCCGTCAGCAGAAGAAGCTGAACGCCGAGGAGGCCGCCGAGCGGGCCGAAGCCGAGGCACTGGGTCTGGAGGAGCCGATGCACAAGGTGCGCAAGATCCGGGCGAAGCAGGAGAAGAAGTTCCGCCGCGACGGCACGCTGACCGACGAGGCCATCGAGGATGCAATGCTCGATGAGGCGGAGCATACGCCAGGCGGTACCACGAAGTAGCAGTGCGCAGCAAACGCAGACCGCGCGGCACGTGGGCATAGTCCAGGTGCCGCGCGGTTTCGCGTTCCATGGCGTTTAGCTTGGCGTGGCAGGCGGGCTCCAGCGGATTCCGCCGTCGCTGCAGTTGGAGGCCTGCTGTTCTGCCCGTTCGTGGCAGGAGGCATCAATCAGGACTCGGTCCCCCACCGGCTCGCCAAGCTCAAGCGTGTACGGCACCGTCTCGTTGCCCTGGCAGTTCTGCGCCTCGCCTTCCAGCGGTTCAACTGCAATGCCGATGGCGATCTGGCCATCGGCCAGGTCCACATGGGTGGCGGTGACATCCCCGGTCTTCCCGGAAGCGCAGGCAAGGCCCATCACGCCGAGTTCCAGGCTGGTGCTCGACGCATTCACTCCGGACGGGTCGATCAGCGCCCACTGGGCGTTGACCTCGTCGGGCACCTGGACTGCGCAACCGGCCAGCGTACCGGCAAGCAGCGCTGCGGCGCCTGCGAGCACCGGCAATCTGCGTCTTAGAACACTCATGGCTTGGCACATCCCCTTCACGGTGGTGATCTGCCAAGCCTACGAGAGTTCCTTGGTGTTGGTAAGGATTTAGGTCAGCGAGACCAATTCGAGGTAGTCCTCGCTGAACAGGTCCTCGTCGCCGTCGGGCAGGATGACCACGCGCTCGGGCTTCAGCGCCATGACCGCGCCTTCATCGTGGGACACCATGACCACGGCACCTGGGAAGGTGGACAGCGCGCCGAGCACCTCGGCGCGCGAGGCAGGGTCCAGGTTGTTGGTCGGCTCATCGAGCAGCAGCACGTTGGCGCTGGAGGCCACGATGGTGGCCAGGGCCAGACGGGTCTTCTCGCCGCCGGAAAGCACGCCGGCCGGCTTGGTGACGTCGTCGCCGACGAACAGGAAGGAGCCGAGGATGGAACGCACGTCGGCATCGTTCAGGTGCTCCGGCGCGTTGCGGCGCATGTTCTCCAGCACGCTGGCATCCGGATCCAGGGTGTCATGCTCCTGGGCGAAGTAGCCGATCTTCAGGCCGTGGCCCGGAACGATCTTTCCGGTATCGGGCTCGGAGACGCCGGCGAGCATGCGCAGCAGGGTGGTCTTGCCGGCGCCGTTCAGGCCCAGGATGACCACCTTCGAGCCGCGGTCGATGGCCAGCGAGACGTCGTTGAAGATTTCCAGCGACCCATAGGCCTTGGACAGGCCCTCGGCCATGAGCGGAGTCTTGCCGCAGGGGGCAGGATCCGGGAAGCGCAGGGCCGCGACCTTGTCGGAGGCGCGCTCTTCCTGCAGTCCGGCGAGCATGCGGTCCACGCGCTTGAGCATGGATTGCGCGGCCGAGGCACCGGAGGCGCGCGCCTTCATCCGGTTCGCCTGGGTCAAGAGGACCGAAGCCTTCTTCTCGATGTTGGCGCGCTCGCGCTTGCGGGCGCGCTCATCGGTTTCGCGCTGGACCTTGTAGCGCTTCCAGTTCATGTTGTAGACATCCACCACGCCGCGGTTCGCGTCCAGATTCAGCACCTTGTTCACGGTGGCTTCCATCAGGCCGGTGTCGTGGCTGATCATCAGCACGCCGCCGGGGTAGTTCTTGATGAAGTCGCGCAGCCACATGATCGAATCGACGTCCAGGTGGTTGGTGGGCTCATCGAGCAGCAGCGTCTCGGCATCCGAGTAGAGGATGCGGGCCAATTCCACGCGGCGGCGCTGGCCGCCAGAGAGGGTGCGCAGCGGCTGGTCCAGGATCCGGTCGGGCAGATCCAGGTTGGCGCAGATGGCCGCGGCCTCGGATTCGGCGGCGTAGCCGCCGGCGGCGATGAATTCAGCTTCCAGGCGGTCGTACTGGCGCAGAGCCTTGGCGGAGACCGCAGGATCCTCGCTGGCCATGTCCTCGCGGTTCTGGGCCAGCTTGGTGACCACCACATCCAGGCCACGGGCGCCGAGGATGCGGTTGCGCGCGAGCTGCTCCATGTCAGGGGTCTTGGGATCTTGCGGCAGGTAGCCGATGGATCCCTTGTGCGTGACTTCGCCAGCGGTTGGCTGGGTCTCGCCGGCGAGGACCTTGGTCATCGTGGTCTTCCCGGCACCGTTGCGTCCCACCAGTCCGATCTTGTCGCCCTTGTCGATGCGGAAGTTCACTTCGTCCATCAGCAGGCGGGCGCCGACGCGTAGCTCAAGGTTGGCTACGGAAATCATATGGTGTGGCCCTTTCACGCGGGTAATAAAGCTATGCGGCCCAGAAATTGGGCAACTTGACTAGTCTACCGGCCAACGGCTCCCCGGCTGGCCGAACGTGCACAAACTAACAGTTCCGCGGTTGAGCTGGTAAAAGTGTTCGAAGCCCGGTCAGTTCTTGGCGCCCAGCTGCGAGCGGTAGTCCATCATCTGGATCAGCCGGCGGCGCAACGAGGCTTCGCGGCGCAAATCTCCCCCGCTGGTCTTCTCGATGTGGTCCTTGCCGAAGCGCCAGAGTAGCACGTCATCCAGCAGCCGGTCCGGGCCCGGCGAATAGCGGTGATCCAGCGCGGCACGCACGTCGGTGACAACATTCGCGTCCAGCAGCTGCGCCAGCTGCCAAGTCTGGCCGATGCCGTGGGCGCCGAGCAGCTCGGCGGCCCAGGACCAGTCGTCATCGCGCTTGCGGTCGACATGCGGCAGCAGCGTCTGCCAGATTTCGCCGATCTTCTCCCCGGTCAGCGGCTCCGATCCGGCGCCCTGCTGGTCGTGGTAGCCGTTGAGCCGGTGGTACAGCTCGTCGATGTCGGTGAAGTAGTCCTCAACCGTTTCCAGCATCGCTGCGGTGGCGGTGAAGTGACGGTCGATCTGCGGATTCCAGGCGGCTTCGCCGGGATGCTTGAAGCGGATGTCATGTTCCATTTCGGACCAGGCATGCTGCAGCACGGTGCGGATCTGCACCTCGAAGACGAAGTTGCCGCTGGCAACCACCGGCTTGCCGAGGGCTTCCTGAAATTTGCGCACGACCGGCTCGCTGCGGGTCTTGAGCAGCAGGTGGCGCGAGGAGTAGCCGTAGGTGCCGGATTCCACCGAGCCGATGTCCTTCTCGCGGTCGCTGCGGCAGTCGAAGGAGTCCCGGTGCGACTTGATCAGGCTGGCTACCTGCTGGATCTCGTGGGGCAGCATCACGATGATGCGGATACCCACCATGTCGTGGATCTCGCGCAGCGGGTTGGGGAATTCGAGCACCGGGGCGGTCTCGGAGTTCTCCTGCAGGCGGCGCGAGGCCTTGGCCGCAAAGGATTGCGGCGATTTCACCCGGCCGGTGATGAACAGCGGCTGCACCTCGGAATTGGCGAAGAGCCGGCGGATCTTCGCCTTCATGGCAGACATGACGGTATTCAGTTCGCCGGTCACCGATTTGTACTGCTCAACGGCGGCCGCAATCTGCTCGGAGAACTCGTCGTGCCCCTGGCCTTGCGCCGGATCCATCATTGATGCCTCCTGGATGCTGCAGCTTCTGTGGAAATGCTGTCCTTCAGTTCGTGCTCACGCGCCAACCGGGTGCGGCTGGGTCCCTATGGACGGGACAGGCGCTTGGCCATGTCGTCGAACAATGGAGCCTTGTCCTCGCCGTTCTTCTGCGCGGCGGCCTTGGTCTCCTTGGCTGGCTGCGCATTCTGCTTGATCGGGGTGACCTTCGAGTCCGATCGGCCTGCGGCGATGCCTTCGGCGCGCGCCCGGGCCAGCGCGTCCTGGTGCTCCTGCTCCAGGGCGGCCAGGCGTTCTTCCTCGGCGGTCTTGGTGTCGGCCAAGGCCGCGTTGTAGCCATCGTCATAGGCCACGCCGTACTTCTCGGCGTTTTCCTTTTCCTCGTCGTACTCCAGCTCGGCGCGCAGCTTCGCGGCTTCGGACTTCTTCTGGTACATGTGCACGGTCAGGTGGGTGATGGCCAGCAGGACGATTGGCGGCATGGCGGCGACCAGCGCGGACACCAGCGGCGGCACGCCGTTCTCGATGGAGTCCACGGTCAGGATTGCATGGGTGGAGTTCGCCGCGGTGGAAACAATCGCGCCGAAGAACAGCAGCGACCACGGGTAGATCATGGCCTTGCGGTTGAAGCCGTTCAGGGCCACGATGGCCACGGTGGCGGCAACGATCATGCCGTCGATGATGATTGGCCAGATCCATGCCAGGCGCGGGCTGATGCCCGAGCGTTCAGCCAGGTCGGTCAACGCCGCGAATGAGAGCACGAATGCGCCGACGGCAATGAGGACCGTCGCGCCTACTGCCGTGCCTAGGACGGCGCGGTGCGGTTCGGCCGGGACCTCTAGTTTGTTATCTTCCATGCTGCTGAGCAGACCTATCTTTTGAGAATAACGGTATGTCTTCAAACGCGAGTTGTGCTGGACCGCGCCGAAAGGCGCAGGCCACCGCGTTCCATTTTAGCTTGCACCCGGCATTGCCGGGGTGCCTTGAGTCAAAGTGCGCGGCGGTCGATGAATCCGGTTCCGCTGATTTTTCCGGCCAGCCCCCGGTGATTTGCGTCGAAGATGAAGTAGAAGGCGCTGATCGCGATATAGATCACAGCAAGCATGTTCAGTAGCGGGTAGACGCTAATCTCGTCCATGCTGGTGGATATCTGGAAAAGGAAGTTGATCCCGCCAAACCCGAGCAGGCTACGCAGCAACGCCCTGCCTGCCGGGGACGGCCCGCCCTGCTTGCTGGCGACCATCAGCCAGGCGCAGCGCTGGCCCAGTGTGGCCCGCCCCGGGGCCAGGCTCGGCAGCCAGAAGACGAAGAAGACCACGATCAGCGGCAGCCAGAAGTTCATCCACTGTTTGCCGAAGTCCACGCCGCCCAGGCGCTGAAGCAGTTCCAGCGCGGCGCCGATGACGAACAGCGCACCGGAGGTGAAGCCCGCATCGAAGACGTTGGCCAGTGCCCGGCGTGCCCGGGTGACCGGGCGCGCCGGCGCCTGGGCCGCATCGGCTTCCACCGGGCCGGAGAGGAAGCGGAAGATCGGCAGGTAGGCGATGATCGCACCGAGCAGCGCTCCGGCGGTGTTGGTGATCAGGTCATCGACGTCGGCCACGCGGTAGGCGCAGGTGTACAGCCCCCAGATGCCGGTGTATTGGGTCAGCTCGATGGCCAGCGAGGCGGCGAAGCCCAGCAGCACCCCGGTGATGATGTTGCCGCGCAGCCAGCGCACAGCCAGGATCCCCAGCGGCATGAACAAGATGATGTTGAACAGCACCTGCCACAGGGTGAAGCTGGTCGCGAATCCGCTGAGCCCGCGCTCCACGACAACCAGCTTGAAGTCATCGAGGAACCGTCCGGGCACCAGCTGAGGGATGGCCACCCCGGGCCGGCAATACTCGTCGCGCGAGGAGGGCAACGGGAGCATGGTGTAGCTGAACAGCCCGAAGCCGTAGATCGCCGCGGTGGCTGTCGTTACGGTGCGGCGCCAGGACAGTCGTCCGTGCCGGCGGTATTGCACGGCCAGCAGGAAGATGCCGGCGGAGGCCAGGAAGAAGGCGCCGCCGAGAATCGCGATAGTCGCTGGCCAGAACATCGTTTGCATATTTCCATCTAAGCGGAATAAACCGTGAGGAAGCTGAGCCGCGGACTGTGAGCTTGGCTATGCTTCCGGCCCCCGCAGCACCCGCTTGGTGGCGGCATCGGCGGTGAAGAGCACAACGAACAGGCCCAGGACCACCACGCCGGCCATCGACTTCATCAGCCAGGCCGAATGCCACTGCTCGATGGAGAGCTGGTCGACGAAGACCGCCACTAGGATGATGCTCGATGCATGGATCATCAGCTTTTCCGATCCCCAGGCAACCCTGTGCGAAATGGCGAACAGCGCGATCAGCCACAGGATGTACCAGGGCTGGATGATCGGAGCGAGCAGCACCACCGCGGAAAGCGCCCAGGCCGCCAGGCGCACCGGACTGGAGGCGTCCTTGGCCAGCGCCAAGCGCGCGACGATTACCAGGGACAGCAGCTGGAAGATGGCCACCACGATGGTATTGACCAGCGAAATGTCGGCACCGAACAGGCCTGCGAGGTTGCTCACCGACCAGCCAATCAGTCCTACCGGAGCGTAGGGGAACGCCGCGTCGCCGGCGGTGAACATGGCAGGCAGCCAACCGAACCAGAGGTTGGTGACGGCGCCGATCAGCAGCAGCCAGGTCAGCGACATGGCCGCGACCTTGACCCAGATCTTCCAGCGTGCGCGCATCGTGCGGGTGCGGCCAAGCAGCACCAGTCCGATGAATGGCAGCGCCAGCAGCACGATGGGCTTGACCGATACGGCGATGGCCAGGGCCATGGTGGCCGCCATCGGGCGCCGGTCATAGGCGTAGGCGAAGGCGCTGAAGACGCCGGCAATCATCAGCGCGTCGTTGTGGACTCCGCCGATCATGGTCAGCAGGAACAGCGGATTGCCCACGATCGCCCAGTTGGCCCAGTTGGGGCTCTGCCCCATTTTCGCTGCCAGCTTCGCGGTGTAGTGGTAGCAGCCCCAGACGCCGAGCACGGCGATGATGCGCAGCAGGCCCACGCCGACTTCGGGGATGCCGTTGGAGACGAAGTAGATGATGCGCGAGAGCACCAGGAAGAACGGCCCGTAGGGCGAGGGTGACTGCGCCCAGAGGCCGTCGGATCCTCCGTCGAACCAGCCGGGCAGCGCGGAGATGCCTTCGGCATACGGGGATTTGTCGGCGTGCAGCATGCGGCCCTGCGCCAGATAGGAGTAGACATCTCGGCTGAGGATCGGGAAGCTGAGCATCAGCGGCGCGGACCACATGGCCAGCAGCCGGCTCAGTTCTTTCCGGGTGATCTCGCCTGCGCTCTGCACCCATGGCCGGGCCAGGATCCAGGTCCGGGTCAGCCAGACGATGCCCACGGCCATCAGCACGATGCAGATGATGACCCCCGGCGCATCGGTGCGGAACTCGATGAAGAAGCCGCTGCGGGCCAGCGGGGAAAGCTGGTTGCGCGGGAACCAGCCGATTCCCCAGGAGGCAACTGTGATCAGCGCCGAGGCGATGAACCCCTGCCAGGATAACGACCGCAGGCTTGCGCGTTGCGGTTCCAGCTTTCGCTCCTGCACTGCCACTAGGCTTTCTTGCGTTTCTTGAGCCAATTGGTCGAGCTAAGCAGGTCGGCGCAGATGTTCTTGGTCTTCGGATCGAAGAAGACCAGGTACACGGCGCAGGCAATCGAGATTCCCCAGGAAATCAGCTGGACGCGCGGAACCAGCGACTCCTGCAGGAACTGCCAGACGAAGATCTGGTCAGCGGCCTGGTAGGCGAGGAAGAAGATGGTGGTCAGGTGCAGCCACAGCATCTGCCAGTCGTCGCGCAGCCCGGTGACGGCGAAGAACGGCAGCAGCCACAGCAGGTACCACGGCTGGATCACCGGGGACAGCACGACAATCGCGGTGAACGCGATGGCCATGCGCTGCACCAGGTGCGAATACTTGCCGCGGAACATCAGCACGAAGGCGATCACCACGCCGATCAGGCGTCCAGCGGTCTTGACCACGTCCAGCACGCCGCCTGAATCCAGGCCGAAGGAATGGAAGATGTTCTGGATGCCCACGGTCGCCAGGCCCAGCGGAGCGTAGATCGAGAATCCGGCGCCGGTGTAGTTGAGCATGACCGAGAGCCAGCCGAACCAGTAGCCGTTGAGCCAGCCCACCAGGGTCATCAGCGCGAGGAACAGCATGCCGGTGTAGAACCAGTACAGGATGCGGCGCGGCCACTTGGCGTCCGGGCCTGCCCAGAGCAGGCCGATGAAGGGCAGCAGCACCAGGGTGATCGGCTTGACGCCGACCGAGGCGGCGAGCACGACCACCGCCCAGAATCCGTGGCGCTTGCAGGCCAGGTAGACAGCCCATACGGCCAGGCCGATCATCAGCGAGTCGTTATGCGCGCTGGCCACGAAGTTGACGAGGAACAGCGGGTTGGCCACGGTCATCCAGGTGGCCTTGGCTCCGGACACCGCGTGCAGTTCTGCCAGCTTCGGCACGAAGTGCAGGCACAGCAGCACGCCGATGAACGCGATGGCCCGGAAAGCCAGGATGGCCACGTCGGTGGAGCCGCTGACAATGTTGACCACAAGCCATTCGATGCTCAGGTACAGCGGGCCATAGGGGGTGCCGTCCTGGGCCCACATCGTGTCGGTTCCCAGCTGGAACCAGTTGTTCAGCGACGAAATGCCGTCAACGTAAGGATCCTGCCCAGCGTCGACCAAACGCCCCTGGCCGATGTAGGCGAACACGTCCCGGCTCATGATCGGCAGCGTGACGAGCATCGGGATGCTCCACAGCCAGACGGCGCGGCGGACCACCTTCAGCGAGCCATCGCCCCAGCCCTTGAGCTTCTGTCCCAGCCGCCACCACGAGCGGAAGAGCAGCCAGCAACCCAGGGCCAGCAGGATCACGCAGGCAGTCACGCCGGCGGGTTCGGTGCGCAGCATGATGAAAAACGGGTCGCGGTTCAGCGGGGAGACGCTGGCCAGCCAGCCGGTGCCGAAGGATCCGAAGAGGATCAGGGAGGAACCGATGACGCCACTGAGAAGGGTCCTGTTCACTCCAGCGTAGGGCGGGGAGCTCACTGCGGCTGGGTTGCTGGCTGACACGTTGGCACCTCGGGCTGTAACGGACATGAGTTCGAGAGTAATTAGGCCAGCGTCGCCTGGGCTCCGCCCTTGCGAGCGTGGCACGTCAACAGCCGGAAATCTCAGACGATTTTAGCATTCGCCATGCCTTCGGGCCGGTTGGGACACTGTTCTTCCGCGCCGTTAAGAGGGTGCGCTCCCCCACAGCGTTCGTTGAAGTGTAGATTGGTTGCGTGGCTAGTAATTCAGAAAAAATTGTATGGATCGATTGCGAGATGACCGGATTGGATCTGGTTAAAGACGCATTGATCGAAGTAGCGGTGCTCATTACCGACTCGGATCTGGAGATCGTCGATGAGGGCATCCAGGTTGTCATCAAGCCCGAGCCGGCGGCTCTGGCGCAAATGGATGACTTCGTGCGCAATATGCATGTGGCCAGCGGCCTGCTGCCCGAGCTGGAAAACGGCATTTCCATGGCCGAAGCCCAGCGCTTGGTGGTCGACTACATCAAGAAGCACGTTCCGGAGCCGAAGAAGGCGCTGCTTGGCGGCAACTCGGTGGGTACCGACAAGAACTTCTTGGCCCGCGATATGCCCGAGGTCATTGAGCACCTGCACTACCGCATTATCGACGTATCGACCCTGAAGGAATTGAGCCGCCGCTGGTTCCCGAAGGCCCACTATGGCGCTCCGGCCAAGACCGGCAACCACCGGGCGCTGGGCGACATCCAGGATTCGATCAACGAGCTGCGCTACTACCGCGAAGCCATCATGGTTCCGGCCCCGGGCCCAACCTCCGATGAAGCCCGGAAGATCGCCACGGGGATCAGCCAAAGCGCCGGCTAGCTGCCAGGGATGGGTACTGGGGCATGGGTGATGCACTGCACAGTGCGCCAGGGGCTTTCCGATTGGCGTCCAAGCGGAAAATCCGTGTATAGTATTTCTCGTTGCCCGATACGGAATCGGTTCGCGAAAGCGTCCTGACTAGTATCGAAGCGAACATGGTGGGTATAGCTCAGTCGGTAGAGCGTCTGGTTGTGGTCCAGAAGGTCGCGGGTTCAAACCCCGTTACTCACCCCAGCAGAAAAGGCTCGGTTCGGAATGGAAATTCTGAATCGAGCCTTTTGCTTTCCCCGCACGCCAGATTGCACCGCCGCGCAGAATCAGACCGTGCGCACCACCCTGGCTGGCGATCCGACCACCACTGCACCAGCAGGAACATCCTTGGTTACCACCGCGGCAGCAGCAACCACAGCATTGTCGCCGATCGCCACGCCGGTAAGTATCGTCGCATTCGCGCCAACCCAGACATTGCGCCCAATGCTCACCGGTGCCGGAAGCATGTCAGCTCGACGGGCAGGATCGAGATCATGGTTGAGCGTAGCCACGACGACGTTATGGCCGATCAAGCACTCATCCCCGATGCTGATGCCGCCCTGGTCCTGGAACTTGCACCCGGCATTGATGAAGACGCGCTTGCCCAGTTTGATATTGCGTCCAAAGTCCGAGTTGAACGGCGGGAACAACACCACCGACTCGTCAACATGCCTGCCGGTCAATTGCCGGAGGAGCTCACGCACTTCGCCTGGACTGCGGTAGCCGCTATTCAATTCCGCGCAGATGCGCAACGCGTCCTGGCTCGCGCTATGCATGAGAGCATGCAGCTCAGAACCGGCGGCAATTCGCTGGCCGGACTCCAGCACTTCCAACAGATCATCAACGTCCACGACTCCCCCATCAGCTATTCGTGCCATTAGGTCGAACTATAGCGACTTTCGTGCATCCGCATGGAGCCAGGTTGCCCGCCTCACTTGCCATACCCCTGTGGCACCAAGCGCCACAGGCAAGGGCAACAGCATGGCACTGGACATCAGCCGTTATGCCAGATCAGCAGCGCACGACAGGTTCCCAATCACGAATCATGAGCATCGCGTCACAATCCCATTGGCAGCAGTGGGCGAATTGGTATTTCTGGCTCGAATGCGTGTATAGTTATGTTCGTTGCCCGGTACGAAATCTTGAGCGCTATTGCTTCTGACTAGTATCGAAGTAGACATGGTGGGTATAGCTCAGTCGGTAGAGCGTCTGGTTGTGGTCCAGAAGGTCGCGGGTTCAAACCCCGTTACTCACCCCAGTTCGAAAGATCTGGTTTGGAATGGAAATTCTGAACCAGATCTTTTTTGCTTCCAGCACTGTGGAGCTCCATGACCACGGCGGCACATTTCCTGGCTCAGTGTTCGACTTCATACCGCCGACAGCCATCGCATGAACCCGTGAGATGCAAGGCCATGCCCAAGACGGGCAAAACGGTTTCACTGAACAGACGAGCTCCTCGTCACGCTGCCTCACTGCTCCCCGCCCATAGCGACCTGCAATCCGCCTATCAACCGTCCGAATGGAGCGTCAACCACACGGGGCACCCAGACGCATCGGGCTGCGCGCCACGCAAAGTCACGAGTCCAGGCACGGGCAAGACCGGCAAGCCCAGTCCATCACCGAGGCCAGCTGCAAGCACGATACGGAAGCGCCTAGACGAACAGGAAACTCGGTCCTACCGGCGAGCGCAACGCCGTCCAAATGCGGCATTAAGTCATATTTCGACAGGTTGAAACACTGATTCGAAAGTATGTTCGAATGCTTGGCGTTTCGAGGTCTAACCCCGTGTTTTTCGAGACTTTTTGCGTTATTTGGTGACTTGAATCGTTGTTTGCCCTAGCGAATAGGCATGAATTGGCCTGAGCAACCATAATGGATCATGTACTTCGGCAAGCCAGTGAGCTACATGCCTTCGTTCTACCCACCGAAAGGTACTCCCCTGTGAAACGCGCGCTCTTTGAAGAGGACCACGAGCAGTTCCGTGAACTGGCTACAGAGTTCAATGCCCGGGAGATTTCCGGCAAATACGCCCAGTGGGAGAAGGAGCACCAGATACCCCGCGAAGTGTGGCAGGCCGCCGGAGAGAACGGCTTGCTGGGTCTTGCCGTGCCAGAGGAGTTCGGCGGCATGGGGATCGACGACTACCGCTTCCGTGTAGTGCTCGATGAGGAGTTCGTGCGTTCCGGTCACCTGGCCGTGGCGTTGGCGTTCCACCTGCATGACGATCTGGTGCTGCCTTATTTGCTGTCCTACGGCTCGGCCGAGCTCAAGGCCAAGTGGCTGCCCCGCATGGTCGACGGCTCCACCATTACTTCCTGCGCGTTTACCGAGCCTGGCGCGGGGTCCGACCTGCGTGCCGTACGCACAAAGGCGGTCCGCGATGGAGATGACTGGCTGATCAGCGGGCAAAAGACCTTCATCGGCAATGCAGCGTTTGGCGATGCAGCGCTGGTGCTGGCGCGCACCGACGGCGAGAGCGGACGGGCCACCGAACAGTCCTTCTCGCTGTTCATGGTCGAGCGTTCCGAGGGGTACACCAATGGCACCCCCTTCGACAAGATCGGGTTGCGCGCTTCGGATACTGCGGAGCTGTTCTTCGACGATGTCCGCGTGAGTGCTGACGATCTGGTTGGCGAAGTCGGCCAGGGCCTGTCCTATGTCAAGGCTCATCTCCCCCAGGCGCGTCTGGCCATTGCCGTGGCGGCGTCGGCGATCTGCACCGCATCCTTCGAGCAGGCGCTGGAGCATGCGAAGAACCGCTCGACCTTCGGCCAGGCGCTGACCGAATACCAGAACACGCGTTTCGAGCTGGCTAACCTGAAGACTGAGGCGCATGTCACCCAGAGCTTCGTGGATCGGGCGGTACTGGCGTTCAACGAGGGCGAGCTGGATGCTGCCGAGGCCGCGGAGGTCAAGCTTTGGGCTAGTGAGAGCGCTAAAAAGCTTTCCGATCAGGCGTTGCAGATCCATGGCGGCTACGGCTACATCATGGAGTACCCGATCGCGCAGTCGTTCACCGCCTCGCGCTTGCTGACCATTTTCGGTGGCACAAGTGAGATCATGCGTGAAACTATTGGACGAGCACTCTAAGCACTTTTGAAAGGAACTGATCACGTGCCTATTCGGCAGATCACTGTTTACGGAGAACCTGTACTTCACCAGCGTGCGGTGGAGGTCACCGAGTTTGACGACGCCTTGCGCGAGCTCGTGGCCGATATGCACCTGACCATGGATGAAGCGCACGGTGTCGGCTTGGCCGCTCCGCAGATCGGTTTGGGCCTGCGCATGTTCACCTACGTCTTCGCAGACCAGGACGATGCTCCCGAGCGTGGTGTGGTGATCAACCCGAAGCTGACCCTTTCGAAGGTTTCGCAGGCTCCTGCCCACCCGGATGAGGATTCAGAGGGCTGCTTGTCCGTACCTGGCTTGAACTACCCGTTGCAGCGCGCCGACTATGCGAAGGTGGAGGGCTTCGACGAGTTCGGCAAGCCGATCTCCTTCGAGGCGCATGGCTGGTTCGCCCGCATCATGCAGCACGAGTACGACCATCTGGATGGCCTGCTGTACGTGGACAAGCTGCAGCCGCGCTGGGAGAAGAAGTGGAAGAAGGCCAAGAAGGCTCTTGGCTGGGGCGTCCCGGGCAACACCTGGCTGCCGGGGACCGATGAGGACCCCTTCGGCCACTAGGCCCAGTCCCTCCTGGCAGGCGGCCGCCTACCGGGCGGTCTTGAAGTCCAGATACCGCTGATGCAGCGCCGTACCGAGTTGATCGGTCGGCGCTGCTTCTGCGTTCCAGAGCCTTGCCGCCCTGCCTTGTTCAAGCCAGAAGGGCAGGAACATGCCATTCTTGCCGAGCAGGATCTGCTGGGCCATCTGCTCGTCGGCTGCCAGCGACCGGTTCGCGTAGCCGAGGTAGTACTCGTCAAAGGGACCCAAGAGGCGCAGGGGCAACCGGGTGCGCTGCGGCGTTTCAAGCTCGTGGTGGGCCAGGCTTCCGGCCATGACCCAATAGTCCTCGCCTCGCTCATCATGGCCTGCGCTCACCAGCTGGTAGCCTAATGCCTCGGCAGCAGTTCTCACGGCAGAAAGCGTCTGCCCCGCGTACCAGGCTGCGTCACGAAGGGTAGCTGGTCCATGCGAGTTGAGATAGCGGCGCAAGAGCTCTTCCAAGGGATGCTCCTCTTCCCTGAGCCGCGCAATCCATTGATCGACGAGCACGAAGTCCTGCGCGACGAGTTTCGCATCATCCGGGATGGGTCCCTGGCAGATCAGTCCGTCCAGGGCCAGGACCTGCAGCAGGTGCAAGCCGCGTTGCTGGCCTGTCTCGATTCCGTGCCGGTTCAGCGCGCTGAAGAGTGCGGTACGGCTGGCTTGGCCGCATTCGCGCAAATGCGAGCTGACGACGCCGGCGGCCTGGTCAATGACCTGTGCGTCAATCTGCAGTCCACGCAGGCGCGCGGCCGCTGAGCGCAAGGTGCGTTCACGGCTGGCGCGCACCAGCCACCGCAGGTCCTCGGCGACGCAGATGTGCAACGTACCCCGCATGGTCCACGACCGGACCAGCTGGCCGCCGGTGAACAGCGCGTCGACCCGCTGACGCGATTCTTGGGCTGTCGAGCGCTGGGCCAGCCCGTAGCGTCCTGCAGCGAAGTCCTGGGACTGGAAGGCGAGCATGTGCTTGGCGGCCTGCAGCGTGGATTCTGCCGGTTCCAGCAGAAGCTGGCTGGCCATGCGTGCTGCCAGCACCCTGGTCCTGTCCATCGGTCCACCTCGATCCATTCCCGATGGCGTAGAGCCTAGCAGTCCGGCGCAGCGGATGTGCCGCCGGATCCGCAGCCGCCATGCCTCGCCGTGGTGTGCAGATGGTCGTTGACGTAAGACTGCCGCAGCAACTGGCGACGCCTCACGTCAGCGGCGCGCGAATCCACTCTGCGAGCGCCTGCCTGAGCAGGGAGCAGTTGGCGGCGGTGTCGAAGGAGGTTGCCAGGTGCGAATCGCCTAGCCGGTGCATGCAGTATCCAGCCCACGGCACCACGATGAGATCCGTCAACCCGCGCTCCCAGGCGGCGACCAGCACCGGCCGGACCTCCGTGCTGCGCAGCACCGGTTCTGGATTCAATCCCAACCACGGATCGAACATCTGTTCCCATTGCTCGAACGCGATGAGGTCGATCCCCTCGTCGCCGTACTGCTGGGTCCAGAAATCATTGCCGGTGGCTGAACCGGTTGCCGCGATAGTTGCCGCCAGCCCGGGGATGCGGTGGGCACCCTGCGCCTTTCCCGCCCACGCGTTCGACCAGGTCTGGATCCACCGTTGCTCCCACAGGTCCCGGTCGGCTTCGTCTGGCAGGGCCGAGGATCCCGTCTCGGGAACCGGGCTGAGCTGGGGTAGCGCGAGATCTTCGGCTAGACCCCAGGCCTGCCGGATGAACAACAGCATCCGGATTGGCTGCGCGTGATCATCCATGGACAGCGACATGTCTGCGGGCCACCCGCCGTGGTTCAGGGCCGGATTCGTTGATCGCATCATGCCCCGAGCCTTGCACAGGGCACTTCCTCTGGCAATAGGTTCTGAGCGCAGGAAACAGGATAGCGACCCCCGGGAATACTGGACCCCCGTCCGGTTCTGCCCACGACGCGGAAAAGCGTGCATCAGGAAAACCCGGCAAGACCGTTCCTATCGCAGGCCCAGAACCCAAGAAGGGACCATCCCAGCGCGCAATGCGTTGGGATGGCCCCTTCAGCTGAAACCCTTGAGGTCCTAGGCGGTGACGGCTTCTGCCTTCACTGCAGGCACTGCAGCTGGGTGGGTGCCGGCCATGGTTTCGATGACGCGGACTACCTGGCAGGAGTAGCCGAATTCGTTGTCATACCAAACGTAGACGACAGCGTTCTTGCCGGACACGATGGTGGCCAGGCCGTCAACGATGCCAGCGCGGCGCGAGCCGACGAAGTCGGTGGAAACAACCTCAGGCGAATCGATGTAGTCGATCTGCTTGTGCAGGTTCGAGGTCAGCGAGGTCTCGCGCAGGTAGGCGTTCAGCTCTTCCTTGGTGGTCTCGTTCTCAAGGTTGAGGTTCAAGATCGCCATGGAGACATCCGGGGTAGGAACGCGGATGGCGTTGCCGGTCAGCTTGCCTTCGAACTCCGGCAGGGCCTTGGCAACAGCCTTGGCGGCACCGGTTTCGGTGATCACCATGTTCAGCGCTGCCGAGCGGCCGCGGCGCTCGCCCTTGTGGAAGTTGTCGATCAGGTTCTGGTCGTTGGTGAACGAATGAACGGTCTCCACGTGCCCGTGGGTAACGCCGAACTTCTCGTTCAGTGCCTTCAGCACAGGGGTGATGGCGTTGGTGGTGCACGATGCAGCGGTGACAATCTTGTCTTCTGCCGTGATCCACGAATCGTTGATGCCGTGGACGATGTTCTTCAGATCGCCCTTGCCGGGTGCGGTCAGCAGGACACGGGAAACGCCCTTGGCGGCCAGGTGCTGGGACAGGCCGGCCTCATCGCGCCAGCGGCCGGTGTTGTCAACGACGATGGCGTTGTCGATGCCGTGCTCGGTGTAGTCAACGGTGGTCGGGTCGTTCGAGTAGATGACCTTGATCATGGTGCCGTTGGCGAGGATGGTGCTGTTTTCCTCGTCAACGGTGATCGAGCCGTCGAAGCGGCCGTGGACCGAGTCGCGGCGCAGCAGCGAGGCGCGCTTGACCAAGTCGTTCTCCGCGCCCTTGCGGACTACGATGGCACGCAGGCGCAGGCCGTAGCCGCCGCGCTCGATGAGGATGCGGGCCAGGAGGCGGCCGATGCGGCCGAAGCCGTACAGCACGACATCCTGCGGTTCTGCGTCGGTTGCGCCAGCCTGACCAACCTTCTCGCCCAATTCATCAGCCAGGAAGGCGTTCAGATCAACGGAACCGGACTCCTTGAACTTCTTGTTCATACGGCCGAGATCAACGGAGACCGAGCCGACATTCAGGGACTCGATGGCATCGAGGATCGCCTTGGTGTCGTTCAGGTCGAGCTCTTCGCCATCGATGCGGCGCACGACGCGGTGGGCCTTGATGATGTCGATGGCGGACTGGTTGATCAGCTTGCGGCCGTAGACGGAGGTCACCACATTGTTCTTGCGGTACAGACGTCCGATCAGTGGAATCATGGCCTCGGCGAGCTCTTCGCGCCCGCTCCATTCTTGCTGGGCAACGACAGACTGCTGGGTCACAGAAAATCCTTCCAATTCAGCCGACTCGCAGATCCATGAAGTCGGTTGGCACCGTGGGAAGCACCATTGCTTTTGCGGTGGCACGAGGTAACAGGATCATCCTCGTAAGTACATGATCCATTCTAGACCGTGCGCTGAAAAAGCGCGGATCGGGAACTGTGAATCATCTCACGAGCGGGCAAGGGCCGGGCGATGCGATCAGGAATGAAGGGCTGGATGCAGCGAAGGAATTAATGAATGGGATGGCCGATACGCCGGGTTTTGTCGCGCCGAAGCGGGACGGTCATCTATCTACGACTGCCGTTGCCGGCAGCCTCTAGCGGTCCACCCGACTGCATGGGGCGAACAGCCCTCATAACGCAGTCTGTCTGACCTTGCTCCGAGTGGGGTTTACCTAGCCACCCCAATCACTTGGGGTGCTGGTGGTCTCTTACACCACCGTTTCACCCTTACCAGGAAAACCTGGCGGTCTATTTTCTGTGGCACTAGCCTGCGGGTTACCCCGAGTGGGCGTTACCCACCACCCTGTTCTGTGGAGCCCGGACGTTCCTCGGGACAATTGCTTGCCACGCGACCGTCTGGCCATCCCATTCACTACCAGTCTAATCGTTTCAGGACAGCCTTCAGACCACTTTCGAACACTTGATCGCTCACAGCCGGAGTCGCCACGGCGGGGACATGGCCGGCGCAGAGCAGCAGGTGGACTCCGATAAGCTGGAGAGCGTGCTTATTTTGTTGCCGCCTTCCGAAGGCAAGACCGCCCACGTCGAAGGAGCTCCCTTCGAAATCGAAGATCTCTCTTTTCCGGAGCTCTCTGCCGAACGCCGCCTCGTGCTCGATGCTCTGGCAGAAGTATCAGCAAGGGAAGATGCCATGGACCTGCTGGGCGTCGGAGCTTCGCTGGCCAATGAGGTAGCACGGAATATCAACCTGCACACCGAGCCGGCCGCCCAGGCTCACGATATTTACTCGGGGGTGCTCTTCGAAGCCCTGGACTACGCGAGCCTGGATGAAGCCGCGCGACGGCGCGCCGACGAATCCGTCATCGTGATCTCCGCGCTATGGGGCGCCGTGCGATTTGGCGATCGCATTCCGCCGTACCGCTTGTCCATGTCGGTCAAGCTCGAACCGCTGGGCAAGCTGGCCACCTGGTGGAAGAAGTGGCTGGCCCCGGTTCTCGATGAGGCGGCCGGCAGCCAGCTGATCGTTGACGCCCGGTCGAGCACCTACGCAGCCGCCTACAAGCCAGCCAATGGCAACACCGTTGCGGTCAATGTGTTCCAGATGCGCAACGGAACGCCGAAAGTGGTCTCGCATTTCGCCAAGCACACCCGGGGCGAGGTCGCGCGCTTCCTGGTCGAGCAGCCGGTCGACCCGAAGAATCCTGGAGAATTGCTCGACCTTGTCCAGACCAAGTGGGAAGCTTCCCTAGTTGAAGACAAGAAGGGCCTGGCCCTGAACATCCTGCTGCCAGAAGACCACCAGTTCACCACCGTGAGGCACGCCGCCTGAGCTCGTTGCGACAGCGAATGATGCCGTGCCGGCCGGGCAATCCCGCCAAGCCTGCACGGCATCATCATTTTGCTGCAACCAGTTCGACTTCGAACCCGGCCGCATCCTCCAAATAGGCCGCGTAGTGCTGCGCTCCCCCTGCATACGGGTGCAGTTGCGCGAACATGAGGGCGAAACCGTGATCCAGCGCTTCGGCCGCCAACATGTCGACGTCCTGCCTGGTGCCGGCATGGAAGGCCAAATGGTTCAGCCCGGGGGCACGCCGGTCATGCCGTTGCTTCTTCGCACCCGGTCCTGATTCCAGAACGATATAGAACTCTCCGCAGGAATAGCTGATGCCGTTGGCCCATTGCGAATTGACCGTGTAGCCAAGACGGGTCAGCAGCCAGCCCAGGGATGCCGTGCTGGCTGCCAAGTCCTCCACCCAAATCTCTACGTGGTGCAGCATGCCAAGCTCCGGCTAGGGTGTGAGGACAAAGTCCCAAGGATCGGAATTCACCTGGGATACCTCGATTTCCACCGCATGCCCCAGATCGTTCAGCACATTGCCCAAGGCACGGGCACCGGCCGAGAGCCAGACCCATTCCGAAGCGAAGTGGGAAACGTCGATCAGGTAAGGGAAGCCACCATTGGCAGCTTCGCGCGCTTCGCTTGCCGGGTGATGGCGCAGGTCGGCGGTTACGTACACATCGGCCTGGTGCGAGCGCACCGCATCGAACAGGGAATCACCGGCTCCGCCGCACAGGGCAACCTTCCGGATGATTCCGTTGCGGTCTCCGGCGACGCGCACTCCGCCGGCGACGGCCGGCAGCACGGTGTAGACGCGTTCCGCGAAATCGTCGAGCTTCATCGGCTTCTCCAAGAAGCCCACCCGGCCCAGGCCTTCCTCGGGCAGCCCGTCCTTGGACTCCACCAACGGCACGCAGTCCTTCAGCCCGAAGGCATCGGCCAGCGCGTCGTTGACGCCCCCGATGGCACTGTCGGCATTGGTGTGCGCGGTCAGCAATGCGGTACCGGATTCAATCAGGCGGTGGATGGCCTCACCCTTGAATGTCGTGCCGGCAACCTGGGTGACTCCGCGCAACAGCAGCGGGTGGTGAGTGATCAGCAGATCGGCTCCACGCTCGATTGCGTCCTCGATCACCTCCAGCGTTGGATCAACAGCCATCACGATCTTGGAAATCTGCTGGCCGGTTCGCCCGGTGACCAGCCCAACGGCATCCCAATCCTCGGCCAATGACTTTGGCCAAAGTTCCTCGGCGGCTTCAAGGACGTTACCCAGGGTGGTCTGCGCAGCCGAGGCGTCTTCCACCGGCCGCTCTGGCTTTGCTTCGGTAACGGGCTTGAGCGTCGAGGCCTCCGGGGAAACGTTGCTCTTCCCCAGGTCTTGCGAGTTATTTGCCTTGCTCTGCATACCAACCAGACTACGCGGTGCAAATGAGGATGGAACAGAATGCAACGCCGCAACGTTGTGAACTGTGTGAGTATTCTCAGCCTTCAGTCACCTCATCAATTCACCCCGGCTCTGGAAGTCCAGGACACCAAGTTGAGCACCTTCGTGCTAGCTGGCGGTTGCTTCTGGTGCTTGGATGCCGTGTACCAGCGAACGCGTGGCGTCTACGCGGTGATTTCCGGATATATCGGCGGCCATACCAAGGATCCGAACTACCGCGAGGTTTGCACCGGCACCACCGGCCATGCCGAAGGTGTCGCGGTGATCTTCGATCCGCAAGTGGTTCCGGCCGACGTCATCCTGGACATGTTCTTCACCGTGCACGACCCGACCACGCTGAACCGCCAAGGCTACGATGTGGGAACCCAGTACCGCTCGGCGATGTTTCCGCTCGACGATGCGCAGCGCGAGCTTTTCGAAGCCTCCATCGACAAGTTCTCGCGCGTATACCCCAATCCGATCGTCACCACGCTGGAAGAGTCGAAAGATTTCTATCCTGCCGAGCAAATTCACCAGGATTATTACTCCGAAAACCAAGAAGTCGGATATTGCCGGGTGATTATCGATCCAAAGCTCGCAAGAGTCAGGAAATATTACGCTCAATGGCTAAACGAAGCCTAGTCGCGCTTTAGGCCTATTAGGGTTAGTTGTGAACCCGATGGATGACCGGCGGATACGCCAGATTCCAGCAGTTATTTCGCCGCAACTATCTGCGGCTGCATAGAGTCACGTAAGGATTGCATACAAGATGGGCAAGATCTACAACAACGTCACCGAAGTCGTCGGCAACACCCCGCTGGTGAACCTGAACCGCGTCGGCGAGGGCCTGCCAGGCAACATCGCCGTGAAGCTGGAATTCTACAACCCGGCCAACTCCGTCAAGGACCGCATCGGAGTGGCCATCGTCGATGCAGCCGAGGCATCGGGCGCGTTGAAGCCAGGTGGCACCATCGTCGAGGGCACATCCGGCAACACCGGCATCGCGCTGGCCATGGTTGGCGCGGCTCGCGGCTACAAGGTCGTGTTGACCATGCCTGAGACCATGTCCACCGAACGCCGCGTCATGCTGCGCGCTTTCGGTGCCGAGATCGTGCTGACCCCGGGCGCCGATGGCATGCGCGGCGCCGTGGAAAAGGCCAAGGAGATCGTTGCGACCTCCGATAACGCCATCTGGGCGCAGCAGTTCGCCAACACCGCGAACCCGCAGGTGCACGCAGACACCACTGGTCCGGAAATCTGGGCCGATACCGAAGGCAAGGTCGATATCCTGGTAGCGGGCATCGGTACCGGTGGAACGATCACCGGCGCAGGCCGCTACCTGAAGGAAAAGAATCCGAACCTGAAGATCGTGGCAGTGGAGCCGAAGGATTCCCCAATCCTCAATGGCGGAAAGCCGGGCCCGCACAAGATCCAGGGTTTGGGCGCGAACTTCATCCCCGAGGTACTCGATACCGAGCTGTACGACGAAGTCCTGGATGCCAGCATCGAGGATTCGGTGTCGACCGCTCGCGCGCTGGGCGTCAAGGAAGGCATCCTCGGCGGCATCTCCGCTGGTGCAGCTGTATGGGGCGCCGTGCAGGTCGCCGCACGCGAGGAAAATGCAGGCAAGCAGATCGTTGCGATCATCCCCGACTTCGGTGAGCGCTACATCTCCACGCTGCTCTTCGACGACATCCGCGGCTAAGCAGATTCGCAGTAGCAGAATAAATCGGCGTGAGCCACCGTTGGGTCTATAGAGAGACCTTTATCGGTGCAGCTCGCGCCGATTTGCTGTGTGACATCTGCGGATTGTCCCGCAGCGAACCGCAACCATTAAGGTAGTATTCATGAGTTTTATCTCCCGCCTGCGTGAGGATTTGGCTAACGCACGCCAGCACGATCCGGCAGCGCGAAGCGATCCCGAAAACTTCTTCGTGTATTCCGGGCTGCACGCCATCTGGATGCACCGGCTGGCCCACAAGATGTGGCAGAACCCGGCGCTGAAATGGCCAGCCCGTTTGCTATCCCAGGCGAACCGCGCACTAACCGGCATCGAGATCCATCCCGGCGCGACCATCGGCCGCCGCTTCTTCATCGACCACGGCATGGGCATCGTCATTGGCGAGACGGCCGAAATCGGCGACGACGTGATGCTGTACCACGGGGTGACCCTCGGCGGCCGGTCGCTGGCCAAGGTCAAGCGCCACCCGACCATCGGGGACCGCGTGGTCATCGGCGCCGGAGCCAAGGTCCTGGGCCCGATCGTGATCGGTGCCGACTCGGCGATCGGCGCGAACGCCGTTGTCGTCAAGGATGCCCCGGCAGCATCGATCGTCACCGGAATCCCTGCGCAGAACCGTCCACGCCGGCCTGAAGAGCACAAGCCAGCGGTGGACCCGGCCGAGTACATCGACCCGGCCATGTGGATCTAGGACTTCTGCTTCCGTTACGGCAGCGCAAACCCGCCCAGCGTCCGAACTGTTCAGGTTCGACCGCTGGGCGGGTTTCTTCTTGGTCCGGCTTGGTCGCCGGCAGAACAAAGCATTGATGCCCGGTACCTGCGAGTCTGGTACCGGGCATCGATGCTCATGCTTGTGCGGCAAGCGGGTTAGGCCAGCTTGTGGTCTTCCGATTCGGTGCCATCTGCCAGTTCAACGATTTCGTCCTCGGGATCCTGCGGCTGCGTGCCGAGCTTGCCTCGGGTCAGCTTGTGCATGATCATGGCCAGCGCTCCGTCACCGGTCACGTTGGTTGCGGTGCCGAAGCTATCCAGTGCAATGTAGGCCGCGAACATCAGGCCGACCTCGACCTCGCCGAAGCCGAGCAGCTGGGAGAGCAAGCCAGCAGCGGCCGCAATAGCGCCGCCGGGCACGCCCGGGGCGGCGATCATCATGACGCCCAGCATCAGGATGAACGGGAAGTACGTGCCGAAAGATACGTCGCCGCCGGTCAGCAGGAGCACTGCGATGGAGAAGCAGGTGATCTTGACCATCGAGCCGGACAGGTGGATCGTGGCGCACAGCGGGATCACGAAGCCTGCCACGGCGTCGGCCACGCCATTCTTCTTGGCCGATTCCAGGGTCACCGGAATGGTTGCGGCCGAAGACGAGGTGCCCAATGCGGTGAAGTAGGCATTGCGCATTCCCCACAGGGCGGCCAGCGGGTTGCGCTTGTTCATCGCACCAGCGATCGTGAACTGCGCCAGCAGGACAATCAAGGTGAGCACGAAGGAAATCACTGCAACGAAGAGGAACTTCTGGACCACGACGACGGCGTCACCGGCGGCGGACAGATCCAGGAAGATGCCGAAGATGAACAGCGGCAGCGCCGGAACGATCACGCGGCGGATGACCATTTCGATGATGCTGCGGAATTCCACCGCACCACGGAAGAGCACGGTGGAACGGAAGGCAGTGAGCCCCAGGCCCAGCATGAACGCCAGCACCAGTGCGGTCATCACACCCATCAGCGGAGTCAGCACGATTTCAGTTGCGGAATCTCCCGCCTCGCCGACCAGGGAGAAGTACGGCTCGAAACCGGATCCTTCGCCTGCACCAACTTCTTCGACGCCGCCGCCGGACAGCGACTTGGTGAACAGCCAGCGGCTGACGAAGTAGGCAAGCAGGCCTGCGGCCATGGTCGAGGCGTACGCAATGACTGCGGTGATGCCCAACCACTTGCCGGCGCCCTTGCCAAGCTCAGCGATTGCCGGCGCGACCAAGCCGAAGATGATCAAAGGCACGATGAAGCCAAGGAATCCGGAGAAGATCGAGTTGTAGGTCAGGAATACGCTTCCCAGCCAGACCGGCATGACCGGGCCAAGCAGTATGCCCAGCACGATGGCAACGAGCACCCAGCCAAGCAGTGGGATAGATTTCAGCAGCTTCATGAAAGTCCTTATATACGGTTAGGGATCGGAGCACCCTGCGCGACGGCCACAGGTGTGTCGTGGCGCACGCCTCAATCATGATAGACGTAGTTTCCATTACACCGAAATCCTGTGATTGGCTTAAGTGTTATGGAAATTCTCGCTTCTGCCGAATAATTCCCGCTAGAAATCGCAAGGACTCCCACTGGATTCGATTGCTGGGGTATCGACCGTTCCCTAGATGAATATTCAGCGATTCAGCGGCTGAGGGCGTCTGGCCACAATTAAGCGGCATGCTGCTGGTGTGACGTCGTGGACTACTCGAAGCTTGCTTCAACCACGCCTTGTTCATGGCCCTGGCCGACAACCTGGTTTTGCACCCGCAGGTTCAGCACAGTCCCGTCATCGGCATTTTCATAGCTCACGAACACCGACCCTGCTCCGGCGTCGCTGCTGGTTTGCGACCAATTTGGTCCACCTGCCGCCGAATGCTCAGTTAGGGACGCGACCACTTGGGCGGTGGCCAACTGCTTCATTTGGGCTTCGTTCCCATTGCCCCAGGCAACGACCAGCGCGTCGGCATACTCGGTGGCGTTTGACGGCAGCTTGCCCAGCTCCTGTCCCCCGATCGTTTCCGTTTGCTCCGATTCCTCATCGGCCGGCGTGCTTGAAGCTGCAGGCTCTGTCGGCTCGGACGAGGTCGCGGTTGGGGATGCGGTTGCGGAGGAGGTTTGCGTCGGGCTGGCTCCAGGATTCGACGGCGCTTCGCTAGGTGCGCCGCCGGAGGTGCTGCCGCAACCGGCGAGCGCGAGGCAGCCGGCCAGTGCTGCTGCCGAGCTGAGCTTGAGTAGTTTCCGAGGTGCATCCGGCATGGCATTCTCCGCTCTCGACGAGGAATCGCTGATTCCCTGATAGTTCGATCCTCCACCGTAGGGGGCAGCAATTGCAAGCAGGCAAGCCCGGGCGAGGTGCTGGTGGGTCCAATTGTCAGTAGGCTTGGGACATGAACCTGCACCCTGCCGATAGCCATGACACGATCCGAGTACGCCAAGCACGGGAAAACAACCTGCGGGGCGTCGACGTCGATATTCCCAAACGCCGCATCACCGCCTTTACCGGCGTATCGGGTTCAGGAAAGTCCTCGCTGGTGTTCGGCACAATTGCCGCCGAGTCCCAGCGGCTGATCAATGAAACGTACACGACCTTCATCCAGAGCTTCATGCCGTCGATGCCCCGGCCTGACGTGGAGGTGCTGGAGAATCTGTCTACGGCCATCGTGGTCGACCAGGAACGGATGGGCGCGAATTCGCGTTCTACCGTGGGCACGGCAACCGATGCCTATTCGCTTCTGCGCGTGCTGTATTCGCGGTACTCCACCCCGAGCGCCGGCGGCGCGGGCGCGTATTCGTTTAATCTCGGCCAGGGGGCGTGCCCGGTATGCGAGGGTTTCGGCACCGAGGCGAGCATCGACCTTGATGAACTGCTGGATTGGGACAAAACCCTGAATGAGGGAGCCATCAAGGCGCCCAACTTCGCCCCGGGCGCGTGGCTGTGGCAGACGCTGACCGCCGGCACGCAGCCGGACCTGAACGTGAAGCTCAGGGACATGCCCAAGGCCATGCTGGACCGCATGCTCTATGAGGAAGCGGGCAAGGTCAAGCTCAACGGCGCGAACATGAGCTACTCCGGCTTGATCACCCGCATCAAGTCCAATTACATCCATTCGGGCAGGGAAATCAAGCAAGCCCATATCCGCGAGTGGATCGAGCGGATCTCCACGACCGCCCCTTGCTCCGCCTGCGACGGTTCCCGGCTGGGACCGGCGGCCCGCGAGTCGAAGATCAATTCCCTGGGGATCGCGGACATGACGGTAATGCAGGTGTCCGAGCTGCTCGACGCACTGGATCAGATCCAGATTCAGGATGCGTCGCCGCTGATCACCAATTTGAAGGCCGTGCTCGAATCCATGGTGGATCTGGGCCTGGGATACCTTTCGCTGGACCGCCCGGCTGGCACGCTCTCCGGCGGTGAAGCCCAGCGCGTGAAGATGATCCGGCATCTTGGATCGGCGCTCAGCGATGTCACCTATGTATTCGACGAGCCCACCGTGGGTTTGCATCCCCATGACATCCAGCGGATGAACAGGTTGCTGGCCGGCCTGCGCGACAAGGGCAATACCGTGCTGGTGGTGGAGCACAAGCCAGACGTCATCGGCATTGCCGACCACGTCATCGACCTGGGTCCGGGCGCCGGCACCCACGGCGGCACCATTTGCTACAGCGGAGCCGTGGATGGCCTGCTCGCCAGCGATACGCTCACCGGGAAGCATTTCACGACGCGTGCCGCCCTCAATACGACCCCGCGCAAGGCCACTGGCGCGATGGAAGTGCGTGGCGCCTCCCTGCATAACCTGAAGAATCTTTCCGTTGATATTCCCACCGGCGTGATGTGCGCGATCACCGGCGTCGCGGGTTCGGGCAAGTCCACGCTGATCCACTCGACGATCGCCAAGCGCGAGGATGTTGCCGTGGTGGACCAAACGGCGATCCGCGGATCACGGCGTTCGAACCCTGCCACCTACACCGGGATCATGGATCCGATCCGTGCCGCCTTTGCGAAGGCCAACGGCGTGAAGCCGGCCTTGTTCAGCGCCAACTCGGCCGGCGCCTGTCCTGCCTGCAGCGGTGTCGGCTACACCTACACGGATTTGGCTTCCATGGCCGGGGTCGCCCTGCCGTGCGAGCAGTGCGGAGGCAAGCGGTATACAGCTGAAGTGCTGGAATACACCCTGGACGGCTTGAACATCGCCGAAGTCCTGGACTTGAGCATGGAAGAAGCCTTGGAGCAGCTGAAGGTGCCCAAGGCCAAGGCCATGCTGGAACGGCTGAATCAGGTGGGCTTGGGCTACCTGAAACTGGGCCAGCGGCTGAATACGCTCTCCGGCGGCGAACGGCAGCGCATCAAGCTGGCCATCAACCTGGGCCAGGGCGCCGGTACGTACGTCCTTGATGAGCCAACCACCGGGTTGCATATTGCCGATGTGCAGAACCTGCTGCGGCTGCTCGACGAGATGGTCGACGAAGGCAATACCGTCATTGTCATCGAGCATCACCTGGCAGTCGTCGCGCACAGCGACTGGGTCATCGACTTGGGCCCCGGGGCAGGCCACGAAGGCGGAAGCATCGTCTTCGAAGGGACCCCTGCGGATCTTGCCGCCTCGGGCACGCTGACCGGCGAACACCTCGCCGCCTACGTCAGGGGATAGGCGTGGCGCAGAAACTCAGGAAACCTCAGCCGGCTGACGCGCCGGAGTTGGCCCGGCTGCATGTCGAGTGCTGGAAGGAAACCTACACGCATCTGCTGCCCGACGGGTTCTTCGACTCCGCGCATGATGAGCAACGCCTGGGCATGTGGACCAGGGTGCTGGATGACCCGAATCCGCTGTTCCGGATCTGCGTCGCGGAGAACGAGGACAGGAAGCTTGTCGGCTTCGCCTTCGCGGCTCCGCCCACGGGAAATACCGAAGGCCTGCGCGAAGACGTGGCTCGGCAGCTGTACAACCTGTATGTGCTGCGGGCCTTCCATGGGGATGGCACCGGGCAGGCGCTGCTGGATGCAGTGCTGGGCGACGAGCCGGCCGTGCTCTGGGTGGCTACCCAGAATCCGCGGGCCATCAGGTTCTATGAACGCAACGGCTTCGACTTCGACGGAGCCACCGAGGTTGACCCGGCCGCCCCGGAAATCACCGACGCGAGGATGCTGCGGTAGCTAGCCGCCGGCAAGAATCTCCAGGATGTCCGGGTCCGTTGGGGTGCCCAGTTTCGCATCGATCTTCGAGACCAACTGCGCTTGGCGACGCAGCGTGTCGTATTCGGCATGCGAATCAGTGTCCTTCCGAATTCCCATGGAGTCTCGCGCATGGAACTTGTCCAGTGCCAGCTCCTTGACCACATCGCGAATCAACGCCAAGTCCTCGGGCTGCACCGCCCAGCTATCTTGATGCTCGCGCATCCAGGATCTGCGCTGCGCGTCGTCCAGGCCTTCGGGCGGCTGGCCTGCGCCCTGAAGATGCTCGAGCATCGACGTGCCGACATTCTGCTCGACGATGTCCTGGGACAAACACCGGTCAATGGCGTATTGGACGCGTAGCCACCATTGACCGGCGGTATCCACTTTCGAGCGCAGCCGCAGCGTTCGCATGGCCAGGACTACGCCTGCGCCCGCGATGATTACTGTTAGCAGCGGGACGAGCGCGAGCACGATTCCCAGCCCAGTGCCCCAGCCGCCACCATATCCGTTCATGCTCCGATCCTAGATTGGGCTTCGGACCGGAGCAATCGTCACGTGGCCGAGGCTAGATGCGCACGAGCATCTTGCCGGTGTTCGCTCCGCGCATCATGCCCAGGAAGGCGTCCACGGTATTCTCGATGCCGTCAACAATTGTCTCGTCGTAGGCGATCTTGCCTTCGGAGAACCACTGGCCCATGCGCTCGCCGAATTCCGGGGCGAGATCAAGGTAGCTGGAAAGGGTGAACCCCTGCAGCTTCAGCCCGCGGGTGATCAGGTTGGACATGTTCTGCGGACCCGGAGCCGGCTCGGTGGTGTTGTAGCTGGCGATGGCGCCGCACAGGGCTGCGCGCCCGCCATCGTTGAAAGCTGCCAGCGCGGCTTCGAGGTGATCCCCGCCGACGTTGTCGAAAAAGACGTCGATGCCCTCGGGAGCTGCGGTGGCCAGCTGGCCGCGCACGTCGCCATCCTTGTAGTTGAAGGCTGCGTCGTAGCCGTACTTGCTGGTCAGCAGTTCAATCTTCTCGGCGCTGCCGGCCGAACCGATGACGCGCTTGGCTCCCATGAGCTTGGCGATCTGCCCGGCAGCAGTGCCCACTGCCCCTGCGGCACCGGAGACGAAGACGGTCTCCCCTTCTGCAAGATTTGCGATAGCGCTCAGGCCCACGTAGGCGGTCAACCCGGTCATGCCCAGGATGTGCAGACGAAGAGATGACGATACCCCAGGCAGATCAGGCGCCGGCTTGAAGCTGGACGAATCGGCTTGCACGGTGTCCGACCAGCCCAGCTGATGCTGGACCAAGGTGCCTGCCGGGAATGCCGCGTCAGCGGTCTCGACCACGCGGCCAATCGCTCCGCCGAGGATCTGCTCGCCGATCTGGAACGGAGGAATGTAGGAGCGGGTGTCGTTCATGCGTCCGCGCATGTAAGGGTCCACCGAAATGAACTCGTTGCGCACCCGAATTTCCCCGGTTTTCAGCTCCGGCAGCTCAACGGTCTGCACGGTGAAGTTCTCGTGGGTCGGCCAGCCGGAGGGGCGGGAGGCGAGCAGGATCTGCGTGCTGGTTGCTTTGGTCATGGTTACCAGTTCTTTCAAGTCTCGGTAGCGTGTGGAATTCTTCGTGTCGTACTAGTTGCCCAGCACGAGGCCAAGGATCAGCAGTACGACGGCCAGAAATGGCAATACCCCCTGCTTGATGGCGAGCTTCGCTTTGCCAGGGCTGCCCAGTGCCAGCACCAGCGCGGCGGCCAGCATCGAGCCGGTTCCGGCGAAGACCAAGGTAGCGCCCACTGCCATGTGTCCCAGGCCCAAGGCGATCACGCCTGCAATTGACGCTATGGCCAGGAAGAGGTTGTAGAACCCCTGGTTGAAGGCCATCTCCCGCGTCGCTTCCGCTTCAGCCTCGCTGGTCTTGAACACCGACCGGGTCTTGGCGGTGGTCCATGACAGAGACTCCATCGAGAAGATGTAGATGTGCAGCAGGGCGGCTGCTGTTGCGAAGATCTGCGCGGCGATGATCATGATGCGTCCTTAATGTGCGGGGAACAACTATTCTGTAACGACCATTTCAATATATACTGGAATGGTCGTTACGAAAAGAGGAGATGGGTGTGATGGCGCGAACATCCGCATTCGATAAAGAAAAAGTCATCCAGAGTGCCCGATCGGTCTTCTGGTCACGCGGCTTCGAGGCCACGTCCATTCCCGAGCTTGAAAACGCTACCGGCCTGAGCCGCTCCAGCATCTACAACTCGTTCGGCTCCAAGCGCGGCCTCTTCGACGCAGCGGTGGACAGCTACCTCAATGAGATCGTGCGCCCGCGATTGCGTCCACTGCTCCAGGATCCCGTACCGGCCCACGCGCTGGAAGACTACCTGCGCGGACTTGCCGCCGCCTTCGCGAAACCCGAATCCCTGCCAGCGGCCCATGGCTGCCTGCTGATCAATACCGCCAGCGCACCAATTGCCGCCGAAAACGACATCGCTGCCGTCATTTCCGCCTACCGCGAAGAACTCGATGGCGCCGTGGGCCGCGGATTGAAGGCAGTTTGCCCAGAGCTCTCCTCCGAACGCCATGCCCTGCTCAGCGATACCATTACCGGGCTCGTGGTGGCGGCCTTCGCCCTGGTGCGCATCTCCCCCGGCGAAGCAGTCCGCTTGCTGCAGTGCGCGGAGAACCTGTTGGAGGACTAGCAGCACATCTTCCTAGACGGTGCCGCTGCGCGAAGACGGGTTTACCATGGAATCCCGGCAACGGGCTCGGGACTTCCTTGCGCGGAGCGATGACCGATGGACCAGGTTCGAGAACAAATTGCCGCCAGCTACCGGCGTGATGCCGCTGCCTTGGCTGGCTTCTTGTCTGGCGCCGATCGCAGCTCGTTGGCCAAGCACAGCGAAAGCACCCGCTGGAGCAACGAGCAGCTGCTCTTCCATATGGTCTTCGGCTATATGGTGGTCCGCGCGCTCATCCCGCTGGTGCACCTGCTGATCAAATGCCCGCCGTGGATCCGTTCGGCCTTCTGCGCGGTGCTCAATTCCGGCACGCGGCTGTTCCACCCGGTGAATTACCTCGGATCCTGCGCGGCGGCTACGGTCTACAACCATCGCCGGATGCGCACACGGCTGGAGCGGACCCAAGCAACGATCCTGGCCACGCTGGCAACAGAAGACATCGCGGACCTGCAACGCTGCGTCGACTTCCCGCGCCGATGGGATCCGTTTTTCCATGAGCACATGAGCTTGGCCGATGTCTATGCCTACCCCAGCTTGCACTTCGCTTTCCATGCCAGACAGCTGTCGCTGCCCTGAAGCCGAACCGGTACGCGAGGGACAAGTGCCCGCACTACGTCGCGATCAGCGTCTGCGCGGAATACATTCGGCTGATCCATGATCATTCGCGCGCAAAAATGGCCTGCCCGAACTCCAGCGAGTTCGGGCAGGCCATTGGAGGAAATCCCGGTATTAGTGGGTGTCCTCGGCTGCGATTTCGGTACGGTCACCGCTCCACTGCGTGTGGAAGGTGCCTTCCTTGTCGGTGCGGCGGTAGGTGTGCGCACCGAAGTAGTCGCGCAGGCCCTGGGTCAGTGCTGCTGGCAGGCGGTCGCGGCGCAGGCCATCGTAGTAGGCCAGCGACGAGGAGAACACCGGTGCAGGGATGCCCAGCTGGACAGCAACGGAAACCACGCGGCGCCATGCTGGAACTGCCTTGTTGATGGCCTCGGCGAAGGCCGGGGCGAACAGCAGGTTCGAAGGCTTCTCGCCGGCCGAGTAGGCGGCGGTGATGTCCTTGAGCAGGGCCGCACGGATGATGCAGCCCTCGCGCCACAGACCGGCGATCTCGTCGAGCTTCAGCTCCCAGTTGTATTCGCCGGCAGCCGAGGTGAGCATGTCGATGCCCTGGGCGTAGGAAACCAGCTTCGAGGCGAACAGCGCCTGGCGCACATCCTCGACGAAGTTCTCCGGCAGTGCGACCTCGGCGGTTTCGCCGGTCAGCACCTGCTGGCCCACGGCGCGGATATCGCGCTGCGAGGACAGTGAGCGGGCGAAGACCGATTCGGCAATGGCCGATACCGGCGAGCCCATGTCCAGGCCGGACTGCACGGTCCAGCGGCCGGTGCCCTTCTGCCCTGCGGAGTCCTGGATGACATCGACCAGCGGCTTGCCGGTGGATGCATCGACGTGGCCCAGCACTTCGGCGGTGATCTCGATCAGGAAGCTGGACAGCTCGTCCTGGTTCCACTCGTTGAAGATCTCTGCCTGCTTGGCCGGCTCGATGCCTGCGGCGTTGCGCATCAGGTCGTAGGCTTCGCCGATGACCTGCATGTCGGCGTATTCGATGCCGTTGTGGACCATCTTCACGAAGTGGCCGGCACCGTCGGTGGAGATCCAGGCGCAGCATGGTGCACCGTCGTCGGCCTTCGCGGAGATCTTCTCCAGCATCGGGCCCAGCGACTTGTATGATTCGGCGGATCCACCTGGCATGATCGATGGGCCCAGCAGCGCGCCTTCTTCGCCGCCGGAGACGCCGATGCCCACGAAGTGCAGGCCCTTTTCGGCCAGGGAGGCTTCGCGGCGGCGGGTGTCGGTGTAGTGCGAGTTGCCCGCGTCGATGACCACGTCGCCCTCTTCAAGCAGCGGCACCAGCTGGTCGATGACCGAGTCCACCGGAGAGCCGGCCTTGACCATAATCAGCACGCGGCGCGGCGTTTCGAGGTTTGCAACCAGTTCTTCCAAGCTTTCGGTGCGAATGAAATCGCCTTCATCGCCATGCGCTTCGAGCAGCGCGTCGGTCTTGCCGACCGAGCGGTTGTGCAGGGCGACGGTATATCCGTTGCGGGCGAAGTTGCGGGCCAGGTTTGCGCCCATGACGGCCAGACCTGTGACACCAATCTGTGCAGGCATAAAAATAAGTCTCCATCGATTACGGGGAGTTGGACCGCCAAGCAGAGACCGGATGAGTCACGATCCCTGTTCACGGCCACGTGACCCTTCCATCCTACAAGGGCGAGGGCCGTGATTTACAGCGGTTCGCAAAAGTTAAAGCATATTTATTTCGGGGATCGACTTGCCTTTGCCTGATTTGACGCAGGCCATTGGCTAAACTGAACCCCATGGCAACAAGTCTGCACGCTCATGTGGTTGAGCACCTCGGCTCCCGCATTATCAGCGGGCAAATTCCGCGCGGCTCCATTATCCTCGCCGCCGACCTGGAACAGAAGCTGCAGGTCTCGCGCTCGGTGATCCGTGAAGCCATCCGGGTCCTGGCTCAATGCGGCCTAGTCAACAGCACCAAGCGGGTAGGTATTCGAGTGCTCGGCGCCGAGAGCTGGAACCCCTACGACGATCATGTCATCCGCTGGCGGCTGGCCAGCGACCAGAAGGGCGCGCAGCTGCGCTCACTGACCGAACTGCGCATTTCCGTCGAGCCGATGGCCGCGGAACTGGCGGCCGAGTTCGCCCCCGAAGCGATGCGCAAGGAGCTGATGATGCTCTCCGCGCAGATGAACCATTACGGACGCCAAGGTGATTTACGGCGATTCCTGGAGCTGGATATCCGATTCCATGCGGTGGTGCTGGCCGCCTCGGGCAACGAGATGTTCGCGAATCTCGCCACCCCGATCGGAGCGATCCTGCGTGGCCGCACCGAACTGGGCCTGATGCCCGAACGTCCCCACGAAGAAGCCCTGCTCTGGCACCAGTCGGTCGCGGATGCGATCTCCAATTCGGATGCCGCCAGTGCGCGGAAGAATATGGAAAGCATCATGCGCCGGACGCACAACGAGATCTGCAGCCTCTGGGACGGAGCACCGCGCTTGTTCGTGGATCCGGCCAAGAGCTCCCAGTAGCCAGGCTATCCCGCATCGCATTAAGAAACCGCCGGGGCAGCGATCTGCGTCGCTGCCCCGGCGGATTCTTTGCTTAGCCCGAGCTCGCTTTAGGCCAGCGCGGTCGCCAGGCCGTAGAACACCATGACACAGGCGAAGCCGACCACCGAAACCAGCGCCTGGCCAACAGTCCACACCTTCAAGGTCGTGGGCACATCGAGATCCAGGAAGCGCGAGATCAGCCAGAAGCCCGAATCATTGACGTGGCCGGCGAAGACCGAGCCCGCAGCCAGTGCCAGCACCATGGCGGCAACCTGGAAGGCGCTCAGTGAGGAATCGGCCAGCACCGCGGGCTGGACGATGGCGGCCGCCGTAGTCAGCGCCACCGTGGCCGAACCCTGGGCCAGGCGGACGATGGCGGCGATCAGGAAGCCGGCGACGATCAACGGCATGCCCACCGATTCAAGCGAGCTCGCGATAGCGTTGCCGATACCGCTCGCCCGCAGCACGCCGCCGAACATGCCTCCGGCGCCGGTGATCAAAATGATCGAGCAGACCGGGCCCAAGGCCGAGTCCACGACGGTTTCGGTCAGCGTCTTGTCCTTGCCCTTGAGGAATCCCAGCAGGAAGATGCCCAACAGCACCGTAATAAGCAGGGCCACCGGGGTCTCGCCGAGCAGGCGCAGCCAGCGCACCCAGGCGGATTCCGGATCCACGACGCCTGCGGAGCCGAGCATGTTCAAGCCGGTATTCATGAAGATCAGCAGCAGCGGGAGCAGCAGCAGGCTGAATACCGTGCCCACCGACGGCAAGGACTTGAACTCGTCCTTCGATGCCCCGTTGCCCAGAGCCGCATCCAGGATATTCGGGACCGGGATATCGAACTTCTTGCCGACGAACTTTCCGAACAGATGCCCGGCAACGAACCAGGTCGGGATCGCGACGACCAGGCCGAGCACCAGCACGAGCCCGACGTTGGCTTCCAGAAGGCCGGACGCGGCCACCGGTCCAGGGTGGGGCGGCACGAATACGTGCATCACCGAGAATGCGGTGGCCGAGGGGATTGCGTAGAGCAGCAGCGAACCGCCCAGGCGGCGGGCCACAGTGAAGATGATCGGCAGCATGACTACCAGTCCAGCATCGAAGAAGATCGGGAAGCCGAAGAGCAGCGAAGCCACCGACAAGGCCAGTGGCGCGCGCTTCTCGCCGAACTTGGAGATCAGCCAGCTGGTCATCACATCAGCACCGCCGCTGGTTTCCAGCATGCGTCCGAGCATTGCACCCAAGCCGACCAGCAGTGCCACGCTGGCCAAAGTGGATCCGAAGCCGCCGGTCAGTGTCGTAATGACCGATTCAGCGGGGATGCCCGACGCTACGGCGGTCAGCAAGCTGGTAAGTACCAGTGCGAGGAACGCATGGACGCGGAAGCGGATGATCAGCAGCAGCAGCAGCGCTACCGCGGCGACCGCCAGTAGCAGCAGGCCGGGCGTGCCCAGCGTCCAGTTCAGTTCAAGTTCGCTTGTCATTGTCTTCCTTGATCAATGGGAGGCCTTTGCCTTGGGGGGTTGCGGATTGATGTCAGTGCGCCGCACGAGGAGCGGTCGGCGAAGTGAGCTTTGCGGCCAATTGACTGACGATCTCCTCTGGGCTGTCGGCAATATCGGCACTGAGCACCGGTTCGTCCGGGTCCGGTACTTCGAGTGTGGCCAGCTGGCTGTTGAGCAGGCTGGCCGGCATGTACTCGTGCGAACGCGCAGTAATCCGATCCCGAATCAAGTTCGGGCCACCGGCAAGGTGGATGAAAACCGTCGCCGGTGCCAGGCGCCTGATGAGATCCCGGTAGCTTCGCTTGAGCGCGGAGCAGGCGATCACCGGCGGCGCCTGGCGCTGATTGCTTTCGGCCAGCTTCGTTCCAATCAGTTCCAGCCATGGCTCGCGATCAGCGTCATCCAGCGCCTGGCCGGCAGCCATTTTTTCCTTGTTGGCCTTGGGATGCAAGCTGTCGCCATCGATGAATTCATGCTCCAGCCGGTCGGCGAGCAGTTGGCCGATGGTGGTTTTGCCGCTGCCCGAAACACCCATCACCACAATGGGCGGGACTTGCTGATTCATGCATTCACTCCGTTGCGTGCAAACTAATATATGACTTATGGATATTCTAGTTCCATAAAATATGATTTAACTAGACTAAGAGTGAGCTGGGCTACTGTCAACAAATGTCGCGGAGAATCTGCTTGATCCACGCAAACGCACTGGTCAGCCAGTATATTTCCAGGAAATCATGCCAATCCTTCAATCGATGCTTGAACCAAGTCTATGAAAACCCTGAATTTCGATGCGATTTTCGTAGATCACCTGCTCAAACCCATGTATTGTCTCGTTTTAGGTGGATCGAACCCGACCACTACACAGTCTGACCATTGGAGCGAATCATGGGATTCATTGGATGGATCGTATTGGGCTTGATTGCCGGAGCGATCGCAAAGGCCATTCTGCCCGGCAAGCAAGGTGGCGGCTGGATTGCCACCTTGGTACTCGGTGTCGTCGGCGCGCTGATCGGCGGCTGGCTCGGAAGCCTGATCTTCGATGTCGGGCTCAACGAGTTCTGGAGCATCTCCACATGGCTGCTGGCCATTGGCGGCGCACTGATCGTACTGGTTATCTGGGGATTCATCACCAAAAAGCGCGGCTAATCCAGCTTCGCTATCGCTAGCCCCGTCTATCCAGACAGTTGAACCCGCCGATGGGCAGCTCCCGCTGCCCATCGGCGGGTTCTCTTTTGCCATGTGCTGGCGAATGCCACAGCTACCCACCAGTAATCTGCCGTAGAATTCGAACACGGGGGATTAATCCCCGAGCACCACATTAAGGACGGCCATGGCTACCGCACCACTCCCCGCTCCAAGCACAGTCCGGGCAGCGCGCACTTTCGCGCACATCGGCACCGAACGCACGCGCTGGCGCGGGCTCATCCACGCCTGGTCCACCCCGGGCATCATCATCATGAACCTGGTGCTGATCGTGCTGGCCGACGGGCGCTTGGCCGAATGGACCACCGCCGTCTTCGCCCTCTGCTCAATCCTGCTCTTTGGCACCTCGGCGCTATATCACCGCGGGAACTGGACGGACAAGGTTATGGGCCTCTTCCGCCGAGCCGACCATGCGAACATTTTCCTGCTCATCGCCGGCACCTATACCCCGGTCGCAGCGCTGACCTTGCCGGGCCGGCAGGCGATCATCGTCCTGTCGATCATCTGGGCCGGAGCATTGGCCGGGATCGCCATCAAGTCCTTCTGGCCAGCTGCACCGCGCTGGGTAGGGGTCAGCCTCTACATCCTGCTCGGTTGGGGCGCGTTGATGCAGCTGCCAGCTTTCTGGGCCGCGAATCCCGCGGTGATGATCCTGATTCTTGCAGGCGGCGTGGCTTATACGGTTGGGGCGGTGTTCTACGCCACCAAGCGGCCTAATCCCCTGCCGAAGATCTTCGGATTCCATGAGCTCTTCCATGCCTGCACCGTCATGGCCTTCCTCTGCCATTGGACGGCAGTGCTTCTCGTAGCCCTGTAGCCGTACCGGCCAGTTTTTATAAGCGAACGCCGCAAGCTTCTTCAAGAAGCTTGCGGCGATCGCTTTTATGCATCCGCTACTATGCTGGCTAGCGCTGGCCGTAGCGCTTGCGCACGACAACCAGTCCGAGCAGCGAGATCACGGCAATCGCCATATAGTACAGGCTGGGCGCATCCAGTGACCCGGTCACGTCAAGCAGCCAGGTCAGCACCAGCGGGGCGATGCCACCCAAGAGGGTTACGCCCACGTTGTACGCCACCGACAGGCCTGAACCGCGGATCGCAGCCGGGAAGAGGTTTGAGAGCAACGCCGGCAGCGGGCCGAAATAGAAGGACATGATCACACCAAGCACCGCAATCACGATCACCATCACGATGACGCTCGGCTTCGAAGTCATCAGCTTGAACAACGGGTAGGCCAGCACGAACGCTGCCACTGCCGCATAGGTCATCACCCTTGCCGGGCCGATCCGGTCGGCCAGATGGCCCACCAGCGGAACACCGCACAGCGTGATGATGCCCGCCGAGATTCCACCCAGGAAGGCTGCATCGGCGGGGATCTTCAGGTTCGTGACGGCGAAGGTCGGCATGTACAGGATCATGTACACCGAAATCGTGGCCACGCCAATGGTTGCCACCGCGGCGAGCACGCGTCCGTAGTGCTGGGCAAACAGCGTGCCCAGCGGCGATTTCTCCTTGGCCGTGGAAATGAACTCCTCGGTTTCCTCCAGCTTTGCGCGAATGTACAGGCCGACCGGCCCGATCAGCAGGCCAACGAAGAACGGCACGCGCCAGCCCCAGCTCTCCAGGGCTTCCTGGCTCAAGCCCGTGGTCAGGAAATAGCCGAAGGCCGAGGCCAGCAGCATGGACGCACCCTGGCTGGCGACTTGCCACGAAGAGTAGAACGCTTTCTTATGCGGTGCCGTTTCAATCAGGAACGCGGTGGCCGTGCCGAACTCGCCACCGGCGGAGAATCCTTGAATCAACCGCGAGAGCAGGATGATCAAGGCACCCGCCACGCCCGCCACTTCATAGGGCGGCGCCACGGCCATGATCAGCGTTCCGAGCATCATCAACCCCAGCGTCAGGGTCAGTGCGCTCTTGCGCCCCTTGCGGTCGGCATAGCTGCCCAGCACCATGCCGCCCAAGGGCCTGATCACGTAGGAAATCGCGAAGGTGGCGAAGGTGAGAATCAGCGCGAACGTGCCATCGGATTCCGGATAGAACACCTTGGCGATCGTGGTTGCAAAGGTGGCATAGACAATGATGTCGAACCATTCAAGGGCCGCGCCGATGGAACTGGAGATGACGGCCTTGCGCGCCTTGGCGATCTGTTCTGGCGTAGCCACGGCTCCGTTGCTCATGAGCTGGCCTTTGCAATCAGCGAATCAATGAAGTTCTCGCAGGCCACGATCTGCTCCAGCTCGATGTACTCGTCCGGAGCGTGCGCCTGGGCGATATCGCCGGGACCGCACACCACGGTGGGAATGCCTGCCGCCGCGAACAGCCCGGCTTCGGTGCCATAGGTGACCTTTTCATCGGTGGCAATGGCGCCGCATGCGGCCGCGAAGGACACGATTTCTTCATCGGGTGCGGTATCCAGACCCGGAGCTCCTGCCTGCTGGGCGAGCTTCACTGAGCAGGCAGGGTTCTGCTCGCGCATTTCGGCCTCCAGCTTGGCCGCTTCGTCGCGGAAGCGTCCGGTGAGCGCCTCGCGGTCCACTACCGCCAGCGAGCGGTATTCGAAGTGGACCACTGCCTGCGAGGGAATGGTGTTCACCGCGATGCCGCCGTCGAACTTGTTCACGTTCATGGTGGTGGTCGGTTCGATGAAGGATTCATCGCGCGGACCATTGCTGCGCAGCTCGGCTGAAACTTCTTCGACGAAATTCGCGAAGCGCAGCGCGTAGGAAATGGCGTTGACGCCTTCGGATGGCAGCGAGGAGTGGGCGGCGACACCGTTGAACTCGGCGCGGAAAACATTCATCGACTTGTGCCCGCGGATGGCCCGCATGCTCGACGGCTCCCCCACGAAGCATCCGCGCGGTGCCAGGTTCTGGTCAACGATCTTCTGCACTAGCGACACCGCGCCGACGCAGCCGACTTCTTCGTCGTAGGACAGCGCCAGGTGGATTGGCTCGGCAAGTTTTGCGCTGGTGAGCTGGTCCAGCTTGGCGAGGATCACCCCGAGGTAGCCCTTCATGTCGCAGGTGCCGCGGCCATAGAGCTTGCCGTCGCGCACCTGTGCATCGAACGGATCGCTGCTCCAGTCCTGGCCGTCCACCGGCACCACGTCGGTGTGCCCGGAGAGCACGATGCCGCCGGTGCGCGTCCCATCGGCCGCGGGGATGGTGGCCAGCAGGTTGGCTTTGGTGCCTTCGTCGTTGTGGATCAGCTGGGAGCTGATGCCGTAGGCGTCCAGCTTCTTCACCACATTCTCGATGAGTGGGAGGTTACTGTCGCGGCTCGTGGTGTCCACGGCGATGAGCTCGTGGATTTCCTTCATGCTTGCTTCGCTGGGCGCAGTCATCTCAGCTCCTGGTTCTAGGCAATAACGCTATGGACTCATAGTTCCACAGTGACCCTTCTCCGCCTAGAAAAATTTCGCAGAATGGCTTTCTGGCTAGTTGCGAATAATGACGGCGCCCCGCAAATAGTTCATGATTGCGTCCTCGAAGGCTGCTCGCTGGTCCACGAGCGTTGCCGCTGGGGCCAGCGCAGCTGACAGGTGCGGGTAGCTGCCCGTTTCCAATTGCGTGAACAGTGCCGCTGAATCCTGGGGCTGCTGCTGTTCCTGCTCATTCAGCGCAAATGCCGTAGTCATGGCATTGAGCATGGCCAGGCACTGCAGTTTGGCACCCGCATCCAGCCCGCTGCCATCCAGGGCAGTTGATCCGCGCTCCAGGTAGGCCAAAGTGTTCGGGCCCGTGGCATGCTTGCCCATGGCCAGCCCAGGGGTCCAAGGATGCCGGCGCATGATCCGCAACCCCTGGGTGGCCAGGCCCAGAAGCTGGTGGGCTGCGGAACCGGTGGGAGACTCGAGTTCATATTCAGCGCTGATCTGCTCCACCATGAGACCGCTGAGTTCCTCGTGGGAGTCCAGATAGCGGTAGAGCGATGCAGGGGCAGCTCCGATCTTGGCAGCTACGGCCCTGATTGATACCGACGCCATGCCTTCGGCATCGGCCAGTGCAATCGCCGCCAGGGCGATCTTAGTCTTGGAGTGCCGGGGCTTGGGTCCGGTGCGAGGCTGGATTCCTGGCATTGCTGCTTCTTTACCGCATGGCGCACGGTGCGCCAATCTCCGGTGTGTAGTTAATTGCGAACATCGTTCGCTATTAGTGCTACAGGCGAATCCATGCGCTTGCTGATGATCGGACCAGGAACACGCGGCGACGTCGCGCCGATGGCTGGCCATGGCCAGAGCCTGGCGGCCCACGGCATCGATGTCTCCATTGCGGCAAACCCTGCTGACAAGGACCTGGTCGTTACCGCAGGCTGCCGCTTCCGGGAGCCGTCCGGGGACATGAGTGCATTGGTCAAGCCGGCACCCCGGGCGCCAAAGCCAGCACCAAGGATCTGCGCTAATGCATGCGGGCGCTCAAAGATTATTTCGAACTGGCAGCTGCCGGAACGATCGCCGCGGCCGAACATGGTGCCGACATCATCATGGCCTATGCGGTAGCACTCTACGCCTATGACATAGCCGAGGCCATGGCGATCCCTGCGATCGGCGCGCACCTGCAGCCCAACGAACCTAGCACGGCGTACGCGCCCATGGCGTTGGGGTCAGCGCGCAGCTTCGGGTCCCCATCCTCCACGGCTTCAGTTCACTAGTCGTTTCGCGTCCCGCTGACTGGCATGAAGGGATCGTCAATTGCGGGTACTGCCAACCGCCGGCCGATCCGACATAGACCCCATCGCAGCGACTGCTCGACTTCCTCAACGATGGCCCACCTCCGGTCTTCATTGGCTTCGGCAGCACGCAGGCACTGGAACCGGCCTCATCATGGATGTTGCCCAGCGCGCTGGAAGACGCATCATCGTGCAAGGGGAACCGGAAATCGACGAACCCTCAGTCCTGGGCATTGGCGCAGTTCCGCACCATTGACTGTTTCCGCAGATGGCGGCCGTCGTGCACCATGCCGGGGCAGGCACCACAGCAGCAGGGCTGCTGGCTGGTGTCCCAGCAGTTCCAGTACCGATCTTCACCGACCAGCCGTTCTGGGCCCAGCGCATCCACCAGCTCGACGCTGCAGCTCAGCCCATTGCCTACAAGCAATTGACCGCACGGCGCCTTGCGGCCTCGATTGATGAGGTCCTGGCCAACGAGGATCTGGCTAGCGGCGTCCAGCGAATTGCCCGGCGCCTGGTCGCCGAACCTGACAGCTCGATTCCGGTGGCAAGGGCCCTCGAACAGCTCTGCAACTAGTATCGCCCCTGCAGGCCTGGCAGGCGTCGGCAGATCTGGCAATCCGGACACTCGCAGCAGTATTGCTCACGCGCGGTTCCCATGCCGCCCGGCAACGGGGCTCGTGGTTGCGGCCGTTGGTCGCGATCCCCGCGGCATTCTGATAATCGCGGCTCAGGTATACGGTCACACCGAGTTCAGCAAGGAGCGAAGCTGTTCCTTGTAGTCCTCAAAGGCAGTTCGCCCAGCACGCGTCAGAGCGATGTAGGTCACCGGATTCCGCCCTTCCAGGACCTTCTCCACCGCCACATACCCTGCTTCTTCGAGTTTGCGCAGGTGCGTTGCCAGATTTCCTGATGTCATCGACAGCAGGCCCTGCAGCTTGGGAAACGAGATGCTGTCCCCTGCACCCAAGGTATCCAGAACCGTTACGGTCCTCAGCCGCGCTTGGGCGTGGATGACCGGGTCAAGCTCCTGCATGCCCGCCTCGGATCAACGAACCTGAAACCAGCTCCGGCTTGCTGACGTGTAGCAGGCCCAGCACAATGAACCCCAAGCCGCCCAGTACTCCAGCCAGGAGATTCAATGGCGCCGGTGCAGCCAGCGACAACAGCGCAATGGCCAGGATCCAGGCTCCGAAAATCAGCTGGGTCCGGTCATTGAAGAGCAGTGAGCCGGCAACCACCAATACTCCGATGACCAGGCACAAGCTGCTGAGAGCAAAAGTGACCATGCCCATGGAGCTCAGCCCTTCGGCATGCAGCCGCCACCCCAGCAGGGCGGTGATGATCATGCCGAGGCTGAAGGTGTTGCCATAAATAGCGCCTTGAGCCATCGATGGCCCCTTGGTCCCCGAGCCGCGCTTGGCCGAATGCACTGCGGATATCACGATGGCGATGAGAAATGCGGCAGCCGCGATGCCAATACCAACCGCTGCAGGCAGCAGTGGCGAACCTTGCGGCGCCAGCGCGAAGAAGAGGCCGAGGAAGGCAATGATCCATGCGCCACCCCAGATTGAAAACAGCAGATGCTGGTTCGGGCTCATGCCCTCACGGGCTTGCTGTGCGTCCGCCTCGATTCCCTGCAGAATGCGAGCCGGGTCGATTTCCTTGTTATTCCCGCTGTCCATGGCGGTCTGCCTCCTCCGGCGTGTGCCGTTTCCGAGACGCAAAGCGATACGTGATGAAAACCACTTTGCATTGCAAAGTCTAAGATAGCCCTGCCATCCACTAGCCGCAAGAGGCGCGTTCTGGCCGCGGGACAGAATTAAGTCCCGGGAAATTCCATACAACAGCAGAAGGCACAGGCCAGAGGTAGTTCACGAGGCTTTGCACCATGCAATGAAACGCAAATAATTTTTCCTGCAGGGCGGCTAACTGCTTGCAGCTATTTGCGTCCGAGCACGGCCACTAGGAAATCGTCGGCAGGCAAATGGAAGTTCCATGTCGAATAGCGTTGCTGAATTACCAACCCCGCCTCTATGGCATCGGATTCGAAGTCAACGAACTCGTACCCACGTCCGGAACCGAAGCCGATGATCATGCGTCCGTCCGACGCCAAGTGCTCGCGCAGCTGCTGCAGTGATGGAAGGCGTTCGGACTCGGATAGGAAAGTGACAACATTGCCGGCGGAGACAATCAGATCGAATTCCTGCTTCTCCCCCGCTTCATCAGCAACTGTGAATTCAGCGAGGTTCCCGACCTGCCATTGGGCATTGGGGTACTCCATTCGCGCAACTTCGATGAGGTGCGGGTCGAGGTCGACGCCCACGACGTGGTGTCCTTGCTCGGAAAGCCAGCCGCCGATGCGCCCGGTTCCGCATCCGGCATCCAGGATCCTGCTGCCGCGGGCAACCATTGCGTCAACGGCGCGTGCTTCTCCGAAAATATCCTGGCCTTCGGCGGCGAGCGTGCGCCAGCGCTGGGCGAAGTTCTGCGAGTGGTCCGGGTTCTTGCGCACGGTGGCGAGCCAAAGGTTTTCTTCTGGTACAGTCATGAATCCAGTTTCGCACCTTCAGCGGACGTCGGCGATTCGACGGCCACGTCCAGAAAACGAGAAGAGACCGTTTCAATCACTGTGAAAAGTGATTGAAACGGTCTTCGTTGTGGTGGGCCCTACCGGGATCGAACCGATGACATTCACGGTGTAAACGTGACGCTCTACCAGCTGAGCTAAAGGCCCTCCTGCAATGGGTGAACTCGGAAATTGCTTTCCTTCATCCCTCCGCTGCAACAAGTAATAATCTAATGCATCCCGAACTGACTTGGCAACTTGATATGGACGTTTTGCCAAAAGAGTGCCGAGTATCACCCGCGAGGCAACCTTTAGAACCATTTTTCCCATTCTGTCGCAGGCACGGGAGAGGATGAATGCATGAACAAGAAATTCGCAATTGCCACCCTTGCCCTAAGCCTGCTCATTTCCGGCTGCGCTTCGAAGCCCAACGGAACCGGTGCGGCACCTCAGTCCCCGTCCGCCGAAAATGTGGTACCAGAACCTGCCGACCTGACCGGGACTTGGACGCAAAGCAACTCCATGAGCGATGACTCATACCAGGAAGCGGTGATCGACAACGACATCATCACCATCAATTGGGTGATGAATAATGGTGATACCAAATCTCTTTACTGGGTTGGCAGCTTCGAGGCACCCGTGAATGCAGCCGAACCCTCCACCTGGACCTCCAAGCGCGATAAGAAGGCCACTGAAAACGCCATGATGGCCTCGGGCAGCGATACCAAGGAGTTCACCTTCACCGACAATGAAATATCCTACGAAGCCAGCATCTTGGGCACCACGAGCATCGTCCGACTGGCAAAATAATCTGCCGACGACAAAAATCCTCGATCCGGAACGGATCGAGGATTCTTATTTGGTGGGCCCTACCGGGATCGAACCGATGACATTCACGGTGTAAACGTGACGCTCTACCAGCTGAGCTAAAGGCCCTTACCATGTTCGCTTTTGCAAGCCAACGAGGAATAACTCTACACAGGTATCTGCACACAGGCAAATCGAGGAGCCTGTTTTTCCAGTGAACCGGAGCACAGTTACCATCGGCAGGCTAAGCGCTGCGCTCCACCGTCGCCTTATAGTCTTCGACACTTCTTGGCTGGGTCATCTCGCTGCGGAAAATATCGCGCACCTCACCGTCGACCAGGTACAGCGACAGCCTCGTTGCGACCCCGCGTTCGTGATCGAAGGCGTCGGCTTGTTGGGCCACTGCCCCGTGTGGCCAGAAGTCGGCCAGCAGCTCGAATTGAAGGTCGAGGGACTGCGCGTAATTGCGCAGGGTGAACTTATGGTCCACTGAAATGGCAACGATGCGCACCTGATGCCGCTCGAAGAATTCGTAGTGCTCTTGGAGTGTCACCAGTTCCGACCCGCATACCCGTGAAAACGCCCAGGGATAAAAGACAACCAGCACCCGGCCTTTGGACAGCCCGGTACTGGTTATCGTTTCGCCGTACTGATTTTCCAGCGAGAAGTCGAACAGGCGTGAACCTGCTTGGATCATTAGTTCTTCTTACGCGGGGCGAGGCGGATTGCGGACCAATCCTCCGAGACACCTTCACTAGTAGTTACGTGCAGGCCGGCCGATGGGGCCTCCTGCTGGATCAGCGATGGCGATACATGTCCCTCGCGGCCCTGCTTCGGAGTGAGCAGCCAAACGACGCCCCTCTCATCCAAGCAGTTCAGCGCGTCCATCAATGCGTCAACAAGGTCTCCATCGCCGTCGCGCCACCAGAAAATGACTGCGTCGACAACGTCATGGTCCTCTTCGGTGAGCAGCTCTGAACCAATCAGGTCCTCGATCGAATCGCGCAGATCGTAATCCACGTCATCGTCATAACCCAGTTCCTGAATAAGGTCTTCATTAGCGAAGCCCAATTTTTTGGCGGGCTCCAAGTTTGCCGATACGGCGTCGCTCACTTCATTCCTCCTGCTGGTGCAAAGCGTTACTACCAACGAAACACGGTTTTGCCGTTCCGTTCAAGCGCTGCAGCGATAACACGCCGAACAAATATAACCCGAATTCCCGTGACCCGCACCATAGTGACATGACCATATTGTAGATAGCCCCCATACACAGTTGCCTAAGTCACTTCAAATATCCGATTTTAGCCCGTTTGCGCTCGAAATCACGACACCAAAGATGAGCTTTTGACACTAGAGTTGCATATGAACCGGCAGTGCACATCATTCCAGTGTTACTGCACCCGTTGTCCCAATACCGGTGCACCGCAGCGCAAAACTGCACAGCGTCGGAGCCGCAATTCAATCAAGGAGCTTCAGTGGCTGTAGAGGAACACATCTCCCAGATCCGTAGCGGGCTGACTTACCAGCTGTCCGATCGGGATCCTGAGGAAACTCAGGAATGGATGGACTCGTTTGACTCCCTCGTAGAAACCCAGGGCACCGAGCGTGCCCAGTTCATTATCCGCTCGCTGCTGCAGCGCGCAGGTGCCAAGTCCGTGGGCGTGCCGCACGTGACCACCACCGACTACGTGAACACCATTCCTGTAGACCAGGAACCAGAATTCCCCGGCGATGAGGCCATCGAGCGCCGCTACCGCGCTTTCATGCGCTGGAATGCCGCCATCATGGTGCACCGCGCGCAGAACCCGAACATCGGCGTTGGCGGACACATCTCCACCTACGCTGGTGCGGCGACCCTGTATGAAGTAGGTTTCAACCACTTCTTCCGTGGCAAGGACCACCCAGGCGGCGGCGACCAGGTCTTCTTCCAGGGCCACGCTTCGCCGGGCATGTACGCCCGCGCCTTCCTCGAAGGCCGACTGTCCGAAGAGGACATGGACGGATTCCGCCAGGAGAAGTCGAAGGAAGGCCACGCGCTTCCTTCCTACCCGCACCCGCGTTCCCTGCCTGACTTCTGGGAATTCCCGACCGTGTCGATGGGCATCGGCCCGGCCAACGCCATCTACCAGGCGCAGCTGAACCGCTACCTGCACAACCGCGGCATCAAGGACACCTCGGACCAGCAGGTCTGGGCCTTCCTCGGCGATGGCGAAATGGACGAGCCGGAGTCGCGCGGCTTCCTGCAGCTGGCCGCCAACGAGAAGCTGGACAACCTGAACTTCGTCATCAACTGCAACCTGCAGCGCCTCGATGGCCCGGTCCGCGGCAACGGCAAGATCATGCAGGAACTGGAAGCCTTCTTCCGCGGTGCAGGCTGGAACGTCATCAAGGTTGCCTGGGGCCGCGAGTGGGATGCCCTGCTCGAAGCAGACAAGACCAACGCCCTGGTTGACATCATGAACCAGACCCCGGATGGCGACTACCAGACCTACAAGGCCGAGTCCGGCGCGTTCGTGCGCGAGCACTTCTTCGGCCAGCGTCCGGAAACCAAGGAATTGGTTGCCGACATGACCGACGATGAGATCTGGAACCTGAAGCGCGGTGGCCACGATTACCACAAGGTCTACGCCGCCTACAAGGCTGCCGTGGAGTTCAAGGGCAAGCCGTCCGTCATCCTGGCGAAGACCGTCAAGGGCTACGGCCTGGGTTCGCACTTCGAGGCTCGCAACGCGACCCACCAGATGAAGAAGCTGACCATGGAGGACTTGAAGAAGTTCCGTGATCACCTGCGCATCCCGATCACCGACGAGCAGCTCGAAGCCGACCTGTACACTCCTCCGTACTACCGCCCGGCCGAGGATTCGGCGGAGTACAAGTACATGATGGAGCGCCGTGCGGCCCTGGGCGGTTCGGTGCCGACCCGCCGCCAGGAAACCTCGAAGAAGCTGGCCCTGCCAGGCGAGAAGACCTACGCGATCGCCAAACGCGGCTCGGGCAAGCAGCAGGCGGCCACCACCATGGCCTTCGTGCGCCTGCTCAAGGACCTGATGCGCGACAAGGAATTCGGCCACCGCATCGTGCCGATCGTTCCGGATGAGTCCCGCACCTTCGGCATGGACTCGTTCTTCCCGACCGCGAAGATCTACAACCCGGGTGGCCAGAACTACCTGTCCGTGGACCGCGATCTGGTGCTGGCCTACAAGGAATCCCCGCAGGGCCAGCTGATCCACCCGGGCATCAACGAGGCCGGCGCCGTTGCAGCATTCACCGCTGCGGGCACCAGCTACTCGACTCACGACGAGCCGCTGATCCCGATCTACGTGTTCTACTCGATGTTCGGCTTCCAGCGCACCGGCGACCAGTTCTGGGCTGCCGGGGACCAGATGACCCGTGGCTTCATCATCGGCGCCACCGCCGGCCGCACCACCCTGACCGGTGAGGGCCTGCAGCACGCCGATGGCCACTCGCCGATCCTGGCCTCGACCAACCCGTCGGTGATCACCTACGATCCGGCCTACGGCTACGAAATCGGCCACATCATGCGTTCCGGCCTGGAGCGCATGTACGGCGGAACCCACGCCGATCCGAACGTGATGTACTACCTGACCGTGTACAACGAGCCGATCAGCCAGCCAGCTGAGCCGGAGAACGTGGACATCGAGGGCATCATCAAGGGCATCCACCTGCTCAAGGAAGCCACCACCGACGGCCCGCGCGCACAGCTTCTGGCTTCGGGCGTAGCCGTGCCATGGGCACTGGAAGCGCAGTCCATCCTGGCCGAGGAGTGGGGTGTCTCCGCCGATGTCTGGTCGGTCACCTCGTGGAACGAACTGGCCCGCGACGGCCAGCGCGCCGACGCCGAGGTGCTCGTGGATCCATCGAAGCCGCGCCGCACCCCGTACGTCACCTCGAAGCTGGAGTCCACCCCGGGCCCGGTCATCGCGACCACCGACTACATGCGCGCCGTACCTGAGCAGCTGCGCCCATACGTGCCAGGCGAGTTCCACACCCTGGGCGCTGACGGCTTCGGCTTCTCGGACACCCGTGCGGCAGCGCGCCGCTTCTTCAAGATCGATGCGCACTCGCTGGTCGTGCAGACCTTGCAGTCGCTGGTTGAGCGCGGCGAAATCCCTGCGGACACCGCAGTGAAGGCGCATGCGAAGTACGATCTGAACAACCCGAACGCCGGCCAGTCCGGCAACGCTGGCGGCGACGCCTAGCACCGGTTCGCGGGGGCTGGATCCGCCTCCGGCACCGCACCGATCAGCTGCCCGGCAACGAGGATTCCTCGTTGCCGGGCAGCTGATTCATTTAATCTCACCTTTACCCCGGGGCCCGGGCACGGGAACGGAAAAGAAACTAAGCTGGAAAACATGAGTCCTGAAATGGATGCCGCCGCAGCTCCGAAGAACCGTCCCAGCCGATCCCAGGCACCCAGCAGCGAAACGCTCAAGCGACTCAAGAGCCACATCGGCGTACTGTCCACCGCAGCGCTGAAATACCTGGACCAGCAGCTGCCCTGGTACCGCTCGCTGGCGCCCAACGAGCGCGCCGCCCTGGGACTCATCGCCCAGAAGGGCATCTCCACGTTCGTGACCTGGTACGAAGATCCGTCCTCCACCCCTTCCTGGGTGGTCACCGACGTCTTTGGCGCCGCCCCAACGGAGCTGACCCGCTCCATCTCCCTGCAGAAGGCCTTGGGCCTGCTGCGCACCATTGTGGAAGTGGTCGAATCGCAGGTGCCGGACATCGCCGCCGAGCACGAGCAGGCAGCCCTGCGCGAAGCGGTGCTGCGCTATTCGCGCGAGGTCGCCTTTGCCGCCGCCGATGTCTACGCCCGCGCCGCTGAAACCCGCGGGGCGTGGGACTCGCGCCTGGAGGCGCATGTGGTCGATGCGGTGCTGCACGGCGAAGCCCACGATTCGCTCTCCTCGCGCATTGCCGCCATCGGCTGGAAGTCGCAGAAGAACATCCGCATCCTGGTGGGCACCACCCCCTCGTCCAACCCGGCAACCTTCGTCTCGGCGCTGCGCCGCATGGCCATCCGCTACTCGCGCGACTCCCTGGTGGGCGTGCTTGGCGACCGCTCGGTGCTGATGCTCTCGGACACCAAATTCGAGGAAGCCGACCTGAGCCGGCTGACCCGGTTCTTCGGTCCCGGCCCGCTGGTCTACTCCCCTCTGGCCCCGACGGTCAAGGAAATGCACCACGCCGCGGTCGCGGCCGTGGCCGGATTCAGTGCCGCCAAGGCCTGGCCGCAGGCGCCGAATCCGGTCAGCGCCGATGACCTGTGGCCAGAGCGCGCCTGCAACGGCGACGAGCTGGCCCGCACGGCGCTGGTGGAGCAGGTCTACCAGCCGCTGCAGCAGGCATCCAACGGCCTGGCCGAAACGCTCTCCAGCTACTTGGCCCTCGGCCACTCGCTGGAAGGCACCGCCCGCGAGCTGTTCGTCCATGCGAACACGGTGCGCTACCGGCTCAAGCGGGTCAGCGAGGTCACCGGCTGGGATCCGCTGGTTCCCCGCGATGCCTTCGTGCTGCAGACCGCGTTGCTTTTCGGCCGGCTTCACGAATCGTACTTGTAGGCTTCTGCCAAAGAACACCGGGCAGCCATGACGGATATTTCCGTGTTGATCGCGCATTACCGGGGAATTCAGCTTCTGGATACGCTAGGCTTTTGTGGAGATCCTACAAACAGTCACCTCGAGCTTGGTACTCAAAAGAAGCGCCAAAAGCTCCCAACATTTGGAAAGCTGGAAGAGTGTTAGCAATCGTTTGCCCCGGACAGGGCTCCCAGACCCCAGGTTTCCTCACCGAATGGCTCGACGTCGATGGCGTTGCCGAGCACCTGCAGGCGCTCAGCTCGATCACCGAGCGCGACCTCACCGCTCACGGCACCACCTCCGATGAAGAGACCATCAAGGACACCGCCGTCGCCCAGCCGCTGATCGTCGCCGCTGGCCTGGTCACCGCGCGTGCGCTCTTCGGCGAATCGCTTCCAGCCGGTGCCATCGTTGCCGGTCACTCCGTTGGCGAGATCACCGCTTCGGCATTGGCCGGCGCGCTCGACGAGGCTGACGCCATGAATTTCGTGAAGGTGCGCGCCAACGCCATGGCCGAGGCCGCAGCCGCCACCCCGACCGGCATGGCCGCCGTGCTCGGCGGAGATCCCGAAGAAGTCCTGGCCAAGCTCGACGAGCTGGGACTGACCCCTGCCAATGCCAACGGCGGCGGCCAGACCGTGGCCGCAGGCACCCTGGAGCAGCTCGCTGCCTTGGGCGAGAACCCGCCAGCAAAGGCGCGCGTGATCCCGCTGAAGGTTGCCGGCGCATTCCACACCGCGCACATGCAGCCAGCAGTCGGCACACTGCAGGAACTGGCCGATACCATCACCCCGAAGAACCCTTCGGCAACGCTGCTCTCGAACTTCGATGGCCAGGCCGTAGCCGATGGACAGGCAAATCTCAATTCGCTGGTCGCCCAGGTCTCCCGCCCGGTCCGCTGGGACCTGTGCATGCAGACCCTGGCCGAGGCTGGCGTGACCGGCGTGCTGGAACTGGCACCGGCCGGAACCCTGGTGGGCTTGGCCCGCCGCGGCCTGAAGGGCGTGAAGACCCTGGCCGTGAAGAGCCCCGCGGATCTGGAAGCAGCCAAGGCGTTCATCTCCGAGCACACCGCCAGCTAGGCTGGTGGGCCAATCGAAGATTGTGCTCGCCGGGAACGTCATGTTGCCTGCCCCGAGCCCATCTCTGGCCTAAGCTTTAAACCGACGAAACCTGCCACGCATCGCTGATGCACCAGCAAAGTTTCATTAAGCCGGCTGGAACCGGCTCCTGGAAACAGGATCCAGACCCAGCCACAAAAATGACCGGAGTCCTCCGGCTAAGAAGAAAAGGAGCCATCCATGGCTAGCAACGAAGAAATCCTGGCGGGCCTCGCCGAAATCGTCAACTCCGAGACCGGCCTGGACGAAGCAGACGTGCAGCTGGACAAGTCCTTCACCGAGGACCTGGACATCGACTCGATCTCGATGATGACCATCGTCGTTGAGGCCGAGGAAAAGTTCGAGGTCAAGATCCCTGACGAAGAGGTCAAGAACCTGAAGACCGTCGGCGACGCCGTCAACTTCATCGCTGCGGCACAGGCCTAAGCTTCCAGGCGTTCATCGCCACACCGTTGCGCGGGCAAGCCGCGCACACGGGCCGGTACGTCAAGCCGGCCCCCTGAATTTCCAAGCACAGTTCTAATTCGCACAGTAGAGAGTTTGATGATGGCGCGCAAAGTAGTGATCACCGGTCTCGGAGCCACGACCCCGATCGGCGGCGATGTCCCCACCCTATGGGAAAACGCCCTCAAGGGTGTCTCCGGTGCCGCACCCCTGGCAGATGACTGGGTCAAGGAATACGACCTGCCGGTCACCTTCGCCGCCCGCGCTGCTGTGCAGCCGACCGAGGTGCTCACCCGCCCGGAGACCAAGCGCATGGACCCATCCACCCAGTTCGCTGTAGTCGCGGCCCGCGAGGCCTGGGCCGATTCCGGCTTGGTCAAGGAAGAGATGGACCAGAACAAGCTGGCCGTAGCCTTCGCTACCGGCATCGGCGGTGTCTGGACCCTGCTCAACGCCTGGGACACCCTGCGCGAAAAGGGCCCGCGCCGCGTGCTGCCGATGACCGTGCCGATGCTGATGCCCAATGGCCCGGCAGCTGCCGTGTCGCTTGATCTGGGTGCTGCCGGTGGCGCGCACACCCCGGTGTCGGCGTGCGCTTCGGGTACCGAGGCGATGCACGTAGGCCTGGATCTGATCCGCTCGGGCAAGGCCGATGTGGTCATGGTCGGTGGCGCGGAAGCCGCGATCCATCCGATGCCGCTGGCCGCCTTCGCGTCCATGCACGCGCTCTCCCGCCGCAACGACGATCCAGCCAAGGCTTCGCGCCCCTATGATGTCGACCGCGATGGCTTCGTCATGGGCGAAGGCGCCGGTGCACTGGTGCTGGAGGCCGAAGAGCATGCCATCGCCCGCGGCGCCCGCATCTATGCCGAACTGGCAGGTTCCTCGGTGACCTCCGATGCGCACCACATCACCGCTCCGGATCCGGATGGCCTGGGCGCGACCCGTGCGCTGAAGGCCGCCATGTTCGACGGCCGCATCCAGCCAGAGGACGTCGCTCACGTCAACGCCCACGCAACCTCAACTCCGGTCGGCGACAAGCCGGAATACACTGCGCTGAAGAGCGCCCTGGGCGATCAGCTCGACAACGTCTGGGTTTCGGCGACCAAGTCGCAGATGGGCCACTTGCTGGGTGCCTCGGGCGCTGTGGAGTCCGTGCTGTGCGCACTGGCCGTCTACCATCGCAAGGCCCCGGTGACCATCAACCTGGACAATCAGGATCCGGAGATCCCCTTGAAGGTCGTCACCGGCGAGCCAGCGCAGCTGCCAGCCGAAGGCACCATCGTTGCTCTGAACAACTCGTTCGGCTTCGGCGGCCACAACGCTGTCGTAGCCATCCGCAGCGTCTAATCGCTTCGGCAGCAACACGCACGCACGCCACTGGGTTGGCTGGAGGAAATCCTTCAGCCAACCCAGCGGCTTTTAACCTGGGAGGAATTGGCGGGCAGCCATTGCTTCGGTCCTGACACGTTGTTTAGACTCAGGTACCGTCTCGAATCGGAGGCACCTGACGGTACTTGGCCGATTGCAAAGGATCCTTTCCCATGCGCACCCTGATTGCCACTTCTTTCGTATCCCTGGATGGCGTCGTCGAGGCGCCGGGCGGTGAACCGGGCTACCGCAATTCAGGCTGGACGGTGGATACGGTCGACTTCGACCCGGCCGCCTATGAGCTGAAGGGCACCGAGCAAGCCGAGGCCAGCGCGATGCTCTTGGGCCGGCACAGCTACGAGTCGTTCTCTGCGGTATGGCCGTCAATGACCGAGGAATTTCCGCAGTACAACGCGATGCCTAAGTTCGTGCTGTCCACGACCTTGCAGGAGAAGGACCTGGCCACGAACTGGGGCGAGAGCACCATCTTGCGTTCGGTAGCCGATGTGGCGCGGCTTCGAGCAGGCGACGGCGGACCAATCAGCATCCACGGTTCCGCGACGATGGTCCACTCACTGCAGGAGCATCAGCTCATCGACCAATACAACCTGCTGGTCTTCCCGGTCTTGCTCGGTGCCGGCAAGCGCCTGTTCAGCGACACAAGCCTGGATGCGCAGAAGCTGAAGCTCGTCGATTCCCAGGTGTACTCCAACGGGATCCAGAAGAACATATTCAAGGTCCAGCGCTAGAGGATCCTAGCCAGCCACTGGCAGATGGGGCCGGGTAATCAATTCCAGGTAGTGCCCGGAAGGGTCAAGCAGATAGACACCCCTGCCACCATGGTCCCGATTGATCCGCCCTGCCAGCTGCCGTTGCGGGTCTCTCCAGTGCTCGATTTCCCGCTTGCAGATCGTGGCGTACGCACGATCGAATTGCTCGTCGTCAAGCAGGTAAGCGTAATGCTGCGGCGGGAAGTCGATCGGTGGTGTGGCGAACTGCAGCAGCACGCCATGGGCCAGGCTCATGTTGGCAAATGGTCCCCAGCCCGGTTTCTCGTGTGCTTCGAGCAGTTCCAGGTAGAGCTTCACCATGCGCTGCGGGTCCAGTGAAGCGATGATGGTGTGGTTGAACTGTGCGGTCATTCTCTCCCTTTCGTGTATCAGATGTGCTGTTCATTGGTTGAATGCATCTGGCACGGGAGGTCGGCGAACCAGGGAACGACCAGATAGCCGTTCCGGGAGTGGCCTGCAACGGCCTGGCTGGTCTTCATCGCCACCGAGCGTAGCACTGGTAAGCGACGCGACGCCACAATCGCAGTTCTAATGGCAAGAAGTGGGATCCCCGGCATGGGATCCCACTTCTTTGTTGGTAACAACCCCGCACCAACGGGGTCATTTCTGGGTGAGCTACGAAAAGTCACCCAGAGACTAATTAACCAGTCGTTATACCACCTGGTTGAGCCATCGTACAGGCGCATCTTCGCCCGCGTGACGGAAGGGTTCAAGTTCTTCATCCCAGGGCTCGCCAAGGGCGATGGACATTTCCTGGTAGAACACCGACGGGTTGCCGTCGCCTTTTTCATAGGCCCAGCGGATGCGTTCTTCACTGACCATGACATTGCCAGCGCAATCGACAGTGGCGTGGAAGATACCGAGGTCAGGGGTCACGGACCAGCGGCTTCCGTCAGCCCCAGGGCTCGGGTCCTCGGTGATTTCGAATCGAAGGTGCTGCCAGCCGTGCATTTCGCTGGTCAGCAAGGCGCCGGTACCTTGGGTACCAACCCACTCGATTTCGGCGCGGCAAAATCCGGGTGCGACGTGCTGTTCGGCCCACTCCATCTTTACTGGAGTGCCGAGCACGGACCCGATTGCCCATTCCAGATGTGGGCATAGCGCTGCAGGGGCGGAATGAATATAAATCACGCCTCTGGTCATCGGTGCAGACATGCCATCCTCCGTTGCGGTGTTGATCGTCTTCCCCTACGTCAACATCGTTCCGGTGCCATCGCCGCCGATACTTCCATTTTGCCTGATGATGAGGGCTTTCGCCACCCAGAAAGGCCATTTTCGCGGATTCATGCCAAATAGTCAGGCTCGCGGATGGGCTTGGCGATAGCTTTGCCTCAGCCGATCGACCGAAACATGCGTATAGAGCTGGGTCGTTGCCAGTGAAGCGTGTCCGAGGAACTCCTGGACAGCACGCAAATCAGCCCCGCCATCAAGCAGATGGGTGGCCACGGTGTGGCGTAACGCGTGCGGACCGCTAGCAGCGGTGTCCCCCAGCGATTCCAGCGCCTTAGAAATGACCTCTCGCGCTTGGCGCACGTTCAAGCGCGCACCGCGCACGCCGACAAGCAATGCCCCCTTGGCCTCCTGCCGCGCCAATACCTTGCGATGCGAGCGGATCCACGCGATGATCACGCGCTCTGCAGGCTTGCCGAAAGGAACAACCCGTTCCTTATTTCCCTTGCCAAGAACCTTCAGGGTACGTCGTTCGAAGTCGATGTCGTCCACGTCCAGGGCCACGAGCTCGCTGATGCGCAATCCGGACGCGTATAGCAGCTCCGCGATGGCCTTGTCGCGTGCCGCTACCGCCTGGCTCCTGGCATCCGGGACTGATTCCGCTGCGCTTTCGCTATCGCCTGCGCCGGCAGTCACCTCAGTTTTTTCGGAGAGCAGGCGATCGATCTGGCTTGGCTGCAAAACGTGCGGAAGCCGCCGCTCCTTCTTGGGCGCGGCCAGCCGCAGGGCGGGGTCGGTGTCGATCAATTGCTGCTTCAGCGCCCATGCGAAGAAATTCTTCACCGCAGAGATCCGCCGGGCCAAGGTAGTGCGGGAAACCTGCGCTTCGTGAAGCTGGGCCAACCAGTCGCGGAGTATCTCAACCGTAATCTGCTTGAGGCTCGGATCCTGGGACTGGTGCTGCAGGAACTGGCCAAGGTTGCGCAAGTCCACGTCGTAGGCTCGCAGAGTATTAGCGCTTCGGCCGCGTTCGCGTTGCAGATACTCCAGGTAATCCGCAACCGGCTCGGCGAACTTTGCCGACAGCGCAGTGCTGGTGTGCGTCGTTGGTTCTTGCTTCATCACTATTGAGAATACCCCCAGCTGCTTCTCCGGCTAGTTGTGGCGCACCAGCTTCCAGGTCAAGCCATCGGTAGCGGCCATGTCCAGCGACTCCAACCGGTTGATGGCCCGGAGCGTCTTGATCAGTGGCACGCCACTGCGCGCCGAGATTTCATCGACCAGCATCCCTTTGGCGAAGGACATCGTGTCGTACACCATGCCTTCATCTTTGCTCAGGTTGTCAGTAAGGCGCGGCTGGGCTTTGGAACTGGGAGACTCTGTTTGGCGATGCTGGCCCAGCAGGCCCAGTGCGTCTTGCGGACTGGCAAGCAACGCCGCACTGCCCTCCGCAATCAAGCGATGGCATCCTGCCGAGTTGGGAGCGAAAACACTGCCGGGAACAGCAGCAACATCGCGTCCGAGCTCGACCGCATGGCTGGCGGTGTTCAGCGCACCGGAACGGTGGCGCGCTTCGCTGATGATGACAAGCCTGCTCAATGCGGCGATCAGCCGGTTGCGGTTCAGGAAGCGGAAGCGAGCGGATGTGGTCCCGGGCGGCACCTCGGAGATCAGCACGCCGCGGGCAATAATCTGGTTCAGCAGATTGCTGTTGCCCGAAGGGTAGAGCCGATCGATGCCACCGGCCATAACGGTGATCGTTGGCGGACCTGGGTACTGCCAATCCTCCACGCTCAGGGCTGCCCGGTGCGCGCTGGCATCAATGCCGTAGGCTCCGCCCGAGACAACGGTGTACCCACTCAAAGCCAATGTTCTGCCAAGATCGAAGGTGACTTGATCGCCGTAGTCGCTGGCGTCACGTGAGCCGACGATCGCAACGTTGCTGGCCAGCTCTTGGCCTTCAAGCAGCTGGGGGCTTGCCGATCGCCACCACAAGCACAACGGACGCCCGAGATTCAGGTCGGCTAGCTGACGTGGCCAGGCGGCATCGCTGGGGATCAGCAGTCCTCCACCAACCCGAGCGGCGGCATCCAGCGCGCCGACCGGGTTGCTCAACGACAGGCGTTTCCGCCATCGGGTCAGCGCCACTTTCAGGTCTTGCGCGGAATCCCCTGCAGGGTGGAATCCCAGGATTCCGTCAACCGGAAGCCTGAGCGCGGACGGATAGAAATCCTCTCGCTGGATCAGGCGCAGCAATTCCTGTGGGCTCATGAGCTCCAGCAAGGCCGTGGCCACGTAGTCGTTGGGCTCTATGAGCTGGTTCAGGTGCGCGTAGACCTGACGCTCTTGGGAGCTTGGGGCCACCGATCCCCCGGCAGTGTTTGTATTACTGGAAGTCATGGCTTTACCTAGCTGCTTTCCAAGTTCTGGCGGAGATGGCCGGCGATGGCCAAATCATCCGCGCTCGGTGCTGTGTGTTCCTGCTGATCTGCCACAGTCCACGCAAGCCGCAAGAGGCGGTGGATTGCCCGGGCAGAGAGCCCGCGACGCGTGGCAAGCTGCTCAAGCGCCGCCCTCGTCTTGGCCGGATAGTTCAGCTCGTTTTTGAGGATTTGTGTTGGAATCTGCGCGTTGCAGGCAATTGAGAACTTTCCCAGCCGAGCCTGGCTGCGTGCGCGGGTGGCCACGACTCGTTCACGAACCTGAGCACTGGATTCGTTCGGTGCCGAGTTCAGAAGCTGGGCTTGCGGAACCGGGTTGACTCTGACCTGCAGATCGACACGGTCGAGAATCGGTCCGGAGAGCCGAGCGAAGTAGCGCCGACGAGCCATGGGAGTGCAGGTGCACCCGGTACCGGTTCCGAAGTTCTTTCCGCAGGGACACGGGTTGGAGGCCATGATGAGTTGGAAACGGGCCGGCAGACGCTGGTGTCCCCGGATCCGTGCGAGGTTGATATAGCCTTCCTCGATTGGTTGGCGCAGCGCATCGAGTACCCCAGTATGGAATTGCGCTGCCTCGTCGAGGAACAGGATGCCGTGGTGGGCGCGGGTAATGGCACCGGGAATCAGTTGTGCTGTTCCACCGCCGATCAAAGCCGAACGAGATGCCGTGTGGTGCGGTGCGACGAAAGGCGGCGTGCGTTGCAACTCGTCCAGTTCCCCGGCACCTCCCCGGGTGATCGAATGCACCGCGGTGGCTTCGAGAGCCTGGAGCTCATCCAAGGGCGGCATGATTGTCGGCAGGCATTTAGCCAGCATGGTTTTTCCGGCGCCGGCCGGTCCAACCATGATCAGGTGGTGTCCCCCGGCTGCTGCCAATTCCAGCGCAAGCCGTGCTTCCTGTTGTCCGTTGACCAAACCCAGATCCATGTCGTCAGCAGCACCGGCGGCATGCCCGCCAGCTTCGCCAGGTGGTTGCGGTGGCCGGTGGCGCAGGTAGGTGGTTATCTGGTCCTTCGCCGCTCCGCAGTAGGCGAGGACCTGCCCGAGGTGGCGCAGCGCGATGACCTCAATGCCACCCACCAGCCTGGCTTCCGCGCCGTTCTCCTCGGCCACGATCACCTGGTCAAAGCCATGGGCGCGAGCCAGCTGCACCGCTGGCAGCACACCAGGAACCGGTCTCAAGGTGCCATCCAAGCCAAGTTCTGCCATGTACAGGGTGCCTGGTGAAGCGAGCAGTTGCTGATCAGCGGCCAAGGCGGCAACGACGATGGCAAGATCAAAAGCCGACCCGTATTTCGGCAGCGTGGCCGGAGAGAGATTGACCGTCAGCTTCCGGTTGGCCAGCGGGATCCCTGAATTCCGTGCCGCTGCCTTGATCCGTTCACGGGCTTCGCTCAAGGATGCATCGGGCAAACCCAGCAGGACGAATCCCGGGATGCCGTTGCCAAGGTCTGCTTCGACTTCCACCAAGGAAGCGCTGACCCCGTGCAGGGCCACAGCACTGGTTCGCGCCGTACTCATGAGTGCACATTTTCATGCAGGTGGCAGTCGAATCCGCTCACCGTCGCGTATACCTCGACGACGTCCACGCGAAGTTCGGCGAGAAACAGGCGATGGGATTGGGCCCAGAAGAGAAGCAGCTTGTTGAGCCGGCGAAACTTGGCCGGGGTGATCGCGTCGAAGCCGGAACCGAAACGTTGCGAGGACCGCGTTTTGACCTCGACGGCCACAATCTGGCCGTTGCCGGCCCGCGCCACCAGATCCAGCTCCCCTGCCGGGCATCGCCAATTGCGGTCAAGGATTTCGTAGCGCTGCCCGGTGAGAAATGCTGCGGCGGCTCGTTCCCCGTCGGCACCTAGCCGTTGCTTCTCGGTCTGCATGTTTGCTCCTCGATGTCTATGATCCGTTCTGGAAACATCGTCGGAGATTCATAAGCCACGGCAACAGCACTGGCCGCGAAATGTGGATATCTCGTTGCCAACGAGAAAGCCGGCCCTGTTCTGGAAACAGGGCCGGCGATCGCATGACTGTGCGGTTTGAGCTAGTTGCCCAGTCCGTCTTTGGGAATCTGGAACTCGTCGGGGTTGAGTTCTTCGACGTTGACGTCCTTGAATGTCAGCACCTTGACGGACTTCACGAAGCGGCCTTGGCGGTAGATGTCCCAAACCCACGCGTCGGTGAGGTTCAGCTCGAAGTACACTTCCCCGGCATTGGACAGGGTCTTCACGTCTACCTCGTTGGCCAGGTAGAAGCGGCGTTCGGTCTCGACCACGTAATTGAACAGCCCCACCACGGTCTTGTACTCGCGGTACAGCTGCAGTTCCATGTCGGACTCGTAGTTTTCCAGGTCGTCGGCAGCCATCACTTTGCTTTCTTTGTCGTGGCTTCACCTTGGGCCTGATCAGCACCCGAAGTCAAGTTCCAGCTCTTTCGGTGGTAATCGCAGGGACCCTGGAGGACAATCGCGGCGCGATGCGCGGCGGTGGCATAGCCCTTGTTGATCTCCCAACCGAAGTGCGGATGCTCGGTGGCCAGACCAACCATGATGCCGTCGCGTTCGACCTTGGCCAGGATGGACGCGCCGGCGATAGCCTGGCAGGTCATGTCGCCCTTCACGATGGTAGCCACCGGGATGTGCAGGCCCACGGGCTCGCGGTCGTCGGCCAGGATATCGAACAAGTCCGGTTCAGGGGCTGTCAGCCAGTCGTAGCTGCCATCCAGCAGAGCCGCTTCAGGCTGGACGGCGCACTGCGTCATGGCCCGCGTTCCGGCCAGGCGCAGGGCACCGGTGACACCGAGCTCATCGATTTCAGCTGCCGAAGCATGCCCCACGCCGTAGCCGACCGCCCATTGGCGCACTGGGTCGACCAGCGACATCCGGGTTTCTGGGCTCAGGAGCTTGGAATCGCGCAGTTCAGGGAATTCGTTGACCTGCTGGATATCGATCACAGTCATTCCGACGGTAATCGGACCAGCTAGCGCGCCGCGTCCCACCTCATCGACGGCAGCGATGTAGCGGACGCCATGCTTGGCGGCCAGGGCGCGCTCGTGCTCGAGTGTGGTTGCCTTGCTCTTGGAATCAGCCATGTGCATGTACGCTACTCAGCCACTGCGTTCGGGACATTGGCGAAGACTTCTTCATGGGAATCGATGGTGCCCCAGCGAGAAGTAGGCCAAGAGATCACCGAAGCGCGGCCTTGGACGGATTCGATATCGACGAATCCGCCTTGGCGATCTGCATGGAAGCGGGAATCCGCGCTGGCTGCACGGTGATCCCCCATCACCCAGAGCTTTCCTTCTGGGACGGTCACCTTGAATTCCATATCCGACGGGCTGTCACCGTCGTAGATGTATGGCTCGACGATGGGCTCGCCGTTGATGGTGATGGCGCCTTCTGCGGTGCAGCACTCAACGGTGTCACCGGGCATGCCGATGATGCGCTTGACCAGGTACTGCTCATCAGCGGCTGGAAGCACGCCGACAAAGGAAAGCACGTTCTGGAATGCGGTGGGATACTCGGTCAGCGGCGGCAGCCACTCCTGGTCGTCGCGGAATACGACGACATCTCCGCGTTCCAGTTCGAATGGACCGGGAACCATGAGGTTGGCGAAAATCCTGTCGTCGACCTCGAGAGTATGCTCCATGGAGCCGGATGGAATGTAGTAGGCACGGAAGAAGAAGGTCTTGATCACGAATGAGAGCAACAGCGCGATCGCTATAATGAAGACAATCTCGCGAACGAAGCGCCATAGTTTGTAAAGTGGACCCCGGTTTCGAGGAGTCTCTGCTGATGCTGCACTCACGATTCGATTAGTGCCTTCCATTGTCGCGTGTTATCCCCATCTTACGTGCCGAATCAGGCCCAACGTATCATTGCACGGCTACGGCCAGTTGCTCCGGAACGCGCCAACGGCCAGCCCCGGCGAAGGGACTGGCCGCTAGTGCGTTCCACCAAAGCGGAGCCTGGCTACTGCGTGGCTGCCGGCGTCATGATGCCGCCGCTCTCCTTGTAGTCCACAGGGATTTCGCCGATGGGCTTCTCATCTTCGATCAGCTTTTCAACAGCTTCGAGCTGGCTCTTGTCCACCGACAAGGTGATGCCGCCCGTCTCAGGATTCAGCGTGTAGGCATGGATGGCGTTGCGCACAGGGTTTTCCTGCTTGCTTTGCCACTTCATGATTTCGGAGATTGCCGAGCGGAGTTCTTCGCTGCTGAACTGGACCAGGTGTCCGACGGCCCCGGCTTCTTCAATGGTGGAAAGCTGTTCTTCGCTGGTAGTTGAAACGTTCAGCTTCCCATCCTTGATCCAGCCTTGGACGTAGTCATCACCCAATGCTTCGGAAAGCTGGTCATTGGTTTGGAGCAGTGCGTCTTGATCCACGGCATTCTCACTTGAATTGTCTGTTTGCTGCGAGGATTCGGATGCCGTAGCGCTTGCCGAGGGCTGTGTGCCTGGATCGGTTCCCTGGCCGCAGCCGGTAAGCAATAGTGCAGCCATGGCGGCGGTAGATGCCAGCATGATTGGCGTGCGTGAAGTTCTAGCGTTCGAATTCATAATTTACACCTCGGTGGTATTCACGTTGCCGCAACGATCTTAGCTTTCAGGCTAGTGCCAGATTCGTAGAGCAACCAAGGAGCTACATGTGTGCCAAGTAAAAATGCCCCGCTACTTGTTCCAAAGTAGCGGGGCACTTTCAGCAGGATCTATTCCCGTGGGTCAAGAATCCCTTAGCCGTGACGGCGTGCGCTGCGGCGGAACAGCAGGAATGCTGCACCGGCCAGAGCCATTGCACCACCAGCGGCGATCAGCGGAACGCTGTTCGAACCGGTGTCTGCCAATGGATCTTCCTTCTTAGGAGTTTCCTTTGGAGTTGCAGACTTGCTTGGCTCATCGTCCTTAGGAGCTTCCGACTGCTCCTCATCTTCCGAAGCGGAAGGCGAGGTCGATGGCTCGTCGGATTCATCCTCGGAAGGCGATGGCGAGGTGCTCTCGGAAGGCTCTTCGGTTGGCTCATCAGTCGGGTCCTCGGAAGGCGAGGTCGATGGCGTCTCCGAAGGTTCTTCGGTTGGCTCGTCAGTCGGAGTCTCAGTTGGCTCGTCAGTCGGAGTCTCAGTTGGCTCGTCAGTCGGAGTCTCGGTTGGAGTCGGCGTTGGGGTTGGGGTCGGAGTCGGCGTCGGAGTTGGGGTTGGGGTCGGAGTCGGCGTCGGAGTTGGGGTCGGCGTCGGAGTTGGGGTCGGCGTCGGAGTTGGGGTCGGCGTCGGAGTTGGGGTCGGCGTCGGAGTTGGGGTCGGCGCAGCAACGATCACGACGTTGGCGTTGACCCGCTCAGACGTGTTGAATCCGTTCTTGGCCTGCAGGGTGAACGAGTACTCGCCCAGCTTCTCCGGTGCGGTGAAGCTGAAGTTGCCTTCGGCATCCACAGTCACGGTATCGACAACCTTGCCGTCAACGATGATGTTGACCTTGGTGCCACTGGCGGCGTTCTTGACGGTGCCGGTGATGGTATCGCCAGCCTCAACCTCGGTGCCGTTCTCCACGGACAGTGCAGGGGCGTTCACGAAGAACTTCACCTGGTAGCCGTCGATGTAGCCCTTCTTGAAGACATCGTCCAGCGAGGTGTACATCGCAACGTCGTCCGCGTTGTTCTCGATTCCGTCCTGGCCGCCCGAGTTGGCGGAGTTGATGCCCACGGCCTTGCTGCCGACGAGCACTGGTCCACCGGAGTCGCCCTGGTCCAGCACGGTCTGGCCCGGGTTCTCTGCGGAGTAGCCCCAGACCGAACGCACGGTGTCGTTCTGGCCGTAGACGAAGAAGACGCCTTCGCCGTAAATTTCCGAGCAGCTCCAGCCGGTGGTGCGGCCAGCCGAGCAGGCCTCGGACCCGATGACGGCCTTGGACACGCCGGTCACGTTAATGACCTTGTCACGCTCGTCCTGGCCTTCTGGCCACTGCGAGACCGCAGCGTGCAGGTTCAGCTCAGGGTTGATGTCGTCGATCACCGAGATGTCGGTGCCCGGCTCCAGGTTCTCGAACTCTTCTTCAGTCATCGAGTTCAGTTCTTCGATGGTTAAGCCCGAGTTGCCCGGACCACCGAACTGGTTGAAGCCAAAGGTGCCCAGTTCGGCACTGATGCCTTCAATCTCGCTTGGGGCCGAGTGCTCCAAGAGACCGAGGATCGTGGTGGTGCCGTCCTCGGAGCAGTGGCCTGCGGAGATGACTGCATCTTCGCCAGCTGGGTTCCAAGCGTTGAAGCCCAGCGAGCAAACGGTGGTTGCGTCGGAAGGCTGGCCGGACTGGTCCATGGCGTATCCCATTGCACCGTAGACGTCTTCCAGGGCGGTAGTCTCGGCGACGCCGGAGCCTTCTTCACCCTCGACGTATTTGGCCTGGCTGACGAATTCTTCGATGGTCAGGTCCTCGGCCGAGAGCTCGGCAGCCTGGGATTCGAGAGCCTTGGCTTCCTTCTTCTCGAAGCCTTCAGCATAGATCTTCAGGCCTTCGGCGGTGTTCAGAATCGCGGTAATGCGCTTCATTTCCTTCGGCGCAACGGTCTTCGCAAGTTCCTTGTAGACCTGTCGTGGAGTCTTGACCTCAGCATCGAGGACCTTAATTTCCAACGTGGTAGGTGCTGGAGTAGCGGTTTCAGCGATGATCTTCTTCGCCTTGTCGGCGTCGTCCTTGCCGACGGTGATTTCGGCCTTGCCGTCCTTCACCGAGGCAGTGGCTTCCACGCCCTTTTCGTTCAGTTCGTCGCGAACCTTGGAAACAGCGTCGCTGGTTTCCCCGTCCTTGACGTACTCCTCAACCGACTTGTCGAGGTCTCGTTCGATAGCCTTGTCGAGACCTTCGGTATCGACAGCGCTGGCGCTCGGCGATGGCTTCTCGCTAGACGGAGTGGAAGCAGTCGGCGATTCGGAAACCGTCGGCGCTGCCGCTGCAGGCATGAAGCTCGAACCGACCACCAAAGCGGTCGCGGCTGCTGCAACGATGCCGCGTTGCGCAGTCTTCTTTTTTGGATGTGGCATTAACGCTTCTCCCAGATTTATGGTGCGAGTGCTTGCGTTTCCCCTTACCTAAGGGCGCACGCGTAAGCACAGGTGTTGTTACCAAAATGAAACAATACTTGGTTCCCGCACAGCTTTTCAAGCTTCGAATCCAACAAAAATACAAACTCAGAGTTACGTTTTACCTAGTCAAGTGCCTTCGGCCGAAACGGGTTGGGTCACAAATTACGAGCCAGTAACGTTGGTTTAAGATTGGAATACTCTTTCTAATCCCTAGTCAGCTTGGTAGATCCTGAAAGTTGCCGCACAATTTGCACACCGATTACACAGGAACTCTTAGGCCGTGAAATTCAAACCAAATTAATTACATGTTCATAGAAAAAATGCGCCAGATGGGTAGTTCTACCCATCTGGCGCAAGCGAATTTGCTAGTTGTTACGGCGTGTCACCGGATTTCCGAACGCTGATCGAGAGGCCAAATTACCTTTGCGGCCTTGCCGGTAACCCGTTCAACACTGATCATCCCGCCGCCGCTGGCACCCAGCAACGAGCGCGAATCCTTGGACGTGGACCGGTGATCGCCCATGACCCACAAACGGCCTTCCGGCACTTCTACGGAAAATTCCTGTTCGCTCGGAGCATCCCCGGGGTAGATGTACGGCTCGTCTACGGGTTCGCCGTTAACGAGCAGCCGCCCATCAGCGCTGCAGCATTCCACGGTATCTCCCCCAACGCCGATAACGCGCTTGACGTACTTGTTGTTGCTTCCTGCGAGGCTGAACGCCGAGAGCAGATCATCAGCAAAACTCGGCTTGGCGTACGGGAGGAACGAGCCGCGGCCATCGAAAACGATGATGTCTCCGCGCTGCGGTTCGGCATCCGAGTAGGCCCGGCGGTCCACGGAGATGCTTTGGCCAGGGTTGAGCGTGGGCTCCATCGAGTTGGACTCGATACGGAAGACATCGATCACCGTGGCTCGAAGAAGAATGGTGGCCAGCAGGCCGAGAATAACTGCGAGTACAGCGAAGCGCCAGACCCATGAAAAGGCCTGGCGCTTCGTTGTTGCCCGCTCGGTGCGTGCAATCCGGTTCATCGAAGAACGCAGATTACTTCTTTGCGCCGAAGTCGCGCTTCTCGCGGATGCGAGCAGCCTTGCCGTGGCGATCGCGCATGTAGTACAGCTTTGCACGACGCACGTCGCCCTTGGTCACAACCTCAATCTTTTCGATGATTGGGGAGTGAACTGGGAAGGTACGCTCAACACCGGTGCCGAAGGAAACCTTGCGAACGGTGAAGGTCTCGCCGATGCCGCGGCCCTGGCGGCCAAGCACGTAGCCCTGGAAGACCTGAACACGGGAGTTCTTGCCTTCGATGATGTTGACGTGCACCTTCAAGGTGTCGCCTGGGGCGAAGGCTGGAACGTCGGAGCGCAGCGAAGCTGCGTCAACAGAGTCAAGAATATGCATGGTGCATCTCCTAGGATCAATGCCGCAGGTCACCGAATCCTCGTAGCGGGGCCCGACACCGGTCGAAACCAGTGAAATCCCCGGAACGTTGTACCATCGATTGCCCCTAGCAATCGATGCGGCGGTCTTCTATGGCTCGAACTTCCCCCTGCGGCAGGAGTCGAACAAAAACACACCAAGAAACAATTATGCCGTATCAGCGAAGCCGACGCGAGTCTGCCCGAAATGGCTTCGAGTGATTTTGCCCTCTTAGCCCGCCTCGGTGTCGGCACCGGTGGCCCAGTCCAGTTCGGACTTGGGGGTAATGGCACCGTCAACGAGCGCGAATCCGCTGTGCCACAGGGCATCGCGGTCCTTCCGGTTCAGGCTCTCGGGATCCAGCTGCATGATCAGGTCAGGGCGGCGCGCAGCGGTGCGCTTGATCTGCTCATCGCGGCGGAACCGTCCCACCCGCTGGTGGTTGCCGCCGAGCAGCACCTCCGGGACATCGCGGCCTCGCCAAGAGGCCGGCTTGGTGTACACCGGGTATTCCAGCAGGACATCCGAGTGGGATTCTTCCACCAGGGATTCAGGGTTGCCGATGACACCGGGGATCAGTCGGGCGATGGCTTCCACCATCACCATGACGGCAACCTCTCCCCCGTTGAGCACGTAATCGCCGATGGATACCGGGATGACGTTGAAGTTCTCGTGCGCGTACTCGATGACGCGTTCGTCGATGCCCTCATAGCGGCCGCAGGCGAAGACCAGGTGCTCTTCTTCGGCAAGGTCGTAGGCCATTTGCTGGTTGAAGACAGTGCCTGCAGGCGACGGGACGATCAACGTCGGCTTGGGACCGGCAGCGTCGGCTGGGCGCACCGAGTCAAGTGCCTGACCCCACGGCTCGGGCATCATCACCATGCCGGCTCCACCACCGTAGGGGGTATCGTCGACCTTTCGGTGCTTGTCGGTGGTGAAGTCGCGCAGGTTGGTGACATTCAGATCCAGGATGCCGTCTTGCGCGGCGCGTCCGATCAGCGACAGCGAGAGCGGCTGCAGGTACTCAGGGAAAATCGAGATGACGTCCAGACGCATGGCTTACTTTGTTCCCTCTTCTTCGCTGCCTTCTTCATCGCTGTTCAAGGTCAGCAGTCCTGCCGGCGGGGTGATGACCACGATGCCGGCTTCCGGATCGATCTCCGGCACGAACTCGTCGACGAACGGCAGGTAGATTTCCTCGCCGTCAGCGTCTTCGAAGACCAGCAGATCTTGGGCTGGATTGGTGCGCAGTGCGGTGATGACGCCGACCTGCTCGCCATCGAGCATGACCTTCAGATCCAGCAATTCGTGCTCGTACCATTCGTCCGAGTCGTCTTCCGGCTCGTCCGAGACCTCGATTTCCAGGCGTGCGCCACGCAGGGTTTCCGCCTGGTTGCGGTCGGCAATTTCCTTGAAGGCGAGCAGCAGGATGGTCTTGTTCCAGCGGGCGTTCTTGATGGTCAGGGTTTTGACCGGGCCGTCGACGACGATGAATTCTTCGCCAGCGGTGAAGCGCTCTTCCGGGTTATCGGTCATGACCTGGACGGTGACTTCACCACGGATGCCGTGGGGCTTGCCGATGCGGGCAACCTGCAATCGCATAGTCTGCTGCTCTTTCTGCACTAAGTTCCGTGGCGTGCGCCGGGAGACTGGTTTGGAAATTCTAGGGTAAACACGAAAAGGAGTTCCCGTCACTTCTCAGGACGGAAACTCCTTTCGTTTCGAAGCCAACTTACAAGTCAGACTTCTAAGTTGTTCAGCCTCGGCGACGGTCGGTGTCGATTACATCAACACGTACCGGCTCCTTGGCCAACGCTGCCATCACGGTGCGCAGTGCTCGCGCGGTGCGTCCCTGGCGTCCGATCACACGACCGAGATCCTCAGGATTCACACGAACTTCGAGCAGGTCGCCGCGGCGGGTGGACTTCAAGGCAACCTTGACGTCTTCCGGTTCCTCGACAACCCCGCGTACCAGATGGTCTAGCGCGTCAACGAGCACTGTTACTCAGCCTCGGTAGCTTCGGCCTCTGCCTCTTCAGCAGCTGGCTTCTCAGCCTTCTTGGTGATTGCCTCTGGGAGGATCACGGAACCCTTTTCAGGAGCAACGAATGCTGGCTTAGGCTCGGCAACCTTGTAGGTGCCTTCCTGGCCATCGATGCCCTTGAACTTCTGCCAGTCACCGGTGACCTTCAGCAGTGCGTGTACCTGCTCGGTTGGCTGTGCGCCAACGGACAGCCAGTACTGTGCACGATCCGAATCGATCTCGATAACCGATGGGTTCTCGGTTGGGTGGTACTTGCCGATCTCCTCGATGGCACGGCCATCGCGCTTGGCGCGCGAGTCCATGACGACAACGCGGTAGAAAGGTGCGCGCATCTTGCCGAAGCGCTTCAGACGAATCTTTACGGCCACTTTTGTGGTCTCCTGTTTCTCAACATGGTCGAATCCAATTTTTGGCACCTGTGGGGCAGGCCTTACTGGTTGGACTCTAAAAGGACAGGATTCGTAGCGGAGAGAGGGGCCACTGCGAATCGAGTACCCTGCAATTATGCCAGAGAGCAGGCTGGCTGGCCAACTCCATCTGGCGCAACGCGTCGGGCAATGATCATGAGCTTGCTCACCCCGGAGGCCACACTGATTTGGAGCTCTTAGTATTTATTCTATGACCGTCACTTCCGCTTTGCTGGCCTTCAGCGCCGTTGCCGCCTTGATGACCCTGATTCCGGGTGTTGATACTGCGTTGATCCTTCGTTCGGCGATCACCCGTGGGCGCGGCGAGGCCATGCTGGCCGGGCTGGGGATTTGCACCGGTGTCTTCGTCTGGGGCGTGGCCGCGGCCGCCGGAGCATCGGCAATTCTGGCCGCGTCGGCGCTGGCGTACCAGATCCTCACTTACGCCGGCGCTGCCTACCTGGTCTTCCTGGGCGGGCAGATGATCTACCGGAGCCTGCGCAAGAAGCAGCTGCCGAGCACCGAAATCCCGGTGCCGCAAAGCGGCATTCGAACCTACCTGACCGGCCTGGTCACCAACGTGCTGAACCCGAAGATCGGCGTTTTCTATATCGCGGCCATCCCGCAATTCACCCCTGCCGGCAGCAATGCCCTGCTCATGGGCGTCGGCCTGTCCGCCGTGCATGTTGCCCTCACCCTGATGTGGGCCGCCATTCTGGTATTCGGAGTACGGATCGCTGGACGCTGGCTGAGCTCAGCCAAGGCGGTGTCCTGGATGGATCGGATCACCGGGACGGTACTGATCGGTTTCGGGCTGAAGGTCGCGCTCTCGCGGCCGTAACCTCGTGCACCAGCCGCCGTGGCGGCGCAGCTGGGCATTCGGCGTGCTCAGGCAGCTACCGGGACACTGTTTCTTCGCGGCATTTGCAGCGGATCCAGGTGCTTGGGCAGCAGGATGTGCGCCAGTCCCCCGACCGTAACCACGGAGAGCAACCCGGCATGGACGGCATGGTGGTGCCGCCGGCACAGGCAGCTGCCGTTGCGCGTCGAGGTGCACCCGCCTCGCTCCCACCAATTGTTGTGGTGGTATTCGATCGTTTCCGGTGGTGCGCTGCATCCCGGGACAATGCATCCACGGTCTCGGGCGAAGATCGCCCGTTTCATCGCTTCCGTGAAGAAGCGTTCCTTGCGCCCCACATCCAGCGGCTGGCCATCGGGACCGAACACCACCCGGTAGATTTCACCCTGGCAGATCAGCTGGGCGGTATCCACGGAATCGAGTTTCAACCCATGATCTGTGGTGGCTCCCAGCTTGGCTGGATCACCCAGATCCTGCAGGTCGTTCAATTGGATGTGGATGCCGATCCTTGGCGCGATGCCCTTGGCTGGCGACCCTGTCGAACGCTGCTTCAGCGCGGCCAATAGTGCATTGAGCCGACGCTGAGGCACGGGCACGTCCCCATCGCCAAGCAAGGCGGAATCCTTAGAGCCTTTAGTGCCATCAGTGCCTTGAGCATCTTGGGTGCCTGGCTGCCACTCGGAGGACCTGGACTCTGCGTCCTCCTGGTCCTCAGACTCGCAGTGCTCTTCGTGTTCTTCGTGTTCTTCTTGTTCTGCTTGGGCCCACGGTGGCGGAGGTTCGCTGCTGCTGAACAAGTCGTCGCTGGCTGGCTCGTCCGCGACGTTAGCCTGTTGGCGTGGCGCCGCGTCTGGGGCGGCTCCGGCCGCACGGGCGGCCTTGCCTGCCGTGGTGCGCGGATTATCCGCCTGGGCCAGGGTGGAGCGGAATTCCTCGCGCTGGGTTCCGCCGATCAGCAGCTCGTACTTGTCGCAGTCCCCGACGGTGCCCCGCGGATAGATGCCCGGTTGCGGAGTCCGTGTCTGCGTGCGGGCCTTGCGTTCAGCGCTCAGCATGGCCGACAGCTTGGTTTCGCGGGTGGCGCGATCGGGTTCCTGCAGCAGCTCGGCGGCTTGTTCTTCGAGCAGCTGGCCCTGGGCATTGCAGGCGGTGGGTTGCAGCGGCTGGCCTTGGAAGCTGGTGTCTGCCGGCTCGAACTTGTCCAGGGCACGGGCCGCGCGGGCCACCATCCGCGGATCCAATGCAGGAGCCTCGGCGTAGAGCTTGGCCAGTTGCGCGAAGCGCGGTGCGGCGGTGCTGCCATCCATCAGCCGGCGCGCGATGAGCAGGTGGGCGTCGCTGACCCGATGCTGCCCTTCGTGGGCGTTGATTCCCAGCCACCCGGCCAGGAAGTCTCCGGTGTTCTGGTAGTGGGCGCGTCCCGAATGCTGGCGGGCTGGCCGGGCCAAATTGACTGTTGAATCCGCGACGGCCGCCAGCTCGTCGTCTTCCAGCAGGTGGGCGCCGGTTGATTCGAGGTGGATGGCGCTGCGCAGCTGCTCGCGCAAGGTGTAGCGGTAGAGCAGTTCAACCAGCCGGGCATGGGCGGCCGCCACCCGCGGGTCATCACTCTCACGCAGGGCGGCAGACAGCTTGGCCGGCAGCGCGAGGCAGGAAGCCATCAGCTCCAGGAGCACTCCGGCCGCTTGGCGCGGCAGGTCCCCGTTGATGGCTTCGCGCAGGATCTGCGTCGCTGCGGCTAGCTGGTGGATTCCCATGGACCCAGCATCGCCCCGGCCCATTGCGCTGGCCGGGCCGATGCCGCGAAATGTGGATAAGCGGTTATCCGCGCTGGCGGACCTTGGACTGGCGGATCACCAGGAAGATCAGGTACGGGGCGCCAATCACCGCGGTGGCCACCCCGGCGGGCAGGATCACCGGGAAGACGCGGGCCGCGAGCAGGTCGGCCAGCAGCACGAAGATCGCCCCGATCAGCGCCGCATGCGGCACCGGAGGGATGGTGCCGCGGGCCACCAGCCGGGCGGCGTGCCCGCTGGCCAGCGCGACGAAAGCCAGTGGCCCGGCGATCACGGTCGCGGCGATGGCGCGCAGCGAGGCGATGCCCAGCATCAGCACCCGGTCGCGGCCCAGGTGCATGCCCAGTGCGCGGGAGGTGTCCGAATCCAGGGCCAGCACCTCGCGCTGGCTGCACAGCAGCGCCGCGGCCACCAGTCCCAGAACGATTACCGCCGCCGCGGTAGGCAAAGAAATCCTGGCGAAGAAGCCGGAGACCACCTATTCGCTGGTGCGCTTCGCCGGCGAGGACACCGCGCGCCTGTACGCCACCGATTCGTTCATCGGCGAGATCATGGTCGACATGGGCATCCCGCGTCCGGAGGACGCGCCGGACACCACCGAATCGATCTTCGTTCCGCTCTCGCCGGAGGAAATCCTGAAGGCGGATGCCGAAGTGATCTTCCAGTCCACCTGGGCGCCGGAAGGTGCCGAGGGTGACGCATCGCGCGCCCAGGAGAAGAAGTTCACCTCCAACCCGCTGTGGGAGAAGCTGGAGGGCGAGGTCATGCCGGTTGACGACTCGATCTTCCTCTCCTCGGTTTCGCTGCAGGGCGCCGGCGAGGTCATCACCCAGGTGGCCGAGCACTTCGAGGTCGACCCGCAGCTGCCATAGCGGCCGCGAGCAGCTCCAACCATTAAAGAGAATCGAGTCCCTGCCCGGCGTCATTCGCCGTAGGCAGGGACTCGATGCTGTTAACTAGCGGCCCCGAAAGGTGCCGCGCTCAATCAGTGGTTATCTGGCGGCCTTGCGCACCGGATCGACAGCGCTCTCCGCGTGCTTCAGCCGCTTCTCAGCGCGCTTCTCCTTGATGCTCTTGCCTGGTTTTTTCGCTTCGCCCTTGCGCGGGGATTTGCTCGACATGACGTGCCGTCCTTTACCAGAGGCGCGCTGCGCCTCCAACAAATGCGGGGAAAGTACCCCATGCCCACGACCATAGGAAGTTTCGCCCAGAAGGGCAAGGGATGCGGGCAGCTGGGCGATTCTTACCATGATTCCGGCATACTCGGCGCATCCGGCGAGCACACTGCCCGCTGCGCAAATGACGCGATGTGACCGGCACAACGGCGCATTTCCAGCGCCCGCCTAGCTTCACCCCGTAGGCTGAAATCTGGCGCGAGGTACTTCCTGTTCTCGTGTGAAATTAACTTTCCTGTGGTCAACCTAAGGATCATTCGCCGTGGAATTCAAGAAACAGCATCTTCACGCCTATATGGTGACGTGGAAACTGGAGCGCGAATTCGGCGGGATGACCACAGTCTGCACCCAGCGCGCGGCGGCTTTCGCCGAGCGCCATGGCTCGGCGGCAGTGATCACCTTCGCCCCGAATGCGCAGATTCCGCAGATCGCCGAAGAGCTCGTGGAACGCGGCAAGCTCTCGCCCAAGGTCCAGGTGCTCAACCCCTATATCCACCTGGCCGAGCACGACCTGCAGCCGCAGGACAGTATCCCGGGCAGGAAAGCGGAACCCACGCACCAGGACTTCACCCTCACTGAATCGGTCCGCCATCCCGGCGGCGCCGGCGTGTTCTGCGAGCACAGCGTGGCCGGCACGGAGGGCGAGGTCAGGCAAACCGCCTACTTCCGCGGCGACGGCACCGCCTTCCTGACCGATACGAAATTCCATGATGGCAAGCACCGGCGCATCCTCGAGGCATTCGACCGCACCGGAATGCTGGTGGCGCGCTTCAACAGCGCTGCATCGTTCTACCGCTATTGGCTCTCGCAGATCGTCGACCACCCGGACTCCCTGATGGTGATCGACAGCAAATTCACCGCGGCAATGCTGGCCTCGTGGAAAACCGTGCATGTGCCCAAGGTGTTCGCCTTCCACAGCATCCATGTGGCCAAGGGGCAGGATCTAGCCACCGGCAAGCTTTCCAAGGGCCACGGCCCGATCATCGAGGAACGCGCCAACTGGGATGCGTTCGTCTTCCTGACCCGCGCGCAGCGCCAGGCCTATGTCGAGCGCTTCGGGAATCCGGACTCGGCATTCGTCATTCCCAATCCGCTGAAGCCTTCGGTTCTCCAGCCGCCAGAACCCGAACGCGGCGCCACGGATTTGATCGTCGCCGGTTCGCTGACCCCCAACAAGAATGTGGCCGCCGCACTGGATGCCGTCCATGAGCTGTCGCGCCGCGGCAAGCATCCCACCTTGCACATCGTGGGCGAGGGCAGCGAGCGCGACGCGCTGGAAGTGCGGGCCGCCGAGCTGGGCTTGGGCGAGCAGGTGGTCTTCCACGGCTTCTCCGATCAGCTCCCCCGCCACTTCGCCTCCTGCCTGGCCCAGCTGTTCACCTCGACCAACGAGGGCCAGGCCCTGGTGATCCTCGAAGCCCAGGCGCAGGGATGCATTCCGGTGTCCTTCGACATCAACTTCGGCCCCGCCGACAGCATCACCGATGGGGACAACGGCTTTTTGATCCCCCATGGGGATATCCAGCTGATGGCGGACCGCGTCGAGCAGCTCATGGAAGACCCTGCGCTGGCCGCGAGGATGTCGCAGCAAGCCCGCACCTTTGCCCGCGAGTACCAGTCTCGCGATCTCGTCTCGCTCTGGGAGGAAACCGTGTCCATCGCCAAGCTGTTCAAGAAGAAGGCCGCAACCAGCGACGTCCCGCATTTCGATGCGCGGCTGCGCGGCGTGGAATTCCCCGAGGGCCAGGGACTGCAGGTGAAGGTGGAGCATCACGCGGACCTCGATGCCCTGCCCGCCGATGCCGTTTTCGAGCTGGTCTTCGTCAACCGCGGCAGCAAGGAAGAGCTCGCCTTGGTGCCCAGCACCGGCGTGGAGGGAGAACTGGCCTTCTTCGATGTGGATCCCCAGCTGCTGGGCGAGATCCCGGAGCAGGACACGGCAGTGGACGTGAACCTGCGCCTGCGGGTGGGCAAGGATGCTGAAGACAAGCGCCTGGGCCTGCCCGAATCGATGATCCTGCCCTACTTCACGACGCAGAAGAACCTCTCCTTCCGCCCCGAGCAGTAGCCGGCATCCAGCGCGTGCTCCGCGCCCATGGACAGTTCTCCAATGCCGCTTCGATAAACTCGAACGCATGCGAATCAAGATGTCCCGGCTGCGGCCGCTGCTCAAGAGCCACCGGATCCTCATGACGGTTCCTGGCATGAAGGAATTCGAGGACACCGGAAGCACCTACAATCCCGATGCCTGGGTCAGCTACGAGGAAGACCTCGCCCTGGATCCCTACACCACCTTCTGGGGCACCAGCGGAACAGCCCTGCCGCGTATGGGCGCGTTCTCCTACACGCATTCGAAGCTCAACAAGGCCATCAGCGTCGGGCGCTTCACCTCGATCGCCAAGGGCCTGTCGGTCATGGGTGCCAAGCACCCTTTGGAGTGGGCTTCGACCAGCCCGGTGTTCTACAACCAGCGGCTGCTGATGCAGACCTACTGCGCCGATCGCGGCGTGGAACTGGGCACGGCGAAGTACGGCTACACGCCGGGGAAGATCACCATCGGCAACGACGTGTGGATCGGCGAGAAGGTCACCCTGGGCCATGGGGTATCGATTGGCGATGGAGCGGTCATCGCCTCGAATTCGGTAATCACCAAGGACGTGGCGCCATTCACCGTGGTGGGCGGGCTGCCGGCGAAGAAGATCCGCGACCGCTTCGATGCCCAGACCACCGAAGCGCTGAAGGCCTCCCAATGGTGGCGGTACGCCCCGGAGGATCTCACGCCGCTGCAGGTGTCGGACCCTGCGGCCTTCGCCGAGCAGGTGCTTGAACGGGCAGCGGCCGGCACGCTGCAGCCCTTAGAAACCCAGCCGCTGACCGCCAGGCACATTGCCGAGCACCTGGATTCGGTGCAATCCGCAAGCGACTGAACATGGGAATGCCCCGGGCGCTCGCCGAATTGGCGGGCGCCCGGGGCAATTAAGCTGTCGGGCCGGAGTCTGGATCAGCCCACTGCCACGCGCAGCTCGTTGTTCCATGGGTCCTTGAAACGCAGCTCCGCGCCGGTATGGTGATTCTCCACCTTGGCGAAGGCCAGACGTTCGGCCAGCTTGCCCACCTCGTCTTCGGTCGGGACGTTGATCAGCACCTCGCCCAGACCCAGGGTGTCCTTGCGCGGCCCGGCGCCGCGCGAGTTCCACACATTCATGGCCATATGGTGGTGGTATCCGCCAGCGGAGACGAACAGCGCCTGGTTGCCCAGCGTGGTGGTCTCGTCGAAGCCCAGGGTGTTGACGTAGAACTGGCGGGCGGTGGCGACATCGCCGACCTGCAGGTGCACGTGCCCGATATCAGCGGCGGCCTGGCGCTGTCCGGTGATGGCCTGCTCGTTCAGGTGCTCATTGAGGAACTTGTTCGGATCCAGGTAGATGGTATCCATGGCCACCTCGCCGCCGCTCCAGCTCCACGTATCGCGCGGACGGTCCCAGTACAGCTCGATGCCGTTGCCTTCCGGATCGGTGAAGTAGAAGGCCTCGGAGACCAGGTGATCCGAGCTGCCCACGAAGCGGCTCTGGTCGAACTGGGCCGCCGAGAGCACGGTGGCTGCCAGATCGGCCTTGGTGTCGAAGAGCAGTGCGGTATGGAAGAGCCCCGCTTCGTTGCGCGATGGCAGCTGCAGGCCTGGCGCGTTCTGCAGGTTGACCAGTTCCTGGGTGCCGCGGCCCAGGCGGGTGCCTTCCGCGGTTTCATCCAAAACAGCCAGTCCCAACGCCTGCTGGTAGTACTCGCTCATGACCTTCATGTCGCCGACCTTCAGTTGCACGGCGTTCATGTGGGTGGTTGCGGCGAGCTTGTCTTCTTTGAGCATGGTCATCTCCAGCGCCTTCTTTCCGATCAGGACTTCCTGTTGGATATCACCCTACTCCAATTTACTTGATGCCTCAAGTAAATTCTGGTGTTCCGGTGATCACGCCATTGAACGCATCGGGTGCACCGCTCCGCTAGGCTGGCAACTGGGCGAGCTTCGGGTGCAGATGCCTGCTCGATAGCGCTGCCGCCGCACTGCTGGCAGCCGCCTCCATCGACGCCTGCACTGGCGCGCCGCGCAGCCGGGCCGCCAAGAATCCCGCCATGAAGGCATCTCCGGCACCATTGGTATCGACCACCTCGACCTTTGGCGCGGCCACTTCCCAACGCCGGCCCTGGCGATCCATGGCCACCGCGCCCTGCTCCCCCAGCGTGCAAATACCCAGACCGGGGCCGCGGCGCAGGCAACCGGCCAGCAGCTCCCACGGGTCACTGGTGGCATCATCGTTCATGAAAACCACAGAAGCCGCGTCCAGGAATGGCTGATGGAACGAGGTAAAGCCATCAAAGTCATGCAGGTCGACCCACAGCGGCACGGCCAGCCCACGCAATCGCTCAATGACCCGCAACCCCAACTCGCTCAGATCAATCACCGCCAGATCGGCTTCGCGCACCGCGGCGCAAACGGCTTGGACATCCGCATCCGCGGGAGTGGACGGCGTGGCAAGATAGACCGAGACCCGCTGGCCGCCAGCCATGAGGTTAACATGCTGCTCAGTGCTCGCGCTGGGCACCACCTGCAGGTTGATGCCAGCGCCCAAGAGCGCACGCCGCAGCACACGCCCGGATTCATCGTCGCCCACTTGGGTAAAGAGCTCGGTGGCGACATCCAGCGAACTCAAGTGCAGTGCCTTGCCCGCAGAAGTGCCACCGACGGTACGCCATGCGCTGTTGGCGAGGAGTTGCTGGGGGCGGGGTTCGGGCAGGCGGTCAAGCTCAACCAGCTGATTCCAGCTGGATGGACCACAGACAAGTACCTTGGGCTGCTGGCTCATACACTAATTCAACACCCCCGACCTCAGGTGATTCAAGATGTCGGTCGGCAACAACGCTTTCAAACCCTTGGACTTCCAAGTATATTGGCCAGTGATCCGCCTCACTCTAACGACGGGGCGCCATTGTCCACGCGAGGGAAGGTTAGTTGTGAGCGTTACCGATGAATTCAGAGCTGCCCGAGATCGGCTCCTGGAATTGCGCAACGATTACCAGCAGGCACGGACCGAGTTCACCTGGCCTCAGTTCAGTGAGTTCAATTTCGGCTTTGACTGGTTTGACCAGGTTGCCAAGGATCCGGCGCGGGCCAATGAACCGGCACTGATCCTCACCGAACCCGATGGCAGCTCCGCACGCTACAGCTGGGCCGAGCTCTCGCGCCGCTCCAGCCAGGTGGCCCGCTGGCTCTCGGATGAGGGCCTGCAGCGCGGCGACACCATCATCGTCATGCTGGGTAACGAGGTGGCCCTGTGGGAGGTGATGCTGGCGGGCATGAAGCTCGGCGCGGTGATCATCCCGTCGACCACGCAGCTGGTCAGCGCGGATCTGGCCGACCGCATCGAGCGCGGCAACGCGAACTGGGTGATCACCAGCCATGACCAGGTCGCCAAATTCGACACGGTCCCCGGGGACTACCGGATCGTCCAGGTGCGCGGAGAGGCCAGCGAGGGCACCTTGCACTACGGCAAGTCCCACGACGCGCCGGCCGAATTCAGCCTGGATACCCCGACGCTGGCCGATGAGAACATGCTGCTCTACTTCACCTCGGGAACCACCTCGCTGGCCAAGCTGGTGCAGCACACCCACACCTCGTACACCGTGGGCCACCTGGCAACGATGTTCTGGATCGGCCTGGAACCAGGCGACGTGCACCTGAATGTGGCATCCCCCGGGTGGGGCAAGCACGCCTGGTCGAACTTCTTCGGCCCGTGGATCGCCGAGGCGACGGTGTTCGTCTACAACTACGAGCGCTTTGATCCGCTGGCGCTGATGAACCAGATGGCGGTGGAGAAGGTCACCAGCTTCTGCGCTCCGCCCACCGTATGGCGCCTGCTGATCCAGGCGGACCTGGGCACCCTGAAGACTCCCCCGCGCAAGCTGGTCTCCGCAGGCGAGCCGTTGAATGCAGAGGTCATCGACCAGGTGCGCAAGGCCTGGGGCCAGGTGATCCGCGATGGCTACGGGCAGACCGAAACCACGGTGCAGATCGCCAATTCGCCGGGCACCGAGGTGAAGGTCGGCGCAATGGGCCGCCCGATGCCGGGCTATGCGGTGGAACTGCGCAACCCGACCACCGGGCAGCTGGCCGAAATCGGGGAAATCTGCCTGCGGCTTGATCCGGCTCCGGCAGGCTTGATGAAGGGCTACTTCGCCGATGAGGAGAAAACCGCCGAAGCGATGCAGGGCGGCGTTTACCACACCGGCGATATCGCCGAACGCGATGAGGAAGGCGTGCTGACCTATGTGGGCCGCGCCGATGACATCTTCAAGTCCAGCGACTACAAGCTCAGCCCGTTCGAGCTGGAGTCGGTGCTGCTGGAGCATCCTGCGGTGGCCGAGGCGGCCGTGGTGCCCTCTCCTGATCCGCTGAAGCTCTCGGTGCCCAAGGCCTTCGTGGTGCTAGCCGGCAACCTGGAGCCATCCGCCGAGGTAGCCAAGGACATCCTCGGCTTCTGCCGCGAGCAGCTGGCCCCCTACAAGCGGATCCGCCGGCTGGAATTCACCACCCTGCCCAAGACCATCTCGGGCAAGATCCGCCGCGTCGAGCTGCGCCTGGCCGAAGAAGAACGGCATGCTGCCGGCACCACCGTGACCGGAGAGTACCGAGATACCGATTTCCCTGAACTCAAGGACCGCGGCTAGGACTTTGCGGCAAAGGCCAGCCCGCCAGGAAGCATTCTCGCTACCTGCCGGGCTGGCCTCTGGTTTGCTGCGATTGGCTAGCGGCTGCGCTTGGCTTTCAGCGCGTCGACGAGGCCCTTGCCCAGGTAGAAGGCGCCGTCGGCGTACCAGGCCAGCATCAGCAGCTGGCGCGCCGGCTTGGGCAGCCAGGCAAAGCGTTCGCTCTTGGCCAGCACCAGGTGCACTGCCGCACCGGATGCCAGCACCGCTGCGCCTGAACCGATCAGCGCCTTGGGGTTCCAGTTGTGGCGGTAGAGCAGCCGTTCCAGGCCCTTGGCTTCGCGCTCCTGCTCGGCCAGGGCCGACTTGATGGTCTTGTATGGGCCGCCGGTGGTGATGACCCGGCGTTCTTCGGGCAGCGGACGGCCAGTGAGGTAGTCGACGCTGCGCGCATCGAAGCCCAGCAGCGTCAGCAGGCGCTTGAGATCCTTCAAATCCCTGCTGCCGCGAGCCAGCTGCTGCGCCTCGGCGCGGTGGGCAGGATCGTCGACCAGCTGCTCGATGAGCTCCAGTTCCGTCTCGTCCCAGCCATGGAGCAGGTGATCCAGTTCTTCGAGGCGCACCGCTGCCGGGCTGCCGGCTTCCGGCTCCAGGATGACGGTGCGTTCCAGGTCCACCGTCATGGACATCGAGGAGCCGAACAGCTCCAGGCGCGGCCCCTTGGCTTCGATGGTTGCGGTGATGACATTGCCGGTACGGTCCAGGGACAGGTATGGGCGGTTTGAACGCCCGATGCTCGGGGCATAAACCGGTTCCTGGGGCATGGCCATCAGCCCGGCGCCGTGCTCCCACACGGTGATCTCGTTTTTGTCGAAGCCTGCCGCGAGCACCAGCTCGGAGGCCTTGAGCTTCGGACCGTGCAGCAGCTCGCTGGAAGTGCCGTAGTCGCCCAGCAGCTCCTCATCCGGGTTGGGCCCGTCGATCTCGTCCCCGTCCACAAGCACGTAGTCGGCACCGGTGGAGTTCTTCAGTTCGTGGACCAGCTTGGTCACGCGCGAGCCTTCGCGCAGCTTGCCCTTGGCATCGATGCGGTAGAGCACCGCATCGCGGGCTTCGCTCACCGTGGCCACCTCGGCCATCACTTCGGTGGAATGCTCGCGTTCAACTGCCCCGCCGATGAATCCCAGCAGGCGCCGGTCGGCCAGCGCGGTGCGGATCAGCGCGGCCGCATCAGGCTTGTCGCCCATGAAGATGAATTCCAGGTTGAGGTAGTTGAACTCGGTTGAATCCACGGAGGCGGACCCCTTTCGCGGGTGGGATTGTCGTTATCTATCAATCATAGGTGGCGCTGTGCTGCGCAAAGGAAAACCGCGCCATGGGAACTGGTTCCAGTTCCCATGGCGCGGTCACTTCCCTGTACAGGGAACCAGGGCCTACTTGTTGCCCAGGTACTTCTCGAAGCCGGCTGGCAGGTTCAGGCTCGACGGATCGAAGTCCTGGTTGGCGCCTGCGCCGAAGGCGGCACCGTTCGGGGCTGCGGCCTTCTTGTTCTTGGCCTCCAGCTCGGCCTGCGCGGCCTTGGCTGGGTTGCCGTACTTCTGCTTCTTGCCCTTGCCCTTGGCTTTCGCCTTGCGGGCTGCGCCCTTGCCGGCACCCGGCATGCCCGGGATGCCGCCGCCGGCAGCCATCTTCTTCATCATCTTCTGCGCTTCGCCAAAGCGCTCCAGCATCTGGTTCACCTCGGAGACCGAGACGCCCGAGCCCTTGGCGATGCGTGCGCGGCGAGAGCCGTTGATGATCTTCGGGGCCACGCGCTCATGCGGGGTCATCGAACGGACGATGGCCTCGACGCGGTCGATCTGGCGCTCGTCGAACTGCTCAAGCTGCTGGCGGGAGATCTGCGCGCCGGGCATCATGCCCAGCAGCTTCTTCATCGAGCCCATCTTCTTGATCTGGGCCATCTGGGCGAGGAAGTCGTCCAGGGTGAAGTCTTCCTGGTCGGCGAACTTCTTCGCCATGCGCTCGGCTTCGCCCTTGTCCCAGTTCTTCTCGGCCTGCTCGATCAGGGTGAGCACATCGCCCATGTCCAGGATGCGCGAAGCCATGCGGTCCGGGTGGAAGATCTCGAAGTCGTCCAGGTTCTCGCCGGTGGAGGCGAACATGACCGGCTTGCCGGTCACCGAGGCCACCGACAGGGCGGCGCCGCCGCGGGCGTCGCCGTCCAGCTTGGACAGGACCACGCCGGTGAAGTCCACGCCCTCATGGAAGGCCTGGGCGGTGTTGACCGCGTCCTGGCCGATCATCGCGTCGATGACGAAGAGCACTTCATCCGGGTTGATGGCGGCGCGGATGTTCGCGGCCTGGGCCATCATCTCGGTGTCCACGCCCAGGCGGCCGGCGGTATCGACAATCACGATGTCGTGCAGCTTGGTCTTGGCTTCGGCCACGCCGTCGCGGGCCACTGCTACCGGGTCGCCGGTCGGGGTGTCGAATTCGGAGGAGACGCCCGGGTGCGGTGCGTAGACCGGCACGCCGGCGCGTTCGCCGTTGATCTGCAGCTGCTTGACCGCGTTGGGGCGCTGCAGGTCGCAGGCCACCAGCATCGGGGTGTGGCCTTCGGCCTTCAGGTGCTTGGCCAGCTTGCCGGCCAGGGTGGTCTTGCCGGCGCCCTGCAGGCCGGCGAGCATGATCACCGTGGGAGGGTTCTTGGCCAGGTTCAGCCGGCGGGTTTCCCCGCCGAGGATGCCCACGAGTTCCTCGTTGACGATCTTGACGACCTGCTGGCCCGGGTTCAGCGACTCGGAGACCTCGGCACCCAGAGCGCGTTCCTTCACCTGGGCCACGAAGCCGCGAACCACCGGCACGGCGACGTCGGCGTCAAGCAGGGCGCGGCGGATCTCGCGTACGGTACCGTCGATGTCCGCTTCGCTCAGGCGGCCCTTGCCGCGCAGGTTCTTGAAGGTTTCTGTCAGGCGATCGGAAAGTGAATTAAACACGTGCCGGGCACTTCTTTCGATAGGTCTTGTGGTGCGCATTGGAAAATCGCACAGGACTCAACTCCCAAGAATATCAATAATCGGGCGCCGAACTAACCAGCTGTGCAGCGTTTCACCAGCAGCCTATGGCGCAACGCCGAAGCTGCTCCCCTCCGAAAGGATGGGAGCAGCTTCGGATGCCGGCAGCCAAGGGCTACGGCTTTGCCTCGCGGGCAGCAGGCGCGGTGCCTGCCGACGGCTTCGGCACCTTGGCTGGGGCGGCAGCTTCAGCCGGTGCAGGAACCGCGCCCTTCGGGTTCGGCTTGGCCGCTGTCGGGGCAGCTTTCTGCACGGCCGGCGCCGCAACTGGAGGCTTTGGCATTGGCTTCGGTTTTGGTTTCGGCTGCAGCTTTGGCTTCGGCTGAGGTTGCGGAACCGCCGCGACCGGGGCCTTCGCGACCTTCTTCGCTGCAGGCGCAGCCGCCTTGGCCGGAGCTGCCGGCTTGGGCTTTTCAGCCGCTGGCTTCTTTGCGCTCTTCTTCTCTGGAGCAGCAGGCTTGGCCGGCGCCAGCTCCTTGGCTACAGGTGGAGCCTTCTGGCGCTTCTCTGCCTGCATGTCCACGATCTTCGGCTGGGCTACTCCGATGATCTTCTCTGTCCCGGCCGTGGGCTCGGTTTCCTCCTCATGGTCCGACGTGTCCGGGTTTCCCGTTTCTTTCTCCTGCTGCGGTTCGATACCCGAGTCCGGGCTCGGTTCAGGAGCGAGGGTCGGCTCGGCCAATGGAGGTGGCTGGGTGGATTCCACTTCCTCTGTTGGATTCTCCGGAGCTGGAGACTCCGAGGCGCTCGGTGATGCCGAAGGCATCGTCGACTCGGTGGGTGACGCGGTAGGTGATGCGGAAGCGCTGGGTTGCTCCACTGGTCCAGTGCTTGGCGTTGGCGCTGCCGTTGACGCGCTTGGCTCAGCTGGAACAGGAGTTTGCGTTGGCTGGGCCTTCGGGCGTTCGGTTCCTAGCTTCTTCGGCGGCTTAGGCGCCTTGTTCGACTGCGGTGCCGCCTGCGTGGTTCGTGGAGACGGGCTGGCTTTCGAGTGATCCTTTTTCGGCTGATTCCTAGGCTTGGCCATCTTGGCCTTTTTCTGGTTGCCCTCGGCAGATGGCTGCACCGGGTCAGCCTGGTAATGCTTCACACGGGTTGGGCGTTCTTCGCCTGCTGAGCCGCGGTTGCTTGAGGTCCCGGAAGAATGCCCAAACGCTCCAGCAACCGATTGCTGGCGCAGGGCACTGCCGGCGTCCACCGCAAATGGCCCGGTTGCAAGCACCGCTCGCCGTTGCCCGCCGGCCATCGGCAGGTAGTTGCTCGGATTCTGCCACTGCCCATTGACGATGACTTCGAAATGCACATGGCACCCAGTGGAATTGCCGGTTGTCCCGGACAACGCAATGACTTGGCCTTGGACCACGAATTCGCCAACGCTTACCAGCAGCAGCGAATTGTGGCTGTATCCGGTCTGCACCCGATTCCCGTGGTCAATGGTGACCCGTTGGCCGGAATGGCCCGCCCAGCCGGCGACAATCACCCTGCCGGTCTCGCTGGCCCGAACAGGCGAGCCGCAGGCAATGGGATAATCCTGGCCGATGTGGATTTGGTGCCCGGCACCTGTCGGGTTGGCTCTCCAGCCGAACGCACTGGAGATTTGCCGGGTGGCCACCGGGTGCTCCAGCAGCAGGCCGGTGCGCAGCATGGCCGTCCGGATCTCCTGGGACGCGGCAATCGGTGCGGGCGGCACTGTTACCCCCGAACTCGACGTTGCCGTCATAGAAGCTCGACGCTCAGCCACCTGTGCCACCGGGCCAGGCTCGGACCCGCTGAGCCTCTCAGTGCCAGATTTCAGGCCGGTGATTTCTATGCCGGCCACTTCGGGCATATCCGGTACGGTGACGACGTCGCGCCCGAGCAGCGGCCGGGATTCCGCGCTGAAGGCCACGGTGCTTGATTCGGCTCTGGCAGGCATTGCACCGGCCGCACCGGGCCACGCCAATGCACTGCTCAGGCCAAATGCCGCAGCGATAGCCAGTGCCCCATACGGCAACCGGCGGCTGGTCCCCAAGACTCCGCGCGGCATAGAACTGCTTAAACCATGATGTTGTCGTTTCATAACTTGCCAGTCCCCCAAAACTGCAATTACTCAACAGAACCTCAGAATAGCCCTAGCCCGATGAATAATCCATGGCTAGTTGAAGGCTTTTGCAACGGCGGGGATGGTCCTGCGGAACACCGTTCTCCCGCGGCACCATCCCAGCCGTGCCGCCACCCCGGAAATCCGGCATCAAAACGTTGCGGTTCCGATGCCTGCTCGTCTTCCGGCGAGCGCTGATTCCACCCGGGATTCCTGCTTCGATACGGCGCGTTGGCGACAACTGCTCGGCCGCCGGAAACCCGGAAATTCCTGGGCGGACAATATCGCTTCCTGCTTGAACCGTGCTGATGTGCTGATAATGCTGTGAGGAGGGACCCCGGGGCAACCGGTCCCCGCAGCGCGGTGAAAAACGGAGGATCCACGATGGAGACCAGCGCCCTGGCCGGCAGGCTTTCCCGGTGGGCAATGCTGTCCTGCGCATGGCTGCAAGATTATCTTTATGCTGGCGCCGGGCAGCTTCGTTCGCTGCTGCCGGGCACGCCGGCCGACCAGCTGCGCACGGGCAACGACCCGGCGGCCGAACCGGTGGTGCTGATTCCGGGAATCTGGGAAGCCTGGAAATTCATGCTCCCGCTGGCCAAAGCGCTGCACCAAGCCGGCCACCCGGTGCATGTGATCCCCCAGCTCGGCTTCAACCACGGCACCGTACCGGAGATGTCCGAGGCAGTTTCCCGCTACCTGGCCACGGAGCAGCTCGACGGTGCGGTGCTGGTGGCGCACAGCAAGGGCGGCCTGATCGGCAAGTACCTCATGGCCGCCTCACTGCAGGGCTACCGGATCAACCGGATGATCGCCATCGGCACTCCTTTCTCCGGTTCGCGCTATGCACGCTATGCTCCGATCCGCTCCCTGCGGGCCTTGTCCCCCAATGACCAGGGGCTGCTCGAGCTCTCGGCCAACTTGAGCGTGAATTCGCGGATCATCTCCATCTACAGCAGCTTCGACCCGCACATTCCCGGCGGCTGCGACTTGGCCGGAGCCACCAATATCAAGCTGTCCACGCTGGGGCATTTCCGGTTGCTGTCCGATGCGCGCCTGCATGCAGCAGTGCTCAAGCACCTGGGGCATGGATAGTCCTCGGCAGGTTGATCCCCGGCAGGCAGCGCACCTCAATCCGAGCGTTCGGTGTGAATTGCTCCTTGCTGTTGAACCCGCCGCCGAGCGCTGTCTAGCGTGAGCGGACAAGGGCTGGACTCTCACCTCCAGCAATCATGCAGACAGGAGCAGCCGATGAACCCGCAGGAATTCTCCGCGCCGCAGGACGATGGCGAACGCGACGACGCACACGACGATGCGCAATCAGCCAACCGCGAGGCCGCGGCCACATCCAACCCCGATCCAGAAGAGCAACTGATTACCGGGCTTGAACCGGGAGGTTCGGTACCACCGGGTGAAACCCCGCCCGGTGAAGGTTCGATGAGCCAAGACCAGGGGCATGGCGAATAGCCTGGCGCAGCGTCCAATCAGCGATGCACGCATTGGACGCTGGCTGGAGGAGCTGGCTGAATCGGACGGGAACCCGGGCGGCGCAGCCGCGGCGGCGCTGATGCTCGCAGCCGCCGCCGCGCTGATGTCAATGTCCGGCGGCTACGTATCGGCTTCGGCGACCGCACAGTCCGAACTCACCGGCCTGCTGTCACGGGCCAAGCAGCTGCGGCTCAACGCGCTGGCCATGGCAGACCGTGATGCGCGGGCTTCCGCGGAGTTCGGGGTAGCCTACGCGCAACCGGCCTCGGAGCAGCGCGACCGCCGCCTTGCACAGGCCTGCTTGCAGGTCGCGAAATCCTCTGCCGCACTCGGTGCGCTGGCCATGACCGCTCTGGATGACCTGCGCTGGCTCTCGCAGCAAGCCAAGCCGCAACTGGTGGCCGATGTCGCCGAGTTCTTCCTGGGCATGCTGAGCGCAGTGCTGAAGGCTGCCAGCAGCAATCTGCGCTATGACCTTTTCCAGTTGGCTTCCGGCCCGGCGCAGGTCAAGCACGCAGGGTTATGGGATACCGCAGCATCGCTGGACCGGGCGATGCAGAACGCAGGAGAGCTGGCCGCCACGTCATCTGGACCTACGCCCACGTGCCCCAGGGCTATGCCGGGGATGCCGGTGCGCTTATCGATGCGCAGATCGAGCGGTTCGCGCCGGGCTTCAGGGACCGGATCGTGCAGCGGGTGGACACTTCCCCGGCGCAGCTGCAGGCTTGGGATCCCAACCTGGTCGGCGGCGATATCGGCGGCGGATCGCTGTCCGGCACCCAGCAATTCTTCCGCCCCTCCGCTTCGCCCAATCCCTATTCCCTCGGCGTGCCGGGACTGTACCTGTGCTCCTCTTCCACGCCGCCGGGTGGCGGGGTGCATGGCATGGCCGGCTGGCATGCGGCGCATCGGGCACTGCGCGAGCTTGGGCGCACCTGAGCCGATAATCAGCTTCCTTGGTTGCCGGCGATGGATCAGCGGCACGCAACTACATAGGCGAACCGAGCCCGCGCAGCCCAAGCCAATTCCTGCAATAAAGCTTTTGACTAGTAAAAAATAAAGTCTGGGAATTTCCTCAGAATCGGGACGGGTGCACAAGAACTTGGTGGGCCAATGATAATTTCATACCAAGTCCCCCACCGCTTGGCGTATGGTCGACAGCGTCACAGAAGGCCATGCCGCCGCCTCAGGGGCCGGAAAACTGCATAGTTGAAGTGAGAAGTATCGTCTAGAAGTGGAGGGTAGTTCACATGCCAGGAAGGCTAGTCAGATCCCAGACTGCGGTGCGCGTTGCTGAGTTGCTGGGATCACGCGAGGGCAGAAGACATTTGGGCAATTATGGCTGGACCCAGGGAATGCCAGTGGTCATGACGCAGCCTGAGGAATCGCTCGATGATGTCATGGGCCTCGTGTCAGTGCACAAGCGGCCTGTGCTGGTCGCGATGCTAGGAAAGCAGACCGGGGAGCTGAAATTCTTGCACATTTCCGAGCCTTCTCCAGTCTTGGAAGTGGTTCCGGCCAGCGCGCCGCGCAGCACGATCAAGGATTTGTTCGCGCAGGCCGAGCACAGCGGCATGGCAGCATTCCGCGTGAAGTATTGGCAGTACAGTGCGGTCGCCCACGCGGTGCCCCATTTCGACGCGAATGCGCCAGGACACAGCTACGCCGCACAGGAGTCCGGCAGCAGCTCATGACAGCTGGCAACGCTGCCACTGGTACAGCCCTCTGGTAATCTGCGCACCGCGCAGTTCACCAGGGGGCTGTTTCCATGCCAGGGACCAGGTCTGCTTGCTGGATGCTAGCCGGTGTTGAGCATCCGGTGTTCCAGGGCTGCCAGATAGTCCGCGAAGCCTTCGTCCAGCCGGCCGCGCAAGCGCCCAGAGGTGGTTGCCTGCAGCCGGGCCGTGGCCTGGACCCGGTAGCCGGCATGGCGCAAGGCTTCCACCAGTGCCACATCCTCCCGGGCCGCCAGCGGCTCGAAGCCTCCGACAGCCAGATAGGCGGCAGCGCACACGCCGAAGTTCGCGCCGTGGATATGGCCATGCCCCTCCACCGGCCGGTATTCCTGCTGCCATAGGGCGAAGAGGTGCTCATCGAGTTCGCTGCGGTCTGGTTCCACGGTTCCCGCTACCGCATCTGCCCCGTCGGCGTGCAGGCGGGCAAAGCCCTGAAGCCAATGCTCTGGGACGCAGGTATCCGCGTCGGTGCTAGCCAGCCAGATGGCGCCCGGGTCGCTCATCTGCCACATCACGTGGGCTTGGGCAGGGGTATGCAGGGAGACGAAATCCCAGAAGGTGTCGTGGGCGGATTGCGCCTGCGGGATCTCCGTATCGGGATGCGGCTTCGCGGCGTGGACGAGGTCCGGGAACTTGATCCCGTCCTGGATGAAGAACACCGGGATGTTGTTGCCCACCAGGTCGAAGATGCCTTCGTTAGTGTAGAACTTCGTGGCGAAGCCGCGGGTATCGCGGGCGGTGTCCATGGAGCCGCGGGATCCGACCACGGTGGAGAAGCGGACGAAGACCTTAGTTTGGCGTCCGGGCTTAAGGAAGTCGGCACGGCACAGCTTGCCGGCATTGCCGTAGCTGGTTAACGTGCCGTGGGCGCCGGCACCGCGCGCATGGACAACGCGCTCGGGAATCCGCTCGTGATCGAAATGCATGATCTGCTCACGCAGGTGGTGGTCCTGCAGCAGGGTGGGGCCCCGCTCGCCGGCTTTCAGCGAGTGATCGGTGTCGTTGACTTCAGCGCCCTAGGTGTAGTTCCCCGGGACGTTGTGAACACTAGCGAATGAAGAAGACCTCCGGCAGGATGTGGGTTACCACACTCACCATCGTGCACGGAGGTCTTCATGTCCCACGCTAACGCACCACTGACGCCCGAAGGAAGACGACGCCTAGCTTCCTTGATCATCGATGAGCACTGGCCCATCCGCCGCGCCGCCGAACGATTCCAGGTCTCGCCCGCAACAGCCAAAAAATGGGCAACGAGATACCATGCCAACGAATCCCTCGGCGACCGCTCCTCACGCCCTGTTTGCTCTCCGACACGACTGTGCCGCAAGAGCGAACGCCGCATCATTGCCCTACGCTTCAACCGGCAATGGGGACCGCACCGGATCAGCTACCACCTCGGCATTCCCCGTAGCACCGTCGGACGCGTCCTGGACCGCTACCGGATGCCCAAACTGGCGCATCTGGACCAAACCACCGGGCTGCCGGTACGCAAGCCCCGCCCTGTGCGCTACGAGAAGCAGGCACCGGGCGAGCTGGTGCATGTGGACATCAAGAAACTGGGCCGCATCCCAAAGGGCGGAGGCTGGCGCGCGCATGGTCGCGGTTCAGCCCAAGACCGCCAGGCCGGTGCCGCGCGGGACCGTGCGGCACGCCAGGGCGCCAAGGGGTCACGGGGCTATCTTTTCCTGCATCACGCGGTCGACGACCATTCGCGGCTGGCCTATTCCGAAATCCTCAACGACGAGAAGAAGGAAACCGCAGCCGGGTTCTGGCAGCGAGCCCGTGGATTCTTCGCCGCGGCTGGCATTGTCGTCACCGCGGTGATGACCGATAACGGTTCCTGCTACCGTTCCAAGGTGTTCGCCCAGGCGTTGGGGCCGGGCGTGAAGCACCGGCGCACCCGACCGTATCGACCTCAGACCAATGGGAAAGTCGAACGGTTCAACCGGACGTTGTCGCAGGAATGGGCGTACGTGAGGGCTTATGACAGCGAAGAAGCCAGGGCCGCAGCCTACGGCGCCTGGCTTCATCACTATAATTATCATCGACCCCATACCGGGATCGGTGGTCTTACTCCGTCAGATCGTGTTCACAACCTCACGGGGAACTACACCTAGGTCGTGGTCAGGTACGCACTGTCCTGTCCGGGGCCGGACAGCACCGTCTTTTGGCCGTGAGTTGATGGCTGTTGTGGTTCGCTGGTCATGGCACTCTCCTTAGTCGCATGAATGATCGGCTGGTCAGTGCCACGCTAAGGTCCTTCGCGGTGCCGATGCCACCGGGCAAGCTGATTCCCATGGTTTGCACATGTGCCAGCTGGCGCATCGGCAAATGCCAAGACCGCCGGTGGCTGCATGGCCCACCGGCGGTCTTGTCGGACGTTTCAGAAACGTCCTGCCCCTCGTGCTTGTACTGCGTTATTTTCCAGATTCCACTCCTTACTTGGAAACCAGCTGGTATCCATTTTCGTTGTGTTCGGCCTCGTCGATCCCGGCAATCTCGATGTCTGCCGTGACACGCCATGGGCTGAACTTTCCAATAACCGTTGCGATGACCCAGGTCATCACCGCGGAGAAGGCCATGACCACGATCAGGGTGGCCGTCTGGGCGATCAGCTGGGCTACGCCGCCGCCGTAGAACAGGCCGCCGGCGCTTTCCTCGGTTGGCAGTGCGAAGAAGCCGAGGAACAGGGTGCCGATCAGGCCGGCGACCAGGTGCACGCCGACAACATCCAGCGAGTCGTCGTAGCCGAGCTTCCACTTCAGGTTCACGGCCCAGGCGGCACCGGCTCCGGCCAGCACGCCCAGCAGCATGGCGGCCCATGGGGCAACGTCGGCGCAGGATGGGGTGATGGCTACCAGGCCGGCCACCAGGCCGGAGGCAACGCCCAGCGAGCTGGGGCGGGAGCCGCGCAGCTTCTCGACCAGGATCCAGCCGAGGACTGCGGCACCCGGAGCTGCCAGGGTGTTGACCCAGATGAGTCCTGCCTGCTCGACGGTGGTTGCCGCCCCGGCATTGAAGCCGAACCAGCCGAACCACAGCAGGCCTGCACCGAGCATCACCAGCGGGGTGTTGTGCGGCTGCGGACGGTCGTGGAAGTTGTGGCGCTGGCCGAGCTTCAGGGCCAGGACCAGGGCTGCGATACCTGCGTTGGTGTGGACCACTGCGCCACCGGCGAAGTCGATGGCCTCGCCGAAGATGCTGCCCAGGAAGCCGTCGGCGGAAAGCAGGCCGCCGCCCCAGACCCAGAAGGCAACCGGTGCGTAGACCAGGGTGACCCACAGCGGCACGAAGAACAGCCATGGTGCGAAGCGCGCACGGTCGGCGATGGCTCCGGAGATGATGGCCACGGAGATCATGGCGAAGGTTCCGGCGAATCCGGCGGCGAGCAGCTCAGACTGCTCGGTGTTTTGCATCGCGAAGTCGCTGATCGGGTTGCCGACAATCCCGGCGATGGCTGGTTCTCCGGCGGAGAACGAGTAGCCCCACAGCACCCAGACGACTGCGGTGATCGCCGCGGCGGAGAAGCTCATCAGCATCATGTTCACTACGCCGGTGGCGCGAGTCATGCCGCCGTAGAAAAGTCCCAGTGCCGGTGTCATCAGCAGCACGAGCGCGGCAGCTATCAGGATCCATAAGCTGGCAACATCCAACTCCATCTGGATCACGTCCCCTCAAGTTATTCGGTGTATCGGTGGTGATATGACTATTGAACTAACCCGATGTTTCCGAATGCTCGCTGCTTCGTTTCCACTGTGTATCAAGTTCTTGCCGGGGGTAACGGTTGCTTCTCGGCAATGTTTCGCCACCGTTTCGAACAGTTCACGCTGCTGCTGGCGGCCGGTTAGAACGGGCAGCCCGGCATCGGCAGAAAATGCTTTCTGCCGATGCCGGACTGGTGCGCTGACGCCGCGTGCGGCTACAGGCGCTTGATTTTCACGACCTGGAACTTCGGCACCGTCGTGGAGCCGCCGATGGTGGTGTCGTAGCTCAGCGAACCGGTAACCGTGGCGGTGATTTGCACGATGTCCTCGGCCACGATGTCATCAAGCACCTTGCAATCCACCAGGCCGTCGCCGGCGGTGAACATCGAATTGTGCTCGTAGTCGTATTTGCCTACGTGCGCGTGGCTGAGATCAGCGCGGAAGGTGCAGGGACCGGTCGCCGAGTCGAACTGCGTGACCCGCCCGTAGACGATCACGTTCTCGTCGATATGCGAGTCCGGCTTCTTCACGATCTGCGCCAGCTCACGCTTGGTGATTTTCCGGGCCTTGTTGGCCTTGGCTTTCTCAGCCTTGGCCGCGTCTTCCTTCTCCTTCTTCTCCTTCGCCTTGCGGGCTTTCTCGGCTTCTTCGGCAGCAACGCGTTCTTCTTCGGCCGCGCGAAGCTCTGCAGCTTCGTCCTGGGCCAGGGCCAATTGCGATTCCGTTTCGGTCAGCTGCACTTGAAGTGTTTCTACTTCTGCGGCCATGGCCGAGCTTGAGGCCTGCGCGGCCTCGAAATCTTCCGTGGAGACGCCGCAAGCGGCCAGCGAGAGAATTCCGGCAAGTGCAAATGCCGGCAGAATGGACTTTTTCATGGTCCACCTCCATTTCACGAGTGCGAGTTACTTGAACCCCCAAGTTCCAAGTAAAAAGAATCGTGGCATGCGCCAGGGACAATTTGGCTTCAGCAGGCACACTGGAGACATGGACCGCACTTTCTTCTTGCCCGATGCGCTCAGCGTCGCTCCACAGTTGCTCGGGGCCGTGCTCACCGTGGATTCCGCCGAAGGACCGGTCAGCGTGCGCATCACAGAAACCGAAGCGTACATGGGGTTGGGCACCGGCGGCCCCTACGATCCCGGCAGCCACTCGAAAGATCGGAAAACCGAGCGCAACGCATCCATGTTCCTGGACCCCGGACATGCATATGTTTATTTCAGCTACGGCATGCACTATGCCCTGAATTTCGTTTGCTCGCCCCCGGGCATTGCCTCCGGGGTGCTGATACGCTCAGGCGCAATTACGTCTGGGACAGAACTGGCACTGGCCCGCCGGCTGGAGAAACGCCCAGCCCGCTACTCGCGCAATCCCATCCCGGAAGTCCAGCTAGCCCGCGGACCGGGAAACTTGGCAGCTGCGCTGGGACTCACGAGGTTGGCACATGATGGCTTGGACCTGTTCTCTCCCCCATTTGCCATCCACGCCGCGCCCAACGCTCCGGTAGCAATCCGCACCGGGCCGCGGGTTGGAGTTGCCGGGATAGCAGGAGGGCCGCAGTTCCCATGGAGGTTCTGGCTGCCCGGAGAACCCAGCGTCTCCACCTTCCGCCCAGGCCGAGATGCTCCTGCATCACGGTCGAACGCTGCAGAATGACAATGGGACCCGGTCACGATGCAATCAATGCGTTGTGGCCGGAGCCCATCAGGCGATGTCCATTCGACGCCTTATGCGGCCGGGAACAGCTCCTCGGAATCCAGAGCCTTCTTCAGACGCGATTCCAGAGTCGGTGACAGAGATCCTGCAAAGGTTTCGGTCAGGTGCGAGTGGTCCCAATAGGCCACGATACCGCCAACCACTGCAAAGCAACGGCCGTCCTCGCACAGCTGGTCATTCATGTCGACGTCGATGATGTTCGGATTATCAAGCGCGATCACGGCATCGGACTGCGGGTCCATCGGTATCCACTGCTTTGCATCGCCACTGCATTCGATGAACTCTCCAGCATTGGAAGCCACGCAGTCAGGGACATTCTCCACGGTCTCGCCGGGGAAAGCAGTATCCCTGATGACCGCCACAGCAGCACCCGTACCAGCCCACTCTTCCAGAATTTTTTCGTAGGCCTTCTGGGCAGGCTCTGCCGTGTTCTCCATTTCATAACCGGAGACTGGCAGGGACTGACGGTTGGAACTGATCACCAGGTCGTAGTCTTCTTTCTCGATCTGCTTGGTGACCCATCCACCAAAATCAGCGCATCCCTTTTCAGTTGCCTCGGAGTCGAAAACCTGAGGCTCGCCCATCACGGCACAGCGGCTGGCGAGATAGGTGTCGATGGTCCAGCCATTTTTCTTGGCCATAGGTTCCAGTGCGGGAATCCACTGGCCAGCATGCGAGTTTCCAACCAGCGCGACCTTGATTTTTCCATCACCGTAACTGCAGACCGGGCGGTCCTTGTAGTCGGCAGACTGGCTGGCGAAGCAATCATCCTTGTATACGACCGGCTTGTCGGTCTTCGCAACAACTGGTGCCGGGGCCACCGGCTGGTAGGCAGTTTCGATATTCACCGACTCGTCGCACGAATCGCTCAATGACGCAGCACCGAAGCAGTCCTCGCCCAATTCCTTTTCGACCTGCGCCAATGCCTTGTCGACGTCTTGGGCATCGTTGATGATGCGTTCGGTGTTGAGATAGAAGGCACCCGCCACCAAAGCCAAGACAAGACTTCCAGTGGCCAGGAAACGTGGAGCCGTGAGCAGCGCGGAGGAGTCAATGAACTTGCGGAATCGTACCTCGACCAGTTTCTGCGTCAATACCGCTAGAACCAGGGTGAGGACCAAGGCAATGATCTTCTGCGGCCATTTGAAATCGTCCACCATGAACGGCATCAGAATCAGCAGCGGCCAGTGCCAAAGATATATGGCGTAGGAATTATCCCCGAAGAATTGGAACAGCTTACTGCTCAAAAATACGTTGGGCGAGTACTTGTGCGTCGAATGGCAGAGCAGGATCAGCGCGGTACCGAATACTGGAATCGCGGCGATATATCCAGGGAACGGCATCTGGCCGGTGAAAGCCAACGCGCTGAATGCGATGGCGAGGACACCACCCCAGGACCCGATCAAGCTGGTCACGTCATTCTTTGCCGCATGCGCGCGCGCTCCCAATGCCGCTACCAATGCGCCGGCGGAGAATTCCCAAACACGGGTGAAGGTTGAGAAGTATGCGCTGCCCGGCTCAGTTGCTGTCGCGTACAGCGAGTATCCGAAAGAAAGCAAGAAGACTGCACTGATGCCGGCCAACGCGGCGGTCGCCGGTTTGAGGCCGAACTTGATGGCGGCAAAGATCAGCAGGCCGATCATGATTGGCCAGACGAAATAGAACTGCTCTTCGGCAGACAGGGACCAGAAATGCTGGAAGGGACTTGCCGCTTCGCCCTCGGCCAGGTAATCAACCTTGGTCAGCGCCAGGTACCAGTTCTGGAAGTAGAACGTCGCTGCCATCGCTTGCAGTCCCCAGTCTTGCCAGACAGTCGATGGCGCGAAGAGCCAAATGCCCAGGACGCTGGCCAGAATCACCAAGAACGAGGCCGGGATGAGACGCTTGACTCGCCGCATCCAGAAATTGGCCACGTCAGCGAAATTCTTCGGTGGTTTGGTCAGCAGATGCGAGGTAATCAGGAATCCCGAGATCACGAAGAACACGTCGACGCCGACGAAGCCGCCGGGCAGATAGTGCCCCCAGAAGTGGTAAAGCACGACGACACCCACGGCGATGGCGCGCAGGCCCTGGATGTCCATGCGGAAAGCCTTGGGTTTCGGGTCCCGCTTGGATGGCATGGGCAAGTCTTGATTCGACGACACTTCTGGATGGATCCTTTACCGGCTGGTCTGGCCGCCCGGGCATCCTGAATCATCTGGAGTGCCGTGCAGGCAGTGCGTACGGACTGAAGGGACACAATTCCCCAGAAAGCATCTTTACCCAAGAAATCTGGACGTTTTCTGTAGCCCGGGTCACCAAACTCTTGGACATACCGCAACTAGAATGGACCCAGAAGACCGCTTCAGTTATTGACCTGCACTTTTCTGCCGGCATCGGGAAGATGCTTCGGAAGCAGCAAATAGTCAATGTGATCCATTTCACTGGCAGCTTCCATCTATTTCAGCCCGCTGTCCAGCCAAGGCCCTGAACTAATCCGCACCAAGCAGCTGACGGCACATTCACGTTTTAAACAGATCTCCCCACCATATTTTGCATGGCGGGGAGATCAAGAAATTTAGACGCTTCGATTAGCCTTCGAGCAGTGCGTCCACGAAATCTTCGGGGTTGAATGGAGCAAGGTCGTCCGGGCCTTCGCCCAAGCCGACGAGCTTTACCGGAACGCCAAGCTGGCGCTGGATAGCCACGACGATGCCGCCCTTTGCGGTGCCATCGAGTTTGGTCAGCACGATTCCCGAAACGTTGACGACCTCGGAGAAGACCTTGGCCTGCTGCAGGCCGTTCTGGCCGGTAGTCGCGTCGAGGACCAGCAGGACTTCGTCAATGGTGGCCTTCTTCTCGACCACGCGCTTGATCTTGCCCAGCTCGTCCATCAGGCCGACCTTGTTCTGCAAGCGTCCGGCTGTGTCGATCATGACAATGTCGACTTCCTGGTCAATGCCGGCGGAAACAGCTTCAAAGGCAACGGATGCCGGGTCGGCACCGTCAATCTCCGAGCGAACGGTTGGCACGCCCACGCGGTCGCCCCAGGTGGCAAGCTGCTCTGCAGCGGCAGCGCGGAAGGTGTCGGCCGCGCCCAGCAGGACGTCCTTGTCTTCAGCAACGAGAACTCGGGCCATCTTGCCGATGGTGGTGGTCTTGCCGACGCCGTTGACACCGACAACCATGATGATGCTCGGGCGGTCCGGGTGCGGTTCAGGCAGGTAGCTGCGGTCCAGGCTCGGGTCGACCAGCTTGAGCAGTTCCTCGCGGAGCATGGCCTTGACCCGGGCTGGGTCCTTGCTGCCTTCAATCTTCACTCGTTCGCGCAGCGCGTCGACAAGCTCAAGGGCAGGTTCGGTACCCAAGTCTGCCATCAGCAGGTTCTCTTCAATCTCTTCCCAGACATCCTCGTCAATCGAGTCTTGGCTGAGCAGGGCCAGCAGGCCCTTGGAGAACATGTTGTTGGACTTGGTCAGTCGCGCACGCAGGCGGGCCAGGCGGCCCTGCACTGGTTCAGGAACATCGAGCTGTGGTGCAGCCGGTGCGGCAGGTTCCTGGACTGCGATGGGCGCATCGCTTGCTCCGGCAGTGTCCGCTGCGGCATCAGTATCGCCCTCAGCGCTCTGGCCGGTTGGCAAGTCGTCTGCATCGCGCTCTGACGTATACGGAGTCTTGGGCTTGCGGCCCTTGGTGACGAAGGCAATGACGCCAATGGCCACCACGGCAACAACCGCGACAATGATGATGGTTAATATAAGCGAATCAGACACGCTTTAAATCGTCTCATATCTCCAAGGATTTAGGGATCATGTGGCACGCAGCACCAGCGAAAGCGTATTTGGCATCCGGGGCTAGACTGGCAGGTGGGCTGATTCGCCCTACACGTCGTTCCAGAAAGGCTGACGGTTGCTGCCCGCTTGTCGGCAGAACCATCTCTCCAATAGACATGGCATTGAAAACCACCCGTACCACCAGGCCGCCGATCCCCCAGGAGATTGGCGTGCTGCTGGTAGCGGCCTTCATCATCGCCCTGGGTTTCGGGCTCATCGCCCCGATCCTGCCCCAGTATGCGGTGAGCTTTGATGTCGGCAATGCGGCCGCCACGATCATCGTCAGCATCTTTGCCTTTACCCGTTTGATTTTCGCGCCGGTAGCCGGAGTGCTGGTAGGCAAGCTGGGCGAGCCGAGGATCTACGTCACCGGCGTGCTGCTGGTGGCGTTATCCACCTTGCTCTGCGCGGTGGTGCAGGACTACACCCAGCTGTTGATTGCCCGCGGCCTGGGTGGATTCGGCTCAACCATGTTCACCATTTCGGCCATGGCGCTGATTGCACGCCTGGCTCCGGAGAAGTCCCGCGGACGCATCTCGGGTTTGTACGCCGGCTCTTTCCTCTTGGGCAATGTCTTTGGCCCGGTTCTCGGGACCCTCCTCGCCCCGCTGGGCATGCGTGTTCCCTTCCTGATCTACGGAACAGCCCTGGTGATTGCGGCGGGTGTGGTCTACATGGCCTTGGGCCGCCGCCGTGAACTGGATGCAGATGCCGCCAATCCGCGTTCAAGGAAAACAGACATCGAAGTAGTGACCACACGTGAGGCGCTGGGCTCCCCTGCCTACCGCGCGGCGTTGTTTTCCGGATTCAGCTACGGATGGTTGGCATTCGGCGTACGCAACAGCATGATCCCGCTCTTCGCCTTGGCCGTCTTCGGACAAGGCATGGGCGCCACGGCGGCCGGGATTTCCATGACGGTGTTTGCCATCGGCAATGGTTGCGCACTGCTGTTCTCCGGCCGCCTGACCGATAGCATTGGCCGCAAGATTCCGATTGTCTTCGGGATGAGCATCCTGCTCTTGTCCATTGGTGCCATGGGCTATTCGACGTCCCTGGTTGGCTTCATCGTCTTCTCAGTGCTGGCTGGTCTTGGCGGTGGGCTGCTTGGCCCAGCGCAGCAGGCATCCGTGGCTGACGTGATTGGTTCCGGACGCAACGGCGGCAAGGCCCTGGCCGGTTTCCAGATGTGCACCGATCTCGGCTCAATTATCGGTCCACTGTTGGCAGGGGCCATAGCGGATATGATCAGTTTCCAATTGGCATTCAATATTTCGGCAGTGGTTGGCCTGGTCGGGGTGATTGCGTGGCTTCTAGTTCCAAAAACCATAAAGCCGGTGAAATTGACTGAATAGGCAACTTCGTTTCCACTGTTTTTCAGGCTGAATATTAATTCCCGGAATCTTGCCGGAAAACATCGGGTAGATATACTGGCAAAGGCTTTTGCCATGTCACTTGCACTCAATTTTTCAGGGGAATCCATGCCGGCACTCCGGTCACGACGATCCAAAGCCCTATCCATTGCGGTCGTAGCCACACTTTCCATCCCGCTTTCTGCGGGTCCGGGTTTCGCTGCACCAGCGGAAGAACCCTCCGCTCAATCAAGCCAATCTCCTACTGCCACGGCTACCGCGACAGACGCGCCGGAACTATTTTCGACGGCATCTGATGCGCCGGAGACCACCGGAACCGGCACCAACGTTGCTGAGTCCACGGCGCCAATGCAGAGCACATCTGCAGTGGCGGCCACGCCAGCTGCTGAGGAAATCTCTACGGCACTGTCCAAGGGTGAAGATCTTTCCAACAAGGAGCGCGTGAAGCTGGCCGACAAGGCGCTGGCCGAACTGGATATGGAGCACCTCGATGCCCAACTGGGGCAGGGTGCCAAGCGAATCGCGGAAACCGGAGACGCCACCGTCCCAACCGTGGCCGAGCTGGCGGATCTCGCGCAGCTGGCCTCGGATGATGCTGCCGCTTCCATTCCGTTCGAGGTCGGTGCGCCCGCTTCCCTGGATGAGCTGCGCACTTGGCGTCCGCCGGGCACCCTCGGAATCGATGTTTCCCGCCATCAAGGCACCGTGAACTGGTCCACCGCCAAGGCCAACGGAGCACGCTTCGCCTACATCAAGGCCACGCAGTCATGGCCTTCGTCCTTGTACAAGGACCCGAAGTTCAGCCAGAACTACACCAACTCGCGCAATGCCGGCCTGATCCGTGGTGCGTACCATTTCGCAATGCCTGCCCATTCGTCCGGCGCTGTACAGGCCCAGGAATTCATGGCCAACGGCGGCGGTTGGACCAACGACGGGTACACGATGCCTCCACTGCTGGATATCGAGTGGAACCCGTACAGCAAGACCGCTTACCCGCAGGGCAAGGGCGATAAGTGCTACGGCATGTCCCCTTCGGCAATGGTCGCGTGGATCAAGGACTTCGGCAACACCGTCAAGGCCAAGACCGGCCGCCTGCCGATGATCTACACTGCCCAGTCTTGGTGGGACGAGTGCACCGGTGATTCCGTAGCGTTCAAGTCCTGGCCACTGCATGTGTCCATTTTCCCGACCGCTGACGTCGCAAAGAACCCCCGGGAGCTTCCCGAAGGCTGGACCACGTTCAACGTCTGGCAGTATTCATCCAACTCCAATATGCTGGGCTCGACCAATAACGTGGATGCCAACGTGTGGAACGGCGACCTGACCTCATTGCGCGACTTCGCAAAGAACCGCCGCAGCACCGCTTACAAGTTGACCACCAGCTACTTCGGCAATGCGGATGTGTGGCCAACCCGTTTGGGCCCGTCGCGCATGTCTGGTGCCAACCGCTACGGAACTCCTGTTGCGATCTCCAAGCGCACCTTCCCCTATGGAGCGAAGACTGTTGTTGTCGCTTCAGGCGCGCACTTCGCCGATGCGCTGTCGGTCACCTCGCTGGCCAACCGCCACAACGCTCCTTTGCTGTTGACCAAGCAGGCGTACCTGCCCAGCGAGGTAGCTGCGGAAATCAAACGCCTGAATCCTTCGCGCATCATTATTGCAGGTGGCCCGACCGCAGTCAGCAGCAAGACGTTCACTCAATTGAAGAAGTACGCACCGGTATCGCGTGAAGCGGGAAGCACCCGTTACGGAACCAGCGCCGAGATCGCTACGAATTGGTCCTCTGCGAAGAACGTGTTCGTTGCCTCGGGACGTTCGTTCCCTGATGCCCTGTCCATGGCGGCAGTCGCGGCGGACCGCGAGGCTCCGTTGCTGTTGAGCAGCAAGAAGTACGTCCCGAGCGCCATCTTGAAACAACTGAAGCGCTTGAATCCTTCCACAGTGTATTTGGCCGGCGGACCACTGGCGGTTTCCAAGACTGCGGAAAACCAGATCCGCAAGGCGGTTCCGAATGCCCGCATCGCCCGCTATGGCGGCGCAACGCGATATGACACCAGTGCTGTCATCGCCAAGGCCTTCTGGCCCAATGGTTCACAGCGACAGTTCATTGCCAACGGCAAGAATTTCCCTGACGGGCTCAGCGGTGCTGTTGCAGCAGGCTATAACGGAGCGCCAATGCTACTGGCCAAGAAGACCTGCCTGCCGAAATCAATCGGCTCGGCACTGACCAGCATGGAAGGCTGGACCAACGTCCTCATCGGCGGACCGCTGGCTCTTGATTCAACAGTTGCTTACCGGAATGACGGAAAGATTAATACGTGTTCGTAAGCATGGCGAATTAGCCGTTGCACAGTAAAGAAGCTCGTAGTTGCCGCTAGCGGCAACTACGAGCTTCTTTGCTTCTGCACGGCGTCGCAGGGCAATTTGAAGCCCAGCTGCACGACTAAATGTGCCGACGTGCTACCTCACTTGGCGAGTATCTATGCTCAAATATCCGTTCGAGGTTGCATAGACCAGCAAACCATCGAATTCCTGGTTCGCAACATTTTCCCCCATTTTGATCCGTTTTGCAGGAACTCCATGGCACTCGATGAAGATGTTGCCCAATCGGGAGACAGACTCAAGCACGGAATCTCGCGAAAAAGACGCAGTAATTCGTGATCCGCTGTCGTCAATTGCGATTTCACCCTTGGCCAGGATTTCGGTGTCCCGATCCCTGATATGGATGCCTTTCGGCGCCGGATCCGTAGCGGGCAAATCGACAATCAAAGAAACATTTTCAGCAGTATTCTCAATCGAGACAACCGCTGGCGGTTGTTCCGCTTCGATCTTCTTTCGTGCATGCTCTTCCAAGTACGCGATATCGCTGTCTAGGATGGCTTCGACCAGCCGAGCGTCCTGCGGCTTGAAGAACTCTGCAGGGTTGTCCAGGTGGAAAGTTTCCAAGAAACCCTTGTGATTTGATACCCACGCCTCACGCTGTTCGGCAGTGAAGCGAAGGAAGCGTTGGCCGTCGTAGAAGCGCAAGCCTTTGCGAACGAACAATCCGGCAATGCGCTTCCGGGCCAACACCAGATCCGCTCCTGTGTAGTCCGCGATTGTTTGGGCGATCTTGGACAAGGAATCAACGTAACCGGCAGGATCGATTCGCTCCGTACTAATATTCTGGCCGTCGGATCTCAGCCGGATCTCGTAGTAGTTGTAGTCGCCAAGGATGCTTATTCGCTGAGCAGCAGAATAAGCCTCGACCATGGCGATGCCATCTTCCAGCCTGACTTTCTCTTCGACAAAGCGGATACCATGCGAATTGAGCAGACTGCGCCGAATCATCTTTTGCGGCGACAAGGTCCGCAAAATAACGTCGTAGTCAACATCGAGAATTGTTTTCCCGAATAATTTCGCTTGAACTCTTCGGCCGTCCAAGCCCACCATTTTCGGGACAAGAACATCCACGTCATGTTTCAGGGCGAAGGACGTCATGCGCCTGAGCGCTTCGATACCCAACCGATCATCACTGTCGATGAAGAAGACATACTCTCCTCGCGCATGGTCGATTCCCACATTGCGCGGCTTACCGGGCCAACCGCTGTTTTCTTGATGCACAACGTTGAAGTTCGAATTTCGCTTCGCATAGACGTCCAAGATCTCTCCGCCAAAATCCGTAGAGCCGTCATCTACTGCGATGACTTCGAAATCTTCTGATTTCAAGTCTTGGGCTTCAAGTGAATTAAGCAGTTCCGTCAGGTACGGCATGGCGTTGTAAACAGGAATAACGACGCTCACTAATGGAGCAGGTTCTAGGCTCTTTTGCGCCTCCGCGACAATAGACTCATCCTCAGCTCCCCCACGGACAGAAAGTAACGGAACTGCAGAGTTATCGTTGCTGCGTTTACGGAAAAATGCCATGCCAGCCTAAGTAGAGATAATGAATTACAGAACGAATTAGCTCGTACCTGTAAATTCCAACTGTACCGCAGTGGCTAAGACGTTACAGCTCTTTCCATTTTCTGGCTGATCACCGTGGAAACTCCGTCTCCTCGCATGGTGACACCGTACAGCGCATCGGCGACTTCCATGGTCTTTTTCTGGTGGGTAATCACAATCAGCTGGGAGGACTCGCGTAGTTCTTCAAAGATCGTGATCAGGCGACCCAAGTTCATATCGTCCAAGGCCGCCTCGACCTCATCCATCACATAGAACGGCGAAGGGCGCGCCTTGAAGATGGCGACCAGCAAAGCGACGGCAGTCAGCGAACGCTCGCCACCGGAGAGCAGCGAGAGCCGCTTGATCTTCTTGCCGGCCGGACGCGCTTCCACCTCGATACCGGTGGTGAGCATATTCTCCGGATCAGTGAGCACGAGCTGTCCCTCGCCGCCTGGGAACAGGCGATCGAAGATCCGTTTGAACTGCACGGCTGTGTCGTTGTAGGCCTCGGTGAACACTCGTTCAACGTGGGAATCAACGTCAGCAATGATCTGCTGCAAATCCCCGCGGGACTTCTTCAAATCCTCGAGCTGGCCTGACAGGAACTTATGGCGCTCCTCCAAGGCGGCGAATTCTTCAAGTGCCAGCGGGTTGACCTTGCCCAGGGCCGCTAAGTCGCGTTCTGCTTTCTTCAGCCGCTTTTCCTGCTCCACGCGATCATAGGCTCGGGTACCGACAGTGTTTCCGTCTTCGTCAACGCTCTGCCGCAGCGCACCCCACTTGTCGTCTTCATCAACAGCTTCCGGAATCAGCTGGTCTGGACCATAGTTGGCAATCAGATGATCGGGAGTGAATCCCAGTTCCTCCAGTGCCTTGGTCTCAAGGTTCTCAATACGCATCCGCAGTTCGGCACGGGCCATCTCATCGCGATGCACGGCATCCGCAAGCCGAGCGAGCTCTGCGGAGAGCTGTTCCGCTTCCCTGCGCTGGCTACCCAGCATGGATTCGAGTTCGGTTTTTTTGCCGTCGAGCTCTTCGCGTTCTTGGCCAGCCATGGATACCGATACTTCAATGAAACGCAGAACGCGATCAGCGGCTTGCTCAATGCGGTTCGCATTGACGGCCTGGGCCTTGCGCTGTTCAGCACGCCGGGCAGCGACTTCACGGTGATTTCGCTCGGCGGCCGCAGTGCGGCGCAACCCCTCGATACGTGAGCGTAACGCAGAAACTCGCTCTTCGCTGCTGCGCAAGGCCAGACGGGCTTCCAATTCCTGCTGGCGTGCGGCGGCCGCGGCATCGGCCAGTGCTGCCCGGGCCGCGTCGTCCACGGTTTCTTCGTCTTGATCGGTCGAAGCAAGTTCCATGCGCTCAGTAATCTCTTCCAGAGACTCCTGCTCAATTTCCAGCTTCTCAAGCGTTGCTTCGAGCTTTTCTTCCAACGCGGATTTATCCGATTGCGCGCTCCGCAGCTTCTGCCCGAGACGTGCCAGATACGACGACAGTTCATCAATTGTCGCGTCTGATTCCGTTAAAGCGGACAAGGCGTCTTCGCGCTGTTGCTGGGCGACGGAAAGCTCTGGACCTCGTTGGGCCAGTCTTTGTTCAACTGATGAAAGTTCTTCTTGGCACTGGGATAGTTCGTTTTCCGTCTGTTCTACCAACGCCTGTTGAGCGATCAAGGAAGCGCCCGCTGAATCTCCCACAGAGCTGCGTAACGCGGAAACAGTTATGCCGTCCAAGGTGGTGAGCAAAGCCATCGGGCGCTGTGCCAACACTGCCGGCGCTTGGCTCATCTCCTCAATGATGTAGTGGCCATCAAAAAGCAGATCAAGCAAACTGTCCAAAGCGCTATCGGCCGCAACAACTTCACGAGCGCTGACAGCGTCAGCCACGCCAGCCGCAGTAGCAACCTGTGAAGACAGCTCTGCGTGAAGGAAAACCTGGCTGGCCTCTTGCTGTTGAACCTCTTCGATGAGCTCCAGCGCGTTGCCGAGGTTCTTGGCTACCAAGGCTTCGGCGTTCTCACGCAATATCGCGGCGATGGCCTGTTCATATCCGGGGTTGACCGTTATCAGCTCACCCAAACGCCCCAGGAGCTTGCCAGCAGCTGAACGAAGAAGCTGAGCGGACTGATCATCTGGTTTTGAGTTCAGCTTCAGGGCATCAAGGCGTGCGCGCAGTCCGGAAACACGCACAGATAGCTCGCGTTCCCGCTGGCTATCGATGTTGTGGGCTTCTGACAATGCTGAATGTTCTTGATCCGCACTCTCGAAATCCTGATTCAGCTGTGCTTCGCCAGCTAGCTGTTTTTCAAGATCGGTGGCGACTTCGGCGTGAGAGCGCGAATCCAATTCAAGATCCGAGTCGAAGGAACGGGCACTTTCCTGAAGGCGAGATATCTCAGCACGAGTTACGTCGACACGACTACGTGCTGAAGCCACCTGGGAGGCTAGCCGGGACATACCCTCGCGGCGATCCGCTGCAGCACGAAGCATGGCAGCCATTCGTTGTTGTTCAGCCCGCGAAGCTTCCTCTGCCTGCTCCTTAGCTTCAACGGCTTCAGCCAGGATCTCATGGCGGTCTTCAAGAGCTTCTTCTAGTTCCTCAAGTTCTGCGCTCATTCGCTCAGCTTGGGCTTCCAACCGCTCAGGATCTCGGCTGGAATCGAAATGAGTTTCGTTGCTTTCCAGCAATTTCGCTCGTTCACGAGCCAACGCGGCCAGCGAGCGGTACCTTTCTGCCTGGGTGCTCAGCGCAACCCATGTTTCCTGAATCTGGCCAAGACGCGGGGTTATGGTCTCCATCTGGGAAGCGAGTTCTTCGATATGCTTCTTGACGCGTTCCAGGCGCGCAGTAGCCTCTTCTTGCTGAGCTTGGATCTTTGATTCGTCATCAATATCTTGTGCTAGCTTGTTATTCAGCGTGACCAAATCATCAGCGAGCAGGCGAGACTTCGCATCCCGAACGTCGAGCTGAACCGTCTGCGCGCGGCGAGCAATTTTCGCCTGCCGTCCCAACGGGGCCAACTGGCGCCGCACCTCAGCGCTCAAATCCTCAAGGCGATCCAGGTTTCCCTGCATTGCCTGCAGCTTACGCAGAGTTTTCTCTTTGCGCCGACGGTGCTTGAGCACGCCGGCCGCCTCTTCAATGAAGCCACGCCGGTCTTCGGCTGTTGCGTGCAGAATGCGGTCCAGCTGCCCCTGCCCGACAATCACATGCATTTCCCGCCCCAGGCCGGAGTCCGAGAGCAGCTCTTGAATGTCCAGTAAACGGCACGAGCTTCCATTAATTGCGTATTCGGATCCGCCGGTACGGAATAAGGTGCGGGAGATAGTGACTTCTGCATAGTCGATGGGAAGCTGGCCATCTGCGTTATCGATGGTCAAGGAAACGTGGGCACGTCCAAGCGGTGGGCGACCCGACGTGCCGGCGAAGATCACGTCTTCCATCTTGCCGCCGCGAAGTGTCTTGGCACCCTGCTCCCCCATGACCCAAGAGAGCGCATCTACCACATTGGATTTGCCCGAGCCGTTAGGCCCGACAACTGCTGTGACACCGGGTTCGAATTCAAAGGTGGTCGCCGACGCAAAAGACTTGAATCCGCGAACGGTGAGAGTCTTCAGATGCACGGCGTGAAGTTCCTAAGTTTGGGTCGAATGGCTAAAGTTGGGTTGGGCATCCAAACCCAATCCTTGTGGCAATTCTAGCGAAGCACGGTAGGGATTTTCTGGTTGTGCTCGCAAAATCCAAGAACGAAATTCGAGGGATAGATCATTCTATGAGCATTCTGACGCAGATTGACCAGTGGCCAAGTGACAATGCGGTTTCGGTGGTAGTCAACGGCAACGGGGCAATCGTTGACCAGCACGGTGATACTGCACGCGTTTATCCCTTGGCCTCGGTGACGAAATTGCTCAGTGCCTACACGTTCTTGGTAGCGCTGGAAGAAGAAGCTATAACCCTCGAAGATCCTGCAGGGCCAGAGGGTTCCACGGTGCACCACCTCCTGGCACATACAGCCGGCTATGACTTCGATTCCGAAGCGATCCGCTTTGCCGTGGGCACCAAACGCGGCTACTCGAATTTCGGATTCGAGAAGCTTGCAGGGCATCTAGAGCAGCAGACTGGAATCAGCATGTCGGAGTATGCGCAAGAGGCTGTCTTCGCTCCCCTGGCCATGGCTAATACTGAGATTGCCGGCAGCTGCGCGAAGGATGGGCGCTCCACTGCCGCGGACTTGGCAAAATTCTCTGCTGAGCTGTTGAACCCAACTATCGTGGCCCAAGCTACTTTGCGTGACGCAACGCGTGTTCATTTCGAGAACCTTGCTGGGATTTTGCCTGGCTATGGGCGGCAGAATCCGAATGACTGGGGCCTCGGCTTTGAAATCCGATCATCCAAATCGCCACACTGGACAGGCGCAAGCCATCCGGCGTCAACATTCGGGCACTTCGGGCAGTCCGGCACATTCCTCTGGGTGGACCCCGAGCATCGTCTAGCCTGTGTGACGCTCACCGATAAGAACTTTGGACAGTGGGCCGTTGACGCTTGGGCACCATTCAATGAGCGCCTTCTAGCTGACCTGCAAAATAACTTCGACAGGTAGTCGTCTACTACTTACCTCCAGCAGTTCATATGCCTTGATCGGCAATGAAAACACCGGGATGCTCAGATATCCAGATATAATGTAAAATCATTGAAAATCAAAAACTCAACAGTCTCACCGAGCTAATTTACGCCACACTAATCATTCACTAAAGCGAGCAAACGAATGTCGAATAAAAACTTCAGACAATGGCAAGTTCTTCACTATACATGGGACAACATTGACGATTTTAAGAATCGTTGGAGCATGCTCTCAGGCATCCACACTATTCAATTCGGCGACGGACAATTGCCAATAGACATTTACGTCAACGAGCATATAAGTACTTCCGACTTTAAAGCACAGCCAGTTTTTTTCACAGGTGCCATCTCTTCTCGCGGCGAAAAGAAGGGTCCGTTCTTTTCCGGGCTAGGCCTGACGAATAATAAAAAACTTCCTCTTGTTGCTATCGCTGACCCGAGTCTAGACGATGACGTTTCACTCAGCTTAGCCTGGTACACAGGCGGACCTAACGACAACTTCACAACGAATCTCCTCGCTACTTTATCAGCACTGCAAGAAAGCCTTAATCGTGAGATGATTTTTATAGGTGGATCTGGAGGTGGTTTCGCCGCTCTAAATATCGCTTCAAACTTTAAAGGTGACTCGACAGCTCTGGTTTGGAACCCACAAACCGATCTGTACGAATACGCAGAGCGTTTCGTAAAGGCTTATTTGAGAAGTCGCTTTAATTTCGCGTACGCCACCTTGGCTTCATCTGAATGGAAACAATTTTGCAAAAGCCGAACTGATTCCAAAGTACCAACCAACGTTTTAAGTAGTGAGACACTCACCACGCCTCGACGCCTAATTTACCTTCAAAACAGTGCTGATTGGCATCGCACCAAACATCTTCTGCCACTGTGGTCCTTAACAACATCAAAAGAACTACAAGAGGGGATCAATTCACTGGATGACAATCACATCGTCTACGTAAGGGAATTTGCCGAAGGGCATGCACCGCCGCCATCGTCTCTAATTGCCAACCTCTTAGAACAATTAATGAATCCGTCAACAACAGCTAAAGAGTTAGTTTTTTAATAACAAAACTCGACTTAAATCGAAAACAACGCCGCATTCGCTCCTGACAAAATTTCACTTAGACGACCAACCGCTCTCCTCTTTGTCGTGTACTTATAGGAGCGGGCTCCGGATGGAAGGACAGCGCCCAAGTCTTAGGCAAAGACTCACTCGAGCGCAGCAACACCGGTCATATAATAACTACGATGCAGGCTTAAAATTTCGATGCGAAGAATCGAAATTTTATAACGGTAAAAAAACCGTCCAACTTCAGGCAAGGGTCTCAATATGCAAAACCGCACCAGGAACATAAAGAAGTACTCCTCAAAAGGTAGACGCATATTCGAAGACATAGAGACCTCACTTCGTGCCGGCCTTACTGAGGGTCTCACTATTGTAAAATCGAACGGAAGATATTTCGATTACTATTTCGAAGACCGAAATTCGCCCGTCACGCTCGTCACTTTCCATGCGGCGACAGGTCCTAATACCGTTGAATATCCGATTTTCACAGGCTCACGTATTGCGGACGAGCTTGGGGTCAATTTGCTCGCCTTCGCCGACTCAGCTTGTGGCGGGGCAGAGAAGCTATTAACTTTTTGGCACCAGAGCACCAAACGAGTACCGTCCGGTAAGTTCATCCCGGCTATCATCGCCCTAACTCAGTACCCCAGGCATGAAACGCATCTTATTTTTTTCGGTTCCTCCGCAGGCGGATACGCAGCGCTTCATTACAGTACATTTTTCCCAAAATCAGCTGCATTAGTAATGAACCCCCGGATAGAACTCCTTGGTAAGCCTGACCGCTTCGACGACTATTCCCAAATAGCTTATCCGGGTTGGAACCCGCAAATGGTTGCCGAGAGAATCCCGACAAGCATGTCAAAGTGGTACAAGGAAGGAAGGGAAAATACCGTAGCTTATATACAAAATAGCGGCGACAAGTTGTATTACGAGAATCACTTCTCACACTTTGAAGCCGCCACTAAGGGGCAAACAAATATTCATTTTAAGATTAAGCATTGGGGAAAGGGGCATATAGTACCTCCCGCGCATGAATACATGAAACCTCTTAAAGCACTCGTTAGTCATGCACCACATTGGAATACAGCGCTATCGAATTTCAACAATTGAGGTACTCTAGAATCCGGTTGCAAGCCCAGATATCTCGCCACTTCCTCGTTTAACTTAAATTACTGAATGACACCAGACAAAGCGCATCGCGGCAAGCCTAGACTTGCCATAGTAAGCTTAGGGGCATGGCTTCCAATAAGACTTACGCTCCGGTCATTACAGGGTTACCTCATACACCAAGCAATTCCAGACCATCAAACAGTATTGTAAAACGGCATGAAGAACCTGTTATTCGCGGTTCACGACGTTTCTGGCTCGACGGTAGCGTAATACTCAACGGATACTGCGTTAAACGAACAGCCGAGCTCGATGAAATATTACCCAAGGTAGCGGAAAGCTGGAGTGTTGAAGAAATTGCTGATTGGTGGTCAAGCGGCGCACGAAACCCCGGTGCACTCTTCGTAGAAGATACCATCAATTCGTGGAGTGCTTGTCTGCCCGATCCTCTGGGAGGTGCACTGGCATTTTCTTTCAGCGTACAGGGCAAATCATTCGTTTCTACAAGCATTGTAGAGCTTGCACACTCGATCGAGGAACATGGAATCACCTTAGAAAAGGAGCCATTGTTCCAGATAGAGCGTCTTATGCTTGGCAACGGTGGTCTTACACCCGCAAGTTACAAGGGTGTTCAATCACTCGAACCTTTCCAGTATTTCGTACTGCAAGGCAATCAAGTATTTACAAAGCACTACAAAGTTCGAGAGAACCTTCAATCTGCGTCGCTTCTCGAATTATTTACAATTCTTCGATCCGACGTCCAAAGTTCAGTCCAAGCAATAGCAGATTCAAATTCTCAACAAGTCATCTCCCATTTGACTGGCGGCTTTGACTCACGTCTAGTTCTCTCCGCAGTCCTGAATCTCGGACTAAGTGATCGAGTCAACATATTCTGCTCCGGTCCTGAGGGTTCCACCGACAGAATTATCGCCGATGGCTTGACAAGACAGTATGGGCTTAATCGAGTAGATGGCGCAGGACTCACTACAGCCCCTACGACAAACATGTCCGAACGTTTAATGGGGGCACTCTTTGCTAGTGGAGGAATAACCAATACGGGGCCATTCGGACGTGAGATCGCTGTACCAGTCAGCGCCATGGGCGGTGGATACGGCGAGGTGCTGCGAACATTCTTTGGAAACCGAAAGATTACGAACGCCCGTGATCAAATTGATACTTCGGTCCTGGTATCAAGCTACTTGCCTACCGCAAATCCGAAGGGTAGTTATCTATCACCAGATGCAATTGCAGAGATCTCATCCTTACTAAGAACTAAATTCGACTACTTGTCCCACCTGTATCAGGATATCGATTTCATTGGGGATGCTTTTTACACACATAACAGAAATCGATACCACATCGGCCAGACTTCGTTACTATGGAGCCGCGTAGGTTCTAGGTTTGACCCGCTGTATTCCGTTGCTGGTTTCGAGTTAGCACGCAGATCGACGCAGCATGTAAGATCGGCAAATGTCGTTGGCCATGATTTATTAGAATCACTGAAACCAGATTTGCTATCATGGCCCTTTGACTATGACAGATACAGCAAGGACCTTCTCCAGTTACGAAAACGACGAGAAATTCGATCCTGGCCACAGAACGACGACAAAATTTCTTTCTCCAAGGGGCTCACGCCGGAATGCGAAACAGATAGTACATTCTTATCTGTACTCAAGCAGCTCAATGCCACTGAACCGAAGCTTTCGGCAGCACAGCGTAAGGCTAAGGTTGACGAAGCAAATGGCCTAGGAGTCAATTTTTGGCAAGTCGTCTATAAGGAAACGGGACAGGAACTATTATCTAGTGCTCTCGAAAAAACGAATGGGACCGCTTTACAGGGAACTGTCTACACTGAATATATTCACAAATTATCAACTTCAAATACCCTAAACAAAAAGCAGCTTCGTGATCTATACAGCCTCGGTGGGATCATGGCCTGGCTCAGTTTCGGATAGTTTAAATACTTAAGTTAGTCAACAGAGAAACTTCTTCTAATAATTATTAGAACCTATTCCGCAGGAACAATGGTAAATTTCTTCATATTCGGTGGTTGCGTTTCAAGGGATACCTTCGAGCTAGTTAAGGACGCTCATATACTAACCGGGTACGTCGCTCGCCAGTCGCTTATCAGTGCCAACTCCGTACCAGAAACGCGAATAAATACAGCAAATTCACCGACAAACTTCAATTCACGAATGGTTGTCGGAGACATCAATTCCTCCCTCTTCCCTACTTTACGCCAAAAATCGAACGATTCTGATGTGTTCCTATTTGACATCTTAAGTGAACGGCTAGGAGTATATCGACTCCAGGGCGGGCGGTACATTACGAACTCAGCTGAACTCTCAAAATCAAAACTTTTAGGTAATTTTCCCTATGCCAAAGGAAATATTCATTTCGGTACAAGTCAACATTTAGAACTTTGGAAACAAGGAGTTCAAGGTCTCAAAGATATTCTTATCGAATGTGGCCTATTCAGCAAGAGCATATACATCGAGACGGTTTGGACTGACCATACTGAGAGAGGCAATAATGTTCCTAAGTTTAGGAATTGGTCTGCTCTTCACGCAAATAAATTATATGAACCCTATTTCCTGTACTTGCGAAAGTTAGGTTTTCGCTCTGTCAAGCCGTCCCCGGAAGTCAGCTTCTCCGATGAAAATCACAAATGGGGAAGTTCGCAGTATCATTATCAACCCGAATATTATCAGGAAATCTTAGCGCAGGTCTTCGACCTAATTTCAGATAAGTAGATCATTTCCGCATTCGACGGGGACGTGGCTGGCACACGGGACAGCTGTATGAGGAACGACCCATAAACGGATCGCGTCGAATCAACGATTCTCGTCCGTTCTCCTCGCACCGCAAACAGGCCTTGCCTTCACGCCCGTAGGCGTTCAATGACCTGGAGAAATAACCGCTGGCACCGTTCACATTAACATAGAGGGAATCAAAGCTGGTACCCCCAGCTGCAAGGGCGCGCGTCATCACATCAACCAAGGCATCGTTGAGGCGTTGAACTTCAGGACGCCTAATTGTTGCGGTACTGCGCAATCCGGAGAGGCACGCTTGCCATAGGGCTTCATCCGCATAGATGTTGCCGACGCCTGAAATGATCCCCTGGTCCAGAATGGCCCGCTTCAATTCTGTATTCTTTTTGCGAAGCGCGACGTACAGATCCTCGGGATTGCGGTGAGGGTCCAGGACGTCTCTGGCGATGTGTGCAGCCGCTAATGGGATCGATGCCTGTATCGAACCTGCGCCCGCAGGCAACCCATCGGGTGTTGCGATCAGAGGCGACAGGAACATTCCGCCGAAGATTCGCTGGTCGACGAAGCGCAATTCGCCTGGGAAGCCAGATTTATTGCTCAATGATAGGCGTACTTTTAGATGCTTCTCATCGGGAGCGTCAGGCTCTTCAACAAGAAGTTGCCCGCTCATCCCCAGGTGAGCTACCAAGGCCGCCGGCGTAGATACGCCTTCCAAGTCCATCCAGAGGAACTTGCCACGGCGAACAACAGAAGCAATGGAACAGCCGCTCAGGGTCTGCTCGAAATCTTCAACGCCATCGGCATGGCGGCGGACAGAACGGGGGTCGAGCACCTGAACGGTTTTCACCGTTCGAGTGCGAACCCACTTGTCCAAGCCTTCGCGGACGACTTCAACTTCTGGCAGTTCTGGCATGCGCTGAATGCTATCCCTTGGGTAGCTGCTCACCAGGATGCAGCATTAGCCAAGTCTTGTGTGCCGCTTCCTGCTCGGCTTCTTTCTTGGACGGCCCATGCCCCTCGCCAAATACCTTGTCACCGATGAGGAGTTCAGCGAGGTAGGTACGGGCATGGTCGGGACCGGAACCGCTGACCTGGTAGTGCATCTCGCCTAGTTTTTGGGAGGCTACTTCTTCCTGGATTACAGTTTTCCAGTCGGTGGTTGCGCCCAGCAGTCGAGGATCCTCCAGCAGTGGAGTGACGAAACGAAGCACAAATGAGCGTGCCGCTTCCATACCTTGGACCAGGTATGTTGCTCCAAGGATGGCTTCCATGGTGTCTGCCAGAATGGATGACTTCTTTGAGCCATTGGACTGCGCTTCACCACGCCCCAGGAGCAAGTGCTCCCCCACTTCCAGATCGCGGGCAATCATTGCCAAGGCGCGGGTGCTGACGATAGCCGCGCGCCGTTTCGCGAGATCGCCTTCTGGCAGAAGCGGGAAAGTTGCGTATAGGTATTCTGCAACGCAGAAGCCAAGAATTGAATCACCCAGGAACTCAAGACGTTCATTTGTTGGAATGCCACCGTTCTCATATGAATAGGAGCGGTGGGTGAATGCAAGACGAAACGTCTCGGAATCAATGTTGATTCCGAGACGCTTCATAAGTTCTTCTTTAGAAGACATGTCTTAGACGTCTGCGACCTTGCGACCCTTGTACTCAAGGAACAGTTCGGTACCAGCCGAGTCGGTGACAACCTTAGCCTGGTGAGGCAGGCTGTAGGTAACGCGACCGTTTTCAACGGTCTTCACCAGGTTCGGTGCGGTAGCCTTCCACTGAGAACGGCGGGCACGAGTATTCGCACGGGACATCTTCCGCTTTGGAACAGCCACGACTACTTCTCTTCTCTCTTGTCTGACGTTTTATCGTTTGTCGCATCCTCTGCGACAATGTCGGACAGCTGCGCTAGCGCTGCCCAACGTGGATCCAGGATCTCGTGATCATGCTGGGGGTCATCGTTGAGGCTGATTCCGCATTCACTGCAGAGCCCCAAGCAATCTTCCCGGCAAACCGGCTGGAACGGCAGGGCGGTAACCACTGCGCTCCGTAGTACCGGATCGATGTCAATCAAGTCACCAACCACCCAATACTGATCCACATCATCATCGTCTTCGAATTCTTCGCTCTCTTCATAGTAGAAGAGCTCTTGAATATCAGCCTCGAAATCGTACTCGATGGGCTCCAGGCATCGTCCACATTCCCCAGCAATCTGCGCTGTAGCGGTACCCGATACCAGAATTCCCTCATGCACGGCTTCAAAGCGAAGATCTAAGTCAAGCTCAGATCCTCCACGAATACCGATGAGTGCATTTCCCACATCCGTGGGCGCCGGAACCTGCTCTTTGAGAGTTTTCATCGAGCCAGGCGAACGGCCGAGCTCCCTGGTTGAAAAAACCAGAGGCGAGTTGCGATCGAGTTCGCCGTGCGGCGATCGATCAGAACGCTTTTCGCTAATGATGACTCCTATAGAAACATAGTCCGACATTTCATCTTAGCTTGCCGTTGGCCAAGTTCCCAAACTGAAACCAATTTTAGCGTTCGATATCAGTGTTGCACTCACCACAGCATAGCGCAGGAAGCGGATCAGATTCTGCACGGTCCATTTGAGTGGTTGAGACAAATGCTGAACAGATTTCAACGGCGTCCAACGCACCCGATAAGGCAGGACCACGCTAAGAGCAACCCGACGCAAAATGGCTTATAGCAAACCTCCCGAAGAATTGCAGTATGAAGAATTATGCTTAGTCACGCATCGATTTAAGTGCTGAGGGATAGTTCATGAATGTAATACATACCGTCGATAGAGTCGTCGAAAAGCTCCGGAAGCGCATTGCGACTCGACGACGCATTGAGTTCATTCGGAACCACGCCACAGAACTCCACGAGCTGCCCGTCGGAGCTGGCCGGTACAAGGTCGCGCTCCACTTTCCCGATGAAATGGTCAATGCCTACCAGCTCAGGCAATGGTATGAGCCACTTGTAGCCTTGGCAGAATTCGTGCCTGTAGTAATTCTCGTTCGATGTCCCGAAACTGCGCTGTCCTTGCGCGAGGAATGCCCGCTACCGGTCCACTACGCCCCTGCTGTGGACGACATCGAACGGCTCATGCATACTCAGGATCTGCGCGTGGTGTTCTATGTGAACCAGAATATTCGCAATTTCCAAGCTCTTCGGCTCAATGGACCTAACCATGTTTTCATCTGCCACGGTGAAAGCGAGAAAGCCTACATGTGGTCCAATCAGCTCAAGGCCTATGATTACGTATTTTCTGCCGGTGAAGCAGCCAAGAATCGTCTGGCAAAGCACCTACGCAACTTCGACCCTTCGGAGCGCTGCCGCCTCATAGGTCGTCCTCAAATAGATGTGAACTACACACCGCCCGTAACAGTGAATAAGGAGCTGCCTACGCTTCTCTACGCGCCTACGTGGGAAGGTGACAGGCCTTCGATGAATTACGGATCAGCACTTTCGCACGGTGAGCTATTGGTCGACGCACTGATCAAGGATGGCGGTTTCAATATCATTTTTCGTCCGCATCCGCGTTCGGGGATGAGTGCAAAACCATATGGGCAGGCTGTAGAACGAATCCGCAAACGGCTGGATGCTCACGACGATACTTCCAACGCACGATTCATTTTCGACGATTCCTCGCATTGGGGTTGGCAATGGTCAATCGCTGACCTTTGTGTCACTGATATTTCCGCCGTTGCCTACGACTTCCTGGCAACGGGAAAACCAATGTTCGTGACCGCACCGGTGTCAGGCGACGCCACTATTGATGACTCACCTGCACTTCGACAGGTCCCTGCGTTGTCGGCCCAGCAGGCTGACGAAATAATTCGCCTCGCCCATGACGCGCTCAATAGCAACAACCGCCAGTTGCACGAATTGGTCGAATACTACTTTGGCGACATTTCCCGAGGCGCCAGCATGCAGCGGTTCATTGCCGAAACTCTTTCCCTTGTGCACGAGGATAGCATCGCTGATCGCTAGTCCGCTTGCCAGAATCGTGTTGCCGGAACTAGGACTGTTCCGGCAACACCTTCTCAACTGCCAGTGAGGACTTCCCTATTCAAAGAAGCGTTCAACAACGCGTCGTGCGGCCTGCCCATCATCATGTGGTGCAAACTTCTTGATGAAGTCGTCACGGTTCACACCATGAAGTTGTTCCCCCGCAAGGGCTGACGCGAGTGCATCCCAGAGGTCACTCTCTTCTTCGACAATCGGGCCAGGCAGCGCGCTCTCGTAGTCCAAGTAGAAACCACGAAGGTTATCGCGGTAGTTCTCCAGGTCATATGCATAGAAGATAATCGGACGACGCAACAGTGAGTAGTCGAAGAACACAGAGGAGTAATCGGTAATCAATACATCTGAGGCCAGATACAGTTCCTGGATGTCTGGATGACTGGACACGTCGATTATGCGATGCCGCAGGCTCTCCGGAATTGACACTGCATTTGAAATCAGCACATGCATGCGCAGCATCAGGATGGTGTCTTCACCGAAACGACGGTCGAACTCGTCCAGGTCCATTGGCAGATCGAATCGGAATTTACCTCGGTTTGAGGCAGCATCATCACGGAATGTCGGCGCGTAGAGAACCGTTTTGATTCCAGGGGGAATCGCAAGCTCATCACGCACGCGCTGTTCTTGATCGGCAACGTCAGGACCCGTCAAGATATCGTTCCGTGGATATCCGAGTTCCACCGCTTCGCCCGAGAATGCGTATGCAGACCGCATAATCTCACTGGTGTAGCGAGATGGCGAAATCAGATGCGTCCATTGACGCGTAGCTCGAGTAACTCGGTCCAGATAGCCCTCATCGCGGCCCTGGACTTCTCGGATATCGAGAGCCATCTGCTTCAATGGCGTACCATGCCATGTCTGCAGGAACACGCCCTTGGCACGACGCTTCACGTAGTGAGGGAAGCTCTGGTTATTGACCCAGAATTTCGCCCGTGCGAGGTACCAGAAGTATTCCGGCGACAACCGCTTTACAGTAGACGTCAACGGATCGGTGAAGCGGTGCTTGCCTGAGTAAACCCAAATCTTGCGTCGTGTATCTCCCTGTCGCAGCAATTCCTCGTAGATATATCGAGGAGAATCTCCGTACTGACGTCCAAGACCGGATTCGAATACGATGAGGTCTTCATCCATTGGTGCCAGCTTGTACAGCTTGTAAAGCTTGCGCATGACATCAAAGTACCGCTTATGCCCTCGGAACTTGTTCTTCAGCTTAACTGGCAATTCTGCGCGCCAACCAACGTTGGGTTTGCCACGCAATTCGGCTCGTTCAATTTCTGCGACAATACGTCGTGAATTGTTCTGGTCCCGATGTGTCATGAAGACGTCAGCCCGTTGACGGAACTTCTGCTCCATGGCCTTGCCACGATCCAGTGTATGAGATAGATCCCTCAACAACGTTTCGCTGTCGAAAGCAATGCGACCGGGCAATTCATCATCGAGGTTCAAATGCGAACCGTTGGGACCCAAGAATCGAGCACGGTCGAACTGATAGTAATGAACAGGCTTGTGCAGGAAGCTGAAGTCGAAGTTCACCGAAGAGTAATCGGTGATCATGATCGCAGCGGTCTTAATGAGTTCTTGGACATCAATTTCACCCTGGACGATCAGCCGGGCCGGCGATCCAGCAAAATGATCCCTGAATTGCATCATGTTGGGGTGAAGACAGAAAACTACTTCCAAGCCGTGCTTCTGCACCAGGTCTGCCAGCTCCACCGAATTTAGCAGGTTCTTCCATTGCTCAAGGTAGTCCGATTCAAGGAACACGTCCTCGTTCTGCAACCAGTCCCGCCACGTCGGGATGATCAGCAGCAAATTCTCGTTCACGTGAAGATCCTTGGCCAGCAAGGAATCGAACCTGGATAGCCCTGTGACCTTTACTTCTTCCGGCGAGTAAAGGAAGTCTTTAACGATGTATTGCTTCTCGCGCTCTGACGACACCATGAATAGGTCTGTAGCAAAGCCAGGCGAGTTCTTGCCGTAATTGGGAACCATCCATTTAGTTCCCATGACGCCATGCTGCAAGAATACTCTGGTAGCACGGCAACGCGATGAAAAGCTATGGTGCCTCGTCGGGTACAGGTAATCTGCGTGGTGAGTACCGATGACACGTTGCGCACGAATAGCCAATTCAAAATGCTCTTTGCTGCCATGGAAAACGACGTGATCCATGGAGTCGAAATTCCGCAAGTCCGGAGCGTTTTCATCGATGACGTAGTAGGCATCAATATCTGGACGTTCCTGCCGCAGGTAATTGAACAGGTGCAACCCGTTGTCCTGGGCTTTATAGGATAGTTCGCCAATGATCCAGATCGGCTTGGAATCGGATGGCTGGCTAATCGGGAAACTGCGCTGCCTAGCGTCCGCAAGGACGGCAAAGGCTTCTTTGTCGAACACTTCCAGTATCAGCGATGTAGATTTCGCTTTAAAGGTGAAGTACGGAGAGATCGCTAGAGTCTTATCACCGTTGGTCACTGTACCGGCTCGCGTTGTACTACGCACGGCGAATGGAGTGCGACTTACCCGAACCCGAGCGGGTTCACCTCCGGAGTACGGGGCAGCCAGTAAATAGAGATCGTAGTTATCGCCACGATCTATCGCCGTCCAGTCTGCAGATTTGAAGTCTAGGGATGCCGACCAGCCGTAGCTGGCACGTCCGAAACGTTTTTCTGCATCTTTCTCATCAAAGTTCAGCTCGACTGGAACGTCAAGCCTGAACTCGGACTTACGTCCAACAAGTTGCAATGTGGCTGAGGACAACCGATCGCTTTGCGTTTCCAGAACGCCGCCTAAGGACAGCTTTCCATCATGTATCTGGGTGATATCTGTACGGATCCGGTACTTGAATCGCAATGGTCGATTAATGGCCAGTGCAACTTCGGCCTTTTTATTGATATACAGTCCTACGCTTCGATCGCCCGCATGGTAGACCGTGTTGCTGCTGAAGGCTGTTGAAGAAAACCGTCCCAAAATGCGGTGGGCAATTACGGGTCCATCGAGGATTAGTTCCCCTGCCTCTATGCGCTCCCGGACTTCTTTTCGCCGGAGCAATTCGCCGCCTTCAGCAAGTTGCAACCATGCAATGCCGGAAGGCAATTCATTAAAATCGGAAACGAAGGTTAGCGCGAGACGTACCGTACCGGAGTACTGCTCATCATCCAATGTGACATGGTCGTCATCTGCCTCATCCGAATCAACAGAGCTGAGTTCCGGCTCTTCATCATTTGAAGCAAGTTCCCGGTACTCATGCCACTGATCCAGAACTGAATCCAGTGAGATCTGTGCCTGGAACCGACGGAGTTCAGCGTTGCCGCTCTTTAGCGGTTCATGTTCAAGTGGCGTCACTGCAAGAACTATGTGGCTTCCGTGTAATACCGAAACAGATTGAACAGACTGGGCAACGCAGGCTTCCAGGTGCAGTACGTCATCACGAATCACAAGATTCAGTTCTTGGTAGCCGCTGTAATAGCGATACCTCTTACGCTTCAACCGTTGGGTGCGCAAAGTCTGCAATCCGGACTGCGCTAGGTCTTGCATAGATCGAATTTCAACTGCCACGAAAAGAGTCCTTCAATGTTCTAGCTGCATTGCACCGCATGAGACTTTCAGCGGATCAGCCTGGACATCACGCGAGTACAACATGAAAGGACACCAACACCAACGTGCAGTGTCCACGCTTTCATGTGATCCACAGTAAAGATTACCGCCCGAACGCTCACAAATCGGTTTGAAACCACCACAGTCGCTTGCAAAAGGTCACAGCGGTCCTGCAATGAGGTCGTGCCAGCAACTTGTGCTTAAAAGCAATCGATCCCAATTCGCAAGGTACGAATTGGGATCGAGGAATTTACGGAACTCTAGCTGTGCCAGCCCCGGAAATTCTCCAGTTTTCCTTGACGCTCGGCAATCAACTGCTGAACTACATGCTGGAACCTCTTGGTCGAATCGCCCCGATTTAGGTCTCCAAAGTAGAATTGGCGCATTTCAATACGCTGGTCCTTGTGGCTGTCATGCGTCAACGCATCATTGAGTAAGGCTCGAATATTCATCACGCTGTCGCGGTCCACTACATGGCAGGCCTGGGCAACGGGAGCGTCGCGGTGAAGAATTTCACGGTTGCTGCGTCGGTCGGAAATGACGAGTGGATTCTCCGGGTGAAGGTACAAGTAGTCCAATCCCACGCTGGAAACATCGGTAATTAACGCGTCGGTAGATTCAAACATGGCCAAGATATTGCCCTGTTCCGAAATCACGTGCTCTCCGCCAGCCTCGTTGGCAGATTCGATCATCTGCAATATACGTGCGTGAGACTGGGCAACACCAGGTGTATTGCTGGTCTGGATCCGCGGGTGAGGCTTGTAGATGACACGCCAAGCTGGGTTTTCCAGCAAAGACTCGACAATGGTTACACCATATTTGTCCAACGAGGTGTAGTTGTTGTCCTCGTTCTCGCCTTCCCACGTCGGCGCATACATAACATCGAGTTTGTCGCTTGGATCCAGTTCGAGTTCGAAGTCGATATCCAGCTGCGGACGACCAGTGACTTCCAATTTGTTGAAATCGAAGTCAATCAGCATTGCCTCGTGACGCTTGATGGCTGCTGGGCCCGCTACAAATACCTTGTCATAGGCTTTGGCCTTATTGGAAACCATGGAGAGTTTGTCGCTCTCACCGTGGTTGACATGCACGTGGACTAGTCTTGGGTGATCAAGTGATTGGAAGTTCGTTCTCGAATTATTGGTGTAGATGACCAGCTTCAGGTCATTGTCATCATATAGATCCATCAAATCAGTCAACCTACGTACATAGATCTTTGGCAGATCAGTAATTCTCTCAGCCGCTTTAAATGCGCTCAGTGTACGGAAGACCAGGAGAACTTCTTCTTTTTCGTGCAATTCTTCAAGCACAGGCAACCATTGAGCTACTTGGTAGATCTTGTCCGCACCATCACCGAAGTAGACCGCGACAGATCCTGGTACGGGAATATTGGACACGCCAACATTCACATTGGCCGAAGAACGCCCGGATAACCCCATTAAGCGGGAAATCCGCTTGGCTTCCGGACGCCGACCCACCTTTCGCAGGGCGTCTTTTACGCTGGACTTAATGGAGTCTGTGATGTGCTCGCTAGCCATGTTTACCTTGAAACCTCGAAAACAGAAACTTACAACTAAATGAGTTTACTAGCTCAGTTCCTTCACGATCTGGCTTAAAGTGTCCAGTGTGTTCTTTAACGACGTGACATGTCGCTCATCAAACTCGCTCAGGACGCGCTTCATTTCGGTGGTCGAAATACCGGAGGTACGTGGAAGGTAGACAACTTCGACTTCATCGCCAAGGTCGTCAAACTTGCCCTTCCAGTCCTCTCCGATGCCGAATACCTTGGCATCATACTTCTTTATGTCAGTACGTTTCTGTTCCCAGTTCTCTTCAGGAATGGCGAGGTCTACGTACTTGATCGCCTGGACAATCTCAAGGCGCTGTTCGAATGGAACTACAGGCTTCTTGCCTTTGATGGCGTTGAATTCATCCGTGGATACGCCAACAATCAGGCGGTCGCCCTTTTCCTTGAGACGCTTCAGGATATTCAGGTGACCGATATGGAACAGGTCAAAAGTTCCGTACGTCAACACAGTTTTAGTCATAGATCCCTCTCGAAGTAAGGTACAAGTATTTCGCGCTCGGCTGGTAGCGCTCACTTGGATTTGTCATTAGATAATTGGCGCGCGGCCCGCGAGGGTCATGCGAACAATTGTTTTCCATCTCAGTTTAGGCCGTGGCTCCCGGTACCAGGGACTGCCGGACCATCCCGCACGCCATCCTGCCAAATATTGAGCCACGGCACTTTTACTATGGCGAAGCCGCAAGCACTCAATCAGCATCCAGGATGTTGGATAAATCCAACGCAGCGGCAGTGGCAAATTACGGCGGGCCAGCCATACCCGGTTGCGGGCATTCAAACGATAAAATTCGTCGTGGCGTCGAGGGTCCACGATCGGATGGCCGATCTGCATATCGCCGGCATACCAGACGTAAGTACCGGTATCCCAAACGCGCCAAGCGAGTTCAATGCCTTCATGCGCGTACCAGAACCCCCCTGCCCAGCCACCTGTGGCATCAAAGATTTCGCGGGTGGTAACCAAGCAGGTTTCCCCCACATGGAAAACCTTGCTTGGTTCTACTGCCGTACGTTTTTTCAAACGAGGAATCCAGCGTCTTGGATTCTGCTCTTCATGCGCCGGGTCTGTGATACGCGGCTGCAACAGCCCCATGCGGGGATAATGTTTGAATCGCTCAACAGCCGTGATCAAGAAATCGTCATCAATGAACCAGGAATCGTCGTCAAGGAAGCACAGGTACTCACCTTGTACCTGATCAACTCCGGCATTCCGGCCGGCAGGAATGCCCAAATTTTCCGGAAGAAAATGAGTTTTGATGCCTTCCGGGATATCCGTTGGATCCCACCCGTTACCGACAACAACAGCATCAATCGACACTGATCGTTGGGCTAGCAAAGATTCCAAGGCGCGCTGGAGTTCAATCGGGCGGTTACCCATGGTCAACACAACTACACCGATAGTCGGCTTAATCTCTGCAGGCATTTGTCCTCTGAGGCGGTGGGATACAGGCAATACGGTCAAACTATGCCTTGAGGCGGGATGAGGCCATGTTGGACAGGAAATGCCCGATGTTCACGAGGACGCAAGCAGGCAATAGGATCCATATCATCCATTTTTCAGCAATTCCCGGTGCACCCGCAATCATGGAGATAATCGAGCATCCGAGAATGATCAGCGACAGTTCTACAGCGTGCAGGAGCTTATGGAATGGCAAGAAGCGAGCCAGCGAACGCAATTTTCCTACGAGTGACGTTGTTGGAACAGATCTGGCGGCAGCCGTATCCGGCAATTTTCCAAGCCCAGCCATGCCTCGAGCTGCATGAACCATGAGCGACTGCGAACGATTCAGGACCAGAAGCACCGACAGACAAGCGGCCATGAACAATGTTGGCCACGCCTGCTCGACAGTTGACTTCTCTGTCGAGAGTTCCGTGAAGACTCGGTACCCCAAGGCAATTGGAATCAACGCCTCAGTTGTGTGGTGTCCAACCATGTCCATGAAGATACCGCGTGGAGATTGCGTTCCCCTCCAGCGAGCGACTTCTCCGTCAGAGCAGTCGAAATACAACTGGACCTGAGACAGGAGCACTGCCAGCAGCGGCCCCCAGATGCCAGGGATCAATAGCGCTACAGACATCCCCCAGCCGGCAAGGATCATCAACCCGGTAACTCCGTTGGCGCTGATTCGCGTTCGTACCAGCGCTGCGGTGAGGTAAATCGAGATATGACGCAGGTACAGTTCAGCGGTCCAGTGCTCGGCATTTTTTCGCGCACGAACTTCCGGAGGTTGGCAGACGGCTCGCAACTGGTCAAGCGTTGGGTTATTAGGACGTTCGGCCATGACTACTTCACACGTCCCTTATCGACGGTGCCGGATGCTCCGAATATGCGACCTTTGAGGTATCCGACGGCCCAAGGCAAATGAATGGCTGGGAAAGCACACGTTGCCAACAGCTTGTCTCTCAGGCCCGTCGCGTTGCTTGCCAGTCCAGCAGCCAAAGCGATCGCGGCGTACATGGCAGGGACAGCTTTCGCCAGGTTCAGAGCTACTCGAACCTGGGGTGGTACATCTTGACGAACCAGCGGTTCAATGACGGTTGCTGCCAATCCTGTCGCGACGCCCAAGAGCAAGAGTGGTGGAACATCATGGCGCAACGATTTCCCTTCCGGGAAACGTCGAGCAATTTCAGCCCTCCAGGTACCCGAGGCCATCGACTGGCTCATTAGAGACTTGAAGTTATCACGTGGGTAATAGCCGACCTTTAGTTCCGGATCGAACCAAACGGTGTGGCCTGCCTGTCGAATTCGCAGACAGAGTTCCCAGTCTTGGGCACGCCACAATTCCTCATTATAAAAACCGACTTCGTCGAATACTTCGCGACGGAAGATACCAAGGTACGCAGATTCAGCTGGTCCCTCGGGCGCGCCTGAGTGATAGGCCGGCCCGCCGAATCCGAACTTCGAATGATAGGCAGCTGCAATCCCCCGCTGGACGGCTGTGCGCCCTTTGGCGTCCATCAGTCCCCCAACATCGTGCGCATTCGCACGGAAAAGGGTCTCGATTCCTCGCCGCGTGTAGTTCGACGGCAGCTCACTATGGGCATCAACACGAACAACAATCGGCATAGTGGAAGCCTTGATTGCCAAATTGAGACCGATAGGTGTTCTACCTAGAGGATTATGAACCAGAGTAATTCGCGCGTCAGCATCAGCGAGACGTTCGGCAACATCGTTTGATGCGTCAGTACTAGGACCCAAAGCTAGTACAAGTTCCTTCTCGCCAGAATATTCTTGCCCCAAAATCGAACCAACTGCTTCTTCGAGGTACGCAGCTTCGTTCAGCACAGGCATGACGTAGGAAACGCCTGGAAGTTGAGTCATGCCGGCCTTACTTTTTCGCTTTCAAGAATTTCTGATATTCCTTTGTTACTGAGGCCGTGTCGCCATCCATCATTTGGACACCCTTTTCAATCCAAATGCAGCGATCGCAGGTCTCCTTAATCGAATTCATCGAATGTGAAACATTGAAGATGGTACCCGCGCTGTCTCGGATCTCGCGGATTTTAGCTTCGCTGCGCTTCCGGAACTTTGCATCACCTACGGCAAGAGCCTCATCAACGATGAGAATGTCATGTTTTTTGGATGCGGCAATTGCGAACTTGAGTCTTGCACCCATACCAGAAGAGTACGTTCGCATTGGAAGGTCGATGAACTCTTCCAGCTCCGCAAATTTGGTTATGTCTTCGCGCATCTTCTCAACTTCCGCTCGGCTGTAACCAAGCGCTAATCCACCAAGTGTGATGTTTTTATCCCCCGAAAGATCAGGGATTAAGGCAGCACCAACGCCAAGTAGGCTGGGACGGGAACGAGCATAGACCGCACCTTCCGAAGGTGGCGTCAGCCCGGTAATCGCCCTAAGCAAAGTGGATTTGCCCGACCCGTTCGAGCCGACTACACCAATAGATTCATTTTCATACGCAACAAAAGAAATCCCCTTTAGGGCATGAACGGTGCGCACGCCCTTGAGCTTTGGTTGAAGTAGGCGACGAGCGCCGGCGTTTCCAATCGCCTTCCCGCTCGCGAACACCTCATACTTGACATGCAAATTATCGACAATTACGACAGGCTGCCTCGACGAATCCACATTGATGGACTTGGATTCGACTTGGTCAGGCGTCACTACATCGATAAACGAGGTATCGTCAGAAAAAATAGGCGCTGGCTCGTACTCGGGATGCAACTGCGGGTTAATCAGATCATCGAAACTAATTCGCACGTCCGTACCTTTCCTCAGCCTTCCAGAAGAAGATCAGCCCGACAATAAGCGTTATTACCGCCCACACGGTTATAACCCACCATGCCTGCGGGTCGTATTCAGCATGATCCATAATGAAGCCACGAGCTAACTGAAGAGTCTGATAAATCGGATGCACATCGAAAATTGCAATCATCCATGGCCATTGATTGAGTAGTCGCTCTGCACTGAAAAGGACTCCGGAAGTATAGAACAGTACCCGGCCAATCATTGGTAGCACGTTCGAGAAGTCACGGACGTGCACAGTGATACGCGCACAGATTAAGGCGACTCCTAGGTTAAAAACAGTAAAGACTGCAAGTATCGGCACAATTCCAAACCAAGTCCATTTAGGGCTGGTGCCCAGAATTAGCGCGTAAATGAACATAACTGCGAGCATCGGCATCAGCGTAAGCAAGTTCTGCGTGACCTGCGCGACCGGCAAAGATAGTCGAGGGAACGCCAGTGATTGAACTAAAGACGAATTACCAGTTATGGACTTAGCTCCCCCGTTCATCGACGTAGAGAAAAATTCGAAAAGGAAGACACCGACCACGATGTAAACCGGGTAATCGACGCCTCGTGCCCCGCCCTGCAAAATGCCAAAGACGAATCCATACACCAGAGCGTTGAAAGTAGGTTTGATAACAATCCAAACCATCCCCAAGCGATTTCGCTGGTTCTGGGATTGCACACGTGCTTTAGCCAGCTCATAAATGAACTCGCGGCGTTGCCATGTCTGCTTCAGATAGTTAGCCAACGTCGGTCGTGCACCTACTCGGTGCAAGCCGTACTTTTCGGCCTCCTCTGCAACTGTCATGCGAATTATGTCCTCTTGTTCGAATGCTTCTTGATGCATTATCGGCTAAGCATAGATGTTCAAAGTCTAGTAGATGGAGAGCTGTTCTTCTGGCTTTCTCACCTCAGCATGATGTAGTTCATCCCACATCACCCGATCATGGTGTTTCCGGCGGGTTCTCACGAAGGTAATCAGCCATCGTGTCGTTTTGCAACGCTTCGCTAATTTGAGTGATGGCGAGTTCGCTAGCCAATTCTATTGATTGCCCATCCGCACTCATCGATGCGCCTGCGGTTGGCATCGTGAACATCGCCATATTATCTGTGTCCACGTTTTTGAGTTGCAAGCCTAGTCCAACCACGGTTGCAGCATCAAAGCTGTCGTCAAAAGTCAGATAAGGAGAAACTTTGTCGACGATGTCGTAAAGCTTAACCGGGTTAGCCAGTGTTTCTGATGAAAGTACCTGGTTGACAGCTGCAGCGATGAATTTGCGTTGATTCGCAACACGTTGGTAGTCACCATTGGTAAACGACTTCCGTTCTCGGACATATCGAAGCGCCCGGTCGCCTTCCAGCTTGATGTCACCTACAGGGTAGAAGTAGTCAGTATCATTCGCGGTGAAAGGGATTTCGTTATTTACAGTTACTCCGCCTAAAGCCGTTGACAGTTCTCGGAATCCTTCGAAATCAACCATGGCTACATGATCCAGCTTGGTCTCAAAAATTCCTTCGATTGTTTGCATCAACAGTGGAACTCCGCCAAGCGATATTGCGGCGTTGAGCTTGTTCATTCCGTGGCCGGGAATCTCCACGTACATGTCTCGAACCATCGACATGATGAACACCTGAGAGCGGTCCTCCGGGATATGGACAAGCATCATCGAATCGCTCCGCTGCGATACTGCCTCATTCAAAGCAGCGGATTCAGCTGTATCTTCATCGGCATGGTCGACACCCAGCAACAGAATATTCAGGGACTTGTCGTCCTGATCCTTTACGGGGCGGGCCTGTTCCTCGGCGTCTGAAAAACCCAATGCTACGGTGTTAGATTTTGCGTTGAACTGACGTTGCAAATCGAATAACACATAGCCTGCGCTGAGTACTGCAACCAGTAGCACTGCAACTACAGACACGACGATGCTTTGGGTTCGTTTCTTCTTCCGACGTTCAGATTTAGTTCGCGCACTCCGCGACGTAAAGACTGAATCCTGGTCTTGCACTTTTCTCTTTCCTACTCCACCGGGCAACGATCCCCAAAAGCCAACGGCAGCCGAGGTGACTTCGCGCAATGAAAAAGACTACCCAAGATAAATGTGATTATCCTGAGTAGCCTAGGTCAGTAGCTAGTCTTCGAGCGTTTCGACGAAGCTTTTTAGCCAGATTCTAAGTTCCCCTCCGAGTTCTTCGTTCTCGACAGCAAGGGTGATGTTCGCTTGCAGATAACTCAATTTATCCCCTGTGTCGTAACGTCGACCTCTAAAAATTACAGCGTGGACACCAGAGCCCTCACCGTCGGCAGTTGCCAACTCCTGGAGTGCGTCAGTTAACTGAATTTCATTGCCCCGTCCTGGAGCAGTGTGCTTCAAGATTTCGAATACACGAGGATGCAGTAAATAACGGCCGATAACAGCTAGATTGCTGGGTGCTTCGTCAATGCTCGGTTTTTCCACCAATCCATTCACTTTGACATAGTCAGCATTCGCTACGCGGGCTACATCGGCACATCCGTAAGCACTTATTTGGTTTGGATCGACTTCCATCAATGCAATTACTGAACCGCCAGTCTGCTTCTGGACTTCAATCATGAAGGAAAGCAGATCATCATCTTCATGGATCAAGTCGTCACCAAGAAGTACCGCGAATGGCTCATCGCCCACATGTTGCTCAGCACATAAAACGGCATGGCCCAACCCTCGCGGATCACGTTGCCGCACGTAATGGATATCCCCCAATGCGGTGGCGTCTTGCACCAACGCAAGCTTGTTCGCGTCGCCTTTCGCTTCTAGGGTCGCTTCAAGCGACGGGACACGGTCAAAGTGGTCTTCGAGTGCGCGCTTGTTTCGGCCGGTAATCATCAAGACATCATTCAGCCCTGCGCGAGCGGCTTCGGCGACAACGTATTGAATTGCTGGCTTGTCTACAACTGGGAGCATCTCCTTGGGCATTGCTTTTGTCGCAGGAAGAAAACGTGTCCCTAAACCGGCTGCCGGAATGACTGCTTTGGTGATGGAGCGAGAGGTAGACATAAAGTTAAATTCCCTATCTTCGGATTGGTCGTTCGCGATAGCTATGCGCAACGACCTATGGATGAGTGAGTCTCTTGATAACAGCCCGCGGGAAGTACTCGTCAACGTCCCCACCAAGTGCCTGTACTTCCTTGAGCAACGAAGATGACAAATGCGTGTAGCGCGTATCGGCCTGAAGGAAGACAGTTTCAACTCCAGTCAGATGCCGATTCATCGTGGCCATGGGAATTTCGTATGCGTAGTCAACAGTGCTGCGCAATCCCTTGACGATTGCCTCGGCGCCCTGCTCCTTGCAGAAATCAGCCAGCAGGCCTTGCCCCATAGGAACAGCGGAAACCCCACGCAGTCCCCCAACAGTTTCCTCAACCATCGCTACGCGTTCTTCTTCACTGAAGCGGTACTTTTTGGAGTAATTCGTAGACACAGCCACGATCACCTCATCAAAAAGGCTCGCTGCGCGCGCAATGATCTCGACGTGTCCATTGTGAATTGGGTCAAAAGAACCCGGGCATACCGCTCTTCGCATGATCTGAATCTATCAAGAACTCTCGCCAATTCAGCGAACTGGTATGAATGTCTCGTAAAGATTCAATGACTTAATGCCCATGCTCGCCTATACACAAGACGATAATGGAACCATGAGCATTGAGTACTCTCCATGGCAACGGACCGCTTACGGTGCCAACCTACTAGATTCCACTGGCCGGCCGGGAGTGACCATCTTCGAAGAAATCACGGGTCTGGCGAACGATCATCGGGCAATTAACCTTGGGCAAGGATTCCCGGATTCCGAAGGGCCCGAAGAAATCAAGAAAATTGCTATCGATGCGATCCAGAATGGCGCTAACCAATATGCGCCCGGTTCAGGAACTCCTTCGCTCCGCGAAGCCATCGTTGCCCACCAGGAGCGCTTTTATTCATTGAACCTGGACCCCGAATCCGAGGTCGTAGTTTCGACTGGCGCTACCGAAGCTATCGCTGCTTCCTTACTTGCCTTCCTGGAACCTGACGATGAAGTGGTGACCTTTGAACCGTATTACGATTCCTATGCGGCCATGATCGGGTTGGCCAATGCAGTGCATAAGGTCGTTCAGCTCAAGGCTCCGAAATTCGAGCCGGATATGGATGACCTTCGACGTGCGGTCACAGACAAGACCCGTGTAATCGTCGTGAACAATCCCCACAATCCAACGGGCACAGTTCTAGATATTTCGGTGCTCCAGGAAATCATTTCTCTAGCACATCAGCACAACTGCATCATCATCTCCGACGAGGTCTATGAACACCTCACTTTTGGCGTACGGCATGTTCCGATCGCGAGCTTGCCAGGTGGATTCGAACGAACCATCACCATTTCTTCGGCAGGCAAGTCCTTCTCCTTTACCGGCTGGAAAGTTGGATGGGCAACCGGACCCAGCGAACTGATCACAGCCGTCCGTACGGTAAAACAGTTCCTTACCTATTCCTCGGGCCCTGCGTTCCAACCTGCTGTCGCACAAGCCTTGAATCTTGCTGATGCATTTTTCGAACGCTTCGCTGCTGATTTAGGACAGCAGGGAGAAATTCTCGCATCAGGCCTGGAACAAGCTGGGATCCCGGTTATACGTCCAAAGGGCACCTACTTCTTGGTTGCTGACGTACGCAGCTTTGATCTGAACGACGCTGCTGAAGTAGCGCGCATGATGCCCGAGCGCGTAGGCGTAGCTGCGATTCCGATGTCTGCCTTTGTCCATCCCGAGAATCAGCAAGACTACCAAGGACTGTTGCGTTTCGCCTTCTGCAAGAAGCGTGAGGTCATTGCCGATGCCGTCGAGCACTTGCGTCTCCTGCCAAGGTTGCTTTCCCAATGACGCGCAAGCCTGCTAAACGGTGGCTCGGATTCATCCAGGAACACGCCACTATTTACGACGATGATTTGATCCCCGGGTCAAAAATACTAGCGATCGGCGATGCGCCTCAATCCCATGTGAATCTTTCCCATCCGGAAGAAGTGTTCTACGAGTATCTCGCACGCATAGCTAACCATCTGAAGGTCTTGCGCCCAGAAATTCGCCCATTGAAGATGCTTCATCTAGGTGCAGGCGCATTGACCTTGGCCCGTTGGGCGAGTGTGGTTTACCCATCGAGTACCCACGTGGCTGTAGACATTGAGCGCGAACTTCTTGATTTCGTTCTCACGCATCTCCCGTTGCCTGATGGCTGCTACTTGTCACCGATCGTCGCCGATGCGAGGAGTGTACTTGCCGAACAACTGGCCGGTGAAAAGTTTGACGTCATCGTCTTGGATATTTTCTCTGGTCCGGAAGCACCAGAACACCTGACTACGGCGGACTATTACGCGGAACTCAAGAACTCTTTGGCCAATGACGGATTGCTCTTCGTGAATATCGGCGATGATCCGCCGTTGAATTTCACTTGCACCCAAGTCGAGGCGGCAAACTCCAGCTTTGAGTTCGTGATGTTGAGTTCAAGCCCGGAAATGTTTACCAAGCGCTTCCCCGGGAACTTGATTCTCACAGCGTCGCGCCAACACTTCACCGATGACCAAATACTCCAGTGCCAGGAAGCGGGACCGTACCCGTCAGAAATTCGCCATTCAATGGATCTAGATGGGTTCTGCAAACCATAGCTGCGTTTCGCCGTATTTCTTGTCGGCAAACTTCTCCATGGTGCTTGGCCATGTAGGTTCCGGTGAGCGTCCGGAACGCTCCACAATGACTGTGGCATCCTCAGCCAGGATTCTGGATATTTTCTCGAGGGTGACAGCCAGTTCTTCTTCAGTCAGCGGGTAGGGGGGATCCAGCAAGACTATGTCAAAGGTCTTGCTGGGCACGCCCGAAATTGCGTTGTAATAGCCGTCTAGGGCACTATCAACGGTTCCCCGCTGTACTGTCACCCTATTGGCCTTCAACACCTTGTTCACCAGTGACGCGTTTTGCTGGCAAACAGAAACCGCTTTAGGGGCTTTTTCTACCAGAACAACCTGCCGCGCACCGCGACTGGCCGCCTCGACTCCCAGCGACCCCGAACCTGCGAAGAGATCCAGCACTCGGGCGCCGACAAGAATATCCCAGCTATCCAAGCGGGAGAATAGGGCTTCCTTGACACGATCCGTTGTCGGGCGCGTTGCATCACCTGGTACGGACTTCAGTGGATGCCCGCCGGCAGCTCCAGCGATAATACGGCTCATTGCCTAGCAATACCTTCAATCAGTTCTTATTCAAAAATTCTTTAGTGGACTCATCAAGCCAATTCCCGGCTGCGCTCAGGAGCCCCGGATAGTTGCTTCCCCAGTTGGCATTGGCAAGAAGCCTGCCCACATCGGTTCTCGCCTGCTCAATAAGCGAGCGATCCTTGCTGATGCTCAGTTCCCGCAACGTCGACCGGCTGCCTGATTGCTGAACACCCAAGATATTTCCTTCTTTGCGTTCAGCCAAGTCTGCCTCGGCTAGCTCAAAACCGTCGATGGTTGACTCGATGGTCTTCAAGCGTCCAACCGACGGATGGTCCGCGTCCAGCCATGTCGTCATGAGGCACGTACCAGGCAGTCCGCCACGGCCTACTCGACCGCGCAGCTGATGGAGTTGCGAGATGCCGAAGCGCTCAGCATCCATGATCACCATCAATGTCGCGTTATGGACGTCAACGCCAACCTCAATGACTGTCGTGGAAATCAGCACGTCAATTTCAGCACGGGCAAAGGAATCCATGGTTGCCTGCTTGTCTGCCGCATCTAATTGCGAGTGCAACGCCTCGGTGCGTATCCCAGCGAATTCAGGCATCCCAGCGAGCATCTCCTGCATGGCTTCTACACTCATGGGCTGACCGGAGGATTCTTCATAGGACGCCAGAAGAACGCCTTGTTCCGCGGCTGTGTCCGAAATTCTTGGGCACACGACATATACTTGGTGGCCCTTCTCCACTTCTTCAGCAATTCTGGTGAATAGCCTGTCGCGGAAACCGGTCAGCTGCATTGGCACGATATGCGTGTGGATCGGGGCGCGGCCGGCGGGCAAGCGTTTAATTGTGGAGGTGTCCAAATCGCCGAATACGGTCATGGCGACGGTTCTCGGTATCGGAGTAGCAGTCATGACCAGGGTATGAGGAACCGAGTCGACTGCTTTAGACCTCAATGCGTCGCGCTGCTCAACACCAAATCGATGTTGTTCGTCCACGACGACGAGGCCGAGATCTGCAAACTGCACATGGTCGCTCAAGAGGGCATGCGTACCAATAATCAGTCCAGTCTCACCGCTGGCAATACCCAGCAATGCTTCACGGCGATGGGCACTTTTTGCCGACCCGGTGAGAAGCTCAACGCCTGTTCCTTCGCCTTCGCCGAAAAGCCCAGGTTCAGCGAGCTTGCCAAGCATCTTCTTGATCGAGGCGTAGTGTTGTGCGGCCAGGACTTCTGTCGGTGCTAGGAGTGCAGCTTGTCCTCCGGCATCGATCACCTGCAAGATGGCCCGTAGCGCGACAACCGTCTTGCCGGAGCCGACTTCGCCCTGCAGCAAGCGATGCATTGGATGCGCCTGCTCCAGGTCCTTGGAAATTTGTTCACCGACGACAAGCTGGTCTTCGGTCAAGCTAAACGGCAGCTGGGCATCGAATTTGTCAGCTAAGCGGCCCGGCGCCGGTGGGCGAGCAATGGCCTTCTGCGCGCCCAGCTGGCGCCCGCGTTCGCCTAACGCCAACTGCAGCATAAATGCTTCTTCAAAGGCAAAGCGCTGTCGAGCGACGTAGGCGTACTTGATTTCCTTGGGGAAATGGCGATCCAAGAACGCTTGATGGCGTTGTGGATAATGATGCGTGCGAAGAAGTTCCCTTGGAAGAAACTCAGGAAGCTTCTGATCTGTGAAGTGCTCCAGCAACAGACCCATCAGATCCCGGATGCGCTTGTTGGGCATCTTTGCCGAAGCAGGATAGATCGGAATTGGACGTGGATCTGCCTGCGATGCCTCATCCAGGATCGCGTACTCAGGCTGGCTCAACTGCAGGTGGTCCTGGTACCAACCGACCTTGCCGCTGAACATCGCGATCGTTCCAATGTGCAGATCTGTCCGTGCTTGATAGCCATTGAAGAAGGTCATCTTCAGCTCTTGGCCGCCTGCGCTGAGCTCGTCGCTGACGGTCACTTCGAAAATGAAACCGCGCCGCGAGTGCATCTGCCGCTGGCTGACGTTGACAACCTGGGCGACAACTGTAACGTGCTCATCGAAGGGAAGCTCTGAAATCGGGGTGAGCTCGCCTACTTCAACATATCGACGCGGAAAATGCCATAAGAACTCCCCCACCGTCGTATAGCCGAATGCCTTTTCCAGCGCGGTGGAGTTCTTTTTTCCCAGGAATGCTGAGAGCTCTGCACTCTCAAACGAAGTAAGCGTTGTTTCAGCCATCGTGGGTGCACAGGTCAGTGACACTGATATTCACCGGGTCACCGTGTTTTCTTATGAGTTCCAGTGCCGGTTCGGCATCAGGAACGTGGACGTGAACGCGCCATCTGTAGGTGTCTTCCTCCAACTGATTAACTGGCGACATGATCACTGAATTGCCCATTGAATCCAGTTGTCCGCGCAGAGTAGCGGCACCCAAAGCATCCAGAGCTACGGTGCACATCACTTCTACACCAGTCTCATTGTCCTTGTTCAGATGAATATGGGGATCTTGAACCTGATAGCCATGGAAATTCTCGTATGAATCGAAATCAGTGTCGTCGCTTCGAATGGCAGCGCAGAGTTCATCGATGATGATCAACATGCCAACTGCACCAGCATCTACCACACCGGCTTCCACGAGGGACGGTAGCTCTGTTTCGGTGCCCTTCACTGCCAATCGGGCCGCTTGGCTCATCTGGGTCAAGACGGAGTCCAACGCTGCGCGGCTTTCCAAATCGATCTTCAGGTGTGCAAGAGTCGATCCTGCGGCCAAAGCGATGGCATTGATCACCGAAAGCATGGTGCCCTCGACCGGTTCGCTCAACGCCGACCAGGAGCGCACCTTGGCACGTTCAAGTCCCAGCGCCAAAAGTGGCGCAGTAAGCCGTTCGCATCCGCTCCACGGTTCACTAAGGCCGCTAAGGAAAACAGCCAACAGGGTGCCGGAATTGCCGCGCGCCGATTCCATCGAAGCACGCGCGGCAACTTCCAAGAAGCCACCGATATCGTCGCTTTCCAACTTGCTCACCGCATCGTGACCGGCCCGCGCCGTCAGATACAGATTGCTACCTGTGTCGCCGTCAGCAACAGGGAATACATTGATAGCGTTCAGCCGGTCGGAGTGGTTCCCGAGACTCTTGACGCTCCGTGCTAGCCATTCCCTGATGGCACGCACTGAGGTATCGAGTTTTTGGGGAGTCATGGAAAGTTCGGTCCTTCGGTGGAATTAGCGAGACAAGTCAGTAGTTTCTACGAACTCTGCCATCTTGTCTTCTTGCAGTGCTTGGCCAAACTTCTCGATCACATCCATATCAGGAATGACAATGGACTGGCCGTCGGCGGAACGTCCCGGGCCCTTGTTTGGAAGCGTGAAGAATTCCATGTCGCTTGGACGCAAGTCCAGCATGGACGAGGCATAGGAAGCAACCTTGGCAGCGTCCAGTGTTTCGTCAACTGCGATGAACGGGGCGATTTGGGAAACGACTTCGGAAACCTTGCCGGGGTTGGTCAGGGTTTCTTTGGACATCAACTGTCCCAGCAACGCCTTGAGGAAAAGCTGCTGGTTCTTGACGCGCTGGTAGTCGCTGCCCGGGAAGGACTTGCGTTCGCGCACGAACGCCAGAGCCTGTTCGCCATTCAGTGTCTGCACGCCTTCTGGGAAGTACATGCCATTCACAATCGACTGCTTGAAAGCACGAGGGTTATTGACGGTCACTCCCCCGACAGCATCTGTCAGTCCCTTGAATCCTTCAAAATCGATGGACGCCACGTGATTAATGCGAACTCCAAAGAGACCTTCGAGGGTCTCAACGGCCTTCGGCACTCCACCGCTAGCGAATGCACGGTTGATTTTTGCCGTGCCTACGCCCGGAATATCAAGCCAGGTGTCACGCATGACTGAGGTGACAAACACGTTTTTGCGGTCTGCAGGGATGTGAACCAGCATCATGGTGTCCGAGCGACCGCCATTGGGCAAGGTACCGAATTCCTCGCTGTCCTCATCCGTGTCACGCGTTGCTCGAGTATCACTGCCAAGCAGCAAGATGTTCACCGCGTCCTTGGACTCTTCCTTGACCTCAGGACGAGTTTCTTCCGCAGGGAAAGCGTTGGTAATCGTCTGGCTTTCGGAGTCGAAGGTTCGGCCGAGGTTCCAGAGGTAACCGCCGGCGACGAGTCCAGCGACCACCACAAGGGCAAGCACACTTAAGACGATGGCTCGACCCGTGCGCTTCTTCTTTCGCGGTCGCACTGGATGCTCTTCAAATGACATTTGCTACCTTTCACAGTTTCAACTCTGTACATCTTATCTTTCAGACTGCCCATGTAGGCTTATAACGTGTCTAAAATCAGTTCGAAAGCGCGACCGTCACCAAACCTTAACCGAAAACTTGTCCAAAGTTCGGCCTTGGTGATGAGCGGTGCTCTTTTGCTTCCATTACTTGCAGGTTGTGCTTCAGTTGCTTCCGTTGATGCTGCCCCAGACGCGGCCAACCCACTGTGCGCAGAAATGATGGTTGTCCTGCCCGAAGCCATCGATGACGCTGAACGCCGTAGCACAACGTCCCAATCAACGGCAGCCTGGGGCGATCCGTCCAAAGTTGTCCTTCGTTGCGGTGTAGAAGTCCCCGGGCCGACCACAGATCCTTGCGTATCGGTGAATGACGTTGATTGGGTAGCGCATGAGGACGCAGCAACAAGCATCTGGACCTTGACCACTTATGGCCGGACCCCGGCAACCGAAGTTATCCTCGATCCGAACGTCATTCCATCGAGCACAGTCTTGGCGACACTTTCAGATGCTGCACAGAAGATCCCAGCTTCCAAGAAGTGCGTCAGCGTTGACAAGTCAGTGAACTTGTAAGTAACTCGTCGACAAAAGTTTCGGGGTGTGCTGAATTCTCAACACACCCCGAGGTTCCACCAATGCTCGTTGGCCTAGCGCAAACCGATGTTCCGCTCGGTCGCCAGGGCAATCAGCTCATCAATGAGTTCCCGGTACTCAATTCCCGTCTTCGCCCACATTTGCGGGTACATGCTGGACGGAGTAAAGCCGGGCATGGTGTTGATTTCATTGATGATCCACTCACCTTCGGGAGTGTAGAAGAAATCAACTCGGGATAGGCCTTCTGCGTCGATGGCGTCAAACGCCTTGACTGCCAGCTCACGGATTTCGCGCGTGGCTTCATCGCTTAAGTTTGCAGGGCAGCTGAGCTCGGCCGCCGCTCCATCAACGTACTTGGCTTCGAAATCATAGAAGGTGTGCTGGTTGTCCGCCACCGCAATTTCTCCTGGCAATGAAGCGCGCGATGGTCCACTGCCGCGGCCTTCAAGAACGCCGCATTCGATTTCCCGCCCGACGATCCCCTGCTCGATGATCACCTTGGGATCTTCGGCCCGTGCGATCTCAATAGCAGCACGCAGCTCGGACGGATCATCAACCTTCGTGATGCCTACTGAAGACCCTGCGCGGGCCGGCTTGACGAACAACGGGTACTGCAGGTTTTCGCAACGCTTCATGGCAGCTTCGCTATCGCGCAGCCACTGCTTGTTGGTGATGACTTCGTACGGGCTCACCTTGAAGCCGGCCCCTTCGAAAACCACCTTCATGTAGTGCTTGTCCATGCCCATCGCACTGGCTGCGATACCCGAGCCCACATAGGACACGCCTGCCATTTCAAGCATGCCCTGGATTGACCCGTCTTCACCGAATGGACCATGAAGCAACGGGAAGACCACGTCGATCTCGCCCAGGTCCGCCACAGCGGAATCCGAGTAGGACAGCAATGATGTCTTCTGCGCGTCGGTGGACAGGTGCACCGGATGATCCACCGAGGAAATCTCCGGCAGCTTGCCGGTGTTCAGAGCCCAGCCTTCCGGATCTTCATCCAGCAGGGTCCAGCCTCCGTCGCGGGTGATCCCTACCGGAACGATTTCAAAGCGTTCACGGTCGATGGCGTGCATGACGCCGGCAGCGGTCACGCAGGAAACGGAGTGTTCTGAGGAACGGCCTCCGAAGAGCAAGAGGACGCGTAGCTTGCGTTCAGTCATTAGTGGCGTTCTCCTTCGGATTTCAATTCACGCGACAACAGGCGTGCGGCCATGTTCTCAACGCTCAAGGTGCCTTCCAGGACCATCACCACTGCTTCGGTAATCGGCATTTCCACGTTGTGGGCTCGGGAAAGGTCGAATACGGCACGTGCTGATTTGATGCCTTCCGCGGTCTGCGACATGCGATCATTGACCTCCTCCAAGAAGAGCCCCTGGCCAAGCAGACGTCCGGCGGTATTGTTGCGGGAGAGCGAGGAAGAACAGGTAGCGACAAGGTCACCCAAACCTGACAGGCCTGCCAAGGTATCCAAGCGGCCGCCCAGGGCGAGGACCAAGCGAGTGGTCTCGGCCAAACCGCGAGTGATCACTGTGGACTTGGTATTATCGCCCATCCCCATGCCGTCGCACATGCCCACGGCCAGCGCGATGATGTTCTTGACGATACCGCCAAGCTCCACGCCCAGTACATCATCATTCGTGTAGGGACGGAAGTACGGAGCGGAGCACAGCTCAGCGATCCACTGCGCGATATCGGAATCTGTGCAGGCAACAACAGAGGCGGTGGGCTGCTCGCGCGCAATCTCCATGGCCAGGTTCGGCCCGGACAGCACGGCAATCTGCTCAGCTGGCAGCCCGGTCACTTCCGCGATCACCTGGCTCATGCGCAGGTCGGTTCCGCGTTCAAGGCCCTTCATCAGCGAAAGCAGCACGGCGTCTAATTCAAAGAATTCCTTGAATTTCGCCAATTCCTGGCGCAAGGACTGCGAGGGAATTGCCAAGACCACAAGGTCGGCGCCAGTAAGCACGGTCTGCGGATCCGATGATGCCGTGACGTTGGCGGGAAGCTTGGTTTCGCGCAGGTAGCGTGAATTGGTATGGCGTTCGTTGATTTCATTGGCTGCGTCTTCGCGACGTGCCCAAATTTGAACCGCGAGTCCCTTGTCTGCAACTGAATCGGCAAGCACCTTGGCGAAGGTGGTCCCCCAGCTGCCAGCGCCCATGACGGCGATTTTGCGTGGTAGCGGCTTAGTCAAAGTCAGTCCTCTGGAAGGTGATGATGAAAGTAATTAATTTTCCGGGGTATCGAAATTGCGTCCAGTCTTCGACTGGCCGTGCTTGCTGGGATCCCAACGCACAGCTGGCGCTTCTTCTTGGCGCAGTTCTGCGGTCAGTGCAGTGATTCCGTCCATGATGCGATCTGTGGCTTCCTGCAGCACTGCACGAGTGCGCGGGCCTCCACGAAGATCGTCTAGATCCACTGGCTGCCCGACGGACACGGTGACGTGCTTTCGCGGGAACAGGTACATCTTCTTGGAATAGCGAGGCAGCAGTTCCTGATCGCCCCAGTGTGCCATCGGCACCACTGGTGCGCCGGTTTGCAGAGCCAATCGTGCGGCGCCAGTCCGTCCAACCATTGGCCACAAATTGGGGTCGCGGGTCAGTGTGCCCTCCGGGTAAATGACAATGACACCGCCGGCATCTAGCACTTTCTTGGCCGCGGCCAGCGATTCACCGGCGTTGGATGCGCTGCGTGAGACCGGTACCTGGCCGGTCTCGCGCAGCAGCCAGCCGAGCACTGGAATCTTGAACAAGGACTCCTTGGCCAACCAGCGTGGCAGCCGGCCATTGCTGTAAATAGCGTGGCCTACAACCAGCGGATCGATTTCGGTGAGGTGATTGGGGCAGAGGATGTACCCGCCCTGCGGAAGCGTCTCGAAACCCTTCCACGTCTTGCCCATCAAAGCGTTCATGGAAGTACGGACAACGCCCGCCAATACCGAGAAAACCCGCTTGGTCCTTGCAGATTCACCAGGGGCCAGAATCTTTACCACGAATCTGATCCCCTTTAGTTGCTCAGCTCGACGTTTGCGCCCAGGGCCTGCAGCTTCTCCATGAAGTGCTCGTAGCCACGGTTGATGATCTCGATTCCAGTGACCTTGCTGGTGCCTTCGGCAGCCAACGCGGCAATCAGGTGGGAAAATCCACCACGAAGATCCGGTACATCGATGTCGGCACCGGTGAGCTTGGCGGGGCCTACGACAACAGCTGAATGCTTGAAGTTGCGCTGCCCGAAGCGGCAAGGGGTGGATCCGAGGCAGTCGGTGTGCACCTGGACAGTGGATCCCATGCGAACCAGCGCATCGGTGAATCCAAAGCGGTTCTCGTACACGGTTTCGTGAATGACCGATACGCCGTTGGCCTGGGTCAAGGCAACGACCAGCGGTTGCTGCCAGTCGGTCATGAAGCCCGGGTGCACATCGGTTTCCAGGATCAGCGGATTAAGGTCGCCGCCTGGGTGGTAGAAGCGGATGCCGTCGGCCTTGACCTCGAACTCGCCGCCAATCTGGCGATAGACGTGCAGGAAAGCGGTCAGATCACGCTGGGTGGCGTCCTGTACGAAAATATCGCCCTTGGTGACCAGAGCGGCAGAGGCCCAAGATGCGGCTTCATTGCGGTCTGGCAGAGCGGAGTGGTCGAAGCTCGAAAGCTTCTCAACACCCTGGATGCGGATCACGCGATCGCGGTGCACCGAGATGATGGCGCCCATCTTCTGCAACAGCGAGATGAGGTCCAGGATTTCCGGCTCAATGGCTGCATTGCTGACTTCGGTGACACCCTTGGCGCGGACGGCCGAAAGCAGCACCTGCTCGGTGGTGCCAACGCTCGGGTACTGCAGTTCGAGCTTGGCGCCGGTCAGCCCGTTTGGGGCAGAAATGCGGATGCCGTCGGCTGTTTTGTCCACGATGGCGCCAAAGTCGCGCAATACTTCGAGGTGGAAATCGATTGGGCGGTCGCCGATGCGGCAGCCACCCAGGTCCGGGATGAAGGCTTCGCCCAGCGAATGGATCAGTGGTCCGCAGAAAAGAATGGGGATACGCGAGTCGCCCGCGTGGGCATCAATGGCCTGGTTCGAGGCGGTCTTGACCTGGGTAGGGTCCATGGTGAGATCACCGGTGTCGGGATCCTGGTCCACCTTGACGCCGTGGATTTCAAGCAGGCTGCGGACAACAGCTACGTCCTTGATCTCCGGTACGTTGCGCAGTACCGAAGGGCTGTCGCCCAGCAGAGCCGCGACCATGGCTTTTGGCACTAGGTTCTTCGCTCCGCCGACTCGTACGGTGCCCTTTAGCGGAACACCACCATGGATCGTCAGGATCTTACCCATGTATGAATTACCTCATCGCGTAGTCGTTATCGCCCGCCGAAGCATCAAGGCTTTCGAACTGGCAGGACTAAGTAAGCATACCGCCTCTATACCTCCCAGTACGCCCAGATCATCTCGTGGCGCACACATTGTGAGCATGCTTTCAGACAGAGCCATGATGCCCTGCAGAAAAACATTGCGTTGGGAACGCAATGGTCCGCTCACCCCTAACAACGCCAGGGATGAGCGGACCATTCCATTTACCTTGAACTCGGTGCTAGCCCGCAGTGCGTACGGGCAAAGTCCTCGGCTTGTGAGCAGGGCGCTTGGCCTCGTATGCGGTGATATCGTCCTCGTGTTGCAAGGTCAGGCCGATGTCATCCAGACCTTCCATCAAGCGCCAGCGGGTGTAGTCGTCAATCTGGAACGGTGCGGAGATGGAACCGCAGTGAATCGTACGCGATTCCAAGTCCACGGTCACCGTGGTTCCTGGATTGTTTTCCAGTTCCTTCCAGATCAACTCGATGTCGCTTTGCGCAACTTCGGCAGCAACTAATCCCTGCTTGCCCGAGTTGCCACGGAAGATATCGGCAAAGCGCGAGGAGATCACGGCTTTGAATCCGTAATCCTTCAAGGACCAGACAGCGTGCTCGCGTGAGGAGCCGGTGCCGAAGTCGGGGCCCGCCACCAGTACGGAGCCGGTGTTGAATGGTTCCTGGTTCAGGATGAAGTTCTCATCCCGTCGCCACCCAGCAAACAACGCGTCCTCAAAACCGGTGCGGGTGATGCGCTTGAGGTATACGGCAGGAATAATCTGGTCCGTATCCACATTGCTCTGCCGCAGTGGAACACCAATACCGGTGTGGCTGACAATCTTTTCCATGACGGTGATCCTTCCTAGACCGAAACCGGTGCGTTGACGAGGTCGCTAGGCGACGAGAGGGTTCCACGGATTGCGGTAGCGGCGGCTACCAGTGGCGAAACCAGATGGGTGCGTCCACCCTTGCCCTGGCGTCCTTCGAAGTTGCGGTTCGAGGTGGACGCGCAGCGCTCACCCTCGGCCAGCTGGTCCGGGTTCATGCCCAGGCACATGGAGCAGCCGGCGAACCGCCATTCAGCACCGAAGTCCTTGAAAATCTGGTCCAGTCCTTCTGCTTCGGCTTCCAAGCGAACTCGCGCCGAACCAGGGACCACAATCATGCGGACGTTGGGGTCTTTTTCCTTACCCTTGATGACCTCAGCGGCTGCCCGCAGATCCTCCATGCGGGAGTTGGTGCAGGATCCCAGGAACACGGTATCCACCCGGATATCCTTCATGGGTGTACCGCCCTCAAGTCCCATGTAGGTCAATGCTCGCTCGCAGGCCTTGCGGTCATTTTCGTCTTCGAAGTCTTCTGGCGAAGGCACATTCTCGGACAGCGAGACACCCTGGCCAGGGTTGGTGCCCCAGGTGACGAAAGGTTCGAGTTCATCAGCGTTCAAAAAGACTTCAGCGTCGAAACGTGCACCCTCATCGGTGTGCAGCTGCTTCCAGTCTGCAACAGCGGCATCCCAATCTTCGCCCTCCGGAGCGTGTGGGCGACCCTTGACATATTCGAACGTCGTTTCGTCCGGTGCAATCATACCGGCGCGGGCACCGGCCTCGATGGACATGTTGCAGATGGTCATGCGGGCATCCATGGACAGCGAGCGAATCGCCGAACCGCGGTACTCCAGCACGTAACCCTGGCCGCCACCGGTACCGATCTTGGCAATCACGGCGAGGATGATGTCCTTTGAGGTTACGCCTGGCTTCAAGGTGCCCTCGACGTTGATGGCCATGGTCTTGAACGGCTTCAGGCTCAGCGACTGGGTAGCCATGACATGTTCGACTTCCGAGGTGCCGATGCCAAAGGCCAGGGCGCCGAAGGCGCCATGTGTCGAAGTGTGCGAGTCGCCGCAGACAACGGTCATGCCCGGCTGTGTCAATCCCAGCTGCGGACCCACGACGTGGACAATACCCTGTTCCTTGTCGCCCAAGGAGTGCAAGCGGACGCCGAATTCCTTGCAGTTGTCGCGCAGGGTGTGGATCTGGGTGCGGCTGGTCAAGTCGGCAATGGGCTTGTCGATGTCCAGCGTCGGAGTGTTGTGGTCCTCTGTCGCAATGGTCAGATCTGGACGACGCAGCGGACGGCCAGCGAGACGCAGACCTTCGAAGGCCTGCGGAGAGGTCACCTCATGCAGCAGGTGGAGATCAATGTAAATCAAGTCCGGCTGGCGGGCTTCGCCTTCGCCTTCTCCTCGACGCACAACATGTGCATTCCAGACTTTTTCTGCCAACGTCTGGGGCGACTGCATGACGGACATGCGACACACTCCTCAAGCTACGAACAATTGATACTCCAACTTTGACACTTCACAGAGCGACTTTTCCAGTATGCGGACTTGAATCTCAAATAATGAGACGTGATACTTGAATCATGACAACAGGCAGCGGCGTAGGCGTACTGGATAAGGCAGCAGCCATTCTCAATGCATTGGAGAATGGCCCCACTTCCCTTTCCCAGTTGGTGGAATTCACCGAAATTTCGCGCCCCACGGTGCACCGCATTGCCCAATCATTGGTCCATCACGGGTTAGTTGGGCGCGACATGCATGGCCGCTTTGAGCTGGGAAACCGCCTGGTGGAACTCGCCAGCGCGGCCGGTGAAGACCGGTTGGTCAGCGCAGCCGGGCCGGTGCTCATCAAGCTTCGCGACCTCACCGGTGAAAGCACGCAAATATTCCGCAAGCAGGGCGATTACCGTGTGTGCATAGCCAGCGCCGAGCGTCCAATCGGCCTGCGCGACACCATTCCTGTGGGAACCCAACTGTCAATGAAGGCCGGTTCGGCAGCCCAGATCCTGCTCGCGTGGGAAGACAATGAGCGCATGGTGGAAGGATTGCACCACGCGCGCTTCACGCCGACAATCCTGGCAGGCGTCCGCCGGCGCGGTTGGGCCCAGTCGCTGGGAGAACGCGAGCCTGGCGTCGCTTCGGTTTCCGCACCAGTTCGCGGGCAGTCCGGACGCGTCATCGCTGCTCTGTCCTTATCGGGCCCGATTGAACGGCTGACCCGCCAACCTGGCAAGATCCACCACGAAGCGGTGGCAAGCGCCGCCCACGAACTTTCTGAACTCCTGCGCGTTCAAAATGACCGTGCATAGCCAACACACGAATCAGGTGCCAAGAAGCTAAGCGAAGTGGTCAAAGCCCGTCTCAGGCTTTGCGACCTTGCCATCGACCTTCACCACCGCGCGACGGCCATTGACCGGCTTGGCAACACCGATGACAGTAAATTCTCCGGGGATTTCAAGTCCCTGAGGGAAGGCTGCCAGGAGTCCGAAATCCTCACCACCATAAAGTACCCATGACATCGGATCGGTGCCCGTCAGTTCTGAGGCAGCCTCCAGTCGAAGCGCGAAGTCCTGGAGAGCAGAAGATTCCAACTCGAGATTCACATGGCTGGCTTTGGCCATGCGCCCGGCGTCGCGGATCAGCCCATCGGATAGATCCATCATGGCTGTCGCACCCGCTTCGGCAGCTCGTGGCCCAGATTCCAACGGCGGCATGGGACGGCACTGCGCCTGGACCAGACGGCGCACTGCTCTGCTCCAACGTCGATTGTCATGCTCGTGTTCAAGCACAGAGAGTCCTGCCCCGGCGGCGCCAACACGTCCGGCCACCGCTATGCGGTCTCCGGCTCGGACTCCGCTCCTCAGCACCTTCCCATGCTCGCATTCACCGAGAACAGTAGTGGTAACGGAAATTTCCTGCGACTTCCCGAGGTCTCCCCCAAGAATCGTCAGTTCCTTGGCGCCAAGCTCCGCGACAGCCTCGGCAACGCCACGGCTGAAGTCCCTCACCCATTCCAGGGACGTGGACTTCGGCAGGGACAACGAAATCACAGCGCCAGTGGCATGACCACCCATCGCATTAATGTCTGAAACATTTTGGGCAATGGACTTCCAACCGATGTCATAAGCACTGTGTTCCAACCCGCTGGGCCAGAGGAGTCGAAAATCCTGGTTTTCAACCAGAGTATCTACCGAGACGAGAACTTCGTTCCCGCTCACCCTCAACGCACCCGCGTCGTCGCCCGGCCCGAGACTTGCCTGCGCTGAATCAAGCAGCGGCAAGATCGCGTCCAGGATGCCTTGCTCGCCTAGGTCACCCACTGTTGCATCGACTTTTGGTTGGTTTGTAGTCACAGAGTTCTAATCGGCTTTCTTGGCTGCTGAGGTGATCAATGCTGAGTAGCTGTTGTAGGTGCCCAGATGCTGGTCAACGGGCTCAATGACGGCCTGCCTAACCAGCTGGGATACCGAGCGTTCAATATTCTTCAACGCTTTCCTTCGCTTAACTTTAGCGACTATTCGGTTGACAAACGAGCACGCCAATCCCAGGACAATGCCCAGCAGTATTCCAATGAAAACTAGCAGCGTTGGTACAGCGATACCTTCGACTCGTGGAGCCTCCGGAAGCTGAAATTGGAAGTATCCGGCAACCGGATATCCGGCGAGCCACAAAGCACCACCCAAGGCCGCAACAAGTGCCATCCATTGGATGACCTTGACTACGGGCCACCACCACGAAGACCGTTCAACACCTAACGGAGTGCCGGCAATCGCCGCATCAATGCTGTCATCTAGCACCGCCGCATTTGCGTGCACTTTCTCTCGGAGAGGCTCTTTCCAGGTTTCCGGAAGATCTGCAGACGCTTCGGCGACGTACTGGTTGATGCCATGTTCTATAGCCGCAGTTTCTGCGATGGACAGCTCTGGACGAGAAGTCAATGACAATTCTGGGTCTTCATGCTGCCGCCCAAGATTCATCCTCTTGAGTGGATCGTTGCGCAACTTGACCAGCCAAGTGGTCAACGGCCATCCGGTGCGCGAGGCGCCACGAAGCAAGTATGAGGTTTCCACTGCGTCAGCAATGTAATGGGCACCGTGCGCTTTGGCGATCACGCGCTCCAGCTCAGCTTGGTGCATCTGGCTGGGGACACGCACCTTCTCCACTTCGAGTTCCTCGCTCAAGCGATGAATGACTTGATCAACATCTGCGCGGAGTCGACGCGTGGAGAGCGCCTTGTTCTTGGCCGCGGCCGCAATCTTGGCCTGTACGTCCGAGACCCCTTCACCCGTAACGGCAGAGGCACAGACGATGGGCAGATTCTCCAACCCAGAGGTGGCCAAGATGCCGCGCAAGGAATCGACAACTTGCTTTCGATCGCGTTCGGCAATCGTGTCTATCTGGTTCAGGACAATCAGCAGGTTGCCTTGCTGGCTGCGCAGGGAATTGAGATACCCGTGGTGGATTGAAGCATCGGCATATTTCTGGGGATCAAGCACCCACACCAGATAATCCACCTGGCCCACCAACCGGGCAGCAATTTTATGGTGATCAACTGCTGTCGAGTCCATGTCGGGCAAGTCCAATAGCAGGAGCCCCGAGTCGAATGTTCTTTTCTTTGCAGAGTCCGCTTGGCCGTCCCGATCCTCAATGACGTGGCGAGTAGCCACTTCCAGCCAGTCCAGAAGTTCGCCAGAGCCTTCCGGTTCCCAAATGGCAGCAACAGTGTCGGTAGTCGTCGGGCGGATGACACCTGTGGTGGCAAGGTCCTGACCCACAAGCGCGTTGAACATCGTTGACTTTCCGCTGCCGGTGGCACCGAAAAGTCCCACCACGACATGCTCCGCGGAAAGCTGGCGTCGAGATTCAGCGCGGGCGATAACGTCTGCGGCCAAATCGATGGTTTCTGGTTGCAGGTATGCCTCTGCAAGCTGCATCGCTTCCACGATGCTGTTGATTTGCGAGTTGAGGCCGCTGACGGCCCGCAGGATCTTGCGTTCAGACATCAGCGGGCCCCCTTTCCATTCAAGCCTGTGGTAATCTTGCCCAGCCGTTCAGCAAGCTCCGGTTGCGAAGTGGCAGAGAGCTCATCCAGATAGATTGAGGAGCTCTGCGCCAAGAGATCGCGTGCTCTGGAATCAAGCATCTTTCGTGCCTTGGTGGCCATGCGGCGTACCGCGTCCTCTCCGAATATTGCTTCCAGCAGTTTCTGCCCCACCAATGCCGAGCCCCCGGCAATACCGATTTCCAATCCAGTGAGACCTGCCGTTGATGCAAAGACCACAACCATCAAGATCACAGCCACCCCGTTGACGCCGAATGCGGCCATCCGGGCGGTTTTGCGCTTTCCGGCGCCTTCCTGGCGGATCATGTCCAGGACGTCTTTTTGCCAGAGCCGGATGCTTTCGGATGCTTGCTCGTTGAGATCCTGCGGCGGACGCGGCGTTGGCAAATTTGCCCGTATCGTCTGGCCGAAGGGCGTGTTCTGCCACGACCTGTCGATATCATGGCAGGCCTTCGTGATTTCGGCAATGAAGACTGCATGCAGGCCTGATTCAATGGCTTGTTCAACCCTGTGGGTAGCTGGAGGCCTCCCCGTGAGGAACGCGCCTACACGATCTCTCACCCGTCCGATGGCACCTTCGATTCCGCGCAGCAGCTCGCCGGCTCCGACGAAGTCCTGCCATCGTGCCAGGATTTCGCCACGCAGCAATGAGCCGTCATTGAGTGAATCGTTGATCCTGGCCAAGGCTTGTGCGAAGCGTTCGTCGGTCAACGTGCGTAGTTCACCGAGCTGGTTTTCCTGCTCTTGCAGTTCAGCGATTAGTTCACTGACATCGGCGGTGGTGCGGCGCAACGCGCCATCAAGGGTTTGGGCCGCGATACGCTGCCGTTGAGCGGAATCCGCGGCCAGTGAGTTCAGCCACGCTAGCAACGGCTCCACGTGCTCACTGGGAATCAATTTTTCTTCACCGAGCTGCGTCTCGTTGAGAACATGCAGCAGTGTGGGGTCCAGGTCCTTGTCACGTAGTAAGCGCTTCAGGTCCGGAACGATGTCGTTTTCGGCTCCAGGAGGAACTCTGTTCAATACGACGCAGACGGTTATCTTGCGTGCACCAGCCTCGGAGAGCAGATCCCAGGGTAGAGCGTCAGCATATCTATTGGCCGTCGTGACGAAAATCCAGAGGTCCGCGGCATTCAGAAGCTGGCCAGCTAATTCCCTGTTCTCATCGGAAACCGAATCGATATCCGGGGCATCAAGAATCGCCAGCCCTTGAGGTACTTGTTGCCGGGGCGTCATCAATAGTGCTTGTTTACTGGATGGTCCGCCTTGCGCATTGAATCCACCACCAGCTACACGTTTAAGTTCGGGAAGAATCCGGTCAGATTCAAAGAAGTGTTGGTCAACCGGGTTGAACGCCAAAACCGGAGTTCGCGTCGTCGGGCGTACCGCACCGGAAAGGCTTACCTGTTCCCCTAGCAGGGAATTCAAAAGAGTCGATTTTCCTGAGCCCGTGGATCCTCCGACAACCGCCAATAGCGGTGCGCCCAGGTTCGAAATTCGAGGTATCAGGTAGTCCGAAATTTGGTGCGATACCTTGTTGCGCAGTACTTCGAATCCGGATGCATCTCGTGGTTGAGGGTTAACAAAGGACAGCTCACTGAGCACATCCTGAAGCTCGTTCAATTGCTTCACGGCTTCGCTGCCGGTTCCGGCTGGCGAAGCGATTTCCTGCCCTGAGCTCTTATCCAGATCTGAATTCGACTCCATGAGAACTATCTTGCCTCATGCCAACAGGTAATTTCTCTAGCCCAGTAGAGATTTTGTCCGGGAAACACGAAAACCGCGGATTTCTCCGCGGTTTTCCATTGGTGACCCCAACGGGATTCGAACCCGTGTTGCTGCCGTGAGAGGGCAGAGTACTAGGCCGCTATACGATGGGGCCGTATGCTGAAGAGCTACCTTCAACCCATCAAATTTCTTTGATGAAGCGCTGGGATACCAGGACTCGAACCTAGAATGACGGAACCAGAAACCGTTGTGTTGCCAATTACACCATATCCCACTGTGACTTGGCGTTTCAGGAATTCAGCTAATTATCATTCCGGCCACTGCCGTAGCACGAGATAAAACTATACCGGCCAAATGACCAGCACACAAATCGAGCATCGCGGCCAATTTTCCACCGGCATTCCGCGGAAAATCAGGACAGAACCGTCGTGAGCGAGCCCAAATCCTTCACCCGCCATCCAAGAAAATTCTTGTGAACTGAAGCACGATCCAAGAGCACTGGCTGGAGTCCAGCGTCACTGGCCCCTTGATAATCATTAATCGGGTTGTCCCCAATGTACAGTGTGTGGGCCGGCAGACCTTTTAGCGCAGCGCACCCGGCCAGGAACGGGGCCGAGTGCGGTTTCGGTGCCCCAGCAGTATCGGAACCAATGACGCATTGGAATCCGGCGAGCCCGGCGGCCTGGAGCTTGTCACGCTGGTATGACTCGACATTGTTGCTAACCGCGCCATACGGGATCCCCAGAGACTCCAGCTGGTCCAAGAATGCCGGCACGTCACCAAAGGGCTTCCACGACTCGCGAACTTTCGTCTCATATTCATGAGCCCAACGTGCATATGCTTGGCCGCTGGGGGCAGTGACCCCAGCCAACCTGTACGCGCGCTGCAGCCGCACTTCTCGCTGGCCAAGGAAAGTCAGCTCGCCTGCCATGTACCTGTCATAGGCCTGCGCACCATCATCGGCGAAGTCTGCCGCGATCTCAGTTACTTGTTCAGAATTCAGGTGCGCCAGCGCCGACGCCGACAAGGATGAGAAGCCTTGGATAGCGGCGGAGCGCAAATCCACGAGGGTCTCATCGATATCGAAGAGAACGCCCCGGATAGAAACAGTTGCAGGAGTGGTTCCATCCGAGACGTTCACAGTGCTTCTCATCGATTTATCGGAGAATCTCTACCGGGACTCGCCGAATGCACGAAGTCGTTTTAGGCTCGACTCGCGTCCAAGAATTTCCATGGACTCGAAGAGCGGTGGCGAAACGCGCTTTCCGGAGATTGCAACGCGGGCCGGACCGAAGGCCTGGCGAGGCTTCAGTTCCAGTTCGTCTACAAGTTTCGTGCGCAGGGCTGCCTGAATGGTTTCAGCGTTCCATTCGGCAAGGCCTTCCAGGCCATGGATGCTAGCGTCGATCACTTCAACCAGGTTTGCAGGCATGCCCTTGAGTGCTTTTTCTTCGATGGCAATTTCGTCATCAGCCTTGAAGAGGAACTCAAGCATGTCGGTTGCTTCTCCCAACAGCGCGATACGTTCCTGAACCAATGGCGACGCCTGATCCAAGATCTCGTTTTCGCGTTCTGTAAGCACTTCGCCCACTAGGCCCGCGGCCTGCAGGTAAGGGACCAAACGATCACGGAAATCCTGCGGCTCCAGCATGCGCACGTGAGTGCCGTTGATTGCTTCTGCCTTCTTCACATCGAAGCGTGCAGGGTTGGACAGCACGTCCTTAACGTCAAAGGCTTCAACCAGCTGTTCACGCGAGAAGATATCTTCATCAGCGCTCAGCGACCACCCCAGCAGGGCCAGATAGTTCAGCAGGCCTTCCGGGATGAAACCGTTGTCGCGGTGGAGGAACAAGCTGGATTCCGGATCACGCTTGGAAAGCTTCTTGTTGCCCTGGCCCATGACGTACGGCAGGTGGCCGAAGCGTGGCATGTACTGGGCAACGCCGATGTCATGCAGTAATGCGTACAAGACGACCTGGCGCGGAGTCGAGGACAACAGATCCTCGCCACGAAGCACATGGGTAATTCCCATCAGCGCATCATCGATTGGGTTGACCAGGGTGTACAGCGGCTTGCCGTTGGCGCGCACGACCACGTAGTCGGGAACAGATCCCGCCTTGAAGGTGATCTCGCCACGCACCAGGTCGGTGAAGGTGATGTCGTGATCTGGCATGCGAACACGCAATACCGGTTCGCGGCCTTCGGCCTTGAACGCGGCTTGCTGCTCTTCGGTCAACTCGCGGTCGAAATTGTCATAGCCCAGCTTCGGATCGCGTCCAGCCGCCTTGTGGCGAACTTCGACTTCCTCGGGGGTCGAGTAGGACTCGTAAAGATGGCCAGCTGCACGAAGCTTCTCAATGACATCCTGGTAGATGTCACCGCGCTGCGACTGGCGGTATGGCTCATGAGGGCCGCCCGCGTTGACGCCCTCGTCCCAATCAATGCCCAACCAAGCCAAGGCATCCAGAAGCTGGTTGTAGCTTTCCTCGGAGTCGCGCTTGGCATCGGTGTCTTCAATGCGGAAGATCATCTTGCCGCCGGTGTGACGCGCATAAGCCCAGTTGAACAGGGCAGTACGGATCAAACCTACGTGAGGAGTACCAGTTGGTGATGGGCAAAAGCGAACGCGTACCGGGGTGTCTTCGGTAACAACGGGAATCAACGATAGATCAGTCATGATGTTTTTATTCTATGCCTTCAAGACGGAAACCGGCACTTCAAAGCGCGAGGCTCCCGATCACATTAATGATCGAGAGCCTCATAGTCTCGAGGTGTGTTGCCTAACGGCGGAAGACGGTTCGCAGGGAGCCTATTCCTTCAACTTCGATTTCTACTACGTCGCCTTCATTGACCAGGCCGACACCGGCTGGGGTGCCGGTCATGATGACGTCGCCTGGCAGCAAGGTAAATGCTTCGGAAGCACGGGCAACGAGTTCGTTGACCGGCCAGATCATGTCATTGGTAGTTCCGTCTTGGCGAACCTCGCCATTCACTCGGCTGACGATAGTCAGGTCGTCAGCATCTTCGATTTCGATTTCGGTTTCGATCCACGGTCCCAGCGGGCAAGAACCGTCAAATCCCTTGGCACGAGCCCACTGCGGATCAGTTCGCTGGGCATCGCGTGCGGTCAGATCGTTTGCCACCGTGTAGCCGAAGATCACGTCCTGCGCCTTGTCGGCCGGAACATCCTTGCAAATGCGGCCAATTACCACGGCCAGTTCGCCTTCGAAGGAAACTTCGTTCGAAAACGCCGGGAGGGTGACGGGGTCCCCATGGCCCACTACGGAGGTATTTGGCTTCAAGAACATTAATGGTTCGGCCGGAACTTCATTGCCCAGCTCCTTGGCATGCTCGCGGTACGTGCGGCCAAAGCCAACGACCTTCGAACGAGGGATGATTGGGGCTACCAGCCGGACATCATCCAAGGAGTGCGTAGCACCAGTCGTCTTGATGCCCTGGAAAAACGGATCTCCAGCCAAAACATGAATATCGTTACCGTCAACGACGCCGTACAGCGGGTCGCTATCTACTACAAATCGTGCAATGCGCATGAATACAAGCCTAATCCATGTCGTTCTGGCTTTTCCTTTATTGTAGGAACAGCATCTACGCAATATTGCTAATCAAGGGAAAGTCTATCCTCGAACGGTCAACTGCCTCGGTTGCCCACAGCGAGCTCGGCTAGGCCACTTCCGGGGTCAGCGAGAGTTGGACCAATGCCGTTTGGTTTAAAGTCCCATACACTTGTCCGTCAGCACCAACAGTCAATCTGGTCCCAAACCGGTCCTGGCGTCTTGTGCTCACCACAGAATGAGTAGTGCCCGAGACATAATCGATCACAGTTACTTCGCCCGCAGCGGTATGCACCATTTTTTGACCGTCAGGGGTGGCCCTCATATCTGCTGAAAGCCACCCAGGACGGTAGGACGTGTTTTTAACGTTGTTGACGACATGCCGTTTCTTCAACGCTCCGCTTTCCAGATCCAATAAGGCGACGCCCTGAAGATCAGCTACTGCCAGCCAGCCACCGATAATGGCTGGTGAATACAATGCTTGCGCAGACGAAATAGGACTTACCTCCCAGACGATCTTGCGGGAAGCTATATGCATTTTGAAGACCTTGGCCTGACCTTTCGTGTCATCGATCCCATATCCATTGCGTAGTGAAGTCGTGCCGTAGAGATGCGATTCATCGGCAGCTAGCCCGATGATGGAATGGCCTTCAATGAATCCCTTGCCATCGCCGTCAAGTATCCAGGAAACCGTATCCGTGGCCGGATCAATCTCTCCCAGAACTCCGCCCGAGACACCGTACTCCGGCACAGTCCCGAAAAACACGCTGGAAGCATTTGCGGCCCATCCAAAGGGCCTCGACTGCGAGTATTCAGTTAGCAGACGAGCGATGCGGTCATATTTTCTGTCGGCATTGTTCTGAGATGTTTCCATGAGGACTAGGTCTGCGCTGCCGTAAGAACCGATATAGGTTTTATCCTGGTTGTACTCAACCATTCCCTCGATCTGGTTGATTACCTGTTCGTCATCGCCAGAGTTCCAGCGGACACCGGTTTCCGGATTCAATGCGGCAATGCCGTTCGCCTTGTATCCTCCGATGTAGATGTTCCCGTCGCTGTGGCCGAGCAGGGATTGGATCTTGATGGCACTCGCGGTGAGCCTGATTTTGCGAGCAACGCGTACGCGATGCAAGCTCAAATCGAATGTTTCGCAGAGTACCCCATCGGACGTCGTACTGACGATCAAGATCTGGCCATCTTGCGGGATGATGCACAAGACGCCGCTTGCCTCGACTTTTCCAATTTGGCTGTCTGCCATTCCCTGCAATGATGTTGAATGCAGATGGCCAGACGTGATGCTGAAGAACCGTCCCGAACTAGCTTTGGAAATCTCGCGCGATGCCCAAATCCGGGTTACAGGGTCACGCCATTTCATCGTCCGGGTATCAAGTATCAGTTGCTCCGAAACGGAACTCACGGTAACGGCGAGGTAGTGGCCGATCGGGTTAATGGAACCGATGAACCCATGTGCCACATCTACTGGAAGGTTTATTTCTCGCACCGTGCCCGGCTGGTTGGCCTCAAAAGTGAATAGCCTAGGATTCCGGGAACCCGTACCCATCCATACCCTGCCCCTGTCATCCAGCGCTAGCCTGCGGATGTAGTCGGTGTCTTTCGCTACACGATCGAACACTCGGAGTTTTTTGCTCTTTACGTTGTAATGGAAGCTTGCACCAAGTGGGTAGGTGCCTCCCCATAGATTGCCGTTCGAATCAAGCCGAAGCTCGTATACTGTCGAGGCGCCCTCGACGTCCACCAGAGTAGTGAATTGCTTTGGAATTACTGGATTCCAAGCGAGAATACTCCCATCCACACTGAGGTACAGTCTTTGCCGGGATTCATCCCAAACCATCGAGTCAATTCCGTGCCCGCTCTCGTCGGGCAAGTTCAACGTGTGAATCGATTTGCCGACGGATGGATCGATTATTTGCAATTCATTGATATGCCCGACGATAGACACAGCGATGCGAAGCTCCGAAGTGTGGCGATAGTTGGTCAGCGGTACCGCACTTAATATCTTCAGCGCCGAGTAAGCCCTGCCGAAGGTCTTTTCAGGACCATGAATCCCTTGCCCCCGCTTGAGAGCAGATAAGTAGCGGGTATCCGGAGTCGGAATTGCGTCGGGACTCGGCGATGGCGCCACCGAAGGACCGCTAACCTCAGAGACACGATGGTCTGGAAATAAAATAGAAAGCCCAGCGGCAGCTCCACCGACAACGGCAAGTCCGAGCAAGCTTCGCCTTGCGATGCTTTTAGTTTCCCTACGTTCGTCTCCAGACAAACATTTCTCCGTTCAATTAGCGACAGAACTTGCCACGGTGGAACAGCATCCACCGTGTACTGACGCTAGCAACCGCGTAAGCACATGACCAACTCTGATTTAAGAAACACTGGTCCCGAGGCTCCAAGTCTCGAGACCAGTGACTTTGAGGTAGCTCTATGCCAAACGTTCCAGCCAACCATGACGGTCTTCCACGGTGCCCAGCTGGATTCCCAGCAGTTCTTCGCGGATGGACATGGTCACTTCGCCGGCGGCAGCGTTCTCATCACCAATGAGCTCTTCACCGTTCTTCAGCACACCGATTGGGGTGATCACAGCAGCAGTGCCGCACGCGAAAACCTCTGCGATATAGCCTGAAGCGATCCCTTCACGCCATTCGTCCAGGGTGATCTTGCGTTCTTCAACTTCCATGCCGCGGTCCTTCGCGAGCTGGATGACCGATGAACGGGTCACCCCTTCAAGGATGGTTCCGGTCAACGCTGGCGTCACCAGCTTGTTGTCCCTGGTGACGAAGAAGACGTTCATGCCGCCAAGTTCTTCGACAGCATTGTCATTGAAGGAGTCGAGGAACAGGACCTGCTTGCAGCCGTTTTCTTCAGCTTCCAGCTGGGCTACGAGCGAGGCGGCATAGTTGCCGCCGCACTTAGCCGAGCCGGTGCCGCCGCGGCCAGCGCGCGCATAGTTCTTCGAGACCCAGATGGCAACCGGCTTGAGCTCACCGCCAAAGTAATTGCCTGCAGGTGACGCGATGACACGGTAGGAAACCTCACGGGCTGCGCGTACCCCAAGGAACGCTTCGGTAGCAATCATGAAAGGACGCAGATACAGGGCTTCCCCGTCACCGGTCGGAACCCAATTGATATCAGTTGCTACAAGCTTGCGCAGCGACTCGACGAAAACTTCTTCATCCAGCTGCGGGAGTGCAAGGCGCTGAGCGGACTTGTTCAAGCGGGCAGCGTTAGCATGCGGACGGAAAGTCCACACAGAACCGTCTGCATGCCGGTAGGCCTTGAGCCCTTCGAAAATTTCCTGTCCGTAATGCAATACCGAAGCGGCTGGATCCATGGCGATTGGACCATATGGCTCTATTCGAGCATCATGCCATTCACCGTTACGGCCACTATCGTCTGCTGACCAGTCGATGACTGCGGTGTGATCGGTGAAGAAGTCTCCGAACCCAGGATTAGCCAAAACGTCAGCTCGCTCCTGCTCGCTCTTGCGATTCGTTGAGAGATTTTCGGTAAATTCCATCTACCCTTGACTTCCTAGTTCAATAAACAAAGAACGGATGCTCCACGCCTCTGCGGAACATCCGTTCGTGGATTTGCTACTGGTTAGTGGCTAACCAGAAACGTCACTTTCAGCTTATGCCAGCAACGCGACAATTGCATCGCCAATTTCACTGGTGGTGCGATTATCGGTCAATTCTTGGCGTGAAGTGATCTCTTTTTCAACAGCTTGCTCAACTGTCCGTGCTTCATCAACCAAACCGAGATGGTCAAGCATCAGTGCCACCGACAAGATTGCCGCAGTTGGGTCCGCCTTCTGCTGACCCGCAATATCCGGTGCAGAACCATGAACTGGTTCAAACATCGAAGGGTAGGTGCGGTCCACGTTAATGTTGCCACTGGCAGCCAAGCCGATACCACCGGTGATGGCGCCGGCTTGGTCCGTGAGGATGTCGCCGAAGAGGTTATCGGTGACAATCACGTCGAAGCGCGAAGGGTCCGTAGTCAAGAAAATGGTTGCCGCATCCACGTGCAGGTAGTCATGGGTAACCTCTGGGAATTCCTGCGCAACCATTTCGACCGTTCGCTTCCACAGATGTCCAGCATGCACCAGCACGTTGTGCTTATGGACCAGCGTTACGTGCTTGCGTTCACGCTCTGCTGCGCGGCGGAATGCGTCCCGGACAACACGTTCTACGCCATAGGCTGTATTCACGGATACTTCGGTGGCGATTTCATGCGTGGTGCCCGTGCGAACAGAGCCACCATTGCCGACATACGGTCCTTCGGTGCCTTCACGAACTACTACGAAGTCGATTTCACCCGGGTTAGCCAGAGGGCTTTCAATTCCTGGATACAGCTTCGCCGGACGCAAGTTCACGAAATGGTCCAGCGAGAAGCGGAGCTTCAATAGCATCTCGCGCTCGATGATGCCGGACGGAATTCGGGTATCCCCGGGAGCTGCGCCAACAGCACCGAAGAGAATTGCATCATGCTTCTTGATAGCTTCCAAGGTCTCTTCCGGCAGGGTTTCCCCGGTCTCCAACCAATGCTCTGCACCAAGCTTGTAGTCAGTCAGCTTAACCTCGGTCTTGCCTCCGTTAGTGACGAATTTCAGAACCTTGACGGCTTCAGCAACAACTTCTGGGCCAATACCGTCACCCGGAATGACCGCAATATCAATTACATTTCCCATGGAAAAGATTCTATCGACTAGCGTCCGCTATTTGAGAGTTCATCTCATATAATGAGAATACTTCGATTTGAAACGACATATTTCCTCCCTGGGCATGAGGTCGCGCATCCTTCGCTACCGATAACCTTGGATACACAAGGTCCATGGCTTCGCTACCAGGATCGGCTGTTACTAACACGTTGAATTGCAGGAAAACTTGATCTTTGCCAATCCCCACCGTCGTATCGACGGTTGGATCCGCGAGAATCCCGGACGAGTCGATTTCATCACCGGTCTGCTGTACACGCTACTTTGCATGCCGACAGCTCTCGGCTTGGCATCATCAATGTCGACTCCTGCATCCTTTGCAGCTGTGCTGACGCTGTCGGTGCTTCAATCCGCGCCGCTGATGTTGAGGCGTCGATTTCCATGGGCCGTTACCCTTGTCGTAGCCGCCGGCCACCTTATGCAGCTTGCGTTTGATGGACTCATCCTGTTCTCTCAAGTCTCAGTGCCGATCCTGGTCTACACCATGGCCGTATACGGGAAACGCTGGCAATCTTTCAGCACCTTGGGGTTGGGTTTGCTCGGCGCATTGCTGGCAACGTTCAGCATGTTCGGCGCGTCAAGGAATTCGCCTGATCCAACGCCCGTCTTTACTTTCGACATGATGATTTCCTTCGTCGGCCTCGCATTGGTTGTCGCCCTGTCGTGGACCTTCGGTGATCTGGCCCGCACAAGACGACTGGCAATGAAATCATTGCGTGAGCATGCCGAGCGGCTGGAAAAGGAGCGTCTCATAGAACGCGCACTGGCTGCATCAGATGAGCGAAACCACATTGCTCGCGAGATGCATGACATCGTCGCGCATTCACTCTCCGTCATCATCACCCAGGCAAACGGGGCACTATATGCCGCAGCCAAACACCCGGAGGTCGCCATCGAGACTCTAAAGACAGTTTCGGATACTGGACGCGCATCACTGAAAGAGATGCGCAGGCTCCTGGGCGTTCTGCGAAAAGATGAGGAGCTAGAGAATCGCCCTCTTCCGTCGCTGGCAAACATACCTGAACTTGTAGAAAGCGTTGCCGTATCCGGACTGAATGTCCAGCTGGAAACTTCGGGAACTCCACGGAAAGAACTGCCTGCAGGTGCGGAGCTCACTATTTATCGATGCATTCAAGAATCGCTCACGAATGTCATTAAGCATGCTGGCCCGGACTCTCAGACCCTAGTCCATATCGAATGGACTTCTCGGGGCTTGAATTTGACCGTCAATGACGACGGGCGAGGTGCTGGATCCATCGTCCTCGAAGGCACGGGCCAGGGCCTGCAGGGGATGAAAGAACGCGTAGCCTTATATGAAGGTACCTGTACTGCGCTCCCCCGAGCTGGGGGCGGTTTCGCTGTTAATGTTTCCATCACATACACCGAGGACTAATATTCAAATGCCTAAACCCGAAGCCATCAAGGTTGCCTTGGTCGATGATCAACTACTTGTTCGCAGTGGTTTCAGAATGCTTATCAATTCCCAAGACGATATGGAAGTCATTGTCGAGGCCGGCAATGGTCGCGAAGCGCTGGCTGCACCGCTAATGTCCCAGGCGGACGTCATCTTGATGGACGTGCGTATGCCGGAAATGGATGGAATCGAAGCTACCGAGCGGCTACTGGATCCGGATAAGAAGGCCGCGGATGGCCCAAAGATCATCGTGCTGACGACCTTCGACATGGATGAGTACGCGCTGAGCGCGATTCAAGCCGGCGCCAGCGGATTCCTTCTCAAAGACGCTCCCCCAGAAGAACTCTTGGAATCCGTGCGCACCGTCAATCGAGGCGATGCCGTAATAGCCCCGTCGACCACTCGGCGGTTGTTGGAACACATGGCGCCAATGCTCAAGAAGAATTCATCACAGCACAATGCTCACCTTGTTGCCGCTGTCGAATCGCTGACGCCTCGCGAACGGGAAGTTTTCGGATTGATTGCAGAAGGCTTTTCCAACCCTGAGATTGCCGACAAATTATTCCTTTCTGAAGCGACAGTCAAAACCCACGTAGGCCACATCTTGGCAAAATTGGAAGCTCGAGATCGGGTTCAGGCCGTTGTCATCGCCTACCAGACGGGCGTCGTCACTCCCTGATTGACTGCAAAAAATTGAGGTATTCTGCGCAAATTTCAATTTGGGCAGAATACCTCAATGTTCATTCTGGTACTTCTTACTACTCTTCTTCGTAGCGTGGGAACACTGGCGATGGAGCCGGCAGTTCAGTTCCAGGCACCAAAGCGCTCTCAAAGGACTCGAAGGTTCGCGCAGAACCTTCTCCAACTGCCAACGCGTTGAGCATCGAAGTCATTGCCTGGGGCAAGACTGGCTGAAGCAGCAAAGCGACCTTGCGGACAATCTCGATGGTCACGTACAAAACCGTCGCCATACGCTCTGGATCAGTCTTCTTCAGCTTCCAGGGCTCTTGTTCAGCGAAGTAGGCGTTGGTGTCGCCCAGAACGTGCCATACTGCTTCAAGCGCCTTGCTGAATTCTTGACGGGAGAAGGCGTCGCGGTTGATTTCCAGCAGCTTGCAGGCTGCATCCAGTATTTGCTGATCGGCTTCCAGCAATTTCCCTGGGGTTGGTACTACTCCCCCGCAGTTCTTCGCGACCATCGACAGCGAACGCTGTGCAAGGTTGCCGAAGTTGTTTGCCAAGTCTCCGTTAATTCGCGCAACAATGGTTTCATGGTTGTAGCTGCCGTCGGCGCCAAAGGGAACTTCACGCAGGAAGAAGTAGCGCACCTGATCCAGACCATAACGGTTCACAAAATCGTCTGGGGACACGGTGTTGCCCAAGGACTTGGACATTTTCACGCCATTGTTGTGCAGGAAGCCGTGGATCATGACACGCTTCGGCAACGGCAATTTGGCTGACATGAGGAATGCTGGCCAGTAAATCGCATGGAATCGCGAGATGTCCTTGCCGATGACGTGGACATCTGCCGGCCAGTATTTGCGGAAAGAAGCTGAATCAACGTCAGGGAATCCTACACCAGTCAGGTAGTTGGTGAGTGCGTCTACCCACACGTACATGACATGCTTCTCATTGCCCGGTACTGGGATGCCCCAGTCAAAGGTTGTACGGGAAATGGAAAGGTCGGTCAGACCGCCTTCGACGAAACGTACTACTTCATTGAAGCGGGAACGCGGCGCGCCGAATTCAGGGTTGTTTTGGTAGTAGTCCAGCAACTTGTCCTGGTACTTGGACAGTCGGAAGAAGTATGACTCTTCTTCTGTCCAGGTAACCTCGGTGTCAGTTTCAATGGCATAGCGGATGCCATCTTCACGAACTTCCGTCTGTTCCTCGGTGTAGAAGGCTTCATCGCGTACCGAGTACCAACCAGCGTACTTATCCAGGTAAATGTCATCATTGGCTTCCATGCGGCGCCACAGTTCCTGTGCAGCCGCATGATGGTCCGCATCAGTCGTACGGATGAAGCGATCGTAGCTCGTGCCCAGCTCATCGTTCATGGCTTGGAAAGCATCCGAGTTTCGCTGCGCCAGTTGAGCCGGCGTGATGCCAAGATTCTCTGCGGTCTGCATCATCTTCTGGCCATGCTCGTCGGTGCCGGTCATGAAGAAGACATCAAAACCGTCCAGCCGCTTGAATCGAGCCATGACGTCGGTTGCCACCACCTCATAGGCGTGCCCAATGTGCGGGGTACCATTTGGGTATGAAATAGCCGTGGTGATGTAAAAGGGTTTCTGCTGAGAAGTCACGATATAAATTTACCTTAGCTTGCGCCTGAAAGCGGATTTGCGGATAGTGCTGACTCGTCACATGATCCTGTCCAAGTACTCCCAGAAGGCGCCTCGCAACGTGCGCCGAATGGTCTGCTGGTCGGTTTTCCATTCACCAAGCACCTGGGCGCAGTCCTTGAGCAAAGTCCTGTCAATCTCTGGTGGCAACTGCGGCTTGTCGGCGATCAGTTCTACTACGTCGTGCTGTGTAGTAAAGGCCAGCCAAGATTCCGCGACTTTCGCGCCGATTTCTTCGGCAACTTTCAGTTCTTTTTGCTCGTAAGCTGCGGATCCCTGATAACCAGAACTTTGGCCACCACTGGAATAGATCACTTCTGCTTCGGCTTCCCGTTCCGTCGTTGTTCGGGCAACAAGCTTCTGAGCCATGACTGCAGGTGTGGGAACTATCGGCTTTCCGACTGGCTTTGGTTCCGTTTCTGTCGAGGCACGAGCGATCAGAGAGGTCTTTTCCGAATGATTTTTGTCCCACTCAAGAACTTTGGTGAATGCGCTATCCAACAATTGATTAGGAACGGTTTCGATGTAGTCAGCGGTTAAAGCCAGGTGTTCAGCGACGGAAGCAACACCGAGTCGGCTATCGGATTTTGCTACGCCGAGTAGCACGACTTTCATCCCTAAGTCCTGCGCTTCCTCAACTGCTTCGGCGAGGTCATCATCCCCGGAAACCAGATATGCGATGGAAGCAGAACCATTCCGAGCAACACCAACTAAGTCCAGTGCCAGTCTCAAGTCCACACCTTTTTGCTCGCCGTTATAGGAGATACGTCCTAGGCGGACTTTAACGCCTGGTATCAATCCAATACGCTTATGCTGTTCGGTAAATAGGCCGTCCTTCGAGGCGTCATACCAATAAACGCGAAGGTTATTCAGACCCGTATTCTTCTTGACCGTTTGCACAATCCCGCGTATTAAAGCCTCGTAATGAGTTGTGAAGGCTGAACGTAAGGTAGTTCCGGCGGCACGATGGCCGCCTAGTGAGAGTAGAAAACCGGCATCAATAAATATTGCAGTTTGATTCATCATGTTTCGATCGTACTGATTAAACTAGGCAAACCATATTGATTAGGTCCGCACCGCATGGATCTTTCCCTATTAAACCCAGAAAAGGCCAGTTCGACGGATGTTGAACTGGCCTTTTCTACCGAACTAGATGCTGGTTGCGCGCATCATGTCATCTGGATCAGAGAGCTTAGAATCGAATTCCTCGATACGGGAACCTACGCCAAGCAATTCTGCAATGGCAGCGACAGTACGTTCGGATGCCTTGCCATCACCGTAAGGATTTACAGCATTAGCCATCTCGTTGTACGCGGCCTCATCGTGCAACAGCTCAGATACCGAGTCGAAGATACGCTTCTCGTCGGTACCGATTAGACGTACAGTACCCGCGGCGACTGCTTCAGGTCGCTCGGTGTTCAGGCGCATGACAAGTACTGGCTTGCCAAGGCTTGGAGCTTCTTCCTGAACGCCGCCGGAGTCGGTCAAGACGACGGTCGAGGCATCAATGATGCGAGTGAATTCGCCGTAAGCCAAAGGCTCGGTCAAAGTCACATTCGCCAGTCCATCGATTTCCGGAAGCAATGCTTCGCGAACCGCAGGGTTGCGATGCAGAGGCAAGATGAATTCGACATCCGGTTCAGCGTTGGAAAGCTTGGCCAGTGCACGACCGATGCCGCGCATCGGTTCGCCCTGGTTTTCACGACGATGAGTCGTAACCAGAACGATGCGCTTGCCAGAGGAAACCAATTCTTCCAACTTCGGATCCGAGAAAGGAACCTTCTTCTCGACAACCGTCAGCAATGCATCGATGACGGAGTTGCCGGTGATGACAATGTCGCTGCCCTTGAACGTTTCACGCTCAAGGTTGCGCTTGCTCAACGAAGTTGGAGCCAAATGCAGGCTGGCGATCTGGCTGGTCAGCTTGCGATTAGCTTCCTCCGGGAACGGAGAGAAAATATCGTAGCTCCGAAGTCCAGCCTCAGCGTGAACAACCGGAATACCACGGTAGAAGGCCGCGATCGCACCAGCGGTCGAAGTAGTGGTATCACCCTGGACTACTACAGCGTCAGGCTTCTCTTTTTCGAAAATTTCATCAAGACCCGCAATGGTCTTAGTGAGCAAGCCGTTCAGGGTCTGGCGAGGCTGGATGACATCCAAGTCGTAGTCCGGCGTGATGCCAAAGAGCTCATTTACCTGATCTAGCATTTCGCGGTGCTGTCCGGTGACAACAACAACGCATTCAAATTCGTCGGCTTCTTTCAAAGCCTTGACGATCGGGGCAACTTTAATGGCCTCAGGACGAGTGCCATAGATGGGCATGATCTTCTTCATTGGTTTTTACCTTGTCAGTTCGAAAATTAGCGCCAGAGGCCGCGGGTGTCGATAACTTCTTTACCTGCCAGTGCGGTTGCTGGAACAGACTTGAATTGATCGTGGTCGACCAGCAGAGTAACTACACTTGCCGATTCTAGAGCCTCATCAGTCGAAACGAGGCGCAGGTTGGTAATGCCCTCGAGATTCTTAGGCAATACTTCGACATGTGGCTCCACGGCAAGGAACTCAACTGTTGAATTGGCTTCGGCCAATTTGCGCGCAATTGCAATCGACGGAGATTCGCGCATGTCATCAATGTTGGCCTTGAAAGCCAGTCCCAAAACCGCAACCTTGCCGTTGAAGGATGGGGCCTTGGTAGCTTCGACTACCTTGTCAATGACCCAGTTTGGCTTCGCATCGTTGGTATTGCGAGCCATGCGAATCAGTTTGGATTCTTCAGGAGCAGCCGAAACGATGAACCATGGATCAACAGCGATGCAGTGACCGCCAACGCCTGGACCGGGCTGAAGAATGTTGACCCGTGGGTGGCGGTTTGCAAGGGAGATTAGTTCCCACACGTCAATACCCAGCTTGTCTGAAATAACCGACAGTTCATTAGCGAATGCGATATTCACGTCGCGGTAAGAGTTCTCAACCAGCTTTGCCATTTCGGCAGTCATCGCATCGGTGGTGAGGATCGCTGCCTGGCAGAAGGTCTCGTACAGTGCTTTGGCCTTCTCGGCTGCTTCCGGAGTTATACCGCCCACAATGCGGTCATTGGTGACCAGTTCTTCCATGACATAGCCGGGAAGCACGCGTTCTGGGCAGTGCGCTACGAGCAAGCTGTCCTCATCCAAGTCAGGGCGCTTGGCAAGAAGGTAGTCGAAGAGGTGTTGGGTTGCACCTGGAGGCGAGGTCGATTCGAGAATCACCAGCTCGCCACCCTTGAGCTTAGGTGCGATACCCTCAGCGGCAGCGTCGATGTATGACAGGTCTGCGGTGTAGTCATCATTGAACGGAGTTGGCACCGCAACAATGTAGGCTTCAGCTTCTGGGGTATCGAAGCTTGCAGACAAGGTACCGGCATTGACAGCAGCAGAAACGAATTCACCCAACGCCGGCTCTACGAACGGCACCTCGCCCTTGTTGACCGCCTCTACGGTTCGAGGAGTTACATCTACGCCTTTTACAGTGATGCCCTTCGAGGCAAGAATCGCGGCAGTTGGCAATCCGATGTAGCCCAAACCGATAACGGCGACTTCTTTAATGTTGTTCACTAAAGTGATTTTCCTTCTGGTACGAGCGATTTTCCCTACGAAAGGGCCTGCAAACTGATCCTATAGCACAAGAAGTGCAAGATTAGCCCTATAAACCATATCCCATCACTGAGATCAACGACGGTTTCATTGTCCCGGAGCTTTACTTATTACTCGCTCGTAAACTTCGACAATGCTAAGTGCGTTTTGTTCCCAAGTTCTATTAGCTAGTACGAATTCCCGCCCTGACTTGCCCATGCGTCGGGCATTTTCTGGGTTCAGCATCAATTTCTCGATACATTCAGCCCACTCGGCAACTGCTCCTGCCTTAATCAAGTGACCGTTCTCACCGTCTGTGATCAGTTCTCGCAATGCAGGAAGGTCAGATGCCAAGACTGGTACTTTTGATGCCAATGCTTCCACAGGTTTGAGCGGAGTCACCGAGCGCGTGACCGCCGAGTCAATTCTTGGCACGACGAAAACGTTCAACGCAGCATGATAGAGATGCGCTTGTTCTCGAGGAATGCGACCTGGAAACACACATCGCCCAGCAATTCCTAGTTTTTTGGCAAGGCTTACCAGATTTTCACGATCAATACCGTCCCCGACAATCAGAAGACGTAATGACTCATGTTGATTCGCAAGTTCGGCAACAGCGCGGATTACCGTCGAAAGGCCCTCATAGTGAACCAAGCTGCTGACGGTACCTACATAAAATGCTTCAGAATCAAGCCTCAGCTGGTCACGCGCTTGGCGCCTAGATACAGGTTCCTCAACAAACTTTTCCCCGATTCCGTTTGGCAAGATTGAAATCTTGCGCTCATCAACACCCGCATCCACCAGATTGCGCTTCATGGCATCACCCAAAGTGAAGACATGATCAGCGTGCTGTGCTACAAACGCTTCGCGTTCCAGGAATAGTCGGTAACGTTCCGAATCCTTAGAAGAATCAGGACGCGTCGACAGCCACGTATCTGCCAGCTGACCACGAACTTCATATACCCAGGGTGTACGAGTCGCTTCTGCAACTGCCTTAACCGCCAGGGCATTAGAAAAATCTGTCGTGGTGTGCAGCACAGAAGGCTTCTCTCGAATAACTCTCGCTAAGAGATCCTCAGCTTGTTGCTGAATTCTTCCAGTCAGATCATGCTTCGCAGGAAAAGGCAGACAACGCTGGTATTCAATATCAGATACGACGTCTGTTTCAGAAGCTGACAATTTCCCGATATTTAATGGGTAATTGACCCTTGTCAGTCCCTTGACTCTCCAACCGGCTTCTTTCAAGGACGTCAGTATTGAGTGGGTCCGTTGTGCGTATCCGCTACCAGTGTGCGGCAATGAGTTTGTAGCAACATAAATAACCGACCGGGTCTCACTATTCGATTTATCTGGAACACGGGGTGCAGCAAGTTGAGGCTCTCTACCCTTGAAAGTTGCCAGTTCGGATTCATAGTGGCTAAGTTGACGCCCGCTGCGAATGTCTCGCAACAGATTTATGGCATCGGTCATTCGGCCTAATGACCACAAAAGGCGGGCATTAGCGCGTACATGAGCGTTAGACGGAGCACCCCGACTCAACAACTCCTCTGCAATTTTCCATTCATTAGATGCAATACAAAGATTGGCTAGGAATACAGCGTGGCTTGGGTTGCCACCCGTACTTACCCAGTCTCTGCAGGCAGACTGGAATGCACTGCTTTTGTCCCTCAGCATCGCCGAGAGCGCACGTAGGCGAATGTTCGAATTATCGCTTCCCAGAGTGCTAATTAACGCGCCTAGAACAGGATTGGACTTGAAACGGCGGGCAACTTGGAGCGCAAAAAAAGTCGGGTCATCAGCAACGTTTGATAGTACCAATTTACCGGTGTTGATTGCGTTCGGAAGGACTTTTAGATTCAACAGTTTGCTCTATCTTTTGGCGTGCGCGTCGATAACTGTAGCCAGCAATTTGGCATAATCCCGTCCGGCTTGACGCAGAGATCCGTGTTTCCTGACCCAGTCGGTACCACTATGATTTGTCTGCAATATTTTGGGGTTCGCAACCACCTCATTAATGTATGAAGATAGCGCAGATGCGTCCTGCTCAATCACTACCCCGGCGTTCGAATCACGGATGATTTCGGCAGCCTCTCCTCTGACCAATCCAGTAACGTGCTGATTCAAATACAGAAGTTCGTACAGTTTCGATGGAACTGTGTGATTAAAACTCGGCCAATCAGGACGAAGCGAGACCACACATGTGTCCGCCCATGAGTAGTTTTCCAGTACCCGTTGGCCGTAGACAGGGTCTTGGAAGTCAATGTCAAGTCCGAGGTCCATCGCCAGTCTCACCAATTTGGCCTTCTCAGTCCCTTGGCCGACAATGCGTAGACGTACATTTTCCGGTACATGTTTCATTGCCCGGATAACGGTCTCAAGTCCTTGACTCCGACCAATATTCCCTAAATAAAGAATATGGAATTCGCCATCACTTTCGCGTTGAGAGACTTCGAGGTCTGCGCGTTCGGTTTCAACGCCATTAGGGATCGTGGCGATGTTTTCCATCCCGTTTCGCTGCATCTTGAATGCCAGGCCTTGCGTCACTGTCACCAGCATGTCGCTTCGGTTCACAATAAAACTGATGAGCTTCGAGATAACCGGCTCAACCCAGCGGAACTTAATAACTTGTGATTCACTGAGCAAATCGGGCCAGGCATCTCGAAGGTCGACAACCAACGGTACGCGCCGTAGCCGGCTAGCCACAAAGCCAACAATTAGCGTTGGAATAGCTGGTACAGTTGCAACAATAACGTCGGGCTTCTGCCGCCGGAATGCAGCCGGAACGCTTAGAACAGCATCTACGCCATGCTTCAATACTTTTCCGAGCATCGTTTTGGAGCGACGCATTGACGGATAATGCTGCAACGTCACATAAGGACTATCGAGAAGTCGGCGTTGGCGTTTAGTTGCAATCCGATTCGATTTTGGGGTCACTACTGTAATTTCATGGCCCAATTGCCCCAGTTCGTCGACGATAATCGACCAGCGTCGCTGAGGCGGCGAGATCTCAGGCGTAAAAGAGTGAGTCAGAAGCATAACTTTCATCGTTTTCACACCCTTGGATTACCTCGTACTACTTGCACAATAAAATTTTCCTAGAAAAAGACATGTTTATCGTTGCGTCCAAACCACTGAATAGTACCAGTAGCAGTCAGCTCCGCGTCGCTCAGATCCCACGTATGTGCCAAACCATCGCTTCCTCGCATCTGAGTAAAATTAAAGCGGTCACTCGAATAAATTGTTCCGCCACGCTCAATGACGTCTTTTAGGAATTTGGTATCTTCACCACGGTTGCGTGTATCAAAAGGCGTCTCGCGGAAAACATGTGCGTGACCAAGTATCGTCGGCCCCATGACAAGATTGGTAAATCGGTGTTCGCGTTCTGGGAATCGCAACAAGGTTGCATCAGAATCCGCGAGGTACATGTAATGCGCCTGCTTACCGACTATCGAAGCTCCGCTGTAACGTAGTGCCGCAACTTGGTCAAAGAGATAGTAGTCGCCATATAGATCATCATCGTCCATTTTCGTGATGAAGTCCCCTGTTGCCATCGCGACCGCTGCGTTCAGGCAGTCACCTAAAGTGCTTTCTTCGCCCATCTCAAGCAAATGATAAGTGGCTACCCCAGCTGCCGATGCCATTTCGTTCAGCTTTTCGACGTCGGCCGAAAACTTATGGGCCACGAGGACAAGCTCGACGTCAACGTCTTTCTGTCTTCCGACAGTATCGAATATTTGCTGGAGCTGGTGAGGTCTGATGGTTGAAACGATCGCACTAACTTTTGGGGTACATGTCATGGACATTGGACGACGTTCGGGAGAGATCAGCCCTACAAGCTGTTCGACTTGCTCAGCACGATGCGCATAAGTATGGCTCTTCCAGATCCGGCGCTGCCCCATATGCACCATACGCTCACGAAGCTCAGGGCTTCGTACCAGGCTACGAATCGCGTCGGCCGCCTGTTCCCTGCTGGATACCTGGACTACCTCTGAAGCAGTGAAGAAATTCTCAATAGCAGCGCTTGGTGCCGATATCACCGGAGTACCAGCGGCGGTAATCTCGAATATACGTCGGGCACACATGCTTGGCGAATCAACTACGGAGTTTACGTTCAAGAAAACGTTGTAGTACTTGTAAGCAGAAAGCATCTTGTCATAGTCAAGTGCACCTACGACGTTCTTGTCATACGGTGCCGGGAACTGGTATTTCGCGTCCCCAGCGTGCTGTCGGGAGAAAATGTCCAGCCCACTAGTTAGCTTCGGAGAGATGTCCATGGCTCCGCCAAGAACGATCTCCATCTGTTCTTGACGCTCGGGATACTTGTCGGCGAAGTACATTCCAGCAAAAGCTACATCTCGTCGCTCTTGGTTGAGTGGCCGAACAGGATTATGGAACTTGGGTTGAGCAGCAAAGCTTAGTGCCGCGACGCGATCGTGGCCCAATGCTTTGTGATACTCCGGAATCTTTCGGGAATCCGATGTGAAAACAACATCGAACAATTTTGCAGAGTCCAGGAAATCAGCAAAATGCGGTGGATCTTCTTTGTTCCAGAACGCTGTTGGGATAGATCGCTTTTTGAACGCTTCTACCATCTCGACAAACGCCGGTCGAGGCGCTGTCGGTCCGGTCAGATGGTACTGCCAAGACTTGTTATTTCCAGCCCATGCTGACTCGACGAAAAGAAGATCGAATTCTTGTGTTTCAAGCGCGTTTTGCCACGACCCGGGGGTAATAAAGGTGCAGTTCCATTCAGGTGACCAAGCTTTCGCGCTGAAGTCATCAAGAATGACAGCAACTTCTAATTTGCCTTCGTGATCATCAGAAGGTTCAAACTCTGCCGATGGGAATTGCAGTCCAAGCCGTTGCTCAACGTCACTTTGCACGTGGCGTTTCAGTCCCCCTGTACGCAAATCGTAGTTGCGACGCTGGTACCACTCCTGCAATTGCTGTGGACCACCATGGCGAAGATGCCAAAGCGCTTTTCGAAAGTCCCCTAATGCAATTTTCACTCTTCAACTCACTTCAACTTCAACGCAGACTAGACCAATAATACAGTGAGGTGCGCTCCGTGGCGATTGCCACCAAACGCACCTCACCAGCGGAAAGACTTACATCCCGCTACTTTGCTTCAATTTCGTTCATGATTCGATCAAGAATTTCGTTGGAGGAATAGTTCTTCACTGTGAACTCGCGTGCAGCTTCAACCTGCCGCGCCAAATTCGCTTGATCCCGGACCTGACTGACCACATATTGAGCTGCTGACTCAGTGTCTGCGTGCAACCACTCATTCGGGTACAGCCACTCCGCTCCCGGCCAGGCCAGGCCTACCGGCAACGCACGAGATGCTGCACCATCTGCAAGGGTAAAGTGGAACGACTCAAAATCGCTTGTAGATACGGCAACACCGATACCTTGGTACCACTGTGCCATGTCATCGCCCTGAGGGTCGAAGATTACTGCGCCACGGAGTAGGCCAGACTCTTCAATGCGGGCATACTGTGCTTCATAGAAGGCCATTTCGTCTTCGCGTGCAGCCATCCAAGGGTAATCTTCCGGCCGTTTGCCCTTGACTCGCAACGTGTATCGGCTGTCGATCGCCCGCAACTTTTCCAGTAAGTCCAGGACCAGGTCAAATCGCTTCATCTGCGGAACCATGCCAACGAATCCCAGTACATACTTGGAAGCATCAGACTTCGGAAGATCGAGTTTCTTCGTATCTACAGAGTTGGGAATGACCATGGTCTTAGCCGCAGGAATTCCGAACTTTTGAATCGCCATGCCGCGAATCAATTCGCTGACAAAGATCACCTTGTCAACTTTCTTGTAGTTCACCGAACGCGGGTAATCCGTAAATAGTTCCTGGGAATGGAAACGGGTAACCAGTTTTTGCCCAGGCTTCAAATGCTTTGAATACCATGCCAAGTTGCCTAGCGACCATTCGCAGAACACCGTGTCTGCATCTTCTAGAAACTCTTGGCTTTCTTCGACATTGTGCTGCGCGTGGCCGTCCCACTTATCGACCAGTAGGTTATGCCCACGTCCGGAAATTCCTGACATGAGTGAGCCGGCAAACTTGAGGTCATGTCCGACAACTAAAACGTTCTGCACGTCCTTGGATACATGATTTGCCGTGAGAGCATCTTCTGGTTCTTCAATATCAAGTGGGCGTCGAAGGCAAATGGTCACATCGCCTGCCGCTGATGTCTTGGCAGTACGCTTCATCGTCGGCAACTGCTCATTCGCGTGCTCGCGCATCCAGAGGGGCAGTCCTTGGGTACCTACGTATTTATCGGAGACCTGAACTGTTGAAGCTTGCCCATAGAACATTGCAATTAGCATATCCTCAAGAACCTGAAGATCCTTGAGGACATCTTCAACGTTAGTGGCAATCACGTCGACTTCACGAACCGAGTCACCGCTTAATACTTCTATCCCAGCAGATCGCAAAATGTTCGCTGCAACGTCATCGTCGTCGATCCCAGCAACGAAAACCTGAGCAGGTCGAACGCTAGCGGCTAGGAGGTCCCGGGCATTTTCCTCGGTCATTGTCTCCAACTCAATGCCAAGTGATGGCAAGGCAGGGATATCAATTGCGAGACCAGCCATCCGAAGTGCCAAAGCCAAACGATGGTGCGCCAGATGCTTACGGAAAGTTACCCGTAGTGGCGCCCATGCATCCGCGACGCGATCAGCTTCGGAATTCATCCACAGTGCTGAAATCAGTTCCGATTCGCGTCTCGAAGCGACTACCGGAACTGAACCATCAAACATCCAGGTAACACCGAAGCTCTTACCGCTAATTACGGGAGTGCCACAGGCAGCAAGCTCGAACACCCGACGGGAGAACATAGTAGGCGAGGCATTCACCGAGTTCACGTTTACGTGCACAGGATGAGACTTGTAAGCCTCTACCATTTCTTCATAAGTTAATCCGCCCTGTACGTACTCCTGCAATGCTGGTGGGAACTTGTATGGGGAATCAGGATTGTCAGCCTGGCGATCATAAATAGTTAGCCCTTGGGGACGTGCTCCTTCCAGGATTGCGCGCAGTTCCTTCGAACGCTCTGCATAACGATCGCCATAATAGGAGCCGCCGTACGCGACAGTATGCGAGTATTCGCGGGATGTTCCCATGGGATTGTGGATCTCTGCTTGAGCCCAGAAGGAAAGGCTGCCCAGCGCCTTGAGGTTTCCACCACGGTGCTCCCAATAGTCGTTCAAGCAGTTAGCATCAGTAGTCAAAACCACGTCGAAGTATTTGGCTGTGCGTCGGAATCGATTGAAATGAACCGGATCTTCCTTGTTCCAGAAGATTGTTGGGATGTTCTTGCTCCGGCAGTAACCAATCAGGGCTACAAGATCCGCGCATTCCTCATCGTCGTAATAACCGACCTTGCGGGTCCAAGTACCGTCATTTCCTGCCCATGCAGATTCCACAAAGAGTAAATCGACAGGGTTTGACGCCAAGACTTCTCGCCAGTTCTCAGGAGTTGGCGAAACAACATTGACCTCACGGCGGATGGTTGAAGTGGTAAATTCGTCAGCGATAAGAGCCATACGAATCTCGTCAAGCTTCTTACCCGTTGGCCTACGGTCTTGGACACTTCCAATTTGAGCAATGAAAGTCTTTGCAACGATCGGCCAGGTACGGTTCTCCACGGTCCATTTACGTGAGCGGCGTCCCATGTCCTGAGCTGTTTTAGGATCTACCGCCAATTGGACAATCGCCTCGGACAATGACTGAATATTGTCCGCGTCGAAGAGGAGGCCGCGAGTGCCATCAGTGCCAAGCAAGGTAGCAATTGGCGATACGTTGGAACCGATCACAGGACGTCCTGCGGCCATGGCTTCAATCGGCTTCAATGGCGATACGAGTTCAGTAACAATGTTCGATTTTCGTGGGCAGACGACGGCGTCAAAAATTGCCAGGTAATCGTTGATTCGTTCGTTCGGTACGCGCCCCGTGAATCGAACACGCGCGTCCAAGCCCAAATCAGATACCTGCTGCTTTAGGGCTGGCAAAACCGAGCCGTCGCCGACGATTATAGCGCCAACATGAGACAAGGATTCGGGCAATTCGGCTATCGCGTTGATTAGCAGGTCCAGACCCTCATAGTCGACCAAGCTGCCTGCGTATCCGAGAAGGAACTCATCCTTCTTTTTCTCTGCAACAACCTTCGAACGCTCAGCCGGGAGCGGAACGAATTGGAAAATATTGGCAGCATTCGGCAAGATTTCAATCTTGCCTCGTTCCGCGCCACGCTTCACAAGTTCTTCGCGGACTTCCTCAGTAATCGCAAAAGCTCGATCTGCTTCGTTCGCCACGAGAGACTCTATGCGGCGCGCTAGCTCGAATCGCTCTGATTTATGCCAGGTTTCGTTGCCAGCAGCTGCGGTGATTTCCCAGAGACCACGAACTTCATAGATGAACGGAATGCCAAGACGACGAGCTGCAATCAATGCCGGCAGTGCCGTAATGTGGTTCGACGCAGAAACGATCACCGCGGGTCGATTCATCATCGCTTCGCGGACGTAGATATCTGCCGCGATCTGCACAAACTTATCCAGTGGATCATTACGCAATGACACGCCAGGATTGAAGTATGTATCGACGCCTTGGTAATGGCGGATCAGGCGCTTTTCTTTTGGCATCTTCTTGTTGACCTTGGAGTCCCAAGGGTAACCAGGTCGCGCTGCGATAAAGAGGTCGATACCCGCTTCGGTAACCGCGGTTGTTAGGCCAGTTGTACGCGTCGAATATCCGTTGCTGTTATATTCACCGGTGCTATGGGCGCAATACATCACCTTATCCGGTTGTGGCACGTAGGCAGGCGTCGAAGTCTTCGGCGGAACTGCCGGCAAGGAATCGAGTAGTCGGGATTGTCCCAAAATCTGATCATGCAAGGCACCGAAGCTTGAAGGCGCTTCCTCCTGATTGGCAAGCTCACCTAACCCTGCCGCTGGTTCTACTATCTCACCCAAGTCTCGATAGCGGGCTATATAAGCATCAACCTCACGCTTGATGGCACCGATCACGCCGTTCTGAGAACTGGTTACGGTTGAAGTACGTGGCGTAACCTCGCTTATGGAATTGGAGATGGCCTTTGGTGCCAAAGTATGACTAGCGTTTTGGACCTCGCGGGGTGGAACCGGTTTACGCGAGAAGGGGCTCTTCATCCCTCGGGCAGCTCTCACAACCGGATGGTTCTTTAGATTCTCATACGCTGCCTTAAATTTCTCTGCCCGATTGTGTTCCTTCGCCAGTTGCTTCTTAAGGATCGATGCTTCACTGCTAAACCGCTGCCTCTCTTCTTTGGCAGAAGACAGTTCTCGTTCAAGCCTTGCGATTAGCCCCTCAGCTTTAACTTTGCGTGCACGGAGCTTCTCGTTTTCGCTCGATAGCTTGGATGCTTGGGCACTGTACTTCGCTAGGTCATCGAGAACCCGTGCCTCAAAGTCATCTCCAAGGTCCAGGTACTTTTGTCTAATGCCAAAGAGTTCGGCGCGCGAACTAATTGTCTGTGTGGTTTTATGATTCGATCGTTTCACAAGGAAACTCCCTAAACTCTGCGTTCTTCTCTGTGAGTAATTCTAGCGGTTCGATTGGATAAGCTGAATTTTGACGCTTCTCCTACATTGCCATAGGTAACAACGGCTGTTCCGGCGACTTGGCATCTAATCAAAGGACTTCGTGAACGCAAGATCTCATCCCATCATGGGCAACCGGGCTCAAGTCTGCACCCGGTCACAAAAAAGAAGTACCGTCAATCGCTATTCTGCACGTTAACACCGTCAAGTACTTGGTACTAAGCACCCATGGCAGTCAAAGCACCGACGTGAGAATCATCGGCGAACGTGTCGCCACGCTGGCGGAAAGTCTCGTTTGTCGTGCGCTACCCGATCGATTCGCGAGCGAGGCCGATCGTCGACCGGCTTGCGAATAACACCAGACGGCTGCTATTCGGCCAAACGCGCATACGAACATCGGAGGGGCGCCCACGCTTGTGACACAGCTGACTCAAGAGAATAGATCGTGCCCTCTATTTCTTCCCACGGTCGTTGGTTGAATAAAACCATTGCCTGTTGACTAGTTGCTTCATGGTATGCGACATCTTAATTAAGGGGCATTAATTTAATTGTGTGATGTCTCAAGACACCGGTGACACTTCTGCCTCATGACATCGGCAACAGATCAGACCGGGTCAGGCATGTTTTGGAACTTCGCCGTGGCATGCTTCAAACTCAAATACTTCACGCCCTGCGGGAACGGGTAATCGAATTTCGCGACCAGTTCACCCTCCATGCTCAGCACCATCAAGTCCGTCGGGTCCCAAACCACATTTACCACTGTCGAGCGCAGTAGCTTGCCCAGATAAATTTCAACCCCGGCAACCCGCAGGCAACGGTTCTTATTGGCCCGCAGCACGTGGCTTCCGCTCTCACCCATGAGTTCAGAACGCAGCGTGGCGCTGAGCTTAGCCGGCTCTGGAGGGGTTCGCGCAGCAGCGATCTGCCGGGCCTCGCGCTCACTTCCGGCTTGGACGCCAAGAGCTACTTGAGCCTGGCTCGGTCCTGGTTTCGTGCTCAGTTCCTTCCATTGCCCAAGCTCCAGCGGCTCAGCTGTGGGCGTTGCATCCCACGCTTCTTGTGGAGTCATCCGATCTTCCAGGGACTGGTGCCCGCGTTGGGTGTTATAGGCATGGTCGAAGACATCCAGCTGCGTCTGCAACTGTGCTAGATCGGTGGCGAACGGCTGCTTTTTCAGCCATTTGAACAAGGTTGAATGAAGCCGTTCGTTCTTGCCCTGGGTGGTGGGCTTGTGGGGTTTGCCAGTGATCGTCGCGATGCCCAGACTGTTGGCGTAAGCGACCAGCTCGCTCAGCACGGCACGGCGGATGGGGTTCAGCGCATCACCATTATCGGTGAGCAGTCTTTGCGGCACGCCGCACGATTCGATGCCTTTGCGGAAGACCTTCACTGCATCTTGGCCGTTCTCGGTCTTGGCGGCCAATGGAGCGACCGCCGGCCGGGAATGGTCATCGATCAGCTGGAAGATCACGCATTTGCGTCCTCCTTCCAGCACGTATTCGGTGGCGTCCAGATGCCAGCAGGAATTGGGCATCGGATAGCGGAAGGACCGGTAGGAGGAGCGCGGACGCTTCTGCGGGCTGGGGTAACCAGGCCTCGTTCGGAGAAGATCCGGGCCAGTGCCGAGATCGATACCGTGGGCATACCCGGCTTCTTCATGTGATCGTGCACGCTGATCGGTCTGTGATCCCGGCCCGAGGTTTGCAATGCCTTGCGCATTGCGACCGCTTGGTCCTTGACGGCTTCGTTTGTTGCGGTAGGCGCTTTTTTCGGCCGTCGGGAGCGGGGTTCCAGGGCTGCTGCTTGGCCTTCGGTTTGGGCTCGTTTGCGGATTTGGTAGAAAGTCTTGCGGCTAATTTCGTGTTCCGTGCAGAAGGCGGTGACCGCGCCTCTGGGAGCGTCTTGTGGCCATCGGGCGATGGCTAAGCGTATTGTCGAGTTGACTGGATCATTTTTCACACTTTCCAGTTCATCAGCCCGCGTGCTGGCCGAGAGGCCGGTAGGCGGGCTGTGTCCTTCGGGGCGTTAAATCCCGGGGAGAAGTGTCACCACTTTAAATGTTGGAGTGTTACCGATGTCCTGAGGCAGAACTGTTACCGATGTTCTGAGAGAAAACAGCATTAATTTAATTGTTTTCATGAAATACCCTGGCTAGCCCAACTTTTTCATGACGGCCCGGAAACCCACCAACGCACGGCCTAAGCCACGCACTGGTGGGTTTCCCCATTCCTGGGCACGACGAAGAGCGCCAACCACTGGCGCACGTGCCGGCCACCACCCGCCGAAAAGCATTGCTGTTGAAGGAATCAAGAACCAGGAACCAGCGGCTCAGGCCGCCAAGTGCCCATTCCGCCACTGACCAGCCAACAGGCTGATCCGCTCCTGCAACAGCAGCACCAACCCCGCTTCCGGCGCGTCCTGGTTGACCAGGAGCCGCGGCTGGCGGCTGCCGGTGACCAGCTTCCCCGCCAGCGACCAGACGCGGTACCGCCACCTCTTCAAGTCCCAGCACCCAGCTATGTGCTCGGCTGGCAGCACGGCCAGTTGCAGCCATATCACCAGGTTCAAGGCGAACATCGCCAGGTTCGCCCAGGCCTGGTTCGCACCGAACGCGAAGAACGGCAGCTTGCCCAACCCGGCAGCCTTCAGCGACTTGATCCGATTCTCGCAACGGCCCCGCGCCCGATGCCGCACGTCCAGGAACGCCGGATCAAACCGCGGAGCATTGGTCAAAAACGCAGTCACCCGATTCCCGTCCGTGTCGAATAAGCTGGCCTTCGCCCCGGGATGCAGGGGCTCGGCCCGCAAATAGATCCTGGTGCCCGGCGGATAATCCCTCAACCCCAAGATCTTGGTCGCGTCGATCACCCACGCATCCTCACGCTGCTCGCCGGTGGCGGTCAGCGCCGGCTCCCAATACTTCTTCTCATTGATCCACCCGATGAACCGCTCATTGACCACCGGCAGCGCGTACGAAGTGGAGAACTGCAAACCCAGGGCATCCAGGTGGTGCAAAAACTCGCGGGACGCACCAGCACTATCGGTGCGGACCAGAATCTTCTCACCGATCAGACACCCGTTTTGGTCATAGAAATCATCGGGCAGCTGAGCCAGCGCCTCGGTGAGGATGCTGATATGGTCCGCCGCGCTGTTGGCTCCCTTATTGCCGGGGCGCATCCTCACCGCCAGCACCTCGCCAGTGCCGTGGCCCTGGCCGTAATCGGCCATGGCGATCATCGGAGCGAAGCCGTACCCGCGCTTATAAGTGCCCTTGGCACCTTCCTTATCCGAGTGCACATGCACCAACGACGCATCAATATCCACAATAAGAGGATGGGTGCGGGTCGCCCGGACGGCGGGGCTACGCTTTCCTGCGGCAGCCCAGAGCCGGGAGCGAACCTCCCTTTGCATGGTCGCGAAGGCGTAGTCGAACGCGCCGGGATGCTCGGCGAGGCGGGTGAAGAAGCGGCTGAACGTCGCCTCGGAGGCAACCTGCCCGAACACGCCTGGAGTGGTGCGTAGCTGATCGGTATCGGTCACGTGTTCCCCGCCAGAGGCGAGCATCAACACCAGGTCGCTGATCATCTTCCCTGGCCGGTGGGTCGCGGTGGCGGGGACGAACTGGCTGAGCCGGTCCTCGGCCAGTTGACGGAACCCGAGGGTGTTGAGCAGGCCGGTCAGCGTGGACAGTCCTGCGTGGGACACCAGATTCTGGGAGGTGGTCATGGTTGGGAGCTGGGGGTAAAGGCCGGTATGATTGTTCATTGAAAGAGTGATCCTTGAACTCATGGAATTTTGGCTTAGACACCTTTATTTTCCCAGTTCAGATCACTCTTTCGTCTTTAATGACAGTTAATGACGTGGCCCATCATGAAACACCCGGGCTAGCTCCAAGGCCTTAGTCGCCTACCGCTGGCATTGCGCCCTTAATGCTGTATGATCCGATCATTTTTGTGCCGATGCTGCCAGAACTCGAAGGATTGACTCAAGGTCTTGAAAAGGGATGATACCGATAGAACAAAAAAGTCGTGACGCAGCGCTCTGCAACACACCGCCTGGCTTACTCCGATCAGCAGGGTTTGATGCTTTCGACGCTGCAACAAGATGAACTGAGAGTGTTACCAATGACTTGATGCGGTTTATCACTGACGTACTGACACATGGCTAGGCTAAATGGAAGCCGCAGCCCACCTAGCAGACCTCGTCAGAAACTATTATTTGTCCAACTCATCTCAACTTCGTCCACCAAAAATCAGTGAATAACTGCATTAGCTATGAAATATACGAAAAAGGACCAGCAAGGGGAAAATGAGATTAGAGCTTCACCAAAAGACTACTCCATAGTAATTTATAACCCGAATGACGTAGCTTCATTTCCATTCGGCTATCATGATTCCATGATCGCAAATATTGATGACGTAGAATACACAATTGCTAGAATTCTACAGTTTCACCCAGAGGCAACAACGAATGCAAAGACGCCTCTAACTAAAGAACAAAAACTCAAATGGAAAGAGATCCCAGCCTACAGAGAGCGGCACGTGGATCTTGTGATTGCTGGTGGAGGTCTGTCCGGTTGCGCGGCAGCGATCTCAGCCGCTCGAAGAGGGCTAGACGTAGCACTTGTGGAGCCAACCCACATGGTAGGTGGGCAAGCGACTGCAGCTGGCGTATCTGCCTTTGACTTAACGTTCTTTTACGATCGACTACTTCATGATTACGGTTTATGGGGTGAACTAGTTCGTAAAATTCAGGATATTTACGATTTCGAACTTATGCGCCCTGTAAATGTTGGCCACTATAGGAATACTTCTATCATGCCAAACGTGGTGGCAGTTGAACGAGCTCTGTCCGAAATGCTTGAAGCAAGTGGTGCCAACGTTCTGCGCAATACCAAGATAGAAGGCGTAATAAGAACCGGAAGAAGAATTTCAGGTCTACACACCAATGCTGGAGTGATTATAGCCACACAAACAATTGACGCCACTGAAGACGGAGCGTTGCTCGCGCTTGGCGGAATCCCTCATCGCATAAGCAATGGAAATTCGGACGGGGTAGAAGAAAAGAACATTACCTCACCCAAAAGAGCAATCCAAGATATTACGTATACGGCTGTAATTCGCATGTATCCCGACGGTGTTCCCGATGCTTTGCGCGTTACGGTAAAACCAGAAAATTATGAAAAATACGTACTCACGTTTCGAAAGGTATATCCACCAGCCGGCGAGCTCGACAAACACATACAAAAAGTTGGTCCTACAGGATTCGCTGGATATCGAGCAGCACCCGATATCGCATCGACTAACATGCAAACTGGTTCGCAATATCACCAAGTAACACGAACGTGCTTGAATTATTACAACGATATGACCACTAATGCGTATTTTCTTACCGATAGTGAATTTAGGGAGAAATTCGAAGCTAGCGCAAAACTGAAGACGATCTCACTAATATACTATCTTCAGAATGAACTTGGCATCCCCTGGTCGGTCGTGACTGATGAAGGTTTCGCAGATGGGCCCAAGCTCCCACTTAATCCCCATGTACCTGATTGCTACAAAAACATTGAGCAACACATGCCGCTAATACCTTACATTCGTGAATCTAGGCGAATTATCGGGTTGTCAACATTAACTGGAAAAACTATAAGCCGACCCAAGAAACGATCAGAAGCAAAATGGATGACCGATTCCGTTGCTGTTGGAACGTATCACCCGGATCTACATGGCGGTCGCACTAATGCGCACTTAGAATCAAGTCTATTGGAATCTGAAGCGGACAAACCAAAAGGCTGGGTTGAAGGCCCTTTCCCTATACCTGCAGGCGCATTAATCCCAGTTCGAATCGATGGTTTCATTGCTGCCGAAAAGAACATCTCCTGTTCACGGATTGCAGCTGGGGCGATTCGACTGCATCCTACAGTCGTAGCCATCGGAGAGGCTGCAGGCGTGCTTGCATCTTTGGCAATCTGCAACAGAGTGGAACCGAGAGAGGTTCCCATCGCCGCCGTGCAAGCAGAGCTCGCATGCGGAGGTGCTCTGGTCTCACAATTAGAAGTAGAAGGTGCCACCCGCTCAGATCAAAATTTTGCTGAGGTAACCTTATCCGTTGCCAGAAATCGTGTGCCATGGTCGGTTGTTCGCCCTCACAATAATGCTGAACCTGTCATTAAAACCGAACTAGGCGCTGCTGCAGAGCAAGGTAAGTGGACCTACAACTACTGTCGGAATTGGCTAGAAGCCATCAAAAAATGATTAGAAGACCCCGAGTTCCCACGGCGCTATTTGTCCGTGAACCCACATAATGACGTCAAAGCAAAGTCCTGCCGGCTGCAAAGCACTGCAAGCAGGTTTTGTGTTTTGCCCAGCTACAATAACAAACTTGGCCATGTTGCAAGATCGACTGACGCTGCGAACGGGAGGTGTCGTTCGTAACGCGGAATGTCAATTGCTTCACCCGTCGCCGAGAACATGGAGCAACTTCAGGTACAGCTGTGTTAGCGACCGAGAACGTCAACCTAGTGAGACTATGCCCCTTCTCATCCGGTCGGTTGAACCTCATGTCCAAGACGGGACGAGTTCCCCAAGATACCCAAAGGTAGTATTGGGGCATAGCAACTTTGGTTTCAGTTCGCGTGCGACTAATTTGACGAAGAGCCAGGAAAGATGGAGAGCAATGCTTCTTCGCAGCCACTCGATGCTTGCGTGTAGAGGGATGTCACATTACAAATTTTCAATACCCCACCTTCGACCTGTAGGGTGATTGAACGAAATTGCCTTTGTGCGGCGTTCAAGCAACGTAGGATGGATCTAGATACTTGCAACATCGTGCACGGGTTAAGCGGAGATTATAAATCCTCTACAACCTAAATCTCCACCAACCCAAAATTGTGACATCTGCAACTACAATAGATATTACTTGACACATTTCGGTACCTCCGAGTGACGCGTTTGCCGATTGAATGAAATGAAAAGGTGACCAAATTGAATGAAATTCAAGAACTGAAAAATGATCTGAAGAATAAAATTTTTGATCAAGGGTTTCACTGGAAGATTCTATTCATTGGAACTTCCGTCAATGGAACTACAGATATAGTTTCGTCGTTGTCACGATCACTGCGTAATCTAGGCCACCACGTCTTGGACCTTGACACGTCTCGACATCGTATCCTTAACAATCCTCTTCGCCGGCAAGGCGGCATGGGACCGATTTATGTTGACTACGACAAGTTGTCACCAACCGTCGAAGCATTTCAGCCGCAGGTCATCATTTGTTGTGCCGGTGGACTTACCTTTACTGAATCGGATGCCCAGAAGTTGAAGGATCGGGGCATCGTCCTTGTTGGAATCACATTGAGCGATCCAGATGTGTTTCCATCCATAAAGGAACATCAGCATGTATTCGACTTACACACAACGAATGCTGAAATTTCGATGGCCATGTACAAAGACGCCGGGATTCATAACACCGTCTACTTCCCATTCGGCATCGATCGTGGCTTTGTTACTCAGGATGTACCAGAGACTGATAAATTTGATGCTGATGTCATCTGTTTGGGCCATGCCACAAATCGGCCCGACAGAAATACAATGATGACCTACCTTGACAAAAAATTCGACGTGCGAACTTACGGTCGAGGGTGGGAAGTTCCTAACTCTGTGACTGTTGCCGGACAGGAAATGGTTCAAGCGCTCCAGGGTGGTAAAGTACACGTAAACTTTCCGTTGACTAGGGCGGGATTCATAAACATTAAATGTGGTGTTTTCGAATCTGCCGGTCAAGGTAAAGTCGTCGCGACTGGCGAATTTGAAGAAATGTCTCATTTTTTCAAATACGATGAAGAGATTATTGGCTACAAAGATGAAGCCGATCTTGAAAAGAAAATTGCCCGGTTGCTTGAAAATCCGGAAGAGTACGACCGAATCGCGACCGCAGGGTTTAAACGCATCGTAAATGAGCATCTTTATGAACACCGGTGGATGGCACTATTCGACGAGCTACGTTCAATTACCGAAAAAAATAATAGATGGTTGAACCGAGAACGAGCGTTCCAGATAGAACAAATCCTGGCCACCAGTTACCCCCGTGCCAAGAAAGTGATCATCTCCGGTTTCTACGGCGCACGCAACCTTGGCGATGAAATGATTCTCAAATCCATAAGTAGCAGAATCCGACAAGCTGATCCTGCGGCACAAGTATATGTCGCTGCAGAAAGCCCAACGAATGTTGAAAGTCGTCATGGTCTACAAGCTTTTGATCGGAAACTTCACGAAGTTAGCGCCTATCAGGTGAAGACGGCTGCGGCCGTGGTACTTGGTGGTGGCGGACTTTGGCATGATTATACTTTTGAACGCGGCGGAGGATTAGCTGCGTTATTCAACGGAGGCACGATCTCCATGGCAGGATTCGGCATATTGCCTTTGATGGCAAAAGTTGTCGGTGCCCAGTTCCACGTGGTTGGATTGGGCGTCGGGCCATTGACTGACAAGTATGCGGCAAATACCGTACGCTTCTTGGCGAATCAGGCAGACAGCATTTATGTTCGGGATCCTGAATCCGAATCTTTACTTACTAAAGTCGTCGGTCTCCGTCCGGATCAAGTTTTCTCTGCACCAGACACCGTCTATGGAGTTGAAATCCCAGCGGTTCATTCGGAAAACGATAAGTTAAGACAATTGCAGCAAGCAGGGTACTCCATCATTGGAATTAACCTTCGCCCTTGGGCGGCTGAAAACATGGTGGAAATTGCCAAGACCGTAAGTCGATCCCTAATTGCGTTAGAAAGAAAGTTAGGCGCTGAAGGCAAGAAGTTAGCCGTTGTATCGCTTCCGATGCAGGCAGGTGTCCGCATGGACAGGGCCGCCGTAGGTGAAGTGTTCCGTCGACTTCCAAAGTCCATAGAAACCATCGAACTTAGTGCTGACGGCGAAATCAGCTTGGAGCAGTACATTTCCGCTCTAGAGAGTTGCGAAGCCATTTTGGCCATGCGTTTACATGCGTCGTTGATCGCGCATCGCGTAGGCACCCCAGCTGTTGGCCTTTGCTACGATCCAAAAGTAAGTCGTCATTTCGAGGAAGTAGACCGTTCTGAATTTGGCCTTCCGTTGCTTGCGGATTCGGAGCAGATCCTAGATGCACTTTACTTGTCGATGATCCATGGCATTTCTGAAAAATCTAGAGAATCGGTCAATGCCCTTGAAAAGGCAGTTGGTGAAGCGTTAGACGTCTCTGTCAACGCGATCTCGAATATTATTGATGAACCTCGGGTGTACGTCGTACCGGCTGATAATGAAGTGACACCTAAACGTAGAGCTACACCACCGCCTCCGGTGAAAAAAGCATCATTCCAATCAATTGTCTCAGAAGTTGATGGTATTCCAGGGGGCCTCAATAGCGTTAGGAAGGAACTAATTTCTGGACTGGAAGTTCTGCAATTAGCTATGAATGTCGACCGCCCAGCAGCTGGAATGCGAGTTTCACACTCGGGTGTCTTAAAGTTTGTAGAAGCGAAACCAACAGAAGTGTCGTTTAAACTCACTTCGCTTTACAACAATGCCAAAGCCGCTGGGAAGTTGTTTGTCGAATTTGTATGTGACGGACAGACGTTCCGACAGGACCTCACCGAAACGACGATGCCTGTTGAAATTATGTTAACAACTACGGGTAAGCCCGAATTAAAGTTCACTTATAGCATCATTTGTGAGGAAGAAGCATTCAAAGCACGTTCTTGGGCTGACGCAACGAAGGTACTGCTTGAGCTCGTCTCCACTAAGCCCGCAGCACGAGTCACGCGATCAACGATGAAGTCCAGTGCAGGAACTGTAATTTCTGCATAACGAAAACGAGTGTAGGTTCGAGACATGTTCGATAGTGTTGACAGGCGGGTAGTATTTTCTAGAATTGCGGCTTCAATTCCTCAATGAATTATTTGAGTGAGGGTATGACATGTACGTTCGTAGATGTCATACCCTCGAATGGCCTCTTAGATGAAAACGTTGTGCCCCTTGCGGTATTTGAAGTCGTTAGCCCAGGAGTGTGACCCGGTGTCAAATATCATTAACTAAGACTCACGATCCGGCAACTGTGTCGAGGTTTTTCGTGGAGGTTCAAATGCCCCAGCGCGCGGTATTTGCCAAGTGGGGATGGGTTTCCCGATTCAGGATAAAGACGAACAGTGCCACCCGCTGACGCGCTGGGCTGTGGACCGGAACCGGGAGGTAAGGACTCAGCAGGAGTGACCGGCTGCTTCGGTGGCAGTAGATTGCATGAAAACCGGCCGTCCGGTTTGTTGTCTTAACGCTGGCGGTGATGACGCTGTAGTCGGTCAGGGTCAACAGAACAGACACAGCGTCGAATGGTCCGGGATCATCGAACGCGTCTCGAAGTACCTTGCTAATGAATGTCTATGCAACACTCATCTTCGAAATAGAAATCGATCAGTACGTATCTTCCGATCACCAGCTAGAACTCGAATTACCGTTTTCGGTGGAATAGAATCCAGAGATTCTTATAGCCTCAAGTCGGGATTTATTGATTCAATAATTAATCCTGTCACGCTTTCAGCGAAAGACTTGAACGAGTGAGCATTGGTGTTTAAAAATAATTCTTTCAAAGAAACTCATTTCCGGTTCTGAAAACCAAGTTATTTCGAGTCAACGTATTATTGTGAAATTCTGAAGGTACTTGAGCGCCCCAGGCAACCATTAAGATGTGGAGTAGTCATGCAAAACAGAAAACGGTTGATTTTAAAATTCAACACGAATGGGCACTATTGTTACAAAACAATCAATGAGATTGGAAATAATGGTGCTAACAGCGGTCTACATTCAATCAAACTTGGAACAAGCTGGTTTGACTTCCTATACGTAAATAATAAGGCTCCAGTCACTCTGGTCACTTTTTCCGCAGCCGTACCAATTGACCATTCCTATCCTGTATTTTCAGGCTGGTCTTTTCCGAAAGACATAGAGGTAAACCTACTTGCATTTGCTGATCCTGCAATTGCGTCAAGGCCGCCTGTGAAGACTTCCTGGCATTTAGGAAATAGCCATATCCACGGCCCCAATCTGGCGCGACGCGTGATCGATCAGTTTGCCCCTGATAATCAACTCACGCTTTTCTTTGGCGCATCAGCCGGCGGGTACGCCGCGCTTCTTCATAGTTACGAAAGGCCGGACTCTGCCGCGTTCGTCATGAACCCAAGAATAGATCTACAAGCTCCCCCCAACATATTTACGGAAGCTTCCAGCGACCTCTCAAACGGCCCAATAAATGAAGAAGTTCTCAGCCGAGAGCCATCAGATTTGAAACTTCTTTACACCCAGAATCCGTTGAATCACATATTTCATTTGCAGAATCTCGGCGATGCTTGGTACCTCAAAGAGCAGTACGGGCCGTTTCGAGATTTATTATCAGATTACCCCAACTATCATCGCATAGTTCATAATTGGGGCCGTGGACATTTGGCTCCACCTCGAAAGGACTATATTGACTATTTAACAAGTTTGGTAAAGTCTGCACCCAATTGGTCGCTTGGTCAACCCGGGAAGATTTCAATAATCTAAGGGATTACATCTTCAAGTAAGGCCCTGTTATGTAGAATAAATTCGCTAAGAGAGCTTTCCATTACTTCAATATCCAAATTCGCTACACTTTGAAAATTTCGTTCTTTTCGGTAAGCTGATTTTTCAGAAGACAGGAGAACCAAGTCAAAGCCATCGAGTATTCCTGATCGATAAGCCATGTCGAAATACTTGTCAATTACGATCGCTAAAGTCGGAATACTTTTGCTTGAAATGCATTTCATCAAGTTACTGAATTTTTTAATATTATTTATTTTGGCATCATTTAACTTCCAGGACCGATCTTGAGACTGAGGAGCAAATTCAAGGACAAATATTTTTGGAGAAATGTTTTCAAGCAAGAAACTGTATTCTGAGCTGTTTGGACAAATGGCTTCTCCGGAAAATATATATTTGGATTCAAAGGAGTCACCCGAAACAAATAAAACAGATATATTTTTTGCGTATTTTCGACAATTCTCTTTATCAAGAGCTAATTGAATACGATTAGAAATTAATTTCGATGACTCGTGCATGCTTCGCGGAGTAAATTTAATCAATTTGCAGTTTCCTAGTAAGTGATTGGTTGCTTGGATTCCGAATCTTCGATAAATGAAATTATTGAACTAATCAGATTTGCCCCAGAGTACTTACTTGTCACTTGACAGTGGGTCGCCAAATCATTTTTGCGAACACTCTGGTATGAACGATTATATTTAGAAAAAAGCTCGTTCAACGAACCAAAAAGAAATGAGTTTGCTCCTTCAAGCTCTGTATAGGATGCTGTAGGAACTCGATAGAGAGCGACCTGATTTGCCATCAAAAGACCATGGCCTAGGAACTTCGAATTGAGATTTCCTGGTCGAGACGGATCTGGAAAAACTATCAGGAGATCCGTTGCCAACCGTTTGGCCACTTCTCCCAGGTCGTCAACTGATTCAAAATCATCTGCGATTAGTACTTCGGCGCCCGCCAAAGACAGCTGTCCTAAAATATCTTGGTGTAGGGTTTTATGGCCTTCTCGTTGCAGAAGCAACGTAATTGCGTGCCCATTGGATTCTATATTGCTGGCAGCGGCAATAAAGCTTTCATCTACCATGTCTGGGATATATATCATATTCCTGATACCCGCGTGTTTGCAGGCAGACACCATTTTTTGATCTGGGGTTGTTAGAACGTCAGATAGAGACGAAAGTACCTTCGTTCGCATAGTGACATCAGGGCCCAGTAGCGAATACGATACTAATACCGCACCACGATCTTTGAGCTTCATTCGGCTTATTTTATCAATTGAGTAATTATCACCTACCAACACAATAGAATCAAATTTAATATTTTCACTCTCTTCAAAACCAACAATATCTATTAAACGCGCGAATAACTCAGTTGGGTCCTCCGAGGAGTATTTCTTGCCATTTCTGAAAATATCGAATTTTTTAACAGTAAGTCCGGACGATGTTAATTGCCGGTAAATGACATTTGAAGGAGAGAACGCGAATTTCCAACGATCACCAATTAATAAAACATTTGAGCCTAGTGTCGCATGTATGTCTACGTCTCGTCGATTAACAACCTTGCCAAATGGCTCAGACACGAATAATCGCTGGTCATCTGGCCGCTGGAAAGAGCCATCGAACTCGGTTCTGTCCTTGGAAAGTTTCTGAGTATTAGACTCGAATTGTCTATACCAAGTTGCTCGGGATGTCGAATCCATATTCTTCCAAGAATCATTTTCCATCAATGACTCAATTGCCATTACTCTGGAATCAGCATGGTAATATTTAGCGAACTCTTCAAAAATTCTATTTGAGATTTCGTTGAGAGATCCTTTTTCGAGCAATCTACGCGTCAACTCTTCACAAGCTCTGATATCAGCAACTCTTAAGCTACTTTGAAACGCACTAGGTGAAATGTTTTTAGGCTCTATTGTAACGATAGGCAACCCCATAGCAGCACATTGAACAACACGGCTTGGAGTTTCGAAATACCCTAAACCTCCTAGCTCATCGAACCACATCGGTTGATTCTCATACGTTTGGAAGTATTGCGGGATATTTATAGCAATTTTAGCAGTTGATCCAACTTGTCTTATTTCTTCCTGCGAATCTAGATAACCGCCGCCAAGTCCAAAATAATCTGGATTGACGTTTCCGTAAATTTTTAAGCTCGAAGAAAGTGTCGCGAGGTCATAGTATCTCTGACGTCTAATGGGGCCGGTTGCATTTCCTAAAAATACGAGTTCACTCTCAGGTTCATTTCGACCGTAAGAATACGGGAACTCGACGGTGTCCGTCCAGAATGGAAAATTGACTCCTGTGGCATAGCCAAATTTTGATTCGTAGAAATCAAGTACGTTTTTTCCTCCGCAATGAAGAATTGCATCATATTCGTTAATGGAATACTTATAGGTTTGATTCCAAAGCACTGGATCATCAGAAAGCCAGACAAAAAGTCTAGCACCTGAGCTCCTCAGCTTTGGAAGAAGATTAATTGGTAAAGCGGAAGGGCGAAAAACTATAATGATATCTGGCTTGAATGCAAGTGTTTCTTCGATTGCTGCTTGAACTAAGTCAAGATCCTGGCCATCAGTAATGTACTCAAATCCCGATGTCAGCTTGCCAGTTAGGCATACATTGTGCCCACGATTAAGAAATGCTCTGCCTAGAGACCGGACTACGTGCATCTCTTGGATGCCGTCAAACAATACTACGCGCATATACTTCTCCTGCTGGCGATGACACAATCTACGGTCCACCATTTTCGGGTAATGTGTCACTTTATTCTACTCTTGCGCAAACGACCTCATTTTGCTTTGCTTGAGGCTTGAGGCTTGAGGCTTGAGGCTTGAACGATTTTGCTCGTTCAACGGCCAGTTTAAACTATTTTGAATTAGTGGACTGCCTCCGAACTATTATCATGTAGGTTTAGTAACTTCGGGTTCTGTTAAGGCATATTAGACGCCTTATATACGCAGAGTAAGTCATCAAGGAATGCCATTTTCTAGCAAACCTTGATGACTTAGCACGGGTATGTAATTCGCTGGTGGCGTCCGGTTACTCAGCTAGATTGATCTCTCGTGCAACGCTCGCACCGATCGCTGCACCGACAACATCCAGCACACCGCCCGGCAACGCCGAATCAATGTTAATGACAGCCAGCGCTTCAGCCTTCTTCTCATCGCGCGAAACCTGCATGCCAGCGATGTTGACGCTCTGCTCCCCTAGTACGTTGCCCAGCGAGCCAACGACACCCGGACGGTCCGCGTAGCGAACGACGATCATGTGATCGGAAATCGGGATTTCGATCTCGTGACCGTTGATGCCCACCAGCTTCTCAATCTGCTTAGGACCGGTCAGCGTACCGGCCACAGCAAGCTGGGCCCCCTCATTGGTGGATCCCTTGATCGTCAGTTGGTTGCGGTACTCAGGAGAGTCAGGGGTGGTGATCAGTCGAGTAGCAACGCCACGCTGCTCGGCCAGGACCGGTGCGTTCACGTAGGACACCTGGTCCGATACGACGTCCATGAAGACACCCTTGAGTGCCGACAGTTCCAGGGCCTTGACATCGAGTGCTGCGATTTCGCCGGCAACCTCGACATCGATGCTGGTCAGCGAGCCGGAAGCCAAAGCGTTGAAGATGCGGCCGAGCTTCTCGATCAACGGGATGCCGGGGCGAACATTCTCATCGATGACACCGCCTGCAACGTTTACCGCATCTGGAACCAATTCGCCGTCCAGTGCCAGGCGGACCGACTTGGCAACCGACACGCCAGCCTTCTCCTGCGCTTCGTCGGTCGAAGCACCCAGGTGCGGGGTCACGGTCACATTGTCGAATTCGAAGAATGGGAGGTCAGTGCTTGGCTCCTTGACGAAAACGTCAATACCGGCGCCGGCAATCTCTTCATTCTTCAATGCTTCGTACAGCGCGTCTTCGTCCACCAGGCCGCCACGTGCCACGTTGACCACATAGGCGGACTTCTTCATCTTGGTGAAGGCGTCCTTGCCCAGCATTCCCACGGTTTCCGGGGTCTTCGGCATGTGGATGGTGATGAAGTCGGCTTCACCCAGCAGCTCATCCAAGGTCAGCAGGGTGACACCCAGTTGTGCGGCACGAGCTGGAGTGACGTATGGGTCATAGGCGACGATTTCCATGCCGAACCCCTGCAGTCGTGCTGCTACGAGGGCGCCGATGCGGCCGAGCCCAATGATGCCGGCCTTTTTCTCGAAGAGTTCAACGCCAGTGAAGGAGCTTCGCTTCCATGCGCCGCTCTTCAGCGATGCATTGGCTGCTGGAATGCGGCGTGCCAGCGACACGATGTGACCTACAGTCAGTTCAGCTGCGGAGATGATGTTGGAAGTCGGTGCGTTGACTACCATGACGCCAGCCTGGGTGGCTGCCTTGATGTCCACGTTGTCCAGGCCCACGCCGGCGCGGGCGATGACCTTCAGGTTCTTTGCGGCGGCAATTGCCTCAGCATCTACCTGGGTGGCGGAGCGCACGAGGATTGCATCTACATCGGCAATGGCTTCGAGCAGCTGGGAACGGTCCGCTCCGTCGGTCTGACGAATTTCAAAGTCGGGGCCGAGGGCAGCAACGGTTGCTGGGGAGAGTTGTTCGGCCAGAAGTACGATTGGCTTGTTGTCAGACACGGGTGTGGCACCTCTGCGATTTCTTGGGCTGATGCTTGCATGGAAGCAGCTGTTAATCGCTGCTTACATTTCCAGAGTAGCGCTATGCATCCTCCGTTTTCCCTTGAATTCACGCATGTTACGAAGAGAAAACCAGACTTTGTGAAAACTTTCACTTATTCGATAGACTTTGACGAGCGCTGTCTCCCGCCACGTTGTAAAGCCTACTCTTTCCCGCGCAGGACAGTCTCAGATTCCGTAATAATTCCACGTTTAGTCGCTCAGTCTGCACGATGTCTCGGACACCGGCACATCACATCAATCCCCTGCCACAGCGAAGCCAATGGGCGTTCAAACCTTATTCGCTTCTGCCCTACTTGCCAGATCAAGTACAGGCACCCATAGACGCGGTGATGCGCCCCGGATACGAACAGTGAAAATCAGGATTATCGGCTGCGCAGCGCGTCGCAGACTTTCATTGCTGGGAGCCATGGAAACACGTATCGGGATCATTGGCGGCGGGATCCTCAGGATTGCCCTGGCCCGCGCCCTGTCCATCATTGCAGGGCATCACGTCACGGTGTTGGAAACGGAAGCAACCCTGGCCAGCCACCAGACCGGACGCAACGCCGGCGTGGTCCATGCCGGGTTGTACTACCAGCCTGGCTCGCTCAAGGCCCAGCTCTGCGCCCGCGGCATGGCCATGACCCGGGAATACTGCCAGCAGCACGCCCTGCCCTACCAGGAGCTGGGAAAACTCGTCGTAGCCCTGGACGATTCCCCACTGGGGCGACTGGCGAATATTGAGCAACGGGCTATCAAGAACCGGGTTCCTTCCTCGGCGCGCCTGGAACGCGACGAGCTGCGGGACATTGAACCGCATGCCGCCGGAATCGCAGCACTGCACTCCCCGCGCACAGCATCGGTTGATTACTCGGCCATCACCCGCCGCATGGCCGAGGACGTCGTTCAGGCCGGTGGGCAGATCCTCTGCAGCACCGAGGTGACGGCCATCCAGAACCTCGGCGATACCTGCCTGGTCTCCACCAGCGACACGACGCATCGATTCGCCCAGCTCATCGTGTGCGCCGGGCTGCAGTCCGATATCATCGCACGAATGGTCGGTGCCAGCCCGTCTCCCAAGATCCTCCCCTTCCGCGGCGAGTACTGGGAGATGAGCAAGGACTCCGCCCCGATGGTCAACGCCATGATCTACCCGGTGCCCGACCCGCGCTTCCCCTTCCTCGGCGTGCATTTCACCCGTGGCGTGAACGGTGAGGTGCATGTGGGCCCGAACGCTGTCCCGGCACTGTCGCGTGAAGGATACAGCTGGAGATCCATCTCGGTGAAAGACACCGTCGAGTCCCTGCGCTGGTCCGGTGCGCCGAGCCTGGTGAAGAAATACTGGAAAATGGGACTCGCTGAAATCGGCGCCTCGCTGGCCAAGCCGCTGTGCCTCAAGCAGGCGCAGGCCTATCTTCCCGAATTGTCCTCCGCTGATCTCGTGGCGAAGGGCAAGGCCGGGGTCCGAGCTCAAGCCTGGGACAAGGATGGCTCGCTGCTCGATTATTTCGCTGTGGACCGCGTGGGCCCGGTGACGCTGTTGCGCAATGCTCGCTCCCCTGTGGCATCCTCGGCCATGGCCATTGCCGAATACGTGCTGGAGCACTTCCCCATCAGCCGGCGTCGGTAGCGACGCGACTCTAGTTCGCCGCGGCCGGTAGCTTCCTCGGTAGATTCGTCGGCATGAATGAAACTATTTTGGCCGGGGAATCAAGCCGCGCCTGTACCCTCCCCGAGCCGTGAACGAGCCGAGTCGATCATCGTCTGGCTCATAACAGAGATCGCGGATCTGCGATCCGGAGGCGTCAATGGCCATTTAGGGTTTTGCTGGACGGCCGTATACGACATTCAGTATGGTCGGCTCGCTCTCACCCGAAAATGCTCGGGCAAAGTCGTCATAAGTAGTTCCAGCAGTCGCACTATTCTGCTCTTCGTTAAGTCCCCGTTTAAGCTACTTCTTAGAACTTTTCGAATGCCCAAAAATTTCCTCTTCCAAGAGAAACCGCGCATTCGCAGCCTTGACTGCCATCATCTTGAGCTTCCGCATCCAATTATTAATCTTCGTTGTTGACGAAATTGAATTTCATCCGATACGCTGTCGCCATATCACTCGCCCGGATGTTGGGGGTCCGGCAAAACTTGGGGAAAGCCAGTTGATCGTGGGGATCAAGTGGCTGCAATTTTGGCACTCGTTTTTGGGAAACGAGCGTCAAATTCTACGCACCAGTCTGCGTTCTTCAGGTCTAGCATCCCCAATGTCCTCGGATATTGGGGAATTCTTGTGTTTGGCAAACCTGTTGGGGACAGAGTTGCACGACGGAACAACGGTCGTTCCGGTAAATGCTCCTTGCTCTGGGGAGCAAGAAAACATGGCACGTCGCAAAGTGCCATTTCCAGCGTCGCAGTCAGCGCTGGAATCGTCTTCGCCCTGGCGTTCGCCGGAACATTCGTTCCAGCTTCCGCCACTTCGTCGGGCGAATCGCCAGTGGATGAAAAGCTGGCCCCGTCGGCTGCCGAATTCGATTCGAAAATTGTACTTGCCTCTCAGTCTCCAACTAGCCCGGCACCATCACCGGCTGAATCTTCAACGGCTGCGTCTTCTCTCGAACCTACTGTTCCAAAGGTGAAATCTTCAAAGCCACCCGTTGAAAAGCAACTCGCGGTGACGCAGACGCCAACTTCCGTGCCGAAAAAGGAATCGGAGACACCGGTTGCTCGAACGCTGCCAACTGAGGAGCCGACCGTCGATGAGGAGACCACTACCGAGGAAGCTTCCAGCGCGCCGTCCTCGAAAAGCGCACCGGCAACCCTGAAAGCATCTGCCACAGCCGAATCCTCTCCTACCGAGGCTGCGAAGAAGTCATCGGAGTCGCCCTCTCCGACACCGACATCGTCGCCCAGCAATACTGAAAACAAACTGCTCGCACCGATGGCCATAGGGGGCGTTTGCAACGTCGTCCAGGCATCAACTCAGGTTCTTGGGGGATTTGAGCTTGATGGCAACCTATGTGCCAATAACGCGAATCTCGCCGATTGGACGACCGTCCTGTCGGCGCCTTCGGGCAATGATGGTTTCGACGACAGCACACAGTTCACCCGCGGTGCCAGCGAAAGGAACTGGCCATGGGCCGCGAACCAAATCAATGGCACGGGACAAGCTTCGAGCCAGGCAGATATTGGCCGCAACTACGCCTACTCGACCACGAGCAATGGCCACGTCTACGCTTTCTTGGGGTTTGAGCGAGGGACAAGCACCGGCACCATCCGCTATATCGTTGAGCTCAATGCCAATAAAAACGACCCCGCGGTCATCCCGACTCCGGTTCGCACCAATGGCGACCTTCGTTTGAGCATCGAACAGGATGGCAACAACAATCTCATCCTTGCCGGTGCCTACATGTGGAACGCAAGCACCGGCCTATGGGTGCAGCAGCAGACTCTTAGCGGTTTTGTCGGAGCGACAAATACCCAGCCCATCACCGGCTTCGATGGAACCAGCACGATCCCTGTGCGTGGCTTCGCCGAAATCGGCGTAGACCTGACCTCGCTCTTTGGACAAGCTACCTGCACCGGCAATTACGGCACGTTGAATCTGCGTTCCTCGTCAGCCATTCAGGAAACTTCCAACTTGGGTGACTGGATCGCGCCAATCTCCCTCTCCGTACCGAGCACCTGCTCCAGCGTGACAGTCGAAAAGAACTGGGTTATTGACGGTGAAGAATTCGAGAACGGCCAGCAGCCCGATGACTACACTGCCGCTCTGGAACTGACCGGCCAGAACTCCCCGCAGTTCGGCACCGCTTACGCCAAGCGCAGCAATGGAGCCGACTACGAGGCCAATGAAGAAATCATCATCGGCGAATCTGTCCCGGCGTTGCCCGCCGGTTGCACCAATGTTTCCTCTGGGGATCTCGGAGCACAGGTATTGCAACCGGGGCTGAACACCTACACGGTCACCAACACCGTCACTTGCACCACCCTGACCTTGGAAAAGGAAGTTATAGGTGCGGCGGCTGCCACGGAATGGACGCTGGCAGCTGACGGCAGCTCATCGGACCTGTCCGGAATAACGGGCAGCGAAAGCGTAACCAACGTACCGGTAGCTCCCGGCCAATACGCCATCTCCGAATCCGGACCGGAAAACTACCAGCTGACGGACTTGTCCTGCGAGGGTGCGGTTGTTGGGGAAGACAACACCGTCACCATTGCAGCCGGGAGCAAGGCCACTTGCGTGCTCACCAATACCCAGGAAATTGACCTGACAGTTACCAAAACCTGGGTGGTCAATGGCACCGAGTACGCCCACGGAGATCAACCAGTCGGCGACGCGGAATTGAGCATCAGTGGGCAACCGGCAGAATTCGGGGCCATTAGCACCGGACACCTGATCGGCGACGAAGTAGCCATCGAGGAAACCCTCTCCGGCACGCTTCCGGAACTATGCACGGTCACCAGTTCAACGATCGACGGCATCGAAGGCGAATCCGCTATGCACACCATGACCGGAACGCCTTCGCCCAATGTGGTGGCTGTCGTGAATACAGTGGACTGCGAGCAGCATTTGACCCTCGTCAAGGTGGTGGACAACGAGGAATTCAACGGCACTTCGACCGCGGGCGACTGGACGCTGAAGGCTGCCGGCACCGCCGGGAGCATCGAAGGCAAAACCGGGGATACCGCCATCACCGACGCTTCGGTCAGCGTGGGAACCTACCAGTTGACCGAGGAAGGCACCGCTGCAGGCTATGAGCCAGGCACATGGAGCTGCGTCGGCACCGGAAGTGGAGAGGGCGCGAGCATCACGCTGGAGTTTGGCCAAGAAGCCACCTGCACCATCGTGAACACGGCCCTTCCCGGGTCGGTCAGCTGGAGCAAGACCACCGTTGACGGCGACCTGCTTGCAGGCGCCGAATGGACCCTGACCGGTCCGCTGGGAGATGCATCGGCAACCATCTTGGTCACCGACTGCATGGACGAGGGCTGCACCGGTCCGGACATGGATCCAGCCAAGGGGAAGTTCGCCTTGGCCAACCTGAAATGGGGGAACTATACGCTCCAAGAAACTACGGCTCCTCCGGGCTACATCAAGGACGAGACGATCCACGAGTTTGACGTCACCGGGGACGCGCTGGATATAGAGCTGGCTGCCATCACCAATGAGCAGCAGGACGGTCCAGCGCTTCCACTCACCGGAGGCATCGGCCGAGATCAGATATATCTGATTGGCGGCGGAATCCTGGTACTAGGGCTGGGCATTTGGGGTGCGCAGGCCTTCCGTATCCGTCATAGCCGGAATCTCGGCTAGATTCAACAATTTCACCAACCACGCCGAACTTGGGTAGGCGTAAAAACACTCGCACAAGAAGGAGTAATCGTGTTCACGCAACGCAGACTCGGCAAGCTAGTTGCCGGAGCAAGCGCCTTGGCTCTTGCTGGGATGGGGCTATTTGGGGTAGCTGCCGCATCCGCTGACGAAGTTTCGGATATTACGCCGGGAACCATCGGCAGCATCACTGTCCACAAGTCCTCGGCGGACCCTGTTGAAGGGCTCAATAACGGCACGCTGCTGGATCCGGATCCAGGCGCCGGCAAAGGCCTGGACGGTGTGGAATTCACCTTGCAGCCGGTGCTGTTCGACGGCGATCCCATTGACTTGAGCACGGCTGAAGGTTGGGAACTGGCAGAAGCGTTGCCATCTGAAACTGCAGGCGAAGCATTGCCGTTAGGCTACAGCCTGGGAACCGGTGTCTCGCAGGCAACCGTCGGAGGCTTCACTACGTTCTCCGGTTTGGAATTGGGACTGTACCTGATCACCGAAACCGATTCGGGCAACAACCTGATCGATGCCGCGGCCGCACCGTTCTACGTGAGCATTCCTTACCCGAATGCCGACAGCACCTGGAATTACAATGTTCATGTGTACCCGAAGAACACGCTGAACACGATCGAGCAGCACAAGAGCGTGGATGACACTGCCAAGCTGCTGGGCGATGAAGTCACCTGGACGCTGGTCACCGACGTGCCTGCATCGGATCTTCCGTACAAGTCCTACACCCTGACTGATAACCTGTCGGCAAATCTGGAATTCATCTCCTGGGAATCGGTATCGATCGGTACCGAGGAACTGGACCTGGATACCGACTACACGATTTCGCCGGACAATTCGGTGATCACGCTGACCGGTTCGGGCCTCACCAAGCTTGATGACGCCGGCGCCACCACGGTGACGGCGGTTGTGAAGACCAAGGTCATCTCGATTCCTGAAAGCGGAGTCATCGAGAACACCGCAACGGTGAACATCAATGGCACGGAAGATAAAGGCACCACCAACACCAACCTGGGCACCCTGCAGCTGGAAAAGAAGGCTGAAGGCGAGAACGGCGTCCTGCTGGACGGTGCGGTCTTCGAGCTCTACGGAACGGCACCTGATGCCGACGGCAATGCCACCAGCGCCCCTCTGGCTACCGGAACCACCGAAAACGGGGTCGTCAAGTGGGAACTGCATCTGGGCATCGAGGATGACATGCAATCGAGCTACTGGGTCAAGGAAACCAAGGCACCAGCCGGATACGTGCTCCCAGCTGACCCATGGTCCGATGAATTGGTTGTCACCAGCGGCCAAATCCTGGTCGAAACGATCACCAACCATAAGCCGACCGGTCCTGATCTGCCGCTCACTGGCGCTTCGGGCACCGTCCTGTTCACCATTGCAGGTGTTGGCCTGATGGCCGCCGCCGGTGGTGCGGTACTGGTGAAGCGCCGCCGCGCACGCACCCAGGGCTAAGCCCGCGTACTGGTTGCTGCAGCGCAAAGCCAACCAGTAGATGGCGGGAGAACTAAGCATTGCTTGGGTCTCCCGCCATTTCCATTCTGAACTTGCTGCTTCCTACGACTCCATAGGCAGAAATCATGAGCTCCACATCCAGTTCCACGCTGGCTCCACCACCCAGGCCCAGGGACCGCTGGCGCGCCCCGGTCTCCACCTTGGTGATCGCCGCCGTCTTCCTGGCGGGCACGCTCATGCTGCTGTACCCACCAACCGCGAGCTGGTTCTCGCAGTACAACCAATCCAGGATCATCAAGGAGATCTCCAGCGACGTTTCGCACGAGGACAGCTCAAGGATCTCCCAGGAGCTTCTGCGGGCACAGGAGTACAACGAGGAATTGGTTGGCGGTGGATTGCTGGCTCCGGGCAGCAACGTCCCCACCAGCGACGGCTCGGTGCGGGAAGATACTGAGTACGACTCCCTGCTGAACGTCAACAGCGAGGGGCTCATAGGCCGGCTGCGCGTACCGTCGGTGGAAATCGACCTGCCGATCTACCACGGTACCGATGCGGAAACCCTGCTTAAAGGCGTAGGGCATCTGCAGGGCACGGCGTTGCCTGTAGGCGGGCAATCCCGGCATACGGTGCTGACCGCTCACCGCGGACTGCCGGAAGCCAATATGTTCAACGATCTGCCCCAGGTCGAAATCGGCGAGACCTTCAGCATCGAAGTCTTCAACGAGGTGCTGACTTACCGGGTCGTCGAAACCCAGACGGTGGAACCGGATGAGACCAAGGCGCTTGCCCCTCAGTTCGGTAAGGATCTGGCCACCCTGGTCACCTGTACTCCCCTGGGCATCAACACGCATCGCATGCTGGTCACCGGCGAACGCGTGCACCCCACCCCGCAGGCCGATCTCGATGCTCTCGGCTCCACTCCCGAGATCCCGGGCTTCCCCTGGTGGAGCGTCTGGCTCGGGTCGGTTCTGGTGCTCCTGGGTATCTGGGTGTACCTTGCCGGTCGCCCGCGAAAGAGCGGGGACACCGGGTCCTAGTCCGCGGTGGCAGGTTTGCGCATCACCTGCTAGCGCGTCGAACGCAGCGAGAAGAATAGGAAGCTCAAGAACGCGTCTCGCTCGCGCAGCGCCTCCGGAATCACTCCTTCTGGCGCATCCTTCACGTACGGAGGTTCCCATACCCGCTCGATGGCGAACCCGGCGGAGATCAGCGCTGCCATGGTTTCATGCAGCGGACGATGCCAATAGGTCAGCTGGGCAGGCTTCCCATTGAAGGCTACTTCATCGGTGTACTGGGTGAGCTGGAAATAGTCTTTGCCGCGGTGGTTGAACGGATAGAGAATCGGGTGGTTCACCGACATGATGAGCCGCCCGCCGGGCTTGAGCACACGGCGAACTTCTTCCAAGGCGTAGGTCCAGTCCGGCAAGTAGTGGAATACCAGGGAAGCAATGGCGTCATCGAAACTGCTGTCGCTGTAGGGAAGCTTCTCCCCCAGCGTGGCTACTTGGAGGTCTGCGTCATCGCCCAGCCGCTGGCGCGCCAGATCCACCATTGCCTGGCTGGTATCGAAGCCCGAGACGGTGGCTCCGCGAAGGATCAGCTGTTCAGCCAGGGGCCCAGCACCGCACCCGATATCAAGGATCTTCCGGCCTGCGACCTCTCCTGCCAACTCCTGTGTGGCCGGGCGCTCGTAGTAGCCGTTCAGCAGGCTGAATTCGTTCTCATCCGCGTAGTCCGTAGCGAAATCATCGTAGTTGCTTTCCTGCAGCACCGGCGCACTCCCTTGGTTGTTTCCAGCTAGTCTAGCAATCAGCTTGAGAAAAACGCTCAGGAAACACGGGCTTCCGACGGCGGCTTCCCGAACGCTTGCACCCCCGTACAGCCAAACAAGCTATGCAACCGGGTCGATCAGAAACGCACGTTTGCACGGTGAATCATTCTCCAATCGATTTCTTGTTACTGAACGCAGCAACGAGTCGCACTCGCGCCATCAAACCAGTGTGTCGATTCCTGGCAGCAAAAAGCCGCTGGCCCCGACAAATAATAATTGTCGAGGCCAGCGGCGCATGGCTAGCGGATCAGCTCATTGCCTGCGATTAGCGGGCTACAGAACCATCCACGTAGTCATCCGAGGATGCGTCCGAGATCCAGGAGAACAGCGAGCGCAGTTCGCGGCCGGTGGTCTCGATCGGATGCGCTTCGCCCTTGGCACGCAGTTCCTTGAACTCAGGAGCGCCGGCCTTCTGGTCTTCCATGAAGCGGTTTGCGAAAGCGCCGGACTGGATGTCAGCCAGGACAGCCTTCATGTTTTCCTTCACCTCTGGGGTGATCACGCGTGGGCCGGAGACGTAGTCGCCGTACTCAGCGGTGTCGGAGATCGACCAGCGCTGCTTGGCGATGCCGCCTTCCCACATCAGGTCGACGATCAGCTTCAGCTCGTGGAGCACCTCGAAGTAGGCGATTTCCGGCTTGTAGCCGGCTTCGGTCAGGACCTCGAAGCCGTACTGGACCAACTGGGAGGTGCCGCCGCAGAGCACAGCCTGCTCGCCGAACAGGTCGGTTTCGGTCTCTTCGGTGAAGGTGGTTTCGATGACGCCGGCGCGGGTGCCGCCGATGCCTGCTGCGTAGGACAGTGCCAGTTCCTTGGCGCCGCCGGTGAAGTTCTGCTCCACGGCGATCAGGTCAGGGATGCCACGACCGGCTTCGAATTCGCGGCGCACGGTGTGGCCTGGTGCCTTAGGGGCAACCAGGGCAACGTCAACGTTGGCTGGTGGCTGGATGAAACCGAAGCGGATGTTGAAGCCGTGGCCGAAGAACAGGGCGTTGCCCTCTTCGAGGTGCTCGGCGATCGACTCGGTGTAGACCTGGGCCTGGACCTGGTCCGGGGTCAGGATCATGATGACGTCTGCCCAGGCTGCTGCCTCGGCAACGGTGGCGACCTTCAGGCCTTCGGCCTCAGCCTTGGCGCGGGACTTCGAGCCCTCGGCCAGGCCAACGGTGATTTCGACACCCGAGTCGCGCAGGCTCAGTGCGTGGGCGTGGCCCTGGGAGCCGTAGCCGATGATGGCTACCTTCTTGCCCTGGATGATCGAGAGGTCTGCGTCGTCTTCGTAATACAGATCAGCCACTGTAGTTCTCCTTATATGTGCTTCTGGTGAAGAAGTCTTTGCTGAGGCACTGTTGCTTACTTCCAAGCTAGGTGCCAAGTATCTTAATTTTGTAGTTCGTGTCTCTTGAAGTCGTTGCGCCTAGGCGGAAATCGTCTTCAAGGCGCGGTCGCTCATGGACTTTGATCCACGGCCCACAGCCAGCGTTCCTGCCTGGACGATCTCGCGGATGCCGAAAGGCTCAAGCACTGCCAGCAGCGCATCGATCTTCGCGGCGTTGCCGGTGGCTTCCACGACCAGCGAGTCGGTGGATACATCGATCACCGAAGCGCGGAACAGTTCGGCGGCCTGGGTCACCTGCAGGCGGGTCGCCGCATCGGCGCGCACCTTGATCATGATGTGGTCGCGCTGCACCGAGGTTTCTGGCAGCAATTCCACGATCTTGATGACGTTGACCAGCTTGTTCAACTGCTTGGTGACCTGCTCCAGGGAATCCCCCTCGGCGTCGACCACCACGGTCATGCGGCTGATGCCGGCGATTTCCGTCGGGCCCACGGCCAGCGAGTGGATGTTGAAGGCACGGCGAGCGAAGAGGCTGGCGACGCGGGTCAGCACGCCGGGAACGTCTTCAACCAGTACCGAAAGCGTATGCTTTGCCATGTTCTAGTCCTCCTCTTCCCATTCAGGGGTCATGCCGCGGGCAATCTGGATCTGGTCGTTGCTGACTCCCGATGGAACCATCGGCCACACCATGGAATCGGCCGAGACCACGAAGTCGATGACTACCGGGCGGTCATTGATTTCCAATGCCTTCTGGATGGTCGCATCGATGTCCTCGTCGCGTTCGCAGCGCAGGCCCACGCAGCCGTAGGCGTCTGCCAGCTTCACGAAGTCGGGAATCCGGGCGGTTCCGTGCCCGGTGTTCAAATCGGTGTTGGAGTAGCGGCCATCATAGAACAGGGTCTGCCACTGGCGAACCATGCCCAGCGACGAGTTGTTGATCACCGCAACCTTGATCGGGATCTGGTTGATCACGCAGGTGGCCAGCTCCTGGTTGGTCATCTGGAAGCAGCCGTCGCCGTCAATGGCCCAGACCACGCGGTCCGGCTGGGCAACCTTGGCACCCATCGCAGCCGGCACCGAGTAGCCCATGGTGCCCAGGCCTGCGGAGTTCAGCCACGAGCGCGGGCGCTCGTACTTCACGAACTGCGCGGCCCACATCTGGTGCTGGCCCACGCCTGCCACGTATACGCCTTCCGGACCGGTCAGCTCGCCGATCCGCTGGATGACGTTCTGCGGAGCCGAGAGGCCATCGTGGGTTTCGGTGTAGCCGATCGGGTAGGTTTCGCGCAGCCGGTTGAGCAGTCCCCACCAGCCGGTCAGATCCTGCTGGGCTTCGTTCTCGAAGCGTGCGGCGCAGGCTTCGTGCAGCTGCGGGATGATCTCATCCAGCGAACCCACGATCGGCACATCGGCCACGCGGTTCTTGGAGATTTCCGCAGGGTCGATATCGGCGTGGATCACCTTCGCGTTCGGCGCAAAGGTGGAGAGCACGCCGGTGACACGGTCATCGAAGCGGGCCCCGAGGGTGATCAGCAGATCCGCCTGCTGCAGTGCGGTCACTGCGGACACGGCGCCGTGCATGCCGGGCATGCCCACATGCTGCTCGTGGGAGTCCGGGAACGCGCCGCGGGCGGTCAGGGTGGTGACCACTGGTGCGTTGATGAATTCCGCGAATTCCTTCAGCTGCTCGTGCGCGTTGGCCTTGATCACGCCGCCACCGACGTACAGCACCGGGCGGGTTGCCGAAGCGATGAGCTTGGCGGCTTCGCGCAGCTGCTTGTTGTGGCCACGGGTGACCACGCGGTAGCCGGGCAGGTCCACCTTGGGCGGCCAGGAGAAGGTCATCTCGGATGTCTGCGCATCCTTGGTGATATCCACCAGCACCGGACCGGGACGGCCGGTCTGCGCCAGGTAGAACGCGCTGGCCAGCGTGCGAGGAATGTCCTCTGCGTTGGTGACCAGGAAAGCGTGCTTGGTGATCGGCATCGTGATGCCGACAATGTCTGCTTCCTGGAATGCGTCAGAGCCAATGAAAGCGCTATTGACCTGACCGGTGATGGCCACCATTGGGACCGAGTCCATATTGGCATCGGCCAGTGCGGTGACGAGGTTGGTTGCGCCTGGACCGGAAGTGGCGATGCAGACGCCCACTTCCCCGCTCACCATGGCGTAACCCTGTGCGGCATGGCCTGCACCCTGTTCGTGGCGGACCAAGACGTGGTTAATCTTGGTCGAATCCATCAGTGGATCATAAGTGGGAAGGATGGCCCCACCTGGTAATCCGAAGACGTCTTTGACGCCCATTTCTTCCAGCGAGCGGACGATGGCTTGTGAGCCCGTCATCTGTGTGGGAGCAACGATATTATTCGGACCCTGGACCGGGTTCGAAGCTTCCACGACGGAAGAGACAGCGGCGGCGGCATCCTTGGTTCGATTGATTGACTTCGCAACCGACGCCGGATTGGCGGGTGTTGAGTTGCTCATCGGGATCCTTTCCATTTCTATCTCTTCGTTTACGCATAAAAAACGCCCCGCGGCCGTCACTGATGACGAAAGGGGGCTTGCGCGTTACCGGTGTACCGTCCGTGGTGTTGGACAGCGCCTCAGGCTCCGCGCCTGATAACTAGTAGTACATCGGTGTTTGTTTGCATGCCTCTAGTTTTCTCCACCTCACGGCAAAGAGCAACTAGACACCCTGTTTATCTCATTATATGAGATGAATGTCCAAAGATTGGACGCGTCCCCACGTTCAGACTTTGGCCATTTTGCTTCCCGGGCACTGAAAGCGCCTGTCGAAGCGGGGTTAGCTGGAGACAAGCACCAACTGCCAGGGATGCGATTAATCCAGCTCGCAGCCCTTGCCCCAAGGAAACCGCCTGCCTTGCAGATGGTTTCGCTTGCAGCTGTAAGCCAAGAAGGGCATGAATTGGGCCAGTGGCCACACGTGCGCATGGCGTCTTGACTCAATTAGCATCTTGGCTCATTAATCCCATTCTAGAAGTCAATATGACCAATCAGATAACCCATGACGTGTCGATGACATATTTCGATAAGTGTTGCGTCTGATCAAATTGTCCAAACTTATCGGTAGAGTAAGGGGTATGGACAAGCGCCCAGACGAAAATCCGACCCAGCAGGTCAAGGACCGCCTCCACGAGGCTTTTGACTCGCAGATCCCCAATTTCGCCAGCTACAATCTCGTGGCAGGCATCGGCATCGCCGGCTCCGGGGGGCTCAAGGTCATCGGATATCGACGCCAGCCGGCGGAGCTGATTATTGCGCCAGTCAATGCAAGCAGCTTGGAAGCCTCCGAAGATGCCATCAACATCAACAACACGAACGTGAACCAGCTGGCCGAGCTGAGCGATGGCGGCTACGAGATTGCGATCTCTACCGGTCGCGTGTTCCGCTTCAGCGTTCCTGAAGCACCGAGCATCGACTTGCATGTGGATGACGCGATCAGCATTGGTGCCACGCTCGACCAGAAATCGGACGCTGAAGACTTCGCCGATTTCATGGATCACTTCATGAACACCATCGAAGGCACCGAGAACTTCGTATAAGCAGCAACAGCATCCCAAAACGAGAAGGCCATCTCGCCTGCCAGCTCCATCGCGAGCCCTGCGGTGAGGTGGTCTTTCGTTCACAGCGCTCCGGGGTGATTCGCGCGGTAGTCGGAAGCGAGCAACTCACCTTCTACGGTGATAATCTCGACCCGGTTCAATTCGCTGGATTCGTAGCCGACGGATGTGATGACCAGTCCGGCATAGCGGGCGGCACTGCCATCGGCGATCCAGTCACTGCCCTCCACAACTATGGCGAGCACGCCCTGGACCGGAGAAAGCCAGCCGACGGTGGCGTATTGGATGGAATCCTTGGCGAATGAATGGAATCCCGCAGCGCCCTGGCCGTTGAGGTACTGGAAGATTTTCTGATCAGCCCATTCCTGCCGGCCCTCGACTTCCTCCAGGTTATCGGCATACTTCGGCAGCGCCGCGATCGTCGCGTTTGCACCCGGGATGCGGTCGGATGCTTCGAACTGCAGCGGCGTGCAGCCGGCCAGGCATGTTGCCAGCACCAGTCCGGCAGCTACGACGCTGGTTTTGCCCATGGCATGCTTGGCCTTTGAGCGCCGTTTGATCCCGGCAGCAAATACTTGAAGCACCATGCAATTGAGCCTAGCCCATGGCCAGGACAACTTCTCACCCAATGACCGGGCCGAAGCTCATTCCAACGCGATGCCCGGGTTCAGCCCTGCTGGGCCCGGTACAGTGAAAGCTGTTCGGCCTGCATCACCAGCCACGGGCTGAAGGCCCACGGGGTTGCGCGCAGGGCAACGCCCAGCTGCGCCGGATCCACCCAGCAGTAGTCCATGACTTCATCCGGGTTGGCGGTGATCTCGCTGTCAATCACGGCGGTGAAGACCGGGCAGATTTCATTCTCCACAATGCCCGAGGCATCCACGGCGCGATAGCGGAAATCCGGCAGCGCCGAATCGATGCTACTGACCTTGAAGCCGAGCTCATGGGCCGCATGGCGGGCAATCGCTTCCTCGAAGCTTTCACCGGGCTGCGGATGCCCGCAGAAGGAATTGGTCCATACCCCTGGCCAGGTCACCTTGGACAGTGCGCGGCGGGTCACCAGCACCTGGCCGGCGGCATTGCGCACATGGCACGAGAATGCCTGGTGCAGCACGGTATCCGTGGTGTGGACCAGTTCTTTCGGTCGCACGCCGATTGGCTGGCCATCCTCCGAAAGCAAAATGACATCCATTGAAATCCTTGATTCCCCATCCGGGTCTAGTTAGGTGAAAAGTGCCGAAAAGATCAGGAGCATGGTCAGCAGGAAACCGCACAGGTAGTTGATCCACAAGAATCTCTTCCATCCTCGATTAACCGTACCCGAGCTCGCGTCGCTGACTCCAAGATGCGGTAGGACGTTGAGCACATAAGGCAGGGCCAGCAGCGACGCCCAGCGGCCGATCCCCTGCACCCCGGCGACCACCAGCACTCCGGCCAGCACATAGCCGGCAAGGACCAGCCAGATGGTGGTGCGGGCGGACAAGGCGGTGGCAATCGAAGACAGGCCACCCTGGCGATCGGGAATGATGTCCTGGATTGCGCCGAGGGCATGGCTGGCCATCCCCCACAGCAGGAATGCGCCGAAGACCAGCCACTGCCCGGGCTGCACGCTGGCACCAGCGAGCACCCAGCCGTAGACCGCCGGCGAAACGAAATGCACCGCGCTGGTCAGCGAGTCCAGCCCGGGCCGTTCCTTGAAGCGCAGCCGCGGTGCCGAATAGGCAAGCACAGCGAAGATGGACACGGCCAGCACGAGGTTGGCCACCAGGCTTCCCGCCGCTGCGAGCACCGCGAGGAACGGAACGGCGCACGCAACGCAGGCGACGAGCAGCGCCTTGTGGCTCTGCCGGGACAGCAGCGCGCCCTCGATTCCGCCCTTGCGCGGATTGCGCAGATCCGATTCGTAGTCGAAGACATCGTTGATGCCGTACATCAGCAGATTGTAGGGAAACAGGAAGAACACCGTGCCCACGGCCAAGCGCCAATCAACTCCCCCGCCGGCCAGCAGATAGGCGGCGGCGAACGGGTAGGCGGTATTCACCCAGGAAATGGGCCGCGAGCTGGCAACGATTCCGCGGATCATGAAGCATCCTTTCTGCCTGCGCCGAGCAGCCACCACAGCCCGGGGAGAAGGAAGACCGCGCAGGCGGCGTAGAAGAAGTCCTCGATCGGGGCCAAACCAATATGCACCCCGGACAGCGTACCGCGGCCGTAGCCGAACAGCCCGGCGTAGATCATCAGGTTGTCGAAAATCGCGGTGAGCACCAGCATCACGGCCAATGCGGCGCCCAGCGGCTTGATCACCGTGCGCAGGTGCTGCTTGCTGGCGGCCAGCCCGGCGGCGAAGATGGCCATGGCCGCGGCAAGGAAGCAGAAGCTCAATTCAAGGAACATGCCGCTCCCCTCGCAGCCCGCGGACCAGCATCGGCAGGCCGGCGAAGGCGATCATCGCGCAGTAGCACAGGAAGATGAGGAAGAAGACTTCTTCCAGCGGGAACTGCTCGCCCACCATGATCCCGGTCATGAGCTGCGATTCCTTGTGCAGGAAGATGCCCTGCCTGATGGCCAGCACATCCCAGAGCACGAAGAAACCGGTGCCCAGCGCAAGGGCCAGGATCCCGCGCACGGGGTGGCGGAAGAGAAACAGCTTCCCCTTGGCATCCAGCAGCACCATGCAGGCAAGCAGAAACAACAGGATGCCCAAATAGATCATGCTCCGGCCTCCTGCGCCAGCGTTGCAGCACCGCTTTCGGCCATCGGCCCGGCACCGGGGACACCGAGCACCGCCTTGGCTGCCAGCTCCCCGCTGATCAGGCACATCGGCACCCCGATTCCGGGGCGCACGGTGCTGCCGGCATAGTACAGCCCGCGCACGGTGGCGCTGCGGTTGCCCGGACGCAGCATGGCGCTTTGCCCCAGGGTATGGGCCAAGCCCAGCGCACCGCCCTTGAAGGCGCCGTACTGGGCGGCGAAGTCCCCGGGGCCGATGCTCTGGCGCACCACGATCCGCGACCGCAAATCCTCGATGCCGGCCCAGGAGGCCAGCTGGTCGATGGCAGCGTCGGCCACCGCCTCGACCATGGCGGCTCCTGCGCCATCGGCGGCGCCCATCCCCCATCCGGGCACGGCTGGGGCTGGGACGAGGATGAACAGGTTCTCGCAGCCCTCCGGTGCCACGTCCGGGTCGGTGGCGCTGGGTTTGCAGACATAGATGCTGGTTTCTTCCTGCAGAGCCTGCCCGTTGCGGATGCGAGAGAAGTTCTCGTCCCAGTCGGTGGTGAACAGCAGGTTGTGGTGTTCCAGCTGGGGCAGCTTGCCTTTGACCCCCAGGCAGAGCAGCACCGCGCTGGGGCCGGGATCCTTGCGCTGGAAGCTCTTGGCGGTATGGGTCTGCAGCTCTTCGGGCAGCAGCTCGCCGTCCAGGTGGCGCACGTCCGCGGCTCCGATGACATGCGTGGCCTCGGTGCGCTGCGCCTTGCCGTGCTCATCGATCCAGCGCACCGCGGTGACCCGCGGGTGCTTTCCCGGGCTGGTTTCTATGGCCGTTGCGGTGGCTGAGAGGTGGATGGCTGCGCCGTGCTTCTGTGCCAGTGCGGCCATCGCATCGGCCACGGCGGCGAAGCCTCCCATCGGGTATTTGACCCCGTCGGCCAGATCCAGGTGGCTCATCAGCTGGTAGAGCGCTGGTGTGCGCTTCGGGCTGGAGCCCAGGAACACCGCCGGGTAGCCGAGCAGCTGGCGGATCTCGGTGCTGGCAAAGCGCCGGGCGGCATGGCCTGCCAGGCTGGTGGCCAGCAGCTTGGCCAGCTGCGGGGCGCGGCGCAGGATCTTCGGGTTCAGCAGCCCGGTCAGCGAGCTGAAATCATCGTAGAGGAAATGCTCCAGGGCCAGTTCGTAGCCTTCCTTCGCGGTGCGCAGGTAACGCGCCAGGGCTGGAGCGCTGCCCGGTTCCAGGGCTTCGAACAGGGCGCTGGCCGCGGTGCCGGTGCCCACGTCCACGGGTGCGTCGCGGTGCTGGAAGAAGACGCGGTAGCCGGGATCCAGCTCGCGCAGCTGAAGCTGTTCGCTGGCGCTGGTGCCCATGAGCCGGAACCAGTGCTCGAAGACCTCGGGCATCAGGTACCAGGAGGGCCCGGTGTCGAAGCGGAATCCTTCGCGTTCCAGGCGTCCTGAGCGTCCGCCAGGATGCGGCTGCTGCTCGATGACGGTGACCTTGCAGCCCCGGGCGGCCAGCAGCCCGGCGCTGGCCAGGCCGGAGAAACCTGCCCCGATGACGACGACATCCGGGTTTTCGTTCTTCATCTGCGTGCTCTTTCCATGAGTTGCTTGCGGTGCGCGCTGCGGCTGGTTCCCAGCAGCACGCGGGCGGCGATCAGCGCCTTGCGCGGGGTGGAGACCGAGATGCGGGTGCGCAGCAGGTCGGCGGCGTCGGCCTTGCCCAGCTGGGAATTCAGTTCGCGGAACAGGTCATGGGCCAGGCGCACCGCCCGGGCCGCTGACGGGGCCAGATAAGGCATCCCGGCGCGGGCTTGGGCCAGGTCCTGCTCGATCTGCTCCACCAGCAGCGCCTTGGCCTGCTCGTCGAAGCGGGCCGGGTTAATCCCGGGAAAGTAGCTGCGTCCCAAGTCCTGGCTGTCTTCGGCCAGATCGCGCAGGAAGTTGACCTTCTGGAAGGCCGCGCCCAGGCTGCGGGCAGCCTGGCGGGCCTGCTGCTCCTCGGCCCGGTCCAGTTCAGGTGCGCCGGGCATCGCCTGGAAGACCCGCAGGCACATCAGCCCGATGACTTCGGCCGAGCCGTAGATGTAGTCCTCTAGGCTGCGCGCGTCGTGCTGCCCGGTGGAGAGGTCCGCGCGCATGGATGCGAAGAACGGGCCGGTGAGCGCGGCGTTGATGCCGGTGGCCCGGGCGGAGATAGCGAAGGCATGGACCACCATGTTGGTGCTGTAGCCGCGGTCCATCGCGCGCAGGGTTTCGGCTTCCAGCTCGTCGAGGCAGCCTCCGATGGCCTGGTCATCCAGGCCGGCCTGGCAGGCCACCCCGTCCACGATCTCATCAGCCAGGCGCACCAGCGCATAAATATTGGCAATGTGCCGGGCACTGCCGGCATCCAGCATCCTGCAGGCCAGCGAGAACGAGGTGGAGTATTCGCCCAGCACCACCTGTGCGCTGCGCTGGGCAGCGCGCGAGTAGTGCTCCAGGGCGGCGGTGCCGGCAGCGGGCCTCAGGGAAGTATCGCGTTTCATGGTGTTCAGCTGCTTCGATCCAGGATCAGGCTGGTGCATTCGAGCAGCAGCGTGCGGGCTTCTTTGGGCAAGTCCAGGAAGGCGGCGGAGCCGGTGGCCCGCGAGCACAGCTGCGCAGCCAGCTGGCGGGCGAAGCGCTCTGCTCCCTGCGCCGCCAGCTCCTGGCGGATCCTGCCGGCATCCACCGTTCCCTCGCGGAATCCGTTGAACAGTGCGGAGAATTCTGGTTGCTCGCTGGCCAGGGCCAGCAGGATGGTGCTCTTGAATTCGCGCAGATCAGATTCCACCGGCTTGCCAGTGCGCGTCGGATCACCGAAGGTGCCCAGCACGTCATCGATGATCTGGTAGGCCACGCCGAGCTGGCATCCCACCGTGCCGAGGGCTTCGGCCTGCACGGGGTGCGCTCCGGCCAGCAGGGCTCCTGCCTGCAGCGGCAGCTGGAAGGAGTAGGCGGCGGTTTTCATCTGCTCCATGCGCAGCACCTGGCTGGTGGTGGCAGGTGCAGGGCCCAGCGAGTAGAGCAGGTCTTCGAGTTCCCCGGCCCCTGCCTGCTCGATGGCTTGGAAGAAGGCTTGTTCCACGCCGGCTTCGGCATCGCTGCCGGCCGCGGCGCGGGCGGCGAGCTTGATCGCCTCGCTGATCAGCAGGTCCCCGGCGATGATGCCCACCGAATTGCCCGCATGCTCGGCATCGGCAGGATTCCGCCCGTTGGCCAGCGCGTGGTCGCGGTAGAGCGCGGAGATGGTCGGCTCTCCGCGGCGTACGAAGTCGCGGTCCACCACGTCATCGTGGATCAAGAGGGCCGCATGCAGCAGCTCGAAGGCGCAGCCCAAGTCGATGGCGCGGGCTTCGTTGCGTCCGCCGAACGCCCGGTATCCGAGCATCACCATCCCTGGCCGCATGAGCTTGCCGGTTCCCAGCCGTGCGCCGATTCGGGACCAGAGCAGCGCGGTCTGCTCCGAGTAGGCGGCGCTGCGGCGCTGGGCCTGGATGGCCAGAAGTTCCAGCCGGTCGCTGATGGCCTGCCGGGTGGCCTCATCGATGAGCCCGCGCGCGGCCGGTGCTGTTTGCGATAGCGGAGTGTGTGCTGGCGCTGTTGGGGCCGGCAGGGACTGGTGCGTGGTGGTGTGCGTTCTCATGATTCCCTGCTCCCAGGTTGTGGTGTGGTTGCTTGGTGTTCTTCACTGCTCCCGGTCTCCCGCTGGTCCAGTTCACGCCGGGAAGCTTCCAGCTCGGCGCGCAGCCAGGCACGGTCCGGCTCGTCGAGTTGCGCACTGAAGGTGTGCAGATGCCGGAGCAGTACCTGTCCCGGTCCGGTGGACACAGGGAAATTGGGTCCCGGGACCACCAAGGTGCGCCGGCGGTCCGAGGCGTGATGCCGTCTTTCCACCACTCCGCGGGCCTCCAGCCGATCCAGGACCGAGGTGATTCCTGCCGATGAGACCCCAAGTTCGCGGGCCAGTTGCCCGGAGCTGGGTGTTTGCAGGGAGCGCAGCAGGTTCACCGCGCGCAGGTCTGTATCGTTCAGACCAAGCCGATGCCGCAAGCGTGCCTCGCACAGGGCGTAGGAGCGCGTCAGCCGCAACAGCTCCCGGAAGAGTTCCGAGGTCGTCAGCACTGCTGGACATTCCATGATCACTTCTCTCGGCTTATTGATATTTAGCTTATCTAGATACATCATGGTTTAACTATCTCGTTTTGTCGACCCGATACGGGAAAAAATTTTCCATCGACCTTTCAGGAGCGCACGATGAGCAGTTCAACCAATTCCCCCGATTTCCCCCTGCCGGCCCGAACGGCCACGGCATCGTGGACGCTGCCGGTGATCACGGCGCTGGCACTGGTTCTGGCCATCGCCGTATCGTTCATCGGCAGCGGGGCCCTGGGCGGGACACCGATCCAGCAGGTAGCCGGCGGCTATCTCAGCGCCGATTCGACTTTGCTGGCACCGGCCGGCCCGGCGTTCTCCATTTGGAGCGTAATCTATGCAGGACTGGCCGTCTACGGAATTTTCCAGCTCACGTCCGCCGGGCGCCGCTCGGCCTGGGCGGCCGGGCTGCGGATGCCCGCGCTGCTTTCGGCATTGCTTAATGCCGCCTGGATTGCCGTCGTGCAGCTTGGCTGGCTGGGAGTAAGCGTCGCGGTGATCTTCACCCTGGTTGCCTGCCTGGCCTGGATGCTGACCATCATGATGGCCGGCACACCTGGCTCGCGCACCGAGCACTGGATCATGTGGCTGACTTTCGGCATCTACCTGGGCTGGGTCTGCGTGGCCAGCATCGCCAACACCGCAGCGTGGCTGCTCTCGCTGGGCGTTGGCGAAGGCGCTTCTTGGGCGCCAGGGTTGGCTGTGGTGCTGCTGGTAGCGGCAGCGGGCATCGGTCTGGGCGTCACCGCCTACTCGGGCAGGATTTTCACCGCGGTGGCCATCGCCTGGGGCCTTGCCTGGATCGGCGCGAGCCGGCTGGCCGGCAGCAACCAGTCCGAGCTGGTGGGCTACGCCGGCTTGGGCTGCGCGGCATTGCTGCTTCTCGGCTCGCTGGCCATCGCCTGGCGCCAGCGCGGGGTGACGGCGCCATGAGCTTGATCGCGGTAACCGGAGCCAGCGGATATATTGGCGGACGGCTGGTGCCGCTGCTGTTGAGCAATGGGCACCAGGTCAGGGTGTTCACCCGTGATGCTCAGCGCCTGCGCGATATACCCTGGCGCAGCCAGGTGGAAGTCGTCGAGGGCGACCTGCAGGACCGGGGCGCCGTGGCCCGGCTCTGCAAGGACGTGGACCTGCTCTACTACCTGGTGCACTCGATGTCGGGAACCCGAGATTTCGCGGCCCAGGAGAAAGCTTGCGCACAGGTTGTGGCGCAGGCCGCGCGGGAGCAATCGGTCGGCCAGCTGGTCTATCTCTCGGGCCTGCATCCCGCCGGCGAACTGAGCGAGCATCTGGCATCACGGGTGGCCGTGGGAGAAATCCTGTCGGAGGCCGCCAGCACGCTGGTGCTCCAGGCAGGCCTGGTGATCGGCTCGGGCTCGGCCAGTTTCGAAATGGTCAGGCACCTGAGCGATGTGCTGCCGGTAATGCCGGCACCGCGATGGGTGCTGAACCAGGTGCAGCCCATCGCCATCCGCGACACCCTGCACTACCTTGCGGCCTGCGCCGAGCTGGCGGAACCCGCGCAGGGCACCTATGACATCGGCGGGCCAAGCACCTACAGCTACGCCCAGCTGATGAAGATCTATGCCCGGGTGGCCGGCCTGCGCGAGCCGAGCATCTGGCCGCTGCCGCTGCTGACCCCGCGGCTGGCCTCGCACTGGGTGAATCTGGTGACGCCATTGCCGCACACATTGGCATCCGCGCTGGTGCAGTCGCTGCAGCATGATTGCGTGATGGGCTCGCGGGAGATCGATGCGCTGATTGCCCCGCCAGCCGAAGGGCTGTGCGACTATCCGCGGGCGGTGCAGCTGGCGCTGGAGAAGATGGATGCTGACGCGGTGCAAACCAGCTGGGCTACCGCCCAGCCGATCGCTGCCCCGGCCGAACCGCTGCCTTCAGACCCGGACTGGGCAGGGCGCAAGGCCTACACGGACATCCGCCGGATCAGCACCAACGCCACCGCGGCGCAGCTGTTCAGCGTGCTGCAGCGGCTTGGCGGGGATTCGCCCTATTTCGCCTTCCCCGCCTTGTGGAAGCTGCGCGGCCTGATGGACAAGCTGGCGGGAGGCGTAGGCTCACGGCGCGGCAGGCGCTCGCACAGCACCTTGGCGCTGGGAGATGTGCTGGATTGGTGGCGGGTGGAAGCCCTGGAGGAGAACAGCCTGCTGCGCCTGCGCGCGGAGATGCGCGCCCCGGGCCGGGCCTGGCTGGATTACCGCATCGGACAGGACAGCGAGGGGCGAACGGAGCTGATCCAGCGTGCGGTGTTCTTCCCGCGCGGCCTGGCAGGACGCTGCTATTGGTGGGCTGTTTACCCGTTCCATGGCGCCATTTTCCCGGCCACCATCAAGAACATCGTGCGCGCCGCGGAAAAGCAGGAGGAGGGCTGAGCAGCTCCTGTTACTCCGGGGCTATTCGGTTTCGCCGGGGACCGCTTCGTCGAGGCTGCTTTCCATGGCATCAGAGGTGCTGGCAAGGAACCGGATCACCACTTCCCGTTCTTCGGGGCTCAGCGATTTGGCGACTTCGAATCGCTTTGCATGATGCCGGCCGACCTGCTCGCGGGCGACCAGATGGGTTTGGTCGGTCACTTCCACGCACAGCGAGCGACGGTCGTTTGGATGCTTGGTGCGCCGAACATGGCCATGGGCCTCCAACCGGTCAATCATCTTGGTGACCGACGCACTGGAAATTCCCAAATACTGGCTCAGGGCGCCAGGGGTGACCGATTGCCCGGCATGCTTGGCGGAGATCATCTTGCGGATGGCGCGCATGTCGGTTTCGTTCAGCTTCATGTACTGCTGCGAGCTGCGCATGATCTTGCGCTCGATCTGGCGCATCCGGCCCATTTCAGCCATGATCCGGTCAATTTGCTGCAGATCCGCATCCACGACGCCAGCCCGCTTGATCAGCTTCTGGCCAGGATCGGATTCAGCTAGCCCGTACATGGTGGGCAGGTCTTTGGCGGACATGATGCTTCTCCTGATCGAATCTCGGACGCGTGCCTAATTGGATCTTACGCCGTGCGTGATAGGTGCATGCAGAAAACCCTGCGGCCGATGGAATCAGACCGCAGGGTTTTGTTGGTGCGAGTAGAGAGACTTGAACTCTCACGTCCGAAGACACTGGAACCTAAATCCAGCGCGTCTACCAATTCCGCCATACTCGCTAGCGCTACACCGGAAACACCGTTTCCCTGAAGGCGACCTCATTTAGTGTAGCGGAACTTGGGCCTGATATGAAATCAGTCAAGGGCAGCGGTTACTTCGGATCAATCCCCAAGTCACGGCGCAGCTTTGCCACATGTCCGGTGGCACGCACGTTGTACTGCGCGAGTGCAACCTTGCCCTCTTCATCGACCACGATCGTGGAGCGGATCAGGCCTTCGTAGATCTTGCCGTAATTCTTCTTTTCTCCCCAAGCACCATAGGCTTCAGCCACCGCGTGATCTTCATCGGAAAGCAGCGGGAAATTCAGCTCCTCGTTGGCAACGAACTTTTCAAGCTTTGCGGTCTTGTCCGGGGAGATGCCCAGAACTGCATAGCCCAGGCCCTTCAATGATTCGAGCGAATCACGGAAGTCGCACGCCTGCTTGGTGCAGCCAGGGGTGGATGCCGCTGGATAGAAGTACACAATGGTCTTCTTACCACGGTAATCGGACAAGGAGACGGAATTGCCGGCAGCGTCCTGCAAGGTGAAATCAGGGGCCTGGTCGCCGACGGACAGGCGGTTAGCCGTTGCGGGAGTACTCATGAGCTGATCCTCTTTTCTTTGCGGTATACAAAAAATCCGACCTGATGAATCAGATCGGATCTACTGTGCGCCCTCCGGGACTCGAACCCGGAACCTAATGATTAAGAGTCATTTGCTCTACCAATTGAGCTAAAGGCGCTTCCTCACTCTGACTAGTTCTTTTTCTGAACCCGTCATTGCGACGTAGACAATCATAGGCAGAAATGGCGCAAAAGCAAAAATCGCCCAGCATCCAGTCCGCAAAGATAAACATCCAAGTCAGCTTCATGTTATCACGACTACGCCGATGGCGAAGTAATCTATAACACACACAAGTTTTCACTTCGGCAATGCCCATTGCCATCGCGCACCGTAGTTGCATATTCCATAACGCCGACCACCCGCTAGAAGTTCGCCATCGCGGTCGCTGCGCCGCGAGCCGCAAACGGGCATGAGTCGAAACGCTGATCCGCACCGGCATTGCCAGCGGACAAGCCCCGCGGCCGGTAAATTGCGGCCTGGCGCCATGACCGGAAGCGCAGAATCGCGCATGGTCAACAAAAAAGGCCAGACCGAAGCCTGACCTTTGTTTTGTGCGCCCTCCGGGACTCGAACCCGGAACCTAATGATTAAGAGTCATTTGCTCTACCAATTGAGCTAAAGGCGCGTATTGATTTATATAAACAAGTTGCCTGGTGAACCGAACAAATTGTTCGTGCGCCCCCCGGGACTTGAACCCGGAACCTAATGATTAAGAGTCATTTGCTCTGCCAATTGAGCTAGAGGCGCCCGCTGCGATGTTCTAGAAGCTTTTCGGGCTTCGCGCTTTCGCAACGAGATAAAACTTTACCAGCAATTTCCCTCAGTGCAAATTCGCTTGCCAGCATTCCGCGGTGACCTTCATTACAGGAGATGACTAGGGGTTACTACCAAAGAGCGGAAGGGGTTTGTACAGTGATTCCATGAGCACCCAACGAAGGATTTCATTCCCCACCCAAGAACTGATTGATGCGGTCGGACCGATCCCGGAAAATCTCAAGGCAGTGCTCTGGGACTTGGAGAACGACCCCGAGACCCCGCTGGAAGACATCGACATTGCCATCCTTCCCTACATGGCGAATCCCCAGACGCTGGAGAACGTCCGCAAGGCGCCCAATGTCAAGGTGGTCCAGACGCAGACAACCGGCTTCGACGGAATGATCGATTTGATCGGCGACCGCGCCGATATCAATACAGCGGCCGGCGTCCACGCGGCGGCTACCGCCGAGATGGCACTGGGACTGGCCATCGCCTCCTTGCGAGGCTTTCCGCAATCGGTGCGCGATCAGCAGCAGGGCCGATGGAATCCCCAGCAATGGCCCGGGTTAGCTGACCGTACCGTGGGCTTGGTTGGCGTGGGCGGCATCGGCGAGGAGATCCGCAAGCGTCTGGAGCCTTTTGAAGTCAATCTCTTGCGCTTCGGATCGACCGCCCGCACCGATGAGCATGGCGAGGTCTTCGCAACCTCCGAGCTGGCGGCTCGTGCGCCGGAAATCGAGGTACTGATCCTGATCGTGCCACTCAATGATTCCACCCGCCACCTGGTGGATGCGCAATTGCTGGCCAAGCTTCCTGACGGCGCGACGGTCATCAACGTGGCCCGCGGTCCGGTGGTGGACACCGACGCCATCGTGGCGGAAGTCGCCTCGGGCCGCTTGAACATGGCATCAGATGTCTTCGACCCGGAACCGCTGCCTGCCGGCCATCCATTGTGGCAGCACCCCAATGCGTTGGTCATTCCGCACAATGGCGGGAACACCAAGGCGTTCTTCCCGCGCATGGTGAAGCTGCTCAAGAAGCAGGTGCAGGCCTGGGCAGCGGGCAACGACGGCGAGAACCTCGTGCACCGTAGCTAACAATTTAGTGACAGTTGACGGCTCCGGGAGTTTTGGCTCCCGGAGCCGTGGACGTGGTGCGATATCTTTGATAAATACCTTTGCGCATTGCTCCCTGCTTGTTCCCTGCGCAAAGCAGTACCGCCTGCCGAAGGAAGATGAGCCATCCCCGTGCCCGAATTGCCACCGAAACCCGTATCACGACGCGCATTGCTGACCGGTACATTGGCGACAACCGCACTGGCGCTGACCGCCTGCACCGGCAATTCCGGGCCCGCTGCCTCCGCTTCGCCCTCGGCCTCCGCCAGCGCGTCCCCTGTTCCGCGGACCTTGCGCTTGGCGGCAGCCGCTCCCCCGGTCAAGCTCGATCCTGCCATCGTCGGCGATAACGAATCCTTCCGGATCACCCGCCAGGTCTTCGAAACGCTGGTCGACATCGATCCGGATACCGGCAGCACCGTAGCCGGCCTGGCCGAGTCCTGGACCGAAAGCCCCGACGGCCTGCGCTACACCTTTACCCTGCGCCAGGGAGTGCTCTTCCATGACGGCACCGAATTGACCGCTAAGGCAGTGGTCGCCAACTTCAACCGCTGGGAGAACTTGTCGCCGCAGCTGCGCACCGCCTCCAGCCAGGGTTTCGCGAACATCTTCCACATCGATAGCGACATCCCCAAGCTGCCCACCGCCAAGGAACTTGAGAAGACCTTCAAGAGCACTGGCGAGGCTACCGAAGAAGAGCTGGCCACCCAGCAGTCGCGCACCGAGCAGCTCGAAGAGTTGTCCAAGCAGTTCGAGACGAAGCTCTTTGAAGGCAAATCCTCCGCGGGTTCGGCAAGCTATTTCGCGTCCGTCGAGGCCACCGGCGAGTACGTGGTCACCTTGAACTTGCGCCGCAGGCTGCCAGGGCTGGTCGACGCGCTGACCTTGCCGGGCATGGCCATCGCCGCACCGAGCGCGTTGACCGGCGGACCAAAGCAGAATCCTGCCCAGTCGCTGTCCACCCACCCGGTAGGTACCGGGCCGTACACCTTCGTCTCCAATGGCAACGGCGTGGTGCGCCTGGAGATCTTCAAGGACTACTGGAACCAGGCGCGCCTGGACAATAACACCGGGCATCCTGAAGTCGCGCTGATCTCCGCAGTTCCTTCGCCCTACAACCGCGAAGGCGCGCTGCTGGCCGATGAAATCGACGGCTTCGACATGGTGTCGGTGGACATCATGCGCACCCTGGTGCGCAATGCCAAGGTGGTCGTCCAGCGCGACCCCTTCTCGGTGCTCTACCTCGGCATGGACCAGCGCAACAAGTGGCTGGCCAAGCCGAATTTCCGCATGGCCATTGCCCATGCAATCAACCGCAGCTCGCTGGCCGAGAAGCTGTTCCTGCAAGGATCCAAGCATGCTTCCACCCTGCTGCCTCCCGCGCTGAGCATTCCGGCTCCGGAAGAAACCCCCAACCACGACGCCACGAAGGCCAAGGCGTTGCTGGACGAGCTGGGCTACGACGGTGAAGAAATCGAATTCGCCTATCCGCTGCGGGTTTCGCGCAACTACCTGCCGTTGCCCGAGCGCACCTTCGCCCAGATCGCCGACGACCTGGCCGCGGTGGGTATCCGCATCAAGCCCAAGCCGATCGCCTGGACCGACGGCTATGTGCAGACCGTGCAGTCCAAGGACTTCAATGGGCTGCACCTGCTGGGCTTCTCCGGCGGCTACCGTTCCGCCGACGACTTCCTTTCGGGCATCCTGGCTTCCAAGGAGAATGAGTTCGGCTACACCTCGGCGTTACTCGACTCACAGGTCATGCTGGCCCGTTCCGTCCCATTTGGCGAGGAGCGGACCGCCGCCTATGCCGATATCCTCAAGACGCTGAACACCGATCTGCCCGCGCTCCCCTTGGTCTTTCCGATCTCTGCGCTGGCGTTTAACGGAAACGTCACCTTCTATCCGCCATCGCCAATGCTCAACGAGTGCTACGCGGATGTGCAGATGACGAATTCACCGTCCATCTCAAGTTAGCGACCGTTAACCCAGTTAACGATTTCTGGCCCCCGGGGATATGGGTCTACTCTGGGAGAGAGCAAAGTATCACTGTCGATGGAGATCCTCGTGCCTTCTGAAACGTCAACCGAATCTTTTGACGTAGTACTAATCGGTGCCGGCATCATGAGTGCCACCCTTGGCACCATGATCAACCAGCTGGAGCCAACCTGGTCCATTGGTCTTTTCGAGAACCTGGACAAGGCCGGGCAGGAATCCTCCTCCCCTTGGAACAACGCAGGCACCGGCCACTCGGCACTGTGCGAGCTGAACTACACCGCTGCCAAGGCTGACGGCTCGGTCGATCCGGCCAAGGCCATCGGCATCAACGAGCAGTTCCAGGTGTCTCGCCAGTTCTACTCGTGGGCCGTGGAGAACAAGCGCGTAGCTGACAACAGCTTCATCAACGCCCTGCCGCACATGTCCTTCGTCATCGGCGAGGACCACTCCAAGTACCTGCAGACGCGCTACGAGGCGCTGAAGCCGAACGCCCTGTTCGACGAACTGGAAATCACCAACGACCTGGACACCATCAACGAGTGGACCCCGCTGGTTGCCAAGGGCCGTGACGCCTCGCAGAAGGTCGCCGCGTCCCGCGTGCTCTCCGGCACCGACGTCGATTTCGGCCGGTTGACCCGCGAGTTGACCGACTCGCTGAGCGCCGCCGGCGCCTCCGTGAACTACGGCCACAAGGTCAAGGGCCTCAAGCGTTCGGGCGCCGGCTGGGAGCTGACCGTCAAGGACAACGCTTCGGGCGCAGTGAAGAACGTCAAGGCCAAGTTCGTGTTCGTCGGCGCGGGCGGCGGCGCACTACCGCTGCTGCAGAAGGCAGGCATCGACGAGATCAAGGGCTTCGGCGGATTCCCGGTCTCCGGGCAGTTCCTGCGCTGCACCGACGAAACCGTCATCAACCAGCACCATGCCAAGGTCTACGGCCAGGCTTCCGTGGGCGCACCTCCAATGTCGGTGCCGCACCTGGACACCCGCTTTGTCGACGGCAAGCGCTCGCTGATGTTCGGCCCGTACGCCGGCTTCTCGATGAACTTCCTGAAGTCCACCGGCCAGCTGGATCTTCCACTGTCACTGCGTCCGCACAACATCATCCCGATGCTGGCCGTGGGCAAGGACAACCTGGATCTGACCACCTACCTGATCAAGGAAGTTCTCAAGTCGCGCGCCAAGAAGGACGAGTCGCTGGCAGAGTACTTCCCTCAGGCTGATGGTTCCAAGTGGGAACTGATCACCGCTGGCCAGCGCGTCCAGGTCATCAAGAAGGATGCCAAGAAGGGCGGCGTGCTGCAGTTCGGCACCGAGGTCATCACTTCCTCGGACGGCTCGATCTCCGGCCTGCTCGGCGCTTCGCCAGGCGCGTCGACCGCCACCCCGATCATGATCGGCCTGCTCTCGCGCTGCTTCCCTAAGCAGTTCGCCGGCTGGGAGTCGAAGCTGAAGGACATGATTCCTTCCTACGGCCAGAAGCTGAACGAGAACCCGGCACTCTACGCCGAGGTCAAGGCGGCTACCGACAAGTCCCTGGGACTGTAGCCACTTGGCATTACGAGGACCGTCCACCAGCATTGGTGGGCGGTTCTTCGCATATCCGGGCTAAGCAGTACCGCAGGTTATTGCACCGACGCGGCGACCTCGATGTCCAGCGGGGATTTCAGGGTCTGGAGCACCACGCAATATTTTCGGTGGCCTCGGTCAGCTGCGCGACTTCCTGCTCGCTGGCCTCGGGCTTCAGCTCGAAGGACAGCTTGATCGAGCTGAACCCCACCGCGGCGTCGGGATCCAATCCCAAGGTGCCGCGCACATCCAGCAGGCCCCTCGCGTGGACGCTGCCGCTCACGCTCAGCGAGCGGTTGATCGCCACCGCGAGGTGACACCGGCACAGGCCACCAGCGCCTGCAGGAGCATGTCCCCCGAGCAGGCCAATGTCCCGTCCCCGCCGGTGGACGGGTGCAGGCCGGCGTCCACCAAGGCTTGGCCGGTGTGCACCGAGCAGGACAGCCCTTCTTCTCCGAGCGTTCCGATGGCCTCCAGCACGATGCTTCCAACCTCCGGCTGCTCGCGGTATAGCTGCTTCAATGGCCACTGCACGCTGCGTAGAGTATCCCAATCCATGGCTGCCCTGCCCCTCTGCGAAGTTCCGCGGGACTATCCCGTAGATCGAGTATGCGCGCGATTCCGCACAATAGAGCCGGGCGATCGGCAGGTTATTCGCGCCGGGTTAGTTGCCTGAAGTACGCTGCTTCGCTCCCAGTGCGCATCGCCAAATCCAGTGGCATCGTAGGTTCGACGATCTAGCGCCTCGACATCAAGAGTCGATTCCGAACTACGACTTGGATATCTACATTTAGTATGCGAACGGTGCCATAATGCAGGAATGGGAACGATTAGTACTGCACATGATCTGGGGCGAGCAATCCGTGGCGCCCGGATTCAAAACGGCTTGAGCCAACAGGCGCTCGCAAGCAAAACCGGGCAATCACGAAAGTTCATCGTAGATCTTGAATCAGGCAAAGAGACGGCTGAGCTCGGCGCTTCCTTGCGAGTTGCCAATGCCTTGGATATCCACTGGGCTGCCCCACTTCCAACTCCTCAGTTAATACTCGACGAGGCAGTCCGCGATATTGCCCACGAGCTGTCTTCCGGCGACAACGAATTCGCTCTTAGAATCGCAATGAATGCATTGAAGCAATCGAAAATGATGAAGCCGGAACACCTGAAGAAGCCCAAATCTACCGGGAGCGGACGATTCGATGCCTTGCTGGCAGCGGGCGCGCGGATTGCGCTTGATGGCGTTTCAACGCGGAAACCTCGGTGGGGAGTGAAACTGCAGAATCCATGGTTTCCAGGTGCAGACACCCGGAGCATGAGCGAGGCGTTCAAGGAATTGACGATAAAGCGCACCCCGAAGGCGTTCGCTGATTTCAATATTTTCCTCAAAGACAATTCGCTGGAGATGTCGTGAACAAAGACTTCACGTTAGGTGAGATTCGCGAACTGCTCATCTAACTACCGGCCGCTACAGGCAGCTGCCGGGTAGTCCATTCGGATGATTTTTGCGTGCTTAACATCTCTCCGTGACCGTTGTGCAATGGCAACCAACTAGAGTTGAAGGCAAGCCCCATTCACCCAGGACACCGCTAGGACCTCACCCGCATGCAGCGCTTGGCCACATTGTCATTGAGAAACAGGGCGCTGATCGCGCTCATCACGGTTTTCGCCGCCATTTTCGGCGTGATTTCCATGGGATCGCTCAAGCAGGAGCTGATCCCGGAACTGGAATTCCCGCAGATCTCGGTCATGGCAACCCAAATGGGTTCCAGCCCCGAGGTGATCGACGAACAGGTCGCCGAACCGCTGGAAACCGCGCTGCAGGCTGTCGAGGGCCTGGAATCCTCCACCGCCACCTCGCAGACCGGCTTCACCCGCATCGGCTTGACCTTCGAATACGGCACGGACATGGACCGCGCCCGCACCCAGGTGGAACGGGCCATTGCCAACTCCAAGTCCCAGCTGCCCGAGGATGTGGAGCCGACCGCGTTCGCCGGTTCCATCGCCGATTTCCCGGTGCTGGTCCTGGCGGTCTCCTCGGACCAGTCGCTGGAAGCGCTCAACGACGACGTGGAGCGCATCACCCTGCCCAAGCTGCAGAAGATCGACGGCGTGCGCGAGGCCTCGGTCTCCGGCGGCTCCTCCCAGCACATTGCGGTGATCCCGAAGGACAGCCAGATGCGCGAGGCCGGGCTGTCCGTCGCGGACCTGAAGGACGGCATCGAGAACGCCGGCTCCCCCATGCCCATCGGCAACATGGACGTCGACGGACTGGAGCTTCCGGTGATTGCCGGGTCCACCCCGGATACCCTGGACGCCATCAAGGACATCCCGCTGGTCACCGACAACGGTCCGGTGCTTCTCAAGGACGTCGCCGAGGTCTCGGTGCAGGCCGACGAGGCCACCAGCATCACCCGCACCAACGGCGAGGAAACCCTGTCCATCCAGGTCACCAAGACCCCGGATGGCGACACCGTAGCCATCTCGCATGCCATCACCGCGATGCTCACCGAGCTGGAATCGGAGCTGGGCCACAAGGCCACCATGACCACGATCTTCGACCAGGCGCCGTTCATCGAGAACTCGATCAAGCACCTGGCACTGGAAGGCGCGCTGGGCCTGGGCTTCGCCGTGATCATCATCCTGGTGTTCCTCTTCTCGGTACGCTCCACCCTGGTCACCGCAATTTCCATCCCGCTGTCGCTAATGGCGACGTTCATCGGGATGAACGTCTTCGGGTACACGCTGAACATGCTGACCCTGGGCGCACTGACCATTTCCATTGGCCGCGTGGTGGATGACTCGATTGTGGTCATCGAGAACATCAAGCGCCATCTGGCCCACGGCGAATCCAAGGCGCAGGCCATCCTGCTGGCGGTCAAGGAAGTTGCCGGCGCCGTTACCGCGGCGACCCTGACCACCGTGGCGGTATTCCTGCCGATCGCCCTGGTGGGCGGCATGGCCGGCGAGCTGTTCAGCCCGTTCGCGCTGACCATGACCATCGCGCTGCTGGCCTCGCTGCTGGTATCGCTGACCATCGTCCCGGTGCTGGCGTACTGGTTCCTGCCGCACCGCCCGGGCAGCGGCGAAACCCACACCGTGCACGTAGCCGAAGACAAGTCCTGGCTGCAGCGCGCCTATATCCCGGTGCTGAAGAAGACCCAGAAGCACCCTGTCATCACGCTGCTCGCCTCCGTGCTGGTGCTTGCCGGCACCGTGGCGATGACCCCGCTGCTGAACACCAACCTGCTGGGCTCCACCGGTGAGAACTCGATTTCCATCACCGCCGAAATGCCGTCGGGCACGGCCATGGAAACCACCGAGAAGGAAGCGGCGAAGATCGAATCAAAGCTCGCGGACATCGACGGCATCGAAGATGTCCAGCTGACCGTGGGCACCGCCAGCGGCATGGCGGCCATGTTCTCCTCCGGCTCGGACACCGCCAGCTTCACCGTGATCACCGATCCCGATGCGGACCAGGAAGCGCTGAAGAACACGGTGCGCGAGCAGGTCGAGGCACTGGACCTGCCCAAGGACCTGGACCTAGGGTTCGGCTCGAACTCCTCGGCCATGATGTCCAGCGATGTCACCGTCGAGGTCAAGGCCCCGGATGAGGGAATCCTGCGTGAGGCGACCACCGCGACGCGCGAAGCGCTGGAAGGCACCGCGCACGTCACCGAAATCTCCGATAACCTCTCTGCCGAACGCGAGCAGGTCTCCATCGATATCGATGCCACCAAGGCCGCCGAGTCCGGGCTGACCGAAACTCAGCTGGCTGGCATGGTTGCCTCCCAGGTCTCCCCCGTTCCTGCCGGCACGCTGCGCCTGGAGTACACCGACATGACGGTGCAGATCGGCGAGGGCATGGACCTGGACAGCCTTGACAAGCTGCGCGAGCTGGAGATCCCGACCGCCGCCGGCGTCAAGGAACTGCAGGACCTGGCCACCGTGGAACGCGCCAAGGTGGTCCAGCAGGTCACCACCTCCAACGGCGAGCGGATCGCCACCGTCACCCTGACTCCTGCAGAGAACATGCTCGGGGATGTGTCCAAGGACGTCACCGAGCGCCTGGAGTCGGTGCAGCTGCCTGAGGGCGCCACTGCCGAAATCGGCGGCGCCGCCACCGAGCAGGCCGAGTCCTTCAACCAGCTGTACCTGGCGCTGCTGGCGGCCATCGCCATTGTCTACGTGATCATGGTGGCGACGTTCAAGTCGCTGATCCAGCCGCTGATCCTGCTGGTCTCGATTCCGTTCGCGGCTACCGGCGCGATCGGCCTGCTGCTGATCTCCGGCATCCCGCTGGGACTGCCGTCGCTGATCGGCATGCTGATGCTGGTGGGCATCGTGGTGACCAACGCGATTGTGCTGATCGACCTGATCAACCAGTATCGCGAGGACACGCCCGAGCGCCCTGCCATGGTGCTGGAAGATGCCATCATGCACGGCGCCCGCCAGCGCCTGCGACCGATTTTGATGACCGCGCTGGCGACCATCTTCGCGCTGGTGCCGATGGGCCTGGGCCTGACCGGCCAGTCGGGTTTCATCTCCCAGCCTTTGGCTGTGGTGGTCATCGGCGGCCTGGTCTCCTCCACCTTGCTCACGCTGATCCTGGTGCCGGTGCTCTACCGCTTAGTCGAGTCCCGCAAGGAGAAAAGCGCCAAGGCGCGCTCTGCGCGCAGGCATTCGGCGCAGCAGCACACCGCGGCCCAGGACCTGACCCGTGCCATGGACAGCGCCAGCGCCAAGATCGCGCCGGAGGCTGCACCGGCAGCCGATGCCAAGTCCAAGTCTGAAGACACGGCCGGAGACAAGGACAAGGACAAGGACAAGGAACAGCCGAAACCAGCCGAGACTGGCAAGGCCGGCAAGAATGAGAATCCGGCGGCACCGGCCGATCAGGTCGTCAACCCGTTGACCGGACAGATTCCGGTCTCGCGCAGGGAACGCCGCGCGTTCGAAGAGATGATGAAGCAGACGCCGCCAAAGACTGACGACTAGCTTTCAGCGTCGATAGAAATCGGGCCTGCAACCACAACGGTGGTTGCAGGCCCGATGCCGTTATCGCGAAGCCAACGACAGCTGGTGCTACACCAGCTGTAGCTCCGTCAGGCAGGTCGCGTTCTCATCCCCGGCGGTGGTCACCGTGGTTTGCGCGGTCTTTCCCTGGTACGTGAACTCCAGGTCCACCGAAATTCCCCGCGGAACCCACAGGCCGATAAATCCGTTGTCGAAGGATTCCATGTCCTGGTCCACCAATACTTCACCGGTATCCGAGTTGACTGCCTTGACCTTCATTTCCACGCCTTGCAGCTGCCCCACGCAGGTGGTGAGGCTATGGAAATGGCAGCTGTGCGTCTGGTCCACATAGGGTGCGGCCGAGAGGTAGTACTGGTCTTCGGGTAGCGGCAGGTTCGCGGTGCGTCCCGATTCATCGGCCAGCACCAGCTGCGTTGGCTTCACCTGGGCGGTGAAGTTCTCAGTCCGTTGATCCAGTGGCATGCGGTCGAGCTGGTCGATGACCTGCTTGGCGTCCAACCCTTCCAGTCCCAGCTCGGCAAGGAACTGCCCTGCGTGCTCGGCACCGATGGCTGTCGTGGCAGACTGGCTTGCTGGTTGCCCGGCACTGCATCCTGCGAGGAGGGCCAGTGCCAGGACGGTTCCAGCGCCGGTTGCTGCCGCCTTCCAGCGTGCAGTGCGAGGGGGCGAAATTCGTTGAGTCAAGTGATATCCCATCTTCCTGGTTCGCAGCACCGTTTACAGTCCGGCCAGCAGCTGTTTCATTTCATCGATTTCAGCTGTCTGAGAGTCGATGATCTGCCCAGCCAATTCCTTGGCCTCGGCATTCTGGCCGTCCTCCAGCTCCGACTCGGCCATGTCCACCGCACCTTCGTGATGCATGATCATCTGCTCGAGGAACAGCTGCGCCGCTTCCTTTCCGGAAGCTTCCTGCAGTGCCTTGATCCCGTCTTCCGGAACCATGCCATCGTGCTCCATGCTTCCGTGGTCCATGCCTTCTGGCATGTCCCACTCGGCTAGCCAGCTGTCCATTCGCTCGATCTCCGGCGCCTGGGCTGCCTTGATGCGCTCGGCCAAGGCTGTGACCTCCTGCGGGATGTCTTTCTTGCCCAAGATCATCTCGGACATCTCGATCGCCTGTTCATGGTGCACCTTCATGCCCGAAGCGAAAGCCATATCGGCATCGTTGGCTGACGCTGACTGGTCCATGGAATGGCCGGCCTGCGAATCGGACGCTGAGGCGCTCGGCGCCGGGGTACTTGATGATTCCCCCGCGCATCCGGCGAGGGCGAGCGTTGCGCCCAGCACGAGGGCGCTGCAAATGAGGATCTGCTTGTTCATGGTAATTCTCCTGGTGGATATCGAACGTGAATGGCGCCCGCCTGCGGCGGCGCCGGAACCAGCCGGAGGCCGGTGCGTGGACCGGCCAAGCCCTCACGTTCGGCAGATCCCCAAGGCAACCAGATCAGGTTTTTCCGGCCCGATACCAGGCAGCGCCGATGCCGCGCACAACGTCTGCGGGAACGCCGTCGGGAGCACGGCTACGGTATGCGGCGGCCGCAAGAACAGCAGCATGGCCAGCAGCGCCAACACGCAACCCGCGGCGGCCATGCCATGGTCCATCGGACAGTCGGCGCAGCCCTGCTCCGAGCCACCCGCGTCGGCTGGCGGCGCATGTGGCGTGGGCTCGGCGTCTGCCGGATGTGCATGGGCCACCGGGGCCAAGGACTGCGACGGGGCTGCATGGTTCATCACATGCATCGAGAACAAGCCGAGGAGCACCGCGCTGATCAGGAACAGCGAGCGGACGACCGCCAGGCGGGGGCAGTTGCGCCCGCCGGCCTTCGCCGGGTGTTTTCCGATGCTCATGAATCCCAGCTTAGCGACGGCAGCTCACGGACGCGAAGCGCGTCCACGTCCGAATCCCCGTTCTGCGTTGATTGCAGCTCCAAGCTCGGATATACCATTAATATTTAAGTTGTGCACAATTGAATTGTGTGCAATCATTATTCCATGGCAATAGTTGACGATATGGTGTGCTTCTCCCTCTACTCGGCAAGCCGGGCAACCACTCGCGCATATACCGAACTGCTCGCCCCATGGCAGCTGACCTACACCCAGTATCTGGTGCTCGTTGCGCTGTGGACCGAAGGCGATAAGCCGGTGCGCGAAATCGGCGAAATGCTCCAGCTGGACTCCGGGACCCTGTCTCCGCTACTTCGCCGGCTGGAGCAGAAGGGCTTCATTGAACGGCGCCGCGATAGCCAGGACAGCCGCGTCGTCAACGTCAACTTGACTCCCGCTGGCACATCCCTGCGCAAGGACCTGGCGCACATCCCGGCGCAGATTGCTTGCGGTACCGGACTGCCGGATATGCAAAGCGCCAAAGCGCTGCTGGCAACCCTGCACCGCATCACCACTTCCATGCAGGAAATCCCTGCTCCGGAGCAACCCTCCCGAAAATAGCTGCAAGCTTTCACCATCAACGAAAGGCAATTCCATGGAAACCCTATACACCGCAGAGTCCCTGTCCACCGGCCAAGGCCGCGAAGGGCGCGTCCAGACCCCCGACGGCAAGCTCGACCTGGTTTTGGCCTCCCCGGCAGAACTAGGCGGCTCGGGAGCCGGTACCAACCCGGAACAGCTGTTCGCCGCTGGCTACGCCGCTTGCTTCCACTCGGCATTAAATCTGGTCGCGCGCGGCCGCAAGGTAAAAATTGACGACTCCAGCGTCGGCGGCCGTGTCCACCTGAACCGCGACGGGGAGAACGGATTCAAGTTGTCGGTAGAGCTGGAAGTCATCATTCCCGGCCTGGAACCCGCACTGGCCCAGGAACTGGCCGATGCGGCTCACCAAGTCTGCCCCTACTCCAATGCCACCCGCGGCAACATCGATGTCCTGGTCAGCGTCAGCGATGACTAGGTCCCGGGCGGCGAAACCCCTGGGATTAGCGCGGCACGGAGCACGGATAGCGCTCGGCTCATTTCTCGGCTTCGCCGGGGTCAGCCACCTGACCTTTGCCCGCGAGGAATTCCGCGCACAGGTCCCTGACTTCGTCCCGCTGGATCCGGACCTGACAGTCATCCTTTCCGGTGTCGTGGAAATCGGCCTGGGACTTTCCTTGCTGGCGCTGCTCAGGAAGCGGGTAGCCGTGGGCTGGATCGCCGCCCTCTTCTTCGTCGCAGTGTTCCCCGGCAATCTAGCCCAGTGGCAGGAGGGACGCGATGCGTTCGGCTTGGACACCGACGCGAAACGACTGGCCCGGCTCTTCTTCCAGCCGGCGCTGATAGCGCTCGCACTGTGGAGCACCGCAGCATGGCGCGACCGGGCCCAGCTGCGGTCCAAGGCCTAGAAAAGCGGCGGCATGCGCACGGCGGGAGTTTCGGGCATCACGCCGGATGCCCCGCCGTGCACTGCCTGCGCAATTTCGCTGGCCGGCGGTCTGGCGCCCGCCCATGGCTAGGCATCCCGGCGTTTCAAGCTGATGCATGCTGCGCCGAGCAAAGCAACGCTCCACGCAATCAAGACCATCAAGGCCACCAAAAGCCCGTACGGTTCGCTGGCTTCGATCGCCATGAACGTCGCTGCGTTGGTTGGCAAATACTGGATCACTTCTTGGATCCGCTCGATAGGCCTCGGGCAGCTCGCTCAACGCGTCGGCAATTTCGGTCAAGGTCAGCCCCACACGCTGGCCGGCGGCAATAATGGCCAACCTGCGCAGCGTGTGCTTGGGAAAAGGCGCATGTTCCCGCTGGTACGGGTGGAGAAAATCAGGTTCCGCGATTCATAGAACCTGATGGTGGCGACTGAATACCCCGGCCCGGCGTGCAAGATCCCCGATGCCCAATTGGTTTTTCTTGGTTGGCACTGCGGATTCGCTGCGGGTCATAAAAGGAATTATTCAGGTCAACCCGCTTGACCTCAAGTTAGCTAGAGCCTGCTGGCGGTCGTATGAATAACGACGAAAGGCCACGACTTGAGCATCACCCAGATCCACCCACGCAACACCCCGTTCTCACTGAAGCCGGAACTGCAACTTGATGCCGGGAACGCTGCTCCGTTGAACGCGCGCCAGCTGCGGCGTTATCTGCGGTAGCTACGCAAGCACCGACGCCATTGCCAGTGCACGCCGCAGGGAACATCAATGGAATTGCCCCATGAGCACAATTCCCTCTTCTGGGGCGGCGGCTTCATCCCCACGCATCGCTGAGCCACGGTGTGCGGCCGGAGGACTGGCACGAACGAACAGAAGCAAGTGCAAGCAAGTGCACCATTCAGGGAATGGGAATATTTGACGCATCAATTTGTTATTACATGCATACGCATATAAATTGGTGGCAGGACAAAATGCTTGCACCGTCGTAACAGGAGTGGACATGCAATTCGGAGTATTCTCAGTCAGCGACATCACTCGCGACCCGACCACCGGCCGCATCCCCACCGAGAAAGAGCGCATCGACGCATCGGTGGCAATCGCCAAGAAGGTCGAAGAGATCGGCATGGATGTCTATGCCATCGGCGAGCACCACAACCGTCCCTTCTTCTCTTCCTCCCCCACCACCACGCTGGCCTACATTGCCGCGCAGACCGAGCGCATCATCCTGTCCACGGCGACTACGCTGATCACCACCAATGACCCGGTGAAGATCGCCGAGGACTTCGCGATGCTCCAGCATCTGGCCGACGGCCGCGTGGACCTGGTCCTGGGCCGCGGCAACACCGGCCCGGTCTACCCATGGTTCGGCAAGAACATGCAGGACTCGGTCAACCTGACCGTGGAGAACTACCACCTGCTGCGCCGCCTGTGGGATGAGGATGTGGTGAACTGGGAAGGCAAGTTCCGCACCCCGCTGCAGAACTTCACCTCGACCCCACGCCCGCTCGATGACGTGGCACCGTTCGTCTGGCACGGATCGATCCGTACCCCGCAGGTCGCTGAAATCGCCGCCTACTACGGCGACGGCTTCTTCGCCAACAACATCTTCTGGCCGAAGGAGCACTACCAGCAGCTGATCGGCTTGTACCGCGAGCGCTACGAGCACTACGGCCACGGACGCGCAGACCAGGCAGTGGTGGGACTGGGCGGCCAGTTCTACATGGCCAAGGATTCCCAGCAGGCGGTCAAGGAATTCCGCCCGTACTTCGATAACGCCCCGGTCTACGGGCACGGCCCATCGCTGGAAGACTTCACCGCGCAGACCCCGTTGACCGTCGGCTCGCCGCAGCAGGTGCTGGAGAAGACCCTGTCCTTCCAGGAATACTTCGGCAGCTACCAGCGCCAGCTGTTCCTGATCGACCACGCGGGCCTTCCGCTGAAGACCGTGCTGAACCAGCTGGACATGTTCGGCGAGTACGTGCTGCCTGAACTGCGCAAGGAAATGGAGTCCCGCGCACCGAAGGACCTCACCCCGGCACCAACGCATGAAGGCCTGGTGGCCGCTCGCAACGCTAAACTGGTCGCTGAGCAAGCAACCACCAAGGAGCCAGCAGCAAGTGACCGGGACCAGTAATCCAGCAGCCTCGTTGAAGGTCACCACCGATGCCTGGGAAGCGCTTTTCCGGGCACAGGTGGCGGTCATGCGCCAGATCACCGCAATGCCCGAATTCGGCAAGCTCTCCATGCGCGAGTACGACGTGCTGTTCAACTTGCGCACCTGCCCCGGAGGCAAGAGCCGGCTGGTTGACCTGAATAAGCAGCTGCTGATCTCGCAACCCAGCCTGAGCCGCATGGTCACCCGATTGGAAGATCAGGGGCTGGTAGTTCGCGAACCCGACCCGGATGACCATCGCGCCATGCAGCTCTCGCTGACCGAGAAGGGACGCAAGCTGCAGCAGGAAATCGGGCGCGAGCACGTCAAGCACCTGCACAACCTGCTGGGCAGCGCGCTGAGCGAAGACGAATTCCATGAACTGCGGCGCCTGAGCACCAAGCTGCGAGATGCGGTGCAGTAGCGCATCCGCCAGGCCCGGAAGGACATGCCATGAGGCAGCTCCTTCCGGGCTCTTTGGCATTGCATGGGATTAAATTGATTCATCATCACCTGTTCATTTACGGCATGCAGAAGGCAGATCACTTTTGAAGGACGAGAAGCTATTCAGCTTGGAAGAAGCCGCCGGCACCCTTGGGGTAGACACCAAGCAACTGCGCAGCTATCTGCGCCAGCATCGTCCCAAGGGCGCAATCCAGAAGCCTCCCCAGCCAGGCGGCACGTGGCATGTGTCCACCACCTTGCTGGCCCAGCTGCAGTTCGCCGGCGCACCGGGAATGGACATTGCCCTCAAGCCCATTGATGACCAGGTCATTGATTCGCTGGAATGGTCGCCGTGGGAATCCTTCGAAGCCACCGCCGACTCGGCACCTGTGGCTCCGGGGGTCTACATTTTCCGCCGAGCCGGCGCCGAGGACCACGAGCCCATCTACGTAGGGCAGGCCGGCGAGCGCAGCGGCAAGGGCCTGCGCGGACGGCTGAAGATCTATTCCAGCGGCAAGGGTGCGACTTCCGGCCTGGGCAAGTACGCCTTCGACGAAGCGTTGGCGGACTCGCAGTGGCTTCGGGCGCTGGCGACCGAGGCTGATCGCGGCGAGTCCCGGACCGTCCAGCAAGTGGCACGTCTGGCCATTGACCGCTTGCATCTCGAAGGCCGGTGGGTGACCTGCATCCACCGCAAGGCTGCCCTGCTGCTGGAAGCCGCGTTGATCCGGAAATACCACGCTACGTTGTGGAATGTCGCCGGTGCGCCGAAGGATGCCGGGAACTGAGTCTCCTGCTGGATTTTCCCGGGCTTGGGGTTGATTCTGCTTGCGTGCAGGTTCATTGTTGGAGTAGCCACCCTCCCGCCAGCACGTAGGTTGAATCGAGGCATTTGCCATGGGCCCGGTAGTTTGCGATGTCACCGTCTCCTTGGACGGATTCTGCGCTGGACCCAATCAGAGCATGGAGCAGCCGCTGGGCGAAGGAGCCGAAGCGCTGCACCGCTGGCAGTTCGAGAATCCCGAGGAGAACCAGGCCGAAATCGCTGCCATTACCCAAGCCTCGGCTTTCATCATGGGCAGCAAGATGTTCGGCCCTCCAGCCGGAGAAGACGAGGCCGGCTGGATCGGGTGGTGGGGAGAGTACCCTCCGTATCAAGCACCGGTCTTCGTGCTGACCAATCATCCGAAGCCGGTGCTTTGCCTGGAGGGCGGAACCAGCTTCCAGTTCATCTCCGAGGGGATCGAGGAAGCCCTCGCCGAGGCACGGGAAGCCGCTGGCGAGAATCCGGTGGCCGTTGCCGGCGGTGCGAACACGATCGTGCAATTCCTGCGCGCCGGCCTCATTGACGAGCTGCGGCTGCATATCTCGCCGATCCGCCTGGGACGCGGGGAGCCCATCACCGTTGAAGACATAGAAACACATATGGACCGCGTTTCCCGCCGCGAAACGTCACTCGTGACGCATGTGTACTACCGTCGCCGCCGGTAGCTCACGCACGGGCTATTTGTAGAAGCCTTCGCGCAGGTTGATCCCGTACTCCAGCCAAGCTTTCATTGCGGCCAGCATTCCGGTCCATCCCTCGCAATTGCCGAAGGCGGCCTTGGCACCGTCGGCGGTGGCAACCCAGCTCGCTTCGCTGATGGTCACCTTGGTTCGGGTGCTGTCCTCCAGGGACTCGAAGTCGAACCTCACGGTATTCATGCCATCTTCAGCCGTGGATTGCTGGCCGACCCACTGGATGACGATGCGCTTTGGTTCTTCCACTTCCACAACCTTGACCGGGAATGCTCCGGGGAAATCATGGAAGTCCCAGGTAACGGTGGCACCGTTTTCCAAGTATCCTTCAGCTCCCCCGGTAGTGAAATAATGGGAAAGCTGTTCCGGATCGGCCACAGCTTCGAAGACTTGCCTGATCGACTTGGCAATGATGCCTGAGACGGAGAAGGACAGTTCGCGAAGCTCTTCATGTGTTTCCATATGTCAGGTTTACGCCCGAGGTGCACAGGTGACAATAGGAACGGGAAAATTCCCAGCGAAAATTAGCGGCTAAACGCCAAACGGCTTGGCATAACGGTAGTCGCCGCGCGGCAGGCAGCTGTCATCGAAGACGCGCACCATGAAGTGCTCGCCCCACGACGGAACTGAAGGGTGGATGCCTCGCAGCTGGGCATCTTCGTAGCCGAAGCGGCTGTAATAGCCAGGGGCACCGAGCAGGACAATGCCGCTGATGCTTTCTTGCTCAGCCCTGTCATGAATTTCTTGCATCAGGATCGATCCGACACCCCGGTGCTGGTATTCCGGAGCGACAGCCAGCGGACCTAGTCCCAGTAAGGGTTCCCCATTGACTGCGCCCCATGTCGCGATGACGTGGCCGATAACCGTTGTGTCGTCCAGGGCAACGATTGAGAAGCGGTTGTCATATTGGTCGCACTCGAAGAGCTGCTGCAGCAGTCCGACTTCCTCAGGCTCAACCATCGGATCGATTCCGGCGAACGCAGCGTGCGTAATTGCATACACCGCAGCTCGGTCATCGAAGACTTCTGGACGGATACGCATGCACGCAAACCTACCAAATCTCGCCCAACTAGAAAAATTGACTCGTCGCATTATTCTGTTCGCCAGAACGCCTGCCCAGGGCATCTCCGCGCCTGCTGGAGAAAAGATTGCAGCATCTTGCGAGCAAGTCTGGGGCCGCGATTTCCCGCGCAACCGGCCTTGTAGAACTACGAGGCTGAATGGAATTCCCGATTGCTGCTTGGCCGGGGCCACGACTCGTGGAAATTCTCCGATTCCCCACGTGGGAAGATGCTTCTCCTGGTGCAGGCAGGACATCGCAGATGATGGCACGTGGTTTCATCCAAGGGATAAAACAATCCGCTTGCTTCCGCAAAAGCTCGGTCGCAATAGGCTCGTTTCATCTCCAACGTTTGCAGTAACACCTTGAATGACTCATGGATAAGTGATGGAATGATGGTCGCATCGCTTGTCACCTCTATCGGAGAATTCCATGAAACAGCCTCGGGCGTTCAAGATTTCCATGGCTGCCGCGCTATCGGCTGCGCTGTTCGCAACAGTGCTGCCGGCAAATCCGGCACTAGCCACAGCTCCTGCCTCCGCCATGTCAGTGCCCCAAGCACAGGTGCTCACAGTTGACAACGGACTGCAGATTGCTGCCAAGAAGATCCAGCGCAATCCAAGCAAGGATGACGTCTTCGTCAACAAGAAGTACCCGCTGAGTCCCGTGAAGTTCGCTCCGAAGACGGTCGCCGTCAAAGGCACCAACGTCAGGCTGAGGTCCTCGGCCGCCAAGGCCTACACCAAGATGGTGAAGGCGGCGGCCAAGGATGGCGTAAAGATTCGCGCCGTCAGCGGATACCGTTCATACAACCGCCAGGCGGAGCTGTTCAACTACTACTCGCGCATCTACGGCAAGAGCTACGCTTCGCGCATTTCTGCTGTACCAGGCACCAGCGAGCACCAAACCGGTCTGGCAATTGACGTTGGAAACGCCAATGGCGCCTGCGGATTGCAGGCCTGCTTCGCCAACACTCCTGTGGGCAAGTGGGTTGGCAAGAATGCGCACAAGTACGGCTTCATCATGCGATATCAGAAGGGCCAGGAATCCGTTACCGGCTACGCCTACGAGCCATGGCACTTCCGCTACTTGGGCACCTCGCTGGCCAAGAGCGTCAAGAATTCAGGTGCCAAGAGCCTCGAAGCCTACTACGGGGTTTCCGGCAAGAAGTCTGACAGCGCTCCGAAGAAATCCAAGGGCACTGCACAGACCACCGCTAATCTGAATATGCGCACCGGGGCGGGCACTGGCAATCGCGTGCTGCTGACCATCCCGAAGGGCAAGACCGTCCAGCTGACCGGTTCCAAGAAGTCCGGCTGGTACCAGGTTCGCTACAGCTCGAAGACCGGCTGGGTTTCAGGCAAGTACCTGAAGAACGTCTCGATGCCGTCTGCGCCGAAGAAGGATACGAAGAAGAGCACGCCGCAGAAGAACACCAGCAACGCCAAGTCGGCCAAGACCACGGCCAACTTAAACATGCGTACCGGGGCAGGCACTAGTAATCGCATCGTGCTGACCATCCCGCAGGGCAAGAAGGTAGCCATTCGCGGTGCCAAGAAGTCCGGCTGGTACCCGGTGAAGTACGCAGGCAAATACGGCTGGGTCTCGGGTACCTACCTGAGCAGTTTCTCCTCGACCGGTACAGCTCCGAAAACGACGAAGCCCAAGACCTCGAAATCTTCGTCAAAGAAGACCATCGCGAATTTGAACATGCGCACCGGTGTTGGGACGAGCAAGCGAGTCATCCTCACCATTCCCAAGGGCAAGACGGTGACGGTCCGCGGTGCGAAGAAGTCCGGCTGGTACCCAGTGAAGTATGCAGGCAAGAACGGCTGGGTCTCTGGCAAGTACCTGCGCTAATTCTTTGAACTAGCGCACCAGTGTCCGCATTGTGGAAGATAGGCGATTCATTCTCAAATGAATCGCCTATCTTTTTGCTGTTGCACTTCCCCAAGGTACAGCGAAGTTGCCACTTCAATGGTCAATTATTTACTTCGACGCTCAACGGCAAGTTCGCAAGTCGCTAACTGGCAGACACAGGATTGGCCGCTTCATGGTTCCAAACGGATCCCGTTTCCTAGCACTTATTGGATAGGCTAAGAGCAACTTGCCTACACTTCGCGCAGCTGGTTTCCAGCACAAAACTTTGGGGGAAATACATTGCAGGAAAGCACGAACCAGAAGTCTGATCTCGCCAGCCAGCAGGAGGAAGAAGAACTAGGTGCGGTGGATCCGAACGCCACGAATCCGGATCACGGAGCGGACGAGACCCTCTCCGATATGCTCAAGGATCAGAATGTCGACGCCGAGCAATTCGCGACTGCTTTCCTCAAGAAAGTAATTCGGCTCAGAGGCGTGAAAATCGATCGTGATCATTTCCTCACGGCAGAGCTGCACAAAAAGGGATGCAGCCGCGATCAGATAGATAGGGCAGTCTCTACCAACCCAGCCGCGGCAGGCATCGGGCCCAAGATGTTGGATGAAATCGCTTCCGAATCCATTGACTTTGAAACCCGCAAATCCACTGCTTTGTCATTTGCCAGTGGATTACCTGGCGGTTTGTTCATGTTCGGAACCATCCCGGCGGATATCACGCAGTTCTATATCCATGCGTTCAGGGTCATGCAAAAAATTGCTTACACCTACGGTTGGCAATCTTTCCTCGACGACGTGGATCATATCGATGATGAAACCTTGGGTAAGCTTGCTGGTTTTCTCGGCGTGATGATGGGAGTCAGCGGGGCATCGACCACGGTCGGCCGGTTCGCTGCCCAGGTAGCCGGACCGGCTATTCAGAAAAATTTAGCCAAGCAGGCTCTGACAAAAACCGCCTGGTATGGTCCGATGAAACAAACGCTGAAGTTGATTGGCGTCAATGTCACCAAGCAAAGCTTTGCGAAGAGCGTCAGCAAGATTGTTCCTGTCGTTGGCGGTGTGGTCTCGGGAGGACTGACCTTCGTTACGCTCAAGGTGCAGTCCAATAGGCTGAAGCAGCACTTGCGCGAGCTTCCGCCACCTCTAGTTGACGCAGCGCAGTATTTGGCTGCCCTTCAGGATCTGGACAAGACCGAAACCGAGAATGGCCTGTCGGCGACGCTGAGTTCAGCAGGAGCTTCTGTCCGCGACAAGGCACACAAGGTTTCGGATTCCGTGCGCGACAGCAACTTGGTAAAAGGTGGCCTGTCTGGAGCTTCTGCTGGCGTATCCAAGGCGAAAAATCTTGGGTCATCGCTGGCCGGTGCAGCTAGCGGGCGACTTGGCGGAAAGAAGCGAGCCGAACGCCAACAGGCACTCCCCGCTGCTCCGACCGATGAGCAACAGGAAACCGACGACTGATAGCCAAGCGATCTCGAACGATTCCCCAAAAGCTGGAGCAGACGATCACAGCTTTTGGGGAAATATTCGTCCTAGGACATTGCAGGATGCTGCAATGTGTCAAGAAGTCCGTCGGAGCCACTGTCACCGAACTGCAAACACAACATTGGACAATCCAGGCTATAGCCTTGGCTATTTCAGAAGCCCGGAAACGCAAGAAACGACAGCCGACGCTACCTGGCTGATCTCGTTCTCTTTCACCGTACGTGTGAACGACAGCCTGACAGCCGTATGGGCCAATTCTTCTTCATAGCCCATTGCGGTGAGCACCGCGGAAGGATCGGTCGAGCCTGCAGCGCACGCAGAACCCGAAGAGCAGAGGACTCCCCTGCGGGCCAGCTCAATCAACACCGTTTCCCCAGCGGTCTTTGGGAAGACGAAAGAGGCGATGCCGCCAACGCGATGCACCGGATCGCCGGTGAGCTGGACACTTCCCGGGTGCTTGGCATTGAGCTCATTGAGAATCCGCTCAATCAGGTACGGGCCAAAGTTGTCGCCAAGTCCGGCTTCGCGCTGCGCAGTCGCCGCTTGCAACGCCACGGCTATGCCAACGGCGGCAGCCGGGTTCTCGGTGCCCGAACGCAGTCCGCCCTGCTGCCCGCCACCGTGCATCAGCGGCACAAAGCGGTGCTTGCCTGACAGATACATTGCTCCGCTGCCCTTGAGGCTGCCGATCTTGTGCCCGGAGATGCTCAATGCGTCCACGGCAACGCACAATGGCTTGAGATCGATCCAGCCGGCGGCCTGCACGGCATCCGTATGCATGATCGCCCCGGCAGCGTGTGCCAGTTGGGCCAACTGCTCGACCGGCTGAGTGGTGCCGACTTCATTGTTCACCGCCATCACCGAAACCACGGCAACATCCGCATCGATCAGCTGGCCGGCCACTTCCAGATCCACGAGCCCCGTGGCCGAGACAGGGATGATGCGGTGTTCGAATCCGTGGAATTCAACCAGATACTTGCAGGCTTCCAGCACTGCTGGATGCTCAATGGCGCTGGAGACCACTACACGTCCGCGGGGTTTGGCCAAGGCCGCGCCGATGACGGCAGCGTTGGCTCCCTCGGTGCCGCCGGAAGTGAAATACACTTCTTCTGCCGCCACACCCAGCTGGCCGGCTACCTGCGTTCTTGCCCAGTCATTGGCCCGCTTGGCTTGCTGGCCGGCTTCATGCAAGGATGCCGGATTGCCGAAATCCTTGGTCAGCAATGGGTTGAGCATGTCGAGAACGTCTTGGCGAGGTGGCGCAGTGGATGCGGCATCCATGTAGATCATGCAATAACCATATCCAGACCAAGGTCGATTGCTTTCACCGAGTGGGTGATGGCACCCGAAGAAATGACATCGACACCGGCCTCGGCGACTGCCGCAACGGTGGCCGCGTTGATGTTCCCGCTGGCTTCGACCACTGCTTGCCCGTTAATCAGTTCAATTGCTGCAGGAATGTCAACCGGATCAAAGTTATCCAGCATGATGATGTCCACTCCAGCGGCGAGCACCGGCGGAATCTGCTCAATGGAATCCACTTCAACTTCCATCGAGGTAGTGTGCCCCAGCCGGGAGCGCACGGATTTCAGGGCTGCGGTCAGCTGCTCCCCGTTATCCAGCAAGGCCAGATGGTTGTCCTTGGCCATGAAAGCATCGGACAGGTTGTCGCGGTGATTGACTCCCCCACCGCAACGGACAGCATAACGTTCGAGGACGCGAAGTCCTGGCGTTGTCTTCCTGGTATCGGCAATGCGGGCTTTGGTGTGCGCAACCAGTCCTACCAGTTCGGCGGTTGCGGTGGCGATGGCACTCATGCGCTGCAAGAGGTTGAGTCCCACGCGTTCAGCGGTCAGCAAGCTCGCCGCAGGCCCGCAGACCCTGAGCAAGCTATCTCCGGCAGCAAAGGACTTTCCCTCGGCAACCAGCTGCTCGACCTCCAGCCGCGCATCGACCAGCTGCATCGTCCTGGTAAATACTGCCCCACCGGAGAGCACGCCCGGCTGACGGGCCTGCACCACGGCAGTAGCTCTCGCACCATCGGGCACGATGGTCAGGGCGGTGATGTCGCCACGCGGATTGTCCTCGGCGAGCGCCATTTCAATGATGCGGTCCATGGCTGCGGTGGGTACCGGATGGATCAAAGTGTTCACGCGTTCAGTTCCTTGCTCAAGAAGTTCTTGTTATTCAGCTCGCTTGGGTGCAATGTCCAGCCATAGCGGACGCTCTGGTATGGCCCACTGCCGGTGCATTCGGTTGAATCAAGGCGATGGTGTGCACCCAGGCTTCCGATGCGTGCCATGGCACCTGCGGCAATGATCCGTGCGGCGATCCATAGATTGCGCAGTTCCGCTTGCTCTCGAGCCGTGGCCGCTACCGGGGCACTCGTCGCCAGCATCTGTGCCATTTCCTCCAGCTGCCCACCGGTGCGGTAGACGCCAAGGGAGTTGCTGGCAGCGGCCTGCAGGCGCTCAAGATCCAGCGGCGCTTCCGGGATGGACTCTGAGATCTGCCGGATGGCTAGCCCTTCGATAGTGCAGCGGGCATCCGCCGGGTCGCTGCTCACTGCCACAACGGCGTCCCGGGCGAAGACCATGGCTTCTAGCAACGAGTTGCTGGCCAAACGGTTGGCACCGTGAACTGTCGTGTTGGCGCATTCACCGGCCGCATAGAGTCCGGGGACACTGGTACGTCCTGAGGTGTCGGTGTAGATCCCGCCCATGAAGTAATGCTGGGCAGCCACCACCGGAATCAGGTCATGAGCCATGTCCAATCCGGAACCGTCCTCGGTGCACGAGGCGAGCTTGGCCGTGATGGAAGGGAAACGGGTTGCGAGGAATCCTGCGCCACGGGCTGCTTCCACTGCCCGCGCATCAAGGAAAACCTGGTGCCCGGATTGGATTTGCCCATGGATGCCTCGGGCTACGACATCACGGGGTGCCAGTTCTGCATCCGGGTGGAGTTCAGGCATGAAACGATGCCCGGCCTCGTTGACCAGGATGGCCCCTTCCCCACGCACCGCTTCGGACACCATGCCGGCCTTCGGATATTTGGCAGGGTCAACTAGTGTTGGATGGAATTGGATGAATTCGGCATCAGCGATCACAGCACCAGCCCGGGCGGCCAGGCCAAGGCCGTCGGCGGTTGCGCCTTCGGGATTGGTGGTCGCCGAGTACAACTGTCCAATCCCGCCAGTTGCCAATAGCACCGACTCGGCTTCAAGCAGCTGCTCCGCGTCGTGGCGCAGATAGTGCACCCCTGAGACTCTTCCGTCCTGCAGCAGCAGGTCTGTGGCTAGCGCATCCTCGATGATGCTGAGCTCGTTTGCAGTCTCCAGTTGGCGCACGGCGCGAACCAGCGTTTTCACCAACGAAGCGCCCGTGGCATCGCCGTTGATATGCAGAATTCGGTGTGCGCTGTGTGCGGCCTCAAGGCCGAGCTGGTAGGAGCCGTCTGAATTTCGGTCAAACTCCACCGCGTAGGTTTCCAAGGCCTGCACCAGCTCTTCGCCCGAGGAGCACAGGTGTTCCACTGGTTCCAGACCGCAGTGTCCCGCGCCGGCTTTCAGGGTATCGGCAACGTGCTTGGCTACCGAGTCGCCGTGGGCTAGGGATGCTTCGGTGACAGCCGACAGGCCACCCTGCGCGTGCTCGGAGTTCGAGTCGCCGAGTTTGCCTTTGGTCAGCAGTACCGGCCGGATGCCCAGCTTCACGGCTTGCAGGGCAGCGCATAGGCCTGCCATGCCCGAGCCGATGATCACCAGCTTCTCTGGTGTTCGTTGCTCCTGGCTCATGGCTTGGCAGCCAGCATGCGCTCCAGTGCGATCTTTGCGTCTGCCTGCTGTTCCGCCGGCACCGAGATCTGGTTGACCACGCGTCCGGCAACCAGCTCTTCGAGTACCCAGGCAAGGTAGCCCGGGTGGATCCGGTACATGGTGGAGCATGGGCAGATCACTGGATCAAGGCAGAAGATGTTGTGCTGCGGATACTGGGCAGCCAGGCGGTTGACCATGTTGATTTCGGTTCCGATGGCGAAATCCGTCGGTTCGGTTGCGGCTGCAATGGCCTTTTGGATGTAGTCGGTGGAGCCGGCTTCATCTGCGGCGTCTACGACTTCCATCGGGCATTCCGGGTGCACGATAACGCGCACGCCCGGGAAGTCCTGGCGCGCCTTGGCGATCTGCGCAGGGTTGAAGCGCTTGTGCACGGAGCAGAAGCCGTGCCACAAGATGACCTTGGCATCGAGTAATGTGGCAGCTTCGTTGCCACCCAGTTCCTTGCGCGGAGTCCACATTGGCATTTGCTCCAATGGAATGCCCATGGCCTTGGCGGTGTTGCGTCCGAGGTGCTGGTCCGGGAAGAACAGGACACGGCGTCCGCGCTCGAAAGCCCACTCCAAAACGGTCGCCGCGTTGGAGGAGGTGCATACCAGTCCGCCGTTGCGACCGACAAATGCCTTGAGCTCGGCGGAGCAGTTCATGTAGGTCACGGGAATGACCGGCATCCGCCCGTCATCGGCTTCATCCGCGTAGAGCGCGGTGAGCTCTTCCCAGCACTGTTGCACACTCGGGCCGTCGGCCATGTCTGCCATCGAGCAGCCTGCCGCAAGATTGGGCAAGATCACCGACTGGTCCTCGCGGCTGAGGATATCCGCGGTTTCGGCCATGAAGTGCACGCCGCAGAACACGATGGCTTCTGCCTTGTCGCGGGTCAGGGCAGCGTTGGCCAGCTGGAAGGAGTCGCCTACGAAGTCCGCGTACTTCACCACTTCGTCGCGCTGGTAGAAGTGCCCGAGGATCACTGCCTTCTCCCCCAGGGTTTCCTTGGCAGCAATGATGCGGGCATCAAGCTCGGTATCGCTGGCCTTGAGGTATTCTTCCGGGATGGAACCCTGCACCGGGTAGCCAGCTGGAACCGAATCTCCTTGGGAGGCGCCGGGCCCGTAGCCGGCAGGCGTGTCCCACGGGTTGGAAGCCAGATCGGTGGAGCAGGTGGAATCCGGCGCCAGCAGATTAAGCCGAGCGATGTTCTGGGCTACCGAGGCATTGGCCTTGTCAGTGAATTGGGTGCTCATAGGTTCGTCCGTTTCTTACAGGATGACGGTGAATAAGTATGGATGTTGCTTGCTAGTCGTGCAGCGGGTCGACTTCCAAAGGGTCAGGCCCGTGCCCCACGTAGCGGTAGAGCCGAGGAGGCCGGTGCTGTCCGCCAGCCAGATACTCATCGGTTTCCTCGATGGAAGCCGTGCTCTTGAGCGTGCGGCGGAAGTTCGCGGGATCCAGGCGCCGTCCGAGGATGGCCTCGTAGACTCCGCGCAGTGCCGCCAAGGTGAAGCGCTCCCCCAGCAGTCGATGCGCGATCTGCCCGTATTCGGTCTTGTTGCGCAGCCGCCACATGGCGTAGTCCAGGATCTTCCGGTGATCGAAAGCCATCTGGGCGATCTGCGGGTCATCGATATCGAACCAGGCCACATTGTCGTCTTGGACCGTAGCTCCGACTTGGTCAGCGTTCAGCAGCGCAAAGTAGGCGATGGTGACCAGCCGGTGGGTTGGCGAGCGGTCGATATCGCCGAAAGTGTAGAGCTGCTCCAGGTAGGAGGGGCGTAGACCTGTGGTCTCGGCCAAGTTGCGCCCGGCCGCTTGGCCGAGGGATTCGCGCGGATCAACTGGACCGCCCGGCAGCGCCCACATTCCGGCGTGGGGTTGCCTAACTCGACGGACCACGGGCAAGCAGAGTTTGTCAGGTCCACCGTCCTTGCCTTCACGGATTCCCAGGATCACCGTGGAAACCGCAAGAGCGGGTGCCAGGTTGCGGCGTTCTTCGACGTTCGCCCAGCCAGGTACGGATGACATTTATTCGTGCCTCGTTTTCAGCGCAATCAATTTCGTTAGAGTCATTCTGACATTAACACTCGTGGCACGCTAGCCCGGATCTCATTTCGCCGGTGGATAGCCTATGATCGATGGCATGACTTTGGATCTGAATCTTCGAGTGGTTCGCGCAAACACTGAGGTGAAAAGCCCATCCGTGCTTTTCATCCACGGCTTCGCCTCATCCGGCGAATTGAATTGGGACCGCTCGCGTTGGCTGAAATATTTCACCGATGCGGGACGCGATGTCCTTCTGATTGACTTGCCCGGCCATGGAGAAGACCCTCGACGCAACGACGGCAGCTGGGCGCCTAGCCAGATTCGCCAGGCGCTCGCGGCCATTGTGATGGATCTGGACGAAGGTCCGGTAGATGTCATCGGCTACTCGTTGGGTTCACGTCTCGCCTGGGAATTCGCCGCTTTCAATCCTGATTTGGTGAATCACCTGGTCATCGGCGGTCCAGGGGCCGGCGATCCGCTGGCCGCCTTCGAATTGGATCAGGCCCGCGCCCATGTCGAGACGGGCGAAAAGATCCATGATGACTACACTGCCACCATCATGCAGATTGCCAAGGCTGAGCCGTCCAATGATCTCTCGGCGCTCTTTGAGCTGATCGAAGCCATCAAGTCCGAGCCGTATGACCCTGCCGCAAAGGTACCGTCAGTCCCGACCTTGCTGGTGGCTGGAGACCAAGATGATCTCGCCACGACCATGCCGCATTTGCGTCGCCTTCTGAAGGACGCGGGAACACGCAATGAAGTGCTGTGGCTGGCAGGACGCAATCACGCCAACGCAGTAACGAGCCGCGAGTTCAAGGAAAAGGCTCTGGAGTTCTTGAAATCCTAGGCGCAATCCCACAACCGGTTGACTGCCCTTCGGAATTTCCGTAGGGCAGTTCGGTTTTAAGTACACCCGTATCAGATCGGACCAGCACCGTAGTCCGATACTACAGCGGCGTGTACATCAACAGGGTCAAGTCCGTGGCTTCGGTAGGGGTCAGGTTGTGCTGCTCGTAGCGGGTCAGCCCCAATTCAGGGTGCCGGAACACCCGTTCGCCGGTGCGGAACCCGGCAACGTCCCGCTCATTCCAGATGGAGGCGAATTCCGGAGAAGCCGCCGAGACCCGGGCAACAATGCCGCTCTCCCCCGACGGGCTGAGCCATCCACGCGTTTCGGCACGGAAGCTTCCGACGAAACCTCGGCTTTGCACTTCCCAGTCCGGCAGCATTTCGCGCAGCTGCGCGTCGGTGAACACCAGCCACAAGAGGTTCCGGTCCTCGCTCTCCAACGACTCTACCCGCGGATACAGCTCCGCGTAGGCCCGGTTCCATCCCAGGATGGTCCAGTCAGCCGAAAGCAAGAAGGCCGGGAACTGCAACGCATCCAGCAAGCGCTGCAGGGCCGGGGTCATTCCGCCGTTGCCAATTGGTTCCAGCTCGCCGTGCCCAGCCAGTGAAAACAGGTACGAGGATTCCACCGGGGTCAGCCGGTACAAGCGTGCCAATGACTGCAAGACCTGGCGGGAGGGATTGATGTCGCGGGCCTGCTCCAGCCAGGTGTACCAGGTAACCGAAACACCGGCCAAGGTGGCGACTTCCTCACGGCGCAAACCTCGCACCCGGCTGCGTCCGATTTCCGGCAGTCCGTGCGATGCCCTGTCAGCCCGGGCTCTGCGGTCCTTGAGGAAGGCCGCGAGCTCTTCTCTGCGTCTCTGGCTTGGATTCACTGGGCCCACCCCTCTGCATGGTAGTAGTACTACTAGTATTGTCACCGTCTGGGTTTGGCGGCAAATATATGGTGAGATTTTAGGTATGACCACACTTCGTTCACACACTGTCACCCATGGCCGCAATATGGCCGGCGCTCGCGCATTGTTCCGCGCAGCCGGCGTGAACGGCGCCGACCTCGGGCGCAAGCCGATCATCGCGGTCTCCAACAGCTTCACCGAGTTCGTTCCCGGACACACCCACCTGCAGCCGGTTGGCCGCATCGTGTCCGAGGCCATCGAGGCAGCCGGCGGCATTCCCCGCGAATTCAACACCATCGCGGTGGATGACGGCATCGCCATGGGCCACGGCGGCATGCTCTACTCCCTGCCGTCCCGCGACCTGATCGCGGACTCCGTGGAGTACATGGTCAACGCCCATTGCGCCGATGCGCTGATCTGCATCTCCAACTGCGACAAGATCACCCCCGGCATGCTCATGGCCGCACTGCGCCTGAACATCCCGACCGTCTTCGTCTCCGGCGGACCCATGGAATCGGGCCGCGCCACCCTGGTTGACGGCACCGTGCGCACCCTGGACCTGGTGGACGCCATCTCCGAGGCAGTGAACGAGAACGTCTCCGATGCCGACCTGCTGCGCATCGAAGAGTCCGCCTGCCCTACCTGCGGCTCCTGCTCCGGCATGTTCACCGCCAACTCGATGAACTGCCTGACCGAGGCCATGGGCCTCTCGCTGCCAGGCAACGGCTCCACCCTGGCCACCCACACCGCGCGCAAGGACCTGTACCAGAACGCCGGCAAGCTGGTGGTCGATATCGCCAACCGCTACTACGGCGAAGATGACGAGACCGTGCTGCCACGCAGCATCGCCACCAAGAAGGCCTTCGGCAACGCCATGGCACTTGATATCGCCATGGGCGGTTCCACCAACACCATCCTGCACTTGCTGGCCGCCGCCCGCGAGGCCGGCGTGGACTTCGGCCTGGATGAGATTGACGAAGTCTCCCGCCGCGTGCCATGCCTGGCCAAGGTGGCACCGAACGCTGCCGGCAACGGCACCATCTACTACATGGAAGATGTCCACCGCGCCGGCGGCATCCCTGCCATCCTTGGCGAATTGCGCCGTGGCGGCCTGCTGGATGAAACCGTGCACACCGTCCACTCGGCAACCCTGGGCGAATGGCTCGATAACTGGGATATCCGCGGCGGCAAGGCGACAAAGGAATCCTTCGACCTGTGGCACGCGGCCCCGGGCGGCAAGCGCTCCTCCACCGCATTCTCGCAGTCCGAGAAGTGGGCGGCACTGGACACCGATGACGCCGAAGGCTGCATCCACTCGGTAGAGAACGCCTACTCCAAGGACGGCGGCCTGGCCGTGCTGCGCGGCAACATCGCCGTGGACGGCGCAGTGGTGAAGACCGCTGGAGTCGACCCGTCGATCTGGACCTTCTCCGGCCCGGCTGTGGTCTGCGAATCCCAGGACGAGGCAGTGGAGAAAATCCTGAACAAGCAGGTGAAGGAAGGCGACGTAGTGGTCATTCGCTACGAAGGACCGAGGGGCGGTCCCGGCATGCAGGAAATGCTCTACCCGACCTCGTTCCTCAAGGGCCGCGGACTGGGCAAGTCCTGCGCGCTGATCACCGATGGCCGCTTCTCCGGCGGCACCTCGGGCCTGTCCATCGGCCACGTCTCCCCCGAGGCGGCCTCCGGCGGCCTGATCGCGCTGGTTGAAGATGGCGATACCATCTCCATCGACATCCCGACCCGCGAGCTGACCCTGAACGTCTCCGACGAGGTGTTGGCCCAGCGCCGCGAGCGACTGATCGCCACCACCGGCTACCACCCGAAGAACCGCGAGCGCGTGGTCTCCCCTGCGTTGCGTGCCTACGCCGCCATGGCGTTGTCCGCAGACAAGGGTGCGGTCCGCGACGTCGACAGCGTGGAACGCGCCATGCGCGAAGCCCACGAGCGTGAAGCTGCAGCCCAGAGCGCATCTCAGATCTAGCCTGTAGGCTTGACCGCGGCAGCAGGCCCGGATCTCTTGTGAAAGAGGTCCGGGCCTGCTCTGTTTCTGCCGCACTGTTGATGCCTCGGAAACATAACAAAACCGTAGTACCTGATGAATCGCATAACTGCTCCGTTGGCGAATAGCCAGATGCATTTCAACGACGCGCCCACCTGCCAACGGCGACTACAGGCTAATCGAAACGTGGCATCTTCATTTGACCGCGCTGATTTTCAAGCTCATCATCTGCATGCTCAAAGCAACATTTCTGATGCGCGACATAGCGACAGATAGACTGCTGTTGTCTTCACTTGGCCTCAATTACTTGCTTGAGCCTTGCAACTTGCCATCATGAACCACTTCCGCAGAAAGCCCATTTCATGCCTATCCCAGAAGTTCCCGCACCCGATAATCCAGAATTTATTGGAAACAATGCATCGAGTTCCGAATTGGCCTCACAAGCATCCGATATCGCATTGCTGGAGGTTGGTGACGGATATGCGATGCTTTTCGCTAATCATGCTCCAAAAGACGTTGATCTCCTCGGCTTCGACTTGCTGGGGCAGAATGCAAGCCAAAGCATGGTTGACCACTTCTCTACTGCAACCGGAGTAGGAAACCTGGCTGCTGTTGGCTTATCCGCATTGCCCCAACTTCAGGGACTTGTCCGCCTTGCTCCGGAATCATTGCATATATTGAACCAATCAGGTAATACGCTAATGCAGTCCGCAGGCCAGAGCATGGGCACGATAGTGAATAGCAGTGGAACCATCGTTGCACAAGCTCGATTCCTGCCCGCAGGAATAGCTCCGGCGGGTGCTCTTGGACCGGTAGCTGCTCCAGCAATGGTCCTTTTGGCCATTCAGCTCCAACTGGCTTCCATCTCGCGCAAAGTCGACGAGAACATCGAGCTAACGCGAGACGTGTTGCGTGCAATCCACGAGGATCAGTGGGCCACCTTGATCGGATTGCATGAAACCAGTATTCGTGCGCTCCAGGAGGCAGACGCCGCCGGAACCGTCAACAATCATATCTTCGCCCCATTGGCTACTCGCGAAGCAGATCTGCGCAAGTGCCGAAAGTTGTTCGTCGACTTCGTGCGAGATCATGTCAAGCACCTCGCCGATGATGCCAAATCACGACGAAGCTATATCAAGCAAAATTTTGACCAGATCATCGCCGACTCCCACGGCATGTTAATGGCTGAGTTCGCTTGGTACCGCGCTCAGGTACTTCGCGGAGTCCTCATCAGCCGGGACTCGGAGGAATCAGAGGCCAACAATCGATTGCTTTCCCATCATGTCGAGGAAACGAATTCTGCGCATGAAGAAGCAATGGGTGAAGTCATCAAGTTGCTCGCAGAAGTTGAAAGTCACGTGCGCTTACTCGCGCTCCTGCCTGCTGCTCGAAGTCTTCCATTCACTGGTAAGCGCCGCAGCTTAGACGACGCGCTCAAGATGGCGGATGCGCTGGCAACTACAGTGGCTGACTTACGCAACCAGCTACACTCTGGACGAGATAAATTGGCACCAGCGGTTCCAGTCTTCAAGGAAGGCATGCCAGACAAGCTTGCAGACATTCTTACCTGGGCGCTCCCGGAAAATGCCCAGCTGTTGGCCTTGGCGGATGCGAATCAAGAAAAGCTGCTCACCAACAACGTTTACCTCGGAATTACCAATGATTCATTCTTTGTCGCAGACCAGAGCGATCTCAACAAAGAAGGCGCCATTGAAAATGTAGTTCCCCTGGCAGATGTCCGTTACGTGCGATTCGCGGAACGGACGAAAAAGGGCCCCAAACTGGACGTCATAACCAGGGACGAGAATTACTCGTTTACTTTTGATTCTTGGGCGGCCGAAGGTGCAGCGCTTGAAGCTACTCAGCGAATGGCAAACATCTTTGCTAGCACCATGAACCTTCCCGCCGAAGAGCAACGGACGGATCCGCTGTTGGTGCCCAGCTTGGAAGGTAAAGCCGTTCAGGACCAGATCGAGTCGTAGGTCTATTCCGCCGACGGTCGGAAGTTACGTTCCGCTTCGGCCGAGCCAGCAGGATTAGCATCAACGAACGGTTCACTCGCGACGCTCTCCGAATTAGTTTTGACCGCGACGTCCGCCTGGCGCACTGAACGAAGCAGGCCCGGACCTCTTAGCAAATTCGAGGTCCGGGCCTGCTCTGTTGATTCTGCATTTGCCCGGCACGCCGAATGCCGGCCCTGCCCCGAAAGGCAGAACCGGCATCCAGCTGGCGCACGGACTATGGGTTCCGGCGACGGTACCGAAGCAGGATCAATGCTCCGGCGATAATCACCATCCCTGCAGCCCCTGCCAGCCACAACGTGACCTGGTCAAGGCCGGTTGCTGCGAGCGGTGCTGGCGGGGCAGGTGGTGCTGCCGGCGCTGGCGGTGCCGGAGGAGCTGGCGGTGCCGGAGGAGCTGGCGGTGCCGGTGGCGCTGCCTGCGGAGCCTCGGAGCAAACTTCCACGTCCGCCGAATCCGAATTGTTCGAGTCCTCGCCGGATGCCTCCGGGATTATCGCGGTATTCGTCATCGTCCGGCACTTGCCGGCAATGCCGTCCAAGACCAGTTCGTACGTGAACTTCTTGCTCTGCTCTTCGGCCTTGACCTTGCCCAGTTCCCGTGGATTCTCGGGATTCGTGTAGTCATCGAAGACCGTCACCATCTCATCGGTGGCCGATACCGCTTCGAACTCCAGCGGAGCCTTGGCACTGACCGTCTGCGTGGTTCCTTCCACGTCGGTCCAGCTGGCGTTCACCGTGTTCTCGTGGCCGGTGTAATCGGCCTCAGCAACCGGGGATTCGAAGGAGCAGCTGTACTTCACGGTCCGGGTCTCCCCGGCCAGGAGCATCAGCTTCCCATCCGCCAATCCTTCGATGGAGCAGGTGGCCCCTTCGATGGACAGCTTGTCTTCGAGGAGCACTTGCGTGTCCTTGAAGTCATTCGGGTTGGCCACGGTGATCTCACCGGTGACGGTGAAGTCCTGGTCTTCGTAGCCCTCCAGGTTTGCCTCGACCGTGTACTCGGCCGTGGCTTGTCCATCCGGTTCAACCTCGAACTTCGTTTCCTTCGCATCCTTGCGGATCGACCAGTCGTAGTCCCTGGCGTACTGGGCGTCGGCGCTCTTGGCGATCATCAGTCCCTGCTCGATGCACAGTTGCAGGTCCACCGAGGATTCGTCCTTGCCGTTGCCGTCGGTTTCCTCGTGCACTGCCGCGGTATTGATGTATACCGTGCAGGTACCCGCTTCGGGCTCCAATACCTGTTCGTATTCGAACTGCATTGGCGCTTGCGGGACATGGACTACCCCGAGCACCTTCGGTTCGGCCTCAGGATCCATCATGTCATCGGTGACTGTAACCGATTCGTCCGTGACTGCATCGATCGTGAAGTCGATCGGTGCTTCGGCACGCACCTCGCGGTCATCGAAGGTGGCAATCACGGTGTTGACCGCACCCTCGAAGGCATCGGTGGTGAGCCAGCTGGCCAGTTCGCATTCATACCGGGCCCCCAAGTTCTCCCCGGCATCGAGCACGACCTGCAATCCAGCTGCCGCTTCATCGGCGTCTTCCGCATCGATCCGGCAGCTGGTGCCAGCGGTATCGATCCGGTCTTCCATGGTGGCGGTGATGGAACCGAACTCATTCGGGTTCTGCACCATCACTTCACCGGACAGCCGCAAATTCTGCTCGGCGACTGCGGTGTTGCGAGCTTCCACCCAGTAGTGCGCGATGAACGTGCCATCCTCATTCTGCGTGAGCTTGCTCTGGTCGATCCGCTTCTCTACCTCCCATTCGTAATCCAGGTCCACCAGCCCCTGTGCGGTCTTCTGCAGGCCCAGGGCCTTCTGGCCGCAGAGGGTCACGGTGGTCGAGTCCTCGGCCCCGGTCTGCTTGATCACCGCGGTATTGGTGAACTCCGTGCAGGTGCCGGCTTCGGCCTGGTGGCGCAGGGTGTAGTCGAAGTCGATCGGGGTGCCTTCGGCATTCCAGATCGCTTCGCCCAGCACTACCGGCGACTCGGGGTTGGTCTTATCATCGATGACGGTGACCTGCTTGCCGGTTTCGGCATCCAGCAGGTAGTCCACCGGCGCGGTGGCCGTGGCCATCGAGTCCTCGCCCCAGGTTGCCGTGACGGTGTTGCTGCCGCTGAGCTCATCCGGGGTACCCGAGCAGCTGTAGGGCAGCTGCACCGTGGCGCCGACTCCGTCGCCGCCCACCGGGACCGCGACTTGCAGGCCCTCGGTTTGCGGATCGGCATCCTCGGCTTCGATGGTGCACGTCACCCCTTCGATGCTGATCTCGTCGGTGATGGTGGCCACCGTCGAGGCCGATGCGAAGTGGTTCGGATTCACCAGCACGATCATGCCGTGCACTTCATGCCCGGAATCCTCCGAGCCATCCGGAATGGCCGATACCGTGTAGGAGAAGTCGGCGGTGCCGTCCTCGGCCACGGTGACCTCGGTGCGGTCGGCCTTCTTCTCAAGATCCCAGAAGTAGGTCCGGTCGAAGCTGGCTTCGGCGTCCTTGGTGAGCATCAGGTCGAGCAGGCCGCACAGCTGCACGGTCGCGTCATCGCGCGGATCCTCACCCGCATCGATATCAACCCAGGCGGTGTTCGTGTAGCTCATGCATTCGCCGGCGGGAGCATCATGCTCCAGCTGGTATTCGATGAGCACCGGCGAATCGTCGATGTCCACGGTGCCAAGCAGCACCGGTTCCTCGGGATTCGTCTGGTCATCCCAGATCTCGACCTCGCGGTCGATTTCGGTGTCAAGGGCGAACTCGATCGGCACCTGCGTGCTCGATGCCCGGTCATCGCCCCAGCTGGCCGTCGCGGTGTTGGTGCCGCCGCTGTAGGAGCCGGGATCGACTCCTGCCGAGACATCGCAGCTGTAGCCGACGGTGACCGTCGAGTTGGCCGGGATGCTCACCAGCGATTCCGAGGTGGTGCAGGTGATGCCCTCCAGATCGACCACGTCCTGGATGGTGGCATCGATACCCGTGTACTGGTTCGGGTTGGTGATGGTGATCTTCCCTTCCAGCACCCATCCCGAATCCTCGTGCCCGGTGTTCTCTACCTTGACCACGTAGTCCACCGGCTCACTGGCCGCCGGGTCGGTGGTGATCTTCTCGTCCTGGCCTTCGGCCAGCGACTTCTCGATCTGCCACTGGTAGGTGCGGTCGTACTGGGCGTCAACGGTCTTGCTGATTTCCAGGGCCGCCTCGCGGCAGGCCTCGGCGAGCGCATTGTCCGTCGCGGTGAAGCCGTCATCTCCGGTGAGCGTGGCGACGTTCTCGAAGACCTGGCAGGTGCCTGCCTCGTCCACGGTCCACGTCACCGAGTAGTCCCGGCTTTGCGGCCCATCGGAGACGTCCACGATCCATGGCGGATCGAAGTCGTGGGCGCTGTCGGTGATGGTTACCGTGTCATTCAGCGGCGTCTGGGTCCAGTCGGCTTCCGAGATCTCCACGGTATCCGAGTCCTGGCTGTTGACCGTGCTCAGCGCCTGGGCATCCCAATCCACGGTGGCGGTATTGCTGCCGTCGTAGTCAGGCTGGGATTCGAAGGTGCACGAGTAGGTCATCACCCATTCGGCCCCTGCCGGGATCACCGTCTGGAAGCCGGCTTGCTCGGCGGACATGTCCGCCACCGCTTCACCGCGCACCCCGGTGATCGTGCAGGCCACGTCCCCGCCGGCATCGGCGAAGTCCTGCACCGTAACCGGCGCGTCCTGCCAGTCATTCGGGTTGCTGAGCGTGATTTCTCCGCTCATCGCCCAGTTGCCGTCCTCGTGGCCCTCGGGGGTCACGGTGATCCGGTAGTTCGCCGTGACCTCGCCGGTATTCGGGTTGGCTGCCAGCGGTTGGCCGGAGAGCAGTTCCTTGTCCAGCGACCAGAGGTAGGAGCGGTCGAAGGAGGTCACGACGTTCTTCGCGATATCAAGATCCGCGCCGGCGCACACCGTGGTGCTGGCCGAAGCCGTGTTCTCTTCGCCCTCGCCGGTGGCCTCGTCGAGCACCGCGGTGTTGGTGTACTCGGTGCAGGTTCCGGCAACGCCCTGCAGTTCCAGGTCGTATTCGAAGGCCTTCGGCGATTCCTCGGCGGTGGCGGTGCCGAGCACCACTTCCTGGCCCTCGACGGTCTGGTCATCGGTGATGGTGACTTCGCCGTCGGTCAGCTTCGATTGCTCGAAGCCGAAGCCGACTTCCGTTTCGGCCTGGCGTTCCTGGCCCCAGCTCACCGTTGCGGTATTCGTGTACTGCGCGGTGATGTCGGTGTCCGTGGGCACCTGGCAGTCGTAGTCGAGCGTGATGCTCTCCCCGTCTGCCAGCACGACCTGGAAGCCGTCGGCGCTGCCATCCTCGTCGGTGCCGCCGATGGTGCAGGTGGCTGAAGGGATGGAGAGCACGTCGGCGACCGTGGCCGTCAGTTCCCCGACTTGCGTATTCGGGTTGCTGATGGTGATGGTTCCGGACACCTGCTTCGCGCTGTCCTGGGCTGCGCCGGCGGTGGCCACGACCGTGTAGTGCGCGGTGACCGTGCCGTCGCCGGCGACAGTGAACTCGCTCTGGTCCACCTGCTTCTCCAGCGACCAGTCGTAGTCGCGTTCGTAGCTGGCGTCCACGTCCTTCGTGATGACCAGGTTCTTCTGGTCGCAGATGGAGACGTCTTGCGAGTCCTCGATGTCCTCGCCAGTCAGATCCACCCAGGCGGTGTTCGTGAAGACCAGGCATTCATCGCGTGGCACTTCATAGGTGATCTGGTAGCTGAAGCTCTTTGGAGCGTCGGCGTAGTTCACCGTGCCCAGCAGTACCGGGTCGCCGGATGGATCAGCCTGGTCATCCCAGACGTCAACGGTTGCATCGGTGGTCTCATCGAGGGTGAATTCGATGGGCACCGGCTGGCTTTCGGCCTGCAGCCCGTCGCCCCAGCTGACAATCGCCGTATTGGTGTGGCCGGTGTAGTCGGCCTCGGCAACGGCCGATGCATCGCAGGTGTAGTCCACGGTGATCGAGTCGCCGCGCGGCACCACTTGCTGCATGCCCGCCATGCCCGGATTCGAGTCCTCGGCCACGATGGTGCAGGCGGCTGAGAGGGTGTTCTCGTCGCTGATCGTCACTTCGAGATCTTCGAAGTCGTTGGGATTATTCACGGTAATGGATCCGGAAAGCTGCTGCCCGGAATCCTGATAGCCGGTGTTGTCCACCAGCAACGTGTAATCGACGGTAGCTGTTCCGTCTTCCTCGACCACGACATCTGGCCGCTGGCCTTCGGCCAGCTGCTTGTCGATGCTCCACAGGTAGGTGCGGTCATAACTGGCCGTCACGTCCTTGGTAACGGTCAGGCCTGCCTGGCGGCATGCCTCGACCTCGGCGTCATCGCTCTTGACCAGCTGGTTGCTGCCGGTGATCGTGGCGGTGTTCATGAAGCTCTGGCACGTGCCTGCTTCGTCCACGGTCCAGGTGTATGAATAGGTCCTGGTCTGCGGGCCATCGGAGTAGCTGATGGTCCAGGCCGGATCGAATTCATGCAGCGGATCGGTGACGGTCACCGTCTCGTTCAGCGGTGTCTGCGTCCAGTCGTCCGCATCGACGTCAACCACCTTGGTGGCGCTGGATGATGCGGTGGACGCTTCGCTGGCTGACCAGGTGACCTCGGCGGTATTGCTGCCTTCATAGTTCGGCTGCGATTCAAAGGTGCAGCTGTAGGTGAAGGTCAGCGTTTCGGAGGCATCCAGAGTCGCCTGGAAGCCCGGAGCGGCCGGATCGGCATCCATCGTGTCCGGGTCGCCGACAATGCCGACGACCTGGCAGGTGGCTCCCCCGCCCACATCGACCTGGTCGGTGACGGTCACGTCAACCGATTGCCAGTCGTTGGGGTTGGTTACGGTGATGGTTCCGCTCATGGCCCAGTCGCTGTCCGTGTAGCTTTCGGGAGTGACGGTGACCGAGTACTCGGCGGTGAATTCGCCGGTTTCAGGATCCGCGGTGAACGGCTGCTCGCCCAGGGCATTCTTGACGATGCTCCAGTCGTAGCTGCGGTTGAAGCTGGAGACGACCAGTTTCTCGATGCTCAGGTCCTGGCCGATGCAGATTTCCACCGTGGCATCATCAGTCAGTGTTTCCCCGTCATCCGTGGCGAGGCTGGCGATGTTCTTGTAGTCGGTGCATTGGCCGAGCACGCCATCCCATTCGATGGTGTAGGCGAAGGTCTTCGGACTGTCAGCTACCGTGACCGTGTTGCCGCCCTCGATGCCCGACAGGTCGAATTCGCTATCGGTGACAGTTACTTCGTCATCCGTCACCGTTGGCGAAACGTCCGCGAAGTCGTAGCCGGCCGAGGCGCTGGCCTGGCCATCTGTGCCGTAGTAGTCCTCCGCGTCCCAGGTTGCCGTGACCGTGTTGGTGCCGGCGCTACCGGCGCTGGTTCCCTCGGGCAGGTCGCATTCATAAGTGAAGGACGTCTCGCCTGGCTGTATAGTCAGCGGGTTGGTGATCGGCGATCCGCCAGCGGAAATGACGCAGTTGGCGCCGTCGAGCTGGTCGACCAGGGAAACCCCTGTCATCGCCGTATCATTCGGGTTGTTCACGGTGATGGTGCCGGACAACTCGAAGTTGCTGTCCTGGGCCTCGCTGGCGGTGGCGACCACGTTGTAGTCGACCTCCACTCCGGTGGCCGTCGCCTCTACCGTGGCTTCCTGGCCTTCGGCCAAGGACTTGACCAGATCCCAGTCGTAGTCGCGGTCATAGGATGCCTGCACATCCTTTTGGAGCGTGAGCTCCTCATAGGTGGTCTTCGTATTGGTGAAAGTACAAGTGACTTCATCATTGTCGACCAACTCGAAGGTGATGGACGTCCCGCTGCGAATTGCGGCGGCACCGGTGCAGGTGATATCAGATAGATTCCATCCCGCTGGCAGGCTGTTCTCTGTAACGGTTACCGTGGACGGAGCCACGGTGTAGGTGATGCTGCTTGGCAGGTCCGCACCTGTATCTGAATCCGCGCTGTCATCGAGGTTGAATGACGTCGAGTCGCCGAAGCGGTCCTCAGCGAGCGTGAACGCGAAGTCCGTGCCGTCGGCAGGTACTGCGTCCTTGATGATGGTCACGAAGCCCGCTTGGACCGCACCTGCCTGAATCTGGTTGTCCCGTTGGCCAACGGACTTGCAATTCAGCGATGAAATCACGACGTGATACGGTGACCCGTTGATCGACGAAGCGCCGGTGCCCGGCCCGTGATCCAGTTCGGAGGCGATATGCGCATCGAAGAGCAGAGTGACGTCTGATTCTTCGCCTTCGGTTCCGTCGACCCACAGCGTGATATAGACGGTGTCGACGCGGTCATCCCCGCTCCCCTCGACAACGGTCCAGCCCGTGATCTCGGCCCCCGTAGCGGATTGGTTGAGCAGATAGTCGTAGGCCCACTTGCCGGCCTGCTTGACCTGGTACTTGATGACCAGCTCATTCTCGCCTGCTGGCAGGGTCATTTCCACGCGCTGGTGCACGACGCCACCTTCATAGAGGCCGTCGTGCACGTTGCCGTTGGCATAGTCCGGCATCTCGTCTGACTTCTGCATGAAGGTGTCGACCGAACCCTCGCCTGCGTTGTACTCGCAGGTTACCGGTTCCCCTGGCTCTAGGGCCGCGGCAGCAAGCGGCTCGCGGGCCGCTGCCGAAGACTCGGCAGACTCCTCCGATTCCGAAACTTCGGCCTTCGGCTGCGCAAGTTTCGGCGAAGCCGTGTCCTTCAGCTTCTTTTCCTGCTTGGGTGCCACCGATTCCACACGTTCCGATTTAGGTGCTGGTTTCATGGTTTCCGCTGATTTTGGCTGGTCCGGCTTCTCAGATTCTGGTGCAGGTGCCGGGGCCGGCTCGGGTTCGGCTACTGCATCTTTGTCAGGAGCCGATGCCTTGGTACGGTTTTCTGCTTCAGCAGCTGGCGATTCCTCCGCCATGGTTGCCTCTGAAGATTCCTCAGCTTCGACCGCTGTTTCCTCTGTGGACTTCGTGTCCACGGCGGCTGCGGAGTCCTCCGATTCAGTTGCCGGCTGTGTGGCCGCGGTTTCTTCCCCAACAGAAGTTTCGGCGGCAACTGCCATGCCCGGAATGGTCATGACAAAACACAAGGAAATTGACGAAATTATCGCCAAAAATGGCTTTAAAGATCCTTTTAAAATAGTTTTGCGGCGCGAATTTGGCACAAAAGTGCCACGCCTTTGATGCCTAGACATTTCTCCCCCATACAAGAATGTCCAGAGTGGATCGCGCGGCGTGTAAGTGCGATCCACCCGAAAAAGAGCGAGCGGTAGTAAGGCTCTGACCTCAGATAATAAAAGCCTGGCCTAAGATGCAGCCACCCCATGTGGCTCAACTACTCAGGATGAGTTCCCCAATGCATCTAGAGATGCGAAATGAATGCGAGTGTTTCAATTCGTCTTTAAATCCCCCAATTCAAGACAACGATATGCCGACATCGTACGCCGGGATCCAGGTTTTTGCCAGCATTTGGAGGGAAATAATTTTGGCACAGAATGAAGCAAATGATGCACTTCTTCCTCTGTGGATTAAACCGTCTTGTCATCCCCGCTATTCTCGATCCTGGCACTGTCCGAACACCGGAATCGCGCGGTCGGGACATCCAGATCGACCCCATTTAACGGTGCACGCCATACCGCGGGGCCACGTCCGGTTCCGCTGCGCGCAGGGCTCCCAGCGTCACCTGTTCCGTGATCCCTGCTGCGCCAGGAAGAAGGCTGGGCGTTCAGCGTGCCAATCGCCTTTGGAGGCCCCCTGGCAATCGACGCCACGGCGTTCCGCACAGGGCTCCTCGCGCGCAACGAACTCAAATGCACCCTTCGATCAGTAATTTGACTAGCGGGTCTGACTAGCAAAGTAAAAATACATCTCAATCTGATAAAGGTTACGCGTTTCTCTTGATTAGGCTTGGAGGTTGCAGTTGGCTCGGGTAATTTTTGTATGGTGAAAAGAGCAACTCTATGAGCCAACGCCGCGCGTTCCGCCGCGTTTTCCTTCCCGCTGCCTGGCTGGTCATCGGCGCCTTGATCGCCGTCAGCCTCGTGAAGCTCGCGTTTGCCGGCGGTACTTCCGCCGCCGACGACGACCTGTTCCCCACCGGAGAAATCCCGGCCGAGACCGTTCTTGCCGAAAAAGCAACGATCGAGAACAAGTTGACCATCCCCGGAACCATCAAGCTCACCGAATCCAAAGAGCTGAACGCTCCCGTGGACGGCGTCGTCAACTGGGCCTTCGTCAAACCCGGTGACAACGTCTCCCTTGGCGATCGCATCTTCCAGGTCCGCACAGAGTCCCAGCCGGAAGTCGCTGAAGCCAGCGACTCAGACACCGAGGGTTCCGAAGGCGAACAGTTGCCGCTGGAAGCTGCTCCCGTCGTGAAGTACCACGATGTCTACGCATCGGCCACCGGCAAGGTAGGCGCTTTCCAGATCGAGATTGGCGATGACGTCACCAAGGGCACGGGCCTCGGCTCCATCCAGCCGCAGGAATTCCTGGCGGCCGGTTCGATCGATCCGCTGGATCGCTACCGCCTGATGGACGAAACCCTCGAAGCAACGATCACTATTGACGGCGGGCCGGAGCCCTTCACGTGCAAGGATCTGTCTGTCGGGGACAGCGCGTCGAAGAAATCCAGCGCCAGCACGGCGGAGCAGGATATGGAATCGTCCATGGATCCAATGGCCACCGGCGAATCTCCTCAGAGCTCTTCAAGCAGCGAGATTTCTTGTGCTGTTCCAGCTGACGTCGTGGTCTTTGATGGGCTGAGCATGAACATGGAAATCGATGCTGGCACCGTCGAGGATGCAGTGACCGTACCGGTATCGGCAGTCCGCGGCTTGGTTGGCCAGGGCGCGGTGTGGAAGCTGGATGAGAACGGCAAGGAGATCCGCACCGAAGTAGAGCTGGGCGTGACCGATGGAAAGATCATCGAGGTGGTTTCCGGGCTGAAGGACGAGACCGAAATCCTTCGGTTCGTCCCGGGATCCACCCCGGCGCCAGGTGAAATGATGCAGATGGAGCCCTACCCAGATGAGTGGTGAGCCATTGCTGAAGCTCGAGGACGTCACCCGCAGCGTCCGGCTGCCCGATGACAGCGAGCTGCATATCCTCAACGGGATTGATCTCACCGTATCCGAGGGAGACCACATAGCAATCGTCGGACGTTCGGGCACCGGGAAGTCCACGTTGCTGAACATCCTGGGCCTGCTTGATCGTCCGACCAGCGGCAGCCTGCTGTGGCGCGGCAAGGATGCCGTCCGGCTGAGCGCCAAGCAGGCTGCGCATGCCCGCGGTCGCGACCTCGGGTTCGTCTTCCAGCAGTTCAACCTCCTGCCCGGACGCACAGCACTGGAAAATGTCATGGCTCCGCTGATGTATGCCAGCGGCCGCGACTTCTGGAATCGGCGCAAGCTGGCCACCGAGGCGCTGGAACGTGTCGGGTTGGGCGGGCGCCTGGATTCAATGCCGCAGACCCTCTCGGGCGGCGAGCAGCAGCGCGTGGCGATTGCCCGCGCGCTGGTTCGCCGTCCCCGCGTGGTGCTGGCCGACGAACCGACCGGCGCATTGGATGTCAGCACCGGACGTGCAGTCATGGAACTGCTGGATTCCGCCACGGTTGATTCGGGAGCGGCCCTGATCACCATCACGCACGACAGCAATGTGGCGGCCCTGGCACGTGGGCAGTTCCGCCTCGATTCAGGGCGGCTGCATCCGCTCAGCGAGGTCGTGGTCCGATGAATGCTCTTGCACGCCTGGCCACCGGATTTGCCGCAGCATTGCTGGAAGCATGGCAGGAACTGCGCATCCACAAATTGCGGGTGCTGCTCTCCTTGATTGGCGTGACCGTTGCCGTGGCATCGCTGACCACCGCCCTGGCCGGCGCCGGCATGGCCCGGCAGATGATGACCGAAAGCCTTGAACGCGACGGCCGTCCCGCAATGATCACCACCTATGCCTTCGATGCACGCTCGGATGGAGGTCCGCAGGGCGATGATTCGGTGGCGCAGGCTTTCGAGAAGACCAGCGAGCGCTTCAAGATCGACTACACCACGATGGTTGGACGCAGCTACGACCAGCGGGTCTCATATCAGGGTATGGCCCTTGAAGCGGAAACCCTGGTGGTTGAGCCGGACTACGCCCCGATGCACCGACTGGTCATGAGCCAGGGCCGCTGGCTGGAATCCGAGGATGCGCTAAATCTGTCACCCGCCGTGGTGGTTGACCAGAACATCATGAGGGAATTGGGATTGGAAGGCCAGCGCCTGCCGCTCGCCGTCGACTTGGTGAGCAACGGCAACGCCGTGTCTGTCACGGTCATCGGCACCGCCAGTTCCCGATCCTTCGGGATGTCTGGCCAGTTGTGGATGCTGCCGGCCACCTATGACCATTGGTTCGCAGGCCAATCCCCGATGAATGAAGTGGCCTACAAGATGTGGGTGCCTATCGACGGATCCGAGGAGTTGGCTATGCACTTTGGCCAGCAGATGCAGGCCGAGCTTCCTGGCTTCACCGTCGATTCCCACCGCGAGGATTACCTGATGTGGGGTGCTGATGAGAGCCTGAATCAACTAGCACTAGTGGTTTCCGGCATTGCAGTGATCATCTTGCTGCTTGGCTCGCTGAGCCTGCTGAACGTTGCGATGGTGACCATGAAGCAGCGCATTCGCGAAGTCGGCATCCGCCGCAGCTTCGGCGCCACCACCGGCCGGGTATTCTTCTCGGTCATGATGGAGAGCGTGGTCGCCACCGCGGTGGCCGGCGCCCTGGGCGTGCTGATCTCCGTGGCTCTTGTTTCCAATGAGAGCTTGCTGAACATGGTGCTCGCTACCGAGCTGGACCAGATGCCGCCCTTCCCGCTTGATGCCGCACTGCTGGGCATGGGAGTCTCCGTTGCGGTGGGCGCGCTCACCGGCGTGCTCCCGGCACTGGTGGCAGCGCGAGTGAAGATCGTGGATGCCATCCGCGTGTAGGCCACGGCCTGCCCTGCCACTTGAACAACTTAATAGCACGAGGCGCTGGCCGGGGAATTCTCTCAGGCCAGCGCCGTTTTTAACGCGGTTTTCAACCTATACGGGTCCCTAGCGGAATATCAGATCCGCCGGCTCCCGGCCTCCGCAAGTCATTCCTGTCAGCAATTGCGCGCTATCGTACATTCGATCTGATGCCCTGATTTCGACGATTCTGGAAAACTCTCGGCGGCGCCAAATTTCGTGTGACTCTGCGGAATTTCCGGCCTTCGATGCCATCTGGCTGAATGATTCCTGCTTCCCGCTTGACACCGCCTGAGATTGGGACCAAACTGATCGTATACGATTTGATGTACGAAATGATGTTCGACGAAAGCAGGCCGATCAACGGTGAGCAATATTGTCCCAGTAACCGAAGAGACCTTCGTGCAGGCAGGCAAGATCCTTGCCGTACACCTGAGCTACTCCTCGCGTGCGGCGCAGCGTGGACGCACCCCGAAATTCCCCAGCTACTTTATGAAGGCCACCAGCTCGCTGGCCGCCAGCGGTTCAACCGTGGAACGCCCTGCCGGCACCGAGCTGCTCGCCTTCGAGGGCGAAATCGCACTGATCATCGGCAAGGCCGCCCGCCGAGTCTCGGTTGAGGACGCCTGGAGCTACGTCGGACAGGTCACCGCGTCGAACGACCTGGGCGTGCACGACATGAAGTACGCGGACAAGGGCTCGAACATCCGCTCGAAGTCCGGCGACGGCTACACCCCTCTCGGCCCCAACGCGCTGGATGCTTCCACCCTGGATCCTGCCAAGCTGCGCGTGCAGACCTGGGTCAACGGCCAGCTCGCCCAGGATGCCGACACCTCGGAACTGCTCTTCTCCTTCGCCACCATCGTGGCCGACCTGTCCCAGCAGATGACCCTGCAGCCAGGCGATATCATCCTCACCGGCACCCCTGCCGGCTCCACCGTCTTCTTTCCGGGCGATGTCGTCGAGGTCGAGGTCACCGACCTGGTTTCCGGCGCATCCACCGGCAAGCTGAAGACCACCGCCACCGAGGGCACCGAAGCCTTCGCCGCGTTCGGCAACCAGCCAATGGTCACCGACAAGGACAAGGAAGACGCCTACGGCGATCGCGAGAGCGCCGGCATGGAACCCCTGATTACCGGCAAGTCGGTGCTGACCGACAAGGTCCGCGAGCAGCTGGCCTCGGTCGCTACCGCCACCCTGTCCGCCACCCTGCGCAAGCGCGGGTTGAACAACGTGAACATCGAGGTTCCCGGTGCCACCAAGGGCATGCAGCGCGTGATCGGCACCGCCCGCACCCTGCGCTACATCCCGAACCGCGAGGACCTGTTCAAGGCCCACGGCGGCGGCTACAACATGCAGAAGCAGTCCATCGACTCGCTCAAGGACGGCGAAATCCTGGTCATGGAAGCCCGCGGCGAGACGGGTTCGGCCACCCTGGGCGACATCCTGGCCCTGCGTTCCCAGCAGCTCGGTGCCGCTGGCATCATCTCCGATGGCGGCGTGCGCGACCTGGATGCGGTATCCAACCTTCAGATCCCGGTCTTCTACAACGGCGCCCACCCGGCAGTGCTCGGCCGCAAGCACGTGGCCTGGGACAAGGACATCACCGTGGCCTGCGGCGGCGTGTCCGTGCAGCCGGGCGACGTGATCGTGGCCGACTCCGATGGCATCGTGGTCATCCCGCCGGCCATGGTGGCCGAGGTCGCCGCCGAGGCAGCGGTCACCGAGTCCAATGACGAATTCATCTTCGCCATGGTCAAGCGAGGCCACGGCATCGAAGGCCTGTTCCCGATGAACGCCGAGTGGAAGGCCAAGTACAACGCCTGGAAGGACGCAGGCAGCCCGGATCTGGACTCATGGTCACTGTAATGACTGCTTCCAAGTCCGAGGCGGCCTACCAGCTGGTCTCCGAGCGCATCGTCAACGGGGCATACTCCCCCGGCTACCGGCTGGTGCTGGGCACCATTGCCGATGAGCTGGGCTGCTCCGTGGTTCCGGTGCGCGAGGCGATCCGCCGGCTGGAGGCCGAAGGGCTGGTCCACTTCACCCGAAACGTCGGGGCTACGGTGGCCCATGTGGATTCCACGCTCTACCTGCACACCATGCAGACGCTGATGGTCATCGAGCCGGCCGCCACCGCGCTGGCCGCCGATGCCATGGACGCCAAGTGGCTCGCCGAGGCGCGGGCGCTGAACGAGAAGATGCGCCAATGCCTGGAGGATTTCGACCCGGTGTCCTTCACCCGGATGAACACCGAATTCCACCAGCTGCTCTACGGCCAGTGCCCCAACCCGCACATCCTGGACCTGGTCCAGCGCGGATGGCGGCGGCTGGCGGCGATGCGCGCGAGCTCCTTCACGCACATCCCGAATCGGGCCCGCGCCTCGGTTGAGGAACACGAGAAGCTGCTGGATCTGATTGCCGATCACGCCACCCCGGCGCAGATCGAGGCCGCGGCGCGCGAGCACCGCGCCCGCACCCTGAACGCCTACCTCAAGGCAGCCGGCATGGCACCGAGCGCCATCTAGCCGGCAGCCCCTGCACTACCCATAGTTTTGCCCAAAGTCATCCGGTGAAAACACCGGGACAACGCACGAAAGGAACTGCCATGAGCAAGCACTTCGTACCGGAAAATCTCCCAACCCACCTGCAGCACTACATCAACGGCGAATTCGTTGACTCCATCGGCGGAGCAACCTTCGACGTGCAGGAACCGGTCACCAACACCAACTACGCCACCGTCGCCTCGGCACAGCCAGAGGACGTGGACCTGGCCGTCGCCGCCGCCAGCAAGGCCTTCAAGGAAGGCCCATGGTCAAAGATGCTGCCGCGCGAGCGTTCCCGCGTGCTGCACAAGATCGCCGACATCGTCGAATCCCGCGACGAGGAGCTCTCGCTGCTCGAATCCTACGACTCCGGCCTGCCGATCACCCAGGCCAAGGGCCAGGCCCGCCGCGCCGCCGAGAACTTCCGCTTCTTCGCCGACCTGATCGTCGCGCAGGTGGACAACACCTTCCGCGTCCCGGGCCGCCAGATGAACTACGTGAACCGCAAGCCGATCGGCGTCGCCGCCCTGATCACCCCATGGAACGTGCCGTTCATGCAGGAATCCTGGAAGCTGGCCCCGGCCATCGCCACCGGCAACTCGGTGGTCATGAAGCCTGCCAGCTACACCCCGCTGTCCGCCACCCTGTGGCCAGAGATCTTCCGCGAAGCCGGGCTGCCAGAGGGCGTCTTCAACCTGATCTTCGGCTCCGGCGGGGTGGCCGGCGACTACCTGGTCAAGCACCCGGACGTCCCGCTGGTCTCCTTCACCGGCGACTCCTCCACCGGTGCCACCATCTCCACCGCGGCCGCACCATTCTTCAAGGGCCTGTCCCTGGAGCTGGGCGGCAAGTCCCCTGCCGTGGTCTTCGCCGACGCCGACCTGGAAGCCGCATTGGACGCCACCGTCTTCGGCGTGTTCTCGCTGAACGGCGAGCGTTGCACCGCCGGTTCCCGCGTCCTGGTCCAGCGCGAGATCTACGATGATTTCGTTGCCAAGTTCGCGCAGCGCGCCAAGAACATCCGCGTCGGCCTGCCGAGCGACCCGAAGACCGAGGTCGGCTCGCTGGTCCACCCGAACCACTTCGACAAGGTCATGAGCTACATCGAAATCGGCAAGAACGAAGGCCGGCTGCTGGCCGGCGGCGGCCGCGCCGAAGGATTCGAGAATGAGGGCAACTACGTCGCCCCGACCGTGTTCGCCGATGTCGCACCGGATGCGCAGATCTTCCAGGACGAGATCTTCGGCCCGGTGGTTGCCATCACCCCGTTCGACACCGACGAGGAAGCCCTGGAGCTGGCCAACAACACAAAGTACGGCCTGGCCGCCTACGTGTGGACCTCGAACCTGAAGCGCGCGCACAACTTCGCGCACCAGATCGACTCGGGCATGGTGTGGCTGAACTCGAACAACGTCCGCGACCTGCGCACCCCATTCGGCGGCGTGAAAGCTTCGGGCCTGGGCCGCGAGGGCGGCTACCGCTCGGTGGACTTCTACACCACCCAGCAGTCCATCCAGATCACCCTGAACGAAGCGCACTCCCCGAAGTTCGGCGTCTAGGAAGCACCAGCTTCCCACCACTAAATTTTTTTGCTTGCAAAGGAGCACATCATGAGCAAAGCGATCGCAAACCCGATCCCAACCCCTTCGGTACCAGCGCCGGATATCCTGCGCTGCGCCTACGCCGAACTGGTCGTCACCGACCTTGAGCGCTCGCGCAACTTCTACGTCGACGTGCTGGGCCTGCACGTGTCCTACGAAGACGAGAACCAGATCTACCTGCGTTCCTTCGAGGAATTCATCCACCACAACCTGGTGCTGACCAAGGGCCCAGTGGCCGCGCTGAAGGCCATGGCCTTCCGCGTGCGTTCCACCGAAGAGGTCGACAAGGCCGAGGCCTACTACAAGGAATTGGGCTGCCGCACCGAGCGCCGCAAGGAAGGCTTCGTCAAGGGCATCGGCGACGCCGTGCGCGTTGAGGATCCACTGGGCTTCCCATACGAGTTCTTCTTCGAGACCACCCACGTAGAGCGCCTGCACATGCGCTACGACCTGTACTCGGCTGGCGAACTGGTCCGCCTGGACCACTTCAACCAGGTCACCCCGGACGTGCCACGCGGCCGCAAGTACCTCGAGGCCTTGGGCTTCCGCGTCACCGAGGACATCCAGGATGACGAAGGCACCACCTACGCAGCATGGATGCACCGCAAGGGCACCGTGCACGACACCGCACTGACGGGTGGCAACGGCCCGCGCCTGCACCACGTGGCCTTCTCCACCCACGAGAAGCACAACATCATCCAGATCTGCGACAAGATGGGCGCACTGCGCATTTCGGATCGCATCGAGCGCGGCCCAGGCCGCCACGGTGTCTCCAACGCGTTCTACCTGTACATCCTGGATCCAGATGACCACCGCATCGAGATCTACACCCAGGATTACTACACCGGCGACCCGGACAACCCGACCATCACCTGGAACGTGCACGATAACCAGCGCCGTGACTGGTGGGGCAACCCAGTTGTTCCTTCCTGGTACACCGAAGCTTCCAAGGTCTTGGACCTGGACGGCAACGTGCAGGAAGTTATCGAGCGCACCGACGACTCCGAACTGGAAGTCACCATCGGCGCCGACGGCTTCTCCTTCACCCGTGCCGGTGACGAAGATGGCTCGTACCACGGCCAGGCTTCCAAGGGCTTCAAGCTGGGCAACCAGGTCTAAGCCGAACAAGCTCTGGTCGTGAGCTTGCAGCTTCCCTGAGCTGCCACGCAAAATCCCGGGTCCTTCGCGAAATAATCGCGCAGGACCCGGGATTTTCTTATTTTCAGCAGTGGTTCGCTATGAATGACCAATCTCCTCAACTGTGGTAGCTGAAAGCACGTATCAGGCCAGCAGTAGACCAGTAACCGCCAAAGATCTCGACGTGCCTAGTTGCGCGGTTCCCAAAGTCGCTGGTACGCCAACACCAAGGGCTTAGATATCTGTCTGACGATGAATTGGCTGAACCACCGAATCAACTGGTCGAAGACAGGCAATGCGAACAGCGCTACTGTCAGCACGGTCAAGGGAACCGCAGCCACGAACGCCACGATGCTATTTGTTTGGTCAAGGATCAGGGGAAGATACGGAGTAATAGCGAGAACTACTAAACCGTGCATGAGATATATCGCCAAGCTTCGCCGGCCGAGCATAGCTGGCATGCCATCCTTGTCCGGCATCAGAGATAAGAATACGAATATCGCGGCAGACGCAATGAACAGCAGACCAATGCGGAAGAGCACTCCTTGAGGGTCTTGAGTATCCAGGCGTTCGAAGGAGAAACTGCCGTACAACCATCCAGGCCGAGTGTCTCGATAATACAGATACAACTACGCTCCGGCCAGCGCTACAACTCCTGCAATTTTCCACTGGACGGCAATACGACCTGCAGTGCGGAGAATCACCTGTCCGTGGGTCGCACCCACGACGAAGAATGGCAGGACGACGACGGCACGGGAGAAGGTGAAGTCGTAGCCGATCTATTCAAAAATGCCCGACATACTAGCTATGAGAAATGATAGGCCCACGGATGTCTTGGGGAACTTGGAGATTAGAGGCGTCAGCAACTGCCACCAGCACATGGCCAAAAGGAACCAGAGGATCCAGAAGGGTCTGACAAGCGAGAAGGTCCGCTCTAAACCTAACAGTGGTACCGCGAAAAATTAGAGCGTCTGGAATACGACCAGCAGGACGAGGAACACGCCAATTCGCCGAGGAAGCTGCGTGGACTTGGCGGTGATTCCTGCAAGAAAAACGAACGCCGGCATATGGAACATATAGATGGCCGTCAGCGGGAGTCTGGTGGTTCGAGCTTCCCATCCTGCCGTCGCTTCCAACAGGTGGTCTAGGACAACCAAAATGATCAGTGCGCCTTTTGCTACATCGAGTCGGTGCACCCTGACCCTGCTAGATAGTTCAGTCACCGAGTTAGGCTACCAGCACAGGATTGTCACTCATGCCACCGCAGGACTCCCGGCCGGTAACACAGCCGGACTCGTGGCTCTGCTTCCGACAAGTTCCAACTGAAGGTAAAAGGTATCTGGGGTCGCTTCAGAGCTCCCGTTTCTGTGGAACCCATCTTCAGGATCCTTGGGTGCCCTTGATTTTCCCGGGCTTTGGGCAAGACTGGGTATATGGCCACTGACCAGAGCCTGAAGTTTGATGATCGCAGCCACGCCGGCGCGGCGTTGGGCGTGCGACTGGCCTTGGAGCTGCCCGCCGGCAGCTACACGGTCTTAGGCCTTTTACGCGGCGGTGTCCCGATCGCCTATGAGGTTGCCAAGATACTCAAGGCGCGTCTGGGTGCCTTGGCAGTTCGCAAGCTCGGTGTACCGAGCAATCCTGAACTGGCATTCGGCGCTATCGCCCACTACGCGTCGGGCAACGGACGCTACATCAATGAGGAGATCTACCGCCGGGCACTTCGCTACTTCGGCGCTGATGAACTGGACTCCTTGGAATACGGGACGCACTCGGAACTGATGCTGCTGGCCGACACCTTCAGGGCTTACTCCCCCGGTTTGACCGGGCAAACGGTGATTCTGTGCGATGACGGCATCGCGACCGGCGCCACCATGAAAGCCTCCGTTGAATTGGTGCGGCGGTTGGAAGCAAAGTCCATCGTCATTGCGATACCCGTCGCCGCACGGGAGTCAGTGGAAGAGCTCGAATCGCTTACTGAGCATGTATACGCGGTCTGGACGCCAGAGAATTTCGGCGCCGTGGGCGCGTATTACCGGGACTTCACCCAGATCAATCAGGCGCGTGTGCTGCAGCTTCTGCGTCTATAAGACTAGATTCCGCCACTGGACGAGCCGGCCCCACAGCCACTTCCCTTGTCTCACTGTTCCACTGCCACCGGCACTACATCAGAGCGCCACGAAAGGTACGCCAGCACGGTTCCAGCCAATCCCACAATCACCAGTACTGCAGCGACTGGAGCCAAGCCGATCGCTGCTCCCAGCGCGCCGGCCAGCGGGTAGGTCAGCAAGAAGCAGGCGTGGGACAGCGAAAACTGCGCGGCGAATACGCTGGGCCGGTTTTGCTCGGTGCTGTTGCGGCGAAGCAATCGGGAGGAGGGCGTCAGGATTGTTGCCGTGGCAGCACCAAGCAGCATCCACAACGCGAGGATTGCCGCCCATTGGCTGCTCCCCTCGCCCCAGAAGATCAAGCCCGCGCCAACCAAGAGCAGCAACGGCATGAGTAGCCCGCCAACAAGCATCACCGTGCGATCGGCAACGCGCTCCAGCAGTCCGGGCATGCTCAGGGCAACAATCATGGAGCCTGCTCCATAGGCGCCAAGTAGCAGTGCAACGTCCACCTGGGAACGCCCTAGCTCTGCTTTGACCAGCACGACAGTATTGACGATGACCATCGCCGAGGTCGAGGCCACCACCAGGTTCAAGCCCATCAGGCTGCGCAATTCAGCGGCCGCGAAGAAGGCTCGGGTTCCACCGGTCAGGCGATGGAAGAACTTCGCCTTCTGCGGTGGCGCGATCACAGGGAATTTGGTGGAGGAAACCAAGAGCGCCGAACCGGCAAACCCCACGACGGTCCCCATGAAGAGGTTGTGATAGCTGGTGATGGTCAGCAGCGCTGCGGCGAGCATGGGGCTGGCCAATGATTCCATGTCATAGGCCAGTCGGGACAGCGATAGGGCGCGGGTATAGTCGCGCTCTTCGGTAAGGATCGAGGGAATCACTGCTTGGAATGCCGGGGTAAAAGTCGCCGAGGCCGACTGCAGGATGAAAATCAGGACGTAGATCTGCCATGCCTCGCTGACCAGTGGCAAGCAGAGCGCGATCAGCCCGCGGATAACGTCGGATCCAATGAGCACGGGCTTGCGAGGAATATGGGAGACCAGCGCATTGACCAGCGGGGCCACAGCCACGTAGGCGACCATTTTGATGGTCATTGCCAACCCCAGGACCAGTCCCGCGTCACTGCCGGCAATATCGAAAGCCAGTAATCCCAAGGCAACGGTAAGCAGGCCTGTACCCAGAAGGGCAATCATCTGGGCACTGAAAAGCCTGGCGTAGGACTGGTTTCCTAGTACGCTCAGCATCTTTGCCGCCTCTCTGGCTTTTGGCGCTAGCTTTGCGCAGCGCGGTGGTGCAATGGCAGCCGGCCATTGGAGACAGAATGTTCTGCCTGCTTGATCGCTTCACTGACCAGCCGCGCCGGGTGGTCATCGGTCAGGCTGTAGAGGACCTTGGTTCCGTCTTGGCGGGTAGTGACCATGCGCGCCATGCGCAAGCGAGCCAGGTGCTGGGAAACCCCCGAAGGGCTCTTCTCGACGAGCTCTGCGAGCGCATTGACCGAAAGCTCTCCGGCACGGCGCAGATGCAACACGATGCGGATCCTGGTTGCATCCGAGAGCAAGCCGAAGACTTCGGCGGCCAGCTCAACGAATTCCGTGGAGGGATCCGGAGCATAAATATTATTATCTGCATGCACGCTAATAGACTAATGCTCTTGATGGGGATTGTCTAGGCCACAGCAGGATTCCTTGGTGCCTAACTGGAACTAGAATTGAAGCCATGACTGCAACACTCGTGGCCAAAGACCTCGCAGGTGGCCACGCCCACCGAACCCTCTTCTCGAATCTGAACTTCACCGCCGCACCCGGTGATGTCTATGGCGTGGTGGGCGCCAATGGCGCCGGCAAATCCACGTTGCTCTCACTGCTGGCCGGAGCTGCTGACCCGCAGGCCGGAACCGTGAGCACCGCCCCGGATTCCGCGTTCATCGGCTGGATGCCCCAGGAACACGACCGCGTCCCGGGCGAAACCATTACCGCGTACTTGGCCCGCCGCACTGGTTGCGCCGCGGCCACCACCGCCATGGAATCCACTGCCGAAGATCTGGGCGGATCCAAGCCCGGTGCGGATGACGCGTACGCCGCGGCTTTCGACCACTGGATGGCTTCCGGGGCCATGGACTTGGAAGACCGCATCCCCGAGGTATTGGCCAAGCTTGGCTTCACCCTTCCAGTGGATACCGAGATGACAGCACTTTCCGGCGGACAGGTGGCCCGTGTGGCACTGGCAGCCCTGCTGCTCTCCCGCTTCGATGCAGTACTGCTCGATGAGCCGACCAATGACCTTGATCTTGACGGCTTGGAGCACTTGGAGAATTTCATCAATTCTCTGCGTGCACCGGTGATCCTGGTATCCCATGACCGCGAGTTCCTTGCCCGGTGCACCACCGGCATCATCGAGCTGGACCTGGCGCAGAACCAGGTGGCCACTTATGAAGGCGGCTACGACTCATACCTCGCCGAACGAGCCATCAACCGTTCCCATGCCCTTGAAGCCTATGAGCAGTTCGAGAACCAGAAGGCTGATCTCGTCGCCCGCGCCCGCACCCAGCGCGAATGGTCATCCCAGGGCGTGCGCAATGCGATGCGCAAGGCTCCGGACAATGACAAGATCCGCCGCCGCGCCAACTCCGAGTCCTCGGAGAAGCAGGCCGCGAAGGTGCGCCAGATGGAATCGCGCATTGCCCGGCTGGACGAGGTGGCAGAACCGCGCAAGGAATGGGTACTGCAGTTCTCCATCGCCGCCGCTCCACGCGGTTCCTCGGTCATGTGCACGCTTCACGAAGCCTCGGTATCCCACGGCGATTACACCTTCGGACCGGTTTCGGTGCAGGTCAATGCCGGGGATCGCATTGGCATTACCGGCCCCAATGGCGCAGGTAAGTCCACCTTGCTGAACCTGCTGCTGGGCAAGCTGGCCCCGCACAGCGGCACCGCTTCGCTGGGCAGCTCGGTGAATATCGGCGAAATCGACCAGGCGCGCACCCAGCTGCCAGGCCACCTGCCGCTGGGCGAAGCCTTCGAACACGAAGTTCCCGAGTATTCAGCCGCCGAAGTACGCACCTTGCTGGCCAAGTTCGGCCTGAAAGCCGACCAGTCCTCAGCATTGGTCGATGAGCTCTCCCCCGGCGAACGCACCCGCGCGTCCATGGCACTGCTCCAGGCCCGCGGGGTGAACCTGCTAGTACTCGATGAGCCGACCAACCATTTGGATGTTCCGGCCATCGAGCAGCTCGAAGAAGCCTTGGAAGCCTACACCGGAGCACTGCTTCTGGTCACCCACGATCGCCGATTACTTGAAAATGTCACCTTAGCGGCCAGATGGGAAGTTGCAGAAGGCCAACTAACAGCCCATTTTTAGGTTCTGGCTTGGGCGTTTATTGCACTAGTAAGTTCACAGCTATCCAACGTAGTATTGGCACTAAGGGAGCCGAGTTTTTCAGTTCTTTCGACTGCGAAGTCGACGCCTAGTACCCAAGGATATTTTCTTGAGCAGCACTGCAACACTCGATTCCCAAGGGCCCACGGTCAAGCCGGGAGATCCCAAGAGCTTCTTCCACGTCAAAAAGCTGGTCACCGAAGCCGGACTGATCGGCCGCCGCCGCGGACACTACCTTGGGTTGGGCATTGTGCTGACCGTGCTGCTAGCCGGCACTGTCACCGGTTTCATCCTTCTGGGCGACAGCTGGTTCCAGCTGCTGATGGCAGGGGCCCTGGGCCTGCTGCTTACCCAGTTCGCTTTCTTGGCGCACGAGGCGGCTCACCGCCAGATCCTCGCTTCGCACAAGCGCAATGACAAGCTGGGCCAGTTCTTGGCCAATATCGTGGTGGGCATCAGCTACCAGTGGTGGATGAACAAGCACAACAAGCACCACGCGACGCCCAACACCGTGGGCAAGGATCCGGATATCGAGTGGGACACCATCTCGTTCCAGACCGAAGATGCCAAGCGCCAGCGCGGAGTGCTCAAGTGGATCACCAACCGCCAGGGCTACCTGTTCTTCCCGCTGCTCTCCCTTGAGGGCTTGAACCTGCACATGCACTCGATCAAGTACCTGTTCAAGGCTGGCCGGGTCAAGAACCGCAAACGCGAAATGACCGGCATCTTCCTGCGCATCGCCATCTACTTGGCGGTCATCTTCTACTTCCTTCCGGTGGGCATGGCATTCGCCTTCCTCGGCGTGCAGCTGGCTGTCTTCGGCATCTACATGGGCGCATCCTTCGCACCGAACCACAAGGGCATGCCGATGGTTCCCCAGAACGCCCGCATTGACTTCTTCTCCCGCCAGGTACTGACCGGACGTAATGTCATGGCCAAATCCAGCTGGGGCAACCGCGTGCTCTCCCACGTTTACGGCGGATTGAACTACCAGGTGGAGCACCACCTGTTCCCGTCCATGCCGCGCGCCAACCTGGCCGGCGTCTCGCGCATCGTGCGCCAGTACTGCGAAGAGCATCAGGTGCCCTACACCGTGGCCAGTGTCCGCGAATCCTACGCACAGGTGATCACCTACCTGAACAAGGTAGGGCTATCGGCCCGGGATCCTTTCGAGTGCCCGATGATCTCCGGTTACCGCGTTAGCGCATAGCGTCTGCGCCAGGCGCATGAGCTAGGAATTGCTGCCACCATAAGCAAGGGTTCCCAGCTCTTCGCCGTTGGCGTCAAGAACAAGCATCTTGTTGCCCTCCTCCAGCTTGGCGGTGGCGGCACGCGAAAGCCAGTCATCCACGCCTTCGCAGTACATCTTTGTCGAAGCCAACGCGCCGAATTCCAGCTCTTCGGATCCGCTCCATGTGCCGGTAATGCGGTTGCAGCCATCACTGCCGGCGACCTTGCCATCCGCTGAAAGTTCCAGCCACGGCTGGCCTTGTTCCTTGCTGCCCCACAAACCTGCCGGATCCTGCAGTATCACGCTGGTCTCGCTTTCAGTTGGCTGGCTGGCGCCAGACCCGCTCCCGGTAGATGCGCAGGCGGCAACGCCACAGGCCAGAGCTACTGCTGCGCTGCTCAGGAAGAATCGCTTCATGGTCCCAGCCTAGGTCCAGAATCCTCCGCTGACCAGCACCGAATTATGGCTGGGAGTCTACTGGCGGCGTTGGCTCCTTCGGCCCGGCGATCTCGATTGCGCCGGTCACCGTACGCTGCGCGCCGGTGCTGGCCGGAACTACTTCCTCAGCTTCCGGCTTGGCGTGCGCGGCATGGCCATGGCGCAGGTCGATGACACCGACCAAGAGGGTGGCCAAAACCAAGAGCGAAATGGCAACGAAGGAAAGCGACATGGCCAGCGAATACCCGGCAATATGATTCATGCCGTAGAAGACAGCGGTGATCACCGCAATGCCCACGGCCGTGCCCACGCGCTGGGAAGTCTGCATCAACCCTCCGGCACTTCCCGAATTGGCCACGGGAACTTCCATGAGGGTCAGCGCCTGGTTAGGCGAAATAATGAAGCCCTGCGCGACTCCGATGAAGGCCAGTGATAGCAGCATCCACCAGATGCTCAGCGCCCCGCGGTCTTCTAAGAGCACCACGGCAATGGTGGTCAGCAGGCCGAACAGTGCACTGAGGATGCCGCCAATAACCAATTTCCGTCCCAAGGTCATCACGTAGCGTCCGGCGATATCGGAGCTGAAGGCCGACAGCAGTGCGGCCGGAAGGCAGATCAAACCTGCTTCCAGTGCGCTGAAGCCCTGGGATTGCTGGACATAGATTGCCACCAGCACCCAGACGCTGGAAACCCCCATGAAGTAAAGGCCTGCGATCAGCGTGCCATTGGTGAAGCTGCGGATCTTGAACAAAGCCAGTTCCACCATTGGTTCACGACCGCGCTTCTTGTACTTCTTCTCCCACTGGACCCAGAGCACCAGGAGCAGGACTGCCAATGCCAGAAGCGACCAGAGCCACGGGGTTTCGCGTCCCTGCACGAAGGGCAGCAGCAAGGCGAAAATGCCTACTGCCAGCAGCAAACCGCCAACTGGATCCAAATCCACCTTGCCCGTTGGCTTGCTGAATAGCGGCTTGGGCAGCCACAGCAAGGCCAGCACAATGGCCAGCACGCCGACCGGCACGTTCATCAGGAACGTGGAGCGCCAGCCGGCGTCATCGCCAAGCCAGTTGATCAGCAATCCGCCCAGCACCGGTCCGATGGCCACCGAGAAGCCAACAGCTGTGCCCAGCAGGCCGTAGGCCCGGCCGCGGGCAGCGCCACGGAAATGCTGCTGGATCATGCCCATCACCTGTGGGTTGAGCAGGCCGGAGCCAATGCCCATGATGAACCGGGCAATATTCAATACCAGCGGGTCAGCTGCCAATCCGGCCAGGACGCTGGCCGCCGTGAAGATCGCGACGCCTGCCACGAATATCACGCCGCGGCCCAGCAGGTCGCCGGCGCGTCCAGCGGCTACCAGCACCACGCCGAAGGTCAACGCATATCCGGCCAGCACCCACTGCAGGTCGGCCTCGGTGGCGTGCAGCGTGGAACCGATGGCTGGGAGAACCACGTTGACGATGCTGACCGACACCAGGGACATGAACATCGCGGCGAGCAGCACACCCAGCAATCGCCACCGGGCTCCGGCCGAGAGTTCCTCGGCAACTGGTGCCGCATGCGGCTTGCTCTGGGACATGGGCCAACTTTCACACGAATTCCAGGCCGCAGATTCCTGCGGCCCTGCACCCTACAGCGCCAGCCGGCTGGCTATTATTCCCTGTCGACGTGCTTTTTCACTGTTCGGGATTCTCGGCGGTGCGGTTGAGCTCAAGCATCTGTGCAATGGCCAGCAACCTCAACTCGATAACTTCCTCGAAGAGGTCGTCGCTGTCTTGCTGAGGCAACTCGAGGGATTGGCGTGCCAGCGGCGTGGGAACTTCCGGGTAGGCGTCAAGCAATTGGAGCGGCACCAGCGAGCTCACATAGTCCGGGCTGTCTTTTGAGCGGCGGTCGTAGTAGTAATCCACATGCATCACGAAACCCAGGACGTCCCGTTCCAGCGCGCGGACCAGCGCTACAGCCTGCTTGAGCGTCAAACCGATATCCACGTAGAACGCTAGGATCCGTTCCATCAATTCGTTGCGGAATGGGCCGGGCTCGACCTTGAGCTTTTCGTCGAGCGCCATCTGCGATGCCCGGGGGTAGGCGCGGTAGGCCTTGCGCGTCGCATTGTAGGCTTCGGTCACACCACGCTTCCAGTCGTTGCAGTCGAATTCAATCAGCGGATTAATCGATATGAATCGCGATACAGCGAGGTTGATGACTTCCTGGCGGTCAGCCACGTAGTTGTACAACGCCCGCGGGGTGACATTGAATTCGGTCGCAAGACGATGCATGGTCAGCGCGTCATAGCCCTCGGCACCGGCTATTTCCAATGCCTTCTGGGCAATCTGATCCTTGCTCAGGGTCTGGAACTCGGAGTCCTTGCGCGGGCGCCCGCGACCTCGTTTTATAGGTTCAGGAGAGGATTTTTCCTTATTTTCGGCCATGCCAAGAGGATATACGCATTCCCTATGGAAAATCCCATAAAGCACCACAAGACCTGAAAACGCTAAAACAGGGCCAGCAATTTCCTGGCCCGCTCATGCCACATGCCTGCGGCTACCGCGAGATGGCCAACGGCGAAGCCCATCCCGCCAGCCAGCCATGGCCACGCTAGAACTGCGCCGTAGGTTCCGGGCAGCGCGGCGACGAATCCAGCAGCCATCACCAGCAGGCCGGCTGCCACCAGGGCAATATGGGCCAGCTTCCAGCGGAACGGCAGCAGCAGCGCCAGCACAGCCAGCAGCACGGCCGGAGCCGCAATCAGCCACGGTGCACCGCTGAATCCAGCCAGCCCCTGGTAGCTGGCATACCCGACAACAAGGATCAGCAGCACGGCAGCGCAGATGAGCCAGGCTGGCCCTGGCCTGGCCATGGAACCACGCATCATCAGCAGCGGGGTGAATACCTGTGCCCAGAGCAGCACGGTGACCGGGACGAAGTAGAGAGCGAGCGTTCCGCCACCGGCCACGCAGATGGCGGTCATGATCACCGCCCCTAGGATTTGGATGATGGTGCCGGCAATATTCGGAAGCCACAACGGCACGAGGCTGAGGATGGCCGGAATGAAGGCCAGCCAAAGCAGCTGCGAGCCGATCAGCAATTCAAGTTCCCCCAGGAAGCCGCTTGCTCCCCCGGCAACAAATCCGAAGCCTTGCCCCTCGACCAAGGCGGTCTGGGGCGGGGCGAAGAGCACCATCATCAGGGTGAGCAAGGCAAGCGCGAAGATTGGCCATGCCAGGATGCGCGTCAGGAAGTGCTTGCCGCTACTGACTTCCAGGGCTTCGGGCTCATGGCGTTCGAATTTGCGCGCACGCGATGCAGGCTCGCCAAGCAGGCGAACCAGATCGCGTTTGCGGCGTCCGCCGCCCGGCAGGCGGAGAATCTCCTGCTTGGTCGTTTCAATGACCTCGTTGCGTTCTTCCAGCGACAAGAAATCCAAGGCCCGGCGAAGTTGCTCCAAATAGTTGCGGGCGGCGCGCGGCAGGTAGGGCTTCATGCCATTTACTCTACGTGCTCCGAACGCTTGGCCAGCGCAGGAAAAGGGGGCAACGCCAGTGGCGTTGCCCCCTTTTCGAGCAGCGTAGAGGTGTTCGAGCGCTACTTGCCTGCGCCGGCGGTCAGCCCGCCGACAATGTACTTCTGCAGGAACAGGAACAGCGCCATCACCGGGATTGCTGCCAGCACCGCGCCGGCGGCGAAGACCGACCAGTTGGAAGTGAACTCCTCCGAGACGTAGGAGTACAGGCCCACGGCCAGCGTCTGGTTCTCCGGGGAGACCAGGATGACGGAGGCGATGACGAAGTCCGAGGTGCTGGAGATGAAGGACAGCAGGCCGACAACTGCCAGGATCGGCGCCACCAGGCGCAGGATCATGGTGAAGAAGATGCGGGCGTGGCCGGCCCCATCGATCTTCGCCGCTTCATCGATTTCCACTGGAACGGTGTTGAAGAAGCCGTACATCAGGTAGGTGTTCACTCCCAGTGCGCCGCCCAGGTACACCATGATCAAGGCGATCTGGCTGTCGATGCCCAACACCGGGAAGACATCTCCCAGCGAGGTGAGCAGGATGAAGATCGCCACCACTGCCAGCAGCTGCGGGAAGATCTGCACGACCAGCAGGCTGACCAGGCCCACGCGGCGCCCGGTGAAGCGCATCCGCGAGAAGCTGTAGGCGGCCAGCGCCCCGAGGAACACGGAGGCGGCGGCCGTGGTCAGTCCGATGAACAAGGTGTTCACGAACCAAGCACCGAAGGGACGCTGCTCGTTCTGGAACAGCTCCACATAGCTGTTGAAGCCGACGGTGCTGAAGAAGCCGTTGGAGGACAGCAGGGTGCCGTTGGGGTTCAGCGATGCCGAAAGCACATAGAGCAACGGGAACGCCGCATAGATGCACAGGGCTACGCCGATCAGGTGGCGCCAGCCGGTGGTGGCGAACCATTTGCCAAAGCCTCGCCGCGGTGCCCGTTCCCTGGGCGCGCGTGCCGCGGGACGGCTGGTGATTTGGGTGCTCATTAGTTCAGCTCCTCCAGTGCCTTTGTCTGCTTGAAACTGATAATCGAGATGATCGCGACGATCACGAAGATGATGATGGAGAAGGCGCTGGCCAGGCCGTAGTCGCGTTGCGAGCCGACGAAGGCCACCTTGTAGACCATGGAGATCAGGATGTCGGTGGCTCCCACGTTCAATCCTGCATCCTGCAGGCGCGGCCCGCCTTCGGTGAGCATGTAGATCACGTTGAAGTTGTTGAAGTTGAACGCGAAGGAGCTAATCAGCAGCGGAGCTACCGAGACCAGCAGCAGCGGAAGCTTGATCAGGCGGAAGATCTGGAAAGGCTTGGCACCGTCAATGGTGGCCGCCTCGGAGAGTTCGTTGGGGATGGACTGCAAGGCTCCGGTGCACACCAGGAACATGTATGGGAAGCCCAGCCACAGGTTCACCCAGAGCACCGAGAACTTCGCCAGCCAGGGGTCGGTCAGCCAGGGGATTTCGGCCCCGCCGAAGAGCACCTGGTTCACGAATCCGAAGTCGCGGTTGAGCATGCCAGCCCAGACCAGGCCGCCGAGGAACGCAGGGAATGCGTAGGGCAGGATCGAGATGACGCGGTAGATCTTCCGTCCCTTCATGCGCATGTCATTGAAGACAATCGCCAGGAACAGTCCCAGGAAGAAGGTGGTGGCTACCGAGAGGAAAGCGAAGGCAAAAGTCCACACGGTGACCGAGAACAGCGCGTTGCGAATCGAGGAATCGGTGATCGCCCGAGTGAAGTTATCGAATCCGACGTTGATGGACCAGCCGGGCATCAGCTGCGAGCCGTCTTCGGCGGTGTAGGCGCCGACTCCGGTGTCCTTGTACACCACACCGGTGGCCTTGTCGGTCATGGTGTCGGCGGCCTCGTCGTATTTGATGGACGAGGTGTATTGGTAGGCGGTGCGGCCATCGCTGGTGCGCAAGGTGCCATCTGCCGGGTTCTCGGTGAAGGGAACGCTCAGCGAGGTCACTTCCTGCTGGCGCCCCAGCAAATCGGCGAAAGCCAATTCGCTGTAGTCCCCCAGTCCCGCCGGGTCTACCGGGGCAAATGGTTCATCGGCATCGCCAAGCAGCTGCTGGCCATCGCGCTCGATGAGCATGGCCAGCCCGTCCTGCCCCTCAAGGATGGACACCGGGTAGCCGGCCGATCCTTCGACACGGTTTTGGTTGGACTGCAGCAAGGCGCTGATTGCATCGTCCTTGTCCGAGTTATGCCCTGAACCGTAGTTGGTGAAGGCAATGTACCCCGTGTAGCCGATGACGAACACCTGGAAGATCAACAGGAAAATGGTGCCCGGCAGCAGGTACTTTGCCGGCAACCAGCCGCGCTTGAAGTAGACCACATTGATAGCCACGGTAATCACCGCGATGACCGAGGCAATCACCCAGGCTTCGCGTCCCAAGGCGGTGAAGATCGCGAACACTGCGGTCGCATCAACGATCGCCACCATGATGATCTTGGCGAGCATGGCGCCAACCGAAGTATTGGTGGAGTTGGCGAAACGCCGGGCTGTGGGCGAGAGCGGCGGCTTCTGGGTCTCGGTGCCGGATTGCGCGCCCTGGCGGGCAGTCTTTGTCATCGTGAAGATGTCCCTGTCGATCAAGTGCAGATGGTGCTGGTGAATTCATGGTGCTGGAGCCAGAAGGCTTTCCTTCGGGCTCCAGCACTGAATATTGGGCCTGGTGGCAGGCGGTACTACTTGGAGATGGCCTTTTCGATATCTTCGGTCATCTGCTTCCAGCGCTTGGCCGGATCAGCCTTGCCGGAGATGATCTCGGCCTCGGCTACGCCCCAGAACTCCCATACGGCCGCCATTTCAGGGATGTTCGGCATGGGCACGCCGTTGGCGCCAACTTCACCGAAAGCGGCGATGGTTTCATCGGACTTCGCGGCTTCGAAAGCTGCCTTGTTTGCTGGCGGACGGTTGCCCACTTCGTACAGCTCGGTCTGGACTTCTTCGTTACCGATGTAGTTGGTCAGGAATTCGGTTGCTGCCAGCAGGTTCTCGGTCTTCGCCGAAACGAAGAAGCCCTGGACTGCGACGAATGGCTGGGCTTCTTCGCCACCGGCCGACGGGATCGGATCGATTTCCAGGTTGATGTCAGCGTCTTCAACTGCTTCAACGTTCCATGGTCCGGTCAGGAAGAATGGCGAGTCGCCGGAGACGAACTTCTCCTTGGCGATATCGCCATCTATGGAGGTCTTCAGGTTGCCTTCTTCGCCTTCTTCAGCCAGCCACTTGGCGAATTCAATGCCGCCTTCATTGCCGATCTGCAGGTCTGCCGGGTCGTAGGCCCCGGACTCATCGGTGCCGAAGACCGGTGCGCCGAAGGAGGTCTGGAATGGGTAGGCATGGAATGGATCGCCTACGTCAGAGACCTGGACCAGGAATGGGAATTCGGTGTCGGCCTTTTCGCCGGCGGCAATCATGTCATCGAAGGTCTTGGGAGCTTCCTTGACCAGATCCGCGTTGCGCAGCAGGGCCAGGTTCTCGGTGGCGTAGGGAACGCCGTAGGTGTTGCCTTCGTAGCTCATCGCGTTCACGGCGACGTCCTGGAATTCGCCGGCCTTGTCGCCCAGCTCAACTGGCTGGACCACGCCGTTGTTGACCAGGTTGCCCAGCCAGTCGTGGGCACCGATGGTGATATCCGGTCCCTTGCCGGTTGGCACCTGGCGCAGGAAGTCTTCCTGGATCTTGGAGAAGTCCTTGATCACCAGGTCCACCTTGACACCGGACTGCTTCTCGAAGTCTGCGGCGGCTTCCTTCAGCACTGGTTCGCGGTTGGCATCGACCCAGACGGTCAGCTTGCCGCCGGAAGCGGCTGCCGGGGAGGATTCCGCGGCGGCCGGGCTCGAAGATGCTGCTGGTTCGTTGGTGGCGGACCCGCCGCAAGCGGTGAGTGAGAGTGCGGCAATCGCCGTCAACGCTCCGCCAAGAAGCCAAGGGTGTTTGTTCACCTTCATGGGATGTCCTTTCGTGACAACTGTGTCATCAGGGACCGGGCTGGCCGCGATATTAGCTATGGCTACCGGTCGGGTCGTGAGTGGTGCGGGTTACACCATTTTTGTAAGCGTTTACAGCGTGGCATAGATCATCAACTTTGACAAGAGTAGCCATAAAATCAGTTTTAATCACCCTTAGGTGGAATCACAGTAACTCAGGACGCGCAATCCGTAGAGCATAATTGCAAGCGTTTACATTCTGCGTCCGATCATTTATCGTTACCGTCATGACTTCAATTCGTTCAGCAGCTGATTTCCCTGTGCAGGCCGAAGACGCGCAGTGGTGGCGCTCCTCGGTGATCTACCAGATCTACCCGCGCTCATTCGCCGATTCCAATGGCGATGGCATGGGCGACCTGCGCGGAATTACCCAACGCCTGGAAAGCATCGCGCAGCTTTCGGTCGACGCGATCTGGCTTTCGCCATTCTTCACTTCCCCGCAGAAGGACGCCGGATACGACGTCTCGAACTACTGCGACGTGGATCCGCTATTCGGAACCCTGGAAGACTACGACGCGATGGTGGCCAGGGCCCATGAATTGGGTCTGAAGGTCATCATCGATCTGGTCCCGAACCACTGCTCGGACCAGCACCCATGGTTCCAGGAGGCGCTCCAGGCAGCTCCCGGCTCCCCCGAACGCGACCGCTTCATCTTCAAGGACACCCCGGAAACCGGACACCCGAACAACTGGGGTTCAGTCTTCGGCGGCCCGATGTGGACCGCAACCAGGAACCCGGATGGCAGCACCGGCCAGTCCTACCTGCACATCTTCGATTCCTCGCAGCCTGACTTCAACTGGCACAACGAGGAAGTTCGCGCGATGTTCCGCGACGTCCTGCGCTTCTGGCTGGATCGGGGCACCGACGGCTTCCGCGTCGACGTGGCCCACGGCTTGATCAAGGCCGAAGGCCTGCCCGATTTCACGCCGGACCCCATGGCAGCTTCGATGGGCGGCACCGAAGAACTGGCTCCGTGGTGGGGCCAGGACGGCGTGCATGAAATCTACCGAGACTGGCGCAAGGTGATGGACGAGTACGAGGGCGACCGCGTGCTCTGCGCCGAGGCATGGGTCAATCCCCTGTCGCTGATGGCGAAGTGGGTGCGCAACGACGAAATGCACCAGGCATTCAACTTCCCGTACCTCTCCTGTGATTTCGATGCCAAGCAGATCCGCAAGACCATCGACGAGTCCCTTCAGGAGTTCGGCAAGGTCGGCGCACCGAGCACCTGGGTGCTCTCCAACCACGACGTGGTGCGCCATGCGACCCGCCTGGCGCTGACCGATGAGAACCCGCAGGGCGAGGGCATTGGCCCGAACACCCCGAACCTGCCAGAGCCTGCCGTCGGATTGCGCCGCGCACGCGCTTCCAGCACGCTGATGCTGGCCCTGCCGGGCGGTGCCTACCTCTACCAGGGCGAGGAACTGGGCCTGCCGGAAGCAATCGACCTGCCCGATGATGCGCGCCAGGATCCGACCTGGTTCCGTACCAATGGCGAACGCTATGGCCGCGATGGCTGCCGCGTCCCCTTGCCATGGGAGAGCGGCAAGCCGGCCTTCGGCTTCAGCTCGACCGGTGAAAGCTGGCTGCCGCAGCCAGCCGGCTGGGATTCCTACGCCCGCAATGCGCAGCTCGAAGACCAGTCCTCCACGCTGAACCTGTACCGCCGCCTGTTGCAGCTGCGCCAGGACCACGCGCTGGGCACCGGCACCCTTCAATGGATCGACGGCACCGAGGACGAGGTCCTGGCCTTCGCCAACGGCAACGTGCTGGTCGTGGCCAACTACGCCGCAACCCCCCTGCCATTGCCGGTGCAGGCGCAAGGCGCCACCGAGCTGGTGCGCAGCCAAATGGAGCAGTCCGCGGAACCGGGAATGATCCCGGGCGAAACCGCCATCTGGTTCCAGCTGGCATAGGGAGCAATCAAGTTTCCGGCAGCAGCCGCACCGGGTAACGTTAGGCAGTAGCCGCGGCCATGGGAAAGAGATTTCCTCCAGCCGCGGCTACTGGCATGAAGGAAGGACATGATGTGGCCGGAATCAAGGACGTCGCGCAAGCCGCTGGCGTATCCATTGCCACCGTCTCCCGCGCGCTATCTGGGCGGGGTTCGGTCTCGGCAGCCGCGCAGGAGGCGGTGCAGCGTGCCGCCGCGGAACTGGGCTACGTGGTCTCTTCCTCCGCGTCCGGGCTGGCATCGGGCCGCACTCGCAATATCGGTGTGCTCGTGCCGGTAATCAACCACTGGTTCTACGCCTGCGTGCTGGAAGGCATCTCCAGCCGCCTGATGGACGAGGGCTATGACACCACCCTCTACCAGCTGACCAAGGACCGCACCCAGCGCGAGAAGATCTTCTCCGATTTCCTGCTGCGCCAGCGCGTTGACGCGGTAATCGCTGTCAACGTCGAATTAGCCGATGAGGAGGTCCAGGCCTTGCTGGCTGTGGACAAGCCATTGGTTGGCGTCGGCGGCCCGCTTCCAGGGGTGCCAACGCTGTACGTGAATGATCAAGCGATTTCGGATCTGGCCACCGGGCACCTGATTTCTTTGGGCCATGAACGCATTGGCTTTATTGGCGGCAACGCGGAAACCGATGTGGACTTCATGATTCCCACCCACCGCCGCGCCGGGTACGAGCAGGCGCTGGAGCAGGCAGGGTTGCCTATCGATGAGTCGCTGATCGTGAGCGCCGATTTCTCCATGACCCAGGGCTATGCGGTGGCCAAGCAGCTACTGGGCAACCCTGCTTCCCGGCCTACCGCGGTCTTTGCCGCCAGCGATGAGATGGCAATCGGCGCGATTCTGGCAGCCCGCGATCTGGGCTTGCAATTGCCTCGCGACCTGTCGGTAATAGGCGTGGATAACCACAATCTTGCCGAGCTCTTCGGCTTGACCACCGTCGAGCAGCGTCCGCATGAGCAAGGGCAGCTGGCGGTCGCCATGCTGCTGCGCGCTATCCGCGGCGAGGAACCGGCACAGGCCCACGAGTTGGGCCATCGGCTGATCGTGCGCTCCTCCACCACCCGCCCCGCCCAGTAACCGGCCCAGGAATTCCCGGGTCCCGCATGCCGGTTGCCAAATCGACGCTGACCTCTCGTTGTCCTACATCGCTCTTAGCCGCTGGGCAAACTGCTAAAAATGATCAAAGGGGCATGGCAACGATGGAATATCGTTGCCATGCCCCACAGCTCGGTTATAGCCTTGTGGCTAATCCAAGTCTCGAAGCTTAGTTCATTTTTGGGCTGATGACGCTTTCTTCTTCCTGCGTTCGCGGCCGTTCTCGATGAACAATTCGACAATCAAGAATAGCACGCCAGCACCAACCATAATGAAGAATACGCGAATGCCCTCAGCAGGACTTTCGAATACTCCGCTGAGGAGCCCAGACAACAATGCCGTTGGCACTGCAATCAGGACGAGTATCACAATAGCAATGAGAATCGCAGTTGCTCTTTTCGACAACGACCGGAAAAAATCTTTCATTCGCCTATCCCTTCAGGAGTTAGAGAAGTTCCTTAATAGCACATTTTCGTACCGGTATTGCGATGACCGTCACGATGCCACCGGGAAGCAATGAATTTGCCGCCTTCTTGATGATCAGTTTGGCAACCTTAGGAGAAATTTTTCTAAGTCTTTCGTAAGCAGTTGATGAAGCTTTCCGCCACTGCTTACTCTTGAGTGCCTTGCGCACTTTTGGTTCTGCGAATACTTTGGCAAGCTCAACTGCGGCTTTGATTCCCATTTCTTTCGCAACACACGAACCGAAGGAATTCCAATCCCAGGATACGGCAGCACGACCTATTTGACCTCCGGCAGCGATCTGGCTTGAACTGACGCTCAAACCATCTTCAACCATAGCGAGTTTCTGAACAAGTTGATCTACGTCCATCCTGTAGAAAGAACCGTCAGGAAGCGTGACACCTCCCGTAGCATCCAATTCCGCAAATTCTTTTGCCGACTGCTCAATGAAAGCTCGTTCTTCTTCGGGTGTGACGGTCACGTTGTCATAATCCGAGAGGTCCGCCGTAAGAGGCGCGGTCGTACCTATCTGAGCCTCCCAGGATTTCCCAGATTTTTCACCTGCGATAGCGGGTGACGTGCCTATCATTGCTATTCCAAGCGCAACGATCAGGCTTATTACCGCGCTTTTTTTCGGCGTTGATTATTCATACCAAGACTCTCTGTCATGGGCCCAAGACTCATCATTGGGCCTAGCAAACGTGCTTACCCACTGATCGGCAAACCAGCGGTCGCCAGACGCGCAAATGCCCGCGCGGGCCAGGATCGCTTGATCGCTTGCCTGCGCGGGCATTGTACTGCCGCGAAACTAGTGCGCCACGCGCGAGTCGGCCTGTTCGCCCTCGACTTCTTCCAGATGCAGGTTGCGTCCGCGGGTCTCGCCCACCCAGAGCACCGCCGCCACAGAGATGACGGTCAGCACCATGATGTAGACGGCAATCGAGACCGAAGCGCCGGTGGTCTCCAGCAGGATCTGCGCCACGGTGGCAGCGAAGGCACCACCGAGGATAGCACCGAGCGCATAGCCGATGGAGATGCCCGAGTAGCGGATCTGTGCAGGGAACATTTCCGCGTACATTGCCGACTGCGGGCCGTAGGACAGGCCCAGGCCAACGGTCAGCACGAAGATGGCGATGGTGTACAGCACGATGTTGCCGGTATCGATCATGAGGAACATTGGGATCATCCAGACGAAGACCAGCGCGTAGCCGATCACGAAGGTCGCGCGGCGCCCGATCTTATCCGAGAGCCAGCCGCCGACCAGGGTGAAGATCAGCCAGCCCACCGAACCAATGGTGGTGGCCAAGAGGATTGGCGCAACCGGCATTTCCAGCACCTTGGTGGTGTAGGAGATGAAGAACGCGATGACCAGGTAGCCGGCGGCGTTGTTCGAGATGAAGATCAGCGCAGCCTGCAGGACCTGCTTGGTGTGGCCGGTCATCAGTTCGCGCAACGGCGTGTGCTCGGCGGCCTTGCGCTGGGAGAGCTGCTTGAAGACCGGGGATTCCTCGACCGCACGGCGGATCATGTAGCCCACGAAGATCAGCGCAATGGAGAGCAGGAACGGGATGCGCCAGCCCCAGGCGATAAAGTCTTCCGGGCTCATGGCAACACGCAGGATGTACAGCAGGCCGGTAGCCAGGATCATGCCGATAGGCACACCGATCTGCGGGTAGGCGCCGAAGTAGCCGCGGCGGTGGTTCGGTGCATGCTCTACCGCCATCAAGGCGGCGCCGCCCCATTCGCCGCCGGCCGAGAAGCCCTGGATCACGCGCAGCAGCACGAGCAGGATTGGTGCGGCCACGCCGATAGATGCGTAGGTTGGCAGCAGGCCGATGGCAGCGGTGGCAATGCCCATGAGGATCAGGGTGAGCACCAGGATGCGCTTGCGTCCGTAGCGGTCACCCAGGTGCCCGGCAACTACTGCGCCGAGCGGGCGGAAGAAGAAGGAGATGCCGATCATTGCGAAGGAAAGGATCTGCGCGATGCCCGGGTTCGACTCGCCCAGGGGCGCGAGGAACAGCGGGGTCAGCAGCGTCGCGGTGAGCTGGGCGAAGATGAAGAAGTCGTACCACTCAATGGTGGTGCCCACGAGGGTGCCGGCAAGTACCCGGCGCTCCTCCTGGGTGCGAGAGACAGTCGATGACATGTGAAGACCTTTTGCGAGTTGTATACCGACCGTTCGGACGGTTATATGTCGCACACCATCATAAGCGCAGAGTGAAGCGGATCACAAGATCTGCCCCAAACGTGACCCCATGCAGGCAGGCACTTTGCGACCTGCCCCGCCAGCGAATTCGGTGTTCCAATAGAGAACGACTAAAATCGAAGATAGATCACGGACCTTCCTGGTCCCCAGGCTCACTAAGCAGGCCTCGACGACGTTCCCGCAACGCCGCAGGCCAGATTGAAGATCAATGCCTACCTCCCAGACGCTTTCCCGTGGAATCCGCGTCCTTGAAATCGTCGCCAATTCCCCGGTGAACCTATCCATCGCGGAAATCGCCGCGAAGCTGGAAGTCCACCGATCCATCGCCTACCGGATCATCCGCACCCTGGAACAGCATCACCTGCTCAACCGCGATGAGGCCGGCCATATCCGCTCGGCCTCCGGCCTGGCGGCGCTCGCCCGCTCGGTCCAGCGCGATCTGCAGGCGGCCGCCACTCCCGAGCTCAACGCACTGGCCAACGAACTGTCCATGACCACCTTCGTGGCCGTCTGGGAACATGACCTGTGCACCACCTTGCAGTCGGTCTCCCCGCTGAACTCCCAGCGCGCGATTGTCCACCGCCCGGGTTCGGTGCACGCCATGGACGTGGGAGCCGCCGGCATCGCAATCCAGTCGCGCTACACCAAGGCCGAGTGGGATGCGCTGGACACGGGCATCGAGTACCGTGACGCTACCACCCAGGCACGGGTTGACGGCTATGCCACCAGCGAGAATGAAGTCATCCAGGGCGTGAAGTCCATTGCCGTTCCGATCCAGCATTCGGGGCAAACTCCGGCGGCACTGGCCGTTGTCTTCGCGACCAGCACGGCCGGCAACTACGAGCGCATGATCGAGGAGCTCAAGCACGCGGCGGCACGCATCAGCGACAAGCTCGCGCACTAGGAATTCCCGGCACAGAACGAAATCCCGTGGCACTGCACCTTGATGGCTGCAGTGCCACGGGATTCTGCTCATCCGGCCATGGCGGCCGGATGCACGGTTCTTGGCGTTCGCTTCCTAGCGGACGCGGGCCAGCGACGGAGACTTCGCGACGATGAGCTTCATTGCCACAGCGGCCAGGAAGATCACCAGCGCGCCACCGGTGGAGACCCAGAAGGCGCCGAGATAGCCCAGGGTTTCGGCAAAAACGCCGGCCAGTCCGTTGCCGATCGCGGTTCCCACCACGATGCCGGCAGAGAGCATGGTCATCACGGTGGACAGGCGCTGCGGTGGAGCGACTTCACCGCCAAGGGTCATGACCGTGACAATCACCGGCCCCACGGCAAAGCCTGCGATGAACAGGGCCAGCAGCATCAGCGGCACATTGCCGGCCACGTGCATCCCGAAGCTGAGCACGGTCAGTGCCGCGCCGCACAGAATCCAGCGGTTGATCTGCTTGAAGGATTGCGGCCACGCTGCCACGGAGACTGCAGCAATCGCACTGGAGAAGCCCATGGCGCCATAAAGCAGGCCACCGGAGTTGGAGTCGCCCTGCGCGCCGGCAAAGGCCAGGGTACCGGCTGCCGAGGACCCGAAGACCGTGCCCAGCGCCACCATGCCCAGGATCAGGGCTCCGATCGAGGCAACCTGCGCGCCGCTGATCGAGACCTTCGGCGCGTGTTCGGTATTCTTCACCGGCTTCACGGCATGGCCTGTACGGTGCGAGGCGAAGACCGGCACCAGCACGAGGGTCAGCAGCGCGGCGAGGTAGAGCGGCAGCACCGGATCCACCAAGGAGGCCAGCAGGCCGACGGCCACCGGGCCGAAGACGAAGCCCAGTTCATCGAACATCGATTCAAGGCTCAGGGCCGCCGACAGCACCTTGTGATTCTTTTTCTGCTGGCGGGTGATGGAGATCCAGCGGACACGGGACATCGGACCGACCTGCGGGCCGGTGGCACCGGTGGCAAGGCACAGGATTGCGAGCAGCGCCGCGGACATGTCGGGGCCGGAATTGCCGAAGAGGGTCAGGGCCACCAGTAGGATCGTGTGGATGACGGCGACAGTGGTCAAGACCGGGCGCTGGCCGACGCGGTCGGCCAGATAGCCGATACTGGGGCCGCCCACGGCGGATCCCAGGCCAACCATGGCCGCGGCCAGGCCGCCCATGGCATAGGAGCCGGTGGTTGCGGTCACCAGGGTCATGGACCCGATGGTGAGCATCGCGAGCGGGAGACGTGCAAGGAAAGTGAGTGGCAGGAACGGTGCTCCCACCAAAGGAACTAACGCGGAGTATCCGGACATTTTCTCGGATTCCTCACTGTTTTCCTTCGACAAAGTATGCTGAGTCAACAAAACTCCATGACGAAGCGTGCGTCGTCCCACACCCCCCGACGCACAAATTTCCCAAACATGCCTGATGGCACTACTTTCAAGATAGCTACTGCCCCAAGGCAAGTCCAATCTATCCAGCCAAGATCACAGCGCCTTCGCGTTCAATGGTGGAACCATGCTGGGTCTTTACCACCGATATCCGGTTGGTGATCCTCTGCTTCATCTCTGCAACGTGCGAGACCAGGCCGATGGTCCGGCCCCCTGCACGCAGGTTTTCCAAGGCCAGCATGACTTCTTCCAGCGTCTCGGCATCCAGCGAACCGAAGCCTTCGTCCACGAAGAGCGTCTGCATGTCCACGGCGCCGGAGTGGTGGGAAATGACATCCGCCAAGCCCAAGGCCAAGGCCAGCGAGGCCATGAAGGTCTCGCCCCCGGAAAGCGTCTGGGTCTCACGGCGCTTGCCTGTCCATGAATCGAGCACCTGCAGCCCCAGCCCGGATTTGGCGTTGCCCTGCTTGGAATCATCATGGTGCAGCGAGTAGCGTCCGCCGGACATCACGTCCAGGCGCTGCGTCGCGGCGATGGCCACTTCCTCAAGGCGAGCTGCCAGCACATAGGTGCTCAGCGTCATCTTGTAGAGGTTCTCGCCCCCGCCGCGCACCACTTCTGCCAGGGAGCGCAGCCGGCGATAGGCTTCGATGACCGGACCTGCCTCGGACCGCTGTCGTTCAAGGTCGCTGGTGGCCTGCTCATGGCGAGCCAGCTGGGTCTGGGCCAGTATTTCCTCTTCCCGTGCCGCCTCGAAGCGTTCTTCGGCCTGGTTTGCCAGCACCCGCGCTTGGGCAAGATCTTCCTCGCTGGGTGCGGCGATGCCTTGCGCTGCAAGTTCCCGGGCCTTGAGGCAGTCCTGGGACGCTTGGAGCGTGGCGATGGCACTGGACAAATCCGCATCCGCGCGCTGCAATTGGCGCAGGCGCTCGCGTTCGGCGCCTTCCAGCAGGGCTGCCTCGAAGGCAGCCAGGTTCTCGAAACCGGCGGCGGTGCGCTGGCTGTTCCAGGTGGCTTCCGCTTTCCGCACGGCCTCGGCGGCGTCGATCAGGCGGCGCAGATGCTGTACTGCGCTGGCCAGCCCGTTGGACTTCTTCGCCAGTTCCTCCACCAGCTCGGCCAGGTTCTTCCTGCCTTGGCGCAACTGCGCCAGCTTGGCATCCAGTTCAGTCAGCTGGGAATCCAAGGACTGCGCCTGCTGCTTCGCCGTCGCATGTTCCAGTGCGGCTTGGTTGGCCCGCGCAGCGTGCTTTTCAGTACGCTGGCGCACCGCATCCAGCTTGGCCACGCGGGCAGCGATCTCTACCCGTTGCGTGCGCAGCTGTTCCAGTAGTACCTGGGCCGTGGCGAGTTCTGCCCGCAGGTCAGCGACCGAGGCCTCGCCGGCCGCTTCCTGGGCGGTCTGGAACTTGGCCACCAGCATGTCGCGCGCTTGCGCGGCCTGCTGCCCGGCGGCGCGTGCCGAGGCCTCCGCGTCCTCCAGTTCCTGGATCTGCGCATCGTCGATCAGCGGCGCATCGGCATCGGCCTGGGCCGGGGCGGGATGCTCCTGCGCACCGCAGACCAGGCAGGGTTGCCCGTCTTCCAGCGCGGCGGCCAAGCGCAGGGCGCTTTGGGCCAACTGTTCGGTGCGCAAGTCCAGCAGGGACTTGGCAGCACCGGCAATGACCAGTTCCTGCGCGCTGGCCTTCTCACGGGCGGCCAGCGCCTTGCGTTCCAGCGCGTCGCGCTCGGTAGCGTGCTTGATCCTGGTCTCCAGCTCCTGGACACGTGCCGTGGCCTGCTGGAGCTTGTCGCCAGCAGCCACCAGGTCCAGGTCCCCGGCTTCCAGCGTGTCGCGTTCTGCCTTCAGCTTGGCGACTTCGGCTTCGGCCTGGGCACGGGTCTTTTCATGCTCGGCTGCCAATTCGGCGGCCTTGCGCGCCTGGCCGGCGAGCAGATCGCGGCGCTGCTCATCTTCCAGGGTGGCCTTGGCTACCGCCAGTTCCTCGGCCGCCTGCTGGGCGGGCAGGCGCAGCTGTTCCAGGCTGTTGGCATCGGCACCGGGCGCCAGCCCCATCTCGGTTTGGAGCCACTGCTGACTGCGCAGCCAGGACTGGTTGGCCTGCTCCTGCGCGGCGGACGCCTCATGGAGCTGGGCGAGGTAAGCGCGCACCGCCCCGGCCTTGGCATCGGCCTCCAACCGGGTGCCAGCGGCCGCGGCAGCCTCATGCTTTTCGGCGTAGCCTGCCTGCATGCCCTGCAGCTCGGCCAGGCGAGCGAAAATCCGTCGCCGCTCTTCCATTCCCTGCGACTGCTCGCGGGTGCGGGTCTTCTCGGCGCGCAGGGCGGCCGCTTCGTCGGCCGAACGTTGGAGGATCGCTGCAATCCGGCGGCGATAGCCGGCGAACTGCTCGGCCTGCGCCATATCCTCGCCCGCCTGCGCCTGGCCAGCTCCCTCGGCGCCGTCCAACTCGGTACCATCCAACTCGTCGCTGGTTTCGCGGCCGGCCAGGAATGACCGGGCAGCTGAGTGGATGGCTTCCTCGCTGGCGCTCAGGCGCGCTTCCACACTTTCGGTGTGCTTGCGCGCTTCAGTGAGGCGGGCAGCGAATTCATCTTCGATCCGCGCATAGCCGCTGGTGTCGAAGAGATTCGCCAGCAGCTCTTCGCGGTCCTTGGCCTTGGCCCGCAGGAAGTCGGCGAAGCCGCCCTGCGGCAGCATGACCACCTTGGTGAACTGCTCGCGGTCCAAGCCCAGCAGGCTGCCCAGGATGTGGCCCACCTCGTCATTGCGGGTGGACAGTTCCTGCCAGCCGGCATCGGTGAATTCGCGCAGGAAGCTGGCGGCCTTCTGCTCGGTGGTCTTGTTCTTGCCGCGCTTGGAGGGACGCATCCATGCCGGCGAACGGGTGACCTCGAACCGCCGGTCGCCGATGGTCAGCTCGCAGACCACTTCCGGTGCCAGGCCCGCCGGGGCGTGGTCGGAGCGGATCTGCCGGCTGCCCGCCCGGCTTCCGGGCAGCGCGCCGTACAGGGCATAGCAGATCGCGTCCAGGATGCTGGACTTGCCGGCGCCGGTGGGTCCATCGAGTAGGAACAGCCCGCCGACGGCCAATTCATCGAAATTGATCTCTTCAGTGCCTGCGAAGGGACCGAAAGCCTGGATTTGGAGTCGGTGGATTCTCACTGGCTGGCCTGTGCCTCTCGGGTGGCTTGGATGACTGAGTCGATGACTTCGCGTTCGGGGTCATCGGCGGCGCGTTCCCGGACGTGCTCCACGAAGTCCCGCACCACCTGTTCGGTGCTGGTTGCCTTGGCCATGCGCTCGGCATAGCTGGCCGGCTGCTCCTTTTCACCGGTTCCTTCGGGAGCGAAGTTCAGCACCACGGTGTCGGGGAAACGGGTTCGGATCGTTGCCATCGCGTCGGCGGGGCGCTCGCTGTCGGTCAGCGTGACCTGGCACCAGGCCCCCACGGCGGACTCCAGGTCCTGGTCGGCCAGCAGCTCGGCGAGCTTGCCCTTGAGGATGGCCAATTTCTTCGGCACCGGCAGCAGGATTTCCTCGATGGACTCGATGCCCGAGGCGCTGGTCTCGATCAGCCATACGCCCTTTCGCTGGGTGGCCTCGGAGAAGGAGTAGGCCAGCGGCGAGCCCGAATAGCGCACATGCTCCTTGACCTTCTGCCGTCCGTGCAGGTGGCCCAGGGCCGAGTAGTCGAAGTGCTCGAACAGCTCGGCCGGCACCACGTCGAGGTTGCCGGTGCTCAATTCGCGTTCCGAGTCGCTGCCGATGCCGCCGGCGGCGAACAGGTGCGCCATAGCGATGGAAACGACCGGCTTCTGACCCGCCCGCAGCTGCTCCAGATGCTCGTCGATCTGCGCGATGGCCGCCTGCACCACCGCTTCATGGCTGGCCTTGGCGACGCCCAGGCGTTCCATCACCATGCGCGGTTCCAGGTACGGGATGCCGTAAATCGCTACCTGGTGGTCGCCGGCATCGCGCAGCACCGGCTGCAGCATGCGCTGGGTATCGGCGATGATGTGCACCCCGGCGGAATCCAGCAGATCGGCGCCGAAGCCCAAGCGGGAGGCCGAGTCGTGGTTGCCGCTGGTGATCACGATGGATGCCCCGGTGGCGCGCAGCTCGCGCAGCACCCAGTTGCACAGCTGGACGGCATCCACATGCGGCAGCGCCCGGTCATAGATGTCCCCGGAGATCAGCACCACGTCAACCTGCTGGTTGATGGTGATGTCGATGATTTCCTGCAGCACTGCCCGCTGCGCTTCGATCAGGGAGGCTCCGTGGAAGGTGCGGCCCAAATGCCAGTCCGAGGTATGAAGCAATCGCATGTGTCCAACCTTATGCAATGCCGCGGACAACTTGGACATTAGAATGGGAGTTGTGAATGAAACCGGTGAAACTGCACTCCTGCCAGAGAACTACTCAGACAAGGTGTTTGCGATCCTCCTCGGCCTGGCCGATGGCGCAACCCACGCCCGTGACGACATTGATCCCGGAGCCACCGAAATCCTCCCGCTCTATCTGGCCGACGGCCTGCTCGAAGCGCTGGAATGGGCCCACGACGGTGTAGCCAGCGACGAAGCGGCCTGCATGTGGCTTGCTGCCCTGCGCGGCTACCGCAAGATCACCGGTTCCTTCCCGGAGCGCACCCCGGAACCGCTGGGCCGCTGGATCGACAAGGAATTTTCCAACGTCGAGATCTTCGAGAAGATCCACGACGGCGATCCGCAGAACCTGGCCGGCCTGGACAGCCCCGACATGGGGCAGCCCGGGCGTCCAACCGGTGCCGGCGCCGACTCCACCGGCGTGCTGCCGCGCGCCGCGGTGACCGCGCTGCTGGCCCGGGTCCCGCTGGGCACCACCGAGACGCTGGCCCGTTCGGCGGCCTTCCTCACCCATGACAGCCAGGCGGCCAAGACCGCCGTGGCCGCCGCGAAGATCATCCGCTCGGCCATGGAACGCTCCGAGGCATCTGCCGGAGAATGGGCCGCGCTGCTCGATGGCCTCGAAGGCCCATCGGCCGATGCGCTGCGCGAGGTCGCCACCAAGATCGGCGAGAACATCTCGCTGTCCGGACAGGAAGCCTATGACGCCTACTTCGGCGAGCAGGCGGCCGAAGCGGACGGCGCATCGGACGTGGAAGCAGCCCCGGCGGCTGCCGCCGAGGAAGCAGCCGTGAGGGATCCCGAGGTGGATGCCTACGCTGTTGCGCTGCTGGCCGCCGTCTACGGCACCGAAGCTGTCGGCGAGCGCCCCGCCAGCGCACTGGATGACATCATCTCCGAGCTGCATGACCGCTGGATGGCGCTGCTCGTCTAGGCGCCTGAAGGGAAGCATGAAAAACCTCCGGCTGGCACAGAGCGATCTGTGCCAGCCGGAGGTTTCTTTTCTGCTTTTCTTGGCTGCTAGGCAGTCAGCCCGAAGCCGCCCACCATCTGCATGAATTCTCCTTCGGAGATGATGCTGACCCGCTGGCCCTTTTCGCGCAGCCGCAGCACGTGCTTGGCCTTGTTGGTCAGCCGCCCGGTGGCCAGGTCCTCCGGGACAAAGCCGTCGCCGACCACCAGCGCGGTGGTGGCGCGGGTGACGCGCGAGGCGGTCTGCGCTCCGTGCTCGGCCGCCAGTTCCTTGGCCTTGGGGCGCGGCATGGACAGGTTGCCGGTGAACACCATGATCTGGCCGAACAGCGGGTGGCTGGGATCAGCGTTCTCGCTCGGCTTGGGGTTCGGGCCTTCTTGCGGCCAGTTGCTGAAGGCATCCTGCGGCGGCAGCGGGTTGCCTGCGGCCAGCCAGCCCTGCGCGTCGCGGGTGGCGCGGGACAGTTTGTCGCCTGGCTGCCAGGCCTGGGTCAGGCTCAGCCGGACGCCATAGTGCTCTGCCGTTTCCAGCACCGAGGGCTGTGCGCTGCGCAGGGACATGTCGATCATCGCCCACGCGCAGGCCTCGGCGTCGGCCAGCGCTTCGTGGTGGTTCTCGATCGGGTGCCCGGCTTCCTCGGCAACGAAGGGCAGCGAGTAGCTGGGCAGGTCGTAGGCCTTGCGGGAGAGCTTGACGGTGCACAGGTGCGCGATTTCCGGCACGGCGACTTCGCCGGCTTCGCTGGCCGCGCGGATCACGCCCGAATCGAAAGATGAATTGTGGGCCACCAGCACATCGGATCCGATGAATTCCAGCAGCTGCGGAATCTTGTCGGTAACCCGTGGCGCCGCACTCACCATGTCGGGGGTGATGTGGTGGATCGAGACATTGCGCGGGTCGAAGTGGTCGAATCCGGCCGGCGGCTGCATGAGCCACTGCTCGGTTTCGACGATTTTCCCGGAGCGCACCTTGACCAGGCCCACCGAGCAGGCGGAGCCGATAAAACCGTTTGCTGTCTCAAAATCTACTGCTGTGAAGTCCAATGCCACGCCCAATAGCTTACTCGCTTTATCCCTAGCACTGGCATGGGTGTGACGCGCGCGCCGTGCCAGGCGGGGTTTTCGCAGGGCGATACCGTGGTGGCAATTCACTGTAGTCCCGGAATTGACCTGCGGCTATCAATTAATTGCCGGCCCGCGCGGCGCAAGCCAGAGGCAGGGCATCTCACATTCGAAACCGGCAACCTCGCTTTTGGTGTGCCCGGAAGTCAGCTGCGGAACAATTCCTCGTAATACCCGCTGAGCGCCGGATAGTAATCGGGCTCGAAGACCACGCTCCCCACGTCGGTTCCGTCCACCACCGCGGCCAGCCGATCAAGGTAGAACTCCCAGCCCGGCCCGATGGACCCGGCCTGCTGCGGGTCAAGCCCCGGCATCTGGAAGACCAGGCAGCTGCCCTGGCCCGATGCCTCTACCTTCAGCTCCAGCTGCCAAACCGAATCGCCGGTTCCAGTGCGCACCTGCAGCTGTCGCGTTCGCGGATCACACTGCAAGATCTCCACGCGTTCGATGGGCGCTTCCTCTTCGGCCAGCAGCACTACCTCGACGGCGCCGCTTTTTGGATCCCCGTGCCAGGATCCGAACCAGAGCGCCAAGTACTCGGAATCGGCCAGATAGCGCCAGATCCTGCCCGGGGATTCAGTGAACACGCGGCGCAATTCCAGCGCGCCGTGCGCGGTGCGGTTTCCGGTGGGTGTAGCGCTCATGGCTGTACTCCTGGGTTGCTCCACTGCCACCGCGGCACTGGCTATTCCAATGCCTTCGCCGACAGTGATTGAAGAATAGCAAAAAGCGCTGGCTTCCCTCCCAAATGGAAAAGAAACCAGCGCTCATTTCATGATCTTGGACCCGGCCATCAGACGGGCTACGCGGTAGCCTTGCGCAAGGTGAGATAGGAGCCGCCAGCCATCAGCAGGGCGACAATACCGCCCCACAAGGTCACCCCAGCGGCGGTCCAGGTCAGTGCCCAGCTCCAGAACTCGCCCCAGGAGTTGGTGAAGGTGAACAGGGCGATGATCCCCAGCACCAGCACACCCAAGCAGATGAAGAATGCCACCATGCCAGTGGTGCGCCACCTCATGTAAATGGTCGCTGCCAGGAATCCGATCATGAACAGCAGCACCATCAGCACAAAGTAGAACAGGATCTGGACCAGCCAGTTGTTATCCGCAATCCATTGCAGCGCAAAGAACCGTCCGCCCATGCCCCAACCATCGGTAGCAACTTCCAGCAGTCCCATCAGGTAGTAGAACACCGAGAGCGCCAGCGCGCATACGGAGAACAGTGCCACGGTGCCCAGATAGAAGGTACGCCGCGAAATGCTCATGGCCATGGAGAACGGGAAGGTCAACGTCAGCGACTGGATTCCCAGGGCCAGGAAGTACCACATGGGCGCTTGGGCGCCGCCGCTGTACATTGCCCCGTCTCCGCCGTTGCGCCGGACCAGCCACCAGATGGCCAGGGTGAAAAGGAATGATGCACCCAGGATGATCAGCGGAATTCCGATGAAGGTGCCCTTGTTGATCAGTTGCATGCGGGCAACATTGATGACGCGGTTCATTTTCTTGCCTCCGTCCGTTCTTCTGTCCTTTGTGCCGTGGTGCCGCTCAATGCGCTGCGCACCACCAATTGCTGCAGCGACACGGGGCTCAGGTCCAGGCCCATGAGTTTCGCCTGCTCGCGCTGGTCCGCATCCAGTTTGGCCTTGATCGTGACGCTGGCCAGGGCGCCGAGCGCATCGCGATGCAGTACCTGCGCGGTGCCGATGAATTCCTGGACCTTGGCGGCGTCACCAGTGACAGTGACCGCCGTGCCGCGCAGCTCTTCGGCATCCGAGTCGATGACGATTTGCCCCTTGTCGATCACAATGACGTGTTCAAGAAGGTTGGCGACTTCGTCGATCAGGTGGCTGGAGAGCACGATGGTGCGTGGGTATTCAGCGAAGTCTTCGACAAGGCGGTCGTAGAAGATCTGCCGGGCTACCGCATCGAGGCCGAGGTAGGGCTCATCGAAGAAGGTGATGTCGGCCCGCGAGGCCATGCCGATGATAACGCCAACCGCGGACAGCTGCCCTCGGGAAAGCTTCTTGATCCTCCGCTTGATCGGCAGCGCGAACGCTTCGACGAGCTCCTGGGCCAGATCCTCGTCCCAGTTCTCGAAGAACAAGGCTGCGGATTCGAATGCCTGGTGGACCCTGAAGTCATCGGGGTATTTCTGTGATTCGCGGATGAAGCAGATGCGCGAAAGCGTCGGATCATGCTCGAACGGGGCGTGGCCGAAGATTTCGGCGGTGCCGTGGTCTGCATAGTTCTGCCCGGTCAGGATGGACATCAGCGTGGTCTTGCCGGCTCCGTTGCGTCCAAGCAGCCCGTAGATCCGATCCGGCTCCAGATCCAGAGTGACGTTGTCGAGCGCTTTCACGTCCTTGTAGGTCTTGCTCAGTTCGCGTGTGGCGATTGCTGTCGTGCGTGGCATGTCGTTCCTCCCTGTGCTGTAGAGATGTTTCAAGATTCCGAGCCGGTCTTGATCATGGCGACCAGCTCATCCAGGCCAATGCCCAGCTTGGTAGCTTCTGCGGTCAAAGGCGCGATGAATTGCTGCTGGAATTTCTCGCGGCGTTGCGCTCGCAGCCGCTGCGGTGCTCCTTCGGTGACGAACATGCCGATCCCCCTTTTCTTGTAGAGCAGCCCATCTTCCACGAGCCGGTTGATCCCCTTGGCTGCGGTGGCCGGATTGATCCGGTAGAACGCTGCGAATTCATTGGTTGATGGAACTTGCGCTTCTTCCGCCAGAACACCAGAGATGATGTCGTTCTCAATCAGCTCAGCAATTTGCATGAAGATCGGTTTTGAATCATCAATCATGCTGGCTCCCTCCGTGCTCATCCCCACCAGGTTAGTTAGTGGGTTAGTTACTCATGTAACTAACCATAGAACCTCGGGAAGTTCCGCGCAAGTACGGAGCGGCAGAATTCCCATGAAAAACCGGGGGCTCCATACTGTCCGCCACGGCATCTAAGCTGGGACTTGCCAAGAAAGGTAGCCCTGCACGCGCACCATCGATGTTGCGTTCACAGTGGTGAAACCTTGATTGGAAACGCCCGACCGGGAGAGTTGTACGCCCAGCCCGAAACCGTGGAACACGAGCGCGGGCAGCGAAAAATTGGCCAGGTCTGGTTCGGAAAATTGCGATCGTGCACGTGGAGGCCAACAGCCCTCCTCGTGTTGCAGGCACTTATGGGAGGGACCATGCAAGAAGATTTCAACCGACTTGAGATACCAGATCAGCTTCTTGGAGCGCTGGACCGCCAAGTTCTGCTCGAGCTGTTCAAGGTGTGCTTCCCCGATTGCAGCGGTGAAGACATTGCGCGTATGAGCCGACGTGAACTGATCACCAGGATCCAGACCGAACGCGCTTATGCCGGGCACCGTCCCAGCTGCATCATCGACGACTATCCCCTGCGCCGTCCGAACCTTGGGGCAGTGAAACCCGGATTGCTGATCCGCGAACCAGGCCAGTCGGTCTACTGGTGCCGACAGGCCAAGCCCCTGGAATCAGCTGCAGCTCTGGGGCAGGTGAACCAGAATTACCTCTGGAATTTGCCGGAAACCATGCAAGCGGGAGATCTGATCCTGACGGCATTGGAGAGCACTCCGGCGTTGGTTGCCAGCTTGGAAATCGCCAGTTCGGAGGAACCCGGAAAGCTCACTTTCACTGCATTGGCGACCTTCACTGATCCCATTTCGGTGGCCGACATCGAGTCCATGATCGGCGAGAAGCTGCCACGGCGTTCGCAATATCTGGAAGATCCGCTGGCCGAGAAGGTTCTGGAAAGCATCGCGGAGCTCGTCGAACGCCCGCGCCCGATCTTTGTCACCGCGGGCGCGTGCTCGCCGTCGAAGCCGGCCAAGGCCAACCGGGTGCTGGGCGTTGCTGCCATTCTCCAGCGCAGCGCGCCGGACCAGCCGCTGGCCTGCGAAATTTGCGAGCGGGACATCTCTGCCCGCCCACAGATCCACCTGCCGCAGGCGCACCAGGACAGCCTGCGCTGGGAGATCCAGGACCACGTGGATGAACTGGTGCTGCTGTGCGGCGACTGCCACCAGATGGCCCACCAGCCAACCTTGCAGCAGCTGCGCAACTACGCGAAGCCTGCCTGCCCCGCCTGCGGGGAACGCAATCCGCGGAAGGTCATCTGGGGCATGCCGAGCTTCGAGCCCGATGACGAGGAGTTCGTCACCGCTGGATGCATGATGCCTTTCGGGCCTCCATCGCAATGGGAGTGCCGCGCCTGCGAAACCCAGTACCTGGTGGCCGAATTCGATGACCGGCCGCACCAGGCCTGGGCAATATACGGGCAGAACCTGCAGCGCTGAGCACAAGAACGCCGGCACATCCTGAATTGGATGTGCCGGCGTTCTGCGGCCTTGGCCTTGGTGCTACTTGGCCAGGGCCTTGGTCACCTCGTCGATGATGCGAGGCAGCAAGGCGGCGAAGGCGCGAGCGCGATGCGAGATCGCGTTCTTTTCCTCCGGAGTGTGCTCGGCCATGGACTTGCCGGCCCCCGCGGGTTCGAAGATCGGATCATAGCCAAAGCCATGCTCGCCGGCCCGCTCGGTGCGCAACACGCCCTCGACCTTGCCAAGTTCAACGTGCTCGGCTCCCCCAGGGGCGGCCAGCGCCGCGGCGCAGACGAACTGCGCTCCGCGATGCTCGGCGGCAATGTCGCCGAGCTGGCCGAGCAGCAGATCTATATTCGCTTCGTCGTTGCCGTGCACTCCGGACCAGCGGGCCGAGAAGATGCCCGGGGCTCCCCCGAGCACATCAACGCTCAGGCCGGAATCGTCGGCGAGCGCCACCAGGCCGGTGGATGCCGAGATCTCGCGGGCCTTCTTCAGCGCGTTGCCGGCGAAGCTGACCTGGTCCTCGACCGGGTCGGGCGCCCCCGCGGTGGCGGCGTCGATGACCTGGGTGTCGACATTCAGGCCCGGGACCTTTCCGCGCAGCAGTTCGCGCAATTCGCGCAGCTTTCCCTGGTTGCGCGAGGCGAGGACCAGTACCGGCTTGCTCATTTGGTGCTGTTCAGGGTCTCGCGCTGGATTTCGGCCAGCTCGTTGGTGCCGCCCAGAGCCAGATCCAGCAGGGCATCCAGCTCTTCGCGCTTGAAGGGCACGCCCTCGGCGGTGCCCTGGACCTCGACGAAGTCGCCGGAACCGGTGACCACGACGTTCATGTCGGTCTCGGCGCGGACGTCTTCCTCGTAGGGCAGATCCAGCATCGGGGTGCCGTCGATGATGCCCACCGAGATTGCTGCCACCGAGTCGGTCAGCACCTTGGCGCCGGGCTTCACGATGCCCTGCGAACGGGCCCAGGAGATTGCTTCCGCCAGCGCCACGTAGGCGCCGGTGATCGCTGCGGTGCGGGTGCCGCCGTCGGCCTGCAGGACATCGCAGTCCAGCACGATGGTGTTTTCGCCCAGCGCCTTGGTATCCACCACGGCACGCAGCGAGCGGCCGATCAGGCGGGAGATTTCGTGGGTGCGGCCGGAGAGCTTGCCCTTGACCGACTCGCGGGAGTTGCGGGTGTTGGTGGCGCGCGGGAGCATCGCGTATTCAGCGGTGACCCAGCCGGTGCCTTCGCCCTTGAGCCAGCGCGGCACGCCCTCGGTGAAGGAAGCGGTGCACAGCACGCGGGTGTTGCCGAATTCGATCAGGGCCGAGCCTTCGGCCTGAGCGGACCAGCCGCGGGTGATGGTGATGTCTCGAAGTTGCGCGGCTCCTCGGCCGTCAGCGCGTAAAGTCATGGTTCCATCCTAACCACGTGCGCCCCGCGATCCGCACGGGTGGCGCCGCGCGTTACGGTGAAATGCACCTCGTGGGTGATTCGCGGCCGCTACTGCGGATGCACCACGACGCAGCACCGGCCAGACGGCGGGCTCAGCTCGGCCCTGCCGCAGTCCAGCTGGCAACCTTCCAGGGCGCCGGAAACCAGTTCGTAGTTCATCGAGCAGACCATTTCGGTTTGCTGCTGGGCGATCTGGTGGAATGGGCAGTTCCGCATGGATATTTCCCCGTGCTCATCCACTTCGGGCTCATAGCCCAGCTCATCGAGCAGCGGCACGAGCCCGTCGCCGCCCTGGCCGAGTTTCCTGCCTTCGCCGCGTGCTGCCTGATGCAGCGCAGCGAGCACGGCCCCCGAGGTGTCGGCGCTGGCCGCCTGCGCCAGCAAGCTGCCCAGCAGCCGGTAGTTGCGCGCTGGCAGGCTCACCGACACTTCGGATTGGGCGAGCGCGTAGAGCTTGGCCGTGCGCCCGGCGCCGGGCCCGGTTCTTCCTTCAGGCCGGGCGAAGGTCACGGCCAGCAATCCGGCGGTGGCCAGCCGGTCCAGGTGGTAGGCCGCCAGGGTCCGGCTGATTCCCGCGGCCTTGGCTGCCGCCTCGCGTCCTACCGGTTGCGTGCTTTGCGAAATGAACTCGAACAGCTGGCGCCGCACCGGATCGTTGAGCGATTCGATGACCGCATCTTGGTGCAAGTTCAAATCTTTGGAGGTGATCGCCATGAGCGCCTCATGGAGCGAGAAGCATCCGCTCTCGCACATCCGGGCAACAACAGCTGAACGGGTCAGCACCGACCCGTCGATGAGCGCATTCTGGATCCTGCGCATTGGATTTGTCGCCCTGCCCCTGCTCATGGGACTGGACTAGTTCGCGAACGTGATGGCCTACTGGCCGGACTACCTGGCCCCGTGGGTCATTGCCATCCTGCCGTTCTCCGCGCAAACCGCCATGCACGTGGTTGGCTTGGTGGAACTGGCTGCCGCCGCATCGATGATCATCAAGCCGCGCTATGCGAGCTATGTGCTCGCCCTGTGGCTGCTGGGCATCATCATCAACCTGGTCTCGATGGGCATCTTCCTCGATGTCGCCCTGCGGGACGTGGGACTGCTCGTTGCCGCACTGGCGCTGACCCGCCTGGCCAGCAAGTACGACAAACCGTGGGGCGCTAAGCACGGCACTCACTGATCCGCTGCAGAACAGAGCAAAGCACCGGCGAGAAGGATTACCCCTTCTCGCCGATGCTTTCGTTCCGTGCGTCGAGACTGTTCCGCGCACCTACTTCTTGCGCTTGAGCAGCGGGAACTTGCGGGTCTTCTCGTACTTGATGGTCGGCATGGATCCGGTGCGGGTCTTCAGGTAGTCGGTACCGCGATCCCCCTTGAACAGGGTCGGGTCCTTGTCTTCCTTCAGGCTGCCGGAGTACACGCCGTAGGTTACGCCGGATACGGCAACGGCAATGCCGCCGCTGTAGGTTTCCTTGGCCTCTTCAACCACCTTGTTGATGTCGGTCCATACCGGAATGTGGGTGAGCAGCATGCGCTCGGCACCGGCGGCGGCGGCCATTTCGCCAGCGCGCTTCCCGGTCAGGTGCACGCCGTCAATGTGGTCATCGCGGCCTTCCTCGAAGGCAGCCTCGCACAGGAACATGTCGGCGCCGCGGGCGGCTTCCACCAGGCCATCGCAGCTGTCGGTATCCCCGGAGTAGGTCAGCACGCTGGTCAGCAGCTCGCCGTCGGGGCCCGGTTCATGCGCTTCCACGCGCAGGGCATAGGCTTCCTTGATCGGGTGGCGCACCGGGTACGGGGTGATGGTAAACGGTCCGATATTCACCGGCTTCAGCGATTTCCAGACCTGGAAGTCGTAGTCCTTGGCCATGGTGTCGCCGTCAGGCAGCGAGTAGGCAGTCTCGATGCGCTCGGCGGTATCTTCAGGGCCGTGCACGAGCATCCTCTCGCGGCCCCAGCCGTCAGGATCCCAGCGGATCGCCACATGCAAACCGCACAAATCCATGCAGTGATCGGGATGCAGATGGGAAATCATGATCCCGTCGATGTCTTTCAAATCGGTGTAGCGCTGCAGCACGCCCAAAGCCCCTGAGCCCAGATCCAGCAGGATCTTCCAGTCGCGGGTGCCATCAAAGGCCGTCACCAGGTAGCAGGACGCGGGCGATCCCGGCCCTGGGAATGACCCGGTGCATCCGATGATGGTCAGCTTCATTCGTTACTCGCTTTCGACGCGGCAATCATTTGCGGAGTGATCCGCGAGATAGCTCCGGTCGGATAGTGGGCGGCTACATGGTCCACGTGGCGCACCTGCAGCACCTCGGGTCCGAGGAAACGGCGAGCCAGTACACCAAAACTATCAGCGTTGCCTGTGGCGAGGAACTCATGACGCGCCGCGGCGCCGTCGTTGCGCACCAGCGAATGCCGGGTCAGCGCCCGGAAAACGTCCTTCGCCGTTTCCTCTGCAGATGACACGAGCGTGACCGAATCCCCCATCACGTAGGAGAGCACGCCGGTGAGCAGCGGGTAGTGCGTGCATCCCAGCACCAGGGTGTCCACCTCGGCGGCCTGCAGCGGCGCCAGATACTCCTGCGCGATCTCCAGCAGCTCGGCGCCGGCGGTGATGCCGGATTCCACGAACTCCACGAAACGCGGGCAGGCCACGGTCGATACCTGCAGGTTCGGGGCAGCGGCAAAAGCATCCTCATAGGCGCGCGAGCCCACGGTCGCCTGGGTGCCGATGATGCCGATCCTGCCATTCTTCGTGCCGGCCACGGCACGGCGGACCGCCGGCTGGATGACTTCGACCACCGGGATGCCATAGCGCGCGGTGTAGCGTTCGCGGGCATCGCGCAGCACCGCCGCGGAGGCCGAATTGCAGGCAATGACCAGCAGCTTCACCCCGGAATCCACCAGTTCGTCCATGACGCCCAGGGCGTTGGCCCGCACCTGGGCGATGGGCAGCGGACCGTAGGGAGAGTTGGCGGTATCCCCCACATAGATCAGCGATTCGCCGGGCAGCTGGTCGATGATCGCGCGGGCCACGGTCAGCCCGCCAACACCGGAATCGAAGATGCCAATGGGAGTATTGGCGTCCGGGGCGGAGACCTGCCCGGTGGCAAAGTAGGAATTCATGGGCTCAGGACTCCGCATCCAGCAGCGCGCCCATCAAGGTATCGAGCACCCAAGAAATCAGGTTGTACACCAGGGACATGTATTCCTCGGGGGTTTCCACCTCGGAAGCATCAAGTACCTCGGCGACGCGGGCCGAATCCTCTTCGCTGCGGATCTGAAGGCGTTCGGCGAGCACCAGGCGCACGTCGTTCAGGGCCTGGGCGAAACGCGCCGCGGCGTCCTTGTCCAGCACGAGCTTGTCGGTTTCCAGCAGCAGCTGGGCTTCGCGCAGGCGGCCGACCTTCTGCGCGATCGTATCGGCTTCGGTCAGCCGGCGATGCTCGGCAGCCACCACGGCGTCGTCGCTGGCATCGGGCAGCAGCCTGGCCAGTGCCGGATCGGCAATCGGAGGCAAGTCCATGGACTCGGGCCGCATGCCGGTCAGGGCGTAGAGCGGGTCGATGTCCTCGGGCAGCTGGTGCAGCCGGGCACGTTCTTCGAGCATTTCGATGACGTCGGAGAAGAGTGCGCGGATGAGCTTGCGTTCGGGCGAATGCAGCGTACCGGTAATGCCCTTGGAACCGTTCTTGAAGGCCTTGGCCACGTTCAGGCTCCCTGGGTCATGGTTGCGTTCAGTCCGAACCCGTGCATGGCCTGCACATCGGATTCGATGGCTTCGCGGCTGCCGCTGCGCACGGTGCAGAAGCCGTCATGGTGCACCTGCAGCATGAGCTTCTCAGCTTTTTCCGGGCTGAAACCAAAGTAGGAACGGAACACGTAGGATACGTAGCTCATCAAGTTCACTGGATCATTCCACACGACCAAGCGCCATGGCTTGTCTTGGGATACCAGGGTTTCAAATTCGGAAAGTACATCGGGCATTGCGGTCATGGCTACCATTTTACGCGCGGAAGCTGAACGCAACACCGGACACGGCAAATATCACCTTGGGCGTGAGCCGTTATACAGTAAAACGGGTCTGCTTTCCCAAGCAGCCGCACAAGGCCTTTTCCGATCATCAGGAGCGTCACATGCGCACCAGTCTCTTCACCGACCACTATGAGCTGACCATGCTCCAGGCAGCGCTGGAATCCGGTGCGGCGCACCGCCCATCAGTCTTCGAGGCATTCGCACGCCGCTTGCCCGAAGGCCGGCGCTACGGCGTGGTCGCAGGCACTGGCCGCGTGCTCGAAGGCCTGGCAGATTTCCGCTTCGATGACGAGCAGCTGCGTTTCCTCAGCGATAACAAGGTGGTCAACGCCGAGACCATCAAGTACCTGGAGAACTTCCGTTTCACCGGCAACATCTCCGGCTATGCCGAGGGCGAGCTGTACTTCCCGAACTCGCCGCTGCTGACCGTGGAGTCGACCTTCGCCGAAGCCTGCGTCATCGAGACCTTCGTGCTCTCGGCGATGAACCATGATTCGGCCATTGCCTCGGCCGCCTCGCGCATGATCGCCTCGGCCGGCGAGCGCCCCTGCATCGAGATGGGCTCGCGCCGCACCCATGAGGAATCAGCGGTGGCCGCCGCGCGCGCCGCCATGATTGCCGGATTCTCCTCGACCTCGAACCTGGAAGCCGGTGCACGCTACGGCCTGAAAACCGTTGGCACCTCGGCCCACTCCTTCACCCTGCTGCACGACACCGAGCGCGCCGCCTTCGAAGCGCAGGTTGCTTCGCTGGGCAAGGACACCATCTTGCTGGTCGACACCTACGACGTCGAGAACGGCGTACGCACCGCGGTCGAGGTGGCCGGTCCCGAGCTGGGCGGCGTCCGCCTCGACTCGGGCGACCTGGTGCAGCAGGCAGGCTGGGTCCGCGAGCTGCTCGATGACCTGGGCAACTGGAACACCAAGATCACCGTCACCTCGGACCTGGACGAGTACGCGATTGCCGCCCTGGCCAGCGCCCCGGTGGACTCCTACGGCGTGGGCACGGCCCTGGTCACCGGCTCCGGGCACCCGACCGCGTCCATGGTCTATAAGCTGGTGGCCCGCCAGGACGATGCGGGCGAATGGATTCCCGTGGCCAAGGCCGCGGCGAACAAGGCCAGCGTGGGCGGCCGCAAGTATGCGGTGCGCCAGCTCAACGAGCGCAACCGCGCCGTCGCCGAAATCGTCTCCACCTCCGAGTACACCACCGGTGGCCCCGAGCGCGACTTGGTTGTCCCGCTGGTGCGCAACGGCGAGATCGACCAGGCCCATGTCGGCGCTGCCGGCGTCAAGCGCGCCACCGAGCGCCACCACGCATCGGTCCAGGAGCTGCCGGGCGTGGCCCGCAAGATGCAGCGCGGCGAACCGGTCATCCCGACCGTCATGATCCAGGACTAGCCAAACACACGAAAAACTCAGCTGCGGAACGTAGAATCCAGATTCAAGGATCCTGCGGTCCGCAGTTGTCCAAGGTCTACATTCACCAGCCAGGGAGGCAGCGATGAGCAGAGCCCTATTGATCATTGATGTCCAGCCGGACTTCTGCGAAGGCGGTGCCCTCGCGGTAACCGGCGGCAATGCTGTAGCTACGGCCATTGCCGCGGACATTGCCGAACGCCGCGATTCCTACTCGGCCATCGTGACCACCCAGGATTGGCACATCGAGCCGGGCGATCATTTCTCTCAGAACCCGGACTTCATTGATTCCTGGCCGGTGCACTGTGTCGCCGGCACCCCTGGCGCAGCGCTGCATCCGCAGCTCGCGCACGTGCCAGTCGACGCGCATTTCGCCAAGGGGCGTTTCGCCGCGGCCTATTCCGGCTTCGAAGCCCGGGAACTGGATCCTTCGGCAGACAAGGCCGATGAAAGCGGAGAACTGCTCGGCGACTGGCTCAAGGCCAAGGGCATCACTTCGGTGGATGTCGTGGGACTTGCCGCTGACCACTGCGTGAAGGCCACCGCGTTCGATGCGGTGGAAGCCGGGTTCACCACCACCATCATTTCCCCGCTGACCGCAGCGGTCTCGCCGGAGAATCTGCCAGCGATCCGCGAGGAACTACGCGCAGCCGGCGTCACGGTGCTGTCGCTGGGCTGATCCTTGGCTTGAAAACCACAACGGCTTGGCGCTGACCGAATTCTCCGGTCAGCGCCAAGCCGTTTTTTCGCGGAAACTACTTGCGTCCGACGAACCAGTCCTGCAGCTTGTCGATGCGCGCCTGCAGCTGGTCAGCTGTTGCTTGCGGTACTGCAGGCCCGCCGCAGATACTGCGCAGCTTGTTGTGGATCTGCCCATGCGGCGTGCCGGTCCGGGCAGCCCATGCCGAGACGTTCTTGGACAGCTTCGTGCGCAGCTCCATCATGCGGCGGTGATCGGACACCGGTTCGGGCTTGGTGGCGCCTTTGGAAATCTGCTTGGTCTGCTGCTTGCGCAGCAGCTCGGAAACCTGCTCGGTATCCAGCAGGCCCGGGATGCCCAGAAAGCCCAGTTCCTCTTCGCTGCCGATGTCGGCACCGGTGCCGAATTCGCCACCGTCGAAGAGCACGCGATCGAAAGAAGCCTGCGAGTTCAGCGCTTCGAACTTGTTGCGTGCCAGCTCGTCGCTGGCCTTCTCTTCCTTGTTCGCCGCTTCCAGCAGCGAATCGTCCAGGCCGTCCTCGTCCTTGGAGCCTTCTCGGTCCAAGGCGTGGTCGCGTTCGACTTCCATCTCGTTGGCCAAGGCCATCAGGATCGGCACCGAGGGCAGGAACACCGAGGCCACTTCTCCGCGCTTGCGGCTGCGCACGAAGCGTCCCACCGCCTGGGCGAAGAACAGCGGCGTGGAGGTGGATGTCGCATAGACGCCGACGCACAAGCGCGGCACGTCCACTCCTTCGGATACCATGCGCACCGCGACCATCCAGCGCGCATCGGATTCGGAGAATTCGTCGATCTTCTGCGATGCCTTGGGGTCATCGGACAGGATGGTGGTGACCTTCTCGCCGCAGATGGCTTCGAGCTGGGCAGCATAGCCGCGCGCGTCCTCGTGGTCGGTGGCAATGACCAGGCCGCCGGCGTCCTTCACGGTGCGGCGCACCTCGGACAGGCGCCGGTCAGCGGCTTGCAGCACCGAGGGAATCCAGTCCCCGTGCGGGTCCAGCGCGGTGCGCCAGGCATGGGCGGTGACATCCTTGGTGAAGCCCTCGCCGAGGTTTGCTTCCATCTCCTCGCCGCCGGCGGTTCGCCAGCGCATATTGCCCGAATAGGCCATGAACAGCACCGGACGGACCACATGGTCTGCCAGGGCGTTGCCGTAGCCGTAGGTGTAGTCGGCCTTGGACCGGCGGATGCCGTCTCCCTCATCGACATACTGCACGAAGGGAATCGGTGCAGCATCGGAACGGAACGGGGTACCGGTCAGGGCCAGTCGGCGGGTGGCAGGTTCGAATGCCTCGCGGATGCCGTCGCCCCAGCTCAGCGCATCACCGGCGTGGTGGACCTCGTCCATGATCACCAGGGTGCGGGCATCCTCGGTCTTTGCGCGGTGCACGGCAGGCTTCAGCGCGACCTGGGCATAGGTCACCACGACGCCCATGTAATGCGAGCCGTGCCGGCCGTCGGAGTTCTTGTAGTTCGGGTCCAGGGCAATGCCCACACGCGCTGCCGAATCCGCCCACTGCTTTTTCAGGTGGTCGGTCGGCGCGACAACGATCATGCGGTTGATCTTGCCCGAGTCGATCAGCACCTTGGCCAGGCGCAGCGCAAAGGTGGTCTTGCCGGCGCCAGGGGTCGCCACGGCCATGAAGTCCCTGGGCTCCTTGTCAAAGTACAAGGCCAGGGCTTCGGCCTGCCAGGCACGCAGCTTCGGCCCGGTTCCCCATGCCGCGCGTTCCGGGTACGCTACCGGAAGCTTGTCTTCTAGTGGAAGCTTGTCGCCAAAATCAAAGAGTGTCTCGGTCATTTACCTTTTCCCGGCCGCGTGCATCGTGTGAAGTAGTGCTAGTTCATTCGCAGCACTACCCCATCAAGGAATCGTAGATTTCCTTGCACTCGGGGCATACCGGGAATTTCTGCGGATCTCGGCCTGGGGTCCAGACCTTGCCGCACAGGGCGATCACTGGCTCGCCGGTCATTGCCGACTCCATGATCTTTTCTTTCTGCACATAGTGGGCAAAGCGCTCGTGATCTCCGGCCTCGACACTCTGGGTTGTCTCGGTACGTTCAATCGTGGCAGTGCCGCCGCGGGTTTCTTCAGACTGTTCCACCATGCTTTCAAGTCTAGTACGGATTGCCCCTGCTGTCCGCGTAGCAGGCATGGGAGCTTGTCCACATTGACTTTGCCGCTGTTGCCTGCGAAGCTCCATGTTCCGCTTCATATCTTCAGGTCAGGGATCGTTTTCCTGCATCTTCTCGAATGACTGCCATCCAGTTTGATTTGGATTTCCCCGGCTTGGACGCCACCGGCCAATATCCTGTGAACCTTGTTGCACCAGGGCAGGAAGAAGGCCGTCCGGCGGGAAATTGCTTCCCGCCGGACGGCCCAGGATGCCGTTCCTGCTGCCCTGCCTACTTGTTGAGCATGACCGACTGCATCAACTCTGGAGTGCGCTTCTCATACCATTTGCCGCCGAGGGCAATGCCGGCGAACACCAGTCCGATGCCCAGAACCAGGCCCGCACCCAGGGTGATGAAGCCCAAGACCTGTGAGTGCTGGAACCAGCCGATGGCGTAGGGAATGAGCACCGGGATCAGCAAGAGTCCCATGGTGAGCATGATGCCCAGCTGCGTGAGCGCCATGCGCATGCCGCTGCCAGGAGGGGTCTTCATCGGGTTATCGCCCGGAAGTGGCACCGCATAGGTGTAGCGGGCCGAAGACACCGAGGAAACGCCCAACGCGACGAACAGCGCGGCCAGCGACAAGCCCAGATCACCCGGGATGCGCCACAGCTCGCCAGCGATCAGGCCCGGCAGGATCGCGGCGGCCAGGACCGGAATGATGCCAATCAGGAAGCAGGACAGCGCCCGTCCAGCGCGATCGGCCCGGCCGGATATGCCGGTCAATGCGTGCAGTGCGAAGGCCGTGTTGTCATAGGAAATGTCTGCGGAGATGGAGAAGCCCAGCAGGATGCCGATCAGCGGCCCCATCAGATACATCATCGTGTAGTTGCCGGATTGGCTGCCGGTGAACCAGAAGAGCAATGGAAGCACCGGCACAATCAGCACGCCCACGGCGTAGCGCGGATCCTTGAACCAATAGGTCAGTGCCCTGGCGGCGACGGCGCCGGTCGGCGTTGCCGGCAGCAGCTTGAAGAAGCCCAGCCCCTTGGCCGTGGCAGCGCGCTGCTGCGGCGGCGGGGTAATCGCGGCTTTTGCGGTGGCGCGAGCCAGCAGGACATAGAGCCCGCCGAGGTAGGCCGCACCTAGGGCCAGGTGGATGGCCATTTGCCCGTAGAGCGCCGAGGCATAGGCCCCGGGAACAGCGGCAAAGGCGCCGAGCGGGGTGTAGCCGAGCACCGTGGACAGCGGATGGATCCATTCGCCCATGGACTCTGCCGCGGAGAACGCCGAAGCCATGATCGGGCCCAGCCCGACGAGCAGCAGGAACAGCAGCGCGAACGTCAATTCGCGGAAGCGGCGCTTGGCGCGCAGCGCGGTTGCCATGATCACCAGGTACTGGCACAGCAGGATCGCCATCACCGCGGTCGCCATCGCAGCCAGCAGGCCCAGCATCAGCGCACCTGCATCGCTTCGCCACATCAGCGAGGCGCCCAGCAGGCCGAGAACGGTCAGCACTGCAGGAATCGAGATAAAGCCGGCCAGCACCAGGGCCGGGCCCAGGGTCTTTTCCGGAATCCCGAATTGGACGAAGCGCGACGGTTCCAGGGTGAGGTCGACGCCGGTCAGCAGCGGCGGGATGACGGCCCAGCCCAGCACCACTGCCGAACCGATAAGGGTGAAGATTTCGCCCTGGAAAGGGATCTCGTCAGCGGCGAACCACACGGCCAAGGTCAGCATGGTGATCATGCCCAGGGCGTACAGGCCGCCGATGATGACGCCGATCAGCTGGCCGATGGAGCGCTTGAATCCGTTGGCCAGCAAGCGCAGTTTCAGGCTTAGGACGTGCGCAACCATGACAGCCCCTCGTTATTGGCGCGGCCGCCCACCAGATCGACGAAGCGGTCTTCCAGGCTCATGCCGCCGCGGACCTCGTCCACGGTGCCCTGCGCCTTGAGCATGCCATCGGAAATGACCGCCACGTGCGTGCACATGCGCTGGACCAGGTCCATCACATGCGAGGAAACGATCACGGTGCCGCCGAATTCCACGTAGTTGTTCAGGATGTCGCGGATATTCGCCGCCGAGACCGGGTCCACTGCCTCGAAGGGCTCATCGAGCACCAGCAGCTTTGGCGAATGGATCATCGCGGTAGCCAAGGCGATCTTCTTGGTCATGCCGGCGGAGTAGTCCACCACCAGCTTGTCGCCGTCGTCCAGCAGGTCCATCACGCGCAGCAGGTCCTCGGTCCGCTGGGCAACTTCGGCACGGTCCATGCCGCGCAGCAGCCCGGAATAGGTCACCAGCTGCCGGCCGGTGAGCCGATCGAATTGGCGCACGCCATCGGCCAGGACGCCCAGGGTGGACTTGGCGGCGTGCGGGTCGGCCCAGATATCCACGCCGTTGACCACCGCCTGACCCGCATCCGGGCGCAGCAAACCGGTAGCCATCGAGAGCATGGTAGTCTTTCCGGCGCCATTGGGCCCGACCAGCCCATAGAATGAACCGGCGGGAACTTGCAGGCTGACGTTGTTCACGGCAATCTTGGCGCCAAATTGCTTGGCGAGAGACCGGATGTCCAGTGCGATCTGATTCATAGTTTAAGGCTAGCAATGCCCCTAGTCAGAACACATCATCCTTTGGAATTAAACCTGAAGGCAAGACAAAGCCGCGGCCCGGGAAATATTCCGGACCGCGGCTTGCTGGGTGTGCGCTTCAGCGCTTCGGCATCAGCCTAGAAGAGTACGCGGGCCAGCTTCTGGCGCGAGGCGGCGACGCGTGGGTCGGCATTGCCAATGACCGCATAGAGCTCGATCAGGCGGCGGCGCACCCGCTCGCGGTCTTCATCTGCCAGCTTGGAGATCAGCGAGACCAGCCGGGCGAAGGCGTCCTCGACATGCCCGCCGACCACATCCAGGTCGGCGACAGCCAGCTGCGCCGCGATGTCCTCGGGGTTCTGCGCGGCCTGCTCGCGGGCCTTGTTCAGATCCAGGTTGTGCGTGCGCGAGAGCAAGCGGACCTGGTACACACCAACCTGCGCGTCCTTGTCGTTCGGCTTTTCGTTCAGCGCCTCCAGGTAGGCTGCCTCGGCGGTGGCGTAGTCCCCCGCATCGATGGCGTCGACTGCCTTCTGGTGCAGCGGCGGCAGTTCCGGCTCGGCCTGGCCGGCCTGCCCGGAGAATGCCGGGGCGGTGCCGCTCATGCCCTGCTGCACGGCGAGCTGTTCAAGCTGCGCGAAAACCTGGGCAATTTGCGCTTCTTCGGCAGGCCCCTGGAACAGCGGCACCGGCTGGCCCTTGATCAGCGCAACCACCATCGGGATCTGCTGCGCCTGGAAGGCCTGGGCGATCTGCGGGTAGCTTTCGGCATCCACGAGGCCGAGGACGAACTTGCCGCCCTTGGCATCCACCAGCTTGCGCAGGGTCGCATCCAGGTCTGCAGAGACCTGCACGCGCGGCGAGCCGAGGGAAACGATGGCGGGCACCTGCTGGGACAGGCCGACGAACTGCTGGAACGCGGCCTCGTCCAGGCTGGTGGTCCAGCTGGCGGCACCGCCTGGGGTGCTGCCGGTTGCTTCCGGGCCGTGGTTGGCCAGCGCCGAGAGATCCACCGCACCGCGGGTCGAAGGGATGTTCTGATCAGTCATGGGGATCAGTCAACTTCCTTCACATCGAGCAGGACCTGGCTTGCCGAGATCAGCTGGATCTTGTCCTTGGAACCATCGGCTGGCAGGTAGAACATCACGGGTTCGGCGTAGGTGCTCTCGACGTCGCCGTTCGACGAGCTGGAGCCCAGCAGCTGTTCGGTCAGCTTGTCGGTGCTCTTGAGCGGTTCGGCGTCTTCGGTGCGGACGAACAGCGCCTTGTTGTTCAGCTTGCCGGTGACAATCGCGCCGCCATCCGGGGTGGAGACCACCTTGGTGTCTCCCTCGGTGACCGAGCGCTTGTACTTGACGTTTGCCTCGTTGGCTTCCTTGGACTCATCCTTCTGGGCCGCGTGCACCGCCTTGATGAAGTCGGACTCCGCGAATTTGCCCTTGTCCTTGGCCTTGGGATCGGTCAGGACCTTGCCCAGCGCTTCCAGCGCCTTCTTCGGGGTCATCTGCAGGCCTTCGGCGTCGGCGCTCAGCTGCTTGGTCGACGGATCGCCCACCGCGATGCCCGGGAAGGTGGAGTTCGGCAGCATCTGTCCGGCGAAGACCACCTTGAAGTTCTCGCGGGCATTGGCCTGCACCAGGGTCAGCGCCTGCGGCAGGGTATCTGCGTCGTTGTTCTTCGCGGTCACCACGGAGATCACGCGCGGGAACTTCGCTTCAGTCGCGTTCGGCACCGCGGCCGAGCGGATCACCTGGGTCGTGAGCGCCATCGGCTTGTCGACCTTGAACTCTTCCTTGAGCATGTCGTAGCGCTTGCTGCGCAGGTACTTGAAAGCACCGGCGCTGCGCTGTTCCAGGGCCTTGGAATCGTTCTTTTCATCGGCCTTGGCGATCTGCTTCTGGGCATCGGCCAGCACGCGCTTGAGCTGCTCTTCGGTGATCACCGGGAAGCTGGCCGCTTCCTCCTCCGAGGAAGCGGCGGATTCGGAGCCCTTGGCCTCGTCGGCCTTGGCTTCTTCGGACTTCGCTTCTTCGGACTTCTGCGCCGATTCCGAGGCCTTGGCACGGTCCTCGTCGCTTGGAGCCATCGGCAGCGAGACGCCGGAGATGGCCAGGGCGACAACTGCCACGGCGGCGACCGAGTGCTGGGTGTTCGAGCCGGTCTTCGCCTTGCCCGGGCGCATGGCCAGCAAGGCCAGTCCGAAGACCAGCAGCAGCGCGCCGGCAATGATCAGCGGCAGGGCGAACGGCATGGCGTCGTCATTGGCGTAGGTGACCGAGATGTCCACTGGAGCGGCATCCTTTCCGCCGGCGGCCAGCAGCAGGGACCAGTCGCCGGAATCCGGAGCGGTCCAGCGGTAGGTCATGGTCTGCTCGGCAGTCTGCGAGTCGAAGAAGATGTCATCGCCGGCGGGGTTCGGCACTTCGGCTTCACCCTTGGCGTATTCGGCAATCATCTTGTGGTTGGTCGTGTCGATGCCGGTGACCGATACGTGCGCGGCATCACCGATCCACGCCTCGACATCATAATCGCGTCCCAAGGATGCAGTGAATTCACCCTTCGACTTGATCACCAGTTCCACCGGATCCAGCTTGGGGTCGTTGACCGAGGATTCAATCAGGGTCAGCGGGGCCTCACCGGATAGTTGCGGCATGGTCGCGGTCACCGTTTCGGGCGGCGCCCAAAAGGTCTTCTGTCCGATGCCGACCACCAGGGCCACGGCCCCCAGCAGCATCGCGATCACGGAGATTACTTTTCGCACAAGTTCACCTATTCGCCTACGTCTCACAGCTGTTCTTCGACAAGTCTAACGAGTTACGGCGGATCATGGTTCCGATCCGTGCCTGTGAACTGCCTCAACACCGCAATTGAGTGGTGCCTTGAACCACTTAATAGACTCCAATGCGCGATATGCTCTGACCCATGGAGCCAGATCACCCGCGCCCGCATCGCGCTCAGCACGCGCACGACGAGCAATCGCACGCACCTGAGCGCTCCGTGGAACCAGAGACCCCAGGCCCGGAATCCACAGCGTATTCCCAGCCAGCGCCACCCCCATCAGAGGGCACGCCGGTCCCCCGCTATCCCGATTCTGCGCTATCGGGCGGCGCTGCGGCTCGCGAGGGCTGGACCAGGAAGCTCGCCGACCGGGTGGGCAAGCTGCTCAACGCCCCGCAGCGCGGCGCGGCCCTCGGCGAGGAACCCGAGCAGCCGCTGGAGGGCTCCCCCGAACCGATTCCTGCGCTGCACCCGATTTCCATGGGCTTCCTGGGCACCATCGGGGTCGGCATCGCCCTGGGCGGCTTCTACCTGCTGACCAATGTCGGCTCGCTGATGACCTGGATTGCCATTGCGCTGTTCATTGCCCTGGGCCTTGACCCGATTGTGCGCTTCATGATGCGCAAGGGGCTCTCCCGTCCGCTGGCCGTGACCGCGACCATGGTCAGCCTGCTGGCAATCTTCGGCGGCTTCATGGCCTTGATCATCCCCACCCTGGTCAATCAGATCACCGCTTTCATCACGCGGGCGCCTGAAATCGTCGATGATTTCCTCAACAGCGAATGGGTCAGGGAAATCGACCGCCAGTATGCAATCTCCCAGCGCATCACTACCGAGGTGGACCGCTTCTTTGGCGACTCGGGCGCAGTAACGAATGTCTTCGGCGGTGTCCTGGGCGTCTCGCAAACCGTCGCGCAGTCGATGTTCGGCGTGCTGATCGTGCTGGTGCTGGCCATCTACTTCCTGGCGTCACTGCCGGGCATGATGGGCTTCTCGCTGCGCCTGGCCCCTCGCTCCAAGCGCGAGCGCGTCTCGGAATTGACCGTGCGCATCACCCGCTCGGTGGGCAACTATGTCATGGGCCAAGCCACCGTCGCGATACTGAACTGCCTGGTGGCGCTGCTCCTGATGAGCATCCTAGGCGTTCCGTTCACCGCGCTGCTCACCTTGCTGGTGGCCTTGCTGGCCTTCATCCCACTGGTTGGTGGCGTGATCGCCGGTGTGCTGGTCACCTTGGTGACCCTGTCCCTGGGGTGGCAAACCGCGCTGATCTATGCCATCTGCTACTTCGGCTACCTGCAAATCGAAGCCTACTTCGTCTCGCCGCGCATCATGCGCCGTGCGGTGGCAGTGCCCGGCGCGGTCGCCGTGATCTCGGTGATTGCCGGTGGCAGCCTGGCCGGAGTCACCGGTGCGCTGATGGCCATTCCGGTAGCTGCCAGCGCAATGATCCTGTTGCGCGAGGTATTCATCGCACGCCAGGACCGCCGCTAGCGGACTCCCCCAGCTTGCTGGCCCTAGTAGCGGTAGGAACGGGTTTCCCAGCAGTGCGGATGCCAGTGGCGGCGCGCATTGGCCGCGGCTTCATCCCCGGACCAGTGATCCGCCCGCCAGGCAACCACATGGGCCACGCCCACGCCGATGGATCGGTGGCACCCAGGGCAGGTGTAGATCTTGTTGGCGTTCAGCGGCGCGATCTTGCGGACATGCCACTGCCCATCCGGGGCATCCTGGCGGAGCACCACGCCGAAGCGGGCCCGTTGCATCCACTCTTCCTGGTCCGCTCCGTACTCTTGCTCGTCATCCCCGTAGCCGTGGTCGGATCCGGAGTTCCGGCCTCTGGCAGGTCGTGAATTCTTCGAGCGGCGCGGGCGGTTGGAACGTGGCATGTCATTAATCATGCCGTATCTGAGGGCACAAGTCGCAACCAGCTAGTAAAGTGTGTGGGGTGCGTTTAGTGGTAGCGAAGTGTTCAGTAGATTACGAGGGCCGTCTGCGAGCCCACCTTCCGTTGGCGACCCGCCTGATCATGGTCAAGGCCGATGGATCGGTTCTAATCCACTCGGATGGCGGCAGCTACAAGCCGCTGAACTGGATGAATCCTCCATTGACCCTGCGCGAGGCCGACCCCGACGAGGAAGCCGCCGCTTTGGGAGCCACCGCCACGTGGATCGTGGCCAGCGCCAAGACCGATGACAAGCTGACCATCCACTTCCACAGCTTCGAGCACGACTCGGCCCACATTCTGGGCAATGATCCGGGGCTGGTCAAAGACGGCGTCGAGGCCGACCTGCAGCGACTGCTGGCCGAGCAGATCGAGTTGCTCGGCGACGGCCACCAACTGATCCGCCGCGAGTACATGACCGCCATCGGCCCGGTGGACATCCTGGCCCGTGATGCCAAGGGCGCCACGGTAGCGGTAGAGCTCAAGCGCCGCGGCGACATTGACGGCGTGGAACAGCTGACCCGCTATCTGGACCTGCTCAACCGCGATCCGCTGCTCAAGCCGGTGACCGGCATCTTCGCCGCCCAGCAGATCAAGCCGCAGGCCCGCACCCTGGCCGAGGACCGCGGCATACGCTGCCTCACCCTGGACTACGACGCCATGCGCGGTGTCGACGATTCTGCAGGACGTCTCTTCTAGCGCAGAGTCCTGCCCCACGCGCTACGAGTCCCGGAGCTGCCTGCCGACTGCTAATCTGATCTCCTCAACCAAATGCGCTTGGGGCCGCACGGCACCAGCCAGCTTTGCCGGGAGGACCATTGGATCCGCTGACAGCTTCGCTCATGGCCATTGGCAGCGGTTCCGCCGCCGGACTTCGGCCCTACTTCACCGTGTTGGCGCTCGGCATTGCGGGACTCGCAATTCCCGACACCGCACCAGAGATGATCGCCTCCGCCGCCCGGCAGATCCCCGAGAGCATCAGCAATCCTTGGGTTCTGGCGATTTGCGCGGTGCTGGCCATTGGCGAAGCGGGCCTGGACAAGATCCCTTTCCTGAACTTGTCCATGGAAACGGTCTCCGTATGGCTGCGCCCGGTCTTCGGAGCGCTGGTAGGCATTGGGCTTGGGGCCAACTCGGGAGTGGAAGTTGCCGTGGTGACCGGGTTGCTCGGTGCGGGATCCGCGCTGTCGGTGAGCCTGGGCAAATCATCGCTGACCGCGGCAACCAACGTCGTGCCCGAACCAGTGACCCAATGGGTGCGCAGCCTGATCGAGGATTTCGGTGCGCTGGTGCTCGTCCTCGCCGCGGTGCTGCTTCCGGTGCTGGCCGCGTTGCTCGGCCTGGCTGCCGTGGCGATAGGTTTCCTCCTCTACCGGATGTTCCGCAAGGCCTACCGCTCGCTGAAGAGCAAATTCGGCAACGCGAAGGAGAAGCAGGCCGCCGCACGGACCGCCCGCGAAGCGCAGAGCGACACCGGCGGGAATGCCAGCGCCTGGCAATCGCTGAAGCTCATCGCTTCCGGCACCGATCCGGAAAACCCGGATCCTGCCGCTACACGCGGCTGAGCGCATGGCGCCGGCCCTCCACGTCCGCTGCGAGAATAATCCGCCAAGTCGGTGACTGGATGCCTTCTCTCTTCTAAGCTGGGAACATGACTACGACGCGCTACGCTTTGTTCGCCACCCTGATTTCCGATGGTCTCAAGGTCACCGATGGCGTGCTCGCCGTCGAGGGAGACCGCATCCGCTTTGCCGGCAACCGCGATGACTTCACCGCCCTGCCCGACGCCTCCGACTACCCGGTGCTCGAGGTGGCCCCGGGATCCATCATCATCCCGGGCCTGATTGACCTGCACTGCCACGGCGCCCTCGGCGCTGATTTCTCGTCGCCGGATCACAAGAGCGTCACCGAAGCCATCGAGTACCTGCACCGTTCGGGCACTACAACGCTGCTCGCCTCGCTGGTCACCGCTGAGCCGTCGTCGATGATCGAGGCCGCCGAGCTGCTCGCCGAATTGGCCGAGGCCGGGAAGATTGCCGGCATCCATGCCGAGGGCCCGTTCCTCTCCGAAGCCCGCTGCGGCGCCCAGGATCCGCGCTTCCTGCAGGAACCTGATCCCGGCTTCGTCAGCGAGTTGGTGGCCGCCAGCCGCGGCCAGCTGCGCACCATGACCTATGCCCCCGAGCTGGACGGCACCGAGGAAATCATCGAGCAGCTGGTCTCCCACGGCGTGGTTCCCTCGCTGGGGCATACCGATGCCAGCGCGCAGGTCGCCTCCGATTCGCTGCGCTTTGCCCGCGAGCAGCTGCGCAGCGCCGGGGTGGACGGATTCACCGAACGCCCGACGGTCACCCACCTGTTCAACGGCATGCCCTCGCTGCACCACCGCGAGCCGGGACCGGTGGCCGCCTGCCTGGAAGAAGCGGTGAACCGCAATGCATTCGTGGAGCTGATCGCCGACGGGGTGCACCTGTCCCCCGATACCGTGCGGCTGGTCTACCGGCTGGTGGGCGGAAGCAACATCCTGCTGGTTAGCGATTCCATGGCAGCCACCGGCTTGGCCGATGGCCAGTACGCTCTCGGCCCGCAGGAGGTGACCGTGTCCAACGGCCAGGCACGGCTGTCGAGCGATAATTCGCTGGCCGGCGGCACCTGCACGTTGCTCCAGATCGTCCAGCATGCGGTGCAGGCAGGGGTCTCGCTGGTCGAGGCGGTCAACTCGGCCACGTCCATCCCCGCCTCGCTGATCGGATTGGCCGATGAAGTCGGCTCCCTGCACTACGGCTTCGCGGCCGACGCGCTGGTCCTCGATGCCGACCTGCAGCTGGTCCAGACGATCCGCAACGGGGAATACCTCTAGCCTTTAAGAAGCGAAGACCGCCGCTGCATCTGCAGCGGCGGTCTTCGCGTATTCAAGTGCTAGATCTGCCAGCTTCCGGCGATCGGACCGGCTTCGAGCCAGGCCGAGAAGCCGGTGTAGTCACGGTAGTCCATGGCCAGCAGCAGTTCCTCACCGCTGCGCACCAGCATCACGATGATGAATCCCGGAGGGATCCGCGAGGTTTCCTCATCGGTGGGCTGGCGCGTTCCGGTGATGTCCAGTCCGCGGCGCTCGATCACGAAGCTCGGCACCGGGGAGACAGAGAAAAACCGCAACAGGTCCACATGCGCTCCGCCGTAGCGGCCGATGACCATGATCCATTTGCCCGACGGCGCAAGGATTGATGCATCGAAGGTGCCCAGCGTGCGCCGCAATTGGATGCGGCGCACGGCCATGGCCCCGAAGAACATGGCGATGCCGATCAGGATCAGCAACGCGATCAGAACTGGTGCGGTTATCTCGAACAATTCATCGCCTACGCTGCGGTACCAAGCACAGCGTTGTCAGCAACGATTACTACGCGATCCGAATCAACGGAGAAGAAGCCCCCATCGATCTGGACCGAGAAGCGGGACTCGGAAACCGGTTCGATTTCCAGGTCCCCAGCGGCAAGCACGGACAGCATCGGAACGTGACCGGGCAGAACACCGATCTCGCCGTCCACCGAACGAGCCTTGACCAGCTTCGCTGCGCCCGACCACACGAAGTGGTCGGCCGCGACGATTTCGACCTGAAGCTCAGCCATGATTAGCTGGCCTTCTGGATTTCGGCCCACTGGCGCTCGACGTCGTCAAGACCGCCGATGTTGAAGAACGCCTGTTCTGCAATGTGGTCCAGGTCGCCATCGCAGATGGCCTTGAAGCCTTCGATGGTGTCCTTGATCGATACGGTCGAGCCCTCGACACCGGTGAACTGCTTTGCGGTGTAGGTGTTCTGCGACAGGAACTGCTGGATGCGGCGTGCACGGGCAACGACGATCTTGTCCTCTTCGCCCAGTTCGTCGATACCGAGGATCGCGATGATGTCCTGCAGTTCCTTGTTCTTCTGCAGGATAGCCTTCACGCGGATGGCTACATCGTAGTGATCCTGGCCGATGTACTGCGGATCTAGGATTCGCGAGGTCGAGGTCAGCGGATCGATTGCCGGGTACAGGCCGCGCGACGCGATTTCACGCGACAGCTCGGTGGTTGCATCCAGGTGGGCGAAGGTTGCTGCTGGAGCCGGGTCGGTGTAGTCATCGGCCGGGACGTAGACAGCCTGCATCGAGGTAATCGAGCGGCCCTTCGTCGAGGTGATGCGTTCCTGCAGCAGACCCATTTCATCGGCCAAGTTCGGCTGGTAGCCCACGGCGGAAGGCATGCGGCCCAGCAGGGTCGACACCTCGGAACCGGCCTGGGTGAAGCGGAAGATGTTGTCGATGAACAGCAGCACGTCCTGGTTCTGGACATCGCGGAAGTATTCCGCCATGGTCAGTGCGGACAGTGCCACGCGCAGACGGGTTCCTGGTGGCTCATCCATCTGGCCGAACACCAAGGCGGTGTCCTTCAGAACGTTGGCCTCATCCATTTCGACCCAGAGGTCGTTGCCTTCACGGGTGCGCTCGCCCACACCGGCGAATACCGAAGTACCACCGAAGTTACGTGCAACACGGGTGATCATTTCCTGGATCAGCACGGTCTTGCCCACGCCGGCGCCGCCGAACAGGCCGATCTTTCCACCCTTGATGTACGGGGTGAGAAGGTCGATCGACTTGATGCCGGTTTCCAGCATTTCGGTCGAGCCCTCAAGTTCAGAGAACTTAGGTGGCTGGCGGTGGATTGGCCAGCGCTCGGTGACCTGGATCTCCGAGTTGTCAACGTCCAGGGCGTCGCCCAATACGTTGAAGATGTGGCCCTTGACGCCGTCGCCAACAGGGACGGAGATCGCAGCGCCGGTGTCGGTCACCGAGGTGCCGCGGACCAGGCCGTCGGTGGCCTGCAGCGATACCGCGCGAACCAGGCCCTCACCGAGGTGCTGGCTGGTTTCGAAGGTGATCTTCTTGGTTTCACCGTTGAGGGTCAGCTCAGCGGTCAGTGCGTTGTAGATAGCAGGCAGTGCATCGGCTGGGAACTCGACGTCCACGACCGGGCCAGTCACGCGCGCGATGCGACCGATGGCCCCTGCGGTAACCTGCTCGTTGAGTTGGGCAGTCATCTTTCTCACTTCTTGTCTGGTCGGACCTGTCGGGAATTAGCCGTTCAGCGCGTCGGCGCCGGCAATAATTTCCGAAAGCTCCTGGGTGATTTCAGCCTGACGGGCATTGTTAAGCAATCGTGTGTACTTCTTGATCAGTTCGCCTGCGTTGTCGCCTGCGGCCTTCATTGCCCGCTGGCGTGCAGCAAGCTCGGAGGCTGCGGACTGCAGCTGGCAGTTGAACAATCGAGACTCGATGTACCGAGGAAGCAGTGCGTCAAGCACTTCTTCCGCCGATGGCTCAAACTCGTACAGTGGCAACAGCTCGTCGGTTGGAGTCTCGGATTCATCCTCGACAACCTCCAACGGCAACAGACGGATGACCGTCGGTTCCTGCGTGACCATCGACTTGAACTGGGTGTAGACGACGTGGATTTCTTCCACGCCACCCTCTTCGTAGTCGGTGTTGAAGTCCTCCAGGAGGACGTCTCGCAGCTCGTGTGCGGTTTCGAAACGCGGAGAATCAGTTTCCCCGGTCCACACTCTGGCGTACTCGCGTGAACGGAAATCAAAGTAAGCCTGTGCCTTGCGGCCGACCAGGTAGGTCTTGACTTCTTTGCCTTCTTCACGCAAGAGTTCCACGAGGTGCTCTGCCTGCTTCAGAACGCTGGCGGAGTAGGACCCGGCAAGTCCTCGGTCCGAGGTCATCACCAAGACCGCGGCACGGCGTACCTGCGCCGGCTCGGTGGTCAGTGGGTGTTCGACATCGGCCTGGGACGAGACGGCGGTTACTGCACGGGTAATCGCATTGGCGTACGGCAGTGATGCCGCGACACGCGTACGTGCCTTGCCAATGCGGGATGCAGCGATCAGTTCCATCGCCTTGAAGATCTTGCGCATCGACTTGGTCGATCCGATCTTCTGGCGGTAGACCCGAATCTGGGCTCCCATGTGTGTCCTTTCCTTATCCCCTGTGCTGTTGTTGCGGCGCCGTCACCGGCGCCGCAACTTCAGCACAAGAAAATTGTCAGCGCTTCTGCTTGACGATCTGTTCCTGGTCAACGGACTCGGCGTTCAGAGCGTCGTGCTCTTCGTGGCCAGCGGCAACCAGCTGATCGCTGCCTGCACCGAAGAAGCCGGCCTTGAAGTCGGCGATGCCGGACTTCATGGCTTCCAAGGTCTCGTTCTCAAGCTTGCCGGTCTGGCCGATTACGGTCAGAACGTCAGTGCGGTGACGCAGGTAGTCGATGAACTCAGCTTCGAAGCGGCGTACGTCCTCAACCGGGACATCGTCCAGGTAGCCGTTGGTGCCGGCCCAGATCGAAACGACCTGATCCTCAACAGCGTATGGGGTGTACTGGCCCTGCTTGAGCAGTTCCATCAGGCGTGCACCACGGGTCAGCTGCTGCTTGGAAGCGGCATCCAGATCCGAAGCGAACATTGCGAAGGCCTGCATGTCGCGGTACTGAGCCAATTCAAGCTTCAAGGTACCGGAGACCTTCTTCATGGCCTTGACCTGTGCCGAACCACCAACGCGGGATACCGAGATACCCACGTCGACAGCTGGGCGCTGGTTGGCGTTGAACAGGTCCGACTGCAAGAAGATCTGGCCGTCGGTGATCGAGATAACGTTGGTCGGGATGAACGCGCCCACGTCGTTGGCCTTGGTCTCGATGATTGGAAGACCAGTCATCGAACCTGCACCGAGCTCGTCCGAGAGCTTGGCGCAACGCTCAAGCAGGCGGGAGTGCAGGTAGAAGACGTCACCTGGGTAGGCTTCGCGTCCTGGCGGACGGCGCAGCAGCAGGGACACGGCGCGGTAGGCTTCAGCCTGCTTCGACAGATCATCGAAGACGATCAGAACGTGCTTGCCACCGTACATCCAGTGCTGGCCAATGGCCGAGCCTGCATATGGCGCCAAGTACTTGAAGCCTGCTGGGTCAGATGCCGGGGAAGCCACGATGGTGGTGTATTCCAGGGCGCCCTGCTCTTCGAGGGTCTGGCGTACGGCAGCGATGGTCGATGCCTTCTGGCCGATTGCCACGTAGATGCAGCGAACCTGCTTGGTTTCGTCACCGGTTGCCCAGTTGTCGCGCTGGTTCAGGATGGCGTCAACCGCGATAGCGGTTTTGCCGGTCTGGCGGTCGCCAATGATCAGCTGACGCTGGCCACGGCCGATCGGGATCATTGCGTCGATGGCCTTCAGGCCGGTCTGCAATGGTTCGTGAACGCTCTTGCGCTGGGTCACGCCTGGTGCCTGGAGCTCCAGTGCACGACGTCCTTCAGCGGCAATTGGGCCCATGTTGTCCAGTGGCTCACCCAGTGGATCAACAACGCGGCCCAGGTAGCCGTCGCCGACTGGAACCGAAAGGATCTCGCCGGTGCGCTCTACCTTCTGGCCGTCTTCGATGCCGGTGAAGTCACCAAGCACAACGACACCGATTTCACGGGTATCGAGGTTCTGGGCCAGGCCCAGGGTGCCATCTTCGAACTTCAGCAACTCGTTGGCCATAACGGAAGGAAGACCTTCCACTCTGGCGATGCCGTCGCTCGCGGCGACGACGCGTCCCACCTCGGTGCGCTCTGCCTTACCCGGTTCGTAGGAAGATGCGAACTCGTTTAGGGCATTGCGGACGTCGTTGGCATTGATGGTCAAATCGGCCATCTGCAGTCCCTGCTCTCCTAAATTGTGATCCACCCTCAAGAATGGTGGATCGATGTGAATGAAGTCTGTGTTGGTCCCGGCGAGCCGGAACAACTGCCAGGAGCCAGCTCCTGGCAGAAGTCCTAGCTAGCCAGTGCGCGGCGCAAATCCGCCACGCGCGATGCCACGGAAGCGTCGACAACTTCGTCGCCAACCTTTACTACCAGTCCACCGACCAGCGATGGGTCGATAGCGGTGTTGAGCTTGAGCTGACGACCGTATAGCTTGTTCAGGCTGGTCTCCAGGCGCGAACGCTGAGCCTCGGAAAGCTCCACAGTGCTGGTCACCGTAGCGATCCAGCGCTGCTGGCGCTTGGCGACTAGTTCAACGAAGCGTTCGGCCAGGGTTGCAGGCTTCAAACCGCGTGGGTTCGAAACTGCCTGGGAGATCAAAACCTGCGAGGTCTGCGACGCGTTAGGCACAAGCTTGAGCGCAAGTGCGCGCTTAGCTTCAACTGGGGCCTGTGCATCATCCAACGCACGCTGCAGTTCGTGGTTTCCACGGACCACCTCGATGAAGGAGAACAGATCCTGCTCCAGCTTGTTCAGCCCTGAAGCGCCGTCCTGCTGTTCCGCCACTGCGGTAGCCGCGGTGACAGCCAGAGTTTCGAGCGCATCGCTAATGTCGCGTTCCGAGCTCCAGCGGGTTGAAGCCAGCTGGGCGACGGTGTCCTCAGCGGCAGCCGAGACCTTTCCGTGCAGCAGCTGAGCCAAGAGGCCTGCCTTTTCGGCATCTTCACGGGCTGGATCAGTCAGTGCTCGGCGAAGACCGGCATTTGCATCCAGTACTTCCAGGACCGCGAACAGTTCCTTTGGCAGCTCAATAGATGCCAGTGCCAGCTTGGGTTCCAGGAACTCCAAGGCCTTTGCCAATGACTCGCTCGATACACTTGCCATTAGTTCGATGCACCTGCGTTCTGCTGAGCTTCCAAATCGTTCAGGAACTGATCAACCACGCGCTGTGCACGGGCATCGTCCTTCAGAGCTTCGTCAACAACCTTGCTTGCAAGCTCGGTGGCCAAGGTGCCCACGTCGGTGCGAAGCGAGGACAGAGCGGCTGAGCGCTCTGCCTGGATCTGGCGCTGAGCCTGCTCGCTGATGCGAGTAGCCTCGTCGGTTGCTTTGATCTTCAGATCTTCAAGGATCTGAGCGCCTTCGCTGCGAGCTTCCTCGCGGATGCGGTTTGCTTCGGTGCGTGCTTCCAGAAGCTGGGCCTTGTACTGTGCCAAGGTCTCCTCTGCTTCCTTCTGCGCTGCCTCGGCCTTTTCAAGACCGCCTTCGATCGCGGTGACGCGATCTTCATAGGACTGCTCAAACTTCGGAGCGATGACCTTGATGACGATGAAAAGGAGGACCGCGAAGCCAACGCCCGTGACGAGAATTTCCCACGGGTTAGGCATCAGCGGGTTGACCGATTCGCCCGCAGCGAGGATGAAGTCAGTGCTATTCATTCTCACCATTCCTTATCTATTAGTTTCCACTTGTGTGTATGCCTCGCGATAGTGGCGAGGCCACTACAGCCGGGAAGGACTTACTTGATAACGAAGGCGAAAACCAGGCCAAGGATGGCCAGTGCTTCAGCAAGTGCGAAGCCGAGCATTGCGATTGGCTGCAAGATGCGCTGTGATTCTGGCTGACGTGCAACGCCGTTGATGTACGCTGCGAAGATCAAGCCCACGCCGATAGCCGAACCAATTGCTGCCAGACCGTAGCCGATCATGTTCAGGGAGCCGCTCATGCGAATTTTCCTTTCAAGATACCGGCTTTTTGCCGGTAGGTTGTGAGGTTTTCCTTGAATCGTTCAAGGAAGAACATTTGGGATTTAGTAAATAAGAAATGGCCTAGTGGGCGTCAGCTTCAATTGCACCCTGGATGTAGATCGCGGTCAGCAGCGTAAACACGAACGCCTGCAGAACCATGATCAACAATTCCAGGAAGTACATAGCCACGGAACCTGCGATGACCAGAACACCAACACCATTCAGTGCCAGCGAGTCCTGGACGACGATCAAGTGGCGTGCACCTGAAGCAGCCAGCATCACAATGATATGGCCTGCCAGCATCGTTGCCATCAAACGCAGCGAGTGCGTCAGCGGGCGGACAATGAAGTTAGAAATGATTTCCAACGGCACCAGCAGAATCAACATCACTGGGCTGACACCCGGTGGGGTGACAGCCAGCTTGAAGTAGCGGATACCATGGTTCTTCAGGCCTACGGCAATCCAGGTGCCGTAGATGATGATAGCCATCGCGTAGGCAGAACCAGCGTGTGAGAACGATGGAAGCTGCAGGAACGGAATCGCGCCGAAGAGGTTGTTTAGCAGTACGAAGAAGAAGGTCGCGAACAGCAGAGGAATCCAAGGACGGAAGTTCTTCTCGCCGATGATGTCGCGGCCAATTCCGTTACGTACGAATGCGTAACCGGTTTCAGCGATGTACTGCATCTTGCCTGGAACCAATTTAGGGTTCTTGATGGCCGCGGTGAAGAACCAAGTGATGAGCACGATCGACAAAACGATCATGAGCATCTGCTTGCCGAAACCCGTGCCGTACTCCGCCATCCAAGGGAAGATTTCTGGAAGGTGGGTATCGGAAACGGTTGGCGGTACGAAGCCGCCTTCTTCTGAGGCCATTGGGAGCGCAAACGCGAACAACGCGCTGTCCTCTCTGCAGTAACGGTCACGGGCAAAAGGCGGTGACTGGCGGTAACTGCCTCTCACCGTGTGAAGAAAAGATCAAACGGGGATCCCATCATGGCCCATGCCAAAGCATCAACCCTGATGAGGGTCCATCTGCGGGTCTCCCCGCGGATGCATCTTGCATAAACCACCCGCAGTTCAGCGGACGGCCAAAAATGACCCGAAGTAAGCTTATCAAACTCACAGCACCCCACCGACACATAGTCGGGCGGAATACTCTATTCCTCGTTGTAGATAGCCAGGCGTGCCTTCATGAAGGCACGCACCTCGCCAACCTGCCAGGCAACAAGGGAGATAGCTGCTGCAAGAACGAATCCCTGGCGGTTGACCCATTCGGGCAACCCCAGGTTCAACAGCACGAAGGCGATGCCGAAAACCTTGATGACAAAGACGCCCAGGAACGCGGGCATGGCCCACGAGCGGCGGATTCGCCCGGCAGCTTCGGCGATGAGGATGCCAATTGCGAAAAAGCCGATCACGATCCCGGCAGCCAGCGCGCCAGAAAGCGCGTAGGTGAGATCAGCTACCAGCCATGAAATCAGGAAAAAAATGGCGGTAGCGATCGCTGAATACACCAGTGACAAGCCGAGAATCGGCGGCCAGATGGATTTCGGGGCTGACGAAGCACTGACGCGGGCAGAACCAGGATTCACGTCCGCAACCTTTCTTCGTCAACACCGAGGGACCATCGTGCACCCATCGATGCTGATGAAACTTGAAACTCCCACCCGCTCCCGAAAAGAACAGGAGGAAGAAGATCCACATGGAATTCTACACGAGATAGAAACAGATTGCTCATGCATTACTTGGCTAATTAACCGGGCTAGGCCTTGCCCATGCGCTTGCGCAGGGCATCAACCCGCTTGATCACCAGCGGACGCCAGGTCGCCACCGCTGCCACTAGGAACAACAGCAAGGCCATCGGCACCACCAGGATGACCGGGATGAAGGCGATGGACACCACTGAGACAGCAATCACGGCAGCCCAGAGGTACAGCAGGATCACCGACTGGCGCACCGAATGTCCCTGGGCCAGCATCCGGTGGTGGATGTGCTTGGCGTCCGGTGAAAAGGGTGAGCGTTTGTTGGCCAGCCTGCGGAAGACCGAGAGCACAAGGTCCAGAACTGGTAGGAAGACGATGACCATCGGCAGCAGCATCGGCATGTAGGCAGGGATGTTGCGGAAGCGCCGGGCCTCCAGCCCCTGCACATCCCCGGTCACCGCGATCGCGGCCACCGACAGGATCATGCCGATGGCCAGCACCCCGGTCTCCCCCATGAAGATATTCGCCGGGTTGAAGTTGTGCGGCAGGAAGCCCAGGCAGGCGCCGAGCAGCAGGGCGCAGAGCAGCGCCCCGATATTCGCGTAGTCATCCGCGCTCACATGCGTGGCCAGCACATAGGAATACACGAAGAAGGTCGCCGCGCCAATTGTGGCCAGGCCCGCGGCCAGGCCGTCGAGCCCATCAGAGAAATTGATCGCGTTCATGGTCAGCACGATCAGGAACACCGTCACCGCGATCTGCAGCCACGGCTCATCGATCTGCCACGAACCGACCGGCAGCGACTGGATGACGATTCCGTGGGTGGCGATCAGCCAGCCGATCAGGATCTGCCCGGCGAGCTTCAGCCACCACTTCAAGTCGTACATGTCATCGGCCAGACCCATGAGCACGATGACGCCCAGCGCGTAGGCGATGCCGCGGATGGCTTCGTCATTGCCGAAAACCCCGCGGAAGAAATGGAAATTGCTCGCGAGCCATAATCCTGCGGCGAATGCGGCGATGATTGCCAGCCCGCCGAACTTCACGATCGGCTTTTCATGCTGGTCGCGTTCGCGCACCAGCTGGTTCCCGGTAAAGCGCTGGCCGAGCGTGCGCACGATCGGCGTGAGCAGGAACGAGACCGTAAAGCTGAACGCTATGAGCAGGACATATGTTCTCATGCGCCGGTTTCCGGTGCGTCCTGTCCCAAATCGAGAATTCCAGGGACAACCACGCGCAATTCCTCAATGGAAATTGCGCCCGAGCGGACTACCTGCAGGTGCGCACCGGTGCAATCGATGATGGTCGAGGGCAGGACTTCTTCGCCGGCCGCACCGCGCGGACCGCCGTCGAGGTACACGTCCACCGACTCGCCCAGCTGGGCGATGGCCTGCTCGACATCCAGCGCCGCCGCGTTGCCGGTGCGGTTGGCCGAGGACACTGCCAGCGGGCCGGTCTGGCCCAGCAGTTCCAGGGCGGTGTCATCGTTGGGCACGCGCAGCGCAACGGTGCCGCGGGTCTCCCCCAGATCCCAGGTCAGCGACGGCTGGGCGTGCAGGATCAGGGTCAGGCCGCCCGGCCAGAAGGCTTCGGCCAGCTTCCGGGCTTCCTTTGGGATGTCCCGGGCCAGCCCGTCCATGGTGGCGGTCTGGGCAATCAGCACCGGTGGCGGCATGGTACGGCTGCGGCCCTTGGCCGCCAGCAGCATCGCTACGCCCTGGGCGCTGAAGGCATCGGCGCCAATCCCGTAGACGGTATCTGTGGGCAAGACGATGCAGCGCTTGTCCGCCAGTGCGGCCTTGGCTGCGGCGATGCCGTCAGCGTGTTCCTGCTCGTTGCTTACCGAAAATATTGTGCTCACGGGATCATTCTTTCATGCACTGGTGTGTCGTTTGGTTATTGGGGCGCGTAGCCGGATGTGGCGCGGGCGCGCCCGGTGAGGTCCTGGTGGCCGGCAACCTGCGTGAACCCTGCTTCGCGCAGCATCGCCGCCGCGCTCTCGCGCTGCACTTCGGCGTGTTCCATCACGTACCAGCCGCCGGGACGCAGCAGCTTCAGGGCCTGGGCTGTGACGACACGCGGGACCTGCAGCCCATCCTTCCCCAGCCCGTACAACGCCATCTCCGGGTCGTGCTCGCGCACCTCGACCTCGCGCGGCACCGCATTCGGCGGGATATACGGCGGATTGGAGATCACCAGGTCCATGGTGGCGTCCAGCTGGGCGGGCACCTGCGTGGCGTCCCGGTGCAGCACGGTGACCCCGTGGGGTTCGCAGTTGGCCCGGGTGTAGCCGATAGCATCATCCGAGAGCTCCACGGCCCAGACGCTGGCCGCCGGCACCTCGCTGGCCAGGGCCGCGGCAATGGCGCCGGAACCCGAGCATAAGTCGATGCACCGCGGGCTGCCGATCCCGTGGGCCGCCAGGAAATCAAGGCCCAGCTGCACCACGGTTTCGGTTTCCGGCCGAGGGGTGAAGACCCCCGGCCCGACCTTCAGTTCCAGGTAGCGGAAGTAGGCGATGCCGGTCAGGTGCTGCAGCGGGATGCGGGTGCGCCGGGCTGCCACCAGCTCGGTGAACTGCTCCCGGTGCGCCGGCTGAAGGCCGTCGCCGCGCAGCTCGCGCAGCTTCAGCTGCGCGCGGTCGATGCCCAGCACATGGCAGAGCAGCAGATCGGCGTCGACGCCGGGGCTTGGCACCCCGGCGTCGGTCAGCGCCGCAATCGCCTGGCGGCGTACGGCAGATAGTTCTTCCAAGGCGCAGTTACTCGCCCAGCGCAGCTAGGCGCTCTTCCTCGTCCATCTGGATGCAGGAGTCGACCACCGGCTGCAGGTCGCCGTCCATCACGGCATCCAGGTTGTAGGCCTTGTACCCGGTGCGGTGATCCGCAATGCGGTTCTCCGGGTAGTTGTAGGTGCGGATGCGCTCGGAACGGTCCATGGTGCGGATCTGGCTGGCGCGCTGCGCAGAGTTCTCGGCGTCGATCTGTTCCTGCTGGTGGGCCAGCAGGCGCGAACGCAGCACGCGCATGGCGGCTTCGCGGTTCTGGATCTGCGACTTCTCGTTCTGCATGGCCACCACGATGCCGGTGGGCAGGTGGGTGATGCGCACGGCGGAGTCGGTGGTGTTCACCGACTGCCCGCCGGGGCCCGAGGAACGGTAGACGTCGATCTTCAAATCATTCTGGTGGATATCGACTTCTTCGGGCTCGTCCACTTCGGGCAGCACCAGCACGCCGGCGGCCGAGGTGTGGATGCGGCCCTGGGATTCGGTGACCGGCACGCGCTGCACGCGGTGCACGCCGCCCTCGAACTTCAGCTGGGCGTAGACACCTTCTGCCGGGTCGTTGGAGTTGCCCTTGATGGCCACCTGCGCGTCCTTGTAGCCGCCGAGGTCGGACTCGTTGTAGGAGATCATCTCGACCTTCCAGCCCTTGTGCTCGGCGAAGCGGGTGTACATGCGCAGCAGGTCCGCGGCGAACAGCGCCGCTTCGTCGCCGCCTTCGCCGCCCTTGACTTCGAGGATCACGTTGCGGCCGTCGTTCTCGTCGCGCGGGATCAGCAGGCGGCGCAGCTTCTCCTCCAGCGCCGGCAGCTCGGCGGTCAGGGTTTCGACCTCTTCGGCGAAGTCCGGATCCTCGTCGGCCATTTCCTTGGCGGCTTCCAGGTCCTCGGTGGCGGTGTTCCACTTGTTGTAGGCTTCGACGATGCCGTTCAGCTGGGCCGAACGGCGGCCGAGCTTGCGGGCCAGCGCCTGGTCGGCGTACACCGCTGGATCCGAGAGCTGCGCCTGGATGGCTGCATGCTCTTCTAGTAGCGACTTGACGGACTCGAACATGGTGGTGTGCTTCCTTGTTGGCGTTTTCCGCGCAGTGCCGGCGCTTGCTGCGTTCCTAGGCACTGCTGGAATTCAATTCTAGACGCTGCGCCGGCGGTCACCGGCGTGCGAGGTGTCACTACGCGCCGATGGCGTCCAGCCAGCTGCCGAGGTGGCAAGCTGGCTGGACGCCATGGCGGTGGATGGTGCTAATCCTTGTTTGGAGTGGTCTTGTTGACCAGCATCAGGAATTCCGCGTTGGACTGGGTCTCGCGGATCTTCCCGGTGAGCACCTCCAGTGCCTGCTGCGGATCGATGCCCGAGAGCATGCGCCGCAGGCGCCACATGATGCGCACCTCTTCGGCACTCATCAGCTGCTCTTCGCGGCGGGTCGAGGATGCGTTGACATCCACCGCAGGGAAGATGCGCTTCTCGGCCAGCTGGCGCGAGAGGCGAAGCTCCATGTTGCCGGTGCCCTTGAATTCCTCGAAGATGACCTCGTCCATCTTGGATCCGGTCTCCACCAGGGCGGTGGCCAGGATGGTCAGCGAGCCGCCGTTCTCGATGTTGCGGGCGGCACCGAAGAAGCGCTTGGGCGGGTACAGCGCCGCCGAGTCCACGCCGCCGGAGAGGATGCGGCCCGAGGCAGGGGCGGCCAGGTTGTAGGCGCGGCCCAGGCGGGTCATCGAGTCCAGCAGGACCACGACATCCATGCCCATTTCCACCAGGCGCTTGGCGCGCTCGATGGCCAGCTCGGCCACGGTGGTGTGGTCATCTGCCGGGCGGTCGAAGGTCGAGGCGATGACCTCGCCCTTGACCGTGCGCTGCATGTCGGTGACTTCTTCGGGACGCTCGTCGACCAGCACCATCATCAGGTGCACCTCTGGGTTGTTGGTTGTGATGGCGTTCGCGATGGACTGCAGGATCAGCGTCTTGCCGGCCTTTGGAGGCGAGACGATCAGGCCGCGCTGGCCCTTGCCGATCGGTGCGACCAGGTCGATGACGCGTGGGCCGACCAGCTTCGGGTCGGTTTCCAGGCGCAGGCGCTCGGTCGGGTACAGCGGCACGAGCTTGTTGAACTCGACGCGTTCCTTGTTGTCTTCCGGCTTCTTGCCGTTCACGGAAGTCAGCTGCACCAGGGCGTTGAACTTCTGGCGCGGGTTCGGGGTCTCGCCCTCGCGCGGCTGGCGGATGGCGCCGACGATGGCGTCGCCCTTGCGCAGGTTGTACTTCTTGACCTGTCCCAGGGTGACGTAGACGTCGTTCGGGCCGGGAAGGTAGCCGGAGGTGCGGACAAACGCGTAGTTCTCCAGCACGTCCAGGATGCCGGCGATCGGCAGCACGACATCGTCTTCGCTCAGCTGCGGCTCGTCGTCGTCGCGGCGGTTGCGGCGGTTGCGGTTGTTCCGGTCGTTGTTGCGCTCACGGCGGTTGTTCCGGTCATTGCGGTCATTGTTGCGCTCGCGGCGTTCACGGCGGTCATTGCGCTCGCTGCGTTCAGAACGCTCCTCGGTGTTCTCCGAGTCGTTCGAGTCGTTGTTGCGATCATTGCGATCGTTGTTGCGATCATTGCGATCGTTGTTGCGATCACGGCGGTTGTTCCGGTCATTGCGCTCGTTGTTGCGCTCGCGGCGCTCTTCGCGGCGGTCGGTGCGCTCTTCGGCGTTCTCCGAATCGGCGGCGTCATTGCGCTCGTTGTTGCGCTCGCGGCGGTTGCCACGCTCACGGCGGCTGCCGCGCTCGCGGCGGTCTTCGCGTGCTTCGCCGTTGTTCTCGGTGTTCTCTGCCGGAGCCTCGGCTGGCTCGGCGCCCTGTTCTGCAGGCTGCTCAGCTGGCTTGCTGCTGCGCGAGTTGCGGCGCTGGCGCGGGGCCTTGGCTTCCTCGGCTGGAGCCTGCTTCTCGGCAGGTGCTTCGGCGGCTGCTTCCTTGGTTTCGGCAGCAGCGGCAACCTTGCCGGAGTCGGTCACGCGGCGCGAGGTGCGGCGTGCGCGAGCAGGCTTTTCCGCCGGTGCTTCGGCAGCTGCGGCGGTTTCCGGCGCGGCGGCGGTATCGGTCTCGGCCTGCTCCTTGGCTGCGGCCTTCGGGGCGCGGCGTGCGCGGGCCTTGGTTTCCTTGGCCGGCTCGGCGGCGGCTTCTGCCTTGACTGCAGGTGCTTCGGCCTTGGCCGACTTCGCTTCCTGCGCGGCCTTGGCTTCCTGCGCTGCCTTGGCGTCCTTGGCGGCAACGGAGCCACCGCGCTGGTGGTCGCCGATGGCCTTGACCAGATCAGCCTTGCGCATGCGCGACCCGCCGGTAATTCCCAGCTGGGAAGCCAACTGCTGCAGCTGGGTCATCTTCAAAGAGGCCAGACCGGCACTCTTATTTTCGGAAGTCTTGGTGTCCACGCCTTCGGTGAGGCTCGTGGTTTCGGTCACGAAAGTTCCTTCTGACTCGTAGGATGGGCCGCTTCAGGCAGGCCCACTATGCCGTAAATGATGTTCCGTAGCCGAAGATTTCGTGGCTACTTCACTTTCTCCCCGCAAGATAGCCCAGAATTCGGAGCAAAACTGCGGTGGATTAAAGAAACTGATATCGCCTGGGCACGAAGACGTACCTGGATGCGGGATATCAAAGGTGCTGCGAACTGCAGGGAAATCCGGAGCGGCTGGAGGGATGAAATGGGGTTCAAGAACCGAATTTATCCGCATCAACACTGGCCACAAATGATTCGGACCGGGCTACTGCCCAGCGATCCGGCCTGCCATGGTGTTACAGCACTTCTACTGTAACACCGTTAGAGGCAAGCTTGGGAACTTCAGCACGCCAAGACACTGAAGAACTCGCAGAAAATTCGTTGATCACCGCTTGCACGGCAGCTACCTGGTCCTCGCTGGATACCAGGGTCATCACCGTTGGGCCGGCACCGGAAACCACTGCGGCCAATCCGGCATCGCGCAGCTTGGCAATCAGTGCGGCGCTTTGCGGCATGGCCGCAGCCCGGTAATCCTGGTGCAGGTAGTCCTTGGTGCCGCCAAGCAGCTGGCTTGGGTCATTGCTCAAAGCGTGGATCAGCAAGGCGGCACTAGCGCTGTTCGCCGCGGCCACCGCATGCTCGATGTGCGAGGGCAGTGCACCACGGGCCACTTCGGTGGACAGCCCGTTGGAAGGGATGGCCAGCACCGCACGCAGATCCGGGTGCAATGGCACCTGCACGGAGCTGAAGCTGCCATCGGGATTCGTGGCAGAAATGCTCAAACCGCCAAAGACCGCAGGGGCCACATTATCCGGGTGGCCTTCCCACGCGGCCGCGGCCTGGAAGATTGATTCGGTTCCACGACGTGCCGCTGCTGGCAGCAGCGCGTCGGCCGCAGCATAGGCGGCAACGATCGCCGCTGCGGACGAGCCCATGCCCCGAGCATGCGGAATGCGGTTATGCGCCACCAGTTCCACGCCTACCGGGGCGAAGCCGGCGTCTTTCCAGTAGCGGTGCATTTCCTGGATGATCAGGTGGGATTCATCGCGTGGCAGCTCATCGGCCCCGTCACCGAAAATCTCGACGCGGCTGGAGTGCGCGGTGCCCACCTCAAGGCGGTCGCGGTATTCCAGGGCCAGGCCCAGCGAATCGAAGCCGGGACCGAGGTTGGCGGAGGTGGCCGGAGGGGAAACGATCAACTTCTGGCCCAGGGCGATCTGCTGCGTCATGGTTCCTTCAAGATTTCGGTGCGATAGATGATGGATGCACAACGGCCCGCCACGGCCGGCTCCCCCGTTTCCGGGAGAGCCATTGGCGCGGCGGGCCGTTGGCTGGCCAGAAGAATTCTGGCCGAAGGCGTTTAGGCCAGGCCCAGGGCGCCGGCGACCTCGACTACGTCGAAGGCCACCTTCTTTGGTGCGACGTCCGAGCCGTCGGCCTGCTTCAGGGCCCAGTCCGGGTCCTTCAGGCCGTGGCCGGTTACGGTGATCACGATCTTCTTGCCGGTGGGCACGTTGCCGGCGGCGTGGTGCTTGAGCAGTCCGGCGACGCCGGCTGCCGAGGCGGGTTCCACGAACACGCCTTCGCGCGACGAGAGCCAGCGGTGCGCGGCGAGAATTTCCTCATCGGTGACCGAGTCGATCTGGCCGCCGGACTCGTCGCGGGCTGCTTCGGCCTGTTCCCAGGAAGCCGGGTTGCCGATGCGGATCGCGGTGGCGATGGTGTCCGGTTCGGTGATCGGGTGCCCGGCAACAATCGGAGCGGCGCCAGCTGCCTGGAAGCCCCACATGATCGGGTTCTTGGTGGATACCGGTTCGAGGACCTTGCCGGCCTCGTTGGTCCACGGCGTGGAGTACTCCTTGTAGCCCTTCCAGTACGCGGTGATGTTGCCCGCGTTGCCTACCGGCAGCAGGTGGTAGTCAGGTGCATCGCCCAGGAAGTCCACGACCTCGAAGGCGCCGGTCTTCTGGCCCTGGATACGCGCAGGGTTCACCGAATTGACCAGGAATACCGGGTAGTTCTCGCTGAGCTTGCGGGCGACCTCAAGGCAGTTATCGAAGTTGCCGTCGATCTGGATGATGTCTGCGCCGTGGGCGATCGCCTGGGACATCTTGCCCATGGAGATCTTGCCGTCCGGTACCAGCACGGCGCACTTCAGGCCGGCCTGGGTGGCGTAGGCCGCGGCCGAAGCCGAGGTGTTGCCGGTGGAGGCGCAGACCACTGCCTTCGCGCCGGCGGCGACCGCAGCGGTCATCGCCATGGTCATGCCGCGGTCCTTGAAGGAGCCGGTCGGGTTCATGCCCTCGACCTTCAGGTACACCTCGTTGCCGGTATGGGCCGACAGCGCCGGTGCGTAGACCAACGGGGTGCCGCCCTCGCCGAGCGTGATGACCTTGGTGTTTTCGTCGACTGGCAGGCGATCGGCGTATTCGCGGATCACTCCGCGCCACTGGTGAGCCACGTTAGTTTCCTTCAACTCGCATAACGGATAGTACACAGTGCACCGCGTCCAGCGCGGTGAGCGCCTCGACGGTGCTGGCCAGGGCAGCTTCGGTGCCCTGGTGGGTCAGGATGCGCAGCTGCGCGCCGGCCTCGGCGTCGACCTGCTGGCTCATCGACTCGATGGAGACCCCGTGCTCGCCGAAGACGGTGGCGATGGCCGCCAGCACGCCCGGCTGGTCCTTGACCGACAGTCCGATCCAGTAGCGGGTGTCGATGGCTTCGAAGTCCAGCATCCTCGGGGCCTGGCTGACCGAGCCGTTGGGCAGCGGCGCTCCAGCGGCGATCTGCCGGGCCACGGCGACGACGTCGCCCATCACCGCCGAGGCGGTCGGGTTGCCGCCCGCGCCTGCGCCGTAGAACATCAGGTCCCCGGCGTTCTCGGCCTCGACGAACACCGCGTTGAACGCGCCGTGCACGGTGGCCAGCGGGTGGCTGCGGCGCACCAGCGCCGGGTAGACGCGCACCGAGATCCCGGCTTCTGTGCGTTCGGCGATGGCCAGCAGCTTGATCACGTAGCCGGCGGCGGATGCGGCCGCGACATCGGCGGCGGTGACCTCGGTGATGCCCTGGGTCCAGACCTGATCCGAGGACACGGTGGTGTGGAAGGCCAGCGAGGCCAGGATGGCCGCCTTCGCGGCGGCGTCGTGCCCGCCTACGTCGGCGGTCGGATCGGCTTCGGCATAGCCCAGCGCCTGGGCTTCGGCCAGCACGTCGTCGAACGCGGCACCGGTGGTGTCCATCGCGTCGAGGATGAAGTTGGTGGTGCCGTTGACGATGCCCATCACCTTGGTGATGTGGTCGCCCGCCAACGAGTCGGCGATCGGGCGCAGGATCGGGATGGCCCCGGCCACCGCCGCCTCGTAGCGCAACTGCGCGCCGTTGGCGGCGGCCAGCGCGTTCAGCTCGGCGCCCTTGAGCGCGATCAGCGCCTTGTTGCCGGTGATGACGCTGGCGCCCTTGGACAGCGCGGCGGCGATGTATTCGCCGGCCGGTTCCATGCCGCCGAGCAGCTCGATGACCACATCGGCCTGGGCGATCAGCCCGGGAGCGTCGGTGGTGAAAAGCTCCTGGGGCAGCGCCGCATCGCGTTTGGCATGCAGGTTGCGCACGGCAATGCCGATCAGCTGCAGGCCGGCGCCCGAGCGGGCGGCCAGTTCATTCGCATCTTCCAGCAGGATCCGGGCCACCTGGGCCCCAACGGTGCCGCAACCCAGCAGGGCTACCTTCAGGTTCTTTTCGCCGCTCAATTAAACTCCCATGTCGCGGGCCAACAAGTCTGTTTCCGTTTCCCTGCGCACGATCAGGCGGGCTTGGCCATCGCGTACAGCTGCCACCGCGGGACGGGTGAGGTAGTTGTAGTTGCTCGACAACGCCCAGCAGTAGGCGCCGGTGGCCGGAACGGCGAGCAAATCGCCGGCCGCCACGTCCTCGGGCAGGTAAACGTCCTTCACGACTATGTCACCTGACTCGCAATGTTTCCCAACTACACGAGAAATAATTGCGTCGCTTTGCGTCATACGGCTGGCCAGCACGGCGGTGTATTGCGCGTCGTAGAGCACCGGGCGGGGATTATCGCTCATGCCGCCATCCACCGAAATATAACGGCGCGGGAACAGTGCTCCGGTGGAGTCCTCCACCTGGACGTCCTTGCGCACGCCGGCCTCGTAGAGGGTGAAGGTGGTCGGGCCGACGATGGCTCGTCCCGGCTCGATGGAGATGCGCGGGCAGTCCAGGGCCAGTGCCTTGCAGGTCGCGGTGACGACCTCCGCCATTTGGCCGGCCAGCTTCGCAGGGGTCGAGGGGTGGTCCTCGGAGGTGTAGGCGATGCCGTAGCCGCCGCCGAGATCCAGTTCGGGCAAGCTCACGCCGTGAATTTCGCGGATCTGCGCCAGCAAGCCGAGCATGGTGCGAGCAACCATGGCAAAGCCTTCGGCTTCGAAGATCTGCGAGCCGATGTGCGCGTGCAGGCCCAAGAGGTTCACGTTCTGCGCTTCAAGGGCGCGGGCTACCGCGCGCAATGCCGGCGAGGTGCCGGTGGCATCAGCAAGGATCGACAGTCCGAACTTCTGGTCCTCGTGGGCAGTGGCGATGGCCTCATGGGTGGAGGCGTGCACGCCCGGGGTGATGCGCAGCATTACTTCTGCCTTCAGGCCTAGCCCATCGGCCAGCGAGATCACACGGTCCAGCTCATCGAGCGAGTCGATGACAATGCGTCCGACGCCCATTTCCAGGCCCCGGGTGATTTCGGCCTTGGACTTGTTGTTGCCGTGCAGCGAGAGGTTTTCCGCCGGGACGTTGGCGGCCTTGGCCACGGCCAGTTCGCCGCCGGAGCAGGTGTCCAGGCGCAGCCCTTCTTCGGTCACCCAGCGGGCGACCTCGGTGCAGACAAAGGCCTTGCCGGCGTAGTAGACGTCGACTCCCCCGCACAGGTCCTTGAAGGCCTCATCGAAGGCGGTCTTGAAACCGCGGGCGCGGGCGCGGAAGTCGTTTTCGTCCAGCACGAACAGCGGGGTGCCGAATTCCTCGGCGAGCGCGCTGACCGTGATGCCCTGGACAGACAGTTCGCCGCTAGCTTCGCGGGAAACCCCCGAAGCCCACTCGATCTGACGAAGCGCGTTGATGTTTTCCGGGAAGTGCAGCCATTGCGGGGCTAGCGGCGATACGGCCATAGGGTCTTACATCCTCTCTGGGGCGGAAACGCCCAGCAGTTCCAATCCATTTGCCAAGACGGTGGTGGCGGCGTCGTTCAGCCACAGGCGGGTGCCGTGCACCGGTGCGACTGCTTCATCTTCGCCCATCGGGGTGATGCGGGTGGCGGCGTACCACGAGTGGTAGGCGCCGGCGACCTGCTCCAGGTAGCGGGCGATGCGGTGCGGTTCGCGGAATTCAGCGGCGCCGGCAACCACCGACGGGAACTGGCCGAGCACTGCCAGCAGCTCGTTTTCGGTGGCGTCGGTCAGCAGCGCGGCGTCGAACTCATCGCGGGTCACGCCCTTGGCGGCGGCATTGCGGGCTGCGGCGGCCGAGCGCGCGTGGGCGTACTGCACGTAGAACACCGGGTTGTCATTGGTGTTCTTCTTCAGCTGCTCCGGGTCCAGTGCGATCGGCGAATCGGCCGGGAAACGGGCCAGCGAGTAGCGCAGCGCGTCGGCGCCGATCCAGTTGATCAGGTCGCGCAGCTCGATGATGTTGCCGGCGCGCTTGGACAGCTTGGCTCCGTTGACCGAAATCAACTGGCCGATCAGTACCTCGATGTTCTTTTCCTTGTCATCGCCAGCGCACGCGGCAATGGCCTTCAGGCGGTTGACGTAGCCGTGGTGGTCGGCGCCGAGCAGGTAGATCTTCTCTTCGAAGCCGCGGTCCTTCTTGGACAGGTAGTAGGCGGCGTCCGCGGCGAAGTAGGTAGGCTCGCCGTTGGCGCGGATCAGCACGCGGTCCTTGTCATCGCCGAAGTCGGTGGTGCGCAGCCAGACGGCGCCTTCCAAATCGAAGATGTGGCCCTGTTCGCGCAGGCGTGCCACGGCGTCAGCTACGGCACCGCCCTCATGCAAGGTGGTTTCTGAGAAGAACACGTCGAAGCTGACGCCGAAGTCGGCCAGGGTCTTCTTGATGTCTTCGAGCTGTGCCTTGTAGGCGGCTTCGCGCAAGGCCGGGATGGCTTCGGCTTCGTCCAGGTCCTTCAGGCCAGGGTTTTCGGCGAGAACGATCTCGCCCAGTTCCTTGATGTATTCGCCGGGGTAGCCGCCCTCGGGCACCGGCAGGCCGTGGATGCGGTTGTACACCGAGCGGGCAAAGACGTTCATCTGGTTGCCGGCATCGTTGATGTAGTACTCGCTGGTCACGCTAGCGCCGGAGGCACGCAGGACACGCGAGATCGCATCGCCCAGGGCGGCCCAGCGGGTGTGGCCGATATGCAGTGGTCCGGTGGGGTTCGCCGAGACGAACTCCATGTTCACCACGTGGCCGGCCAGGGCCTGGTTGTTGCCGTAGGCGGCTCCGGCCTCGACGATGGTGCGAGCCAGTTCGCCGGCGGCGCCAGCTTCGAGGGTGATATTCAGGAAGCCTGGACCTGCGATGTCCACGGCGCCGACTCCTGGAACTTCGGCAAGGCGTCGGGCAAGGATCTGCGCGAAGTCGCGCGGTGCCATGCCGGCCTTCTTGCCCAGCTGCAGCGCGATGTTGGTTGCCCAGTCACCGTGCTCACGGCTCTTGGGACGGTCGACACGCACGGTGTCTGGAACCTCAACGGAGATTTCACCAGCGGCGACGGCTTCGGTAAGGCATGCGGATATTGCTGCGGAGAGTTCTTCAGGAGTCACCGTTCAAGAATACCGGTAATTGCACTGCTTATTTAGCATTCATGACTCCGCCAAGGCTGTGAGACTTGCCGGGTTCGGTGACTTTTACAACACATCACAGCCCGGCTGCTCGAATTGCGCAGATCAGCACACCACCTGATAGTATTTTTTCTGTTGCCCGGCAACACGCCTCTGTAGCTCAGTGGATAGAGCGTCTGCCTCCGGAGCAGAAGGTCGAAGGTTCGATTCCTTTCAGGGGCACCAGCAAATTGCAGGTCTGGTTTATCCGGACCTGCAATTTTTTTATTTCCCCAGCGGTGTGATCTTCCACCGCAGATCAGCTAAACACTGGCGGTTCTCGCCCAGCTGGTGGTTATCTTGGGGCATGACCGATTCAACGCAGGCCCACCCGGATGAGCCACACGATCAGAACTTCGCCGAACGCCTGAACTGGCTCCGCGCCGGGGTGCTCGGCGCGAATGACGGCATCGTTTCGGTAGCCGCCACAGTGGTTGGCGTCGCCGGCGTCACCAACCACACCGCCCCCATCTTCACTGCCGGAATGGCCGCGGTCATCGGCGGAGCCATCTCGATGGCCCTGGGTGAATATGTTTCGGTCAGCAGCCAACGTGATTCGCAGCGAGCCCTGGTTGAAAAGGAGCGCCAAGAACTCCGTGACGATCCCGACGCGGAGCTCGCTGAGCTTGCCGGGATCTACGAGGCCAAGGGATTGAGCCAGCACACCGCGATGCAGGTAGCCACCGAGCTGACCGAGCATGATGCGTTGGCAGCACATTTGTCCGCTGAGCTAAATATCGATGAAGAAGAAGTCGTCAATCCTTGGCATGCCGCCTATGCATCGGCGGCGTCCTTCATTGTCGGCGCCATCTTGCCCATGCTGGCGATCTTGCTGCCGCCGGAACAGATCCGCATTCCGGTGACCTTTGCCGCGGTACTCGTAGCCCTCGCTCTTACCGGGACGCTTGGCGCCTACATCGGCGGAAGCTCCAAACGCGTGGCAGCACTGCGCCTGGTCATCGGCGGTGCCCTGGCCTTGGCCGCGACCTTCGCCATCGGCTCACTGCTTGGCTCCAGCGGAATTATCTAGCCCACGAACTCCGGCCTGGGAAACTATTCATGGACACCCCATCGATAACTTTTGCTGAAGCGACACCACAGGATTCGAAGCACGTCCAGCGCGCTGCGAAAATCTGGGCGCAGGCTGCGGCCCAACGCGATCACAAGCCCCTGCCTTTCGACGGCAGCCAAGCACTGGCCGGCGTCGAGCGTCGCTTGGCCTTGCCTGGTGCCAGGCTCGTGGTCGCATCCGAGGACGGGGTTCCAGCAGGATTTACCCTCTGCTCACCGCAAGATGGCTATCTGGAGATCTACTACGTCGCTGTTGCGCCGGATTTCTGGGGACAGGGCGTGGCACGCGAACTCTTGGCCGAAGTGGACCACTTCGCGCATAAGGCCGGTTCCCACGATTTGCGTCTATGGGCCATCGCCGATAATTCACGGGCCATCAAGCTGTATCAGGCCAACGGCTACCGTCCTACTGGTGAAGAACACAGGGATGAAGCTTCGGGACGAGTGGAAATCCTGTTGTCCAAGACACTGCGCTAAAACCCTGGCTTAAAAACAGCAAGGGCTTTGCCGCCCCCTCGGATCGGCAAAGCCCTTGATACTGGGCAATTCAGCTACTGCAGCATGGTCTTGTCATCGAGCTGCGCGCCCTTGATCTTGCTGAATTCGTCGAGCAAGTCCTGGACGGTCATCCTGGACTTCTCTTCCTGGTTCAAATCCAGGATGATCTGCCCGTCGTGCATCATGATCAGCCGGGTGCCCAGCTGCAATGCCTGCTCCATATTGTGCGTGACCATCAACGTGGTCAGCTGGTGGCGTTCGACAATTTCCTTGGTCAAGCGCGAGACCAGCGCCGCACGCTGCGGATCCAGGGCCGCGGTGTGCTCATCGAGCAGCAGGATCTTCGGCTTGGAGAAGGTGGCCATCAGCAGGCTCAGCGCCTGGCGCTGGCCGCCGGAGAGCAGGCCCACCTTCGTCTTCAGTCGCCCTTCCAGGCCGAGCTCCAGGGACTTCAGCTCCTCGACGAACAGCTCGCGGCGCTTGGAGCCCACGCCCAGGCCCAGTCCGCGGAAACGGCCGCGGGCGTAGGCCAGCGCCATGTTCTCCTCGATGGACATGGTCGGTGCGGTGCCGGCCATCGGGTCCTGGAACACCCGGCCGATGTACTTGGCGCGGGAGTAGTCGGCCATCTTGGTGACATTCTTGCCCGCAATGGACACCGAGCCGGTATCCGGCTGCAGCTTGCCGGCGACCATGTTCAGCACGGTGGACTTGCCGGCGCCGTTGGAACCGATGACCGTGACGAATTCGCCGTCCGAGAGGTTCAGGTTGATATTGCGCAGCGCCTTGCGCTCGTTGACGGTTCCCGGGAAGAAGGTGCGGGACAGGTTCTTGATCTCAAGCATTGGTGCGAACCTCTTCCTTGGATTCGGTGACGGACGCCGGGGTGCGCTTGAAGGACTTCACGATCTTCTGGAAGCCCTTCCACTTCGGCAGCAGCAGGGCAACGACCACGAGGACCGCGGAGATCAGCTTCATGTCGTTGACCTCCAATCCGGCCGACAGGGCCAGCTGGATGACCAGGCGGTAGATCACGGCGCCGAAGACCACCGCAATGGCGGCCAGCCAGATGTAGCGCTGGGTGAAAATCGCCTGGCCGACGATGACCGAGGCCAGGCCGATCAGGATCAGGCCGATGCCCATGCCGATGTCGGCGAAGCCCTGGTACTGGGCGATGACCGCGCCGGAGAGCGCCACCAGGCCGTTGGACAGCGCCAGGCCCAGGATCTTCTGGTTATCGGTGCTTACGCCGAAGGAGCGGATCATCTCCTGGTTGTCGCCGGTGGCGCGCATGGCCATGCCCAGTTCGGTGTGCAGGAACCAGACGATTGCCGCGACGAAGACCAAGCAGGCGCCGAAGAGGATCGCCACCGAAGCGGCCGAGCCGAGGATGCCGGCGGCCCGCATCGGGCTGATCAGCGTTTCCTCGCCGAGCAAGGGGGTATTGGCCTTGCCCATGATGCGCAGGTTGACCGAGTACAGCGCGATCATGGTCAGGATGCCGGCGAGCAGGCCGTCAATCTTGCCCTTGGTATGCAGCAGGCCGGTAATGACACCGGCAACCATGCCGGCGAAGAAGGCCAGCACGGTGGCCAGCCAGGGATTCATCCCGTTCACGATGCCGACCGAGGCGACGGCTGCACCGGTGGTGAAGCTGCCGTCGACGGTCAGGTCGGGAAAGTCCAGGATGCGGAAGGTCAGGTACACCCCGAGCGCCATGATGGCGTAGATCAGGCCGAGTTCAACCGCTGTGATCATGTGTGGATCCTTGAGTTGTAAGTTTTTTGCGAGTTATCACGACGAAAGGCGAGGCATCAGGTTATGCGCCTCGCCTTTCGTCGATAAGTTGTTGCCGGGGTTTAGTAGACCTCGACGGCTTCCGATTTCATCTCATCGGTGAATTCGATGCCTGCCTTCTTGGCGGCATCTTCGTTCAGGTAGAGGTCGACCTCGGAGATAGTCTCCACCGGCATGGTTGCCGGCTCGGCCTCGCCCTTGAGCAGCTTCACGGCCATGGCAGCGGTCTGCTCGCCGAGCTTCTCGTAGTTGATGCCGTAGGTTGCGGTCGCGCCGCGCTTGACGGACTCGCCGTCAGCCGAAATGACCGGAACCTTGTTCTTCTGGGCAACCTGCAGCAGGCCTTCCAGTGCGGAGACCACGGCGTTGTCGGTCGGGACGTAGTACGCGTCGACATCCAGCGAGCTGGCGGCCTGCTGGACTTCGCTGGAGGCCGAGACGGCGGCTTCCTCAATGGTCAGGCCCAGGCCCTTGGCGGCTTCCTTGGCCATCTTCACCTGGACTGCGGAGTTCGCTTCGCCCGAGGAGTAGACGATGCCGACCTTCTTGGCATCCGGCACCAGGTCCTTGAGCAGCTGCAGCTGCTCATCGACCGGGTTCATGTCCGAGGTGCCGGTGACGTTTGCGCCCGGGGCTTCGTTGGAAGCAACCAGCTTGGCATCCACCGGGTCGGTCACAGCCGAGAAGAGCACCGGAACATTGGTGATCGCCTGGGCGGCTGCCTGTGCCGATGGGGTGGCTACTGCCAGCACCAGGTCGATATCCGAATCGGCGGCCAGCTTGCCGGCGATCGAGGTGTTGGTGGCCTGGTCGGTTTCGGCGTTGTTCTCGTCGTAGCTGATCTTCTCGCCCGTGTAGCCGGCTTCTTCCATGCCTGCCTTGAAGCCGGTGACCACTGCATCCAGCGACGGGTGCGAGACGAACTGGGAGATGCCGATCTTGACTGGTTCGTCGCCGCCTCCGGCGGCACCCTGTTCTCCGCTGCCGCCGCAGGCGGTCAGGGCCAATGCGCCAGCTGCTGCGATCGCAGCGAATTTCATGGCGGTGAAGCTCTTCATTGAAGTTCCTTTCAAAGTTCCCTTGCGAGTGATTCCCACCGATAGCGCGGATGCCAGGTTATGAAGCGCAACTGGTGCGCAGCATGCGGGAACCGTCCAGGCATCGCGACGATGATTACCCACGATCTTACATGTGAACGACCTCACCTTGCCTACAATCAAGGTCGTTTCCTAGACGATTGCCTCTTGATACCGATTCTGATGGACACAAACGATCCACTTCTGGCCGGAATCTGGAAGTTTTGTATTTGGCGGCCCGAAGTTGTCGACAATTGCTTGGACAATCTGAAAATTTGACTCCTGGACCCCTGCTTGCCGACCGCCTGGGTTATTGCATTTCTGCTGCCCGGCCAGGCTCCGGCCCGGCGGCCACCACGAAAATGCGGGGCGTGAATAGAATGGGAACATCATGGCGCTCAGCATTACGTATCCCGAAGCACTTCCCGTCTCAGCCCGCCGAGAGGACATCCTCGACGCGGTGCGCGAAAACCAGGTAGTGGTCATCGCCGGCGAAACCGGTTCGGGCAAGACCACCCAGCTTCCCAAGATGCTCATCGAACTCGGCCTGGCCGAGCAGGGCATGATCGGGCACACCCAGCCGCGCCGCCTGGCCGCGCGCACCGTGGCCGAGCGCATCGCCGAGGAGATGGGCACGACCATCGGCGAGGAAGTCGGCTTCCACGTGCGCTTCACCGGCGAGGTCTCGCGCAAGACAAAGCTGAAGGTGATGACCGACGGCATCCTGCTGGCCGAGATCCAGCGCGACAAGCTGCTGAAGAAATACTCGGCGATCATCATCGACGAAGCCCACGAACGCAGCCTGAACATCGACTTCCTGCTCGGCTACCTCAAGCAGATCATGCCCAAGCGCCCGGATTTGAAGATCATCATCACCTCCGCCACCATCGACCCGCAGCGCTTCGCCGCGCACTTCGGCAAACAGGATGCCAAAGGCGAACTGGTCCCTGCCCCGATCCTGGAAGTTTCCGGGCGCACCTTCCCGGTGGAGCTGCGCTATCGGCCGCTGCAGGCCGATCAGCCCATGGACGCCGACGAGGCGGCCGAGAACACCCTGGAGGAAGAGCGCGACCCGCTGGATGCGGTGACCGACGCGGTCAAGGAGCTGAGCGGCGAAGCGCCGGGCGACATCCTGATCTTCTTCTCCGGCGAGCGCGAAATCCGCGATGCCGCCGAAGCCTTGCGCGCCATGGTCACCGCCAACAAGCGCCTGCCGCGCTATGAGGTGCTGCCGCTGTTCGCCCGGCTGTCGCTGGCCGAGCAGCACCGGGTCTTCCACCCCGGCGGCGCCCCGCGCATCATCCTGGCCACCAACGTGGCGGAGACCTCGTTGACCGTGCCGGGCATCAAGTACGTGATCGATACCGGCACCGCGCGCATCTCCCGCTACTCGCATCGCACCAAGGTGCAGCGCCTGCCGATCGAGCGCGTCTCGCAGGCCAGCGCCAACCAGCGCTCGGGCCGCTGCGGCCGCGTCTCCGAGGGCATCGCCATCCGCCTGTACTCCCAGGAGGACTACAACTCCCGACCTGAGTTCACCGACCCGGAAATCCTGCGCACCAACCTGGCCAGCGTGATCCTGCAGATGATCTCCATGGGCGTGGTGGCCTCGGCCGCCGAAGTCGCCAGCTTCCCGTTCGTCCAGCCGCCCGAAGCCAAGGCGATCACCGATGGCGTGAACCTGCTGCGCGAGCTCGGGGCGCTGGGCCAGGACAAGTCGGCCAAGCTCACCGAGGTCGGCCGGAAGCTGGCCCAGCTGCCGCTGGATGTGCGCCTGGGCCGGATGATCGTCGAATCCGCGCAGCGCTCGGTCGCCAAGGAGGTGATGGTGCTCGCCGCCGGGCTGAGCATCCAGGACCCGCGCGAGCGGCCCAGCGAGGAGACCGGGCAGCGCGAGCGCGCCACCGAGCTGCACAAGCGCTTCGCCGACGGCAAGTCGGATTTCATCGCGCTGCTGAATCTGTGGGCCTATCTGCAGGAGCAGCAGAAGGAACTGTCCTCCTCGGCCTTCCGCCGGCTGTGCAAGGCCGAGTTCATCAACTACCTGCGCGTGCGCGAGTGGCAGGATTTGTTCACCCAGCTGCGCCAGCTGGCCAAGCCGCTGGGCATCACCGTGGCGGCCGCCCCGATCGAGCCGGCTGCCAACGAGGACGAGGTGCACAAGTCGCTGCTCTCCGGCCTGCTCGGGCACATCGGGCTCTATGACGAGCGCAAGCGCGACTACCAGGGCGCGCGCGGCACCCGGTTCGCGATCTTCCCCGGCTCGGGCCTGTTCAAGAAGTCCCCGACCTGGGTGATGTCCGCCGAGCTGGTGGAGACCTCGCGGCTGTGGGCGCGCACCAATGCGGCGATCGACCCCGCCTGGGTGGAGGAGCTCGCCCCGCATTTGCTCAAGCGCACCCACTCGGAGCCGCACTGGTCCAAGCGCAACGGCTCGGTGATGGGCTACGAGAAGGTCACGCTCTTCGGGCTGCCGATCGTCCCCCGCCGCCAGTTCCACTACTGGCGGGTGGACAAGGACCTGGCCCGCGAGCTGTTCATCCGCCATGCGCTGGTTGAGGGCGATTGGCGCACCCACCACAAGTTCTTCGCGAAGAACCGCGCGCTGCTTGAGGAAGTCGAGGAGCTGGAAACCCGCATGCGCCGCCACGACCTGCGCATCTCGGACGAGGACCTGTTCGCGTTCTACGATGCCCGGGTGGGTGCCGAGGTGTACTCCGAGCGGCACTTCGACCGCTGGTGGAAGAAGGCCCGCGCCGCCGACCCGGCGCTGCTGGACTTCGACCCCGAGGCGCTGCTGGCCGAAACGGACGCGGTGGACGAAACCGCGTTCCCGACCACCTGGAAGCTCAGCGGCATCCACCTGCCGCTGTCCTACGAGTACAACCCGGCAGCATCCGCCGGCGAGGGCGATGGCGTGTCGATCACCGTGCCGGTGGTGTTCCTCAACCAGCTCGATCCTGCCCGCTTCGCCTGGCTGATCCCGGGGCTGCGCCACGAGCTGCTCACCGCGCTGATCCGCTCGATGCCCAAGGCGATCCGCAAGAACTTCGTGCCCGCCCCGGATGTGGCGTCCAAGGCACTGGGGATGCTGGAGGCGGACTTCGATCCGGACACCGACGAGCTGGCCGAATCGCTCGCCCTGGTGCTGCGCCGGCTGCGCGGCATCGTCGTCGACCCAGCCTCCTTCGATTTCGCCGCGCTGCCTGCGCACCTGCGCTTCGGCTTCACGATTACCGACGGCTCGGGCAAGGTGCTCGGCCGCGGGGACGATCTGGCTGCGCTGCAGTACAAGTTCGCCGCCGCCAACCGCGCCGCACTGGCCAGCGGGGTCAACTCCCCCGGCTCGGCCGTGCCGGGCGCAGCCGTCAAGCCCGGGACCCCGGGGGCGGTGGCCTCCTCCTCGAAGCGGAAGCAGAAGGGCGCCAAGGCCGCCGGCTCCGCGGCCGCTGGCTCCGCTGCCACCGGGGCCTGGGACCAGCGCGGGCTGGATCACTGGCCGCAGCTGGAATCCGCCGGCGAGACCCTGGGCGATACGCTGCCGCAGAAGGTGAGCACCACCGTGATGGGCCAGCAGATTACCGCCTACCCGGGGTTGCTGGATACCGGGGACAAGGTGGACCTGACGGTCTTCCGCACCCAGGCCGAACGCGATGCGGCGCACCGCACCGGCGTGATCCGGCTGCTGATGCTGCGCCTGCCGCCAGCAGCGAAGTTCGTGATCTCGCACCTGAAGAACGCCGAGAAGCTGGTGTTCACGCAGAACCCGCACGGCTCCATCGAGAAGCTGATCGCCGACTGCACCATGGCAGCGGTCGACCAGCTGGTGCCCGAGCGGCTGCCGATGAACCGCGCCGAATTCGAGGCGCTGTTCGAAACCGTGCGCGCCGAGCAGATCGATACGGTCTTCACCATCACCGCGATCGTGGCGAAGGTGTTCGGCTCCTCCACCCGCATCGCCAAGGATGTGAAGAACACCAAGTCGCTGGCGATGTTCGCGGCGGTGAGCGATATCCGCTCGCAATTGGAGCAGCTGATCTACCCGGGCTTCATCGCCGCTACCGGCGCGCCGCACCTGATGCGCCTGCCACGCTACCTGCAGGGCATCGAGCTGCGCTTGGAGAAGTTGCGCGGCGGTGCGGTCACCCGTGATGGGCAGGCTTTGGCGATCATCCAGAAGCTGGAGGACGAATACGATGCCGCGCTGGACAAGGTGCCCGAGGGCGCCCGGGTGCCGGCCGGCTTGGCCCAGGTGAAGTGGATGCTGGAGGAAATGCGCATCTCGCTGTTCGCCCAGGAGCTGGGCACCGCCTACACGGTCAGCGAGAAGCGCATCCGCAAGGCGATCAAGGATTCGCTGGCGCAGCTATAGCGGCCAGGAAAGGATCCCGACATACACGGCGGTGCCGCCGAGCACGCTGGGCACCGCGTTGGACTTCAGCAGGTGCAGCCCCACGGTGGCCGCCAGCGCGGCGGCCACCGGCCAGGCCACTGCCGGATCCATGATGCCGGCGGGCAGCGTGGCAGCAATGAGCACTACCATGATGCCCAGCGGCATGCGCAGGGCGAGGTAGTTGATGACCCCGTTGCTGCGCAATTTGGCGATGAAGGCGAAGGGCAGCGCGCGCAGCCCGAAGGTCACGGCGGTGCTCGCCGCGCTGGCAGAAAAGAGGTACAGGTTTTCGGGCATTGCTTCCTTCTTCCTCGGCTGGCGCAGCGGCAGGCTCGCCGTCGCCGGCACCGGTGCGTCGGCGCAGCAGGTAGTCCACCGCCATTCCGGCCAAGGACAGCGGAATACTGCGGTGCGCCTTGAACGCTTCGATCGCCAGCACGGCGAATAATGCGGTCACCGCGAATTCCAGGCCCTTGATGGCTTCGGGGATCAGTGAGCCCAGCAGCGCCCCAGCCAGCACGCTGGTGGTCCAGCTTGCATGGAGCAGGCCCTGGATGGCCGTGATCCGCGTCGAGGAATAATTGTTCCGCTCTGCCTGCAGGGTCAGCGCGTAGGCCTCATCGGTCAGCGCGAACATGCTGTAGATCTTTGCGCCCTTGCCCCTGACGCGGAGCAGCCTCCCAAATGACCATGCGCAAGGTCCGCGGCTAGGCCGTCACAGGGCTGAAGGCCGGCTCAGGCCCCGGGCACGAACTGGCCGTGGCCGTCCTGGCGCAACCCCTCGCGCAGCGCCTGCGCGTTGTTCTCCATCGCCTGCGGATCCGGATTGTCGGCCGCCCGGGACAAATCGAAGTCGGCCAGCGAATTGGTCGGCCAGACATGCACATGCAGGTGCGGCACCTCGAAGCCGGCGATCATCAGCCCGGCGCGCTGCGCGGAGAACACGCGCTTCTGGGTGCGCCCGATCTTGGTGGCCACCAGCGTCAGGTGCGCCATCAGCTCATCGTCGGCGTCGGTGAACTCGTCGATTTCCACGCGCGGAACCACCAGCGTGTGCCCGTCGGACAGCGGCCCGATGGACAGGAACGCCACGCACTGCTCGTCCTTCCAGACGAAGCGGCCGGGAATTTCCCCGTTGATGATCTTGGTGAACAGCGTGCTCATTGCGGCCTTTCTGCGTTGATTGCTGAATTCTAGTGGCGGTGCTGCTCGTCGCTCGTGGCGACGGGCGCATCCGGGTAGGAGCAGTATTCCGACCAGCTGCCCGGGAACAGCGCCAGCTCGATCCCGGCGGTGGCCGCGGCCAGCACCTGGTGCGAAGCGGTGATCCCGGAACCGCAGTAGGCGGCCGAACCCGGCCGGTCAGCGCCCAGCTTCGCGAAGCTGGCCCGCAGCGCTGCGGGCGCGTGGAAACGCATCTGTGCGTCCAGGTTGTCGGTGGTGGGGCGATTGCGCGCGCCGGGGATATGCCCGGCCACCGGGTCCACCGGTTCCTCGATGCCCAGGTAGCGTGCGGTGGCTCGCGAATCAATCAGCGTCCCGGCCACCTGTCCCAGCTCGTCGTGCTCCACCACCGGCATCCGGCCCCAGGACAGAGACACGCTGCCCGGCTCGGCCTGCTCGTAGCCCAGCGCCAGCTGCCCGCCGGCGCCGGTCCAGGCGCCCAGTCCCCCATCGAGCACCTGCACGCGCTCGAACCCGGCATGGCGCAAGAGCCACCAGGCGCGGGCGGCGGCCAGCGCGCCGGCGTCGTCGTACACCACGACCTCGCTGCCGTCATCGATCCCCCAGCGGCGCGCGGCCGCTTCGAAGTCCGCCGGCAAGGGCAGCGGGTGGCGGCCGGTGTGCTCGCCCGGGGTCCCGGAGAGCTCCTTTTCCAGGTCGACGAACACGGCGCCGGGAATATGCCCGGCGGCGTAGTTCTGCGCGCCGTCATCGCGCCCGAGCACCCAGCGCACGTCAAGCAGCACCGGGTTCTGGCCTGCGTCCAGGATTTCGCGCAGCTGCGCGGCGTTGATCAAGGGGTTCATTGGCTGTGTCCTCCCAGCAGCTCGTCGAGTTCGTGTTCGGTTCCCGGTTCCGGGCGCAGATAGCTGCATCCCGCGCGCTGGGCAATGGCGCCGAGCTGGCGGTCGAAAAGGCCCAGCCCGTTGCCGTTGAGCAGCCCATCGTGGATCGGGATCCAGCACGCCGCATCCACCGCTACCGCGAAGTCGGCGGCCTCGGCCATCTTGCCCCAAGGGGCCATCACCGGCAGCAGCAGCACATCGGGCTTGGCCCCGATGGGAACCTGGTAGCTGTCGCCCGGGTGGAAGATTTCTTGCTGGCCGACCGCGCGGTCCCCCAGCAGGTAGCCCACATTGGCCACCAGCGGGATCGAATGGTGGATCGTGGCGTGGGTGCCGCCGAAAGTGCGGATGCGGATGCCGCCGACGATGAAATCGGCCCCGGCCCGCACCGCCACCACCTGGGCTTGGCTGGCCGGCGGTAGCTGCTCGCGCATTGCGTGCGCCAGCGCTTCGGGCGCGTAGAGCTCCAGGACGGGGTTCGCTTCCAGCGCGGCGGCAATGGCCGGCTGGTCTGCATGATCGGCATGCTCGTGGGTGATCAGCACGGCGTTGATGCCGTTGAATGCGTCGTCGAGCTGCGAGAACCCGCCCGGATCCAGCAGGACCTTGCCGTCGATCGTGCCCACTTCCACGCAGGAATGGCCCCTAAGTTTGATGCGCATATCCTTAGCGTAGGCTCAGCGCCCCGCCCATGCCAGAGCCAGACACGCATTGCGCCGCAAAGTTGGCTAAAATTGAGGGAAACCGCAGGTGATTGGCCCAGTTTGCTGGCTGGTCGCCGGTCCGCAACAACGTCAAGGAATGGTGCACGTCGATGTCCCAGCCAGAAACCCGGGTCACCAAGCAGCGCCTGGCCGTCACCGAGGCGCTGAGCGAGGTCGATGATTTCGCCACCGCACAGCAGCTGCACCGCTGGCTGCAGGATTCCGAGAAGAAGGTTTCGCTGGCCACCGTGTACCGCCTGCTGCAGTCCATGGCCGACGACGGCCTGGTCGATGTGCTGCGCAGCGGAGATGGCGAAGCCCGTTTCCGCCAGTGCGTTACCGAGGTCCACCACCATCACCTGGTCTGCCGCTCCTGCTCGAAGACCGTCGAGGTGCTCGCCCCGGCCGTCGAGCGCTGGGCCGCCCGCGTCGCAGCCGAGCACGACTTTTCCGATCCCGAGCACACCGTGGAGATCTACGGCCTCTGCGCCGACTGCCGAGCCAAGGCCGAGACCGGCACCAGCTCCGCCAAGTAGCCGTTTCAAGACCCGGGATCGGTTATCCCCACAAGAAAATATTCGAAGACATTTTCGAATAACGGGCGTATACTTATAGCATGTCCGAAGCAAAGGCGCACGGAAATGGCCTCGCACTCACCGCGGATCAGCCGGATTTGGAATCCCACCTGATCCAGCTGCAGAACGATCTGTCATGGCTCCAAGACCATGGCAGCAAAGCCGAATGCGCCCAAGCCATAGAATCCATCGAGGGCGTCATCTCTTCCCTGCGCTATGGCCAAGCTGGCCTGGCTCATCAGCTGGAGAAAGAAGTGCTGCGCGAGAATGAAGAGCGCGGCACCAATATCGATGACCAGGTCCGCGGAGCAGCCAGCCGGGTCGCCATCGCCCGCAAGCGGCCCCAAAACGGTTCCAGGAACTACTTGGTCAACTGCCGCATCCTCTTCGAAGACACGCCAAATATTGCCGCCGCATTTTCCCGAGGTGAATTCACCGAAGCGCAGATCCAGGCAATACTCACTCCGCTGCAGGATGTCCGGCCGCTGCGCCGCACCGAGTTCGATGAGATTTTCAGGCAGAATCCAGACATGTTCGAATCCATGGGGCCTAAGCGCATCAAGGAGACGGTCACCAACTTCACCGTCAAATACACCTCGGATCGCGAAGACAAGAAGCTCAAGGACTCCAACGCCCAGCGTTATGTCCGCTTCCGCAAGGACCGCGAAGAAGGATGCGTTTTCCTGCAAGCCCGTCTGCCCATTGTGGGCGGCACCGGTTTGCAGAAGACCCTGCGGGACCAATCGTTCAGGATCAAGTGCAAGGGCGACCCGCGCACGCGCACGCAGATCGAGGCCGACCTGCTGGCCCGCTACATGTTCTTCGATGAAAACAACGATCAGACGATCAACGTCCAGCTGGGGCTGATCATGACCGACAAGGCATTGTTCATGGGCGATCGGGAACCGGCCTATTTGGAAGGCTACGGCTTCATCCCTGCCCAGACAGCCCGGGAACTGATTGGCGGCCACCAAATCCCCAATGAGCTGACCTTCGAGGAAATGGAAGCCAAGCTCACCCCGGAAAATATTGAGCGGATCGAGGTAATGACCGAGATTACCCGCCTGTACACAGCACCTGGGGATCAGGAACTGATCACGATGGATTCCAAAGCCCGGATCTTCCCGCAAAAGCTCAAGAAGTTCATCAGGATCCGCGACCGGCACTGCCGAACCCCATTCTGCGATGGGCTGGTCGAGGAAACAGACCATGTCATCCAATTTGCCCGTGGCGGAGCGACCAGCGTTTCGAACTCATCGGGCCGTTGCGCCATCTGCAATAAGGCGAAGCAAGCCACCGGCTGGTACGAATACACCGCATTCAATGATCATCATTCGATGCTGATCTGCCCGGGCTCGGCAATGTCCTATCGCTCTACCGCGCCACCGGCAACTGGGTACGTGCATAAGCCCTTCCCGCAATTGATGTGCGATTCGAAGTGGTTCACCGGATTCAAGGAACGGCTCAGCCAACCCGATGGTCCAGATTTCACGCAAACATAGATGGCAGCGCGTGCTCCGTCGCGCTATTTCAGCGCACGAAGGCCATCCCCGGGCCTGACAACCCTCTAGCATGCTTGCCGCGGCCGGAGAGCAGCATCAGCAATTCAAGACGAGTGCCGGCGATCTGCGGGCCAATGCCCCAACGAAAAGTTTCGTCCTGGCTGCATAACTGCACTTTGTGTGCCAGTTCCTTGGCACCGCCAACGCCTTGAGGGGTGGCGGCCTGGTACTTGATCGCCAATTCCAGCGACATTTCGGGATAGTCCCGTTTCAAGCCCACGGCACGGCGGATATCCTCGCCGTGCGCGATTTCTTCGACCAATCGGCTGGCTACCGGCCCCGGCGGAGCATCGCGCAAACCAGCTACCTTCACAAGCTTCTGCAATGTGCCATCGGGAGTTGCGGATTTCTCTGCCGCCACTCCCTGATCGTTCTGGCGGTCAAAGTTGAATCCAGCCTTGGCCATCGCGATCAGCAGCCGGAAAATCGTTGCCCGCGCGTTATTGACTAAATGGGCGGCCACGTCATGGATGCTCCACCCGCTGCAGAGCGAAGGAGCCTCCCACTGATCCGCCGTCAATGTTCCCAGATCATCGATCAGGGCAAGGCGCTCGGCGTGGACCAATGGCCAGATTTCACTGGCAGGGATTTTGCTCATGTTCCACCTTGGGAGCATGGACTCCAGTTAGTCAAGCAAGCCCATGCCAGCCGACGCGCTCCAGGGACAGCAGCGCTATACCTGGTGCCGGCGCGGGGAACGCACCGCTTCGATTCCACGGCAGATCACATAGATAAGGAATGAAATCGTCGTGACATACGGGCTGATCGGCAAGGAACCTGCCAATGCCAGCAGGATGCCGCCTACGACAGCCAGTTCTGCGAACACGATGGAGAGCACGACCGTAGTAACCGGGTTGGAGGTCACGCGCATGGCGGCGGCGGCCGGGGTGATCAGCAACGCAAGCACCAGCAAGGCGCCAACCACTTGGATCGTCACGGCCACGGCCAACGCCAGAATCATCATGAAGACAATGGACAGGCCCGAGGTGCGCACGCCGCGGGCGTTGGCAACCACCGGATCCACCGAAGCGAAGGTCAAGGGGCGCCAGACAAGCAGCAGCACGATGACCACTACTGCCGAAAGGAGCAGCATTCCGTTCAGCTGCACATCATCCACGGCCACGATCTGGCCGGTCAGCAAGCCGAACTTGTTCGCGCTTCGCCCCTCATACAGCGACAGGAAAAGGATGCCCAAGCCAAGTCCGAAAGGCATGAGCACGCCGGTGATGGAGTTACGATCCCGGGCCCGGGTTCCGAGGATGCCGAGGATCAGGGCCGCGATCATGGAACCGAAGACTGAACCGGTCACCACGTCAGCGCCGATGAGCAAGGCGAACGCCGCACCCGCGAAGGACAGCTCCGCGATGCCGTGCACGGCGAAAGCCATATCGCGCATCATGATGAAAATCCCGATCAGGCCGCCGACGATGCCCAGGGCAGCGCCGGCGATCAGGGAATTGGTCACCAGCGGAAGCAGCAGCCCATAGTCCTGGAAATTGAATGCCTTCTCCAGAAGATCCGAAAAGTTCATATCCAGCTCCTACTTTCCGGTCTCGAGTTCGATGTCTTCAATGTGGTCATGCCCGTCGGCGGGCAAGGCCCGGGTTCCGTCGCCGGAGACCACCACGATGCGTCCGTTGACCCGGAGCACCGCGACCGGAGCGCCGTAAAGTTCGGTGAGCACGGAGGACTGCATGACTTCATCCACGCTACCCAGGTGGAAGCGCCCTTCGGCCAGGTACAGGACACGGTCGACGTACGGCAGGATCGGGTTGATCTCGTGCGTCACGAAGACCACGGCGCTCCCGCGCTCCACGGCCTGGCGGTGAATCACTTCGCTGATCGCCTGCTGGTGGTTCAGGTCAAGCGACAGCAAGGGCTCATCGCACAGCAGGACCCGAGGGTCGCTGGCCAATGCCTGGGCGGCGCGCAAGCGCTGCTGCTCGCCTCCGGAGAGATCGGACACCGCGCGGTCGGCGTAGCCGCTGGCGCCAACGAGCTCCAGCAGTTCATCGACTTTGCTGCGCACAGCCCGGCGGGCCATGCGGATCCCGGGCTTGGCGCCATCCACCCCCAGCGCCACCAGATCGCGGGCGCGCAACGGGACGTTGTCCCCAAAGGGGCGCTGCTGCGGAATCAGCCCGACGGCAGCTGATCCCCTGCGCACCGGCTCTCCGGCGATCGAGACGCGGCCGTGATTCAGCGCGGTGGTGCCGAGCATCGTGTTGATGAAGCTGGTCTTGCCCGATCCGTTGGGCCCCAGAACTGCAAGGAACTCCCCCGCCGCGATGGACAGGTCGAGTTGTTCCCAGAGCACGCGCGAGCCGAAGGCAAGGCGCGCGTCTTCGAATTTGACGATGGGGGTCTGAGTCATTGACTGCTTTCTGGATTGCGCTGGCTGCGGGTGGGCCGGCAACGAAAAACTGCGGCACCGCCATGGGTGCCGCAGTCAATCCTACCAGTTGCGAGTCATTCGCAATATGCGCGGAGGCGTGAGCTTCCGCTATTTTGCCTGTTTCTCGCTGCGAGGCGGGATAACGCGCTTTCGGGTGGTATCGGTGATCTCGCCAACCAGCACCTCGATGATGTCCTCCAGGAAGACGACGCCGAGGGTTGCCCCGTACTCGTCGACGACTGCAGAAAGGTGGTTGCCTTCCTGCCGCATCGCTTCGAGCGCCGCCTCGATTTCGGTGTCCTGCTCCAACCGGCCCAGCGGGTGCAATGGCAAGTCGAGCAGTGGCTGCGTGGAGTGCGCATCATCGATGAGCATCACGTCCTTGACATGCCAGTAGCCCACCGGAACATCGTTCTTGGTGATCACCATGCGCGAGAACCCGGTCTTGCCGACCTTCTTCTCGAACTCGCGTGCGGTGGTCTGCCCGTATTCCAGGGTGAACAGGTCATCCAGCGGAACCATGCAGCTGCGTGCGGTCACCGAGGAGAATTCCAGCGCCTTGGTCAATCGGGCGGCGTCGTCCTCATCCAGCGCGCCTTCCTCGGAGGAAGTATCGATGATCGAGCGGACTTCAGCGGCAGTGTAGGAACTGGCCACCTCGTCCTTCGGCTCGATGCCGAAGGCGTGCAGCACGAGGTTCGCCAGGCCATTGAGCGACGCGGTGATCGGCTTAAGCACCTTGGACAGGCCAACCAGCGGCATGGCCAGCAGCAGCACGGCCTTGTCTGCGATGGACACCGAAATGTTCTTCGGCACCATTTCGCCGAAGGTCACGTGCAGGAAGGTCACCAGGATCAAGGCGATAAGGAAGGCGACGGAGTCCGCGGCGGATTCGGCCATGCCGATCTTCATCAGCGGCTCGGCCAGCAGGTGGTGGATTGCCGGCTCGGAAATATTCAGGATCAGCAGCGAGCAGACGGTAATGCCCAGCTGGCATACCGCGAGCATGATCGACACATGCTCCATGGCGTACAGCGCAACCTTCGCCCGCTTGTTGCCTTCGTCGGCCAGCGGTTCGATCTGCGAACGGCGTGCACTCATCACCGCGAATTCACCGGCGACGAAGAACGCGTTGCCGGCCAGCAGCACAACCAGCCAGACCAGGCCCATGAAGTCATTCATTGCCTTCCTCCTTCGCTGTGGTTGCTGGTTCGAATCGGACCTGGGCGATGCGGCGGCCGTCTAGCTCGGTCACGGTAAAGGTGCCATGCTCGGTCACGACCTGGTCGTTGAGCTCGGCCAAGCGGCCCAGTTCGGCGAGCATGAAGCCGCCGATGGTCTCGTACGCCGATTCCTCCGGGATCACGTCGCCATCGAAGTTCTCGTTGATTTGGTCCGGACGGTACATGCCCGGGAACAGCCAGTTGCCATCGGGCTGGGTGACTGCTTCTTCCTCGTCCTCGTCGTGCTCATCGGACACTTCGCCGACTATTTCCTCGACCAGGTCTTCAAGGGTGACCAGCCCGGCGGTTCCGCCGTACTCGTCCATCACAATTGCAACCTGGTATTCGGCGGCGCGCAGCTGCTCGAGCAGCACGTCCAGGTGGATTGTTTCCGGCACGTACAGCGCATCGCGGGCGAACTCGCCGACCTGCAGTGCCGCGCGGCGTTCACGGGGCACCGAGACAATCGCCTTGACATGGCAGATGCCCTGGATTTCATCGGTGGATCCGGTGGTGACCGGGAAACGCGAGAAGCCGGTGTCGGCGCTGACTTCGATCAGCTCGGACAGGGCCGCCTCGGAATCGATGGTGGACATCGAGGTGCGCGGGGTCATCACGTCGGCAGCGGTGCGCTCGGAGAATTCAATGGTGGATTGCACAAAGCGCGCGGTCTGCACATCCAGGGTGCCCAGCTGGGCCGAACGGCGCACCAGCGACGCCAATTCCTGCGAGGAACGGGCCGCGGAGATTTCCTCCTTGGCTTCCAGCCCGAAGAACTTGCGCAGGACCATGTTGGAAAAGCCGTTGAGCACGATGATCGCCGGCTTGAAGACGGCGGTGAAGACCAGCTGCGGGCGGGCCAGCAGCTTGCCGACCGCCATGGCCTTGGCGATCGCCATGTTCTTCGGGACCAGCTCGCCGATGAGCATCGACAGCAAGGTGGCAACGACCATCGAGACGACAACCGCGATGGCCAGCGAGCTTGCGGCGGGAATGCCCAATTTTTCCATCAACGGCTCGAGCAGCGCGCTCATCGCCGGTTCAAGCACATAGCCGGTCAGCAAAGTGGTCAGCGTGATGCCCAGCTGGCAGCTGGAGAGCTGGGTGGAGAGGGAGGTCAAGCACTGCAGCAGCGGCTTGGAGCCGCGCTCGCCATTGTTGACGGCGTTCTGGACGGTGCTTTTATCCAGTGCGACCAAGGAGAATTCCACGGCCACGAAGAAGCCGGTGCCGAGAATCAGCAGCAGGCCGAAGAGTATTGAGAGCCATTCCATAGGTGCTTACCGCCGCCTATGCACTGGCGTGCAAAGTTCAGTTTCAGTGCCGATCTGGCGGCAACTAGAAGGCTCCAAACGGGAGGCGGAACTTCCTGAACATGGACTGTTGTGGCCGGCACTGCGCCCGTGGGCGGCACACCGGCTTGGAGAGTGAGATTCCATAGTGCGCATCAGTCTATCGAACGAAGTGCCGTTGCGCACGACTTCGACACATGCTCGTTCAGCGGTGCCGCGGATACGCTGAACGGCATGTTATGCGCGCCACTTTCGTGAGATTAGATACGTGCCGTGGCCAAGTGGGAGAAAAAGTCACTAGACTGGTGCGCAGGTCTAGAAATCTTGTGGGTCGCAGTGGTCGTATCACGTCCTCGAAAGACCACCGGCTCAAGCTAGAACAACGTAGAAATCAGGGAAGAGGCGTTGCACGTGCCAGAGCAAGCACACCACCGGCTGACTGAAGAGTTTGGTGGAAACGAGTGGCTAGTAGACGAGCTGTTCGAACAGTATCTCGTCGACAAGAACTCGGTAGATAAGAAATGGTGGGATATTTTCGAATCTCTCGCCGCCGAAAAGAAGGAACCCGCAGCACCGGCAGCGCAGCCGGCACCAGCAGCGGCAGCCGCGGCAGCACCATCTGCCAACGGGCAGGGCGCACCACGCGCCGCCGCCCAGGCCCGTGCCACCGAACCAGCGCCGGCTGCCACGGCAGCACCAGCTCCGGCCGCTGAAGCCAAGAAGGCTGAGCCAGCTCCGAAGACTGCCCCGATCCCGGCACAGGCCCCGAAGACCACGCCGTCCACCGAACTTTACGGCGAGGAGAAGCGCACCCCGCTGCGCGGGCCGATGAAGGCCATCGCAACCAACATGGACGCCTCGCTCACCGTTCCTACCGCCACCACCGTGCGTGCCGTGCCGGCCAAGGTGATGATCGACAACCGCATTGTCATCAACAACCATCTCAAGCGCGCCCGCGGCGGCAAGATCTCCTTCACTCACCTGATCGGCTTCGCCGTGATCCGTGCGCTGAAGCAGATCCCGTCGATGAACGTCACCTACGACGTGATCGACAAGAAGCCGACCGCGATCCAGCCGGCCCACGTGAACTTCGGCATCGCCATCGACATGCCGAAGCCCGATGGCACCCGCATGCTGGCCGTGCCGAACATCAAGGCCGCCGAGACCCTGAGCTTCAACGAATTCTGGGCCACCTACGAAGATTTGATCAAGCGCGCCCGCGGCAACAAGCTGACCGCTGACGACTATGCAGGCACCACCGTCTCGCTGACCAACCCGGGCGGCATCGGCACCGTGCACTCGGTGCCCCGCTTGTCCAAGGGCCAGGCCGCGATCATTGGTGTCGGCGCACTGGAATACCCGGCCGAATACCGCGGCTCCTCGGAGAAGACCGTGGCCCGCCTGGGCATCGGCAAGCACATCACCCTGACCTCCACCTACGACCACCGCGTCATCCAGGGTGCAGGTTCGGGCGAGTTCCTGAAGCTGGTCGAGTCGCTGCTGCTGGGCGAGCAGGGCTTCTACGACGAGATCTTCGAGCAGCTGCGCATCCCTTACGAGCCGGTTCGCTGGGCCGTCGACAACCAGGTCGACATCGACCTGCAGGTCAACAAGGTTGCCCGCATCCAGCACCTGATCAACTCCTACCGCGTGCGCGGCCACCTGATGGCCGACACCAACCCGCTGGAATACGTCCAGCGCAAGCACCCGGACCTGGACATCAAGTCCTACGGCCTGACCCTGTGGGACCTGGACCGCGAATGGCTGGCCGGCGGCCTGGGCGGCAAGGACCGTGCGCTGCTGCGCGACATCCTCGGCGTGCTGCGCGATGCCTACTGCCGCACCATCGGCACCGAGTACATGCACCTGCAGAACCCGGAAGAGCGCGAATGGTTCCAGGCGAAGCTGGAATCCGGCTACGCCAAGCCAAGCCGCGAAGAGCAGCTGCGCATCCTGAGCAAGCTGAACTCCGCCGAGGCCTTCGAGACCTTCCTGCAGACCAAGTTCGTCGGCCAGAAGCGCTTCTCGCTGGAAGGCGGCGAATCGCTGATTCCGCTGCTGGATGCGATCATCTCCGACGCCGCCGACGAGCAGCTGGACGAGGTTGCGATCGGCATGGCCCACCGCGGTCGCCTGAACGTGCTGACCAACATCGCCGGCAAGACCTACGCACAGGTCTTCCGCGAATTCGAAGGCACCGCCACCCCGGGATCGGTCCAGGGCTCAGGCGATGTGAAGTACCACCTGGGCACCGAGGGCTCGTACACCTCGGACGCCGGCAACCAGACCAAGATCTACCTGGCTGCCAACCCATCGCACCTGGAAGCGGTCGATCCGGTGCTCGAGGGCATCACCCGCGCCAAGCTGGACCGGCTGGAGCAGAAGAACACCGTGCTGCCGATCCTGGTCCACGGCGACGCCGCCTTCGCAGGCCAGGGCGTGGTTTCCGAAGTGCTGGCAATGAGCCAGCTGCCGGGCTACAAGACCGGCGGCACCGTGCACGTGATCGTGAACAACCAGATCGGCTTCACCACCGCGCCGAGCTCCTCGCGCTCCTCGGTCTACGCCACCGACGTGGCCCGCACCGTGCAGGCCCCGATCTTCCACGTCAACGGGGATGACCCGGAGGCAGTGGTGCACGTGGGCCAGCTGGCCTTCGAGTACCGCCAGAAGTTCGGCAAGGACGTCGTCATCGACCTGGTGTGCTACCGCCGCCGCGGCCACAACGAGGGCGACGACCCGTCGATGACCCAGCCGATCATGTACAACCTGATCGAAGCCAAGCGCTCCACCCGCAAGCTGTACACCGAGGCCCTGGTCGGCCGCGGCGACATCACGCAGGAAGAAGCCGAGAACGTGCTGGCCGAGTACAAGGAGAACCTGGAGCGCATCTTCGCCGAGACGCATGCCGCCCAGACCTCCCCGATCCCGATCATCACCCCGGGCTCGACCATCAACGACCTGGAGAAGCCATTCGCGCAGGCCGCCGACGAGAACACCGTAGACGGCGCCCGCGGCTCGTCCATCTCCGAGCAGACCCTGGCCAAGATCGGTGCCGCCCACCTGGACATCCCAGAAGGCTTCACCATGCACACCAAGCTGAAGTCGCTGCTGGAGCGCCGCGAGAAGATGTCCCGCGAAGGCGGCATCGACTGGGGCTTCGCAGAGCTGGCAGCCCTGGGCAGCTTGACCATGGAAGGCGTGCCGGTCCGCCTGGCAGGCCAGGACTCGCGCCGCGGCACCTTCGTGCAGCGCCACGCAGTCTTCCACGACCGCGAGAACGACAACGAGTGGTACCCGCTGAAGGGCCTGTCCGAGGACCAGGCTCCGCTGTGGATCTACGACTCGCTGCTCTCCGAATACGCCGCCCTCGGCTTCGAGTACGGCTACTCGGTAGAGCGCCCGGATGCGCTGGTCATGTGGGAAGCGCAGTTCGGCGACTTCGTCAACGGCGCGCAGACCGTGATCGACGAGTTCATCTCCTCCGCCGAGCAGAAGTGGTCGCAGTCCTCCTCGCTGGTCATGCTGCTGCCGCACGGCTACGAAGGCCAGGGCCCGGACCACTCCTCGGCCCGCATCGAGCGCTTCCTGCAGCTGTGCGCGGAGAACAACATGGTCGTGGCCCAGCCGTCCACCGGCGCCAACCACTTCCACCTGCTGCGCCGCCAGGCCTACGCCCGTCCGCGCAAGCCGCTGATCGTCTTCACCCCGAAGCAGCTGCTTCGCCTGAAGGCAGCCGCCAGCGCCGTGGAGGACTTCACCACCGGCGGCTTCCGCGAGGTCATCGGCGATGCGTCGATCACCGATGCGAACGCCGTGGACAAGGTGCTGCTGTGCTCGGGCCGCGTGTACTACGACCTGCTGGCAGCACGCACCAAGGCGAACGACACCAAGACCGCGCTAGTGCGCGTCGAGCAGCTCTACCCGGCTCCGGCCGAGCAGATCGCCGCCGAGCTGGCTAAGTACCCGAACGCCGAGGTTTCATGGGTCCAGGACGAGCCTGCGAACCAGGGCCCATGGCCGTTCTTCGGCCTCTACGTGGTGCCGCAGCTGGATCGCAAGATCAAGCTGGTTTCGCGCCCGGCATCGGCCGCCACCTCGGCCGGTACCGCCAAGCGCCACGAAGCAGAAAACGCAGTGCTGATCCAGCAGGCTTTCGCCCGCTAATCGGCATCGGCTGAACGCTGCTGGCCAACTGTGCCGGCGAACCTCCGGGGTTTGACCCCGGAGGTTCGCCGGCACAGCGCTTTAACCCCGGCACCGGATTTTCGCAGGGAATTGTGGGGTTCAACCACTGGGCGCCTCCCCCGATGCCGGCGATCCGACTGCTAAGGTGGGGATCGATTCATCATTTTGAGCCAACGAAAGGTCGCCCAGTTGGAGTTACGCACAATCCGCATTACCGCAATCGGAGATGAGCTACTGGCCGGACATGGCGACCCGCGAGGCCTGGGCTGGTTCGGCAGGGTCTTGGCCCGCACCCAGGATCCGGCGCTGCGCCTGCAGTCCTTCGTGCTGGCCGCACCGGCCGAGGGATCCGAGTCGCTGGCCGAGCGCTGGCTGGGCGAAGCCTCCCGCCGCTTCAGCGACCAGTACGAAAACCGCCTGGTCATCGCACTGTCCGACCGCGACGTCGATCTGGACGTCACCACCGCGCGCAGCCGGTTGAACCTGGCCAACATCCTGGATTCGGCCTCGCAGATGAACATCAAGGCGCTGCTGGTCGGCCCGGCCCCCGGCCTGGACGATGCGCGCAACCAGCGCGTGGCGGAGCTGAACCGCGTGTACTCGGATGTGGCGCTGCGCCGCAACCACCACTACGTCGATACCTTCACCCCGCTGCGTTCCCATGCCCAGTGGCGTGCGGACCTGAACGCCTCCGGCGGCGTGCCCGGCCAAGCCGGCTACGGCCTGATGGCCTGGCTGGTGCTGCACCGCGGCTGGTATTCCTGGCTGGACTTGCCCGAGCCGGGCGATAGCTGAGCCGGTCCGGTCCGTTAGGAAAATGGGCCGGAAGTGTGAAAGACTATGAGCCGGCCCGAATTTTCGGGAAGTACTATTGATCCCTCTAAGGAGTCACCATGTCGAAGCGCGCTCGTAAGCGTCGCGATCGCAAGCGTGGCGGTGCCAACCACGGCAAGCGCCCAAACAGCTAAGCGAAGCGAATATGAAAAGAACCCCGTACCCTTCGAGATCTTCTCGAAAGATGCGGGGTTTCTCTTTGCCTTGCTAGCGGTGCCGGGCTAATGGCCCGACTCCACGCGGATCTGTGAAATCCGCGCAATGATGCTAGCCTTCAGGGTCTGCGGGGCATGCTCCTGGCAGCTGCGGCGCACCACCGAGCGGATGATGCACTCCAGATCATACTGCTCGGTGCATTCCGGGCAGCCTTCCAGATGAGACTTGACCTCCTTGAGGTCATCGAGCGTCAGCGCGCCGTCTAGGTACTCGTAGATGCGGACGATGCGGTCATCGGCGCAATCACCCAATGAATTGCAATCCATCCTATTTCGCTCCTCGTTCGGCCTTGGCGGCGCTCTTGCTCTGGGTGCCGGTGGCGATCCCGCGATCCGCGGCGTAATCCGCCAGCAATTCCCTCAAATTCTTTCGTCCACGATGCAACCTGGACATCACGGTGCCCATCGGCACGCCCAGGATCTCGCTGGCTTCCTTGTAGCTGAAGCCCTCGACATCCACGAAGTACACGGCCATGCGGAAATCCTCGCCGATCGACTGCAGCGCGGCCTTCACATCCGAATCCGGAAGATGGTCCAGTGCTTCGGCCTCGGCCGAACGCAAGCCGGTCGGCGAATGCTCCATAGCCTGGGCCATCTGCCAATCCTCGACCGTGTCGGTGGAGGTGCGCAGCGGTTCGCGCTGGCGCTTGCGGTACAGGTTGATGTACGTGTTGGTCAGGATCCGGTACAGCCACGCCTTGAGGTTGGTGCCAGGCTTGTACTGGTGGAACGCGGAATAGGCCTTGGTGTAGGCCTCCTGCACCAGATCTTCGGCATCCGACGGGTTGCGCGCCATGCGCAGGGCAGCCGAATAGAGCTGGTCCACGTACTGCATCGCGTCACGCTCGAAGCGTTCGCGGCGCTGCTGTTCGGACTCAGAGGCCGCATCGGGCAAATTCTCGTCCACGCTCTCGTTATTCATCACTGCCGAGTCTACGCGTTCAACCGGCTTTGTGCGCGCGCCAGCACGGGCCCGGGCCAGGCGTGGGGCCTCTGCCAGTGCGCAGGCGGTGCCGCCGGCACTTGAAGTGTCCTGTCGTATCGTCACACTGGGCATAACCAACGGGGCGCAAACCTTATTCCCGCACCGATCTCGGCTAGGATTAAGCAGTGGGCACACAGTGCTTCAAGCGCTGCCCGCGTCCCCAAAGTGAAGCATCTAGCCGAAGGATCTACCAATCAGCACCGCAAGCGCCCCCGGCAACCGACCCAACCAGCTGCACGAGGCAGAAGAGAACTGGTGGGCGGCGCCCTTCGCCGCCACCGGCCTGGATGCCACCGTGCAGGTGCCCGCGTCGAAGTCGCTGACCAACCGGTATCTGATCCTTGCGGCCCTGGCCTCCTCCCCCTCCACCATCCGCAACACGCTGATCAGCCGCGACACCGAGCTGATGCTGCGCGCCCTGGCCGAGTTCGGGGCAGGAATCGAGCGCATCGGGCAGGCCGATGGCTCCACCACCGTGGTCATCACCCCGGGCCAGCTGGCCGCCGGCCCGCTGTCCATCGACTGCGGCCTGGCCGGCACGGTGATGCGCTTCGTGCCCCCGCTGGCCGCCGTCGCCGGCGCAACGGTGGCCTTCGACGGCGACGAAGCGGCCCGCGTGCGCCCGATGGCCCCGGTGCTCGACGCGCTGGCGGACCTCGGCGCCCGCATCGACTATGCCGGCGCCGCCGGAATGCTGCCCTTCACCATCGATGCCAGCGCCATGAAGCAGGACGCCGAAGTGGTGATCGACGCCTCGGGCAGCTCGCAGTTCATCTCCGCGCTGCTGCTGGTCGGCCAGGCCCTGCCCGGCGGGCTGGCGCTGCGCGCCGCACCAGGGCCGATCGCCTCCCCCGACCACATCGCGATGACGGTGCAGACCCTGCGCGAGCTCGGCGTGGACGTGCAGGTCGATGCCGATGCGCGCGGCTGGCGCATCGCACCGGGGCAGCTTCAGGGCTTCACCGTCACCGTCGAGCCCGACCTGTCCAACGCCGGCCCGTTCCTGGCCGCCGCGCTGGCCACCGCCGGCACCGTGCGCGTGCCCTTCTGGCCCGCGAAGACCACCCAGGTGGGCGGCAAGTGGGTCGAGATCCTGACCGCGATGGGCGCTCAGGCAAGCTTGGGCGATGACGGCGTGCTTTGCGTGCGCGGCACCGGAACAATCCGCGGGATCGACTACGCCGACGCCTCCGAGCTGGCCCCGACCCTGGCCGCCCTGTGCGTGCTGGCCGATGCGCCGAGCACGCTGAGCGGCATCGGGCACCTGCGCGGGCATGAAACCGATCGGCTGGCCGCGCTGGAAGCCGAATTGTCGAAGGTCGGCGCGCGCGTCACCGCGACCGCCGACGCGCTGCAGATCGTCCCGGGCCCGCTGCGGGCCGCGGATATCGAGTCCTACGAGGATCACCGCATGGCCACCGCCGGCGCCCTGCTGGGCCTGGCCATCGACGGGGTGCGCGTGCAGAACATTGCCACCACCGCGAAGACCATGCCCGATTTCCCGCAGCTGTGGAGCGCCATGGCGGCTACCGCAAGGGGCCAGGGCTGATGCGCTACTCCGACTACGACGAGTCCTCGGTGCGCGTGCGCCCGAACAAGAAGGGCAGCCGTCCGCGCACCAAGGACCGCCCGGCCTACGAGCAGGCGGTGATCGGCCGCATCATCACCGTGGACCGCGGCCGCTACACTGCGATCCTCGACGAGGACACCGCCACCGAGCGCATCGTCATCGCCGCCCGCGCCCGCGAGCTGCGCCGCCAGGCGATCGTGCCCGGGGACCTGGTGGGGCTGGTCGGCGACACCTCCGGCAAGCCCGACACCCTGGCCCGGCTGGTGCGCATCGAACAGCGCAGCACCCTGCTGCGGCGCAGCGCCGATGACACCGACGCAACCGAGCGCGTGGTAGTGGCCAATGTAGACAAGCTGGTCATCGTCGTCGCCGCCGCGAACCCCGAGCCGCGCACCGGCTTCGTGGACCGCGCGCTGGTCGCCGCCTACGACGCCGGCATCCAGCCGGTGCTCTGCGTGACCAAGGCCGATGTGAAGGACCCGGCCGAATTCCTCACCCACTACGAGGGGCTGGACTTCCCCGTGGTCATCTCCCGCACCACCGCGGCCGAGGCCTCGGGCATCGACGCCCGCAGCGCCGACGGCTCCAGCGCCCGGCTGGATGCCGGTGCCCTGGCCGAACTGGAGCAGCTGCTCTCCGGCTGCGTCTCGGTGGTGCTCGGCCACTCCGGGGTGGGCAAGTCCACCCTGGTCAACGCCCTGACCGGGTCGACCCGCGCCACCGGGCACGTTAACGCGGTCACCGGCCGCGGACGGCACACCTCCTCCAACGCGCTGGCCCTGCGCCTGGGCGACACCCCCGGATCCTGGCTGATCGATACCCCGGGCATCCGCTCCTTCGGGCTGGGGCTGGTGGATCCGGACAATATCCTGGCCGCCTTCGAGGACCTGGCCGAGATCGCCACCGGCTGCCCGCGCGGCTGCACCCATGCGGCCGGCGAGGCCGGCTGCGCGCTGGAAGCCTGGGCCGCCGAGGCCGAGGGCAGCCAGGCGTCCAACCGCCTGGCCTCCTACCGCCGGCTGGTCGCCACCGAGGAAACCACGCACGAAAAGGAGCTCGGCGCGCAGTAGGCGCCGCATAACCATGGCTGAATACACCCTGCAGCAAGATCTCGACTTCGCCCTGGCATTGGCCGACAAGGTCGACGCCTTCACCCTGGCCCGCTACGGCGCCAACGACCTGGTGGTCGAATCCAAGCCGGACATGACCCCGGTCTCCGATGCCGATCGCGGCGCCGAGCAGCTGATCCTGGCCGAACTGGCCGCCCACCGCCCCGGCGACTCGGTGCTCGGCGAGGAGTTCGGCGTGCACGGGGATTCGACCCGCCGCTGGGTGATCGACCCGATCGACGGGACGAAGAACTTCGTGCGCCGCGTGCCGGTGTGGGCCACGCTGATCGCGCTGCTCATCGACGACGAGCCGGTGCTCGGCGTCATTTCCGCTCCGGCGATGACCCGCCGCTGGCATGCGGCCACCGGCCTGGGTGCCTACGTCAGCGAACCGGGCGCGGTCCCCGAGTCCATCGCCACCCGCCGCCTCGCCGTCTCCTCGGTCAGCGCGCTGGAAGACTCCTCGCTGTCCTACGCCTCGCTGAACGGCTGGAAGGACGCCGGCAAGCTAGATGGCCTGCTGGAGCTGCTGGGCACCGCCTGGCGCACCCGCGGCTACGGGGATTTCCTCTCCTACGCGCTGGTGGCCGAAGGCGCGGTCGATGCCGCCTTCGAACCCGAGCTGGAGCTCTACGACATGGCCGCGCTGGTGCCGGTGGTGCGCGAGGCCGGGGGCCGCTTCACCTCGGTGGCCGGGGCGGAAGGCTGCCATGGCGGCAACGCGCTGGCCAGCAACGGCAAGCTGCACGAGGCGATCCTGCCCTTCCTGAACCGCAGCTAGGCGCCAAGACGATCATGGCACCTGCACGCCGCGGACCGGCCGGGCTGACCACCAGCGAAGAGGACTACCTCAAGGCGCTGTACGCGCTCACCGAATGGGAAGACGCTGACGTCGGCACCGGTGCGCTGGCCGACCAGCTGGGCCTGTCCCCCGCCTCGGCCACCGCCATGGTGCAAAAGCTCGCCTCCAAGTCGCTGGTCCACCATGTGCCGCGCGGGGCGATTACGCTCAGCGCCACCGGCCGGCGCGAGGCGCTGCGCATGGTGCGCCGCCACCGGCTGCTGGAGACCTTCCTGCGCGACGAGCTGGGCTACGGCTGGGACGAGGTCCACGACGAGGCCGAGGCCCTGGAGCACACCGTCACCGACCGGTTCATCAACGCCCTGGACGCCCGGCTGGGCCACCCGCGCCATGACCCGCACGGCGATGCGATCCCCAGCGCCGACGGGGTGCTGCCGGTTTCTGCCGCGATCCGGCTGGACCGCTTTACCGGAACTAGGGCGGTCATCGACCGGATCAGCGACGAGGACCCGCAGTTCCTGCGCCGTGCCGCCGCCCAGGGCCTAGTGCCCGGGGCGGGGATCGAGCTGCCGCATCAGCTGGATTTCATCGAGGCCTCGCTGATCTGGGTGCGCAAGGCCTAGCTGCGGGCTGTGCGAGAATGAAGAACAGCCCAAGACCCCAGGGAGGCCGGATGGAGCAGCGACCGATCATTCTCGGCGTGCCCGACCGGTTCGCTCCCCACGTGCTGGCCACTGCCGCGCAATTGGCTGGCGCACTGGGCACCGGGTTGCTGTGCGTGCATGTCGATGCCACCGGCTACCCTCTCGAAGAACTGCCCGACGGCACCGTACGCAGCGCACCGCTGGATCCCGAATCCGGTGAGGAAGCCATCGTCCGCTTCCCGCAGGAGCTGCTGCTCCGGCTCGAGGCCCAGCTTGCGGGCACGGAAGTCCACTGGCAGGCGCACGCCACCGCTGGCGGGCCAGGGCAGCAGCTGGCGCGGCTTGCCGTGCGGCATGATGCGGCGCTGATCGTGCTCGGAGTCCGCCAGCGATCCATGGCCAACGTCATCCGCGAGCTGCTCAACGGCTCCGTGGCGTTGCATCTGACGCACCGCCAGCGCCATCCGGTGCTTCTGGTCCCGCCACTCCCCGCCCGCCGAGCAGAACAGATCCAGAGTTCATGACCCCTCCGCCATCGCGCAGCGCGCAGAACACCGTGCCGCCTTCTTCCCTGGCCCCGGGTTCCCTGCTGCTGGTGTTCCTTGGCGGCGCCGCCGGGACAGCCGCCCGGCAAGGACTGGGCCTGCTGCTGCCTTCCGCTGGCGGTTTCCCGATCGCGATTTTCGCCGCCAACATGCTGGGAGCCTTCCTGCTCGGCCTGCTGCTGGAGGCGCTGTCGCACGGCGGCGGCAGCGAGGGACGGCGCCGCCGGCAGCGCTTGCTGCTGGGCACCGGTTTCATGGGCGGCTTCACCACCTACAGTGCGCTGGCCACCGACAGCATGCTGCTGTTCTCATCCAGTGCGGTGCTCCCGGCGCTGGCCTATGCTCTGCCCACGGTGATCTGTGGCGCTTTGGCTACCTGGTGCGGCATTGCCCTCGCGGCGAGGCGTGCGGCCCGAACAGCGGGAGGAGCCCGGTAGTGCTCTCCCCCGGCTTGTTTTTCACAGTTGCGCTCTGCGGCGGCCTTGGCGCCTGCCTGCGTTTCGTGCTTGATGCCCTGATCAGGCGGTGGCTTCCCGCCCCTCTGCCTTGGGGGACGATCCTGGTCAACCTTTCAGGCTCCTTCGCCCTTGGCGTGCTGACCGGGCTGCTGGCCCAGCAGCTGCTGTCTGCGCAATGGCTGGCGGCCATCGGTACGGGACTGCTCGGCGGCTACACGACGTTTTCCACGGCCAGCTTCGAAACGGTCCGGCTGCTGCAGTCAGGCCGCATCGCGGCGAGCCTGGCCAACGCCCTGGGCACGCTGGTTGGAGCCGTGCTTGCCGCATGGCTCGGCTTCCAGCTGGCTGGGCTCTTCTAGCCGGAAACAGCACATGCCAAGCCGGAAGGCTTGGCATGTGCTGTTCGCTAGCGTGCTGCGCGGCGTCCCTTGGGGGCGCCGGTTCGTGCTCGGTTCGGAAGCGGCTTCTCCGGCTTCTTGGTCCGGTCGTGCGGGACCACGTAGCCGCCGGTAGCGAGCACCAGGATGGCGCTGATGCCGGTCAGTGAGAGCATGCCGATCGCCCAGATCTGGGACTGGTCATAGAAGGAATGGTCGACGCTCAGCCAAAGCACGTAGGCGCCGATGAGGTAGATGATATGGATCAAGAGCAGGCGCGTCCGCAGCCGCAGCTTGATGACTGCCTTCGGTGAGAAGAAGATCGACCACAGGATAAGCAGCGGAATGACCACGACGAGGATTGCTGGAATGGTCGGCCATGGGATGAAAGCGATAGCGGCGAGTGCCGCTGCGAAGAGCAATCCTACTTCCAAGAGGAATGCCACTGCTGCATAGGTTGCTGAGAGGAAAGGCGATACCCGTTGGGAACTTTTTTTACCCATCGACTTCAATCTCACTCCGTTTCTGCGCACGTGGCCATTCAAAGCCTTCGACTTTCATCTCAAGTCTATGTGCAAATTCTCCATCCCGCGAACAGGCTCGCGATGCGGCAGCTGACTTCAAGGCAAGCAAAAAGCTCCGGATCCAATCTTGTGGGCTTGGATCCGGAGCTGGAATTTGTGGAGATGGGGAGAATTGAACTCCCGTCCGATGTGGTGTTGCCAGGTCTTCTCCGGGCGCAGTTTGCTGTGGATTTTCTCTGCCCCAACCATCACGCAAACATGTGGTTGATCCGGGCACAGTTGCCTGAATGTGTATCCGGCAGCGGCAACAACTGCTGAATACATTGGCTATCTAAATGACGTTAGGAACAGGGGCGATAGCGTCCCCTGGCTAACGGACCGTCTGGCTGCTTAGGCAGCGAGAGCGAAGTCAGTGCGCTTTGATTCGGCACTTATTGGTTTGCAAAGAGCGTTTACGAGATAACTTTGCGTCCTCGGCCCGCTTCATCTGTCGCGACTCACACCGTCGAAACCGATCATCCCCGTATTTTGTTGTCAGTCCCGGCTTCCCGGATACAACCACACCCTAGGGCGTGTTCATCAATCATAGCGCATCACGCCGGGTTGCCCCAATGCGAAATGCGCCACAACCTCTGCTTACGCGTTGCCGCGGTTGCGTTCGCGCATGGCACGCAATGCTTCGCGGTTATCCTGCTTTTCACGCAGGGTCTGCCGCTTGTCGTACTCGCGCTTACCGCGGGCGACACCGATTTCCAGCTTCGCCCGACCGGATTTGAAGTACAAGCTCAGCGGCACGACAGTCAGGCCGGCTTCACCGATCTTGCGCTCGATCTTCAGAAGTTCCTGGCGGTGCAGCAAGAGCTTTCGCCGACGACGAGCGGCATGATTAGTCCACGATCCATTGAGGTACTCGGGGATGTAGATGTTCTCGATGTACAGCTCATCGCGGTAGAACTGGCCGAAACCGTCAACGAGCGAGGCTTTGCCTTCGCGCAGCGACTTCACTTCGGTACCGGTGAGCACCATGCCAGCTTCGAAGGTGTCGAGGATTTCAAAATCGTGGCGCGCCTTGCGGTTGCTCGCGATGACTCGATCTTCTTGGTTCTTCTTAGCCACTTTACTCCTTGCATGTCGCGGGCGGATTCCCGCGCACAGACTACAAGTCTAGCGCTAGAGAAGTCCCAATGGGTTCACCTGTGATCCATTGATGATCGTTTCGAAGTGCAGATGGCAGCCGGTCGAATTGCCGGTGGTACCAACGTAGCCGATGACCTGGCCCTGCTTCACATACTGGCCGACACTGACCGCGATGCGGGACATATGGTGGTAGTTGGTGGCCAAGGCCTTGCCCTTGATGACTCCATGCGAGAGGGTGACCTTGTTGCCCGCGGATCCACCCCAGCCGGCCATCCAGACTTCGCCGGATGCTGCCGCCATGACTGGCGAGCCGCACTGGCCGCCGAAGCCCCAGTCGATACCCGCGTGGACATAGCCGCCGCGGCCACCGTAATCGATGGTTCCGGCTGGCGTTGGGCGCCATCCGAAGGTCGAGGTCATACGGTTGCTGGTGGTCGGCTTAATTAATCCCCAGCTGCTTGGCTCGGCGTAGTCCGAAGACTTCGGCTCGGACTTCGGTGCAACGTAGGACTTCTTCTTGTAGGTCTTTTTCTCCGCACGGGCTTCGGCAGCCTTGCGTTCCTGCTCAGCCTCGTAGGCGGCCTTTTCCTTGGCAATGCGCTTTCGCTCGGCCGCTGCTTCGCGACGCGCCTTTTCTTCTGCCTTGCGCTTGCGCTCGGCGGCCTCCCGGATCAGGCGCTCCTGGCGTTCCTTGATCTCCTGATTGACCGCAGCGTATTCCTTCTGCTGCGATTCCAGCTTCGCCTGGATGCGCGGCTTCTGCGCTTCGAGTTCGGCGCTGAGCGCTTCGGTGCTGGCTACCAGTGCATCCAGCTCGTTCTTGGCGTTCTGCGCAGCATCTCGCGCTGCCTGTTCCTGCGCCAAGGCTTCCTCCGCCTGGGCTTTTAGGGAGGAGATTTCCTTCTCCACGGCAACCAGGCGAAGCTTGTTGCTTTCGTTGTTGGCCTGTTCCTGGGCCAAATCGTTGTATGCGGCATTCTGGGATTCCATGGCACGATTGGCCATGTCCAGGCCGTCGGCCATCTTGGTTGCCGAATCCATGTTGAGGATCATGTCCAGCCCGCCCGAGACACCGCCGCGCTTATAGGCTTCCGAGGCAATCTGCGCCATCGCGTCTTCTGCTTCGGACAACTTCGCAGTGTTCTCTTCGATCTGCTGGGCCACTTCATCCCGAGTCGCCTGCGCGCTGATCAAGCGGTTGTTCAGATCGGAGAGGGTTGCCTGCGCATTGGCTACGCGGCTTTGCGCGTCAGCCAATGCCTGCTGGGCAATGGGTACCTGCGCCTGCTGGTCACGCAATTTCTTGTCGGTTTCCTGGATGTCGGCATCCAGGAATTCCATGTCGGTCTCGAGGTTTTCGATGTTCTTCTCGACCTGAGCTTTCCTGTCGTCCAGCTCGTCAGCGACCACAAGGCCCGCTGGCAGAGTGAGCGCAAGAGCCATAGCTCCACCGATAGAGGCGCGTAAGAATTTACGTCGCACGGCGTTCGACAGCATAAAGCTCCTTTAAGAAATTGCGTACTTCAGTTCAAGCCTAGATAACGTTTCGGCTAAACCTTAAGGTAACGCTTCAACGTTACCACTGATGAAATTGTGGCCAAAACGATACCAATAATCAAGAGTATCGGAGCAACTAGCCATATTTCGGTGGTGGAGATGAACGCGACACCGACGTTTTCGTTGGCCAACTTGTCCTCAACGAGGAACTTCAGCAGCAACCACAGCGTGCCCGAAGCCAGCAGGCCGCCAATCAGCGACGCGATCACGCCTTCGATGATGAATGGCAATTGAATCGTTGCTTTCGAAGCGCCGACCAGCCGCATGATGGTCGTTTCGAGCCGACGGTGCATGGCCGAGAGCTGAATGGTCGTCCCGGTGAGCAACACCGCGCAAACAATCATCACGATTGCCACGACGGCGGCGGCAGCGGAAGCCACGCGCACCAACTGGAATACCTTTTCAAGCAGTTCGCGTTGGTCAATTACCGAGTCAACGCCCTCAACGGTGGAGAACGCTTCGTTGATCACCGGATACTTTTCCGGATCAACCAGTGCGACGCGGAAGGATTCGGGAAGTTGTTCTGCAGTAACCTGGTCGACCAACGCGGAGTTCTCATATTGGTCAAGGAAGTTCTCGTACGCCTGTTCTTTGGATTCGTAGGCGAATTCCTTGATGTATGGGGCGAGCTGCTCGGACTTGAGCATCTCCTCGATGTTCTGCCGCTGTTCCTCGGTAACCGCACTGCCGGCACAGTTCGGCGAGGTGCTCGTGTCATCGCAGAGGTACACCGCGACTTCCATGCGGTCGTACCAGTAGCCCTTCATCTGGTTGATCTGGAGCTGAAGCAACACCGAAGCGCCAACGAAGGTCAACGATACGAAGGTCACCAGCACCACGGAAACAACCATGACGACGTTTTGCCGCAGGCCCTTCGCCGCTTCGCGGAGAATAAATCCTAGTCTCACTGGTCCTCGTCTTTCTTATCCTCGGCAACCTGCGATTCTTCGTCGTACTCCACGGCCGAATTGCCGACGAGCAGTTCGCGCGAGCCGTCCTGGTTCACCACAGTGGTCATCGGCGTGTACTGGCCATCAATTTCATCGCGGATGACTCGTCCGCGTTTCAGTTCAATAACGCGGTGGCGGTATTCGCTCACCAGCTCGTGCGCGTGCGTAGCCATCAGGACGGTCGTGCCGTTCTGGTTGATGCGATTGAGCACGTTCATCACTTCGATGCTGTTCTTGCGGTCAAGGTTGCCAGTAGGCTCATCGGCCAGCAGAATCGACGGCCTGTTCACAATGGCGCGGGCAATGCCAACGCGTTGCTGCTCGCCACCGGAAAGCTCGGTTGGCTTGCGGCGTGCTTTGTCTTCAAGGCCGACCATTTTCAATGCGTCCGGCACTCGCTCGCGGATCTGGGCACGGGAAGCACCGATGACTTCCATGGCGAACGCGACGTTGTCGAAGACCGTACGCTCACGCAAGAGGCGGAAGTCCTGGAAAACGAACCCGATGTCGCGGCGCAGCTTGGGCACACGACGGCTCGGTATGCGGTTGAGGTTCTGTCCGGCTACGTAGACGGATCCGTCGGTGGAGCGCTTTTCGCGCAGCACCAAGCTGAGGAAGGTCGACTTACCCGAACCGGATTCACCAACCAGGAAGGCGAATTCGCCACGGTCTATCTCGATGCTTACCTCGTCCAAAGCCGCATTCTGCTGCTTCGGCTCGTAAACCATCGAGACGTTTTCGAATTTAATCATGTCTTCAATCGCTAGTCTTCGTCGGGGCGCGACCCACGAACACCAATCTCGAGATCAAACGTCTATTGATGCGCCAGTCTTCCAAAGACTATCGGTGCAAAGTTGCGAACCAGCCGAAATATAAGGCGTGTTGCAAGATTCGTGCCGTACGTCCAGCTAACGCGAAGTGCGCTGCTTCGGCATGACTAGCTGTAATTGGCGCAGCAGGCTCCGCAACGGTGATGATACTTACACCTTACATGACAGAAGAATCCACCGCGGTCAGTGTTAGCGAGACCGCCTACTTGCTTGGTCGACGTTGTCCTGCACGCCAGCGAATGCCTGCATCGATGAAATCGTCGATTTCACCGTCAAGCACCGCCTGGGTATTGCCCACTTCATGTTCCGTTCGCAGGTCCTTGACCATTTGATACGGGTTAAGCACGTAGGAGCGCATTTGGTCACCCCAGGATGCCTTCACATCGCCGGCAAGTTCCTTCTTCTGCGCGTCCTCCTGCTCCTTCTTCAAGAGCAGCAAGCGCGACTGCAGAACTCGAAGCGCGGCAGCACGGTTCTGGATCTGCGATTTCTCGTTCTGCATCGAGACGACGACGCCGGTAGGAATATGCGTCATGCGTACCGCGGAGTCGGTGGTGTTGACGCTCTGGCCACCAGGCCCCGAGGAGCGGAACACGTCCACGCGGATTTCAGATTCCGGGATTTCGATAGTGTCGGTCTGCTCAATCAGCGGCACGACTTCCACGGCCGCAAACGAAGTCTGGCGACGACCCTGATTATCGAATGGCGAGATGCGCACCAGGCGGTGGGTACCGGCTTCTACAGAGAGCGTGCCGAAGGCATACGGGGCATCAATTTCAAAGGTTGCCGATTTGAGGCCGGCTTCTTCGGCGTACGAGGTGTCCATGACAGTGGCCTTGTATCCACGGCGTTCAGCCCAACGTAGGTACATGCGCAGGAGCATCTCCGCGAAGTCCGCGGCGTCAACACCACCGGCACCAGAGCGAATCGTGACAACTGCACCTCGGGCATCGAATTCGCCGTTGAGGAGGGTAACTATCTCGAGTTCAGCAAGGGCCTTTTGGATGCTGGTGAGCTCCTTGTCCGCTTCATCCAGCGTATCGTCGTCTTCTTCGAGCTCGGCAAGCTCAACCAGGACTTCCAAATCATCGATTCGCGTCTGCAGCCGAGTCAGCCGTTCCAGCTCGGACTGGCGATGAGATAGCTTGCTGGTGACGATTTGCGCAGCGGCCGGATCATCCCAGAGGTTGGGAGCGCCCGCTTCTTCCGAGAGGACTGCGATGTCAGCTTTGATCTGCTCGACATCGCTCACGTCTTCAATTGCGGCGAATGTAGAACGCAGTGAGCGGATTTCAGCGGAGAAGTCAGTTTTTGCCATGGTCTTCTAAGACTACGTCATTTGGCCTCTGATCATTGAGTCCGGCGGCCGACGCGGTGATTACCTGCTCAATACGGTTCGAGCGGATGATTCGACTGATATCGGCACTCCATCGGGAACAAGCCACCCTACTATCGGCGGTTGCACCGAACCGCTCAACTGGAGATTGGCACCTTGGCCATCGGCTATGATCTGAACCCGGCCGATTCGCAGATCCTCGACCCGGCCGGCCGCACCAACATCTGAAAGGTACTGCTGCACTGCTTGCTGCACGCGTTGCTGGTTCAGCTGGATCCTTGGGTTGCCGTTGTCCGCAACGAACTCGAATTCATCTACGGCAGCCACGACCGCTCCGTCGGCAATTGACAACAGCTGGCGCGCTTTGAGGTTGACGGCGCTGGCTGCCAGCACCACGGAAATGGTCAGCAATGTGATGGCGCACAGGCCGATTGCCATCACCAAGGATTGCCCATCCTCATTCCGCAGATTCCGGACGACACGCTGCGGCCTAGCCAAATCGATCAGTCCTTTGCGACGCGGAGGAATCCACGGTGAATGCGGACGCCTCGACCCATTCGGATACGAAAGGAAGCGGGACATCCAAGGCTACAGTCACGGTGACGACACTGCCCGGGCTCAAGCATTCCTTTTCGCAACGAATTGAAGTGCGGGCGTTGCGATACCCAAAATTGTTCATGGTTCTTCGCACCACAGCGTGTGCTTCGTTCCTCGCCTGCGCAGGGTCTTCGGCGGCGGCAAAGACCTTGGCGGCATGATCTGCAGCACCAACCACGGCATAGCTGCCTCCTTGAAGCTGGCCGGCGGCCAGTATCAGGTACACCAGGGGAATCAGCAAGACGGTTGAAGCGAAAACGAACTCCACTACCGCACTTCCACGATCTTCATTCCGGATTCTGCGATGCATGGCGGTAGCCAGATTCTTGGCTCTACCCATAACGCACTGCTTCTCCTTTCACGTGCAAGTCCCACCCATTGGGCAAGAGTCCGATCAATGGCACTCGGGTGCTGACCGATACGGTAACCAACTGGCTGTCCCCTACTGGAGTGGTGCTCACGGCAATGTCACGGGCGAATCCACCATGCAGGCTTTCGGTGATCAATGTCCGCGTTCTGCCTTGGGCGTCTGCCGCTGAACGATTGGCCAGGGCACCGTAGTGGGCGCCGTTGGAAGCCGCGTCAATCAGCGTATTGCGCACATGCAGAACCAGCGCGAGCTGGACAAGCGTCATCGCGATCACCACAAGCAACGTTGTCACCATGACAAATTCCGCTACAGCAGACCCGCGCTCGCTGCGCGTGGACTCCGACGAACTCGGAGATCCAGATAACCGCGCGCCGGAGCTCATGAACGGTTATCCCAATCCGGAAACTCGATCGATGGCCTGGTTGAACAGGTCCTGCAGCCTAGGTCCTGCGATGGCCAGCAACGCGGCGACCAGCAAAGCAGACATGAGTATGAGTCGTGCCTAATTGCTACTTATGCACGATTTATTGCTGACGATTCCCGTTATCAGTGTATTGCCTGTAAATTTGCTCTCAATAGGTAGCGCGCACTCGGAGGGTTCGTTGGAAGTGGTTTCGCATAACAGGCAATGGCGCTGGTACACGCCGCTTCATGACCAACAGCCCATCACGAAAAAGGAACTTGCAAGCCTTCCCAAGGATGCTCAAGGTCACTTGCTGCTCGCGATGAAGAAATACGCAACGAACACCCACCAGCGCAGACACTTGAAACACGTTGACGGTCCAATCTATGAAATCCGCACTAGCTTGGGCAACAACCAGTATCGAGTCCTATTTTATAACCCCACTCCAGTGCACTCCATCGTCTTGCGGGTCTTCTACAAAGATACAAACAGAATCCCGAAGCAAGACATTGATATCGCCAAGGATCGAATGGCCGAGTGGGACCTACATAACAAGAATCACGGCAAGCACAACAAGTGAACCAGCCTGCCACGTTACATAAGCGTGGTCACAAAATACTTGCATCGCGCGATATTTCAGATACATTATCAATATCGGTTGTAACCGATAAATGATTGTTCGCACTCAAACGCGACATGAATTGGAGCCACAACATGAGCAACCAGGCACAGCAGTCGTTGGACACCCCAGTCGATTTCAACGAACTTCTTTCTGATCCCAGAATCGCCGACGCCGTAGAAGACGCTGAACTCCGCGAAGACTTGATCGATGCGTTGATCGCATTGCGCAAGAAAGCAAAACTGCGCCAGTCGGATATCGCCAAGCATATGGAATGCACGCAGTCGACCATTTCGGATTTCGAGAACGAATCCACGGATCCGCATCTGTCGACTCTTCAGCGTTACGCCCGCGCCACCGGTCACAAATTGCATGTCTCTGTCGAAGACGTCCAAGAGGCGACCATCGCGCATTATTCCAAGTCGTCGATCAAGGTCACGCAGGCCTCGATCGTTGACGTCGTATTGAACAACGCCAGCGCCTTCGCAGAAAACTACGCAGCCTATGAATCCCGCCGTTCGGATTTCGCAAAAGCCGCCTAGGTAAATGCAAATACACTAATTAGAATATGGAACATCAATGACAGATGAACGCCAAGTCGCCGCAAGACTTGCCGCGCATGCCGAAATGATAGATGTTCGGATGGTCAAGTCGTCATTTGAACATCAAGGATTCCCCGAGCCGGGGACTATCGATTACGACCTGCACATTTCCCCCGAAGCAAGGCTGGACGAGGCGTCCTCAGCGCTCGTTACTTCCGCAAAGTTCATAGTCGATATGAATCAGGATTCTGACGGCGAGACCATAAACATCGCACATATCGAGTTTGTATTTGCCGGGATGTACAAGATAGTCGACGAGGTCCGTTTTGAAGAAGAAGAAGTAAAAGCGTTTGCCAATACCACTGGCATTTTCGCCCTGTACCCCTATGCCAGGGAGTACGTCCAAGACGTCACTAGTCGCCTTGGCTTGCCATCGCTGACTCTCGGGCTGTACAAGATCCCAACTGATGGGCAGGAGTAACGGCCTCCCGTTACTTCGACAATCAGGTTGGCAATCAATTGCGCTTCCTTAAATTACCAGCGAAAATCGCCCCACCCTCACGACGAGGATGGGGCGATTTTTTGCCTAAAATGCTCCAGCCTAGTCTCCATCATGTTTCGCCATAGTTCCTATTTCATTCGTTCTGGTCGCTCAATAGTCTAAAAATATCTACCCGCTCCACTTGCATATTGCAGACTGAGCGGGTATTATTATTTATAGAAAGGAAGTGATCATGGAAGAAGTTGGAAAACTGATTGACAGCATCTCAGGGCTGATAACATCAATCACCGCGTTACTGATAGCAATCCACGTGATGCGGAAGAAAAAGAAGAAGAAACGCAAAAAATAAAGAGTGTCCCGCCTATCCCTACTAGGCGGGGCACTCCCCCTCCAACTTACTCCATGAAAACCAGATGAAAAAGACACCAATAGCACTACTGATCGCATGCCTAGCCACCGCCATCATCCCAATACCATGGTGGATACGCTTCCCGATCAGCCTGATCCTGCTGACCACAGCCATCGCCTACATCGTCACCGACAACAAGAAGGAGCGCAAACAATGACCGTCCACTATCTTTCGTTGAACGGTGTTGCGAACCACCTCGGCATTTCCCCGCACACCGCGAAGAAATATGCCGACGAAGGACGCTTACCGCTGCACGATGCCGAAGTTGGCGACCCACCCCGCAACATTCGTGGCTGGCTTCCAGAAACCATCGATACCTGGAACGCCTCACGTCCTGGGCGCGGTGGACGTCCGAAGAAAACCAGTTCATAATGCCACCGGTTGAGGTTAGACTCGTATCAAACATCACTTGGAGGAATTGTGTCGCGCTCAGCTAAGCGAATTCTAGGGAACATCTCCGTGCTAGTCGTCCTAATCGCGCTCGTGGCCGTTCTCGTCGTTTCAGCGACCAGCCCAACTCTCCTAAAGAACGATGCAAAACTAACGGCTGAAGCCAACGCCGGAACGCCAATTGTTCAAGCTATAAGCACTCCGAGTCCAACCCCTGAAGTCACGGCATATACGCAAAGCACTCCAAAGACGATGAGTGAACGAAACCAGGAGTGGGCAGACGAAAAGATACGTCAGTATCTCAGTGGGAATGGCGCTCATAGTTTCAACGCTTTCCCAGAAAGCGTCCACGGTGACACTTTACGCTGGAGCTCGCCGGTGGATGGTGAGCTTGTAATTACCGTGAAGAACGGTTGGTCTTCGGCCGACTTGGACGCCTACGCAAACTTAGTCCTCGTTACCGTCGGGCACGAATCCCCTGAGCTAACCAGCGTCACCGTCAAGACTGAAGACAGTTCAGTGACGGAAACCGAAACCGACAAGACCCCTTGGGAATAAATTTTGAAAAAAACACTTATGCTTCTCCCCGTGCTGGCCGCCCTCGCTCTCACAGGCTGCTCTGCAGGCAATCAGTCATCCGACACCACGCCGAGCGGCGCAGCAACGCCCGGCGCTACCGTATCGACAGAAATCTCCGATACCGAAGCGGCGAAAGCTGCCGCTATTGAGTCGGGGCGTCCTGAGTCGGCTTGGGATAAGAAATGTATCGCCTGGGAAACGCCCTCAGGAAATGGCGACAATCAAGATTGGGCTAATGAGCTTGGTAGCAAATGGCTCGATTCGCATAATGGCGCCGGGTGTCCAGATGCGATTGCTTGGCCTAGTTATTACGTAGAGTCTTGGGGAAGCTCTCAGGACGGTGAACTGATTTTCTATGCTGAAGACACCGAGTCAACTGAATGGGTAAGTATCGCTCAGGATGCCATGTGCAAACTGTCCGACGAAGAGAGCCTGGAAAGCGTTCGTGTGCTGACTTTGAGTGGAGAAGCTAAGGCGCACTGGGGCCGAAGTGAGATGGAGAAAACATCTGTCTGTTAAATGCGAAGAGTCCCGGTAGTCACGTAGATTGACTACCGGGATTCTTCGCTTATGAGCTACAGGTAAATCCTGCCACTCCATTTAGTGTCAGGCATTCTTATCTAGAGCACCTTGCCGCCGTATACGGCAGTCTTGTAGAACCAGGCGCCGTCGCTGTAACGATAGCCGATGCGCGACCAGTTCAGGAACTTCTGCATTGCTTGGTAGCGGCCTGCGGTCACAGGCAGTGCTGGCACTGGCGTGATCTTCGCTTCACGGGCAATAACTTTCATGGCTTCAGACCATGTTGAGCTACCAGCATCTCCATCAATTACGAACTTAGAAGCCGGGTAAAACCCGCGATCACGAATCCAATACTGCATGGCAGTTTGCGATTGCTTGCCCCAATCTCCGTCGATGACGCCCTTGTACCGCCCTACAAGTTTCAGATAGCGCTGAAACTGCTTTTTGGTTTCACGTCCAAATGCTCCATCGTTCGAGAGGATAATGCCGTCATATGTCCAGATAAGAGTACGAGCCATTTTCATGCTCACTTTCTGCCCGATTTTGGGCATTGAAAAAGCCCCGCGCCGATTGACGCGAGGCATGGGATAGCCCGCCAGAATCGTTTTTGGCGGGCTAAATCTATGAGGGGTTACTTGTCGCCGTCGTAGCGAGCAGGATCGTCCACGGTAGGCTCGTGGGGATCCGAAATCGGGTAAGCGGTCTTGGCCTTGCGGACACGCTCGTAAAGCCCCTGGCTGATCTTGCTGACATCCGAGTCAGTCATCATCACGTTCAGCTCGCGCACGCCGACCGGCTTCGAAACGTCCGTGTTGCCGGCGGCCACGAAACCGAACGCGGCGCCGATGACACCAAGCACCGCGCCACCACCTACAGCCCAGACAGGCGCGGGGGCCTGCACGGCTGCGCTGTAGGCGAGGATCGAGGACTGCGCCAGCGACAGCACGCCAAAGCCGATGTACAGCGCGTTGCGGATCTGCGCAGGAATGAGTTGAGTCCAGTTCTTCATTGGGAAATCCAATCTGTTTGTGGGTATGGAAACGCCGCCCGTGAATGGCCACGGGCGGCGGAGGAAGGGCAGAGCGACCTACTGGCCGTTCTGCTGGTTCAAATAGCGCTGGAACGCTTCGACCGTGGCCGGTCCAAACTTGCCGTCAATCAGCCACTTCGAAGCCGGGTAAAGCCCCTTCTTGCGGAGGAACTGCTGCAGGGCAAGATAGGTGTAGTAACCCGGCTTGCCGTCGATGGCACGCTTGTAATAGCCATGACCGTGGAGCCAGGTCTGCACGGCCTTCCAGGTCATTGGACCGGCCTTGCCGTCCACGATGCCGGGGTAGGTGCCAATGGCGCGCATGACGATTTGCACGGCTTCAATGGTTCGCTTGCCCATGACGCCATCCAGTGCCAAGTCTTTGTAATCGGTTGGCTGCTTGGTGTGCACTGGCTTGGAATTCGAGCCGGTAGGCTTCACGTCGCCGTAGCCCCACGCGTGGCCGGATTCGGCTGCGTTGGTGTGCTTGATAGAAACGTGAATATGATGCCGGTGCATGTTCGAACCGGTGTACTTGCGCCAGCGGGTGCCGCCCCAGATCTGGCCTTCGTAGATCACATAGGAAACGCGGGGGTCCTTGGTGACGATGGCCAGCAGTACCGCGGTGTCGATGCCGTCTTCGTCAATGTCGATAGCGCGGACCACTCCCCCATCTGCATAATCGGGGTTGTGGTCGGACACGCGGGCGTTGTGCGCGGCATCGCCGATCCAGCCATCGCTGGACTTGTCGCGATTCGGGTAAGCATCGTTGATTTCATCGCGCAGCTGCTTTAAAGATGGTGCCAAGTAATACGACACTTTGAACTCGCTTTCCGCCCAGTTTTGGGCATAGAAAAAGCCCCGGCGCGATTGCGTCAGGGCATGAAAAAACCGCCTCGCGGGCGGTCTAGTTATTCTTGGTTTTGGTTCCCCAAGTTTGGCCTAGCTGCTCAACTATGGGTTGAATTGCGTTGACCTTGTCGGAAAGCGTTGCGACCCGGTAGGCGGTTTCATCGCCTTCTTTGTCCTTGGCTTTTGAAATGGCCACATGATCTTTGAAGTCATTCGTCAATTGCTCGACGCTCGCAACGAGTTTGTCCTGGGTGGCGATCATTTTGTCTTGCTCTTCGCGCATGTTTGTGGTGTGGTCGTTCTCCACCTGGTGCCGGACTCGTTCCAACACCTTGGCTTGTCCGTCCAGCACCATGGCTTGACCGTCCAGCTTTTTCGTTTGCTCCTCCTGCCACCTTTTCAAGCCGGGTTTCTCATCGGTGCCAACCAAGGTATTCACCAACGAAACGAACTTGCTGATAAATGGAAAGATCTTGAAGCACGCCAGGATGATCAGCCAGAAGATGAAGAGAATTATGGCTACGGGTAGCAAGATCGCCGGTTGCGCTAGTTGTTCAATCCATCCAGGCATCATGCCGCCTATCAATTTTCCGTAGATTCTGCATTGGATACCTTTCATATTTGTGGAAATCATTCATCGAGCCGCCTGGTAGACGCCGGCAGATGGCCACCCTCGAACGCTTCCCAAATCCTCAGGTCCTCCTGGCCAAGCGACCACATGGCGATCCCTGCCAGGTTCCAATCGAAGTGCGCCCTGGATCTCCAATGCGTGATCGTCGTTGCATCCGTCAGGTAAACGATCGAAGCGCCGTCGCGGTCCAGGACATGGACGCGGCCGAGCCACAAGTCGTGATCCAGGATCCTCACGCGCACCGGCGTTTCAACTCCCGAATTGACCGGGATGTCTATCCAGTGGGTGTAGACCCAGTCCAAGCTGATACCCGTTTCCCGGGTCTCTGGTTCGTCCACATCAGCGTTGGGCCGGAATTGGTTCTTGTCGTTCCAGGTAACTCCCGTGCGTTCGATGCGGCCGAATATTTCGGTCTGCCCGTTGATTTCCACTTCGAGGGCTTCGCGAGGCATGTACCACCAGGCGTCGCCAAGGTAGACGTGATCAACCCAGGCTGTTCCCGTACTGCCATACTCTGTGGGCCCACCCGGTGGAGTAGTGAGCGCTTCTAGCTGCAGCGGGACCGTGGTCTCCGCATTGGAGAAGTAGACCCTGGCAGATCCGTCCCGGACGCGCAGCGCGAGCACACAGCGTCCGACCTGGGGCGCTCCCCCCACTCGCTGCGCCCCGACTTGCTTGCTGGCTAGCACGGTGCTTCCACGCATGAGCCGCAGCTGCCCGGTGTTAGTCAAGTCCGCGGTAATTCCCTGCGAAGTTATACTGAACCGGCCGGCCGTGGCGAATTGGAATCTGGCCATGGCATACAGGCGTTGGGTCCCGAAGTCGTGGTTGAACCGCAACGTTCCGTTTCCGCGGTACTGCTTGTATGATTCGGTAATCTGTGAGAACTGCCAGGCCCCCGACGGTTGGGTGTAGATCGCATTCAGCTGCTGCTGACTGGTGGCATAGTCATCGATGATGGTTGCAGCCACGGGATCGCGTTGAATCACTTCCATGGTCAGCGAGTAGCCTCGCTTCGGCGAAACAAGCTCGCCGTTAGAGGCGGTTACCGGATCTGGTCGCATCAGATATTCGGCATAGGTGGATCCGACCGAGTTATCCGCGATGCTCCACTGAGGAGTGCCGGCGGGCTGGCCGTAGCGGACCGCGTAGTTGCGGTTGGCGAAGACTCCGGAGAAGACGCCCTGGGATGCATCCCACTGCGTCGGTTCTTTCCAGTCGTAAACGTCGAGAAATCCCCAGAGCGTTTGGCTTGATTCGTCTCGGTAGCAGATCCAGCCGATGGGATGATGGGTGCCGGTATCGGACCAGGGGCGGGCGCCGGTGAAGTATTGCCACGCGCTGTAGTAGGTTCCAGAGACACCGCGTCGTGCTGCACCCCAGCTTGCCGGGTAGTTATGGATCGACCAGAAGTAAGCGTAAAGAGGCAAGCCCATGCTGATCTTGGCAGGGTCTACTTGCGATGACGCCCAGTCGTAGACATCTTCCAGCCAGAACCCGGGAGACACCGGGCCGGGCGCACTGCCTGACCAAGCGAAGTCGTACGACATGATGCTCATGTGATCCAAGATCTCGCCAAGCTGCTTGTACCGCACCCAGTTCTCGCCGCCGACGGAACCCGTTGCCGTGAGAGCCGGCAACGCTCCGGAGGCTTTCTTGCCCAGCGAATGCGCCCGGTTCGCAACGACCCGGAAAACTTCCTCCGACTCGGCCGAACGGAAGTCGCCACCAGACTCCATATCAAGATCCACCCCATACAGCCAGGGATAGGCCTCGAACATCTTGGACTGAACTTCATCGGCCAAGTGATTGCGCGCCGTGGCGCTATTGCGCAGCGCCTCGAAGATCGCAAACGGGCCGTCCACCAGATCATCCATATTCCTGAAGCATCCCCACCAGCGGATATGCGGCCACTTCTCCCGGTACACATCCAGCAGCACCGGATCAAACGACTGGGTGAGAGTCCCCTCTGCGTTGACACGCCAACCGAAAATGCTGATATCGGTTATGCGGTCCCCGTAGTTGTCCAGGGCCATGCGGATTCGTTCAGTCCAGGACAAGCCGACCCATGCCCAAACGTGTTGGCTCATTACTCCCTCTCCGTCCAGCCGAGACGCAAGTGCGCCCGGGAAGTGATGTCCGTATCCAGGTTCAAGTCCTGCCGTTCGGTGACGATTGGCACGAGCCCGTATCCATGGCTGGCGGTGTGTCGCTCGCCATCGGCGAGCGCTGGTCCGTTGAGTGTTCCGAATCGGTAGGAGCCGATGCGTACTGGGCCTTGGCCTCTGACGTGCATGGTGAGCGGTGTGGCTTTTCCGGCGTTGGATAGGGCGACGATTTTTAGGCCGGGGTTGATGACGCCGTTTCGGTATTGTTCGCGTGTTGGTGTTGTACCGGTTTCGGCGGGGTTTGGCACGACGCCGGTTGGTTGTTCGCCGGCTTGCAGTTGGATGTCTGTGATGAGCACTGCTGCGGAGAGGGGAACGTCTGTTGCGCTGATTCGGAGTTTGATGGATGCGACTGGCTTTTCAACGTAGATCGGCTGCTGTAGACGCAACATGGCCTCCTAGGCTGGTGTGCCTCGCGGGGTTACGCCAGCAACCACGAGCTCGCCTTTTCGGTCCCAGCCGCCAATTACGGCCAGGGCAGGGCTGTTGATGGTGATGCGGCCGACGTTCCGATACACCATGCAGTAAGTTGACCCCTTCGGTGTGATGATGGGGATCGGGATGTCTTGCGGTGTTCGTATTTCGTTCGGCAACCCGTCGATGAAATTGTATGAGGTTGCGTCATCGCCGATCAGCCGGATTGACCAGATCAACAGGTTTGGGAGTACTGACACCCCGCACGTTTGGGAACCGACAGACCGCCACCCGTTGACCAGCAACGGCCGCAGGTCAAACCACGGGTTGGTGTCCGGGTATGCCGTGTTCAGTGTTCCTAGCTCGGTCATTGTTGCTCCTAGCTGATGGGTCCGCGCCGGGTCACGCCGTAGACCGTGAGTTCGCCGGAACCATCCCAGCCGTTCAGCGGCAGGCGCGCCATGCTGCTGATCGAGATGATCCCCGATGAATAGGGCAGGCAGAAGCTTGCACCGTTCGGGGTGACGATTGGGATCGGCATGTTGGCAGTCAGCCCGAGCTCCTGCGCGGGTAGCCCTTCCATGAAGTTCCAGCTCGTCATTTTGTCGCCGTTGAGCCGCATGGAAAAGACCAGCGTGTTCGGTGTGACCATGACGCCGCAGAAGTTCGCGGCCAAAGCTACCCACCCGTTCGCCAGGTATGGGCGAAGGTCAAGCCACGGGTCAACATCGGGGTACGGCGACGGGATCACGCGAAGCTCAGTCATGATGCCCTCCGAACATATGTTGCTTGGCAGACGATGTTCTTGTTTGTGCCGTCCGCGATGCCGCCGCCCCAATACGGAAGGTGCAGAGTGCCGTCCGAGTGGAGCTCAAGGACTACAGCGCCAATGTCCTTTTGGAAAGCTGGCAGTGTCCAGTACCGCACAGCTGATCCCCCTGTCTCAGGCAATAGCTCGTCCGGTAGCGGTGAGGTGATTTGCCGTGCTGTTCCCCCACGCGTGTGAAGCTGAATCGTCACCTCGTTGGCAGTGACTCTAGCCAGGAAGTTGAATGACGAATTCGCGCCGAGCATGTACCAGTTGTTGATCCCATACTCATGAAGATCTAGCCACGGTTCCCGTTCAGGATAAGGCTGTGGGATGGTGTCAAGGCTCATGCTGGTTTCCTCACCCATTCGACTTTGCCGATGATCCAATCGCCTGCGACGAGCTTTCGTGGTGAAGCGGAATCGACGGCGAGCGAACCTGAAGGGCCGATCACCGCGAACACCGGCTCTCCGGACAAGGCGCAGAGGCCACGCTCAGCGCTGGCCGGGGCATCCTCCGGGGCGATTGTTCCAGTCGGCAAAAGGAGCGTCGTGGATACGGGTGAAACAGCGTCAGCCGCGAAATGCAGCGTCGCCTTGTTCGCTTCCACGTAGAGAAACGTGCGGATGCCGGGGCCACGCGCTGCTATGCCTGAAACGTACTTATCGGCTAGCGGGTCTAGGCGCGCCTTATCGGGGTACCTGACAAGACTCATGCTGCCCTCCGTGGTGCTGTGAACATGCAAGATACTTCGGACCGGTCAGATAGAACCCATCCTGCGTTGCCAGGGAGGAAGATTCGCCCGTCCGATGTTAGAAATAAGCTCTGCAACGCTATGTCCTGCGTGTTGCTCGATGCCGACAACTCGACCGGCAAGCCGACAACGAGGTTCGTTGCCGGAAACTCCGCAGTATCCGTATACGCACGGATGCCAATCGTCACCGTGTTCCGATCAATTCGCGCCCAGCACGAACCAGGATTGCGGCGACGCACCCCAGGGCCGAGCAACCCGCTAATGTCGTACAGCGGGTCAGCCTCGGGGTAAGGGGAATCAAGTATCGGGAGATTGAGCATTACCCGGCCTTCCTTGCCACGATGAACACGGCGTTGAACTCGGTCTTATCGCGCAAGCTGCCTGCTGAGGTTCGGAACCAGATTCGCCCATCGGTCATCATGAACACCTGCTGTTGAGCCACATCAGGCGTGTTCGCCATCGGACGGAACTCGGCTGGTAACCCAATGAAGATATTCCCGTCATCAGTTACCACCTGCGACGGATTCACGCGCATGTTGATCGTCACTGTGTTCTCAGTCGCCTGAGCCCAACACGCCCCGTAGCCGATTTCCTGCACACCAGGCGCAAGCAACGACCGAAGCTGATACACCGGCTTCGCATCGGGATAAGGAACCGGCATCAGCGGAAGGTTGATAGCCATTAGCCTCTTCTCCATCCGGTCAGCATGAAACCAATTTCGGTTTCATTCGCTGGATTCTGCCCGGTGCGCGTTGGGATGACGATGCGCCCAGCCGTGTCAGCTACAACCTGCGTCAGGGTGATGTTGTACGCGCCGATGCCTACTACGGCCGCGCCAACTCTTAGTTCGGGCGGTAAACCCTGCATGATGACCCATCCACCACCAGCCGAAACCGGCGCAAATCCAGCAGGAATTAGAATGCGCACAGCGTAGTTGATCGTGTTGCCGTCCACTTGGGCGGCGCAAGCTCCCGCGAAACGAGGCACGAGACCCGGCGCTAAGAATGCCTGGATATCAAACCATGGCTTATCCTCCGGGTAGCGGGTCGGCAAAGCAACGAGTTCAGTCACAATCACACCGCCTTCCGCGTGTAGGAATACTGGAACGACAAGTCTTCAACAGACCCATCGGCCAAGCTCCTGCCCGGAGTGTAGAGGCGCAGCGTTCCATCCGTGCGCAAATGCATTCCGATACTGAAGTCATGCCAGGGCGAAAACGCCTGCAGCATCTTGTTTCCCTCCGGCACGAACACCTCAGGCAAGTTCAGTGCAACAATCGAGTTCGTTCCCCGGCGTGTCCGCAAATGCAAGTGCGCCGTGTTGCCCTCGATCAGCCCGTTGAAATGAAACGACGAAGTATTCATTCCAGCTAGCCAAGACGGTTCAATGTAGGCCATCAAATCGACCCACGGCTTGTTATCCGGATACGGCTGCGCGAGCCGCGGAAGTTCAGTCACTACTGGCTCCGTTCGCTCTTCGTGCCCAGCTTCGGACGCGTGAGGCCAATACGACCAGACGCGCCCGCCGTCCTGCCAACCAGCACGAACGCCGGCCGTGCTGCCTGGGACGCTGGAAGGATGAAGTCATGCTCCACGTTGTAGGACCAGTCAGGCCACGCGGTCAGCGACAACTCGGCGTTGGATCCGGCAACCGTCGAACCGCTCATGTAGTCCACACGCGGCCTGAGCGAGGCCACCCCGGACAGATCCTGGAGCAGCACGTCAACCTTCCACCCGTATGGCCGGCTGGAGGCTTGCGTCGTTGCATCATATGGGAACCAGAAGCCGATGTCGCCGGTTCCCGGCAGCGCAGCCACATCGATCCACGAGATCCACCCGTAGTCCGGATCCCACATGGTGCTAACGAACGCATTGTTGCCCGAAGAGTCACCGCGCCACACCTGCGCCGGCGCCATGATCTTGTTCAAGTAGGCCTGCTGCTGATTGATCTGGTTCTGCAGCTCGTCAATGCGATCATTCACTTGATCACTCCCCTCCGGAGGAACAACTCCAGCGGACCAAGGCAACTCCGTGGTGTGCGGAAGCCAGCCAGAGACCGCGCCGCCAGGCTGCAGCATGAGGTCAGTGACATCAACTTCCGCACCACTCGGGAGCCCCTTCACCGTTGCCCTGAGCTTGATCAACGCAGGCTTCTTGCTGAGCCGCAGGATGCCTTGCATGGGACCTCCTAGGACAGTTCAAGATCAATGGTTTCGCTGGTGCCATCCTCATAGGTGACCACAGCTTGCACCGCGACGTTAGGAGACCACCCGGCCGGGCCCTGCGACACCAGGTTCATCGAGAACGCGTACGCGTCCCGATTATCCGGCGACACCGTCTGCTCGATCCAGCGTTCACCAGGACCGCTGAACCGCACAGCCTTATCCCCCGTTCCGTGCCCTGGCACCAGCTCCACACCGAATCGCGCCCAGTGCGCCAGATCGTTGTCGAACCTGGCATTGAGCAAGAGGTTGAACGGCACCAGGTCGAACGTTCCGGCCCCCGCGCCGGTGTCCAGGACACCGGAATCAGTGGTCTCGGATGACCCCAGTTCGCGCAGCTTCGCGGACAAGGTGATCTTGGACGACCACGGGCGGATGACATCATATTCAAGCTTGATGATCCGCTGCCGGCTGGAAATCCCCACCTCTTCATCAACGACTGTCACATAGTCGCCTGAATCGAAACGATCCAGATCTGAGTCGGTCTGGACGCTGAAATCGCTGACCGTCACCTCATAGGAGCGTTCCGGCCGGGATCTCTTCGCCAATGTCGCCTGAGCCATCGACAGCATCGTGTACGGCGAGGTCCCCGACTTGAAGTCGTAGACCGCTTCCTTGACCTCAGTCGTGAAAGAGAAGTCCTCCACGTAAGGCTTGCCGCCGTTGATCGCAGCAATGGTCAGGCCGTCGGCATTCTTCGCGTAGATCCTGGTCACCAAGCTCGTCGTGTCCACAACGCTCTTGCTGTCAGTCAGCCCCCTGCCCTGGAAGAACCCGACGCCCTGATCGCGCCCGCTGGAAGCCACCAGGGAAACCCGGCGGTTCTTGTTGTCAAACAGCAAATCTCCGCCATGGTTCTTCTGCACCTGGCGCAGCAGCTCCAACGGGTTCGTATTCTCAGTGCTCCACGTCCGCAACGACGTCACGTTCGCAATGCCCACCGTCCAGCCAGTACCGGCGAGCGCGATGGTCATGACGTCGCCGGCGGTGACTTGCTGGAAGTCGCGGGCGTCGATTTGGCCTTTGGTGGCCAGTTCGTAGAATCTGGCTTCGGCGTAGACGTCCAGGAGGATGCGTCGGCCGGCGCGGGCTTTGGTGATGCGGCGGATCCAGTAGGTTTCGGCGGCGACGGTGATGCGTCGTTCGGCTTCGAGCGTGGCGGCGTGCTTGTGGTTTGCCGGAATTTGCATCTCGAATTTGTGTTCGCCGTTGACTTCGTTGGTGACGATGGCTGAGAGGGCGTCGATGATGCCTGCTTCTGGTTCGTTGTCGTTCCAGAGGATCACTGGGGCGTGCGGGTATTTCGGTGGTGGTGTGTCCTCCCATTGGCGTGCGTTGACGGTGATGGTGAATGTTCGGGTGGTTTGGCGCCCTATTTCGTCGGTGAGCGTGATGCTGGCTTCGCCGGTTCCGACTTCGAATCCTGCTGCCAGTGTGAGGGTGCTTCCGTCGATCGTTGCCACGGCGATTTTTGGGGCGGCGATGGTCCAGGTTGGTGCGCCTTGGTTGCTGAATACCAGCGGGATGTTGACGATGCCGCCCTGTTCCAGTGTTTGGTTCGGGATGACTGCCAGGGTTGGTGCTGGTTCGGTTGGTTCTTCGACGTTGAATCCGGAGAAGGTTTGCCCGCTGGTGACGGGCACGGTCCATCGCAGCAGTCCGGTGAACGCTGTGGGGAGCTGCGCGCCGGTTTGCCAGGATGCTCCGTTGTCGCTGGACCAGTAGGGGGTTGAGCCTGCTGGCGCGCCGTCTACGACGGGCAGGGTGGCCCATGAGACGCGTTCGGCTCCGGTGGACAGTTCGCGGTCTCCGTTGGCGGTGATGCCGATTTCGGTGAGGGTGAAGTTTGTCCGGTTGGCGTTCAGTTGCCCGTCGGCCCACAGTCCGAGCGACATGGCGTCGACGAATGCGGCCAGGTCGAAGGTCGCGCCTGGGTGGGCGACGATTGCTTCATCGAATACGCCGGTGGTCCACATGGCTCCGGAGGGCAGCGCGTAGATGTCCAGGTCGGCGGTGCTTGCTGGGTTCGGGGTTCCGGTGAAGGAGCGCACGGGGCCCAACCAGGTTGCTTTGGTGGCCTGGTTGACGGAGAACAGCTGCGAGGTCTTGGCGTCCATGTCCAGCAGCTGGCCGACGAACTGCCAGTCGAGGGTCTGGACCCATGGGGTGTCTTCGGCTTGGTCGAGGATTGCGGTGCCGGAGGCGTTGTAGACCTGGTGCCGCAATCGGCCTGACGCGTAGGTGGCCAGGTAGACGAGTGGGTTGCCGCCGCGGGTGGACATGAGCGGGCTGTGCGCCATGACGTAGTTCTGGCGGGTCCAGAGCCCCACCAGCAGCTTCCCTGCGCTTGGCCACAGGCCCGCGAAGTTCGCCAGCTTGAAGCCGCCCTGGTCTGTGGCTGGATTGACCGTGTTCAAGCCCATCTGGTAGCCCCACTGGCCCTGAACGTATCCATCGTTGGCGCCGCCAACCACTCGCTGCCAATTGCGTGATGGGGTGACCGCGTCAGTATAGTTCAGCCCGGACCCCGGGGTGATGCGCTGCAGCGCCACCGGGTTCAGGCCGGGGAACGAGGTAGGGATTTCCCCAGACCATCCGAAACGGTCATCCCACATGCAGGCCTCCTAGATTCGTCGTGCGTTCGGGTACAGCCTGCGCGTTCCGGCAGGTGCTCCGGTGACGCTGACTGCGACGGCCGTGCCTTTGCGTAGCTGGGCGCGGCCGTAATGCGACATCTGGGCGAGGAGGTTTCCGACCTTCACGCCACTGCTGTTCTTTCGGTAGAACTCGAAGTCCTGGTAATTCAGCACGTTCGTAAACCCGGCCGGCGTGGCCGCCACAACCACTTGGAAAGATCCGATGGTGACTGTGGCTTGGGCGCCGGAAGGGAATTCGATCGTTGGATAGGACGCCGTATTGCCCAGAGTCAGCGTGTAACTCAATGAACTGCTGAACGGCACCACTTCGGGTGCCATTTGCTGGGCTTCTGGCGCTCCCACGGTTTCGAAGGACACATCGGCCCGCAGCACGAACCCGGTTCCGCGCTCCCACACCATGCGCCCCCATTGGATCCCGGCGGAGACCATCACCTCCGCATACTTCCAGGCGGTGTCGATCTCCACCACGAGATCCCGCGGGCCTCGCTCCGGATCCAGCAGCTCAATGAACTGGTCGCGGCGTTGGGCCACTTCCGTCGTCGTTGCGCCCTCAATGATCACGTCGAAAACGAACGTGCTGTGCGATCGGGTTGCCATGGCGAAATACCTGCCGCCGGTGGGCTTGTCTATCGTCTCCAAAGACATGCCCGCCAGCGACGGCCACTCGTTCAGAGTGGCCGTCACACCGGCCAGCGTGTCTGTCGACGTTCCTCCGTAGATGAAACTCAACTGCTCGTCACACCTTCCAGATTCTTTTTGCCCTGTGCACGGTTGGCATGATGGGCGCTAGTCCACAGCTCCTGGGCCACCAGCGTGGTGTCTTCCTCGTCGCGGACTTCCTGATGCTCAACATTCACCAATGGGCCATTGACGATCATCGTTGCCTTGTTTTCGCCCTGGCTGGTGGTGAACTCGATTGCCTTGATCGTTGCATCCCATTGGGAGGGATTGAGGATCGCTTCCGGCTTTCGAGTCTTGTTCTCGATCAGGGACAGCCCGGTGCCGAGCCAGCCACCCTCATCGTGCAGGTAGGACATGAAGTTGAACGGGTTTCCGTTCTTCCACAGTTCCGCATGCAGGTGAGGCCCGGTGCTGCGCCCGGTGTTGCCGGATCGTGCGATCACTTGGCCGGCAGAAACTTGGTCTCCCGGCTTCGCGATCCATCCGGACAGGTGCCCGTAGTAGGAGCTCATGCCATCGGCGTGGTCAACAACCATGCCGCGGCCAGTACGGCCAGCCACGATTCCCTCGCCGATCTTGCGCACCACGCCGTTGAGCATCGAATGCACTGCGGACCCAATGGCCACGGCGAAGTCGATGCCCGCGTGCGGGTACGCTCCGCGAGCGGTGCCGAATCCCGAAGTGATCGGCCCGGCCGCTGGTTTCGCGAACGATCCCAGTGGCCCGTCGAAGAACAGCGCGCCATCGCTTCCGACGGCCGCTTCGTCCTTCTTCGTGGCCCAACCGGTCAGGCCGTCCAGCATCTTGAATCCAGCTCCGCGAATCAGTTCGTTGAACCCATCGCCTGGGATCAACGCGCTGATGGAGCTCTTCAGGGGTTCGGTCACGGCCCGGACTCCGGCGGCAAGCATGCCTACCGCCCAGTCCTTCACCTTGCCGATCGTCCCCGTGACGCCGCCCCACACATCAGACCAGAATCCGCCGATTGGCATCTTCGAATTCTTCTCGTCATGCCCACCGGTCAAAGTCGGCAGCGACGCCAAAGGAGCTTGCTGCTGGCCAGCTAGCATCGTCTGCGTTTCGGTCGCCGTGTAGACGAATCCAGGCCCGGTGTTGATCAGCTCCGGGCCTTCTTCGCCAACGAGCTTCCAACCACGCTGCATCTGCCCGCCCTTGGCGAAGGCAGGCAGATCGACTTTCGGAAGATCCCAGTCCAGCCCCAGCTTGCCTGACATGGTGTTGACCATGTCCCGCAATCCGTTGTTGTAAACCGTATTGACCACGAAATCAATGGGCTTGTACGCGATCGACTTGATCGTGTCCCAGATCTTCTTGATCCCGTCAACACCGCGCTGGAAGGCAGGCTTCACATTCGTTTCAATGAAGCTTCCCAGCGCCTGGAAAATCGGCTTGATGTTGTTGTTCCAAACATCACGGATCTTCCCTGAAATGGTATTCCAGGTGTCGATGGTCCATTTCTTGATCTTGTCCCAGTTGGCGATCACGATCGCTGCGATACCGACAATGGCCGCGATAGCCCACCCGATCGGCCCCATGGCTATCAGCCATGCGGCGGCCATGCGAGCTGCCTGCAGCAGCGACTGGGCACCCATGAGCACCCAGCCGGCAACAACCTTGGCTGCCTGCATGCCCATTGCGATCGCAGCTTTCCCTGCCGGAACGATGACGCCAACACTCCATGAAATAGCCATCTTGAGTGCTTGCACCATCGACCGTGTAGCCATCAGAGCCCAGCTGCCAATGACGCGTCCAGCTTGGATACCGAACTGGACGGCACCCACGACGGCTTGCTTGATGACCGTGCCAGTCCATACGGCCGCGGTCTTGATGCCGGAAGCAACAGCGGCGGCCGACATGGCCACCCACTGGGCAACGATCTTGATCTTCGTCGCGATCATCGCGGCAACTGCCTTGGCCGCCTCGATCTTGTACAAAGCCCAAACGTAAACGGTTTGCGCCGCAGACTTGAGCGCGGCGGCGCCCATCGCGACCCATTGGCCAATCATCTTGTACGACTGGGCGACGAAGATCGCGGCAGTCTTGATCGCTTCCGCTTTAACCAGCAGGAACGCGGCAACGTTCTTGGCGCCGGCGATAGTTGCCTGGATGCCCCAACGGACCAGCATCGGGACCATCAGCGCACCAATGACACCTGCAGCGATCGTTACCGCCGTGCTGTTGTCCTGGATCCAGCCCGTAGCGCCCTGCAGAACAGGGCCAAGGGTCTGGCCGATACCATCTGCAGTTGTGCCCACCCAACCGCTGAATGCTTCCAGCGCAGGTAGAGCGGTGCTGTTGATGAATTTGAAAGCGTTGGTAAGCACCGGCAAGAAGGCGGTGCCGATGGATTCCTTCAGATTCGCCCAGGTAGTCAAAGCCACCTGGCGCTGATGCTCGAAGGTTCCTTCCTCGCGCATGAAGTTGCCCTGGGCATCCGCGGACTGCGCATAGAGCGCCGACTGGACAGCCAGCGCTTTCGACGTCGCGTCCATCTGCGGAACTTTGCCAGCGGTCGCTTTCTCATAAGCATTCTCAGCGGAAGTCAAAGCCAGCTGGGCGCGTTTCGCCTCGTCCGAGTCCTTGCCGTGCTTCTTGATGACCTCGTTGTACTTGCTCTGAGCCAAGGTCATCTTGGTTGCGGCAGTTTCTACCTTTTCGGAATCCACGACTGGCTTGATGATGTTCTTCGACAGCGCTTCGGCTTCCAGGGCCGCGGCGCTCAACGTGATGCCATAGCGCTCGATGGGATCCATTTCGCCCTTGAGGGCTGACGAGATCGCTTCGATTGCTTCCTTGGTGGTGCCACCGAACATGGACGCCATATCCGCGCCCATGCCGATCAGCCCATTGGATTTGTCAGCAATCGCATCCATGGGCGTGCCCATGTTCTTCAGCTGGGATCCCAGCAGCGTGCCGAACTCCCGGTACTCATTCGAGGACAGACCGACGGTCTCAGAGGCCGTCTTGGCCCAGTCGTGCATCTGCTGCGCGTTTTCCTTGAACACCGTGTCGATGGCACCGATCGACTGTTCCGCCTGGCCAGCGAGGTTCACCATGTCGCCGACGCCGCGAACCATGGCATCAACGGAGAAGTACGTGGCTACACCGGCGAGCGCGCCCTTGAAGGCTTGGCTGAATCCGCCGCCGGCACGCCGTCCGCCGCCTTCTGCTTTTTCTTGTGCAGCGTCGGTGGCGGTCTTCATGCCGCGGGAGAGTTCGGCTTTGAGGCGTTGGCCTACGCCCTTCCAGCCTTTGGCGTAGGTGGTCGAGGCTGTCGAGGAGGTCTTGGTTGCGTCTTTGAGAGCCTTCTCGGATTGGTCCAGTTCGGTCTGCAGGCGGTTCTGTGCATCGGCGGCCGCCTTGGTTTCCATCTCGAGTTTTTGCTCTGCGGTGGCCAGTCGGTCCACTGCGGAGAGTGCTTGGGAGGATTTGGTGCCGAATTTCTCGGTGGTCTCGTTGACCTTGGCCTGCGCGATTTCTACTTTGCGCTTGGCGGCTTCTTGCTTTCGTGCCGATGCTTCGGCCTGAGCGGCGAGGCGCTTCTCTGCGACTTCTACTGCCGCGGCGAACTTCTCGACGTCGGGCTTGTTCTGTTCGAAGCCTTTCGAGATGGCTTTGCCCATGGCGATGCCGGTCTTGGAAGCGTCGGATTCGGCGCCCTTGAAGATTCCGCCGATCTGCTTTCCGAGCTGGGAGGATTCGGCAGCGAGAGTCAGATATCCGACGCCTAATTCGACAGCAGCCACGCGGACCTCCTGGCGGTTAAATGGGGAGAGGGCACTAACCTGTTGGCTAGTGCCCTCTTCGTTGTTGTCAGTCCCAACGAAGCATCTTGCGCAACGTGCCGAGCGGTGATGGCTTGACTTTGAGGACTTCTTTTTCTTTCGTTGTATCCCAGGGCCTGAGTGTTGGCTTGGGAAGTTGGCTCTTCTTGACGTTTGGCCGCTGGCTGATGATCGTTGCGATCACGCCTAGTGAGTCGAAGATGCCAACGATGTGGTCCACTACGGGGTGGTACCACCACCAGTCCTTGCCGTTGATCGCCTTGTTGATCGGCGAATCGAAGGGCTGGTTGGACATGAGCGCGTAGCAGTCGGACCAGGTGAACTGCATGGTGGCGACGTCGCGCCACCGTAGCCCGTGTGCGATCAGTGTCGCTTCGAACGCTGCTGGGTATTTCTTGTGCAGTTCAACCAGTTCGATTATTTTGGGACGCTGGCCAGCTGTCCGCTCTCCCATGCCGTGATGAAGTCAATCAGCTCTTCACGGTCGAGGTCCCGGTAGGCTTCGATCGCTTCGGGGTCTGCGCCCGCGTCTTCGAGCCACTTGGAGACTTTCTGGACTTCGCCAGTGTTCAGCGCTTCGACGACGCGCAGCGGCGCCATATCGAGTTTGGGGAATTCGAATTCCGCGTCGAAGATTTCGAACTCGAATTTGACGAATTCGTATCGCTTGGCGATCTTGCGTTCAAACTTGCGCTTCTTTGATTCGGGCATGTCAGCTCCTATTGTTTTGCGGGATTTGTGGGGTGTTGCCTGCCGGCTAGTTGCCGGTGAGGTCTTGGTGGATTTGCTCGCCGAGTTCATCGACGAACTGGTGCAGCCGTGCGATGAACTGGGCCCGGTCCACGTTGATGGGGACCGAGACTCCGGTTTCGCTGCGGACGACTTTGCCTCCGGCGACTGGGACGGCGATTGATCCGATGTGCTGGATATCGCCGGCTTCTACTCCGGCATAGAGATTGATTTCGATTTCGCCCAGCAATGTGGACATTGTCAGCTCCTAGGGAGAGGCGTCAGCTCCGAAAAGTGGTGATCCTGCGCCCGGCGGAGCTGACTACTGGGCCGGGCGCAGGAAGCTTGGGTTAGGCGGCGAGCATCGGGGTTCCGATCAGGGAAACCGCCTTGACGCCCTGTGCGTCAGGGAATGCTTCGACGCTCACTTCGTAGCGGATGACGTCCGAGTGCACGAACACTGCATCGCCGGAGGTGGTGATCTGTCCGTCCTTGATCAGTTCTCGCAGGCTGGTTTCGTCATCGCGCATGTCCAGGCAGAAGGCCTTGCGTGGCGGGATCTTCGCGGTCTGCTTGATCTCGATCTTTCCCCGGACGGTGGAAGTCGGTGCCGTGATGATGACGTTCTCTTCGCCGTGGATCAGCTTCAGCACATCACCATTGGCGGACTCGAGGAACTGCCAGGTGTAGGTGATGGAGTGCTCGGTACGGACGATCTTTACGGCGTCGCCGCCCCAAGCACGGATCTTCTCATCCGATGCATCGGTAGTTCGGGTGACGCCGTCTTCACCGATGTATCCGCCCCGGATCCACGCGGGATCGAGTGCAGTGTCGGCATCGTCTGGGAACGCAACGGACTGATCGGCGAAGCACAGGCCACCTGTTGCGGTGAGCGGTGCGCCAGTCATGATGGCAGAGATTGCCATGGTGGCCTCCTAAAGGCTGTTAAATTCGAATGGAGCTGCTTTGAATAGCAGCTCCACGGTGAAGAAGAAGCCCGGCGTGCCACTGGCATCTTCCGGACGGTAGGTTGGTCTGGTCAGCGTCGTGAGGAATCGGACGCCGTTTTCTTGCGTGTGCCAAGCGCGGATCAGGCCATGCAGTTTCCGTGCCACCTCGCTGGCTCGTTCCGAGTCCTCGTGGTACACGTCCAGGGTGATCCGGGCCTGGTCCAGCACCACGTCTTTCTCACCTGGCCCGCCGGTGTCGGTCACGGTGACCAGCAACGGCCCCCACGTCCATTTCGGCGGAATATCCAGGTGGGGGCCGGCCGATGCTGGCACCCACTGGGAAAGGTAAGAAATCGCTCTGGCGATCGGGTCTTGGAAAAGAAGTATCTCCGGCATCAACCCCGCCCCGCGTCCAGTGCTCTGATCAGCGAATGATGCTTCTGGTTATGTGCCCTCGCGGCTCCAGTGGCCATGATCGACACAGCGCCACGGGGATCTTCGAGCACCAGCTCGGTCACCTTGTAGCCCTTGCTTTCACCGCCTGCAGCTTCGGCGATCTTCTCGGCCCTGCGTTTCAAGTCGGCACGTACCTCCGGCGACTTGCGGATCCGCTCAAGTGCGTCCTTATTCCACTTGATGCCTCTGCGTGCCATTAGCCAGCCACCTCCTTGAGCCGCACTTCCGAGCCGGGCGCCCACCCGTTGAAGGGGTTCACCCATTCACCGGACACTGCGCCGTCGACCTGGCAACGGACCCCGCGCACTGTCACCTCGTCCAAAGGACTAATGCCAGCGCCTGGTGACAGGTAGATACTGAACCGCGTGGTTATTTGCTCGCGGCCGCCATCCGACGGCTCAGCGACCTGGTAAGGAGCCACCGCAACACGCTGCACCGTTTCGTCAGTGAAAGTCTTGGTGACCTTGCCATGCGCATTTCTCTGCTCACCGGTATGCCGGTGCACGGTGATCTGCTCGCCGAACGGAAACCTCATCGATATCACCTCGGAACGATGTTGAAGAACTCGCCGCCGTCGCCTCGTGGCTGAGGCTCCAGCAGCTCCTTATCGGACTTGCCCAGGTACAAAGCGCCATCCGTATTCCGGAACGTCGCAGACTGGGAGAACGGCCCCGCGGTAAAGCTCATCTGCGTGGCGTTCTCCGGCACATCCTCCGGAGTATCCAAAGCTCGGCGCACCATACGGCACACCACGTAGGTCACTACGTCCCTGTCCAGCTCTCCGCTGGCAATGCGCTGGTCGATGTCCGGGTACTTGGCCCGGATCACCAGCGACGCCTCAATGAGTTTCTGCTCAGCTTCTGGCACGTCCTCCGCAGGGAGGGCCGGCCAATGCTTTTTCAGATCCTCGATCGTTGCAAACGGTTCAGCCACAATCCGGCCTTACTCTTCTTCCTTCACCGGGTTGTCTCCGGTAAAGGAAAGCTCGGCATTGCTCCCGTCGGAACCCGACTCCTCGTCGTCCTCGTCGACCTCCTCGGCGCCCTCCGGGTCGTTCTCCGACCCGTCGTCCTCGGTCTTCTTCGGTTCCGGTTTCTGCTCTGCCTTTTTGCCCTGTTGGGCTGGACGCGGGGCGGCCTTACCACCGAATGGCTTGTCCAGAACGTGGTTGCCAACGTGGTTTTTCACCCAGGCAGGCGCTACGTCGCCGGGAGCGAAGGAGCAGAGCTTTCCGGATTCATCGTGCAAATGCACGTGCGCAAGAAACTTCGGCATGATTCTCCTATTCAAATAAGCGATGGCCAGCCCCGTATCGGGACTGGCCATCGGTACTTGGCAGCAGGTTCTAGAGAACCTTGCCGGCCAGAGTGAGGTTGGTGTTCGGAGCGATCGGCAGCATGATCGCGCTGGCCTTGGTCCACTGGGCCACCGGGTCGTTGTCCGAGTAGGAACCTACGACGAGACCCGGGCGGATTTCCTCGGTCAGGTTGTAGGACGGGTCCAACGCCTCGGCAGTGATGCCCCAGGTGGTTTCACCGATCTTGGTGCCGGCCGGAGGCAGGAACAAGACCTTGGTCGGGTCCAAGATGTCCACTGCAGCACCGTCCGCGCCCTGTACCTGCGCTTCGTAGACCTCCACGCGGGGAAGCCCGAAGCTGGACAGAAGCGCCTGGATCGCGTCGATGGTCACGATCTGGGTGGTGGAACCGGCTGGCAGGGACAGCGAGCGGATCTGCTCGTTGCGCATCAAGACGGAAACGATCTGCTGGGCCACCAGCATGACGCCCGGCTTCACGCCGTTGGTAGCGCGGTAGACCTCGACCCACGCGAGCAGGTCGTCAATTGGAGTCGAGCCAGCCACGTTCCACAGGGTCGCAGCGGTTGGGCTGTGCGTGGCTTTGCGTCCGAAGTCCGCTTCGATGCCCAAGCCGTTTTCGGCGATGGTCACCTTGCCGGTCATCAGCAGCTCACCGCGGCCGACCTCGGCACGAGCCAGGATCTTCTTGGCCTGGTTGACGCCGTCATCAAGGATCGAATTCTTGATGCCCTCAACCGAGTTGCGCAGCTTCAAGCGGTCGTACTCACCCAAGCGGATCTTCTCGGAAATCGGAGGGAGCGCACCGGAGACGCTGGTCAGTCCGTCCCGCTTCCCGATTGGCGATTCCGCATCGAAGCTGCGGAACTGGGCTACCTGCGACAGCCCGTTGCCTCCGGTCTGTGCACGGAAGTCGATGTCATCGACCGGGTTGTCCGGCAGGTACTGCGTGAGTCCGAACGTGTTCTGAGGCAGGTCGGCCAGGGCTTCGCGGACGTATCCGGTCAGCTCCTGCGGGGCGACATACTTGTCGTCAAGTTGTAGAGCCATTTGAAATGGTCCTTTCTAAGCGAAGATGATTCGGCCAGCGGCAGTTGCCTGCACGGCCGGGTCGAGGGCTACGGGCAGGTTGGCCACCTTAACGCGACCGTGCTCGTACAGGGCCGCACCGATTGGCGTAGCGCTGGACTCCGGTGCGCGAACGGTAGTGAACAGGAACCCTGCAAGCTCCGGGGTCGGAGCCGGGTCGACGCCCGGGCCGGTGTGCAGGCCGTACTTGCCGTTGCCCAGGTCCATGAGCGGCAGGCCCGACTTGAGGTAGCCATCCGGGTAGTGGGTTGCCTTGGTGAAGGTCGTCATGTCCAGGGTGATGGTCTGGGCGGCGTTCGTGCCGTGTGCCGACCCCAACCAGGACTGGTCTTCATTACCGACCGAAGTGCGCTTGATGCTGATATCCACGGGGTTCTCCTAATCTTTCTTGTGTCGCGATTTGTACAGCTCCTGGCCAGCCTGGAAGCTCTTCGAATCCGAATCGCCCTTGCCGGTCCCGGAGCCTGGAACGGGGACGCCACCGGGCTTGTCGCCCTGTCCGTCACCCTCGTTGTCGTTCTTGGGAGCACCAGCCACCAGCTCGGCAATCAATGCCGCACTGGCTTCCAGTTCCTCCTTCGTGTCGCCCTTGACCAGAGCCTGGTACTTCGCAGGCACTGGGTTTTCGGCGAGCGCTTGGAGTCGGAGATTGTCCTTGCGGAGCTGTTCGAGTTCGGCGTCTCGTTCCTTGGCGTTTTTCGCTTCGCGTTCGGCTTCGGTGAGTTTCGCGTCCTCGGCTGCCTTGGTTTTGGCTTGTTCGGCCTTGAGCAGCTTGTCGAGTTCGTCGGCTCGTTTGCGTTCTGCTTCCAGGGCCTTTTTGCCGGGCTCTTGAAGCTGCTCGTCCTTGTTGCCTTCTGGCGGGGTTCCGGGTTGGACGCCCTGTTCGCCGGTGTTGCCGCCGTCGTTGGTTCCGGCGCCGGTTCCGGTGTTGCCTTCGAGGAATCGTGCTCCCTGCATGCCCATCGCGGTCATGTAGTAGGGCAGCGGTTCGCAGAAGGCTGCTGGGGTGCGCTTTCGCATGGTGGTGCTCCTTTGTTGGTTGGTGTCACATCGCGTGACGTGTAGCCGGTCAGGCATCGCGCCTGGCTGGCTCAGTGGTGTTCGTGCACTCCGTCGGTGAGGATGTCCGGATACATGCGGCGCAGGGCCGCGGTGATCTGGTCTGTTGACGGGAATCTGTCGCCGACTGATTGACGGGCCTGGGTGTATGCCACGTAGGCTCCCTGGTGGTCGAATTCCGAGTCGGGCACGTCGTCTGCGCTGCGGACCAGGACCGGTTCGCAGTCGCATTCTCCGTGGTATTTGTCGCTGTCGCCTTCTGCTGGCCGCAGTGCGCTTTCCTGGCTGTTGTAGAGCCAGGCTGCTGACCGGCTGGCGAGCATCAGGCAGAATGCGCAGGTCGTGGTGCCTGAGGGTTGCCGCATCCAGCCGACTTTGTCGCGGTTGGCGTTGATCTGGATGGTGTCCCGGCCGGGTTGCCGGGTCCATTTCCCCAGGGCTGAGGTCAGCTTGTTCAGGGTGGAGAACGGGTCGTCTTGGAACAGCCCCGCAGCTGCCCATCGGACCTTTCTTTCCACTTGCTCCGGGCTGGTTCGTGAACCGATGACTTCCGGTGTGGATCCGGGCATCATGGTTCGGTACCATTCGGCGGATACTTGGCCGGCTAGCGGCCCGTATTTGTCGATGAGCAGCGGGAGTATCTCGATCATCGAGTCCCTGACCTGTTCTGGCCTTTGCAGGTTCAGCGCCAGGAATACGCCTTCGAGCTCTTCGGTAACGAGGGCTGCGAGTTCCTGGTTGGCTTGGCGCAGCCGGGCTGCGTCTTCGTTGCTGACCATTACGCCTCGTCACTGCGGATCGCCGCTGGTACGTCTGGCGTGAACTCAAGCCCTTCCAGGCCGGCGCTCTTGGCCGCTGATTCGGCGGTGACTCCAGCTTGACGGAGGGAACCGAGCATCTCTGCGCGCAGCTTCTGCTCTTCGAGCGGATGGAGCACCTTGCCGGCGCTGGCACCCTGGACTGGGCGGGCCGCACTGGACTCCAGTACCTGTTGCAGCATGCTCTTCGAATCCTTCGAATCCAGGTACTGCCGCGCCTGCGCGATCTCCTCGGAGTCCAAGCCGAAGCGCTCCAACGCGAGATCAGAGCCAGCAAGCTCTTGGAACGCGTTCACGAACTTCGATCCAGCGTCTGCCTGCGCGCCCGGGGTGGGTGTCGCCGGGTTCGCATACTTCGGACGGATCTTGGCCATGTCCTTTCCGATCGCAACCATCTCTTCATCCGTTGCTGCCAGGGACATCAGATTCATTGCCGCGTCCTTGGAGCTGTAGGAGAACTCGTCGGTTTGCTTCACACAGACGGCGATCAGGCCATCTTCCGCGGCGCGTAACGCGTCCGCGCTGGATGGATTGTCCTGGACGACGCCGAGTTGGCCCAACGGGATATCGGTGTCGGCGTGGAAGTTCATTGCGATGGACTTCAGCAGTTCCGAGTGCGGCTGGAAACTGGCCTGCGACAGCTGCTGGAATTCTGGCTTCCGCATGTCGCCGGTTTCCTTGTCGCGGTAGGCCGGCACGCCCCAGATCGCTCCGATGGCTCGCAGCGGGTCGATCCGTTTGCCGCTCTTGTCGTAGAACGCGTTCTTGTGAGCGTCGAGCAGGACGCCGCGGGGCGAGCTGTAGAACTCGGCGTTGACTTCCTGGCGGAGGATTGTGCGCACGGCTCTGTCGATGTGCCCCATGACGGCACGGTTGATGCGTGCTGAGCCGAAGGGGCGGCGAAGTTCCGGGCGCCACACTTTGCGCGTGCAGCGCACGCGGTTCGTTCCGGTCGGATATTCCTCGGAAACGACCCACCGGTTGCCTACGCGATTCAAATCCAAGGTATTGCCCGGCAGGTACAGCAGGTGCCGGTTGCGGTCCACGATTTCCAGGGCGGCCATGACTCGACTGGTTCGTGGATCCACTCGGGCGGAGGCCTGGGTGGAGTCCTTCACGCTGATGATCTGCTCTGGTTCTCCCGCGCTGGTGTCGCCCGGGGTGAAGAACATGAAGCTGCAGGAAGTCTGCGCCGCTGAATGCTGGGCCAATGCCTCCGCCCGGCGGAACAGAGCCGATTCGTCGAGGGCCTTGAGCGCTTCCAGGGTGGCGTTGCCCTTGGGGCCGGTGAAGCCCGTTCGGCGGATACGGTCCGATGGGACGTTGACAGCTTTCGCAGCCCACCCGATCACCGACTCCAGATCCTTCATGTCATCAGGGATCGAGAAGCCAATAAAATCCAGGCGGTGCTTCATGTCGTAGTAGTCCAGCTTCAGCTTGTTTCGCCGATACTTTTCCTGGACCAGCGCCCGAAGCTCGCTGTGTTCCTTGAGCTCATCGTCAGTCAGTGAACGAACCACGAGCGCCTCCTTCCTTATCCGAAGCCATGGACAGCTTCTTGCTCTGCGCCCTCGCCAATGCGGCGGCGAACGAATTTGACTGACCCGTAATGAGCGCATAGACCACTCATGAACGGGTGGAATGGCTTGGTCATGTCCATGGGGACGAACTTCCACTGCGCGCCGGTCTTGTCAATGGGCAACTTGCCCAGGCCTTCCAGTGACGAATCCATGCGGGGCTCAGCGAAATGCATCACCGTCTTGTCCCGCATCACCGAGTCATAGAAGCCCATGGACGCTTCGACGAACTCGCCACCAGTGAGCACGCGCACCTTCATCTTCTTTTTCTTCAGGTAGGGCACCAGCGAAACCGCCGGCGAGCGCCCATCGATGATGACTGGATGGATGCGCTTTGCCCGGTCCCAGAGGTACTGGACGAGTTTCGCGGTGCCTCCGTCGTCGTAGTCCGCGGCAGCGATCAGTTCCAAGGCCAGCGTTTCCTCGTCCTCCGGAATGTAGGAGGTGACGGAGATGGCTACCTTGTTGCGTTCGCGGTTCATATCGACGCCAAACGCACCAGTTTGCCAACGGTCGGACGCAGCTCTCGGCGGGGTCTCGACGGCCAACGCGTTCCAGCGCTCCTGGGAGATGACCGAGACGTGTTCCAAGCTCTTGGGCCATTTGTTCAAGCGTTCTCGCGCGAATGATTCGGGGCTGAACTGGCTTAGCTCGCCCTCGACGGTGGAAGGCATGATGCGCACGTTGTAGGCCGGGTTGGATGCGGCGTGGTTCTTTGGGTCCTCGACGTATTCCAGCAGCTCTTCGGGGGTCATGTCCTCGACGAAGCCTGGCGACCCGAACTCGACCCATGCGACCTTCTGCAGCCCTTTGAGTGCGTTGGTGCGGACGCGCAGGAACGGCCGGCCATTGCCTTTGGCCAGCTCTTCGACGGATGGCGGGGTTCCCATGTAGATGGTGAATGGGTTCTGCGCCGGGCCGGCCGAGATGGTGGGCAGCAGCGCCTGCAGCTGCTCTTCGTTGATGTCCTGGGCTTCATCGAGCACCAGCACGTCAACGGTGAAGCCACGGCCCGAACCCTTGGAACGGGCCACGAACTCGATGGAGCCACCATTTTTGAGGATGATCGCTTCCTGGCCGTTCACGCTGCGGACCTTGTGAACCATTTGGTTCAGCACCGGGTACTTCGCGTTCGGGTCATCAGGTTTTTCGCCGAAGAAGTGCTTGAGCCGGGCAAAAGCCTTCTGCGCCGTCTTCACCTCGTGAGCGGTATGCAAGATCCTCATGCCGAGAACGGCCATGAAGTACAGCTCGACGATTTCCAGAGCGCCGTTCTTGCCGTTCTGGCGGGCGACGGTCACAGCTCCGACGGAGCACGCCCACTTTTCTTCGGCAGTTTGCCGCAACCAGGAGCGCACGGTGGTGTCCTGCCACGGGTCGGCCACGAGGCCGAACTTTTCCGCGTACCAGACAGCGTCTTCGCCGTGGTCGTCGTTGAAGGTGTCGCCCTCAGGCGTGGTGTTGTGCAGCGGAACCTGGCTACCAAGCAGCACTTGGCATCACCACCTATCCGCTCTTGCGCGCCTCCCGCGCCTTGCGGCGGCGATCCAGTTCGCTTTCCACCGAGCTGTCTTCCTTCGGTGTTTCAGCGGGCTGCGGAGTTTTGTCCTCCTTGGCTGCCGTCGACGCTTTGAGCCTGGAGACCTCGGCCAGCAGCTTTCGGAAGTTGTCCTGCTGCTGCCGCCCCTCCATGAGCACCCCGGAGAAGGACAATTTGATTTCTATCTTCTCTGGGAACTTCTCCATGTCTTCGATGGTGGCCCGCATCAAATCGAGTACGCCCTGGCCTTGAATCGCCCGGTCCAGATCGTCGAGCCGGTCAGCGGCGCGGGCTGCTTCAATCACGGTCTGGATGACCAGCGGGTTCTTCTCGCCCTTGGTGAGCTCCCGGAACAGCTTGGAACCGCGCTCGCCTAGGCCAGCCGGTTCGCTGTTCATGGCTGGGCGCTGAGGTCGCCCAAGCGGATTAGCATCGGGTTCTTGCTGGTGAAGTTCGCGGGGAGAATTTCGTTCATCTGTTCCTCCGAGAACTGGCTTGAAGCGATGAGCACGTCGCAGGAGTATCCCCGGATGGTGCGCGCCGGGGCGAAGAATCGAATTTCTCCGCCGTTGTGGAAGGTGATTCCTTCCAATCCGTTCACCCGTCGGATCAACTTGACGCGCAACGGGTTGGACAAGGCCACGAGCTCATCCAGGAACCGCCGTACCTGACCGGCACGCTTCGGCAGCACAATGGCCACCTTGTGCCCCAGTCCATCGGCTTGTCGGATGGCCTCGATCATTTGCTGTTTCTCAGGATAATTTCCAGCAGTCATAAGGTCTGCGCTCCTTTACGGCGAGCGCAGCGATTGAACTGCGCTAGATGGGTATAACGAGTGGTTTGAGCGTGTTTGCGGTGCCGCGGCGTGGTGTTCCGAGTGCCATGTACCGGCCCATTGAGTAAACTTCGATGTTTCGGCCGTCTCGGAGTCGCTGGCCGCGGCGCGGGGCCATGTAGCCCCAGATGTGGATGCCGTTTCCGGACTGGGATATCTCGGTGAAGGTGCCGGGGTTCTGGTCCAGCACTTCTGCAGCCCAGGGGTGCAGTTTGCCGGCGGCGTCGAAAGCGTGATCCAGGTCGATGACTCCGATGCCTGATCCGTCGAGCACGAAGCCCAAGCCGACGCCTGCGGTTGAAGCCTTGGCGTCCTTGTAGGTAGTCCAGCCGTTCGAAACGCTGACCGATGCAAGCTTGCCGGAGGCCATCAGTGGACGCTTCTTCGCATCGCGGCGGACCCAGCAGTTGCGCGAGGTCAGATCCTTGGGCAGTTGGCGGTTGGCGCGGTGTCTGGAAACGCGGCAGCGGACTGAGCAGAAGCGCGCCCGACGGCTGCGCCAGCTGGCCAGGTCCTTATCGCAATGCTCGCATTTCCTCATGCTCCAATTCTACCAAACTGTAACGCTAAAAACCGCATGATTCCGGGGTTCTTCACCACAAAACGCCTAGTCAACAACCTTGGAACCAGCACGGCGCGCGACTCATTCACATAACGCCTAGTCAGCGTCGAATGAATTTCAAAACATCAGGTCAGAGGACCGGGGGGATATATCGCTATGCCCGGGGGTGCGAGGAAAACGGAGCCCCGGGAGGGGCCCCTCCCCAGGCGCTCCGAACAACACACCGCCGACTACCAGGCAAGCTCAGAAGCGCCCGGAATTCCTCAACGGCGCATGATGCTGAACCCGCTTCGGCGCCAGCCCGGAACCCTTCGAGCCATTGCAACGCCGGCAAATGACCCAAGCGTTCTCCTCGGTATCCTCGCCGCCACGGGCATGAGGGACGATATGGTCAACCTCTGCCGAGTTCGGCTGCTTCGACACCTGCCAGTTCAACGTCACCGAGCACAACGGGCACTCAGTCTGGCCTTCAACCACTCTGCAACGCCACCGAACGCGGACAACCACGCGCTTCCATGTCGCCGTGCCGGTGCGAGACGTCGCCACACCCACCTCCACGCACAAGTCATTAACGAACGAGAGGGCCAGCCATCTAAGGCCAGCCCTCTCATGTCAACGTGCTTTGGACACACGTGTAGCAAGTGCCTTCAGCTTACACCACGCGCAGCCCAGCTCGGAAACCAGGCACGCGGGGGCTATTCCTCGCGTGCCCGGGTCGCCTCCTCCAACTCATGGATGCTCTCACCGGACCACCCGGCACCGCACACCTTGCACTGGATCGACACGCTAGGGGTGGCCTCTCTTCGGATCGTGGCCACCAGGGCACGATTCTGCACCTGGTCGCCATTGACCTCCTCAAGCACATGGGACGAATGGCACGCCGGGCACACACGACGCAACCGCACCACCGTTGGCGGATCGAACAGCTCCTCAATCGATCGCACCCACGACCCAAGGATCTTGTGGCACTCATCGATCAAGTGCGGATGCTCATCCAAGGCGTCAACCCAGAACCGAATCCGCTCCCCCAACTTCTCAGGCCGATCCAGAGCATCAGGCAGCAACCAGATCCGCTCATTCATCTCCCGCTCAATGTCCTGCATCAACGACAACGCATCAGCAGCCACCGGCAGGCCAGGCTCAACACTGCCACCACCGCCAGCACCGACCTCACCCGAAGGCCTGATCTGTTCCTGCAGCTCCAACAGCAACGGCTTCTGCATACCGATGCGAGGCCCCTGACCCTCAACCCACAAAGTCTCAGGCGACCACGACAACAGCCGATCACGCAAACGCCACGTCCTGGCACGCTTCAACTGCTGACTCGGACTAACCACAATTTCCTGCGTCAAAGCATTCTCCCCTACAGATTTCTGCACACATCCCCAACATCCACAGTTTTCAACGTCCTCATGCTCGGGCACTGGAACTTCCCTCCTTGTCTCGATCACGCACGGCCAACTTCCGCCGCGTCCTGGCACTTTCTGCATGGCAACTGCAACCCGTGGATCTCACACAACGTATTCGGCTCGTCCACCTTCTGACCCTTGACCCCGTAGTACCTCGACCCAAACCTGCCACCAGCAAGAACCTCAGGAGCTTCCCCCGCATCATGAGAGATAGCTACAGGTTCTGGATTAGGCAGAGCGGCAGAGGTCTGGTTTCCAACGGCAGGGCTCTTCTTGCCCCGTCTACGTCTGGATCTAGATCGTCGGGGCTTAGCAGGATCGGTGGGCACCTCAGGCTGACCCAGGGCTGACCCTGAGCCTGACCCCTCCATACCCTGCCCTGCCCTGCCAGCCCGTGCACGCGTATGCGCGCGCCCGTAGATAGCTTTTTGCTCTTCGACCATTGATGGTGCGCTTACCTGACCATCGATGGTCGCTAATTTGGTCATTGCCGCCGGAATATCAGGGTTCTCCTCAGCTGCCCAGGCTGGCATGTCGGCCTCTTCGCCTTCGAACACATCTACTTCTACAGCTGGTTCCGGAGCGACGTTCTGCGAACCCGAAGGTGCGATCGTCAAGCTCGACGGAGATGATGCTGGAGCTGATGCCGTGGAGAGGCTGAGACCGAATCGAACGGCTGGATCCTGCTGCACCGGCTCGACAGCCGGTGATTCCGCTTCGGTCTCCGGAGCGACGTTCTGCGAACCCGAAGGTGCGATCGTCAAGCTCGACGGAGCCGAAGCGGTTTCACGGACTGGAGCTGGGCGCAAGGCCTTGCCGGCCTGCTCTGGAGTGCGTCTACCCTTTTCCCTGTTGCACTGGGCACAGGAAAGGACAATATTCCTAACGCCGACCGCCAACGTCGGGTCAACATGATCCATTTCAGGGCGCTTATCGCCCTTGCTGGTCTTCTTGAAAACCATATCGCCGCAATAGCGGCATCTTCCCCTGGAACACTTCGAGTCTTCGGCGTCGCGAGCCCACACCGCAGCTTTGATCTGCGGATCGTTGAGCTCTTTGCGCTTGGCTCTGGCCAGGCGCACTTCAACGCCTTTGTCATACCCGAACTGGAACCAGTCGTGGAAAAGATAATGCCCTTCCTTGACCTTCGGGCACTGCTCACAGGAATGCCCGGCCGTGTGCCACAGCCCCACCTCAACCAACCGTGCGGCCAAGAGATCAACTGCATCGCTATTGAGCAGAATCTTCATCAGCTGCACGTGGGAGACGAGGCCATCTGTCAACGCGGCCTGCGTGACGCTTCCTGCCATAGTCCAGAGCCCTAACGCTGCCATGCCCACCAGATCGTCCTGCAACGCCGCTTCGGCGAGCGCTGAGGCTTTCGGGTTGACGTGGAGCTGGTCGTCTACTTGGAAGAATGGCAATTCTTTTCCCTCCTTTCACAATGGATCAAATCTGAGTTGTACGGTGCTGGGCTGGCCGGCGGCGACCTGGCAGTAACGAGTATCCGCATCACGCTGTGGTCTCGATCCTGATCACTTGCTCGGGATCGCTGCGGTGCTTAATCTGGACCCCGTTCCAGGTGAGTTCCACGATGGTGGCGTGGAGCTGGTGGGTGATGTAGGTGATGCGCCCGTAGAGTCGCGGTTCGCCTGGGATGTTGATGCAAGCGTGAAGTCCCAGATGCTCAAGGTTGTTGAGTCCGCCGGTTTGGATCTCGTCCATGTCCCGCAGCGGGTCGAGATGTGGAACCGGGCTATCTCTCCTGGGGCGTTTTTGCTTCGCTGACTCGGTCACGCGTCCACCTCCGGGCGGTGCAAGACACGTAGCCGTCTGGCTACGTGAGCGATCTCTGCGGATGTCCACCACTGTCGACCATTTTGCGTACCAGTGGTGAGCGCTGCCCAATCCCGGTTGAGGGCTTTGCACAGCACAACGGGCGCGTCGCCGCGATCGTCGTAGAGGTCTGCGATAACGCTTCCGACCGGCAACGCGTCGAGTTCTTCCGCCCTGTTCACTGCCGGCTGGGCGACGGCGACGTAGGCACGGGCAAGCTTCTCGGCCTTGGACAGCTCAGCTTCCTTGGTCATGATCACCAGTTCATCTTCTGGGTATCGTTCGATCACGCTCCATGCAGGTGGATTCATTACGCGAGACATGGCTTCGAGCGCGTCCGGGTTTAGCGGGGTATCAGGCATTGGTGTTTCCTCTCTCGTAGTCCCATGTGCAGTAATCGCCTTCCCAGCTGATCCGCACGCCCCTTCCGGGGTAGATAGTGACTGGCGCGCCGGGTCCGCTATAGGTTTCATCGAGCATCGTGCTGTTCACCCATGGAAGCTTCCAGCAGTCATGCCCGCCGATTACGGGATGGGATGGGTCGTGAGCCGTGCAATAGAACTCGTCCCACCGTTCGGTGTCGCAGTCTGGCCGCATCCGGCAATCCGCATTGCCCGGTGCGTGGCATTCGATGCTCAGTCCGTCGGCGCTGATCTTGTGATCACTCATCGTCTCCACCGTCTTCTTTCTGCAAGTTCATGAGGGCATGAAGCGTGGACATGTCCGACCGGTCGATCATCTGCTGGTAGAACTGGTTCACCTGAGCGGGTAGCAGCTCAAGAGCCTTGACCGCATAGAACCCGTGGTCCTTTGGATATTCGATGGTGATGCTCATGGGAACCTGGATTCCGCTATTCGCAGTTGCGGTCATTTCGAATTCGAGCGTGTCAGTTTCTCTGGTCTGGTCGGTCATGGCTACTGCTTTCCCGTCTGGAGTTCCGGCCCGTTCTCGCGGATCAGCAGGCGCACACGCTTTCCAAGGCTGAGTGCTTTCAGGACCCAGGCAGTCTCGAAAATGGCCAGGCCGACGTTGATCTTGCCCTTCTCATCGCTGAAAGTGATCTCGTTGACGCTGGCCATGATCGTCTCGTCGGCCAGCTTCTTGGTTTCCTCCTCGTCCGGTTCGCTCATGATGGGGAGGATCGCTTCGATCTGGTGCATGGTGTAGGGGTCGTCAGATCCATTCATTTCGCGTGGCAGAGCGACGAATCCGCATTTCACGCAGCGCCAGCCGTCCTTGTAGGTGCGTGGCTGGTGCTCGGCCAGTTCCCGATAAGCCAAAACTGTGCGCTCACTGAAACCGGCCTCTGTTTCCTTGCTGCTGCTCATCGGGTTCCTCCCTGCGATCCGGAGCCGGGACCAACCAGCGCGAAATCGCTCTGGCGATACAGAACGGCCTGCGCGGCGGGGCTCAGCGCGTCGATGCCGAACGCGGCCGCGATCTCATTGAGGATCTGCCGAATGTTCCGCATCAGGACGTTGATCGCGCCCTGGACGGTGCGAGCCAAGCGCTCTGCTGCAACTTCCCTGCGTGCGTCAGCGATGGCCTGCACCATGTTCGCCTCGTACAAGGCCGCGAGGTTCGGCTGTCCCGTCTTTTCCGCGTTGGCGATCTTGCCGGCCAGCTCGATAGCTCTGTCAATGTTGTGATTGCTCATGCCTTCACCAGGAATCCCGAGAAAGGACCGATGACTGCCGCCATGTCCGGAAGCATCAGGTCAAACTTCGGATAGACCAAGGCGGCTTCATCCAGTGGGTTCTCCGGATCTCCGCCAGGCAGCCAATACCAGTCCTTGCGGAAGGTGATGGTGAACTCCACCAGATCGTCCGCGTCCAGGAACGCTTCGATGGTCTGCTCCATGGTTTTCTCGCACCACTGGCGCACCGCTTCCTCTGCGCTGTGCGCGTCCGTGGTTCCGGTGACAATCCACAGGTCGCTGTCTTCGCCCATTTCCTGGACAGTAATGTTCTCGGTCATCTCTTTCCCTTCCAGAGTTCTTCAAAATCGGCCGTATCGACCAGGTACTGCACTGCCTTCCCGAAACCCCGCAGCAGACCCACCAGCAGGACAACCGGCCATGCCCAGGCGAGCAGGAACATTCTCGAGGCCCACTTCGAGGCCAGCCGTCTCGCGCCGGCCGTTTGCACAACGGTGGTCGTCGCCATCAACAGCGCCGCCAAAGCCAAGCCCATCCAGATCAGCAATCCAACCGCGTAGACCTGGCAGGCCAAGCCCAGCTGCTCCCACGTCATCCCACACTGCTTTCGACTGCAGGACTTTCCTCGACCAGGGTTTGGATCCTGTCCGGCTGGAAACCGAACCAACCGTGGATGTCCTCCGTGTCCCGGTCCAGCACCAAGACGTACGGCATCGTCTCCGGCTCCCCCAGCTGCTTCGCAATACGGCTGAGCTCATCGTTGGACTGCTGATCCGATGGGTTCACGACGATCTCCTGGAACGGGATCCCTGCGGCGTTCAACGCACGCACCGTGTCAGCGCACTGCTCGGAAGCTGCAGGCTTCGTGTACAGGGTCACTAGTCGGTTCATTAGAAGTCCCAATCCGGTTGCTTGGCGGAGCGTTCCAGCTCTTCGGCTTCTTGCTTGAGCATTTGGGCCTTGGCGCGCAGCTTCTCGGCCTTCTCCAGATCCTTCGCCTGCTGTCGGTTCCGCTTGGCGGTCTCCACCTCGACGAACTCACCGACTTCGGCTTCCAGCACGATCGCCTGGCCGCCCCAGCGCCGGACAGCCCAGGCCTTGGACTCCGCGGCCTGCTTCGTCTGGTAGGTGCGCTTCTCGGACGGCCAGAAGAACGGGTATCCCTCCTCGCGGCAACGCCTCGCCCACACGTAGCCAAGCTCGGCCACCTCATCTACCCATTCCTTCCAGCCGACAGGTTTCCACGAGGGGTCAAAGTCCGAGAACGTCTCGCCGGATTCAGGATCCTTGTACGGCTTCCCGAACGCTTCGGCGGGGTAATTGGTGATCTGCATCTTGTAGAGTCGCATCAGGCTGCGTCCTTTCCTTTGGCCAGCGGCTGGCCAGCTCGTAATCTTCTGACTGCTTCCTCCCACACCCGGGCGTAACCCCGCGGTGTGAGCCTGGAATACCGTTTGGTCGCGAAGGCACCCTCGGACTTTTCGTAGGTGTGCTCGTGCGGGCGCACCCAGCCCGCCTCAATACCGCGCGCCGTAGGCTGGTTATTACGGACAGTGTTGCCCCGGATGATCAGCCCCAACTCCCCGGCCAGGTCGAAAACGTCATCCCGGTAGACCTTCACTCCCGGCTGATTCGCCGCAGCGTGCACCTTCAAGTCGTTGGCCAGATCCATCAATGTGCGCAGTCCCTCGGACTCGCTGACCATGTCCGCGTAATCCGCCTTCGGCTCCAGCGCTGCAATGTGCTGGTCCTTCGCGGCAATCATCGCCTGCGCCTCGATCACAGCCATGGCCAGCAGCTCAGCGCCGGACGGCTTGGCCGGCGCTGCCTGCACTGCACGCTTCTCCACGGCGATGAAGTACTGCCGGGCCTGCTTGCCCCGCTCGGTGCGCTGGATCATGGACAGCTCCTTGGCCATATCCAAGGTGATCGCCCAGTTACGTGCGGGGCGGCCGCCGAGAGGGTTCTGCTCATTTTTGAGCGAAACCTCGACGTAGTCCTGCCCCTCGACGAACCCGTAATCGAACATGCGCGGGGCCCAGTCCTTGAGCTTTGTCGAAACTTCCAAGAATTCGTGCAGGTCCCGCAGGCTGACGGCGGTCTTGCCGTCATACTCCGTGATCGGGATCAGCTCATCGGCCTTTTGTGCCTCTCCTGGGAATTGCAGCTTGTCTTGCATCTCAACTCCTAAACAAGTTTTTTCGTTTGTTTTTCACGAAACAAGGTTTCACCGGTTACTCGCCCGGATTCGGAAGACGGACCGGCATGATCATCTGCTCAGTCACTAGCTGCTCCAGCGGTTCGGCGCCGTTGGTGACTCGGACGGGTTTTCCCATCTCGGAGAAGGACAGGCGGATCTTGTCTCCGGCGACAGCTTTCAGCGCGGCCTTGTAGAATTCCGGATTGAACGCTGTTCTGATGCCCTCTTCTGTGATTCCTTCGGCAGGGACCAGGGGTGATCTGGCCTGGGCTTCAAAGGCTTGTCCGGTAATTTGCAGGGCTGCGTGATTTGTAGCGGATTCCAGCGTCAATGGGGTGTTGCGTTCGGTGACGGTGCTGATGATCCGGGCTGCGCGCATCATAGTTGCGGCCGAGATGGTCACGTGTTGCTTCCAGGCCACGTCGTACAGCGTGCCAACTTTCGGATAGTGGCCGTCGTAGGCCATGGTGGAGGCTTCGAATCCCTCACCCTTCAGCCGGAGCCGCTTAAAGCCTCCGGCTTCACCCTTCCCGGCGAGGAACAGGTGCATGTCCCCTGGCTTGTCGAGAAGGACGCGGATCCGCGCCCAGTCCTTGGCCAGCATCAGGACTCTCCCGCTGAAGTTGACCCGTGATGGGATCCAGGACTTCGCTACCCGGTATCGGTCGGTCGCTGCCGCAGTGATACGGTCCGTGGAGAATTCGATGCTGATCGCGGTGAGCGCCGGCAGCGTGACATCCTTGCTCGCCGCGTGCGCTACCTGGTCGATCAGTGCGCGGAACGCCTGGACATCGACCAGCGCCGTCCCATTCGGGTCCTTGATCGATTCTGGGGCCGGCCAGCCATGGATTGTGGTGAAGTAACCCTCGTGGGACGAGCTGCCCAGAGCGGACGGAACGCCGAGCTCGAACCCGTCGGTTACCAACTGCAGTCGGCTGATCTTTTCCTTCTCATCCCACGTCCACTGGAGCGTGACCTCCAAGTCCTTGACGGCGCCGCGCACCACCTCGGTCAGGACGTTGATCAGCACGTTGCCAAGGACTAGGCGTTCGTGGATCATCCCGCCTCTCATCGTTCCGAGTTCGGCACCAAGGCCTATCTCAAAGTCGAACGTTCTTGCACTGACCCATCCGGTTTCTTCGAACCGCAGGGCGGTCAAGGTGGTTGCCGGCGCTGGCGGCCGGACGCTGGCGCGGACCTTCTTCAGCACGGCCAGGATCTCCCGTGCCGAAACAGTCACGGCCACGGAGTCGGTGATCTTCCCGACCGGCGCTGCATTCACCTTTTCAAGCGTGGTGCTCATTTGCTGGCCTTCCTTTTCTCTTGTCTTCTCCGGCTCGCTTCGACGCGCTGCTTGAGCTTGTACCGGGTGCGTCGTTCTTCCTGGCTGAGACCGCCGAAAGTGCCGTACTGCCGGCTGTTCGGATTGCTCTGCCCGTGCTCGTAGCAAATGCTGACGACCGGGCATCCCGCGCAGATCGACTTTCCCGGCTGCGCGGCGAACGGTGCCGAGCTGATCGGGTAGAACGGGTCCCCGTCTTTGCGGAAGTCCCATGTCTTGGCCATGTCCGCGCACGCAGCCTGATCCATCCAGGCATTCGGGTCAGTGGACTTATCCGGAGCCTGCTGGATCATCGACGGGATGCGCCGGGTCACCATTGCGGCGCCCATCGCATGCGGTCGCTGCCGAGCTGGCCCGTGGTGAAGAAGTCGCTGATGCTCTTGAACTCCTCCACGGTGCGCTGCGCCCACCAGAACAACTCGTCCCTGTTCGATGACGTGCGCGAGACCTGCACGCCGTTGACCAGGACCGGCTTGCCCGGGATGAACCAGAGCGTCGCAACCCACAAGGTTTCTCCCTCGGCCATGCCTGGCACCGGCCTGATCGTGACTCGCGGATAGTCCATCCAGTACTTCCACCCGGGCTGAATCTGCTCGTAACCACGCTTCAGATCCACCATCCGGATCACCGGTGCCGTGCCGGCCGTCGACGGGTGCGCAGCTTGGCACTTGAGCCGGACAACCCGCTCCGCGGTCTCCTGCTCAACCTGGCGGGCCATCGCCTCATCGTCGCTCGTCATGAACCACGGCATCAGTTATCACCGCCATCGCAGGTAGGGCACGGGGTGGACGCGTCGGCCGCGATCACCTGGTGCTGGCCACAGCCCGCGCAAGTCACCTCGGCTCCCACCGGTAGTTCAACGTCCAATCCTTGGTTGCCCTGCTGGTCTTGGCTTGCAGCCAGACGCATCGCGTCGACCTCGTCGCGGTCCGGGATGTACCCGAAGAGGCTGATCAGCCTCCGATACCAGGTAGCCATCGGCTTCCACCGAGCAGCTTTCTCCCAAGAATCCCGCTGATACAGGTTGAATTTGTGAGACATGTCCTCGGCATCTGCGGCCTGCAGCCACGCGTACAGGCGCACTTGCTGGCCCAAGGTCATCTTGTATACGAGTTCAAAGGCTTGCTCTTCCCAGACCGAGCGACGCCTTCTCACCGGTTCCGAGTACTCGCTCTCGTCACCCTCTGGCTCTGGGTACGGCAAATTAATGGCCTGCGCGATTAACCGTTTACGCGCTTCAGTCAGCGAGTCATTGGCGAATACGACGTCAGCGAACAACTCACGATCATCGGCGTCCGTGAGCGCCTTCTTGTCCCGGATCTTCGAGACCACGAACTGCTGGCGAGCAGCCTTCGAAGTTGGCAACGTGCCATTCAGCCGGCGGACCAATTCCAGTTCGGCCTTGCGCTCCGGAGAGACCTGCTTGGTCTTTGCCTTGGTCTTGGCCCACCAGTTGACCGACTCCGGGGTACTCACGTCGAACTGGTGGCCTGCAGCGATGTGCTCATCGATGGACAGGACTGCATCGGTCTTGGACCAGCGGCCGCTGTACCGGTTCTCGGAATCGATTTCCACAGCGCCTTGGCCGGTCAGCTCGGTGCGGAGCACATCGCGCTTTGCGTTCGCCTTCTTCTGCTCGATCAGTCGGGTGACGTCCTGCTGGCGCTGCTTCCACCGGGTGTCTTCCAATTCCTCCACGACGCTGTCGAACAGCGAACCGTCGCCAGTCTCGCTCTCCACATCGAGGATGTCCGCGGCGGTAAGCAGGTCAATGGTTCCGCGTTCGTGCAGCTTGGCGACCTTCGGCTGGCTGGCCAGGCGAGCGCGCGGCTTCACCTCGGCCTTGTCGATCTGGAAGTTCTTCGCCACCCAGGCCTCAGTCTTGCCTTCGGTGAGCATGCCCTGGATCGCCTGCGACTGCCCCAGGTGGTCGAGGGTCAAGTGGTTGGTGCCCGTGGACATGGCGTCCAGGTACAGGGCCAGTCTCGGGTTTTGCGGAACCTCGACGACCTGGCAATTCAGTTCGGTCAGGCCTGCGCGCAGCGCGGCCGCATGGCGGCGGTGGCCGCCCAGGATCTTCCAGTCGCCTTCCCGCTCCGGGTGAGGGTAGACCTTGATCGGTTCCATCTGGCCCACGGACTTCAGCTCGTGGGCAAGCTGGTCAATACCGCCCAGATCGGTACGAGGATTGTCCGGATCCGGATGGATCGCAGTAATCGGCAGCATCTTCAGCTGCCCTGGTTTTTGAGACACGAGTCCCCTCCAAAGAATGTGCAAGTCAGAAAATTTAGTGGCTGGCCGGCAGCAGCTCGGCCTCAGCACGCATGATCCGGTGCGCCCGAATTTCGGCGTTCACCCAATCGACCACCGCGAAGAAGGCGACGATGCCGGTGATCATCAGCAGCACCGTGGCCAGCCCGTTCGGCTGGTAGCTCGCCACGACCACCGCGGCCACCAGGACAGCCACCATGGGGATCCATAGGATCCACATGCGGCGATGGGCCAGCTGGTACACCTTGTCCGCGGTCATCGTGCACCGCCATCGAACAGCGAGGCCACGTCCACCGGCTTCGGGACGTACACGAAGCTGGTGACCTTCGCGTACTCGATGCCGTTCACGAACAGCACGCCGGCGCCATCGTCGCCTTCCTTGGCAATGGATGACGTATCGACATACACGGCATTTCCCCGGTACTTATTCCGTGCCCAAGCCGTCGCGGCCTTCTTGACCTGGCGGGCGCGGTCCGCCTTCGAATCGCTATCCCAGAACGCGGTCAGCTTCGCCGAGTGCTCATGCTGCCCACGCGGGATGATCAGCACTCTGCCTTCGACCTTAGACATCTCCGCCACCTGCTTCTGAGCTAAATTTGATGTGTGGAATTAACGTCATTATTAATCTCATCCCTCTCGCTGCTCATAGCGCTGAGCTCGGCCATCTGGGCAGTCAGCGCCAGCAGGAGCGCCGATAAGCATGCGAAGAAAGCTGGCGAGAAGGCTGATACTGCGAATCAGCTGAGTGCGGATGCCAACCTCATCGCCGAGGACAGCAAGCGCATCGCAATAGAGTCCCGCGAAATAGGCGAAGAAGCATTGACGATTGCTCGCCGAACCGATTCGCGCGAACGCGACACAAGCAACATCCATTGGGAAAGCTACTGGCAAGAGCCAGGCATTTATACCTTCACCAACAGGGGTGACGACGAAGCTTTCAATGTGCGAATTATTCTGACCATTGACGACGTGGAGATTCGTAAAGCTATTGAATCTGTCCCCGGCGGCGGCAGCGTCCAAATCGAATGCCCTCAGGCCCGAGCCACCTACCTCGACGAAGTACGAGCTTTCGAGGAAGAAAAACGCGCTTACGCTCGGCGGCAAGATCGAAGCCCCTACGGACTCGCTGGATTGCCGCCCATGGCAATTCAATACGGATACCACTGGTTCAGAGAACGAATCGATTGGGAAACCGGAACTGGCAAGCCTGGCAACCACGATGTCGAAGATCGCATGAGCCTCGGAGACTTCGACTGAAGCAGTATTCTGCTTGCTCACGCCGCCACCGCCTGAACGCTGGACTCTGCACGCCAGCTCGCGTAGACGCCAGCAGCCTCGCGCAGGCACTGTTCCCGCGATGGCCGTGCCTCGGCCTGCGGGGTCTCAACGGTGTTCGATACACTGGACATTGAAATCACTCCTTACTTACCGTTTGAATGTTTGGTTTCATCGCACCCAGCAGCTGCAACTGCTGGGTGCTCTTTCATTTCCGGGACACCCGGAGTTAGGCCCCTCTCGGTAGACTCGGAAGTTCCACCAACCGCGCCACGCGGCGCACCACCTACCGAGAGGGAAAAATGAAAATCTGGCTCCGAATCGACGGGCATGCCGCCCTGGCTGCCGCCCCCGAAGTCGTTACCGCGCTCGTTGAAGGAATCGACGTGTGGCGGTCTCATGGAGCCCATCGCGACATTCAACTTGAGATCAGCACCGGTAGTTCTCACGGCGTCATGTTCCACATCAATGCGAAGACGTCCGTCGATGCTTACAGCTCCGAGCGTTTCGAGTCGGATGCTAAGCTTCTGAGGACTTTCAGGGAAGATGTCGGAGCTCGCAATGCCCGGCGTATCTACTGGGACGGCAAGTCGATCACCTTCGGCAGCAATTCGCGCGAATGGTGAACCCACAACATCACTAATCGCTCGCCCAGGAACATGGAGCGGGTTAGGCACAGCCTGCCCGCTCTTGTTCAGCCATGACCGCATCAGACCCTGTCCGTCGAGCCACGAGGCCGTTTCCGGGTCCACGTTGACGAAGTAGTTGTCCTGCTTCTCGTTATCGGTTTTCTCCCTGTGCATCTGCTGGTGTTCCTCGATCTCTTGGAAGTAGTAGTCCTCGGATTCCCAGTCCTCTGGGGTGAGGTTCGGGCCGTTGGAGATGCCGACGTGGTAGTCGCAGCCCGGCTCTGCGCATTTGAACTCACTCATGACGCACCTCCTGATGGCCGTGGGAAATTCCTTGCCCATTCATGCACGTCGTCGATGCACTGCAGCACGCGCTCCAGATCCTTGCGATCGACGGTCACCCGCTCGGCGAGCGCCTGAGCGTCGAGTTGGGCCTGGAGGTTGTTCTTGGCTTCATTGGTGGTCATGCCGCACTCAGCTTTCCGGCTCCCGGCATCGGTCGGAGCTTTCCAGGTTTGGCCGTCCGCGTCTCGGCCTGATGGCCTTGACTTGTGGAGCTAGCCGCGTTTGTCACTCGTTGCACGCGTGAGGACTCTTTGCGTATGAACAAATCCTCCACATCAAGCTTCAAGCGACGGGCTATCTCCTTGGCCAAGTCTTCCGAACAGGCCTTGAGGTTTCCTGTTTCGAGGCCTGAAATCGTTGCCTGCGTACAGCGGCACAGTACTGCCAGATCCATCTGTGTTAGATCCTCCCGCTTCCGTGCTCTTCGGAACATTTCCCGATCACGTGGCTCCATATAAGCCTCCCTGCAAAATCGCGCCTTAGGTCGTCGCAAGAACATTCTGCCTCCTCTGTAAAACGAATACAAGTGAAGCTAACCTCAATTGTCATTCACTTGTCAAGCCATGCCCTGAAATACCCAATGATTCCGGGTAATCTGAGATAGTCACTTTTATTTCTTCAACGGTGCCCCGCTGGTATTACTGAAACAACAGCACGGAGGATTGTCTGCATGGACAACGAAAACCCCAGTTTGCGCGATATTGCACAGCGCGCTTCTGATATTCATGGCGGGATCCGAGGACGCGCCCTGGATCGTGAAGCAAAGAAGCTTGGGTTGACGCTGTCGTACACGACTGTGGACAAGATCCTTGCAGGCACTTACACATCGCGACCGACCCGAGCCACCCTTGAAGCCCTCTCGAAGATGGCCCAGGTTCCTCTATCGACGGTGTATGAAGCAGCCAACATGACCATGCCCATGCGACCATTCGCTGAGCAACTTCCGCCTGAGGTTGACACCCTCAAAGCAGACCAGCGCCGCATAATGATTGATCTTGCCCGTCAGTTCGTGAAGCAAAACAAACACGAACAGAAGCTGCTAGCGCAGCTGGATGAGGTAAACCATGCGCCAAGCACCAATGAAGGACAAGCGAACAACAGCAACTCCCCTCGACTGCGAGCCGTGGCGCCCGAGGGTGACCCTCGCCTTGGACAGAAGACCGCACCAGGCGAACTAGGTGTCACCGAAATATTCGGCGAAGAAGCCCGCAACTACCCCAACCCGGGCCACCACCAAATGGCGGCACACCACAACTTCAAATCCGAACGCCAAAAATGGGAAGAAGCCCACGGCGAGCGCGGCGAGGAAAGCCAAGATCCGGGAGATTTCGATGAGTAAACCTAAAACAGGACTTCTCGTCGAGAGTCTGGAGCTTCCGGAGACGGAATCATCGAATGACATGTGGCGGGGAATGGCTCATGTTTTCGTGAAGGCTCAGAAAACGACAGGACGGCGCCTCATTTTGCATGAGTACCTGGCCGCTCGTCTGGCCAATTATCTAGGCCTCCCAGTTCCGTTCGGAGAGATTTCATCGATTCCAGAGGGTCGCGAGGCTTGGGTATCCGGGATTACTTCTCGTGATGGGAAAGTCCTTCCCCCAACAACCTATGAATCTATGTTGGAAAACGAACGTTACGTTCTTTGTGGAGTTATTGCGTTTGATCAGTGGATCTTCAATGGCGATCGGCATGAGGATAATTTCGTTTGGAGTGAGGATATTGGACTCTGGGCGATCGATCACGAGCTGGCTTTCTGCGGTGACCGAGACGGAGATGAATGTATCGATTGGCTGAAAGAGTGCAGCACGTTACCGCTAAATATGTCGCATCTTGCCCGAAAGGGCATCACTGATGAAGACCTTGATGACTGGAGTTCCCGCATTAGACTCCACGGTGTGAAGTACGCCGAACGGGCAATCATTTCGGCGAGAAAGCGGGGGCTACTCAGTCTGGCAACCGCTAAAGCGTATGCTAATTTTTTGAGGATACGATCGGCGAACATCCGTTCATTGACTAAGGAAGCACTTAAGGGCAATACGGGCTCGATTAGCCCTGTAAGCGGGATGGATCAGCTTTTCTAACCTGTCGCCTTGTGTCGCTACCCTTGTACTTACGACTTTCCAGGAGGTGTTTTTTCATGCCAGCAAACCTATTTTTGATCCAGCATTTTCACGACCTGCGCCTCCATGAAGGACGGAATATTGGCGTGGCTGTAGAAGATCCCGATGGCAGGATTCATCTACGCCTGGGAGGGCTGGACGCTGCCGGCGACGTAGATACCCGCTGGCTGAGGCGGTTCAACCTGGCACGAGGCTACTACTTGCAATGGCGTGATTTCCTAGAGCGTTCGGCCAACGCTAACGACTGGGAAGCCGTTATCCGGTTCCAGACGAGCAAGCCGTCGAATATTATTGCTCGCAAAGTTGGCGTGAACCTCAGTGAAACACATAACTGGGCAAGATTCACGGACAGTTACTTTGCCGAGATGGTGGATTCATCGATTAGTGAGCGGGAATCATTTAGCGATCGAGTCCGCAGATTTTTGGAATCAGCGCCAATTCGTTTTGAAGAGAAAGTTAAGCTGCCTGGTCGGTGGGATAACTTCGGGGACACGCTCGATCTCGAGTTTCCTTTTGGATATTCAAATCGTTCTGAACTGAAGGTGATCGCGCCAATTCCACTTCGTCACAGCAGCGTGTACTCCTTCAAAGCGTCAATCGATGCTGTGCATCGCGTTAATCGCCATGCGGTGTTCGTCGCGGTAACAAGTTTCGATGAATCGGATCTGGATTCCGAGCGCGTAGAGACAATGTTGCAGCCTCTCGAAGCTGGCGCGTTTCCAATCAATATCGAGCAAGAAAATGCGCAGAATACCCTTCTTGATGTTCTAGGCGCCGCGTAGCCCCCTGCTCCAACTGGGAACCAATCGAATCCCGGTTCACTTGGCCGTTAGTAAATCGTTGTTGTAGTTTCTACAATTTGCCTACAGTGATTTTCGAACATATATTCGAACTATGATTCATTCACTCGCCGCGTGGGGTGCGTTGCGCGACTTCGCAGCATCCGTCATCGTCTGGACCAGGCCGCACTCAGCTATTCCCGCCGGCACTGTCGACAACACCATTTTCATCGACCCCGAACTCTCTGAAGCCGAGACCAAGTGCGTTCTCATGCATGAAATCATTCACCTGGAGCTAGGGCACGTCGGATGCCAACCAACCTCAGTTGAGCGAGAAGTACAGCTCATGGTCGCGCGCCGACTCGTGCAATTCGATGACCTGCGAAGAGTCGCCGGATGGTCGAACTGCCCCAGGGAAATGGCCGACGAGCTAGGCGTCACCGAACAAGTTGTGCTGGACCGCATGGCCACCCTCGACGGCGACGAGATCCAGACGCTCTGGCCACCTTCAGACCACATCGCGTAACCGCCCCACAGTATCCACACCTCGCAAGAACTTTGCCGCCCCACACCATTCACGGCACACACTCGAATAAACATTTGATACCCACAGGAGAAATTGTGAAGAACTCGAATACCACTCCGGAAGAAATCACGCCGATCGAGCTTCCTGCAACCGCCTTCGGATGCTCACCAAGAGAAGCGACCGCCGAAGACGACAACCTCCTGAAGCTGCTCATCGGCCGACTGGATGAACTGACCCGCCCCGGCCGGCCCGGGAGGCTGAAGTGAACGGCACAGCACGCCCTCGGGCAATCCTCTACCTGCGCCAATCCGTGGCCAGGGAAGAATCCATCAGCCTTGAGCTACAAGAGGACGCAGGGCGCCGTTACGCCGTTCAGGCGGGCTATGACGTTGTCGCAGTCGAGGCCGATCACGGTATCAGCGGGCGAACCTGGAAGCGTCCGGCCGTGCTGCGCGTCATGAAGATGATCGAAAACCAGCACGCCGACGTCATCATCCTCTGGAAATGGTCACGCCTCTCACGCGCCCGCCTGGACTGGGCCGTGGCCATCGACAAAGTTGAAGCCGCCGGCGGACGCATCGAATCAGCGACCGAGCAAGTCGACGTGAGCACGTCCACCGGACGCTTCGCCCGCGGCATGCTCGCAGAATTCGCAGCCTTCGAATCCGAACGCATCGGCGACACCTGGAAAGAAGCACACCGGCGCCGCATCGAACAGGGCCTGCCAGCCACCGGAAAGAAACGCTTCGGCTACCAATACGACAAGGCCAAAGGATTCACCCCACACCCCGTCGAAGGCCCAATCCTTCAGGAGTGCTACCGCAAATACATCACCGGCATCTCCTTCTACGAGATCACCGACTACCTCAACGCCGGACCCACAAACCCAGGGGAAGGCTACACCGGTCCGAAGCCCGGCATCTGGTCAGCAAACACCGTACGCCGCATCATGGACAACCCCTTCGCCTCAGGCCGCTTCATCTCCAAAGGAGAAGTCCGCCAAGGGATCCACGAACCGTTGATCAGCGAAGAAACATGGGAACAATTCCAGGTGCGCCGCAAGAGCCGCAGGGTCACCCGATCCAGCACCAAAGGAAAATACCCGTACACCGGCCTGATCTTCTGCGAGCTCTGCGGCCACGGAATGTACGCCGGCCTCTTTGGCTCCGACCGAACCCTCAAATACCGCTGTAGCGGGGCCGCCCAATGGAAACTCCACCCCGGCGGCTACGTCATGAACAGCACCATCGAAGCCACCCTACTCCCATGGCTGTCCGATCTAGCGGACGAAATCAACCAGGCAACCAACAGCGCATCCACCGTCCCGAAGCCCGCAGACCCTACACCACACCTCCGGCGAGCGCTGATCAAGGTGGAGTCCAGGTTGGAGGCGCTGACGGAGAAGCTGGTGGATGGGACGGTTCCGCAGGAAGTGTATGAGCGGATGCGTGATCAGTGGCTCAGTGAGAAGAAGTCTTTGGACGATCAATTGATGGCCTGCCGGGTCGAGGCCCGTGCGGAACCAGTTTCGCTGCCACCGGATTTGATGTCGCAGTGGGGTGATATGCCGGCTGAGGTGAAGCGTGAGCTGCTGGCCAGGGTGGTGGCTAAGATTACTGTGAAACCTGGCCGTCCGCGTGCTGAGGTGCAGATCGTGGCTCGTTGGGAAGCCATGCCCGAAGGTTAGCCGTTGGCAGCTTTCAGCGCCTTGGATTTTGCGTGAGTAAGGTGACTGGCCAAGTACTCGCTGCGGAAGGTCTCGCAGTAGTTCATTGCTGCTTGCAGTGAGATGTGCCGAGGGAGACCACCCTCGTACCTTATTCCAACACTGGCCTGATGGGCCAAGGTGTAGAACTTGGCAACATGCGGGTACAGCACGATGCAAAGTTCGTTCAGTCCGAGCTGAGGACGACTAAGGCCCCCGAAGCTGTGCTTGCTCTCGAACCGGTCTCCTGGCGCGATAGTGTGGTGTGCTTGTTGAAGCAAATTGCTGTCGTCGAAAATCGGATCATTGATTAGGGCGGCCCGAAGCAGCTGGTAGCAGCTGTAGAACGCAGGGACTGCAGCCCATGGGTCTTCCGCGTTAAACAGAGTTTGGGCCGTCCTCCAGTGAGGGGCGGCCCATCGCTCTAGTTCTTCGACGCTCGGTTCCATATGCTAGGCGTACTGGTACTGCTTCTCAGTTGCCCGTACAGTGCGGGTTCTGGAACCTGGTTCTTCGAATGCCCAATTGATGCTTACTTCACCCAAGAAAAGGATCTGCAAGTCATTTAGCTTGTCGGTGGCTCGGAGGATTTGCTCTTCCGTCTCGTTCTGCAGGACGACAACTATGTGAGCCTCGCCATTTTCTGCATCAAGTGCCACTTCGAGGGCGCGAAGATTTTCTTTACCAATTGCCGATACGGCATGGAGTCCAATCGACTGAACGAGAACTTCTGCGTCATCTAACGCCACGTTCTCGCCTCCTTTCGATCCGCCGATCACCCACTATGCTTGTGGATAACCAAGTTGACGTTTACATGCTATCTGTGCATGCTCCCGAAAAATAGACCCTACACTCATTTGTTACGGAACTTCCAATCCTACTTCCACAGATGGATGACAAGTCACCCTTCTGGGGATAAGTTCAGTTCCCCTTCCCTAACCCTTGCCTCGCACTAATTACTCGGCCACCAACAAGCGAAAGGAAACCACGAGGGAGCGTTCCCTAGTCAAAGGACAGGAGCAATCAGGCACTAGTCATGAGCGTGATCATGACCCACCCCGGAACGTCGCCTCTGCTATCCCTGAGTTTCGGAGAAAGCTTATGAATGAGTAGTTCACCGGCTGCGATGATCTGCATTGCCAGTTTGAGCATCATTTGTTGTACGTGGTTCATGACAGCCCTTCCAACGTGCTAAAAGAATTCATAGTGAGATATTCAAGATTTTCTGTGCACCGTTCAGTAGCTCATCTCCAATAGCGCTAGGCCGGGGAATACGGCAAAAACGATCGTGAGCGGCAGAATCCCGAATACCACCGGGATGAGCATGGAAATTTCACGTTTTCCGGCAACTTCCATAAGTTCGCGTTTCGATGCATCGCGAACATCCTGTGCCTGGTCTCTGAGCACTTGTGCCAAGGGCGTGCCCCGCTCTGTGGCAACAACGATCGCATCGACAAAGCGCGTCATCGCCCCAACTTGCATCCGGTCAGACATATTCTGCATAGCTTGGACCATTGGCGTACCTGCGTGAATGTCGTTCAAGGTCTTCGTGAATTCCTCGCCGATCACTCCATGGCAGATTCGCGATATTCTCTCGATTGCTCCCGTTGTGGATTCGCCCGCGCCGACAGTTAGCGCCAGCACCTCGGCCACGGTGGGGAATTGAGTCAATATTTTTCTGGACCGCCGGTGGATCTGTTCGCCAAGCCACCAACCACGCAAGGCGTAGCCCGAAATTCCAAAACCAATGACAACCAGCACTGATAAGAACAAAGAAACTTGATACTGGACGGCAGCAAGAGCCATGAATGCAGAACCTGCTACCAAACCAGCCAAAGCATAAACAATTTCCTGGGACCGATAGTCAACGAGGCTCATTTCCAATCCTGCAGCGTTCAGGCGCTTCCGGAGCGTATCCGCAGAAGGACTGTGCAAGCTAGCCAGCTTCTTGATTTGCTGCAGCATAGGGGCAGCTAGCTGGCCCAAAGCCGAGTGCCCGGAGTCCGAGTGCCAGGAGTCTTCCAGCATGCGCGAGCCTCGAACGCCGACACGGACGTGCGGCGCAATACGATCAGCGAAGGCCATTCTGCGCCAGCCCGGCAGGTTCACGAAGACCAGCCATAGTCCGAGACCAAGTCCCAAACCGCAAAGCGCCGCCCATGACGTATAGCTGCTCATGCCAGCACTCGTTCTTCTACTGGCAAGGTACCAAGCCGGAGCATGATTCGATAGCAGACGAACGAAACCACCACGCCGAGGCCGAGCACGATCACTCCCCCGAATGTCATATACGCATCTTTCGCCGCTTCCTGGGTGCCCAGGACCAGCAGCAAGATCCACGGCGCCGCCACGGCCAGACGTGCTGCTGAAACAATCCATGATTGCCTGGCCGCGAGTTCTCCTCGTGTTCGCACGTCATCTCGCAGGAATGCCGACAACGTTGTGAGCGTATGGCCCAAGTCGGTGCCTCCGACCTCACGGGTGATGCGCAATGTCGTGAGAATTTTGTCAGCTACCGGGTCTGCCAATCGTTCGCCCAGCTGGTCCAGTGCCACGGCGAAGTTCGCGGTGGCTCGATAGTCCAAAGCGAAGTCCCGGAATAGAGGCCGCAATACGCCCGGTCCCACCACTGCCAACTGGCTCAAGGCTTCAGGAAGCGAGAGACCTGCCCGGATAGCGCTTCGCAAATGGTCAACCACCTCGGGCCATTGTTCTTGCAACGCCGCGTGGCGTTTTGCTGCCTGATGGCGTAGATAGACCCATGGTGCAAATGACCCAAAGAGGCAAAACACGACGGCGAAGAGCCACGAAGCGGTGAGTCCCAAGGTCACCAACGCGAAAGTCAGGCCGCAGACCGCGCAAATAGCGATGAATTTTGTCGGCGCCAGATTGCTCATGCCAGCATGGAGCAATGCGTTCTTGATCGCCGAGCTGCGTTTAGGCGATTTCTCCCACGGGGCAAACAGCAACCAGTCAATCAGGAGGGCAATGCCTAGCCCGCCAAGGAGAGCAAAGAAAGCAACCACCGCTACACCGCCATCAGGTCGGCAATATTGATGCCAGCTACATCGAACTTTTCATGCGACCAATCAGCGCCCCTGGCCGGTTGCAGACGATCGGCCTGCCGTTCGAAAAGCGTCGAGGACTCAATTTGCCCCTCCTCCACTCGATTGCGCACACTGAGAATTTCGTTGACGTAGCGATGGCCCTGGGGGCTTCGTACGCAATGGACAACTAGGTCAATGCATGCGGCTACCGTCTTGATGGTGAAGTCGCTGGTGATGTTCGGTCCGGCAAGCAGGGGCAAGGTGCAAATTTTCGTGATCGCGTCACGGGCAGAATTCGCATGCAAGGTGCACAGCCCCGCGATTCCCGAGTTCAACGCAATCAGCATATCCAAGGACTCTGCTTCGCGAACCTCGCCGACAATGATGCGTTCAGGGCGCATGCGCAGAGCTTCCTTGACCAATCTGCGCATGGTGATTTCGCCAGTTCCTTCAAGATTGGCGAGACGAGTTTGCATCGCAACGACATCCCGTAGCGAGAGATTGAGCTCGAAAATTTCCTCGATGGTGATGATTCGTTCCCTGGGGCCGATCGCTGATGCCAGGCAGTTGAGCATTGTGGTTTTGCCGGCTTGGGTAGGTCCAGTCACGATGACATTAAGACCTGCGCCGATGGCGGTGGAAAGGAACCTCGCCGCTTGCTCGCTCAATGATCCAAGCTCGACCAGGTCTTCAAGCTTTCCTGCGCGTGCTATGAACTTGCGAATGTTTATGGCCCAATGCTCATGGGTGATATCCGGAATCACGACGTGCAGACGAGACCCATCGGGCAACTGGCAGTCGACGAATGGTTGGGAAAGATCCAGGCGCCTGCCAGAGGACTTGAGCATCCGTTCTACCAGTGCTGCAATTTCGGCCGATTCCATGCGGATGTGGGTCAGTTCGCTTTGGCCGCCTCTGGCGCAAAAAATTTGATGCGGCGAATTGACCCAAATTTCCTCGACAGAAGGATCATCCAGCAGGGGTTGCAACGGCCCAAAACCGGACACGTTGTCGAAAACTGAACGTTGGGCGGCCTCTAGCGATCCAAGTGAAGGCACAGCTCCAAGCAATGCGCGTTCGTCGTAGTCTCGGATGACTTCGTCTATTAAGGCCCGGATCATCGCTGGCTGCTTGGCTGGGTCCAATCCGCGACGCCGGACCAGCTCGCGTACTTCGTCTTCGACAATGGACAGCGCATCCACCACTGGCTCCTTTGGCTTTCCTGTTGGAGAATCCCGAAGTCGGGGACCATCGGCGAGCGCGTCGTCGGTGCAGCATACCTATTCGTATGACAAGGGATGCTATCTGCAGCGGAGACCGCTTTCAAGAGGTTGCTGCAGTTGTGGATAGTTCTTAATTCTTTCTCCACAAAGGGATTTATATTTCCCGATGCCGACCAAATTGCTGGTTTTGATGGGAACGACTACTTTCCATCACCTTCAGGAGGGCTCATGGTCCGCTATGAATTGCTTCTGGTTTCCCGAAAATTCCAGCATCCGAGACAATTCGAACTTGTCATGTCCGGGCGAATCTCGGGCGAGCAGCTCGCCGTGCTCCTGCAGCGGAACTTCCCGGACCATCGATGGTTTGAGGGAGCAACGCGGATAGAAGAATTGGAGACTCTGTCTGCTGCCGATCGCCTCGTGCTCCATGAACTGCCCCAGCCCCCTCTCGTCACAGGCACCGCTGCTTCGCGCCTCAAGCTGCTAGTGCTTCGCGGCCCCGACGCTGGTGCCTGGATTCCGCTCTCGAAGGGAGAGCATGCCATCGGCCGAACTGCCCCGCTCTGGTTGGAAGATCCGCTGGTTTCCAGGAATCATGCGAAGGTCATCGTGACAGCACAGGGCTTGCACCTGCACGCGAGTGCCGAGCAAGACATTGCCATGCCAGATGGAAGCCACCGTCAGTCCGTCGAATTGGAACAGGGATCACGCTTCCGGCTAGGCAACACCGAATTCGCCGTAGGCGATCCATTAGCTGCCGACGCCGGTCATCTGGTCTCCTCCGAACAGTTGGAAATCCAGGCACCTTCAAAGCCCGAACTGTCCCGATTGATTGCATTGGCCTTAGCCGCATTTGTCCCGATCATTTCCGGCGTCTTGCTTGCCGTGGTTACCGGTTCAATGCTCTTCCTGGTCCTGAGCGGCGTTTCTGCCCTGATGGGGTTGGTACCTGCGGGTCAGCTGGTGGTGGAACGGCGTCGGTGGAAAAGCGAATTACAAGAGCAGCGGGCGTCCGCGATCATCGCAAGAACGAGATACTCCCCGGACCTTGGCGAAGCGTTCGTAGCTGGACTGGACGCTTCCTCTTTGGGCCTGTCCTGTAACCGGATACCACCCTTGGTTTGGGGCGAGGGCCTATGGTCTCCCCAAGAAATCTCCCGCCCTTCTCCCACGGGCGTGCGCAAGATATTTCGAGGCCTCAGAAAGACGAAGACGGATGCACCCTGGTTTGGTCCGGTGTTCTTCCCAAGCACCCCGGGCGTCTGGCAATTGAAGACTGTGCAAGGGCGAAGTGCGGGATCGATTCTCGCCGCAGTTCTTGCGCGATACCTCCCCGCCATACATGACGGCCAGCTACGGCTGGTGATCGATCCCAGCATTCGCTGTCTTCCTGCGTCGTTGCTCTTGATGAACAACGTCTGCATGTCCCATCTATCCGCTTCCGATGAATCGAGCTTCCTCAGGAAAGAGGAAGCAAGTCTGGCCACCCTTTACGTCACTGCCCAATCACCGAAACCCATTTCCGGCACACTGGTGCTGGGCATTTCGCCGATATTGTCCGAGTCTGTGGAGAATTGGATTGTTCCTAGCCCCGTCTGCGCGCATTTGCCCGACGAACGGCTAGTTCTTCAGAGCCTGAGCACGCTGAGCCTCGCTCGGTTCGACAAGATGGTGCAGCAATATGTGCAGCTGCCGAAGAAAGCAGCAACAAGGAATCCAGACTCAAGGCCCTCTGGCTCCCGGTGCCTACGTGCACTTCTGGGTCTGGATGACCAGCAAGAGGACGTGTTCCTCGACCTTCACGAGGACGGTCCGCACGTACTGGTATGCGGCACGACCGGCTCGGGCAAGTCAGAAGCGCTCAGGCGCATCATCGCTGATTTTTCCTGCAACTATTCGCCGGCTCAGCTCGCTCTCGTGCTCATTGATTTCAAGGGTGGAGCTGGGCTCGGTGTTTATGCAGGCTTGCCACACGTCCAGCTCTTCGCAAGCGACCTTGATGAAGCTGCGGCTCAGCGTACGTTAGAGCAATTGGAGCATGAAGTGCGTCGGCGCGAAGAGCTTTTGGCGGATCACGGTTGCAGCGACATTGCCGAATATCAAGATCTCGCTGAACCCGGCCCAGTCCTGCCTCGATTGCTGGTCGTCATTGACGAATTTCGCGTCTTCATCGAAACCCTGCTTCAAGCCAGCGCCAGAATTGATCGCTTGGCTGCGGTAGGTCGGGCTCTCGGTATCCACCTGATTCTCAGTACGCAACGGCCGGCTGGCGCCTTGACGGGGCAAACCAAGGCGAACTTGAACACGACAATTGCTTTGAGGGTCAACGACCCAGGCGAATCGATTGAACTGGTTGGCTCCGTCCAAGCGTCCAAATTCCTCTTCCCTGGCCAGGCGATCATCAAGAGTGCTTCCAAGCCAACTCGGTGTCTGCAATTCCATCTGGCCATCGAGCCACCTCTGCACGGCGAATTATTCGAGCGGAATCGCCAAGATCTCACCTTGCTTCCCCGGTGCCAATTCGAGAAGAGCGATGCATCAGCAACCGGAGATCCATTGCGCGACCATGCCTCCGAGCTTTCTTCACGATGGTCAGGTACGGAGCTGCCGGCATCCGGTTTTGCTCCGGCGTTGCCATTGCCATCAGAACCATGTCCATCGCCGCCGACTTGGGAGGGGAAGGAGCGAGGGGCTATCTACTGCGGCATTGCAGATAACCTGCATCTGGCCCGGCTCGAGCCGCTGGTCCTCGACCCTGCCCGTTCACGATCAACGTTGATCTGCGGCCTGCCTGAAGCCGGTGCACGCATGCTATTTGCTTCCCTGGCGGATTCGACAAGAAAAATATTGTGCTTCGGCCCATCGCCAGTTCCGGATGCCGCCAAGAACCTCAAAGTCGTCACTGGTGAAGATCCCTACGACTTCTTCGAAGCTGTCGACTTCGTGGAATCCATGCCGAAGGATCCGGCATTGATCATTCTTGTACATTCACTCACCCAGCTGCAGTCCAACATCCACCCCCAGCATTTTCAACGCTTGGATGAAGCACTCGGTACGCTATTGCGCTTCGGTGGGCCTGAATCGCCAATGGTTCTTTGTTCCGTCGACCGGGACCAGAATGCCTTGAAGTCCACTGGTCTTTGCACCGAGCAATGGTTTTTCCCGTACAACGCCACCGAGTCGTTGAAGATGATCTGGCCTAAGATTCCGGCCTGTTCTCCGCTGCCTGGCCGCGGAGTCAAACTAAGTTCCGGGCAACCGCCGCAAGTCTTCCAACTCACCCACGCACATTCGGCTAGCATCGCCGATAGCGCCTGGCCGGTCCGGCCAACGGCCAGAGAGATCCTTGCAGGATCTGCGCTGCGCCCGGAAACTTTTCTGGGATTCTCGCCCTTTGATGGAGAAGCCGTGCCTCGACCAGCGGGGCAACTAGCCATTGTGCTCTGTCCCGATATGCTACAGCGCCGGCAGTTGAGCGATGTGCTCGCCGGACGCTGGAACGCCATGCATATTTGCGGCTTGACGGACTTGGATCGGTTCGTCCGGGCACTCGATGACGCCTCATCCGGGGACCGGCAGGAATTGCTCTGCGTGTACTTGGAAACCACTAGCGATTCGCGCCTGCCTCCGCTCATTGAGGCACTGAAGTCCAGTGGGATCGGTGTCGCGCTATTCGTTCCACCGTCCAACAGGATCGCCTACGACTTGGGAATGAGCGTCAACGGGCTAGATGATCGCCAGGTGATTGTTGTCGAAGCCCATCATCCTCAGGATCTTCAACCGATAAACTGGCCGCCGATCCACCCGGAGATTGACCAAGGGTCCAAGGATTATTGGGCCGCCATCATCTCTAAACGAGGCAACCCTCGTGTGATTCACATTCCGTACGAATTATCTGGCGGGCTTTCAGCGATTCGGTCGGTCTCCGAGGAAAGCGGTCGTCTTCGGAGCGAAGAGCATCACCACAGTAGTTCCGGCGATGACAATGGACAGGACCCCCGCGGCCGTCACCATCGGGATGTCGGAGCTCAGGAACGAAACGGAGAGGATGAGCTGGAATAGTTGCCAAACGATAATCGGAGCACGAGTGAACGCTTTTCCCTTGAAGAAGTTAATAGCAACCGAGCCGTGCCAAACAGCAAGCAGCAAGCAAAGGGCCAGCATGAATAGTTGTCCGCCCATGTTGACTGTTCCGTTGGCATCCAGGTTCAGCATGTAGCTGATGGCGTACGCCAGGGTAGCCAGTGCTTCAATCAGGACGAGCGCGGCAACCACGAAAACACTGGTTGGGCGGGACGGGGTTGTATTTTCGTTGCTCACATCAACAATTTTCGTTGACCTTCTACAGGAACTCAAACCGCAACAATTGACTTTCGCTGTTGTTCGCGCCACACCACCGATAACTAGCGGATCCAAGGGCCAAATGCCATGTGAGAAAGCCCTCAGGCATTCAGCAACTTTTCACTTCCGCGACTCTTGTTTACTTCCGCGTTACATGAAAACCTTATGTGGTTGGTTAAACGAAGTGCCCGAACGGACTTCACCGACCTTTCGAAACGCCAGAAGTTAACCACTAGGCAACCAGGAATTCATTTCACTCCTAGGTCGTTGTTGCCTGTGTGTTGATTGCCGTTGGCGTTTCAGACCCTCTCAGATTTCAAGGAGCATCAATAAGCATGGATTGGCGTAGCCGCGCGGCGTGTCTGGAAAAGGACCCGGAACTGTTTTTCCCAGTGGGAAACACCGGTCCGGCCCTGTTGCAGATCGAAGAGGCCAAGAGCGTCTGCCGTCGATGTGAAGTAACCGAAACCTGCCTACAGTGGGCCATTGAGTCCGGCCAGGACGCAGGGGTATGGGGCGGCATGAGCGAAGATGAGCGCCGTGCCTTGAAGCGTCGCGCAGCACGAGCTCGCCGCGCTTCTTAATTGAGCTGCGCTCGAGGTAATTCTCGCAACCCGAGACGCTATACGAAATCCGCCAGCGGTCAACACCACTGGCGGATTTCGAGTTTAAACGGCAAATTGTCAGCTCACATAGGTACATTAAAGGTAGTATTCATGTTCGAAAGGATCCGTTAGTGACTCTGGCCCGCTTCGCGCGCACCGTTCAGGCAGGTGCGTCCGCAAAATGAGCCCGGCCCTGACCGACCCGAACCTGGGCAAGACGCTGGATGGCCGCTACCGGCTCGACCATCTGCTCGCTCTGGGTGGCATGTCGCGGATCTACCGCAGCATGGACAAGCGCCTGCACCGAGCCGTTGTCGTGAAGATCTTGAATGACAACTTCGCCAGCGAGTCCACGGTTCGTGAACGATTCGAATCTGAAGCTGTCATCGCCGCGAATATCACCCATCCGAATGTGGTCTCCATCCGAGATCACAACGTGAGCGGCAATCTGGTGTACCTCGTGATGGAATATGTTCGCGGGCGCAATCTCGAACAGGTCATAGAGGAACGCGGGCGTTTTACACCGCGCCAGGCCCTCAGCGTCCTTGAGCAGATTTGCCGCGGCCTCAGAGCCGCGCACAGCGAGGGCATCATCCACCGGGACATGAAACCGGCCAACGTGCTGCTCTCCGATACCGGTGAAGTCAAAGTCACCGACTTCGGCTTGGCCCGTGCCGCGAGCGCCCATACCCAGTCGGCGACGCTCGTGGCAACGCTGTCCCATGTTTCTCCTGAACTGGTTTCAGGCGCGCCAGCCGATTCGCGCAGCGACATCTATGCCCTGGGCATCATGATCTATCAGATGCTGACTGGGCAATTGCCGTACACCGAAACCAATGCAGCCGCATTGATGAAACATCATCTGGACTCCCCCATGCCCCCGCCCTCGGACCTCGTTCCCGGGTTGGCCGAAGATCTCGATGAACTTGTCCGATGGTGCACCGAGAAAGATCCGGAAAAGCGTCCGCAGGATGCCTCATTGCTGCTGGAGGAGATCATCCAGATCCGCTCCACGCTCAGCGATGCGCAATTGGATGTCGGTGCCGAGGACCTCGGCGGGATCGAAGATCTCGCGCCGCAAGCATTCGCCCAGATGCCTCCGACGCTGCAGCAGCGCCTTGATGCGATGCAACGCGAGCGCGAGGAAGAACGTGAACAGCTGTGGCTGGAGCGGAACGCTGCACAGCAAGAGGCCGGCTACGAACTAGATGATGCTCCAGCCGATACTGATCGGACGACGGTCATAGCCGCGGCCGATGCCACCGAAGTCCTGGACCTTCGCGATGCGCAAGCCACCTTGGCCCAGCCTCGTGCGGCTGATCCCGGCTCGGATCCTGGAATTGCCGCGACGTCGGTGTACACCCGTCGCGATGGGTTGGGCGCAACCGAAGAACCTGGCGAAGCCAATGAATCACCGCTATCGGTCCGTGGCCAGAAGCGTGCGCAGAAGCAAGCGGCAAGGAAGTGGCGCAAGGAAGCCCAGGTGCCAACCCACCGTTTGCGCCAGCCGCGCACCGGAACGCAAAAGTTCGTCGTCACCCTGATGTGGATCCTCGTCGTCGCTCTGGTGGCCGGCGCAGGATGGTTCTTCGGCCGCGGCCCCGGAACAATTATCCGCATCCCGTCATTGACCGGCATGCTCCAGTCGCAGGCAATCGCGCAGATGGACGGCCAAGGCGTTCCCGTTCGCATAGGCACCGCCTACGACGATGAGATTGCCATCGGCCGGGTGGTGGATTCGCAACCTGGAACCGGCGAAAACATCATGAAGTTCCAGGGAATCGACCTGATCGTTTCACAAGGCCCGGAGCTTTTTGCGGTTCCGGATGTTGCTGGGCATACCCTTGAGCAGGCCACCACGGCTCTGACCGAGGTCGGCTTCGAGGACGTTAAGACCACCGAAGCCTACTCGGAATCTGTCAAGGAGGGCGAAGTCATCAGTTCTTCCCCGGCCGCCGGCGAGAAATTGCCGAGGAAGAACATCATCACCCTTGCCATTTCCAAGGGACATGCTCCGGTCAGCGTTCCTTCGGTCATCGGTCTTGGCAAGGAGGCGGCCAAGGAGAAGCTTGAGGCGGTTGGCCTGGAACTTGAAGCGGGTAAAGCCGTTCATTCCTCGACGGTCGAAAAAGACCTCATCGCACTCCAGGATCCAGCTCAGGGCACCGTCCCATATGGCAGCACCGTGACGGTAAATCTTTCGCAGGGACCGGAGTACGTCCAGATCCCGTCCGTGATTGGCATGGGCGTGGAAGAAGCCGTCACGACGCTGGAATCCGCCGGTTTTACCGTCAAGACCCATGATGTCTTTGGCGGTTTCGGCCAAACCGTGCGCATGCAATCTCCGCTGCACCAGCAAGCCGTGCGAGGCAGCGAGATCAGCATCTACGCTTTCTAGGGCCGTTGGCGCTTCCACTTCACAAAAATAATCCGGTTCCCGCTTGGGGAACCGGATTACTTTTCTAGCTGCTAGCGATTGCGGCTGCGGCTCTGCAGTGCCGAGGAGACCAGGAAGGCCATTTCCAGGGACTGGCGGTGGTTCAGCCGCGGGTCGCACAGCGACTCATACAGCGAATCGAAGTCTTCCTCGCGGATCGGATCCGCGCCGCCGAGGCACTCAGCCACATCGTCGCCGGTCATCTCCACATGCAGACCGCCCGGGAAGGTGCCCAGCGAGTCGTGCACCTCGAAGAAGCCGCGGACTTCGTCCATGACATCTTCGAAGTTGCGGGTCTTGTAGCCGTTCTGGCTGGTGACCGTGTTGCCGTGCATTGGGTCGGTAACCCACAGCACCTGTGCTCCTGATGCAGTGACCTTCTCCACCAGGTTCGGCAGCTTCTCGCGGATGTTCTTCGCACCCATGCGGGTGATGAAGGTCAGTCGGCCCGGCTCGCGGTTCGGATCGAGCTTGTCGATCAGCGCCAGGACATCTTCTGGATCCGTGGTTGGGCCCAACTTCACGCCAATTGGGTTACGTAGGCGCGAGAGGAAGTCCACGTGTGCGTGGTCCAGCTGGCGGGTGCGTTCGCCGATCCACAGGAAGTGGCCGGAGGTGTCGTATGGCAAGCCGGTCCGCGAGTCGGTGCGGGTCAGCGCACGCTCGTAGTCCAGCAGCAAGGCTTCGTGGGAAGCGAAGAACTCGGTGCGCTTAAGCGCCTCGAAGTCTGCTCCGCAGGCATCCATGAAGCGGATGGCCGAGTCGATTTCTCCGGCCAGCTGCTCGTAGGCGGAGTGCGCCGGATTGGCCATGAAGCCGCTGTTCCAAGAGTGCACGCTACGCAGGTCGGCGAATCCGCCTTGGGTGAAGGCGCGGATCAGGTTCAACGTCGCAGATGAGGTGTTGTAGGCCTGCACCATGCGCTTTGGATCGTGGGCACGGGACTCCGGCGTGAAATCGTAGCCGTTGACGATGTCGCCGCGGAATGCCGGCAAAGTTACACCATCTCGGGTTTCGTCATTCGAGGAGCGCGGCTTGGCGAACTGGCCAGCCATGCGCCCCATCTTGATGACCGGCATCGAAGCGCCATAGGTCAGCACGACGGCCATCTGCAAGATGGTGCGCACACGCGAGGAGATCTTGTCTGCGGTCGCGTCGGCAAAGGTTTCGGCGCAGTCGCCGCCCTGCAGCAAGAAGGCCTTGCCTTGGGCCGCCGTGGCCAGGCGTTCGCGCAATACGTCGACTTCGCCGGCAAATACCAGTGGCGGACGCGAACCCAATTCCTTAATGGAGGACTGATAGTCCTTGTGCTCACGCCAGGTCGGCTGCTGGGCAATTGGCAGTTCACGCCACAAATCTAGTTGCGGATCGGTGGCGGGGCCGGCTACAGAGGAGCCGGGCAATGGGGTTCGGTTTTCTTCGCTCACCTTGCCCATTCTACGTGGCGTGGGCTCAAAGCACCGCGACGAATGTAACAACGAGCCGTAACACTGCCACTGGTGCGCTGCTACTTCTTCGCTTTGCGCGGTGCGTAGATATCAACGTAGCTCTGGCCTGAGAGGACATTGATCGCCTTGCGGATTTCGTCGGCGCAGGCACGGAGCGTTTCGGGGTTCGATGGCTGGCCGCCCAGGTGCTCGAAGGTCAGCGGCTTGCCGATCTTGATGCCGACCTTTCCCGGATGAGGCAGGCTCTGGCCGATGGGCTGCACCTTGTCGGTACCGATCATCGCAATCGGTATCACCGGTGCGCCGGTCTCCAAGGCGAGCTTGGCGACACCGAGCTTGGCCCGGTACAACCGGCCATCCGGAGAACGCGTCCCTTCGGGATAGATGCCCAGCATCTGTCCCTGCTCCAGCGCCTTCTTGGCGCTGGCCAGCGAGGCCGCCGATTTCTGCCCGCCCGACCGGTCCATGGGCAGCTGGTTGATGTTGCGGAAGAACCACGCGGTGATCCGGCCTTTGATGCCGGTGCCATTGAAGTACTCGTCCTTGGCCAGGAAGATGACGGTGCGGTCCAACGCAGCGGGGAGGAACACCGAGTCGCACACTGACAAGTGATTCGAAGCCAGGATTGCCGCGCCGGTTTCCGGCACATTGCCGATGCCCTGGATCTTGACGCGGAAGAAAATTCGGATAAGTGGCCGGACAGCGAAACGCTTGAGGAAGTCGTACAGCACGGCGGGAAAAGTCCTTCTTCTAGTTGACCAGCTACGCGGGAAGAGAAACCGCGACCTTGCTGGTCGAAGCGCACTCCGCACCATTCAATTGTGCACTACGCTCGGAGGTGTAGGCAGAATTCGAGAGGGTACCAAGATGAAAATTGATGAAGGCAATACTCCGCTCAATGAGCCCGTGCGCTCCAACGCAGTGCTCTTGATCCATGGTTTTACCGGCTCCCCCGTCGCCATGCGGCCTTGGGCGGATTCCCTGGAGCTGGCCGGGTTCGACACTGACGTCCCGCTTTTGCCAGGCCACGGCACACAGTGGCAGGACATGGTCGGCCGAGGGTACGACCAGTGGATCCATGCCACTGAAGAAGCGTTCGACGAGCTCGCCAGGACCCACCAGCAGGTATTCGTCGCCGGGCTATCGATGGGCGGCGCGCTGGCCCTGCACCTGGCGACCCGGCGCAACGTGGCTGGTGTGTCGCTGGTCAACCCTGGACTGGTCGTGGACTCCCGCTTGGCGCCCTATACCCGTTGGCTCAAGCATGCCGTGCGCACTGTCGCCCCGATCAGCAATGACATTGCCAAGCGCGGCGTCGATGAAGGGGCCTACCCGCGCACCCCGGTAGCAGCAGTAGCCGAACTCCACGCGCTCTTTACCCAAACCCGCCGCCGCCTGGAATTGGTCAGCGCCCCGGTGCAGCTCTTCCGGTCCACCGTTGACAACGTGGTTTCGGAGCAATCGGTGCGCGAACTGGTCGCGGGCTTGAACCCGGGCACCTTGGCCGAGCACCATATGCTCCTGCACTCCAAGCATGTGGCCACGCTGGATTACGATGCCGAGCAGATCTTCCATGAATCGGCCCGCTTCTTCGCGCAGCTGGCCGCCAAGGAGCAGAAGCGGAAGGAGAAACACGCATGAATCAAGATGATGCCCATCCTTCGAACCAGCAAGACCCCCAATGGGATCAGCTGGTCGAGAATTTCCGCCTGCTCAATACCACGGCACCACGCGAACCCAGCGCCGAAGAGCGTAAGGCGCAGCTGGAGAAGCTGTTCAACGCCGGACCTGCCGCGATTCGCGGTCCACGCGACTACGAAAACGACGACACCGGCGAAATGTTCGTTCCAGAAGCACCCGCCGCACTGGGTTCTGGCGATCCGATGCTGAATCTCGCCTGGGCTGGCGCGGCTGGCGGCCCGCTGGGGTTGCTGCTGTGCGTGCTGTTTTTCCGCTCAGCTCCGGCGTTCATTTATTTCGGTTTGGGAATCATCGCCCTGCTCGGAGTCGCATACTTGCTGAAACGTCTTCCCACTGAACGCGATCCGGGAGATGATGGGGCGCAAGTCTAGAAAACGGCTTTGAGCACGAACCACCGTAGGTTACTCTATAGTAATAAACATGTGATGCGGATTACCCGCATTTGCTGACTGTGGCCACACGAAGTTTCAGGAGTTGAAGACCAGATGCGCGAATACGACTCGCCAATTCGCATTCATTCGCCAGAGCAGTCGAACATTACCGATCTGCTGCTGCGCCACGCGAATTCAGCGGCGAACCCGGCCTTGTTCTCCAAGCCGGGAGCCGACGGAACATGGAATGATGTCACTGCCTCGCAGTTCGCTGCCGATGCCCGGGCCATCGCGAAGGGCTTCATCGCCAACGGCATCGAGGCCGGCGACCGGATCGCCCTGATGGCCAAGACCCGATACGAGTGGACACTGGTCGACTTCGCCATCTGGTTCGCCGGTTGCATCACCGTTCCCATCTACGAAACCTCCTCCCCCAGCCAGGTTGCCTGGATCGTTTCGGATTCCGGCGCCAAGGCCGTGGTTGTCGAGGCCGCCGCCCAAGAAGCGGTCGTGCGCCGCGCCGCCCATCAGGAACAGCTCGATTCCCTGGATCATGTTTGGCAGTTCGACGGCGGGCTGGACCAGCTCTCCGAAGATGGCACGAACGTCGATGACCAGCTGCTCGAAACCCGCCGAGCAGGCGCATCCCTGGAAGATGTTGCCACAATCATCTACACCTCTGGCACAACCGGCCGCCCCAAGGGCTGCGAGCTGACCCATGGCAACTTCGTGGAGCTGGCAGAGAATGCGGTGGCTGCCTTGCCCGGTGCCGTCTACCCTGGCGCGTCAACCATCATGTTCCTGCCGCTGGCCCACGTATTCGCCCGTTTCATCTCTGTGGTCAACGTGGCCGCCGGCTGCCGCACCGGGCATACCCCGGACGTCAAGCACCTGCTCGAGGACCTGCAGTCCTTCAAGCCGAATTTCATCCTCGCCGTGCCGCGCGTCTTCGAGAAGGTCTACAACTCAGCCATGCTCAAGGCCGAGGACGGCGGCAAGAGCAAGGTCTTCCACGCGGGCGTCAGCGTCGCGGTGGCCTATTCCAAGGCCACGCAGCAGGGCAAGGTTCCGCTGGCGCTGAATCTGAAGCACAAACTCTTCGACGCCCTGCTCTACAAGAAGCTGCGCACCGCCATGGGCGGCAACATCCGCCATGCCGTCTCCGGAGGCGGCCCGCTGGGCGAACGCCTGGGCCATTTCTTCAACGGGATGGGCGTGACCATTCTGGAAGGTTACGGACTGACCGAAACCACCGCGCCGATTTCGGTCAATACGCTTGACCGAATCAAGATCGGCACCGTCGGCAAGCCGCTGCCGGGCAACGCCGTGCGCATTGCCGCTGACGGCGAGATCCTCGCCAAGGGCATCTGCGTGATGCGCGGCTACCGCAACCGCCCGGAACTCCAGGACGAGACCTTCACCGATGGCTGGTTCCGTACCGGGGATATCGGCGAGCTCGACGCCGATGGATTCTTGAAGATCACCGGCCGCAAGAAGGAAATCATCGTGACCGCTGGCGGCAAGAACGTGGTTCCTGCCCTGCTCGAGGACCAGATCCGCGCCGACGCGCTGGTATCCCAATGCGTCGTCATCGGCGAGGGCCGGCCGTTCATTGCGGCCCTGGTGACCCTGGACCAGGAAGCCCTGCCGGGCTGGCTGGCCCGCCACCAGATTGACAAGGACCTGTCGCTGGAGGAGCTGTCGACCCACCCGAAGGTGCTCGAAACCGTGCAGGCGGTAATCGACAAGGCCAATGCTTCGGTCTCCAAGGCAGAGGCAATCAAGTCCTTCCGCATCGTGCCCGCTGACTTCACCGAGGAAACCGGCCATCTGACTCCCTCTATGAAGATCAAGCGTGCGGTAGTGCTCAAGGACTACGAAGCAGTGATCGATCAGATCTACTCGGCCCCCAAGCCCACTGCATAATCCAGCACAGCATGAGCCAGCTCCCACGATTCGCGAGCTGAAGCGGCCCAAGGCAACTTGAGGCCGCTTTGCTGTGTCCGGGCATAGTAGCTGCGCGGCAGGACCACGCGGCTGAACGCCGGGGCGGGATGGTTCTGGTGCTCGTGGCCGAGCACCGCGTAGATCAGGTTCGCGGCAAGCTCCTTGCGGCCGTTGGCCAGCAGCCATTCCACCAGTTCCATCAACCGGTCTTCGGATTCGGCGCTGGTATCCCCCACCGCCACCAGCACGTTCACACCGGTGAATTTGCCTTCCCTCACCGATTGCACGCGCTGCGGCCCGGCCGTGGCTACCGTGGTCTGGCACTCCAGCTCGCCGAATTGCTCGGCCAAGTGCTCGGCAATTTCGCAAAATGGCAGATGCGTGTCGAGGGTGAAGACCAGTACCGAGATGGGCAGGATCCTGGATCCCAGCTCGGCAACTTGTTGCTTCAGCTCCTCGGGCGCAGCCCCGGGCTTCGTCTTGTGTGCGCGCATCCCTGCTCCTTCAGCTAGTTGGTTCGCACGATCATTTGCGGCAGAGCGCAGGGGCCCGCAACCGTGGTTGCGAGCCCCTGCGCTCCGGGTACGGCGGGTGCTACTTCGGTTCGATGACCAGCAGCAGATCACCGCCCTGCACCTGGCTGGTGCCGTTCAGGGTTACCTGGCTGACCACGCCGCCGGTGTTGGCGGTGATGCCTGCCTCCATCTTCATGGCTTCGATGGTGGCTACCGACTGGCCGGCCTCGACCAGGTCGCCGACCTTGACGTTGACCGTCACGGCTCCGGCGAATGGTGCGGCGACATGGCCCTTGTCGTTAGGGTCGGCCTTCGGCGCGGACTTCACGGTGGATTCCACCGATTCATCGCGGACCCTGACCTGGCGGGACTGGCCGTTGAGGTTGACCACGACGGTGCGCAGGCCCTTCTCGTCAGCTTCCGACACCGATACCAGCCGGACGAGCAGTCGGACGCCGGTGCCCAGCGAGATGACATGCTCGATGCCTGGAACCAGGCCGTAGAGGTAGTCGCGGGTGTGCAGTACGGACAAATCGCCGTAGTTCTCCACCGACTTCTCGAAGTCGCGGGTTGGGCCTGCGAAGAGCAGCCGGTTCAGGGTGCCGCGGATCGTCTCCGAATCCGACTTCAGCGCCGCCGCGTCTTCCGCCGAGAGGTCCTCGATACGGGCCTTGACGTTGCGTCCCTGCAGCGCCTTCGTGCGGAATGGCTCTGGCCATCCGCCTGGAGGGTTGCCCAGCTCGCCCGAGAGGAACTGGATGACCGAATCCGGGATGTCGTAGTTCTGCGGGTTCGCTTCGAAGTCCGCGGCGGGCACGCCGGAGCCGACCAGCTGCAGGGCCAGGTCGCCGACGACCTTGGATGACGGGGTAACCTTCACCACGTTGCCGAGCATGTCGTTGACCGAAGCGTACATCGACTCGATGGCTTCGAAACGCTCGCCCAGGCCCAGCGCGATAGCCTGCTGGCGCAGGTTCGAAAGCTGGCCGCCAGGAATCTCATGCTGGTAGACACGGCCGGTCGGCGCCGGCAGTCCGGATTCGAATGGCCTGTACATCGCGCGCACTGCTTCCCAGTACGGTTCGAGCGACGCCACGGCATCCAGCGACAGGCCCGGATCGCGTTCGGTGAATTCCAGCGCCGCAACCAGTGCGGACGCCGAAGGCTGCGAGGTGGTGCCCGCCATGGCCGCGCTGGCCACGTCCACGGCGTCGACGCCGGCATCGATGGCAGCCATCAGGGTTGCCAGCTGGCCGCCGGAGGTGTCGTGGGTGTGCAGGTGCACCGGCAGGTCGAAGCGTTCGCGCAGCGCGGTCACCAGCTTGGTGGCAGCGGCCGGGCGCAGCAGGCCTGCCATGTCCTTGATCGCGATGATGTGCGCACCGGCATCGACGATCTGCTGGGCCAGGTCCAGGTAGTAGTCCAGGGTGTACAGCTTCTCGTTGGCATCCAGCAGGTTGCCGGTGTAGCACAGGGCCACCTCGGCGACCGCGGTGCCGGTTTCGCGCACTGCCTTGATGGCCGGGGCCATCTGCGACACATCGTTCAGCGCGTCGAAGATGCGGAAGATGTCGATGCCGGCGGAGGCTGCTTCCTTCACGAACGCGTCGGTCACCTCGGTCGGGTAAGGGGTGTAGCCCACGGTGTTGCGTCCGCGCAGCAGCATCTGCAGCGGGATGTTCGGCAGCTCGGCGCGCAGCAGCTCCAAGCGCTTCCATGGATCCTCGCCCAGGAATCGCAGGGACACATCGTAAGTGGCACCGCCCCAGACCTCCATGGAGAACAGCTGCGGCACGTTGTGCGCGTAGGCCGGAGCGGCGGCGAGCAGGTCGCGGGTACGCACGCGGGTGGCCAGCAGCGACTGGTGCGCGTCGCGGAAGGTGGTATCGGTGATGCCCACCGCCTTCGAGTCGCGCAGCGCCTTGGCAAAGCCCTCGGGGCCCAGCTCCAGCAGCTTCTGGCGCCAGCCATCAACCGGTGCGGCAGACTTCGATGGGCCGTCGAATGGCGAACGCTCCGGCTCGTCGGACTTGTCGCCCGGGAACGCGGGAAGCTTCTTGCGCGGGTCGATGCCCTCGACACGGCTGCCATTGGGCTGGTTCACCGTGACATGGGCCAGGTAGTTCAGCGCCTTGGTGCCGCGGTCCTGGGACTCGTTGCCGGTAAGCAGATCCGGACGGGAATCGATGAAGTTGGTAGCGACATCACCGGCCAGGAACTGCGGGTCGCTGAGCACATTCTGAATGAACGGGATGTTGGTGGCCACGCCGCGCACGCGGAACTCGGCCAGCGCACGGCGGGCGCGGGCCACCGCGGTGGCGTAGTCGCGGCCGCGGCAGGTGAGCTTGACCAGCATCGAGTCGAAGTGCGGCGAGACTTCCGCACCGGTGTAGATCGTGCCGCCATCCAAGCGTACGCCCGAGCCGCCGGCCGAACGGTACACCGTAATGGTTCCGACATCCGGACGGAAGCCGTTGGCCGGATCTTCGGTGGTGATGCGGGACTGCAGTGCCCAGCCACGCACCTGGACTGCGTCCTGGCTGATGCCCAGGTCCTTCAGCGATTCGCCGGAGGCGATGCGCATCTGCGACTGGACCAGATCGATGTCGGTGACTTCTTCGGTCACCGTGTGCTCCACCTGGATGCGCGGGTTCATTTCGATGAAGACGTGCTGACCGGCGCGCTCGCCCACGGTATCGACGAGGAATTCGACGGTACCGGCGTTCTGGTAGCCCAGGGTTTGGGCAAACTTCACGGCGTCGCGGAACAGCGCCTGGCGGATCGACTCGTCCAGGTTCGGTGCCGGAGCGATCTCGACAACCTTCTGGTGGCGGCGCTGCAGCGAGCAGTCGCGCTCATGCAGGTGGACGATGTTGCCTTGCTCGTCGGCGAGGATCTGCACCTCGATGTGGCGCGGACGCAGCACTGCCTGCTCCAGGAAGACGGTTGGGTCGCCGAAGGCGGTGCCGGCTTCGCGCATGGCCGCCCCCATCAGTTCCGGCAGGTCTTCGCGCTTGTCGACGCGGCGCATGCCGCGCCCGCCGCCGCCGGCTACTGCCTTGACGAAGATCGGGAAGCCGATGCGATCGGCCTCGGCGATCAGGTAGTCGACGTCATCGCTTGGCTCGGAGGATTCCAGTACCGGAATGCCTGCTTCGCGGGCTGCTTTCAGTGCCGCGACCTTGTTGCCGGCCAGTTCAAGCACGTCCGCCTTTGGACCGATGAACTTGATGCCTTCTGCTTCGGCAGCGCGGGCGAGGTCGGGGTTCTCCGAGAGGAATCCGTAGCCCGGGTAAATTGCGTCCGCGCCGGCTTCTTTGGCAACGCGGATAATCTCGTCTATATCCAGGTAGGCTCGGACCGGATGGCCCTCTTCGCCGATCTGGTAGGCCTCCGCGGCCTTCTGGCGGTGGATCGAATTGCGATCTTCATGTGGGTAGACAGCAACGGTCTTTGCGCCCAGCTCGTAGCCGGCACGGAAGGCACGAATTGCAATCTCACCGCGGTTGGCGACCAAGATCTTTTCAAACATAGTGTCCCTACATCGAATCATTACACACTGGCACAACGGCACCCTCGGGACTGTTTCCGTCAGGTGCTTGCCCGCCACACCAACGTGTCGGGTCTCGAAAAGCGGCAAGCATTTGCCACTTCTGTGAAATACCCTACACGGGGAATCGCCAGAACGCCCAAACATTTCATCTTGTGGTCAGACCACATGAAATAATTGAAGCTGTGAAGTTTTAATCACTAACTTGTGCCTAATGACAAAAACTCACGTTGCAAAGTCGGAGAAACGCCGGTCGGCACACTATGATGATGAGAGACTAAAAATTCGGTGGGACGTTTAAACTAACGAACAGTGAAAGGCGTGGTCTGGTCCGTGCACGTAGTGAGCATCAGCAGCCTCAAGGGTGGCGTAGGAAAAACCTCCGTGACACTCGGATTGGCTTCAGCAGCACTTGCCGCCGGCATTCCGACTCTCGTCATTGACCTGGATCCCCATGCGGATGCCAGCACTGGCCTCGGAGTCCGGGCTAACGGAAAGCAGCCAATTGGGCAGATGCTCAAGAACGCTCGCCGTGCCCGCCTGCAGGATCAGGTTGTCGCCAGCGCCTGGCAGTCAAAGGCAGCAGAGAAGAAGTCCCGCACCCGCATTCCAGTGCTCGACGTTGCTGTTGGCGACGCCTTCACCGGAATCTACGATCGCCCTGATCTGCGCACCCGCGACCTGCGCCGCCTCTCCCAGCTCCTGAGCCGCACCAGCGGTTACCAGCTGGTGCTCATCGACTGCCCGCCATCGCTCAACGGCCTGACCCGCATGGCATGGAGCGCATCGGATCAGCTCCTGCTGGTCGCAGAACCCAGCCTGTTCTCCGTCGCCGGCACCGAGCGCACCCAGCGCGCATTGGAACTGTTCCGCCGCGAGTTCGCTCCGTCCTTGGGACCGGTACACGTCGTCGCCAACCGGGTCCGCAAGGATTCTGCAGAGCACACCTTCCGCTTGGGCGAAATGCGCCAGATGTTCGGCGATTCCATGGTCAAGTCCGAAATTCCCGAGCACCCGGAGTGGCAGCAGATCCAGGGCGCCGCGTATTCGGTGCACCAGTGGCCTTCGAAAGCCACCGCCCCGATGCTGGCCCAGTTCGACGCCTTGCTCAAGGAAGTCATGTCTGCCGCAGGCCCAAACAACACCTAGGATCTCCGGACAATATCTGGAGATATTGGGACATAAACTACTGGCCGGATCTTCCTTCGTGGAAGATCCGGCCAGTAGTTTAAGTATTGGTTTCCAGTCCCAGGCTTAACCGACGTTGCGAGCGGCCTTGGCGGCACGACGGGCAGCCAGCTCGTCTTCAGGCAGTGCCTGCTGCGCAGAGCTCTCAGATGGCAGCTGGGCCAGCGATCCTTCGACCTCGCGCCAGACGCGGCCCACGGCGATGCCGAACACGCCTTGACCCTTCTGGACGAGATCGATGACCTCATCGGCGCTCGTGCATTCGTAGACCGAAGCGCCATCGCTCATCAGGGTGATCTGGGCAAGATCCTCGACACCGCGTTCACGCAGATGCAAAACAGCCGACCGGATCTGCTGCAGTGATACTCCGGTGTCCAGCAACCGCTTGACGACCTTGAGCACGAGGATGTCCCGGAAGGAGTAGAGCCGGTGACTGCCAGAGCCCTTGGCTCCGCGCACCGCTGGCTCGACCAAGCCGGTACGTGCCCAGTAGTCGAGCTGGCGGTAGGTGATGCCTGCCGCCTTGCACACAATCGGTCCACGGTAGCCTGCATGCTCGTCCAACTCAGGCAGGTCATCGGTGAAGAGCAACCCTTGGGTACTGGATTGCTTGGTGCCACCATCGACCCCATAGTGAGGTCCAGTCTGGCGAGACTCCATCCAATTGCTCCTTGCGTGTCAGCACGTTCCTAAACGAGTATCCAGGGACCGAATAAGAACCGCGCAGATGCGAGTGATGACTATCAAAATACAGCTCTATTTAAATGTCCCTATGCAAAAACGGTACGGCGATAATGCCTAATGGTCAAAGACCTTCAAGCTTAACTTTAAGGCGTGTCGCGCGAGCTTCGGGAATTACCCAATTCAAGGCCTGTATTCCGCTGAAACCAAACGTCCGATTTCTATGAGGAGAAATCCTCTGGATCAATGTTGTCCAAGAATTCCCGGAATTCCCGCATTTGCTCTTCGGGCGCTTCTTCGCCGTCTGACTCGTTTTCGATCGCCACTCCTGCTTCCTCCAGGACATCCTCGGCGCACATGATGGGGCACTGCGCGCGCACGGCCAGCGCCACCGCATCAGAGGAACGCGAATCCACGCGTTTGCCGTTGGAGAGGACGAGTTCGGCGACGAATACGGCGTTGTGCACCGAGACGATTTCGATCCGTTCAAGTTTCACGCCCATGCTTTCAATGACGCTGATCAACAGGTCGTGAGTCATCGGACGCGGCGGTGTGAGCCCTTGCTCGGACATGGCAATGGCCGAAGCCTCGGGCGCGCCAATCCACAGCGGCAGGTAGAGATTCCACTCTGGATACTTGAGCAGCAGCAGCGGCTGATTCGCCGGCAATTGAATACGGATCCCTGCAAACTCCAGTTCCAGCATGCTAGCCCCTTAGAGTTGTGGTTTCCTGTTGGAATTCAGCCTAGCGATCTAGTTGGGAAATAGCACGTTGCACTAGGGCTTCGTGAATTTCCAGGCACTGGCGGGAGATTTCCTGGGCCTCTTCCGCGGCACGGGCGCGGGCGGAAACTTCCGGCTTTTTCAGTTCGTTGCCGACAATCGATTCGATTAGCGAGAACTCGCGATCGGCCGCTGTGCGGAACTGCCGCAGATGGCGAGGCTCGACGCCGTGACCGGCCAGCTGTACCGCCGACTTGGTGACCTTGATGCTGCTGGCGTCGAACAGCCCAGCCAACGGTTCGATCAAGCCGAACTTGATCAATTCGCCGATGAGATCCTCACTGGCGCCGGTCAGCCCCTGCAGCTCAGCCATGGAGACCGAACGGGCCTTTCGCTCCACGGCCTCTGCCATGTCGTTGTTGACTGCCTTGGGAGCCACCAGGGCTCCCCCAGGCAATGCCGCCGGTGCTTCACCGCGGTCCACCGAGTCAAGGTGGTCCTTGATGACCTTCAAAGGCAGGTACTGGTCGCGTTGCACGGACAGGATGAAACGCAAGCGGCTCACGTCCGACGCGGAATACTTCCGGTATCCGGCTGAAGTGCGTTGTGGGATGATCAAACCCTTGTCTTCCAGGAAACGGATCTTGGAAGCGGTGACGCGCGGGAATTCATCCTTGAGTTCCGAGAGCACTTCGCCGATATTCAGCGCGGCCTGCCGGACCGTCTCGTGGCGTGGTGCCTCGAGTCGTGGGCTGCGGGCTGCGTCAAAGATCGGCAAAGGGTCTACACCTCGGATGTATGGATATGTCGGCGTGCTAGACGCCGGCGGACAAAACCTCGAACTCTACCAGTTTAAAGGTTGGGAACGCTTTGGTAGAAATTCAGGCGGAATTTGCCAATCTGAACTTGCACGCCGGTGCTCAATGGGATTTCGTCGATGCGGTCCCCGTTGATGTAGGTGCCGTTGAGCGATCCGATGTCGCTGAGGGTGAAGCGCTCGCCAGTACGGGAGAACTTGGCGTGACGACGCGAAACGGTTACGTCATCCAGGAAGATATCGGCGTTCGGATGCCGGCCTGCGATGCTCTCGTCGGTATCCAGCAGGAAACGCGCGCCCTTGTTCGGTCCTGAATGGGCGATAAGCAGCGCAGAACCAGCCGGAAGGGCGTTAACTGCGTTTTTCTCATCTTCACTCAGGGTGTAGATGACCGAAGGTTCAGCACCCTTGTGCGCCCCTGGAAGAGCGATATTGGTCGTCTCAGAGGCAGACTCGTTGTGCGGGTCAACCGGCCGATGTTCCGACATTGTGGGGTCCTCCAGAAAATTCTGCTTACAGTTCGTGCGTGACGACCTTGTGTTCTACGTTGGCACAGTCAGTATTACCAAACTATTTACAGATTAGCCTACTCACTGCCCAAGTGATAACAGAAAGTACATATTTTCCGATGCGCCGGATGGCCAGTGTGGCATGATGCCATTAGAGAAGAAGATGCACTGGGATCGCCAACACTTCGATCTTTTCGCACAGATGAAATCGATGCAAGGCCATATCAGGAACTTTCAGGTGAATCGTGACGAAAATACTGCTCAAGCGGGCATACGCAGCGCCCAGCGCCGAGGATGGCTACAGGATTCTGGTTGACAGGCTCTGGCCGCGCGGGCAAAGCAAGGCGGTGCTCCAGCTGGATCACTGGGCCAAGGGCATTGCGCCGAGCACCGAGCTGCGCAAAGGCTGGGATCATGACCCCGCCCGCTTTGATGAATTCGCGCAGCACTATCGCACCGAACTGAACCAGAATCCCGCAGTCGACGATTTCCTGGAATTACTCTCCCAGCATCCAGTGGTCACCTTCGTCTACGGAGCGAAGGATGAGCATACTAATCACGCGGTGGTGTTGCGTGACTATCTGCTGGATCAGCTGTCTGCTCCGTAGGAGGCACGAAGCACACGCCGTCGGCGCACACCATGTCCGAAGCGACAACCTGCTGAAGATCGAAGCTGAATTCCCCGCCCACCGTGGCACCTTTCCTCGAATAGCCCTGTCCAAGTGTTTCAACCGCGCCAGGCCAGCAAATATTCCGGATTTGAAGCTGCGACCGACTCTAGCAAGAGACCGATGGCACCGCGAAATATTCGAGGTGCCATCTTTATTCTAGGTGCCGGAAGTCAGCGCACTGCTTAGCGCTGCTCGAGCAGGATCGGTTCGAAGAAGCCGGCCAGCTCTCCGGTAGCGTCCAATGGCAGGATGCTGGCTACGTACATGTCCGGACGGACAATCACGATCGCGCCATCGCGGGAGACCTGGCGCTCCTCGAAGATATCCGAGCCTTCCAGCGTTGTGTAGACCTTCTCGTAATCCATGAGTCCGAAGTCCCCGATGTTCGGACGGAACACCATGGGCGCGTCGTTGACGTTCATCGTGGTGTAGTCCTGCTGGTAGACGACCTTGATGTCGAACAGCGCATCGGTGTCGGCTCCCTTCGGGGTGAAGCGCACCAGCGGAGACCGCTCGTCCTCCAGCAGCCAGCGCGACAGGTCGGCAATCTTCTGCGACTGCCCGATTGGCAGCTGGTCTGCGAAGACGTAGATGCGGTAGCGGCCATCGGCCCGGTGGTGGTGGCCCAGGTGCTTCGGATTGGCATCGGCCAGGCGCATGACCTGCGAGGAGCGGAAGCGCTTGCCTATAGGGAAGCCGGCAGCCAGTTCTTGGTAGTCCTTGCTGGCGGTCAGCGACGACTGCGCGTACTCGGTCATGAAGCCCGCAGGGAATGCGGCTGTGCGCACGTAGAACTCGGCAACTCCTTCCTGGCCTTCAAGCTCCTCGGGCGAGGCAGCCATGATGGAGGACCACTTCTTGTCGAAGTCGATCAGGTCCTTGGCGATCACCTTGCGTTCCTCCGAGTAGGTGCGCAGCAGGCTTTCCGGAGCCCGGCCGCAGAGCACGTAGCCGATCTTCCAGGCCAGGTTGAAGCCGTCCTGCATGGACACGTTCATGCCCTGCCCCGCCTTGGCGGAGTGGGTGTGGCAGGCATCGCCGGTGATGAACACGCGCGGTTCGCGGGTGCCGATGTCCTCGACCGCTACATCGTCGAAGCGGTCGGCCAGCCGGTGGCCCACTTCGTACACGCTGTGCCACGCAACGTCCTTGACCTCCAAGGTGTAGGAATTCAGGATCACCTTGGCGCGCTCGGTGATTTCTTCCAGCGGGGTCTCGCGGACCTTGCTGTTATCCCCTTCCGGAACTTCGCCGAGGTCGACGTAGAGGCGGAAGAGCTGCCCGCCCTCGCGCGGGATCAGCAGAATCGAGCCGGCCTTGGAATGGATGGCGCATTTGGTGCGCACGTCCGGGAAGTTGGTCAGCGCCAGGATTTCCATGACACCCGATGCGTGGTTGACCTTATCGCCCGCGAGCTTCGCGCCAATTGAGCGGCGGACGTTGCTACGGGCCCCGTCGGAACCGACCACATACTTGGCCCGCACTACGCGCTCGATGCCCTCGTTGCCATCCATGCAACCGATCAGGGTGACCTTGACGGGGTACTCCTCGCCGTCTTCGACGACCAGTTCGTTGAAATCCCAGCCGTAGTCCGGGACGGTGCGGGCTGGCGAGTTCGCGGCGAATTCAGCGAACTAGTCGATGACTCGAGCCTGGTTGACGACGAGGTGCGGGAATTCGCTGACACCCGTTGGGTCATCGGGGGTGCGGTCGGTGCGGATGATCCGCTCCGGGCTTGCCGGGTCGGGATTCCACAAGGTGGTTTCCTTGATGATATAGGCCTCGGCGGTGATGCGCTCGGCAAAGCCGAACGCCTGGAAGGTCTCGACGGTGCGCGACTGGATTCCGTCGGCCTGGCCGATTTCCAGCCGGCCCGGGCGCCGGTCGATGATGCGGGTGTGCACATCAGGGAATTGGGACAGCTGGGCGGCGGTGATGATCCCGGCCGGACCGGCGCCGACGATCAGCACATCCATTTCAGCCGGCAGCTCGGCGGGCCGATTTACGCCCGCACCAGCAGCTGGCTACACTCGTGGATCCGCCGAAATGTATCCGTTGTCGTGAAACTGCACCGTTTCATCCCCCAATTCCCCCTGGTGACCTCAGTCAATACGCTATTTGTTCAATATTAGAACGCCGTGATCTTTTTTCGCGCACTGGTCATATACGATCTGTGAGCTCACACACAAGCGGACGTAGGCGGAACCCCACGCGCTCGGGTCGCCTGATGCCCTTTGCTGCAGATGCTCCCACTGCGCGCCGGCAGACTCCCGTACTTGTTGTTCATGAAGGTTCGAACTGCACTTGAGCGCTCTGTGCACTGCTGGCCTTTGCGCAGACCACCCGGGAGCCGGGACTGTGCAGCTGGCAGCAAGCAGCGGATGAATTGGATTTCAGCTGAGCCGTGCCCACCCCGCGGCACGTTCGTCGGCTGTTCGGGCCGCGAACCGGAAAATCGAAACGGCGGCTTAAGTGGCAGATGCTGGCTGGCAGAGGGCTACTTAACCAGCTCGACGCGTCCGGCTGAAGCTGAGAGGCGATGCACTACCGCGTGCTCGCGCATTTTCTGCTGCCATCGTCGGTCATGGCTCACCGTGATCACGGTGCCCGGATAATCCACCAGTGCGGCTTCCAGCTGCTCGACCAGGACCGGGGAAAGATGGTTTGTCGGCTCGTCGAGAAGCAGCACCTGCGCCTTGGTGCTGACCGCAACGGCCAGTTCCAAGCGGCGGCGCTGGCCCACCGACAGCGCCATGGGATGCCGCAGGAAATCCTGCGGCGCAAACAAGCCAAGCCTGGCCAAGGACGCACCAGCATCCTGGACGTACTGGCTGGTGGCCGAGGCGAAAGCTTCGATCAGGCTGTCGCCGGGAAGGATCCCGATGTCCTGGCGCAGCCAAGCGCAGTGCAAGTTCGCAGCGCGCTCGATCCGCCCCGCGGTGCATTCCAGTTCGCCGGCAAGCATCTTCAACAGCGTAGATTTGCCAGCGCCGTTGGAGCCGGTGACCAGCCAACGCTCACCGAGCTTGATTTCGAAGCTGCCGGTGGACAGTTTCGGCGCGATGCTGCGCTGCGCGTTCATCACCTTCAGCAGGGTTTCACCGCTGTGCTGGCCTTCGCCGCCGCTAGGCATGGCGAATGCCAATTCGGCGGCAGGCTCAAGGGCACGGTGGGTTTCGAGTTCCTCGATACGCGACTTGGCTTGGCGAATCTTCGAGGTCGAGCCGTGGCTGGAATCGCGGGCACGGAAATTGCCGTGCCCGAAACCTGCCTTCTCCTGCTTGCGCGGGATGGCGGCAACGCGCGAAGCGTACTTGTCGACCAGATTCTGCGAACGCTCATACTCCTGGACCCAATTCTCATAGGCCACGCGGATTGCGGTTCTCTCCTGCTCCTTGGCATGCAGGTAACCGTCATAGCCGTTGCCGTAGTGCGCGAGCTGGCCATCGCTGACCTCGATGATGGACCGGGCGAAGCGCTTGAGGAACATCCGGTCGTGGCTGATCAGCACCAGGGCGCCGCGGTGCTTGTCGATGGTCCGCTCCAGCCAGTTCATGGCTGTCTCGTCAAGGTCGTTCGTCGGTTCATCCAGCAGAAGCAATTGCGCACCGGAGCACAGCACGCAGGCCAGGGCGAGACGCGAGGATTGCCCGCCGGATAGCTGCGCAACGGGCCGTTGCCGGTCCATCTGCCCCAGCCCCAGCTGCTCCAGCGCGCTGTCCAGGCGCGGCGCCAGCGAATAGCCGTCGGCGGCTTCGTACAGATCGGTAACTTTCTGCAGCTGCTGCAGGAGCCGTTGGGCCTGCTCCTCCGGGGCATCGTCGAGCCTATTGGATATGACGCGCATCAAGGTTTCCAGTTCGCGGAAGCGCTGGTGGTAGGAGTCGATCACCTGCTGCACGCTCATCGCTTGCGCGAAGCGCGGGTTCTGCGCGGCATAGGCAACGGCGCCGGGCGCGTTCATCGTGCGCTGCCCGCGGTCGGGTGCCAGATTTCCGGCGATGACACGCATCAGCGTAGATTTGCCCGAACCATTATCGCCAAGCACGGCGATGCGATCGGTAGCGGAAATGGACAGCTCGATGCCGGCGAGTACATCTCGTTCGCCGAAGCTGACCGCGATGTCCTGCAACAAGCAGACGTAATCCGGTTCGGTGTCTTGTTCGCGCCGATCGGAGGGGCGCACATTCCGGGAGTGGGTCATGGGTCATTCCTGCCTCGCACCGGTTCTGCCCGCCGGAGCAGGCTTCGGTGCTGGTGGTTGGAGGCACTCGCAGGTGCCGAGGACTTGGCGGCAGCGAAGCAGAGCTCAACGCTGGCTGGCGCCTAGAGGAAATGGATCCCAAGAATTATCGTGCCCATCGTCCAAGACTAATGCTCTGGGTTCGGTGCTGGCAAGGCTCGTGCGGCTAGAGGTCGATACTGCCTTCGATGAGCACATTCGTGGCGCCGCCCACCCAGAGCTGCCCGTCAGCCATCTCCAAATGCACTTCTCCATCGCGTCCCGCCTTGGCGCCCTGCCGGTTGACCAGCGGCGCGGTGGCATGCCCGGCGTCGATCAGCCATTGCGCGGCCGCGCCATTCAGGCTCCCGGTGACCGGATCCTCGCGCACTGCGCCGTTTTCGATGGTCAGCGCCCTCACCTCGAAGCCCCCGCCTGGCGTACTGGGTGGCAACGCGCCAAGCACCCCGATTTTCCAGCGGCCGGACCGCTGCGGAGCCTGCGCCGAGATCTCCAGGACCTGCTGCGCATCCTGCAGCAGGATGGCGGCCCAGCCTGGGCCGTTGTCCACCCATTGCGCGTCCACCACCTGCTCCGGGACGATGCCCAGGATCTGCAGCATTTCCGCCAGTTCCTGCTGCCCGATCGCGCCGGTGCGCGTCGCCGGCGGCGAGGCGAAGGACAGCAACTCGCCGTCGGTCCTGATCGGCACCAGCCCGGCACCGCATTCGGCGATCAGCTGCTTCGGGTCGCGCGGCACTCCCCCGGCCTGCAGCCAGGCGCGTGCAGTGCCCAGGGCCGGGTGTCCGGCAAACGGGTATTCGCGGTCGCGGGCGAAGATACGGAACCGGTAGTCGGCCTGCACGTGGCGTGCCGGCAGGATGAAGGTGGCCTCCGAGAGGTTGGACCACAGCGAATAGTTGCGCATCGCGTCCTCCTCCAGCCCTTCGCCATCGAGCACCACGCCCAAGGGGTTGCCCTTGTACGGGACGGCGCTGAAGACATCGACCTGCTGGAATCTGCGTTGCATTGGACCATCCTCCGGATGTTCGGGCGCCGAGTGCGCAATTGCCGGCGGGCACGGCAAAACCCCGCCAAGAATTAATCTCGACGGGGTTTTCCGATCGGTTGGTCGGGCTAGCGGGATTTGAACCCGATCTTGAACACCCATTCTGCCCCGGAATCACGCGGATTTTGCGAAAATTCAAGGAGCGATAGGAGCGTCCGAAGCCATCGAAACGACCGAAATAAAAAATCCGTGTCCAATGGACACACGCCCATCGAGGGCCACCCAACTATACATCTTGGTTAACTCTGATGTTGAGTCGTTGTGCGCCTTCTGGGACTAGTTTGAATGCTTCGTCGCGGGCGGTGTAGTAGTCGGCGTGGTTGACGGACACTCGACCGTGCTCGCCGTCCTGCTCGTAGGTGACAATAACTTCCATAAGGCGAATTCTAGTCGCATCCAACAATGGTGGCCTTAACGCAGAAAAGACCCCGCTCGATATGAGCGGGGTCAATTCGTCTATTCAGCTACATGTTTGCCGGGTTCGTCCTTGGAGGGTACGAGCCAGCCGGCGATGATTACCAGCAGAGTGGTTACAGCGCCCTGCACTTCGCCGGGTGCGTCAATTCCGAATCCGGTGAGGACCCAGAAGATGATCGTGGTTAGCGCCGCTGCTCCTGCTGCCGCGCCGGTAACTGGTCCTACAGTACGAGATGCCATTTACTTGATTCCCCTGTTCGCTTTGAGGTTGAGGTATCCGATTTCTGCGCGGACGGTCATCGGGCCTCGATCACCGTCCGCCTTGCCGTTGTAGAGGCGCTTACCGTCGTCGCCATTGGTGTCGTAGAGTTTGCGCTGTAGAGCCTTGATTGACTCGTTGCTGAAGTCGCCGTCGAGCAGGAAACGCGTGGTGTCGTAGTAGCCTCGCCCGGTTCGCGGGTCTTCCAGTTTCGATAGCCACTTCTGAAGTGCTAGACCAAGATCCTTGTCCTTGTAGCCGATGGCTTTCATGAGTTCGCGCCATGCTGCATCGGACTGGACGGTGTGCTTGTCAGTGACCTTGAGTGGCTTCTCAGGCCACGCACCAGACTTGTCCTTAGTCGGTTTCGGTTTAGGCTTTGGCGCTGGCTTAGACGGCTTGCCAGCGGGCTTCACGTCTCCAGAGATGTAAGCCTTAACATCGGCACGGAACTTACCCATGCTGAACGACGGGTCGATCTTGCGTCCGCGAGGAACAGCAACTTCCTTGTGCCCCAAAACGTCCTTGTCTACGTTGAGCTTGAACTCCTTGACTAGCTCGCCGGTAAGGGCAACGGCAGAGTTGTAAGTGTTGTCGCTGTACTTCTCACCCACACCGTTGTTCTCAATCTCGATGCCGATCGCGTTCGAGTTGTCGTGAGCGGTCTTGCCTACCTTGCCGGCGTGCCATGCGCGACCGGCTGCGAAGATGATCTGCTTGCCAGTGTTTCGCCCAATGCCGAACTGCGCAAGAGGTCCAGGCAGGCCTGGGCGACCGTTCTTTACCGTGTTATAGGAGTTGTAGTCCTTGCCGTTATCAGATCCGGCAGTGTGGTGAATGATGATCGTTGAGCAGGAATCCATGCCGCCGTGCCCGGTGTTTTTCCAGCCGGGCACTTCTTCCACGGGAAATCCGGTTTTGTTTGCGACTCGTGCGAGTCCAGTAAACATGACCATGAGGGCCACCTTTCGGGCATAAAAAAAGACCGTGTTGGCGGTCTAGTTGTTTCGGGGTTTCGTTCCCCATGTTTTGCCGAGTTCTTCAACAATGGGTTGCATTTTGTTCATTTTGTCGGTGAGGACAGCAACCCGGTATGCGGTTTCGTTGCCTTCTTTGTCTTTGGCTTTTGAGACAGCGAGATGGTCTTTGAACTCTTTGGCGAGTGCTTCAACGGTGGTCATGATCTTGTCTTGATCATCACGCATGTTCGATTGGTGGTCGTTCTCCACCTGGTGTCGCACCCGTTCAAGGATCTCAGCCTGACCATCGAGCTTCTTCGTCTGCTGCTCCATGCGCACACCGATACCGGGATTCGTCTCATCCCCCACCAAAGTATTTACCAGCGCCACGAACTTTGCGACGAACGGAAACGCCTTGAAGCACGTCCTGACAATCAGCCAAAGGATGAACAAAATCACCGCGCACGGGATCAACACCCCCGGCTGAAGCAAATCGTCAATCCAAGATGGCATCAGCACTCCTCGGCGGATTACGGGACGGCTGAAAAACATGAGTAGGCATTGTTACCTCGCTTTATAACTTTTATGCGACTGATGAAGATAAACATGGTTACGCGTGATACTGTCCCTATACATATGTTCACCACGCGTAACTACGGGGGTTGTTATGGAGTATTTTCACGAGACACGCGAACTAGCTATGGAAGAATTAGGAGTTTTCCTTAGCGTTCAGGGTTTTCCCCCCACCGAGTTCGACCTGGACGCTGCCTGCCGCTATGCTTTCGAGCAGCGTCCAGAAGCTCACATGATGTACATGCTTGCCGTGCCGGAAGAAGACCTATCCGTAGAACTCATGGCCTACCGCCTCCCAACGTCAACTCTCACCGCCTAGTAATCGGCGTGGAACACTGCCACGGACTCCGTGGTAATCATCTGGGTGGACGACGAGGGCAGCCCTGTAGCGTTGGTCAATGCCAGCCGTGCCCCGTTTACGCTGATCGTTGCCGCCGATAACGCCGGAGAATTCACCGAAGTGATTGCCCCAGTGACGATGTCAACAATGCTCAAAGTAGACGCTATGGCGGTGATCGTTGGTATTGCTCGCATGGTTGTGGTGAATCTGATCGGGATTGATACGCGTGTGCTTGTTGCGGGGCCGGAGGTACCAGCGGTGACACGGTATGCGTACCTGTCGCACAAGAGTCGGTCTTCCACTTCTGGCCGGATAGTGAACCCATCATTTCTTGGACGGTCAAAGCCTAATGACAATTGGGCATAATTGACCGTATAGACTCCAATCACGCTTGGCTTTGAGAAAACCTGCACTGGGACTGTACTGGTCGCCAAATCGGGGATCATGATTGAATGCGTGGTTGTCACCTGGACCGATTCACCTTTAAGCTGCACCGGGCGCAGGTCATCACCAATGCCAACATAGATCGTTGCCCCGGCAGGTCCAGTATGCACGGTGGAGAGGATAGCGAACGCTTGCCCGTACCGTTCCGACTCTTCAACGTACTGTGTCACCGCAACGTTAACGCCTGGGTCCATGCTGATAATGTCCAATTTCAAAGCTGGTTTGCTCCGCAACCATTTCGGGATCTCGATACCAGACGGTCCAGCCCCCTTGGAAACGGTGCCGGCGACGATGCCCGTTTTGCTGATCTTCCAGCGGTTTGCCACATATGGGATTGTCGGCAGTGCGCCGATGTCCATGCTGGTGCCGTAGTCCCAAAATCGGAAGCCAGCGTTGTAAAGCGCGTTGGGGTGAGAGTGCTTTGCCATTACGCTGTAACCTCCATGTCAGTGTGATCGGTCGTTTCAATTAGCCCCAGGCCGGCCACGGCGATGGGGATTACCCCCTGCACGGCGAATACAGTGCCGTCACCGTTGTTGGACCAAAGGGTCTGATATCCCGTGGTTAGCAGTGCGCCACGGTCAGGTTCGATGATCGCCCGAATAATGTCGAAAGACATCTCGTAATGGGCCGGATAGTGGGCCTTCTTGAACGCCAGTAACTCTCCTGCGCCTTGCGAGTCGTAGTAACCGCCGAACGCGTAGTCCACACCGTCACCATTGGGATTGATTCGGAAGTATCCTGGCCAGCAAGTGAACCGGCCTTGCAGGTTGTAGTCCGCGATGAAATCCGCCGGTCCCGAAGTCGTTAGATGTTGCAGCGACGTGAGGTGTTCGTATGCGGTCTTGATCGCGGTCAGGTTGTACCCGGTATGCCAGAGTGCGGTCAGCGCGTACTCCATCGAATCCGATTCGATGGTTCCCGATCCAGCTCCGTCACCGCTTCGATGGAATGCGTTGGTACCTTGCGGACCAGTCGATTGCAGCGGGAAACGTTCGGTTGCTGTGCCTGCTGCCAACGCCTCCGCAGTGGCTTTGGTCGCATAGTAGTCGTAGTAGCCGGTCAGTGTGGTTGCCATGAAATCTCGGACTGGCAGAGCTGCTGACCGATACGACTCATCCTCGGTCACATCGGAAAGTCGGTACAGTGCGTGCACCGCCACGAGCGACCATGCCGAGGAAGTCACAGTGATCTGCCCTGATGACCCCACCCGGTCGCAAATGATCGCAGCCCCTACACCGGGCTCAGTGACGTTGTGCCCATACAGAGACATGTAGAGCGGGTTCGGGTTGATCAGCATCAGCAGGAATGTGCCGCCTCGTTTCGCTGATTCCAGCCATTGTCCCACGCCCCAGACTTCGTACGCTGCCAGGAGTCCCTTCACGTCCTGCCCGGTCCCTAATGCTGAATAGAGGACCTGCCCTGGTGCTGCCATGAACCCGCCGAATTGTGGCAGGGTAGGGTTTTGGCATTGCATGGCCATGAGGGTTTCGGCAATCCGCATGGCGATTGGCTTGGCCGCGTCTGCACGTTCGGGGAATTCGCGTGCCATCTCTGCGACGTACTGCAACGCGATTCCCGCGCCGGTGGACTGGGGTTGCTCGTCGACTGCGTCTACTTCGAATACGGTAGGGGCATCGGCGGACGTCTTGCGCAGGCGGAGACGGCGAAGCAAGGCCATGAGGTTGTGGTCCCCACGGTCATTTGCAATTTCGGTACTCAACCACGCAAGAATGCGGTCAGCCAGCGCGAGCCGTCGGGTACGGTCTAGCTTTGAGAACTCGCCGTGCAGGTAGTCGTGGGTCTGAGTGCCTGGGGAGGACGCGTAGGTGGCTACCGCCTCGTCAGCTTCGACCGTTCCTGTACCGGGCAGGCCGGTCGGAATTGTCAGGTCGAGTTCCTGCCCCCCGGTCACGTTTCGAACCAGTGCGGTAGCGGCGGTTCCTGGCTGGCCGGTGGTTACTGTCCCAATGGTCAGGTTCAGCCCTGGGCCGGTCGGACCAGTCGCACCTGTAGCCCCAGTTGATCCTTTGTCGCCCTTCTCTGCGATCTGTTGCCAAGCTTCCCACACTCCGGCGTTCTTGCGCCGCCAATACTGGTGTACGGCGTAGAGCTGGGATCGCCAGAGCTGCATGTGCCCGCCTTGATCCCACCCGCCAGCAACATGATAATGGTCGAGCTCCCCGCCCTCAGCACGAGGCGTGTTCGCAGTAGAAGAACCTGTAGGGAACGTCCCAGTACGCGTCACCGTGTTAGCGTCCGTGATCAGTGGCCTCTGCCATTTCGCGTCATCAGCCTTCGCGGTAGCATCTGCTGCTGCGGATGCGAGAGTAACAGTGTCACGATTGTCTGCGTAAGATTTAGCGTTCGACTCTGCGGTGTTCGCCTTGGTGGTGGCGTCAGACTTAGCGGCGGTCAACGTCGCAGTATCCCCGTTGTCTGCGTAGGATTTCGCACTGCCCTCCGCAGCCGCAATCTGCGCGTCCGCACTATCAGCCAGAACCCGGAAATCGTCAGCCAACGCAGACGGCGAGGAACCGTCTTTGATCTTGTCGTCTGAGGTGGGGTAAACAAGTCCTCGCGTCGTATTTCCCGCCATGTGCGCTCCTTAAAACACGTATGGCCCCACCAGATGGTGAGGCCACACAAGATGATTCGTTTATTCGTTGTTGAACTCCGCGTAAGACTGCGGTAGCGGTCCAAGAGCCTGCCACTGCGCATAGGACAAGTCTGCTTCGAGTGTCTGGTTGTATTGTGCGTAAGTCATCGAGTCGCGGGCCACGTCGATGACTCTCACCCCTAGTTCCATGCTCAACCCGCTAGTGTCGTGCCCGGTGGAAACGCTGGTGATCAGAGCCGTCAGTGTCACGCCGAACAAGTCAGACTGGATGTTGATAACGTCACCCAACTGCAAACGCGGGTCAGGCACAATCGACAGGCCAGTGATCACAGGCTCAGGAACCGCCGTCTGACCAGCAATATAATCAGCAACACGCAACGGGATCTCAGTCGAATCCGTGCGCCCCATCCAAACCCCAGCATCATGCACCAACTCGGGACCAGGGCCACCAGCGCCAGTCGCAACCGCTTTCTGGTCGATATACTCAATCAGTCCACGACCAACGAGACGCGGCAACTCCATGTCCCTGTTCTTAGGCCACAAGTTCGTGTTAATTGGGGAAGTTTTGATAACGCCCTCAACATTGGAAGCCCAATTACCAGCAACATACTTCACAAGTGCTTTCTGAGGACCCAACTGGGCAGTCGTTATCGTCGCCGACAGTCCAATGAGTTCCGTTTCGCCGCCGTCAGCGGAGAAATACATGCCAACCAAAGAGTATTCTGGCTGGTTGGCCGAACCCCAAATGCCGACCGTCCCACCAACCTCCAAGAAGTCGTATGACGGCATGATCCAGTGCGTCCCAGATTCTGGTTCCAAGAAAATTTCTGCTTCATCCTGGGACTTCAACGACTGCGACCCACCGCCACGAGCCAAAACAGTGGTGCGCCAACGCGACCTGGTGATAGATGGCCTCTGATACTTCACCGTTACTTTCGACGCGGTAGACAGTAGCCCGTCTTCCCAATCCAGTGACAGCACATCTTCAAGGGTTGTCACCGTGCGCACTGGGGCGCGTCCACGTAAGGCATCAGACGGTGCCCACTGGAACACACCAGTTTCGTCAATCCACATTGCCGACAACGTTGCCTTGCCAATCTCATTCAAAAGATCCGCTGCCGTTTGATCCTCAATGGCCGGTGAAGCATCAATGATCCCAGACAAGATGAGGCTGGTCGTGTCCAATCGTGCGGACGCAACCCATGTTGTTGACGCATGTTCATGGGTTGCGGTTGCTGGGAGGCTTGCTTGGAACCCGCCAACGCTCGCATTAGCGTCAGTATTTACACGGATCTTAGACAAGCCAGACCCCGAAGTGGTGAACGCGCCAGAAGCCGTCGCACCCTTATCAGTTCGCAAACTAATCGTGCCCGACTTAGCGAGCAAACTAACCACAGTCCCCGCACCCATGACGACACGGCACACTTCCACTCCACGAACTAGGGCTATTGCCGTTCGTGCAGAGTTGACACTCAAACGAATATGGTCAGTAGCGCTGCCATAATCCATGTAGAAGTCCGCTGCACCAGTGTGACCGGGTGCGATCAAAACAGACATTTGCACAGTCGTACCCATCACAGGGTTCTTCGCCGGCAAATACACGGCACCACCATTAGAACGGCCTAAACCCCACGGCGTGACAGTGTTCAACGCTGACCCGCTGGTGGACTCCAACAGCCCGTAATGCGGCCACCAAGAACCCTGCATAGGGGCAGAAAGCAAAGTGTCATACTCGCGGTTAGGAGTCGAGTAGAACCGTGCTTCACGCAACGCATAATCCACAAAATAGAGTGGGTGCAAACCAATCGAACGGTACGGGTCAGTACCGCCCAAAGCCAACGGTGGCATGGAACGCAACAGTGCTTGATGCTCCACATCAGCAGAAGTGCGGTCGTAATCATCAATCAGAGTGGATTGGAACCCGCCACCAACACTGCCCGTAGTCCGGTCAATCAGACCATGAAACAGTTTCCACTCAGTCACTCCGTCGCCAACGAAGATCTCTATACGGTCGCCACGCTTAGGCAACCATTCAGGAGGGTTCCACGGTTGCATCGGAGAACTGGTGACGTCTGTTTCTCGGAACCAAGTGACAGATCCGGTCGCCTGAGTAACCCCTGAAACTGCGACAACCTGCGCTGGCAGATCCCCAGAAAGTTCACGGTCAGTAGCCCATGAGCCGTAGCGTTGAACGCCATTCACAAGAATGCGGGTGGAGAATGCCTGTACGTCACCGCCAGATAACGAGCCTGCCTGCACTATCCCACCTCCATCACAGTGAAGCTGACGTTAGAGTAAGTGTTCCCCGGTACCGCGAGCACCTGATCACGCGACATAGACGACACAACCGCCTTCAAGCAGCCCTGACCTTCTCCAAAAGGTTGCAAAGAATCAGTCCACGTGACAGACGGCCACGCAGCCTGCTGAGTAGCAGAGTTCACCAGCACACGACACGACACCGCATTAGCTGGTGGCGTGACAGTCAACCACGACCGGACAACATTCGTCGCACCAGCAGTCACCGACGAATACGACGTGCCCAATGAGCCACCCGCCGAATCGTAGAAAGCCACACCCGCAGCACCACCACTGCCACGCACATACGCTCCAACAGTAATCTTTCCCGAAGGTGGCACCGGAACAAGATCCTTGCCTAAGAACAACCCGTTACTGGTGCTCTTGATCAAGGATCGTGCAGCCCAACCGTCAGGAGTCCACAATGGTGACCCCTCAGTCACAGTCACACCACTCGTCAAAACAAACTCACCCGGAGCAGATAACGACGCGCCCGGAGTAAGAATATTCGACGCGGGAGCATCAGCCGGCAGGAAAACAAACGGCCCATGACCCCACGCGCCATTAGCGAACTGCGACAACAGGGAGTGTTCGGCTGGTGTGGTCGCGTCCGAAGTCTGCAAGCTCCACGTGCGTCGGCCAACAGGACGAACCTGCGCCTTACGCCGCCCCTCTAACGTCACCGACGGCGTGTAGCGTTCCTCAGACTGCACGTTCTGAGACGCAGGGCATTTGATACCGATCATCCGACCGAGACTGCCAAGATAGATCAAGATGACTCCTAAAATAGAAGTGGCCCACCCCTAAAGGTGAGCCACTTCATTTGTTATCGACGGTTGCCGTACTGCTGTTTCACTTGTTGCATGGTTCCGTAGAACTTGCGCCCATCGATATTCACCATTGGCTGCCAGCCAGCCATGCCAGCTTGGACCGCCTGCGCGATAGCCTCTGGTGAAACACTGGAAGGTGCCGCCTGCGCACTCGCGTACCGTGACACCTCATACGATGGTGGAACCGACAACTGACCGCCACCCGCGAAGCCCGACAAATGCTGGACGCTTGGCGAATCACGATTGATAGCATCCAAAACACCGTTGAACTTATCCGCTGACGACTCACGAATAATCCACTCGCCATCATCAACGTTCGCAACAGGACGACCATCAGAACCAACACCAAGGATCATGTCCCGCCCCAGCCCTGTATAAGGTAGCCGGCCACCGTTAGCACGCGACGGAAGCTTGCCACCCTGATAACGACCAAACCGGCCAGTAATAGGCCCGTTATCAATCTGACGGATCGACTCGGTAATCTGGCGTTGGATCGAAACTGTCTGGGTAATACGTGACGTTCGCGGCCTAGCGGTGTGGTTTAATTCGGACTCCGCAGCACCAGTGGCAGCATCAGCCGTGATCGTTACGTCCTTGCCTTTGATCCCATTGATCTTGCCCTGAGTACCATAAACGGTCCCGTTATCGTCAACCCAGACCGTCCGCTCAACACCATCAATATTCACAATGCCCTGCTGAACAGCCCGTGTCGTACCATCATCAGTCACGAACACGAACTCAGTCTTGCCAGTAACACCATTGATCTTCGACTGCACCTGACCAACCGTGCCATCCTCCGACACGGCCACAGTGACCTTCGTATAACCAGGGATCGCCTCAATGTTCTCCGCAGTAGTCAACGCCATCAAAGAAGCAGACTCAGACATCCACGACTCAACCGACACACCATCAGGCACGCCCATAATCTCACGAGCTAAATCAGTAGCCTTCTCACCCGTGATCCCGAACTGACCCGCAGCAGTAATCAACGAATCATAAGTGCCCTGCATCGAAGCCTGAAGCTCCTTCTCAGAAGCACCAGACTGAGCCAACGACTCCGTATACGCCTGACCAGACGACGCTAAACCATCCAGCGCCGCCTGATTAGCGCGACCCTTTTCAGTCGTAATATCAAGGCTCTTACCGTTCTGTTCGATGGAATCAGTGACCCCATCAATCGCAGCCTCAAAATCAGCCTCAGCCGCACGCACATCACGAGTCAAAACACCAAGCTCAAACAACGAAGCAAGAATGTCATCCAGAGAAGCAGCAGTTTCCTCAGCTTCAGTACCAACATCATCCAGAGCGCCGGCCAACACGTCCGAACCGCCAGCAGCCGCCTGAGACTCAGCATCAATCCGCTGAAGCGCACCTGAATACTGAGGGAAAAGCGCAGCCAATTCCTCAGTTGGAATACCAGCAGCCGCAGCCTTATCCGACAGCAACTGGAAAGCATCAGCCGCAGCCTCAGCGTTTCCACCCTTAGCCATGTCAGCAAGAGCGCCATCCAACTGGTCAACGTTCTTCTTCGCAAATTCCCAGTTCGAAGAACTACGCCCGCCAAAGGTAAGGAACCTGGAAACGTTCTGATCAACCTTCTCCGACCACGAAGGGTCAGCTATGACCCCAATAGCATCTTCGAAGCCCTTTACGTCAAGACCATCAAACCAGTTGCCCTTGCCAGTGAAAGCGGCATTGATAACATCAGGGGTCTTGCTAACATCCAGCAGTCCAGCCGTAAGCTTGTCGATATTCTCAAGTGATCCTGATGGAACCATCGAAGAAATCACAGGCCCAACACCAGCAAGCAAAGCGGTCGCAGTGCCAACAGTCTTGAGAGCTCCACCAAGTTTCCGAGCGCTTCGCTCAGTCTTTGTCATGGCCGCGTCAATGGTCACAAACGAACCTGAAGCCTTGGACACCTGACCGCTAGAGTTGCGTCCAGTCCACCCAAGATCCTTGAGCGCATCCTTAGTGTCACGGATCTTCGGCAGAACGTTGATCGCAGCGCCAGCCAGCAACGCAGCACCACCAGCAACGCCGGCAAACATGGTACCCACACCAAGGATCGGAGCAGGAATCTTGCCGATAATATCAACAAGCCCCTCAGCGGTTTGCACCAGACCGCGCAACGCGTCATTAGCCGTACCGCCAGCCTGAATGAACACCGTGTCGAACGCGCCACCAAGCTTCTCAAGATCGCCAGCAAGGTTATTTTGGAGAAGCGCCGCAGTCTCAGCCGCATAGCCTGCGTCGTTGACCTGATTAATCCAGTCCTGAATGCCCGCCGCGCCCTGCTCATACAGAACATTGGAAGCACGCACAGCATCAGACCCGAACATAACCGACATGGCCGCGTTCCTGGCTTCAGGAGTCAGGTCAGCCATCTTAGTTTGTAGCTGACCGGCGAAATCAGCCAAGCCAACAAAATTACCCTGCGCGTCATACGCCGAGATACCAAGCTCATCAAACTGCTTCTGAGCCTCCGCAGACTGCGGGGTAAGACGTTGCAACATCGACTTGAACGACGTACCAGCATCCGAACCAACAAGACCAGCAGAAGCAAAGGCCGCCAAACCGCCCGTAGTTTCCTCGATCGTCAAACCAGTAGACGACGCAACCAGGCCAGCCTGATTCAACGCAGAACCCAAATCCTGCACCGAACCCTGCGCCTTACCAGCACCCGCCGCCAACAGGTCAGCCAAATGCGGGATCTGATCGCCAGACAACTTGAACTGAGTCATGGCCGAGGCCGCGATTTCTGCGGCCTCACCAACACCCAACTCACCCGCAGCAGCAAGGTCAAGCGCACCCGTCAGACCGCCACCAATAACATCCGTGGTAGACACACCAGCCTTAGCCAGCTCCTCGATACCCTTGGCAGCCTCCTCAGCGGAGAACGCAGTATCAGCACCAGCATCAATCGCCGCCTGCCGAAGAATGCCCATGTTCTCAGCAGACTCGTGAGTAGCCGCCTGCACCCCCGACATTGCCTTGTCGAAGGAGGCAAATTTTGTAACAGCAAGCCCAACGCCGCCAGCAACAACAGCGCCGAAGCCCATCATGCCCTGGCCAACAGTATTCAGCGACTGTTCATGCGTCTGAGCCCACTTATCGAACTCACGCGCCGAATCCTGCGTAGCTTTCTGCGCAGTCTTCAGACCATTGATAAGCCCCGTAACCTTGGCATCAATTTCAAGCTTGACAGTCCTTGCCATAAAGAGGGCTCCTTAAATACAGAAACCCCCGATATGATCAGGGGTATGGGAAATCAGAATAAAGACGTAAGCATGGGCAAAGCAGCGATCTTCTTTGGCGTGCTCTGCGCGCTGGCGGTCATCGCAACAACCGCATCAGGATCACCCGTCTACGGGATAATCGGCGCACTAGCTGGAATCATGGCCATCACCTGCGGCATCCTCTGGGGCATCGTGCGCGACGCAAAGAAACGCCGGAGCACCAACTAGCCACTACCGACGCACCAGCCGAGTGACAAGCATCAAAGCGCGATTGTATTTACGCTTATTCCACTGGCCATCGTTCTCCATGTAACGCATCTGCGCCGTCATCTTATGGCAACGCGTCGGAGGGTCAACCTTGTACGCCATCTCATTATCAGGATCGGTACACTCAGACAACGGGCCGCCACACATAGGGCAAACCATCGTGTCCTCATACAGCTTCAAAGCCAGCATCTTATCCTGATCCTCCTCAGACCAGGACAAGAAACCAGAATGTGACAAACCGAGAGAACGAGCTACTTCGAGTTCTTTGCGGAATCCTGCATCAGCTTGAATCCGCTCTGCGAAAAAGGAACCTGCGGGCGACCCCCGTTGGCCGAAGCCACAGCAGTCTGAACTTCCTGCCACTGGCCATCTGACAGATCGTCAACGATCCCAGCCCAATCTTCAGTGGTGAATTCAACTGGTTCGCCCTGCTGTTCAACACGGGCAATAGTTCCCTCAGTCAGCATCGCCTTGGCAACAACCTCATTGACGTTGTAACCAAGTGATTCATCAACGTTGTTATCATCACGTGGCGGGTTAGCTTCCTTGATTCCCGCCCACGTAGCGCGAGGCAAAGCACGCAAAGTAAACACCAGCGTGCTTTCTTCCTGCGCCTTATACAGCTCAGCCGAACGGATCTCCAACTTATTCACCGCGTCATTGTTCAAACGCCGGTCGGAAATAGCGTTACGGCGAGCATCTTCCAACTCGGCCTGAACTGCTTCGTACTCTGATACCAGTGAACCATCCAAGCAAATCTCAACACGACGCTCAGGACGCTTCAACTCAAACTTCTTCTCAGCCAACGCAGGCTCCTAAAAATCTTTTGGACAGGGCGACAGGGTGAACCGTTCCCCCACGCACCCTGTCAAGGCGTGGGGGAACGGAAGAACTAGTTAGACACCAGCAGCAACAGCCACATCAATACCAGGATCCCCAGTAACGAACAGCTTCGAAGTCGTGCGAGTAACCGAGTTCGCCTCACCCGGAACCTCAGCCGGGAAACCAGCCTCAACCGGATACACACGCACAACCTGTGCAGCCTCAAACGCGGTCTCATACGGCAAGTTACGGCGAGTCACCAGATAATGAACCGCACCCTCATCCAGTGCTTCACGCGCCTCATTGAAAGCCGCGTGAGCAACCGAGTTGGTATTGTCCACATAGGTCACATCAACCGAATGAGTCTTGCGTCCACGCTTCTCAAAAGTCGAAGTCGAGCACAAACGCTCATCCGAAATGGTCTGCTGATCAACAGTGATTGCCAGACCATCACCGGTCAGATAGCAAGAAATGTCGATGCCAGAAGTCAGCTCGGCAGCGGTAGGAGCATTCACGTCCGCAACGGTAGGTACAAGCGCGGCACGCACATTTCCGTCATACGGAGTCGATGGGATTTCAGCCAATTTACTTCACATCCTTTTCAGGTTTGGCCGACTCACGCTTCACCGTGGACGGCAGGGGGTTATGTTTCGCCGCACGCGGGTACGGGGAGTCAGGAAAACCGGCCTTGTTGGCCGGCTGGAAAGCGTCACCGATGCGCTTGTCCGTGCTCAGCACGTCTAGCTCGTGACCGGTGCGCTTGTCTCGCACGCGTACATACATGCGGCCTCCTAGGTTTTGGGCATAAAAAATGCGAGCTGCACGAATGCAACTCGCTTACAAAAATGGGTTATTCAATTAGGACATGACGTGCCACTCTTGCTTGGTGAACAACGGGTGAGCGCCGTTCGTGAGCGTCACATCAAGATCAGGCTCAACACCCAACCGATTAGGGATCTCCTCCAACCGCTGACCATTGATACGAGCACCCTCCAACACGTCCAAACACTGCTGAGCAATGATCGACACCGACGTATCGTTCAAACCCGCAATAGTCAGCAACCAACGAGACGTCCGTGCATGAACAGTACGATTCAACGACCGCTCAGACGCATACGGAACAACCTGCGTGACCAGCACATACGGGAAAGTAGGGTTAGCCGGCACCGTACCCTTATGGATCGGAGCACTACTAGGCAGTGTGGCCAACAGCGCCAGGAAGTCAGTGTGGTTACTCAAGCTGACCACCCCACTTATCCGCCAGCTTGTCTAGTTCACGCTCAAGATTCGGCGACTCACGAGCCAGCGGGCCTTCGAGATCCAAAGTGCCACCGCCACGCGATGTACCGAAATAGGCGATATTACCCAACGCGCCACCACGACGACCCTTATCCGGGCCGATCTCGTATTTCGCATGCCCAATGCCGTACATCGAGTCATAAGAAATAGAGCCAGCCATGCCCTTGAAGTGCTTCGAGCCGCGAGCGTCAGCAACCAGATCATCCTTGATGTTCTGCGCGCCCTTCTTCAAGACAGCATCAGTATCAGGCAACGCCTTAGACGCGATCTTCCCCAGATCAGCAGCAAAAGCACGAAGCTCATCAGCGCCACTCACCCGGTCACCGCCTCGACGTTCCAACGGTCCGCGGTCCGGTAAGTGCCACGCGCCAACTCGGTAAGCCGGAACGTCGCACCCACCAGATCAGGATCCATTGTCGCGGTCACGATAGTCACCCGGTCATCCAAACGGGACTGAGCACTAACCGGTAGATGAATCATCAACTGTTCAACCGTGAAAGCGTGCCCACCAGCCACAGGAGACGCGGCCTGAGCCTGCCTACCCTGCACCTTGCAAACACCCGTATACACCGTCTCCCAACCCTCAGAAACAACCCCAGTCACCGGATCAGTAACCTCACCAACCGACCGCTCCACAACACACGAATCGATCATCAAGGATTCGGCAGCTTCACGGCCAGCCAGTGTGAGCGCTTCAGCTATTCCAGGTTCCAGCAGCATGCTTACCACCCATCCTGATAGTGAAAGCGTCACCGTCCGCAGCAGGGATCAGCAAACCCCAATCGTCATCAGAAATCATCAGACGGCCAGAGGAATTCGCCGAATCAACTGTTTTGGTGATCGAGTAGTCATCAATACTGTTCGTTAACTGCCGTAGGCCCTCAGGGTTACGCAGCTTGACGATGATCGTCTCGCACACCACACGAAGCACCGTACGGGAGTAGGACGGGCCAGTTTCAGGATCAGACATGAGAGCATCCAAATCAGGCACACGCGCCCGAATGTCAGCCTCAAGATCATCGATCCATTCGGTAACCTGACCTACTTCCGAATCGGTAAGGGCGCGTCCAAGGCGTTTCTGAACATCATCAGGTAAAGCTAAAGCCACGACTACTCCTAACCTTCGAGAAGTGCCTTGACTTCCTCGCGCTTGAGACCCTTGAGGTCATCTTCGCCAACGCCGGACTGGATCGCGTACGCAACCCAATCCTCAAGTGAAGCGTTGCCCTTAGGCTCGACCAGTTCAGCGTCGTCACTCTCAGGCTCGGGCTCAGGCTCGGCGACATCATTCTGGGTATCATCGGGGGTTCCCCCAACGGCCACATCGGAATCATCTTCACCAGAAATGAAGCCCTCAACCGCCACACCAGACGAATCCGGCAAACGGTTCAACTTTTCGGCCTGCTCGCTAGTCACCGACGCGACGCCATCCACAAAGTGAACAGCGTCGCCATCAGCGAAACGAACCAGCAAGCCTGCGTACTTCTCAGACTTAGCTTCGATCATGGCTAAGGAACTAGGTTCACGATCTCGATCTTGCCGTGCTTCTTCTCGTTGCCGTACTGCAAGCCGATCTCACCGTAGATCTGAACCTTGTCAGCAGAACCGGTCTTAGCCAGAGGCTCAGCGAAGAAGTGGCCCTTGCCCGGGATCTCAAGGAATGCTGGGCGCAGATCCTCAAGCGAAGCAACAATCAGGCTAGTTGCTGGCACGTAGCGGTCAAGCATGATGTTCACCCGACCGAAGTCGGTTTCAATGGTCTGAACGTTCACGCCACCGACGTTGCGAGTTTCTTCGCGGTAGTTCTTGTCAGTAACGAAGATCTTCGACAGCTGACGCTTCAGGGTAGAACCGACAAGCAGGGTGCGGGTCTCAGCCTCCTGAATGCCGCCGTTATCCCAGACAGCCTGCATGAGGTCAAGAACAGCATCCTCAGTCAGGACATCCTCAGACTGAACCACGTTAGTGGTGATCGCTTCCAGCAAACCGCGAGTCTTGCGGGGGGTCGCGTTAGTTGTTGGGTTCTGGTAGGTGCCAGTGATGAAAGTCTTTTCAACATCACGGGCGATCTGCTTGAACTGCTGTTCCAACTGCCACGCCAGCTCGTCGGCTGGGAGAACCGTGTTGCCGACGGTCACATTCGGCATCGAAGCAGTGGAGCGCATCTTAGTAGCGCCCTGCTTGGTGTAGGAAACAGCAACAGCTTCCTGATGGATCTCAAGGACGTTCGACGCGTTGTAGCGCACGCGCTCTTCGCCAGTGCCAGCGTCGGCACCTTCAAGGCGCTGACGATCATCAGCCGCGTCGCGCAGATCGTAACCCTGCCACTCGAACACAGTCGAACCAACGGATTCGCCGCCAGTCAGGCCGCCGATAGCAGAAAGCAGTGGGGTATCTTCAGGGGAAGCGTTGAACAGCTCACCCACGTAGTTAGGCAGGTTGTAAGTAGTCCCCAGCCCGGTAATTCCAGCCATGATTCATGACCCTTTCGTTTATTTGAGTTTGCTTGCCAATTCGCCAAGCTGTTGCGCCTTCAACGCAGCAACCCGGCTCTTGTCGCCAGCCTTTTCAGCGGCGGCGATCTGCTCGACTACCGTCCCGGTAGATTCGTTCTTTGCACCGCCCGACAGGTCAGGCTTAGGGGTGCCAGGTGTATTCGTGCGAGCCACCAGCTCGGACACGCGCTTAGCCGAAGCCTCATAGCTTTCAGCGTCAGTTCCAGAAATCAGATCCTGATATTCCTCAGGCACCGGATACTTCGCCAGCGCAGTCAAGCGGGCGTTACTGGCCTCAAGCTCAGCAAGACGCTTATCGCGCTCCTGAACCTCAGCCTGCGCACGCTCAATATCCGACAGCTTGGCCTTCTCGCGCTCAGCCTCAGCTTCTTGGAACCTCTTTAGTTCCTCGCGAGCCTTAGCAAGATCCGCAAGAACAGCATCCTTCGATTCCTGAGACTTGAAACCACCAAGATCCTCGGTAGGCTTCTGGGCTTCCGAAGCTGGCTCTACCGTCTCGGCAGGCTTGACCTCAGTCACCGGCTTAGTAACTTCTTCTGGCACGATTGCACCCCTTCATTTGTTTGGCCGCATCTCACGGCAAAGCCCCGCATCACATCTCATGTGCGAGGAAAACTAGTTAGAAAATTTGGCCGTTGGAATACAGCCAGCGCCGGTAGTCCTTTTCGACCTGCGCGGCGATCTTCGGTGTCAACGGCTGATCGCCGCCACCAATATTGTTGAGCCCCCGCCCGAACGGGTCAGGCGTATTCCCGAAACCCGGCGACGCGTACGGGTTGATGCCCTGCTGCACCAGCTCCCAGCGCCGTTTAGCGTCGAACAAACGCCTCTCTGCCTCGGTCATCGTGTACCGGGAACCGTCACGGACACCAGTCTCACGAGCCAACCGGACAGCATCAGAAGCCGCCTTACGCTCACCGCCACGCCCAAGCGCACCGAAACCCTCACGCTGACCACGAATCGACCCGAGAGGGTTCTGCCCACCCGGCAGAACGTAACCGTACTTCTCAAGATCCGCGAGAGCCGCCTTACGGTTATCACCATTCAGACGGTAGATCGCTTCAGGTGTCAGGCGGCGCGACTTACCAAAGTTGCCGCGCCGAGTTGTACCCTCACTGGTAAACGAGCTTTTGACCAACTGACCGCGTACTGTGCCATCTTTGGAAACGCCTGCATAGGTCATGCCACGGCGCGAATTCACTACCTGGAACAGGTCAGCACCATCACGGATAGCCTGAGCGCCAGCATTGGTATACACGCGGTTCTGCTCAGCCTCAGACAAGCTATTGAAATACTCATAAGGATCATGAATAAGACCCTCAAGCTTGCCAGCCCGCAACGCCTTATCAGTCGCCGCCTGATGCACACAATCACAACCAGGATGCCGACGAAAACCAGCATTCCAACGATAAAACTTGCCAGCCAACACAGAACATCGAGAACACGACGGCGGATTCAACGCACGGATATAACCAGTACCGGGGCGCGTCGCAATATCAACACTCGCAGCACCACGCCCAGCATCAGCAACCGCAGTTTTCACCAGCATGTCCAAATGACCGCGACCCGAAGCCAACGCCGACACCGGAGAATGACCCGACTTGATCAAATTCTTCACATACGGCGCAGTCGAATACAGTAAACCCTCAAGCGAGCGACCATCCGCAGAAACGCCGGCGAAACCAGCAGGATTCACAAACGCCTCAGGTGCAACATACTCACCCTGATCAGCCAGCACGCCAGCCGAATAAGACGCGCCCGACGACGCATTAGCGAACTGAGCCGCCGACACCGTAGCGACCAACCCAGAGTTCCGAAGAATAATCTCCCAAGACTCCGAAATCAATCCGGCTTGAACCTGCGCCCACGCCCTACGCGCCTGCAAAACAGTCCGAGTCTGCAACCGCTGACTAGCTTTATACTGAGCAACCGCAGACTCAAGCATCAGACCTCCACAGGCTCAAGCCCGAACTGGTTTACATCCTTCTCAAGCTGAGCAATCTGCAAACCAGCCTCACGCTCCAAACGATCCCACTCGCGGATCTTCTCAGCCTCAGACCAGCCCAAAGCATCAAAGACAGACTCGCGAGAAATAGCGCCCTGCCCATTCGCGTACAGCTTCGTCGCCGAATCGGCAGCCTGAGCCAGCGTAGGAGTCGCAGCATTAAACCATTCAGTTTTGATTCGGGAACCGTTGACCCATTCACCAGTGCGGAACCGCTCGTACAGACCAGAAACCCAGCCCCAACCATCACCGAACGCGGTCTGCTTCTTCTCCGTATTCAAGATCAAACGGACTTCCTCAGCCATGATCGCCTCAAACGACGACGGGTTCACCGTAGAATCACCAAAATAACGCGACGGCAAACCAGAAACAGACGACGCCAAATTGCCATACAACTTGATCGTGTCATGGAAATTCTTCAAATCAGACGCGGTGAACTGACCAACCTTCGCAGTCTCCTTCTGATTCGCCCAGATCGCAGTGAAATACGCCTCCCACGCAGGAATAGGCTGACCATCCTTACCCACGAAATCTTCCTTGGACATACCAAGAACATACTTCTGCGGTACAGAATGCGTCTCAACAGCCAACTGCAAATCAGTCAACGCACGAGCCGACGAATCAACCAACTGGGCAACATCCGACATCTCAGACACACCAGTCCAACGACCAGCACGGCGACGATTCAAGAACATCACCAACGGCACACGCCCAAGACGATGATCATCACGATCAACAACAGACCAGCCACCACCAGAAGAACGCTCAAGCCACAACGTTTGATCCGGCAAATACAACGTCGCCGCACGAGGCAAACCGCCAAGCTCAGCACGATCATAAAAACGAGCCGCCGCCACAATCCGACGATGACGACGATCAACCTCAACCGAAATCTCAGTAGGCGACTCAACCTGAATCAGCGGGAACTCAGAATCTTCCTCATTCGTAGACACCGAAACATAGCCACGACCATAAATCATCGTCTCCTGATGCAACAACAACGACTCAGAATCCAGATTGTTAGCATCCCAGCCATCACGCAAAGACGCTGAAGCCTGACTCTCACCAGGAAGATAAAAGCCCTTCATCTTCAACCGGTCAGCCACAGAATCAACAGCAACACGACACCAGTTAGCCGAAACCTCCAAGAACTCAAGCTCAGGGGGAACAGCCAATCCAATCTGCTCCAACCGACGAGTACCCTCGTAGTAACGGTCATGCAAAACATCATTGCTAGCAAGTTGGTTCAACTTCGACTCAAGCCGAACCAAGAGTGCCTGAATATCGCCCGTAAGCGTCGAAATCTGCGCCACAAGCACCCCTAACTAAAAACAAAACATACGAGAATCAGAGACTTCGCCCCAACCAGCAGTGTGAGCGTCCGCCGCAGCGGTATGAGCAAGAATGGAAGACATCGCCACATCAATCTTCTGATGCTGCGTAGGCTTCCCAAGAATGTACTTCTGACCCGGCTTAGCGATCTTCCTGGCATTCGCAAACGCCATCGCCGCATACGGGCAACCATCATGAGTCATGCGCTTCTCACGCAAATCAGTTTGGAACCGCACAATCTCCTCGAACATGCGAGAAATCCGTGAACAGTTCCACTCAAAAACCACGTCATCGCCATACGTGACCGACCAATTACCGATCTCCGTATACCAACCGTGAGGGTCGCAATACATGCGCTTCACCTTGAACCGGGTCATCAGCTCATCAACGCAAGCGTCAACCTCACCACGCGGGATCTCTCCACCCCACTCGGCAGGATTCCACACGGCAGGACGCTTATCAGGTCCATAACGCGGCGTGAACTGATGCCCGTCAATGGTTTCGCCCCGGATCGCGGTCCAGTCGTCATTCTCCGAACCATCGAGCCCAAGCGTGATCTGTGTGCCATCAGGCGGACTCGGCAACCAAGTTACCTGCGTAAGCTGCATCCCACAGACCATCCTTCAACCAAGCACCAGAACCAGACACCAAACGATTCCCAAAGAACCGCTCAGCCTGCGCCGGATCCGTCTCCAAAAGCTCCACGGCTTCCGCTTCAATGTCATCCAGATTCACCCAAGGTGACCCATCATAAACATGAGCATGAATCCGACGACGCTCACGCTTATTCCGATACGACAAATCCGCCGGCGGCTGACGATAAAACTTGAAAATATCCGGCGCCTGAGACTCAAAAGTCTGCTGCGCCAACGAAGCCTCAGCAGGATCCCAAGCATTCGTCGTCTCAATCGAACGACCACCCATACCAGCAAGACCACGACGCTGAGTCTGAGCAACCTTGATCAACTTGTTCGTCTTCGTATAAGTACCCGTCTCATCCTGCAAAGCAAAACTAATCGGGTTACCAAGGCGAGAAGCAGCCGACGAAGAAACAGCCTCGATCTTGTCGAAATCCTCGCCACCCTCGCCACCAAGGATGCGGATGAACCCCTCACGGACTTTCATCAACGAACCAAGCGGGCCCAAAAGGATCATTGCTTTCAACGGCCCATAGACGTTATCTACTTGATCTTCAGAAGTGGCGAGCATCTGAATCAACGGCGACGGCTGGCGGATCCCCATCGGTTCTCCAGGCTCATATTCCCAATACCAGCCACAAGGACAACCAAAATCCTCGCAACGGTAAACGTCGCCCTTCTCAGCCCAACCACCAAAGAACGTAGGACCAACAGCCTCAGCCGCAACAATCGAAGCCGACCAAGGCCCCTTGCCAGTCTTCTGAGGTGCAACAATCTGAGAACGGCGGTAATGGAACGCCTGAGCACGCAACGGCTTCACAGGATCCCAAACAGCAGTATCCTTCACACGGTAATGATTCGCCGTACACCAGAACTGCCAGTCAGACTCAACAAACGAAGCACCACGATCAAAACCATTCGGAACCTTGCAATGCTGAGCAATCCAAGCATCAACAACATCGCCCAAGGTCGGAAAATCAACCTTGAAATCAGACACAAGATCACCCCCTCAAACGACGCTGAGGGCGCTCCTGCTCCGTTTCGTCAATAACTGACAAGCTAGGCTTCTCAGCACGCCTCATATCAACCTCACTGCGCGCAATCGCCCAACCGTTCTCCTTCAAACCAGCCGGCGTAAGACCCAACTGATCACCAAAACGATGCAACGAAGCCTTATCAGCCGCCTTAGCTTCAGGGCCCGCACACACCAGGAACGTGCGGACATACAGTGCCACGATGTTCCAACGCCAACGGTCCAACTCCCAAGCGCAAGCCTGCGGATAAGACCAAACCTCATCCCACAGAGACAACTCCGCTTGACGACGTTCCTCAGTCGCAACCTCATCCAACTCACGGGATGGCTTACCATTCACAATCACGTCGATGTAAACAGCCGGCGAACCCAAAGGCCACGCCAAAGGAGGCTCACCATTACGACCCTCATTAGGCAAAGCGTCCAACTTGATACCACGAGAATCAGACCGACCAGACAACGGATCCGGCTGCGGTCCAGAGCGGTTTCTAGCACCACCACGAGACAAAACAACCACCTCCAAAATGGCCTAGTCAGGAATGTTTGAACCCTTTTTTTATTTCAGCCACCTCACCGGCGGTCTGGTCTGACCACGTCTTAGGTGCCCCCGGGTGGGGGTTGTCCACAGGTTTTTCCACAGGCTCAGCGTTGGTTGGCTCGCCCTCTGCGTCCGCCGTCTGAGCGGTTGCAGTGTACGTGTTCTGCGCCTTTGTATGCGGTGCGGTCGTCGGTGTGCCCGAGGTCGAACGGTGCTTGCGGGTGGATTGGTAGTCCGCATGTTGCGCAGTTGATTCCGCCTCGATCAATACGTTCACGCCATTGCTTACGTAGTGTTTGATGTTTGGAGTCGTATCCGCGTTGGGTGCTGTTGCCTCGTGCGCGTTCGTATTCGCGTTCATGTTCGGTGCAGTAGCGTTTGGTTGCGGGTTGTGGGCATCCAGGCTTAGGGCAGATGCGTTTAGCTCTTGCCATCGTTCACCACCTCTTTGTGCTACCCGCGCAGGTTGTCCGGTGCTCTGCGCGGGCGGCGTTGTGAGTGTCGTCAGCCAGCACTCACGCTGGCCCCACCTTTGGGCTTTGTGTGTTGTGTCGGGCAGGACTGTCCTCGGGTTGTTGAAGACTAAGCGTGGCTTACTCGCAACCGTCTTGGGCGCCTTCACTCATTGGAGTGTTAACCCGTCGTGCGCTACCCCGTCGTGAGCGGTCGAAGGCGGTTCCCCTAGTAGCGCTCTATCAGGCTCGTGTTCCTGATAGCTATTCAGTTTTTCGCCCACGCTTCCACAGAAGGTCTGGGCTTTAGGTGTCGGGTTGTTTCTGGGCGGTTCTCCCGACTGCCGCCACGATGCCCTGTTTCTGGGCATAAAAAAAGACCTGCACATTGTGTAGGTCTGGTAACTGGAAAACGTTACAGCTTTCCTGAGTTGATAAAAGTTTAACACACAATCAGGACAGTGCAACAATGAGCCATTTCATTTCTTTTACGCCTGCCCAGTGTGTGCCGCATCCCCTACATTCCACCTCCCATTCGGTGATGTGTTTGGCGGTGTCGTCGTCTATCCAGCAGTCTAGGTAGAGGCAGGTTTCTCGTTCTGCACCGAATACTTTTTGGGTGCACGAGGGGCATTCAATACCGTCTAGCCGTCGCATTTTCTTAGGCCTGAGCATTGTTTCAATCTCGGACTTAGCCCAGTTGAGTTTTTCGGTGAACCATGATTCCCAGTCTGCGGGGTGCTCAGACTTTCCGATCGCGTCGATGCAGGTGTCAAGTGTCGGTGCGCCTTGCCCGTATCGGTCAGCGTATCCAGTGCGTACCGTTTCGGTGATCTCGTTGAGTAGGTCTAGTGCTCCGGCGTTCACGAGTACGCGTTGTTTACTAGTGCTGCCTGATCCTCCGGTGTCGCTTGATCCGCTGATTGCTTCCCGTAGTTCAGACAGGAGGCCAGGTACTTTGCCAATTCTGCCTCCGATCATTTTCATGTGTGGTTCGGTGAGTTCCTGTGCGAGTGAACGCAGGCTCATTTTTCCTCCGTGAAGCTGTAGGTCATGATCGGGAAGACGATCAGGCAGATCATGAATAGTCCGCCGAATCCCCACCAATACGGGTTATTGAGCACTGTTGCACCGAGTGAGATGTATGCGCTTAGGCAGATGGTCATCCACAGTGCGACAAGAATCGCTGCGGTTAGTGGCTTCACTGCCCCTCCTATCGTTTGTATGGTGGCAGGATTGTTTGGATGGCTTCGACTATGAGTTGCCATGCTTCGTTCGTCGCTCGCCCTACCCATGTGTTGGCGAACCAGTTGCTTGTTGCGATTAGGTAGATCGCCAACGTGATGGTGTAGATCCATACGCCGATGACTGCGCCGATGAGTAGTCCAAGGATGACTTCTTCGCTCACTGCCCCTCCTGGATGGTGATTGGGGTGTTGTGGGGTACTCGTGCTGTTCCGGCTCCGGGGATGATGATTTCGGTGTGCTCGTACATTTGGTAGACGTGCCAGATTTCGCCGGTTACGGGTTCACCATTGAAGCCGGGAATGACAACGCTTATGTGCTTGCCGATGTGCCGGCCTGAGAGTTCTTTGGCGGTGATGTTCACTTGGTTCCTCCTAGTGCCTTTGGTGGATAGTCGCCTAGTAGCTTGTGTTCCCATGGGCGTTTAGGGTCAAGCCCTTGTGCGCGTTTCAGGTGGTCGGTTGTTTCTGGTTGGCGCATTGCGTACTTTGACCATTCGAGGATTCGCTTTTCGTTGAACTCGCTTGCCCACATTGCCCAATAGCCGAGTTTCCGCGAGCCAATTGCCATCTTTTTGCGCAGTTGCAGTTCGTACCAGCGCATTGTGGAGCTGTATCGGACGCTCCAAAATAACCCTTCTGGGAGTTCGGGAAGCCCGGTGTTTGGGTCGATGTTCATGGTTTGTCCTTTGTGTTTTCGTTTACAAGGTTTCGCTTGTGTTCCTTGCGCCCTTCGTTGATCCAGTAGGTGAAGGTGAGCAGTAGAACGGCGATGCACCATAGGCTGAGTTGTTCGTGTGTTCGCGTCCACGCCCAGATGTTGATTGCGATGCAAAGTGGGTGCCATGCGATCCAGAAGACGGTTGCTGGTTTCATCGCACGTCGATCCCGTCTCGTATTTCGCTGCTGTTTGCGTCGTAGTGGACTGCGCGTAGGACTCGTTGCGCGTGGGTGCTGTTTTCAAGCGCGGTCATAACTCGTTCGCAGTCTTCGCGATCACTGGATTGGATAATCAACTGCGTGCCGAGTAGGAGCGCGAACGTGCCGAGTGGTGACTCTTGAATCGTGTAGTAGCTCATCGCGGTCCAGCTTCTTCTACTAGTTGCGCCCAGGTTTTGAGCGTTTGCCCGTTTCGGAACATTCGTTCGTGGGCTCTAACTTCGTCGCGAACGGTTTCGAGCATCATTGCCCAAGCTTTAACTCCGGTGTTGTCTTCCCAGAGTGTTTGCTTGTCATTGAGCCTGATTACACCGATGTGGACGGTGTTTCCACGGATTCGCAGGTATCCTCTGCAATAGTTCGGGGTGCTCATTTCCGTTCCTTTCGTTTGCGGGCTTGGAGTCGGCGGGTGTGGTTGATTTGTTGGTGTAGTGCTTGCCGGCATATGTCGTGTGTGGGTTGGCCGGCGGTCTATGTAACCCAGCTGATCTTGATGCGTTCCATTTGGATTGACCGTCGGATAGCGTGCCGGTACGTGCGAGAAGTGAAGATCACAGCTTGTCTCCTTCCAGCCAAGTGCGGAATGCCACCTTGTTGACTTGTTCGAGGGCTTGGTTTGCTTTGCGTGTGAACTCCATGAGCCCACCAGCGCAGTCTTTCCAGCCGGCTTTGTAGCCTCGTTGGTATTCCTGTTTGCCGTTTACGCCTTCACCGTTTTTGATGCGTTCTTCAAGCCGTGCGATGACTTCGTTGCGGCGTGCAAGGGTGGTTTCGAGTCCTGCGACTTGGATTTGCAGGCGTTCAATCTTCGATAACTGGTCGGCCATGATGTCTTGCCTTTCGTTGCATAAAAAATGCGCCTCATCGGGCGCTTGGGGTTGGGGTGGTGTTGGGTTTAGGCGGAGATGATGGTGAGTGATCCTAGGTCGAAACCTTCGTCGGTCACGTCGAATACGAGTAGGCCGGGGTCACTGTCACGACCTGCAACAGTGCGGAACCAGTCAGACCCGTTGTCGAGTGTTGGTGCACCGAGGCACCAGCGTTGACGGTCAGTCTTAGGGTTCCTGCCGGCCACGTTCGCACTGAACGAGTGGTAGTGACCGTGCACGAGAATGTCAGCGGTTGCGGCAGCTTGCGCACCGAACGTTTGCTTCTCCCACCAAGTGACCGCTTGCCCTGCGTTGAACTGGTTACCGTGAACGAGTCCGATGCGTGTTCCAAGCAGATCCACGGCGACCGATTCGTCATACTCTGACGGGCGGTTCCAGGTAACGTCCATGGCACGGTCTTCAGTTCGGTATTGCACTTGCTTGTGCATGAGCAGTCCGAGGTCGTCACCGGGCCGGCCTAGGTTCTGCTTACCGTTCCTCCACGCGGTGTGGTTCGAGGGAACCGCCGCAACGTCAACTGGTGCGTGCTTGTGAGCGATGTTGATGAACTTGAATAGCTCGGTGCCGTAGGTGTCCATCTGCTGCGCTAGTGACAGGTCGTTGGTGAACATCGGGTTGCCTCCTGATTCGAAGCCTTCGAAGCCGTCGCCTGCGTCGGCTAGGAGGATGCGTTGCAGGTGCTTGGTTGCTAGGTGCTGGTCTAGCTTTCGACGGATGATGGTAGAGCGTTCGATGAGCTCTGGGGTGCCACCGCGTCGGCCTACCTTACCGATCTGGGGGTCCGAATAGATGATGACGGTTGCGCGTTTCGCTGTGCTTGTTGCTGGGCGTGGTGTTGATGATTCGGCGGCTGCGTAGAGGGCTGGCAGATCCGCTACGGTCAGATCCTTTTCAGCAGTAGCCTCTGGGATAGGGCGAACGTTGTTGAGCTTGTTCCAGAACCCTGAGCCGGTTGCGTTGCTTGTCCAGCCCCAGGAGAAGGTCACCTTATCTGGGTCTTGTCCACGGGAGCGGATGAAGTTGCAGTAGTCTTCATGCCCCCAAGGTTGTTCTGAGAATCGGGTGTAGTTGGATGAGCCGTCGGGGTTGTGGGTTTCGGATTCGCCGGTTGGTGTGGTTGTCGCGTTTTTTGCGTTATCTGTCGTGTGTTCCCGGTAGCAGGCGCATTGTTTGGCATTGTGTCGTCGGGTGGTACGGGCTGATGCTGTGGCGCGTGTTACTTCGTCACCGTATTTGCACTGTGGCATTAGGTTTCCTTTGGGTATGAGAAAAGCGCCCGGTGATTGGGGCGCTGTGCGTTAATTTGCGGGGCGTTCGTGAGCGTGAACGTCCACGGCTAGCCTTGCGGGCTGTTAGGCTCTCAGAATTAATCCTGAGGTTAATCAGCGGGGGTTATTCGTATCTGCCGTCTTGTGGCTGGCCGGTGATGAGTGCGATGAGGTCGTTCACGGTCATAGTCACCCACTGATCACCGGGCTGTCCTTTGCCGTGGCGTTTGTGCACGATGACACCGGTTAGCGCGTCGTCGTTGCCGGCTTCGGTGTGTGCTTCGGTGATCCATGTGCCAAGGTTGATCCGCGTGGTGTTCTTGCACTCCAAGACCAGCCGTTGTCCGTGGACACGAACCCCACCAATATCGCCACGATCTTTCGCCCCGGTTTTCACTCGCCGATCAATCCGATCATCAACCGTCTTCGCCAAGTGGTCCGCGATGTCCCGTTCAAACTTCGAACCCGCTGCTTTCGCTGATGCACGACTACGCGCCATGTCCGCCTCCTTGGGCATAAAGAGAGCCACCCTCGTTGAGAGTGGCTTGGTAGTTTCGGCAGGTGGTTTCGAGTTCTTGCAGGTACTCGGCCATCACTTCACTGATGTGCATCGGTTCGTCTAGCTTTTCTCTCATTTGGTTACCTCCGGGTCGTGGGCATTCGAGAAGTGGCCCTGGAAGACCAGCTCGATTGCTCCGGTCCTGCCTCGCCGGTTCTTGGCGATAGCGATCTTCATGTCCACGCTGGCTTTTCCGTAGGGTTCGCGGTGCAACAGCATGACAACGTCTGCGTCCTGTTCAATGGACCCGGACTCGCGTAGGTCTGACATCTGCGGTAGAGCATCGGTGCGGTTCGTGCTGTTGCGGTTGAGCTGGGACAGGACAATCACGGGCACGTTGTATTCCATCGCTAGGATCTTGAGTTCGCGTGACATGTCGGATACGAACTCGTGGCGTGGTCGCCGGTCGCCGTTTGGTTGCGACATGAGCTGTAGGTAGTCCACGACGATGCCGGCTAGTGGTTTTCGCCGGTGCGTGGATCTGATGAACCGTTTGATTTCGGTGATGCTGGATGATGGGCGGTCGAGCACTGCGAGTGGGCGCGTGGTTTGTGCGTGCGTCCAGGTAGCAATTTTCTTCCAGTCCGCATCGTCCAAGCTCCTTTCCATGAACTTGTTCATCGGGATCTTCAGCTCGTTAGCCATGATCCTGAGGTTCAGGTCGTTACGGCTCATCTCTAGGCTGATGAACGCTACTGACCCGTGGTGGAGCATGGCTTGTGCGAGCTGGACCGCTACCACTGACTTGCCGACTGCTGGGCGGGCACCGACGACGTACACGGCTCCGGGTTGAAGCCCGGTGATGAGATGGTTCATCTGAGGCCACGGCGTGAGGATCGCCCGCACATCGGATTCGAGCAGGTCGATGGTTTCTTCCAACGTCTCTGCAAGGAACGTGACTGGCGCACTGGTTTCCTTCGCTGAAGCATCATCAAGGGTTTTGCGTGCTTCTTCGACAACCTCCGGGGAACCACCGTTCGTTTGTGCGAGCTGGTGGATCTTCTGCCCAGCAACCATGAGCCGTCGGGCAATAGCGGCTTGGGTAACGATGTTTGCGTAGTGTCCAACGTTCGCCACGGTCGGCGTGGTTTCCATTGCTTTCGGCAACAGTGCCGGGTCAACATGTTCACCGATGCTCTTGAGGTGCCCTGCGAGTGTCACCATGTCCACGGGTTGCCCAGCAGTTTTCATGGTCATTGCTGCACGGTGGATTTTCTCGTATACGGGTTGGGTGTAGTCGGCTGGGTCGAACTCAAGTTCGTCGAGCACTCGGCCTTGGGATAACAGCAGTGATCCGATGATAGATAGTTCGGCGTGGTCAAGGTCGGACACGTGGCCTCCTTTGGGTATAAGAAAACCGCTTGGGGGTTATCCCCAGGCGGTTGCTTGTTTGGGTTGTGCTTTGGTGATCCACATTGTGAATGCTGAGTTCCAGTTGGCTGCTCGGCGGTCGTGGGTTTCGGCGTGGAGTTTGAAGTGTTCTGCGAGTTGGTTCACGTCGAGGTTTTTTTGGCGTGCTCGTTTCGCGTGTTCTTCGGTTGGTTTCCAGTCGTCTGGGATTTTGGTTGAGGGTTTCTTTCTTGGCTTCTTTTCCTCTCCGAAAAGGGTTGGGCTTTCGGGAGTCGGGAAAGAAGAATTTGTCTCTGTCTCTGTCTCTGTCTCTGTCTTAGCTAGGGTGTTGCTAGGCAGGTGCTTAGCATCTGCTGTAGCACCTGCTAGCACTTTGCTAGCTTTTGCTAGACCTCCAAGTCGCCCAGCCTCCCTTTTCGCTTGAATATCCGCGGTTGTTGTCTGATGTTCGCCAAAGTCGTGAATCTGCCACCCCCCATCAACTTTCACCCACGAAGGCTTGGCAGGATCGTTGGAAGAAAGCTCATTGGCTACCTTTTCACCCCACTTGCGAAGGACTATACGTTCGTCCAAGAACCCATCAGTGAGTTGCCGGCGTGCGTAAAACGTCGATTCAAACAGTGCTCGAAACGCCTCATCTGACAGCATGATGACCTTCGCGTGTTCGTCCATGTTGATGTCGAACTTCGCGTATAGGCGACGATCCTTAGCCACTTGTGGTTACTTCCTTTCCCTGTATATGAGTTGTTGGATGTGTCCGGTGATGGTTTGTTCTTGGCTGTCCAGGTGGTCCTGTAGGACTTCCTTGTAGCCGTCGTCTTCGGGCATGTAGTCGTCTTGGGTTTCGTCGTCCCAAAGTGACCGGGTGTGGGTTTGTGCCCGCCAGTTGATGAGTCCGAGGATGTTCATGCAGGACGTGTCTGATGGGCGTTGGCCGGCGAGCCGCCAGATCCGTCCTTGCATGATGAGAAACTCTGGCTTGCAGTCGTCGGTGCCGTGTTCCCGGTAGTAGTCCTGGAACAGGTTGTCGATGTAGGTGACCCGGTCTTTGAATGACAGGTCACGCGGCGTTACGGGTTGAATACTCATGACTGGTTCTCCTTGTAAGGGTTGTCTGGCAGGTATCCCCACGGCTCGATGTTGTCTAGGCTGTGCGCTTGTTCCCAAGCTTCAGAGCACGCATCCCACGCTTCTGCTTTCGCTTCGGCACGGACGGTTTCAAGCCAACGGTCGAACTCGGCCTGCACGGTTGGAACCAGGGGAATCCCCAAATGTCTAGGCAGGTGGTCTAGTTTTGAGTCCACCCACAGGTCGCGAAGGTCGTCGGTTGTCGGCATGTACTTGGTCGGCGTGTATTTCCCGCCGTGGTAGGTGGCAGCGTGCTTCTCATCAGCGCCCATTGGCTGGCCTCTTATCTCGTCCATTGGCGTGTAGTCCACGCCCAATCCGGTCTGCTGCTATTTCGATGTCTGCGAGTATGTCGGCGCGGTCCACTAGACCCTTCCGAGGGAAGATGCGTTGAAGGTAGCTGGACGTTTCCCGAACCGCTTCTGCTTCCCGTTCCTGTGCATTCTTTTCCAGCACCTCGGCAACATGAGCGCGGTGTTGGTCTTCCCCTGCGCCTCGTCCGTCCCACGTTGGTTTCCAACCGCATTTGCAGGGATACCAGTCGAAACTCTGTGTGTGCGCCGTCAGGGTTTCTTGGATGGTCATGATTACTCCTTGTATCGGTCGTCGTGGTTGGGGTGTTCGTCCATGAATGTGAGTAGGGTGAGGGCGTGGAAGGCTACGGCTGCCATGTGCGGGGTCTTGGTTTCGGGGTCGTTGTCTTCGCCTGCCCAGAATGCGTTGGCGTGGCGTTGTAGCGCGTCGTAGGACTTCGACCATTCGTAGCCTTGACGCCACTGGTGAGCAGCGTATTTCTCAGCGCCGACTCCGTAGTGTTCGGCGACTTTTGCGAGTGCTTGGGTGGGGATGAGTGAGAACTTCTCAGGCTTTACGTTCTTCGCTCCGCCGGTCGATGAGACAGACGGTTTTTCGCGGTTGAAGCTGATTGGCTGGTCTGGCACTTTGGCGAATACGAACCCGCCGCTTTCGATGCAGTCCAAGTCGGGTTGTTCACCAAGAACATCGTTCTGGATCTCGTCATCATGGGTGCTCATCGGTTGTCTCCGTTTCCCTTGAGCTGGCCGCGTCGTGCACGCGATTCCAGCTTGTTCAAATTCATGTGCGCAACATGGTCTAGCGGGTAGCCAAGTTCCCGTGCGAGTGCTGCGACATACCAAAGGCAGTCGCCAACCTCATCGGCGATAGCGGCTTTCTGTTCTGTACTGAAGTTCCCGTCGTGGTCGCGGATGATCTTCTTTACCTTCCCAGCGACTTCACCGGCTTCGGATACTAGGCCTAGGGTCGTGTATTCGATGCCCTGGTCAATGGGGAAGATCGCGGTGCGCATGGCTTCGTTTTGGTACTGGTTGAGGTTCATTTTTGGGTTCCTTTCATGGCTCGGCTGATTGCGTATTCGGCGGTGGTGTCTTTGTAGAGTCGCGCCCGTTTTTTGCGTGCGATTGCGTCTTGTTTCTGGTGGCAGTCGCATCCTGGTTCGAGCACAGCTTTGTAGGGGTTTTGGCAGAAGTGGTGTGGTGCTGGTCCCCGGCATTTACGGCAGCAAGCGTAGGTTTCGGTCATGATGCGAGCTTCTTTCTTGCCCGGTATTCTTGGGCGTGTACGGCATGAGCTGCTCTACATGCTGGGTCAATGTCCTCGTTCTTCTTGATGTGCCGCTGATATGCGCCCTCCGAGCCACATGGCTTCTTGGCACGTGACCGCCATGTCTTTGATGCGCCTTTGCGTGGTCCGGCTTTCACGTTGAATGGGTCGGGGAAGTCTGTTTGTCCGAGCGCTTCACGGTATGGTTTGCGGGATGCGAAGTATTCGAGGAGGGCTTGCTTGTTTCGTTGGACATCCTTTTGCTCTTCCGGCGTGAGTGGAGGCAATGTTTCGTCTTCTTCAGCTAGTTGTTTTTCCGTGTAGCAGGTGTCGCAGTATCCGTCTTTCCGGTGCCTGAAGGTGTTGGGTGCTTCATGTTTTTTTTGTTCCACCAAGCCGTAGTGGGCGTTTACAGCCGTTGCATGGCATGGTTTTGACTTGCATGTTTGCTCCTAAAAGTGGGCTGGCTTCTCACCCCCAAGATGTGAAGCCAGCCCTGTTTTGGGTATAAAAAATGCGCTCACCCGGTTTGGGTTAGCGCTTGTTGATTAGTTGTGGATAACTACTCGCCTAAGAGGTCGCGACGACGCTTCCCCGGCCTGCTCGTTGGGGTGATGATCGTCAGCACCCAAAGACCTAAGTAAATGTGGGTTCTACGTTCGGACCGCTCGCCCCAGTGAGACCACGAGGCACCGACGAGTAGGTTATCTAGGCCTCGTTTGCCCCATTCAGTTCTCCCGGCGTTCCACTTGACCTCGATGCGCGTTTTCTTCTGATCATCGGGTTCCATCAGAACGGTGCTTCTGACTGCTGCGGGTTGCCCCACCCGCCGTTAGCGTTCGCGTTCGAAGACCACGGATCATGCCCCGGCGCAGGCGACTGCCACGACTGATTCTGCGACTGCGATGGTGCCGACTGCTGCTGAGAAGCCTGCTGGTTACTGAAGCCGCCGCCGTTGTTGTTGTCACGCTTCGGGATCACATGCACACCCCACGCGTTCACATCCAACGAGACACCCTTACCAGTGCCGTCCTTCTTGTCGTACTCCCGCTGGTAGAACTCGCCAGTGATCTTCACCCGCGTTCCCTTGGTCAGCTTGTCTGCGTAGAACTCAGCCAGTGACCCCCAAACGCTCACGTTGAACCAGTTCTGCGCGATGGTTTCCCACTGGTCGCCGTTCTTCTTCGACTTGGAATCACCGATGCGGAAGTTCAGCACTGGTGAACCGTTCGTGGTGTAACGCAACTGTGCGTCATCGGCCAGGTTGCCGGTTGCAATAATTTCAGCCATTTACTTGATCTCCTCGTCGTTTTCGTATTCTTCATCTACTTCCCAGTCGCCCATGTCTGGGTATCGGTGATCCAGGAACATGACGTCAGTTTCGCCTTCGTCGTAGAACTTCTGGATGGCTTCCTCTTTTGATTCAGCTTCGATCCGCTTGGTGGTGCTAATGGTGCAGATGATCGGCACCTCATACGTCGCCATTTACTTGGCTCCTTCTTCGTTGTTGTCTTCTCGTACTGTTGCGAGGATCTTTTGCGCGTCCTCAGCGCTGATCTTGTTCGGGTGATCCCAGTTAGCGCCAAGGATGCTGTTTGCGTAGCCCAACATCGCTGGCCCGTCACCCTGATAACCAGCCACAGTGAGCGCGTTAGTGATCGCTTGCCACTGCGCCACCCACGGCTCAGTTACCGGCTCAGCAAGAACATCAACATGATGTTGCTTGACCTTCTTCTGACTGATACGAACCGGGATAGTGAACGGTGCATCAATATGCGACATGGCCACCACTTCGACACCGCCAACCTTTTCGCCCGCATAGATAACATCAGGATTGTTGACCAGCTTCACCAGCCGGCCAATCCACGCGTCAGTCTCGGTTCCCCACCGGTACGACAAAACCCGCAACTGGCCTTTCGATGGTTTCCAAGGGCGATGATCCATGCCCTCAAGATCCACGAAAACCGGTTTGCTGTTGTCGCCTGGTCGGACGTTGACGATTCGGGCGATGACCGGCGCGCCGGTCAGGTCTGAGGCGTTGAGCTGGTCACTCTTAGCTACGAGAGCTGCTGAAATGTCCATTAGAACGTGAACTCCGTTTCTGGGAAATGCTCGATGTATTCGGTGGCGGGTCTGTTCGCCACCGCATCGAGGTATTGGCTGATTGTTTCGGTCGCGTGTTTCTCGAAAGCGCTCACTGCTTCGAGGATCACTGCGAACCATTTGGGGTCTGGGTAGACGCGTTTGACGTAGAGTGCCATGCCTCCTGAGTAGCTGATGTAGTCGCACCATTTACGCCCGGTCACGAGCATGCCCATCTGCATTTGTGCCATGTTCGCGGCAGGTACTTCATCGCGTAGGACGGTCTGCAACTGGATGCGCTGCGATCGACTCTTGATCTCAATCAGCCCATCTTCACCAACAAGCCCATCCGGTGAGTAACCCATCTTGAAGCCGTGGTCATCGTTGACGATGAATCCGACTTCAGTGACCGGCGCGTAATGTTCGGCGTACACGGCGCGGGCGTAAGGTTCGTCCAGTGTTCCGCGTTCCATTGCTCGGCTCGTTGCGATTGGTTCAACTCGCCCGGTGATGCGTTCGGCAATGAGTGTGTGCATGAGCCCTGTAGCGGTCTCAGACTTGCTCAATTGCTTCTTAGCTGGGGTTATGAGTTGCCCGACGGTTGAGGCGGTTACGAGTCCTGCACGCGCTTCCAACCATTCGGGTGTGCCCTGCTCTAGCTGGTCATAGATCTTGATCGCCACAGTCGGCCTCCTGAGCTGATTCGGGCATAAAAAATGACCCCGAGTTTTCGAGGTCTTCTAAATCGTCGTCGCACCCGCAGCCGGGTCCGCAACTGTTCTGGTATCCACCGTTTCCTAATGGTCGCATTCGTGCGCTTCCTGTTCTTCCCGTACTGGTGCTTCAAATGACCACTCGCGGCCCACCCAACCACACGGGCAGGACGCTTGGAATACAGGCAATTTAGGGCGGTCAAACGAACGAGTCTTATGGGCAGTCACTGGGTCTCCTTATACTGATTAGCGCGGGCACGGATTATTCGGATGATGTTTCGACCGGCGATGATCTGACCACTTTCATGGGAGGTGCTAGGTATCTGCCCTTCAAGGACATTCGCCATATCTTCAAGCGCCTCTCGTTTCGCCTCGGCGCGGACGGTTTCAAGCCAGCGCGTGAATTCATCTCGCGCTTTATCCTGTACGTCCTGCTGGTCTACGGGGTCTACAGTGGAGTTCCATGCGGTCATATAGATGCTGTGCACGAGCGCAGTCGTCGGCGTGTATTCCCCGCCGTGGTAGGTCGCGTCGTGCTTCTCATTAGTGCCCATCAGTTGGCTCCTCGTCTGCGTAGGGATTGGGTGTCTTTGCGTCCAAAACGTCGTTCACGAACGCGCCTGGGTCTTTCGCTTCAGCCCAGCCAGACTCGAAGCCTGCCTGCCAAGCTTCTGCCTTACCTTCCACGCTGTTCACTTCCGGCTGGGCGACGGTGAGGTAAGCGGACACGACGGCGCGGGCAAGTTTTCGATACGCGATTTGGACAGAGTTTGGTGCACCGTCCCAATCAGTGTGCCCAGACCAATCAATGCGAGCAGCTGCCGATGCCGTTGCGAGCGCGTCCGGGTTTAGCGGGGGCTGGTTAGTATTCATTGAGTTCTCGCTCCTTGCATTTGCCCGTCCAGCGGTGCCATTTGAATTTGAGTTTCGTTATGCGGGAGAGAGTCGGCTTCCCTTCACTGGGCAAGACACCGAACCATCGACCGCACCTAGTGCATTGGTAGGCCAAATTCCGCTCAGTCAGCCAAGACACGATAACCAGCAGAATCCAGCCAGCGGGGATGGTTGCGAGTCCTGCAAGGTATGCCCATATCACTTCTCTGCCCTCATTTCTCGTGCGCGGCGGGCCATGTTCATGTAAAGCAGTTTCGTTCCACCGTCACGGAAGTCATTCCAACTCTCAGTGAGTGTAAAGTTGTTGTACTTCTGCGCAACGTGCAGGAATTCCAGCGCTTCGGCTTCCAACTTCGCCTTGTCTTTGGCTTCGGCATCTTCAAGTTTCATGCGATCCACCTCGGAACGCAGGTTATCGATTGCCCGCTCACTGTAGGCCGACTGTCTAGACGATTCGCCTACCGCCGCTTCGAGGATTGCGAGGGCTTGTTCGGCTGCGACACTGGCTGGGGTGTTGAACTGCTGATAATTTCCGCGCATGTTAGTGATGCGGAACTGAACCCCGTCCGTTACCGGGTGAATCCCAATGCTGAATCCACCTTCTGTGCTCTTGAAATTCTTGCTAGTCATTGTTTTCTCCGTTCTTGGTGGTGCGGGCTAGGTTGTCGCCTAACCCTTGGTCAGCGAGACGGCGGGTTGGGCAGGGGTGGGATACGATCTGCATCCCTTCCTCGGCGTAGTACGCGTTAGCCAGCTCGGCAATCTCGTTGCACGCAGCGCAGTACACGAAATCGACGGTCGGGCAATCGTCCTCGTGCTCGCATTCCCCGACCGCGCAATCGCCGGTCAAGACCTGCGTTTCCACCGGCTTGTGCAGTTCTTGGATCGCCTCTAACGCGGCACGCATTGCCGGGATCTTGTGTAGTCCGTTCTCACTCATTCGAGTTCACCCGACCCAAAGCAAGACGCGCAATCCTGCGTCTGAACACCATGCGCAAACCTGACCTGCACATCGCCCGTACCGTTACATTCAGCGCAACGGCGGGTATCACCGTCCAGAGCGTCTTGCACTTCATCTGCGCAGTGCCCACACAGTTGACCTTCGCGCAACTCCCGCACTCTCTGTATCTGTTGTTCGGTTTTGCGTAGCTGGTTCCGGTATCCGTCGCGTTGCCTACGCATCGCATCCAAACGTTGCGAATCAGTGTTGCTCATTACCACCACTCCATGTCTGCTATCACGATAAAAAGTAAGGCCGCGAATGGGATTGTGCACGACCAAATGAACACGGTGGCGGGGCTAAACCGTGGCACGACGCATCACCCCAACCCAGCGTGCTAACGTGCCGCCACGACGTGCTTTAGCCCGCGCCATCTCATAACCCGTCTTCACAATCAACCCCTGACGGGCGTAATCCTGAAACACTTTCCCAGTCCAATTCGGGTTAGAAGGTGCAGGAGTCATGTCACGCAAGTCATCCGCAGTGAAGGAGACGTTGCGGGCGATCAACGTATCCATCGCCTGGCACGCATAACCGTGATACTCGTCGTAATCATCAAGCACCATCGGAATAGGTAAAGGCTTACTCATTCGAATCACCAGCCGGGAACCGAGCGTATAGATCACCGAGATTGCGCTTATACCCGAGACCCTTGGTAACGTACCTAATCTCGAACTCCCCACGCTTTTTCAGTGAAGCGGCATAGCCAGAGCCTTTTTCCTTGCCGATCAAAGCCCATTTGCCAGGGTTTGCCTTTAGCTGGCTGGCGATCAAATCCCATCGGCGGGTACTCACGTCTGCGTTAGGTGCCGGTGGTTCTTTCCACATGATTGCTACACTGTCGTTATTCATTTTTCCTCCTCATGAAATGACGAAACCCGCTAGATCGCTTCTAGCGGGTTTTACTTTTTATGGGTTGTGGTGTGGTCGCCGGATACTGGTAACCCCGGCAGGTCGGAGTCATATGTCATGTTCAAATATTGCGCCGACAAGAACATGAACGCTTGCGCAGGGTAAACACGCTTACCCAACCAGCGATACACATGCGGCTCAACAGCGGTCATGCTGCCGCCTCCATGTTCCGTACTGCGTCGCGGGCGGTGGGGTCGGAGATGATGCCCATGATGCGCAACGCCTCGTAGAAGTCCAGCTCAACCATCTGCGACTCAATGCGGCGGGCAATGCGGATACCGATCTTCTCGGCCTGCTTCTTGCTCACCTGAATTCCAAGTGCCGGCGCTTCCTCTAGTAGGCGGTTGCGGTAACCGGTTGCGGTGATTGCCATGACTGCTCCTGTTTTTAGGTACACCGAATGACGCTGATTTCAGCGCCAGTGTGCGAAACTCTGGTCGGTGTACTGCGGATTGTTTGCCCAGACTGTTGGGGCGTGTTCTCTTAGCCGATGGCTTTGAGTGCTGCGCGTAGTCGCGTCTTGTTGCTTTTCAGGTGTCGGCGGTTGTCGCCGGCTTTGATGATTTCTACCTGCTCTGGTGAGAAGCGGTAGATCCGGTCGCTGAGTTTGGTGCATTCCCAGTCGCCGTTGCGGATCTTGGTGAGGACTGTGGTTTTTGAGATGTTCAGCTTCTCGGCCAACTGTGCCGGAGTGATGAACTCTGGCTCGGCGTTCATGCTGCTATGTCCTCTGCAACCTCGTAGATCTCGAACGCTTCGCCTAGGCCGAGCCCGTAGGAACTGCACAGGGCTGCCATGAACTTTGCGGATGGCTGGTCGCCGTTCTTGACACGATTGATGGTTGCGCGGTCAACTCCGAGCATTCGTGCTTGTGCGTCGTCTGAAGTGATTCCGGAGAATGTTCGAAGTCGGTCCAGAAGTCCAGGTTTGATTCGAATTCGCTGGCTCATTGGCTGCACCCCTTAAGTTTGTTGCGTTTTTGCTTTTCGATGTTTCGAGTCTGACACACATGCGGACAGAATTGCAACACTGTATTTCGAATTTGAATCACTCGATGTTCGAATGACGCAACACACAATTGCGCTGACATGCATCAATAGACTTGCGAATGTAGCAAAAGTGCAACATAATTATTTTTATGAACACGAACATCTCACAGTGGCTCGAATCAAAAACCGGCGACACCAAACGCCAAATGGCAATCAAACTCGGCCACACCCCAAGCACGTTCAACCGCAACATCGAAACAGCGGAAGTCGTCATCGCCGTCTGCCGCGCTTACGGAATCAACCCTGTAGAAGGCCTCATAGCTGCCGGCATCATCGAAGCGTTCGAAGTCGCACAAGCCGCCACTGAATCCAGCCTCGCCGAAGTTCCCGAAACGGCACTCCTCGAAGAAGTGCTACGCCGCGCAGCAGGACGAGAGGATGTAAGCAACGTCCGCAAACTGCAACTCGTAGATGAAGACCCTGATTACTCCAACATGTCCGTCGAGGATGCTAGAAATTATGGACTAGCCGCAAAGGAAGAAGATCAGAACATTGGTCGAGACGAAAGCCCCCACGAACCTTGATACGGTCGTGCAATCCCTGGGCGTGCGCGTAAGGGAAGCCCCCACACCCAAGGGGACGTGGGGTGTTTATGATAAGCCCCGGAACCTCATCACCATCTCCCCGAGTTTGAATCAGGCTCAATACCGATCCACCCTCGCGCACGAACTCGGGCACGCACGCTACGGGCACCACGGGCACCACCCAAAGACTGAGAAACTGGCCGACAAGTGGGCAGCAAAGAAGCTGATCACCTTTGACCTGCTTCTCGAACAAGCACAGTTCACGCTTGCCACTAGTGAGATAGCCGCGCAACTCAACGTCATGCCATGGGTTGTAGAAGCGTTCGTGAAAACCCTCAACGCCAAGCAAGTCGTTGAAATGATGAACCAAATCGCCGAGTTCCAGGCATAAAAAAAGACCCCCACCAGATCCGAAGATCCAGTGGGGGTCTCATTGTTGTTACTGCTCGATAGGCTTTAGAGTGTTGGCGTCGAGTTCTTTCTGCGTTTCAATGTTGAACAGGCCTGCCATGGCGTTGCCCATCACGCCGGCACCCTTCTTCAAGGACTCCGGCATGAGATGCGAATACACCTTAGTTGTCGTGTTCACCGACTCGTGCCCCATGAGCACCGACAATTCAAAGATGGTCATGGGTGGGTCGCCGGCTAGCATCCATGATGCGAATGTGTGGCGCAGGTCGTGGATGCGTGGCGATTTCTTCAACCCGGCGTTCTTGGCAGCGTTCAAGGCTGGCTTCCACACCTTGTTGTGCATTGCCTGGGTTGTCGCTTCCCCGCCTTGCTTCATGGTGAACACGAACGCTTCTGGTGGCGTGCTAGCCACCAGTGGTGCGACAGTGCGGGCAAGATCCTCATTTAGCGGTACTGTGCGCCGTGCTCGTTCGGTCTTGGGTGGGCCGATAGTTCGCCCGTTCTTATCGTCGCGCTTCCATGCTTTGGTGACGCGCACAGTGTAGGTTCCTTGCTCGTCGGAGAAGTCGCCGGGTTGCAGTGCGGTGGCTTCGGAGAAGCGCAAGCCGGTGCCGATGAGGAATAGGAAGAACGGGTGGAAGTGCTTGTCGAGGTGGCGCAGGATGAGTGCGAACTCTGCCTTGGTGAGGAACGTGGTCTTGTCCTCGGTGTGATCACTCTTTGGGAGGCGTGTGTGCTCGCACGGGTTGTCTGGCCTATGCCCTTTGTAGATTGCTGTCTTCATGATTGAGTACAGGAACCCGTGCACGTTCTTGATTGTCTTTGGTGACAGCTTCTTTTCCCGCATCCATGTTACCCAGTCTGCTAGGTCTTCTTCTGAGAGCATGTCGCATGGGATGGAGCCGAGTTTGGGTGTGATGTGGTTTTCGATCATCCTCTCATAGGTGTGCATCGTGTGCACGGCGATGTCGGATAAGCGCTTGAGGTGTTGTGTTGCGATTTCCTCGATGGAGGGGGCACGCGAGGCGGCGCGGAGAATTTCGCGATCCGTCTTTGCGGAGTCGTGGCCGTTCAATTCGAGGAATCGTTTGTAGTTTTCCGCGTCGTTGAGTGAGTGGAAAGTTTCGTATGAATCCGCGCCTTTTTGACCTTTTTCGCGCCAGCGTACGCGGTATGAGGTGATGACGCCTTTGCTGTTTTTGCGCGTCTGGATGCTTGCCATATAGGAAAGTTTAATCCAGTTTGGACACAGTTTCGAGCGATTTGGACACATGCCCGGTAACTTCGTTGAGTTACCGGGCATGTAGTGGTCGGGCTAGCGGGATTTGAACCCACGGCCTCCTCACCCCCAGTGAGGCGCGCTACCAAGCTGCGCCATAGCCCGATGCCCTCGCAGCCGTTATCCCCAAGTCGTGAGAACCAAGGGTGCCGTCTGCGAAAAGCTCCTCTACTAGCCTACACCAAGTGAAGGGCTATTTTCGAAATTTAGCGATTGCGTCCGCGGCGCTCGCGGATTCGCATCGAAACTTCGATCGGGCTGCCCTCGAAACCGAAGGTCTCACGCAACCGGCGGGTGATGAAACGGCGGTAGCCTGGATCCAGGAAGCCGGTGGTGAATAGCACGAAGCGCGGCGGGCGGGCCGAGGCCTGGGTGCCGAACAGGATGCGTGGCTGCTTGCCGCCGCGCACCGGGTGCGGGTGGGCCGCGACAAGCTCGCCCAGGAAGGCATTCAGCTTGCCGGTCGGGATGCGCTTGTCCCAGGATTCCAGCGCGGTATTCAGCGCGGGAACGAGCTTGTCCTTGTGCCAGCCGGTCTTCGCCGAGATGTTCACGCGCGGGGCCCATTCGATGTGCGCGAGGTCGCGCTCGATCTCCTGCTCAAGGTAGTAGCGGCGGTCCTCGTCCACCTCGTCCCACTTGTTGTAGACGATGACCATCGCGCGGCCGGCCTCGATGGCCAGCTGGATGATACGCACGTCCTGCTCGGAAATGGTCTCGTTGGCGGCCAGCAGTATCACTGCGACCTCCGCCTTTTCCAGCGCGGTCTGGGTGCGCAGCGATGCGTAGTAGTCGGAGCCGACGGCCATGTGCTGGCGGCGGCGGATGCCTGCGGTATCCACAAAGCGCCAGACTTCGCCTCCCAGCTCAACCAGTTCGTCCACGGGATCGCGGGTGGTGCCGGCGTAGTCGTCGACCACCACGCGCTCGGAACCGGCCACCTTGTTCAGCAGCGAGGACTTGCCCACATTCGGGCGGCCGATCAGCGCGATGCGGCGCGGACCGCCCGAGGGGATCATGCCGCCGAACGCCGAATGCTCCGGCAGCTTCTCCATGACCGCGTCCAGCAGGTCGGCGGTGCCGCGGCCGTGCAGGGCCGAGACCGGCCAGGGCTGGCCGAAGCCCAGGCCCCAGAGCACGGCGGCTTCGGCTTCCTGGTTGAAGTCGTCGACCTTGTTGGCCACCAGGAAGACCGGCTTGCCCTTCTTGCGCAGCATCTTCACCACCGCCTCGTCGGTGGCGGTGGCCCCCACATGGGAGTCGACCACGAAGAGGATGGCGTCGGCGACGTCGGCGGCGATTTCCGCCTGGTCGGCCACCGAGGCGTGGATGCCCTTGGCATCGTGCTCCCAGCCGCCGGTGTCCACGATGGTGAACGGGCGGCCCATCCACTCGGCGGAGTAGGACACCCGGTCGCGGGTGACGCCCGGGGTGTCCTCCACGACCGCTTCGCGGCGGCCGAGGATGCGGTTGACCAGGGTGGACTTGCCCACGTTGGGGCGTCCGATGACAGCCAGGACCGGTGGAATGACGACGTCTTCATCGTCGTCGTCGAAGTGGTCCAGGCCTGCCAGCAGGGCCGAGTCCTCGTCGTCCAGTTCGTAGTCTTCCAGTCCGCTGAGCAGGGCCTTGGCGCGGACGTCGGCCTCTTCCTCGCTCAGTTCGGCCAGGCGCTCGGCGATATCGTCGTCTCCAACGGGGATGTATTCCTCGTCGTGGGTGGAGTTGTTCTCGCTCATGGTTTTCCCTTCACAGCGATCGTAATCTTCATCGGCTCTCGCCGAGGATGGGCACCAGCTTGAGGCTAGTTTTTCGTTGCGGTGCTGATGGCGTCAAGCACCGCGTCGATGGTCTGCTCGAAATCCAGCTCCGAGGAGTCAACGGTCATGACCCCGTCGGCGGCCTGGGTGAAGTTCACCACGGTGGAGTCCTTCGCATCGCGCGCCAGCACCTGGGTGGCCAGCTGCGCGTTGCTCTGGGTTCCGCCCAACTGCAGGCCGCGGCGGCGCAGGCGGGCTTCCTCCGAAGCAGTCAGCAGGATGCGCGCATCGGCATCCGGGGCGACCACGGTGGTGATGTCGCGGCCTTCGGCCACGATGCGGGCGTTGGCGGCGATGATCTCCTGCTGGCGGCGGACCAGTTCGGCTCGCGCGTCCAGGTTGGTGGCCACGGTGGAGACCTGCTCGGAGATGCGCGGTTCGCGGATCGCCGCGGTCACATCCACCCCGCCAATTTCGACCAGTTCGGCATCCGGATCAACCGAGATGGACAGCTTCGCATCGCGCACAGCCTGGGCCACGGCGTCTGCGTTGGCCAGGTCGGTGCCGTCGGCGAGCACCGAGTAGGTGATCGCGCGGTACATGGCACCGGTGTCCAGGTAAGCTGCGCCCAGCTTGCGGGCGACGGCCTTGGAGACCGAGGACTTGCCGGAGCCGCTGGGGCCATCGATGGCAATAACAAGCTTGTCGTTGTTCAAGGTGCTCACTGGGCTACTTTCCATCCGTTCTTGGTCAATACGTCGATCAATTCATCGCGCCGGCCGGGCACGACCGAAACATCCACCATGCCGACCTGGTGGCCGGCGGAGTGCTCCATGCGCAAATCCTCGATATTGATCTGCGCATCGCCGATTTCGGTCAGCAGCTGCGCGATCTGCCCCGGGCGGTCGTCGATCACGACGGTCACCAGGGCGAAGGCCTGCGGAGGTGCGCCGTGCTTGCCCGGGATCCGGGCACGCCCGGCGTTGCCTTCGGTCATCAGCTGCGAGAGGTCCAGCAGCGCGCCGGCCCCTTGAGGGTTGCGCAGCGTGTTGATCAGCCGGTCCAGGTCTTCCTTCATCCCGGTCAGGATCGGCACCAGCGCGTCGGCATTGTGCGAGAAGATCTGGATCCAGAGCTTCTCGTCGCTGGCCGCGATGCGCGTGGTGTCGCGCAGCCCGTTGCCGGCCAGGGCCAGCTGGTGGCTTTCGGCGTTCAGCAGGCGCGAGGCGATCATCGAGCTGGCCGCCTGCGGGAAGTGGCTGATCAGCGCGACGGATTCGTCATGCTCGGTGACGCTCATCCGGTGCATGGTCGCGCCCAGGTCGATGGCCAGGGATTCGGCGGCCTTCACGCGCGAGGCCTGCGCCCCGTCGTGGGCGCAGATGACCCACGGCATGGAGGTGAACAGCTCGCCGCGGGCGGCGGCCGGGCCGGATTTCTCGCGGCCGGCCATTGGGTGCGTCCCCACGTAGCGGGATCTCTCTGCCTCTCCCAGCCGGGAATCGGCCAGCACGCCGGCCAGGATCGAGCCCTTGACGCTGGCGATATCCACCACCGTGGCGTTCGGGTAGGCCAGCAGCGCGTCGCCGACCAGCGCGGCGGTGACATCCGGCGGAGCGCCGATCACTACCAGCTCGGGGGCGATCTGCTGGTTATCCAGCAGCACGCCGGCGCCGATGTCCTGGGCAACCCCGGCCGCGGTCGGCGAAATATCCGACAGGTAGACGTGCACGCCCTTGGCGCGCAGTCCCAGTCCCACCGAGGTGCCCAGCAAGCCGGTGCCGATGACCAGCACCGGGCCTGCGAGGTGCGAGGCGGCCATCAGCTACATCCCCACCATGGCCATGAGGTGCCCGACTTCCTGGTTGCCCAGGGAGCGGATGGTGCCCTGCTTCTGGTCGCCCAGCTGCACCGGGCCCACTGCGACGCGCACCAGGCGCTGGACCGGGTGGCCGACGGCGTCGAACATGCGGCGCACGATGCGGTTGCGGCCCGAGTGCAGAGTCACCTCGACCATCACGTGCTTCGGGGTGGTGGCGATGATCTTCAGGTCATCGACCTTGATCCAGCCGTCTTCGAGCTTGATGCCCTCGCGCAGCTGGTTGCTCACCGCGCGCGGCAGCGGGCCGGGGATCTGCACTAGGTAGGTCTTCGGGACCTCGTACTTCGGGTGCTGCAGGCGGTTGGCCAGCTCGCCGTCGTTGGTCAGGATCAGCACGCCTTCGGTCTTGTAGTCCAGGCGTCCGACGTGGAACAGGCGCAGCGACTTGTGCTCGTTCTTGAAGTAGTCGGCGATGGTGCGCCGGCCTTCCGGGTCGTCCATCGTGCACATCACGTGCTTCGGCTTGTTGAAGACGAAGTAGCGGTTGGCCTGGTTCGTCTGGATGCGCATGCCGTCGACGTGGATGCGGTCCTTGTCCGGGTCCACGCGGGTGCCCAGCTCGACGACGAGGTTGCCGTTGACCTCGACGCGGCCTTCGAGGATCATCTCCTCGCAGACACGGCGCGACGCCACCCCGGCGTTGGCCATGGCCTTCTGCAGGCGGATGCCATCCTGCTGCTCCCCGTTGATCTCGCGGGCCGCTTGGTTCTCGGCACGGGCCTGGGCGCGGGCGCGCTGGGTCGGGCGTGCGTAGTTGTTCGGCACGGAGTTGCCGAAGCGTTCCTTGCCGAAAGCCCGCTCGGAGTTCTTGCGCGCTGCCGAAGTGTTGCGCTTGGCCGGGTTCGACTTCTCGCCCGGCTTGCCGGAGGACGACTTGCCGTACGGCTTCTCGCCGAAGGACTTGCCGCCGGTGCGGCCAGCGCCACCTGGCTTGCCGTAGGACTTGCCGCCGTTGCTGTTGCGGCCGCCTGCTGGCTTGCCGCCGAAGTTTGAATTGCCGCCGCGTTCATTGCGGCCGGAGGAGGATCCCCTGCTCATGCTTGCCTGTGTCCCTTGCTGTTACGTGTTCGCTGCGCGAGCCCGCCAGTGGCATCGGCTTCACGCGTGGTTGGTCCGGTGTAGCTGCCGGCTGGCAGCTACCTAGTCGTCGTAGGTTGCCGAATCGAGCGATTCGAGGTCGGCCACCCCGGGAAGATGTGGGGACAGCGCAGGCAACTCATCAAGCGAGCCCAGTCCCAGTCGTTCCAGGAAGTATTCGGTGGTTTGGTACAGCGTCGCTCCGCCATCCCCAACTTCCGGATACTCCGTGATCAATCCGCGGGTGAGCAGCGTGCGCACCACTGAATCGACGTTGACACCTCGAATCGCCGAAATACGTCCACGCGAGACCGGCTGTCGGTAAGCGATGACAGCCAGGGTTTCTAGGGCGGCCTGCGACAGGCGTGCTGTCTGCCCGTCGAGCACATAACTGGAGACGAAATCGGCGTAATCGGCCCGCGAATAGAAGCGCCACCCGGAGGCGACGCGACGCAGTTCAAATCCGCGCGGGCGATCCTTACCATCATACTCGGAAGCAAGATTCTCCAAAGCGGCGGCAACCCTGGCCGTGGGCACCTCGAAGATTTCGGCCAAACGTGCCGAGGATACGGGGATATCGGCGACCATCAGCACCGCTTCAAGACCCGATTCCAGGCCCCCCGGCAGCCGGTCAATGGGTGCAATCTCACTCATGATTCACCTCACCACCACTCCCCTCGTAGTCGTCTTGCACCGCCTGCGCATCGAAGCTCGATTCCTGGATCAGCGAGATCAGCAGCGGCCCGAGCGGATCTTGTTGCGCAAAGCTGATGGCTTTCTGTCTGAACATCTCCAACAATGCCAGAAAACGCACGACTACCACCAGCTGCGCCGGCGCGTCCGCGACCAGCTCGGTGAAGGCCAGCGTGCCGCGGGCTTCGAGCAGGGCGGTGATCGCCTCGGCTTCCTCGGCGATCGTGACATTCGCCCCGTGCAAGTGCCCGATCCCGACCTCGGTGGCAGGTTCGGGTTTCGGCGCCAGCGCCTTGGCAGCCATCGCGGCCAGCGCGTCGGGCCCGATGGTGAACACCAGTTCCGGCAGCAGGGCGGCGAACTGCGGCTCCAGCGAGACCTCGCGGGGATGCCGGGCGCCCTCGGCGGTGTAGCGTTCGCCCAGGAATTCGGCGGCCTGCTTGAAAGCCTTGTACTGCAGCAGGCGGGCGAACAGCAGGTCGCGGGCTTCGAGCAGCTCGAAGTCCTCCTCGTCGGCCATTTCGCCACGCGGCAGCAGCCGGGCAGCCTTCAGATCCAGCAGCGTGGAGGCGACCACGAGGAATTCGGTGGTCTCGTCGAGCACCTTCATCCCGTCGCTGCCGCTTTCTGCGCTGGCAGCCTGCAGTTCGCGCAGGTAGGCGATGAATTCGTCAGTGACCTCGGCCAGTGCGACCTCGGTGATATCCAGCTCGCGCTTGGTAATCAGGTGCAGCAGCACATCGAAGGGCCCGTTGAAGTTCTGCAGGGCAAGGCGAAAACCGCCAGCCGATTCCTGCCCAGCTTCAGCTGGCGTCGTGGATTCGGTGGCGGTTTCCTCGCTGAGCGTGGCGCTCATTACGGGGCACCACCACGCCAAATCAGTTCGCGGGCGAGGTTGCGGTATGCCTCGGCACCCGGGTGGTTGGCCGCGTAGGAAGTTATCGGTTCGGCGGCCACGTTCGCATCGGCGAACTTGATGGTGCGCTTGATCACGGTTTCGAAGAGCTTGTCGCCGAAGGCCTCATCCAGCCGGGTGATGACCTCGCGGCTGTGCAGGGTGCGCGCGTCGTACATGGTGGCCACCACGCCGTCCAGCTCCAGCACCTGGTTCAGCCGGTCCTTGACCTTGTCGATGGTTTCCATCAGCAGGGCCACCGCACGCAGCGCGAAGAACTCTGCGGTCAGCGGGATGATCACGCCGTGGGCGGCGGTCAGCGCGTTGATGGTCAGCAGGCCCAAGGAAGGCTGGCAGTCGATGAGCACCACATCGTAGTCGTCGATGACGTGGCGCAGCGCGCGTTCGAGCACCTGCTCGCGGGCGACCTCGTTGACCAGCTGCACCTCGGCGGCGGACAGATCGATGTTGGCCGGCAGCAGATCGATGTTCTCGACGTCGGTCTTCACGATCGCGTCGGTGATCTTGACCTTGCGGTCCATCAGCACGTTGTAGACGGTGATGTCCATTTCGTGCGGGTTGGTTCCGAAACCCGCGGACAGCGCGCCCTGCGGGTCGAAGTCCACCAGCAGCACCTTGCGGCCGTACTCGGCGAGCGCGGCGGCGAGGTTGATGGTGGAGGTGGTCTTGCCGACGCCGCCCTTCTGGTTCACCATGGCGATCACGCGTGCCGGGCCGTGCGAAGGCAGCGGTGCTGGCACGGGGAAATCTGTCAATGGCTTGCCAGTTGGACCCACCGGACGAGGCTCCTTGAGCATCCCCGCTCCGCGGTGCTTATTTCCCTGTTCCTCGCTCACGATGGGTAAACCACACTTCCCGTTCGATAAACCTGATTCCTCGAGCTTTAAGCTCATTCCAAGGTTATCGGCCGAAGCAAAAGATCTTTGTTTTTTGGGCTCCTTCACGGCGAGCCTTTACCTTGAACCTTAGCTCTAATGTTGTATGCGAGCTGAATGCCAACTGGCCTTAACCGAAAGGCAGCGATGAAGGCGATTGCCAAGTTCCTCAGCCTGGCCGAAGCCGAGCCGGGCAGCACCCAGGCCGAGGCGCTGCACGATTACTGGAACTACATCGCCTCCCTGCTGGCCGCCCAGCGGATCCAGGTGCCCGCCGAGGAGCTGGTGAAGCTGGAGCACGAGGTCCATTTCGGCCCGCGCCTGCAGCGGCTGCTCGCTTCGGGCGGCCGCTGATCCGGCGCCCAGCCCGGTAATCCGCTGGCGCTCCGGCCGAGCTCTTGCACCTGCCGCCGTGCGGTGGTCGAATGGTTGAACACGCGTTGGTAACTGGTGGCCAAAGGGGCGAGGGCGATGTTCACGAGAATGCTCGGCAATTGCACGGTGTCCGATGTGTCTCGGGCGGAGAACTGGTATGCCCGGCTCTTTGGCCGGGCGCCGGATGCGCGGCCCATGGACAGGCTGATCGAATGGCATCTGGCCCCGGGCATCGGCGTCCAGGTCTTCGCGGACCCCGAACGCGCAGGGCACAGCACAGTAGTCCTGGAAGTCGCCGACTTGGATGCCCAGGCCGAACGCCTGCTCGAATCAGGCATCGAGCACCATGGCCCGCAGCCCGGCGGCGGGGCACGGATCCTGCAGCTTCAGGACCCCAACGGCAACCGGGTGGTGCTCGCTTCTCCGCTGGTGGGACTTTCGCGCTGAGCCTGGCCCCAGATGCTCAGGCCTGCTCTGCCACCCAATCGAAGGACCATGGCAGCAGTTCACCGATGGCGATGCTGCGCGCCCCGCCCGGTGTCTGGACAATAACCCGCAGCCGCGGATAGCTGTCGGCCATCACCTGCCGGCAGCGACCGCACGGGTTCTTGATTCCGCGCCCCTGATTGCCCACCGCGACCACCACCTGCGGATCCACCGCCCCGGAGGCGCGAGCGGCTCCCAGGGCCACCAGCTCTGCGCACGGGCCTCCAGTGAAATGGTAGAAATTCACTCCTGCATGCATCGTGCCATCGGCAGCAAGCACAGCGGCCCCCATGGTGTGCATCCCGTCGCCGCCATCGGGCGCGTCGGTCACCGCCTCGATGGTCCGCCGGGCCAGCTCAATCAGCTCTACTTCGGCTTCTGCCAGTTCACGGCAGTGCAGCGCGTACGGTGTTGCGTTCATGGCTCCAGCCTAGCCACAGGCCTCTCGCAGCCACGACGCTTTGGCCTGTCGTGCCAATAGACCTTAAACCCAGAAATCCGCTACCCGAACGTGTCGGATAACGGATTCCTGGCTAAGGGCCTGGCGGACTAGTGCCCTTCGACGCTGTTTTCGTCGAATGGACGGTTGCCGGCCAGCACTGCCTGGGCCTGGTCCATGTCGATTTCCTTGGTCCACTTGCCGATCAGCAGCGTTGCCACGGCGTTGCCGGTGAAGTTGGTCAGCGCGCGGGCCTCGGACATGAACTTGTCGATGCCCACGATCACGCCCATGCCGTCCAGCAGCTCCGGACGGTGCGACTGCAGGCCTGCAGCCAGGGTTGCCAGGCCGGCACCGGTCACGCCGGCGGCGCCCTTGGAAGCGATGATCATGAAGAGCAGCAGGCCGATCTGCTCGCCCAGGCTCATCGGCATGCCCATCGCGGTGGAGACGAACAGGGCAGCCATGGTCAGGTAGATGGCGGTGCCATCGAGGTTGAAGGAGTAGCCGGTCGGCACGGTGATGCCGACAACCGGCTTGGACACGCCAGCGTGCTCCATCTTGGCGATCAGGCGCGGCAGCGCCGACTCGGAGGAAGAGGTGGAGAAGATCAGCAGGTACTCGCGAGCCAGGTACTTCAACAGCAGGAAGATATTCAGGCCGGTGACCAGGCGCAGCAGGCTGCCCAGGACGACGACGATGAACAGCGCGCAGGTGACGTAGAAGGCACCCATGAGGATCGCCATCGAGCCGATGGCGGCCCAGCCGGTAGCACCGACCACTGCGGCGATGGCACCGAACGCGCCGATCGGGGCGGCCCACATGATCATCATCATCAAGCGGAAGACCACGGCCTGGATGTGCTTGATGCCGTTGAGCACCGGTTCGCCACTCTTGCCCATGGACTGCAGCGCGAAGCCGACCAGCAATGCCAGCACCAGGGTAGGCAGCACGGGGATGTCGCCCGGAATCATGTCCAGCAGGAAGGCCACGGTGGAGTTCTCTCCGCCCTTGGCGCCCGACTCATACGGTTCGAGCTGCAGGCCCGAACCCGGGTGGATGATGTTGCCCACGACCAGGCCGATGGCCAGCGCGAAGGTGGACATGGTGATGAAGTACAGCAGCGCCAGGCCGCCGACCTTGCCGACGGTCGCCGCCTTGGCGATGGAGCCGACCCCAAGCACGATGGTGCAGAAGATGACCGGTGCGATCAGCATCTTGATCAGCGCGACGAATCCGGTGCCCAGCGGCTTGAGCGCCTTGCCGAGATCCGGGGCCATCAGGCCGACCGCTGCGCCGAGCACCACGGCGGCAATCACCATGATGTACAGCCAGTGGGTCTTGTCCTTCTTCTTCGTTCCGGCCTGCGGCGAATTGCCTGCCGGCGTCATCTGGTCTGTGACAGCCATTGCGTGGTCCTACCCTCGTGTGCGTGTGGAACCGGACGGCGCACCCTTGCGCGGCCGGCATTACGTAGAATCGTTCTGTATCCATGGTGCGGCGCAAAGTGATCCGCATCTCCATTGCGTTCATATTGGTCACGCGGTGGGCCTGCCAGGAGCAACCAGCACGAGGAGATGCGCGCAGTGACCGATCATTTCACCGACCTGTCGCTGGCCCGGCGCGCTGGCAACACCGCTTCCCCCGCCCCGCTGAGCCGCGACGGCTGGTCCCTGGCGGTCGTCATCTTCGCGGCGCAGATGCTGGTGGTCATCCTCGTTGTCGTGGGCCTGGCCGTCGCCACCTACCAGCACCAGGCGCAGGTGATCCAGGACGACAAGCAGGCCACGGTGGCCGCGATCTCCATCACCCTGGCCAACGACCCCTTCGTGGCCGAAGCGCTGGCCGGCGAGAACCCCACCGAGCTGCTGCAGCCCTACACCAACAAGATCCTGGACCGCGGGCAGGGCGTGGATTTCATCACGATCATGACCGCCGAAGCCCTGCGCGTCACCCACCCCAATCCCGCGCAGCTGGGCAAGCCTTATTCGGGGAGCATCCGCCAGGCGCAGGCCGGCCAAACCTACAACGAGGTCGCCTTGGGCACCCTGGGGCTTTCGGTGCGCACCATCGCCCCGGTGTACCACGATGGCAAGCTGGTGGGCATGGTCGCCACTGGCATCACGCTGGAAAGCCTGCAGTCGATCTACCGCAGCGAGCTGCCGCAGATCCTGGCCGTGTCGGCGCTGGCCTTGCTGCTGGCCGGCTTCAGCTCATGGTCCTTTTCCCGCTACGTCAACCAGGCCACGCTGGGCTTCGGCCCGCACGGGTTGCGCCGGCTCTACGCCTTCTATTTCTCCGCGCTGCATTCGGTGCGCGAAGGCCTGGTGCTGCTGGATCGGCGGCACCGCATCGTGCTCTATAACCAGGAAGCCTCCCGGTTGCTCGGCTTCCCCGAGGAGGTCCCTCCCGGCGGGTTGGATCTCGACCAGGTGCAGATCCCCGAAACCCTGCGCACCCTGATGGCGACCGGGCGCAGCTGCAAGGACGAGATCCATTTGGGCGCCCGCACGGTGCTGTCCATCTCCCAGGGGCCGGCCCGCCTGACCAACGCGCGCCTGCCCCGGCGCGGCGGGCTGCCGGTGCGCTGGTTCCGTTCCCAGCCGCTGACCGGACAGGTCATGACGCTGCGCGATCTGACCGAAGTGCAGGAGCTGGCCGGCGAGGTGCAGTCGCTGAAGACCTTCTCCACCGCCCTGCGAGCGCAGACCCATGAGCATGCCAACCGCCTGCACACCATTGCCACGCTGATCGAAAACGGGCAGAGCGGCAAGGCGCTGGCTTTCGCAGTCGATGACCGCCAGCACTCGCAGAAGCTCACCGATGCGATTGTGCATTCCATCGACGACGTCTACCTCTCCAGCCTGCTGGTGGCCAAGGCCGCCCAGGCGAACGAGCGCGGCGTGCAGCTCGATATCAACACGCAGGGACAGATCCCGAGCGACGCGTTCGCCGCCACCGATATCGTCACGATCGTCGGCAACCTGCTGGATAACGCGCTGGACGCCTCGGCCGGCACCGAGGACGCGACGGTGTGGGTGGAAGTCGCAGCGGCCGATGACGAGCTGATCATCTCGGTGGCCGATTCGGGTCCGGGCATCGAGCCGGAATTCCTCGATCAGCTGCTGCGCTTCGGGGTCAGCACGAAGGCCGGCGGCCAACCGCGCGGCCTCGGCCTGGCGCTGGTGCAGCAGGCGGTGCTCCGGCTAGGTGGCACAATGAATGTTGACAACGACGCCGGAGCAATCTTCACCGTCACCCTGCCCCTGAAAAACAGCGACTAGACCGGGAGGTTTCGAGTGCACGACTCCGCTGCAGCCACGCCCGCGCCGGGCTTGCCCGCGCACACCTTCAAGGTCCTCGTTGTCGACGACGAACCGGAAACCGCAGCTTCCCACGCGAAGTACGTCAACCGCGTGCCCGGATTCGCCACCGGAGCCATTGCAGCCAATGGCCAGCAGGCGCTCGCGCTGCTGTCCGAGGCGCGCGCAGCGCACGAACCCTTCGACCTGGTCCTGCTGGATATGACCTTGCCCGACCTGCACGGCATCGACGTCGCCAAGCGCATGCGCGGCCACGGGCTGACCACCGACATCATCGCGATCACCGCCGTGCGCGACCTGGCGGTGGTGCGTTCGGCGGTCGCCACAGGCATCACCCAGTACCTGATCAAGCCCTTCACCTTCGCGGCGTTCACCGAGAAATTGGAGAACCACCGGCGTTTCATTTCCGAGATCAGCTCCAGCGGCCCGGATACCAGCCAGGCCGCGCTGGATAATGCGTTCTCCGCGTTGCGCACCACCACCGCCTCGGCGTCGCTGCCCAAGGGCCTGATCCCTGAAACGCTGGCGCAGATCACCGGCCTGCTGCGCAGCAAGCCCGATACCTGCTTGTCCGCCACCGAGCTCGGCGAAGAGCTGGGCATCTCCCGCGTCACCGCACGGCGCTATCTGGAGCATCTGACCGAGGCCAAGGCCGTGGTCAAGCAGCCCCGGCACGGCACGAGAGGCCGCCCGGAATATGAATACCGGGCGGCCTCCCATGGCTAGCACTGCCGAGATCTAGGCCTCTGGACGCAGCAGCGGCACCAGCTCGTCGAGCACGCTCGTGTCCTCGATGGTCGACGGGACCGAGTACTCCTTGCCGTCGGCAATCTGCCGCATGGTCTTGCGCAGGATCTTGCCCGAACGGGTCTTGGGCAGCGCGGCGACGACGGTGACCTCGCGGAAGTCGGCGACCGCACCGATGTGCTGGCGCACCAGCGCGACGATTTCCTTCTTCAACGTTTCCTCCTCGACGTCCACCCCGGACTTGAGCACCACGTAGCCGCTGGCCCGCTGGCCCTTGAGCGCATCGGCCAGTCCGATCACGGCGCATTCTGCCACGGCCGGATGGCTGGCCAGCACCTGTTCCATGGCGCCGGTGGACAACCTGTGCCCTGACACGTTGATCACGTCATCGGTGCGCCCCATGACGAACAGGTAGCCGTCGTCGTCCAGGTAACCGGAATCGCCGGTCAGGTAGAACCCGTCGATCTGCGACAAGTAGGTGTCGATGAAGCGCTGGTCGTTGCCCCACAGGGTGGTCAGCGCGCCGGGCGGCAAGGGCAGCCGGACGACGATATTGCCTTCCTGGTTCGCACCGAGCCGCTCGCCCAGCGCGTCGCGGATCTGCACGTCGAAGCCAGGCACAGGGGGCGGTAGGCGAACCGGCCTTGGCCGGCAGCTCCTCCAGGCCCAGCGGGTTCGAGGCGATCGGCCAGCCGGTTTCGGTCTGCCACCAGTTGTCCACCACCGGAATGCCCAGCAGCTTCGAGGCGAAGTGGTAGGTGTCAGGGTCCAGCCGCTCGCCGGCGACGAACAGCGCGCGCAGGCTGGACAGATCGTGGCTGGCGATCAGCGCACCTTCCGGATCGTCCTTGCGCACCGCGCGCAACGCCGTCGGCGCGGTGAACATCGTGGTGACCTTGTGGTCCGCGATGATGCGGCCGAAGACCCCGGCGTCCGGGGTGCCGATGGGCTTGCCCTCGTAGAGCACCGTGGTGGCGCCGGCGATCAGCGGCGCGTAGACGATGTAGGAGTGGCCGACCACCCAGCCCACATCGGAGGCGGTGAACATGGTGTCGTCCGGATGCACGTCGTAGATCGCGTTCATGGAGAACTGCAGCGCGGTGGCGTAGCCGCCAGTATCACGCACCACGCCCTTGGGTGCCCCGGTGGTGCCCGACGTGTACAGCACGTAGAGCGGGTGGGTGGATGGCACGGACACCGGCCCGGCCGGCGACGCGGTCTTCGCCTGCTCATCCCAGTCCAGCCAATTGATCTGCTGCCCGTTGACCGGCTTGCCCTGGTATTCGTACAGCGAGTGCTCGAAGCCTTCGCGGCGGGCGACGATCACGTCCTTGACCGCAGGCTCCGCCAGGCTCAGCGCCTCGGCCACCGCCGGCAGGTATTCGATGCGGCGGCTCGGCTCGATGCCGCCCGAGGCGGTGACGATCGCCACCGGGGCGCAGTCGGTGATGCGTGCCGCCAGTTCCTTGGGCGCGAAGCCGCCGAAGACTACAGAATGGATGGCGCCCAGTCGGGCGCAGGCGAGCATCGCGATGGCCGCCTGCGGGATCATCGGCAGGTAGATCAGCACGCGGTCCCCGGTCTTCACGCCGCGTTCGGCCAGCACGCCGGCGAAGACTTCCACTTCGCGCAGCAGCTCGGAGTAGGTGTATTTGGTGACGGTGCCCAGCATGGCCGAATCGTAGATCAGCGCGGTGCTCTCCCCGCGGCCGGCGTCGACGTGGCGGTCCAGTGCGTTGGCCGAAAGGTTCAGCGTGCCATCCGGGAACCAGCCGTACAGCGGTTTGCGCGAATCGTCCAACGCAATCTGCGGTGCCGTTTCCCAGCGGATATCCTCGGCGGCTTGCAGCCAGAATGCTGCTGGGTCAGTGGTGGCTTGCTCAAAGGCCTGGCGGTATTCCTGCACCATGGTTCTCTCCTCCTGGCCCCGGGCGTCATTACCCGGCACCTGCGTGGTGATTGAGGTCGTCCTCTTGGCATTAACTGTATGAGTACGATCACATGATCGCAACTACGTTGTATACAGATTTTGAAAAACTTCCAAATAAATCGGATCCTGCTCACAAATTTCTCGCTTCTATGTATACACTGGAGCCATGAGAGCAAGCGATAAGGTCTACGACAGCCTCCGCGCCGACATCGTCGAATGGCGGCTGGCTCCCGGCACCGTTCTTGCCGAAGTAGAGCAGTCCGAACGCCTGGGCGTGTCCCGCACTCCAGTGCGCGAGGCCCTGGGCCGATTGGTCGCCGACGGCTTGGCGGTGCAGCAACGCGGACGCGGCGCTGTCGTGTCCGAGGTCAGCGAAGACCACGTAGAGGACCTGTTCGTTCTGCGCGTGGCGCTGGAATGCGCCAGCGCACGCGAAGCTGCCAAGTCGACGGAGCGAGCGGCCTTCAACGAGCTGGCCAGCCGCTTCGAAGCAGCCGTCAAGGAAGTGGAGTTTCCCGGATCCCGGGAGTCCTACTACCAGCTGGTGCAGCTGCTGGACGAGTCGATCGACGAAGCGGCCAGCAACAAGTACCTGTCCAACGCGCTACGCACCTTGCGGGTGAACCTGCAACGGGTGCGGCGCCTGGCCAAGGACAATCCCGAAAGGCTCAAGGCTTCCGCTTCCGAGCATGCGGCCATCGCACGAGCGATTGCCAGCGGTAACCCAGAGGTCGCAGCCGCGGCCACCACAGTCCACCTGCACGAATCCTTCACCCACATCATGACCCACGCGGTCGGATCAGAAAGGCAGTTAGCATGATCAACCACCCAGTACGCGTATACCGCTCCGAGGAAAACCTGGCTCGCGAAGACCAGCTGGCACATAAGATCGCCAAGGTTGCCGCCGATCCGGTAGAGGTCACCAGCGAAGTGACCGAAATGATCATCAACCGCATCATCGACAACGCTTCGGTTGCCATCGCGTCGCTGAACCGCGGCCCGATTATCGCTGCCCGCGCCCAGGCGCTGACCCATGCCCCTTCCACCGGCGGCAAGGGCGCCTCGGTGTTCGGCATTTCCGAGAAGGTGTCCCCCGAATGGGCTGCCTGGGCCAACGGCGTGGCCGTGCGCGAACTGGACTACCACGACACCTTCCTGGCCGCCGAGTACTCCCACCCGGGCGATAACATTCCGCCGATCCTGGCCGTTGCCCAGCACACCGGCGCATCGGGCAAGGACCTGATCCGCGGCATCGCCACCGGCTACGAAATCCAGGTGGACCTGGTTAAGGCCATCTGCCTGCACAAGCACAAGATCGATCACGTAGCGCACCTGGGCCCATCGGCCGCCGCCGGCATCGGCACCCTGCTCGGACTCGATGTCGAGACCATCTTCCAGGCCGTGGGCCAGGGCCTGCACACCACCACCGCCACCCGCCAGTCGCGCAAGGGCGAAATCTCCACCTGGAAGGCCCACGCCCCGGCCTTCGCCGGCAAGATGGCAGTCGAGGCCGCCGACCGCGCCATGCGCGGCCAGACCTCCCCAGTGCCGATCTACGAAGGCGAAGACGGCGTCATCGCCTGGATGCTCGATGGCAAGGACGCCGCCTACGAGGTGCCGCTGCCAGAGGCCGGCGAAGCCAAGCGCGCCATCCTGGACACCTACACCAAGGAGCACTCGGCCGAGTACCAGGCGCAGGCCTGGATCGACCTGGCCCGCAAGCTGCACGGCGAGCACCCGGAAGCCACCGACCCGAAGAACGTGGCCTCGGTGCTGATCAAGACCAGCCACCACACCCACTACGTCATCGGCTCCGGCGCCAACGACCCGCAGAAGTACGATCCGACCGCTTCGCGCGAGACTCTGGACCACTCGATCCCGTACATCTTCACCGTCGCCCTGCAGGACGGCGCTTGGCACCACGTGGATTCCTACTCGCCGGAGCGCGCCGGCCGTGCCGATACCGTTGAGCTGTGGAACAAGGTCACCACCGAGGAAGACGCCGAGTGGACCCGCCGCTACCACTCGCTGGACATCGCGGAGAAGGCCTTCGGCGGTTCGGTGGAAATCACACTGAACGACGGCACCGTGATCACCGATCAGATCGCCGTTGCCGACGCGCACCCGCTGGGCGCCCGTCCATTCGCCCGCGAGCAGTACATCAACAAGTTCCGCACCCTCGCCGAGGGCCTGGTCGACGAGGCGGAGATCAACCGCTTCATCGCCGCCGCCGAGAACCTGGAAAACCTGGCCGCCGGCGAACTGGATCAGCTGAACATCCAGGCCGCAGCAGGGGTCGTCGACACCGCGGACGCACCGAAGGGCCTGTTCTAAGATGCTGTACTCAACCAAGACCCCCGCTGCAAAGCGCGTTGCGCTGCGCGAGATGCTCACCCCGGGTGCTGCCCGCCAGTTCCCGGGAGCCTTCAACCCGCTCTCGGCCAAGCTGATCAGCGAGAAGAATTTCGACGGCGTCTACATCTCCGGTGCGGTGCTGGCCAACGATCTGGGCCTGCCGGATATCGGCCTGACCTCGTTGACCGAGGTGGCCACCCGCGCCGGGCAGATCGCCCGCATGACCGACCTGCCGTCGATCGTGGATGCCGATACAGGTTTCGGCGAGCCGATGAACGTGGCCCGCACCATCCAGGAACTGGAATACGCCGGCCTGGCCGGCTGCCACATCGAGGACCAGTTCAACCCGAAGCGCTGCGGGCACCTGGATGGCAAGAACGTGGTGGATACCGAAACCATGCTCAAGCGCATCGCGGCCGCCGCCGACGCGCGCATCGATGGGAACTTCCTGATCATGGCCCGCACCGACATCCGTGCGGTCGAGGGCCTGGATGCGGCAGTCGATCGTGCCAAGGCGATGGTGGACGCCGGAGCGGACGCGATCTTCCCGGAGGCGATGAAGAATGTCGCCGAGTTCGAGGCGATCTGCAACGCGGTCGACGTGCCGGTACTGGCCAACATGACCGAGTTCGGCAAGTCCGAATTGTTCAAGCGTCAGGAACTGGCAGATGCAGGCGTCGCGCTGATTATCTACCCGGTCACCCTGCTGCGCAGCGCCATGGGCGCCGCTGAACGCGTACTGGATGCCATCAGCGAGGATGGCACCCAGCAGCGCGAAGTGGATAACATGTTGACCAGGTCACGTTTGTACGAGCTCGTGGACTACGAGGCCTACAACCGCTTCGATACCGGAATCTTCAACTTCCAGGTCCCGACCCTGGACATTGATTCCAACAGCGCGAACCTCTAGGCTCGCAAGCATTTAGCACCATCTGCGCCGGCCGGCACCCGCCGGCTGGCGCAACCCAAAGCATTATTATTCTCCGGCAATGAAGAGGAGCAAGAATGACTGCCACCGAGGAAATCAAGAAGGGCCTGGCAGGCGTCGTCGTTGACTACACCGCCGTCTCCAAGGTCAATCCAGAAACCAACTCGCTGCTCTACCGCGGCTACCCCGTCCAGGACCTGGCCGCGAACAAGTCGTTCGAAGAGGTGGCCCTGCTGCTCTGGACCGGCGAGCTGCCAACCCAAAGCGAACTGACCGAGTTCTGCGCTTTCGAGCGGGCCAACCGCGCCCTGGATCCACGCGTCAAGGCAGCCATCGACCTGCTGCCAACCGACTGCCACCCGATGGACGTGGGCCGCACCGCGGTCTCGGTGATCGGCGCCAACCACCCCGAGGCCGAGAACTCCTCCCCCGAGGCTGAGCTGCTCAAGGCCAAGGAACTGTTCGCCGCCTTCCCTGCAGTGGTTGCCTACGACCAGCGCCGCCGCCGCGGCCAGGATGCTGTGGCTCCACGCGAGGATCTCGACTACTCCTCGAACTTCCTGTGGATGACCTTTGGCGAAGAAGCGGCCCCAGAGGTCGTCGACGCCTTCCGCGTGTCGATGGTGCTCTACGCGGAGCACTCCTTCAACGCCTCGACCTTCACCGCCCGCGTCATCACCTCGACCCTCTCCGACCTGCATTCGGCAGTCACCGGGGCGATCGGCGCACTGAAGGGCCCGCTGCACGGCGGCGCAAACGAAGCAGTCATGCACACCTTCAACGAGATCGGCATTAACAAGGAGGAATCCCGCGAGGATGCCGCCAAGCGCGCCAAGGCCTGGATGGAAGAAGCACTCGCCGCCAAGAAGAAGGTCATGGGCTTCGGCCACCGCGTCTACAAGCACGGCGACTCCCGCGTGCCTACCATGAAGGCCGCACTGGATCGCATGATCGAGCACTATGGCCGCCATGAAATGCTGGGCCTGTACGACGGCCTGGAGGCCGCCATGGACGAGGCCAAGGCCATCAAGCCGAACCTCGACTACCCTGCCGGTCCGACCTATCACCTGATGGGCTTCGACACCGAGATGTTCACCCCGATCTTCATCGCGGCGCGCATCACCGGCTGGACCAGCCACATCTTCGAACAGCGCGCAGCCAACGCGCTGATCCGCCCGCTCTCGGCCTACAACGGCGTGGAGCAGCGCTCGCTGTAAGCACTTCGCGTCCTGGCATTGGCCACGGAAATGGCGCAACCGCGTCAGCCCGTGGCCATTTCCATGCCCAAGCTGTCCGGAGTTGCCGCCGAAGACCACTTTGCCTATCGTTTAACGATAGGAACATTTCGAAGAACGATAAGGTCTTAGCCATGGGAAAGTACAGCATTATCGGCTTGAAGGTAGTTCTCGCCGTCATCCTGGCCGGCACGCTCTTTGTGCAGCTGTTCATGATACCGATGATCCTCATCCACGAGTCGCCAAGCAACGGCACCGGCAAGTTCTTCCAAACCGCTTTCCTCGGCTACTTGATTCTCGCCGGGCTGGTCATTGAAACTTGCGTCTACAGCGTGTGGAAACTGGCTACGAGGGTCAAGCGCGGCACCGTCTTCGATCCCGCGTCCCTGGGCTATGTCACCCCCATCATCGTCGCCTTCGCGGTTGGCGCGCTTGCCACTTTCGCCCTCGGCGCCATCTTTGCCGCGAGCACCGAGATCGCCCCTGGGGTCGTCCTCCTCGTTGGCGGAGCCGGGCTGCTGATGATCGGGATCAGCATCATCGTGCTCGTGCTGCGCCAGCTGCTCGAGCAAGCCGCGATGACCGAGGCCCAGGCAGCTGAGCTGCGGACCGAGCTGGGCGGCGTCATCTGATGGGAATCCGCGTAGATATCGACGTGATGCTGGCCCGCCGCAAAATGGCCGTCGGCGAGTTGGCCGAACGCATCGGCATTACCCCTGCCAACCTCGCGGTGCTCAAGAACGGGCGTGCCAAGGCGGTACGGTTCAGCACCCTTGAAGCGCTGTGCCGGGAGCTGAATTGCCAGCCCGGCGACCTGCTGGTCTTCGAACCCGATGAAGACGGGCAACTGGCCGATGGCTAGTCCCAGTCTTCGAAGCTGATCTCCTGCACCGAAATGTTGTCCGGCGCCAGCACGATCTCAACGGTGAAATTCCCGCCGGCTACGAGCTTCGGCAGCCACAACGGGGAATCCTGCCACATCTGCTCGACGGGCAAGACGGCCGGATCTGCCCACAGCGGCTCCAGCTCCTCGGTGATTTCCGGCTGGCCCGTTGCTTGCCGGGCAATGAAGGTTGCGCATTCCATGTCGGCCGCCGGCTGAGCCGGGAATCGGAAATTGATGTGCGCCGCCAGCTCCAGTTCCTGCGGTGCGAGCAGCAGACCGGTTTCCTCGCGGAATTCCCGGATGGCTGCTTGCTCTGCGCTCTCCCCGGGCTCGATCTTGCCGCCGGGCAAGACGATATTTCCCTTGCCGAACCCGCGGCGCTTGCGCCCGAGCAGCACGTGCAGGCTCCCTGCGCGTTTCTGAAGCAGGGCAACGAGGGCTACCTGCTTGGCACCGGGCATCCGGCGGCCCGCCACTAGTTCACCCTCGGGTGGGCCGCCTGGTAGGCTTCGCGCAGCGAATCAACGGTGACCTTGGTGTAGATCTGCGTGGTGGTGACCGATGCATGCCCCAGCAGTTCCTGGACCACCCTGACATCTGCTCCACCCTCAAGCAAATGCGTGGCGAAGGAATGGCGCAGCGTATGCGGAGATACCTCGGTAGTTATCCCGGCCCGTTCGGCCGCCTTGGCCAGCAGCAGCCATACCGATTGGCGCGAGAGCCGTCCCCCGCGCTGGTTCAGGAACAATGCCGGGGTGCCCTTTCCCTTGGCGGCCAGCCCGGGACGAGCACGTACCAGATAATCGCTGACCGCACGCTGGGCGTACCTGCCAACCGGAACCACCCGTTCCTTGGATCCCTTGCCGAACAGGCGCACCACGGCATCATCGGCAAAGTGCAGATCATCGACATCCAAGTCCACGACTTCGGATATGCGTGCGCCGGTGGAGTACAAGAATTCCAGGATCGCCCGGTCCCGCAGCCCGGCAGGGGTTTCGATGCTCACCGATTCAAGGATCCGGGTGACCTGGTCGATGGATATTGCCTTGGGCAGGGATTGGCCGATGGCCGGAGGCTGGATCTCGCGGGCAGGATTCGGGGCGCAGATCCCTTCGAGTTCCCAGTACTTGTGCAGCTGGCGGATGGCTACCGAGTGGCGTGCGACGGAGCGGGCGCTCAACGGCTGATGCTCTTCGTCTCCGCGCGAGAGCTCCTGCAGGTAGCCGCTGATGGCTGCCTCGGTAATCTGCTGCGGCTGCGCGATGCCTGCCGCTTGCAGCGCATCCATGTATCGGGTCAGATCCCTGCGGTAGGACGCCAAGGTGTTCTCGGCCAGCCCGCGCTCGATCGCCAGATGCTGCAGGTAGCGCTTGAGCGGGGTTTCGAACTGGTTGCTCATCCTTCTCGCAGGTACGGGTGCACGTCGAATGGCTCGTTCGCGTCGCGCAGGTCGAGGTACTTGTTGGCGCGGGCGGCATGAGCGGCCAGGATGGCGATGGTCGCGGTGGGGTTATGGATCTTTCCTGCCAGCACCGCGGCAACGGCTTCTTCCAGGGGAACCCAGGTGCTGACCATTTCGGCCTCCTCTTCGGTCCGCTGATGGCGATGGTCTGCTGCGACCAGCTTCGCATCGCGTGCCAGGTAGATCCGCACGGCCTCGGCCGACGAGCCCGGGCTCAAGAAGACATCGGTGAGGATCGACCAGTGATCGGCGGTGCGGTCCGCTTCTTCCCACAATTCGCGCTTGGCGGCTTCCAACGGCGGCTCGCCAGCTACGTCGAGCAGGCCGGCGGGGATTTCCCACAGGCGCATGCCGACCGGGTGGCGGTACTGGTTGACCATCAAGATGCGCTCCTCGGCATCCATGACCAGCACGCTGACCGCACCGGGGTGGTTGATGTAGTCGCGTTCGATCGTCGCCCCTGATTCAGAGAGCTTCACGGTGTCATGGACGACGTCCCAGATGCGGCCCTCGTACACGGTTTCACGGTTCAGCAATTCACGCGGCGAGAATTCATCGGCTATCGGATGCAGCGGCACGAGGATCGTCCTTCGGTAGAAAAAGCTGGTCGTTACTCTCCAGCTTAAACAGCAACGCGCCGGTCAGTACTGACCGGCGCGCATTGCCTTCAGAGTTTTACCCCTGGCAAGCTGTATTACTTGCGCAGCTCCAGGGCTGCCTCGACCAGACCTGCGAACAGCGGGTGCGGACGAGTTGGGCGGCTGGAGAGCTCTGGGTGTGCCTGCGTGGAGACGTAGTACGGGTGCACGTCCTTCGGCAGTTCAACGAACTCGACCAGGCTGCCGTCTGGCGAGGCGCCAGCGAAGACCAGACCAGCTTCTTCAAGCTGGGCACGGTATGCGTTGTTGACCTCGTAGCGATGGCGGTGGCGCTCTGCGACCTCGGTCTTGCCATAGGTTTCAGCCAGAACCGACCCGTCAAGCAGCTTTGCGTCGTACAGGCCCAGGCGCATGGTGCCGCCCAGATCGCCCTTGCCGTCGACGATCTCCAGCTGCTCTTCCATGGTCGCGATGACCGGTGTGGAGGTTTCTGGATCGAATTCGGTGGACGATGCATCGGTGAGGCCAGCCATGTTGCGGGCGTATTCGATGACCATCGACTGCAGCCCCAGGCACAGGCCCAGGGTTGGCAGCTTGTTTTCGCGAGCGAAGCGCAGTGCGCCCAGCTTGCCTTCCAGGCCGCGGATGCCGAAGCCGCCGGGGACGCAGATTGCCTCTGCGCCTTCGAGCGCCTTGGCGGCCCCTGCTTCGGTAGCGCAGTCGTCAGCCGGCACCCAGCGGATGTTGACCTTCGCGTTGTTGGCGAAACCGCCGGCACGCAGTGCTTCGGTGACTGACAGGTAGGCATCCGGCAGATCGATGTACTTGCCCACCAAAGCGACGGTCAGCTCGGTTGCCGGGTTGTGCACGACTTCGAGCAGTCGATCCCACGACTCCCAGTCCACATCGCGGAACTTCATCTCCAAGGTCTGGACGATGTAAGCGTCCAAGCCCTGGGAGTGGATGACCTTGGGGATGTCGTAGATACTTGGAGCGTCGGCGCAGTTGATGACTGCTTCGGTGTCCACATCGCAGGTGCGGCCAAGCTTGGCGCGCATCTCCGCAGGGATTGGCCGGTCCGAGCGGATCACCAGTGCGTCTGGCTGGATGCCGATCGAGCGCAACGCCGCAACGGAGTGCTGGGTAGGCTTGGTCTTCAGTTCATGGCTCGGGCCGATGAACGGAACCAGGGAAACATGCACGAAGAATGCGTTCTTACGGCCGATGTCCTGGCGGACCTGGCGTGCTGCCTCGAGAAATGGCTGGGACTCGATATCGCCGACCGTGCCACCGATTTCCGTGATGATCACGTCGGGAGCCGACTTGCCGGCGCCCGGTTCGGTAGCCGCCAAGCGCATGCGGCGCTTGATCTCATCGGTGATGTGCGGGATGACCTGCACGGTATCGCCGAGGTATTCACCGCGGCGTTCGCGTTCCAGGACGGTCGAGTAGACCTGTCCGGTGGTCACGTTGGCGGTACCTGGCAGGTTTTCGTCCAGGAAACGCTCGTAGTGGCCGATATCCAGGTCGGTTTCGGCGCCATCGTCGGTAACGAAAACTTCACCGTGCTGGAAAGGGTTCATGGTACCTGGATCGACGTTCAGGTACGGGTCGAGCTTCTGCATGGTCACTGAGAGACCACGAGCTCGAAGTAGATGTCCGAGGCTGGATGCCGTCAAACCCTTGCCTAGGGAAGAGGCCACACCGCCGGTGACGAAGATATGCTTTGTCGTTTCAGACGACCGAGAATCACGAGTTGAATTACGCTGCACCACGGGATTTCATCCTATCACCATTCCAATATTTCGCATCCTCATAAGACTCTAGTGCACCACCGGCCAATGCCATAGCATCCGCGTAATTCAGGGGTTCACCAAGACTTTTAGGCCTTCACCAATTTCTTTGAGGTGAGCGATGACACTAGCTTCTGGGCATCCTCGAGTAGCTCCTCGGCATGCGCCTGCGCGGTGCCGGATTCCTCTTGGCCGGCGAGCATGCGCGCAAGCTCCTTGACACGGGCTTCCTGATTCAGGCTGATGACATCGCTGGCAGTGTAGCCAGCTCCGGCCTTCGACTTGGCATCTGAATTCTTGATCACACGGATATGCCGATCCGCATAGGCGGCCACCTGGGGCAGGTGGGTCACCACAATGACCTGCACATGCTTGCCCAGCATGGCCAGGCGCTCACCAATGGCCACCGCCGCCTTGCCGCCCACGCCCTGGTCCACTTCATCGAAGACGAAGGTCGGTACCGGATCGACGGCTGCAAGAACGACTTCTATGGCTAGCATGACGCGGGAGAGCTCGCCGCCGCTGGCACCCTTGCCCAGCGGCCGCGGCGAGGCGCCAGCATGCGGGGCCAGCAGCATGGAGATTGCGTCTTGCCCGAAGCCGCCGGGTTCTTCCAATTCGCTCACCTCGATGACGAGCTTGGCATCGGGCATCGCCAGGGCCTTCAGTTCGGCCGAAACCTGCGCGGAGAGCTTCTTGGCTGCCTTGCGGCGCGCATCGGAGAGGTCCGAGGCCAGCGAGGAAACCTTGTGCTCCAGGTCGACGACTTCTACTTCCAGCTCCTCGATGCGCGAGTCGTCCCCGCCAAGTTCTTCGAGCCGGGAGCGGGATTCGGCCGCCCAGGCCAGCACCTCATCGATGCTCGGCGCGTATTTGCGCATGAGCTTGTTCAGGTCGGCACGGCGGGCTTCAATCTGTGCCAAGCGCTCCGGGCCTTCTTCATCGAGGTCGGCCACGTAGGAGGAAAGATCACTGGAGAGCTCAGATGCAATAATTCCCAATTCAGCTGCCCGCTCTGCGAAAGCCGCCAGCACGGTGTCATCGCCGCTGGCCTGGCCCAGCACGCCGCGGGCGGTCTCGGCCAAGGTCGTCACGCCCGGGTTTTCGAAATCTTCGGAGTCGATGATGGCCTGGGCCTGCTGGCAAGCGGTACGCAGGGATTCGATATTGCCCAGCTTCATGGATTGCTCGCGCAGCGACTCGTCCTCGCCGGGCTGCGGATCCAGCGAATCGATCTCGTCCAACGCCAGGCGCAAATTTTCCGCTTCGCGTACGCGGTTGCGCGAATCGGTTTTCAGGCCAGCCAGCTCCTTGGAAGCCGAACGCCACTGGCGATAGGCGCGCTGGTAGCTGCTGAGCGTGCGCGACAGCGAGCTACCGGCAAAGCGGTCCAACGCGTCACGCTGGGCAACAGGTTCTTTCAGGCGGATCTGGTCCGACTGGCCGTGGACGGCAACCAGGTCATGGCCCAGCTCGGCCAGCAACCCGACCGGGGCGCTGCGTCCGCCAATGGTGGCCCGCGAACGACCTTGGGCCGAGAGTGAGCGGGACAGCAGCAGCTCGTTGCTCTCCCCCGCCGGCTCGATGAAGGCACCGGCCTGGCCTGCGGCATCGAGAACGTGGTGATCCGGGGGCAGGTGCACTACGGCTTCGGCCAGGGCATGCTTGGCGCCGTTGCGCACCGCACCGGCATCGGCCCGGCGTCCAAGCAGCAGGGACAGGGCGGTGATCACCATGGTCTTGCCAGCGCCCGTTTCACCGGTGACTACCGTGAGCCCGGGGCCAAGCGGCAGCGTGGCCTCGGTAATCACTCCGAGGTTGGAGATCTGGATTTCCTGAATCATTGCCTGCTCCCGAATGTCGAGTTCAAGTCGTACCGTGCGTTTTTAGTATATGTGTTCTAATCCTATTTTTCGCAACTATGTTCGAGCGGGTGGAGAATTTTTCGCTGATGCGGGCGGTTAGCCTTGGTCCTCAGGCCGTCCCACCATGGGGATCCCCGGTTCATCGCGGTAGTGCGGATCCACGCTTTGCAGCCCCGGCCCGATCACCGGCAATGCCGTGGTTGCCGGACGGCGCGCCTCTTCCTTTGCCGGACCGCGCCAGCCGGTAATCGGCAGTTCGAACTTGTTGACCAGGCGCTCGGAGAACGGAGTGGTGTTCAGCCGGGCCATGTATACCGGCCGATCGCTGCGCGTCACTTCCACGCGGGCTCCCGGCGGCAACTCGATGGTGCGCCGGCCATCGCACCAGAGCACCGCGCCGGCATCGGTACGGGTGAGCATTTCCACGGCCATGATCGAATCCGGGGAAATGACCAGGGGCTTGGCGAACAGGGCGTGCGCGGAGATCGGCACCATGATCAGCGCCGCGACATCCGGCCACACCACCGGTCCGCCGGCGGAGAAGGAATAGGCTGTGGAGCCGGTCGGCGTGGCCATCACTACGCCGTCGCATCCGAAGGTGGAGATCGGACGCCCGTCGACCTCGATCACTACCTCGACCATGCGCTCGCGGTTTGCCTTTTCCACGGCGGCCTCGTTCAAGGCCCATGTTTCGGCAAGGCAGACGTTATCCAGCCACACCTTGACCTCGATGGTCATGCGCTCTTCCACTGTATAGGTCTCATTGACCAACGCCTGGACGGTGGAGGCCAGTTCGCTTCGTTCAGCTTCGGCGAGGAAACCCACATGCCCGAGGTTCACCCCCACCAGCGGCATCGGGGATTCGCGCACCAGTTCCGCGGCGCGCAGCACCGAGCCGTCGCCGCCGAGCACCACGCCCAAGTCGATGTCTTCGATCTGGCAATCCTCGTCGAGCACCTGCACCGAGGGCACAGCCGCGCCGATCGCTTCGGTCATCGCCAGCTGGTCCTTGCGGCGCATCACCGGGATGGCGCCTGCTTCATTGAGCAGGGCGCAGGTTTCGATGGCCGCGGTGATCGCTTCTTGGCGGCCGGTATGGGTGAAAATCAGGATTCGGCGCAAGGCGGTCGGCCCCTCTCAGCTTCGCGAGGTGCAAAATGACCGTGGTTATCGACCACGGCTAAAACACGTCACTACTAAGAATAGTCAACGTCCTGCCCGATGAGCGGCACATCGGCAGGCTGTGGATTCCCGCCGGCGGCCAGCCAGAGGAAGAATTCGACGTTGCCGTCCTGTCCCGGCAGGGGGCTGCGGGCCAAGCCGCGCAGTTGCAGGCCCGCAGCGTGCGCGCTGGCCACGACCGCTTCCACGGCGCTGCGGCGCAGCTGCGGATCGGTGACCACGCCGGTACGGTTCAGATGCTCGCGCCCGACCTCGAACTGCGGCTTGACCATCAGCAGCAGCCCGCCGCCGTCCTTGGTGGCCGAGGCCAAAGCGTCGATCACCAGGCGCAGCGAGATAAAGGACAAGTCGGCTACTACGAGGTCGACTGGTCCACCAATATCTTCGGGGAGTAGATAGCGCACGTTCAGCCCTTCGCGGACCGTGACGCGCGGGTTTTCGCGGATCTCATCGACCAGCTGGCCATGGCCTACATCGGCTGCGACCACGGACTTTGCCCCGCGGCGCAGCAGCACGTCAGTGAAACCGCCGGTGGAGGCGCCGGCATCCAGGCAGCGCAGGCCCGCAGGATCGATAGTCGCAAAGACATCTAGTGCGCCGGCGAGCTTGTGCCCGGCGCGGGAGACGTACTCCTCGCCCTCGCTGGGCACCAGGGCCAGCTCGTCGGCGGTGCATACCTTCTTGGAGGCCTTGGCAGTCGCCTTCCCGTTCAGCAGCACCCGTCCGGCATCGATCAGCTTGGCAGCTTCGGTGCGCGAGCGCGCCAGCTGACGGGTGACAAGTTCTTGATCCAGGCGATTCACGCGCCGTGCTCCGTACGGTTCAGTTCGTGCTGCAGGCCGGCGAGCAGCTGCTCGTAAATTCCGGCGTGCTCGGTAATGTCGTGGTCGGCCAGCGAGGACAGCGCCTGCTCGACTGCCGCGTCATCCAGCCCGCGGGTGCCGGGGCTCGGGACAGGTTCCTGTGGCTGCATGGCTAGCCCCGCACCTTCCGCAGGGCGTCCAGTCCGCGTTCGGTGAACCGGATTTCCGGTTCTTCATGCCGCGACTGGCGCGGGTGGGCCAGCCACCAGGCATGGCAGGCGGCGCGCCAGGCGTTCAGGTCCTGGTCGCTGCCCGTCACTTCGATCGCGCCGTGATCGACCTTGGCGACCGCGTCGCCGACCTGCACGCCGTAGCCGAGCACCTTGATGGTCGGGTAGGGACGGTACAGGTCGGCCAGGGAGTTGATGAGGTAGTTGGGTCGCTGCTCGACCGGAGCTCCCAGCGCGGTGCGCGGGGTGTCGACGCCGGTGAGCACCAGCGCGGTGGAGAACCCTGCACGGAAGCCGCCGAGGATGTCGGTGTCCAGGCGGTCGCCGACGACCAGCGGGCGCTGGGAATCCAGCCGGTCGGCGGCCCGCGCGAACAGGTAGGATTCGGGCTTGCCGGCCACCCGCGGTTCCACGCTGGTAGCCAGCTTCACCGCGTTGACCAGCGACCCGTTGCCCGGGGCCAGGCCCTCGGCGCGCGGGATCGTCAGGTCGGTGTTGGTGGCAACCCATGCGGCGCCGTTATTGATCGCATAGCTGGCCTCGGCCAGGTTCGTCCACGAGATGTCCGGGTCGAACCCCTGGATCACCGCTACGGGTTCTTCCTTATGGGTTTCGACGACTTCCAGCCCGCGCACGGTAATGCATTCGCGCAGGTAGGGGGAACCGACCACCAGGATCTTGGATCCCGGATTCAGTTCGCGGGCCAGCATCTCCGCGCCGGCGTCGGCCGAGCCGAAGACCTGCTCGGCACTGGTCTTCACACCCAGCTGGCGCAGGTGCGCCGCGACCGACATCGGCGAACGCCCGGCATTGTTGGTAATGAACGCCAGTGTGACATTCACTTCCGCGAGGGTGTTCAGCGACTCGACGGCGTCGTCAATGGCGTTCGGGCCAGCATAGACGACGCCATCCAAATCGGAGAGGACAGAATCAAATCCGGAGATCAGCATTCGGTGGTGGTTCCTACTACTTTAGGTATTTGGCTGCTACGCCAAAGCTTACTTGGTCGATTCGTCTTCCACGTCGGCTTCGACGGCGTCCGTGTCGGATTCGACAACCACGTTCAGGTCATCGTCCTCGTCGATGCCGGTCCGCTCGGCTTCAGGCTCTTCAGCTTCTTCTGCTATCGCGTCGGCGGCCGCTTCCGAGGACTCGGAAGGTTCGATCAGATCCTTGGCACGCGGGGTTTCCTCTTCCTCGTCCAGCTCCGGAGCCAGGTCCATGATGAAGGATTCGGTTTCGCGTTCGATGCCCAGGGCGCTTTCGGCAACCTCCACCTGTGCATTCCAGCGCTTCGCGTCTTCTGCACGGCCGGCAGCCGAGAGCAGGTCAGCGTAGGCGGTGAACAGGCGCGGGCTGAAGGAGAAGGCGCGGTTGAAGTTCAGCTGCTCCAGCGACTCCAGCTCGGCCAGCGCCTTGTCCAGCTTGCCCAGGTCGGCGTAGGAGCCAGCGGCAACCATCTGCATTTCGACCTTGACGGCAGTTTCCAGGTTGGCGCATTCCTCGGAGTGCGCCAGCTCGATGGCCTTCTCCGCACGGCCCAGGCCGCGCAGCGAGTCGGCGATCAACGGCAGGTTGTAGTCCGAGCCGGAAATGCGGCGGTGGGTGCGCAGCTCACGCAGCGCGTCGGCGTACTTGCCGGCATGGTAGGCGGCAATGCCAACGGCCTCGCGCACGACGGCGACGCGGCCGCCACGGCGCGATGCCGCCAGGGTGTGCTGGTAAGCCAGTTCCGGGTCCTCTTCCAGCAGGCGGCCAGCCATCACCAGGTGCTTGGCGACCCAGCTTGCCGAACGCTCTTCGAGGTAGCGCAGCTGTGCGCGTGCTACACGGTCCAGCTCCTTGCCAGTAACGTCCTCATCGATGTCCGGGGACTGCTCGCGATCGGAGCGGTTCGAGATGCGCAGATCGCCCGGGTTGTGCGCGCGTGGTGCATTCTCGCGCTTGTCGGCAAAGCGGTCCTCGCGTGCTGGACGATCACCCTTGGAACGACGGTCATCGGCGCGCTTGAAGCCGCCACCGCGGTTGTCATCGCGACGCTCGCCACGGAAACCGCCACGGTCATCGTTGCGCTTGAAGTCGCCGCGGTTGTCATCACGCTTGAACCCGCCACCGCGCTTGTCATCTCGACGTTCACCACGGAAACCGCCACGGTCATCGTTGCGCTTGAACCCGCCGCGGTTGTCATCTCGACGTTCACCACGGAAACCGCCACGGTCATCGTTGCGCTTGAACCCGCCATCGCGGTTGTCATTGCGCTTGAAGCCACCACCGCGGTTGTCATCACGGCGCTCGCCGCGGAAACCGCCACGGTCATCGTTACGATCGCTACGGAAACCGCCACGGTCATCGTTGCGCTTGAAGCGACCGCGATCATCACTACGATCGCCACGGAAGCCACCGCGATCATCGTTGCGCTTGAAGCCACCACCACGGTTGTCATCACGGCGTTCACCACGGAAACCGCCACGGTCGTCATTACGTTTGAACCCGCCACCGCGGTTGTCATCACGGCGCTCGCTACGGAAACCGCCACGGTCATCGTTACGCTTAAAGCCACCGCGATCATCATTACGCTTGAACCCGCCATCGCGGTTGTCATTGCGCTTGAAGCCACCACCACGGTTGTCATCACGACGCTCACCACGGAATCCACCACGGTTATCGTCGGTGCGATTGAAATCGCTGCGGTCATCGCGACGCTTGAAACCATCGCGGGAGTTGTTGCGGCTTGAATTTGAGTTCCGGAAGTCGCCTCGTCCGTTGTCGGAGTTACGGCGGAATTCGTTAGACATCTAATGTCCCCTTCAGCGGCTATCTCAATACCGCAACCTTCGTGATTGCCTTAGCAAATCACTTCACTATTAACTATTCTGCACGCCATAAAGGCATGTACATCTAACTTCAAGTCTACGGGAGCCACGAGACATACCCTAGGGAAACAGGTGCAATGTGGCAAGACACTCAGTCACTCCACTGCCGGCCTGATCCATTGCGGGCCGCGGCAGCGGCCAGCGACCGAATCCCCTTAAACAAAAACAGGCCAAGCACTCATGCCTGACCCCCAAGCCCTCCCACGGGTTAAACAGGTGAGGCTCCAACCATCACTGGTTAGAGCCTCAAACCCACTTAGGTTAAGTCCGGCGGTGACCTACTCTCCCACACCCTCACGAGTGCAGTACCATCGGCGCAATGGGCCTTAGCTTCCGGGTTCGGTATGGGACCGGGCGTTTCCCCCACGCTATGACCGCCGTAACAATCACGAAGCACACAAACCAAATATTTCCTGGTCAGTGTTTTCCGGTGCTACAAAGTCTTGTAACTCATCTTGCATTTATTGGTTAGAGGTTGTTGTCTCGTAACCGCATAGTGAACGCGAACAGCATTGAAATCATCAGTTCAAATCATTGTTTTATTGTGTGTTGTAAGTCATCGGCCTATTAGTACAGGTCAGCTGCACAAGTCTTCAGTTCTTGCTTCCACATCCTGCCTATCAACCCAGTGGTCTAGCTGGGGGCCTCTCACACACAATGGTGCATGGAAATCTCATCTCGAAGCAGGCTTCCCGCTTAGATGCTTTCAGCGGTTATCCCTTCCAAACGTAGCTAATCAGCGATGCACTTGGCAGTACAACTGACACACCAGAGGTTCGTCCGTCCCGGTCCTCTCGTACTAAGGACAGCCCTTCTCAAATTTCCAACGCGCGCAGCGGATAGGGACCGAACTGTCTCACGACGTTCTAAACCCAGCTCGCGTACCGCTTTAATGGGCGAACAGCCCAACCCTTGGGACCTACTCCAGCCCCAGGATGCGACGAGCCGACATCGAGGTGCCAAACCATGCCGTCGATATGGACTCTTGGGCAAGATCAGCCTGTTATCCCCGAGGTACCTTTTATCCGTTGAGCGACGGCCCTTCCACGAGGTGCCGCCGGATCACTAGTCCCGACTTTCGTCCCTGCTCGAGCTGTCACTCTCACAGTCAAGCTCCCTTGTGCACTTACACTCGACACCTGATTGCCAACCAGGCTGAGGGAACCTTTGGGCGCCTCCGTTACATTTTAGGAGGCAACCGCCCCAGTTAAACTACCCATCAGGCACTGTCCCTGAACCAGATCATGGTCCGAAGTTAGGTGACCGGTACAGCCAGAGTGGTATTTCAACGATGACTCCACCTGAACTAGCGTCCAAGCTTCACAGTCTCCCACCTATCCTACACAAGCTGCACCGAACACCAATACCAAACTATAGTAAAGGTCTCGGGGTCTTTCCGTCCTGCTGCGCGTAACGAGCATCTTTACTCGTACTGCAATTTCGCCGAGTTCATGGTTGAGACAGCGGGGAAGTCGTTACTCCATTCGTGCAGGTCGGAACTTACCCGACAAGGAATTTCGCTACCTTAGGATGGTTATAGTTACCACCGCCGTTTACTGGGGCTTAAATTCTCAGCTTCGCCACAAGGGCTAACCAGTCCTCTTAACCTTCCAGCACCGGGCAGGAGTCAGTCCGTATACATCGTCTTGCGACTTCGCACGGACCTGTGTTTTTAGTAAACAGTCGCTTCCCCCTGGTCTCTGCGGCCCACACCCGCCTCCGGAGAGCACGTCTCCATCACGGGGCAGGCCCCCCTTCTTCCGAAGTTACGGGGGCATTTTGCCGAGTTCCTTAACCATGATTCTCTCGATCGCCTTAGTATTCTCTACCTGATCACCTGTGTCGGTTTGGGGTACGGGCGGACTGGGACCTCGCGCCGATGCTTTTCTAGGCAGCATAGGATCACCGAATCACCCCATAAACGGGGCGCCTATCAGGTCTCAGAACATATGAGCGGCGGATTTGCCAACCACTCTTCCTACACCCTTGGACCAGGTCAATTCCATTGCCTGGCTCGGCTACCTTCCTGCGTCACACCTGTTAATACGCTGACCTCACTGCATCGGTTCCCACCACATCACACAACCAGCAACCCGAAGGCCGCAACAGCCATGATCCGTCATGGTTAGCATCCACAGCTTGGTATGGGCGGTCCTTCGCCGGTACGGGAATATCAACCCGTTGTCCATCGACTACGCCTGTCGGCCTCGCCTTAGGTCCCGACTAACCCAGGGCAGATTAGCTTAACCCTGGAACCCTTGATCATTCGGCGGACGGGTTTCTCACCCGTCATTCGCTACTCATGCCTGCATTCTCACTCGTGTGGCCTCCACCGCTGGTTTCCACCGCGACTTCACCGTCCACACGACGCTCCCCTACCCATCCAAGCACCCAATCGAAACCAGGCTAATACTTGAATGACGCAACTTCGGCGGTGTGCTTGAGCCCCGCTACATTATCGGCGCGGAATCACTTGACCAGTGAGCTATTACGCACTCTTTCAAGGGTGGCTGCTTCTAAGCCAACCTCCTGGTTGTCACAGCAACTCCACATCCTTTTCCACTTAGCACACGCTTAGGGGCCTTAGTTGGCGTTCTGGGCTGTTTCCCTCTCGACTATGAAGCTTATCCCCCACAGTCTCACTGCTGCGCTCTCACTTGCCGGCATTCGGAGTTTGGCTAAGGTCAGTAACCTTGTAGGGCCCATCGCCTATCCAGTAGCTCTACCTCCAGCAAGAAACACGCAACGCTGCACCTAAATGCATTTCGGGGAGAACCAGCTATCACGAAGTTTGATTGGCCTTTCACCCCTACCCACAGCTCATCCCCTCCATTTTCAACTGAAGTGGGTTCGGTCCTCCACACGCTCTTACACGCGCTTCAACCTGGCCATGGGTAGATCACTTCGCTTCGGGTCTAGATCACGCCACTCAAACGCCCTATTCAGACTCGCTTTCGCTACGGCTTCCCCACACGGGTTAACCTCGCGACGTAACACTAACTCGCAGGCTCATTCTTCAAAAGGCACGCCATCACCCAGGAACAAGTCCCAGGCTCTAACGGATTGTAAGCGCACGGTTTCAGGTACTATTTCACTCCCCTCCCGGGGTACTTTTCACCATTCCCTCACGGTACTGATTCACTATCGGTCATCAAGTAGTATTCAGGCTTACCAGGTGGTCCTGGCAGATTCACACAAGGTTTCACGGGCCCCGTGCTACTCGGGTATCAACACTAGAACGGCAGACACGCATTACACCTACGGGACTATCACCCTCTCTGGTCCGGCATTCCAACCGATTCACCTATACGCCTGCACCTCATCCCACCAGCAAGATAGCGCTGGTACATGTCAACCCCACAACCCCGGTGATGCAACGCCTATCCGCTATCACACACCAACCGGTTTAGCCCCATCCGCGTTCGCTCGCCACTACTAACGGAATCACTGTTGTTTTCTCTTCCTGCGGGTACTGAGATGTTTCACTTCCCCGCGTTCCCTCCACACAGCCTATACATTCAGCTGCAGGTCACACCACATAACATGGTGCGGGGTTCCCCCATTCGGAAATCCTGGTCTCAACGTCCGGTTATCGACTCCACCAGGCTTATCGCAGATTCCCACGTCCTTCATCGGCTCTTGATGCCAAGGCATCCACCGTGCGCCCTTAAAAACTTCAACACAAATCAAAGTCTCAGAATTGAGCAATAAAACAATCTAACAAAATCACGCAGACAAGACTCCAACACCAGGCAATCCCAGGAAAAGGACTACCCAGCTCATCTCATCTGCAAGATGCTCGCGTTCACTATACAGTTCCCAAACAACAACCCCGCACCCCCGCAACAACACCCCAAAACCAACACCAACCAAAGGCCAGCATCAATCCAACAGGACATCCTTGCAGCAAACACAGGACAAACACCGAAACACCAAGAACCCCTCACCCAAGCGAACACCACCAGGACCCTCCCCACAGGAAGAACCCCGGCAACCATTCACCAGGAAAGGAGGCTTGTTGCCTCAAAACCCAACAGCATGCCAAACCATACAAACCACACACCACCACACACCGCTTTCCCACACACCAAGAACAAGCCGAAACTTGATTCTTGCCACGCGTACTCGCAGATGCCCAGCACCATGCAGCCACAGCCAGTACCCCGCACACACCACCAACCCCCACACAAGGAGCCGGCAAAGCATGCACGCTTTCCAGTACTGAGTCCATTGATATTCCACCCATGAGCAACCCACCCGGACAACACTCGTGTCCAGCATGGGCAACCAATAATGGTTAGCTCCTTAGAAAGGAGGTGATCCAGCCGCACCTTCCGGTACGGCTACCTTGTTACGACTTAGTCCCAATCGCCAGTCCCACCTTCGACGACTCCCCCCACACAAGGTGGTTAGGCCATCGGCTTCGGGTGTTACCAACTTTCGTGACTTGACGGGCGGTGTGTACAAGGCCCGGGAACGTATTCACCGCAGCGTTGCTGATCTGCGATTACTAGCGACTCCGACTTCATGGGGTCGAGTTGCAGACCCCAATCCGAACTGAGACCGGCTTTTAGGGATTAGCTCCACCTCACAGTATCGCAACCCATTGTACCGGCCATTGTAGCATGCGTGAAGCCCAAGACATAAGGGGCATGATGATTTGACGTCATCCCCACCTTCCTCCGAGTTGACCCCGGCAGTCTCCCATGAGTCCCCACCACTACGTGCTGGCAACATGGAACGAGGGTTGCGCTCGTTGCGGGACTTAACCCAACATCTCACGACACGAGCTGACGACAACCATGCACCACCTGTGAACCAGCCCCGAAGGGAAACCCCATCTCTGGAGCGGTCTGGCACATGTCAAGCCTTGGTAAGGTTCTTCGCGTTGCATCGAATTAATCCGCATGCTCCGCCGCTTGTGCGGGCCCCCGTCAATTCCTTTGAGTTTTAGCCTTGCGGCCGTACTCCCCAGGCGGGGCACTTAATGCGTTAGCTACGGCGCGGAAAACGTGGAATGTCCCCCACACCTAGTGCCCAACGTTTACGGCATGGACTACCAGGGTATCTAATCCTGTTCGCTCCCCATGCTTTCGCTCCTCAGCGTCAGTAAATGCCCAGAGACCTGCCTTCGCCATCGGTGTTCCTCCTGATATCTGCGCATTTCACCGCTACACCAGGAATTCCAGTCTCCCCTACATCACTCTAGTCTGCCCGTACCCACCGCAGATCCGAGGTTGAGCCTCGGACTTTCACGGCAGACGCGACAAACCGCCTACGAGCTCTTTACGCCCAATAAATCCGGATAACGCTTGCGCCCTACGTATTACCGCGGCTGCTGGCACGTAGTTAGCCGGCGCTTCTTCTGCAGGTACCGTCACTTTCGCTTCTTCCCTACTGAAAGAGGTTTACAACCCGAAGGCCGTCATCCCTCACGCGGCGTCGCTGCATCAGGCTTTCGCCCATTGTGCAATATTCCCCACTGCTGCCTCCCGTAGGAGTCTGGGCCGTGTCTCAGTCCCAGTGTGGCCGGTCACCCTCTCAGGCCGGCTACCCGTCGTCGCCTTGGTGAGCCATTACCTCACCAACAAGCTGATAGGCCGCGAGTCCATCCCCCACCGATAAATCTTTCCACCACAAAACATGCGTTCCATGGTCATATCCGGTATTAGACCCAGTTTCCCGGGCTTATCCCAGAGTCGGGGGCAGGTTACTCACGTGTTACTCACCCGTTCGCCACTAATCCACCCAGCAAGCTGGGCTTCATCGTTCGACTTGCATGTGTTAAGCACGCCGCCAGCGTTCATCCTGAGCCAGGATCAAACTCTCCATAAAAAAATAAAAAGCCACCAGCAACCCCTTGGAAAAGAAGGGCGAAGCCGATGAAGTCCTGGCGAATAATAAAACACTCAAGAACACTGCACGGGGGTGCAATGCCTCAAGCAAATGTTATGTATTCACCAAATAAAAATATTCGGTATCAACAAACTTGGCACACTATTGAGTTCTCAAACAACAAACACTCTCGACACCACACCAGCCACTCTTGGTGGCCACTGCTTCGCTCCGGAGCAACTTTTCCAGCTTACCACCGCGTTGACCATTGTCAACTCGGCGTTTCAGGCTGGTTCACCCCGCTGTTTCCGACTCGCCTTTTCAGGCCCTCCGGATCAGCGGCGCGAGATAAAACTCTACACGCATCCCACCACGAAGCAAAATCGGCCAGCAGGCTTGTTTTCCCTTATTATTTCGAGCTTGACTAGGAATTTTGCTAGTTTGGTACAACAAAACCGCCAGAAAAGTGTCTTGGTTCACAAGTTTTTCTGGCGGTTTCGTGTATTGCAGCTGTTCGCGGGCCTTACTTGACCAGTTCAGCCACTGCCATGTTCTTCTTGCCGCGGCGCACGATCGCGTACCGGCCATGCAGGAAGTCCGACTCGGCCAGTTCGGTTTCGATGCCGTCGACCTTGGCGTTGTTCACGTAGGCGCCACCTTCGGCTACCGTGCGGCGCGCTTCGGACAATGACTTGCTCAGGCCCGATGCCACCAGGACATTCAGGATGCCCAGATCGTCCGCGGCGACCTTTGCCGAAGGCAGCTCGGCGATGACCGATTCCAGGGTAGGAAGATCGATTGCGCCAAGATCGCCATTGCCGAAGACCGCAGCCGAAGCGGCGATCACTTGTTCGGTGGCCTGCACTCCGTGGACCAGGGAAGTGACCTCCCAGGCCAAGGTGCGCTGGGCGACGCGCTTGAACGGGCGCTCGGCAACCTCAGTTTCCAACTCCGCGATCTGCTCGCGGGTCAGGAAGGTGAAGACCTTCAGCCGGTCGATCACGTCGGCGTCGGCGGTGTTCAGCCAGAACTGGTAGAAGGTGTACGGGCTGCACATCTCGGCATCCAGCCAGATGGCGTTGCCCTCGGACTTGCCGAACTTGGTGCCGTCTGAGTTAGTGATCAGCGGGGTGCCGTAGGCGTGAACCGAGGTGCCTTGGACCTTGCGGATCAGGTCGGTGCCGCTGGTCAGGTTGCCCCACTGGTCCGAACCGCCGGTCTGCAGGGTGCAGCCGTACTGCCGGTTCAGCTCCAGGAAGTCGTAGCCCTGCAGCACCTGGTAGGAGAACTCGGTGTAGCTGATGCCCTCGTCGGAGTTCAGGCGCGCGGCCACGATCTCCTTCTTGATCATGGTGCCCACGCGGAAGTACTTGCCCACATCGCGCAGGAAGTCCAGGGCCGACAGCTGCTGCGTCCAGTCCAGGTTGTTGACCAGGCGCACCGCGTTCTCGCCCTCGGCGGAAAGGAAGCGGGAAACCTGGGCCTGGAGCTTGGCGACCCATTCGGTCACGGTTTCCTTGGTGTTCAAGGTGCGCTCCGCGGTCTGCCGCGGATCGCCGATCAGGCCGGTGGAACCGCCCACCAGTGCCAGCGGCTTGTGGCCGGCCAGCTGCAGGCGGCGCATGTTCAGCAGCTGCACCAGGTTGCCCAGGTGCAGAGACGGCGCGGTGGGATCGAACCCGCAATAGTAGGTCACAGATTCTTCGGAGAGGGCTCGTTCCAGCTCGGCATCATCGGTGGACACGTGCACCAGGCCGCGCCACTTCAATTCCTGCCAGACGTTCTCGAAAGATGCGTCGTTGCTCTGTCCCGCAATCACGGGATTCTGCTTCGTATCAGACATGCTCACTGTGACCATTTTCTGTCTTCGTTCTGCCCCGAGTGCACGCATTTTCCTGCGTGCACCTGTGATCGCGCCGGGAGTTGGGGTTGCGTTCCCGGCACACAGGTTCAAGGTTATCGCCTGCCGGCGGGCTCGTGCCACTTGCCCGGCCCGTCCCTTGGTCACATCTGCAACCGCGCGGGCCGCTAGGCTTCCATGCCCTCGGGCAGGTCGCGGGTGTGGACCACGTGCAGCCGCTGGGTGGTGCGGGTCATCGCCACATACAAGTCGCCGACGCCGCCGTCGACCTCGTCCACCAGCTCGGCAGGTTCCAAGATCAGCACGCCATCGAATTCCAGGCCCTTGGACTCGCGCGCGGTGATCACCACGATGTCCTGGCTCAACCCGCCCGAGCCACTGCCGACGCGGTCGCCGTAGACCTGCTCGACCGCCGCGCGGATGCGGGCCAGGTCCTGCTGCGGCACGATGATCGCCTGCAGTCCCCCGGCCGAATACTCCAGTTCTTCGCGCAGCGCGGCCAGCACCGCCTCCTGCACTCCGTCGGCCGTGGTGCGGGTCAGCACCGGCGGCCAGTCGCCCTCGCGGACCGCCTGCGGGGTGGTGATGCGCAGGCCGGCGGCCTGGGCAACGCGCACCGCCGCGTCGGCGATCTGCGCGGGGGTGCGGTAGTTCACGGTCAGTTCTTCGAGTTCGAAGCGGTCGCCGAAGAACGGCTCCAGGGCCTGGGACCAGCTACTGGCGCCCGAGGCGGCCGAGGTCTGGGCGATATCGCCGACGATGGTGAAGGACTTCATCGGGCAGCGGCGAATCAGCAGGCGCCACTGCATCGGCGAGAGCTCCTGCGCCTCGTCGACGACGATATGCCCGTAGGCCCAGGTGCGGTCGGCCACCGCGCGTTCGGCGGCGGTGAGCCGCACGGCGGTTTCCTGGTTCACCCCGGCTACCTGCTCCGCGGTGACCACGCCGTCGATGCCGGCGTTTTCCAGCATCGTGTGCATATTGCGCAGGGCGGCCTTGGCGTTCTCCACATCGGCCTCGTACTGGGCGGTGCGGGCGCCTTCCAGCGGGTCGGCGAAGTCGCCGAGCAGCCCGGCGGCCTCGTCCAGTAGCGGCACGTCGGACTCGGTGAACGGCGAGCCGGCCCGGCGGTACAGGGCATCGCGTTCGTGCTCGGCCAGATGCGGCGCCGCGGCGGCCAACAGGTGCGGGGTGGCGAACAGCTCGGCCACCAGTTGCTGAGGGGTCATCGGCATCCAGCACAGGTTCAGCGCCACGCGCACATCGTGCGATTCGCGCACCTCCTGCGGCAGGTAGGAGCGGTCGGTGGTCGAGGACTGCCCGGCCGATTCCTCCAGCTTGCGGCGCAGCTGCTCGGCCAGCTCGCCCACCAGCACCTTGACGAAGGTCTCGCGAGCCTCGTTGTACGGCTTGCGGGTGTGGCGGGCGCGTTCGCGCGCGTTCTTGACCATCTTCGGGGTCAGCGTCAGGCGCGTGCCCTCCACCACCAGGGTCCGGTTTTCCGGGATCAGCCGCTGGCGGTTGTGCACCGCGTTGGCGATCACCTTGGCCATGGACAGCTGGCCCTTGAGCCGGGCGACGGTGCGGTTGGCTTCCGGCACGGCGCGGATGCCGTGGTAGAGATCGCCCACCGAGGACATGACCACGCCGGTCTCGCCCAGCGAGGGCAGCACGCGCTCGATGTAGCGCATGAAGGAGTTGGAGGGGCCGACGATCAGCACGCCGGCGTTCTTCAGCCGATCGCGGTATTCGTAGAGCAGAAAGGCCGCGCGGTGCAGGGCGACGGCGGTCTTGCCGGTGCCCGGGCCGCCCTGGACCACCACTGCCCCGGGCAGCTGTGCGCGGATGATCGCGTCCTGCTCGGCCTGGATGGTGCCGACGATGTCGCCCATGCGGCCGGTGCGCTTCTCGCGCAGGGCGGCCATCAGCGCGCCTTCGCCGTGGTGCGTGTGCCCCTCGTCCAGCCAGGTCTCGTCGAGCACGTCGTCCTCGATGCCTGCCACGGACCGGCCCTTGAGCATCAGGTGGCGGCGGCGGCGCACCCCGCGCGGATTCAGCGCGGTGGCCTGGTAAAACGGGGCGGCTTCGCTGGCCCGCCAGTCGATCATCAGCCGATTCAGGTCCTCGTCGGACAGGCCGATGCGGCCGATGTAGCGCGGCGCGGCCGCGGAATCGGAGTCGCCGGGCTGCCGTTGCCGGCCGTTGGCCGCCATGTCCAGCCGGCCGAAGACCAGGCGGTCCTCGACGGCGTCGAGCTGGGCGATCCGGTCCTCGTAGAGGGTGGCGAAGGAGTCGCGTTCGGACATGTTCTGGAAGGTGCCCACGGCTCCCTGGGCCCGGGTGCGCTCCAGCTGCTCCAGCTTTTCGGCGCGCAACTCGTCCAGCCGCGCATACAGGCGGCCCACATACTCGGATTCAGCTAGCAGATCGGCCTCGATGGTGTCGGTCAACCCAGTTTCCCCTCGCGCTCAAGATGTGCCCGTGCGCAGGGCGCAGGGCCCTGCGTGCAACGGTTCCCGCGTGAAAACGCAGGACAGATAATGATACGCGCCTTTTGGCCCGCGCAAGTAATCCCGCGCACCGCTGCCCGTGCGCCGCCCGGGCCCGCCAGAGGGTTGTTCGCAAGCGGCGTGGAACCGTGGCGGATTGTTACCCGCCCACAGGGGTTCAGGAATGCACGACCTGCAAGGACACCACCTGCTGCCCCTCCAGCTTGGTGCGGCCATCCAGGCCATCGAGTTCCAGCACGACGCCGACGCCGACGATCTGCGCGCCGGCCTGCCGGAGCAGGCGGACCGCCGAACCCACGGTGCCGCCGGTGGCAAGCACGTCGTCGAGGATCAGCACGCGGGTGCCCGGGGCGATCTCGTCCTTGTGCACCTCCAGGCAGCTGGTGCCGTACTCCAGGGTGTACTCGTCGCGGTAGACCTCGCGCGGCAGCTTGCCTGCCTTGCGGATGGCCAGCATGCCCTTGCCCGAGGCGTAGGCGGCCGCCGCGGCCAGCACGAAACCGCGCGCTTCGAGGCCCGCGACGATGTCGAACTGCCCTTCGAAGGGGGCGATCAGCTCGTCGACCATGCGGCGCAGGCCGACCGGGTCGGCGAAGACCGGGGTGAGGTCCTTGAAGGAGATCCCCGGCTGCGGGTAGTCGGGCACGATCTCGCACAGTCGGTCCAGCAGGTCGCCAATGCTCTCAGAAGTAGTCACGTCTGCCAATTTTAGTCCCTTTGCGCGCTGCTTTTCCCACGACCGTGCATAATCATGAGCACATTCGCGGTGGCGCCTGCGCCGCGTCGGGGCATTCCGGAAGCTCCCGGCGTGGCCTACCGGGCCATCAGCCGATCGCTGGGCCAGGGCAGCAGCTGCGGATCGGCGGCCGAATCGGCGGCCGCGGTGACCTGCACCGGCCCGGCTGCCGGGCGTCCAGCCATCCAGGCGGCCAGATCGAAATCCGTGCCCGAGAGCACCCAGGATTTCGAGCCGTTCCCGAGCACGATCGGGGTCTTCCCATGCGGCTGCAGCACCAGGCGGGTCCCTTCCGGAACGCGGGCTTCGAGCGCACGGAACAGGTGCGCGCTGAAGGCCGCCGGCCAGCTGGCGGCCGGGCGGACAAATTCGTCCAGGTCGGTGGCGTGGATCAGCATCTCGCGCCAGGTCGCGTACATCAGGTCCTCGACCGTGGCGCCTTGGCGGTACCCCACCGGCTGCTCCCAGAGGTCTTCGACACCGGGCAGGACGGCGCGCAACTGGGCCAACCCGTCGGCGGCCAAGGCACGCAGGGATTCGGGGCGGATCAGCGCGGTCATGTTGATCGCCTCGATCCGGCCCTCGGCGCCGCCGTCGTACATCGAGGGCAGCTGGTCCGCTCCGGCGTGCTCGAATTGGCGCACGGCGGCCTTCGCGAAGGAGGCCAGGTGCGCGATCAGCTGTGCGGTGCTCCACCCCGGCAGCGAGCTCGGCTTGGTGTACTGCGTGGCCGGAACCTCGCGCAGCTGCACGGTCAGCTCGTCCAATGCGGTGGTGACCTGTGCGATCAGTTCGGCTGGGGACAGGAGTTGTGTCATGAAGCACACTCTAGCGCGAACCGGGTGCAAGTGCGCAAGGGCAGGATGCCGTGGTTGAAACGGCAGCGGCCGCCGGGCGGGATTCTTCCCGATCGGCGGCCGCTTGCAGCTTCGCTCAGGCTGCGTGCCCGGTGCTACTTGGCCCAGTCCTTGATCTGCGCCAGCTGGCGTTCGAACTCTGCCAGCTGCGCCGCGACGGCACTCGGGGCGGTGCCGCCCTGGCCGTTGCGGGCGTTCAGCGAGCCCTCGGTGGAGAGCACCTCGCGCACTGCAGGGGTCAGGTGCTCGGAGATGCCGGCGTAGTCCTTGTCAGTCAGGTCCCACAGTTCCACGCCGCGAGATTCGGCCAGCTGCACGGCCGCGCCGGACAGCTCGTGGGCGTCGCGGAACGGCACGCCCTGGCGGACCAGCCATTCGGCGATGTCGGTGGCCAGCGCGAAGCCCTGCGGGGCCAGCTCGGCCATGCGCTCGGTGTTGAAGGTCAGAGTGCCCATCATTCCGGCGACCGCAGGCAACAGGAGTTCCAGGGTGTCCGCGGCGTCGAACACCGGCTCCTTGTCTTCCTGCAGGTCGCGGTTGTAGGCCAGCGGCAGCGCCTTGAGCGTGGCCAGTAGCCCGGTCAGATCGCCGATCAGCCGGCCTGCCTTGCCGCGGGCCAGCTCGGCGATGTCCGGGTTCTTCTTCTGCGGCATGATCGAGGAGCCGGTGGAGAAGGAGTCATGCAGCTTTACGAAGCTGAATTCTTTGGTGGCCCAGAGGATGACTTCTTCGCTCACGCGGGACAGGTCCACGCCGATCATGGCGGCGATCCAGGAGAATTCGGCGAACACGTCGCGGGCTGCGGTGCCGTCGATCGAGTTGTGCACGGCGGAGTCGAAGCCCAGCTCGGCGGCGACGAAGTTCGGATCCAGGCCCAGGGTCTGGCCGGCCAGCGCACCGGAGCCGTAGGGCGAGACGGCAGCGCGCTTGTCCCAGTCGATCAGGCGCTGCACGTCGCGCAGCAGCGGCCAGGAGTAGGCCAGCAGCAGGTGCGAGAGCAGGATCGGCTGGGCATGCTGCAGGTGGGTGCGGCCTGGCATCGGCGCATACGGGTGCGCTTTGGCCTGCTGGACCATGGCGTCGAGGGTGTCGATCACGCCGCGGGCGATGATCCGCGCGTGGTCGCGCAGGAACATGCGGCCCAAGGTGGCAATCTGGTCATTGCGCGAACGGCCGGCGCGCAGCTTGCCGCCCAGGGTGGTTCCTGCGCGCTCCAGCAGCCCACGCTCCAGCGAGCCGTGGACGTCCTCGTCGGTGGGCGCCGCAACGTAGGCCTCGGAGAGCACATCTGCTTCCAGCTGGTCCAGCGCGGTGATCATGTCTGCCAGCTCGGCATCGGTGAGCAGGCCAGCGCGATTGAGCACCTTGGCATGGGCGCGGGATCCGGCAATGTCGTAGCTGGCCAGGCGCCAGTCGAAGTGGGTGGACTTGCTCAGCGCTGCCATTGCATCCGCTGGGCCGCCGGAGAAGCGACCGCCCCAGAGCGATCCTTCATTTGTTGACGAGGCCATGGCCCGTTCCTTTCTGCCGGTAAAAAAGTTGCACTGCACCCAACTCTAGCAAAACTTTATGCAATACAACTCATATTTATGCAAAGTTGTGCCGATTCATGCATTACATGATTTCCGCCGTGGCGTGCGCGGCGAGGATCGATGGAGTTCTGGAACACGCAGGAAACCTTATGTTTTGCCTCTTCCAGTCCTCAGCGCCCGGGCGTATGGTGTGAGCATAAAGCCGATACGGAACGTTCTTCGGAGGTACCAAATGGAAATCCAGCTGTACCGGGGCGATATCACCACCCTGAATGTTGATGCCATCGTCAATGCGGCTAATCCTTCGCTGCTCGGTGGAGGCGGCGTCGATGGCGCCATCCATACAGCTGCCGGCCCCAGCCTGCTGGCCGCCTGCCGGGAGATTCGCGCCAACCGCTACCCCGACGGGATCCCCTCGGGTATTGCCGTCATCACCAAGGCCGGAAATCTGCGGGCCAAGTGGGTCGTGCACACCGCGGCTCCGAATCTGGCACTGATCAAGCCGAACCCGAAGATCCTCGATGACTGCTTCGTGAACTCCCTCTACGTCGCGGCCCGCCATGAGGCCCACTCGGTCGCGTTCCCGGCGATTGGCGCAGGTGCCTTCGGATGGGATCCCGAACAGGTTGCCGACATCGCCCATGCAGCTATCAGCCGGTGGGTCGAGACCAACAAGCACATTTCACCGATCCACAAGATCATTCTGGTGGCCCATACCGACGAGGTACAGGCAGCTTTCGAGCGCGCATTCTCGCTTGACGCCGTGGAGGAACTTGCCGCCTGATCGCCTCCCGACGGGCATCAACGCACGAAAACTGCCGCGCACTTGGTACCGAGTGCGCGGCAGTTTTGCCAGGTCAGGAAGCTAGGTTCGGGCGAAATAGGCGTTGCGTTGCGGCAGTTGCAGCGGATCGAGGTGCTTGGGCAGGATGATGTGGGGCAGTCCCCTGACCTTGACCACTTTCAGGTAGCCGCTGTGGACCATGGTGTGGTGCGCTGCGCACAGCGGGCAGCAGTCCTGGAGCCGGGTCCGGCCTCCCTTGGCCCATGGCCTGAAGTGGTGGAATTCGAGCAGGGCCGGGTCCTGCGTGCAGCCAGGGACCAGGCAACCGCCGTCCCGGTCGCGGGCGGCAAGCTTCATCCAGCGCGGGAAGTACCTGGCGTCGCGGCCGATGTCCATGACCATCCCGTCAGCGTCGTAGATCGGGCTGAGCACTTTCGCTTCGCAGAGCATGGTGCGCAGCTGCGGCGCTGGGATTTTCACGCCGTGGGCGCTGACGCCGGTGAGCGATGCGAGATCCTGGAGATCTTCGAGGTGCGCGTGCACCACGATTTCGGGGATGATGCGTTGGTCGTTGCTTTCCCTGCCAGTATGGCGCAGGATCGCGTTCAGCGCGTTGAGTCGGCGTTCGGGCACCGAGCAGGTGTCCGGCAGCCCCGGTAGCTGGTCCTGCGGATTCGGCCTACCCGGCGGGTCCGGATCCGGATGGGCATCACCTGACGGGGTTTCACCTGGCGGGGATTCTTCTGGCGGGGCATCCGGCTCAATGCCCGCCCAGTCCGGGGCAGGTTGGCCGCTGTGCCAGAGGCGGTCGGACGCCTCGTCCTGCCCGGTCGTGCCATTGCGCGCTGGCCGATCGTTCCCGCGGCCAGGCGCGTCGGCGGCTTCTGTTCCGTTGCGGGCGGTGGGCTGCCCGGTGGCCGCCGGATCGCCGGCATCTCCGGGTTGCTGATTTGAGCTGCTGTTGCCGGAGCGTTGGCCGTCTGCCGGGTCATCGCTGGCGGCATCTGCTGCGTCTGCGGCTTGGCGGGCGGCGGCCCCGGCCTTGGTGCGCTTGTTGTCGGCCTGCGTGATCAGCGATTCCCAGAGTTCCGCGTCGATCTCCCGCACGCGCACGATGAATTCATGCACGCCGTTGACCACCTTGCCGCGGAAAAGGCCCAGTTTCGGGGTCTTGCCCTGAGCGTGCGCGTCCTTGTAGTCCTTGATCAAGCCGTTGATGCGCTTTTGGCGGATGCGGATCCGGTCTTCCTTCAGGTGCGCGGCGGCGTGCTCCTCCAGCAAGACGCCGTCGGCGGCCCTGGCGGTCGCCGCGGTGGGCAAGCCGTCGAAGGTGGTGTCTTCGGGTTCGAACTTGTCCAGCGCACGGGCGGTTTTCAGCACTTCGCGCGGGTCCGGGGCGTTGTGCAGCTCCGGCAAGGCCCAGCCGGCGGGCGCGGACGACGCCGCGGTACTCGTGCCGGCGGTGGCCGAGCCGGCATCCAGCAGGCCGGGGGCGGGGGCTGCGAAGTGCTCGGCGAGCAGGGTGAAGCGCGGGGCGCAGGCGGTGCCGGAGATGTCCTTGCGGGCGTGGACCAGGTGGGCGTCCTTGACGCGGCGGTCGGCCTCGAAATAGTTCAGGTCCAGCAGCTGCGAGAGCACGGTGGCGGCATCCAGGTAGACGGTGCGGCCGGGCGCGAATTGGGGTGGGGCGCTGAAATCGGTGGTGCCCGCGCGCAGGTGGTCGAATTCATCGAGGTCCAGGGCGTGGGCGGCGGTGGTTTCGACCAGGCTTGCGGCGATGATGAGGGCGCGGGTGGCTTGCTGGCCAAAGGCTTCGGTGAAGTGGGCGTGGGCCAGGGCAAGGCGCGGATCGGTGCTGCGCGAGGCCTGGGCGCCGAGGTGCTGGAACAGGTTCAGGCACGCGCGGCCTCGGCACGCAGCAGGCTGGCCGCATCCAGCGGGGTTCCGCTGGCCAGCTGCTCTGCGGTGCTGGCCAATACGGCTCCCAGGCCGGTGGCCGGCTCGGCAGGCCCTGCGGTGCCTTGGGTGCCGGCGTGTTCGTGTTGTTCCATGCACCGATCCTCCGGCGCTACGGAGGCGGGCATGGCAAAGCCGCCGCGAACTGTGGACAAGTTCGCGGCGGCTTGGGCGCTAGCGCCTAGCGGGGCTCTGCCAGCTGCAGGAAGCGGGCGGCGACTTCGGCGCCGCCGTCGACCGCGCGGGTGGTGAGCATGATGGTGTCATCCCCCGCGATGCAGCCCAGGATCGAGGGCATCTGCGAGTGGTCGATGGCCAGGGCCAGCAGGTTCGCGGCGCCTGGCGGGGTGCGCAGGACCACGATGTTGCCGCTGGCTTCGGCGGTGACCAGCTGCTCGGCGCAGATCTTCGCCAGGCGCGCGTCGAGCACTTCCTGGGTGATCGCGGTCTGCGGGGAACGGTCCCCGCCTTCCTGGCGCACCGCGTAGATCAGCTGGCCGGAGTTGTCGCGGATGCGCACCGCGCCGATTTCCACCAGGTCGCGCGAGAGCGTGGCCTGGGTGACTTCGAGCCCGTCCTCCTTGAGCAGGCCCAGCAGCTCGGCCTGGGACTTGACGGAGTTGTTTCCCAAGAAGGCGCGGATGCGGGCCTGGCGGGCGGTCTTGGTGCTGGGCTGGGCGGACATCCTAGAGCTCCACCCGGTCGTCTTCGGCCAGGCCTGAAGCGACCATCAGCCAGGTCATGACCGCCTTCTGCGCGTGCACGCGGTTCTCGGCCTCGTCGAACACCACCGACTGCGGGCCGTCGATCACCTCCGCGTCGATCTCGTATCCGCGGTAGGCCGGCAGGCAGTGCAGCACGATCGCGTCGTCCTTGGCCAGCTTCATCGCCTGCGCGGTCACCGAGTAGCCGGTGAACAGCTTCAGCCGTGCTTCCTTCTCGTCCTCCTGGCCCATGGAGACCCAGGTGTCGGTGACGACCACGTCGGCGTCGGCGAGCGCGGCGGCGGCATCGGTGGTGATCGTGACCGATCCCCCGGTTTCCGCGGCGCGCTGCTGCGCGGCCTCGACGATGCGCGCCTCGGGCAGGTACCCCTCGGGCCCGGCGATGCGCACGTGCATGCCGGCGGTCACCCCGGCCAGCAGGTAGGAGTTGGCCATGTTGTTCGCCGCGTCGCCCAGGTAGCTCATGGTCAGCCCCTTGGTCTTGCCCTTGTGCTCGCGCACGGTGAGCAGGTCGGCGATCAGCTGGCAGGGGTGGTAGTCGTCGGACAGCGCGTTGATCACCGGCACCGAGGAATTCGCGGCCATTTCCTCCAGGCCCGACTGGGCGAAGGTGCGCCACACGATGGTGGAGACCATGCGCTCAAGCACCTTGGCGGAGTCGGCGATGGACTCCTTGTGGCCCAGCTGCGAATCGGCGGAGTTGATGATCAGCGGGGAGCCGCCCAGTTCGGCGATGCCGGCGTGGAAGGAGACCCGGGTGCGGGTGGATGTCTTGTCGAAGAAGACCGCGACGGTCTGCGGGCCGGCGTACGGGGTGTAGCCGTATTTGTCGGCCTTCATCGCCGCGGCCAGATCCAGCACCTTGGACTGCTCGTCGGGGGTGAAATCCAGGTCGGTCAAGAAGTGGCGGGTTGCGCTCATGGGGTGATTCCTTTGCTCGTCTCAGGGGTGGTGGCGAGGTTCATTCCGGCGGCTAGCTGGCCGCGCTGATCAGCTGCGGCAGGGCGGCAATCAGGGTGCCCAGCTGCTCGGTGGTGATCACCAGCGGCGGGGCCAGGCGGATGGTCCGCTCGTCGGTGGCGTTCACGATGAAGCCGGCATCCAGCGCCGCGGCCACCAGCTTCGGCGCGTTCGCGGATTGAAGTTCGAAGGCGGTGAGCAGCCCGGCGCCGCGCACCGCACAGATGCCCTCGATGCCCGCCAGCTGCTCGCGCAGCCACTGGCCGGTGGTGCGCACATGGGCCAGCAAGTTCTGCGCTTCGATGGTGTGGATGACCGCCAGGCCCGCGGCGCAGGCCACTGGGTTGCCGCCGAAGGTGGTGCCGTGGTCGCCCGGGGCCAGCCACTGGGTGTTCTCCTCGCCGAAGACGATCATCGCGCCGATCGGGAAGCCGCCGCCCAGGCCCTTGGCCAGCGTCATCACATCCGGGATCACCGGTGCGGAGGCGAAGAACGAGCCGGTGCGGCCCATGCCGGTCTGCACCTCGTCGAAGACCAGCAGCGCGCCGGCCTCGCGGGTGATCTGCCGGGCGGCGGCCAGGTACTCGGCAGAGAGCAGCCGCACCCCGGCCTCGCCCTGGATCGGCTCGATGAACACCGCCGAGACGGTCTCATCCACCGCGGCGCGCAGCGCCTCGATATTCCCGGCCTCGATCCAGTGCACGTTGCCCGGCAGCGGGGCGAAGGGGGCGCGGTACTTCTCCTTGTAGGTCAGCGACAGCGCGCCGAGGGTGCGGCCGTGGAAGGCGTGCTCAAGGGCGATCACCTTGGTGCGCGGAGCCTCGGCGGTGCCGGCATTGCGCCGGGTCAGCTTCAGCGCCGCCTCATTGGCTTCGGTGCCGGAGTTGGCGAAGAACACCTTGGAACCGGCCGGGGCGGCGGAGATCTCCAGCAGTTTCTCGGCCAGCGCGATCTGGCTGGGGCTGGTGAAGAAGTTCGAGACATGGCCCAGGGTGGCCAGCTGGCTGGAGATCACCGAGGCGAGCAGCGGGTGCCCGTGGCCCAGGGTGTTCACTGCGATGCCGCCGAGCAGATCCAGGTACTGGTTGCCGTCGGCATCCCAGACGTGGCAGCCCGATCCGCGCACCAGCACCCGCTGCGGGGTGCCGAAGACGCCCAGCAGGGAGTTGGAGTAGCGGTCGGCCAGTGCGGCCGAGGAAAGCTGGCTCAGCCCGGCCACCTCGGCGGCTGCGCTGCCGGCCAGCGCGGAATCGGTGGTTGGGTCGGCGTGCTCGCTCACTTGGCGTCCTTCTGTGCGGTGTTCGTAGCGGTGTTCGTAGCGGTGTTGCTTGGTGTGTTGGCGGCGGGGAGCACCTGGGTGCCCACGCCGGCGGTGGTGAAGATTTCCAGCAGCATCGAGTGCGGCTGGCGGCCATCGACGATGTGGGCCTGGCCCACGCCCTCGTCGACGGCCTTGAGGCAGGCGCCCATTTTCGGGATCATGCCCGATTCCAGGCTGGGCAGCATGGTGCGCAGCTCGTCGTTGGTGATCGAGCTGATCAGCGAGGACTTGTCCGGCCAGGCCGCGTACAGCCCCTCCACGTCGGTGAGGATGACCAGCTTGGCAGCGCCCAGCGCGGTGGCCAGCGCCGCCGCGGCGGTATCCGCGTTGACGTTCAGCACCGCACCGGTGGGCTCGCCGTCGGCGTCGAACTCCGGGGCGACGGTGGAGATCACCGGGATCATCCCGGCGTCCACCAGCGAGTCGACCTGGTCGGTGCGCACGCGGGTCACCTCGCCGACCAGCCCCAGATCCACCGGCAGCCCGTCGACGATGGTGCCGGTGCGCACCGCCTGCAAGGTGGCGCCGTCCTCGCCGGACATGCCCACCGAGTAGGGTCCGTGCGAGTTGATCAGGCCGACCAAGTCGCGCTGCACCTGGCCGGTGAGCACCATCCGCACCACGTCCATGGCTTCGGGGGTGGTCACCCGCAGCCCGCCGCGGAACTCGGATTCGATGCCGAGGGTGTCGAGCATCTTGTTGATCTGCGGGCCGCCGCCGTGCACGACGACCGGGTTGATCCCGGCGTGGCGCAGGAACACGATGTCCTCGGCGAAGGCGCGGCGCAGCTCGTCGTTGACCATCGCGTTGCCGCCGTATTTGATGACCATGGTGCTCCCGGCGAAGCGCTGGATCCAGGGCAGCGCCTCGATCAGCGCTTCGGCCTTGGACTGGGCGGTATCCAGGTTGGTGCGGGCGGTATGGGCCATAGCTGAATTCCCTTGCTTCTGCCTAGCTGGAGTAGGCGGAGTTCTCGTGGACGTAGTCGTGGGTCAGGTCGTTGGTCAGCACTGTCGCTTCCTCGGTGCCGGCGTTCAGGTCGATCTCGATGCGCACATTGCGCTCCTCGAGGGAGACCAGGTCGCGGTCTTCGCCGACCCCGCCGTTCTTGCAGACCATCACGCCGTTGATCGACACGTTCAGCTCGTCGGGCTCGAAAGCCGCCTTGGTGGTGCCGACCTCGGAGAGCACCCGACCCCAGTTCGGGTCCTTGCCGAAGACCGCGGTCTTGACCAGGTTGGAGCGCGAGACGGCCTTGGAGACTTCCAGCGCGTCGTCTTCGGTGGCGGCGTTGTAGGTGCGGATCGCGATGGTGTGGTCCGCCCCTTCGGCGTCCTCGATCAGCTTCGCCGCCAGCTCGCAGCAGGCGTCGGTCAGCGCGGCGGTGAAGTCGGCCAGGTCCGGGGTGGTGCCCGAAGCGCCGGAGGCCAGCAGCAGCACGGTGTCGTTGGTGGACATGCAGCCATCGGAATCCGCGCGGTCGAAGCTCATCGCGGTGGCGGCGCGCAGGGCCGCATCGGCCTGCTCGGCGGTCAGCTGCGCATCGGTGGTGAGCACCACGAGCATGGTGGCCAGCGCCGGGGCGAGCATGCCCGCGCCCTTGGCCATGCCGCCGATGACCACCTGGCCGGAGCCCGGGGCCCCGACGATGCGGGAAACCAGCTTCGGCACGGTGTCCGTGGTCATGATGCCCGCGGCGGCCTGATCGGCTGCGTTCTGGTCACTGGCCAGGGCGCTGGCCGCTGCTTGCACGCCGGGCAGCAGCTTGTCCATGGGCAGCTGCATGCCGATCAGCCCGGTGGAGGCCACCGCCACATCTCCGGCGGAAACCGCGAGCAGCTCGGCGGCGTATTCGGCGGTCCTATGCGTGTTGGCGAAGCCTTCGGCGCCGGTGCAGGCGTTGGCTCCGCCGGAGTTGAGCACGACCGCGTCGATGCGGCCGTCGGCCAGCACCTGCTTGGACCAGTGCACCGGGGCTGCGGCCACGCGGTTGGAGGTGAACACGCCGGCGGCGGTGAACTGCGGTCCGAGGTTGCGCACCACGACCACGTCGTTCTTGCCGGTGGACTTCAGCCCTGCCGGCACTCCGGCGGCCTCGAAGCCTGCCGGGGCGGTGACGCCGGTGCCGGATGCCGAGCGGCGGGTGGGGGCGTAGGCGAGGCTCACGGTGCGACTCCTTGCATGAGCAGTCCGGTGTTTTCTTCCAGTCCCAGCGCGATGTTCATCGACTGGACGGCGGCACCTGCGGTGCCCTTGGTCAGGTTATCCAGCGCCGCGGTGGCGATCACGCGGTTCGCGTGCGTGTCGAAGGCCAGCTGCAGCTGGACGTGGTTGGAGCCGAGCACCGCGCCGGTGGTCGGCCACTGGCCCTCGGGCAGCAGGTGCACGAACAGCTCGCCGGCGTAGGCGGCCGACCAGGCCTCGCGCAGCTGCGCTGCGGATACGCCCGGCAACACCCGCGCGGTGGCGGTGGTCAGGATGCCACGCGGCATCGGGGCCAGGGTCGGGGTGAAGGAGACGGTGACATCTTCGCCAGCCAGCTTGGAGAAGCCCTGCTCCATTTCCGGGATGTGGCGGTGCGAGCCGCCCACCCCGTAGGTGCTCATCGAGCCCATCGCCTCGCTGCCCAGCAGGTGGGGCTTGAGCGACTTGCCGGCGCCCGAGGTGCCCGAGGCGGAGATGATGACCACGTCGTCGACTTCCAGCAACCCGGCGGCGAAGCCCGGAGCCAGAGCCAGCTGGGCACCGGTCGGGTAGCAGCCGGGGACCGCAACGCGCTTGGTGCCGGCGAGCTTCTGGCGCTGCCCGGGAAGCTCGGGCAGCCCATAGGGCCAGAAGCCTGCGTGCTGCGAGCCGTAGAACTTCTCCCAGGCGGCGGCCGATTCCAGCCGGTGGTCGGCGCCGGCGTCGATGACCAGGGTGTTCTCGGGCAGGGCGGCGGCCACGGCGGCCGAGGCTCCATGCGGCAGGGCCAGGAACACCACGTCGTGCCCGGCGAGGTTTTGCACGGTGGTGTCCACCAGGACCCGGTCGGCGAGCGCATGCAGGTGCGGGGCGATCGAGCCGAGGCGCTGCCCGGCCTGCGAATGCGCGGTGATCGCGCCGATCTCTACCTCTGGGTGGGCCGCGAGGATGCGCAGGACCTCGCCGCCGGCGTACCCGCTGGCGCCGGAAACAGCTACTGAAATCGTCATGACCAGATTCTACCGCGAAATATTCACACACGCTAATAAATATTCATAAAATTCTTCGTCACGTAACCCGACACCCACCCGCGCGGCGTCCGCACGACCGCCCGAAGTCCTACACTGGCCGTAGTGACCGCCCGGCATCGAGCGCATCGAGCGCATCGAGCGCCGGGATCCAGATACGCAGGGTTTCGAGACCTGCAGAGCCAAGGAGCGCCATTCCATGCAGCAGCAAGCCATCGTGGTCAACGAACCCTCCGACGCCAGCGGACTGGTGCCGGCAGAAATCCCGGTCCCTGCCCCGGGACCGGGCCAGCTGCTGGTGAAGATCGCCGCCACCGGGGTGAACTTCATCGAAACCTACCAGCGCAGCGGCGTGTACGCGGTGGACTACCCCTTCACCCCGGGCACCGAGTTCTCCGGCGTGGTGGAGCAGATCGGCGACGGAGTGCAGAACTACAAGGTCGGCGACCGGGTGGCCACCGCCTCCGGCTCCCGGGGCTACGCCCAGTACGCGCTGGTGGAGGCCAAGCGGGCAGGCAAGGTGCCCGACGCGGTGAACCTGAATATCGCCGCCGCGCTGCCGCTGCAGGGCATGACCGCGCACTACCTGGTGCATTCGAGCTACATGGTGCGCTCCGGCGACGTGGTGCTGACCTATGCCGGCGCCGGCGGCGTGGGCCTGATCCTCACCCAGCTGCTCAAGCTCAAGGGGGCGACGGTGATCACCACCGCCTCCACCCAGGAGAAGAAGGACCTGGCCCGGGCCGCCGGAGCCGACTACGTGGTGGACTACGACCAGGTGGCGGCCACCGTCGAGCAGGCCACCGGCGGGGCGGGAGTGCATGCTGTCTACGACGGCATCGGCAAGGACACCTTCGAGACCTCGCTGGCGGCGCTGCGCCGGCGCGGCACCCTGGTGCTCTTCGGCGGCGCCTCCGGCCAGGTGCCCGACTTCAACCTGCAGCGGCTGAACGCCGGCGGCTCGCTGAGCGTGACCCGTCCGAAGCTCGACGACTTCCTGGCCACCGAGCAGGAGCTGCACTGGCGCTTCGGCGACATCTTCGGCTGGGTCGCCGCCGGCCAGATCGATGTGCGCATCGGTGCCGAGTACCCGCTGGCCGAGGCCGCCGCGGCGCACGCCGCGCTGGAATCGCGGGCCACCACCGGCAAGATCATTCTGGTTCCCTAGCGCAGGATCCCCAACCATGAACGAGCAGCAACTCGGCCGGCACGCCGGCATCGGCCCCGCCACCGACGAGGAGGTGCCGGCGTACCTGCAGGCCTTGGGCATCCCGGGGCTGATCGACCTGCACGTGCACTTCATGCCGGATAACGTGCTGGCCAAGGTCTGGTCCTACTTCGACGGCGAAGCGCAGCGCACCGGGCACCCGTGGCCGATCAGCTACCGGATGCCCGAAGCGCAGCGCGTCACCGCGCTGGAGGAACTGGGCGTGATCGCCTACGGCACCTTGAATTATGCCCACCGCCCGGACATGGCCGCCTGGCTCAACGAGTACTCGCGGCAGTTCGCGGACCACCATCCCGAGGCGATCCGTTCGGGCACCTTCTACCCGGAGCCCGGGGCCGCCGAACTGGTGCGCACCGCGCTGGCCGAGGGGGTGCAGCTGTTCAAGGTGCACGTGCAGGTGGGCGGCTTCACCCCGCTCGATCCGCTGCTCGAAGGCGCCTGGGAGCTGGTCGCCGAGGCCCGGACGCCGGTGGTGATCCATTGCGGGCATGGGCCGCATGCCGGCCGGTTCACCGGGATCGAGCCGATCCGCGAACTGGTGGCCCGGCATCCGCAGCTGGTGCTGGTCGTCGCCCATGCCGGCTTGCCCGACTACGTGCAGTTCGCGCAGCTGGCCGCAGAAAATCCCAACGTCTACCTGGATACCACCATGGTGGGCACCGGGTTCATGAACCGCATCGCCCCGCTGCCGGCGGAATATCCGCAGCTCGTGGCCGGGCTCTCGCACAAGATCGTGTTCGGCTCCGACTTCCCGAATATCCCCTATTCCTACAGCCACCAGATCCAGGCGCTGGAATCCTGGTCGCTGGGCACCCAATGGATGCGCGACGTGCTGCACGATACCCCGCGCAGGCTGCTGCAGGCGGTGCGCAACAGTTGAGAGATGCATGACAGTTCAACCATATTCTTGCGGCGGTCCGCCCGCGGCACGCTTTAATGGTTGATGGAACCCCGCGTTCCACCCCTCCAGGATCCGCTTCACTTCCGGACCGCTCTCCCCCAGCGGACCGACACGCTCTTTAGTGAAGGGACGGATCCGATCAGCATGGATAACGGACAAACTCCAGCGCCGGATGCACCAATCCACCCACCCCAGTTCCCCTCCGGTGCCCTGGCGCCGCCTGCGCGCACCCTCATGGACATCCTGCAGGCCACCGCCGGAGCCCACCCCGATGCGCCGGCCATCGACGACGGGCAGCGCGTGGAAAGCTACGCGGAACTCCTGGACGAGGTCAAGGACAAGGCCCGGCGGCTGCACGAGCAGGGCCTTGGCGCGGGCGACCGCATCGGCGTGCGCGTGGAATCGGGCACCCGGCACCTGTACGAATGGATCCTCGCGATCATGTGGATCGGCGCCGCCTATGTCCCGGTGGATGCCGACGACCCCGATGAGCGTGCCAAGACCGTATTCACCGAGGCCCAGGTGGCAGGCATCGTCAAGGGCACCGACACGATCGTGGCCAGCGCGCAGCGCCCCAAGCCCTTCCCCGCCCCGCGCATGCCCGGCCTTGAAGACGACGCCTGGATCATCTTCACCTCCGGTTCCACCGGCAAGCCCAAGGGCGTCGCGGTCACCCATCGTTCGGCCGCCGCCTTCGTGGACGCCGAAGCGAAGATGTTCCTTCCCGGCGATCCGCTGAACACCACCGACCGCGTGCTGGCCGGGCTGTCGGTGGCCTTCGACGCCTCCTGCGAGGAAATGTGGATCGCCTGGCGCAACGGCTCCTGCCTGGTGCCTGCCCCGCGCGCGCTGGTGCGCAGCGGCATGGATCTGGGCCCCTGGCTGATTTCCCGTTCCATCACCGCGGTGTCCACCGTCCCGACGCTGGCCGCGCTGTGGCCGGCGCAGGCGCTGGAATCGGTGCGCCTGCTGATCTTCGGCGGTGAAGCCTGCCCTCCGGAACTGGCCGGACGCCTAGCCACCGAGGGCCGCGAAGTGTGGAACACCTACGGGCCAACCGAGGCCACCGTGGTGGCCTGCGGCGCCACTATGGATGGCAGCGTGCCGGTGCGCATCGGCCTGCCGCTGGACGGCTGGGACCTGGCCGTGGTCGACCCCGACGGGATCCCGGTGGCCGAGCGCGAATCGGGCGAGCTGATCATCGGCGGCGTGGGCCTGGCCCGCTATCTGGATCCGGAGAAGGACGCCGAGAAGTACGCGCCGATGCCCACCCTGGGCTGGGATCGCGCCTACCGCTCGGGCGACATGGTGGTCAACGACCCGTTGGGCCTGATCTTCATCGGCCGCGTGGACGACCAGGTGAAGATCGGCGGCCGGCGCATCGAGCTGGGCGAAATCGACGCCGCGCTGAATTCCCTTCCCGAAGTTTCCTCCGCCGCGGTGGCGGTGCGCGAAACCGCCACCGGCAACAAGGTGCTGGTCGGCTACCTGCAGGCCGCCGCGGATTACGACCTGGCCGCGGCGCGCACCACGCTGCTGGCCGACCTGCCAGCTCCGATGGTGCCGATCCTGGCGGTGATGGACACCCTGCCGATGAAGACCAGCGGCAAGGTGGACCGCAACGCGCTGCCCTGGCCGCTGCCGGGCGCCGGAGATGATGCCGATGCCGGCAGCCTGCCGGAGCTCGATGGCACCGGCCAGTTCATTGCCGAGGCCTGGCGCGGCGCCCTGGGCGCCCCGGCGACCGGCATGGACGCCGATTTCTTCGCCTCCGGCGGCGGCTCGCTGGCAGCGGCCCAGCTGGTCTCGGCCCTGCGCGCCCGCTACCCGGATCTGACCGTCGCCCAGCTCTATGACTACCCGCGCTTTGGCGCCCTGGTGGAATACCTCGGCGGGCAGCAGCAGGCCGCCGCCCCGGCCGAACCGCGCACCGTCACGCGCACCAAGCGCGGAACCCAGTGGGCCCAGTCCCTGGTCTCCATCCCGCTGTTCATCCTTTCGGGCCTGCGCTGGTTCACCTACCTGATGCTCGGCCACCTGCTGCTTCTCGCCCTCGGCGTATTCGAGGCTGCCCTGCCGGTGCCCTGGTACGTGCTGGCCGGCTTGTGGCTGGTTTTCGTGACCCCGATCGGGCGCATGGGCCTGTCCATCGCCGCCACCAAGATGCTGTTGCGCGGCCTGGTGCCGGGCACCTACCCGCGCTCTGGCTCGATGCACCTGCGGCTGTGGCTGGCCCAGCACATTGCCGATGTGGTGGATCCGGTGTCCCTGGCTTCGGCTCCGCTGCTGCCCTGGTACGCCCGGATGCTCGGGGCGAAGATCGACCGCACCGCCACCTTGCACACCCTGCCGCCGGTCACCGGCCTGCTCACCGTCGGCCCCGGGGCGACCATCGAACCCGAGGTGGATGTCTCGGGCTACTGGATCGACGGCGACAAGCTGCATGTGGGTGCCATCGAGGTGGGCGCGCATGCCTCCATCGGGGCGCGCAGCACCCTGGCCCCCGGCGCCTCCATCGGCGCGCACACCATCGTGGAAGCCGGATCCGCCATCTACGGACCGGCGCGCAGCCATTCGCGCTACGCCGGCTCCCCGGCGCAGCGCGAGGGCAAGGCGAAGCCGAAGTGGCCGCTGGCCGAACCCGAGTACAAGAAGCTGCCCCGCGTGCTGGGCGGACTCGGCTCGCTCGCATTGAACCTGGCCCAGTGGATCCCTGTCATCGCGGCGCTGCTGGCCATCGCCCCGATGCTGCGCTCGGCGCAGTCGCTGACCGGCATCGGCTGGCTGTTCATTCCGGCCGTGGCCCTGGGCGCGGCCGTGTGGTTCCTTTCGAACATGGTGGTGGTCATCGTGATTATCAGGCTGCTGTCCATCGGCCTGGTGGAAGGCTGGCATCCGGTGACCTCCCGGGTGGGCTGGCAGGCCTGGGCCACCGAACGGGTCCTGGATACCGCCCGCGAGCAGCTTTTCCCGCTCTACGCCTCGCTGTTCACCCCGATCTGGCTGCGCCTGCTCGGGGCGAAGGTGGGCCGCGATGTGGAGATCTCCACAGTGCTGCTCATCCCGAAGATGACCACCATTTCCTCCGGCGCTTTCCTGGCCGATGACACCATGGTCGCCTCCTACGAGCTCGGCGGCGGGTGGATGCACATCGCCCCGGTCCGCGTGGGCAAGAAGGCCTTCCTGGGCAACTCCGGAATCCTGCATGCCGGGCGCCGGGTGCCCAAGCGTTCGCTGATCGCGGTGCTCTCGGCCACGCCGAAGAAGATGAAGGCCGGCACCTCGTGGATCGGCTCGCCTCCGCATAAGCTGCGCCGCACCACCGTGGAAGGCAACAGCGATCTGACCTACCGCCCGACCCTCAAGCTCAAGGTGATGCGCGCGGCCTGGGAGCTGACCCGCGGACTGGCGGTGCTGACCACCGTAGCTATTGCCGGCGGCGTGCTCTTTGCGCTCTCCGCCCTGGCCTCCTACGCCGGACCGCTGGCGGCGATCCTGCTCTCCGGGGCCGTGCTGGTGGCCGCCGGGGCTATCGCCGCGCTGGTGGCCGTGGCCGCTAAGTGGCTGGTGGTCGGAGTGATCCGTCCCGGGGAGCATGCGCTGTGGAGCTCCTTCATCTGGCGCACCGAAATGGTGGACTCGTTCACCGAGCTGGTCTGCGCGCAGTGGTTCGCCCGCCTGGCGTCAGGCACCCCGGCGCTGGTCTGGTTCCTGCGCGCGCAAGGGGCGAAGATCGGGCACGGCGTGTGGTGCGAAAGCTACTGGTTCCCGGAAGCGGACCTGGTGACGCTGGAAGACCATGCCACGGTGAACCGCGGCTGCGTGCTGCAGACCCACCTGTTCCACGACCGCATCATGTCCATCGACGCGGTGTCCCTGGGCGCCGGGGCCACGCTCGGCCCGCACAGCGTGATCCTGCCCGCCGCACGGATTTGCGAGGGCACCACCACCGGACCTGCAAGCCTGGTGCTGCGCGGCGAGGTGCTGCCGGCCAATACCTACTGGCGCGGCAATCCGGCGGTACGCTGGAACATCGAGCACCCACGCGGCGCCGAGCAGCCCGTTGACCAGCAAGCCTGAGGAATCCCCACCCATGCCCCATCACATTCTCGACGAATACACCAAGCACCACGGGTCGGCGAAGTACACGGTTGAGCACTACGACCTGTCGCTGGTGATCAAGCTGGCCAGCAACCTGCTGGATGGCCGGGCCATGCTGCGCATCCGCGCAGTGGAGGACATCAGCGAGGTCGCGTTGAATCTCAGCGGCCTGAAGATCATCAAGGCCACCTGCCAGGGACGCAAGGTGGCGGTGGCCAAGAAGCACCACCGGATGGTGGTCGCGCTGCCCGCGGTGCTGAAGGCCGGCGAGCGCGTGGAGCTGAACCTGCGCTACGCCGGCAGCCCGCAACCCGAGAATGGGCCGTGGGGCGAACTCGGCTGGGAAGAGCTCACCGACGGGGTGCTGGTCTCCGGCCAGCCGGTGGGCGCGGCGACCTGGTACCCGTGCAACGACCACCCGAGCCACAAGTCCAGCTACCGCTTCGAGGTCTCGGCGGATGCCGGATACCGCGTGGTGGCCAACGGTCAGCTGGTGGACCACCGCCGCTCGGCCAGCCGGGAAACCTGGGTGTACGAGCAGCATGAGCCGATGGCCAGCTATCTGGCGACCTTGCAGATCGGCCGCTATTCGCAGATTCCCTTCGATGAAGGCGGCCACCTGGTGGCGTACGCGGTCCCGGGCTCCGATTTGCCGGTCCGCGGGGCGTTCGCGAAGCAGGCGGCGATGGCGGAGCTGTTCGAGCGCAAGTTCGGCCCGTACCCGTTCGGGAGCTACAAGATCGTGGTGGTGGACGACGAGCTGGAGATCCCGCTCGAAGCCCAGGGGCTGAGCATCTTCGGCAAGAACCACCTGTCCTTGCAGTGGGAAGCCCAGCGGCTGATCGCCCATGAGTTCGCGCACCAGTGGTTCGGCAACTCGCTGACCCCGGGCCGCTGGAAGGATATTTGGCTCAACGAAGGCTTCGCCTGCTTCAGCGAGTGGGTGTACTCCGATCACGCCGAGGTGTTGCCGTTGGCCGAACGCGCCAAGCAGGCGTGGGAGATGCTCGATTCCTTGCCGCAGGACATCCTGGTCGGCGACCCGGGGCCCGAGGACATGTTCGATGACCGGGTGTACAAGCGCGGCGCGCTAGCGCTGTATGCGCTGCTGCGGAAGCTGGGCGAGAACAGCTTCTACACGATGCTTCGCGAATGGACCGCCACGTACCAGCATTCGACGGTGAGCACGCAGAAGTTCGCTGGGCTTTTGGGCAGCTACGCGCCGGCCCACGACATCCAGGCCATCCTTGATGCCTGGCTGTTCTCCGAGGACCTGCCGCCCTTCCCTGCTTGATCAGTGCGCGGCGGGCCGGCCGTAGCCGCAAGGGACGCAGGGCGGTTGTCTTTCATCACAAATTGCCCTCTGGCTTGGTCATGTTCAGGATTTGTTCACTTGCTGTTCACCGGAAAATTCTACGGTCGGTGCATGACTGTTCAGATGCCGCTGCTCGATGAAGCCTTCCGGGGCTATTCCGTCCTCGATAACGACGATGACGATCCGGTGCTGATCCGCGCCGATGGAAGCATCGTCAATACCTGGCGGGAGAACTACCCCTACGACCACAAGCTGGATCGCGCCACCTACGAGGTGGAAAAGCGCGCGCTGCAGATCGAACTGCTGAAGCTGCAGAAGTGGGCCAAGGCCCATGGCCGCCGGATCATGATCATTTTCGAGGGCCGCGACGCCGCCGGCAAGGGCGGCACGATCAAGCGGTTCACCGAACACCTGAATCCCCGCGGCGCCCGCGTGGTGGCATTGGAAAAGCCGAGCGAACGCGAGTCCACCCAGTGGTACTACCAGCGCTATGTGCAGCATTTCCCTTCGGCTGGCGAGATCGTGCTCTTCGACCGGTCCTGGTACAACCGTGCCGGCGTCGAACGGGTGATGGGATTCTGCACCGAGGCCCAGGCGGAGCACTTCCTGGACCAGACGCCCGCCTTCGAGAAGATGGTGGTCGATGAGGGCATCGACCTGGTGAAGTTCTGGTTCTCCGTGTCCGCCAGCGAGCAGCTGACCCGCTTCACCATCCGCCGCATCGATCCGGTCCGCCAGTGGAAGCTCTCGCCCATGGATCTGCAGTCCCTGGATAAATGGGACAAGTACACCCACGCCAAGAAGGAGATGTTCCTCAAGACTGATACGGAGCATGCCCCGTGGACCGTGGTGAAGTCCAACGACAAGAAGCGCGCCCGCTTGCAGGCGATGCGACATGTGCTGAACCTTTTCGACTACACCGGCAAGGACCATGAGTTGGTGGGCTCTCCCGATCCGAAAATCGTGGGTCGTGCCGCGAAGGTGATTACCCACGGCGAAGAGTTCTAGCGCTGCCCCTAGTGCGTGCTGATGCGTGCTAGGTTGGCGCACCGCTGCTAGGGCACGATGGCGCTAGTCCCCAGCAGCCCCCGGCCGCGTGGTCCTTCGGCCATCCAGCGTCCGTCGATCACGGTGAGGCCATGCTCGGCGGCAGCCGGTCGCAGGGCCCGGATGCGGGCTTGGAATCGGCGTGCTGGCGCATCGATGAGAATTCGGCATTCCAGGAAATCCAGCCACTGCCTGGTCAGCGGAAACCAGGCCTTGAAGACGCTTTCCTTGGCGCTGAAGATCAGCCGCTCCCAGGCGATATCCGGATAGCGTGCCGATAGGTCTTCGACCATCGGCCGCTCTTCGGGAAGCAAGATGATGTCGAGGATTTCTTCTGGCAGCGGGACATGCAGCTCGGCGTCGATGCCCACGCCACGGATATCATTCGTGGAAGCTGCCGCTGCTGCCCGGAAGCCCGCGCAGTGGGTCATGCTCCCGGCAACGCCAGCTGGCCAGATTGGTGCCCGCTTCTCATCCGGGACCAGGGCAGCACCTTCATGGCCCAGTTCTCGAAGGGCTCGGCGAGCGCACACCCGGACGGTGCGGAATTCACGCTGCCTTTCGGGCACCGCATCGGCGATGTACCGTTCTTCTTCGGGATAGTACGGGCCTTCCTCCAGCTCGATGCGGGTCTCAACGACCGGCACCGACGGCGGAAACAGGTCCGCGAAGATCTTGCTGGATTTCATCAGAAGCGGGAGGATCCGCCAGCGCCCGAGAAGCTACCGCCACCGGAGTAGCCGCTGGATACTCCGCCGGAGGAGCTCGCCGCTTCACGCGAGGCAGTTACTGCGCTGACGCCTGAAGAATATCCGTGGTGGTAGCCGCTCACCCGCCAATACATCGATGCGGGATTCAGGACATCCAGGATGGTTCCAGAACGGCCGTCATAGGCACGGGTTTCGTACCGGGATTTCTTGAGCTCCGACTGCATATCGGCTTTCTCTTCCGCATTCTCCGCGTACACCTCGATTTGCGCTTGGGCGAAGACGTCCAGCTTTTCGGTCAGCTCCGCACGCAATGCGGATAATCCATCAAGCGCCTGGTCCACGGTGATCGATTCATCCGTCAGCTGCGCCGTCAGCGTGTTGAGCTCGGTGGTTGCAGTTTCCCGGTAGGAAGCCAAGGCGGCAGCACTGCCCTTCAGCTCCGGTTCGACGTCATTGAGCAATTCACGGATATCGTCCAGGTCTTCTTCCAGTGGCTTGGTCTGCGCATGCCAGGCATCTTGCCATGAGGCCGAACGGGTATAGAGCGCGGCCGCGGCAATGATGGCGTCATCCGTCAGGTCCAAGGACTGGGTTGACTCTCGGAATTCCTTGGCCTGGCGCACGCCGTTGGTGCCCGAACGCTCTTTCTTGCTCTGTTGCTCCAGCGACTGCTGCGCTTCGAAGCAATCACGGTATTTGGCCATGAACTTGCTGAAGCGCTGTTCCAGCTCGGCTGCATGCCCTGAAGCGGTCGGCAATGTACGGGCCGCCAGTTCGGTTTCTTCCAGATCCATCGTGACGTTGGTCAGGTGCACGGTTCCCTGCTGCAATTCTTCGGCGAAAGTTTTCCGCCGTGTCGACCGGGTATGCAGCACGGCTCCGCCGACGCTGGCGGCAACAAGTCCACCGATGCCGGTGGTAATCCACAAGGCAGGGTGCTGGTACCAGGGACGATTCATGATCGCGGATGCCTTGTCGGCTACGGCGATGACGCCGTCGGTCCAGCGGGACAGGTTAAAATCGTCGTAGCCGGCCTCGTGGATGCTCTCCATGGAGCTCTCGGAAACTTTGCGGTCTTCGCCAAAGTAAGTGCCGATCTGTCCATCTCCCTCTCCTTCGATGGACAAGGTGATGATGAACAGGCCATCGGCCCAGTAGTCGCCGTAGTCTTCGGGCTTGCCGGAAATCCATTCGGGATGCGTCGACTTGGCGTAGTCAAGAGTTTCGGTATTGATGTCGTCGGAGTATTCCCCGTTACGGGCGTAGATCGCCACATCGGTCGGCTCATTGAAATCGAGTTCGTCCAATGCATCACGCAGCCTCTGCTCATTGAGCTTGCCCGTGTAGTCATCGATGGTGACAGATTCCAGGTTCTGCCCCGCAGCGACCTGTACTCCGGTGGCCGCATGCGCAGCAGGCAACGCCCCTCCCAGTCCCAAGGAGAGAATGGCTGCGGCACCGGCTATCCGGATGCTCCAGGTTCGTGGGCTCACGTTGCGTCTCCTTCATGGGGATTCCGGATTATCTCCGGCTGATGGCCTTTCTCCCCATACTAGCGATCATGGATGCGGCACGGGTCATCATTAAGACGGCTTTTGGCACATCGAGCCCGCCATGCGCTGGCGCCAGGCCTGATTTCGCCAAAAGTGATGGATTCCTCAAGCCGGTCCATTGCCTGCCTATTCATGCCTAATCAGCGGATGGGAATCCTCCGGGCTCAGCAGGAAAAAGTGAACCGTCGGTTTCAACTGTGCATCGCTGCCACGAACTCGGGGATAAAATTGCAGAATGACTAGCATTGACGATTCAGGGGCATCCGTCCTTTCAGAACCAGAGCGCGAAATCCTCACCTGGGACACCTTCGGTGCGGCTTCCCGCGAGCTGGCACAGACCATTGTCGACGATGGCTTCGAGCCAGACATCGTCCTGGCAGTTGCCCGAGGCGGCCTGCTGCTCGCCGGCTCCATTTCCTACGCCCTGGGTGTCAAGGCTTGCGGTGCGCTGAACGTGGAGTTCTACACCGGCATCGGCACCGTTCTGCCTGAACCAGTGGTTCTTCCCCCAATGCTTGATGACGGCCACCTGCGCGACAAGAAGATCCTGATCGTTGACGACGTCTCCGACTCCGGCCGGACCCTTGAAAAGGTCGTCGATCTGGTGTCCGCTTGGGGCGCCGATGTCAAGACCGTATGCCTGTACACCAAGCCACGCACCATCATGGTCCCGGACTACGAATGGCGCCGCACCGACAAGTGGATTACCTTCCCATGGTCGGACCTGCCACCGGTTACAGCTGGCGGAGCCAAGTAAAGTTCTTCAACTTCAGCAGGGAACGACGAAAATTCGTCGTTCCCTGCTTTTGTTTTGCCGTGCCTGCCACGGGAATGGAAGAGGCCTGTGTTCCAAGCAATGCCCGCAAACTCGGTGCGACTCAATCAGATCAAGTCCAAATTTCGGTCTCCAGTCCAAGCCATGGCCGTCTTTACTGGGAACTGACGGTTCTTGCCATGAAACCGCTTGGCTCGTGAAACGAAGCTTGCCCTCCTGCCGAACCGGCATAGGCTGAAGCCATGGGTCCTTCACTGGTGCTTACGCCGATGGCCACGACAGATACGGATTTCGTTGCACGCCTCGCGGCAGATGAGCGCGTCACAGGTTTCATCGGAGACGGCAGCTCCTGGAGCCGTGAATACACCGTGCAACGCGTGGAGCACGCCCTGAGCGATCCGGCGATCTCCTGGTTCATCGCCCGCCGCCAGAAGTCACCGGTTGGCCTCTTCACCGCTACCGAACGCGGGCAGGCCACGGAAATCGGCTATTGGATCGACCCGGAGTACTGGGGCCAGGGCCTGGCGAAGGCAGTCGTCGGCGAAGGGCTCGCACTATTGCAGGAATCCGGCCGCAGCGCTTTCATCGCACGGGTGGACGACTCGAATATCGCGTCGCTGAAAGTGCTTGCCCGCTACGGATTCATCGCCCAGGCGAAGGAAGGACCCGGGCTCATTACGCTGACACGGGCTATGCCCACCGTTCCGATGCCGCCAGCCAGCTAGGGCGTGAACGTTTCCGAGGGGCGAAGCGGATCGGGTGCTTCTTCCTCCACCGAAACGCTCGGGGTGGGCGGCTCATCGAGGTGGGTTCCTGCGCCGCGCTGGATGAACAGCACCGCCGCCCATCCGGCCGCGATGAGCACTGCAACGGCCAAGATGCCGAGGAAGAACACCAGCAGCACAGCACCGCAAGAACGCAATCCCTTCACTTCCAGCCTCCTGCTGCATCTCGTCGCCGTATCGGTTCATCCCAGACCAAGTGTAGGCCTCAAACATGCAGTCCCTGTGCACGGCCACAATGCGAAATGCCCTGCTGCTTATCCCGAATCCCGGAAAAGCAGCAGGGCATACGTCACATTCAGGGCCTAGCGCTGGGTGGCACCGAACTTCTCAGTAGCCACGGCCACCGCGGCGGCGCGGGCCTCGGACGCCTCATCGGCGGTCAAGGTGCGGTCGGCGGCACGGAAACGCAGGCCGAAGGCCAGAGACTTCTTGCCGTCTTCGATGCCCTGGCCCTGGTACACGTCGAACAGCGCGATGTCTTCGAGCAGTTCACCGGCACCTTCACGCAGCGCGTCGCGCACATCGCCGGCCACGACGTCCTGGTCGACAACCAGTGCCACGTCCTGGGTAGCCAGCGGCTGTGTGGACAGATGCTGCTGGGCGGCAACCACTGCAGGTGCAGCGGCCATCATGGCAGCGGCGTCCAGTTCCATGGCGACGGTTCGCGCTGGCAGGTCCGCATCCTTCAGCAGCGCCGGGTGCAGTTCCCCGGCGTAGCCAACGACCTCACCGGCAACCTTCAGCGCCGCGACGCGGCCCGGATGGAAGGCCTGGTGGCTGCCCTGGGCAACTTCCAGCTCAACGCCAAGGATATCCGCCGCGCAATAGGCGGCATCCAGTGCGTCGGCCCAGTCCCAAGCACGCGGGGCGAAGCCGGCGGCAGGCGTTGCCTCGCGGCCGGTGAGCACTGCGGCCAGGTGCCATGGCTGGTTCGGGACGCCATTGAACAGCTCGGCCAGGACCTCATCGCTTGGCTTGGCGCCCAGCGGAGGCAGCACCGAGGAGCCCAGCTGCTCACCTGGCAGGAAGACGAGTCCGCCTTCGTACAACGCCAGATCGCGGAAGCCGCGGCCAATGTTGCGGCGTGCGGTTTCCAGCAGGCCTGGCAGCAGCGAGGTGCGCAGGAAGCGGAATTCCTTGGAAATCGGGTTGGCCAGCGCAATGGACTTCACCTCGGTCCCCGCCTGCGCAGCACCGAAGGTGCTGTTCTGCGCTTCGGAGACGAACGGGTAGTTCAAGACCTCGGTCAGCCCTGCATCCGCCAATCCCTGCAGCAGGCGGCGACGCTGGGACTGGGTGCGGGTCAGTCCGCGGCCCGGAGGGGCCACCGGCAGGGTTGCCGGGATCTTGTCGTAGCCGACGACGCGGGCAACTTCCTCGACCAGGTCTTCCTTGATGGCCAGATCCGGGCGCCAGCTTGGCGCGGTGACGGCGAAGCCCTCGGCGTTCTGCTCGACGCTCGCGCCGATGCCTTCCAGCGCGGTGATGATCTGCTCGTCGGTGTAGTCCACGCCGACCAGTGCGCCGGCGAAACCGGCCGGCAGCTGGATCGTGGTGTCGGCAGGAATCTGGCCCGCATCGGTGACCTTGGCGGTCTCGGTGCCACCGGCCAGCTCCACCAGCAGGTCCATTGCGCGCTGCGCGGCGATCTGCATGACGCGTGGGTCCACGCCGCGCTCGAAGCGCTTGGAGGCTTCGGACGGCAGCTTGTGGCGGCGGCGCGAACGGCCGATGGACACGGCATCGAAGTGCGCGGACTCGATCAGCACGCGGGTGGTCGAATCCGAGACCTCGGTGGCCGCGCCGCCCATGACGCCGGCAATGCCAATGGCGCCGGATTCATCGGTGATCAGCAAATCCTCGACGGACAGCTCGCGTTCCTTGTCGTCCAGGGTGGTGAGCTTCTCCCCGGCGGCGGCACGGCGCACGGTGATGGCACCGGCCAGCTTGTCAGCATCGTAGAAGTGCAGCGGCGCGCCGAGTTCAAGCATCACGTAGTTGGAAATGTCGACAACCAGCGAGATCGAGCGCATGCCGGCCAGCTGCAGGCGCGATGCCATCCAGCGCGGGGTCGGACGGCTCGGGTCGATGCCGGTGACTTCGCGGGTCACGAAGCGGGTGCAGCCAGGCACGCCGTAGATCGGCGCCTCATCTGCCAGCACGACCTCATGGCCGGCTTCTGCCGCGTCGGTGACTACAACCTTCGATGCCGGATCGGTGAAAGAGGTGCCGGTGGCCAGCGCGTACTCGCGGGCTACGCCGCGGATCGAGAAGCAGTAGCCGCGATCCGGGGTGACGTTGATTTCCGCCGCCTGATCGCGCAACCCGAACAGCTCCAGTACATCGGTGCCCAGCTCGGGGTCCAGGCCCAGGCGGGAGAGCACGATGATGCCGTCGTGGTCCTCGCCGATGCCCAGCTCGCGGCTGGAGGCGATCATGCCGGCCGAGGTGTGCCCGTAGGTCTTGCGCGGGGAGATCTTGAAGTCCCCGGGCAGCACGGCGCCGGGCAGGGTGACAACGACCTTGTCGCCCTCCACGAAGTTGTGCGCTCCGCACACGATGCCCTGCACGCCGGACGGGTCGATGCCCTTGCCGGCCAGGGTTTGCTCGGCGCCTTCGGGAACCACGCGGACCTGGCACCAGTTGATGGTCTTGCCGTTGGACGCGACTTCCTTTTCCAGGGACAGGACCTGGCCGACCACGATGGGGCCCGAGAGCTCATCCGATGGGCGGTGGACGTCTTCTTCCTCCAGGCCGACCTTGACCAGGTCTGCCATGACGTCTTCAGCCGAGGCGTCGGCTGGTACCTGCGCGTACTCGCGCAGCCAAGATAGTGGAATACGCATTGCTTAGATCTCCATCCCGAAGTGCTGGCTGAAACGGATGTCGCCCTCGATCATGTCGTGCATGTCGGGGACATCGTTGCGGAACATGAGCGTGCGCTCGATGCCCATGCCGAAGGCGAAGCCGGAGTACTCTTCCGGATCAATGCCTGCGGCGCGCAGCACGTTCGGGTTGATCATGCCGCAGCCGCCCCACTCGATCCAGCGCGGACCGCCCTTGGCACCCGGGTGCCAGATGTCCAGCTCGGCCGATGGCTCGGTGAACGGGAAGTAGGCAGGGCGCAGACGGATCTGCGCTTCGGCGCCGAACATCTGCCGCGCGAAGTGCTCCAGGGTGCCGCGCAGGTCGGCCATGGTCAGGCCCTTGTCCACGGCAAGGCCCTCGAACTGGTGGAAGACCGGGGTGTGGGTGGCGTCCAGCTCATCGGTGCGGAAGGTGCGTCCAGGGCACAGCACGTAGACCGGCACATCACGCTCGAGCATCGAGCGGACCTGCACCGGGGAGGTATGGGTACGCAGCACCAGGTGCGCGTCGGCAGGCTCCACGAAGAAGGTGTCCTGCATTTCGCGGGCCGGGTGATCCGGCTTGAAGTTCAGCGCATCGAAGTTGAACCATTCGGATTCGACTTCCGTGCCCTCGGCGATTTCCCAGCCCATCCCGACGAAGATGTCAGCGACACGGTCCTGCAGCACCGAGAGCGGGTGGCGGGCGCCGACGCGGCGGCGGCGGGCTGCCGCGGTGACGTCCACGGTTTCCTCGATGAGGATGCGGGCGGCTTCGGCTTCCTCCAGCACCACGGTGCGGGCGGCCAGCGCCTTGTTGACGCGTCCGCGGGCACCGCCCACGAGCTTGCCGGCCACGGCCTTTTCGGACTTGTCCAGCTTACCGATCTGCCGGTTGGCCAGCGACAGCGCCGACTTTTCGCCGGTATGGGCCAAGCGGGCTTCCTTCAGCTCGTTCAGGTCGCCGGATGCCTCGATGGCTGCCAGGGCGGCGTCGACAGCATGCTGGATGCCTGCTTCATCGGTTGGGTGCGGAACATTTGACTCCCCGACAGGAGCTTGTTCAGTTGTCTGATCAGACATGGGATCGATCGATCCTTACTCTTATCTTGTACTTACGCGTAGAATTCTCTGCTTCCATTCTATGGCTAAGGGCCCGTGATCGTTTCACCGATGACGGGCCCTTGGCGTGAAGCTTCTTACCTTGAAGCGGGGTTCCCGCTTTCTAGTGCGCTTCCTTCGCGGCCTTGGGTGCGAATGCAGCCACGAAGACCAGGCTCAAGACCAGCAGCGCCCCGCCGAACACTGCGGAGTAGAACATGGCGTGGTTGACCTTGCCGGTGGCCTCGTAGGCGGTGGCTCCCTGGATCATGTCAAAGGTGACGGTATTGTGCTCAACGGTACCCGGGGTGTGCGAGGTGACAGCCCCCGGGAAGGTGACGTGCAGGTTAGCTTCGGTGAAGGAGGAATCCACGGCTGCCTTGTCGCCCGGCATCGAGAAGGTGTATTCCTGCCCGTCGTCGCTCAGGTTGATCTCGAAGCCGAAGAGGCTGAATGCGTCGGCCAGCTGGACGTAGGTCATCGGGCTGGTGGTCTCGAAGCGCAGGCCCACGTTCTCGCCATCATCAACCTTGCTGTAGCTCCACTGGTCCCCCAGCTGCTGTTCCATCGCTTCGATGTCGATCTGGCTGTTGAGCACTTCCTCGAAGCTGACGCCGTTGAGCGTCGACTTGTGCAGGGTCAGCTGCATGGCCCCGGCGACCTTGTCCTTGCCCAAGATGTCGACTTCTGCGTTCATGTTGACGCAGCCGGAAAGTGCTAGGACGGCGGCGAAGGCCAGAGCGATAACGCTCATAATTCGCTTCACGAAGTGTGCTCCTCAAAAAATATCGGCGATAGGCAATATGCCAGATGTTGGCGTGGTATCAAGCTTACGGGTGTTTAGCCCTGCGCCCCTGCACGTGCCAGGGCCAGGCATGCCGCAACGATCGGCGCATCGGCTGGAATCCATGGGACGATAGCGCCCAGCGAATCATCGAGCTGGAGCCAGGCCAGCTGGTCATGCCCGTCCAGGGGTGCTGGTTCGCCCTCGGCGATCTGGGCGAACCACATGCGCATGGCGGCCTTCTCGTTCAGCTGCCAGCCTTGCGGATGCGGGCCCGGGATCGGGGCGCCAAGACGCAGCTGCACCCCGAGTTCTTCGCGCAGCTCGCGGTGCACGGCCTCGATTTCGCTCTCCCCCGGTTCGACCTTTCCGCCGGGAAATTCCCAGAGTCCGGCGAGGGCTGCTGGGCGGTTGCGGCGCGCGGCCAATAGCTTGGTGGGCTGGGCCAGGTCATCGACAATGGCCACGGCGACAATTTGCTTGAGTTCAGTGCTCATGGGTATTCAGGATGGTCTTCTGCGCTTAGCGCTGGGCCCGGGCGGAGGCGTACAGGCAGACGGTGGATGCGGTACCCACGTTCAGGGATTCGGCGACACCGTAGAGTGGCACTGCCACGCGGTAGTCGGCGGCGTCCTTCTCGTGCTCGTCCAGGCCTTGGCCTTCGTTGCCGAACAGCCACAGGGTGGGCGCTTCGAGCACCGGCTGGCCTTCGGGTGTGGCGGTGCCTGGCTGGTGTGCGCGCAGCGCGGCGGCATCCTGCAGGGTATCGAGGTTGTGGGCGGCATAGCCGTCGGCTGCCAGGACCTGGCTTCCGGTCCTCTTCGCGGCGGCGACCAGGTGGTCGAATTCGATGTTGCTCAGCACCGGCAGGTGGAACAGCGAGCCGGCGGTGGAGCGCACGGCCTTCGGGTTGTAGATGTCTACGCTGCCCTTGGTCAGGATCACCGCATCGGCTCCGGCGGCATCGGCGGCGCGCAGGATGGTGCCGGCGTTGCCCGGATCCTGCACGCGGCAGAGCACGGCGATCAGCTTCGGCTTGGTGTCCAGCACCTCGCTCAGCTGCGGCTGGGACATGGCGACGACCGCGAGGATGCCCTGCGGGGTCTGGGTGTCGGCCATGGCGTGCAGCACCTCGCCAGTGACGATGCGGGTTGGCACCTTCGCCTCGTCGAGCAGCTGCGCGAATTCCTCGTGGCTTTCCAGGAACCCGCCGACGGCGTAGACGCCTTGGACCAGGTTGTCGTCCTCCAGATGGGCCTTGAGCGCTTCGCGAACAGCCTGCGGGCCTTCGGCGAGGTATTCGCCTGTGGCTTCGCGGCCCTTGCTCTTGGCCAGCCGCGCGATGGCCTTGACCCGTTCAGCGCGTGGATTGGACATCACTTCTGGAGGAAAACTGCTCATGACTCGAGAATACCGGTAGATACACGCAAAGGACGGGTCCGCGCTATGCGCGGGACCCGCCCTTCGTTGTGATCTGTCCTACCTGAGCTTCAGCTCAAAGGGAGAAGAGAATTACTTCATCTGCTGACGGGATTCGCCGCCAGCTGGTTCGAAGCCTGCAGCCTTGGCAGCTTCGATGGAGTTGAACCAGTACTCTGCTTCAGTCTGCTCGTACCAGGTCGAACCTGGAACGTGGTACTTGTTCGAGCCGGCGTTGCCCTTGATGACGAAGCCCTCAGGAGCGTCTTCGCCTTCAACAGCCTTGATTACGCCTTCGCCCTCGACAGCCTTGGCAGCAGCCTTTGGAGCCTTCTCAGCCTTAGGGGCAGCAACCTCAGCAGCAGCCTTTGGTGCGTTGACGTCAGCTGGAAGAGCGTCCTTTGCAACCTTGACCAGGGTGGCGAAAGCGTTCGAGTCCGAAACAGCCAGCTCTGCGAGCATGCGGCGGTCAACCTCGATCTGAGCAGCCTTCAGGCCCTGGATCAGGCGGTTGTAGGTCATGCCGTTGGCGCGGGATGCAGCGTTGATGCGCTGGATCCACAGGCGGCGGAAGTCACCCTTACGCTTACGGCGGTCGTTGAAGCTGTAAACGAACGAGTGGAGCAGCTGCTCCTTGGCCTTACGGTACAGGCGCGAACGCTGACCGCGGTAACCCTTTGCGCGTTCCAGAACGACGCGACGCTTCTTGTGGGCGTTTACTGCCCGCTTCACACGTGCCACGTGTGTACTCCTTCAAGTCAGTTCCCCAGTGCCCGCAATGCCGCGGGATGGGTGAAATCTATGGGTGGTGGGGTATTGCTTCCCCGTAGTGCGAAAGGGAGAGCTTAGAGGCCCAGCATCCGCTTGATGGTCTTCACATCGGCCTTGGCGACGATCTGGTCAGAAGCCAGGCGACGGGTAACGCGCGAGGACTTGTGCTCCAGGTAGTGGCGGCGGTTGGCCTGCTGGCGAGCGAGCTTACCGCTGCCGGTGAGCTTGAAGCGCTTCTTGGCGCCACTGTGAGTCTTGAACTTCGGCATAGCTGCCGTTCTCCTTACGTGCTCCACCCGGTAAGGCACCGGGTGGGGATCATCCGAAGCGGGCCCCGATAAAGGTGACCGCTGTTGTTCTTTTGTAGTTGGATCTTCCCGGAGGAAAATCCTTCACCGTGAACGGTGACGGGCCCGAAAGCCCAACAGGCTTGGCTAGGCGTCGCCTTCAGCTGCCTGACGTGCCTGCTCCAGCTTGGCGCGGGCGTCATCATCCATGGAAGCTGCGACATTCTGGCCCTCGGTCTCGACCGGAGCGTCGGTGCGGATCTTGCGCTTGGCCGAATTGCGGCCACCCGACTTCTGCTGCTGCTCGCGGCGAGCCTCTGCCTTGTTCTTCAGCGGACCAACAACCATGACCATGTTTCGGCCATCGATGCGCGGGCTGGACTCAATGACTCCAACTTCGGCGACGTCTGCTGCAAACTTTTCAAGCAAGCGGATGCCCATCTCTGGACGTTGCTGCTCACGACCACGGAACTGGATCATGGCCTTGACCTTGTCGCCTGCGCCCAGGAAGCGCACTGCGTGGCCGACCTTGGTCTCGTAGTCGTGGGTGTCGATCTTCAGGCGGAAGCGGACTTCCTTCAAGACCGTGTTGGTCTGGTTCTTACGAGCTTCGCGAGCCTTGACGGCGGCTTCGTACTTGTACTTGCCGAAATCCATCAATTTGCACACTGGAGGCTTGGCGCTGGGTGCCACCTCGACCAAGTCCAGATCGGACTCGAGAGCAAGACGAAGCGCGTCCTCAATGCGGACGATGCCTACCTGCTCACCATTAGGGCCGACGAGACGTACCTCTGGCACGCGAATGCGCTCGTTAATGCGTGGATCGCTGATGTGTCACTCCTGAAATTCGTAATCCATGACCGCAAACAAAGAAGGCCTCCGTCTGCGATTGCAGGCGAAGGCCAGAAAGAACGACACAGCCGAACACGGGAAGTTCCCGCGTAAGCGCTTGGGGATCGCATTGCTGTGATCCTGCCGAATTACCCGGAAGCCTGAAACGGCGACAGCGGGTGGGAGTTGGCCTCCACTTGCATGGCTCAATACTAGTACGAATCCCTCGTCCAGGGCTAACTGGAGAACTGCGAGAAGTACCGGCATCGAGTCGGTCTGTGACAAGCTTAGCAGTATGACTAACGAAGACACCAACTCGCACCAGCACACTGTGGACCAGCAGGTGCGCGATATCGCTGAAGTTGCAGCAGTTGAAATCATCACCACCGCTGCTGTCCACCTGATGAGTGCAGCAGCAGTCAAGTGCGGCCTTGCAGAGGGCGAAGATGCCAATGAGCTGAAGGATCTCGACGAGGCCCGCAAGCTGATCACCGCACTGGCAGGCCTAGTCACCGCCGGTGCGCCGGAGATCGGCTCCCAACACGCGGCGCCTTTGCGCGACGGACTGCGCAGCCTCCAGCTGGCCTTCCGCGAAGCTTCGATCATCCCCGATGCACCAGGCAAGGGCCCGGGCGAGAAGTTCACCGGACCGGTCAACTAGGTAATATTGGCCGAATTTTAAGAGATTAACATCATGGACTCGTTTCCTTCGGGAAACGGGTCCATTGTTGTTCGGATCACCGGCTAGATTGGAAGCATGCAGATGCTCGAACAGCCAGTGCTGGACGCCGGGGCCTACCGCCTGCGCCCCTTCCAGCCCAGCGACATCCCTGCCGTGCGGCAGGCGTCCGCTGACCCGTACATTCCTCGGATCACCACTGTCCCGGCGCAAGGGACCGAAGCGGACTACGCGGCATTCATTGAACGCCAGCACCGCCGGGTCGCCGAGGGCAGCGGGTACTCATTTGCCATCGCCGACTCGTCGACAAATGCCGCTGCCGGGCAGATCGGCCTCTGGCTGCGCGACGCCCACCAGGGCCGGGCCAGCATCGGATACTGGATCGCCCCTGGGTGGCGCAGGCGTGGCATTGCCAAGCAGTCATTGACCGCGCTGGCGGCCTGGGGCTTGGAGCATCCGGGCATCGAACGGGTGGAGCTCTACGTGGAGCCCTGGAACGAGGGGTCGTGGCGGACCGCCGAAGCCTGCGGCTTCCAGCGCGAAGGGTTGCTGCGCAGCTGGGAACGGGTGGGCTCCGACCGCAAGGACATGTACATGTACTCGCGGCTCAGGCCAGCGCCTCGCGCCTAGGCGATCGTTTCCAGGCGACGGCGGCGGACACGGCGCACGCGACGGCGGATCTGCTGGGCGATCAGCGCGATCACTACAACCAGCGCGGCCATCGTGCTGATGCCGATAAAGGCAGGAGCCGGACCGAAGTTGTCGACGAAGATGCCGGTGATTGGAGAGCCCAGCGCGGTGCCAGCGGTCATCGCCGATCCGTACCAGCCCATGGCTTCGCCGCGGCGCTTTTCAGCCACCAGGTCGGTAAGCCATTCGGAGGCCGCCGACAGCGTTGGCGCGCAGAGGAAGCCGGGCAAGGCGGAGAACAGCGCCAACGACCAGGTATCCCACGCAAAATACATCGGTATGGTCAGCACTGCCATGGTCAGCAGCAGCACCAGCGGAGAGATGACCCGGGTCATCGACCCGTAGATCAGGCCGCCGATCAGCGAGGCGCCGCACCAGAAGAAGAACACCAGCCCAAGCTGGTGGCTTTGCGCCGACGCATCCAGTTCGGCCACGATGGCCACCTCGGTGCCGGTGAGCAGCATGCCCGCTCCGGCCGAGGCGATGAAGACCGCCAGGACCGAAGCGCTGACCCAGTTGAAACGGTTCTTGAAGTTGCGTCCGCGCTGCTTGATCCGGGCACGGGCGGATTTCATGCCGGCGGCAATCAGCTCGCCTTCGACTTCGGGCACGCCCATCGGTGCGGCGGCAATGAAGCTGGCTTCCGCGCCCAGGCGTTCTTCGTGCACGTTGGCCCGTGAAGCAATCGCCTTGGGGTCGTCGCTGCGTGTTGGCGGATTCAGGATCATCAGCGCCAAACCGGCCACCGTCGAGGTTACGCCAATTACGCTCAAGCCGATGACGCTGCTGACCTGGGTGGCGACAATGCCGGCACTGGCCGGGCCGACGATGAACACCAGTTCGGTGGCGGTTGCGTCCAGGGCGAAGGCGGTACGGCGCTGCTCACCGGTGGTCATGATGCCCAGTGCGGTACGCACCACGGAGAAGACCGGCAGTGCGAAGAGCCCGCCGATGAAGGCCAAGGGGTAGACCCAAACCAGCGGAACATGGGGCACCGTGCACCAGACGAGGGTTTCGACGATCACCGAGGGGATCATCGCGCGGCGCAGTCCCCAGACATCCACGCGGGCTCCGCGCCAGGGGGCGCCCATGGCGATGCCCAGGGTCATGACTGCCGTGACCAGGCCCGCTGAAACCCAGGATTGGTCGAGGTTGTTCACCAGATGCAGCAGCAGCAGCATGCTCAAGGCAGAGTGTGGCAGGCGGGCAATCATGCCAATCAGCAACAACAGTGAGATCTGCGGCTGGCGCAGGATCTGCCAATAGCTTTTCATGCCCGGAAAGTTCCTTATCTGGTCAAAAGGAGCCCGCCGGTCTAGCTCGGCGCGCTGTGCAAACTGAGTTCGAGGGAATCCACTGCTTCAGCGAATTCGGTGTTCTGGGACAAACGCCCGTGGATTGCGCGAGTTGCCTCGCGTGCATCGTTTTCGCTCGTTCCAGGAGCAAAGACGAACTGCAGGTTCAGTTCCGGTCCGGAACCTCCGCCAAGGACAACTTGCCCGTCCTTGCTGCGGGAGCCGACTCCCCTGCCCGGGGCAACCTTGACGGTCTGCAACTGGCTGAAGCCTTCGGTTGCATCCTGCACCAGGTTGGCGATCTGCTGATTCTGATAACTCGGAATCCACTCGATCTGCTTAGCCAGGTTCCAGACCCCGGGTCGTCGAAGCACGAAGGTGAAATCGCTTCCGGGATCGAGGACCAGCAGCTGGCATTCCTCGCTGACTGCCGAGAGGGCCGCCCGCGGGGCGTAGACCGCCACCGGCCGAGCTTCCTTGTGCCACGTCTGAAGCCGTTCAACTGTGGTGAAGATCGGCAGAGCCATGCGGCCATCCGGGGCCTTGATCTTCACCAGCGCCATATCGGCTTCCTTATCGGAGGCGAAGCCGTGTTCAGTCATCGCTTCTTCACCGAGCTGGGCGACCACCGCAACGAAAACGCGCGCCTGTGACAAGGATTGATGCACTTCGCCCTCCCCCGCGGTGCCGGCTCGCAAGGCTGCCAAAGCGGCAACGACATTGGCGTCGGCCTTGCCGTCGTCCTTGTCGAAGTTATGCAGGGGGTTGCCTTCGCCGCTCAGGTCGCGGCCTTCCCAATCCTGGCCGGCAGAGTCGGTTTTTGAGCCTGCCTGCGCCAGCGCAGCGACAATATGTCCCGGCAGATGGCGTTTGGGTGCGGATTCAGGTTGCTCGGTGCTCATAGCTCCATGCTATCGGTGGTTTCGAGGTTGTTGGCAGGAAGTTCCAAAACTGCATTCATGAGCTTGGCCACCCCGAACGGTGGCATTTCAGATTTCACTCCCTGCCGTCTGTGCGCAATCGCTGCCAGGGGGAGGTATTGCAGAAATCCGGCTTCACAAATGGAAAGGCGATTCAGAAGCAGGAAGCTTCTGAATCGCCTTTCGCGGATGGGGCTTGGTGCCTAGCGGCGGCCTGCCACATCGAGGGCTTCCTGCAAGGTGAACTGGCCTGAGTACAGCGCCTTGCCCATGATGGCGCCTTCGATGCCTTCAGGAACCTGCTCACGCAAGACGCGGAGGTCTTCAAGCGAGGAGATGCCGCCCGAGGCGACAATCGGCTTGCTGGTCTTGGCAGCGATTTCGCGCAGCAGTTCAACGTTTGGACCGCGCAGCGTGCCGTCCTTGGTCACGTCGGTGACAACATAGCGGGCGCATCCGGCGTCTTCCAAGCGAGCTAGGACGTCCCACAGGTCGCCGCCGTCCTTGGTCCAGCCGTGGCCGGACAAGGTGGTTCCGCGCACGTCCATGCCCACGGCGATCTTGTCACCGTGGCGGGCGATGGCCTGCTTCGTCCATTCCGGGTTTTCCAGTGCGGCGGTACCGAGGTTGACGCGGGTAGCGCCGAATTCCAGTGCACGTTCCAGGGAGGCGTCGTCGCGGATGCCGCCGGAGAGCTCGACCTTGATGTTCAGTTCCTTGGCAATGCGCTGGACGATCTCGACATTGCTTCCGCGGTCGAAGGCTGCGTCCAGGTCGACCAGGTGCAGCCATTCGGCCCCGGCGTTCTGCCAGGAAAGCGCAGCTTCCAGCGGGTCGCCGTATCCGGTCTCGGAACCGGCTTCGCCTTGGACCAGGCGCACTGCCTGGCCGCCGGCGATATCTACCGCAGGCAGGAGTTCGAGGATTGGTTGCTCGCTCATGATGTCCTTAGTGAAGAAGTAAAAAGTGGTTAGTAGGTCAGGGCCCAGGCTGCGATCAGGCTAATGCCTGCAAGCACCCAGAGCGCGATGATCCATGAAATATGGGCCTTCTGGTTCTTCAGCGAAATGGCCCCGCCGATCAGGAAGGCCCCGATAACACCCAAGATGAGGCTCCACATGCCTAGAGTGTCCCCAACCAGTTGCGCAGCAGCTGTGCGCCAGCGTCGCCGGACTTCTCCGGGTGGAACTGGACTGCCGAGAGCGGGCCGTTTTCGACGGCGGCCACGAATGGCGTCCCGTGCGTCGACCAGGTCACCTGCGGCGGGGTCATCGCCGGCTGGGTGACGTCGAATTCCCACTTCTGCACAGCGTAGGAGTGCACGAAGTAGAATCGCTCGTCCTCGATGCCTGCGAAAAGCTTGGATCCTTCCGGCGGGCGCACCGTGTTCCAGCCCATGTGCGGAATGACATCCGACTGGAGGCGTTCAACCTTGCCCGGCCATTCGCCGATGCCTTCGGTTTTCACCCCGTGCTCCACGCCTTCTTCAAAGAAGACCTGGTGGCCCACGCAGATCCCCAAGACGGGCAGGCCACCGGCGATGCGGCGGCCGATCCAGCGCAGGGAACCGGTTGCGGTCAACTGCTCCATGACCGAGGCGTAGGCGCCGACTCCCGGGACTACCAGTCCGTCGGCAGCCACGATCTTCTTCGGGTCTGCGGTCAGTTCCACCTCGGCGCCGGCGGCTTCCAAGGCGCGCACGGCGGAACGGACGTTGCCTGAACCGTAGTCCAGGACAACTACTGTTTTCTTCTCCACTTACAGGGCACCCTTCGTGGATGGGATCTTGTCGCCCATGCGCTCATCGCGCTCTACGGCTTCGCGCAAGGCGCGGGCGAAGGACTTGAATTGCGCTTCGACAATGTGGTGCGGGTCGCGGCCCGAGAGCACCTCGATGTGAGCGCAGATCTGTGCGTGGAAGGTGATGGCTTCGAAGACGTGGCGGGTCATCGAGCCGGTGAAGTGTCCGCCGATCAAGTGGTATTCCTGGCCAGCAGGCTCGCCGGAGTGCACGAGGTATGGCCGGCCCGAGACATCGACGACTGAACGGGACAGCGCCTCGTCCAGCGGAGCGTAGGAGGTGCCGAAGCGGCGGATGCCTGCCTTGTTGCCCAGCGCCACGCGCAGCACTTCGCCGATGGTGATCGCGGTGTCCTCAACGGTGTGGTGGACATCGATGTGGGTATCGCCGGTAGCACGCACGGTGAGGTCGATGAGCGAATGCTTGGAGAGCGCAGTCAGCATGTGGTCATAGAACGGCACCGAGGTGCTGATCTCCGAGACTCCGGTTCCATCGAGATCCAATTCAACGAATACGGACGATTCGCTGGTCACGCGTTCCATGCGGGCGCGACGTGCGCCAATCAATTCGGCAGACATGTCTTCCTTCGCTTGTCTTTGATTACTTCTGCGAGCCGAGCAGTTCGGCAAGTCGTTCCAAGAAGGCTGTGGTTTCTGATTCGGTTCCGGCCGTAACACGCAAGGTCCCCGGAATTCCATTGTCGCGGATGATGATGCCGGCTTCCAACAGGCCTTCCCAAATAGCGTGGGGGTCTTCGACGCCACCGAAGAAGACGAAGTTGGAGTCGGAGACCGATGGCTTCAGGCCCAGTTCCTTCAAGCGCGCGACGATGCGGTCACGCTGGGACTTGATGTCTTCGACCTGCGCCAGCAGCAACTCGATGTTCTTCAAGGCGGCGATCGCCGTTGCCTGGGTCACGGCCGACAGGTGGTACGGCAGCCGCACCAAGCGGATGGCATCGGTGACCTCTGGCGCGGCGGCCAGGTAGCCGACGCGTGCGCCGGCCAGGCCGAATGCCTTGGACATGGTGCGCGAGACGATCAATCGCTGGCGGCCTTCAAGCAGACTCAGTGCGGACTTGGTGCTGGCCAAGGAGAATTCGGCGTACGCCTCGTCAACGATCACCATGCCGTTGTGCTCGCTCATGGCTTCGTACACGGCCGTGATGACATCAAGGCCAAGGGCGGTGCCGGTGGGGTTGTTCGGCGAGCACAGGAACACGATATTCGGCTTGTGCTCGCGGACCTGCGCGGCTGCAGATTCGGCGGACAGGGTGAAATCCTCGGCGCGTTCACCGGCGATATAGGTGGTATCAGTACCACTGGCCAACAGCGGGTACATGGAGTAGGTGGGGCCGAAGCTCATCACGGTACGGCCTGGACCGCCGAAGGCTTGCAGGATCTGCTGCAGGATTTCATTCGAACCGTTCGCGGCCCAGATGTTCTCCTTGGTGAGCGAGTGGCCGAGGTAATCGGCAAGAAGTTCACGAAGCTCGGTGAACTCGCGGTCGGGATAGCGATTCAGAGTTGCCGCTGCCTTGGCCACTTCCTGGGCAATGGCGTCTACGACTACCGGTGGCAACGGATGGGTGTTCTCGTTGACGTTCAACTGGATCGGCACGTCAATTTGCGGTGCGCCATAAGGGGATAGCCCGCGGAGATTCTCACGCAAGGGCAGCTGACTCAAAAGTTCACTGCGGTCATTCACGCATCAAGTCTACGTGCGCAGCGAGCCCGCCAGTGAATCCGCTACGGCTGCAGGTAACAAACTCTAGCCAGCGGGGGAAGCTAACCGGCAAGGACCGGAATCGACAAGGTATCTCCAACCTGGATTTCGCTGCCGTCCAAGGCGTTGAGCTCCGCGATGTGGCCAACTGCGGACGTCACGTCGTAACCGGTGGCATAGTCGCGAGCCAAACTCCATAGCGTATCCCCGGGGATCACGGTGACATCGATGGTTCCAACCCCAGCAGGATCTTCTGCCGCGGCATGCGCGTCAGAGGCGAACATGGAGAAGAAGAAAGCAGCAGCGATCGTGAGTGCGAAAACGGGCATCCCCACCAGCACAGCCCAACCGCGGCGGTTGATGCGGATTTTCAGCGGCGCTTGGGTCTGATCTGAGTCAAGTGCGACGGTAGCCATGACGTTGTCTCCTCAAGAAATTCAAGTGATGCGAATTTTTATTCGAAAGTACGGATTCGAAAACTTGTTCGAACCTCGTACATCTGTTCTAACAGAGGTTCGCGGAACTTGTCCAGAAGTTTTCGAACAAATCTTTGAAAGAAGCTCGCTTATCTACTAAGATTTCGAAGTAGACGAGCAATGAAAACATCTCACCATCTAGCTCCGACAGTTTGGACACGCAAACTTTCGAATGATTGCTAGGGAAGGCAAAATCTCATGTCAGCATCACAACGCACTCCCCGATCGAATGCACGTTCGCTGACGATTCGCCAAAAGAAGATCCTGGAGACGATCCAGCGGTCTATCGGCAAGAACGGTTATCCGCCATCGATGCGTGAGATTGGCGACGCTGTCGGACTCAAGAGTCTGTCGAGCGTGACCCACCAGTTGAGCCAGTTGGAAAAGCTCGGCTATATCCGTCGAGACCCACGCCGTCCGCGCGCGATGGAAATCCTGCTGCCACTGCAATTGTCCGACGATGCCGAAAAGGCCGAGGCCTCGGAGCCGGTCGAGCCGGCTGCCAGCGAAGACGCCAAGATCATTGAACTGAGCACTTCTGCTGACACCACCATGGTTCCGCTGGTTGGCCGTATTGCTGCTGGCGGTCCGATCCTGGCAGAACAGTCCGTCGAGGATGTTTTCTCGTTGCCTCGTCAGCTCGTGGGCCACGGCGAACTGTTCATGCTCAAGGTGTCCGGCGATTCAATGGTTGACGCCGCGATTTGCGACGGCGACTGGGTAGTTGTCCGCCGACAGCAGACGGCAGACAACGGCGACATCGTCGCAGCCCTGCTGGACGAGGAAGCGACCGTCAAGACCTTCCGGCAGCGTGATGGGCATACCTGGCTGCTTCCGCAGAACTCGCGCTACGAACCGATTTTGGGTGATGCAGCAAAGATCATGGGACGGGTCGTCTCGGTCATGCGCTCACTCTAGATTTCGTGTGGATATTGCGCTGGTGCTTGGCACCAGCGCAATTTTCGTTTAATCAGCTAGTCGCCGGCCTCAAGCTCGATCTGGGCGGCCGCGGCGAAGATCATCCAGCGCTGGACTGCCGCCGAGAGCCGGCGTGGTTCCTGGTCGGTCAGATGGCCTGCAGTTGCCTTGACCAGATCCTTGGCCTGCTCCCTGCTTGGTGCTTCCAAGCGGTGATCTTTCGCGGCGAGAGCCAGATACCGGCACAGGATTCCGGCAAAAAGATTCCCGTCTCCCCCGCGGTTGAACGCGAGTACTCCGGCAGCGGAAGACAGCGAGTGCGTGGTCGCATCGATCAGCACCTGGGCGTGAGCCAGATCGGCCGGCTCGCCAAGCTCAAGCAACGCGCCTAGCACCGTGCCCTGGTTATAGGTATAGACCGCTGGCTCCATCGTGTGCCCCTGGCTGGTCAACCGCAGCCCGTCCAGATACAGCCCACGCTCGGCGCTGAACAGGTTCTTCTCCAGCCATTGGAGGACCTGCCGTGCGGTGTCCTCCTGGCCGGTTCGGCCGAAGAACAGGGCCGCCGGCGCATTGGCCGGCGTATTCTTGAAATCCCGTTTTTTCGACCAGTACAGGCCGCCGCCCAGCACCTCGTCCATGCCAGCTTGAAGCTGTTCTCCCAGCACCCGCATTGCAGTCTGAGCAGCGTGGTTTCCTTCTCCCGTCACGGCCAGCGTGAACTGCGCCAGACGGCCGCTAGCCAAGGCAAGCCACGCCATATCGTCGAAGAAGTAGTTGGGCAGCATCCCGAAGTTGCGAATTCGAATGCCACGCAACAGATGATTGGCCCGGGCCAGCTCGGCACGCGCCGATTCCGCGTCGCCTGCGGCCAGATAGGAGTGGCCGTCATCAATGATGGCATCCAGATAATGCGCCTGCCACCAATAGTTCCACTCCGACAACGGGTGCGCGCAGCCATTGAGATCGCTGAGCATGCTTCCGTCGCGCAACCGGTGCGCCCTGCTGTAGCTTTGCCCAATCCAGGTTCCGGGCAGCCGCAAGAGGCGACGCCCGAAACGCTGATGGGTGTCGATGGCGGCTTGGTGTGCCAATTCTTGCATGGACTCCATGGTGCCTTTCGATTCACGCGGCATCAGTTCTTGTCACAGACCTTAGTGCATCGCCGAGCATCCTGCAGATAGGGCATAAAGAACTTGAGCTGCCCTCAGTCCAAGGACAGCTCAAGTTCATGCTCCATGATTCGGCTATTTACCGTCCGGGTTCAAACGCTGGAGAACACCGGCAATGACCTTCTTGTCGACAGTCGGCCACATCGGCGGCAGGGTTGCTTTCAAGAAGCTGCCGTACCGTGCAGTGGCCATGCGCGAATCGAGGATCGCCACCACGCCCTTGTCCCCGACCGAACGGATCAGGCGTCCAGCGCCCTGGGCCAGGCGAATCGCCGCATGGGTGGCGGCCACCTGCATGAAGCCGTTGCCGCCATGCTTGGCCACGTCTTCGGAACGGGCTTTGGAGATCGGATCGTCCGGGCGCGGGAACGGGATCTTGTCGATGATGACCAGTCGGCAGGAATCTCCTGGCACGTCAACGCCCTGCCACAGGGTCATGGTTCCGAACAGGCAGGTGTCACGTTCGCTGCTGAACTGCTCGACCAGCGACTTCATGCTGCCCTCGCCCTGGCACAGGATGTCCACGTCCAGGCGTTCGCGCAAGATGCTTGCCGCTTCTTCGGCGGAGCGCTTCGAAGTGAACAGAGCCAGTGCACCGCCGCCGGAGGCCTTGATGAGATCCTCGATCTCATCCAGCGTCTCCGCAGCCAGTTGGCGGCCCGGCTTGGGCAGATGCTTGGCTACGTACAGGATGCCCTGCTTCGGGTAGTCGAAGGGACTGCCGACGTCCACGCCAGTCCAGGACGGAGCCCCGGCGCCCATCAAGCCCAGCGAGCCTGCGACCGAATCGAACTGCGAACCGATAGCCAAGGTAGCGCTGGTCAAGACGACCGTGCGCCCATCGAACAGCCCTTCGCGCAGCTTGCCGGCAACGGACAACGGGGCAACGTTCAACGTGGCTGGCTGGGTCTCGTCAGCTTCGACGTATCCCCGGCCTTCGACAAACTCCCGCGGACGGGTGGTGTACAGCACCTCGCGGCGCTCTTCGGATTCGAGCATGCGAATCGCATCGTCCATCACCGACTGCAGCTGGGAGCGGGCGGTCTGTCGCCCGCCGTCAGCCGGTGCATTGGCTTCGGGCTTGGACAGCGCCAACGCCAGCCGGGCCTGTTCCACGATGTCGTTCAGGGCGATGCCCATGTCTTCGCGCAGGCCATGTTCCAGCAGCCCCGTGGGCACGCCGGTCAACGACTTTTCCAGGCGGTTCGCCGCCTTGACCATCTCGTCCACGTTCACTCCGCAATGGCGCTTGGCGCCGCCAGCCGCGGTGAGCACCATGCGTGCGGAGAGCGCCCCGGAAACCGAACTGGTCACGCGGTCCTGCAGTTCGTGGGCCTCATCGATGATCGCGACTTCGAAGTCCGGGAGGACCGAAAGCCCCTCGAAGGCCGATACCGCCAGCAGGGCGTGGTTTGTAATGACCACGTCCGCTTCCCCGGCACGGGCGCGAGCCATCTCCGAGAAGCATTCATCCGCCATCGGGCACTTCTGCGACCCCAAGCACTCCATGGCCGAAACCGAGACCTGCTTCCACGCCTTGTCGCTGACCCCGGGCACCAGCTCATCGCGGTCACCGGTCTCGGTCTCTTCAGCCCATTCGCGCAGCTTCATGACCTCGCTGGCCAACGGCGAATAGGTGGTGCCGGCAGGAGCTGCCGGCTCATCCATCGAGAAAAGCGTGCCTTCGTCATCCGGGTACCCGCCGCCGAGCTTGTACTGACACAGGTAGTTCGAGCGTCCCTTGAGCAGGGCCACATCCATCGGGCGCGAGAGCTTGCCCTTGAGCGATTCGAGCAACCGCGGCACGTCACGGCCGACAATCTGCGATTGCAGCGCCAAGGTCGCGGTGGAGACGATCACCGGCTTGGCGCTGGTCTGCGCGTGGGCCAATGCCGGAATCAGGTAGCCCATCGACTTGCCGGTGCCGGTGCCTGCCTGCACCAGCAAGTGCTTTTCATCTTCCAGCGCACTGACCACATGCTTGACCATTTCCTGCTGGCCGGTGCGCATGGCACCGCCCATGGAAGTGACCGCGGCCTCCAGGAGCCCCAGGGCCTGCTCTTGCTTATCCATGAAGGTTGAAGGTCTCCAACTCTGCAGCTAGGGAATCGCGCACCTTGACGATCATCCGGGTGCCCTCCTCCAGGTGTTCGCTTTCCAAGATCTCTGATTCGCTCTGGTGCAGCTTGGCGATCAAATCCCCGCGGTTGTAGGGAATGAGCACCTCAAGCTGGATGCCGGGGCGTGGAATCGATGAGCTGATCTTTTCGAGCAGCTCCTGGATGCCTTCACCGGTGTGCGCGGAGACGACCACGGTGTTGGATTCCCGGTTGCGGATGCGTTCGATAACGAACGGGTCAGCCACATCGGCCTTGTTGACCACGATGATCTCTGGAATGTTCAACGCGTCGACTTCGCCGAGCACGGTGCGCACGGCTTGGATCTGCCCTTCGGGATCAGGGTGGGACCCGTCAACGACGTGCAGGATGAGATCCGAATCGGCGATTTCCTCCAGCGTGGATCGGAAGGCTTCCACCAGCTGGGTCGGGAGGTTGGATACGAAGCCGACGGTATCGGCCAGCGTGTAGGTCAACCCGTCCTCGGTCGCCGACTGGCGGACGGTTGGATCCAGGGTAGCGAACAGCGCGTTCTCCACCAGCACCCCGGCGTTGGTCAAGCGGTTGAGCAGCGATGACTTGCCGGCGTTGGTGTAGCCGGCAATGGCCACGGCTGGAACCGCATTGCGCTTGCGGCTGGCACGCTTGGCTTCGCGGGCAGGCTTCATGGCCTTGATCTCGCGGCGCAGCTTCGCCATGCGGTCGCGAATGCGGCGGCGGTCCATCTCGATCTTGGTTTCACCCGGTCCACGCGAGCCGATGCCGCCACCGGCGGCACCTACGCGGCCACCGGCCTGGCGGGACATCGATTCGCCCCAGCCGCGAAGACGCGGCAGCAGGTATTCGAGCTGGGCCAGTTCAACCTGGGCCTTGCCCTCGCGCGATTGGGCATGCTGCGCAAAGATGTCCAGGATCAGGCTGGTGCGGTCGATAACCTTGACCTTGACGATATCTTCCAGGGCACGGCGCTGCGATGGCGCCAGCTCTGCATCGACAATCACGGTATCGGCACCCGTTGACGCAACGATTCCGCGCAGCTCTTCGGCCTTGCCCGAGCCGAGGAAGGTCGAAGGGTCCGGCTTGCTGCGGCGCTGCACCAGGCCATCGAGGACTTCGGAACCTGCGGTCTCCGCCAAGGCGGCGAGCTCGCGCAGGGAGTTCTCGGCGTCGGCGACGGTACCATCGCTCCAGATGCCCGCCAGCACGACGCGTTCCAGGCGCAGCTGGCGGTATTCAACCTCGGTGACGTCTTCCAGTTCCGTGGACAGGCCTGCGACGCGACGCAGCGCGCGGCGATCCTCCAGATCTTCCTGGTCCCCGTCGAAATTGCTGAGGCCTGAGGAAAAACGGTTCAGTGCAGTAGCCTGGCCAGCGAAAATGGAATTCTCTTCTTCGCCGAAGTGCTGAACCTGCGGGCTCTGCGCATCATCGGCTGCGAGAATTCGATCGATGGCGGCCTGGATCTGGGCATCATCCATCGATGCCGAATCGTGCTCGTGTGACTCGGAGTTAGTCATGGTCTCCTTAGAAGTACTTCGCTTTCCAGAATAGTGCGGGTGGACCCCACTTTGCGACGTGGCGCGTTCAGTTTCGGTTGGTTCATCAAACATTCGTGGTCCTTTGCAAGGAGTAAAGGTCTATGGGCAGACAGGTGAATGCATGGTTACCGGTAAGCAAAGGCGTGTGCGGGGGTTCTGGAAAGAAGAACTGCCAGGTATTGGGAAATGACTTTGCCGTCTGCTGATTCATGCAAGTGGGCGCGCAGGAACTGCGCGGCCAGCTTGTGGAACCGCGGGTAACCAAGAGGGCTACGTATTAGACGAAAATGAAAGTCATAGGGAAAACTCTATCAGTGATATCTGCTCACGCCCATATCGCCTTGCTCACGTTGCCGACGTTGATCTTTGGGGTATCCGTACCGGGCGATAAGCTTTGCCTATGACCTCGGATCACTACTTCACCGCCAGCCCGGCCTCGGCAGATGAACGGCGCACCATCGAAGTCGAGCTCAACGGCTCGTTGCGCAAGGTGCAGACTGCCTCGGGAATCTTCTCCCCCGCCGGTCTGGACAAGGGAACGGCGGTGCTGCTGCAGTACGTGCCAACCCCTCGCGGACGCATTCTGGATATCGGGTGCGGCTGGGGGCCCATCACCCTGGCCGCCGCCGAGCAGTCCCCGCAATCCGAGGTCTACGGCGTGGATGTCAATGAGCGTTCCATCGACCTGGCCCGCTTGAATGCCGCGGCGCTCGGCTTGTCCAACGTGGTTGTCGGCACCCCTGAGTCCGTGGATCCGAGCCTGCAATTCGACACCATCTGGTCGAACCCGCCCATTCGCATCGGCAAGGATGCCCTGCATGAACTGCTGATGTTGTGGTTGCCGCGGTTGGCCCCGGGTGGCGAGGCATGGATGGTGGTGCAGAAGAACCTGGGCAGCGATTCGCTGCAGAAGTGGCTGATTGAGCAGCTTCCCTCGGATTGGAAGATCACCCGTGAAGCGACCGCCAAGGCCTTCCGCGTGCTGAAGGTAGCGCGTCCGGCCTGATTGCAAAAAGCAAAATCGCAGAATAGCTCGCCGAGCCATTCTGCGATTTTTGCCGTGGAGCCGATCTGGTCTACTCCGAACCGATGATCCCGCGGGCAACCAGGTCTGCCGGGCCGCTGAGGATCGTATCTTCGCCGCCCTCTGCATTGCCACGGAATTCAACGCCGACGACACCGCCGGGCACCTTGACAGCCCACTGGTTGATCAGCGCGGTGCTGCGGGCCCAGTAGCGTACGGCTGCCGCGGCCGCACACGCACCGGTACCGCATGAGAGCGTCTCGCCGACCCCGCGTTCATGGACGCGCATCTGGACCTGGGCAACCCCGTCCTCTTCGATCAGCGGCTCGGAAGGAACCACGAATTCCACGTTGGTGCCGTTGGCAGGGACCGGAGATACCTCTGGGGCTTGGAACAGGTCCAGTTCTTCAAGCATCTGGACGTCTGGCAAGGCAACTACGGTGTGCGGGTTGCCCATGGCGATGCTCAAGGCCGGCAGCGCCTGCTCCCAGCCTCTGGGCTTGACCATGGAGTCCACCGATTTTTCGGCGGCTTCCTGCTCGAAGATCAATCCCCAGGGGCCGAGGTTCACCGCGTAGCCATCAGCGAGTCGGGTAATTTCCTTGACGCCGGCACGGCTGCCGATCTGGAAACTTTGCCCGACCTGGAGGCTCACGAGCCCCTCGGCAATCAGGTAGTGAGCGAAGGCGCGTACGCCGTTGCCGCACATCTCGGCGATGGACCCATCGTTGTTCCGGTAATCCATGAACCAGTAGGCCTTGGGATGCTCCAGGAACTGCCCTTCGTATCCGGGAACCTTGGCGGTGGGCACGGCACGGATCAGCCCGTCGCCGCCAACGCCGAAGCGGCGGTGGCACAGGGCGGCCACCTGTTCGGCGTTGAGATCCAGCTGCGCTTCCGGGTCGGCAATCAGCACGAAGTCGTTGCCGGTGGCATGGCCCTTGGCGAAACGTTGTCCGGCCAGCTGACCTAATTCGGTGCGGTACATCAATGCTCCTAGAGTTTTCGTTCGTACGTTGGCTAGCCGATGATCTGCAGTGTTTTTTCCAGCAGCCCAGGTTCCAGCGGGTTCAGCCAGTTGACCCGCTCATCTGCGTTGAACCAGGTGATTTGGCGTCGCGCGAACTTGCGGGTGGCAATGACCGTCTGGTCAATGGCTTCGTCCCGGGTGATCTGCCCGTCGAGGAAGTCGATGTACTGCTGGTAGCCGATGGCGCGCGAGGCGGTCTTGCCTTCGCGCAATCCCTGGCCGAGCAGTCCCTCGACTTCCGCGGCAAATCCCAAGGAATCCATCTTGTGCACGCGGGTTTCCAAGGCCTCATGCAACGCCTGGCGGTCGTAGTTCAAGCCGATCTGGATTGCCGGAGCGGCATACTCGCGTTGCGGCATGAAGGAGCTGAAGGCCCGACCGGAAATCTCGTGTACTTCAAGGGCGCGGATCGCGCGGCGCAAGTCAAGATTGCGTGCTGCAGATACCGGGTCAACCTCGGCCAGCCGGCGGCGCAGCGGTCCGTCTCCTTGAGCCTCGACCTCGGCCTCCAGCCGTTTCCTGACTTCTGGATCCGTCGGCGGGAAATCGATCACATCAAGGGCCGCCCGCACGTACAACCCTGAGCCCCCGACCATCACCGGAACCTTGCCGCGGGCACGGATTTGGGCGAAGTGGTCGCGGGCTTCGGTTTGGAAGGCGGCAACGGATGCTTCCTCGGTGATGCCCATGGTGTCGAGCAGGTGATGCTCGATGCCGCCACGCTCATTCACCGGCAGCTTCGCGGTGCCGATGTCCATGCCGCGGTAGAACTGCAGGGCATCGGAATTGACGATTTCCCCGCCCAGTTCCTGCGCCACGGCGATGGCCAAGTCCGACTTGCCGGTACCTGTGGGGCCGACGATGGCAATCACCGGCAGGTTCGAAGTGGCCATATGGCTAGCTGCGCACTTTCAACGTCGGCATGCCCAAGCTCGTGCGGCCTTTCGATCCGTTGGCCGCCGGTGCTGGAACCCCGCAGCTTTCGGCCTGCGCCCGGTCCCACGCATCCCCGGCGCGAGAACGGCGCAGGGAGTACTGGTCCACGGTGGGATCCGAGATCAGGTGGAATGCCGCCACTTCGGTGATCGGCAGGGTTACCAGGTCGCCAGGGCGCGGGGCCTGGGCACCTTCAGGTACCGAGAAGTGCACCAGGCGCTGGTCCTGCGAGCGTCCGGAGAGACGGTGGGTCTCTTCGGCCTTGCGTCCGGACTGTTCGGTGGCCATGACTTCCACGGTACGGCCCAGCTGCTTCGCGTTCTCCTCCTTGGAAATGCGGTCCTGCAACGCCGTCAAGCGCTCATAGCGCTCCTGCACCACTGCCTTGGGAAGCTGCTCGTCCAGGTCGGCTGCCGGGGTGCCCGGACGCTTGGAGTACTGGAAGGTGAAGGCCGAGGAGAACCGCGACGCTTCAACCACGTCGAGGGTGGCCTGGAAGTCTTCTTCGGTTTCACCCGGGAAGCCGACAATGATGTCGGTGGTGATTGCCGCATGCGGGATGCGTTCGCGGACCTTGTCCAGGATGCCGAGGAATTTCTTGGACCGGTAGGAGCGGCGCATGTCCTTGAGCACCTTGTCCGAGCCGGACTGCAGCGGCATGTGCAGCTGCGGCATCACGTTAGGTGTTTCCGCCATGGCATCGATGACGTCATCGGTGAAGGCCGCCGGGTGCGGGCTGGTGAAGCGCACGCGTTCCAGTCCTTCGATTTCACCGCAAGCGCGCAGCAGCTTGCCGAAGGCCAGGCGGTCTCCGAATTCCACGCCGTAGGAGTTCACATTTTGGCCCAGCAGGGTCACTTCGATGGCACCGTCGTCTACCAGGGCCTGGATTTCGGCGAGGATCTCGCCCGGACGACGGTCCCGCTCCTTGCCGCGCAGGGAAGGGACGATGCAGAAGGTGCAGGTGTTATTGCACCCTACGGAGATGGAGACCCAGCCGGCGTACACGGATTCGCGTCGGGTAGGCAACGTGGAGGGGAAGACATCCAGGGATTCAAGGATCTCCAGTTGCGCCTTCTGGTTGTGGCGCGAGCGGGCCAGCAGCGTGGGCAGCGAGCCGATGTTGTGCGTGCCGAAAACCACGTCGACCCATGGGGCCTTCTTGATGATGGTGTCGCGGTCCTTCTGAGCAAGGCAGCCGCCGACGGCAATTTGCATATTGGGGCGTTCAGCCTTCAGGTTCTTGAGCATGCCCAGGTGCCCGTACAGCTTGTTGTCTGCGTTCTCACGCACTGCGCAGGTGTTGAAGACAACAACGTCGGCGACTTCTTCGGCCAGCTCTTCCGGCTTGCGGCTCAGCCCTGCATCTTCCAGCAGGCCAGAGAGGCGCTCGGAGTCGTGGACGTTCATTTGGCAGCCGAAGGTACGTACCTCATAGGTACGGGGTAGTTCTTCGCTGCCGATGTTGCTCAAGGTATGTTGCTCAGTCACCCTTAAAGATTACCGAAGATCGGGTGCCGCTGAAATGTAGGCGAGCCTCCGCTGGACTCCTGGTTGCCTTCACGGTTACGGCCTAGTGGCCGTCGGTGCGCGCCTTCGGGTGGAAGGCCAGGAAAAGGAATAGGCTTTTCGATAGCTGATTCGGCGCAGGAAGGGCAATCCGTGGAAAACCATTCGCCAGGCAAGCACCAGAAAACCGGCAAGTACCGACCGTTGCGGTTGTCGCGCGGCATGAAGATCTTCCACTGGTGGATGGCAGGATTATCCGCGCTTTTCCTTCTCGCCATCCCGACCGCTATTGGCATCATCCCGCCCATTGATGGTCAAACCGACAGCCTGCTGTTCAATATCGGTGTCGGCTCGATGCTTGCCGGGGTCCTGGTCTTGAGCCTCTGGGCCTACCAGGGCATTGACGATTGGCTTGAGCGCCGGAGAAACGCACCAGGGCGGCATCCGAAACGACATCAGTAGCGATTGCCGAAGCGCTCTTCCCATTCCTCGCGGGCGACCTTGAACGCCATGCCGCCGTTGTAGCCTTTGCGGCCCAGCATCCCCACGAGCCGGCGCAGGGCTTTGTCCCGATCGGCGCCCATGGATTCGGGACGCAGCTTCGCGCGCACCAGTTCGCGGGCTCGCTGCTCCTCCGCTTCGTCATCGATTTGCTCCAGCGCTTCAGCGGCCAGCTCGTCGTCCACCCCCTTGGTACGCAGCTCGCGCTTGATCGCACCGCGGGCTAATCCACGCGAGCGAGCGCGGGCAACGACCCAGGACTTCGCAAAGCGTTCATCATCCACGAGGTTGATCTCGGCATAGCGGTCGATGACCTCATCGGCAATGTCTTCCGGGCATTCATTCTCAAGGAGCTTGTCCTTGAGCTGCTTGGCGGTCTTGTCGCTGGCCGTGAGCTGGCGCAGCAAAATTCCGCGTGCCTTTTCCCGCCACTGGTCGTCGCTGAGCTCTTCAGGCTCCCCCGCTTGGCGGGCAGCTTTTCGCGCTTCGCGCGCTTCGCGGCGTTCCTGCTTCGACGGTTTGGCCGGCGCGGGCGCAGCCACAATCTGCTCCATGGCCGCGCGCAGCTCTTCGATGCTGCCCGGTTTCGCCGGCTGCTCGGAGAAGCTGGCAATGGTTCGCGAGGTGCTGCCGGCCGGCATTGCAGGCGCCGCAGCGCGCTGGGATGCTCGCTGAGCCGCCCGGTCCCGCTTGGCTGATTCCTCAACCGCTTGGGCTTCCAATTCTTCCGGGCTGGGCTTGGCCCAGTCCGGCATGTCTTCGAGGTCGCCCTGGAACTCTTTGGAAACGGACGTAGCGTCCGACCCGGAATTCTTTCCGGGTCGGACGCTACGTCGTTGGAAGCCTGAGGCCACTACTGATCGCCCTCGACGACTCGCAGTTCTGTCTCGTCTTCTTCAACTTCTTCCATTGGCAGGACGCCGAGCTTCTGCAGGATCTGGCGTTCGAGCTCGTTGGCCAGATCCGGGTTGTCGCGCAGGAAGCGGCGGGCGTTTTCCTTGCCCTGGCCCAGCTGGTCTCCGTCATAGGTGAACCAGGCACCGGACTTCTTGACCAGGTTGTGCTCGACGCCCATGTCGATGAGCGAGCCTTCCTTGGAGATGCCGTGGCCGTACAGGATGTCGAACTCGGCCTGCTTGAAAGGAGGAGCCATTTTGTTCTTGACGATCTTGCAGCGGGTACGGTTGCCGACCGCGTTGGTGCCCTCTTTCAGGGTCTCGATGCGGCGGATATCGATGCGCACCGAAGCGTAGAACTTCAGCGCCTTGCCACCTGTGGTGGTTTCCGGGCTGCCGAAGAAGACACCGATCTTCTCACGCAGCTGGTTGATGAAGATTGCGGTGGTCTTCGAGGCCGAGAGGCGGCCGGTGATCTTGCGCAATGCCTGGGACATCAGTCGAGCCTGCAGGCCGACGTGGCTGTCGCCCATCTCGCCTTCGATTTCGGCGCGGGGAACCAGTGCCGCCACGGAGTCGATGACGATGATATCCAGTGCACCGGAGCCCACGAGCATATCCATGATTTCCAGTGCCTGCTCGCCGGTATCCGGCTGGGAGACCAGCAGCGCATCGGTGTCGACGCCCAGCTTCTTGGCGTATTCCGGATCCAGCGCGTGCTCGGCATCGATGAATGCGGCGACGCCGCCGGCCTTCTGTGCGCTGGCGACTGCGTGCAGGGCAACCGTGGTCTTGCCCGAAGATTCCGGACCATAGATCTCCACCACGCGGCCGCGTGGCAATCCGCCAATGCCAAGGGCGGCATCCAGGGCAACCGAGCCGGTAGGGATTACTTCAATGGGTGCGCGGGTTTCGTCGCCCAGGCGCATGACCGAGCCTTTGCCATAGGCCTTGTCAATTTGGCCCAGGACAGCCTCTAGCGCCTTTTCCCGATCATTTTTTGCTGCCATGGTTCACCTTTGCTCTTGCAAGCCTGCTACGTACTTGCTCATGATTTTTGTCCTGCAATAGACAGTATGCTTGCCCACCGACACTTTGGACTCCGATAGCCCAGAAGTGTGGACAATCCCAGTGCTTAAGTTCTTGGCGCAGTTTCCTGCGTTGTTTCCAGCATAACCCTATCCGAACAGGTGTTCGAAATTCAACACGGCGTGTTCGAAGAATTACTGCATGGGTATTCGAATGGAATCCCTACGATTGCTTCGGCTCGATATCCACGCCAAGCCAGCGTTCAGCCGGAACATCTTGCGCCCGGCACAGGGCTTCCCAGATCTGCTTGGGCTTGATGCCCCTATCGAGCGCCTGTGCCGCAGTCAGGCTGCCGAGTTCGGTCAGGGCCATGGAATCGGCCAGCACGCGGGAGTACCGCGGGCCGAACTCGTTTTCCATATTTCGCCAGAAATCGCTGATTTTCACCTGATAATTCTCCCACGCAAAGGCAAGGAGCCCGCGCATTTCGCGCAGGCTCCTTGCATGGCTGCCGGCAGTCTCGATTACTGAGTAGCGGCGGCCCGGAAAAGATGATGCTAGACCGAGGCCAGTGGCTTGCTGTTGCCCTTGGCGGCAAACTCGTCGGCCATATCCGTCGGGACGGTATCCGGGATCGCAATGCCCTCTGCCAGGGCAACGCGCTCGGATACTTCACGGAGCATCAATGACAATGGGATTTCCAGCGCCACGCAGATTGAGGAGAGCAGCTCCGAAGAGGCTTCCTTCTGGCCACGCTCAACCTCGGACAGGTATCCGAGGGAAACACGTGCGCTGTGCGAAACCTCGCGCAGGGTACGACCCTGACGCTGGCGGACGTCGCGCAGGACATCGCCGATTTCATGACGGAGTACTACCATTTTGTGCTCCTCCTTCTCGGGCTGGACCATATGGGCTTCTCCCATATCGCGCCAACGGACGACACCATTGACAGTTACGGGTTGCTTGACCATGAATTTAGCCTCTGCTCCTAGGTCCATCTCGAAGATCTAATCAAATACGGGGGCCATCCTTGCGGCCCTGCAATTCGTACAACGACAGGTCATACGATTTTGTTCCCGTACATTCACCCTAATCAAATAAATGCGAGCTACGCCACATCCGGGATGGTTTTTGCGTAATATCCCGAGAAGAAAAGTATTTCGTGTCTTACTGTGAAGAAGCTTTATCCAAGATGGCAGCGAACTGGTGAAGTGCCGCTTGGGTGCTCTGCTCGCGGATCTGCGCCCGGTCCCCCACAAAGTGGTGGGCCTCGGACCCGGAGTCGGCTCCCACCGCCCATCCAATATACACGGTGCCCACGGCCTTGCCATCGTGCGGCTCAGGGCCGGCGACTCCGGTTGCCGAAATCGCCGCGTCGGCGCCGCAGGCACGCTGCGCGCCGATGGCCATCTGCCGGGCCACCTCGGGATCCACCGAACCGTTGGCCGCCAGCAGTGCTTCGTCGACGCCCAGCAGCGAGGACTTGACCTCGGAGGAATAGCTGACGATTCCCCCGCGCAATACGGCCGAGGCGCCGGGAACTTCGGCCAGGCGCGCGGCGATCATTCCGGCGGTCAGCGATTCCGCGGTCGCCAGCTGCACGGCGCCGTCGATGGCCTTGGCAATCACCTCGGGGGCTGCGGGCTTCATCTGTCCCTACTTCCGCTTCTTGGCGGCCGCCACCAGCTGGCCGGCCTTGATAAGGTATTCGATGCCGGTGACCACGGTGACCGCCAGGGTCAGCAGCATCAGGTACCAGGCCGCGGTGCCCAGCCAGTCAATGGTGTGGGTGTAGGGCAGCAGGTACACCCCGATCACGATCGCCTGCAGCACGGTCTTGATCTTCCCGCCCATGTTCGCGGCGATCACGCCGTAGCGGATGACCACCACGCGCAGCAGGGTGATGCCCCATTCGCGGACCAGGATCACGATGGTGACCCACCAGGGCAGCTCGGCCAGGATCGAGAAGCACACCAGCGCCGAGCCGGTGAGCAGCTTGTCCGCGATCGGGTCGGCGATCTTGCCGAAGTTGGTGATCAGCCCGCGGCTGCGCGCCAGGTCCCCGTCGAGCTTGTCGGTGTACATGGCCACTACGAACAGTGCCAGCGCGACCCAGCGCCACAGGCCCTGCTCGTGGTTATCCGCCATCAGCGCCCAGATGAAGAACGGCACCATGATGATGCGGATGGTGGTGAGCACGTTGGCGATGTTCAGCGTCGGTACCGGTGGCTGGGCACTGCGGCCAGCTTGCTCGCTCATGGGTATCAGTTTCTTCCTGTCAGGTTCCAGGCGTCCTCGCCCGAATCGTCGTCATCGGAGCCGTCGAAGTAGTCCACGGCCTGCGGGCGATCCTCCAGATCCTTGGCGACCAGGTCCTCGGCATAGTCGGTGACCGGCTCGGCATGGTTCACATTGGCCTCGGCGACCAGCGCGGCCTCAGTGGCCGACGGGGTGCTGGTGGCCGGATCGTCCCCGCGCATCGCGGCCAGCACCATCGGCAGGTCGTCCGGCTGGATCAGCACGTCGCGGGCCTTGGAGCCTTCGGAAGGGCCGACCACGCCGCGCGATTCCATAAGGTCCATCAGGCGACCTGCCTTGGCGAAGCCCACGCGCAGCTTGCGCTGCAGCATCGAGGTGGAGCCGAACTGGCTGGTGACCACGAGCTCGGTGGCCTGCAGCAGCAGCTCCAGGTCGTCTCCGATGTCCTCGTCGATCTGCTTCTTCTTCTCGGCGGCCGGGATCACGTCGTCCCGGTATTCGGGCTGCAGCTGGCTCTTGACGTGCTCGACGACGCGGTGGATCTCCGATTCGGTGACCCAGGCGCCCTGGACGCGCATCGGCTTGGAGGTGCCCATCGGCAGGAACAGCGCGTCGCCCTGGCCCAGCAGCTTCTCCGCGCCGGGCTGGTCGAGCACCACGCGGGAGTCGGTGACCGAAGAGGTGGCGAAGGCCATGCGCGAAGGCACGTTGGCCTTGATCAGGCCGGTGACCACGTCCACCGACGGGCGCTGGGTGGCCAGCACCAGATGGATGCCGGCGGCACGCGCCAGCTGCGTGATGCGCACGATGGACTCTTCCACATCGCGCGGGGCGACCATCATCAAATCGGCGAGCTCGTCGACGATCACCAGCAGGTACGGGTAGGGCTTAAGCACGCGCTTGGAGCCCTCGGGAGGGTGCACCTTGCCGGCCTTGACCGCCTTGTTGAAGTCGTCGATGTGTTTGAAGCCGAAGTTGGCCAGGTCGTCGTAGCGGGTGTCCATTTCGCGGACCACCCACTGCAGGGCCTCGGCGGCTTTCTTCGGGTTGGTGATGATCGGGGTGATCAGGTGCGGCACGCCTTCGTAGGCGGTGAGCTCCACGCGCTTGGGGTCGACCATGACCATGCGCACCTCGTCGGGGGTGGCGCGCATCAGGATCGAAGTGATCATCGAGTTCACGAACGAGGACTTGCCCGCGCCGGTGGCGCCGGCCACCAGCAGGTGCGGCATCTTGGCCAAGTTGGCCACGACGAAGCCGCCCTCGACATCCTTGCCCACGCCCATCACCATCGGGTGCTCGGACTTGCGGGCGTTGGAGCTGCGCAGCACGTCGCCCAGGGCGACGACTTCCTTGTCGGTGTTCGGGATCTCGATGCCGATGGCGGACTTGCCCGGGATCGGCGAGAGGATGCGCACATCCGAGGAGGCCACGGCGTAGGAGATGTTCTTGGACAGCGCGGTGACCTTCTCCACCTTGGTGCCCGGAGCCAGCTCGATCTCGTAGCGGGTCACCGTCGGGCCGCGCGAGAAGCCGGTGACCTGCGCGTCGACCTTGAACTGCTGCAGCGTGTTGGTCAGCGCGTCGACCACCACCTGATTGGCTTCGGAGGCTTCCTTGGCCGGCGGTCCGGCAGGCAGGTAGTGCTCCTCGGGCAGGGTGTAGGTGACATCCCCGGAGAGCTGCAGCTGCTCGCTGCGCGCCGGGATCGGCGCCTGCGGGGAAGTTCCGAGCCCGGCGGCGCGCGAGGAGACCTGGTCCATCGCGGAGGTGGTGGCTTCGGGTTCGGCCTTCAGCCCGATGTTGGCCATGATCTCGGCCATTTCGGCCTCGGCCTTGGTGGGGCGCTTGACCCCCGGCGGCGGGCCGGCCGGTTTCGGGATCGCCACTGTGGCGGCGTCTTCGCTGGCATCGGCGGGGCCGGAGCCATCCAGCTGCGGGCGGGCGATGGCCTGGGTGGCCGCCTCGTCGGCGTCGAAGATCTTGCCGGAGTTGCGGTTGACCGCAGGCATCGCGTCGGTGGCAGGATCATCCTCGCCGATGACCGCCTGGTCGTAGGCGATATCGCCCGAGCGGTCGGAATTCTCCGTCCCATCCACATCGTAGACTTCGGTGACCTTGCGGGCGGCGGCTGCACGGCGCTCGAAGAAGCCCTGCTTCTTCTTTTTCGGTGCCGGGGCCTCGGCCTCGGCCTCGGGATAGAGGTAGGACTGGTCGTGGTCCTCGCGGGTGGCATCCAGTTCCATCGCGGCCGTGGCCCGGGTGGCGCGCGGCGTATCCGGGTCCTGGCCGAGCAGGCGGTTGTAGCCGGCGCGCACGCGCGCAGGGATCTGCATCACCGGGGTGGCGGTGACGATCAGGATCGACATGAACACCAGGAAAATGAACACCGCCATGGCGCCCGGAACCGATATCAGCAGGCCCAGCGGGGTGCCCAGGATGGACCCGGCCATGCCGCCGGCATTCCACAGCGCTTCGAAGTCGTCGGTGACCGCCGGCGAGCCGTTGGCCAGCGAGGCGATGGACGAGCCGGAGAGCGTCATGATCAGCAGCCCGATGCCGATGCGGTTGTTCGCGGTGACAGCTTCGGGGTAGCGGAAGAGCCGGAAGGCGCCGATGAACAGGATGACCGGCACCAGCACCGCCATGAAGCCCAGGGTGCCGCCGGCGACAGCGTGCACGCCGGTGCCGAACCAGCCGGCATCGCGCAGGCCCCACCATTCGATGACCGCGACGATGATCGCGATCAGCGCAAGGAACAAGCCGGTGCCGTCGCGGCGCAGCTCGTAGTCAGGCTTGACGGTTCCGCCGATGCGGCGGAACGCGCCGCCGAAGATCCGGGCAATGCCCATCCACACGCTGCGGATTGCGCGCAGCGGCAGGGCGAGTTCCGCATCCGGGTTCTCGGGCGTTTTCTTGGAGGACGAGGAGCTGGACGCTTTGGGTTTGCGCGTCGCAGTCTTCTTCGTCCCCTGAGACTGGGTACGTGAGGCCATACTCCAAGGGTATCGCCATACGCTGGATGCACCCCGAATTTACACGTCTGCACGGGTGCTGCAGCGGCTAGATAATCATCACGCCGCAGGACCGGGCTATGGCGTGTACTCGATCACCAGGGTGTAGCCGCCGGGGCTTGGCATGCAGGCATGGCTTTCCACCTGGTACCCGGAGGCCTCGAAGGCATCCACCGTGGCAGTTTCCATCATGGCGCAGGTGCCGGCACTGGAGACTTCCTGGGTGTAGGCGATGGCGCTGGCGTAGGCGGCCGGGATGGCCGACAGCGCCCACGCCCCGGCCAGCATCGTTGCCGTGGCGCAGGCGCCGAGGCGGCTTGCGGACTTCATGCTTACTCCTGCTCTGCGTTGGAACCGGCGCCTGGACGTGGCGCCCGCCCCCAACCTGCCACAGCGAGCGGTGCTCGGCCAGCGGCGCCCAGCTGGCAACCAGCTGGCGCTTGGGCCGTCGCTCCCCAGAGATCTTCAGCCTCGGGCGGTGCAGCAGTTGAGCCTGGCCAGGATGGCGGATCCCGCGGCGAAGCACACCACCAGCAGCCCCAGGGCAGTACCGAGGAATGGTGCCGGATTCGTATCGCCCAGGCCCATGGCGGCGATCGCCACCGCGGGAAGCATGGCGGCGACGGCAGCTCCGAGGCCGGCGGCTGCCGATTGCCGGGTGCCATTGGCCTCCGGTTTCCCCGCGGCTTGGATTTCAAGGGCCGCGTGCGCCCCGCTGCAGCAGATCAACCCCATCAGCACGCCGGCTATCGCGCCGTAGGCCAGCGGCAAGCCCAATTCGCCGAGGCTGCTGCCGTAGCCATCCTGGCCGATCGGCCAGAACATCCAGAGCACCGCCAGCACGCCCAGACTCAGGCCCACGCCCGCGGCGATCAGGAACATGCTGCCGGTCTTCGAGGTCGCGGTTCGCGCGGTAATCCGAGTCATGGCTTCAGCCTAGGACAGCGTGGCGCCATTGGCTACTGGCCTGCTGATTCATCTGCCGGCGGCCAGTGAACTGGCCGGCTTCGGCAGCTAGGAGAAATCCAGGCCGAGCAACGCGTTCTCGGTGACTTCCGGCAGGGCCGGATGGATCCAGTACTGCTTGGTTGCCACCTCGCGCACGTCCAGCCCGAAGGCCATGACGGTGATCATCTGCTGGATCAGCGTCGAGGCCTGCGGGCCCATGTAGTGCGCACCGAGCAGCTTGCCGGTGTCCCGGTCGGCGATGAGCTTTGCGATGCCGGTGCCATCTTCCATGGCCCAGCCGTAGGCCACGTCCCCGTACTTCTGCACCTTGGTGGTCACGTCATGCCCGGCCTCGCGGGCTTGCTCTTCGGTCATCCCGACGTAGGCGATCTGCGGGTGGGTGAAGACCGCGGCCGGCACGTGCTCGTGCGGCATCTTCACCATGTCCTTCGGGTTCAGCAGATTGTGGCGCACCGCGCGCATCTCTGCGTTGGCCACATGCTTGAGCTGGAAGGGCGAGGAAATATCGCCCAGCGCCCAGACACCTTCAGCGGAAGTCGAGCGGCCGTATTCGTCCACGCTGACCTGCCCGTCGTCCGAGGCGATGCCTGCATTCTGCAGGTCCAGCTGGTCGCCGTTGGGCACCCGCCCGGTCGCTACCAGCAGCACCTCGGCGCTGGCGGTGGAGCCGTCATCCAGGGTCAGCACCACCCCGTCGCTTTCCTGCACGGCGCTGGCCACCGTCCGTCCCATGCGCACGTCATAGCGTTCGGTGGCCAGCTGGTTGAAGGGCTCGCGCAGGTCGGCATCCAGATGGCGCATCAGCTCGGAGCGGGCCAGGATGGTGACCTTGGTGCCCAGCGCCTCGAAGACGTGGGCGAACTCCATCGCGATGTAGCCGCCGCCGATGATCACGATGGACTTCGGCTGGCTCGCCAGGCGCATGATGTCCTCGTTCGTGTGGTAGTGCACCCCCGAATCAATGATTTCCTGCGGAATGAAGGGTCGCGAACCGGCTGCCAGGACAATCTGGTCCGCGCTGATGGTCTTGGCTTCTTCTCCCTGCCCGGTGCGCAGCGTGCGCTCGCCGACGAAACGCGCGTGCTGGTCATAGACGTCGATGTTCGGCGTCTGCTCGCCGCGGCGATACTCCTCTCCACCCCGGGCGATCGGATCGATGCGCTGCTCGAAGACCCGGCTGACGATGCCGGGCCAGTCCACGGAATTGACTTGGGCGTCGATTCCCAGCCTCGCCGATTCCCTGGTTTCCAAAGCGACGTCTGCGGCATAGACATACATCTTGGTCGGGATGCAGCCGACGTTCAGGCAGGTGCCGCCGAAGGCGCCCTTCTCGATGATGGCAATGGACTGCCCGTCGAATTCAGGACCGGGAATGGAGTTGCCCGATCCGGTGCCGAGGATGATCAGATCGTAGTGCTTGTCTGCTTCGATAGCGGCGGAAGACGTCATGGCAGGTGTACCTTTCAGGGTCAATGCTTGGGGCCCGGCAGGCAGGCGCGCTGACAGCGCTTGCCTACCGGGCAGGCTATCATCCGGGAACCGGACTTCCGCTATGTTGCAGTTCTGGCTCATCGGCCAGGCTGAACACCAGCTGCAGGATCCCGTCCACGAGCACCGGCTGCGCATGGATCCCGTAGACCTGCAGCAGGAGTTCGGGCACCAGCACCTGATGCGGCGTGCCCGCGGAGATGATTCCGCCGTTGGCCAGCAGCACCAGCTTGCTGCAGTAGCGGGCCGCCAGATTCAGGTCGTGCAGCACCACCACCGTGGTGGTTCCCAGTTCTCCGACCATGCGCAGCAGCTCATGCTGGTAGCGGATGTCGAGGTGGTTGGTGGGCTCGTCCAGCAGCAGGTGCTCGGCCTGCTGGGCCAAGGTCCGGGCCACCAGCACGCGTTGCTTTTCACCCCCGGAGAGGGTCGAGTAGCGGCGGTCGGCCAGGTGCCGGGCGCCGACCCGGGCCAGCGCCGAGGCAACTGCCCGGTGGTCCTCGCGGGACATGGCGGCCAGCGCCTTGCGGTGCGGTGCCCTGCCCAGGAGCACCATTTCGGCGACGCTGACCGGCAATTCGGTGGGGGTTTCCTGGGCCACGACCGCAATTCTGCGGGCCAGTTCGTTGCCGCGCAGTTCGGCGACCGGGCGTTCGTCGACAAGCACCAGCCCGGCGGTAGGCTTCAGCGCCGCATAGAGCGTGCGCAGCAGGGTGGACTTGCCGCTGCCGTTGGGGCCGATCAGCCCGACCACTTCCCCGGGGCCGGCTTGCAGCCCTGCCGATTCGATGACCAGCTTTCCGCCATAGCCCACGGAAATATCGGTAGCAGTAATCATTCTTCTTGCCTTCTTCCAGATTCGTGATTCCTACTGGACCGCATTGAGCTTGCGAACCAGCGCGAACAGCAATGGGGCACCGAGCAGCGCCGTCACGATGCCCAGGGGCAACTCCTGCGGCGCCATGGCCGTCCGGGCCAGCACATCGGCCCAGACCAGGAACACCGCACCGAGCAACGCAGCGACCGGTATCAGGATCCGGTGCGTCGATCCAACGCACAGCCGGGCCACGTGCGGAATCACCAACCCGACATACCCGATGCCGCCGGAGGATGCGACCAGCGCGCCCACGCACACCGCGGTCACGACCATGACGGACGCGCGCAGTTTGGCCGGAGCTATGCCCAGTGCCTGCGCGGTGCCATCGCCAATGGCCAGCGCATCCAGCGGCCTTGACCAATAGGCCAGCAGCGTAGCTGTCCCGAGCACCACGACCCAGGCGATCATGACCGACTGCCCGGTAGCCTGCGCCAAGGAACCCAGGGTCCAGAACAGCACCGAACGTCCGGCGTTCGGATCCTCCGAAGCGAAAATCAGCAGCGAGGTGAGCGCGTGCAGCACATAGCCCACTGACACCCCTGCCAGGACCAGACGGGTGGATGTCATCTCGGAGCCGACCCGTGCCAGCAGGTAGACGACGATCCCCGCGGCCAACGCCCCGGCAAAGGCGCTGGCCGCCAGCGAGGCCGTTCCGATGCCGGCGGCCGCTCCGAAGAGGATCGAGGCCGCCGAGAGCGTGGATGCCCCGGAGGTCACGCCCAGCAGGTACGGTTCAGCCAGGATGTTGCGGGTCAGCGCCTGCAGCGCCACCCCGGCCAGGGCCAGCCCGGCGCCGACGGCGGCGCCCAGAAGGACCCGCGGAACGCGCAGCAGCAGGACAATGGACTCATCCGATGCGCTGAAGGCACCGGAGTCGGCTGCCCCGGACAGGTGCGCCTTGAGGATCTGCAGGACGGTGCCCGGCTCAATGGCCACCGGGCCGAGCCCTACGGCCACCGGCACAGAGACCAGCAACACGCTCAGCAGCGCGCAAATCCACAGCCATGCGTGCCGGGCGCGCCGGTCATGATCCAGATCATCGCCCGAACCGGCCAGCGGCTCCCGGTGTGCTCGCACTGCAGAATCCAACGGGGTCATGGTTGCCTTTCCATGGTTTTGGCAGGGGAAGGGGCGCGCAGGGTCAACGCGGCAGCCAGCGCCACCAGTGTCAATGCGCACAGCACAGCAGCGGCGGCCAGGTAGCCGGAGGCGGCTAGCGCCGCGCCGGAAGCCGCCGTGCCCAGGAACAAGCCCAGGGACATTCCGGCCGCGTTCAGGCTCAGCGCGGTGCCACGCACCTGCGTGCAGCGGCTCACCAGCAGGCTCATCACGGCGGCCGAGACCACCGCGTGGCTGGCCGAAAGCACCGCTGTGCCGGCCACCGCCAGCGGCAGCACCGGAGCGAGGTAGACCCCGGACAGCGCCACGAGCGAAATACCCAGGCTGATAACCATCACGACACGGGTGCGGGCCGGCGAATCTTCGGTGTTGAGCATTCTCCCGGCCAGCAGGTGGCCGAGGAAGAAGGCCCCGCCGCTGACCGACCAGACGAAGGCGAACCAATTGGCATCCAGGGAGAATTTCTGGGCATACAGCGGAGCGAGGAAGGCCAGATGCCCCATGAAGGCTCCGGCGCGCCCGAAGGAAACCAGCAGCAGAGCCCGGGCGCCGGGCACCCCAGCCAGGGTGCGGAAGGCCGCAAGGTAGCCCAGCCGGGCAGGGGCCGGGGTGTCCCCGGCGTGCCCAGCGCCACGGCGGCCGTAGCCCAGCACCGCCGGGATCAGCGCGATGCTGAGCACGGCGATCGCGACCAGATTGCCCTGCCACCCCCAGAACAGCGCCGGCAGCGCCAGCAGCGGCGCGCCCACGGTGGAAGCCAAAGTCTGGGCCGTCATCACCATGGTGGCCGCCCGGCCGGCGGCCGGCGTGGTGCCGAACCGGTCCGCGGCCGCGGTGGACAGCGCGGGGTACAGCAAGGCGTTGGATACACCGGTGGCCAGGCAGAATACCGCCAGCGCGGCCAGTCCCGAAAAGGTTCCCACGATGGCTGCCAGGCCCATCAGCCCCAGCGCCGCGGCGGCCACGGTGCCCGGGGCGATGCGCCCGATCAGCGGGGCCAGCGCAACTCCGGCGAGCACCGCGCCGATGCCGGCCAGCCCGCGCAGGGTTCCAGTTTCGGCGTAGCCGGCCCCGGCCCAGTCCGCGATGGGCACCAGGAAGGTGCTCAGCACCGTGAAGGGCAGCAAGCCCAGTGCCGAGGCCAGCAGCGCAGGCCAGATCTCCGCGATAATGCGCCGTTCGCTGGGTAACCGGTGCGCGGTATGCAGGTCGGTCTGGCTCATCAACGAGCCAGCCGGTCGGCGATCAGCTCGACCCCGTCCACGGCCAGCGGACCGGGCGAAGAATAGTAGTAGTTCAGCGGCACGATGGCGCTGTCCTGGTCAATGGCGGGCAAACCCTCCAATTCGGGGCGGTTGCGCAGCTCGTCGATGACCTGCTGGTCCGTTTCCAAGTTCGAGGAACCGGTCGGCAGGTACATGGCGAAGACCTTGTCGGCAGCGCTGTTCACGAGTTCTTCGGTGGAGGGCTCGAAGTAGCGCTTGGGAACGTCGCTGAAGACGTTCTCCATGCCCAGCAATTCCATCTGCTCGGCAATCAGGGATTCATGGCCGTATGACCCCAAGGTGCCGGAGACGGGCACGTACAACGCCATGCCCCGCTGCCCACTGGCCTGCTTGGCATTGCGCGCTGCCTGCTCGACGCGGGAGCGCATGTCCTTCACCGAGCCGGCGGCTACCTGTTCGGTGCCGAAGAGCTGTCCGTAGGATTCCACATCCTTGTAGATCTGGTCGAAACCGCTCAGTCCTCCGGTGGACCGATCCTCGAATCCAGCGCAGTACCCGCTGACGGTCAGCATCTTCACTCCGGCGCTTTCCAAACGCTCTGCCAACGAATCCAGATCGATTCCGGCTGCGATATCGGTTCCGATCACCACGTCCGCACCCGAGGCCAGGATCATTTCGTAGGAGACGTCATGGGAGTCTTCGGTGATCCGATCGGCCTTGCGCACCACCGCCATGGTTTCTTCGTCGAAAGGCACCTGCATGCTGCCTGCGTAGTGCGTGAGCTTGTCTCCCGCTCCAGCGGCAGTCAATAGGGCTGGCGCTTCCGAGCCCACAGCAAGAACGCTTTCCGGGGCCTTGTAGAAGACTACTTGCCTTCCGCAGCTGTCTAGGACAAGGTTTGTCGCCTCGGCACCCTGTGGCGCGCCGCTGGCGGATCCGGCCGGCGTGCTGCACCCGGTTACCAAAGCCAGGACTGCAACTGGCACGGCCAGCTTCCAGGGGTTGAGTTTTTTCATCTATCAGTGCTCCATTCATGGCAAGCGGGCGTCGACCGCCGAATTCCAGCGAGTCCTCAGCCAACAACGCTAGACACTAATGAGAATCATTATTAATTGTCAAAATATGTCAGCACCTCGCTCTTCCCAGCCCAAGCCGTTTTCGGACAATGAAAAGCAGCCGCACTGCCCGAAATTGAACGGGCGGCGCGGCTGCCGTGATGCTGCTTTCCTGTGCTGGATTGCGGGCTAGAGTCCCTCGGAAGCCAGCCAGGCCGAAGCGATGTCTGCTGCCGATTTCTTGTCCACGGTGCTTTGGACATTCAGGTTCACCAGAACCTGCGCCGTCAGTTTCTCGCTGACCGGATTGAGGACTTCCGCCAATTCCTCGGATTGATCAGCAGCCACCAATGGCACCACGTTTGATGCCAGGAACAGGGACTTCGGATCCTCCAGAACCACGAGGTCCTCGGTCTGGATACGCGGATCGGCGGTAAAGACGTTGGCAATATTCACTGTGCCGGCGACCAGGTCTTCAACGGTCGTATCGCCCGTTGCAGAGAACTCCGCCTTCACGCCGTAGGTGCTTTCCAACCCCTTGGGGCCGTAGGGGCGCTCAGCAAGTTCGGGCGGGCCACCCACGGTCAATGGTTCGGAGATGCCGGCAAGGTCCTCGATGCTGGTGAGGTTGTTGGCTTCGGCGAATTTTTTCGTCACCGTATAGGAGTCCTGGTCCGAAGCCTCGGCGGCTTCGAGCACCGCAAGTGATTCAGGCAAGGACTTCTTCAGCTCGTCATAGACTTCCTCGGAGGAACGCGCTTCGGTGTCTTCCTTGTAGAACTGCAGCAGGTTGCCCGTGTATTCAGGGAAGACGTCAATGCTTCCGTCTTCCAGCTGAGGCATGTAGGCATCGCGCTGCCCGATGCTGAATTGCCGTTCTACTTCCATGCCGGCTCCTTCAAGTGCCTGGGCATAGATCTCGGCGACAATTTCATTTGAGTAGTAGGCCTGCGAACCTACCACGACCGTTGTTCCGCCATCCTGGGCGGCATCGCTTTCCGTGGCCAGCGGGTCCGCACTGGAGCATCCGGCCAGTACCAGGCTTCCAGCCAGCACGAGAGCGCTTGTGGAGAAAAACTGCTTCCTGTTCATGACATTTCCCTTTCGAGGGTGATTTGGTCATCGGTATAGTGGAACTTCTTCTTCGTGCGCGCACCCAGACCGCGCGGTACGGCAGCTTTCTGGGCCGTGGCAAATGCCAAGTCCAGCACAAGGGCCAGCGCCGCAACCATCAAGGCTCCACCCAGGACCATGTCGAAGCGCCGCAGGTTCAGTCCGGTGATGATGGGCAAGCCCAGGCCGCCGAGGTTCACGTAGGCGGCGACAGTTACCGTGGCCACCACTTGAAGCACTGCGGAGCGGATCCCGCCCACGAGCAGGGCAAGGCCTAGTGGAATCTCGACTTTGAAGAGTATCTGCCATTCGGTCATCCCCACGGCCCTGGCAGCGTCAATGGTTTTGCGGTCAATGGCTTCGAAGCCGGTGTAGGCTCCCGCGAGCAGTGATGGAATCGCCAGCACAACGAAGGTCAGCAGGGCCGCTTCTGGCTTGTGCAGTACACCGAGCAGCAGCACCAGTAGGATCAGCAAGCCGAAGGATGGCACCGCCCGGGCAATGCCGGCGATGCCGACCGCAATTTCTCGCCCTTTGCCAGTGTGCCCGATTGCCCATCCGGCAGGGATGGCAATCACGCCAGCGATCAGCACTGCCAGCACGGTGAACAGCAGGTGCTGCCCCAGCAGGGCAGCCAGTCCCCCATCGCCCTGCCACTGTTCAGCTGCGAAGATCCACGACAGCGCATCGGAAATCAGATTCATGATGCCGCCTGTTCAGTGGACTTCGGCGCCGGCGTTCGCCGCTTCAAGGTGCTCGCCGTGGTCCACGGCATCAGCCAACGACCTGCCAAAAGCAACAGCAGGTCGACCAGCAGGGCGATCGCTGCCACTGCGATAATGCCGGCCAGGACTTCCTCGATAATGCGGCGCTGCAAGCCGTTGGTGAACAAGTAGCCCAGGTTGGTGACGCCGACCAGGATGCCAACCGTTGCCAGCGAGATCGTGCTCACCGCGGTCACGCGCAATCCGGCCAGAACCACGGGACCGGCCAAGGGGAGGTCAACAGCAAAGAAACGACGTGCCGTTCCGTAGCCCATGGCCGTTGCCGCCGACCTGGTTGCCGGGTCGACCGAGTTCAGCCCGTCGACCACGCTGCGCACCATGATGGCGACCGCGTAGATCGCCAGAGCGAGAATCAAGTTGGCTTCGCTGATCGCGCTCATCCCGGTGAGCACGGGCAGTATCATCAGCAAAGCCAATGAAGGGATCGTGTAGAGCAATCCAGTGAGGCTCACGACTGGTCCGCGCACGAGCTTGTATTTCCAGGCCACCCAACCCAGCGGGATCGACGCAGCGAATCCGAGAACAATTGCTATCACGGACTGGCGCAGGTGCTCCAGCGAAAGCGACCCAGTGAGTCCGAGGTTTTCCAGGATCCAGTTCACTGGACTGTTCCGTCCTCGACAAGCTTGCCCTGTGTTCGGCCTTGCGCATCGACAAGGACGGTTCCATGTTCCGTCTGCTTCAGACTCAGTGCCCGGGACCCGCGCTGCGCACCGATAAAGGAGGCGACAAAATCATTGGCTGGATGCTCAATAATTTCACTGGGGCTGCCTACTTGGAGCTTTTGTGCGCCGGCCGCGAGAATCACTACCTGGTCACCGAGCAGGAATGCCTCATCAATGTCATGGGTGACAAAGACGATGGTTTTTCCGAGTTCTCTTTGGAGTCGAAGCAACTCTTCTTGCAACTCGGCGCGAACGATAGGGTCAACTGCGCCGAAGGGCTCATCCATGAGCAGGATGTTCGGATCCGAGGCAAGTGCTCTGGCGACACCGACTCGCTGCTGCTGGCCTCCCGAGAGTTGGTGCGGGTAGCGGTCGGCCTGTGAAGGAACTAAACCTACGGTTTCCATGAGTTCGACGGCTCGCGCGCGAGACGCTGCTTTGGACATGCCTTGGAGCCGCGGCACGGTAGCGATGTTCTCCGCGACGGTGAAATGCGGCATGAGTCCCGAGTTCTGCATGACGTAGCCAATGCTTCGACGCAGTTCCACCGCTGGCTTGTTGGTGATGTCCTCCCCATCGATCCGAAGCACTCCATGGCTCGGATCAACCATGCGGTTTACCATCCGCAGCAAGGTCGTCTTGCCGCAGCCTGAGGATCCCACGAAGACTGTGGTGCGGTGTGCCGGAATTTGCAGGCTGAAATCCTTGACGGCAACCGTGCCATCCGGATAGTGCTTCGAGACGTTCTCAAACTCAATCATGCGCGTTCCTCCTCGGCGGTTTCATTCCGAACCTTGTGCGATGCCTGAGCATGTTTCGTCTCCTTGAGCTGGCGTTGAGCCCAATTCTGCCTCAAAAGCGCTGTGACAGCACCCAATGCCGGGAATCATTCAGCTTCAAACAGTTTGGCGCTTACCGTATTCCTACCAGAATGTCGGTAGAGTGAGCCAAAAGCATTTTTACGGCATTTGGAGAATACATTGCACAAACGCTCGAAATTCATGGCTACTGCCGCTTTGGCAATTGGTGCCTTGGCTCTATCGTCACCAGCAATCGCTGACACGCAAGGTTTTACCCCAACCGGTGATTGGGACAGCGCAGTTATCATGGACACTCGCACCGGAGAGGTTCTGGAGCGGATCGATGCGGACCAGTGGGATTCGGTCATTGTCATGGACGCGCAAACGGGGCACGTCGTGCCGCAAAGTCCTGCTCCGACAATCGAACGGCCTGACTGGCCGAAGCCTGCATTCTTGAGTTTCGTTGGATGACACTGAATTTCTACACAGGCACTGTTGGAGCTGTCCAAAAAATTATTGCCTCGAACCACAATTGGTTCGAGGCAATAATTCCGGAAGTCTAGGCTTCGAGCACTACCGGGACAATCATTGGGCGGCGGCGCAGCTTGCGCGATACCCACGAGCCGATCACACGGCGGGTGATCTGCTGCAGCTGGTGCGTGGTGTGGTTCGGGTTGTTGCCCACTGCTTCCACAATCGCGGCTGCAATCTTCGGCTTGATCTCGTTGAAGACCGAGTCCTCTTCCGCCACACCGCGTGCGTGGATGTCCGGGCCGGAGATGATCGTGCCGTTCTGGCGGTTGATCACGGTGATGACCGAGATGAAGCCTTCCTCGCCCAAGGTGACGCGGTCCTTCAGGTCATCGTCGGTGATGGTGCCGACCTTGGAGCCGTCAACGTAGACGTATCCGCATTCGACCTGGCCGACGAGCTTCGCAACGCCGTCCTTCATGTCGATAACCGAACCGTCGTCTGCCAGCAGCACGTTGTCCTCCGGGACACCGGCCTGCGCGGCCAGCCGGCCGTTGGCAATCAGGTGGCGGGTTTCGCCGTGCACCGGGAGCACGTTCTTCGGGCGCAGAATGTTGTAGCAGTACAGCAATTCGCCAGCCGATGCGTGGCCGGAAACGTGGACCTTGGCCATGCCCTTGTGGATGACCTCCGCGCCCAGGCGCATCAGGCCGTTGATCACGCGGAAGACCGAGTTCTCGTTGCCCGGGATCAAGCTGGAGGCGAGGATGACGGTGTCGCCCGGGTTGACCTGGACCTTGTGCTCGCCGTTGGCCATCCTGGACAGGGCTGCCATCGGCTCGCCCTGCGAACCGGTGGACATCAGCACGACTTTGTGGTCCGGTAGCGAGTCGATCTGCTTCAGGTCGACCAGCACGCCCTGCGGCACGTCGAGGTAGCCCAGGCGTTCGGCGATGCCCATGTTGCGCACCATCGAGCGGCCAATGAAGGCAACCTTGCGCCCGTGCATCGAGGCCGCATCCAGCACCTGCTGCACGCGGTGCACGTGCGAGGAGAAGGACGCGACAATGATGCGGCGGCGGGCGCGCGCGAACTTGGCTTCGAGGACCGGGCCGATTTCGCGTTCGGCGACGGTGAAGCCAGGGACTTCGGCGTTGGTGGAGTCCGGCAGGAACAGGTCCACGCCTTCCTCGCCCAGACGCGCGAAGTGGCGCAGGTCGGTGATGCGGCCGTCCAGCGGCAGCTGGTCCATCTTGAAGTCGCCGGTGTGCAGCACCGTGCCGGCCTCGGTGCGCAGGAATACTGCCAGGGCGTCGGGGATCGAGTGGTTCACGGCAACGAATTCGCATTCGAAGTTGCCAACCTGCGCGATCTCGCCCTCCACCACGATGTTGGTGTTGGCCTTGATGCGGTGTTCTGCCAGCTTTGCTTCAACGAAGGCCAGGGTCAGCTTGGACCCGTACAAAGGGATGTCTTCGCGCAGGCGCAGCAGGTAAGGAACAGCACCGATATGGTCCTCGTGGCCGTGGGTCAGCACGAGGCCCACCACGTCGTCCAGCCGGTCCTTGATGTAGGAGAAATCCGGCAGGATCAGATCCACGCCAGGCTGGTGCTCTTCGGGGAAGAGCACGCCGCAGTCGACGATCAACAGTTTCCCGTTGAGTTCGAATACGGTCATGTTTCGGCCGACCTCGCCCAAGCCGCCGAGGGGAACAATGCGCATTGTCCCCTTCTTCAGCTTCGCCGGAGTCTGCATACGCGCAGCGTCAGCCTTACCTACTGAACTCTCAGTCATATGTGGTTAGTCCCTTTCGTTACAGATCCCATCCACCTTCACGTAGGTCCGCGCGGATGGCATCTAGCTCTGCGTCCGACGGTGCCAACAGCGGCAGCCGGACGACGGTGTTCGGCAGGACACCCTGCCAGTGAAGTCCATATTTTGCGGCAACGGCGCCCTGAATGTGGCCCATGATGCCGCGCTGAATCGCGTCCAGCTCAAAGTGTGTGGTGCGTGCAGTTGCCAGATCTCCTGCATGCATTGCATTAACTAGCGTACGGTACTTGGCGGCTGCAACGTGAGCGGTGACCGAAACCACGCCGACCGCACCGGCCGCCATCAGCGGCAGGGTCAGGCCGTCATCGCCCGAGTACACGTGCAGTTCGGTGTTGGCCAGCACGGTGGTGGTGGACTGGTAATCCGCTTTGGCATCCTTCAGCGCAATGACCTGAGGAATCTTGGCCAGCTCGATAATGGTTTCCGGTGCCAGCGCAATGCCGGTGCGTCCAGGGATGTCATAAAGCATGATGGGCAGCTCAACAGCTTCGGCGATGGCCTTCACGTGGGCGATGACGCCTGCCTGGCTTGGCTTGTTGTAGTACGGGGTGGTCAGCAGCACACCGTCGACGCCCGCTTCCTTGGCAGCCAGCGACAGCTTGATGGAGTGGCGGGTGTCGTTTGTGGTGGAACCGGCCAGCACCGCGGCCCGGCCGCCCACTGCCTTGGCGACGGTACGGAACATCTCGATGTTCTCTTCATCGGTCAGGGTCGAGGTCTCGCCGGTGGTGCCGGTGACAACCAGTCCGTCGCAGCCATCATCAACCAGCTTCGTTGCCAGTTTTGCGGCCAACGCGTAATTGACTTCACCCGCTTCGTCGAAGGGCGTGACCATAGCGGTCAGCACGGTTCCGAACGGGTATGCCTGATTATCAATTGCACTTGTTGCCATGGGATTAAATCTACACTCGCGCATGTCGCATTGGCATCCCTGGAACTATTCGTGGTGCGATGATTCCATGAACGATTCGGGTAGTTCCCAGCGCCTCTTGGGCGTGGATGCGGCGCGGCTTGCCGCCATCCTCGGCATGTTCGCCGCGCACGTCTTCGCACTGTATGAAATCAGCGGCGCACCCGCCTACTCCCCAACGTTTACCGGGGCTGTCGCCTCCGGCAGGGCATCGGTCCTGTTCATGGTGCTGGCCGGATTATCCCTGGGTTTGCTCTCGAAATCCATGGCGCGGAAGGGCTTTTCTCACCCTAAGGTTTACTCAGTCCTTGTGCTGAGAGCATTAATTATTGCCGTGCTCGGAATGGCCATTGGGTCAATAAATGAAGCCATCGCAGTCATTCTTGTCCACTATGGACTACTATTTCTATTGCTTCCGCTGGGTCTGAAGCTCACAAGAATAACTATTTGGGTAGTCTCAGTCCTGTGGCTGCTGCTGATGCCGGTTCTTTGGCGGCCCTTGGCCAGCAGCTGGATGGGGAACTCCCTAGGCCATAATCCAAGCTTCGGCGACCTTCTCACCCCGCAATTGCTCCTCAAGGATCTGGCCGTCACCGGATACTACCCTTCGATGATCTGGTTCGGATTCGGCTTGCTGGGAATAGCCATCGGACGATGCAATCTTCGCAGCACGAGAACTGCTGGCCTGCTTGCTGCGGGCGGGACATTTATCGCAGCAGCGACCTATGCAGCGGGACATCTGGTGAGCATGAAGAATGCCGGGGTCATAGCCCAAGAACTGGGTCTGGACTTATCCCTCGTTCCAACAATGATCACCACCGGGCGCCTGCCGGGCACCAATCTCGATCCGTTCCTGGATAATCCCGCCTACCTCTGGTTGCCAACCGGCCACAGCAATTCCTTGCTGTCCACGCTGCACAACGCCGCCTGCGCCGCCGCAATCATCGGCCTGCTATCGCTGATTATTGGCCGACTTGGCGTGCTGGGCCGGATTCTGGCTGGCGCCGGCCGCGCACCACTGACCCTGTATGCCGGACACATCATCTTGCTGCCGGCGATGAAAGAGAACATGGATCCGACGGCCATCTGGTGGATTCTCTGTTCAGCCACTGTCGTCTGCGGAATTTGGCTCGGCTTCAGCCGGGCATCCGGTCCGCTGGAATATGGCGTCAGGGTACTCAGCGGAGCTGACACCGATCCCGAAACGAAGATGAAGTTCTAGAACGATGGCCCGGGCTCTTACGAGCCCGGGCCATCGGCACTATGCTGGTATTCGTGATTTCTACTGGCTGACCTTCTGATCTGCTTGCCAAAAGGTGATCGCCCTACGCATGGATTTGCGAGCCCGCGGCTTATCGCCACAGGCTTCATATGCCAGCGCCAGGCGGTACCAGGATTTCCATGACTCCGGGTTCTCTTCCACGTCCCGCTGGTGGTTGGGGAAATCCGCGTCGGCCGCCGAACGGATGAAGCGTCCCGATGGCATGCGGGGAAGATCTTCTGGCAGCTCACCCGAAGCGGCTAAGGCCTTGCCCATCTTCTCGGTGCGTAAACCGAAGAGCACTTCGCGAATCAGTATCCAGACGCACAAGGCAGGAATCACCAAGATCGCAATGCCCATGATCTGGGCGACCAGCTCCCCGGTATTCAGCAGTCGGATGGCCTGGGTGAATGTCATGCCAATGTACAGCGCGAACAGCAGCAGAATGCCGCCTACCAAGAGTTTGGTTTTCACTGGCCCAGCTCCAGGTAGCCGTCGAGCCCATAGGTCAACCCCGGACGGGAACCAACGGTGCGCAGGCCCAGAAGGACGCCCGGCATGAACGAGGCACGGTCAAAGGAATCATGGCGCAACGTGAACTGCTCGCCGGGTCCGCCAAAGAGCACTTCCTGGTGGGCTACCAAGCCACGCAAGCGGACCGAATGGACGTTGATTCCATCGACAACTGCACCGCGGGCACCGTCGAGCTGGGTCTCGGTAGCATCAGGGCTGGCTGGTACCCCAGCGGCTTCACGCGACTTGGCGATCAGTTCAGCGGTACGCACCGCGGTACCGCTGGGAGCGTCCACCTTATTGGGGTGATGCAATTCGATGATTTCTACGGATTCGAAGTACTTCGCTGCCGTGGCAGCGAACGCGCTGGCCAGCACGGAGCCGAGGGCGAAGTTGGGCGCAATCAGCACACCGGCTTCGGGATGCTCGCTCAGCAACGTTTCCAGATTTGCCCGGCGGGCATCATCCCAGCCGGTGGTGCCGACGACCGCATGCAGTCCATGCTCAACGGCGAAACGCACATTGTCTTCGGTGGATGCTGGCACGGAAAGGTCAACGATGTGGGTTGCTCCGGCTTGGAGGATCTGCGACAGGTCATCGCCTCGCCCCAAGCTTGCAACCAGTTCCATGTCTGCAGCCTCAGTCACGGCCTTGACCGCTTCCGAGCCCATTCGTCCTGCCGCGCCGAGCACGGCCACCTTGATCTGTGCACTCATGGGCTTAAGCCTATCCTCCTGAACGCACCAGTCCTGCCAACGATGACGTGATCTCTCTCGAGTTTTGCAACGACTTCTCAGCAGGGAGCAGTCGGCAAATTATTGCGGAGGCACCCTACGGCCAGTCCAACTTGTTTTGCCCAGCAAATAGGGGAAAAATATGTGTCAGGAGTTCCCAAATAGTGAGCAGGGCCATGGGTCAGAAAATTAAGCGTATCGGTTTCGGCATCGGTGCAATCCTCGCCGTGACCTTCGCATGCACTTCCTGCGGTTCTGGCAGCGAACCGATCACCCTGTCGGATGGCGAACGAGCATCAATCATCGATATCGTCCAAGAGCAGGGAACAGTTATCGATTCACCGACATGCCAGGTAGAAGTTTTCCGAATCGAGGATTCCACGACCTACGGCTGGGCTACCTGCGCACCCGATAGCCAGGAATCCGCGGATGCCGCGGCTCAAGCCGACGCCTTCCCATTCCGCATCGACGGGCAAGAACTGCGTCGTCCAAGTGACGGTTCCGACTACGAAAAAGACGTGAAAGAACTCTTCCCGGAAGATCTCCGTTCCGCCATTAATCAGCATTCGACCGGGGTGGGCGGCTAGCTCCCTTGGTGCTCGTCTCGCCATTTCTGGCGAGCGTGTCGATTTTCCCTACTGATAGTATGTGCGCACTTTTCGCACGATGAAAGGCTGGCGTGCGCCACGAGTACTTTGGGCATTTGCCCGAATCCTTGAAAACCAGGCTCTCGGTTCGCGTCGCGGGCCAGGGGCCTGACGTGGTGCTCCTGCATGGGCTCGGAGCTTCCAGCCGCTATTTCACTCCGCTGGCAAACATCTTGGCGCAGACGCATCGGGTGATCGTTCCCGAGCTGCCCGGCCATGGCAAGAATCTCGATGATGGTCGCCCGGTGACCGTACCGCGTTTTGCACACGAAGTGGCACTGGCGTTGCGCGAGCTGAAGGTGGAGAACGCAATTGTCCTCGGGCATTCCATGGGTTCGCAGGTTTCCATTGAGCTGGCTCGCGCGTGGCCGGACCTGGTCAAGCACCTGATCATTGCAGCTCCCGCGGTCAACGACCGCGAGGCGACGCTCTTCAGGCAGGCACGCCGGCTCTTCGAGGATTTACCGTATGAGTTGAACTCGGTGAAGGCGATCTTGCTTGTCGACTACCTGCGTTGCGGTATCCCCTGGTGGGCCAAAAGCTGTGCCCAGATGTTGGATTACTCCACCATCGATTTGCTCCGCACGGTGCACTGCCCGGTTGATGTCGTATGCGGCACCCGGGATCCGCTCTCTCCCCCGGAGTTCGGTCTTCGCTTGGTCGCCAAAACTCCGCAAGCCAAGCTTACTGTCATGCACCATGGTGCGCATGGGTTCAATTTCTCCCACGCGCCCGAGCTTGCGGCGCTAGTCGAAGCCGCAGTTTGAACAAATAAAACGGCAGTGCCCCGTGAATCAAGATCCTCAGATTCGATTCAAGGGGCGCTGCCGGTGGATTCTAAAGGCCTAGCGCGGCTTCATTCTCAAACGGTCCTACCACGGTGATTACGCGATCCTTGGCCGCCAGTTCCTGGGCCAGCTGCTGCACGTCCTGGGCGGTGACTGCGTTGACTCGAGACAAGGCTTCGTCGATGTCTTGGAATTCGCCGGTAATCATTTCTGCCCGGCCCAAACGGGACATGCGGCTTCCGGGATCCTCCAAGGCCAGCACCGTTCCGCCGGATAGTTGGCCCTTGGCCTGCGCCAATTCAGACTCGCTGATGCCGTCCTTGGCCAAGCGATCCAACTCGTCGCCGAGCAACCCGATAACTTGAGCCGCCTTGGCCGGGGCGCAACCTGCGTACATGCCAAAGTATCCGGCATCCGTATAGGCGGCGGAGAAGGAGTAGGTCGAGTACACCAGTCCGCGCTTCTCCCGGATTTCCTGGAACAAGCGGGAGCTCATGCCGCCGCCGAGCACAGCGTTCAGCACCGCTAGCACCTGGCGCCGGTCGTCGTGGCCGGTGATGCCCGAGCAGCCCATGATGATATTGGCTTGCTCGCCTGGGCGGTTGATGACTTCCAACCCGGCCTTCGAGGTGATCTGTGCCGGCTCGCCCATGCGGCGTGGCTCCGGTACGGCCATCGGGTCCAGTTCCCAGCCGGCTTCAGCCAGCGCCTTGAGAACCAGCTCGCACAGCTTGTCGTGCTCCAGGGAACCTGCGGCAGTAACAATCAGCTCGCTTGGACGGTAGTGCGCGCGGTAGTGCTCCATGACTGCCTCGCGGGAGATCTCCATGATCTCTTCTGGAGTTCCGCCAATAGGCCGTCCCAGCGGGTGATCGCCCAGGACGTTGGCAACGAAGCGCTCGTGGGCGACGTCCATCGCATCATCTGCATCCATTGCAAGCTCTTCGATGATCACCCCGCGCTCCTGCTCTAGTTCCTGCGGATCGATCACCGCTGAGGTGACCATGTCAGCAATGACCTCCAGCGCCATTGGCAGATCCGTGTCCAGCACCCGTGCGTAATAGCATGTCGATTCCTTGGCGGTGGCTGCGTTCGATTCGCCGCCCACAGCGTCGAAGGACTGGGCAATTTCCAAGGCAGTGCGCTTTGCAGTGCCCTTGAAGAGCAAGTGCTCCAGGAAGTGCGTGGAGCCGTAGTGTCCTGCTTCTTCGTCACGGGAACCGACCGGAACCCAGAATCCCACAGTGGTGGATCGCTGTCCGGGCATCGCTTCCGTCAGGACCCGCACGCCACCAGGCAGGATGCTGCGCCGGACTTCAGAGCCGCCTTCGCCGCGGTGGACCAACGTCGGGTCCGCCGGGTCAATCGGAGAAAACTGCGTGGTCTCCACCGAATGCAACGGCAATGGAATCATGGCCACGAATATACGTCCTTAATTCGTCGAGAATAGCGATTTCAAGCTAAGTACACTGTCTTTCATTCTCCCATAGAAACGCCATTTGAAAGCAATAGCTCATTGGTGACGAGGCAATCACATTCTCGGAGATTTCGAGATCGAACCGCGGCTTTCGAAATACCGTCAGGCAGATTTGCAGATCATGTCGCATCGAGATACCCGCGTTTCGCGGCATCAGCGCAAACTGGGGTCTGCCGCGCCGGGTCACTGGAGGCACAGGCAAGGTATACCGTATTCGCGGCATCTTCTGTACTCAATTCCGGATATCCCATTGATCCGGGATTATAGGAGACAGCAGTGCTCCACTCATCGAGGTCCTTGCAAGCACTAAGCGACTTTTTCTCGGCTTCGCCAATCATCTCTTGGGATGATTCAGGATCGGACCAGGCTTCGTTCTGCCGCTGGATTGCCGATTGGCATTCCTCACCGATGCTGGATGTCCTTGCCGCATCGAAATTCATGCATCCACTAATAGCCAACGACATGGCGCCAAGTACTGATGCCAAGGAAAGAACTCTGCGCATAGTCTTCATGCTACCGACTGCTCACAGTGATTGTGCGGATGATTTACTGCTTGGCGTCTACCATTCTGCCAGGCGAGGAAACAGCCAGGCAAGGAAAAATCCCGCGCGTCCCAACGGAACACACGGGATTTCCAGTTCTCAAGCTACTGCTTAGGCAATCTTGGAACGATCGAACGCGTCAAGGCTGATGCCCTGTTCCAAGACGACTTTCGCCCATTCGCGCGCCGAGTGCAGTGAATGGTCACGATAATTACCGCAGCTCACGGCTTCGGTTCCCGGAACATCCTCCCAGGTGACCTTCTCGGCAATGTCTTCCAGCGAGCTCTTGATGGCAGCGGCGACAACCGCCGGGGTCGGTTCGCCCCACAAGATCATATGGAAGCCGGTGCGGCAGCCAAATGGGGAGAAATCAATCAGGCCGTCAATTCGGGTACGCAGCAAACCAGCCATGGTGTGCTCGATGGTGTGCAGGCCAGCCGTTGGAATCTCACCGTGGTTTGGTTGGACTAGACGAATGTCGTAGTTGGTGATGGCATCGCCCTTGGGACCGTGTTCCACCCCGATTTTGCGCACATACGGCGCCTTCACCTTGGTGTGGTCCAGTGCAAAGCTTTCAACTTCAGCAAGTTCAATATCACTCATATGCAAAGTCTATCTGCTCACCGTCTGCCGAATCGAGACCTCAGCGAAGGAGGTAACCGATAGACTTCTTAGGACGTTCGGGGCAGCACTCCCCGAGCAGATTTCTTTAGAGGGGAAGTTCATGTCGGACCAGAAGTCCTTGCTCGTCTTTGCGCACGCAGACGAAGCCGTAGCCTTTGCAGATGTCGATCACCTGGTTTCCGGTGTTGGCAAGATCAACGCATCGGTAGCCTTGGCTGGAGTGCTTGCTGAAGGCAACATCAAGAACGTCGTCGTACTGGGCACCGCCGGCGTTGTCGGCCATGCCGGTGAAGATCGTCCTAGCCTGGACACCATTTACCAGGTCACCAAGCTGATCCAGCACGATTTCCCGCTGCCTTCGGCAGATGTGGATCCAGCAGGTGAAATCCTGCTTCCCGATTTCCAGGCCACCATGGCTACCGGCGACGTTTTTGTCTCGGATGACGCGCAGCGCATCCACATCAAGTCCTTAGGTGCCTCGCTGGTCGATATGGAAGGCTACGCCTACGCCAGCATCTGCCAGCGGTTCAACGTACCGTTGCAGATCTTCAAGATCCCCTCCGATTACGCCGATGATTCGGCGTCGATCGACGAATGGGATCACATCGCCAAGCAGAAGAGCGTCCAGCTGCGCGAGTTCTTCGACAAGCATCTGAGCTGAAATTCAGGCACTGGCCCCAGAGCCAGATTCAACCTGCACTGGACACTCGGCTGGTTCCCAGCCGGGTGTCCTGCTTAACAGGGTCGCCTCGCGGAATTCTGCCGCTCCGTGCATGAGCAGGTCGGCCCGGGTTCTCGGAGCCCGGGAATTCCTGGCGTAAACTCACCTCAAGAAAATGTCTAGCTCAGCCGTCACCGCTTTGAGCGGCCGACTAGGAAAGTAATGCCTTCCTGCTGCGAACAGGGGGCACAAGGAGGATTCATGGTAAGAGCACTGAGCTATGCAAAGCAGTCGCTGCGCGGAATCTGGTTCCGGGCCACAGTGTTTACCGTGGCAGGAATCTTCTTGGCCATCGCCGCACCATCACTGGGCAACCTCATCCCTGCGAACCTGCTCGAAGCACTCGGCAACGATGCCGCCGCGACACTGCTGCAGATCCTGGCCACGTCGATGCTGGCTGTCACGACGTTTTCCCTGACCACGATGGTCTCGGCATACTCCACTGCCACGCAAATCGGTACTCCCCGCTCCATCCAGCTGCTGATTGCCGACCGGACCTCGCATACTGCCCTGTCTACCTTCGTGGGGGCTTTCGCATTCTCCATCGTCGGGATCATCGCGTTGTCCTTGGATGTCTATTCCAGCTCGGAAAAAGCGCTGCTGCTGTTGGGAACCATCCTGGTCATTGCCGTGGTGCTGGTGACCTTGCTGCGCTGGATCTCGTTCCTCACCACTTTCGGCCGCATGGCCGACATCATCGACCGGGTCGGCGATGCCGCCTCGCAGGCCATGTCGGACTACGTCGAGCAGCCACTGCTCGGCGGACGGCTGTGGGTTGATCCGCCTACGACTGCCATCCCACTGGAATGCGACCATCCAGGATTCGTGGTCAAGGTCGACGTGGCAGCTCTGCAGCGCATTGCCGAGCAGGAAAACTGCCAGCTCTGGGTCGAACGCCGCCCAGGCTCAAGGATCTTTGCCGGGCATCCCATTGCGTACCTGAGCGGCAAGGTGTCGGAAGAGAGCCAGGAAGCGATCCAGCGGGCCTTCGTGATCGCCAACCATCGGACTTTCGAACAGGACCCGCGGCTCGGGCTGCTCGCGCTGTCGGAAATCTCCAGCAAGTCGCTCTCCCCCGGAATCAATGATCCGGGAACCGCCATCGAGGTCCTGGAAGCAACGCACCGCGTACTGGACATCGCCATGCAGGCAAGGATTCCGGATTCCCCGGACGCCGGGCGGGTCCACCTTCGCCTGCTTGAGCCGCAGGACATGCTCCAGGATGCCTTCCGGGCGACCTCGCGTGATGGCGCTTCGGACGTCGAAGTCATGATGCGGATCCAAAAGGAACTCGGTGCCCTGGTGGTGCGCTCCGATGCCCCCTGGACGGCAGCCTTGAAGGCTCAGGCAAAGGATTCCTTCGCCCGGGCCGAGCGGGCACTTGAGCTGGAGGAGGATCGCCACGAGGTTGAAGTCCTGCACTTCGAGGCGCTGAACGCCACCGGCGTCAGCAAGGATGCGGCACCCTCGTAGGCGCTGGCCTGCCAGCCATGCCAATCAAGCTGGTCTGAAGAGAAGGAAAACCCCGATTCACCAAAGTGAATCGGGGTTTTCCTTCAGGAATCTAAAGACTACTCAGCAGCTACTGCTGCTTCAGCTTCTTCCTCGACGACTGGAGCCAGCGACAGCTTGCCACGGTCATCGATCTTGGTGATCTCCACCTGCAGCTTCTGGCCAACGCCGACAACGTCTTCGACGTCCTCGACACGCTTGCCGTCGTTGATCTTGCGCAGCTCGGAGATGTGCAGCAGGCCGTCCTTGCCCGGGGTCAGCGAAACGAACGCACCGAAGGTGGTCAGCTTCACGACGGTGCCCAGGTAGCGCTCGCCGACCTCAGGAACCTGGGGGTTGGCGATGGCGTTGATGGCCGAACGGGCAGCCTCGGCGGATTCGCCGTTGGTTGCGCCGATCAGCACGGTGCCGTCATCCTCGATCGAGATGTCTGCGCCGGTGTCTTCCTGGATCTGGTTGATCATCTTGCCCTTAGGGCCGATGACCTCACCGATCTTATCCACTGGAATCTTCACCGAAATGATGCGTGGAGCGTTGACGTTCAGCTCATCCGGAGCGTCGATAGCCTGGTTCAGCACGTTCAGGATGTGCAGGCGTGCTTCGCGGGCCTGGGTCAGCGCGGCGGCCAGCACCGAAGCCGGAATGCCATCCAGCTTGGTATCCAGCTGGATCGCGGTCACGAACTCGGAGGTGCCTGCGACCTTGAAGTCCATGTCGCCCATGGCGTCTTCGGCGCCGAGGATATCGGTCAGGGCAGCGTAACGGGTTTCGCCGTCAACGGTGTCCGAAACCAGGCCCATGGCGATGCCTGCAACCGGTGCCTTCAGCGGCACGCCGGCATTCAGCAGCGACAGGGTCGAGGCGCAGACAGAGCCCATGGAGGTCGAGCCGTTGGAGCCCAGTGCCTCGGAGACCTGGCGGATTGCGTATGGGAATTCCTCGCGGCTTGGCAGCACTGGAACCAGTGCGCGCTCTGCCAGTGCGCCGTGGCCGATTTCGCGTCGCTTCGGCGAACCAACACGGCCGGTCTCGCCGGTCGAGTATGGCGGGAAGCTGTAGTTGTGCATGTAGCGCTTGGACTTCACTGGAGACAGCGAGTCGATCTGCTGCTCCATCTTCAGCATGTTCAAGGTGGTGACGCCCATGATCTGGGTTTCGCCCCGCTCGAAGATGGCCGAACCATGCACGCGAGGCAGCACCTCGACCTCGGCGGACAGCTGGCGGATGTCAGCCAGGCCGCGGCCGTCGATGCGGATCTGCTCGGTCAGGATGCGCTGGCGCACGATGTGCTTGGTCACCGCACCGAAGGCCTTGGAGATTTCGGATTCGCGGCCTTCGAAAGCGTTGCCTTCGCCAGCCAGCGATGCCAGGATCTCGTCCTTGTAGTCGCTTGCGGCGTTGTCGCGCTCCTGCTTGTCAGCGATGGTGTAGATCTCTGCCAGGCGGGTCGAAGCGGCAGCCTCGACAGCGGTGAAGGCATCTTCTTCGTAATCGCGGAAGACTGGGAACTCAACGGTTTCCTTGGCAGCGCGGGCTGCCAAGTCAGCTTGGGCCTCGCACAGGACCTTGATGAATGGCTTGGCAGCCTCGAGGCCTTCGGCCACAACCTCTTCGGTTGGAGCCTGGGCGCCGCGTTCCTTGATCAGTTCCCAAGCGTTGTCGGTAGCTTCGGCTTCCACCATCATGATGGCAACGTCATCGCCAGCGATGCGGCCGGCAACAACCATGTTGAAGACGGCGTTCTTCAGCTCGGAGTGCTTAGGGAAGGCAACCCACTGCGCGCCGTTTCCGTCGTCAACCAGTGCAACGCGAACGCCACCGATTGGGCCGGAGAATGGCAGGCCCGACAGCTGGGTGGACATCGACGAAGCGTTGATTGCCACGACGTCGTATAGCTCATCTGGCTCGATGGACAGAACGGTGACGACAACCTGGACCTCGTTGCGCAGGCCCTTGACGAAGGCTGGGCGCAGCGGGCGGTCCATCAGGCGGCAAGCCAGGATGGCTTCGGTCGATGGGCGGCCTTCGCGGCGGAAGAAGCTGCCTGGGATGCGTCCGGCAGCGTACATGCGCTCCTCGACGTCCACGGTCAGTGGGAAGAAGTCGAAGCCTTCGCGTGGGTGCTTGCCAGCGGTGGTTGCCGAGAGCAGCGCGGTCTCTTCGTCGATGTAGACCATTGCCGAGCCAGCTGCCTGCTTGGCGAGGCGGCCGGTTTCGAAGCGGATGGTGCGGGTACCGTAGCGGCCGTTGTCGATCAGCGCTTCGGCGAATTGGATTTCTGGACCCTCCATTAAGGGGGTGCTCCTTTCGATCGCTCCCACGTGGTGGATGAGCGAACCGTATGGCCCTACCCAGATCTGGTCTTCGATCGAGACCCGCGCTGGGGCAGCTACTTGCCCTAGCGAAAGTCACTACCGAGGACCGGGAAACTGGCGGTCGGGACCAACGGTCAGTCAGTCCTGGGAGTTATTTTCATTCGGGGCCCACACAGAACATGCAGACCCATGTACTAGCCTACCGGGAATTGGCAAAAGACGCAGTTCTTGGGCGATGGGCGCGTGCTGGCCCCTGGCTCCGCTGCATGCCGGGAACCTGGAGGAAGGAAATTTGCCCAAACCGGGATTATTCATAGCTTGCCGATTGTTGTTCCCTATGGGCCAAGCCCAGACGGACCGCGGCGATCGCCGCAGCCCAGAACATTGCCAGTCGCAACACGCAAGACAAAGGAAATACCCTGATGGCAACTATGGTCAACGCATACGCAGCGCACTCTGCAACTGAAGGACTCATCCCGACACAGATTGAACGCCGTGCGGTAGGTCCGCACGACGTCTTGATTGATATCAAGTTCTCCGGCATCTGCCATTCCGACATCCACACGGTGCGCGGTGAATGGGGAAACCAGAACTATCCGCTGGTTCCAGGCCACGAGATAGCTGGCATCGTCACCGAAGTCGGCTCCGCAGTCACCAAGCACAAGCTGGGCGACCGCGTCGGCGTGGGCTGCCTGGTCAATTCCTGCATGGAATGCGAGAACTGTCTGGCCGGCGACCAGCAGTTCTGCGAGCAGAGCGTGGGAACCTACGGTGCTCTCGACCGTGATGGCAGCATGACACAGGGCGGCTATGCAACGCACGTCGTGGTTGACGAGAACTTCGCCTTGAACATCCCCGAAGGCATCTCCTTGGATGTCGCTGCACCCCTGCTCTGCGCCGGCATCACCACCTTCTCCCCGCTGAAGCACTGGGGTGCAGGATCGGGCAAGAAGGTTGCCGTGGTGGGACTCGGCGGTCTGGGCCATATGGCGGTCAAGCTCGCCAGTGCGATGGGCGCTGAGGTCACCGTGCTGTCGCAATCGCTGAAGAAGAAGGATGACGGCCTGAAGCTGGGCGCCAGCGATTACCGAGCCACCAGCGACGAGAACACCTTCAAGGATCTGCGCAAGAGCTTCGATCTGATCATCAATACCGTCAGTGCCTCGATTGATATCAGCTCCTACCTCGGGTTGCTGCGCGTGAACGGCACCTTGGTCAACGTCGGCGCTCCGGCAGAACCATTGCCGGTCAACGCCTTTGCTTTGATCGGCGGACGCCGTTCCTTCGCAGGTTCGCAGATCGGCGGCATCGAGGAAACCCAGGAAATGCTGGACTTCTGTGCCGAGCATGGAATTGGCGCAGAAATCGAGGTCATCGGTGCCCCGCAGATCAACGAGGCCTACGAGCGCGTGCTGGCGTCCGACGTCCGCTACCGCTTCGTGATCGATACCGCGACGCTGGCCTAGCCTAGCGATCCCAACGCACGCGCATCACGGGAACGGCGCCGGTGCTGCCTCTGCATTGCAGGGCAGAACCGGCGCCGTTTCCTTTCTGCCGGACTAGCGGCTATTCGCCGCGGCGCGAGCGTCGCGTGAGGGGCCTGTCAGGTTGGTTCCCGAGCTCCGTGGCACCGGCTGCTGTGGCTGGCGCGGGCAAGATCGCCTTTACCATGGCGAGCTCGGACTGAAGATGGTCCACCGTATCGCTGAGCTTCTGCAGGTCCTTCCTGCGCCGGCGGGCAGCCTGGAAAGTCCGGATCAAAATGGCAATGATCAATGGAATGGCCACGAGCAGTGCCCAGCCACTGCGCGTGAAGAAGTCGAGAGCCACCGGCAGGGCCTGCCTGAATTCCCAGAAGGAGTTCACTCCCCCGGCGATTGCTGCCAAAGCCGATTCCAGGGGAACCAGTTGCTGGCCCACGATCGGGGTTCCGGATAGTTCCGGTGCACTCACCGGGGGCTCGCCTGCGGTCCACCGCGGATCACCCAGCCGTTTAAGGATATAGATCCCGGCGCCGGCGTTGAGAGTCGCGAAAAGGAGCACAGAGGCAAGCGCGACAGCCACCAGTTGGTGTCGGCGCCAAAAACCCACAGCGACGGCAAATGCCAGCACCAGAATCCAAATCCCCAGTCGCAGTTGCTCCAGGCCAATGCCGGTCAAAATATCCATGAACCTTGCCTTATTGTTCTTGGCCGTCATGGCCCCAATTGCGTGGGAATTTATCCCATGTAGATAGCGTATCCCCGGTAGCGCACAATCCGCCGCTTGGCTGGTTGACGGAACTTGAAATCGAGATGGCCGGGGGGTTCTGTGGCATCTCTGGCATCAGATGGGGTGGCACAGCCTTCCAGGGCAAATAACCGAGGCGCGTTGGCCACCAGCTCTTGCCGAGATGCTGGTACCCGTTGCCGCTCTGGTCCATCTTCTGGGTTAATGGGTCTGGGTCTGCAAGTCGGCGGATCATCCGAAACCCCGGAGGCAGGCATTGACGGAACCTAATTTCGCTGAGTACTACTGGGAGTTCCTTGAACGGGGAACCATTTTGGCAGTGACGCTCAGCGGTCCGGCCAATCTCCGATTGATGGATCCAGAGAATTTCGCTGCCTTCCAAGACGGAGAAAAATTCGAATCATATGGTGGGCTGGCACGCCGGGCACCCTACCGGATCAAGGTACCCAAATCCGGACCTTGGTTTCTAGCGATCGATTTGGCTGGTCTTGGCGTGCGCGGGGTACGCCACGAAGTCAGCATCGTACCTCCACAGAAGCTGGAGGCGAGGCGCACTTCCCGTGACTAGCCGGACGGCAGGTCCGGGAACTTAGCCTGCAAGATCGTTTGAAATATCAATGAGCTCCTGCATCCGCATTCCTGGCCAGCCGTGGACCATCTCCACCCACTGCTCCGGGATGCTTTCCAAGCCAGTGGCCGCGCCGATAAGCGATCCGGCGATGGCTGCCACTGTGTCGGTATCCACGCCTCCGCGTACGGCAGCTTCCAGCGCCGGAACCAGGCCGGCTTTCCCGTCCACCGCATCGGCGGTGGTGATGGCGCTCCAGGCCGCCTGGAATGCTTCAACAACCCAGCCGTTGTTGCCGAAGTCCCGAGGCCGTTGGGTTTCGGCCTGCCCGATGCGCTGTTCCCACACGTGGGCGCGATCTGGCTTCAGAAGCTCAAGCCCGATGCGAATATCAAGTTCTCCGGTGAGCACCGCGCGCTGAATGGCCACGGTCCACAGACCGCACGCTTCAGCAGCTTCGTCATCGAAATGGGTCAGCTTGCTAATGGCTTCTGCTGCGTCGAATGCGGCGGCTGGTGTTCCGGACAGATAAGCCAGTGCAACCGGTGCTGTGCGCATCAGGCTGCCGTTGCCTCCCGAACGGCCGGTTCGCCGGTGGATCTGCTCGGAACCGGCGAGCGCATCTGCGGCGTTGGGTTCAGTTCTCCCGTCAGCAGACGCGGTGTTCTGGGCATAGGCGAGGACGGCACGGGTCTGGTTGCCGACGTCCGGTGCGTTCACCGCCCATTTGGCCCATTCGCGGACCATGTAATTGCTTGCGGCGCCGTCAAGCTGGCCGTTGGAACCCAGCAGCCCCTGGGCAACGACTATCGCCATCGAGGTATCGTCTGTCCACTCCCCGGGTGCAAAGTTGCCCAACCCTCCGCCGATCATGTCCACTCGCGCGGAATCGGGCAACGGGGCATTGAATTCATAGCCCGCGCCCAGGGCGTCGCCGGCAGCCATGCCGGTCATGACCCCGAGAATCCGATCTTGCACTTCTAATGGAAATGCCATGTGCGCCTTTCAATGGGTGGTCGCCAAGGTAGCGGAGAACTGCCAGGCTTCACTATACCGATGCGCACCGACACCACGGCAGGCCGCGCGGTTTCGGATTACCGCAGCCACAAATGGCCAATGCCCTGCAGGAACCGGGTTCCTGCAGGGCATTGGATGTTTTGGCTTGCGTCACGGTGTCTGGCCGAACCCAGGTGATGGCGGGGTAGTCGGGTCTGAGGGGTGCCCCGGTGGCGGTTGCGTGGGATCCTGCGGACCTGGAGGCGCCATCGGGCCGTCCGGGTGCGAAGGGCTTGGCGGCGCATCCGGGTGGGATGGACTTGGCGGTGCGTCGGGAGCTGGCGGCTGCGCGGGAGGCTCAGGCTGGTCTGGAATACTCGGATCGCCCTGCACCGGAACACCTGATTCGTTTAATTGATTCATGGGAACCTGCCTTCCTTCATATCGATCCGACCATTCAACGACGGATCACCGGTGCGATGCAACGGCATTCAGGCTTCGCAAAGCTGGGACAGCAACAGGCCTGGGCGGAAGCTGCCCAGCCCACCTACAAGAGTAGGCGCACGATCGGTGTCGCGATGAGGATGGTCAGGACAACGCGCACGAACCAGATGGCAACCATTTGCGGGATGTTCAGCGGAATCTGCGTTGCCAGGACGCATGGCACCAGTGCCGAGAAGAAGATGATCGCCGAGACGCAAACAATGGCGATCACCATGCGCAGCTCGATCGATTCATGTCCCGCAACCAGGGTCGCTGGCAGGAACATTTCGGCGATGCCGGTCGCCGACGCCTTGCCGGCCAGTAGCGGATCTTCCAACCCGACGATCCAGGCGAAGGGCACGAACAGGTAGCCCAGCCAGTCGAAGACCGGAGTGAAGCGTGCCACCACCAGCCCGAGCAGTCCGACGGAAAGAATGGATGGCAAGATCGCCATCGCCATTTTCAGTCCGTCCCACACATTGGCGCCGATGTTCTTGGCCAGCGACGGTGCCCGCCGAGAGGCTCCCAGAGCTTCGTTCCAGGCCACGCGTGCGCGGTTGCCAGTGACCACCTGTTCCTTGTCGTGCTCCATGCCCAGGTACGTGGTGTCCGGAACCCGGCTCAGCGGCGGAATGCGCACCGAAATGGCAGTCACCGCAAAGGTGACGACCAGCGACAGCCAGAAGTACAGGCTCCAGTGGTCCATCAGATCCAGCGCCTTGGCAACGATCACCATGAAGCTGGCTGACACCGTGGAAAAGCCGGTAGCGATAATGGCCGCTTCGCGTCCGGTATAGCGCCCACCGCGGTACATGCGGTCGGTGATCAGCAATCCCAGCGAGTAGCTGCCAACGAAGGACGCCACGGCATCCACGGCCGAACGGCCTGGGGTACGCCAAATCGGGCGCATGATCGGCTGGCAGAAGACGCCGAGGAATTCCATCAGGCCGTAGCCCACCAGCAAGGCCAGGAAGATGGCCCCCACGGGAACGATCAGGCCTACGGGAATCACCAATTTTTCCAGCAGGAACGGCCCCATGTCCGGATCGTTGAGCCATGCTGGAGCGAAGTCGAACAGCAGGGAGCAGCCGACAACCAGGCCGAGGATGTTCAAGAACGCGAAGACGCCCCGGACCTTTGATGCCTTCCAGCCACCGGTGGCGAAGGGAATAACCGTTCCGCAGACGAGCATCAGCAAGATGATGTACGGAACCACCGGTGCCGCGGCCGTTTGGATCCAGGTAATCAGGTGATCCAGCGGGATGGTGCTCTTGCCGTTGATGGTGATGGGCAGGAAGAAGAACACGATGCCGACGAGGCTGTAGACCACGAATCGCAGAACGACTGGAAACGTGCCTTGGGTTTCAACGCTCGAAGTTGTCATTGGATACCGCTTTTCGATGAGGACAGGGCCGTCAAAATGAATCGATGCGATATCCCATACAACGCGATCTTCGACCGTAAATGTGAGCTGGATCGCTTTTCATGTCCGGGGTTTCAGACTTGCTTTCGATCAGCTGTGCGGATGGAAGAAAGCCCACAGGATGAACGGCCCACTTTTCATGATTCTCATAGGACTAGTCTGTAGGATCGATATAGTCTGCATAGATCCTGCATCTAGCTTTCGGCTGAAAACTCGCGCTCAAGTACGTCTTGGCGCGATGCAGGGAATAACCTAGGGAGTATACATACGCAGCCCTGGGCACTTTCCCATCGGCACAGACGTTTCAACGCAGTACGCAGCATATAGATAGTCCAGCAGAAACGAAGGCACCATTTTGAACGGCAATGCCACCTTTAAGCACCACAACGTTGCGCTTTTATCAGTGAACAGCGTTCTCGCACCAGAGGTGGTGAGCTCGGCAGAATTCGATGAGCGGCTGGCTCCTAGCCTGAAACGCCTGCGCCTGTCCAAGAAGCTTCTGGAACGTGTCTCCGGTGTCAAGGAACGCCGTTGGTGGTCCGACGGTGTCGGCTTTGACGATGCCGCGATCATGGCCGGCAAAAAGGCCCTGGATGCCGCTGGTGTCGACGCCAGCAGCATCGGACTGCTCATCAACACGTCGGTGACCCGCCGCAACCTGGAACCATCGGTGGCCTCCAAGGTGCACAACGGCTTGGGCCTGCCCTCCTCTGCCATGAACTTCGACGTGGCCAACGCCTGCCTCGGTTTCGTCAATGGCATGAGCCTGGCGGCGAACATGATCGACTCGGGCCAGATCAAGTACGCCCTGATTGTTGCCGGCGAGGACTCCAAACCGACCCAGGAAACCACTTTCCAGCGCTTGAACGCCGAGACTTCCACGCGCGATGACTACATGCGTGAATTTGCCACCCTGACCCTGGGCTCTGGTGCCGCGGCTGCGGTCATCGGCCCGGCTGATGCTCACCCGGACGCGCACCGCATTCTCGGCGGCGTATCGCGTGCCGGCACCGAGCACCACGAACTGTGCGTCGGAGGCCCCTCGGGCATGTACACGGACACCAAGGGACTGCTGGACAACGGCCTGGAACTGGTGGTGAACGCATGGAACGAAGCCCATCAGTCGGGTTGGAACTGGAAGTCCATGGACCGCTATGTCACCCACCAGGTGTCCAAGTCCTATACCAACGCCATCATCAAGGCCGTTGGGCTGGTCAAGGACCGTGTGCCGATCACGTTCTCCAAGTGGGGCAACGTCGGTCCGGCCTCCCTGCCGATGACCCTGTCCCAGGAAGCTGATTCGCTGAAGAAGGGCGACCGGGTGCTCTGCATGGGCGTCGGTTCCGGCCTGAACACCGCGATGATGGAGATTGCCTGGTGACCGAGCTGTTCCCCGGTGTAGATGCAATATACTCGGCGTATCTTCAAGTGCCGTCGACCTCGCAGGTGGACACCCCGGGCAGCACGCACCGGTGGCACATCCTGGACAACCATGAAGAACTCCAGCAACGTGGCATCGATCCTGTTGGCACCTTGCTGTGCGTGCACGGCAACCCCACCTGGTCCTACCTCTGGCGCAGCCTGCTGAACCACGTCAGCGAGCAGTCGTTGCCGTGGCGCGTGGTGGCAGTCGACCAGCTGGACATGGGCTTCTCCGACCGGACCGGCACGTTCCGCCGCCTGGCCGACCGGGTCAATGACCTGGGCGACCTGACCCGCGCACTGGGGCTCACCGGCAAGGTCACCACGGTCGGCCACGACTGGGGCGGCATCATCTCCCTGGGCTGGGCTGTCTCCCACCAGCAACAGTTGGAAAACGTGGTGCTGACGAACACCGCGATCCATCCGGCAGGCTTCGAGCTTCCCGCCGCGCTGAAACTCGCCTCCCACCCTGCGGTGCATTCCTGGGGCACCAAGACCTCCCCTTCTTTCTTGCAGGTCACCCACTCGCTGGCGCAGCCGGCCTTGGCTCCTGAGGTCCGCAAGGCCTTCATGGCCCCGTACACCAGCGCCGCGAAGCGCGATGGCGTTGCCAACTTTGTCGCCGACATCCCCTTCTCCCCCGAACACCCGAGCCGTCCTGCCTTGGACGAGATCTCGCAGGCCGTGCGCTCGCTGAAGGTCCCGGCCCTGATGCTCTGGGGTCCGAAGGACCCGGTCTTCTCCGACCGCTACCTGCGCGATCTGCTCTCCCGCCTGCCGCACGCCCAGGTGCACCGCTTCGAGGGCTCCAGCCATCTGGTGGGCGAGGACAACGACATCGCCACCCCGATCTTCCAGTGGCTTGCCGGCGAGAAGGAATCCAGGAGCACCTCGCGCGCCGAATCCCTGGGCGATTACCGTCCGATGCTTGCCGAACTCGATTCGCGCACCGATGACCATTCGACCGCTGTCGTGGACATCAACCCTGCGCGCTCGCTGTCCTGGGCCGAGCTGGGGCAGCGGGTGAACGCCCTGGCCACCGGCTTGCGGCAGATCGGGGTGAAGGCCGGAGACCGGGTGAATCTGCTGGTGCCCCCGGGCATCGAGCTGACCTCGCTGATCTACGCCTGCCTGCGCTTGGGCGCGGTCATCGTGGTGGCTGATGCAGGCCTGGGCACCAAGGGCATGGGACGCGCCATCAAGGGTTCCGGCCCCAGCTTCCTGATCGGCATCGAGCGTGCCCTAACCGGCGCACGGCTCTTCGGCTGGCCAGGCACTAGGATTTCTGCAGACAACCTGCCAGCTGCCAAGCGCAAGCTGCTGGGCGTCGCCCACACTTTGCCCGAGCTCTATGCAGCCGGCGGCAAGGCAGCCACCGGGTCCTCGGCATTCGAGCCGGCCGACCCGGATGCCGACGCGGCAGTGCTGTTCACCTCCGGTTCCACCGGCCCGGCCAAGGGCGTGGTGTACACCCATCGCCAGCTGGCAGCCATGCGCGATACCCTGCGCGAAACCTACAACCTGAAGGCCGGTTCCGCACTGGTGGCAGGCTTCGCTCCGTTCGCACTGCTCGGGCCTGCGCTGGGCGCCACCTCGGTCACCCCCGACATGGACGTGACCGCCCCGCGGACCTTGACCGCACAGGCATTGGCCGACGCGGCGGCCGCCGTGCACGCGACCACGGTCTTCGCCTCCCCCGCAGCGCTAGCCAACGTGCTGGAGACCAAGGATGCGTTGGACCAGTCCCAGCGCGAAACCTTGGCCGGGGTCTCGCTGATGCTTTCTGCCGGGGCGCCGATCCCCGAGCCGTTGCTGGCCAAGGTGCAGGAACTGGTTCCGCAGGCAAAGGTCCACACCCCCTACGGCATGACCGAGGCCTTGCCGGTCACCGATATCGACTTGCCCGGGATCCGCGCTGCCGGAGCGGGCAATGGAGTGTGCGTGGGCACCGCCGTGGCCGGGGCCACCGTTGCCATCGCGCCGATTAATACGTTGGGCGTGACCGGCGATCAGCCGGAGTACACCCCGAATGCCACTGGCGAGATCCTGGTGCGCGCGCCGCACGTCAAGGACCGCTACGACCGCTTGTGGATCACCGAACAGCACAGCAGCTCGATCCCCGGCTGGCATCGCACCGGCGATGTCGGGCACCTGGATGACCAGGGCCGGCTCTGGGTCGAGGGCCGCCTGGGCCATGTGCTGCGCACCGCCAAGGGTGCCATCACCCCGGTGGCGGCCGAGCATGCTGCCGAGTCGGTTGCCGGGGCCGGCCGTGCCGCGCTGGTTGGCGTGGGACCCGACGGAACCCAAGCGGCGGTCGTCGTCATGGAGACCGTGCCCCCGGCCCGCAAGCCGGGCCCGGCCAGCAGCGAACTGGCGCGCCAGGTGCGCTCCGCGGTCGCTGCCACCGGCACCGAGGTGGCCGCCGTCCTGGTGGTGCCCAACCTGCCAACGGATATCCGCCATAATTCCAAGATTGACCGGGCCGCGCTCGCCGACTGGGCTACCGCGACCCTCGCTGGTGGAAGGATCCGCAAGCCATGAATTCATCGGAAAATACTGGCACTGCCCGTCGTGTTCTGGTCACCGGCGCCAGCGGCATGCTCGGCGGCGCTGTGGCCCAGCTGTTGCGCGACAAGGGCCACCATGTGCGCACCTTCCAGCGTGGAGCTTCCGCCTCAGCCACCGATGAAGTCCGCGGCTCGCTGACCGATCAGCAAGCTGTAGCCGCCGCCGTTGAGTCCATGGACGCGGTCATCCACCTGGCGGCCAAGGTCTCCTTCACCGGTGCGTGGGAAGACTTCGTCGCCACAAATATCACGGGTACCAGCAACCTGCTCGAAGCGTCCAAGGATGCAGGGGTCAAGGATTTCGTCTTCGTCTCTTCGCCTTCCGTAGCCCACTTTGGCGCTTCACTGGCTGGCGCCGGTGCGGGCCAAGCTGATCCGGATAAGGCACATGGATCCTATGCGCGATCCAAGGCCGCCGCTGAGTTGCAGGCGCTGGGCGCGGATTCGCCAGCGTTTCGCGTGACCGCGATCCGTCCGCACGTGGTGTGGGGTCCAGGCGACACCCAGCTGGTGGAACGTGTCATCCAGCGAGCCAAAGCCGGACGGCTGCCGTTACTGGATCAGGGTGCGGCACTGATCGACACCACCTATATCGACAATGCCGCTGAAGCAATTGTCCGCGGACTGGAACGCATGGATCACGCCCATGGGCGGGCCCTGGTAGTTACCAACGGCGAACCGCGGCCAGTGGGCGAGCTGATCGCCGGCATCTGCCAAGCAGGCGGCGCCCCGGCGCCCAAGCTGAACGTTCCAGGCTGGCTGGCCCGTGGCGCCGGATCGGTCATCGAGAAGCTGTGGCTTGCCGCCGGTTCGCGCAACCTGGTGCAAGATGAACCTCCGATGACCCGCTTCCTAGCCGAGCAGCTGTCCACCGCGCATTGGTTCGACCAGCGCGAAACCCACGAGGTTCTCGATTGGAAACCTGAAGTGGGCATCGATGAAGGCTTGCAGAAGCTGGCGGAGCATTACCGCGCATCCTGACACCGCTTAGCGATCAGCGCGGTGCAGCCCCGAAGCCTTGGGGGAAGCTTCGGGGCTGCATTCCTGCTTAGCTGGCATTTCTCCGTTTTGGGGGAACGGGTGAAAAGCCTGCAGGTCTTTTCAGGCGATGTTGGCAATCGCCGAGTTCTGGATAACGACGGCACCCTCCTCGACTAGGTGAGTCAAGACGCCGGCGGCCGGTGCGTTGATTTCCATGTCAATCTTGTCCACGGCAACTTCTGCAATCAGTTCACCTTCGGCCACGGTGGCTCCGCTATCCACAAACCAGGTGGCAACGGTGCCTTCAGCATCGGGGTCTTTCTCGGAAAGTACGGGGAATAGTACCTGGCTCATCGTCCCACCTGCTTCAATACTGCTTCCTTAATTCGTGCCGGCGTCGGCAATACCGTGTGTTCCAGCGTCCGAGCGTATGGGATTGGAAGATCTGGATTGGCCACGCGGCCAATCGGCGCCTTCAAGATGGTTGGATCATGCTCCGCGATCCGGGCAGCGATCTCACCGGAAAGGCCAAAGGATTGGTAGTCCTCGTCTACGATGACCAGATGTCCGGTCTTGGTTACCGAGTCGATAATCGCCCGGGTATCCATGGGAACAATGCTGCGCAGGTCGATGACCTCGACATCCACGCCCTCACCGGCCAACTCCTCGGCCACGTCCAGTGCGTGGTGCACCGAAAGCGAAAGCGTCACGATGGTGACATCCTTGCCGCTACGCGGTACCGCGGCCTTGCCGATCTCCACGACGTGGTCCCCTTCAGGAACCGGACCAATCGAACGGCGGTTCTTCTTCATCCACGTCAAGCCTTGGATGCCCTTGTGGTACATGAACACCACGGGGTTGTCGTCGCGGATCGCCGCGGTCATCAGTCCAGCTGCATCCGCTGGGTTGCTAGGCACCACGATCTTCATTCCCGGCAGGTGGGCGAAGGTGCCCCACAGGCATTGCGAGTGCTGCGCGCCGTCTGAGTAGCCGCCTCCCACTGCGGTGGTCAGCACCAGCGGAACCTTGACGTTGCCGCCGGATTCATAGTGGATCTTGGCCATGTGGTTGTAGATCTGATCCATGCAGACGCCGAAGAAGTCCACGAACATCAATTCCACAATCGGGCGCATGCCCTCGGTGGCAGCACCGATCGCAGCGCCGATGAAGCCTGTTTCGGAGATGGGCGTATCGATGATCCGCTCTGGCCCGAAACGCTCCAGCAAGCCGGTAGTCGAGGAGAAGATGCCGCCGTAGGGTCCCACATCCTCACCCATGACGAACACATTTTCATCGCGTTCCATTTCCCGGGCGATCGCCTCAACGGTGGCCTTGGCAGTATTCAGGCGGCGAGTGCCTGTCGCATCCGTAGTCATTTCATGCTCCTTATTCGCTATGCGAAAACGTAGTCGCCGGCGGTGGATGGATCAGGTTCAGGGCTGGATTTGGCGAATTCCACTGCTGCTTCCACCCGCTTGACCGCTTCACTGCGGGTTTGCTCAACGAAGGAATCGTCAATGACCCGTGCATCGCGCAAGGTCTGCTCGTAGGTAGGAATCGGGTCGCGGCCCGGAACTCCTTCCAGATCGGAGCGGTATCCCTGGGCATCGCCTTCGAAGTGGCCCCACAGGCGCAGCGTGCTCACTTCCAGCAAGCTCGGTCCCCCGCCATTGCGTGCCCGTTCAAATGCCTTGCCGGCTTCTTCGTAGACGGATTCAACAGCGTTGTCTTCAACCCGGACTCCGGGAATGCCGTAGGCTGCTGCTCGCACCGCATTGGATGGCACCGAGGTCGACTGCGAGCGCGGAACCGAGATTCCCCAGTCGTTGTCTTCCACCACGAAGATCACTGGCATCTTCCATAGGGCCGCAAGGTTCAGCGATTCGTGGAAGGCACCCTGATTGGCGGCGCCTTCACCGGCTACTGCGATGGCCACATTATTGGTGCCTCGGCGCTTCATGGCCAGGGCCTGGCCGACGGCTACTGGCAAGCCTTCGCCGATGATTCCGGAACAGGAGAATTTGGCTTTCGGATCAAACAGGTGCATGTGTCCGCCTCGACCGCGGCCTAGCCCGTCAACCCTGCCGAAGATCTCGGCGGTCATCGCATTGATCTCCACGCCGTGGGCCAGTGCGAAGTGATGCGGACGGTGCGTCGCGGTGACGGAGTCGCCTTCGGTTGCATGCGCGCAGACTCCGGCGGCTACTGGTTCCTGTCCTGCGGCCAGGTGCATTTCGCCGGGAATCAGGCCAGCACCAATATCGAATACCGGCTTTTTATCGGCGTGATACTCACGCAAGATCGTCTCTTCGTATGTCCTGATCAATACCATCTGCTGGTAAAGCTCACGTTGAGTGTTCGAATCCATGTCCCCTCCTTGGGCCGAGGACTCAATCATGTAACCCGTGTCACATGCTCAACAAGAGAAGGAATTTCAAATGGTGATAAGAGGTGTCCCCATGGCCAACCCCAACCTGCGAGCGGCGCGCTTCAGGCTCACCGTTTCTTGCCCAGCCAACGTGCGCTGCGAGGGTAGTGAAACAGCAACAGCACCAACCAAGCCATTGGAACGGATCGGGGCGGCATGGCAGCTGATCCCCAGCAGGTACTCTTCCTTATCCGACCAGATGGGAACATTCTCGGCCAGGCTGCGCTCCAGGTTGCCCTTGCTGGTGATGGTGTTGGGCGTCAGGTCATGCAGGTCATGGCTGTTGATGTAGGCATCGCGCAATTCCTCGCTCAAGTTGGCCAGGATCGCCTTGCCAAATGCCGTGGCATGGCCCGATTCATGGATGCCCACCCACAGATCCACACTGCGACCTTCAGGCCCTTCGACCATGGCGAGCAAATGGATTTCGCCTTCTTGGTAGGTAGTCAAATAGGTGGCCGCACCCAGCTCGGCGCTAAGTGAGCGCAAAACTGGCCTTATACGAGGAAGGAATTCTTGCACGGTCTCGTTCTGGACGGTCAGCGCTGAGGCGCCTATCGCATACCCGCCGTCTACCTTGGACAGATACCCCTCGAACTCCAAAGTCCGCAGCAGATGGTAAGTGGTCGGCAAAGGAAGCTCTGTCATGCGTGCCAACTTTTTCGCAGGCAAAGGCATAGCGCTGGACGCCACAGCTTCAAGCAGGCGAAGCGCTTTTTGCACCGAACCAATCAGGGTAGGTTCCGCCAACTTGCACCCCCAAGAACAGAAGAAGACCCCACTGCTTCATCAGTGATCCACATCATACCCCAGTGATATTGATGCCCAACAGGGAGCCGATTCAACATCCATCGCACTCCAGAAGCACTTTCCCGATACGCGCACGAAACCTTGGTACTTGCTTTTCTGCCCTCCGGTAGCGCTGGGCTATGTTGTTTTGATGAGCAACAAGATTTCCTATCAGGGCGAAGCCGGTTCCAACTCGAATATGGCTTGCACAGAACTTTTCCCCGATATGGAAGCGGTGCCCTGCGCCAGCTTTGAAGATGCTTTCTCCATGGTGGAAAACGGCGAAGCGGACTTGGCCATGATCCCTATCGAGAATTCGCTGGCCGGACGCGTTGCCGATATCCATGTCTTGCTGCCCGAATCGGATCTGCAAATCGTTGGCGAGCATTATCTGCGGATCCGCTTCGACCTGCTGGGACTTCCCGGTTCCACTATCGAAGGCGCAAGTGAAGTCCACAGTCACATTCATGCTTTGGGGCAGTGCCGCAAGATCATCCGCGAGCACCAGCTGACCCCGGTCATTGCCGGTGACACGGCGGGCTCTGCTCGAGAAGTACGCGATTGGAACGATCCCACCAAGCTGTCCTTGGCCCCTCCCCTGGCCGCTGCTCTTTATGGCTTGGAAGCACTGGCCACTGGCGTAGAAGATGACCAGACCAATACAACACGATTTGTCGTGCTTGCGCACAAGCAGGACATCCCAGCCCGATCCAGCATGCCAGAATCACTGGTCACCACTTTGGTCTTCCAGGCTCGCAACGTACCCAGCGCCCTATACAAAGCCCTGGGCGGTTTCGCGACCAACGGCGTGAACCTCACCCGCCTGGAAAGCTACATGGTGGGCTCCGGGTTTGCCGCTACGACATTCATGGTGGATATCGAAGGCCACCCCGATGACCTCCCGGTACGCCGGGCACTGGAGGAGCTGGACTTCTTCACCTGGGAAATCAAGATCCTAGGCACCTACCCGGCCAGCGAGCATCGGCAAAATGCCGTAGCCTCGTTCGTCTAGCCGGACAGTTTTGAAACGGGTGGCTTCTTTGCGCGGATTCTTTGACGGACCCCTACTAGGCGGATCTGTCCAAGCCGCCGGCTAGCTGTTCCACGAATAGCGGCGTTCTGGACGCCCTACTCCCCCGTAGCGCAGATTCACCTGCGCCAAGTTCTCCTCGGCAAGGTACTCCAGGTACCGGCGGGCGCTGACCCGGGAGGTCCCGAGCTTTTCAGCCGTTTCGGTGGCCGAGATGGGTTCGGCGGCTTCCTTGACGATGTTCTGGACCAGCTCCATGGTTTCGGCGCTGCAGCCTTTGGGAAGCGGCCGGCGCTTGTTCCCGCCAAGTCCGAACAGCCTGTTCACATCGGCTTGCTGCAGTTCCTTGTCTGCGGCATCGCCAATCGGCTGGTAGGTCTTCGCGTAGTGCTCCAGCCGCTCGCGCAGATCTTCGCGTGAGAAGGGCTTCATCAGATAGTGGACTATGCCGCCTCGAAGCGCCCGACGCACGGTATCCATTTCCCGCGCCGCACTGATCACCAGCACATCCAGGTCCGGCTGGACTTCGCGCAGCCGCTGCAGCAGGTCCAGTCCGTTCATATCCGGCAGATGGATATCGAGCAAGATGAGATCCGGGGACATGGCGGTGACGGCCTTGAGCGCGTCCCCGGCCGAGTGCGCGACGCCAACCACGGTGAACTCCGGCTCGCTGTTGACGAAACCTGCGTGCACCTTGGCAACCATGAAGTCATCGTCGATCACCAGTACTTTGATCACTTCTTGCGTCCTACTTCCTGAGCGTAGCGGTAAACCGGGCGCCGCTGGCATTGGCAGCTGCGAGCTCCCCGCCGCGGCGTCGGCAAACAAGGCGGCTGATGGCAAGTCCAAAGCCCCTGCCGCCGGAGACAGCGCTGTCCTTGGTGGAGAAGCCCTGAGTGAAGATCTCATCGATGGCATCCTCGGCGATCCCTTCACCATTGTCACTCACGACGATCCGCACCATGTCATTGGTGTCTTCGATACCGACTTGGATCTCTGGATTCGGGCCTGAAGCAGCCGCGTCCATCGCATTGTCGACGAGATTGCCGATCACCGTGGTCAGATCCCGCGCCAGCTGGTCCTCGCACCGGCCCAGCGCCGAGTTCGGCACCATCGCCAGGTGCATCCCGCGTTCGGTGGCGACGCTGGATTTGGCAATCAGCAGCGCGGCAATCGTGGGTTCTGCGATGCAGGCGGAGACGTCCTCGAAGATCTTGCTCCTGCTGAAGCTCACGCCATCGATGAAGCCCACGACCTCGTCGTATTCCTCGAGCTGGATCAACCCGGAAATCGCGTGCAGCTGGTTGGCGAATTCGTGGGTCTGCGCCCTGAGCATGTCGGCCGTGGCCTTGCTGTCGCCCAGTTCCTGCTCCAGCAGGGTCAGTTCGGTCTTGTCGCGGAAGGTGGTGACGGAGCCCAGGTCCCGTCTGGCGGTCTTGACCGGCATGCGGTTGAACACCAGGACCCGCTCGCCGACAAGGAATTGGCGGTCGGGCTGCTCCTGGCTGGTGTTCAGCGCGTGCCGCACCTGCGGTGCCACCTCCAATTCGTCCAGGGTCTTGCCGACGCAGTCATCGGGCAGTTGCAGTAGCTCGACGGCGATGTCATTGGCCAGCATCACCCGGCTGTCCGGAGACACCGAGATGATGCCTTCCTTGACCCCGTGCAGCAGGGCCTCTCGGTGCTCGAACAGCTCGGCGATTTCGCCCGGTTCCATCCCGCGGGTCTGGTGCTTGACCCTGCGCGAGAGCAGCACCGAGCCGGTGGTTCCCAGCACCAGGGAAATAAGCAGGGTGGCCAAGGCGCTGGGAGCGATATCCTGGATCATCTCGGCGGTGCTGGGATAGCTTTGGCCGGCGCTGACAATGCCGACCATCTTCCCGTCGTCATCCAGCACCGGTACCTGGGCGATCAGCACATGGTTGCCATTGCGCCAGATTTCCCCGGTCCATCCGCGGCCTTCGGCGACAGCTGATTCGGGGTGCAGGATCGAGGTTCCAACTTCATCGGGGTAGCTGGAGGTGATGACGGTGCCCTGGGGATCGGCAATGATCACGAATTGCAATCCCGAGGTGCTGCGCACCGATTCACCCATGGCAGGCAACGCCGAGCCCATTTCCGGCTCCGCTTGCGGAAGCAGAACGCGCAGCAGCGGGTTGGCGGCCAGCGATTCGGCTGCCGAGAGGCTGCGGCGCCCCTCGATCTTCTCGAAGTTATTGGTGGCCTGGGTCAGCGCGACCGTGATGACTCCGGCGAGCACCACCGCGATAATCAGCAATTGCAGGACCAGGTACTGTCCGGCCAGGGTCATCTTGCGGCGCGGGTAGAGCTGAGCGAGAAATAAACGCACGGTCTTCATTGCCTCGCCCCCAAAATTCCAGAATTCCGTTGCGCCCCCGGCAAGCCCCGCTGGGCGGCTTGCAGCTGGCACTGTGCTACCTTATCGAAGATTCGAATGGTTCAGATCACAATTTCTGGTTACACAATGAACAGTATTTTCTTTGAGTACGCAAGAGTGACCTGCTTCACCATCGCGCATATGTTGGAATCACTCGCAACCCCGATGAAAGCAAAGAGGCTGAGTCAACATGAAACCATTCAAGTCCTTCCGTGCGCTGACGGCGCTGGCCGCGGCTGCCGCGCTTGCACTGACCGCCACCGGCTGCGGCGTGACCTCCGAGACCTCCAGCACCGACGCTGCAGAGTCCAAGGGCCCAATCGCGAACCTTCGCATCATGGTGCCTAACACGCCAGGCGGCGGCTACGATACCACCGCTCGCGTTGCCGCCAAGGTGATGGATGACGCTTCGCTGGCCAGCAACCCAGAAGTCTTCAACCTTGCAGGTGCCGGCGGCACCGTCGGCCTGGCCCGCATTGTCAATGAAAAGGGCAATGGCGATTTGGCCATGCTCATGGGCCTGGGCGTGGTCGGTGCCAGCTACACCAACGAAACCGACGCCAAGCTGACCGATACCACGCCGATTGCCAAGCTCATCGAAGAGCCCGGAGCGATCATGGTGTCCAAGGATTCGCCATACAAGACCATCGATGACTTGGTGAAGGCCTGGAAGAAGGATCCGAGCAAGCTCTCGGTCGGCGGCGGCTCCTCCCCGGGCGGACCGGACCACCTGCTGCCGATGCAGCTGGCTGAAGCCGTGGGCATTGATCCCAAGGACGTGAACTTCGTGTCCTACGACGGCGGCGGCGATTTGCTTCCTGCCATCCTGGGCAACAAGCTGGCTTTCGCGGCCTCTGGTGCCGGCGAGTACATGCAGCAGATCGAAGAGGGCTCCGTGCGCGTGCTGGCCACCAGCGGCGAGGAGCGACTCGAAGGCGTGGACGCACCAACCCTAAAGGAATCGGGCATCGACCTGGTGTTCTCCAACTGGCGCGGCCTGGTGGCCCCACCGGAGATCTCCGAGGAGGACAAGTCCAAATGGGTCAACCTGATCACCGAAATGCATGATTCGGCCGAATGGCAGGAAGCCTTGAAGACCAACGGCTGGAGCGACGCCTTCATGACCGGCGATGAGTTCTCCGCCTTCCTCACCGAGCAGGACGAGCGCGTTGCCAACGTCCTGAAAACCCTGGGTCTGGCGTGAGCGAAGTAAGCACCGCAAAGAAGAAACGCGTCGAACTCCTGTTCGCCGCGTTTCTTCTTATCGTCGGAATCATCGTGTTTGTTGATGCGTCGCAGCTGCATGTGACGTACTCCCAGGCAGACGTTGTCGGCCCCAAGGCCCTGCCCTACGTCGTCTCGGGCATTCTTGTTCTTTCAGCCATTGCCTTGGCCATCACCGTGATGCGCGGCAACCTCGCCGAGGGCGAAGAAGGCGAAGACGTGGATCTGAGCCAGCCCTCGGATTGGAAGGTCCTGCTGCCGCTGATCGGCGTCTTCGTGCTGAACCTGCTGATCGTGAACTGGGCCGGCTGGGTCATCTCCGGAACCATCATGTTCTTCGGCGCGGCGACCTGCCTGGGCGCCCGACGCTGGGTTTTGACCTTGGTCATTTCCCTCGCACTGGCTCTCGGTTCCTTCTACGGCTTCTACCTTGGCCTGGGCATCAAGCTTCCGGCCGGAATCCTCTCGGGGGTGCTGTAAGTGGAAACTCTTGATCTCTTGATGGGTGGCTTCGCCTCGGCGCTGACCCCGATCAACCTGCTCTTCGCCTTCGCCGGAGTCCTCCTGGGCACCGCCGTCGGCGTACTGCCGGGCATCGGCCCGGCCATGGCAGTGGCACTGCTGCTGCCCCTGACCTTCGGCATGGAAACCTCAAGTGCGCTGATCATGTTCGCGGGCATCTACTACGGCGGCATGTATGGAGGGTCGACCACCTCGATCCTGCTCAATACCCCTGGCGAATCCGCGACAGTCATCACCGCCATCGAAGGCCACAAGATGGCCAAGGCGGGCCGGGCGGCGCAAGCTCTGGCCACCGCGGCCATCGGCTCGTTCGTTGCCGGCACCATCGGCACCGCGCTGCTGGTGACCGTTGCCCCGATCGTCGTAAAGTTCGCCGTGAGCCTGGGCGCGCCGAGCTACTTCGCAATCATGGTCCTCGCTTTGGTCACCGTGACCGCCGTGCTGGGTTCTTCCAAGATCCGCGGTTTCGCCGCCCTGGGCCTGGGCCTGGCCATCGGCCTGGTCGGCATGGACCCGGTCGCCGGGCAGAGCCGCCTGACCTTCGGCTTCGCGCCACTGGTCGACGGCATGGACATCGTGGTAGTCGCCGTGGCGATCTTCGCCATTGGCGAGGCGCTGTGGATTGCCGCGCACCTGCGCACCAGTCCTGCACGCACCATTCCGGTGGGTGCCCCGTGGATGGGCAAGGAAGACTGGAAGCGTTCGTGGAAGCCCTGGCTTCGCGGCACCGCCTACGGGTTCCCCTTCGGCGCGCTGCCTGCCGGCGGTGCCGAAGTTCCGACCTTCCTCTCCTATGTCACGGAGAAGAAGCTCTCCAAGCATCCGGAGGAGTTCGGCCACGGCGCCATCGAGGGCGTTGCCGGCCCGGAAGCTGCCAACAACGCCTCGGCCGCTGGCACGCTGACTCCCATGCTTGCCCTGGGCCTGCCCACCAATGCCACCGCTGCTGTGATGCTGGCGTTCTTGACCATGAAGGGCATCCAGCCCGGTCCGTTGCTCTTCGAGAATGAACCCGATTTGGTATGGGCGCTGATTGCCAGCTTGTTCATCGGCAACACGCTGCTGCTGCTGATCAACCTGCCTTTGGCACCGCTATGGGCTAAGTTGCTGAAGATCCCGCGCCCCTACCTGTATGCGGGCATCTTGTTCTTCGCTACGCTCGGTGCCTTCTCGGTGAACATGCAGGTCGCCGACCTCTGGCTGCTGCTGATCATCGGCTTGCTGGGCTTCGCCTTGCGCCGCTTCGGCCTCCCGGTGCTTCCGCTGATTCTGGGTGTCATCATCGGCCCCATGGCCGAGGAACAGCTGCGCAAGACCTTCCAGCTCAGTGCCGGCGAGGTCTCGGGGCTGTGGAGCGAGCCGCTGGCCGTGGGCATCTACGTGCTCATCGCCTTCCTGCTCCTGCTGCCGGTGCTGATCTCCATCATCCGGCGCAAGCGCGGAACCGGATCGGACGTTGCCGTACCCCTGCTGGGCGAGAACGCAGCTGGCGGCGACCAGACCGAGCTGGCAGAGCCTGCCCACCGCAATGAGCACAGCCACGGTGCTGGAAGGAATGAATCATGACAATCGTAGTGGGGTACATCCCCTCGCCCGAAGGCGAAGCCGCCCTGGAACGGGCAATTATCGAGGCTAGGCGCAACGAGGCCCGATTGATCGTGGTGAACTCCTCCAAAGGCGACCAGCTGGTAGACGACAGGCTCATTGATGCGAAGCAGTATCACGAACTGGAAGCCCGGCTTGCTGAGGCAGGCATCGATTTCTGGATTGAACGCCATTCCCAGGGAGCCGATGCGGCAGACCAGATCCTGCACATCGCCGAGGCGCAACGTGCCGAGCTGATCGTGATCGGTCTGCGCAAGCGCACGGCCATGGGCAAGTTCCTCATGGGGAGCAATGCGCAACGGATCCTGCTCCAAGCCTCCTGCCCGGTGCTTTCGCTGAAGGCATCCAGCGACTGGTAACCCTGCCAGTCCTTCGCGCGAAACGGCCGATGGCCCGCACCCCTGGTGCGGGCCATCGGCCGTTGTCCCTACTTCTGGTAGGGGTTGGCTGGCGGATTGTTGTTGCCGCCATTGGCTGTTGGATCCTGCGGCTGCTGCGGAGCCGGCGGATTTCCCGGGTGCGGGCGGTAGCCGCCGTCTGCCGGCGGGATGCCGCCGGCCAGGCGAACCAGTTCAGTGGTGTTCTCCGCGGTGCGGATCTGCGCCAGCAAGGATTCGAGGCTTGCACGGACCAGAACCAAGTAGACCAGGGACACCAAGGGACCGACGATCAAGAGCATCAGGAAGCCGAGCATTGCATCGGACATGAACCCTGTAATCACCAGTCCGAGGTAGCCGATAGCCAACAGGACCATGATCAAGATGTATACGATCTTGATGATCGATGGCGTGATGAACTGCCTGAAATCCAAGTCGAAGAGGGACTTCACCGTATTTCCTGCTTTCTTTAGAGAAATCGTGCTGTCACACCCACGCTATCGAATTTCTCAGGAATCGCACAGTAGCTGAAGCGGAATATCATCATTTGTTGCAAAAAATTTCTCCAACAATTCCCGAACAGTCACTGCAGCTATTCCCCCCAAGCTACGCCAGGGCCTAGACTGGTGGAATGCCAAGCCCACTGAAACCGACCGTCATCCCTGCCCGATTGCAAGCCGGAGACGCCGTCAGGGTCATCGCACCCTCGTGTTCCCGCACCTTCGTGATGGAATTCGACAATACGCAGTGGGTCAATGAACGCTTCGATGCCATGGGGCTCAAGCTGGAATTCGGCGAGCACGTGGATGAGAATGACGATTTCGACAGCTCATCCATCCCATCGCGCGTGGCCGATCTGCATGCCGCGTTTGCTGATGCATCTGTCGCAGGGATCATCTCGGTCATTGGCGGCTTCAATTCCAACGAGCTGCTACCCTACCTCGACTGGGAGCTCATTGCCGCCAACCCCAAGGTCTTCTGCGGCTACTCGGATTTCACCGCGCTGGCCAACGCCGTGCACGCCAAGACCGGGTTAGTGACCTACATCGGCGCGCACTGGTCCAGCTTCGGCATGCGCGATCACTTCGAGCCGACCGGCCAGTGGTTCCGGGCCGCAACCCACGAGCATGCCTGGAGCATCGAGCACGCCACTGAATTCACCGACGACCTGTGGTTCATGGACCAGGACAATCGCAGCGTCAACGCAAGCAGCGGACCATGGATCCTGAACGAAGGCGCTGCCACGGGCATGGTGATCGGCGGGAACCTGGGCACGCTGAGGCTACTGCAGGGAACCGAGTTCATGCCGTCATTGGACGGGGCTGTACTATTCGTCGAAGACGACGGCGCCGCGGACGTCCACGAATTCGCGCGCAGCCTTGCCTCGCTGCTGCAGATTCCTGGAGCCGAGAAAATCCGCGGCCTTGCCATCGGCCGATTCCAGCTCGAATCAAGCATCACCCGCAGCCTGCTGGAGCAAGTAATCGCAAAGCACCCGATTCTGCAGGATCTTCCGGTAGTGGCCAACCTCGACTTCGGGCATACCTCGCCGATGTTCACCATACCGATCGGCGGATACGCAACGCTCTCGACCAGCGATGATGCAGTCCAGCTGCGCTTTGCGCATGCACGGAATCAGCTGAGCTGAAACAAGGGCAAAGGCAAAAGGAGGACCTAGCCAGGATTTCCTGGCTAGTCCCTCCTCCCGTGGCCTTCCAACCCGTTTGGTGTTCTGCGGCCCGGTCCCTTTGACGGTCTAGGTGTAGTTCCCCGTGAGGTTGTGAACACGATCTGACGGAGTAAGACCACCGATCCCGGTATGGGGTCGATGATAATTATAGTGATGAAGCCAGGCGCCGTAGGCTGCGGCCCTGGCTTCTTCGCTGTCATAAGCCCTCACGTACGCCCATTCCTGCGACAACGTCCGGTTGAACCGTTCGACTTTCCCATTGGTCTGAGGCCGATACGGTCGGGTGCGCCGGTGCTTCACGCCCGGCCCCAACGCCTGGGCGAACACCTTGGAACGGTAGCAGGAACCGTTATCGGTCATCACCGCGGTGACGACAATGCCAGCCGCGGCGAAGAATCCACGGGCTCGCTGCCAGAACCCGGCTGCGGTTTCCTTCTTCTCGTCGTTGAGGATTTCGGAATAGGCCAGCCGCGAATGGTCGTCGACCGCGTGATGCAGGAAAAGATAGCCCCGTGACCCCTTGGCGCCCTGGCGTGCCGCACGGTCCCGCGCGGCACCGGCCTGGCGGTCTTGGGCTGAACCGCGACCATGCGCGCGCCAGCCTCCGCCCTTTGGGATGCGGCCCAGTTTCTTGATGTCCACATGCACCAGCTCGCCCGGTGCCTGCTTCTCGTAGCGCACAGGGCGGGGCTTGCGTACCGGCAGCCCGGTGGTTTGGTCCAGATGCGCCAGTTTGGGCATCCGGTAGCGGTCCAGGACGCGTCCGACGGTGCTACGGGGAATGCCGAGGTGGTAGCTGATCCGGTGCGGTCCCCATTGCCGGTTGAAGCGTAGGGCAATGATGCGGCGTTCGCTCTTGCGGCACAGTCGTGTCGGAGAGCAAACAGGGCGTGAGGAGCGGTCGCCGAGGGATTCGTTGGCATGGTATCTCGTTGCCCATTTTTTGGCTGTTGCGGGCGAGACCTGGAATCGTTCGGCGGCGCGGCGGATGGGCCAGTGCTCATCGATGATCAAGGAAGCTAGGCGTCGTCTTCCTTCGGGCGTCAGTGGTGCGTTAGCGTGGGACATGAAGACCTCCGTGCACGATGGTGAGTGTGGTAACCCACATCCTGCCGGAGGTCTTCTTCATTCGCTAGTGTTCACAACGTCCCGGGGAACTACATCTAGGCCTTGGCGATCGCTTCCTTCAGCGCGGACAGCAGCAACGCCACCGACCCCGGATTCGCGTTGGGGCCCATCATGCCGATGCGCCACACGGTGCTCGCGTACTTGCCCACGCCGCCGCCGATTTCAATATTGAAGCGGTCAAGCAGGTAGCCACGGACCTTCGCAGAGTCAACGCCTTCAGGAACGTAGACGGTGGTCAGCTGCGGCAGGCGGAAACCCTCCTGGGCAAAGAGCTCCAAGCCCATTTCCTGCAAGCCAGCTTGCAGCAACCCGCCAGCTTCCTGGTGGCGAGCAGTTACTGCTTCCAGGCCCTCGGCCATGATCCGGTCGATGCCAGCCTCCAGCGAAGCAACCATCGCGACCGGCGCGGTGTGGTGGTAGGTGCGCTGCCCTCCGGTGGGACCGGTGGCGTAGCCGCCGAGCAAGCCCAGATCCAGGTACCAGGACTGCGGCTTCTGGACCCGGCGTTCGAAAGCGCGGTCCGAAATCGTGAATGGCGCCAGGCCGGGAGCCACGCCGAGGCATTTCTGCGTGCCTGCATAGCCGACGTCGACGCCCCATTCATCTGCCAGCACTGGCATGCCGCCAATGGAGGTCACTGCATCGGTGATCAGAAGGGCGTCGCCCTTGATTGCTCCGAGCGCGGCAATATTGGAAACAACGCCGGTACTGGTTTCGGCATGCACGCCGGCAATGACGGTTGGGTTCGGGTGCGCTGCGGCAACGCGTTCGGCGTCGATTGGAGTTCCGTATTCATGCTCAACGCGGACCACTTCCGCGCCAACGCGCGAGGCAACTTCGCACATGCGCTCGCCGAACAGGCCGTTGATGGCGATGACCGCAACGTCGCCCGGATTGATGGTGTTCACGAACGCGGCTTCCATGCCGGCTGATCCCGTCGCGCTCAGCGGTAGGGTGCGGGAGTTCTTGGTTCCCCAAAGAGTGCGCAAGCCATCGGCAACGCGGTCCATGCGCGCGATGAACTCCGGATCCAAATGTCCCAGCAGCGGCAGGCCCAATGCGGCCGTGGCTTCTGGGTACGGGTTGCAGGGACCTGGTCCGAACAGATGGCGCTGAAGAACAGTCTTGCTCATGACGACTCTCTTTCATCTCAATGGGATGTTCCAACTAGAGCCCAGCTTATCCCTCATTTCACGGCAAAACGAAACATATCTTCCGCATTGCAAAATTTTCAGCGAGAGCTGCGCAGCTTCGGGCACGAGCGCGGAGAGATATTCCGCCAATACTGCTGGAGATTCAGGAATGGCGGCGTGCGGGTGCCAACTCATCTGCCGCAAACTGGCCGTCCACGCTTCGGGCAATCGGTGCAACGGGCTTGAACCCCAGCCAGTGTCCCTGATCTGGAACGGACCAGGGACACCGGCTGGGGCTCTTGGCATCTAAGCGGCTTACAGCGTACTGGGCCTGCGTCTAGCGCACCGGCATGTTCAAGGAATCAAGACGGTCATAGACTTTCTGCCCGCCGAACCAGGTTTGCTACGCAGTGATCAACGGCAGCTGGTCGAGCTCCGCTTCGAACGGGTCCGCCGAGAGCATGACGAAGTCGGCAGACTTTCCGATTTCCAGCGATCCGGTCAGCTCCTCCAGCCCCATGGCCTTGGCGCAATTGATCGTGTAGATGCGCAAGGCATCAGCCAAGGTCACCGCTTCCTCTTCCCAGAGGATTCCGGAGAACGCTCCAGTATGATCCTTGCGGGTGATCAACCCGTAGATTCCCTCCCAAGCGTTCGGGGAAACGCTCACCGGCCAGTCCGAGCCTCCGGCAACCAGCGCCCCGCTGGCAAGCAAGGTCTTGTTCGGGTGCATCTTGGATGCCCGTTCGGCAGGAAGGACCAGTTTCATCGCTTCGGCGATCACCCCCGGGGAACCACAACGAAGGCGAGATGTCCGCGGTGACTGCCAATTCTGCAAAGCGCGGCAGGTCATCCGGGTGAATGAACTGGCCATGGGCGATATGGTACTTTGGCTCGATCAGACCTGCCTCGCGCACCTTTTGGACTGCGTCCAGGACCAGCCACACCGAGGCGTCGCCGGCGCAGTGGATCTTTGCTGAAATGCCCCACAGTTCGGTGCTCATCAGCCAGCCCTCGAGTGCTTCTGGAAGCATGGTCGTGCTGCCGCAATGGCACTCCGGGAAACCCACGCCTTCCAGATACGGTTCGATGAACGCTCCGGTACCGGCCGGCGGGACGCCATCGAGGAAGATCTTGATGAAATCAGGGCGGTGGTGGGCGGACCTGGTTTGCTCACGCTGGGCAATGATCCCTCGCCCAGCGGATGGGTCCCGAAAATGAAATCGTTGGCCTGCATGCTGGTGACCACCCAGGCGTGCAGGTTCCCCGACTCGTCCAGTTCTTTCAACGCCTGCATGAGCTGCAAGGAGGCGGCGGCATCCTGTAATCCGGTGATGCCGTAGGAATGCAGTATTTCCATGCCCCGTGCAGCGGCTTCGGCCACTTGCGAGGTAGGTGTCGGGCTCAAGCTCTCGCGTGCCTGCTCGACAATGACTCCGGCGGCTTCGAGCAGCACACCGGTGGCCTCATCCAGCCGCTCCAGCGCCTGGGGTGTGTTGAGCTCGCTGAACAGGCTCGAGCCCCAGCTGCCGCCGATAACCCACTGGTCCGCGGCCAGCTTGTCCGACCATGCCGCTACGGCTTCCAGGAACTCATCGAGGGTGAGCGTCGGTGGCACGTTTAGCTCGAACAGGTCCATGTGCCCGGCAAGCATGTGATGGTTATGCACATCCATCAGCCCGGGCATGATCGCGGCCCAGCCCCGATCGATCATCTCCGTTTCTTCCCCGCGCAGCCCCAGGACATCATCGCCGAGCGCGACGATTTTTCCTTCACTGACCGCCATCGCTGTGGCGATGCTGTCTCGCGGATCCAGCGTATGAATGGTGCCATTGAAAATAATCAGGTCAGGGGCTGTGTTCACGAATGCATACCTTTCGACGGGGTCCCATCCCGGATGGCTTGTGCAACCTCTGGAGGCGAGGCGGGCGACCGCCCGTCGGGTGCATTCATTCTGGCAAAGTCCGCACCTGGGGTGTTGGCTTTGCGCGCAGGATTGGTTGTCATTGCACGCCAACGTCGCATGGGTCAGCAGGCCAGGGCATGTTCCGTTGTCTCGGATCTTGGTGGATTGTTCCACACAACTTGCTGGCAACTTGCGTGTCCCCTCTTGCGACAGCCTGCAGGTTGTACAAGGGTGGAAGGACGAATGCGAAAGGAGCACACCTTGAAGAAAATCCTCATGGTCCTGACCAGCGTTTCCGAAATCGGTGGGGACAAGGAGCCCACCGGATACAACGTCGCAGAAGCCGCCCATCCTTGGAAGGTGTTCCGGGATTCCGGTCACTTCGTCGACTTCGCATCAATCAAGGGTGGCCAGCCGCCACGCGACACCGTGGATCAGGATGACCCGATCCAGGTGCAATTCACCCAAGACGAAACGACCCGAGCCGGCCTGTACAACACCGCCCGGGTGGGAGTCGTCGATCCCGAACAGTATGACGCGGTGTATCTCGTTGGAGGCCACGGCACCATGTGGGACTTCCCGGACAATGAAGGACTGCAAAAGCTGGTCGGCGCCATCTACAACAAGGGCGGCGTTGTCGGTGCGGTCTGCCACGGCCCGGCCGGTCTGCTTGATGTCGAACTGCATCATGGTTTGAAGCTCTTGAGTGGCAAAACCGTTGCGGCATTCACCAACGATGAAGAGGTCGCCGTAGGCAAGGACAAGATCATTCCGTTCTTCTTGGCCGACAAACTCACCGAGCAAGGCGCCACGCATATTGCCGCCGATAACTTCGAAGAGAATGTCCAAGTCTCCGAACGCCTGGTCACCGGACAGAACCCGGCCTCCGCGGCCGGTGTCGCCAAGGAAATGGAAAAGCTCTTGGCCGAAGTGATCCACCAAGAGAAGGCCGCTGAAGCCGAAGCAGCCGCTCAAGACGAAGCCGAATAAGCAAAAAGGTAATGCAGCCTGAAGATTCATAAAGAACTCTTGGATCCGCGTAATTTCGCGGATCCAAGAGTTTTTAACTTCCACTGGCCTTGATATGACGCATCCCGTTGCTGAAGCAATACTGACCGGGCGCATTAAGGTACAAGCAGATTTGAGCCCAGCCACCTGGAAGGCTGAACCGGGAGGTATGGAAGCGGGCTACCGCTGAACGAAGACCTGCAGTCCGCTTCCTCGTGTGAACCCCAGTTTTTCGTATCGCATCGCCATGGTTTCATCCGCAGCTATGGCTGCCACCACGGACTTAGACGGCAAGACCGAAATGGCTGAGCGAAGATCGGCTAACACTCCGGAGGTTGAACCTGGCATTTGAGCAAGAGAAGAAAGAATGTAGACCTCCCCTACAGGTAGACCACGGATGTCCAGAGCTACTTCTCCTTGACGCGCCATGGTTGCCATGCCGGCAGCCAACCAGATCATCAGCAAAGCGCTGATGCCGAATCCGGCAATTTGAACCCAGGCACTTCCAACCTGCAGGAAACGAACGGCTAGAGCCAGCAAAGCTGGAACGCATAATGCTACGAGGAACAAGCACAATCGGAGCAGAGCCGGCACCGGTCTGTTGCGCAGCAGCACGAAAACGCCCAACCTGTTACTGGTCAGGTGTATATGACGGCTCCCGGCGGACACCAGCGAAAGCAGCTGCGCAAGGAAAATAAATGCGGCACTAGCTGTGCCCTTACCGAAGGCAAGACTGGTGATGCGAGCAGCTTGGCAGGTGTCCCGTATGAGCCCGATAATGCTCGTCAATCGATTGGGTCTGGTTCGCAACCTGGCCGTCCATGCATCGCAAAAGCCTTCTCATACAGAGTGGCGCTCTCATCCGGCCAGCCTGGATCTCGCGGAACGACACCAGTAGCAGCCCAGAGCGTCTCCCTTAGCCACTGTGCGAATCCAGCTACACGGAAGTTGCCTACAGCGCCTGCATCCCCTTCAGCATGCTCAAGCAAGACAATTGCTCGCCTCATCCCACCGAGCTCGTCCTGAATGACGTTCCACAATTCTTCATCCTTAGTGAACACAACGTCGTAGCTGTCTTCATCTTCTTCGGGAGGCCATTCCATCATTTCGCGTTCAACCGGCAATGACCGGGAAGCAAGGAGCTCTGGGTCGGAAATATCGTAGGCTGCAACTACACGTGCCGAGTCTACGTATTCATCGATGAGGTTGCCGGCGAACCTGGAGTAGTCGAAGGTCTTGCCACCCAACGAGGTGAGAAGTGCTGCAGCTTCCGACACGCGTGGAGCAGCACAAACCCCGTAGTGCGCACGAGCGGCTTGCAGGAGTTCTTGGTAGTCAGTCATAGTTTCATAATTGAAACACGATTAGTGCCGCCAACAGTAGCTGGCGACACCAGTGCTTCGTGCAGGTTATTTCTTAGGTCGAGATTCCGTAGAAGAGATGAACGCTAGTGTTCCGCTTGTCCGGGTGGTAGCGCCACCTGCACCCCTTCTTGCCGCGGGTGACATTCTTGATTTTGGTCAGGCACTTGGCGCTGATGAAGATCATATTGCCCTTGCACGTTGCCAGGTAGCAGTCGCGCTTCTTCGGCTTGCTCTTCTTGCTGTTCTTCTTGATGGTCTTGGAGATAGCCCTACCGGCTACGAGAACGAGGGCTCCTCCGATAACAAATGCAGCACCGACAGCTAGGTAATAAATTGCGGTGTTAACCTTTCGAGTAGCTTCGGGGCCCTTTCGGAAGCCAACTCCGTCTTTTTCCTGCCGGCAATGCCGTATCTGGGGTGCAGAGATCTATGCGAATGCTGTTTTGGAGATCATTATTCGAAATTCGTGCCGACGACTCAGGAGCCGATGACGCGGTCCCACGGCCTGGAGGTTAAGAAAAATCCCCGTCTCCTGAAGCGGAGACGGGGATTTTTCTTGCTCTGAAGCAGAGGACTACTTGCGCAGGCCCAGACGCTCGATCAGCGAACGGTAACGCTCGATGTCGGTGTTCTTCAGGTAGCCGAGCATACGACGACGGCGACCAACCAGAGCCATCAGGCCACGGCGGGTGTGGTGGTCATGCTTGTGCATCTTCAGGTGCTCGGTCAGGTCCGAAATACGGCGGGACATGACGGCAATCTGAACCTCAGGCGAACCGGTGTCACCCTCGTGGGTAGCGTAAGCCTTGATGATTTCGTTCTTGATAGTGGCATCCAATGCCATAACAAACTCCTAGAGTTGGACCGCGTTCATAAGTCAGTGCGAACGCCGAGGCATTCACAGGGGAAACTCGCAACCGCGGACTGCAGCGAGAACCACCGTCAATCATATCACCGACGGGGACGCCGGCGGGACCTCCAAGCATGGGTGAGATACGGCACCTGCACCTTCTTATCTGGCTCATGCCCCAAATGCTCATGCCAGTACCATGCCAGGTTCGCTTCGACCTTTGCCCGCGTGGTGTCCGAGGACTTGCGGTAGTAGCTGCGTGATTTTGTCAGCTCGATAATCTCGTGGAAATCCAGCTCCATGAACCAATGCCAGATGCCATGCTCGGGCTTGTTGAACTGCGGTCCCAGCGGCGGCTCCAGCTCGGGCCGGTGTACATCCCCTGCATGCATGATCCGTGCCAAGCGGTGCACCCAGTGAACGGTGACATCCAGCTGGTTCCACAACAGTGCCAGCCAACCGTCGTCATGGAGCAACCGTGCCGCTTCGGCACTGGCTCGCGGGTGGTCAACCCAATGCCATGCCTGCGCATAGGTCACCAGATCAAAACTGTCAGCGGCCAAACCGGTAGCTTCACCAGCAGCGCAGGCCACCTCGATGTGAGGCAGGCGCTTGGACAGGACCGAGAGCATGTCCGAGGAAGGGTCTACCGCGGTGACTTCCAAGCCTGCAGAAACCAGTTGCTCGGTGAAGATCCCCGAACCGCAACCGATATCCACCGCAGTCGCCGGAAGGTGATGCAGCGTGAAATCCACTGCTTCCTGGGGATAGGAAGGACGGATCTTGTCATAGCTTTCGGCATCCGACTGGAAGGCCGACGCCAATTCTTCGCGGCGTTGGGCTCCCACAACGAAGGCGCGTTGCGGCAACGAAGGTATTTCAGCCATGATTCCTAGTGGCGTTCGGCAGCCAGTACCGCACGGGCCTGGTCGACATCCTCGGTCATCTGCTCAATCAAGGCTTCGATGCCGCGGTAGGCGACCATCGGACGCAGATGGGAAATGAACTCGACGACAATCTGCTGGCCATACAGGTCGAAATCTTCCACCCCTTCTTCGGGACGGTCGATCACATGCGCCTCGACCACGCGGGAGACACCATCGAAGGTCGGGTTCGAGCCAACGGAAATTGCCGCCGGCCAACGCACCTCGGCCTCGTCGATGACCCAGCCGGCATACACGCCATCGGCAGGGATGATGCCGGTGGCTTCGGGATCCAGATTTGCGGTGGGGAATCCCAGCTCGCGGCCGCGGGCGTGGCCATGCACTACTTCGCCGCGCATGCGATGCGGCCGGCCGAGGATCGCGGCGGCGGCCTCAACGTTGCCAGCCGCCAGTTCCTCGCGCACCCACGTCGAAGACAAGCGCCGCTTGTCCCCCACATCTTCAACGCCGATGACCTCGAAACCGTATTTGGCTCCCAGCTCCTGCATGTAGCCGAAGTCTCCGGAATTGCCGCGGCCGAACCGCACATCGTGCCCGACAACGACGGCTACGGCGTTCAGCTTCTCCACGATGATGGAACGGACGAACTCTTCAGCGCTTTGATCCGCAAATTCCAGGGTGTAGTGGATCATCAGCGTGGCGTCCAGGCCAACGCTGGCCAGGGTGTCGATGCGGTCGGCAATGCCCATGATCAATTCAGGAGCACTCTCGGGACGGTGCACCAGCGCCGGGTGCGGGTCGAAAGTGATTGCCACCGATTGTGCAGAGCGCGCTTTGGCCTGTGTGACAGCTGCATCCAGCACTTCGCAGTGGCCCAGGTGGACACCGTCAAAGTTGCCAATGGTCACGACAGTGGGCGCCATATCCGCGGGGACGGCATCCAAGCCCTTCCAATAGTGCACTTTGCTCCTTCAGAAATTCTGCTGCGGCGGATGGAAAACCCACCGAAGTAATTCTTGCACGTCTTTAGACGTGACGCTCATTACGATTACGGTACAGCCACCACAAGCCGATGATCGGCAGAACCAGCGGAATGTATCCGTACCCTTCGCCAAAACCGCTCCACACCGATGGATGCGCGAATTCTTCGGGGTGGGTCAGCGACAGGATTCCCACGACGATCACGCCCACCAATTCAATGGCTACCGCATACAGCGAGACCAGCCAGGCGCCACGCTTGGCCGAGGACAGCGAGAACGTGGCCAGGATGTAGATCAGGCCGGAAACCAGCGACAGGCTGTAGGCGATCGGAGCCTCGTCGAATTTGCTCATGATCTGGTAGACCGCGCGGACCGTCGCCGCCAGAGCGAGGATGCCGTAGACGGCAATGATCACGCGGCCCAGGCCGGTGGACCGGCTCGGCTTGGGGGCCTTGTTGGCGCTGCGCGCCTCGGCGGCCTGCATGATGCGCGAGTTGCGCTGCTTTTCACCCATGGGGTACTCCTACTGCCAGATCTGTTCCATGCGGAACACCATAACGAAAGTGACCGCGGCTGACGCGGCCAGCACGGCGTTGGACCAGCGGCTCTTCTCGCTGATGGCCCAGAAGAAGGCGATCGACGGCATGATCAGCGCCGTGATGAAGTAGCCCCAGAATTCCACCGGGTCCCCCTGCACCGCGTTGCCGCCAGCCTGGCGGATCACCGCCGCAATGCCGTAGGCAATCAGGAACAGCTCGGTGGCCACCGCGCCGATCAGCGCCCAGTCATCAGGGTGCTTGCGGATTGCTGTTGCAGTCGCTGCCACCAGAAACGCCAGCGCACAGACCACCGCGCCGGCGATGAAGAATCCATTCAGGGCAATCAAGCCAGGTCCTTTCGGGATTACTTGGCGGTGAAGACCAAGGCGGTACGGGCCTTGTCGCCCTTGTCTTCCAGCAACGCGACGAGCACGCCGTTTGGCGCGAACGCGGCAACGGTCTGGCCTTCGGCGATGTCCATGCTCAAGTGCGAGGCGGGGATGGTGCGGCCGAACGACAGCTCCACTGCTTCGTCGACGCTGACCGTGCGGTTGGGGAACAGCGCCGCGGCAGCCTTTTCAATGGGGAGGATCTCGAATTCCTGGGCCAGCTGCTCCAAGGTGCGGGTGAGCTCGATCTTGTACGGGCCCACCTCGGTACGGCGCAGCGCGGTGAGGTGCCCGCCCACGTTCAATGCTTCGCCCAGATCGCGGGCCAGCGCACGGATGTAGGTTCCGGATGAGCAGGAGACGGTGACGTCCACGTCGAGGATCTTGCCGCCGTTTTCGCGGCGCACCTCGTGGATCTCGAAACGCGAAATGGTCACCGGACGGGCCTTGAGCTCCACCTGTTCGCCGGCGCGCACGCGGGCGTAGGAACGCTTGCCATCGACCTTGATGGCCGAGACCGAGCTCGGGATCTGCTGGATGTCGCCGCGCAGCAAGGCCACCTCGCGTTCGATGTCCTCGTCGCTGACAGCTGCTGCGATGCGTTCGGAAATGATCTCGCCTTCGGCATCGTCGGTGACGGTATTCTGCCCCAGGCGGATGGTGGCGGTGTAGGTCTTGTCGTGGCCCACGATGTAAGTCAGCAGGCGGGTTGCCTTGTTCACGCCGACCACCAGCACGCCGGTGGCCATCGGGTCCAGGGTGCCGGCATGGCCGACTTTCCTGGTCCCAGCGAGTCGGCGGATGCGGCCCACCACGTCATGGGAGGTCATTCCCTGGTCTTTGTCGACTAATACGAGGCCTGATGCCTGCTCTTGCGTGTTCTGCCCGGCTTTACTCACGCCTTCCAGTATATGGGCTGTGCAGAGAATAAGCCTGCCGCGGGTTCCAAGCGTGGCAGATCCCACGTGCGGACCAATCCCCCTCCGATAGCGTGGCTGCAGACCCGCCCGGACGCCGCGTCACAGAGGGACTGGAAAATTATTTTGACGGGATTCCAATCCGCCAGGCATCGGGCACCGAATGCTCCATGACAGCCTGCTCCGCACGGACAGGAAAGGAACCGACGACAATAGTCGCGGCGAAGCAAGGAGAAAATCATGAAGCGCACATACAGCAAAGCCGCTGGAGTCTTCGGGCTCATCGCAGTCGCCGCCATGGGACTGAGCGCCTGCTCGACAGGTTCGGAAACCATGGAATCGCCCACCGCTTCTGCTTCGGAAAGCAGCTCTCCGATGGCCAGCGAGTCGGCCATGGATCCAGCCGGAAATCTCGTTGGCCCAGGCTGCGCAGCCTACGCCGAAGCAGTCCCGACCGGTGATGGCTCGGTAGAAGGCATGGCGCAGGATCCAGTAGCCGTCGCCGCCTCGAATAACCCGCTGCTGACCACGCTGACCTCGGCAGTCTCCGGTGAGCTGAACCCGGACGTGGACCTGGTCGATACGCTCAACGGCGGCGAATTCACCGTCTTCGCACCGGTGGATGACGCCTTCGCCGAGATTCCGAAGGATGACTTGGCAGCAGTGGCCAAGGACGCCGACACCCTGACCAGCGTGCTGACCTACCATGTGGTTTCCGGCCAGATCGCACCGGCTGATCTTCCCGGAACCCACAAAACGGTCCAGGGCGAGGATCTTGAAGTCACCGGCAGCGGTGATGATCTGGAAGTCAACGGGGCCTCGGTCATCTGCGGCGGCGTGCAAACCGCCAACGCCACCGTGTACCTGGTGGACACCGTCCTGATGCCGCCGGCCAAGAAGTAGCACCCCCGGAAACAGCAGGTCCGCCGGCATCGAGGTGGTGCGTGGAATACCTTCCATGCACCACCTTCGCCGGTGATGCGAGAACGTGGTTCCCGCAGCCCAGCTATTCCCCGAACGCCACGCCACCGCAGAGCGCCGCTGAGACACAAATGCATGAGACTCTAGGATTCATGAGTTCCAATAGACTCGACGCCATGGAAGACGATTCCGTGCAAACGCCAGACGATTTGTTGCGACAGGTCGCGCTGGGGGCCGAATCTGCCTTCGAATCGCTCTATGATGCCATGGCATCGCGGGTCTTCGGCCTTGTGCTGCGGGTGCTTCGCGACCAGGCGCAGAGCGAAGAGGTCACCCAGGAAGTATTCGTCGAAGCGTGGCAGCAGGCCAAGCGCTTCGATCCGTCCCGCGGAACCGCTGCGTCCTGGCTGCTGACCATAGCCCACCGCCGAGCCGTGGACCGGGTGCGCTCCAGCCAAGCGAGCCAAGCCCGGGATCTGCGCATTGGAATCAAGGAATTCCAGGACAGCTACGAAGACGTGGAAGAGAACGCCATCTTGCACGACGAGACCGTACGCGTTGCCCGGGCACTGCAACAGCTCAGCGCACCTCAACGCGAAGCCATACAGCTGGCCTACTTCGGCGGATACACCCACCTGGAAGTCGCTGAGCTGCTGAAAGTACCGGTGGGAACCGCTAAAACGCGAATACGCGATGGCATGGGCAAGCTTCGAGAACTGATGGGAGTGGCGTAATGGAAAAGCATGAGAACGAGCGGACCGACGGCTTCGCCCTGGAAGCTCTGGGAGACGAGGACCGCGGCAAGCTCGCGCACCAGGACTCAGATGCCGCCCAGGCCCGCCACGAGCTGGATGCCTTGCAGGAAACTGCTGGACTGCTCGGCTTGGCAGCGCAGCCGGTTGCTCCCCCAGCACGGCTCAAGAACGATGTCATGGCAGCTATCCGCGCCACCGAGCAGCTGCCGCCCGTCCAGGACCAGGAGCCTGCCTCGGGCAGCTCCCCCGCCAGTGGCTCCACGGCTGGTGCGGAACGTGAATCCGATGCCCCGGCAACGCCCCCGGCGCCGCAGCCCGGGACACCGCGCGGCACCCAGCGCTTCTTCGCCTTGGCCGCCGGCGTCCTGCTACTGGCAGCGGCGGCGTTGGGCGGCTTGGCCATCCAGCAGAATTCCGAGCAGCGCGAGCTGGAAAGCAAAATGGCAGCCATGGCCGAACATCAGGAAGAGCTCGCCCGGATCCTGGGGGCTCCCGATGCCAAGTCCAAGACGCAGACCTTGGATGACGGGGCAACGATCACGCTGTCCTATTCCGCGGCCGAAGGACTGATGGCGGTTTCCACCTCGGGCATGCCGGAGCTGTCCAGCGACAAAGGGTACGAGCTGTGGCTGATTTCCGCCGACGGCGCAGTCCCGGCAGGAATGCTCACGGGCAGCGATGCCAACGGCATGATCATGGTTTCCGATCCGATGCAGGGGATCACTCATTTCGGGATCACCGTCGAGCCGGCCACCGGCTCCCCCGCCCCGACGACGGATCCCATCATGCTGCAGTCGCTATGAGATCGCAGAAGATCTTGTAGCCGGTTCCAATCTGCTGTGCGTCCCGTTCCGAAAACACTGTAAGTGGTTGTTCCCCCGCATTAGGGAGGGGAACATGGAACGAAACGCATGAGGTGAGTGGCAGTGGGCTTCAAGAACAAGCGCGGCAGCAGGGTTTACGTTTTCCACGCGGTAGCCGGAATATGTTCGGCAGCGCTCATGTTTGCCGTCGCCCAGTTGGCCTCGGCATTTTTCAATAGTGCTTCCTCGCCGTTTTTCGCACTGGGGTCTGCCATCATCGACTTGACGCCTCCATGGCTCAAGGACTTCGCCATCGCCACCTTCGGGACCAATGACAAGCTGGCGCTGTTCATTTCCATCGGCGTGGCGGCAGCGGTGCTCTCTGCCCTGATCGGCCTGCTGGCAAAGCGGAGTTTCGCGTTGGCCTGCACCGCCATCATTGCTTTGGCGCTGGTGCTTGCCAGCGCTGTGGCCGCCCGCGCGTCCACCAGCCTGCTGGATGTTGTCCCTACGGTGCTGGGCGCAGTCGCCGGCATCGGAGCTCTTCATTGGCTGGCCCGGCTGGCTACAGCCACTGTCCCCGAACCCGGCCAGGGCACGGCAGCTGCCGGCCCAAGCCGCAGAATATTCTTGCGCGGCGCGGTCCTGTCCTTGGCGGCCGCGGCACTGGCCACCGCGGTGTCCACCTCCGTCTCCGCTACACGCAATATGGCTGTCGCCGCCCGCAACGCCCTGCGCCTGCCAGCGGCCCGGACGAAGGCCAAGGCCCTGCCCGAAGGAGTGCAAATAGAGGAGGCGAATATGCCCCGCTTCGTTACTCCCAACCAGGATTTCTACCGCATCGACACCGCGCTGTCGGTGCCGCAGATCGACCCGAACCAGTGGTCCTTGCGCGTGCACGGCATGGTGGAGAATGAATTCACCATCGGCTTCGACGAGCTGCTGGGCGAGGAACTCGTGGAAGCGTATCTGACCCTGACCTGCGTATCGAATCCTGTCGGAGGAGATCTGGTAGGCAACGCGAAGTGGCTGGGCTACCCGCTGCGAAAGGTGCTGGAGCGTGCGGTTCCCCAGGCCGGCGCCGATATGGTGCTTTCGACTTCTCATGACGGTTTCAGCGCTTCCACACCGCTACAAGCGCTGACCGATGACCGGATGGCCTTGCTGGCTATCGGCATGAACGGCGAGCCGCTGCCCTTCGACCACGGATTCCCCGTGCGCATGGTGGTTCCCGGCCTCTACGGCTATGTCTCGGCCACCAAATGGGTGATTGATTTGGAGGTGACGCGTTTCGAGGACAAGGCCGCCTATTGGACTACCCGCGGCTGGTCTGAACGCGGTCCCATCAAGATGTCCTCCCGCATCGACACGCCTCAGCCCTTCGCCGAGGTCCCTGCAGGGGAAGTTGTCTTGGGCGGAACTGCTTGGGCGCAGACCCGGGGCATTTCACGCGTGCAGGTGCAGATCGATGACGGCCCCTGGGAGGATGCGCAGCTGGCCGCCGAAGCGTCGCTGGATACATGGCGGCAGTGGCGCTTCGTGTGGAAGGACGCGGCACCGGGCATGCATGCGGCGTCGGTGCGAGCCTATGATGCGCAGGGCAAGATGCAGACCCGCGAGAAAGCCAACCCTGTGCCCAATGGCGCCAGTGGTTGGCAGCGTCTGCAGTTCACCGTGCAGTAGCCTTGCTCACCAGCACCCTATTCGTCGCGCAGCGCCTTGATAGCTTTCTCGACCCGGCGCGTCCTGGTGTCTTCGCCGCGGGCAGCCACGATGGGCTCCACATGGCCTCGTTGTTTGCTGTAGGACAGCTTGTTCCACGCTTCAAGGAGCTGCGGCTCGGCGGAGAGCAGCACGGCCAGTGGCTCGGGAATTTCGACGGTCCGCGGCTCTTCATCCAATTCGAGTTTCACGCTGATCTCATCGCCTGCGCCCTTGCCCGTGGCAGCGCGGGTTTCAGCGTTGAAGGAAATCAGGAACTGGCCACGCATCGATGAAATGGTGCTCCGGTAGCTATATCCCCCGTCAATGGTTACCAAGACAGGAACGCGCTTGCCACGGCCGAATCCGGCAACGACGTCATCTGGAACGACAATTCCGACGTTGTTCCCGCCGGTGGCACTGAGCACGGTGATGAATTCTGGCATTCGAGGGACCCCTGTTTCGGCTTACGCTGGTGATGGCTACGCTATCCCACGAACTCGGACCGGGTCTATGGGCCCGCACGGTTCCATGAGTGCTCCCGGCACGAGTCAGCCAGCACATCACACCTGTCCAGAGCATCAGAACGGCCAGCTGCCGCTCGGGGTTCGCGAGCACTTTATATGAGTCTCGACGGACCCTTGACCACCCCTGTGCCCCGGCCTAGAACTCGATTCATATGAGCGCATTGCCACGCGCCACCGCTGGGCTCGACATCCATGGGGATGCCGCCAGGACCGTGTTCCGCGGATTCAGCAGGCTCGTGCCATGGCTCTGGAAGCATCTGGTACTCAGCGGGTTCAAGTCTGCGTCTTCTTCGCGGCCGTCATCTGGCCGCGGCTCACTCGCACTCCCAGGAGAATCTCCCATGAAATCCCGAGTTCTCGCTGCCCTCGCGGCGGGATCGCTACTTACCGTGCCGCTCGTCGCTGCCCCCGCCCACGCTGCCGCTGCGTCCGCGCACAGCAAGCCGTCCATTGATTCGGTGCAGTCCGTTGCCGAGGGACTCGTCGGTCCGCTCAAGGTGGCTTTCGGTCCCGAAGGCTCGTACCTTGTCGCCGAGGCCTTCGGCGGAATCCTGTCATCCATCTCAACTGATGGCACCCGCCAGGTCTTGGTATCGGCTCCCGGCAAGGAAATCGCGGGCGTCTCGCATGACCGTGGCAACACCTACTACTTCGAGAACCTCGCCGGCACGGATGAAGATCCGCAAGCCGAAGGGCCCGCACTGGTCAAGGCCATTGATGCCCAGGGATCCACCCGTAGCTTGGCGGACCTGTTCGAATACGAGGTGGCCCACGACCCGGATGGCCAGACGCTCTACGGCGTACGTGACGCCTCACCCGAATGCCTGGCCCTGGCCCCGTACCTCCAGACCCATGGCGAGGTGTACTCGCACCCGTACTCCAGCGTTCCGGCCGCCAACGGCCTGTACGTGAGCGATGCCGGGGGCAACGCCCTCTACCACGTCGCAGCCGACGGCACGGTGACCCTGCTGAAGACGTTGCCGGCTGAGCCGATCAAGATCACCGAGCAAGTAGCGGCTTTGGCCGGAAAAATGGGCTTGTCCTTTCCGGAGTGCATGATGGGCCTGGATTACTGGGCCCAGCCGGTGCCTACCGACATCACCGTGCACAAGCAGTGGCTCTACTACACCGTCTTGCCCGGCGTTCCGGGCGAGGGCCTGTCGATGGGCAAGGTCTACCGGATGAACCTGCACAGCAAGGTCACGCAGCTAGTGGCCACCGGGCTGAATGCCCCGACCGGGGTGGCGGTCGATGACCGCGGCCGGGTGTTCGTGGCCGAGCTCTTCGGTGGCGGCGTGGGAGCCATCCGGCACAGCGAGTCCATGACGGTGCTGCCGGTGCCAATGGCTTCTGATGTGGCAATCGACGGCACCAGGGTGGCGGTCACCGCCAACGCCCTGACGCCTTCGGGCACCCTGCTCAGCGCCCGGATAGCCCGCTGATCACCGGCATCCACCGGAGGGATTGCCGCGACGGAAACTCATGAATTAAAAATGCTGGGGATCGCACCATGGTGCGATCCCCAGCATTGCATCCGGGCGGAAGGATTCCGGGAAGCTCCTAGGCTTCTTCGGCGTCCTCGTCCTTCTTGTATGGGTCCTGGTCTCCGGCGAAGTCCTTGCCTTCGCGCAGGGCCGCGACCTCAGCGTCCTTCTCGCGGGCCTTGGCCAGCAGTTCCTCCAGGTGCGAGGCACCCTCGGGAATCTCGTCAGCGACGAAGGCCAGCGTCGGGGTCAGGCGGATGGTCAGGTTCCGGCCCAATTCCTTGCGCAGGGCGCCGCCACGCTTTTCCAGCAGGGCGGCGATGTCCTTCTTCATCTCGTCATCGCCAAAGACGGTGTAGTACACCGTAGCGTGCTGCAGGTCGTTGGTGACACGGGCATCGGTCACGGTGACGTTGTCGATGCGCTCGTCCTTGATGACGTTGCGCAGCGACTGGGCCATAAGGACCTGTACGCGCTTAGCCAGGCGTGCGGCGCGGGCTGAATCAGCCATGGTTTTCTCCTAATGGTTCAAAACTCGTGGGCGCTTGACCAAAGCTTATCGGTCAAACGCCCACGAATCAGTGAGTCACACTGCTAATTGCCTGTCGGCAATTAGTCGCGTGGCTTTTCGCGCATCTCGAAGGTCTCGATGATGTCGCCTTCCTTGATGTCGTTGAACGACCCCAGGCCGATACCGCATTCGAAGCCCTCGCGGACCTCGGTGACATCGTCCTTCTCGCGGCGCAGCGAATCGATCGACAGGTTGTCGCCCACGACGTTGCCGTCGCGTACCAGGCGGGCCTTGGAATTGCGCTTGATAGTGCCCGAGCGGATGATCGAACCGGCAATGTTGCCGAACTTCGAGGAGCGGAAGACCTGGCGGATCTCGGCGGTACCGAGGGCCACTTCTTCGTATTCCGGCTTGAGCATGCCCTTGAGCGCTGCTTCGATGTCGTCGATCGCGGAGTAGATGACCGAGTAGAAGCGCATGTCGACGCCTTCCTTGTCGGCCAGTTCTGCCACGCGCTCGGCTGGGCGGACGTTGAAGCCAATGATGATGGCGTTGTCCACGGTTGCCAGGTTGACGTCGTTCTGGGTGATCGCACCAACACCGCGGTGGATCACGCGCAGCTGCACGTCGTCGCCTACCTCGATCTTCATCAGCGAGTCTTCCAGTGCCTCGACAGCACCGGAAGCGTCACCCTTGAGGATCAGGTTCAGGGTATCGATCTTGCCATCGGCAACAGCCTTGTCGAAGTCTTCCAAGGTGATGCGCTTGCGGCGCTTGGCCAGCAACGCATTGCGCTCTGCGGTCTCGCGCTTGTCAGCGATCTGGCGGGCGGTGCGCTCGTCATCGGTGATCAGGAAGCCGTCGCCAGCACGCGGAACCGAGGACATGCCCAGGACCTGTACCGGACGCGATGGCAGTGCCACGTCGAGGTTCTCGCCGTTCTCGTTGAACATTGCACGCACACGGCCGTGGGCGGTGCCCACCACCATGGTGTCGCCAACGCATAGGGTACCGGACTGGACCAGGACGGTGACAACCGAACCGCGGCCCTTGTCCAGGTTCGCTTCGATAGCCACGCCGCGAGCGGACTTGTCCGGGTTCGCCTTCAGTTCCAGGACATCGGAAGTCAGCAGGACAGCGTCCAGCAGCTCTTCGATACCCTGCTTCTGCAGTGCAGAAACCTTCACGAACATGGTGTCGCCACCGTATTCCTCGGGAACCAGGCCGTACTCGGTCAGCTGGCCCATGACCTTGTCAGGGTTGGCGCCTTCCTTATCGACCTTGTTCACTGCGACGATGATCGGCACGCCGGCAGCCTGTGCGTGGTTCAGCGCTTCCACGGTCTGCGGCATGACGCCGTCGTCCGCTGCGACAACCAGCACTGCAACGTCGGTGACCTCGGCACCGCGGGCACGCATGGCGGTGAACGCCTCGTGGCCCGGGGTATCGATGAAGGTCATCGCGCGCTGGCGACCCTCGTGCTCATGGTTGATCTGGTATGCACCGATGTGCTGGGTGATGCCGCCGTGCTCGCCCTCGATGACGTTCGACTGGCGGATGGCATCCAGCAGTCGGGTCTTACCGTGGTCGACGTGGCCCATGATGGTGATGACCGGGGCGCGCTCTTCGAGCACGTCTTCGCCTTCGGCCTCAAGTTCGGCTTCCAGGTCCAGTCCGAAGCCTTCGAGCAGCTCCTTGTCCTCGTCCTCTGGGGAGACGACAAGCACCTTGTAGCCCAGCTCTTCACCGAGCACCTCGAAGGTCGCCTCATCCAGCGACTGGGTTGCGGTAGCCATTTCACCGAGGTGGAACAGCACGGTCACCAGTGCGGCCGGGTTGGCGCCAATCTTGTCAGCGAAATCGGTGATCGACGCGCCGCGGCGCAGACGGATCTCGGTGTCACCGGTGCCGCGCGGAACATTCACGCCGCCCAATGACGGAGCACTCATCTGCTCCAATTCTTGGCGCTTTGCGCGCTTGGACTTGCGCTGCTTGCCGCGACCGGCGCCTCCCTTGCCGAAAGCGCCGCCAACGCCACCGCGGCCGCGTGGTGCGCCTGGGCGGAAGCCGCCACCGGTGCCGCCACCGCCGCCGCCACCTGGGCGACCGCGTCCGCCGGCACCTGCACCAGGACGTCCGCCGCCTGCTGGGGCTGGACGATCGGTGCGGTTAGGCATCATGCGCGGAGTTGCAGCGGTGCCGGCGCCTGGGCGTGGACCGCCTGCACCAGCTGGGCGTGGAGCGCCCTGGCCTGCTGGGCGTGGGCCGCCTGCGCCGGCTGGACGTGGACCGCGCTGCTGGCCATCGCGTGGCGGGCGTGGGCCGCCCTGGCCGTCGCGGGCCGGGCGTGGACCGCCGGCACCAGCTGGACGTGGACCGCGCTGGCCGTCACGTGGCGGACGAGGACCGCCCTGGCCACCTTCGCCGCGCATGCCCTGCTGCGAGGAGAACGGGTTGTTGCCTGGACGTGGACCGCCCGGACGTGGGGCGCCTGGACGTGGGGCACGACCGCCTTCGCGGCTGCCGCCACCACGGCGTTCGCCGGACTCAGCGCCGCGCATTCCCTGCTGGGACGAGAACGGGTTGTTGCCTGGGCGCGGAGCGCCTGGCTTTGGAGCCGGCTTGGCGCCTGGCTTCGGCGCTGGGGCTGCACCCGGCAATGGAGCGCCAGGGGTTGCCTTCGCGGTTGGAGCGGCAGGTGCTGCTGGTGCAGCAGGAGCCGGAGCTGGCTTGGAGCCTGGCTTCGGCGCCGAGGCACCTGGGGTAGCTGCCGGCTTTGGAGCTCCAGGGGTCGCTGGCTTGGCGGCGGCTGGCTTCGCAGCTGCTGGCTTGGCGGCACCGTTCGAACCCGGGAATGCGTCGCGCAGCTTGCGCGCTACGGGTGGTTCAACGGTCGAGGAAGCGGAACGAACGAATTCGCCCATGTCCTGCAACTTGGTTAGTGCTTCTTTTGAAGTGATTCCGAGCTCTTTGGCGAGCTCGTGAACGCGGGGTTTAGCCACATCTCTCCTGTGTCGATGCGATCTGCTCAAACCCCGGTATCAAAAGATAAATCTTTGGATCAGCGGTCTGGCAGATCAGCTGTGTAATTCGTGAAATTCTTCCGTCGCACGGTGGATCACGCAGAACTGATAATTCATCGTTGTGCGCTCAGCATTGCCGACTCATCGGGTTGCCATCAGATTTCTGACCCGCTTTCATCATGTTTGCCAGATAGCTGGCTTGCTGCCAACTGATCTTCGTATGCAGTGAATTCCTGCAGTACCTGCGAATCGTCTACCGCGGATCTGAAGGTCCGCGCGAACGCTCGGCGCTGCACTGCTTGCTGCACACACTTTTCGGTCCCGTGGGTCCAAGCGCCCCGCCCGAAAGCGGAACCTTGCAGATCCAGATTCACCGCACGCAGCGGTGCACCGTCTTTGAGGACCCAACGGAGCAGCTCGCTCTTATTGGTTACGGTTCGACAGCCAATGCACGTGCGTTGCTGATGCAGCTTCATGCGAGCGCCGTCGCCACCTTCCCAAGTTATTACGAGCCATCTACTAGTCTAGCGCGTTTGGACGCCATAGCGCGCATGAGATGCGGCTCACACGCAACCAGGCGTCCAGCACGCTGAACTGGAATTCTTCGGCAGCTGCTTACAGCTGCGGTTCCTTGCCGCCCGATGCGGCCAGGATGTCGATGCGCCAACCGGTCAGCTTGGCTGCGAGGCGGGCATTCTGCCCTTCCTTGCCGATCGCCAGCGAGAGCTGGGAGTCGGGGACAACCACGCGGGCACGGCGTTCACTTTCGTCCAGGATCTCCACCGAGATGACTTTCGACGGGGACAGGGCCGCTGCGATGAATTTTGCTGGATCCTCGTTGTAATCGACGATGTCGATCTTTTCGTCATTCAGCTCGTTCATCACAGCGCGCACGCGGGTTCCCATTTCGCCAATGCAGGCGCCCTTGGCGTTGACGCCGGCCTTGGTTGCACGCACGGCGATCTTGGTGCGGTGGCCAGCTTCGCGGGCCAGCGCCTCGACCGCGACGGTGCCGTCAGCGATTTCCGGAACTTCCATTTCGAACAGCCGGCGAACCAGGTTCGGGTGGGAGCGCGACAGGGTAATGGCCGGGCCCTTGTTGCCGCGCTCGGCCGAGACAACGTAGGCGCGCAGGCGGTTGCCGTGCTGGTACTTCTCACCTGGCGACTGCTCGACCGGTGGCAGCAGCGCTTCCAGGTCGCCGAGCTTGACCTGCACCATGTGCGAGGAGTAGCCCTGCTGGATGACGCCGGAGATCAAGGTGCCGACACGGGCCGCGTACTCGCCGACGACCTGCGCATCTTCTGCTTCCCGCAGGCGCTGCATGATCACCTGGCGTGCGGTCGAAGCGGCAATGCGGCCGAAGCCGTGAGGAGTATCGTCGAATTCGCCCAGGAGCACGCCAGCGTTATCGCGGTCTTCCACCAGGATCGCCACATGGCCGTTGCTGCGCTCAATATGCGCGCGAGCGCCGGGCATGGCGCCTTCGGTCTTGTTGTAGGCCAGCAGCAGGGCCGACTCGATGGTTGGAATCAAGACATCCATCGGGATGTCGCGGTCTTTTTCCAGGATGCGCAGCGCATTCATATCAATATCCACGCTTAGCCCTCCAAATCTTCAGTATCGACAGTGTCCAAGAGCGCGTCGTCGAAGTTCAGTTCTGGATCGACAACTGCTTTGCGGATATTTTCAAATGCATGGGTCGCAGGTTCGAGCACCTTGACCTTCATGCCCTTCTTGGCCGGCTCGCGGTGCTCGGCAACCAGCACGTCATTTTCGTTGACCTCTAGCAGTCGTCCGCGGAGCTTCGTGCCGTCCGCCAGTGAAAGCTTGACCATGCGGTTGATGGCGCGGATCCAATGGCGCTGGGCAGTCAACGGGCGGGAGAGTCCCGGGGAACTGACTTCGAGTTCGTATGGAGCCGCATTCGCATAGACGGCGTCCTTGTCCAGGGCATTGGAGATGGTGGTGGTGACTTCGCCAAGTTCATCGAGGTCCAGCGTTTCATGCCCGTCAGCCTTGTCGACGATGATCTGCAGGATCATTTGCTTGCCGGAGGGACGCAAGGTGACTTCTTCTAAGAGAAGCCCGTGGGATTCTACGTCTTTGGAGAGCAATGCAGTCAGACGCTGCGCTTCCGGTTCGGTATCGGCCGGCATTCCGGTCATGGATATCCTCCCACGCTATTCGATGTTGTCCTTTAAGCCTATATCGCGTTCTGCACATTGAGAACATCCAAACGGGCACAGGTGAAGGAACTCACGCCCATTTTCCATTCATCGCGGCGCGCGGCCCTGCCAATGCCCTCATTGCCTGTGTTGATCATGGCATGATCGAAACGCTATGACTGAAAAAACGCCTTATTCCTCCCCTCGCTCCGACAGGCAAGCACGCCGTGCTCCGGGCTGGATTGCTCCTACCTTGGCTGGCGCAGTTGCCGTGGCAGTGACGTGGGGAATAGGCAGCACGCTCTTTCATGGTGCCCTGGTCGAGCACGGACTGCCCGAACAAGTCAGCGAAGCCAGCGCCGATCAACGCACGATGTGGGAACAGGGAGCAAAGCTCGCGGATCTGGCATCCCAGGCCCAGGCTTTGGCCAAACTGGCACCCGAGGAAAACGCGTCGCAGCTGTCCGCACTGGCAACTTCCTTGTCGCAGGGTTCAGCGCTGCTCGGCGAATTGCGTTTCCATGACCAAGAACCTGCGGCGTTGCCGCAACGCTACTCCCCCGACGCACTGGTTGCCCTTGCCACGAATGTCGCCAATGTCTCGGCACAGATGCCTGCATTCGAGGAGCCGTCGCTTCCCAGGGATTCTAAACTGGCCGAGATTGCCTTCCAGATCAATCTGGATGCCCGCCGTGCACTTGCATCATCAGGTGACGAGCGCGACCTCGACTTGGCCCTGCCGCTGAGCAAAGTCGCGGGCGAGGAAAAGCAGAATGACCAGCTGGTAGCCTGCCTGCCGCATGCAGATCTGCTGGACCCGGCTATGGAAATCACCGGAGCACAGGACATCGAGCCAACGGCCGTCGCCCGTGCACTGGACCGCGGCTACGCGCTGGATTTCCTTCTTCAGCTCACTGCTGCTCGTGGCGCTGCGTCAGCCGAGGATGCCATTGAAGATCGGCGCAGCGAATTGGGAAATCAGCTTCGCAGCCTGCGCGACGTCGTTGACGACCGATGTGCAGACCTGCGCGAGCCCGCCTATGCATTGCCCGAAGGCGGACTGGAAGAACTAACCACGCTCTCCGCAGCAGCCGAAGAAGATTTTGCTGAAGCGCTGGTCGTAGCAGCGGGAAACACCGATGGCGCCGCTGGATTGGAAATTTCCGCCCTAGCATTCCAAGCTCTCCGCGAACTGCACGGATCAAGTAGTGACTACCGTCTCTTGGAAACTGGCGAGTCCAAGAAATAGCTTGAATTCCAGCAGATTTTTTCTGGTATATTTCCCTCGTCGTTGATTTATCACGAAATAATTACAACCTTGATTTTCCACGGCGAATTATGACCAGGGTTGGAACGGGCGTTTCTGTCGAGATGAAGCAGGCAATGTTTCACCGATCAGTGGTTTTTAACCTTGCCCCTCGTTGAAACTGGCATACCCGATACTGGTTTTTCGTAATCGACCGTAATTTCAGTTACCAATCTTCCCTATTCTCCCCGCCATCGAATGGAGCTGTAACTACATGAATTTCATTCCTACTCAACTGCTCTCGATATTCACTGCCAAAGGGTCTATGGTGAATAACAAGTGCTTGAGATTCGGCATTCAGCTCCGCTGAAACGGAGTGAGACTTTCCGCTTTCTTCCACTTATTGGGGAACTAACCACTTGCAGCTAGGTCGTCAATTGGAGGTATTGAAATGTCAGGTCGATACATGCGTTCGACGATAGCTGAACTGGTCAGCGAAGTGATCAGTTCACGGCAAGGTCGTGCGCAGCTCAGCGCACATGGTTGGATTCAGGGCATGCCCATTGTCATTGCTCAATCCGGAGAATCTGTCAACGACGTCATGTCGCTCGTAGCCGCGCATCAGCCTCCGGTGCTGGTCGCTACCCTCGACCCCGAGAACAACGATTTGTGGTTCTTGTACGTATCAATCGGTTCCACCGCGTTGAAGACCGTGGATCCGCTGGAACCCCGAACGACAATTGCCCAACTTTACAAAGCCGCATTAGGCTCTAGCTTCCTGACCTTCAGGATCGCGCAAATGCCGACCAGTTCCATGGTTCATGCCATCGAACCGCAACAGGTCCAGCATCATACCGGTTACCCGCCAATTAGCACATCAGCTGCCGGAAGCCGCTAGACCTTTCAGTTGCCGGCCAGGATCAGATCCGAACCGAGCTTGATGATCAGTGCCGAAACGACGATCACGAAGACGATGCGTATGAAGGCGCTGCCTTTTGAGATGGCCATGCGCGCGCCGAGGTAGCCGCCGAGCATATTCATCAAGCCCATGGCCAGGCCCAAGGCTACCAAGACGTGCCCCGTCGGGACGAAGAGCAGCAACGCACCCAGATTGGTGCACAGGTTCACGATCTTCGCCTTGGCGGAGGACTGCAGGAAGTTGTAGCCCAGCACCGTCACCATGGCGATGATCAAGAACGATCCAGTGCCTGGCCCGATCATCCCGTCGTAGCCGCCGATCAGCAGCCCGATCAGGATGGCGCGCAGATAGTGCCCATGCCCGGTGTAGCGCAGGCGCGACAGCTCCCCCGCTTTGGGCTTGAGGATCGTGAAGAGCAGCACCGCAATGAGTGCTGCGATGATGATGGGCTGAATCGCTTCGGCTGGAAGTATTGTTGCCAGCGCGGCTCCGCCGAACGCCCCGAGCATCGCGGTCAATGCCATCGGAATCGCAGTTCTCAAATCCGGGCTGGTGCGCCGGTAGTAGGTCACCGCGCTGGTTGCAGTCCCGAAGATTGAGCCGAGCTTATTCGTGGCCAGCGCCTGCACCGGAGTGATGCCGGGGAAAAGAAGCAGCGCGGGCAATTGGATCAGGCCGCCGCCGCCAACCACCGCGTCGATCCATCCAGCGCCCAAGGCTGCCAGAAGCAGCAAGGCCAGGGGCCAGAAGGAGACGGGTTCACCGTTGACGGACAGCAATTCCAAGATCTCTTGCACCGCGCTGCTCCCCTATTCGGTTTTCGGCTGCCGCGCTCTTAGGCAGACAGCTCCGCAACGACGTCCTCGACCTTGACGTCGCGGCGTTCGCCTGAGGTACGGTCCTTGACCTCGACTACGCCCTCTGCGAGGCCACGGCCCACCACGACAATGGTTGGGATGCCGATCAGTTCCGCATCGGAGAACTTCACGCCAGCGGAAACCTTTGGACGGTCGTCCAGGATGACCTCCAGGCCGGCCGCTTCGAATTCGACGGCCAGCTTCTCGGCGGCTTCCAGCAGCTCTGGGCCCTTGCCGGTGACAACCATGTGGATGTCGGCTGGGGCAACCTGCTTTGGCCATGCCAGGCCGTTTTCGTCGTGGTACGCCTCGGCGAGCGCGGCTACCGCACGGGTGACGCCAATGCCGTAGGAACCCATGGTGACGACGGTCAGCTTGCCGTTCTGATCCAGGACCCGCAGATCCAGTGCTTCGGCGTACTTGCGGCCGAGCTGGAAGATGTGTCCCATTTCGATGCCGCGTTCGGTGCGCAGCGGGCCGGAGCCATCCGGTGCCGGATCTCCTTCGAGCACGTTGACCGACTCGATGGTGCCGTCAAAGCCGAAGTCGCGCTCGGCCACCAGGCCGAAGACGTGCTTGCCCTTTTCGTTGGCGCCGGTGATCCACGAGGTGCCGGATACGACACGGGGATCAACCAGGTAGGTGATGCCGCTGGTTCCCTCGGTACCCAGAACAGCCTTGTCCAGGCCGTTGCCCGGGCCGATGTAGCCAGCAACCAATTCTGGGTGCTTGGCCAGGTCTTCGCCGTTAGCGGCTTCAACCTGGACCTCGCCGATGATGCCCAGCGGGGCACCTACGGTAGCTTCGACGCGCTTCAGGTCCACCTGGCGGTCACCTGGAACACCGATGACTACCAGCTGGCGATTGCCTTCAGGGTCGGTCACGGCCAGGACAACGTTCTTCAGGGTATCCTTGGCTTCCCAGGCACCGCCCACGCGTGGGCGCAGCTCGTTGGCCGCGGCCACCAGGGTTTCGATGGTCGGGGTATCCGGGGTATCGACGACCTCGAACGCAGGTGCGTTGGTGTAATCGATGGATTCTGGCACCACGGTGGTCACAGCCTCGACGTTCGCAGCATAGCCGCCTGCCGAACGCACGAAGGTGTCCTCGCCGATAGCCGTTGGATGCAGGAACTCCTCGGATTTGGAGCCGCCCATGGCGCCTGCCTGCGCGAAGACCGGGACAACTTCCAGTCCCAGGCGCTCGAAAATCTTCAGGTAGGCGGCACGGTGCGCCATGTAGGCCTCGTCCAGGCCCTCGTCATCGATGTTGAAGGAGTAGGAATCCTTCATGATGAATTCGCGGCCGCGCAGCAGGCCCGCGCGCGGACGTGCTTCGTCGCGGTACTTGTTCTGGATCTGGTACAGGTAGACCGGCAGATCCTTGTACGAGTTGTACAGGTCCTTCACCAGCAGGGTGAACATTTCCTCATGGGTCGGAGCCAGGAGGTAATCCGCATCTTTGCGGTCCTTGAGGCGGAACAGGCCTTCGCCGTATTCGGTCCAGCGGCCGGTCTGCTCGTAAGGCTCGCGTGGCAACAGCGCTGGGAAGTGGACTTCCTGGCCGCCGATAGCGTTCATTTCCTCGCGAACGATAGCTTCAACACGCGCAAGGACCTTCAAACCCAACGGCAACCAGGTGTAGATTCCCGGGGCCGCACGACGGATGTAACCGGCGCGTACCAACAACTTGTGGCTGGCGACTTCGGCGTCAACCGGATCTTCACGCAAGGTGCGCAAGAAGGTAGTGGAAAGCTTCAAAACCACTCGGGGTGTCCTTTTCCGTCCGTCGACTTCAGAGATATTTCCGGATGCCGACTAGCTATGCAAAATCAAATGGGATTTGGCCAGAAAATTGGCCTTAGACAATGCTACAGCTTTCGGCGACTTCCCAATAAATTCAAGGGGTCGAGCGGAACCGTGTTGCGTTTTCAGTAGCTTGCTCCCGCTTCTGGGCCACTGCTGGGCGTTGCAAGGTTCTTGCTTATTGAGGAGGTGACTTTAAACGAGACACCGCCTCGGTGCGCGTTTCTCACTGATTCTTGCTCGGAGCGTGTCCGCACATTGCGCCGCTCCACTGGCCATGGACACGGTTCATCAGCAGGTTCTCAACCGAACCTTCGCCTGAGACCACTCCATCCATCGGCAGCTGCTGCCTCACTTTGGAAGTATTTTCCATGTAAATGCGCGAAGCCCCTCTGGTCCAGGAACCAGAGGGGCATTCGCCACCGGAAGCGAGCCTACTTGGCCGCCGCCTTGACCTCTGCAACCGCCTTGTTCAGTTCATCAACGAGAGTCTTCACAGCCTCGTCTTCACTTTGTTCGGTGGTTTGGGTGTGGGAGACGGCAACGACGTTGTCGCCAACTACGCCCTGAATCTGGTACGAACCGCCCGGCACTTCAGCACCGTTCATGGTCATGGCGGTGTGGGTAGCGATCGTCTTGTCTGCGTCAGACTCAGCATCCAGGATCTTGGCAGAGGCCGAAACTTCCTGGCCTGCTACCTTCATCGAGAAGTCCTCGCAACCCTGCAAGTCCTTGGCATCTGCCATCTTGTTGATTGCTTCCAGCTTGGCAGCATCCTCGTAGCCAGCGACCGAATAGCTGCTGCTCTCACCGGCCTCGCCGACGACAATCGCTGCAGCCATGTTGACGCCGTCCAGGTCCTGGGTTCCCTGCTGCGCAACGTATTCCGCGCACTGCGCTGGTTCGATCTCCATCTGATCGATCAGTCCCTTGGCGCTTTCAACCGAGGCGCTCAACGCAGCGCTATCCAGAACCTGCACATTCGGTTCGTCTCCACCGAGAGTTTTGGCGACCGCAGCGGCTTGCTCGGCGGTCAGCGCCGGGACTGCCGTGCTTTCCTGTTCCTGAGGGGCCTCCGAAGAGCCTGCAGCTCCTTCGGTTCCCGAGTTCGAGCTGCAACCGGTCAGTGCCAGGGCAACTGCTACGGGCAGCACCCAGAGTGAACGCTTTTTCATGGTGATTTCCTCACTATGGTGATGATAAGCCACCCACAGCATTTCACAATATGTTGGAAATAAAAAGACAACAAGAGAGTGTTGCAGCAAATGGACTTGAGCAAGCTGTTCACTTGAATCGTCAAGAGCTGGTCAAGCGCCACCCACTGCCAGGAAAGCATCAGTCAAAGAGAAATCCGCAGGTGCCGCACATGAACAAGCCCCTGGCAGTCGAATCGCACTTCAACTGCCAGGGGCTTCAATGTGACTCGGAAGATGCATTGCTTCTCGGCAAACTATCAGCGTCGCTACCGCCACGGGCATCCCGCTCCTACGCGCAGCACCGCCTGATATTGGCGAGTCGGGGCACCGACCACATGCGACTATTGCTTTCGAACCGCGTCGATTTCGGCGAACGCACGATCCGTCAATTCCACCGCTTGCGCGGCCAGCTCAGCTGCTTGCTGCGAACCTGTCTGCAAGGTAACCAGGACGAAATCGCCGTCCCGCAGCGCCTGCACCACGATCGAGGTTAATAGCTGTCCTCCACCTGCGTCCATTTGAGTCGACATGGTCAACGACTGGTCAGCTTTGACGTCCAAGGGCAGGATCTGGCGTTCAGTTTCGATTTTTTCGCCACCGGTCTCAACGGTGACGTTTTCGCATCCCTCTAGATCATCCAGGGTCAGCGCCTGTGAAACGTTGTTGCGGGTGGCATCGTCTGTCAAGGAGAAGACCTGCACGACCTTGCCGACGGATTCCGAGGAGCTGGTTGCCGTTGCGGATACGGATGCTGTCAAGTCGGTGACTGAATACTTGGCATTCAACTCTGCGCATTTCTCCGGCTTGATGCCGCTGGGAGCCTTCGCGTTCTTGGCAATTTCCAGTTGCTGCTGCATTTGCTCGTTGCCGACCACCTGGACTGCGTTGTCGCCTTCCATAAGCTTGGAAGCGACGGATTTCACCTGCTCGGCAGTGAGCGCGCCATCCGAGGCAGCCTCTTTCTGGCTGTCTACGGAAGTCGTTGAAGCAGCCGATTGCGCAGGTTCACTAGCTGAATTTGAAGAACAGCCGGCCAGCATCATGCTCACCGCCAATGGCAGGGCCCAAAGGGTTAAACGCTTAGTCATTTACTGCTTTCCGTTGTTGCCGCCGAAGAGCCGACGACGTCGTAAAAATAAACTACTGGGTCAGCTGGCCCATGAGCTTTTGAAGGATCTCTGATGCTTCTTCAACTTCATTCGCGGTGTTCCCCGCTGATGTGGAGCGCTGTAGACCGAGAAGGACATTCGAGCTGGCAGTGCGAATGATCAGCTGCTGCTGGGTCGACGACCCATCACTGCTGGTGATCACATACCCATCGGATAATCCTGCTGAAGAATCTATGGGCTGCTTGGCAAGATGATAGGCACGAGTCTCGTTGCCCCGCTTGACGGTGTACCGCGTGCAATCAGCGTTGGCCGCCGTTTTGGCATCCCATTGGGCCTGCAAGAATTCAGAATCCTTGTAGATTGTGACCGTGAGGTAGCTGTCCTCGAATTCAATGGCGCCCATCGTGGCGTTCCTCAATTGATCGGCTACTGGCTCAGCAAAAGTGACCCCGCATTTGCTGGGATTCACTTTGACGTTCTCGATCCATTCCCGGGCTTGCGGAATGTTCTCACGAAGTTGCTTGTCGCTGATGACCTCGGAATTCTTTTCTTCTTGGGCGAATTCCTCGAGCAGGTTCTCCAGCTGTGCGCCATCGAGGCGAACCTGGGCTACCGGTGATGCGCCGACTTCGGCTTCTGGTGAGCTGCACCCGCTCATCAGGAGTACTGCTGCGCACATAGCAGCGCCCAAGTGCGCTCTAGCGCCAAAGCCTCGAACCACCAATTTTCCCATCACCGTCGCCGTTACACCTTCGAGTCTAGAAGACCGCGGATCATTCGCTGGGCATTGTTGCTTCCGCGTTGGGCGCAAGACGAAACATCACGAGGACAAAGCCGGGGTCGACATTTTCATTGCGGCGCCCGTCGCGCGATCGGGTTGCGCTGCAATTGCCCACGGCATCGAGGCTCGCTGTGCTGAAGCCATACAGGAATCTGCGAGCGAATCAGCATCGTCGGCTTCGAAAATTAAGGCTTTTCCATGGCGCCGGCTTCGGAGATCAGAACAGGATCGTCGCGAAGGTTCCGACCTGTTCAAATCCGATGCGCTGATATGTCTTAATCGCAGCGGTGTTGAAATCGTTGACGTAGAGGCTCACGACTGGCGCGAACTGCATTGCGTAGTCCACAGCGGAGGCCATGTAGCCGGCAGCCAACCCCTGTCCGCGGTACATCGGATTCACCCAAACACCTTGGATTTGCACAACTTCATCCGTGACCGTGCCCAGGTCAGCCTTGAAAATCACGTTGCCCCGCTGGTCGCAGTCCATGAGGGTATGCCCGTCACGAATTAGCTGACGTACACGATTGCGGTAGAAGCTTCCCCCGTTTTCCAACGGCGAATAGCCAAGTTCCTCTTCGAACATTGCTGCGCTGGCCGGCAGCACTCGATCGAATTCCTGGACCTGGGCCGGGCGGAGCCGATTGCGTCGAACGCCCGACGGGTTGTACGAGATCGCCATTAATGGCTGATTCGCCCGGAGCTCGAAAATTTCTTGCGGACCGTCCCGCAAGACCTCATGCATGGCCAGCACGGTTTCCGCCGGGCCGAAGACCGAGGCGAATCGCTGGCGGGTCTCGATGGCATGCATGGCGAATTTCTGGGCATCGGCCTCCGGCATGGCGGTGGGCGCCATATTGGCGCCCACCCAGCATGCCGATTCAAGGCCTTCACTGCCATCCAAGCCAACGATATGGGCAAAGCCATCTGGAACCGCAGACTTGTGGATGTTCACCTGCGAACGGGTGAAGATGTTGGCGACGGGGTCGCGATCGAGCAACTCGATGAGGGCGGCCGTGTCACGACGGCCCAAGATGCGCGGCGCTCCCTCGACGCTTCGTCGGCTAGTTCTAGCTGACGGAGACCACGGGAGAACCCGAGGAAGGATTCTCGTCATTGTCCAGTCCCATTTCTGCCGCCAAACGGTTGGCTTCTTCGATCAAAGTCTCGACAATCTGGTCTTCCTGGACGGTCTTGATGACCTCCCCCTTGACGAAGATCTGTCCCTTGCCGTTGCCCGAAGCTACACCGAGGTCCGCATCGCGGGCTTCGCCCGGTCCGTTGACGACGCAGCCCATGACTGCCACGCGCAGTGGAGCCTTCATGCCTTCCAGCCCAGCAGTAACCTGCTCAGCCAAAGTGTAGACATCCACCTGGGCACGACCGCAGGAGGGGCAGGAAACGATGTCCAGCTTGCGCGGACGCAGGTTCAGCGATTCCAGGATCTGGTTGCCGACCTTGACTTCCTCGACCGGTGGGGCCGACAGCGATACGCGAATGGTGTCACCAATGCCCTGGGAAAGCAGTGCACCGAAAGCGGTCGCGGACTTGATGGTGCCCTGGAACGCAGGACCGGCCTCGGTCACGCCCAGATGCAGCGGCCAGTCGCCGCGCTCTGCCAGCATCTCGTAGGCGCGGACCATGATCACCGGGTCGTTGTGCTTGACCGAGATCTTGAAGTCGTGGAAGCCGTGTTCCTCGAACAGGGAGGCTTCCCAGACAGCCGATTCGACCAGTGCTTCAGGGGTGGCCTTGCCGTACTTCTGCAGCAGGCGGCGGTCCAGTGAGCCGGCGTTGACGCCAATGCGGATCGACGTGCCGTGGTCCTTGGCAGCCTGTGCGATTTCCTTGACCTGGTCATCGAACTGTCGGATATTGCCCGGGTTCACGCGTACGGCGCCGCAACCTGCCTCGATGGCGGCGTAGACGTACTTGGGCTGGAAGTGGATATCGGCGATGACCGGGATCTGCGACTTCATCGCGATGATCTTCAGCGCTTCCGCGTCCTTGTCCGTTGGGCAAGCAACGCGCACGATGTCGCAGCCGGCAGCGGTCAGCTCAGCGATCTGCTGCAGGGTGGCGTTGATGTCGTGGGTCTTGGTGGTGGTCATCGACTGGACCGAAATCGGCGAGTCGGAGCCGACACCTACGGATCCAACCTGGAACTGACGAGTCTTACGTCGTGGTGCGAGTACCGGCGGTGGGCCTGCCGGCATGCCTAGGCTGACCGAAGTCAATGGACGCCTCCGAATAGATTGTGGGTATGTCTCTACTCCAAGTATGTCACCGTATCGCGGTGAGCGGGTATTGATGCGAGAAAGGCCACGGGAACCGTGGCCCTTCTCCCATCATTTTGCAGCTGGAGCCTGCGAAAGCCTAGTTGGCTTCGGCGATTTCCTTGATGCTCTTCAGCACGCCGGAAACCTGCTCGACAACTTCAGCGTCGTCCTTCGGGTGCAGTTCTGCGAAGCGCACTACCGAGTTCGGGATGGCCAGCTTGACGTTTTCAAGTACGTTGGCGCCGGCGATGTTCAGTGCCTTGCGTGCTTCGTCCTGTGCCCAGACGCCGCCGTACTGTCCGAAGGCGGTGCCCAGGACTACGGTTGGCATGTCCTTTAGTGCACCGGCACCGAAGGGACGGGACAGCCAGTCGATGGCGTTCTTCAAGACAGCTGGCATGGTGCCGTTGTACTCGGGGGTGACCAGCATCAGCGCGTCTGCTTCGCCGGCTGCGTCGCGCAGGGCCTGGGCTGCGACTGGAACGCCACCTTCCACGTCATGGTCCTCGTTGTAGAACGGGATATTCTCCAAGCCGCTGAACACTGAAACTTCCATGCCTTCGGGGGCGTTGTGCGAAGTGGCTTCCGCCAGCTGCTGGTTGGTCGAACCGTTGCGCAGGGAACCGACGAGGGTGAGGACTTTGGTGGTCATAAGGTGTTCTCCTTGGGGCAGAAAAAATAGAAAGCTGACGCTTCATCTACTTTCAACCGCATCGCCAAACCGGGCATTCCGCCGATTCCAGTGACATGGGACACAGTAGTTGCTTTCTCCGGTCAGTCCATTCCCGGCTTGCGGCGAAGCTGCTTCGTGGCCGAGCGATTGGCCTTGGCGCTCAGCCTGCGCCGGTGCGATCCCCGGGTGGCTTTCGTTGCTTTGCGCGCGGGCGCATCCGGCGCCAGGGCTTTTTCGATGATGCGTCCCAGCTTCTCCTGCGCAATCTGGCGGTTGCGCCATTGAGATCGTTCCTCGGCGGCAGTCACGACCAGTGCTCCAGCCACGAGGCGCGGTCCGAGTTTCTCGAGCAGCCTCTGGCGCTGCCAGTCGGACAATGCCCGTGAAGCGCCAATCACCCAAGCGAGCTCCACGCGGGAGTCAGAGGTATTCACATGCTGGCCGCCTGGGCCTGAAGAACGGGAGAAATGCCATTTCAGCTCCGCTGCAGGGATCGCCAGTGCCGGCGTAATCTGCACATCCATGATGCTCTCCCCTTTCTTCTCCCCTACCAGTCTGGGCCATCGATGCCGTTTAAGGCAGCCAGCCTCCGCCGTTCTTGGTACAGAACAACGGAGGCTGGCACATGCAACCTGTCGCCTAGGTGTGATGTCCAGGGACGTTGTTGAGTCGGTCGAAGGGTACGCCGCCAATCGCAGAGTGGTGTCGGTGGTGGTTGTAGAAGTGGAGCCAGCCGGGCAGCGCCAGGCGTCGTTCGGCCTCTGAACCGTAAAACCTGGCATAGGCCCAGCCGTCCCCGAGCGTGCGGTGGAATCGCTCGATCTTCCCGTTCGTCTGCGGCCGGTAGGGGCGTGTCCGCTTGTGTCGGATGCCGAGCCGAGCGCAGAAGTCCCTCCATGCGTGGGATCTGTATGCCGACCCGTTGTCGGATAGGACTCGCTCGACGGTCACGCCTCGTTCGGCGAACCAGGCCACGGCGCGTTCGAGAACTCCCACCGCTGTGCTCGCCTGCTCATCCGACCAGATTTCTGCGTATGCGACGCGGGAGTGGTCGTCGATGACTGTGTGAACGAACGCCGTCCCGGTGCGCGGCTTGTGATCTTTTCCTCGTGGTAATCCCGGAGTCGCGAGCTTGTTCCGTGCGCCTTGCTGCCGACCTACGTAACGATGTCCACCGCCGTCGGGGATGTTGCCGAACTTCGTGACATCGACATGAATCAACGATCCCGGATGAGGATGCTCATATCGCCGCAATGGCTCGCCAGTGACACGATCGATATGCGAGAGGCGGTTCACGCGGCAACGGACGAGGACCGCGTGAACAGTCGACGTCGAGAGACCAAGTCGCGCAGCGATCTGGGCTGGCCCCAGTCGAAGCCGCCAGCGCAGGTTGATGATCTTCTTCTTGACATGCTCGGGCGTCCTGCCTGGGATCCGGTGCGGCTTGCTGGAGCGATCCTGCATCCCAAACTCACCCTCTTCCCGGTAGCGGCCTGCCCATTTCCGGGCAGTGATCGGGGAGACCATGAACATCTTTGCGGCGATCGTGGCCGGATAGCCGTCTTCGACAATCAGCCGGGCTAACCGGAGACGGGCACGAGGAGTGAGAAGAGCGTTCGGATGGGTCATCAATTGGCCTCCGCCGCGGTCTTCGTAAGCGCGCGTCTGGTGAGAAGCATGATGACGAGAGCGATCGCTGTCAGCACCGAAGCGACCCAAACCGGCGCGAGCAGCCCCAGCCCGGTCGCGAGCCCGAGCGCACCAAGCACGGGCCCCGCTGCAGCTCCGATATTCAATGCTGCGGTTGCGTACGAACCGCCCATCGTTGGCGCACCCGATGCTGCATACAGCACACGCGTGATCAGAGTACTGCCGACGCCGAACGACAGGAATCCCTGAACGAGGACGAGGACGATAAGCGCGACGGGATGAGATGCGACCACTGCCAACACGATCCAGCCTGTCAGCAATAGCGGTCCGCCGACTGCGAGCACGAGGCCAGGTCGTTGATCTGATAGTCGTCCTGCGATCGTGACGCCAAGGAACGATCCGATGCCGAACATCACCAGCGCGACGGACACCCACGCTTCGGCCAAGCCCGCGGTCTCGGTCACGATGGGTGCCAGGAAGGTGAATGCCGCAAAGGTCCCTCCGTTGATCAGCGCTCCGAGTACCATGGCCAGGATGAGCCGCGGCGTCGCCAACTGGCTGAGCTCGACACGGAGCCTTGGTGAGGTCGCGCTAGTCTCGCTCCGACCAACATTGTTCGTGACGCCACGAATGACTCCAACGGCCGCGGGAATACAGAGGATGGCGATCGCCCAGAACGTCGTTCGCCAGCCCAGCGCTGTGCCGAGCAGTGCCCCGGCGGGGACGCCCACGACGGTTGCGATCGTCGTGCCGGAGAGCAGGATCGACAGTGCACGCCCCTTCTGGTTCGCTGGCACGAGGGTAGTGGCCGTGCTCAGTGCTACGGCGAGGAATCCTGCGTTTGCGAGAGCGCTGAGCACCCGGGTGATGAGCAGGAGAGAGAACACTGGTGTCATCGCTCCGATGACGTGGCTTCCCGCGAACACGAGAAGGCAAACGATCAATGTGAGCCGCGGTGGCCAACGGCGAGCGAATGCCGCCATCACTGGCGCGCCGACGACCATACCGACTGCGAATGCGGAGGTCAGCAGGCCCGCAGTGCCGACCGAGACGTCAAGTTCGGTCGCGATCGCGGGGAGCAATCCCGCGAGCATGAATTCTGAAGTGCCCATGACGAAGACCGCCAGGGCAAGCATGTAGAGGGCAAAAGGCATCGAGTACTCCGAGGTGTGAGATCAAGAAATGGTTCTTCTTGTCACCACGGCCAGCGCCCCGGGTACGCCAGACATACGCCCACACAGATCGTGGGCGTCGTAACTAGTGGTTCAAGGGGCTGGCGGTGTGACCGACAACCCCTGACCTGTCTGATTCGGGACTCGACATACCCTAAACTCTAACATGCCTTCAATGGCGAGCGGTCTGGACAGATACTTCTTGAATCGGCACGGTGTCATTACGGGCGGGGGCCAGAACAACGTCCCTGGACATCACACCTAGGAAGCGAATTCCTTCAGCAGGCCCATAACCGGGTTCCATTCTGTGATGGTGGCCGAGCCGACTGCGCCAACCAGCTGGAATGGGTCATTGGACAGCACGTCTTCCAATGCCACCTGCGATTCGACTGCGAAGATCAACAGCGCGCCGTCGCTGACCGGAGTTGGCCCCGAAGCCAGAAGGCGTACCGATCCTTCGCCAAGGAATCCCCCGAGGTACTCGCGGTGCGCTGGACGGTGTTCGTCGCGCAGCTCGGTGGAATTTTCGGCGTAAGCGTATTCAACAGCAAAAACAGTCATGTCTACAGCTTATTTCTCTCGTCTCAGAACAGTTGTATCGGCTTGAAGATATCCGCATATATTAAGAGCCCGCCCATGACCAGCATCGCCACCACGACGACATAGGTCAGCGGCAGTAGCTTGACCGTGTCAACCGGCTTGACCTTCTTGATCTTGAAGATCCGTGCAAACATGCGCTTCAGCCCCTCGTACAACGCTCCCACCACGTGGCCGCCATCCAGCGGCAGCAGCGGGATCAGGTTGAAGGCGAACAGCGCCAAGTTCAGGCCCCCGACGAGCGACAGCAACGTTGCGAATTTATCGGCAACCGAGATGGAATCCTCGGCGCTGATCTCTCCGGCGATGCGTCCTACGCCCACAATGGACACCGGCCCGTTGGGGTCGCGTTCCTGATTGCCGAAGGCCGCTTGGGCGACATCCACCATGCGCTGGGGCAGGTGAAGAATGACATCGCCGATCTTCAGCAGCTGCTCCCCGATCACGCCGGGCACCGCGCTCAAGGGCTGGGTCAAGTCGCGTTGCAAAGAGCCCATCCCGACGAAACCGACCTTGGTCATGATGTATTCGCCGTGCTCATCGAGCAGCACGTAGCCGTTCTCGTCAGTGGCCGGACGCTCGGTCAGGTACGGGGTCAGATCAGTGGTGTGGCTCTGCCCGTCACGGGAGTATTCCAGGGTGATGGGCTCTCCTGGATGATCGCGGATGACATCGGTGAGCTTGTTCCACTCGGCTTGCGCGACAGGGGTGCCATTCACCGCGGTGATCGTATCGCCGGGAAGCAGGCCAGCCTCGTAGGCAGGAGCCGGGACGTCCTCGTCGGTGCATTCGGTCTGCTCCGCGTTCTGCGCGCTGGCAATGCACTGGTACACCTCGGAGACCGTGGTGGTCGGGGTGGCCTGCCCGAAGCTGGTGAGCACTATGGCGATCACCACGAACCCGATGAGCAGGTTCATGATCGGGCCGCCGAGCATGATGATCACGCGCTTGTAGATCGGCAGCTGGTAGAACAACCGGCCTTCATCGCTGGGCAGCACGTTTTCGTTGGCCTGCGAACGCGCGTCATCGACCATTTGGCCGAAGACCTTCTGGAAGAGATTCGGCTTCTTCCCCGGAACATCGGCAGCGACCTGCTCGCGTGGCGGGTACATGCCGACCATCGAGATGTAGCCGCCCAGTGGCAGCGCCTTGATGCCGTATTGGGTTTCACCCCGCTTGAAGGAAACCAGTGTCTTGCCGAAACCGATCATGTACTGCGGAACCCGCAGCTTGAAGAGCTTCGCGGGCACCAGGTGCCCTATTTCATGCAGCGCGATGGACAGCCCTACGGCGACCAGCATGAACAGGACGCCGCCGATGAACAGCAATGCACTCATGCGCTCGCCTCGATGATCTTCGTTGCATGGGCACGGGCCCAACGATCGGTTTCCAGCACTGTTTCCACCGACAGCTCGGCATTCACCGGGGTGTACGCGTCCAGTGCGCGTTCAATGGTCTCGACGATGCCAGTGAAGCGGATCTTTCCATCATGGAAGGCATCCACTGCAACTTCGTTGGCGGCGTTGTAGACGGCCATATGCGTCCCCGACGAGGACGCTGCCTGCTTGGCAAGCTTCACAGCGCTGAAGACTTCTTCATCCAGCGGTTCAAAGGTCCAGCTGGCCGCGGTGGAGAAATCGCAGGCCTTCGCGGCCCCGTCGACCCGATGCGGCCAATTGATGCCCAGGGCGATGGGCAGGCGCATGTCCGGCGGCGATGCCTGGGCAATCACCGAACCGTCGATGAACTCCACCATCGAGTGGACGATGGACTGCCGGTGCACCACGGGCTCGATCTTCTCCAGCGGCACGTCGAAAAGCAGGTGGGCTTCGATGACTTCCAGGGCCTTGTTGACCATGGTGGCCGAGTTGGTGGTGACCATGCGCCCCATGTCCCAAGTCGGGTGGGCCAGTGCCTGGGCGGGGGTGACATCACGCAGCTGCTCGTAGCTGCAGCCGAAGAATGGGCCTCCGGAGGCCGTGACCAGCAGCTTGGCCACTTCCTCCGGCGCACCAGAGCGCAGGGCCTGGGCAAGGGCGGAGTGCTCGGAGTCTACCGGCGAGATCTGGCCAGGGGCTGCGATCTGCTTGACTACCTGGCCTCCGATGATCAGGGATTCCTTATTTGCCAGGGCCAGCAGGTGGCCGGCTTCCAGCGCAGCGATGGTCGGAGCCAGTCCAATGGCACCGGTGATGCCATTGAGCACTACGTCGGCCTCGGCGAACGCGGCTACTTCGGTGGCTGCCTGCGCGCCAACCACCAGCTCGGGTTCGTATCCGGTCACCGATGCGTCCTCGGCGGCCTCCTGGATGGCCGCGGCCAGCTCATCCTTTGATTCCACGGCGCTGCCGACCATTGCAGGGCGGTGCTTGATGGCCTGGCGAGCCAACAGTTCAAGGTTATATCCGCCGGATAAGGCGGCCACGGAGAATTGGCCGGATGCCTCTTCGATGACGTCCAGTCCCTGCGTACCGATGGAACCGGTGGAACCGATCAGGCTGACTCGACGGGGATGCCCGGCTGGAATGAAGGTTTTCTGGAAGCTCACCTAACCTATTATGGTTCGTTTAACTGTGAGCGCCCAAAGAGCGCCACACCCTGGAATCAGAATGCGGCGCTCCCTGCGGGTGGTGTTCAGAGACCAAGGCTGCGGGAAATGAGCATCTGCTGGACCTGCGTGGTCCCTTCTCCGATTTCCAGGATCTTCGAATCGCGGTAGTGGCGTGCCACCAATGACTCATTCATGAATCCGTACCCGCCAAAGATCTGGGTAGCATCTCGGGCATTGTCCATCGCCGCTTCGCTGGCAATCAGCTTGGCGTGCGCGGCTTCAATCTTGAAGTCCTTGCCGGCAAGCATCTTTGCCGCGGCCGCGTAATAGGCCAAGCGGGCAGTGTGGGCGCGCGAGGCCATGCGGGCAATCATGAAGGAAATGCCCTGGTACTGGCCGATTGCCTGGCCGAATGAGGTACGGGTCTTGGCATATTTAACCGCCTCGTCAAGGCAGCCCTGGGCAGCGCCGGTGGCCAGGGCGGCGATGGCGATGCGTCCTTCGTCGAGGATTTCCAGGAAGTAGGCGTATCCGCGTCCGCGCTCGCCCAGCAGGTTTTCCTCCGGAACCCGCACTCCGCTGAAGCTCAGCGGATGGGTATCACTGGCACGCCAGCCCACCTTGTCGTAGGCCTTTTCCGCGGTGAATCCCTCGGTACCGGTCGGCACGATGATGGCAGAGATTTCCTTTTTACCGGTTGCTTCATCGACGCCGGTCACTGCGGTAGCCGTGACGAGGGAGGTGATATCGGTGCCGGAGTTGGTGATGAATTCCTTGGCGCCGTCGATGACCCACTGGCCACTTTCAAGTTTCGCCTTGGTCAAGGATGCTGATGCGTCGGATCCTGCGCCGGGCTCGGTCAGGCCGAAACCGGCCAAACGTTCACCAGCGGCCAGGTCAGGCAGCCACTTCTGCTTTTGCTCCGCGCTGCCGAAGCGGTAGATCGGCATCGCGCCCAGGGAGACACCGGCTTCCAGGGTGATGGCTACCGACTGGTCGACCTTGCCCAGCTCTTCAAGCGCCAGCGCGAGGTGGAAGTAGTCGCCGCCGGAACCGCCGAATTCTTCGGAGACCGGAAGTCCAAAGAGACCCATCTCCCCCATTTGCTTGACGATGTCGTAAGGGAAGGCATGGTTCGCATCGTTCTGCGCGCTCTGCGGAGCAACGACTTCTCGGGCGAATTCGCGGACCATGTCAACCAGGTCTTGATGCTGGTCGTCGAGTTCGAGGTCAATCATCAGGCTCTCTCTTCGTTGAGGGACGAACCGGCACCGGCTGCGGAGTGTGCATTATCCGATGGCGGTCAGGTTATGCGCTTGGTGCGCGAGTTTCTTGGAAGCGCACGCTGCGACGAGTATGGTTAATATTTATTAACTGGTCACTGCCTACGGGTGGGTAAAACAGCTACATTTTTGACAGTAGTGGCAGCCGTCACAGTTGTCCAGACTGGGCTTGGCAAACGTAAGGAGTTGATGGTGTTGGCGAGCAAATATCAATCGCTCAATGAACCAACAGATCGCGAGCGCGCCAAAGCTGAACGACGCGAAGCGCTGTTACGCGAAGCCACGAGGCTATTTGCCTTGAATGGCTACGCGGGCGTTTCCCTGGAAGACCTCGGCGCGGCCTGCGGAATTTCCGGTCCGGCAGTGTACCGGCATTTCGCTGGCAAGCAGGCCGTGCTTATCGCCCTGCTGGTAGACATGTCCAAAGACATCTACGCCGGAGGTTGCACAGCGGCGGAAGCCGGCGGCACTCCCCTGGAGGTTCTGTCGCGCTTGGTGGATTTCCACACCGATTTCTCGCTGTCCCGCCCGGATATCCTGCAGGTCCAAGACCGCGACCTGAAATCGTTGCCGAAGGCCGAGCTGGAACTGGTTCGCAAACTCCAGAACTCCTATATCGGGCTATGGACTACCGAATTGGCAAAATTGCATCCCACCGGAAGCAAGCAGTCGCACCGGTTCCGCGCGCATGCTGTCTTCGGCTTGCTTAACTCGACAGCCCATTCCGCTCACTCACCGAGGACTAAAAAGTCGGGTTTGAAGCCGTTATTGTCCAATATGGCACTCGCGGCGCTCACTTCCCCGGTAGTGTAGGTTTCAAGCCACTATTCCCTGGCGTGCCGAAACCGGCACGCTGACCCATACGATTGAAAGGCCTTTATCGTGCAGCTACGTGAAGTCCGCCCTTCCGACTTGGACGCATTCTTCGCTCACCAGCAAGAACCCGAGGCGAACCTCATGGCCGCTTATCAGGCGCGTAACCCAGCCGACCGCGCGGTATTCGACCACCACTGGAACTCGATTCTGAACGATCCTAATGTTCTGGTTCGCACCATCGAGCATGAGGGCGAAGTCGTTGGATCCATTCTGGTCTTCGACGGCGAAGTACCAGAAATCAATTTCTGGACTTCGACCAAGTACTGGGGCAAGGGACTGACCACCAGCGCAGTAGAAGCATTCCTTGCCGAATACACCAAGCGCCCCTTGACCGCACACGTGGTCCAGGACAACCTGGGTTCGATCAAGGTCCTGGAACGCCGCGGTTTCAAGACCATCGGCACCGAGCAGATCTTCTCCAACGCCCGTGCACAGGTTGTCACCGAAAACGTCATGCAGCTGGATTAGTTTCCCAACGCATTAAGCAAGAGCCGGCTCTCAATTGAGAGCCGGCTCTTGCTTCTTAACACGGTCCTGCAGCCAAAGTTTGCCCCTCGGCGGGCCGCAGCGTTGCCTTCGTTCTGCGAAAGGCAACGTTGTTTCCGCGGGAGTCTGGCTGGGCGTCTGTTCATCGGAATTGAGCCTTCACCCAACCTGCCGGGCACAACGCTGTGATACTCAACTCCCGTCTTCCACGAGCCTGCAAGCGCCGCTTTCAACGTGCGGACAACCGCAAAATGCCATGACGGGCGAAAGGGGCGCGTTTCCAATGGCAATATTGGAAACGCGCCCCATTCGCTGTTCAGCGCAATGCCTACTTCGCGTTGTTCAGCAGGCGCCAAGCCTCACGGCGCACTGCCTGCTCATGCGGATCCGGAACAGGTGCCGCAGCCAACAGCCGCTTTGTGTATTCATGGGTTGGGGCGTGCAGCACGGTGTCCACCATGCCCTGCTCAACCGCCTTGCCGGACTGCATCACCACGACCGCGTCCGCCAGCATGTCCACGACCGCCAGGTCATGGCTGACGAAGAGGCAGGCGAAGTTGAAGTCCCGCTGCAGCTCCTGGAGCATTTCCAGGACAACTGCCTGCACCGACACGTCCAAGGCGCTGGTCGGCTCATCGGCGATCAGCAGCTCCGGGTTCAAGGTCAACGCACGGGCAATGCAAATACGCTGGCGCTGGCCGCCGGAAAGCTCGTGCGGGTACCGGTTGATCACGTTGCGCGGCATCTTCACGGCATCGAGCAATTCTTCGGCACGCTTGGTGCGCTCGGCCTTGCTGCCGATCTTGTGCACCACCATGGGTTCTGTGATGCATTCTCCAATCGGGAATCGCGGGTTCAAGGATGCGGCCGGGTCCTGGAAGATCACGCCGATGTCCTTGCGGACCTTGCGTGCTTCCTTCGGGGAAAGCTTGGGCAGGTTGTGGCCCCTGACCGACAAGGTGCCGCTAGCTACCGGCAACAGGCCCAGCACCGCCTTGGCAATGGTGGACTTGCCCGAGCCGGACTCGCCCACAATGCCCAGGACTTCGCCCTTGGCAACATCGAAGCTCACGTTTTCCACGGCGCGGAAGATCTTCCCGCGCATGTCGTACTCCAGCACGAGGTCCTTGGCTTCCAGAACCAGCTCGCGCTCTGGAGGGGCGGTTTCCGAGCTGTGTGCAGCGGCCTGCGTGGTGACAACGGCCGGAGCCGACAGGCGGGGCACCGCAGCCAGCAGGCGCTGGGTGTATGGATGCTCTGGGCGCAGCAATACCTGATCCACGGTGCCCGTCTCCACGAGGTTGCCCTGGAACATCACCGCCACTTCATCGGCCATATCCGCAACAACACCCATATTGTGGGTGATGAGCAGGATGCCGGTATTCAGCCGGTCCTTCAGCTCGCGCAGCAGATCGAGGATCTCGGCCTGCACCGTCACATCAAGTGCGGTGGTCGGCTCGTCGGCGATGATGACCTTCGGGTCGCAGGAGATCGCCATGGCGATGACGATGCGCTGCCGCTGGCCGCCGGAGAACTGGTGCGGGTACTGCTTGATGCGCTTGGCGGGATCCGGGATGCCCACCATCTCCAGCAGCTCGATAGCCCGGTCGTTCGCTTCCTTGCCGTAGGCGATGTCGTGCAGTTCCAGCGCTTCGGTCAGCTGGCGCTCGATGGTGAGCACCGGGTTCAGTGCCGTCATCGGCTCCTGGAAGACCATGGCGATATCGGTGGCGCGCATCTTGCGCAGCTTGCCTTCGTCCAGGCCAACTACGTTGACGTTGCCGACCTTGGCGGCACCGGAGACATTCGCGTTTTCCGGCAGCAGGCCCATGGCCGCCGTCGAGGTGACCGACTTGCCGGAACCGGACTCGCCGACCAGCGCGACGACCTGCCCCGGGCGGACGGCCAAGGACAAGCCCTTGACCGCGTGGACGTCGGCACCGCCGGTGGCAAAGACGACGTTGAGGTCGTTGAAGCTCAGTGCGAAGTCTTCTGAGCCTTGTTCATTCATTGGTGCTGCGTGGCTCATGGCTTCTCCTTGCGGGTTGGAAGGGCGAACATGCCAGCGCGGCGGCGGCGCTTCTTTCCGACCTGGCGCGGGTCGAAAGCATCGCGCAGGCCGTCACCCAGGAAGTTCACCGACAGGGCGATGGCAACGATGATCATGCCTGGCCACCAGAACAGCCATGGACGGGTGGTGAAGGCGTTCTGGTACTGGCTGATCAGCAGGCCCAGCGAGGATTCCGGGGCCTTCACGCCGAAGCCGAGGTAGGACAGCGAGGACTCCAGCAGGATCGCGCCGGCGATCGCGAAGGTGGCGTTCACGATGATCACGCCCATGGTGTTCGGGATCAGGTGCTTGAAGATCACGCGGCTGGTCTTCGAGCCCATGGCCTGGGCTGCGGCCACGTATTCGCGTTCGCGCAGCGACAGGATTTCGCCGCGGACCAGTCGGGCCAGTCCGGTCCAGGTCACCAATCCGAGCACGAGGGCCAGGGTGATGATGGAGCCGGTGGAGGCACCGGCCATCTTGCCGAGCACTGCCGCCAGGACCAGCAGCGGGATCACGATGAACAGGTCGGTGATGCGCATCAGGATTTCATCGACCCAGCCGCGGAAGTAGCCGGAAACAGCTCCGATGACGGTTCCCAGGACGGTGGCGACCAGGCCGACGACGACGCCGATGATGATGGACTTCTGCGTTCCGTTCATGACCAGCGCGAAGTAGTCCTTGCCCACAGAGTCCTGCCCGAAGGGGTGCTCGCCGATGCGGAAGCCTTCGCCGCCGAGCCAGGTGGGAACCAGGCTCAGCGTGGGCTTGCCGCCGTCCACGACCGCTCCGGCATGGTAGTAGTTCTGCCCCCACCAGCCGGGGAACGGGCCCCAGCCGATGGAGCTGAATGCGAAGACTGTGATGACGATCAGCACGATCGTGGAAATCATCGCCGGCTTGTGGCTGACGAAGCGATCGAAGACGATGCGTCCCTGGCTCTTCGGCTTTTCGTGGATCTGGGCCAGCTTGGCGTCTTCCACCTCGGCCACGGAAGACAGGTTTTGCGGCTCGTTCAAGTTGTTATTCGTGGTGCTCATCGCTGGTCCTTAGGGTTGCAGGCATGAAGGATATTCATTGATTCATGCCTCCTAGACTCGGATTCGTGGGTCAAGCAGGGCGTAAACGATATCCGCCAGCAAGTTGAAGAGGATAGCGGCGGTACCGGTAACCAGGAAGAACGCCATCACGGGTGCCGGGTCGACATGGTCCAGGCCGGTGGCGAACATTTCGCCCATGCCCTTCCAGCCGAACACGCGCTCGGTGATCACTGCGCCGCCGATCAGGCCGGCGAAGTCGAAGGCGGCGATGGTGGCAATGGGGATCATCGCATTGCGGAACGCATGGCGGAAGATCACGGTGCGTTCGCTCAAGCCCTTGGAGCGCGCGGTGCGGATGTAATCCTGGCGCTGCACTTCGAGCATGGAGGAACGCGTGTAGCGCGAGTAGCTGGCCAGGGAGATCACCGCGAGCAGGATCGTTGGCATCAGCAGCTGGGTGCCGTTATCCAGGAAGTGGTCCCAGAAGCCGCCCTCGAGGTTGGCCGTGGAGGAGCCGATGGTCGCGATGGGGCGTCCCTTGACGTCCAAGAATCCAGGCCAGGCGCGGAACATGTGGTCGATAACGGTCAACGCTGCGCCGGTGACACCGGTGACGATGGAAACGGACATGGCTGCCTTGCGCAGGCGGCCTCCCATGAAACGCCCGATGGCTGCCGGGATCACTACCGCGAGGACCAGACCGAAGAAGAGGATCCAGCCATTTGGCTCCAGCAGCATGTAGAAGGTCGCGTAGTACATGGCCAGGACCAGCACGACGGTAATCAATGCCGGGTACAGGACGCGCTTTTCCTTCAGGCCAACGCTCATGGCGGTGGCGCTCAGGGCCAGCAGAGCCGTCAGCACGATGATGATGGCCGGGCCCATTTGCGGGTAGCGGTAGAAATTCAGCCACAGGCTGTACTGCAGCACCAGCGGGACGAAAACCGCGGCGGCGAAGAAGGTGATACCACGGCGCTTGAGCGAGCCACCGAGGAACATCTGCAAGACGAGGCCGACAACGATGCCTATGGCTATGGACGTCCCCACGGATATCTGCGGATCGGCCAGCCAGTCGTTGTAGCTGATCGCCAGGTACTCCTTGAGCAGCACAGCTGCCCAGAAGACGGGAAGCGAGAAGAAGAGGAAGGTCAGGAAGGTAACGATGTAATCCAATCCGGAGTACTGGCGGATTGCAGTCAGCACGCCAATGGCGATACCCAGAACCGCGGCAATCACCGTAGCGAGCACGACCAGGCGCAAGGTAGATGATGCGGCGTTGGCCAGCAGGCCGGAGACCTCTACGCCGTTGATATTCCGACCCAGGTCGCATTGGCCAATCAGGCACTTGCTGGCACCTGTCAGCCAGTCCCAGTAGCGGCCGTACCACGGTGCATCCAGGTTCATGTATTCCACACGCTGGGCCATCAGGTACTCGCGGTTATCCGCATTGCTTTCGCGGAGGTCCTTGAGCGGGTCGCCTGAATTGATAACCAGTACGTAGAGCAAGAGCGATGCGGCAAACAGCACTGCCAGCGCTGAGCCCAGTCTCTTGGCGATAAATTTCCACACGGTTCTAATGTCCTACTTTCATCTCACGGAAGTGAGCCGGCCCTTGCGGTTGGGGACCTTTGAACACACTGCGGGGCCCGACTTGTGATCGGGCCCCGCACGTGTTCGCTCACGTTGTGCAAGTACGTTGCCTAGGGCAATTACTCAGCACGTACCCACTGCTCGGCGTTCCAGACGATCTGGTCCTGCGTTGCGGTGTGGCGGACATTCTGGATATCCGAACCCGAGGCGCTCAAGCCTGGGTGGGCGAATACCGGGATGCCGAACAGGTCATCCCACAGCAACTTCTCGATCTTCTTGGTCTGTTCCGCGTGGACTGCTGGGTCCAGCGAACCTGCCAGGGTCTCCCATGCGGCGTCGACTTCAGGGTTCGAGTACTGGCCGAAGTTCTGCGGCTTGCCGGTGGCGTAGATGTTCTGGCCGGAGGTGATCTGGCCGGAACCTGCCCAAGCGAACAGCGCTACCTCGTAGTCGCCACGATCCTGTGCACCATTTGGCGAGAAGAAGTCAGCCGAACCGGAGTCCACGATCTTGAAGCCGGCTTCGTCACAGGAGGACTTGATGGCCGAAACCTCGTTGGCACGACGCTCGTTAGGTGCCGAGTAGCCGATGCGCACTTCGGTGCCAACAGCATCCTGCTCTTCGAGGATCTTCTTTGCGCCCTCGATGTCCACCTCGTCGTAGCGGCCGTCATAGGATGCGTCCACTACTTCCTGGTAGTTGTCCTGGAATGGGAAGACTTCGCGGGCGTTCATCACGATGGCGTCTGGGTTCAGCGGCTTGATCAGGTTGTCAACAATCTGCTGGCGTGGAACGCACATGGCGAAGGCCTTGCGCAGTTCCAGGTTGGTCATTGCGTTGCCCTCGGCAAAGTTGAAGTCAAGGTGCTCCCAGGTCAGGGTGTCACCCTTCTGGATAGCCACCGCGTCGCCCAGGTTCTCCAGCTGCGCGAGCGTATCCACGGTCGGCTGCGGGTTGATGACGTCGACGTCCTTGTTCTGCAGCGCCTGGACCATGCTGGCGTCTTCAAGGAATCGGAAGGTCAATTCCTTAGTAGCCGGTGCAGGGCCGTAGTAGTTCTCGTTGGCAACCAGGGTTACGGATTCGCCAGCCTTCCAGCTGCCCAGCTTGTACGGGCCGGATACAGGCGAGATCTTCTCATCGGGCAGCTTGCCCGGGTCGGTCATCCAGCCTTCGTTCCAGAAGTCGGCTGCCTTCTTCAGCTTGTCGGACTCCCCGGCGCGGATGGCGCTGACGAGTTCTTCGGTGCTCATGCCCGATTCCTCGGCCACAACATGTGCTGGGTGCAGCATCCAGGTCTGCAGAGCCCAGTCCGGATCAGGCTGGGCGAACTCAACAGTGAATTCCTTGCCGTCCCAGTCGCCCTGCGGTCCTTCTGGCACGGTGTCACCGAGATCAACGGAAACCGAGTTGAACAGCGGCTTTTCCTTGGAACCCTCATTGAGGTTCAGGTTCTGCACTGCCCATGCGAACACGGAGTCGGCGACGGTGATCGGGGTGCCGTCAGACCACTTGGCATCTTCAGCGATCGTGTACTTGATGGTGAGCGGGTCGTCGCTGACCTTCTCGTAGCTGCCCAAAGCCTCATTCGGGTACAGGGTGCCGTCAGTGCCGAAGTAGCTGAAGCCGGCAAACATGCGATCCACGATCGCCGAGTTGTAGGTGGAGTACGTGTTCGGAGTAAAGCCGTTGTAGCTGATGAATTCCGGTGCACCCACGGTGACGTTGATGGTGTCGTCGGCAGTGGTGACATCACCGAGATCAGCCTTGCCGCTGTTCGCTGCTTCTGCCGAGCCGTTGCCTCCACCTGCGTTGGCATCCTTCGATGCGTCTGCGCCGGTGTCCCCGCCGCCTGGAGCACAAGCCGACAGGGCCAGGGCCAGGACAGCTCCTACAGCTACTGCTTTCGAAACGCGCTGAAACCGCATTTCGCCTCCTAGAGTTCTTGAATGATACGAGTTCCGGATCGGTGGATCCTCTGTGGATCAAATCACATGATCAATCCATTGAGGAATAGACTAACCCGAATTTTCTGGCTTGGATATAGAAAGAAGCGCTTCAGATTTCGCCCTTCGCCTACCCTTGAGAGTCGTTCGCAACGCGCTTGTTACTCGCGGGTTTACGAGATGCACCTCACATCCCCGAGATTTCAAGGATTTCTTTCAGATTGGGAAAATTCAATCGGGCAACTGTTTCAGGCATGTTGACTCGCGGAGTGATTTATAACATTTTTGCAACGTTTGTTTCAGATCGATTAAATCTGAAATATTCGTTGAATATTACGCAGTTTGAGCTTAGGTTAAGCGCTGAATGGGCCGGTGAAACCTTTCGGTTTCACCGGCCCATTCAGTTGATTCCGGAGCTGCTAGATCAGCGAAGCACCGGGGATAGCGGTCAGCAGATTGCGGGTGTAGGCACTCTTTGGCGTATCGAAAATCTCGTCCGTCGTGCCCTGCTCGACGATCTTGCCGCGTTCCATCACGCAGACGTTGTCTGCGATCTGGCGGACCACAGCCAGGTCGTGGGTAATGAACAGGTAGGTGAGGCCCATTTCGCGCTGCAGCTCGTCAAGCAGCTCCAGCACCTGGGCCTGGACCAGCACGTCCAACGCGGAAACAGCCTCATCGCAGACGATCATTTCCGGCTGCAGAGCCAGGGCACGCGCGATGGCGATGCGCTGGCGCTGCCCGCCGGACAGCTCATTCGGGAAGCGGTGCATCGTGGAAGCGGGCATGGAGACCTGCTCCAGCAGCTCCTTGACCTTCTTCTCCCGCGATGCCGCATTGCCAATGCCGTGAATGCGCAGCGGCTCTTCGATCGTCCGGAAAATCGAGTACATCGGGTCCAGGGAACCGTACGGGTCCTGGAAGATCGGCTGCACACGCCGGCGGTACTTGAACAAGTGCTTCTCGCTCAGGTTGCCGATCTGCTCGCCATCAAAGATGATCTCGCCCTCGGTCTTGTCCAGCAGGTTCAGCACCATCTGGGCGATGGTCGACTTGCCTGAACCTGACTCGCCCACCACGGCAGTCGTGGTGCCCCGGGGGATCTCGAAGGAAACGTTGTCCACCGCGGTGAACTTCTCCTTCTTGCCGAAGCCCTTGCGGATATCGAAGACCTTCGTCAGGTTGCTGACCTTCAGTAGCGGTTCAGCCTTGCCCGGCTCAATCTCGTCCACAATGGCCTCGTGCTTGTCCCCGCGCTGCGCAGACAGCGACGGAGCCGAATTGATCAGGCGCTGGGTGTACGGGTGCTGCGGATTGCGCAGGATCTCCAGCGCCGGGCCGTATTCGACGACGCGTCCCTTGTACATCACGACGACCTTTTCGGCACGCTCGGCTGCCAGGCCCAGGTCGTGGGTAATGAGCAGCACCGCGGTGCCCAGTTCACTGGTCATGGTGTCCAGATGGTCCAAGATTTGCTGCTGCACGGTGACATCCAGCGCGCTGGTTGGCTCATCTGCAATCAGCAGGCGCGGACGGCAGGCCAGGCCAATGGCGATCAGCGCACGCTGGCGCATCCCGCCGGAGAATTCGTGCGGGTACTGGCCGGCACGGGTCTCCGGATCGGGCAGACCTGCATCAGCCAAGACCTGGGCCACGCGCTTGTTGGGGTTGTCCCCCGCCAAGCCGTTGGCCTTCAAAGTTTCCTTGACCTGGAATCCGATCTTCCACACCGGGTTCAGGTTGGACATCGGATCCTGCGGAACCATGCCAATATGGTTGCCGCGCAGCTCGACGAAACGCTTTTCGCTGGCCTGGGCAATGTCTTCGCCATCAAAGAGAATCTGGCCGGAGGAAACCTTGCCGTTGCCGGCCAGCAGGCCGATAGCGGCCAGGGCCGAGGTCGACTTGCCCGAACCGGACTCGCCCACGATGGCCACGGTTTCCCCGGGCATCACGGTGAAGTTCGCGTCGCGGACCGCGTGGACCGGACCGTCAGGGGTGGAGAAGGTAATCGCCAGGTCCTTGACTTCCAGCAGCGGCTTTGGAGTTGCACTCTGAGTCATTGCTTAGGCTCCCTTCCGGGCCTTCGGATCCAGTGCATCACGCACTGCATCGCCGAGCATGATGAAGCTCAAAACCGTCACCGAAAGGAACAGCGCTGGCCACATCAGCATGGTCGGGTTGTTGCGCAGCTGGGTACGCGCCGAGGAAATATCGTTGCCCCAGCTCATGACGTCAGGTGGGAGCCCGACGCCCAGGAAGGACAGCGTGGCTTCGGCCACGATGTACACGCCCAAGTTCACTGTGGCAACAACGATGATCGGTGCCAGGGAATTCGGAATCACGTGCTTGAGCAACGCACTGAACTTGGACAGGCCCAGAGCGCGCGAGGCCTTCACGAAGTCCGCATTGCGGGCCTCGATCACAGCACCGCGGGTAATGCGCGCCAGCTGCGGCCAGCCGAAGATCGCAAGCGTGACGATAACCGTCCAGACGCTTCGGTTCTCGCGGAATGCCGGCAGCTGCATCACGATGATGGCGCCCAGGATCAGCGGCAGAGCGAAGAAGATGTCACCCAGGCGGGCCAGGATCGTGTCGACCCAGCCACCGTAGTAGCCTGCCAGCGCGCCGATGGCGCCACCAAGCAACACCACGATAAGGGTAGTGAAAACGCCTACCAGCAGCGAGGCACGCGTGCCGTAAATAGTGCGCGCATAGATATCGCAGCCCTGCAGGTTGAAGCCCATGATATGTCCAGGGCGTGCTGGTTCGTTGGAATTCTCCAAGAGGCAAGCCTGGTTGCCAGCCGGATCAATCGATGTGAAGAGCTGCGGGAAGGCAGCTACGACGATGACCGCGATGATCATGATCGTGGAGATGATGAATAGCGGCTGCTTGCGCAACGAACGCCAAGCTTCGGCCCACATGGACAGGGGCTTGCCGGTTTCCTTGACCGAGTCCACCGCTTGCAGGGGGGTTTCGTCCAGCGGAGCAACGTAGTGCTCGATCTTGTACTTGGAAACCTTGCCGGCGCGGTTGCTGCGGATGGGCAAGCCGTCTTCGGGATTAAAGTTCTGGTTCTCAGGCATAACGGATCCTTGGGTCAAGCAGTGCGTACAGCATATCCACGATCAGGTTGGCAAGTACGAAGACGATCACCAGAACGCCTACGACTGCAACCACTGTCGGGGTTTCGCCCTTCTGGATTGCTTGGTAGAGCAGGTGGCCGACACCGGGCACATTGAAGATGCCTTCGGTGACAATCGCGCCACCCATCAGTGCACCCAAGTCGGCACCCAGGTAGGTCACCACGGGGATCAGGGAGTTGCGCAGGATATGCACGGTAACCACGCGATTGCGACTCAGGCCCTTGGCGGTCGCCGTGCGTACATAGTCGGCGGTCTTGTTCTCGATGACGGAGGTACGCGTCAGACGGAGGACGTAGGCCAGAGATACCAGACCGAGAACCAACGCAGGCAGGATCAGTTCGCCCCACGTTGCCGCGCCGGAAACTGTAGGCTTGGCCCATTCGAGCTTCACGCCGACAACGTACTGCAGCAGGAAGCCGAGCACGAAAGTTGGAACTGCAATGACCAGCAGCGACGCAACCAACACGGTCGAATCGAAGAGCTTGCCCTTGCGCATACCAGCAATAACGCCGAGGATGATGCCGAATACGGCTTCAATAACCAATGCGAGGATTGCCAGGCGTGCCGTGACGGGGAACGCCCGCGCGAGCATCTCCTTGACTTCCTGTCCGGAGAACGAGGTTCCCAGGTCCAAGGTCACCAGGTTCTTCAGATACAGGCCATATTGAACCCAGAACGGCTTGTCCAGGTTGTATTGCGCGGTCAGGGCGGCTTTGGTGGCATCGCTCATGGGCTTGCCACCAGAAAGCGCGGCGATCGGGTCACCCGGGGTGGCGAAAACCAGGAAGTACACTAGCAGCGTTGCTCCGATGAAGACCGGGAACAGCTGCGAGATTCGCTTCAGGGTAAAAATTAACATGCTTGCATCTCACCTCGAGACACGTGAGGGCACAGGGCCATTTTCATCCTCTTTCCGTCGATAAGTAATTCGACGTTTGTTTTTGCGAGGCAGGACAAACACGCCAAAGGGAGACCCTGTTGTTCTCGGGTCTCCCTTAGCGCGGTTTCAGCTTCTATCCGGTCTGACTTGGTCGGAAGCTGAAGGGAACTTATTTGCCAGTGATTTGCTGGTACAGCGGAACACCGTTCCACCCGAACTCGACGTTATCCACGTTCTCGCTCCAACCACCCTGGACTGCCTGGTACCACAGCGGGATGGCTGGCAGATCCTTGAACAAGATCTCCTGTGCCTCGTTGAAGATCTTTGAGCCCTCGGCAGAATCCGTGGCCGACAGGCCCTCGGCCAGCTTGTCGTCGAATTCCTTGCTGGAGTACTTGCCATCGTTCGAACCAGCCCCGGTGCCGAATAGCGGACCAAGGAAGTTGTACAGCGATGGGTAGTCGGCCTGCCAACCGGTACGGAATGCACCGGTCATCTTGTAGCTGGTGACCTTCTCGCGCAATTCCTTGAATGACGAGAATGGCTGGGCAACTGCATTGATGCCCAGGTTGCTCTTCAGCTGGTTGACGACAGCTTCGACGTATTCCTTGTTGCCAGCGCCGTCGACGTTGTAGCCGATGGAGAATTCGACGCCGGAGTCCCACTTGCTGATTTCATCAGCCTGTTCCCACAGCTTCTTGGCTTCAGCTGCATCGAAGTCCAGGACTTCGCTGCCTGGAATGTCTGCGCTGTAGCCTTCGAGCACTGGTGCGGTGAAGTCATCGGCCTTGACCTTGCCGCCCTGGTACACCTTGTCGATGATCAGCTGGCGGTCAATGGCCCGGGAGATCGCAGCACGGCGCAGGTTGCCCTCTTCGCCCTGCTTGAAGTGATCCAGGTAGCCCGGGATGGTGATGGTTGCGTTGCCGGCGTATGGCGAGTTGACCGAGCGGTCGCCCAGGTCAGTCTCGTAGGAAGCCAGCTGGCTTGGCGGGATCTGGTCCAACACGTCCAGGTTGTTGGACTGCAGGTCGCTGTAGGCCGAGTCGGTGGACTGGTAGACCTTGAAGTCGATGCCGCCGTTCTGGGCTTCGCGTGGGCCCTCGTAGCTTTCGTTGACTTCCAGCTTCAGGTTGACGTCGTGGTTCCATTCGGTCAACTTGTAAGGGCCGTTGCCAATTGGCTTTTCGCCGAAGGCCTTTGGATCCTCGAATGCCGCTTCAGGCAATGGCATGAATGCGGTGTAGCCCAAGCGCAGCGGGAAGTCGGACTCAGGCTGCGAAAGTTCGACGGTGAAGGTGGTGTCATCCACGACCTTCAGGCCTTCCATCTCTTCCTTCTTGGAGCCTTCCTTGTTGACCTCGTCGAAGCCCTTGATGGATTCGAAGAAGTACGAGTTCAACTGCGCGTTCTTGGCTGCGGCACCGAAGTTCCAGGCATCCACGAACGAAGCAGCAGTTACTGGGGATCCATCGGAGAAGGTCTGTCCGGCCTTCAGCTTGATGGTGTAGTTCTGGGAGTCTTCGGTTTCGATGGACTCGGCGAGTTCATTGACCGGCGCGCCCTTGGCGTCGTAGCTGACCAGACCGGTGAAGATCAGGTCCATGACGCGACCGCCGCCAACTTCGTTGGTGTTGGCCGGCAGAAGGCCATTCTGCGGTTCGGTGGTGTTTGCGGTTACGACATACGAGCCGTCACCTTCGCCACCGGCGGTTTCGGTCGAACCGCCGCCACAAGCGGACAAGGTCAGCGCCAAGGCTGCAGATAAAACGACAGCCTTAGATGCGTGCGAGTATCGCATCCTATTTCTCCTCAACAGATCGTTGCTGCTTCTGCATTTCGCAGAGCCGTGCAGGCAAGCGTGAGCTATAGCACGTAGTGAATGAGATTACATCAAACATTGCGAAACAACCAATGAATAGTCATGAAAGCAATGCTTGAAATCGGTTTATTCACCCGGCTGAATTTACTTCAGCCCGGTCATGATTTACTTTGAATCAAATAAAAATATTCATCATTCCGGGATCCTCCAGCACCGAGCCGACACCTGCGAGGAACTCGCTTGCTTCTTTGCCGTCGACCACTCTGTGATCGAAGGACAACGCCAGTGTCATGGTATGGCGAAGTGCCACTTGGTCTTGGTATTCCCAAGGCCTGCGCTTCACTTGGCCTAGTGCCAGAATTCCTGCCTGCCCCGGCGGCAGAATTGGGGTGCCAGCATCCACGCCGAAAACCCCCACGTTGGTGATGGAGAATGTGCCACCTGTCAATTGGGCTGGTGACAATGTTCCTTCGCGGCCTTGGAGAATAATCCCGCTGAGTTCGGCAGCCAATACTGGCAGCGTCTTAGCTTGGGCATTTTTCAGCACCGGAACCAGCAGACCACGATCACTTGCCACGGCCATGCCCAGATTCACTGACCCGAATTCAATGATTTCGTCAGCTTTTTCATCCCACGTCGAGTTCAGTGCGGGATAGGTCTTCAACAGTCTCGTCACCACGAGCGCTGCCAGCGTTGTGATGTTGAGCTTCAGATCCTTGAGCAGTCGATGCGACCGCATGCGTTCCAGCAGCTCCATGGATTCGGTGACATCAACCGTGAGGAACTCCGTGGCATGCGGGGCGGTAAACGCCGACTGCACCATGGCCTTGGCCGTGGCCCTGCGAATCCCGGTGATCTTCACATGGCGATCCGCTCCTGGTGAAGACATGGATTCGCTGTCCATGGCCGCTGGCTTGATGGCACCGGCGGAGTCGATGGCCTGCTGGACATCCCGGCGCAGCACCAAGCCGTCCTCGCCGCTGCCGGCGAGCGCCGAAATATCGACCCCGTGATCGCGTGCCAGCTTGCGTACCGGCGGGGTGCACCTGGTCACCGCATGCTGTTCACGTTCATGGGTGCCCGGCCCGTCAGCCGGCTGGGATGCAACTGGTGCCGAAGCTGCTGGTGCAGGTGCTGGCACAGCTTCCGGGTTGCGCGAGCCGCGGGCTTTGCGCTTCGGACGGTTTCCGGTATCTGCCGGCGCACCGTAGCCAACCAGGGTGGGAGTGCGTTCGCCGGCCTTGCTTTGCTCCTGTTGCGCCGGATCAGCCGCTGCCGGCTGCTCGCCGGAACCGCCGGGCTCCTGGTCGAAAGTGACCAGCGGACCGCCGACCTGCACGGTTTCGCCTTCGGTGGCGTGCAGAGCCTGGACGAATCCCGCAAAGGGCGAGGGAAGTTCAACGACCGCCTTGGCGGTTTCGACCTCGGCAATGATCTGGTTGAGCGCAACATGCTCGCCAACCTTGATCTTCCAATTCAGCACCTCGGATTCGGTGAGCCCTTCGCCGAGGTCGGGGAGTTTGAAGGTGTGGGCGGTCATCACTTGGCAGCTCCTTCGGTTGCCTCGTGGTGGCGCATCACGGTATCGACCGCGTGCATCACTCGATCCAAGTCGGGCAGGTGGTGGCTTTCGAGCCGCGATGGCGGATACGGTATGTCGAATCCGGTGACGCGCAAGGGTGCGTGCTCCAGGTAGTCGAAGCAGCGCTCTGTGATTTCGGCGCAGATCTCCGCGCCGATGCCGCTGGTCCGGCTGGCCTCATGGACCACCACCAGCTTGCCGGTGCGCTTGACGGACTCGGCTACGGTGTCGATGTCCAGCGGATCCAGCGTGCGCAGGTCGATGACCTCCAGGCTGGTGCCTTCATCCTCCGCAGCTTTGGCCGCATCGACCAGAGTGTAGGTGGTCGGTCCGTAGCCGACCACGGTGACGTCCTCGCCGGGGCGAACGATCTTTGCCTTGGGCGATGCATCGGGTGCCGGGGCGAGAAGTTCCGCGGTGCTTTTCTCGTGGTAGCGGCGCTTCGGCTCGAAGAAGATCACCGGATCATCGCAAGCGATGGCCTGGCGCAGCATGGAGTAGGCGTCCTCGACGCTCGATGGCGCGAAGACCCGCAGGCCTGCGGTGTGGGCGAAGTAGGCTTCGGGCGATTCGGAGTGGTGCTCCGGCGAGCCGATTCCTCCGCCATAGGGAATGCGGACGGTGACCGGCATCTTCACCCGTCCCCGCGAACGGTAATGCAGCTTGGCCAGCTGGGACACCAGCTGGTCGAAGGCCGGGTAGGTGAAGCCGTCGAACTGGATCTCCACCACCGGGCGATAGCCTCGATAGGCCAGGCCGATGGCGCTGCCGACAATTCCGGACTCTGCCAGCGGGGTATCGACGACGCGGTGCTCGCCGAATTTGGATTTCAGCCCATCGGTGACCCGGAAGACTCCACCGAGGGTTCCGATGTCTTCGCCGAGCAGGATGACCTTCTCGTCCTGGTCCAGCGCATCGTGCAGCGACTTGTTCAGCGCCTTGAGCATGGTGGTTGCCACGGTTACTCTCCACCTTCAAAATCTGCCAAGTAGTCAAGGTAGTTCTTGGCTGCGCGTTCGGTTGGCTCATGCTTTTCTGCGTACACATTGGTGAACAGCTCTTCGGCCTTGGGGTCTTCCATGCTGGTGATCGCCGCGCGAAGCTTCGCGGCGAGGTCATCGGCGGCGTTCTGCGCGCGCTGCTCGTAGGACTGCACATCGGCACCCATCTCATGCAAGTACTTCACCAGGCGGTCGATGGGATCCTTGGCCTTCCACTCTTCGAGCTGCTCGCTCTTGCGGTAGCGGGTTGGATCATCGGCGGTGGTGTGCGAGCCCATGCGGTAGGTGACCGCTTCGATGAAAGCCGGGCCCAGGCCATGGCGGGCATGGTTCAGCGCGGCCTTGGTGGCGGCGTAGACGGCCAGGATGTCGTTGCCATCCACCCGCCATGTCTTCAGCCCGAAACCGTGGGCGCGGTCGGCAATCTGGGTGCGGCTTTGCAGGGCTACAGGTTCTGAGATTGCCCACTGGTTGTTCTGGCAGAAGAACAGCACCGGCGCCTGGTAGCTGGCGGCGAAGACCATGGCTTCGTTCACGTCGCCCTGGCTGGTGGCGCCATCGCCGAAGTAGGCTACGGAGACTTGCTTGCCGCCATCGAATTTGATGCCCATTCCGTACCCGGCGGCGTGCAGGGCCTGCGAGCCGATGACAATCTGCTGGCAGGCGATATTGACTTCATTCGGATCCCAGCCGCTGGCCTGCGCTCCGCGCCACACGCTGAGCAGGTCCTCTGCCTTCACTCCCCTGGCCCAGGCGACACCATGCTCGCGGTAGGAGGGGAAGATGAAGTCGTCGTCATTGGTGGCCCGCACGGAGCCGATTTGCGCGGCCTCCTGGCCGAGCAACGGAGCCCACAGGCCCAGCTGGCCCTGGCGTTGCAAGGCGGTGGCTTCATTGTCCATGCGGCGCAGGACAACCATGTCGCGCAGGAAATCTGCAAGGTCCGCTTCCTTGAGGTCCTTGAGATAGTGGTCAAGTTCTTCGTCCGGGATTCGTTTCCCGTCGACGTTCAGCAGCTGATGCGTGGGTAGGCATCCGGCGGCTACGTCAATGTGCTGTGTGGACACGATCGGCATCCTTACTCTCACGTAGTCGGTTGCGGGTTTTGATTCTCAAACGCCGCTTAATGTGATGCTACTCACGCAAGGCAGGATGCACAATGGTGTTTTTAAAATTAGAGCAAAACGCACTGTTTGATTGCCGTTAGGGATGCTAACGTGCACATTATGCAACTTCTGGACACCACCGACCGGCGCATCCTGCTTGCGCTTTCCAGCGCTGCCAAGCGCACCGGCGCAGCCATTGCCATGGCCTTGAACCTCGGGCGCAATACAGTGCAGACGCGGATGACCCGGCTGGAAAACGAGGTGCTTGATTCCATCGACCGCCGCATCCCGCCCGAAGTCCTGGGCTACGGGCTGCTGTCCTTTGTCGAGCTGCACGTCGACCAGCGCTGCCTGGGCGACATTGCCGCCAAGCTTGAATCCATCCCCGAGGTGCTTGAGGCGCACGGCCTCACCGGCTCTGCCGACATCCTGGTGCGGGTCGCCGCCAAGGACGCCGAGGAACTGTTCCGGGTGCACGGCCAGCTGCTGCATATCGACGGGGTGAATCGCGCGGATTCGGCGCTGTCCATGGCCGAGCTCGTCCCCTACCGCACCACCGCCCTGCTCCAGCACTCGCTCTCCGGCAACGCATAGCGCTCCAGGGCAGCAAAAAAGTTCCGGGAACCAGCCTGCTGGCTGGTTCCCGGAACTCTGCTTTTGCGCTTGCCGCTATTCCCGGCTAGTGGTCGACAGCCTTTTCAGCACCGACACCGGTCAGCGAACGGACTTCCATTTCCGCCTGCTTGGCGATGTCCTCGACACCTTTATCGGTGACCGAGCCCAGCCAGCCCAGGAAGAAGGCCAGAGGAATCGAGACGATGCCCGGGTTGGCCAGCGGGAAGATCACCATGTCGATGCTCGGGATCATCGAGGTTTCCGAACCGGAGAAGACCGGCGAGATGATGATCAGGAGCAGGGCCGAGCCGAGGCCGCCGTACATGGACCAGACTGCACCGCGGGTCTTGAAGCCCTTCCAGAAAAGCGAGTACAGGATGGTCGGCAGGTTTGCCGAGGCCGCGACCGCGAAGGCCAGTGCCACAAGGAAGGCCACATTCTGGCCCTGGGCGCCGATGCCGCCGGCGATGGCGAAGACGCCGATCACCAGAACCGTGCGGCGAGCCACCTTCATTTCCATCTCCGGGGTGGACTTGTCCTTGGCGATCACCGAGGCGTACACATCGTGGGCGAAGGAAGCGGCTGCGGTGATGGTCAGACCGGCAACCACCGCCAGGATGGTTGCGAAGGCCACTGCGGAGATCAGGCCCAGCAGGACGGTGCCGCCCAGTTCGTAGGCCAGCAGCGGTGCCGCCGAGTTCACGCCACCGGGAGCCGCCTGGATCCGATCCGGGCCGATCAGCGCGCCGGCACCGAAGCCCAGCACCAGGGTGAACAGGTAGAAGGCGCCGATCAGCCAGATGGCCCAGACTACCGACTTGCGGGCTTCCTTGGCGGTAGGAACGGTGTAGAAGCGCATCAGCACGTGCGGCAGGCCTGCGGTGCCGAGCACCAGGGCCAGCGCCAGCGAGATGAAGTCCAGCTTGGAGGTTTCCGAAACGCCGTACTTCATGCCCGGGTTCAGGATTTCCGGGTTGCCAGCCACTTCAGCTGCCTTGCCCAGCAGTTCGGAGAAGTTGAAGCCGAACAGGGCCAGCGTCCACACGGTCATGATCAGCGCGCCGGCAATCAGCAGGCAGGCCTTGATGATCTGCACCCAGGTGGTGCCTTTCATGCCACCTACCAGCACGTAGAGGATCATCAGTGCGCCAACGATGACGATCACCAGAGACTGGCCGAACTTCTCGTCGATGCCCAGCAGCAGGGAGACCAGCGCACCTGCGCCAGCCATCTGCGCCAGCAGGTAGAAGACGCACACCGCGAGGGTGGAGATCGCCGCAGCGATGCGCACCGGGCGCTGCTTGAGGCGGAAGGACAGCACGTCGGCCATGGTGAACTTGCCGGTGTTGCGCAGCAGCTCTGCGACCAGCAGCAAGGCAACCAGCCAGGCGACCAGGAAGCCGATCGAGTAGAGGAAGCCGTCGTAGCCCTGGATGGCGATAGCGCCGACAATACCCAGGAAGGATGCCGCCGAGAGGTAGTCGCCGGCAATGGCGGTGCCGTTCTGCGTTCCGCTGAAGGAGCGGCCGCCGGCGTAGTAGTCGGCTGCGGTCTTGTTGTTCTTGGAGGCACGGAGCACGATCACCAAGGTGACGCCCACGAAGGCCAGGAAGATGGCGATATTGACCAGGGGGTTGCCGACCTGGGTCGACTCGCCTGCGGCCTGGGCCAGGATGCTGAGCTGGTTCATCTAGTTCACTCCCTCGCGCTCAAGGCGCTCACGGATCTTGGTTGCTTTCGGGTCGAGCTTCTTATTCGAGAAGCTGACGTAGGCAGCGGTGATCGCGAATGTCGACACGAACTGCAGCAACCCGAGAACAATACCCATGTTGATGTTGCCCAGGACCTTGATGGACATGAAGTCGTGGGCGTAGTCGGCTAGCAGCACATAGGCGAAATACCAGACGAGGAAGAAGATGGCCATCGGGAAGACGAAGCTGCGGTGGGTCTTGCGCAGTTCCTGGAATTCCTCGGATTGGCTCTCCTTGACGAAATCAACGCCGGCAGAGACGTCGTGTTCCGGGTTGGCACTCATGATGCCCTCCTTGAGCGAGTTGGTGATGTGACTGAGCGCACATCTCTTGTGTGACTAAGTTCACTATTGGGGATTATTCCTTTGGCGACTAGGGGGCCTGTGCCGCTCGTGGCTCAACGGACTGCTTTCTGCGCCCAACGGCGCACCTTGGCGCGCTGAACGGTCAACGGATTTCGCGGGGCTCTAAGATGGGGTACATGTCTCCAGCACTGCAAGTCACCCTGATCGTCGCCATCGTGCTGGTCGGAATCGCCCTTGTCGGCTACTTCGGTTTCAAGATCTCCCGCTCCACCCGGGAAATGGGCACCGACGTCGAAGAAGCCACCTACAAGACGCTGCACCACATGTCGGTTGCGGTCCCCCATTTGGAACGCGGCCTGACCGAGGACGGAGCGGCGAAAAGCACCAAGGCGCTGCGCCGGCTGCTGAACTGCCAGGTGCTGCTGATCTCCGACACCACCCACGTGCTGGCCAGCGATGCCGGTGCCGATTTCACTGCGGAGCATGAAGAGACAGCAGCCAACGTTTCGAAAAGCGCGCTGGCGACCGGCAAGACCCAGGTAGAACGCTCTTCCGGCATGGACTTCGTTTCAGCACCCATCACCGTAGGAGATCTGAGTGTCGGGACGGTGACGGCGCTGTCGCGCAGGGCCGGCGCCAGCTTTGTGCGGGCCGTCTCCGAAGTGGCAGTCTTCGTTTCGGCGCAGGTCTCCACCGCGCAGCTGGATGAGTCCAAGGCCATGCTGCTCGAAGCGCAGATGCGGGCCTTGCGCGCCCAGATCTCCCCGCATTTCATCTACAACTCGCTGAATGCGATCGCCTCGTTCATCAACACTGATCCTGCTCGCGCCCGCGAGCTGGTCATCGAATTCGCGGACTTCACCCGCTACTCCTTCCGCCGCCGCGGCGAATTCACCACCCTGGCCGAAGAGCTGGAAGCCATCGACCGCTACCTGCTGCTGGAAAAGGCCCGCTTCGGCGAGCGCATCAAGGTCTCCCTGCAGATCGCCCCCGAGGTGCTGCCCACGCAAATTCCGTTCCTGGCCCTGCAGCCGCTGGTTGAAAATGCCGTGCGCCATGGCCTGGAAGCACGTCCAGATGGCGGAGTCATCTCCATTACCGCCACCGAGGACGGAATGCACGCGTTGATCAGCGTGGAAGATGATGGCATGGGCATGGATCCCGAGCAGCTGGCCAGCGTGCTGGCCGGCGACACCCCGAATATGCATGTGGGCCTGCGCAACGTGGACCTGCGCATGCGCCAGCTCTACGGCAATTCAAATGGTCTGGTCATCGAGACCGCGCCGGGGGCAGGAACACTGATCACCTTGCGCGTCCCGAAGTTCCGTCCACCCAGCGCCATTGCGTCCGATGTTTAGATAGTCCCGATAAACGGTAGAATTTTCGCATGATTAACGTGGTGGTTGCCGATGATGAACTTCCAGCGGTAGAAGAGATCGCTTTTCTGCTCAGCCAGGATTCGCGCATCGGGAAAATTCACCGCGCCACCTCGGGTGCCGCGGCGCTGAAGGCGCTGGAGGAAAATGCGGTCGACGCACTGTTCCTGGATATCCACATGCCTGCGTTGTCAGGTCTGGATATCGCCCGCGTCATTTCCCGCTTCGCCAATCCCCCGCTCATCGTCTTTGTCACTGCCGATGAGGACCAGGCACTGCAGGCCTTCGAATTGGCCGCCATCGACTACGTGCTCAAGCCCATTCGCCCGCAGCGCCTGGCCGAATCCGTGCGCCGCATCTGCGAACTGGTGGAAGATACCCCTGCGAAGCCGGAAATGATCACGGTGGACCAGGGCGGCATCACCAAGCTGATTCCCCGCGCGGATATCGCCTATGTCCAGGCGCAGGGCGACTATGCACGATTGCACACCAAGGATTCGAGCTACCTCATCCGGGTTCCGCTCAACGATCTGGAGCAGCAGTGGGGCGAGTCCGGCTTCGTTCGGATCCACCGTTCCTACCTGGTGTGCATGGACAAGATCGAGACCGTGCGCCTGCAAACCGGCAAGGCCGCCGTGGTGGTCAACAGCACCGAGCTTCCCATTTCCCGTCGCGCATTGCCCTACCTGCGTGAGCGCCTGGCCGCCAACCGCGTCCGCCCGCTGTAGGAAGCAGCTGGCCTTCCGTGGAACAGATTCCCCAAGACAGCAGCCGGCAAGAGCCCCCAACGCCCGGACGATTCGCTGAACAGCGTCCGCAACGCGTGCGCGTGCAGGCTCCGCAAGACGCCTCCCTGAAGGTCTCCCCTGCGCGCCCCGAGCACACGGCAGAAGAATTCTATGTTCGCCAGCTGATCCGTTCTCAGCTGCGGCTGGCCTGCGCCGTGGCTGCGGGCCTGCTGGCGCTGCTGGTCGGCATCAGCGCGCTGCTCGTGTTCTGGCCGGTCTTCGAGGACATCCGCCTGCTCGGCTTGCCGCTGCCTTGGTGGGTTTTGGGCATCGGGATGTATCCGCTGATCATCGTGGCTGGAATGCTCTACAACAGGGCCGCCGAGCGCAATGAAGAACGGTATCGGAGCATCAGCCGTGGCTAGCTTGCTGTCAGTTTCATCCTTGGTGCTGGTCTGCCTGACGACCATGCTGATTGCCTTCCATGGCTTGCGCCTGTCCCGTACTACGTCCGACTTCTACGTCGCTTCGCGCACCGTGCGCCCGTGGTGGAACGCCTCGGCGATTGGCGGCGAGTACCTTTCGGCGGCGTCGTTCCTGGGTGTTGCCGGGCTGATTGTGCTCTCGGGGCAATCGGGGTTGTGGTTCCCCATCGGCTACACCGCAGGCTACTTGATGCTGCTGCTGTTCGTTGCAGCTCCCCTGCGGCGTTCCCGGGCCTACACCATTCCGGACTTTGCGCAGATCCGCTTTGAAGGCTCCCCGATGCTGCGCAAGCTCACCACTTATCTGGTGGTGGTGATCTGCTGGCTGTATATCGTTCCGCAGATGCACGGAGCAGCCCTGACCCTCGCCATTGCCACCGGATTCCCCAGTTGGGTCGGTCCGGTCATTGTCGCGGCGGTGGTCTGCGTGACGGTGCTGTCCGGCGGGATGCGTTCGGTGACCTTCGTCCAGGCATTCCAATACTGGTTCAAGCTGGCTGCCCTGGTCATCCCCACGATCTTCTTGCTGGGGCGCGCCATCCCCGAGCATTCGTCCTCCGGCCATGCGCAGGCCCTGTACGCGCAGCTGGAGTCCGCGAATTCGATGAATCTCTACGAGACGGTCTCCATCATCTTGGCGCTGCTCTTCGGCACCCTAGGCTTGCCGCATGTGCTGGTGCGCTTCTACACGAACCCGACGGGCCAGGCAGCGCGTACCACCACGGTGATTGTGCTGTGCTTGCTCTCGGCCTTCTACCTGTTGCCCACGACGTTGGGTGTCCTGGGCTTGCTGTACACCCCGGAGCTCGGGGCCACCAATGAAACAGATGCCACCATCCTGTTGCTGCCCTCACGCCTTTTCGAAGGATTCCTGGGCGACGCGCTGACCGCAATCGTGGTCGGCGGCGCCTTCGCCGCATTCCTGTCCACCACCTCCGGGTTGGTGGTATCCCTCGCTGGCGCGCTGTCGCAGGAATTCTTTTCCGGCACCGTGCGCGGGTTCAGGATCTCGACCGTTCTGGCTACCGCACTGCCGGTCTTGATTGCGGTGGTGACGAATTCCTTGGCCTTGGCCGGTGCCATTGGCAACGTCTTCGCTTTCACTGCATCGACGATCTGCCCGCTGCTGCTGCTGGGCATCTGGTGGCGTTCGCTGACCGCGCGAGGTGCGATTGCCGGCCTGCTGGCCGGCGGCATTTCCTGCGGGCTGTCCTTGATGATCGGCACCTTCCTGCCCCAGGAAGACGAGATCTGGATCCATCTGCTGCGCCAGCCCGCGGCGTGGAGCGTTCCGCTGGCCTTCCTGGTGATGATCTTCGTTTCGCGCAGCACCAAGCGCAGCGTGCCAGCCAACGTTGAACGCGTCATGGCCCTGCTCCATGTCCCGGACTGGCGGGCGAAGTTCTAGCAGCTCTTCACCGCTTGCCCGGCAGGCGCGTCGCGGCTTGGCAACTGTGGTACAGGAAGTAGCCTGCGCCGGGAGCCGTTGGCCAGCCCCAGCAGGACTCCGCCGAGCACCAAGCCCATCCCCAAAATGCTTTGAAGCCCAAGGCTTTCGGCTGCCAGCAGGGTTCCGAGCAGGACGCCGGTGACTGGATTGAGCAGGCCGAAAAGGCCCACGGACGATGCTGGCAGTTGGCGCAGCCCGGTGAACCAGGCGAGGTATGCGGCCGCGGTAGCAACGAGGCTGACATATCCGAAGCCCGCCGCCGCCTGGATACCAAGCTGAGGCGGCGCTCCATGCACGAGCAGCGCGCAGGGCACCAGGACTGCCCCTCCGGCCACCAGCTGCCAGGCCGTGACCCGGATAATCGGCAGCCCTTGCGACCACCGCTTGGTCAAGATGAATCCGGCACTTGAGCAGAGCATCGCGACCAAGGACGAGATGATGCCCCGGATATCGATGCCGCCCTGCGCATCGAAGACCATGACGGCCACGCCGATGAATCCCATGAGCGCTCCGATCATCGGCCAGCGTGCAGGTCGCTCGCCGAGCATGAGCCAGGCGAACAGCATGAGCGCACCGGCGGAACTCGCCATGGTCGTCGCAGCGACACCCGATGGCAGCAGTTGCGCCACCACGTAGACCAGAGCGAAGAAGGCGCCGATGTTCAGGATGCCCAGGACCGCGGATTTCCACCACCAGCTGCCGTGTGGCAGTTTCCTGGATATCGCCAGCAACACCAAGCCTGCGGGCAACGCGCGGATCGCCGCACCCCAGAGCGCCGAGTCTTCCGGAAGGAATTCCCTGGTGACGTAGTAGTTGGACCCCCACGCGATCGGGGCAATCGCGGTCAGCGCAACCCATCCCAATGACCGCAGCCGGTTTCCGGCAGAAGCTAAAGTATCTTCCATGGAAGATACTTTAGCTTCCTTGGAAGATATAATAAAGGGATGCAGCACAATGACCATGTCTCGCGCATCCAGCAGCAGTGGGCCAAACAGCGTCCGGATCTCGACACCGCTCCGCAGGGAATTATCGGACGGCTTCACCGGCTGGCCAATTACCTCACTGAAGAGCTCTGTGCGGTGTATGCAGAACACGGGCTGACCGAAGCCGAATTCGATGTGCTGGCAACCTTGCGGCGGGCAGGCGAACCGTTCTCCCTGACTCCCGGCGAACTTGCCTTGCAGACGATGGTGACCACCGGAGCCATGACCAAGCGGCTGGACAAGCTCGTAGGCAATGGCTGGGTCACCCGGACCCAGTCCGGTGAAGACCGTCGAGGACGCCTGATCTTCTTGACTGCCAACGGCAAAGAGAAAATCGACGAAGCCTTTGCCGCCCACATGCGCAACGAAAAGCGCCTCGTAGAACAGCTCTCCCCCGCCGACCGTCCGGTGCTGGAGAACATGCTGCGCGACTGGTTGGCCCACCACGAACAGCCAGGCCTCTAAGCTATCCGGTTCTTCCCTCTATGAATGCAAAAAGCCGCGGACGGCAACGGGAGAGAATTTCCCGCCGCCGACCGCGGCATGGCTTTGGAGCCGGTGGCGGCGACTAGTCGATCGAAGCCATCAGCTCGACTACACGGTCGAGGAACGCATCGACCTGCGACTCCTCGTAGCCATCGGTGCCCTGCGCAGAACGGAATTCCACGCGGCGCACGGTGTCAACGGCCATCGGCACGTCGTTCTCGAAGTAGTCGATGAGCTGATCGCACAGGCGATCGACGTCCTCGATGTTGTAGCTCGACGCGTTGGAACGCGAAGGACGGCGGAAACGCTCGCCCTTGGCACGGTGCAAGCGGCCACGCAGGATCGCGGCCAGGCGGCCAACCTGCTGCAGCCAAACCTCTTCGCCCTGATGGGCAATCAAGTCATCGCGCTCGCGCTTGGCAAAGACATCTTCCAAGCGGTCCAGCGCGCCATCGACTTCGCGGGCCTGGTACCCGCCCTTCTGCGGTGCAAAAGTGGTGCGGCGAATCAGGTGGCTGGTGACCACACTGTCGTCGTTTCCTCCACCGTTGAAGGTGGCACGGGCACGGCTCAGGAACGCATCAACTTGCTTTGCGTTGTAGCCGAATTCCGAGTCCGGTACGCGGGAAAACGGAGCATCTTGCTGCTGCGACACGACAGTTCCTTTTTCTCTAGGGAGATATCCGTTGGGCACCGCACTCAGGCGATACCCCTCATATTCTATTGGCTTGTGCCGATAGTTGGCCTGATGGCCACACCAGCGAGTGCATTCCGGTAGCGGATCACACCCGCTGGCGTCGCGGGCCGGGGACGCGGTCAGAAGACTGCGACACTCCAGGCCAGCACATGTGAAATCACGTAACCCAGCGGAATGACGAACAGGACCGAGTCCAAGCGGTCCATGATTCCGCCATGGCCAGGAAGCAGGTTGCTCATGTCCTTGATGCCCAGTTCGCGCTTGACCATGGATTCCGAGAAGTCGCCGGTAGTCGCTGCAATGGTGGTGAAGAACGCCAGGATGACACCCGTCCACCATGGCATGCCCATCCAGAAGTGCATTGCGGATGCGCCAATGGCCATGGAACCGAGCATTGATCCGGCAAAGCCTTCCCATGACTTCTTCGGCGAAATCTTCGGCGCCATCGGATGCTTGCCGATCAGCACGCCCACAATGTAGCCGAAAGTGTCATTGGCGACCGCAAGCAGCAGCAACGTGGCGATGAGCCACTGGCCATTGACCGAATCGAGAATGAGCAGGGCAAAGGACAGCAGCAGCGGCACCCAGCTGATGATGAACACGCTGCTCATCACCGAGGCCACAGCGCCCTTGGCCCCATCCATCAGCCTGAAGAGCAAAGCGATCAGGATGCAGGCAATATAGCTGAACCCGAGTGCCTCTACCCCGCCCCAGATGGCACTGGCCGGCAACAAGATCGAAGACAGGTACAACGGCAATTGCGGTACCGATGTCTTGGCATGGGTAGTAGCCCTGGCCACCTCCCAGCAGCCAATGCAGCTGAGCGCGATCAGCGCGATGACCAGCAGCGGGTGGAACCACAGCAGGCCAACCAGCACGACTCCGAGCAACAGCACGCCGACGCCGATGGCCGCTGGCAGATTGCGCCCTGCACGCGACTTCTTCGGTTCCGGGGTTCCGATCAGCAGCTCCGCAGGGATATCTGCTTCTTCCGCGTCGGGTTCCCCGGTCTCGGCAAGGTCCGTGGAATCGGATACCGGCGGAGCAGGCAGCTTGCTGTCTGCGGGCGCGGGATTCTGCGTCGCAGATACGGCTTCCGGTGTGGCTGATTCTGCCTTCTCCGGCTTGTCATCTTCGGCAGCGGGGTCCGGAACCGTCTTGTCCTTTCCGGGTGCCGCCGACTGTGCAGGCTTCGCTGGTTCTGCCTGCATGGCAGATGCCTGCGCCTCAGCTTCCACCGGCTTGGACAGGTCGGCCTTGAAAGCGGCTTTGGCGCGCTCTTTCGCTTGCCCGGTATCAGCCTTGGCGGCATCAGCCTTGCCGGTCGATTCCGCGACTGCCTGGCTGCCAGCCGCAGCTGGTTGAGGGGTCAGCAATGCGGCATCTTTTCCGGCATCCGGTTTCACTGCTGCTACCGGCGTTGTCATGGCCGCTGGAGCGGGTACCGCAGTGGCAGGTGCAGGCTTGACCGGTTCCTGGATTCCAGTGGCAGGTTCTGAAGCTTCCTTTGCCCCGCGGTTTTTCATGAAACCGCGTTTCTTCCCCTTGGCGGCGGCTTCGCGCCGCGCGCGAGCTTCACGTCGGGTCAGGGGCTGGGATTCTCCGGATGCCACTGAGGGCACCGCCGAAGCGTTGCCCTCAGTGTTGTCTGTCGAGCCTGGCATTAGACTTCCAGCAGCTCTGCTTCTTTTTTCTTCAAGATCTCATCGACTGCGTCAACGTGCTTCTTGGTCAGCGCGTCGAGGTCCTTTTCTGCACGGGTACCCTCGTCCTCGCCAATTTCGCCGTCCTTGACGAACTTGTCGATGGAATCCTTGGCCTTGCGGCGGTGATTGCGCAGTGCAACGCGAGCGTCCTCGCCCTTGGCCTTGGCCAGCTTGACGTATTCCTTGCGGCGCTCTTCAGTCAGCACCGGAAGGACAACGCGGATCATCTTGCCGTCCGAGGATGGGTTGGCGCCAACTTCTGGATCGCCCAGAGCCTTTTCGATTTCGCGCAAAGCGGTCACATCGAATGGGGTGATGGTGATGGTGCGTGCTTCTGGCACTGCGAAGGAAGCCAGCTGCTGCAGCGGGGTTGGGGAACCGTAGTAGTCCACCATGACCTTCGAGTACATGCCTGGGTGGGCACGACCGGTACGGATCGTCGCGAAGTCCTCCTTGGCGGCCTCAATGGTGCGTTCCATCTTTTCGGCGGTATCCGCCAGCGTTTCCTCAATCACCGGTACTCCTCAAGTACTTCATCTGTGTTTCCGCTAAGGGAAATTAAATCTACTTCAATCCTAAGCCACGATCACCGATTAGACGGTGACGGTGGTGCCAATCCGCTCGCCGCGAATTGCCGCGGCCACATTTCCCTCGCCTTCCATGCCGAAGACCAGCATGTCCAGCTTGTTGTCCTTGCACATGGTCATGGCGGTCTGGTCCATCACGCGGATGTTCTTGACCAGGGCGTCGCTGTAGGTCAGGGTATCCAGCTTGGTGGCGGTTGGGTCGGTCTTCGGGTCGGCAGTGTATACGCCGTCCACCCCCGACTTGGCCATCAGGACTTCGTCAGCATCGACTTCCAGGGCACGCTGCGCGGCCACGGTATCGGTGGAGAAGTACGGCAGGCCGGCGCCGGCGCCGAAGATGACGACGCGGTCCTTCTCCATGTGGCGGATGGCACGGCGCGGAATGTAGTTTTCGGCGACCTGGGCCATGGCGATGGCCGACTGGACGCGGGTTTCAACACCGCACTGCTCCAGGAAGTCCTGCAGCGCCAGGCAGTTCATGACGGTGCCGAGCATGCCCATGTAGTCTGCGCGCGAGCGGTCCATGCCGGAAGCGGAGAGTTCCGCGCCACGGAAGAAATTGCCGCCGCCAACCACGATTGCCACCTCGACCTCGCCAACGGTCTGGGCGATCTGCTGGGCGATGCCGCGAACGGTATCTGGGTCAACGCCGATCTTGCCGCCGCCGAATACTTCGCCGGAGAGCTTGAGCAGTACGCGGCGTCGTTTGGTTTCTGGGGTGCTTGGCATGAGGTGTCTTACTCCTGGAGGTCGGAATCAAGCTGGGGGTTCTACGTCCCAGATCCCAAGCTATCGTGAGATCCGGGCTCAAGAAAAGGGAGGCGAGTCACCGAGTTTTCTCTCGGTGCCCACCTCCCTTTGATCTTGTGCGCTCAGGTTGCCCCGAACGCGGTTCGCTTAATGCGTATGGCTACTGCCTAGAGCTGCAAAGCCTAGGCGCCAACGCGGAAGCGTGCGAAAGCAACTGGCTTGGTGCCAGCTTCCTCGAAGACCTGGCCAACGGACTTCTTTGCGTCCTTGGCGAAAGCCTGGTCAACCAGGACGATCTCCTTGAAGAAGCCGGTCAGGCGGCCTTCAACGATCTTGGTGAGTGCAGCTTCTGGCTTGCCCTCTGCGCGAGCGGTTTCGTCAGCGATGCGGCGCTCGTCGGCAACCTTGTCAGCTGGAACCTCTTCGCGGGACAGGTAGGTAGGAGCCATTGCAGCGGTGTGCACTGCAACGTCGTGCGCGACGGTTGCGGCAGCTTCGCTGTCAGCGTCAACAGCCATCAGGACGCCAACCTGGGCTGGCAGGTCCTTGCTGGTCTTGTGCAGGTACGAAGCAACCTTGGCACCCTCGATGCGTGCAACACGGCGTACAACAACCTTCTCGCCGAGGATTGCGCCCTCTTCGATGACGGTGTCGCCAACGGTCTTGCCATCCAGCTCGTAAGCCAGCAGTGCTTCTGCATCTGCAGCGCCGGAAGCCACAGCGGCATCCAGGACCTTGTTGGCCAGTGCGATGAACTTGTCGTTCTTCGCTACGAAGTCGGTCTCGCAGTTGATCTCGATCATCACGCCGACGTTGCCCTCAACCTTGGCAGCAACCAGGCCTTCAGCAGTCGAACGGCCTTCGCGCTTGGTAGCGCCCTTCAGTCCCTTGACACGGATGATCTCGATGGCCTTCTCGGCGTCGCCGTTGGCCTCGTCCAGTGCCTTCTTAACGTCCATCATGCCGGCGCCAGTGCGCTCGCGCAGTGCCTTGATATCAGCAGCGGTGTAGTTTGCCACGTGCAATCCCATTCAGCTAGGAGTTTCAAGTTTATTTTGCTTATGGGACGGGTCGGATTTCCGGCCCGTCCCACAAGACTTGGTGAAGTTCACCTCGAGCTACACGCTAGTGCGCCCAGGCAAACTTCTGGAGTCACGGAGGTGACTACTTGGCTTCTGGAGCCTCGGTTGCAGCATCTGCAGCTGGAGCTTCGGCCTTGGCCTTCTCGCCCTCAAGCAGTTCGCGCTCCCACTCAGCCATTGGCTCAGCAGCACCCTCGGTCTTGCCGGCAGCCTTGTTGTTCTTGGCGATGAGGCCTTCGGCCACAGCGTCAGCAACAACGCGGGTCAGCAGGTTGACGGAGCGGATTGCGTCGTCGTTGCCTGGGATTGGGTAGGTAACCTCGTCTGGATCGCAGTTGGTGTCCAGGATGGCCACAACTGGGATGCCCAGCTTCTGGGCTTCGTCGATAGCCAAGTGTTCCTTCTTGGTGTCAACGATCCAGATAGCGGAAGGGGTGCGGGTCAGGTTGCGGATACCACCGAGGTTGTTCTGCAGCTTGGTCAGCTCTCGCTTCAGCAGCAGCAGTTCCTTCTTGGTGTGGCCCGAGCCGGCAACGTCCTCGAAGTTGATCTCTTCCAGTTCCTTCATGCGCTGAACGCGCTTGGAAACGGTCTGGAAGTTGGTCAGCATACCACCGAGCCAACGCTGGTTGACGTATGGCTGGCCAACGCGGTTAGCCTGCTCGGCAATGGCTTCCTGAGCCTGCTTCTTGGTACCGACGAACAGTACGGTGCCGCCGTGGGCAACGGTCTGCTTCACGAACTCGTAAGCACGGTCGATGAACGACAGCGACTGCTGCAGGTCGATGATGTAGATGCCGTTGCGCTCGGTGAAGATGAAGCGCTTCATCTTTGGGTTCCAGCGACGGGTCTGGTGGCCGAAGTGGACGCCGCTGTCAAGCAGCTCTCGCATGGTTACGACTGGCATGTCGCAACTCCTTTCAGCAGTGGCGGACCGGGCGCGCGTGCGCCCGCGGTAACTGCTCTTGGTTGTTCGGGTTGATGCAGATAGCCATTGTGGATATCCGCCCTGGCATGAGTACCGATTGATGCTTGGCATCTCGGCTTCGGTCCACCGATTCTCTCGGACCACTGGAACCTCAGGCCACAGCCGATTTAGCTGTGAATACTCATACGCGAAGTCAATCTCCTGCCCGATGCACCCAATTTTGGACACACCTGTGACACGACACTGCTGCTTCAAGTGTACTACAGAGAACCCCTTGCCCCGCACGGCGGTTTTGGTGATCTGCAGCCCATTGCCTTGCCCACAATCCGTTCCCCCGGTTGCCCATGATCCATGTTCCGGGGACACCTTGGAAAGATGAAAATCAAGTATCTCTTCGCAGGATTGCAGGTTCTGTTGCTGGCCTTCAGCTTTCCTCCGGCCGCGCCCACGGACGCCGAGCCGCAGCAAGTCCAGGTACCTGCCGCACTTGCCGCCACCAATGGCTGGCGCTGGCCGCTGGCTGGCGAACCGGCAATTCTGGTGCCCTTCGACAAACCGGAGAAAAATTGGCTTCCCGGGCACCGAGGCGTGGACTTGGCAGCCAGCGCTGGTGATGCCGTTTTCGCACCGCAGCGCGGCCGGGTCACGTTCGCTTCAGCGATCGTGGACCGGCCTGTGCTGGTTATCGACCACGGTTCCGGGTTCAAAACCAGCATTGAACCGGTTTCCGCTGAAGTCGCGGTGGGCGACTGGGTGGAGGCGGGTGCCAAAGTGGGCCAGGTGGCAACCGGCGCACATTGCTCTGGCCGTTGCATCCACTGGGGTGTGCGCCTCGATGGAGAATATATCGACCCGGTATTGCTGATCCGCGACATGCGTCCGTCGATCCTCTTGCCGTTGAACGAATGACGCGGCATCGCTCGAGGGCCGCACGAGCCGGATCATCATCCGGCTCCCATGCACTTCTTCACACACCCGTGCATCCAGCGGGATCCAGCTGTGCACTGGAGCGGAGCCGGGAACAAGAAAATCGTCCAGCAGCTAATTTTTCAATAGCTGCTGGACGATCTGCCTTGGTAGGGAGTGACGGACTTGAACCGACGACCAAGGGATTATGAGTCCCCTGCTCTAACCAACTGAGCTAACTCCCCACATGGGTCCATCGCCGGAGCGGTGCAACCACACTCGAAATATTCTAGGGCATCACTAGCCGAAACACCGATTTGGCGCACCCAATGATGACATTCCGGCTAGTGGGTGCTCACTTCTTGGCCCCGGTAGAGGGCTTCGAAGGAGTTCATCGTCTTTTCCTGCGCGTGGTTCTTCACCTTTTCGTGGCCAGCTTCACCCATCTTGGCGCGGTGCTGCTCGTCCAGGGCCAGAACCTGGTCCAGCTTGTTGGCCAGATCCTGCCGATCACCCGGCGTGAACATATAGCCGTTGACGCCTTCATCCACCAGATGCGGCAGCGCCATCGCGTTGGCCAGGACCACTGGCTTGGACGCCGAAAGCGCCTCAAGTGTCACCAATGACTGCAGCTCGGCGGTGCCTGGCTGGCAGAATACGTCGCAACGCAGGTAGGCCTGGCGCAATTGCTCGTCACTGACGTGCCCCAGGAAACGGACGCGGTCTCGGATCTGCAAATCATCTGCGATCTTCTCCAGATGAGCGCGCTGCTCTCCGCCTCCGACGATCTCGATGATGGCGTCAGGCACCTTGCTCATCAGAGGCAAAGCCTCGATCAGTTCGTTGATGTTCTTTTCCACCGCGAGGCGGCCCGCGAACAAGATCGTAGGGAACTCATTGCGGATGATTTCTTCCCCGTCCGCCAGCTCGTAGTTGCCGATCTCAATGCCATTGGACAGCGGGAGCACGTGGTTCAGTTTGGCCCGTTCGCGCATGGCCTTGGCGGCCAGCGGAGTGGGGGTCGTGACGGTATCCGCACGGCCAAAGATCTTCCCCATGTCTTTCCACGAATTGTGCGCGACAATTCGCTTGAACCATTGCGGGAACGGCAGGAATGGGTCCAGGTTTTCCGGCATGAAGTGATTCGTCGCGATGGAGCGAACGTTGTTCTTCCGCGCCCATGCGATGGTGCGCTGGCCAATCATGTAGTGGCTCTGGGCGTGGACCACGTCGGGCTTGATATCCGAGAGCAGCTTGCTGATCTGCTTATTGACTTCCCACGGGAACACGATGCGGAAGTATTCATGGGTCGGTACCGAGTGCGATTGCAAGCGATGGACAATAGCCTCATCGCGGATTTCCGTATAGGTCTTTCCCTTGTCGCCACGGGCTGCCAACACGTGCACCCGGTGGCCTCGCGCATGCATCGCCGTAGCCAACCGGTAGCAAAACATCGCTGCTCCGTTAACGTCTGGCGGATAAGTGTCAGCAGCAATGACGATGGTCAGCGGTTTTTCCTTGGCCACGGGCATCCTTCGGCGTTCACACGCGTTGTAGTTTTTGATAGAGAAATTTGCAGCTTCAGTCTATTTGGAATCAGGCATGGATTTTTCGCCTTCGGTCTTGTTCCGGCGTTCGATCACGTCGGGGTGGTGCCTGGACAGCGCGGTCACGCCGACGATAGCCAAACCGGCAGCCACCAGCATCAGCACGGTGACCAGTACCGGGACATCGGTACGCAGCTCTCCGAGGATGCTGATTCCTATGGCAATGCCAATGATCGGATCGATCACGGTCAACCCTGCGATGACGAGGTCTGGAGGCCCTTTTGAGTAGGCCTTTTGTACAAAGTACGAGCCGAGCAACCCGGCGACTGCCACCGATAGTCCAGCCAGCCACGGCAGCTGGAAAAAGCTGCTGTCGCCGATATTCAATACGGCGATGGCAATGGTTCGCACCAGCACGGCAACGAATCCGAAGAGCACACCGGCGCCGAGGATGAAGAAGAACGCGCCAAGCTTCTTGTGGAAGAAGATGGTGGCCAATCCCACGATGGCGACGACTACCGCCAGGATCATTTCAATCAGGTGGGCTTCGGTTTCAGTCACTTCCTGGTTGCCGTTGGTGGCCGTGACTGCCAACAGCACGAACCCAACCGAACCAACCATGCAGCTGATGATCGCCAGCACGGTGGGACGGTTCATCGTCAGGTCGGTTTCCTTGGCATTGACCATAGCGGTGATCACCAGTGCAATGGCGCCGATTGGCTGCACCACTGTCAGCGGTGCGCTGGCCAGGGCGAAGACGTTCAAGGCCATGCCCAGGGCCATGAGGCCCAAACCGCTCATCCAGCGTTTATTGCTGGCCAGCTTGCCGACATTCTTAAGCGTCAGATCCAGCCCGTCGACTGCGTTGCGTACTGCCTGCGATTGGAAGTGCGCGCCAAAGGCAAGGCAAAAGGCACTGCATAGTGCCGCTGCGATAGCGATCCAAACCATGTCAGTGCCTTTCTAGCCTAAGTTTTCAAATGACGGGGCAGGTGCACGCGTATTAAGGCCGATGCACGGCTCCGTCGGCGAAAGACCTAGGAGCGCTTGAACAATGCCCGGATAACAGCAACCAGTGCCAGCCCGGAACCTGCCATCACGATATATGGACGTGCCTGTTCAGCGCGGTGCGAGCCGGCTCTGTCAGCCTCCGATTGGTCTTCGGAAGACGAAGACGAAGAAGGGCGGACAAATCCCTTGGCCTTGGCCGCTGCCCCGGCAAACTTTTCTCCAGCACCGTGGGTGAAGGAACGCACCTTGTCGATCTTGGCCAGCGGAGCCTGCACGCTTTCGCCCAGGTTGTCACGCAGTGCCTGGATCTGGCGGCGGCGACGCTTGGTGCGAAGGACCAGCTCATCGGCACTCGGTGCCGGCGGCTTCGGTTCCTTCTTCTTGTCTGCGGACTCATCATCCTCAGCCGACTTCTTCTTCAGCGGCTCGTCAAGAGTGCTGACATCGAAGGCGCTGCCATCCTTGAGCACGCCAAAATCGTGGCGGAGTCCGCGAATAGCTGCTTCCGGCTTCAGCGGCAGTGCCTTCTTGACCTTTGAATATCCGACCAATCCCAAGATGGCGGCAATCAGCAAGAAGAAACCTGCAACGATCAATGCGGCGGCCCAACCTGGCAGCCAAAGAGCCAACACGTTGACCAGGGTTACTACTACGGCAATGACGAAGAGCAGCACTACTAGCAGTGCGGCGCCTGCTAGCGCCGCGGCCATGCCAATGCTGATTCCCTTGCCCTTGAGTACGGTAGTCGCAAGCTTGACCTCGTCCGAGAGCTGTTGTGGAACAAGCTCCTTGAGTCCATCAACCTGCGCCTTAGCACTCTTGACACTCGACTTAAGGCTTTCGTCAGCTTGCGTCGATTCAGCTTCAGACATGGTTTCTCCATATTCTCGATCGCTCAGCAACCGGTACAACAAACGCTAACACCCCGGTTGCCGCATACGACTCAGTCTTCAGGCGTAAAACCCACTGCTTTATCTCATGCTGTGGGTGTAACTGGTAACGATTCGAAAGTCTATCGTCTAATCACCTGTGGTTATAGGAGATTCAGGCGTTGCCGGGTTTTCACTTCAATTTTGCGCACCGGCACCACTGTTCTCGGGTAAAGCAAAACCTCCCAGCTGCTGGTGCAACTGGGAGGTTTTCTTGGCTCCTCCAACTGGACTTGAACCAGTAACCCTTCGATTAACAGTCGAATGCTCTGCCAATTGAGCTATGGAGGAATGCAACGAGTAATACTTTAGCACTGGCCAAGTCCGGTTTTCAAATCGGCAGCTCCTCATGCGGAGCACACGTTCCCTTCCCCGATTTTCCGCCATTATTCGCGCGCGGCAAGGTGCTCAACCGCCACTGCGAAGCAATTTACTTTCTGTGATCTGCCGCATATCTGGCCAACTCCAGTAGCTGCTGCGCCGACTGCTCCCATGAGTAGTGGGCGGCTCGTTCGACAGCCCGTTGCGAATATTCTTTCCAGGCTCCGGGCTCATCCAGGGTGCGTACTTGGTCCGCGAAACCCTGCGCATCATCTGCCGTCGCATACAGCGCGGCGTCTTCTGCGACTTCCCGGAAGATCGGCATGTCGGTGGCAATCACCGGAGTTCCCATACTCATGGCTTCAACCAGTGGCAGGCCGTAGCCTTCTTCGCGCGAAAGGGTGACCAAAGCCGTGCACTCGCTGAGCAACCGCTCGTATTCCTCATCACTGACTCCCCGGTGGAATACCACAGTGGCACCTGAAGGAATAAGCTTGGTTAATTCGGCATGACGCTGTTCGCTGATCCCGCTGAGCAGATGCAGCTCATAGTCGGGCAGATGCGCCATACCTCGGATGAGCGTCTCGGCATTCTTGTATTCCATGAAAGAGCCCATATAGATCAGGGTCTTCCTTGGCCGCTTCGCCTGGTCGCGGCGTGCAAAGTTTCCCGTCGGCGCGTTGGACACCAAGCCAATATGCTTCTTGGTCAATCGATGCTTGCGCATCAGCTTGGCGGTGGTGTTGGAGACGGTAGCTACCGCGTCGGCACGATTCAGCAGCATTCTTTGCGGCCAGTAGACCTGGTGGAACAGGAACCACCCGGCACGGATCGGCAGGGGCAGGAATTTCGGCGCGTGCGGATGCGAGTAGTAGATCAAATCATGCAGGGTCAGGATCACGGGATATTTTCGCCCCACGGTCCCCATGGTTTGCATGGGCGAAAACACGACATCAGGGTTGAGCTTATTGACTTGCAAGGCCACGAACGGTTCGAACACACTGGTGGGTCCGGAAATCTTCAAATACGGGACATCTGGAAGCATACCCAGTTGCCTGGTGTCGTTGACCAGCATCGTGACGTCGGCAACTTTGCTGGCGGCTTCGATCAACCCAGCGGTGTACCGGCTGATGCCGTCGTGGTGGGTGATTCGGGTGTATCGAGCGTCGATAACGAGTTTCACGTGCGCAGTTGCCTTTAGTTCGTGGTGCCTACGCTGTCCAGCCTAACGGGTTGCCGGGCCGCGCATCGCCAGATAGCTGATAACCGAGAGGGCCGCGGCAACAACCCAGCCAAGCAGTCCGGCGGCAATCCCCCATGCGCTGGCCACTGCGCCGCCAGCCAAACCGCCGACGGGAACCACTCCAAAGGTGAATAGCCGTCGTGCACTGAGGACTCGTCCCAGCAGGTGCTCGGGAACGATCTGCACGACCCATGAGGAGGCAGCAATGTTGAAGAGCAGCACGATGATTCCCCAGCCCAACGAGAACGTGCCCAGCAGCACCATGGACCACAGTTCTGGTGCGTAGGCTGCGGCCAGTACGCAGCCAGTCAATGCCGCCTGCAGTGAACCGGTGTAGACCAATAGCGTTGCGGGCGGAAACTTCCCAGCCAGCTTTCCTGCGACTGCTGCGCCGATCAGCCCGCCGATGCCGCCAATCGAGACGAAGATGCCGTACCCGAATTCGCCAAAGCCGAGCTCATTGATGATGAAGATCGCCTCCACCGACGAGCCGATGGCCAACCCCAAGTTGGAGAACATCACGGCAACCGTGATCGCCAAGAGCAGCCGATGCCGGAAAAGATATCTGAGGCCGGCGAGCATGCCGCCTTGTTCGGCCGACGGCTTGAGCGTGCCACCAAGGCCTTGCGATGGGCGATGGGAATGCACACGCAGCGCCATCAGCAAGGCCAGCAGGCCCAGTGCCGCCGAGATGCTCAGCAGCGGCGGCGCTCCCCACAGCGCGAATCCGGTTCCCGCAAGGGCCGGGACAACCACTGTCATGGATTGGTCCGCCGCGCTCAGCGAGGCGATCAGCTTGCTAATGCCCGCTGATCGGTTCTCGGGATCATCTTCGATGAGTTGCGGGACGGCAGTGGTTTGCGACGTTTCGGAAAAGACGTTGCAGATGCCAAGCAATGCGCACAGCAGCATTCCCATCGGGATCGATAGCGCTTCTGCGGATGACAGCACCGCCAAGCACCCCAGCAGGAACAGCTTGGCCCCGAGACCGATGCGCAGTACACGGAACGCGGAATACTTGTCGACCATATGGCCCGCGGGAATGCTTGCGAGCACGAAGGCCAGGGAACCAAGCGCATTGAGCATGCCCATTTGCATGGCGGTTGCCCCGAGGGCGCCAACGAACAACAGGTCAATCGCGATATCCGATAGCGAGCGTCCTGCCGCGTCAGTGGCATTCGCCCCGAGGAGCAGACGCTGGGATCGCTCGGCTTTCCGTGGGCTTACCGTAGTCACCTGCCCTCCCTTGCTCCAACTGTTTGATCATACATGCTCGCGCCGAAAACACAATCAAACGATTAGCGATACTTCTTGAACGCCACAAGTCGAGTCGATTACTCCGCTTCGCTATTGAAAGAGCTAATTATTGAAACATCAACATACAGGTCAGAGGGCAACCTACCACAACCACGTGCCACTGATGCGAAAATTGAGAAATTTTTCCCTGGGAGAATCCATCGAATTACTCGGCTTGCATTAACTAATTGAAGTGTGTTGTTAATAGATTCTTGTTAGGTGAGCCTGACCAACTATTGATTGTCTCTATCTGAGGAGCATGCACTTGGGTGCCTCACTGCCTACCCTGCAAATACCTGATCTGCCGCTGCCGATCTACGACGATGCGCTGCTCTGCGCAGACACCGTCCACGTCTACGAAAACGAATCACGTGATGCCATCTCACGTGTGGCCAACCGATTGGCATCGGTCAACGCGCCGACAACCGGACCGACCCCGCAGCAGCTGAAAGCACGCATCGACCTGGTTGATCTGCATCGCCCCTTGGGTTCGACCCAGGACTCGTTCACCGAGTTGAACGAGTTGTACTTCAACGACGCGGTCTACTTCCACGACCCGAAGTATGCTGCGCACTTGAACTGCCCCGTCGTGATCCCTGCAGTCGCCGCCGAAAACTTCGTCACGAGCATCAACACCTCGATGGACACTTTCGACCAGAGCGCCGGAGCCACACTGATCGAACGCAAGCTCATCGAGTTCACCGCCGAGCTGATCGGCTTCGAGGCCGGGCAGGCCGATGGAATCTTCACCTCTGGCGGAACGCAATCCAACCTCCAAGCCATGCTGATCGCGCGGAACACCGCGACCGCGAAGCTGCGCGGAACTTTGCCTGAACGGCTGGCCAACCTGCGGATCTACTGCTCGGAGGACGCGCATTTCTCGATTCGCAACGCCGCGATGCTCCTGGGCCTGGGCTACGACGCAGCCGTGTCCATCCCTACCGACGCCCAGCACCGCATGGATGTACAGGCCTTGCGCGTGCAACTTGACGCGGATCGCGCCGCCGGTCTGGTGCCCATGGCCATCTCCGCCACCAGCGGGAATACCGACTTTGGGGCCATCGATCCGCTGCCCCAGTTGCGTGCCATCGCCACGGAAGTCGGTGCTTGGTTCCACGTCGACGCCGCGTACGGTTGCGGTCTGCTCGTCTCCAGTTCCCACCGCCACCGGCTGGATGGAATTGAACAAGCCGACTCGGTCACTGTCGACTACCACAAATCGTTCTTCCAGCCCATCGGTTCAAGCGCCTTGGTGGTCCGCTCTGCGGCTTCCATGGAATCCATCGCCCACTATGCCGAGTATCTGAACCCGCGTGCGGAGGCCGACGCCACCCCTAACCAGGTGGCGAAGTCGTTGCAGACCACTCGGCGCTTCGATGCGCTGAAGCTCTGGGTCACCTTGCGCTCCTTGGGGGCTCAACGCCTGGGCGACATGTTCGACCAGGTCATTGCGTTGGCCGAGGACGCGCAGCAGGAAGTGGCCATGCGCGCCCAGTTGCATATGGCAGCCGATGTGCAGCTGAGCACGCTGGTCTTCTCCTTTGAAGATCCGCAGCACCTTTTGGACCTGGCAGAGCACAATGCACTGGCCAACCAGATCCGCCAGCGCCTCTATTCCAGCGGCGAGGCAATGATCGCCGCTACCACCGTCAAGGGCAAGCGGCTGCTGAAACTCACGCTGCTGAATCCGAATACGACCCTGGCCGATATCAGCGAGATCCTCGACGCCATCTGCCGCATTGGTTCCGGCATCCTGGCCGAACGCACCCTTGGAGAGAAGAAATGATTCAACCTGCCGAACACTTTGATGCCATCGCCATTGGAGCTGGCCCCTTCAACCTGGGCTTTGCGGCCTTGACCGACGGCTTGGCCGATCTGGATGTCGCCGTGCTCGAAGCCGGAGAGGAGTTCATCTGGCACCCCGGGATGATGCTTCCCGGAACCCACCTCCAGGTTCCCTTCATGGCGGACCTGGTGACCATGGCGGACCCGACCAGCAAGCATTCATTCTTGAACTACCTCAAGGAAAAACAGCGGCTTTACCCGTTCTACATCCGCGAAGACTTCTATGCCCTGCGCGAAGAGTATTCCAACTATCTGGCATGGGCGGCGGAAAATATCCGCAGCGTTCGTTTCGGGCACCGGGTGCTCGAAGCCGACTACCGCGATGGGACCTACCAGCTGTCGGTGCTCACCGCCGCGGGACTGACCCGCTTCACCGCAGACAAATTGGTGCTCGGCACCGGAACCCAGCCTTATCTGCCGCCTGTCATCACACCGGAAGCGCAAGCCAGCGGCAAGGTGCTGCACTCCAGCGACTACGCGTTCCACCGCGAACGGATCCTTTCGCCCCGGGCACCAGGTTCATCTTCGCAGGTAACAGCTGTGCTGGGCAGCGGCCAGAGTGCCGCAGAAGTCTTCCTGGATCTGCTGCGCAGCTTGCCAGCCGAGGACCATCTGGTGTGGGCAACCCGTTCGGAACGCTATTTCCCGCTGGAATACACCAAGCTCACCTTGGAAATGACTTCTCCGGAGTACATCGACCACTTCCACTCCCTGCCCATGGACCAGCGGGATGTGCTTTCAGCTGAGCAAAAGGGGCTCTACAAGGGCATCAATGCGGATCTGATCAACGAAATCCATGAAGAGCTCTACCAGCGAAGCATCAATGGAGCCCCGAATGTGCACCTGCGCACCGGTTGCGCTGCCACGAGCATCGACGCCGACGCGGATTACCTGGCCGTCCGCCTGCACCATGAGCGCACCGGAGAAGACTTGGAGTTCCTTGCCGACAACCTGGTCATGGCAACCGGCTACCGTGCCAGCGCGCCGGACTTCCTGGAAGGCATCAGCCAGCGCATCGACTACCTCCCCGACGGCCGATTCAATGTCGACCGCGAGTATTCCATCGGGCTGGATCAGGACATCTTTGTGCAGAACGCCGAATTGCACACCCACGGCTTCACCGCCCCGGATCTCGGCATGGGCGCCTACCGCAATTCGGTCATCATCAACCGCCTGGCTGGACGCGAAGTCTACCCGGTAGAGCAACGGATCGCCTTCCAGCGATTCGGCGCCGCTGAACTCAGCGGCCTGCCCACTTCCGCCAATGCCAGCGCACGAGCCTAAGGATTTACCGATGACCAGCTACACCTTCCGCCCCGTTTCACTGCCCGACGATTCGGCGCTGCTTCATTCGTGGATTTCCACCGAACACGCCTCGTTCTGGGGCATGCCCAATGCGACCGAAAAGGAGATCGAAGCGGAATACCGCACCTTGCTCTCTACCCCCGGATACGAAGTGCTCCTCGGCATCGACGCTTCAGGAGACGAGAAATTCCTGGTCGAGCTCTACGACCCAGCCGCATCCCCACTGGCCGACGCGTACAACTATGTACGTGGCGATCGCGGATTGCATTTCCTGGCGCCGGCGGCAGCGAACCCCCAGCCCGGGTTCACGCTGGAGGCGCTGGCCGCAGCCATGGTCCAGGCATTCGCCCTGCCTGGAACTGAACGAATCATCGTGGAGCCAGATGTGCGCAACAAAGCCATCCATGCGCTGAATGCTCGCGTCGGCTTCCGACCGGTACGGCCAGTGGAGCTTTCCGAGGCAGACGGCTCGATCAAGCAGGCTCTGCTGTCCATTTGCACCCGCCAGGATTTCGAGAGCGCAACCGGCCGCCGCTTGGAATCCTCGTTCCTCTCCCCCGTGCGTTGGGACATCGCGAATCGCCATGTCTTGGCCAAGGCCTTGGGCGAATTTTCGCATGAGCGCCTGCTGGAACCTGCCGAGCATGGCGACAGCCGATATTCAGTCCAGAAGGACGCGCACCGCTACAGCTTCAGCGCCCAGCGCTACCAGCTGAACCACTGGATAGTTTCACCGCAGTCTGTGGAACACCACGTTTACGTTGACGGCAGCTGGCTGGCGGCAGACGCGGATGCCATCGAATTCATCACGCTCTTCGCCGAGGAACTCACGCTCTCCCCAGCGCAGCTTCCCACCTATCTGGAGGAGCTCTCCTCCACGTTGAGCAGCCACTGCTACAAGCAGGTCCATGCAACCCATGATTCAGCGCAGCTGGCCGAATTCAATGGCAGCGCCGCACAATCATTCCAGCTCATCGAATCCTCGATGACCGAGGGGCACCCGTGCTTCGTTGCCAACAATGGACGCATGGGCATCGGACGCACCGACTACCTGAAGTACGCCCCCGAAACCGGGGCCGCGCTGCACCTTGGCTGGGCGGCAGCCCACAAGTCCAGGGCGCAATTCGATGCCATCGATTCGCTGGATTACGAAGGCCTGCTGGCTAGCGAGCTGGATCCAGCCGAACGCCAGCGACTGGACGAGGCCTTGGAGGCCGCCCTGTTCGGTACCGGCTATGCATCCGAAGACTACCTGTTCATTCCGGTACATCCCTGGCAGTGGGAGAACCGCCTGTCGATCACATTCGCCAACGACATTGCCCGCAAGCAATTGATCTGGCTCGGCAGCGGCGCCGACGAATACCAGGCGCAGCAGTCGATCCGCACCTTCTTCAACCTGTCCAACCCGCACCGCCACTACGTCAAGACGGCAATGTCGATCTTGAACATGGGCTTCATGCGCGGCTTGAGTGCCGAGTACATGAAGGTGACTCCGGCCATCAACCAGTGGTTGGGCGAGCTGTTTGCAAAGGATCCGGTGCTATCGACCCAGCCGGTCGCCCTGCTGCGGGAAATCGCGGCCGTCGGCTACCGCAACCCGCAGTTCGAAGCGGTCACGGCCACGAGCGATCCGCAGCGCAAGATGCTTGCCGCGCTGTGGCGCGAGTCCCCGATCAGCTTGCTCGGCCCGGAAGAGAAGTTGGCCACGATGGCCAGCTTGCTGCACGTCGATGCATCCGGCCGATCCTTTGCTGGCGCCCTCGTCCGCCGCAGCGGACTGGCTCCGGCCGAGTGGCTGAGCCGCTATCTGGATGCCTACCTGATTCCGCTGGTGCATTGCCTGGCAGCCTATGATCTGGTGTTCATGCCGCATGGCGAGAACGTAATCATGGTGCTGGAAAACGGTGTCGTGAAGAAGGTACTGCTCAAGGATTTGGGCGAAGAGATTGCGGTGCTGTCGGATCGGGTGGAACTGCCGGAGGAGATCCGCCGGGTGCGTACCGGAGGGGACCCGGTCTTGTCAGTCTTCACGGATGTCTTCGATTCGTTCTTCCGCTTCCTCGCCCCGCTGCTGGATGCCGAAGGCCTACTGTCCGAAGCAGAATTCTGGAAGACCGTGGTGGATCGTCTGCTTGATTACCGTGGGCAGCACCCGCAGTTCGCTGGCCGCTTTGACGAGCTGGGGCTCTTTGCACAGAGTTTCCCGCTCTCTTGCCTGAACCGCTTGCAGTTGCGCAACAACCAGCAGATGCTCGACCTGGCCGACCAATCCGGCGGCCTGCTCTATGCAGGGGATCTGGAGAACCCGTTGGCCACCGTGGCCGCCCCGGTGTCCTGACCTTTACTTTCCCCAGTGCCGTCGTGCCCAGATCGGGCGCGGCGGCACTGCAGTTCAATGGCCTAGTCAACGCCGCAATCCACAGTACTGGAAGCAGTGCGGCGGCTATTGGTGAAATTTTCTTGGGAAAATTACTTGACGCTTCAATCAAATGGGCCTAGTATTTAGTTAAAGCTTCAACAAACAATTTCAAGGAGTCATCATGGTCAACGTCAGCATCATCGGCAAGGGCAACATGGGCCAGGCTATCTCGTCAGTCTTCAGCAAGGCAGGGGCCACCATCCAGCTGCTCGGCTCCGGCGATTCGGCCACCGCCGCCTTCGGCGACATCATTGTTCTTGCCGTCCCATACCCGGCCATCGAAGGCATCATCGCCGAGCGCGGCGAACAGCTGGAGGGCAAGATCATCGTGGACATCACCAACCCGCTGAACTTCGAGACCTTCGATTCCCTGACTGTCCCGGCAGACAGCTCGGCCACCGCAGAAATCAGCAAGGCCCTGCCTTCATCGCGAGTCGTCAAAGCCTTCAACACCAACTTCGCCTCCACCATCGTTGAAGGCAAGGTCGGAACCACCCCGACCACCGTGCTGATCGCCGGTGATGACGAGGATGCCAAGTCCCAGCTGGCCGATTTGGTCACGGCCGGCGGCCTGCACGCCATCGACGCTGGCACCACCAAGCGCGCCCGCGAGCTGGAAGGCATCGGCTTCATGCAGATCTCCCTGGCAGCCGGCGAGAAGATCGCTTGGACCGGAGGCTTCGGGGTCAACTAATCCCGCCAACCCCTCATGCGCACCATGCCCCGGCGGTGGACAATGTCCACCGCCGGGGCATTGCCGTGCATCAAGCTGCCCGCACTCCCCACCGCTGGCTGGCAGTTGCCTATGTCCGCGCTTGCGCTGCGATCCTGCGGTCGAGTTCTTCAACCCCTGCGCCTTCAAGCCGCGGGAGCACCTGTTTCCTGCCGGCCATGGCGAGGAGAAGATCGAGCAATCCGCCGCGAACCTCGGGTCCCGCCCCGCTGCTGAAATCATCATCGGCTGCCGATATCCGCAACCCCTTGACCAGGGTGCTGCTGTTGACCGCGAAATCTCTGGAGGCGAAGAATTCTGCCACAACGCGCAGCACCTGGGGATCCGGGAACAGCGGCAGATCCAGCGCCTTGGCGATATCTTGCCCATGCACCACCACTTCACCCAGCAAACCGGTCACCGAGTTCAGCGGGGCAATGCATTTGGCCGCGGAACGGTTGAAGCTCTCCAGTGTTTCCCGGGGACTGGCCCCAAGCTGCTTGCGCAGCAGCCGTTCATTGTGCCGGCCGGTATTGAATCCGGAACGGGCCATGCTCGCCAGCCAGTGGACGGTGGTAGTGGATCCGGCCGCCGCCAGATGCGCTGCAACGTCACGCACCTGCCAGTTCTCGCACAGCGACGGGGCAGTCCACTGCTCAGGCGCCAAGCCGCCCAGCATTTCTGCCAGCTTCGCACGCTCGGCATCAACCAGCCCCCAGTGCCATTTCGCATCTTTCATGGTGGCCCTTCCCATCGGGTCCAGTTCCGGATCAGCTTCAAGGAGCATACCGGATTGGGTGCCTCGTTATCTTGCCGCTGGTCATCCCCCACTTCTCTGGATCCCCGAAGAAAGTCCCTGAAATCCTCCGGTACTAAGTGTTGCTAAATACCGCTACCTAGTTCTACTATCTAGTTGTACTCAATGGCGCTAAGTAGAGAGGGGTGCAGCATGGCCTCGCAGATGACTGAGATGCTCAAAGGCACCTTGGAGGGGATCGTCTTGGCGATCCTGGCCGAACGCCCGGCCTACGGATACGAGATCACCACGGAACTGCGCGAACGCGGCTTCACCGATCTGGCCGAGGGGACCATCTACGCACTGCTGGTGCGCATCGAGCAAAAGGGCCTGGTTTCGGTGGAGAAAGTCCCCTCCGAAAAAGGACCTCCACGCAAGGTCTTCACCCTCAACCCCCGAGGCAGGCAGCAGCTCGACGATTTCTGGAGCACCTGGAACCTGCTCGTTTCCCGCATCGACAGCCTCCCCCACCCAACCACTCCGAAGAAAGGGCACTGATCATGGTCGCCAAATGGATTGAAACCTTCACTGGATCACTGGAACAGAAAAAGCAGTACAAGCAGAGCCTGGCGCGCCTCAAGGAGCTGCCGCAGCCCTATGCGAAGGCCGCTGCGGGATTGCAGCGCTACCTGATGAACCAGAGCGGAATTACCGACGCCGAGACGATGATCTCGATGTACTCGGATTTGGCAGACCTCTTCGAAGGGGCGGCCGCCAACGGCACCTCGCTGCGCGAACTGCTGGGCGAAGATCCGGCGGAGTTCGCCGACGACTTCGCCCAGGCCTACGGCGGCAAGCGCTGGACCGACAAGGAGCGCGCCCGTCTGGCACAGGCCATTTCCGAAGCGGAAAACGAGACGAAGGAGCAATGACATGAACACCGCACTGGCCCCCGAACCGGCCATCGAGGTCATCGGCTTGGCCAAGTCGTTCAAGAAGCTGCCCGTGCTGCGCTCACTGGACTTCGCCGTGCAGCCTGGCAGCACCTTCGCCTTGCTCGGCTCCAATGGCGCCGGCAAGACGACACTCGTGCGGATCCTGGCCACCCTGCTGCCCGCCGATGCGGGCACTGCCCGGATCTGCGGAACGGCAACCTGCGAGAATCCCGCCCAGGTCCGCAGGTCCCTGGGCCTGACCGGCCAGTTCGCCGCCGTGGATGAGGTCTTGACCGGACGCGAGAACCTGCTGCTGGTCGCCCGGCTGCTGCGGCTGCCCGATCCGCCAGTGATCGCCAGCGGACTGCTGGAGCGATTCAGCCTCTCGGACGCGGCCGACCGCCCCGCCGGCACCTACTCCGGCGGGATGCGCCGGCGCCTGGATATCGCCATGGGCGTGGCCGGCGACCCGCCAGTGCTCCTGCTCGACGAGCCGACCACGGGACTGGATCCCCAATCGCGCCGGGAGGCCTGGCGGCTGATCCGCGGCTTGGCCGAGTCCGGAACCGCAATCCTGCTCACCACGCAGTATTTGGATGAAGCGGAACACCTGGCCGATCACATCGCCATCCTCCACGAGGGCACCATCATCCAGCAGGGCACGCTGGCCGAGCTGCAGGCCCAGCTGCCGCCGGCCACCACCGAGCTGGTCACCAAGCGGCCGAGCCTCGAGGAGATCTTCCTGGAACTGACCGGCAGCAACCAGCGAACCGAAGGGAGCCAGCCATGAGCATCGCAGCACTGCGTGAAACCCGGATCCTCACGGGCCGCTCGATGCGCCACGTGATGCGCAGCCCCGACACGATCATCACCACCGCAATCACCCCGGTAGCCATGATGTTGCTGTTCACCTATGTCTTCGGCGGTGCCCTCGGCACTGGCGCCCCCGGTCCGTACATCAACTACTTGCTGCCGGGCATCCTGGTCATCACCATCGCCTCCGGGGTCGCATACACCTCCTACCGGCTGTTCCTGGATCTGCGCGATGGGCTGGTGCAGCGCCTGTGCGCCATGCCGATCTCCCGTTCCAGCGTGCTCTGGAGCCATGTGGCCACCTCGCTGGCGGCCAATTTGCTCTCGCTGGTGCTGGGGGTGGCCGTGGCCATGGGCTTCCGCTCCTCGGCCTCCGTTGCCTCGTGGATCGCGGTGCTTGGGCTGCTGTGTCTGGTGACCCTGTGCCTGACCTGGATCGCCGTGCTGGCCGGATTGAGCGCGAAATCGGTGGATGGTGCCAGCGCCTTCAGCTACCCGCTGATCTTCCTGCCCTTCATTTCCTCGGCGTTCGTTCCCACCGCGGCCATGCCCGGCCCGGTGGCCTGGTTCGCGCAGCACCAGCCGATCACGGCGATAGCCGATTCCCTGCGCGCCTTGCTATCGCAGGACCCCGTGGGCTCCGAGCTGTGGGCAGCACTGGTGTGGCTGGCGGGCATCACGCTCCTGGCTTGGGCGCTGGCCGCGCGGATCTACCGAGGCAAGACCACCAGCTGAGCAGCAGATGCCGCGTGCGGAGCAGTGCAAGCCCCTAACTTGAACATTGTTCAAGTTAGGGGCTTTTCGTGCTACATTAAGGCCAGCAATTGAACACCGTTCAGGACTGGCTGATTCTTGGCAGGCAGTCGCCCAACCACGCTAAGGACCCCATGAGCATCTCCACGCATCGCATCGGCACCGCAGATTTCACTGAGCTGGCCGTCCGCATCGCCGACGGCCACCAGCTCACCGAGGCAGAAGCCCTCGGCCTGCTGGCAACGCCGGACGGAGACACGACGCGGCTGGTCAACGCGGCCGGGTTGCTGCGGCGCAAGCATTTCGGCAACACAGTGAAGGTCAACTACCTGGTCAACCTGAAGTCCGGCCTGTGCCCCGAGGACTGCACGTATTGCTCGCAGCGTTTGGGCTCCAAAGCTGAAATCCTGAAGTACACCTGGCTCAAACCCGAAGAAGCGGTGCACCAGGCCGGCCTGGGCATCGCCGGCGGCGCCTCGCGGGTCTGCATGGTGGCCTCCGGAAAGGGGCCCACGGACCGCGATGTCGACCGGGTTGCCACGATGATCGGCGCGCTGAAGGAAGACCATCCCGAGGTGGAGGTCTGCGCCTGCCTGGGCATCCTGAAGCAGGGGCAGGCCCAGCGGCTCAAGGAGGCCGGTGCCGATGCCTACAACCACAATCTGAATACTGCCGAATCTCTCTACCCGGAAATCTGCAGCACGCACAGCTTTGACGAGCGCGTCTCCACCGTCCAGCAGTCCCAGGCCGCCGGTCTCTCCCCCTGCTCGGGGCTCATCGTCGGCCTGGGCGAAACCCCAGAGCAGCTCGTCGAGGCGATCTTCGCACTGCGCGCGCTGGATGCCGATTCCATTCCGGTGAACTTCCTGATGCCATTCGATGGCACCCCGCTGGAAGGGACCTGGAACCTGACACCGCTGGCCTGCCTGCGGATCTTGGCCGTGGTGCGCATGGCCTGCCCGGACAAGGAATTGCGGATGGCCGGCGGTCGCGAGATGCACCTGCGCTCCTTGCAGGCCACCGCGCTGGAAGTGGCCAATTCGCTGTTCCTCGGCGACTACCTGACCAGCGAAGGCCAGGATGCGAAAGCCGACCTGGCAATGATTGCCGACGCCGGGTTCGTGGTGCTCGGGCAACAGGGCAAGGACCCGATGCAGCTGGCCGCGGAACTGAGCGAAGCCGCCGGCCATGCTGCCCGCCAGCCATCGGATGCCGGCAATGCCGGATCCTCTGGCTGCGCAGGTTCCTGCTGCTCCGCTGCTGATTCTTCGCCCTGCGGCAGTTCTGCCCCCGGTTGCGGCAGCGGCAACGGAAGCGCCGAACCGGTGCTGCGCCGCCGCGGCGCCGGAACCGCGCAGAGCCCTAACGCATGATCACCACCAGAACGACGCTGCTGGAGAGGGATGCCGGGCTGCTCTGGCACCCCTATGCTTCCCTGGATGCCGGCGCGCACTATGCGGTGCTCGAGGCGCACGGCGCCCAGCTGGTCCTGGAAGATGCCGCAGGCACCCGGCGAGAGGTCATCGACGGGATGTCCTCATGGTGGTCGACGGTGCACGGCTATCGCCACCCGGCTCTGGATGCCGCGGCCCGCGGCCAGCTGGAGCGCTTCAGCCACGTGATGTTCGGCGGCCTGACCCACCAGCCGGCCATCGAACTGGCCGAACGCCTGGTCGCGCTGGCCCCGGAGAGCTTGCGCCACGTGTTCCTAGCCGACTCCGGGTCGATCAGCGTCGAAGTCGCGCTGAAGCTCGCCCTGCAATACCAGGAGGCCAAGGGCCACACCGGACGCCACCGCTTTGCCGCGCTGCGCGGCGGCTACCACGGGGACACCTTCGCCACCATGGGCATCTGCGATCCGGTGGACGGCATGCATGCCGCGTTCGCCCCGCGCTCCTCCGGCGAGCTGTTCCTGCCCAAGCCTCCGGCGGCGCGCCGCGACGCCGCCGGCGGCTGGGAATATTCAGCCGCTGAATTGGCGCAATGGGAACAGGAAGCGCACGAGCTGATCGCGGCCCACGCCACCACGCTGGCCGGGATCGTCTTCGAGCCGGTGCTGCAGGGAGCCGGCGGGATGCACATCTATCCCCCCGCGGTGCTGCGCATCCTGCGCGAGCTGGCAGACCGCCACGGACTGGTGCTGATCGCCGACGAAATCGCCACCGGCTTCGGGCGCACCGGGCAGCTGTTCGCGGTGCAGCATGCCGGCATCGAACCGGACATCATGTGCGTGGGCAAGGTGCTGACCGGCGGGTATCTGACCCTGGCGGCGATGCTGTGCTCTTCGCGGATCGCTTCGGCCCTGTCCGGCAGCGGGGGCTCGGCGGGCGCGGCATTGCTGCACGGTCCGACGTTCATGGGCAACCCGTTGGCCTGCGCGGTGGCTTGCGCTTCGCTGGATCTGCTCGCCGGGGAACCGGGCACCTCGGCAGAGCGCGCTCCGTGGCGGCAGCAGCTCACCACCTTGGAATCCGGGTTGCGCACCCATTTGGCACCGGCCGCTGATCTGGCCTCGGTGCAGGAAGTGCGGGTGCTGGGCGGGGTGGGGGCCATCGCGCTCGCCTCCCCCGTCCAGGTGGCCGCGGTGACCGAAGCAGCCGTCCAGCGCGGGGTCTGGGTCCGCCCCTTCCGGAACCTGGTCTACGTGATGCCGCCGTATATCAGCACCCCCGAACAGCTCGCGGAACTGGGCCGCGGCGTGGTGGGCGCCGTGGAGCAGGTCCATGGCTGAGCCGGGTTGGGACTCCTGGCTGGCCACGCGCGCCACGGTGCGCCAGCGGCGGGGGCTGCAACGCAAGGACTCGTCCGCGGCGGGGCTCTTCGACTTGTCTTCCAACGACTATCTGGGGTTGTCCGGGCACCGCGATATCCGGCAGGCCGCCGCTCAGGCCGCCCTGGATTACGGCGCCGGAGCTTCGGCCAGCCGGGTGGCCGCCGGAACCCTGCCGGTGCATCGCGAGCTGGAAGCCGGGCTCTGCGACTACGCCCAGCGCCAAGCCGCCCTGGTGTTCTCCAGCGGCTACACCGCCAACCTCGGGGTGCTCGCCGCCCTCGGCGGGCCGGGGAGCCTGTTCATCCTCGACGCGCATGCCCACGCCAGCCTGATCGATGGCGCCCGGCTTTCGGGTGCCGAGGTCGCCACCGCAGCGCATAACGACCTGGCTGATTTCACCCGCCTGCTGGAAGCCAACTGCAGCGCCCAGCGCCCCAAGCCCCGCGTCCTGCTGGTGGTCGAATCCGTCTATTCGGTATTCGGCGACGCCGCACCGCTGCCTGAGCTGGCGGCCCTGTGCGCCGAGTTCGGCGCTTTGCTGCTGGTGGACGAAGCGCATTCGCTGGCTGCCACCGGCCAAGGCTCCGCAGTGCTGGCCGCCGGACTGGCTGGCCACGGACGGGTAGTGTCCACGGCGACCTTGTCCAAGGCCCTGGGGTCGCAGGGCGGCGCGGTGCTCATGGGCGGGCCTGGCGCGGCGGCACTGCGCGATCATATGGTCAACACTGCCCGCACCTTCATCTTCGATACCGCGCTATCCCCTGCCGCGGCAGCCGGAGCGCTGGCGGCCTTGCGCTTGGCCGGGCCGCAACGCCGTGGCGCACTGGCGGAGAATGCACTGCTGATCCGCGACCAGCTGCAAGCCCACCCGGCCCTGGCCGGCCGCGTGGAAGCCGGAGCCGGAGCCGTGCTCTCGGTGAAGATGCCCAGTGCCGGCGCCGCAACCCGCACGGCCGAAACGCTGGCCGTCCAGGGCATCTCGGTAGCCTGCTTCCGACCGCCCAGCGTGCCCGATGGCATATCCCGCATCCGGCTCACCGCCCATGCCCACCACGGGCACCCGGAATTATCTGCAGCTATCCACGCGGTAGCCCGCGCCATCATCCAGGAGGATTCATGAGCTGCCCTTTCGCAGCGACGGCGAGCGCCTTGGATCTGGCACCGCTCGCCGGGCCGCTGTCCGAGGCCTACCCGGACGTTGTCAACGCGCGCTACCGGAGCATCGAGGATCCGAACACCGTCCGCGCCATCCTGGCGCGGCCCGATGAGTTCTCGCCGGCCAATGCCCTGTCCACTGCGGTGGAGCCGGAACCTGCGGCGCTGCGGGTCCTTGCCCGGGCGCGCTTCGCGCTTCCCGAGGTGCTGGCCAGCGCTTCGGGCCCAGCGCATCTGGAAGTGCGCAGGATTGTCGCTGGATTCTTCAGCCCCGCCAAGGTCCGTGCCCAGCGCGAGCCGATCCTCGACCGAGTGCGCGGGATCTGCGCGGACCTCGAACCCAGGCTGCGCAACGGGGAATCGGCGGATCTGGCCACCGAATTGGCAGCCGTGATCCCGGTGGAAGCCATGGCCCGGCTCACCGGGGTGCCAGTGCCCGACGTGGGGACGCTCAAGGCCTGGAGCCGGGACTCGCTGGAGCTGTTCTGGGGTTGGCCCGATGCGCAGCGGCAGCTGGTGCTTGCCCGCAGCGCGGCACAATACTTCGGCTGGCTGGATGCATCGGTGCACCAAGCAGTGCAACGCGACGATGGGAATCTCTACGCCGCGTTGCACCGGGCCGGGGTATCCGAACCCCAGATCCGCTCGCTGGCTTATTTCCTGGGCATCGCCGGACAGGAAACCACTTCGATGCTCATCCAGACCGCATTGTATTCGGCATTGCATGACCATCGCTGGGAAGCCCTGGCCCAGGCGGGCACGGAAGAGGCCGCGGCCCAGGGGCTGGTGCGCGAGGTGCTGGCCCGGGCCTCCTCGGTGCCGACCTGGCGGCGTATTGCCCTCAAGGACACACGGATCGGGGACCTGGAATTCGCCACCGGGGAGCAGCTGGTGCTGCGCTTGGCCGGTGGCGAGCTCGGCGCCGCCGGCGATGATTCACTGGCTTTCGGCTACGGGATCCACCGGTGCCTGGGCGCTTCCCTGGCCAGGATGGAAACCGAGCTGGTGCTCTCCGAAACCGCACGCTGCCTGCCGCTGGCCGTCGCCGATGGGCCGCCCGTGCCCTTCGGCCATCTGCTGTCATTCCAGGCGCCACCCGCAGTGCCCATCACCTACCCTGCAGAGAGGATGCTGGAATGATCCATGCAATGACCGGAACCGATACCGAGGTCGGAAAGACCGTAGCCACCGCGGTGCTGGCCTCCCGCTCACTGTCCCACGGGCACAGCGTCGCCATCTACAAGCCGACGCAGACCGGTCTGGGCAAGTCAGAACCCGGGGACGCCCAGGATGTGGCACGCTGGCTGGGCAATCCCGGCCAGCTCTCGGCCTTCGAAGGGGTGCGCCTGCGCCACCCGATGGCACCGGTGGATGCAGCGCTGTGCGCTGGGCTGGATCCGGCTGCTGTGCTGCCCACCTTGGCCCAGCACGTGCAGCAGGTCGGCGAGCTCGCTGCCACGCATGATGTGGTGATCATCGAGGGGGCCGGCGGCTTGCTTGTGGAGCTGACAGCGGCCGGGGAAACCATCGCCGATCTGGCGCAGACCGTGGGGGCCAGCCTCGTCGTGGCCGCCCGCCCGGATCTGGGAACGCTGAACCATACGGCATTGACCCTGGAGGCCTGCGGTACCCGCGGTTTCACCCGGGGCACGTTGCTGCTGGGCAGCTATCCGGAACACCCCGAGCCGCTGCATCAACGAAATCTGGCGAATCTGCGGAACATGGCCGCCGGCCATGGCTGGGATTTTGCCGGGGCGCTGCCAGCTGGCCTGGTCCGCGATCCTAGCCGGTGCCGCGCCGCCCTGCATGAAGCGGCCGCGACACTGGCCTGGCCTTGCCCTGGACCCTGCTAGTTCTTTGGCAGGGTGAGGATCTCGGCTCCGGTATCCGTGATCGCGATGGTGTGCTCGGTATGCGCGGTGCGGCAGCCGGTGGAGCTGCGCAGAGTCCATCCATCCTTATCAGTGACCAGCTTGCTGGTGTCTTCCATGATCCAGGGTTCAAGCGCGAGCAGCAGGCCCGGGCGCAGCGTGTAGCCACGGCCTGCACGGCCGTCATTGGACACGTGCGGGTCCTGGTGCATCGTGCTGCCGATGCCGTGGCCGCCGAATTCCAGATTCACCGGATAACCTTCGGCGGTGAGCACCGAGCCAATAGCGAAGGAAATATCGCCAATCTTGGCTCCCGGAACCGCAGCTGCGATACCTGCGGCCAAGGCGCGCTGGGTTACCTCGATCATCTTGAGATCTTCTGCCCGCTGCTTCTCTCCCACAATGAAGCTGATGGCCGCGTCCGAAGCGATGCCGCGCAGCTTCACCGCCAAATCCAAGGTCAGCAGGTCGCCGTCGGCGAGCGCATAGTCGTACGGCAAGCCATGCAGCACCGCGTCGTTGACACCGGTGCAGATGTAGTGGCCGAAGGGACCATTGCCGAAGGCGGGGGCGTAATCGACATAGCAGGATTCCGCGCCGGCTTCCTCGATCAGTTCCTTGGTCCAAGTGTCGATTTCCAGGAGGTTGGTGCCGACCTTGACCCGGTTCTTGAGCGTTTGCAGGATGGTGCCAACAAGGCGTCCGGTGTCCCGGGCGCGGTCCAGTTCGCTGGGGGTGAGTATCTCAATCATTCCAATTATTATACCGGTCAAACTTTACCGGTACTATAATTTTTCCATGGTCAGATTGCCGCTTACTCCCCGCGAAATCGAGCAGGGAAAGAACCTTGGTGCACTGCTTCGGCGGGCGCGCGGGGAACGCACCATCCTCGATATCGCGCTCGAGGCCGGGCTTTCCCCTGAAACATTGCGGAAAATCGAGACCGGACGCGTAGCCACTCCCGCGTTCTCAACCATCGCCGCCATTGCAGCAGTGCTGGACCTTTCCCTGGACAGCATCTGGTCCAGCATGAACGACGCGGAGCCGGATAGGGCCTCAGGGCTTTCGGATAGGCGGCTGCTGCGCCGCTAGCCGTGCTGGTCCGCCGCGGAATAACGGGATGCGGCCGCTTATTGCCCCAAGCATGAAGAACATCGGCTTTTTGTCCTTCGGCCACTGGACCGACCATCCGCAATCCGGCACCCGCTCAGCATCCGACGCACTGCTGCAGGCCATCGACCTGGCAGTCGCAGCCGAGGAGCTCGGCGCGGACGGCGCCTACTTCCGCGTGCACCACTTCGCGCAGCGATACGCTTCCCCGTTCCCGCTGCTCGCCGCCATCGGCGCACGGACCAGCCGCATTGAGATCGGCACCGGCGTGATCGACATGCGCTAGCGCATATCTCTGCTGTAACACCGGCTATCGGACTGGCTTCGCATCCTTCTCCACCTGTAACGACAACATCAGCTTCGGTAATCGCTCGGGGTCAGCATCGTACGTAGGTGCACCCTCATTGAGAGGTCGTCGACTTGGGGGGCAGGTTCCGCTCACCGCGTTCAGTGCCAGCAGAACCCTACGTCCTGGACTCTGATTTGAGATGATGGATGGCATGGATGATGGAGACTCTGGTGCCCCGCTGGAAGTGATGGATCGACTCATCGCGGCTTCAGGCTTGCCTGCTCCTGTCTCAGTCCAAACGATTGACAGCGACGGCAATGGGCTAGACAACAGGCTGATGAGGGCCGAATTGACCGATGGCCGCATGGTAGTCATGCGGCAGAGCCGAGTGGCTACCACGTCACCGCGTCGGCGAGTCGACTTCCTGCGCGCCAACGGCATCAACACACCGAAGCTCTTTGCATCTGATGACGCTGGAGCCGCACTTTGGGAGTACATCTCCGGTCAAACACTGGCCGATTCAGTCGCGAACGGTACAGCGGACCGCACGGCATGGCGAAGGACCGGTGCTGCCCTGGCCGAATTGCACGCCGTCACATTTCCCGCCTCACTTGAGGGAACAATCGATGCAGATTCTTTGAGCCTACGAACTACCGATCCGGTCGAGAGTTTGCTCGACAACCTCGCTGCTAGCGGTCCATGGGTCGAGAAGCATCGTCCGCGACTGCGCGGTGCTCTCGAACACGTGAGGTGCTTTATCGCTGACCGGGCGACTCAGATCCGTACCGCCCGACCGAGCGTGCTTCATGGCGACGTCAACCTGCTGAACATCGTCGTCAACGAAGACGAAGCGCGGCTGATCGACTGGGATTTCCCACGTGTTGGCCAGCCCCTGGCCGAACTCTCCGCACTTGATGAGCACGCTTACCTCCACGGACTCGACGGTCTCCCTTCTTCGTTCTTCGAGGGGTACGACCGCCCCGTGCCTCGTGACCTGCTCCTGGCCTACCGAATCGTCGGATGCATCGGATGGCTCGCCAGTGGTGACTGGGAGGAGTGGGACCGTGCTCCAGAGCTCCCAGACGCGGCTCGGTCGCGCTTGGACAAGTGGCACCAGCGTCTACTCGACTGGTCGATTGGAATACCCGAGGTAATCACTACGCTCCGGTGATCAAGACTAGCCATCTGAATGACATAGGCCCAGGTCGAGCCACTCGACCTCGCCTTCTTGGCTCACGCTGCACAGCAGGAGAAGCGCCAGTCACCCGCGCCCCCGCCAGGTCTCTACGAGGCCGGCGACCCAGCGGGCGGACGCGAAGAGCCCGTAGCCGGCCCCGGCGATGCCCACGGCTACCACGAGCCAGCGCCCGATGCCGAGCCACACGCTCCCGTCAACGTCCAGCGCCCACTGCGTGCCTGTGATGAGCCCGGCGATGCCCATCCAGAGCCCGGCGACGACCACGGCGACCGGCAGGAGGGCGAGGCACATCGCGGCGGCGGCACTCCAGAGCTGACGCGCTTCGAGCTTCGCTGTGGCGGCGATGATCCGCTCGGCCCAGGCGTTCGAGGCGTCGAGCTTCGCCGTGACGACCTGTCCTGCCTCCCCGGCGACCTGCTCGACGGCCTTCGCGACCCGATCCTCGGTCCGTTTCTCGATGCGCTGCACCGCGCCGCCGACCTGGCCCACAAGCTTCTGGTTCGCAGCCGCCTGCGCCTTGAGCCCGTCAATCGCCGAGGCCGTAGCCGCGTGATTCTTCTGCGCTTCGGCGATCAAACTCTGCGAGGCGGCGCTCAGCCGCTTCCCGTCGAGACTCTTCACGAACTCGCTGAGCGTGCTCTCGATCTCGCTCAGCCTGCTCTCGACGCTCTCGATCTGCGGAGGCATGCCGACGGACTGCTGCGAGGTCGACGCCCGGTCGATGCGCTTCGCCAGCTCCTCGTCCATGACCTTCACGAAGCCCGCCAGCTTCTTCTGCTGCTCGGTCAGCCGGTCGATCCTCGCGTTCTGCGCCTCGACGGCGGCGAGGATCGAGGTCAAGGTCTCCATCATGTCCGGACTGCCAAGCTGCTGCGGCGATCCGCTCTGCTCGTTCTGCTGCTTCAGCCTGTCGAGCGCTGCGCTCATGTTCCTGCTCCTTCTGCTGCTGGTGGTAGTCGAAGAACGCCTGCGCGCCCTCCGGCGTGAAATCTGCCGAGAGTGCGCTCGTGCGCTTGCGGCGCTCGGCGCGCCCGGACTCGCCCCTGCGGTCCTCGATGTAGAGCGTCCAGGTCTCCTTGCCGACGTTCTTCCCGCGCTTGCTCACGGCGGTGTGCAGCCGCATCCGCGGCACCCGGTCGCCGTCATCGCCGAGCTGCTGGTTCTGCTCCGCGATCACCGCTTCGAGACCGGCCTTGTCCGTCGCGCGGGGATCCGCCAGGGCGGCACTCATCCGGTCGCCCATCTCGCGGTCGAGGCCGCCCTCAGCGAAGTCCTCGCGGCGCAGCTCCCAGTCCTTCGGCGCGTGCTCCAGCCGCTTCACGACCGAGAGCCCGTGCTCGCGCATCAGCTCGTCGTTGGAAGACTGGACGCCCTTCTGGTTCCCGGCCTTGCGGTCGTGGAACGTGCGGTAGTCCGAAAGGGCTTTACCCGTCTCGTTGTCGTGGTTGATGACCAGGACATGGTTGTGGGCCTTGCCGCCGCGGCCATCGGTATGGGTGACCACGAGGCAGTCGGAGCGCGGGTGCATCTTCTTCGCGAGCTGGTAGCCCAGATCGTTCACCCGTTGCACGTCCTCCGGGGTCTTCGGGTCGAACTCGTCATCGCTGAACGACTGGCGGTAGTGCAGTGCTTCGACATGCCGCTTGGTGTTCTGCGTGAGCGCCTGAGCACGGCGGGCGAACGCGCCGGGGCCTCCCGGCACGTCGCACGTGATAGCGACCCCGCGCTTGTCCTCCCTGCCTCGGATGTAGCGCTCCGTGTCGGCGGCGCTGGCGCTCGGGCTGTAGTGCGTGGTGCTCATGAGGCCGTCCGATCCCCGAGCAGCTCGCGGGCCTCGCGCAGCAGCTCGACCAGCTCGGGCACCTCCGCGGAGAGCGTCACCGGCTCACCGGCCCGCGCGCGGCGGTCCAGGTCGTTGACGTTGATCGCCAGCGGGCGCACCTGGGCGGCCAGCTCGCGGGCGTCCGCTGAGGCCTGCACGCGCGTCTCGACCCCGAGCAGGTGCGCCGCCACGGCGGCGTCCAACTCCTCCGAGCGGGAGGCGTGGAGGGCATCGCGTACGACGGTCCGTACCCACGTGCTCGGAGCCAGCCCGAGCCGCTTCGCACGAGTGCGAAGCGCCGCGAGCGTCTCCTCCCCGAAGTCGGTATCGAGCTTCGCGCGGCCCCCACGACGACGCTTCGCGCCGCCGTGACTCTGACGCACAGCCTCCGCATCAGCCCGACCGGTGTTCACCTGGGAGTCGGTCTGCTGCTCCACCTGTACGCCAGAGTGGCAAGCAGTAGGCCTGTCGGACACATCGCTGACGCTCGTGTCCTCCAGCCCTGCTTGCGAGGGGCCTCCGGCCCCCTCGACCCCCTGGAAGAGCGAATGCTGATCGGTGCTCATGCGGCACCTTCGATCAGCGCCAGCGGCACGTCCGGACTTCGCACCGCGAGCCCGCTGAGCAGCTCCGCGACCGCACCGTCCGCGTCGTGTTCCGCCGAGGTCTCCGGACCGTACGTCAGTTCCCGCGACCCGGCGTTCTGGTGGTACGCGTTGCCGTACATGCCGGGCGTGTGCGCGGCGGTCGGGATGCTGCACTGGTGCCACTCGTAGGGCTCGATCTTCCCGATGTGCTGCACGAGGTAGCGGTTGATGTCGTCGGCGCGGTAGACCTTCACGACCGACGCCAGGCGGCGGATGAACTGGTCCAGCGCCTCGTCCACGTTGCCCTTCTGGCGGGCGTAGTAGAAGAACTCGACCGGCTCGATCGTCGCCGTAATCACGATGAGGCGCGGAGCCACCTCGCCCTTGTTCTTGTACCGAGCCTTCGCAGGCGAGGCGTTATACGGATCGAGCAGCAGCAGCCAATCGTTCGCGTCCATCGCCGAGGCCCGCAGATCGTCCAGCAGCAGCACCTCCTCGCCCCGCCAGTCATCCAATGGGTTCCCCGTCGCGGCACGGTAGACCTGCCACCGCTCGCCATGTGCATTGGCCGCGCTAATCGCCTCGGTGATGAAATCCGTTGCGAACCGAGTCTTGCCGATCCCGGCATCCCCGTGGACGAACACCACGTGCGTCGAGAAGGCACCGGCGCGCAGCTTCGCGGCCGCCCGGTACGCGCGGCGCTGGCCGTAGGCCGACAGCGCGTCGTCGATCTCCCGCTGATGCCGCGAGTAGATGTCGAACAGTTCGTCCGTGAGCATGATCTGATCCCGCGTGATTTCGCCCTGCAGCACCCGCTCCCGCATGTCCTCGAAGTTCTCCGCGACGACCTTCTTCTTCACGTGGGCGCGCCCCTTGAGCCAGGTCTCCCGGCGCTGGGCGTCGATCCCGAGGTAGTCCGGCCCGCGCACCGTGGCGACCTCCGACGGCGCGTACTGATGCTTGTCCGCATACTTCACGTGAGTCAGGTACGACAGCATGTTGTCGAAGGCGTACCGACCGCGGCCCGGCTTCTCGACGTACTGGGGCTCGACGCCGATGCCGAACGCGAGCCGATCCAGCGGCGCGCTCTTCGCACGGCTGGCGAACTTGATGACCGCGTGCAGGTGATCGGGCTTCGGCTCGACCACCAGAGCCTTCTCCGTGTCGCTCCAGACCTCGCGCTCATCCTTGTCGTGCACGATTCCGTAGGCCTCGATGACCTCGCAGCCGATGGCCTCGAGCCGCTGCGCGACGTAGGCGAGGATCGCCCCGGCTCCCTGCTCGAGCAGCGCGGCCCCGTTCGGGTCCTCGGCAGCCCAGGTCCAGTACGACGGATCGAGGTACTGCGTGAGCCCGATGCTCGTCGGGTTGTTCTCCTGCTTAGCCACGGCGACCACCCCCGTCGCAGGCGGCGTGGAGGGCCGCAGAGGGGGTGCGGCGCCTAAATGACCCCGTATTGACCCCCAAATGAGACCTCAAATGAACCCGCGAGGCGACGCGACGCAGCGAAGACGGAATCGGCTTCTGACCAGGCGCGTTGTTGCAAGGCGCGGCAATCGACAAGCCCTTGCCGCGCCCGTAGGAACGAATGAGGCCCCCGAAACTCTTGGAGTGCGAAGCACGGCTGCGGACCGTCATCACGGCGATGGGCAGCCCGCCTTCGGCGGGTGCCAGGCCAGGCCCTCCGGGCGGGGTCAGGTCGGCGGGTGCGGTGCTGAGGTTGCGTGCGTCGGCGTGCATCAGCGACCACCGCCCCGGCCGTAGCGCTTGATGACAGCCTGATGCGTGACGCCGAGGGCGTCGCCGATCCTGGCCCAGGTCACCCCGTCGGCGCGGGCGTCGGCGACGGCGATCTCGACGGCCTCCTCCAGCACGGAGCGGAGCACGCCGAGGTCGTAGAGCTGGGCCTCGCCATCGGCGAGGGACGGGTCGCCCTGTCGCCAGCGGAAGCTGGTCAGGTGATCGAAGGCGGCGGAGTTCGCGCTCATCAGCGACCACCGCCCATCACGGCGGCGACGGCGGCGCGCTGTCGCGGCGTCAGCGGAGTGAGTGCCAGGCGCTCACCGGCTCGGCGACCGGCGGCGCGGGCGGCGGCGATGACGGGATCGAGCCCATCAGCATGCGGAACGGGAGACGAGTCCTGATCGAGAGCAGGGCAGTCAAGCGCGGATGCGCGGGGAACGTCGATAACGACAGACATCGGAAGTCCTCAGATATGAGTATCTTCCGGTTCCCCGCCACGGTAGTTGGGCTGTTTGACCGGCTACTCATCCGGGAGCAGAACCCCGCGCTTCTAAGTCGCGGCCCCGGTGGGATCTTCTTGTCTGCAACCACTCTCCCACGAGTCGACTCACCATTGCAATGACGAGTTGACTCATGAGTCAGTCGCGACGCGGCTCTATGCGAATGAGGTCGGGGTCGAACTTCACGTGACCGGGCGCGATGGGCTCGATGGTCACAGTCACCAGCTCGTCCACGAGCATCCGGCGGCGGTCTATGTCCAACGCCTTCCACTTCGACTCGACAACCTCGCGACGCTCCGCGGTGCCGACCGCCTCCTCCACGTCTGCCAGCAGCTTCGCCGCCACGGATACCGAGCGGTCGAGCAGCTCCGCGTCGATCTCGTCGATGCGGACCTTCACGTCGTTGATCGCCGCGGTGATCTCCAGGACCGGCTGATGGATGTCGCGCAGCAGCGGGCTCAGCTCCTTTACGCGCTCGACCAGGGCGTTCCGCTCGGTCAGCAGCTCCTCGCGGTCCGGCCCGTCGTCCTCCTGCGGCATCACGAGGTCGTGCACGTCCACCGACGACAGGCGGGTGAGCACTGCCTCGGTGACCATCGCATCGACGGGCTCGCGTTGGCGGGTGAGGTGGAACTGCTCGCCGCAGCGATACGTCGGCTGCTTGCGGCTGTTCGTCCCCGAGACGAGCGTCGCACCGCACTTCCCGCACAGCCCGATCGTCGACAGGAGGTATTTCGGCTGGTTGCCCTGCCTGGCCGACCTCCGCACGTTGTCCTCCAGCTTCGCCACCGCGGTCCGCCACGTCTGCTCGCTGACGATGGGCGGGAACGCCTCGCCCCGCACCGGGTACAGCTCGCCGGATGCGTAGTGCTTGATGTAGCCACAGTAAAGCGGGTTCGCGAGCAGGTAGCGCACGGCATCGACGGAGAATTCCGAGCCGCGGGCGGTGAGGTGACCAGCGCTGTTCAGGTCCTCGCGGATGCGCCGGATCGACAGCGACGGCTCGCCGAGGAACGCGTCGAAGGCCCGCCGAACCGCGTCGGCCTCTTCCTCGATCAGCTCACCCTCCCTCGACCATCCGAACGCCTTCCAGGCGGACGTGGGGATGCCCTCGGCACGTCGGCGCTCGTTCGACCTGATCTGTCGCTCGGCCTTGCGACGCGCCTCGAACCGGGCGAGAGCGGCGAGCATCGTCGCCCGGAACTCGCCGTCCGCCGTCGAGAGATCGATCTCGCCGTCCACGGTGACGACGCGCAGACCGAGGTCGATCAGCGTGTTCAGGTCCTTCGTGCTGCGCAGGAGCCGGTCCATGTCCACGGCGACCACCATCGAGAACCGGCCCGCGCGGGCGTCGTCCAGCATCTCGGCCCACCGGGTGCCAGCGCGGCGCTTCTTCGTCGCCGACACCGCGTTGTCCTCGTAGACCTCGACGACGTTCCAGTCCTTGGCCTCGGCCAGCGCCCTGATCTTCCTCAGTTGGGTATCGACCGTCCAGCGGTCGCCCTTGCGGTCCATGGAAGCGCGGACGTAGGCCGCCACCTCGTTCGTCTTCCTCAGTGCTACCAGTTCGACCATGCAACCAGCTTACGTGAACGAGTGTTGCAATCGCGACATGCGCTACGAGAACCCGTTGTACATGGCCGAGGATGCAGGTTCAGCTGACCTGATTTCCAATCGCCGGCTGCAGCTGGGCATCAGCCGCGGCTCGCCCGAGCAGGTTATCGACGGTTGGCGGCATTTCGGCTTCGAGCCCCGCGAAGGCGAATCGGATGCCGACATGGGCCGCCGCCACGCCGAGCGGCTGCTCGAAGTGCTCTCCGGCGAGGGCTTCGCCGAACCCAGTCCCAAGCCGATGTTCCCCAACCCTCCCGGCTTGCTGCGCATCGAACCGCACTCCAGCACCTTGCGCGAGCGCATCTGGTGGGGTTCGGGCTCCAATGCCACCGCAGTATGGGCGGCGAAGCTGGGAATGAAACTGCAAAGCTCCACGCTGAAGGACGATGAATCCGGCAAGCCTTTCCACGTCCAGCAGGCCGAGCGGATCGCGCTCTACCGCCAGGCCTGGAAAGATGCCGGCCATGCCCGCGAGCCACGGGTATCGGTCAGCCGCAGCATCTTCGCGCTGACCGACGAGCGCGACTGGCAGTACTTCGGCCGCGACCGCTACAGCTCCGACCGGGTGGGCAACATCGATGCGAAGACCCGTGCGGTCTTCGGCAAGTCCTACGCCGGCGAACCCGATGAGCTGGCCAAGAAGCTGGCCGAGGACGAAGCGATCGCCGCAGCCGACACGCTGCTGCTGACCGTTCCGAACCAGTTGGGCGTCGATTACAACGCGCACGTCATCGAATCGGTGCTCAAGCATGTTGCTCCGCAATTAGGTTGGCGGTAGCACAACGAAGGATGGTGCGCCTGGATTGACCGTGCCATCATAGCCACATCATGATCAGCCCGTTGCCGCAAGGCGCGGGCTGGTTCTCTGTGTGCAGGAGAGCCAGATGGCAGAGCATTCGAAGCACCGGCTGGAACGTATCAAGGTTTGCCGCGACAGTTCCAAACCAGCCGGGCGTCGATTACAACGCACATGTCATCGAATCGGTGCTCAAGCACGTGGGCCCGCAACTGGGTTGGCACTGAAGCGGGGGAATAGTTACGCCGACTCCTTCCCCAGTTATTTCATTGAGATCTGCAGCACTAGGGTGGATCAAAAGAACAAGAAGATTTCACGCAGATCCAGGGAGTAACTCATGAGCAAGCCATTGAACATCGCCTTCATCAAGGCCAGTTGGCACGCGGATATCGTTGACCAGGCGCTTGCCGGGTTCAAGGCCGAGATGAAAGCTTCCGGGCAGGAATGCTCCATCAACGTCGTTGCCGTACCCGGTGCCTACGAAATGCCGCTTCAGGCCATGCGCCTGGCGAAGACCGGGAAGTACGATGCAGTGGTGGCCGCGGCCCTGGTGGTTGACGGCGGCATCTACCGCCACGACTTCGTGGCCCAGGCTGTGGTCGACGGGCTGATGCGCGTGCAGCTGGACACCGACGTGCCGACCTTTTCGGTCAGCCTGACCCCGCACCACTTCCACTCGAACGATGAGCACCAGGCCTTCTATTTCGAGCATTTCCTGAAGAAGGGTGCAGAAGCTGCCCGCGCAGTGCGGGCAGTGGCAGCTATCGAACTCTAGCGAATTCGCGAAAACAGGAGTTCCGCCTTGGCCAAGATTTCACTGGCCAAGGTGGCACACCTGCGTTGTTTCGAAATGCTATACCTGCCACGGATCTACAATGGTCATTTTTCACGCTTACCTTGCTTCCACAAGGCAATGTCCAAAACTCGCAATAGCGACAAATGATGTTGGCCTGCTGCAAGCCTGATCGCTCTGAGCATGTCTACGAATTCGGCTGCTTCAGGCGAACCGTCGTGGAACGCGGAATACCAAGCGTTCCACTGTTCTCCGCTACCCTTGATGCCGACAACTGCTTTGACAACCGAATCATAAACCGGAATTAAATCTGGCCGTTTACGAGCCATAATTTTGCTCACCGTGGTTTGGCCGAGGTTCCAAGGATCGTCATACTGCCGCAGAATCTTCCACAATTTATCTGCAGGCGATCCCGGGGCGAGATATTTCTCGAATAGCTCAGGCGTCAGATTCTCAAACTTCAAGTCCTGCGGAATTTGTGACAGCAATTCACTGATTTGCTCGGCTAGTGTTTCAAGGATTCCCAAGGAAGCCTGCGCTGGCACGTCCACGGACAGCATCGACACTGCCACCAAGTCGATCGCAGTGATCTGATTTGGATCAATGTCGACATCTTCGCCAAGAGTTTCAAAGCGGGATCCAGAATATTTTGGCCGGCCGTTTTCCATGGTCGCAAAATAGTCCTGTATATCGGTTACCGCAGAGTCGAAGTCGACTTTCGATCGAAGTTGCATTTATGCCGATCCCATCCTTGGTTGAATCTCTGATCATTACAACATATCCGAGAATACCGACGTTTTGGACTGTCAATCTTGATTTAAGAAATTAGGCGTCACGTAGTTTGTCCGCCGCACTCGATACGCTCGATTCATGATCGATTTCAATAATTCTTCCGTCTTCAAATTGGGTCCCTGGGACCTGTCGCAGGTAGCTCCTGAAATCATGCCCATGCTGGTTGCTGGCGAAGAGCTGCAGGCCGCCTTCAAGGGCGCCCGTGACTACGTGGTGTTCACCAACAAGCGGCTCATCGCCGTCAATGTGCAAGGCATGACCGGCAAGAAGCGGGACTACACCTCGTTGCCGTATTCGAAGGTCCAGTCGTTCTCGGTTGAAACGGCTGGAACCTTCGATCTGGATGCTGAACTGGATCTCTGGTTCAGCTCACTGGGCAAGGTCCGCTTGGAGTTCAAGGGCAAAGTGGATATCCGTGCCCTGTCCCAGCTGGTCGCCGGCTACGTCTTGTAGCGGAATCTTTTACCAGGCCACGCGCGGGCTCAGCCGTGCCGCGGCCATCGACGCGCCCAGGATGATGGTGCGCATGAAGCGTTCGGCCGCTTCGATGAGCAGCCGTTCCCCGTCATCCACTGCTTCCTGCAATGTCATGGGAATAGGCATGATCGAGGCAATGGCATCGATGCCGATATCGTGCACGTCGCGGCAGCCGCGGCCCAGCGTTCCCGCCAAGGCCACCACCGGCACCCCATGCAGCGAGGCGCGCCGCGCAACTTCCGCCGGCACCTTGCCCTTGGGCGTCTGGAAGTCGATGGCGCCTTCTGCGGTGATGACCAGGTCCGCTCCGCGCAGCATCGAATCCAGATCGATGCCGGCCAAGCCCGAGTCCAGGATCGCCTCGAAGCGGGGCAAGAGCACCGCCCCGACTGCGGCCAGCCCAGCACCCAGTCCGCCCGAAGCACCGGTGCCCGGGGCCAAGGCGAAATCGGTGGAGCGCGCGGACTCCAGCGTATCGCGGCGCAGGATCGAAGCCCAGCGTTCAAAGCCTGCCGACATGCTTTCCACCTGTTCCTCGGTGGCACCCTTCTGCGGTCCGAATACGCGCGCCACTCCGCGCGGTCCGGTCAGCACATTGTGCTGGTTCAACGCCATCGTGATCTGCACCTGCCCGGCGGCCAATGCCGGGTGCAGGCCGGAAAGATCCAGCCGGTCCACGCGTCCGAGGTAATTGCCGCCGGCTTTGACCTCGCGGCCCTTGGCATCGAGGATCCGTGCTCCCAGTGCCTGCAATGCGCCCATGCCGCCATCGGAGGTGCCCGAGTCGCCGCAGCCCACCAGGATCTTGGAAGCCCCGGCATCGATCGCGGCCGCGATCAGCTCCCCCACTCCGTAACTGGTCGTGGTTCCCGGATCCCGCTGGTCGCGGGGAACCAGCCGCAGGCCGGCCGCGGCTGCCATTTCCACGACCGCAGTTCCTGCCGCCTCGCCGCCGAGCATCGCGTAGTGCGAGTGGACCTGCTGGCCGACCGGACCGGTGACCGTGACCGGGACCAGCTGGCCACCGGTAGAGCAGGCCAGGGTTTCGGCGGTGCCTTCGCCGCCATCGGCGATGGGCACGGCCTTGACTGCCGCTCCGGGCAAGGCCCGGCGGACGCCGGCGCCGATGGCTGCCGCCACGGCTGCCGCGTCGAGGGATTCCTTGAAGCCCGATGGTGCAACCAGGATGCGTTGTGGAAGTGCGTGTGCCATGATTCTTTGTCCTTTTCAGTGAGGATGGATGCGTTGGAAATGAAGCTTTGAAGTGAGTCAGAGGAACAGCGGCAGTCCCATGGCCGGCCAGATCCAGAAGGCGAAGGCCAGGACCAGCAGGACCATGAGCGGTCCGAGCACCGCGCTCAGGCGCAGCAGGTCTGCTGGCCGGTAGGTTTCGATGCCTTCGATCTCGGAGAACAGGTTCACCGGTTTCGCGCTGCTGGTCAGGGTGTGGCAGAAACCGGCCGCGGCGGTGGACGCCAGCGCAATGGCCACCGCATTGACCCCGACGCCCGGGGCGAGGGACACCACCAGCGGGATCAGCACCGCTGAGCGGGCCGAGCGGGACTGGATGACCAGGTGCGCCGCGGCGGAGATCACCACCACCAGAATGGTGAAGACCCAGGCGGCGGCAGCTCCGAGCTGCTCTACCGGGCCAAGGACCCGGCGGGCCAGCCAGTCGGCGGCCCCTGTTCCGGCGAGCGCGGTCCCCAGGGTCAGGGTCGCTGCCATGAAGATCAGCATCGACCACGGCACCGCCTTCAAGGCCTTGGCCAAGCCGACCGAGCCGTATCCCGGACTGGCGACCAGCAACGAGCCGAGCAGGGCCACGATGGCGGGATGGAGCTGATGCAGCGGCTCGGTGCACCAGAGCACCACCACCGCCGCGACCAGCAGCGCTGCCCTGGATTGCCCTACGGTGAGCGGGCCGGTGAGCGGCACCGGCGAATGCTCCTGCAGCCGTTCGATGCCCACGGCCAGCGGCTGGGCACGATCTTCGGCGCGGGTGAACATCCACAGCACCAGTTCGGCGCACAGATGCGAGGAAACGAACGCCAGTGGCAAGCCGTAGACCAGCCAGCCGGCGAAGGAGAAACCTTCATGCCCTGAGGCCGTGAGGATCTGGCTGGTGATCAGGTGCGCTCCCGCACCCAGGTAGGATGCCACCGCCGAAAGCAGGATGACCGAGGGGAAAACCAGGGCCAGGGCCAAGACGACACGGCGGCGATCCGCCAAGGCCTTGGCCAGGGCGATGAACACCGGGATGGCCAGGGCCGCGCGCCCGGAGGTGGAGGGCACCGCGAAAGCGGTGGCAACCAGCACCCCGGTGCTCAGGTGGATCAGCTGCCGCGGGGTGTTCGCGCCCGCGGCGATCCAGGCCGCGGCACGGGTCGCCAGTCCGGTGGCGGTGATCCCCGCCGCGATCACGAAGGCGGCCAGCAGCAGCCAGATGGTGTCTTCGCCCAGCGAGGAGAACAGTTCGGCTTCGGGCAGCACCCCCATGAGCACCAGCACCACCGCTGCACCCAGGGCGATGTAGGTATCGCCGACCGGCGAGAAGATCCAGAGCCAGATGGCCACGGCGAAAACCGCCAAGGTCAGGGCTCCTTGCGCCGGCAGTGCCTGCGCTGTCCCGGCCGCCGGGCCGAAGGCTCCGTAGGCGCACCAGGCAAGGAAGGCCAGCAGGAGCAGCGCGGCGATGATCCGCGCGGCGTTCTGCCTGCTCCACTGGCTTGGTGCCGCGCCGGCCTTGCCCGGTTCGGCGCTCTGGCCCATGGGCCGCTGGGCGGTGTAGCGGAATCCCGCGCGGGGCGCGGTTGGCTTGATGCTCATAATTCGCCTCTAAGACTGCTGGCCATGGATTGGGCGAAGTCTTCCTCGCAGCTGCTGCCTTGCCCGGCGTCGGCCAGCGGCAAGGAGAATCCGAAGCTGGTCCCGTTGCCATGCCCTGATTCCACCCAGGCCGTGCCGCCGTGGGCTTCGGCGACCGCTTTCACCACGGCCAGTCCGAGACCCATGCCGGATCCCTGCTCGCCGGTACCCGGTGCGCTGCGGTAGTTCTCCAGCAGGGCACGGGCTTCTTCCGGATCCAAGGCCGGTCCATCATTGGCAACCCAGAAGCTGGCCATGCCATCGGCTGCGGCAGAACCGATCCGGATGCTTTGGCCGTCTTCGGTATGCGCGACCGCATTCTGGATCAGCTGGTGCATTCCCTGGGCTACGCGCAGCGGATCCAGCCACGCCTGGGCCTTGGCGGACTCGGCGATCCTGAATCGGCGGTCCGGGTAGGCTCCCGGACGGGAAGCCGCCGCGGCGACATCCGCCGTGACTTCGCCAACGGAGATCATCTGCCGATGGATGAAGTTCGGGGTGGAGCTTTGCGCCAGCAGATCCAGGTCGGCAAGGGTCTGCCCCATCTGCGAAATATGGGCGTGCGCGGTGCTGATGATGGCGTTGCGTTGCTTGCGCGGAAGATCTTCCTCATTCAGCTTCTGCAGGGCGGAGGCCAGCTGGCGTTGCGGGCCGCCCAGGTGCTCGCGTGCTTCGGAGATGAAGTGGCGTTGGGCCAGATGCGAAGCTTCAACCCGGTCGAGCATCGCGTTCAGCGTGCTGGCCAGCTGCGCCAGGTCGTCTCGTCCTTCTACCGGAACGCGGGCCGAAAGGTCATTGGCGGTAATCGATGCGGCGGTTTCGCTCATGGTACGGATGGGGCGCATGATCTGGCCGGCTGCCAGCCAGGCGATGCCCGCCGTCAGGGCCAGTCCCCCGGCTGCTACGCCAAAGAGCATCGTTGCCTGCCGGTTGGCTTCGTCCTGGGCACCGCCAATGAAGTGCGCAACGACCAGGTGCGCCTGGTGGCCTTCGCCGTTGGCCCCGGAGGCATCTTTCGCCTCGGCTTTCGCCCAGCGGACCGTCCCGTGATTGCTTTCCAGGATTCCAGAGGTCTTCGCGTCATTGAGAATCCGTCCCAGGAGGACCGGGTCTTCAGCCAGCCAGCTCCCGGCTTGGTTTGCGGCGGTTCCTGCGGCGAGCACCCGCCCGTCGGCCTGGCCGATGATCGCTTCGCCGGCCATTGGCTGCTGGCGGGCCAGATAGCGTTCCATCAATTCGCCCATGGAGGAAAACGGCCGGGCAGTCTTCGGGTCCAGCCCCTCAGCCGCGAATGTCCGGAACTCCTCGATTTCCTGCGCGATGCCCACGTTGGCTGCCTCGGCAACCTGGCCGGACATGATCGATCGCATCGAAACCGTGACCGCCAGCAGCGCCAGTGCAGTAGTGAGCACGATCCAGCCGACGATGCGCAGCCGCGCCGAAACCGTTGATCCTTGGTTTTCCTGGAGATCAGTCATGGCTGTCTCCCTCCTGGTCCTGCGCTTTCGCAGCATTTGGCGCCGGGGCTAAAGAGAGCTGGACAACAAATGGCTCATGATGCGGGATGGGCGGATTGGCCGTGTCGGCAAGAGCCTGACTGGCACCGGCCAGTCCCGCTGGCACGGCCAACACCATGAGGATGAGAAGTATGCGACGAATCATGTTTTGAACATTAAAAAACCCTTGTGAGGAGCTCATTAGGCACTTGTTAGAAGATCATGGCTCGCCCATGAGAAGTAAATGAGAACGTTCGAAAAACCGCGAGTTCCAGCGCTTTTCCGGGACTCTGGCTTGGGGAAAATCCCATGAAAATTTCTTCAATCCCACCGGTTTCCGTGTTCCTAGTGCTGTAACAATCGCCGGCTGGCCTACGGCCGATCCAGCGGGCGGCAGGGATTCGTCGAAGTCCGCGGACGGCCAGCTCCGGCGCCGCCGGCGCGAATGAAGAGCGGCACAAAAAGAGGCTCCGCCATCCTTGATTGGATGGCGGAGCCTCTTCGAATGCGAGCTACTTGGTGGCCCAGAGCACCGACTCGCCGGAGAACGAGATCGTCTCGCTCACACGGATTTTCGCATCTTCCACGGCCTCGGCCGGCACGTCGAAGACTACCTGGTAGCTTCCCTTGCCGCCGTTGGCCAGGGTAGGTAGATCGGTGCCCGGCTTCGCGGGGACTGCGAACGAGCTGGTCGTGCTGTAGATGCTGGCATCCGATCCCACGAGCTCCGGATTCAGATCCAACCAGGCATCTCCTTCTTCGTCTCCGTTGTAGACCACGGAGAGGTCAACCAGCACATACTGGCCTTCGGCCTTCTCATTGAACTCGTTGGCCTTGGCGATCTGAGCTCCGGCGTCCAGGTTCACTGCGCTGACGTTCACCGAATACTCGCCAACGGTAGCCGCCTGCCCCAAGGCAAGTACCTGTGATTCATCTTCGGCCTGCTCGATGACCTCCGCCGGGGCTGCCACCTCGCCGTCCGATGCGTCGGCAATATCGTTGGCAACCTCGTCGATCGCCTTCACGTAGGCTGCCTGGGTGGCAAAGACCAGGATGATGGCCATGATGGCAATGATGCTCGATGCGATGCCCAAGCCCTTGCTGCCACGGCGCTTGGAGGCGACGACGAGCGAGATGACACCGAGCACCAGGGCAATGAAGCCGAGCACCGCGGCGATGTTGTTGACGATCGGCACCCAGCACAATGCCAAGGCAACGATGCCCACGACTAGGGCCGCGATGCCCAGACCCTTGCCAGCAGAGGTCTTGGCCTGAGGCGCCGGCGGCACCACATTCGGGTCGAGCGGATTTTGTACAGGCATGAAAGTTTCCTTCGAGTGAAGACGGCGCCCAGCTGGCACCGAGTCGGCGATCGGCTCAAGCGGATGACTGCCCCAGCCGATTCGGAGTCCTTGTTGACTCTTCAAGAGCTTGTCATTGCGCACCGACAATTTAGCTTCCCGCAATTCATTGCCTGCAATTCTGCCGGGAATTTTCCTTCCCTTGGCGGGCCGTTCGCACAACCCGGGCGATTAATTACAGAATGCAGTCATGGCCACTTCCATTGAACGTTCTCCGGGCCGCAGCACGCTGCGCTATGTGCGCCTGATGCTGCTCGTGGTGCCCCTGCTCCTCGTCGTCGCCATTGTCATCTATGGCATTGCTAACCAGCGCATCGAAGACTCGCTGAGTTCCTACTACCTGGGACCGGCACGAGACCTCTTCGTCGCAATGCTGGTGACTACCGGGGTGCTGCTGGTGGTCTATACCGGAGAAGAGCTGGAAGATTTTGCCCTGAATTTAGCAGGCTTCTACGCCATGTTCGTTGCAGTGGTCCCCACCAGGCTGGGAGAAACGCTGGCAGACTTGACAGTCGGCGAGCAGCGGCGGCTGATCTTCTCCGTGCAGGTATCGGTCATTGCGGTACTCGTCGTCAGCGTGGTTTTCATCTGGCTGGGAATCCGGACCAGCAATGCTCTGCACCGTGCGCTGTTCCAGAGCAACTTGACCAAAATCCTGGGATTGCTCAGCACCCTGCTCCTGATCGCCTTTGTCCTTCTGCTGTTGTGGCGGACCATCGAAGGCAGGCAGTTCGCCGGAGTGCATGCCAGCGCCGCGTTCCTGCTGATATTCTCCATGGGCATCGCCATCGCCAGCCATCTGGATCATAGGCCGCTGTGCTCCATGGATACCAGCGGCGGCAAGAAGACCCACTATGCAATCCTCTTGATGCTGATGCTGCTGGGGCTGATTGCCTGGCCGATTCTGCTGGCGCTGGGCATCGAAGAAGCGCTGTTCATTGTCGAATGGTTCGAGATCGGCCTGTTCGCGTACTTCTGGTATCTGGAATCCCGGCGCTTGTGGAACCTGGCGGACTGACTGCTGCAGGAAAAAATTGCACCGGCGTGCCCGGCCAATGTCCCCGATAAACGCCTCGTGGATTCCGGGCTTTTCAGGCGAAAATAAAAAGTTCCGGCTCGCAGATGCGAGCCGGAACTTTTCTGTAAGCTCCTCCAACTGGACTTGAACCAGTAACCCTTCGATTAACAGTCGAATGCTCTGCCAATTGAGCTATGGAGGATTGCAACGAGATATAACTTTACCCAAGAATCCCGTGATTGCAAAATCGGGATCCTAGGTCCCGCGCAAGATCCTCCGGCGCATTTCCAGTTCCATCAATTCTCGGTTGATCTGGGCATATTCTTCACCCTCAGATTCCATTTCCGCACGCTGAAGCCGGCCGATGAGCTCAGCCTTGCGGTGTGTGATTTGAAGCTCAATCAATCCGTTGATGATGTCGGCGCAGTAGCGGTTCAGGCTGTGCTCATCCGATGCCGGAATGCTGGTCACGGCGAGTTCCGAAACGAAGCTGCGCAATTGCTCGGGAACTTCGTTGCGAATCACTTCAACCCAGGACGTCGCCGAGGCACCCGCGCTGGAAGCGGCAACGATCCCGTCATGGACAGCCGAATGGGCCGGGGCCAGGAATCGGGCCTCGTAGAACGCCTGCCATTGCTCGTCCTTCAGCCGTTGCGGCTGCTGGATGACAACTTCCAGTGCCTGCCGTTCAAGGCGCATCACCGGGTCTCGGTGATCCGGGCGTTCGAAGGCCGGCGCGGTCGCGATGGCCGGTTCGGCTTCGTCTGGCTGCGGGCGCGGTGCCTGCAGCTCGGCGTTTTTCGGCAACCGGGCGCGCTTGATGGAGGCGCCGACCGAGCGGTTGACGTCCTCGTTGTTCATTCCCAGCCAACCGGCCAGCTCGCGGGCATACGCCGGACGAATGGCGGAGTCGCGGATCTGGGCAACGATGGGGGCGGTCTGGCGCAAGGCCTGCACTCGTCCTTCAACGGTGTTCAGATTGAATTTCTTCAGTTCGGCACGGATGGCGAATTCGAACAGCGGACGCTTGAGCTCAATGAGCTCGCGTACCGCTTCATCCCCGCGGTGCAAGCGCAAATCGCAGGGGTCGGCACCGGTTGGCTCAACGCACACATAGGTCTGGGCGATGAATCGCTGGTCTTCTTCGAACGCGCGCAACGCGGCCTTCTGGCCCGCGGCGTCGCCGTCAAAGGTGAAGACCACTTCGCCTCCGGTGCCGTCATCCTGCAGCAGGCGGCGGGCAATCTTGATGTGGTCGGTACCAAACGCGGTACCGCAGGTGGCCACCGCGGTGGTGATGCCAGCCAGATGGCAGGCCATCACGTCGGTGTAGCCTTCCACCACGACAATCTGCCGGCTCTTGGAGATCTGCTTCTTGGCCAGGTCGATGCCGTAAAGCACCTGGGACTTCTTGTAGAGCTGGGTCTCCGGGGTGTTCAGGTACTTTGGCCCCTGGTCGTCCTCGTAGAGCTTGCGCGCACCGAAGCCGATGGTTGCACCTGACAGGTCGCGGATCGGCCACATGACTCGTCCGCGGAACCGGTCGTAGATGCCGCGGTTGCCTTCGGAGAACATGCCGGTGAGCTTCAGCTCGTCATCGACAAAGCCCTTGGAACGCAGGTGCTTGAGCAGCGAATCCCAGCCCTTGGGCGCATAGCCTACGGAGAATTGGGCTGCGACTTCCGCGTCGAATCCGCGGCCGGCGAGGAACTCGCGGCCCGCGACCCCTTCATCGGTCGCCAGCTGAGCGCGGAAGAATTCCTCGGCGACCTTGTGCGCGTCGACCAGGCGCTGGCGCTTGCCGTAGTCCTCGCGGCGCGGTCCCGGTCCCCCGTCTTCGTAGTGCAGCTCGTAGTTGATGCGGGCGGCGAGCAGTTCCACGGTTTCGGTGAACGAGGAGTGGTCCATTTTCTGGATGAAGGCGATGACATCGCCGGACTCGCCGCAGCCGAAGCAATGGAAGGTGCCCAGCTGCGGGCGGATATGGAAGGACGGGCTGCGTTCATCGTGGAAAGGGCACAGGCCCTTGTACGAGCCGATGCCCGCGGATTTGAGCGTGACATAGGATTCGACAACCTCGCGCAGGTCGGTGCGGTTGCGCACCTCGTCGATATCTTCACGCTTGATCAGCCCTGCCATGATTCCCTTCTAGAACAACTTTGCGTCAGGGGCTTCGCCCTTGACCAGATACGAGTGCCATTCGGTGGCCGATACGTCGGTGAGCGAGGCGACCTGGTCAATCACCACGCGCAGCTGTGCGGCCTCATCAGCGGCGTCCTCCCAGTCGGCTGCGAAGATCGGCTCCAGGTTATCCCGGCCGGTCTCGAAGAGCAGCTGAACCAGTTCGGCCAGCAGCGTGCGCTGGTCCTCGTAGAGCGGCTGGCGCACTTCGGAGGTCATCACGTAGCTGGCGGCGATGCCCTTCATCACGGCAATCTCATGCTCGGTTTCCTCGGGCACGATTAGGCTCGCGTTGTAGCGGGTGAGATTGCCGTCCCCGTAGCGGACACGGGTGGCATCCATGGCAGCGGCGGCGAAACGGCCAATGAACTGGCTGGTCATGTCCTTCAGCGCGGCCATGGAACGCCGCGAGCCGTCAAAGTGGGCAACCCATTCCTCGCTGGCTTCCAGGCGGCGCAGCGCAGCATCGATATCGGCCTCGTCGGTCATCGGCAAGTACCAGTCCTTGGTCACCTGCAGCGCGCGCTCGCGCTGCATATCCTGCTTGAGCCAGCGCAGCTGCAGCTTGCCACCGACAATTGCGTCTTCCACGTCATGCACGGAGTAGGAAATGTCATCAGCCAGGTCCATGACCTGGCCTTCCATGCAGACTGCTCCCGCGGTGGCCTCCGGAACATTGCGCAGCCACGCGAAAATCGTCGCGTCATCTTCATAGACGCCGAACTTCTTGGTCTTCTTGCCGTTGACTTCGGGGGCATCAGCCTTCAACCACGGGTACTTGCATGCCGCGTCCAGCGAAGCGCGCGAGAGATTCAGCCCGGCCGAATGCCCATTGTGCCTGAAGGTCTTCGTTTCCAGGCGGGTCAGCAAGCGCAGCGTCTGCGCGTTGCCCTCAAACCCGCCGATGTCCTTGGCGACCTTGTCCAGGGCTTTTTCCCCATTGTGGCCGAAGGGCGGATGTCCCAGATCATGCGCCAGGCAGGCGGTATCAACGACATCCGGATCGCAGCCCAGTGCTGCACCGAGCTCGCGGCCCACTTGGGCCACTTCCAGTGAGTGCGTCAGCCGATTCCGTACGAAGTCATTCTGGTTCGGTGCCACAACCTGGGTCTTGGCGCTCAAACGGCGCAATGCCGAGGAATGCAGCACGCGGGCACGGTCCCGCTCAAACGCGGTGCGGTACGACTTCTTTGCTGGTTCAGGCACCCACCGTTGCTGGTCGGCTTCGGTATATCCGGGGATCTGAGTCATGGTTCCCAGTCTAGTGAGTGATTGCCTGCAATTATGAGTTATCCACTAGTGGCGTAGCCGTGGCCAGCGAATGGGACCTAGCCGCCGGAAATATCCAGTTCGGCGGCCTTGATCATTTCGCGGTGGGCGTCGCTCATCACGCGGTTATCCAGCCAGCCGTCGGGCACGTGGGTCTTCTTCGGGTGGCCGGCGCGGCCACGGGTGCCCTCAGCGCCCTCGCCGGGGTACGGCAAATCCAGATCCAGCTGGTCCAGCAGTTCGCGCAGGCGGGCCAGGGATGGCACCTGGGCCAGCTGCGAGCGGATCTCGCCGCCGACCGGGTAGCCCTTGAAGTACCAGGCGATGTGCTTGCGGATATCGCGCATGCCCTTGCCCTCGTCCTCGAAGAATTCGGTGAGCAGCTCGCCGTGGCGGTACACGGTCTCAGCCACCTTGCGCACCCCGGGACGGAAACGGTCCTCGCGGCCTTCGAAGGCAGCCTGCAGGTCGCCGAAGATCCATGGGCGGCCCTGGCAGCCGCGGCCCACCATGATGCCCGCGGCGCCGGTCTGCTCCACCATCTCGATGGCGTCCTCGGCGCTGAAGATGTCGCCGTTGCCCAGTACCGGCATGTCATCCATGGCCTCGCGCAGGGTGGCGATGGCCGACCAGTCCGAATGGCCGGCGTAGTACTGGCCCGCGGTGCGCGCATGCAGGGTCACCGCGGCGGCGCCGTGGTCGCGGGCGATCTTGGCGGACTCCAGGTAGGTCACGTGGTCCTTGTCGATGCCGATGCGCATCTTCACGGTCAGCGGGATATCGCCCTTGGCGGCCTCGGAGGTCGCCGCTTCGATGATCGAGGTGTAGAGGTCGGTCTTCCAGGGCAGCGCCGAGCCGCCGCCCTTGCGGGTGACCTTGGGGACCGGGCAGCCGAAGTTCAAATCGACGTGGTCCGCCAGATTCTCGTCAACCACCATGCGCACGGCGGCACGCACGGTTGCCGGATCCACGCCGTAGATCTGGATGGAGCGGATCTCTTCGTCGGGGTCGTGCGAAATGATGCGCAGGGATTCGGGGTTGCGCTCCACCAGCGCGCGAGCGGTGACCATTTCGGTCACGTACAGCCCGCCGCCGTATTCACGGCAGAGGCGGCGGAAGGCGCGGTTGGTCACGCCAGCCATCGGAGCAAGGACCACCGGAGTATCAATGGTCAGCTTGCCCAGCTGCAGCGGTGGCAGCTTGAGGGTCGGAGTGTTGGTTGGCGCATCAGTCAGGGTCGTCACCCATCCATTGTCTCGCATGAACGCAAATCGGGAACTGAGATCTTGATCAAACTGTGTTCCGCAGACGCTGGCTTATTGCCTCGTTGTCAACCAAAATGGTGCAATGACAAGTAAATTTTCGGCAGCGCGGGTGGTTCTGCTCGCCTTGGCCGCCGTCATTGTGGCTTTGGTAATAGCCGCGCTGCTCGTGGTTTCGCTGCGTCCGGCACCACAGGCCCACGCGGAGAACACCCCCGAAGGGGTCGTGCAACGGTATCTGATGGCCTTCGAAGCCGAGGATTTGCCTGCCATGCAAGGCTATGCCATGGAGGGCAAAGCCAGGACGCTGTGCAATCCGGAGCCCTATGCCACGCAGCCGCTGGACGTGCAGCTGCTCAGCAGCACCGTGGGCCCTGCGAGCGCTACCGTCCACACGAGGTTCGATTCCGGGGATGCCAGATTCCTGCCCTGGCCGGATCTGTCCTCCTACGAGGATGCCTTCGAGCTGCGCAAGGTCAACGGAACCTGGCTGATCGACCGCATGCCATGGCAGGTCGGACTGTGCACCGCCGAGGAGATGGGCTACTGATGGCCACCACTACTGCTCCAGTGCCGCTATCGCGAAGCGGCAGCGTGCTGCGTCCGGTCATCCTCCACGGACTGCTGCTCATCTTGCTGATGGTCGTGGCCACCGGCCTGGCCGCCTTGCTCACCGCGCTGTTCCATGGCTTCGATGCGCAGCAGGTCAGCACCGAACAGCTGGCGATGGCCTGGGCGTTCAGCTTGGTCGGGATCCCGTTGGCCTGGTTGCTGTGGCGCTCCATCCGCAAACGGCTGGCCCACCCGACGGCCTTCGATTCGGCGATCTGGTCCTTGCAGGCCTCGGCCGCGTATCTTGCGACGCTGGCTGCCAGCAGCTGCGCCGCGTTGGCGGTGCTCTCCGGACTGGTCGCCCCTTCCATTCAGGGGGCGTGGCAGCCGACCCTGGGCACGGCTTTGGGATGGGGAGCGGTGTGCGCCTGGCAGCACCACCAGATCGTGGCTGCGCGGACCGCGCCACGGCAATTCGCGCATCTGGCCGCGGCGGTGGGGAACTACTTCAGCATGGTGCTCGTCGCACTCTCGCTAGTGGCCACGCTCAAGGCCGCGCTGGAAATCCTGGTCCGTCCGGACAACACGTTGGCAGGTCCTACCGGCATGCGGCATCTGCTGGTTGCGTTGATCTGGCTGGCTGGCTCCACGGCACTGTGGTTCTGGCATTGGAAATTGCGCCGCGTGCAGAAAATGTCCGATCCCTTCAACGACATCCTATTGATCGCTATGGGACTGGCCGCACCGGCACTGGCGCTCCTGCTCTCGGGCGCCACACTGTTTTCCTGGGTGTGGCCGCAAGCGTGGACCTCCCAGGAACGCGCCAGGCTGTTCCTCGCCGGCGGTCCAGAGCTGCTGGCCATCGTGGTGGCGGCCGCGGTGATCTGGATCTACCACCAATTGCAATTGCGGACCGGGTTGCGCTCGGCCTCCGTAGTCGACGCGGCGCGTCTGGTGCTTGGCGGGATCGGTCTGGCGGTGCTGGCCACCGGCTTGGGGATGGTGGTTAATGCGCTCTTCGCGGCGATAGCGGCCAGCGTCACGGTGGAATACTCGGCGGGCTTGCTGGGCCACGGCCTGGGACTGCTCATCCTCGGGGCGGCGGTGTGGGTTGCCTATTTCAAGCCGTTCAAGCCTTCGCCGGCGGATTCCCGCAGCGTCTACCTGGTCTTGTTCTTCGGAGCCAGTTCCGTGGTCGCCCTGATTTCCTTGCTGGTCCTCGGATACCGGATTTTCGAGTACTACCTGGGATCCGAGACTCGCCTCGATTCCCTCCTGGACACCGTGCGTGCCCCACTGGGCTGGCTGGTCGCAACCGCTGCCGTGGCTGGCTACCACTTCGTGCTGTGGCGTGCGGACAAGCAGTCCAAGGCCGAGGCTTCCGGCACGTCCGTGGTGGACCACAGCTCGGTGGCGCGCCGTGCCGTGATCATCGTTGGCCCAGCTGCTTCCGAGCCGATGGCCGCGCAGCTCGTAGCGCGGCCCGAGCTGTCGGTGACGTGGGTTGCTTCGGCCGGTCCGGCCTTGGACGACAGGGCCGAGGTGTCGGTGCTGGCGAGAATCGAAGAATATCTGGACTGCGAGTCCGGGCCGTTGCTGGCCATCGCCAACGACGATGGCACCGTGCAGTTCACCGATCTGGCCTAGGCCAAAAGGCCCAGCAGCACTCCCCCGAGCCCCGAGATGGCAACCACGATCCATGGTGCCATCTTCCAGGCGGTCAGCAGGACGAAGCAGAGCAGCGCCAGCACGAACGTGGGAGCGGAAGTAATCGCCGAGGTGAAGACCGGGTCGTAGAGGGCGGCGGCCAGCACGCCGACCACTGCCGCGTTGGCGCCGCGCAGGATGGCACGTGCCGCTGGCCAGTGGCTCACCCGGTTCCAGAATGGCAGTACGCCCAGCAGCAGCAGGAATCCCGGAAGGAAGATGGCCAGCAAGGCAATGGCCGAGCCGAGCACACCGCCGGGGCCTGATTCAACGAGGACGCCGAGGTAGGCGGCAAAGGTGAACAGCGGTCCGGGGACTGCCTGGGCGGCGCCGTAGCCGGTGAGGAAATCCTGCGAGCTGATCAGCCCGGGATCCACGACTGCGCTTTGGAGCAGCGGCAGCACCACATGGCCGCCGCCGAAGACCAATGCGCCGGAGCGGTAGAACGCATCGATGAACGCCAGCAGATCCCAGCCGGTAGCCCAGGCAGCCAGCGGCAACCCGACAAGCATGAGGGCGAACAGCGCCAGGCAACTGATCCCCAAGGTCCGCGAGACCGGGAATTGCAGGGCCGACGCTGGACCCGAATCCGCATCACGGCACCAGAAGTACCCTGCCGCGGCGCCGAATGCAATGGCCAGCAGCTGCCCGAAGGATCCCGCCAAGAGCAGTGCAGAGGCCGCGGCCGCCACGGCGATGGCTGCACGGGTCCGGTCCGGTGCCAGATTCCTGGCCATGCCGGACACCGCCTGGGCGATGATGGCGACCGCAACGATTTTCAGGCCGGTCAGCAGCCCGGTTCCAGCAGGGCCGGTAAACAGCGACGCACCGAAGGCGAAGACCGCGAGCAGAACCGCTGAGGGAAGGGTGAAGGCGAGGAATGCCGCCAAGGCCCCTGGCAGGCCGGCGCGGTGCAGGCCGAGGCCGAAACCTACCTGGCTGGAGGCCGGGCCGGGCAGGAATTGGCCCAGCGCGACCAGCTGGGCGTATTGCTGGTCATCGAGCCAGCGGCGCCGGTCCACCAGTTCGGTGCGGAAGTATCCCAAGTGGGCGATGGGACCGCCGAAAGAAGTCAGGCCGAGCTTGAGGAAGACCTTGAAGACTTCGCTGGCCGAGCCCTTGTCCAGCTGCTGTGATTCCATGAATTCCAGCATAGGCGGAGAAAGGAAACGGACGGTGAACGCCCACCGCCCGGCACGCTATTCGCGCACTTCCACCGGCCTGCGTCCGCGGGATTCCTGTGCGCTGCGCGCCCCGGAGATCGAGGCCAGGCCAACGGCGAGCAGCGTCAGCACGGTGCCCATGACGGTGGCCGCGGTGACGGAGGAACCCGGGGCTGGGAAAAGCCCATCCATGAGCAGCGAGCCGGCCAGCTGTCCGCCCACCGCCGCGAGGCTGGTGACCAGCACTCCGAGCCGCTTGACCACCACCGCGGTGATGCCCACGAACAGGCAGCCGAGCAGCCCGCCGATGTAGTACCACCACTGGCCGGGCAGCGGATGCAGCTTCGCGCCGGCCGGCAGCCGCACCAGCATCACCGCCGCCAGTACCAGGAACCCGATGTAGAAGTTCACCAGGGTTGCCGCCGTGGCGCCGCCATAGGCTGCCGCTTGCACGCCGTTGGCGGCGGCTTGGAAGCCCATGAGCATGCCGACGGCTGCCGAGAGCGCCATCGGCACCAGCAGCGATGCGAGCTGCGCATCCGCGCCGCGCGGGCTGACCGCCCAGATCACTCCGGCAATGGTCAGCACCACGCCGAGGATGCGCAGGGCATTGATCTTGCGCGGTGCGGCCCCGCCAAAGCCCACCCGGTCCATGAGCATGGAACCGATTGCCTGCCCGGTCACCAGGCAGACGGTGAACAGCGCCACGCCGATGAGCGGCACCGCGGCGGCCTGGCTGAAGACCACCAGTGCGCCCACCGCGCCGGCCACCAGGTACCACCGCGGGAAACTGCCCCGGGCCAATGCGCGCGGCACCTGCCGCACCGTGTTGCGCACCCGGGGGACGGCGATCGCCAGCAGGATCAATGCCGCCAAGCCGACGCCGAAGCTGATGGTTGATGCTGCCATGGCATCTCCCAGCTTCGCGCCCAGCGCCCCGTTGATGCGCGACTGCACGCACAGCAGCAGGCCCGAAGCGATGGCAAGCAGGATGAACAGGAGCTTTCCGCCGGTGCGGACCGGCGTGGCGGGGATGGTGCTGGTGGTCAACGGGGTTCTTTCAGGGATCTGGAGGATGGCTCGGCAACGCAAGAACGGGACCCGCCTGGCGGGTCCCGTTCTGTCTGGCATTACTTCGCCGCGTCGCTGGCGAGGATATGCGTCGTGGAGATGACGGTGGCCTGCTCAACCGCTGCCAACGCGTCGATCAGCGAGGAGAGGACAAACATCGACGAGTCGACTTCCAGCTTCACCGGGTACTGGTGGATCAGCATGGCGACCATGTCGCGCACCGCTTCGGCCACCTCGTCATCGCTGAAGGCCGGATTATGGCCCACCAGCACGTCGGTCGGGGCGTTCTCGCGGGCCGGCACGTAGCTCACCGCGAAAGCCAGCGGCACGCCGCCCTCGCGTTTGGGCTTGTCGCGCAGCACCAGTGCGCCCTGCGCGCCGGTGTGCTCATCGAGCAGCATGCGCTGCGCCGAGCCTACGGTCATCTTGGCCGGATCCCAATCGGTGTGCACCGCGTTGTAGAAGTCCATCACCAGCTTGGTCAGCTCGACGCTGCCGGTGGACAAGTCCTCGATCACCCGGTCGTTGGTGTCGAACACCGGCTCGGCCAGCGCTCCCGGTTCCAGCACGACATCGCGCGAGACCTGGATTTCGCCCAGGCCCAGCGACTGGCAGAAGCCGGCCGCCGCGGCGGCCGGGTCTCCGGCCGTAACGGTATAGCGGGCCTTGAGCTCCTGCGCCTGGCCTGCCGGGATCTGCTGGCGCAGCTGCTGCACCAGCGCGGTGCCCACGCCGGAACGGCGCTGCTCGGCAGCCACCTCGACATAGAGCCAGAGCCGCTGCGGGTGCAGCGAGGAGGCGAACACCACGCCGGCGCCGATGGCCACACCGTCAACCGTGGCCACCAGCGTGCGCGAGAACGGCGCATCGCTGTTCTCGCGCAGCATGGTGCGGTCCTGGTGGGCCTGCGGCGAACGCGGGTCCCCGAAGATCTGCAGCAGCTCCAGGTCGTCGCCGGAACGCCAGGGACGGAATTCCAGTTCGTTCATCGGGCTCTAGGCTCCGTTCAGGCGCTCGGAAAGGTAGGCGGTGACCTGGTCCAGGGACACGCGTTCCTGGGACATGGTGTCGCGTTCGCGGATGGTCACTGCCTGGTCTTCGAGGGTGTCGAAGTCCACGGTGATGCAGAACGGGGTGCCGATCTCGTCCTGGCGGCGGTAGCGGCGGCCGATGGCTCCGGCATCGTCGAAGTCGATGTTCCAGCGCTTGCGCAGCTCGTTGGCCAGGTCCTTTGCCTTCGGTGAGAGGTTCTCGTTGCGGCTCAGCGGCAGCACGGCGGCCTTGACCGGGGCCAGGCGCGGATCGAGCTTGAGCACGGTGCGCTTGTCCACCCCGCCCTTGGTGTTCGGTGCCTCGTCCTCGGTGTAGGCATCGACCAGGAACGCCATCATCGAACGGGTCAGGCCGAAGGACGGCTCGATCACGTACGGGGTGTAGCGTTCCCCGGTGGCCTGGTTGAAGTAGGACAGTTCGGCGCCCGAAGCCTTGGCGTGGCTGGACAGGTCGTAGTCGGTGCGGTTGGCGACGCCCATCAGCTCGCCCCACTCCGAGCCGGCGAAGCCGAAGCGGTATTCGAAGTCGATGGTGCCTGCCGAGTAGTGGGCGCGCTCGTCTTCCGGCACGTCGAACTGGCGCAGGTTCTCTTCCTTGATGCCCAGGTCGATGAACCATGCCCAGCAATCCTTGACCCACTGGTCGAAGAACTTCGGTGCGTCTTCCGGTGCGGTGAAGAACTCGATTTCCATCTGCTCGAACTCGCGGGTGCGGAAGATGAAGTTGCCCGGAGTGATTTCGTTGCGGAAGGCCTTGCCGATCTGGCCAATGCCGAATGGCGGCTTCTTGCGGCTGGCGGTGAGCACGTTGGCGAAGTTCACGAAGATGCCCTGCGCGGTTTCCGGACGCATGTAGGCCAGGCCGGCTTCGGAATCAACTGGGCCCAGGAAGGTCTTCATCAACCCGGAGAACATCTGCGGCTCGGTGAACTGGCCTTTGGTGCCGCAGTCGGGGCAGGCGATCTCGCTCATGCCGTCCTTGGGCGCACGGCCCTTCTTGGCTTCGAAGGCCTCGATCAGGTGGTCCTGGCGGTGGCGCTTGTGGCACTGGATGCATTCGACCAGCGGGTCGGTGAAGGTGGCTACGTGGCCCGATGCTTCCCAGACGGCCTTGGGCAGGATGATCGAGGAGTCCAGGCCCACCATGTCCTCGCGGCCGCGAACGAAGTTCTGCCACCACTCGCGCTTGATGTTTTCCTTCAGTTCGGTGCCCAGGGGTCCGTAATCCCATGCGGAACGGGAACCACCGTAGATCTCACCGGCCTGGAAAACGAATCCTCGACGCTTTGCGAGGGAAATAACCTGGTCTAGCTTGGACTGTGGCGCCATATCAACTCCAATGGGACTTACGAGGCCGCTGGTTGCGGTCCGTAGAAAAATACATACATTTCAAGGGTATCGTTTCAACGCCCTGCGCACGAAGCCGAATCAGGTAACGCTGGCGTGAACTTCCACGCCTTTGGGCCACATCCACGGTGCAGGCCGGTTATATAGGGAAGAATGGAAGCCATGAGTGCCAATGAAGCTTTTGACCTAGAAATCCGTGACGAGTCCATCCGCTTGGGCCAGCTGCTCAAGCTCGCCTCGCTGGCAGAGGACGGCATCCACGCCAAGGAAATGATTTCCGAGGGAATTGTCACCGTCAACGGCGAGGTGGACACCCGCCGCGGGGCGCAGATCCGCCCCGGCGACGTGGTGTGCGTGAACGGCGAATGCGTGCGCGTCACCGCCCAGCCGTAGCTAGCCCTTCTTCAGGACGACCTTGGTGAGGAAGCCGGCAACGTCCTGGATTTCTTCCATGCACACCGAGTGGCCGATCTGCGGGTAGGTTTCGCTGGTCAAGTCGGTATGCCCCGGGACCCAGCCCAAGGTGTATTCGATCTTGTCCCGGGTGATCACCCGGTCAGCCACGTCGCGGCCCCAGAACATCGGCAGCGGCTTGTCCGCCAGCTTCGCGTCATCGAAGATGTCCAAGGTCTTGGGATCCACGGCAAAGCCTGAGAGACCCACGACTGCTTCAATGGCATCGCGCTGGTAGCGGGCCAGCGAGGTGGCCATGGCCATGCCCTGGGAGAAACCGAGCAGGGTGATCGACGAGTGCTGCTGGGACAGCGGTTCCAGCAGTGCCCACAGCGCTTCGACACTGTGTGCCACCGACTCGATGGAGTAGTCGATTTCCTGGGTCAGCGGGAACCAGCTGTATCCCGGGCCTGCCGGCAGCGGTGCGCGCACGGAGAGGTAGGTGAATTCTTCGGGCAGGTGCTGCGAGAGCCCCATGAGGTCTTGCTCGTTGGAGCCGTAGCCATGCAGGAACACCAGCAGCGGAGTTCCTAGGCGGGATTCGTCGTTGCGGGAGATGATGGCTACGGGAGCCTGGTCTTGGTATGTCATAGTTCCCCAAGACTATCGAACAGCGCCGCGCTATTTCGGCGGTTCCACAGAGCGCTGCCATCGTTTCCCCTGGGCATCGCGATCCGCAGCGCCAGGATGCAGGTGAAAGTCCGGCGTGTGGCCGACGGGCGAGCCGATGGATCGGTTGCCAACGGCATGGAAAACCAGTTTCTCCGCCTCCATAAATCTGCATGACATGTAACAAGATAATCAAACTTCAAAATTATCTTAGGCATTCAAGTACTTTTCGTGTTCAACTGGATTCACTGCTTCACGGCCACCTGACTTGGGGATCCCACCGGTAGAAGCTGCAACCGGCAAAGGACAATGGCACCATGGGCGAAATCGAATACAGCGAGGAAATTTCAGGACTGGCACCCGAGGATCTTGCTGAACTCGGCTACGTCGATTTGGATCCCGGCACCTCGTCGTCGCTCTTCGATACCGTCGACACGATGTTTTCATTCGGCCTTCCCTTGTTCTCCGTGCTTTTCATCGCCTTTGCCGGACTCATCATCTTCGTCATTGTGCGCAACTTCCGCAAAGCCAAGAGCGCCGGCTTCGATCCGTTGACCATGGAAACCGACCTGATGGCCAGAGCGGCGAATTCAGCTTTGCTGGCGCCGAGGAAATCCATTGAAGACAAGCTGTCCGAACTCGACTCACTGCACTCGCGTGGAGTCATTACCCGCGACGAGTACCTGCAAGCACGCAGGGATGCTCTGGGCGGGTAGAGTGGTGCCCACCGAATCATCCTCTGGAATGATTGACTAGAAGTTACCCTTTGGTAACAATGGATTCGTGCCCAACAATATTGCTTCTGAACCGTCAAACACCGCCGACTCCCCGCTCCACCCATGGCGCCGCTATGTAGCCATCGGGGACTCGTTCACCGAAGGCATCGGCGACCCCGATCCATCGAGCGCAGGACGGCACCTAGGCTGGGCCGACCGCTTGGCCCAAGAGCTCAGCCGCACCGTCCCGGACTTCTCCTATGCCAACCTGGCCATCCGCGGCCGGCTCATCGGCCGGATCGTTGCCGAACAGCTCGATCCCTGCATCGACCTGAAGCCGGATCTGATCTCGCTGTGCGCGGGCGGCAACGACGTGCTGCGCCCGGGCGGCGATCCAGACAAGATTGCCGACATCCTCGACGACGCGGTAGCCAAGCTCACCGCAACCGGTTCCACGCTCCTGCTCTTCACCGGGCCCGATATCCGCGATACCCCGGTCCTTGGAAGCATCCGCGGCAAGGTGGCGATCTACAACGAGAACGTGCGCACCGTCGCTGCCCGGCATGACGCCATCGTTGCCGACATGTGGGCATTGCAGGAATTGCATCAGTCCCAGATGTGGGCGCCTGACCGCCTGCACTTCTCCCCCATCGGCCACCAGCGCATTGCCGCCATGGCACTCGACTCGCTGAACGTCCCGCATCAGCTGGATACCGACATCGTTCCGGTCGTGGATGAGCGCAGCTGGCGCGAAGCACGCAAGGAGGATCTGCAGTGGGCCCGCGAGCATCTGGCGCCCTGGGTGCTGCGCCGCCTGCGCCACCAGTCCTCCGGTGACGGCATCACCCCGAAACGGCCTTCGGCTAAGCCGTTCGCAGATGCCAAGCCCAACGACTCGCTCGGTGCCGGCGACAGCGCCAAGTAGCAAGAAAGACTGAAGCGGTTCCGCCGATTACTGGCGGAACCGCTTCAGTCTTCAAAGGCTTGCCAAACTTCGCCCAGATTCTAGTCTCCGAAGACCAAGGTCCGAAGCACCCCATCCAGCTGCGTCGCATCGGTCAAGAATCCGTCATGGCCAATGGGCGAATCGATGTAGTGCACCGGCTTCGGCTTGGCCAGCGACGAGGCCAGCTTCACCGACTGCTCGGGGAAGTACAAGCGGTCGGTGGTAACCGCGGCAACCACCACGTTGACCTTCTCCAGGCGCGCCAGGGCGGCCTCCAGGGATTCATGGCCACGAGCAACATCGTGGCTCATCAGCGCCTCGGTCAGCACCAGATAGCTGTTCGCGTCGAAACGATTCACCAGCTTGCTGGCCTGATGGTCGAGGTAGCTTTCCACCTGGTATCGCCCGCGCGGCCCCTCCAGCTGGCCCGTCGGCTTCTCGCCATCCTGCGGATTGCGCGAGAAACGGGTTTCCAGCTCGGCCTCGGAGCGGTAGGTGATGTGGGCCAGGCGGCGAGCCAGGCCGAGACCGGCGTCAGGACGGGCATCGTTGCCGTAGTAATCGCCATTGCAGAAGTGCGGATCCAAGCGGATGGATTGGGTTTGCACCTGCGCAAAGGCAATTTGCTCGGCAGTCGCCTGGGCGCTAGAGGCCATCACGATCAGGTTCTTGACCTGCTCGGGGAACTCGACAGCGTATTCCAGCGCGCGGGCACCGCCCATCGAACCGCCGATGACCGCATGCCAGGATTCGATTCCCAGCTGCTTGGCCAGCCGCGCTTCGAGGCGCACCGAGTCCTTGACGGTGACGAAAGGGAATCTGGAGCCGTAGGGCAGGCCCTGCTCGTCCAAGGACGAGGGGCCGGTGGATCCATTGCAACCACCCACCATGTTGATGGACACGACAAAGTACTCGTTGGTGTCAACCGTGGCGCCGGGGCCAACGAAGCCTTCCCACCAGCCGGCGCTGTGCGAATCGCCTTGGGCGACGTGGGCGTCACCGGTGAGTGCATGCATCACCAGCACCGCGTTGGAGCCATCAGCTGCTAGCTTCCCCCACGTCTCGTAGGCCAGCACCACGTCGGGAAGGTATCCACCGAATTCAAAGTGGTACTCCCCCACGGAGCTACGGCGCAAAATGCCGTCTTGTCCGCCAGCGAGCTCTTCGGCGCGCAGAGTATCTTCAGTAGTCACAATGGATGGCATGCCTAGAGGGTTTCCTGCAATTCCTTGTTTTCAAGGGCCGCAACAGCTTCGAAGCCCAGCTCAAGATCGGCCAGGATGTCCTTGATGTTTTCCAGCCCGACGCTCAGCCGCACCAGTCCCGGGCTCACACCGGCGGCAATCTGCTCCGCTTCGGAGAGCTGGGCGTGGGTGGTGGAGGCCGGATGGATGACCAGCGAGCGCACGTCGCCGATGTTCGCGACGTTGGAGTGCAAGACCAGTGCGTCCACGAAAGCCTGTCCGGCTTCCGCGCCGCCCTCCAGCTCGAAAGCGATGATCGAGCCAGCGCCGTGATCGCTGTACTTCTGCGCGCGCTCATGCCACGGAGAGGACTGCAGTCCGGCGTAGGCGACCTTCTGCACTTCCTCGCGGGCTTCGAGCCAGTTGGCAACTTCCACTGCGTTCTGGCCGTGGCGCTCAATGCGCAGCGACAGGGTTTCCAGGCCTTGGGCGATCAAGAACGCGTTGAACGGCGCCACTGATGAACCCAGATCGCGCAGCAGCTGCACGCGTGCCTTGAGGATGTAGGCCAGATTCGCGCCGAGGATGCCGTTGACGCCCAGGTCGCGGGCGAAGACCAAGCCGTTGTAGGACTCGTCCGGGGTGTTAAATACCGGGAAGCGTTCGGCGTCCTTGGCGAAGTCGAAGTTGCCCGAGTCCACGATGACCCCGGCGATGGCGTTGCCGTGGCCGCCAAGGAACTTGGTGGCCGAATGGATCACGATATCGGCGCCCCACTCGATGGGGCGGATCAGGTATGGCGTGGCCAGGGTGTTGTCCACCAGCAGCGGCACGCCGGCTTCGTGGGCGATCTCCGAGATGCCCTCGATATCCAGCACGTCCTGCCGAGGATTGGAGATGCTTTCGCCGAAGAAGGCCTTGGTGTTCGGGCGCACCGCGGCACGCCATTCGTCCAGGTTGTCCGGGTCGGAGACGAAGCTGACTTCGATGCCCAAGCGCTTGAGCGTGTGCTTGAGCAGGTTCTGGGTTCCGCCGTACAGGCTCGGGCTGGCTACCAGATGGTCGCCGGCTTCGGCCAGGTTCAGGATGGCGAAGGTGGTGGCGGCCTGTCCCGAGGACAGCAGCAGCGCGCCAACGCCGCCTTCCAGATCAGCGATGCGGGTTTCCACGGCGTCGGTGGTCGGGTTGCCGATACGGGTGTAGATCGGTTCCAGTTCCTGCAACGCGAAACGGGCAGCGGCACTCTCTGCGCTCGGGAAGACAAAGGAAGTGGTTTGGAAAATCGGGAGAGCTCGCGCTCCGGTCGTCGGATCCGGGGTCTGGCCGGAATGGATCTGACGGGTTTCAAATGACCAGTTGTTGCTCATGGTTTCCTCCAAATAGCGTTTCATGACTATGGGGGTACGCCGCTGAAAAGACACCGACAGGAAGCACCGTATCGAAACGACTTCCAGGGGGTAACCCGCGCTTGTCCTTGATGCCTTGTGCGTTCAAGGGCCAGGTCTTCACCCGGGGCACCCCACCGCGGTTGGAGGGTTGCCGCCCAGTAAGCCGGGGCTTGTTACTGGGACTCATGACCTGCTATCAGTTTGCCCGAAAACCGAAGATCTTTGCAACGCAGTGGACCGGCATTGGACTCAATCGGTCATATTTCGCGAATTCCGCAGATTTTCCGCAGAGTATTCGATAACATCAGCGCACTTAGGGGAGCCTAAGTAGAGACTCGCATCACATGTTGCCATGATGGGCACATGATGAGGCTAGATCACGTAAGTTATGCTTGCGGCCCGGACGGGCTGCTGCCAACCGCTGAAAGAATCTCCGAGTCCCTGGGACTGGAATTCGTCAAGGGCGGCGTGCATCCACGATTCGGAACACGCAATGTCATCTTCCCGCTCAAGCATGGCCAGTACCTGGAAGTGGTTGAAGTCCTGAACCACCCGGCCAGCGACAAGGCTCCCTTCGGCCAGGCCGTTCGCGCCCGCTCGGACCTCGGCGGTGGCTGGATGGGCTGGTGCGTCTCGGTGGAGGATCTATCCAGCGCCGAAGACCGCCTGGGCCGCAAGTCAGTGCCTGGCAACCGCAAGTTCCCTGATGGCCGCGAACTGACCTGGCAGCAAATTGGCATCAAGGGCCTGATCGCCGACCCGCAGTGCCCATACCTAATCTCATGGGATGACGGTACTGAGGATCTGCATCCGTCCAAGTCGCTTGAACCGGTTGGTGCCATCAGCGAGATAGCCATCGCCGGTTCGCGCGAACGGGTGCTGGATTGGCTCGGCCAGCCGCAGAACGTCAATTTGGGAGCTGTCACCATGCAATATGAAGCTCCGAATGGCACTCCGGGCATCATGTCGGTAACCTTTGAAACCGAGTCCGGCACCGTGGTGCTGTAGGAAACTCGGAAACGAACGCAGGTAGGCGGGGACAATGGCGTCCCCACCTACCTTTTTCGTTAATGGCGTTTCAGTCGCTGGCGCAGGCCTTCGGGCACTACTGGCCGATTCCGATGGCAGGCCCAATCAGCGCGTAGCCGACGAAGCCGATAGCATCGAGCAGGAAGTGGGCGATGACCAGCGGCATCACCCGGCCGTACTTCTGGTACACCCAGCCGAAGACGATGCCCATGAGCATATTGCCGATCATCGGCCCCACGCCCTGGTAGAGGTGGTAACTGCCGCGGAGCACTGCAGAACCGATAATGGTGCTCCACAGTCCCAGCTTCAGCTTCTTGGCATAGGTGAACAGGAAGCCGAGCATCAGCACTTCTTCGAGCACTGCATGGCGTACAGCCGACAGCAGCAGCACGGGGACGCTCCACCAATAATCACCGAGATTGGCTGCTGACAGTGCTGTGGTGACGCCCAGTGCCCGTCCGGCAGCATAGACGCCCAGCGTCCCGATGCCCATGGCCAGGAACAGCCCCGCCCCGAGCATCGTGTCCTTGCCCGGACGTCGCATGTCGAAGCCGATGTCACGGATGGTTCGGCCGGTCGTGCGCTTCATCAGATAGAGTGCCAGCACCACGGGCACCAGCGCGAAGACAATGTCCAGAAGCTGGTAGGTGAAATCAAAGAACTCGCGTGTGCTCAGCGGGTTGTTCAGCGATGTCGTCTGATCACGCAACGGTGCCCTGGTGACTTTATCCGCAAAGCTCAGCAGCGAGTAGACCGCGCTCTGCCCCAAGGACAGGGCGAGAACCAAAATGATCTCGAACCTGAGGGTTCTGCGGGTTGCCGTCGGCTCAATTTGTTCAGCGTTCACGTTCTCGATCATAGGCCGATCTGGCTGTGCGCGTACTGAGTAGCCACGTGGCAAACCTGCGATAGCCTGAAGGTGAGACCACCAGCGAGCTGAACGAGAAGGGTACGAATGAGTCGTCCTGCCACCAGTGGAGAACTGCAAATCGCCCGCCAGCTCTGCCCCGATCTTTCGTGGGAAGATGCGGCCGTGAATGAAGGCGGACAATTCCACAAGGTGGTCATTGGCAATCCGCAGGCGGTGATTCGCATGGCGCGCACGCCAGCGGCGACCGAACAGATGCCGCGAACCGTCGAGCTGCTGTCGTTGTTGGAAAGCCAGCTCAACTATCAGATCCCGGTGGCGGTCTCCGAGATCCTGCATGTCGACGGGCTCAGCTCAGTTGCCATGTCCTTCATCCCCGGAAGCGCGCATGAGCCTCATTACGGGGATCCAAAGGTGCTGGGCCAGCTGGTGAAGGAATTGGCCGAGGTACCGCTGGAACAGATCGGCGCTCATCTGGCCAAACCGTTTTCGTTCCGTGGCGAATGGACCCAAGCTCGGCAGCAGCAATGCTTCGATGCGCTGCCCGAGGAACTTCGAGCTCCTGCAACCGCACTTTGGGATCAGCTCGATATTCTGGCGCAGGTTCCAGCGGGACTGGTGCATGGTGATTTGGCTGGCCACAACATGCACTGGATTGACGAGAAGCTGATTGGCATCTTGGATTGGGACCTCGCAGCAGCGTGGGACCCTGCCTTGAACACCGCGTACCTGAGCCTGTGGCATGGTTTGGAAATGGTGGATTTGATTGCTCCCAACTCTGAGGAAGCGCACCGGGCCAAAATCTGGTTGGGTCTCATGAGCCTTGAACGGTTATCGGATACGCTCTCGCGCTCGGACAACCCGAAGATGGGCAAGCTCATGCGCAAGATTGGTCCGCGCATCCTCACTGCAGCGCAATCAATCAATGGATAGGAAGCAATTTGGCCTGACCCGCCGATGAGCAAGCCATCTGGAGCGTAAAGAAAGCCCGCCTGAATGTTGTCAGGCGGGCTCTCATGCACCGTATCGGGTGCATTGCTTGCTTAGCTCAGGGCTGCGATAGCTGCATCGTAGTCAGGCTCGGTGGTGATCTCCGGGACGATCTGGTTGTAAACAACCTTCCCGTCCTCATCCAGCACAACAACCGAACGGGCCAGCAGGCCAGCCAGTGGTCCGTCGACCTGGGTGACTCCGTAGTCCGAACCGAAGTCGGAACGGAAGACCGAACCAGCTGTAACATTCTCGATGCCTTCGGCACCGCAGAAGCGGCCCAGTGCGAATGGCAGGTCAGCAGAAACACACACGACGGTGGTGTTCTCCAGGCCGGCAGCCAGTTCGTTGAAGCGACGCACGCTGGCAGCGCAAACGCCGGTATCAACCGACGGGAAAATGTTCAGGACAACGCGACGGCCAGCCAGCGATTCGCTGGTGACATCTGCAAGGCCGGTGTCGGTGAGAGTGAAAGCTGGAGCCTGCGAGCCAACGGCTGGCAGATCACCAATAGTCTGTACAGGGGTTCCCTTGAAAGCAGTAGTAGCCATAGGTCTTGTCTATCATGAATGCCTAATTCAGAGCTATCTTTTCAGCCTACTAGCGCAAACAAGTCGTTCAGATCCTGTATCCATGCAAAACTGTGGATATGGGCCCCAACTACGATTCATACGCGGCGAAAATGCGTGCTCAAACAATGGACGGGATTGATCTGGACGTAGTTGCCCGTTTCGCGGACATGCTCTGTCCTCGTAATTCACGAATTCTCGATATCGGTTGCGGGATTGGCAATACCGTCAATGCGTTGCGTCGCTGCGGACATGATGCCTATGGCGTAGATCCAACGCCCCAAGTTCTGGATGTAGCAAAAGACCTATTCGATGGTAGCTGGTTCAGACAGTTATCAGCCGACCAGCTGAGCTCGGGTACACTCAACGAGCATTCGCTGCCGGAACAGTACGACGCCATATTGATGACCGGAAATGTGCCTGCCTTCATTTCACGTGGCGAACTGCGAAGCGTATTCGATTTTGCCGATCGGGTGATCCGTTCAAATGGAGTACTCATCGTTGGGACTACCAGCAACGCCCATGGCGGCCCCACGGACCAGACCGATATTCTCAAAGGAACCTCGCTGAAGCTCGTACACCGATTTGCGGACTGGCATTTAGGCTCCTATGGTTCAGACTCTCTGTGGTCCGTGAGTGTGTATGCGCGGACTGCGCAACGGTCCGGGTTCGGGATGCCTGACGGAATATTCGTCTTGCCTTCCTAACCTCGTATTTCCCTTCGAAACTCTCGCCGCTACCGGATTGGGCACAAGCTCTGCAACTCCGGAAATCGTTTCCTGAAATCGAACGGTACTTCGTAGCCAACTACATTAAAAATCGAGATGATCGCTCTATCTCACCGGATGGCCGGATCATGTCTCCTTTGGAAGAACAGTTCCAAGGAATCACGTAAGTCGATCAACTAGTTCACCCGCCCGATACACGCTATGGGTCAGGTTCATTCCGGGGCGGTACGCCAGGTGCGCAGCAACCGGCGCGTCAAGCACATGCAGGTCTGCGCGCTTGCCGATCTCGATGGATCCCACCTGATCGGCAACCCCGAGCGCGAGCGCACCTCCGTAGGTTGCCGCCTCGATGGCTTCGGCCAGGGACAGGTTCATCTGGAGCACCGCCGTAGCCACGCAGAAGTTCATGTTGCTCGTGTAGCTGGTCCCCGGATTGCAGTTGCTCGCCAGCGCGATTCGCACGCCTGCATCAAGCAGTTCGCGGCCCGGTGCAAGCGGCTGCCGGGTGGACAGGTCGCAGGCGGGCAAGCAGGTAGCTACCGTGCCCGGCTTGCCCGAACGCGCCGAGGCATCCCAACCGGCCCAGCTGTCGGCGAGCGCCTTGAAGTCCCCTTCATCCAGGTAATTCACGTGGTCTACCGAATGGCTGCCGAATTCTACGGCCAGCTTCACTCCTGGGCCGGGGCCCAACTGGTTTCCATGGACCTTGGTCGCCAGCCCTTTGCGCTGCGCGGCTTCCAGAACCCGGCGCGATTGATCCTCGGTGAATGCGCCGCGTTCGCAGAAGACGTCGACGAAGTCGACGTTGCCTGCCACCGCATCAAGCATCGGTCCGGTGACCAAATCCGTATAGGCCTCGGCAGCCCAACCTGCCGGAACCAGGTGGGCGCCAAGGAAGGTCAGTGAATCCACCAGCGGCTTGCCGAGCACGGAATGCCGGGTCTCTTCTTCCAATGTCAACCCATAGCCGGTCTTGGTTTCCATCCAGGTGGTGCCCATGGCCATGGCTTCACGGCGGCGTTCGCCCACAACGCCGGCCAGCTCTGTGTCGGAGAGTTGCCCGGTGGCCGAGGTGGTGACCGCGATGCCTCCGGCGGCGTAGGTCTGGCCTGCCATGCGGGCCACGAATTCTTCGGCGCGGTCGCCGCCGAAAATCAGATGGCTATGGGAATCAACCCAGCCGGGCAGCACCGCACGACCGCCCAAATCGATCTCGTGCGCCGTTGCTGGCGCCAGCGCCATGTGGCCGACCCATGCAACAATCCCATCTTCGATTAGCACCGCGGCGTCTTCCAGCACGCTGCCTTTCGCGTCAACCGTCGTCAGCTGTCCGATATTGGTAAGCAACAAGGTTGCCATGAGCGCTCCGCCTTCGTGGTAATTCCAATCCTTCAGGCACGAGCCTACCTATGGCTTGCCGCCTGCGGGGCAGAACACAAGGGTGCCCGTCTGAAATTTCAGACGGGCACCCTTGTGCCTTGTTTCAGGGCAGGTTTATCCCTTGGTGGCGCCTGCTAGCAAGCCGCGCACGAAGAACCGCTGCAGCGCGAAGAACACCGCCAGCGGAATGATCATCGAGATGAACGCGCCTGCGGTAAGCAGCTCCCACGATTGGCCATAAGAACCTGAGAGGTCTTGAAGCGCCTTGGTAATCGGAAGTTCCCCACCGGAGGTGAAGACCGTGGCCACCAGCAAGTCATTCCATACCCAGAGGAATTGGAAAATTCCAAACGACGCGATGGCAGGAGTCGCCAGCGGAAGGACGATACGAGTGAATATAGTTCCGTGCCCGGCACCGTCTACTCGTGCAGCTTCAATGACTTCTTCCGGGATTTCCGAAATGAAGTTATGCAGCATGAAGATCGCCAGAGGCAAGGCGAAAATCGTATGGGCAATCCAAACCTTGGCATAGGCGCCGTCGAGCCCATTAACGCCTAGCCCGGGAAGGATATACAACCCACCGATTTTCACGCCATCGGAAAACATCTGCAGCAGTGGAACCAGCGCCATCTGGATCGGGACAATCTGCAATGCAAAGACCAAGATGAATAGAGTGTTGCGCCCTTTGAAATTGATCCAGGCAAAAGCGTAGGCCGCCAAGCTGGCAATGATGATCGGGATGATGGCAGCCGGGATCGTAATGACCAAGGAGTTCAAGAACGCCTTGGACAGCGGCAAGCTGTCGCCCGAGACGAACGCTTGCGCGTAGTTCTCCAGCGTAAATGACGGGTTGGACAGGGCCGTCCACCAACCAGTGGTTTTGATGTCGTTGGCTTCACGGAATGAGGAGACAAAAAGCCCAAATGTCGGGATGGTCCAGATCGCGGCGATAAGGAACGCAGCGGCCGTGGCAATTCGAGACGAACTGGCCTTGCGCAGTTTCCCGCCGGTTTTTTCGGTGGCTTTAAGCAAGCGGCGCGAGGAATCACTGACCGTACTCATCGAGTGCCTCCTTGTTTCTTTTGCTGGCGAACGTTGTAGATGATGATCGGAAGCACCAGGACAAACAGGACTACTGCCAATGCGGAGCTGTAACCGGTGCGGCTGCCCAGCTGGAACTGCCGGACCATTTCGTAGGCCAGAACCGTGGTCTCGGAGCGTCCACCGGTCATGGAGGACACGATGTCATAGACCTTCAGCGAAGCAATGGAAATGGTGGTCAGCACAACGATGACCGATGAGCGGATTCCCGGCAGCGTGACATTCATGAAGCTCTGCCACGGGGTGGTACCGTCCAAGGCAGCTGCTTCAAGCTGTTCAGCAGGGACCGCTTTAATTGCCGCGGACAGAATCACCATGGCGAAGCCAGCTTGGGTCCAGATCAGGATGATGACCAGGAACAGGGTGTTCCATGGTTCCAGTCCTAGCCAGTCCACCGGTTTCGCCCCGAAGGCGGTGATGATTGCGTTCAATACGCCAATTTGTTCGCCTTGCCGCGCATCATAGAAGAATTTGAAGATGATCGACGCGCCAACAAATGAAATTGCCATTGGCATGAAAACGAGCAGCTTGAAGAACTTCTCACCACGGCTCTTGTCGATGAAGGCGGCGTAGGCCAAGCCGATAATCGTTGAAACCACCGGGGCTACCAAGACCCAGACCAGCGTATTGAGCAGGGCGGTCAAGCCATCGGGGCTGGTAAAGACCCAGGCGAAGTTCGCCAGCCCGGCAAATCCGGAGCCGTCGTTGGTCATGAAAGCACTAATTGTTGTTCGGATGGTTGGGTAAATCAGCCCTATTGCCAGCAAGATCATGGCCGGGGCCAGGAATCCTGTTAGCTGAAGAAAAGTGCCGGCCCCCGACCGTGAGCGGCGGTCATAGAAATACACGGCAAGACCGAGAACGGCAGCCACTGCGGCGACCCACATGACCGAGGCATATAGCCCGAGCAATAAGAGTATTACTACAGGAACGAGCACGGAGGCGAGCAAACGAAGAATTGCGAAGCCACGTCCACGGTTCGTAGAAACCTCAACGAACGCAAGTACCAGGCCGATCACCACGGCAAAGGAAAGCAAAATTACCGGTATTTGAAGAAGCGGTGACAAGCCGGCAAGCCACTGGAAAAAATCAGACACGAGTCATATCTCCTTTAAAGCTGGAGAAGGCCGGTTGAACCGGCCTCCCCCACTTATTCACTGGTGACTAAGAGTCGTAACCGGCTTGGATGTTCTCTAGAACTTCCTTGGTGGGCTTCCCATCGATCCAGTCCACAATTCCCTTCCAGAAGGAATCGGCACCGACGCTCTTTGGCATCAGGTCAGATCCGTCGAAACGGAAAGTGGTGCTTGGATCCTGCAGCAGTTCCACCGCAGAGCGCAGCAGATCACTGCTGGCATTTTCTGGATCAAGGCCGGAGTTTGCCGAGATCACGCCACCGAGCTTAACTCGGCTATTGGCCCAGTCTGCACTGGCCAGGTATTCCTGCACCTTCGCAGTGTCTTCGTCGTTCGAGAAGGCCGCGACGAATTCGCCACCGCCGACAACCGAAGTTGGATCACCCTCGTTGAATTGTGGTGCGATGAATGCCCAGACATCTCCGTCAGGAGCTACCGTAGGTGTTTCACCGTCTGCGTTCTCGGCATCAAGGATGAAGCCTTCGAGGAATGAAGCCTGGTGGGTCAGCGGGCAAGTGCCCTTGGCAACTGCGGTGCCGATGTCACCAAACGCGGTGGCATTAATGGACTTTACATCTCCATAGCCTGCGTTGACCTGCTTTGGATCCAGCAAGATCTCGCCAACTGAATCAAATGCGCTGGTGATTTCTGGCGAGGTGAATTCCAGTTCTCCGGACACCCATTTGTCATAGGCTTCGGTGCCCGACTGGCGCAGGACAGCGTCCTCAATCCAGTCAGTGCCTGGCCAACCCGATGCTTCGCCCGAGGCAAATCCTGCACACCAGGCAGGCTCATCGGTCTTCTTGGTAATTTCGGTTCCCAGCGCGGTCATTTCGTCCCAAGTCTTGGGAACGCTGACGCCCCATTCCTCGAACTGCTTGGGCGAATACCAGATGTAGCCCTTGACGCTGGCCATCAGCGGAGCACCATACTGGACGCCGTCCACCTTGCCGTAGTTCTGCCAGTCCTCAGACCAGTTCTTCCCCACTTCAGCTTGGGCGCCTTCAGGAAGTTTCTGCACCTTGCCCGAAGCTACGGTAGCTTCCAGCAAACCTGGCTGAGGGAAGACTGCTAGGTCAGGCGTATCTCCGCCCTGGACCTTGATGCCCAACTGGGATTCGAAGTTCTTGTCGCCGGTGTAGCGGATCTTGATGCCGTTCTCTTCAGACCAGTCGGCCCAGGACTTCTCGAGCAGCTCAGCTTCGGTGCCAGTGATTGGTCCGTAGACATCCACCACGCCGTCGGATTCGGCAACCTGGGTCTCCCCGCCTTGGGCATTGGGATCATTGGGATCTGCTCCCCCGGAGCAACCGGCCAGCAGCAAACCGATTGAGGCCACGGAAAGAGCGGGAACGAGCTTCAACCCACGTTTTGTTTTCTTCATGATGCCTTCCACTTTTGAGTTGTACCCTGCGGGAAGTTCCAGCTTGGCACGAGTGATCCCCTCCATAGTGACGCAGATCATCGACGCGCGTCAACATTTATGAAAGAAGATCGTCCAGAGATTGTCGTGGGATGCTCAGCGCGGAGCCGGGCCGGTGCTGTCGCGGACCGTCATCAGCGGCGCGATAAGCTGCTGCATGGCACCCTGGGAACGGCCTTCGATTTTCTGCACCAGTGCGTCCACCGCCGCATGGGAGACCGCCTCGCCCGGTGGGGCGACCGTGGTCAGTGCCGGGGCTACCATTTCGGCCGAGCGATCGCCGACACCCAATGCAATTACCGAGAGGTCTTCTGGGATGCGCAACGACGCCATGCCAGCGGCGTTGACGAAACCGGCAGTGGCGAATTCCTTGAGCGCCAGCACCGCCGTGGGGCGCGGGTGCAGGTCCCGGTAGGCATCCAACGCCGTCCGTCCGCCGCGCGCGTTGTTTTCCACCGGGACTTCCTGCATCGACATGCCGCGGAGGCGCACGGCTTCAGAGATGGCGCGGGTCGTGCGGATGGCCGGACCGTTACCGGCCTCCTGGTCTTCCACGGAGACGTTGATATACATGATGGATTGGTGGCCGAGATTCGCCAGGTAGTCCACCGCGATGCGCCCGGCCTCGGCGAAATCATTATCGACATAGGACAGGTCGGCATTGTCATCGGGACGGCCAATGGAAGCGAAAGGTATGCCCGCGCGCCGCAGGACATCGAAGCGCGGGTCATTGATCGATACTTCCATCAGCAGCACCCCGGCCACCAGCTTCTGCCCGACCAAGCTTTCCAATCCCATGACATCGGTCATCGGATTGGACCATAAGAGCATGTGGTAGCCCAGCGCGCGGGCACGCTCCATTGCGGCGGTGACGTATTCGAACTCGGTGGAGGAATAGCCGTCCACGCTGGTGGGAAAGTGCAGGGCAAGGATCCCCCGGCGGGATCCGGCCAGGCCCTGGGCAAAGGCATCCGGGGTGTAGTTCAGCTCCCGCATGGCCGCCACGACTCTGGCCTTGGTCGCCTCGGAAATGCTGCGCCGGCCGCTGATCACGTAGGACACGGTACTGGGAGATACACCGGCCAAGCGCGCCACATCATCCCTGGTAGCCATGAGTCCTCCGCCTTTGGTTATGCCAATTCGTCATCCCTATTGAAGCACGCCGCCGGGCCAACCGAGCTGGTCAGCGGCTGGCAACGAAGGCCTGCACGCAAGCCTCGATGTCCTCGGCCGAATGCGCGGCGGAGAGCTGCACGCGGATGCGCGCGGCGCCCTTGGGCACCACCGGGAAGCTGAAGGCGGTCACGAAGACGCCCTGTTCCAGCATCTTGCCTGCCACCTCTGCGGCCTTGACCGCGTCGCCGAACATCACAGGGATGATGGCGTGCTCGCCGTCGAGCAGCTCGAAGCCCTCTTCGGTCATGCGGCGGCGGAAATGCGCGGCGTTCTCGAAGAGCTTCTCCCGCAGGTCCCCGGAATCCACCACGAGGTCCAGCGCCTTGAGGGTTGCGGCGACAATCGACGGGGCCAGCGAGTTGGAGAACAGGTACGGGCGGGCCTTCTGGCGCAGCATCGCGACGATTTCGCCGCGGCCGGAAACATAGCCGCCCGAGGCGCCACCCAGGGCCTTGCCGAAGGTGCCGGTGTAGATGTCCACGCGGTCCGAGACCCCTGCATGCTCGGGGGTGCCGGCGCCGGTGGCGCCCATGAAGCCTACCGCATGGGAATCATCGACCATGACCAGCGCGTTGTACTTGTCGGCCAAATCGCAGATGGCTTCCAGCGGTGCCAGGTAGCCGTCCATGGAGAAGACGCCGTCGGTGACAATGATGGTGCGGCGTGCACCGGCCCCGTCGTTGAGCTGCGCGGCGGCCTGCAGCTGGGTTTCCAGGTCAACCATGTCCTGGTTGGCGTAGCGGAAGCGCGCGGCCTTGGACAGGCGGATGCCGTCGATGATCGAGGCGTGGTTCAGCGCATCGGAGATGATGGCGTCTTCCTTGCCGAACAGCGATTCGAAGACGCCGCCGTTGGCATCGAAGCAGCTGGAGAACAAGATGGTGTCCTCGGTGCCCAGGAACTTGGAGAGCTTGGATTCCAATTCCAGGTGCAGGTCTTGGGTGCCGCAGATGAAGCGGACCGAGGCCATGCCGAAGCCGCGCTCATCCATGGCATTCTTGGCCGCATCGATGATCTGCTGGTTGTCAGCTAGGCCAAGGTAATTGTTGGCGCAGAAATTCAGGACCTTGCGCGCATCGTCACCCAGCGAGCCGGCCAGGATGGACGCGGACTGGGCCGAGTCGATGTGGCGTTCTGCCTTGAACAGGCCGGAGGACTTCAGCTCGTCCAGTTCGGCGGCAAGCTGGTCTTTAAGATCCGTGTACATTGCAAATACTCCTTGTTGATCCGGGAAATTCTTAGCCTGGGAAAACGGTCCAGTCGAGCACGACCTTGCCGCCGTGGCCGCTGCGGGCCGTTTCAAAGCCCTGCTGCCACTCGGTAGCTGGAAGGAAGTCGGTGACCACCGAGGAAATGCGTTCGCGCATGACCTCTGAAGAGGTCAGCATGGCGCTCATGGCGTACCAAGTCTCGAACATTTCGCGGCCATAGATGCCCTTCAGGGTGAGCATGTGGGTGACGACCTTGCCCCAATTGATGTCAATTGAGGCGCTTGGCAGGCCCAGCATGCAGATCTTGCCGCCATGGTTCATGTTCTCGATCATTTCCGGCAGGGCAGTCTTGTGGCCGGACATTTCCATGCCGTAGTCGAAGCCTTCAACCATGCCCAGCTTCTGCTGGGCTTCCTTGATACGCGTGTCCGCTACATTCACGGCCAGGTCGATGCCCATGGTCTTTGCCAGTTCCAAGCGCTGCTCGGAAACATCGGTGATGGCGATGTTGCGTGCACCTACGTGGCGGGCCACTGCCGCGGCCATCAGGCCGATAGGGCCAGCACCGGTAATCAGCACGTCTTCGCCAACCATGGGGAACTGCAGTGCGGTGTGCACGGCATTGCCGAACGGATCGAAGATCGCGCCGAGCAGCGGGGTGATACGCTCATCGCGGTGGATGTAGACATTGCTTTCGGGAATGACGACGAATTCTGCGAAGGCGCCGTCGCGCTGCACGCCGACCGAGTCGACATTGATGCACATCTGCTTGCGTCCGGCGCGGCAGTTGCGGCACAGGCCGCACACGACGTGGCCTTCACCGGAAACACGGTCGCCAACCTTGACCCCGTGCACGAAATCGCCGATTTCCACGACTTCGCCGTAGAACTCATGGCCCGGAACCAGCGGGGTGTTGATCATGGCCTTGGCGGCGTCGTCGAAGGCTTCGATATGCAGATCGGTGCCGCAGATACCCGCGGTCATGACACGGATCTTGACCTCGTGGGCACTAGTCTCCGGTTCTGGACGATCTACGAGTTCGAGTCCTGCATGTGGACCGGACTTGTACAGTGCTTTCATGCTGGTTCCTTAGGATCGGGCACTTGGATGCGCGCACGGCAGACTTGGGGTTGCTTCAAGTGTCGCACCCGACAGCACGGGACAACACCTTAGAAGATCACTGATTTACTGATCCAACGATTTAGTATTTACTTCATGGAATTACATCAGTTGAGGATTCTGCGTGAACTCGCGGATTTGGGCAGCGTCAACGCCGTGGCGAAGGCCCTTTTTGTCTCGCCCTCGGCGGTCTCGCAGCATTTGGCGCAACTGCAACGCAATTTCCCTGTGCCACTGACACAGAAGGACGGACGCAGGCTGGTCCTGACCACCGAGGGAAAACTGTTGGCCTCGGCCGCGGCGTCAGTCGCTTCGACCCTGGCCGAGGTGTCGGCGAGGATCCGCACCCAGAATCAAGAGCGGGACACACCCATTCGCATCGCGGGATTCCATTCCATTGGGCAGACCATTTTCGCCCCGTTGCTAACCTACCCGGAAGGCCAATTGCCCCCGCTGCGCTTTTCCGACGAAGATGTCTCGCAGCAGGATTTTCCGGCGCTGACCTCGACGTACGATTTGGTGCTGGCGCACCGGATGCCGCACACGGCCCCATGGCCCGAAGACCGAATCAGTGTTATACCTCTGGCTTTCGAACCGCTGGACGTGGCGATCCACCGAGATCATCTACTGGCCAAATTCGAGGAGCTCTCCCCCGAGCAGGTGATTGACGAGCCCTGGGTCGTTTCCCGCTCAGGATTCTCACCGGCCGACGTTCTGGAAACCATCGCCGCACTAGCCGGTAAAGCCCCGCGGATCGAGCACCGGGTCAACGATTACGCCACCGCCGGCGCCTTGGTTGAAGCCAGTGGTTGCCTAGGAATCCTCCCGCGCTTCACTGCACGAAAGACTTTGGATGAAACGGTGACTTTACGACCAATCAAGGGATTGAATTCAGGGAGACAAATCGACCTTTTATTGAGAGCCGAACACTTGCATCGAATTACCATCATTGATGTCATCGAAGCGATCAGGAGCACCGTGAAACGCTTGGTCATCAACTGATTCAGCACCTCGGGCAACACGGTTCCAACTGTTCCCAATTCGCGGCTACCAAGCTCGCTTGATCGCGCAACACGCGCTCTCTCCGACTGCTGCACCTTGAACAGCAAAGCTCTCGCTCAGCAGGCCTTGCATCAATTTTGTTCTAGACCGTGCGGCTGACGGTCTCCGGCTCCGTACCGACGGCCTCCCTTGGAATTCAGGTTCTGCAAGCCGGCCAGTTCGCTGCTTCGTTTCACTTTCCAAGCCCTGCGAAGGCAAGTGGCTGGCTACTCTGGCAGTGAATTGCCGAACAATCGGAACCCTCTTTAATCTATTTCGTTCATAGCCTCGGCTGTTGGCATATACCGGCTAGCCCGGGTGTTTCATGATGGGCCACGTCATTAACTGTCATTAAAGACGAAAGAGTGATCTGAACTGGGAAAATAAAGGTGTCTAAGCCAAAATTCCATGAGTTCAAGGATCACTCTTTCAATGAACAATCATACCGGCCTTTACCCCCAGCTCCCAACCATGACCACCTCCCAGAATCTGGTGTCCCACGCAGGACTGTCCACGCTGACCGGCCTGCTCAACACCCTCGGGTTCCGTCAACTGGCCGAGGACCGGCTCAGCCAGTTCGTCCCCGCCACCGCGACCCACCGGCCAGGGAAGATGATCAGCGACCTGGTGTTGATGCTCGCCTCTGGCGGGGAACACGTGACCGATACCGATCAGCTACGCACCACTCCAGGCGTGTTCGGGCAGGTTGCCTCCGAGGCGACGTTCAGCCGCTTCTTCACCCGCCTCGCCGAGCATCCCGGCGCGTTCGACTACGCCTTCGCGACCATGCAAAGGGAGGTTCGCTCCCGGCTCTGGGCTGCCGCAGGAAAGCGTAGCCCCGCCGTCCGGGCGACCCGCACCCATCCTCTTATTGTGGATATTGATGCGTCGTTGGTGCATGTGCACTCGGATAAGGAAGGTGCCAAGGGCACTTATAAGCGCGGGTACGGCTTCGCTCCGATGATCGCCATGGCCGATTACGGCCAGGGCCACGGCACTGGCGAGGTGCTGGCGGTGAGGATGCGCCCCGGCAATAAGGGAGCCAACAGCGCGGCGGACCATATCAGCATCCTCACCGAGGCGCTGGCTCAGCTGCCCGATGATTTCTATGACCAAAACGGGTGTCTGATCGGTGAGAAGATTCTGGTCCGCACCGATAGTGCTGGTGCGTCCCGCGAGTTTTTGCACCACCTGGATGCCCTGGGTTTGCAGTTCTCCACTTCGTACGCGCTGCCGGTGGTCAATGAGCGGTTCATCGGGTGGATCAATGAGAAGAAGTATTGGGAGCCGGCGCTGACCGCCACCGGCGAGCAGCGTGAGGATGCGTGGGTGATCGACGCGACCAAGATCTTGGGGTTGAGGGATTATCCGCCGGGCACCAGGATCTATTTGCGGGCCGAGCCCCTGCATCCCGGGGCGAAGGCCAGCTTATTCGACACGGACGGGAATCGGGTGACTGCGTTTTTGACCAATGCTCCGCGGTTTGATCCGGCGTTCCTGGACGTGCGGCATCGGGCGCGGGGCCGTTGCGAGAATCGGATCAAGTCGCTGAAGGCTGCCGGGTTGGGCAAGCTGCCGTTCTTCGCGTTCGGTGCGAACCAGGCCTGGGCGAACCTGGCGATGTTCGCCTTGAACCTGGTGATATGGCTGCAACTGGCCGTGCTGCCAGCCGAGCACATAGCTGGGTGCTGGGACTTGAAGAGGTGGCGGTACCGCGTCTGGTCGCTGGCGGGGAAGCTGGTCACCGGCAGCCGCCAGCCGCGGCTCCTGGTCAACCAGGACGCGCCGGAAGCGGGGTTGGTGCTGCTGTTGCAGGAGCGGATCAGCCTGTTGGCTGGTCAGTGGCGGAATGGGCACTTGGCGGCCTGAGCCGCTGGTTCCTGGTTCTTGATTCCTTCAACAGCAATGCTTTTCGGCGGGTGGTGGCCGGCACGTGCGCCAGTGGTTGGCGCTCTTCGTCGTGCCCAGGAATGGGGAAACCCACCAGTGCGTGGCTTAGGCCGTGCGTTGGTGGGTTTCCGGGCCGTCATGAAAAAGTTGGGCTAGTCGACCGTCGGCAATGCAACTTCCAAACAGTGGAAACAGGCAACAGCCTGGCGGGCGTTTTCATCAGGACCGGGGCTTCAGGCCAAATGACCAGAGGGCTAGTCTCCGTAAAAGAGAGTGTCCAAGAATCAACATTTCCCACGAATAGCGCACGAGCGCCAGCGCACGATCGAGCAACAACAGAAGTTTCCTTCCCCAGAACCGATGTGGCGCCTTTCGCTCATTTCCCATGTCCCGCATAAGGCACCTTCACCGGGCATTTTCTCGGGCGGGGTATATGGGAATCTGAAATGTTTGAAAACTCGGAGTTTCAAAAATTAGCCCAGTCAAGAACACGTATGTCCCGTATGACGACCGGCTTACGGGACGGTTCCCAGCGATACGACTTTGAGTTTCAGCTCAATGCAGGATTCTTGAAAATGAACAGCATAAATGCCGAGAGGATGAAGTTCACAACCCCTACTGAATCGTCTTGCCCACGGAAAAGCTGTAAATTTTCTCTGGACCACGAAAGTAGTCTGTCACTTGATCTGAGAGTTTTCACGGGTAACGTCTTCAAGCCTCGTTTGCCGCAGCCCCCCGTTCCTGCTGTTTGGGTGGGCAGAGAACCGTCCCATAGGAGCAGAAAACGCAGCAGTCCCCCACCTCTGGGCGCAGACGTTCCCCGCAGCCGGGGCATACCCAGAAAAACTGGCATGCGTCGGTCGGCATCTGAACGGCAGTGGCTACGCCGCACGACGGGCACGACACAACGGAGTTTAATTCGACGGACATCTCTTGACTCTCCATGGGTCGGTAGAAAATGCGGTTGACGGCCCCTGTTGCTTGGGTGACCGGTCAGCCGACGAAAGCGGGAAGGAATCGCAGAAAGACCGACCCTGCGACCAAGACGTAGACGATGGCCACGAGCGTTCCCGCCCACTCGGCCGCGAACCTGACCACGGCCCGGGGCGCGGGAATGACGCCGTGTACGAGGTTGCGGACCGTGAGCAAGATAAACAAGGGGATCATCGCCGCCCACACCACCATGCAGTACAAGCACAGGATGTAGATCTCAAAGAGGGCCTGGCTCCAAAGCCAGATGACGAACACCATTCCCAGGCTCACCCCGGCTTGTAGCCCGGTCCAGTACCAGCGCCCGGGGGCGGCTCCGGAGAGCACCATCATGGCGGTGGCCAGGATAAGGGCGAAGGCGACGATGCCGATCAACGGGTTGGGGAAGCCGAAGAGTTCCGACTGCCAGGTTCCCATGACCCGCCCGCAGGAAACCCAGGGGTTCACGTCGCAGCTGGTGATGTGGCCCGGGTTCTCATACAGGGCCAGGCGTTCTAGGACGAGGATGGCCGAGGCAACCCAGGCCACGGCCCCGGTGACCAGCAGCACGAGGCCGAACGTGCGCGGGCGGGCGAAGTGGGGCACCCGGATCGCCGGGTCCCGGGGGCCGGCTACGGGATCAGCGGTGGCCGGTGTGCTCATGGCGTCTTTCCTTGGCATGGAGGCAGCGGATCAGTTGGCGGCCGTCGCTGCGACGGCGGCCCTGAACTCATCCAGGCTCTGCACCGTGAGCATCTTTCCGTCGAGGAAGAATGTCGGGGTTCCGGTGACGCCCAGGGCCTTGCCGTCGTTGACGTCGAGCTTCACGCGTTCCTCGGTGGCGGGGTTGGCGACGGCGGCGTCGTAGGCGGCCATGTCCAGTCCCAGGTCTTCGGCATAGGTGCGGAACAGGGCGCTCTTGTTGTCGGCGGATTCGCCCCATTGGGCCTGGGTGTCGAACATCTTCTTGTACATCTCCTCGTAGGCGTCCTGCTGCGCCGCGGACTCCACGGCCACGGCGGCGTTCATGGAATTCAGGTGTCCGGGCAGCGGGAAGTACCGCTGGACGAACGTGACGTTCTCCGAGTACTCGGCGCGCAGCTCCTCGACGAACGGGTAGGCCGCACCGCAGGCCTCGCACTCGAAGTCCAGGAACTCCACCAGGACCGCCTTCTCATCCGGCGCCTGCGAAAGCACCCGACTGTTCTCCCGCACGACCTGTTGTTGGGCGGCGTCGGTGGCTTGGGGGGAAGCGGCCTTGGAGTTTCCCTGGGTAATGACGTAGCCGATGACGCCCGCGACAATGGCGGTCGCCAGCAGGATCCAGACCACGATCTTGGGCTTCTTCGGGGAGCGGGTGCTGGGAGGGATGGGGGTGCTCACGTGGTGTTCCGTTCTGTAGTCGGCATGCAACAGGGCAGGCCGGACGGGTGGGGAGTTTGGGGTGGGATGGTCGCAGCCGGGCGCGGATCTTCCATGCAGCGCGGCAAGGGGGAATGCAGTTCCCTGATGATCGGCGGTCCCATTACCGGCAGGTGCATCCTTCGGGGGTGCAGCAATCCGGGTCTACGGTGAGGACGAGTTCCAGCAGATCCCCCAAGGCCGATCCGAGCCGTGGGTCGGCCAACCGGTACCAGGTGTTGCGGCCCTCCGGCTGGACCGCCACCAGTCCGCATCCGCGCAGGCAGGTGAGTTGGTTCGACATCGACTGCCGGGAGACGCCCAGCTCTGTGGCCAGGTCAGAGGGCCTCGCGGGGGCGTCACGCAGGGCCAACAGGATCCGGGTGCGGATCCCGTCTGACAAGGCGTGCCCCAACTGCGTCAAGGCCGAGGTATGCGTGGGGGTTGCGCTTTTCATCAAACACCATGGTACATGATCCAATGTATAGTGATCCATTTCCGGGGTCGCTTGAAAGGCACTTCACTGGGCATATAGCATTCGGCCCAACTATGCCGAATGCCTTCACCCGTTATGTTGTTGACAGCTCCTAAACACCGAGGAACATAGGAGCTGTCGGCCGACCAATCTCGGCATGGTGTCCTGCCCCTGTCCAACCAATGATCCGGGGGGTGTTGCCACCGAGGTTGGGAGGGCAGCGTGGTGATTGCTGATTAGGGGCGCGGCGCCAAGAAATTGGACGCCTGTCATAACGTGGATGTAAGACTTCGCTACCGAGGGTTGGTCGACCTTGAACAGAAACTAGTTCAAAGGAGCACTAGCCATGATCACCACGGACATCGATATCTTCCTCGGAGTCGACGTAGGGAAAACCGACCACTGGGCCTGTGCCGTCACCAAGGACGGCACCAAAGTCTGGAACAAGACCCTGCCCAACGACGAAGCCAAACTGACTAAGGTCTACCAAGAGCTCAGTGCCAAAGGCACCGTGCTGGTCGTCGTGGACCAGCCAGCCACCATCGGCGCCCTGGCCGTCGCGGTTGCTCAGCACCTTGGTATTCCTGTGGCCTACCTGCCCGGACTTTCGATGCGGCGTATCGCAGACATGTATCCCGGCACAGCGAAAACCGATGAGAAAGACACTTTCATTATCGCGGATGCGGCGCGCACCATGCCGCACACGCTGCGCAGCATCCAGGTTTCGGACGAGGATGAAGCCACTTTGGGCATGCTCACCGGATTTGATCTTGATTTAGCCCGGCAGATCACCCAAACCAGCAACAGGATCCGCGGTCTCTTCACCCAAATCCACCCGCCACTAGAACGTGTCCTTGGTCCATGGCTGGAACACGACGCGGTGCTGGAAGTCCTCGCGGCCTGGCCCACCCCAGCCGCGCTGAGGCATGCCGGCAAAGCCAGGATCGATGCGAAGCTGAAGAAATACGGAGCTCGCCGGCACACCGCCTGGGCTTCAACCGTCATCGACGCCTTGGATGAACAGAGCGTCATCGTGGTCGGCACCGACGCCGCAGGCTTGGTCATCCCTCACCTAGCACGACAAATGATTTCCTTGCACGCACAGCGAGCTGATGTTGCTGCACATCTTGAAACCATGGTGGAGGCCCACCCTCTTTACCCGGTCCTGACTTCCATGCCCGGGGTCGCTGTCAGGACCGCCGCGATCATCATCGCCGAGATCTCCGGCAAGACCTTCACCAGCGCCGCAGCGTTGTCTTCCTACGCTGGTTTGGCACCGACCACGCGTCAGTCAGGGACTTCGATCAAGTCTGAGCGAGTCAGTCATTCAGGCAATAAACGATTGAAACGTGCGCTCTTCCTTTCGGCGTTCGCGTCCATCCGTTTCGATCCAGCCAGCCGGGAATATTACGACCGGAAACGAGCTCAAGGTAAACGCCATAACCAGGCGCTCATCGCGTTGGCGCACCGTCGACTGACGGTCCTGTTTGCGATGATCCGGGATGGCTCACTCTATGATGTTCCGGAACTGAAAATCGCTTGACTTTATACATAGGGGCACCCCCGGGCAATTGCCTTGCAGGGCTGGCGGCGACTGCGCTATCTCGATCCCCGACGCTCCTGGCAATAGAGGTCAGGGGCGCGCTCTGGAGCCTCCACTGCGTGCATCAAACTCCACATATCGTAATTTACGATATGATCGATACATGACGATTGAATATAGAGGTGAGGACGGCTGCAAGGGGCTTGACCCGGCAGCCGCCCTGTTCCATTCCCTGGGCGATCCAGCCCGTCTCGCCATCGTCAAGCGGATGGCGCATGGCGAGGTGAGGGTCAGCCAGCTAACCCATGAGCTGGGGCTGGCCCAATCGACGGTGTCCACGCACGTGGCCTGCCTGCGGGACTGCGGACTCGTTGAGGGCCGCGCAGAGGGCCGCAGTGTTCACTACTCGCTGACGCGGCCCGAGCTCATGGACATGCTGGCCCAGGCCGAAGTTCTTCTCGCCGCAACCGGCAACGCGGTGAGCCTGTGCCCAACCTATGGCACCGCCGCCAGAGAAAACGACATCGCGAAGGAGAATGCCCGATGAGCGACGCCTGTGGTTGCAGCGACGAAACGACGCCCACCGACGGAACTGGCGAAGCGGAAGCGGAGGGCTTCTGGCAGGTGAGAGAGGTGCGAGCCGCCGCCGTGTCCGGGGTGCTGCTGCTGGCAGGCTGGATCATTTCCCTGGTCGGGGGCCCGCAGTGGTTGACCTTGCCGCTGGAAATCATCGCGCTGCTGGTCGCGGCCTGGACTTTCGTTCCCTCCACGCTGCGACGCTTGGCCAAGGGCAAGATCGGCGTCGGCACGCTGATGACGATCGCCGCGGTGGGCGCGGTGCTGCTGGGACAGATAGAGGAAGCGGCGATGCTCGCCTTCCTCTATGCCATCTCCGAAGGCCTGGAGGAATATTCCCTCGCCAAGACCCGGCGGGGTCTGCGCGCCCTGTTGGACCTCGTCCCGGCCGAGGCAACGGTGCTGCGCCACGGCGCGCAGCTCACCGTATCCCCGGCAGAACTCGTCCCCGGGGATCGGATGGTCGTGCGCCCGGGGGAACGGCTCGCCACGGATGGCAGGATCGTCACCGGGCGCACCTCCCTGGACACCTCGGCGTTGACCGGCGAATCGGTGCCGGTCGAAGCCGGTCCGGGAACCGAGGTTTGGGCCGGTTCCATCAATGGCACCGGCCCGCTGGAGGTCGAGGTCACCAGCACCGCGGAGAACAACTCGCTGGCGCGCATCGTGCACATCGTGGAGGCCGAACAGTCCCGCAAGGGCCCCGGCCAGCGCCTGGCCGACTCCATCGCCAAAAGACTGGTCCCGGGTATCCTCATCGTCGCGGGCCTGATCATCGTCTTCGGGTTCATCGTGGGGGAACCGGTGCTCTGGTTCGAACGCGCCCTGGTGGTGCTGGTCGCCGCCTCGCCCTGCGCGTTGGCGATCTCCGTGCCCGTCACCGTCGTGGCCTCCGTCGGTGCGGCCAGCCGCATTGGCGTGCTGATCAAGGGCGGCGGCGCGCTTGAAACCCTGGGCAGGATCCGCACCATCGCCTTGGACAAGACCGGCACGCTCACCCGCAACCAACCGGCCGTCATCGACGTCGCCACGGCCGGCTCGGCGACCCGGGCGCAGGTGCTGGCGCTGGCCGCCGGACTCGAAGAACGCAGCGAGCACCCGCTGGCGCGCGCCATCCTCGCCGCGACCCCGGACCGGGCCAACGTCACCGACGTGGACACGGTCCCCGGAGCCGGACTGGAAGGCCTGCTCAAGGGCCAAAGGGTGCGCCTGGGCCGCCCGGGGTGGATCGAACCTGGTGAACTGGCCGCTGATGTGGAGCGCATGCAACGGGCCGGTGCCACGGCGGTGCTGATTGAACAGGACGGCCAGGTAGTGGGAGCCGTGGCGGTCCGCGACGAGCTTCGCCCCGAAGCCCGCGAAGTCATCGCCCGGCTTACCCGGTCCGGCTACACGACAGTGATGCTCACCGGCGACAACACCATCACCGCCAACGCCCTGGGGAAGGACGCCGGCATCACCGAGGTCCACGCCGATCTGCGCCCCGAGGACAAGGCGGACATCATCCGCCGGCTCAAGGCGAACCGGCCCACCGCTATGGTCGGTGACGGCGTCAACGACGCCCCTGCCCTGGCCACGGCCGACACCGGCATCGCCATGGGTGCCATGGGCACCGACGTCGCCATCGAGACCGCCGATGTCGCACTGATGGGCGAGGACCTGAACCACCTGCCCCAGGTGCTGGACCACGCCCGGCGGACCCGCCGCATCATGCTGCAAAACGTCGGGCTGTCCCTGCTGTTGATCGCCCTCCTGATCCCGCTTGCCTTGTTCGGGATCCTCGGGTTGGCTGCCGTGGTCCTGATCCACGAGCTGGCCGAGATCCTTGTCATCGCCAACGGCGTGCGTGCCGGACGGATAGCACGGAAAAACCAGCTTGACGCCCGGCAGCCCGGCCCCGTGTTGGAGCCTGCGGCATGAGCGCGGCAGCCGAGCGGACCACAGGAGGGCGGTCCGGCCACTTCCGGTCCCGGTCCCGGACCGTGATGCTGGGCGGGGCGGCGTTGCTCGCCGCCACCGACCTTGTCTCGAAGTGGGTGGCGGAGAGAAACCTGACCGTGGGCGAGTCCCTGGGCCTGGGGCCGCTGGACATCAGGCTGTTTTACAACACCGGGGTGGCCTTCAGCCTCGGCGCATCCCTCCCGCCCTGGACAGTCGCGGCCGCGACCGGGCTGATTATCGCGGCCCTGTCCTGGTTCCTGCTGGCCTCCGAACCGGTCATGACCGGGCTCTCCCGCACGGGCGCGGCCCTGTTGCTCGGCGGCGCACTGGGGAACTTCATTGACCGGCTGGACGGGCGCGGGGTCGTGGACTTCCTGCACAGCGGATGGTTCCCCACCTTCAACCTCGCAGACGTCCTTGTCACCGCGGGTGCCGCCTTGATGGTCCTCGGGGCGTTCAGGCGCCAACCGGAAGAAAATCCCGGATAGTCCGTCCGACTCGCCCTGCCGCAATCCGGCGCAGCGCGGACAAAATACCGGTGGCGCCACCGGAGCCAGGCGGCGCCACCGATCCCCCACCCTGAAAGGACACCATGGATCTCATCCCCTCCATCCTGCAGGCCATCGGCCTGTTCATGGCCACCAACATCGACGACATCATCGTGCTCTCATTGTTCTTCGCCCGCGGTGCCGGACAGCGCGGGACAACGGCCCGGATCCTGGCGGGCCAGTATCTCGGCTTTGGCGGAATCCTCGCTACGGCCGTCCTCGTGGCGCTAGGCGCGGGGGTATTCCTCCCTCCCCAGGCGATCCCCTACTTCGGCCTCATCCCCCTGTTCCTCGGCCTGTGGGCGGCATGGCGAGCCTGGCGGGCAGCCGACGACGACGATGATGCCAAAGTCGCTGGCAAGAACGTGGGGGTATTGACTGTCGCGGCTGTCACCTTCGCCAACGGCGGGGACAACATCGGGGTCTATGTTCCGGTTTTCCTCAGCGTGGGACCGACCGCCGTGGTGGCATACTGCATCGCCTTCCTCGCACTGGTTGCAGTTCTCGTGGTGCTGGCCAAGTTCATTGCCACGCGCCGGCCGATTGCCGAGGTCCTGGAACGCTGGGAGCACGTCCTGTTCCCGATCGTCCTCATCGGCCTCGGGGTGTTCATCCTCGTCGAGGGAGGGGCCTTTGGACTCTAACAAGTCCACCTCCGGCAAGAACAGGGCCGGCACGCTTTCGTCACCGCAATCCCCGAACCCCGAAACCGAACTGGAACAGATTACCAAATAACCCCAGCAATCCACGGTGGGGACGGTGCCGGTAACACCGGAACCCGCCTCGCAGTCCGCAATGTATATACCCAGCGTGGACCTCTTGGCCAACGCTGCGAACATCCCAGGAGCTAGAAATCATGACCGATCCCCTTCCGTCCCCCTTGAAGCATGCGGGACGCCGCACCTTCCTGCGAGTCGCTGCCCTGGCCGCCGCCGCACTGCCCTTGGCCGCATGCTCCGGTGGCGAGGACTCCCTGGCCAAGCAGGCGCGGGAGGGAAACAACAAGAACTACATAGCCGGCGATGGCTCGGTGGAGGAATACGGTCCGGAATCCCGCACCGCACCGGTCAAGATCAGCGCGGTGGCCTACGACGGAACCACCATTGATTCGGCCACCTGGGTGGGCCAGGCAACGGTGCTGAACTTCTGGTACGCGGCATGTGCACCGTGCCGCATTGAGGCCCCGCACTTGGTGGAACTCAGCAGCGAATATGAGGGCAAGGTCGAGTTCATTGGCATCAATGTGCGCGACGAAAAGGAGGCCGCCGAGGCGTTCGAGCGCACCTTCGGCATCACCTACCCCTCGGTGCAGGACACCCAGGGCGCGATCCAGCTGGCCATGACCCAGTACGTTCCGTTGCAAGCGGTGCCCACCACCCTGGTGCTGGATAGGCAGGGCAGGGTCGCGGCACGCATTCTGGGTGCTGCAGAAAAAAGTACGCTCAAGGCCCTGATCGATACCGCCCTCACCGAGGCCCTGTGATGCTTTCATCGCTCGTTGCTTCCCTCGCAATTCCTGCACAGGGGGGCAACCAGTTTGCAGAGATTGTGCAGGACGGTTCGCTGATCCTCGCGGTCCCCGTGGCCATCCTTGCGGGACTGGTCTCCTTCCTGTCCCCGTGCGTGCTGCCCTTGGTGCCTGGCTACCTGGGTTACGTCACCGGCCTGTCCGGCGCCGACCTCGCCGAACAGAAGCGTGGTCGCATGGTCGCGGGCATTGGGCTGTTCATCCTCGGTTTCACTGCCGTCTTTGTCCTGGCGGGCGTGGTCTTTTCACAGATCGCCGTCTGGATGAGATTCGAAGGTTCTTGGGTCACCCAACTCCTGGGCGTGCTGGTGATCCTCATGGGAGTGGTGTTCATGGGCGGTTTCTCGTTCATGCAACGCGATGCGAAGATCCACCGCAAACCGCCCGCAGGACTCTGGGGTGCCCCGGTTCTCGGTGTCACCTTCGGCCTGGGCTGGGCACCGTGCATTGGGCCCACGCTGGCGGCAGTCCTGGCGATGAGCACAGGCATTGATCCCAACCCCGCCAAGGGCGCCTTGTTGACGTTCTTCTACTGCATGGGCTTGGGCCTGCCGTTTGTTTTCATCGCACTTGGTCTGCGCCGCGGAATGGGCACCATGAAGTTCTTCCGCCGGCACCAGCTGGCGATCATGCGCTTCGGCGGCGGCATGTTAATACTGCTGGGACTCCTGATGGCCACCGGCCTGTGGGGTTCGTGGGTCACGCAATTGCAGGACTGGTTCACCAACGAGGTCAGGTTGCCCATCTAACCCAACTTTTTCATGACGGCCCGGAAACCCACCAACGCACGGCCTAAGCCACGCACTGGTGGGTTTCCCCATTCCTGGGCACGACGAAGAGCGCCAACCACTGGCGCACGTGCCGGCCACCACCCGCCGAAAAGCATTGCTGTTGAAGGAATCAAGAACCAGGAACCAGCGGCTCAGGCCGCCAAGTGCCCATTCCGCCACTGACCAGCCAACAGGCTGATCCGCTCCTGCAACAGCAGCACCAACCCCGCTTCCGGCGCGTCCTGGTTGACCAGGAGCCGCGGCTGGCGGCTGCCGGTGACCAGCTTCCCCGCCAGCGACCAGACGCGGTACCGCCACCTCTTCAAGTCCCAGCACCCAGCTATGTGCTCGGCTGGCAGCACGGCCAGTTGCAGCCATATCACCAGGTTCAAGGCGAACATCGCCAGGTTCGCCCAGGCCTGGTTCGCACCGAACGCGAAGAACGGCAGCTTGCCCAACCCGGCAGCCTTCAGCGACTTGATCCGATTCTCGCAACGGCCCCGCGCCCGATGCCGCACGTCCAGGAACGCCGGATCAAACCGCGGAGCATTGGTCAAAAACGCAGTCACCCGATTCCCGTCCGTGTCGAATAAGCTGGCCTTCGCCCCGGGATGCAGGGGCTCGGCCCGCAAATAGATCCTGGTGCCCGGCGGATAATCCCTCAACCCCAAGATCTTGGTCGCGTCGATCACCCACGCATCCTCACGCTGCTCGCCGGTGGCGGTCAGCGCCGGCTCCCAATACTTCTTCTCATTGATCCACCCGATGAACCGCTCATTGACCACCGGCAGCGCGTACGAAGTGGAGAACTGCAAACCCAGGGCATCCAGGTGGTGCAAAAACTCGCGGGACGCACCAGCACTATCGGTGCGGACCAGAATCTTCTCACCGATCAGACACCCGTTTTGGTCATAGAAATCATCGGGCAGCTGAGCCAGCGCCTCGGTGAGGATGCTGATATGGTCCGCCGCGCTGTTGGCTCCCTTATTGCCGGGGCGCATCCTCACCGCCAGCACCTCGCCAGTGCCGTGGCCCTGGCCGTAATCGGCCATGGCGATCATCGGAGCGAAGCCGTACCCGCGCTTATAAGTGCCCTTGGCACCTTCCTTATCCGAGTGCACATGCACCAACGACGCATCAATATCCACAATAAGAGGATGGGTGCGGGTCGCCCGGACGGCGGGGCTACGCTTTCCTGCGGCAGCCCAGAGCCGGGAGCGAACCTCCCTTTGCATGGTCGCGAAGGCGTAGTCGAACGCGCCGGGATGCTCGGCGAGGCGGGTGAAGAAGCGGCTGAACGTCGCCTCGGAGGCAACCTGCCCGAACACGCCTGGAGTGGTGCGTAGCTGATCGGTATCGGTCACGTGTTCCCCGCCAGAGGCGAGCATCAACACCAGGTCGCTGATCATCTTCCCTGGCCGGTGGGTCGCGGTGGCGGGGACGAACTGGCTGAGCCGGTCCTCGGCCAGTTGACGGAACCCGAGGGTGTTGAGCAGGCCGGTCAGCGTGGACAGTCCTGCGTGGGACACCAGATTCTGGGAGGTGGTCATGGTTGGGAGCTGGGGGTAAAGGCCGGTATGATTGTTCATTGAAAGAGTGATCCTTGAACTCATGGAATTTTGGCTTAGACACCTTTATTTTCCCAGTTCAGATCACTCTTTCGTCTTTAATGACAGTTAATGAGGGCTATAGGCAATAATTGGTGTCTGGCCCGGGTGTGTCACCCGGGCCAAACCTTGATCTAGCCCCTAGTTCTAGTAGGTTCGTCCAGCCCAGCCGGCCCTGGAATACAAGCCTTCCTCAGCGACTGCAGCGGTCCCGTAAAGCTCGGGCCCCAACGGCTCTTCTGCTGCTTGAACCGCTGCTTCCAACTGTCGTTGCTCGAATGCTTTAGTTGCCTTGATCAGTGTCGGCAACGTGGGTCTTGAGCTCTTCTGGGAATGCGTCCAGCAGAACCACTCGCATGCGCGCCGGCGATGCTCAATCGGCATCCCGCGATGGTTGCGGATCATCTCCCGAATCCCGGAATTAATCGCTCCTTCGATCATGTTCGTCGTCGCACTGATGCCCAATCCTTCCAAGTCCGGATCGAGGTACGTGAACAGGTGCCCACGCTTCATTGCCTTGTTCATGGATTCGTATGCCTTGCGCAGCCGCTCATGCGTGTACCACCAAGGCCGGGACTTGCGATGCCACTTCGGCAACGGTCCAGCCCAGTGAGCGGCGTAGGTGCGTTCATTGAGCAGCTCGCGGTTTTCGGCATGCCAATTGGCAAACGCGGCCATCCATTCTGCAGCGGCTTCACGGGTGCGGATCCGCGTCAGTTCCAGGCTCAACCGGCGCAAGGACTTACCCGCGGCCAACCGCGGATTCAAGGTCAGGTAGGTGCGCACGTTGCGTTGGATATGCACCAGGCACCGCTGGACCTTCACCTCAGGCCAGAGCGTTTTCAACGCTTTCATCAGTCCTGAGCCGCCGTCGGTGACGATCACTCGGGGTTCAGGCAAATGCTGCAGCAAAGCGGTCCATGCAGCTGCTTTCTCGTGATCGCACCATTGCCAGCTGATGACTTTCCCATGGGCGATGGCGATCAGCAGGCACCAGCCTTTGCGCAGATAGATCCCGTCAACTTGGATCTCGTCGAATACTTCGCCGGTGCGGTTCAGATAAGGGTGCACGTTCCAGCACCACTTGGTTTGGTGGCGGAAGGTTCTTCCGGTTCCGCCGGCATGTTCTGCTTGGGTGAGCTTGCCCATCAGCCAGGTGATGAAGCTTGATAGTTGGTTGCGGGCAGTGACATCTGGCCGGTTGTGGGTGGTGGACGCGTTGCAGTTGGTGCACCGCCAGCGTTGCTTGCCGTTGCGTTTCCCGTTCTTCTTTTGGGGACTTTGGCAGATACTACATAGGTGGGTGTTTTTTCTATTAAGGGTCACGCCTATTGGAACAACATCCAAAAGCAACTTGATTCTGCCCCGGAAACCCGGGGTAGAATCAAGTTTCGCGACACCTCTTATTGCCTATAGGCCGTTAATGACGTGGCCCATCATGAAACACCCGGGCTAGGCGCATCTCTTCAAATGCCCTAAGGAGGTTCCTCTTACGGGCGCTCCTATAGAGGACCGGCTTGAGGGGCGTCCCCGTGGAGCGTCCCTCTGCGGAGCGCCAAGGCGTGAGCGCTAGTCTTGTGGGATGGAAGAGGTTCACCTGGATGGAGGCAACGCCACCGATGGCGTGGTGCGCGTTGGCTCCACGGTACGTAAACCGTGGACGGCAGCCACTCCGAATGTGCTCGCGTACATGAAAGCTGTGCGCAACGCGGGCGTTGATGTGCCTGCCGTCTATGAACAAGACTCCCAGGGGCGGCAAGTGACAGAGTTTGTCCCTGGTCGCCTTGCCATGGACGCTGGACCATTGTCGCTCTCAGAACTTACCCGGGTAGGTCACCTAGTGCGCGCTATCCATGATGCCAGTGCGGCCTACGAGCCGGACTTCGGCTCAACCTGGATCACACACATTCCGGCACCCGGAGCCGACCTGATCTGCCACAACGATCTGGCCCCGTGGAATCTCCTCATCGGAGACCGATGGGTATTCATCGACTGGGATGCGGCCGCACCAAGTACACGCCTATGGGATCTCGCATACGCCGCGCAGTCATTCACACTAAACGACGCATCGGCTGACCCGCTTATGGCTGCACAAGCACTGGCAGCCTTCATTGACGGCTACAACGCCGACGAAGAGCTCCGGGCAGCGCTGCCCTCCACGATGTGGCAACGGACAACGGCTATGTACGAACTGCTCAAAAATTCCCATGCCGGGGGAATCGAACCGTGGGGGACGATGTTCACGACTGGCCACGGTGACCACTGGAACACCGTGACCCAGTTCGTGAGGAACAACGAGTCCCTTTGGCTCGAAGCGATCCGGATTGTTCGATAGACCTTCCCCTATCGGGCGCTGAAAAGTAGCGCCGCGACCTTTGAATTGTCCACGCATGATCCGACGCGTTTCCCACACTGATATAGCATTGCCGAATGAGTGAAACAAGACACACAATTGCTGTCGACGACGGAAGTACTATTTCGTATTCTGTGTCTGCAGGCACCAATCCACCGGTGGTGATCTTGCACGGCCTCGCGGGAAGTAGTCGTGAATTCATCCCAACAGCTCGGGCTCTCTCTCCCCGGAGAGTCATCTTGATTGATCAGCGCGGTCACGGGTTCAGTACACGCATGCCAGCTGACACCTCACGAGCTGCGTTCGTCAATGATGTCATCCGCGTGATCGAAGCGGAATCTTCGCAGCCGGTAGATCTTGTGGGCCAGTCGATGGGGGCTCACACCGCGATGCTCGTGGCAGCTGCGCACCCCGCCCTCGTGCAAAAGCTCGTACTTCTGGAAGGCAATGAGGGTAGTGGGTCAGCGGAAGAACACGCTGCACTCGGAGCTTACTTCCGTTCTTGGGAAGTTCCATTCCCCAACCGTGCAATCGCAAAGGAGTCGCTGGGCGATGGCCCGTTGGCAAAGGCGTGGGTGGCCGATCTTGAAGAGCGTGAAGATGGCCTGTATCCGAGGTTCGACGCGGATGTGATGGTACGAACAATTTGCGAAGCTACGGTGCCACGATGGGCCGAATGGGAGAGTGTCAGCGCGCACACAATTGCAGTCTATGCAGACAGAGGTTTATTCACTGAAGCGCAGAAGGCTGAGTTCGTACGCCGAGGAAGGAATGTGACCCGTGTGGATCTCACCAACGCTTCGCACGATGCGCATCTGGATGCTTCTGAGCAATGGTTCATGGTACTGCGCGAATTCCTCACTGCCCCCTAAAACTATTGGGCCAACGAGATGGACGGTTAAGGCTGTCCCGTAGCAGGTTCGTCCTATGGGACGCCAAGCCTGCTACCCCTCTAACGCACGGACCAGTGGTTCCGACCAAGAATCCACTGGTGTCCATCCAGCTCGATTTTCAGTACCGGACTCGTTCCCCGGCCGAGCAACCGCCGCCGTTGTACGATACGTCCTTCGCCCCGAAGATAGGCATGCATGACGAGACAAAGCCGTCGAAGTTCATCTACTTTCTCTGACTCCACCTCGCCTTCGTCAAGGACGCTGGTCTGCACGTTCAGCTCGGGGACGAAAGCGTCTATCCACACGTAGGAGGCGCGGATGATCGCCGTGCGTTTCGGGGCAAGACGACTGATAACACGCACTGCGGGTCGCAACGGATCACTACTGGAGGTCGCATCTTCCACAGCGTAATTCTGGTCGAACACCTAGGCGACAACGCGATGAAGCATAGTTTTGATATAAATGTTCACGGCATCAGTTTCGCACCGTGATCAAGCATGTTTACGGCGACAGGCCCACCGACGTATCAACCGCAAAGAAATCCAACCTTAGAATCAAAGAATTCATGTGCGGTAGAGGTTCCCCTACGGAACGAACTACAACTGATGCGCCTATCTCGTCAGTCCATGGCGACGAGCGTTGACCAAGAAACGTCGACCACACATAGCCCATCGTCGGTATCACGGTAAAAGACGTCTCCCGGGTAGTGTGTGCCGGGCATTGCTCCCTCGGGAAGACCTTCTAGATTGATACTCCACTGCGGGTCGAGCGCCACTTGGTCGGCCCAATACCCCGCGGAAAACTTTTCCGGCTCGCCTGCGGAAAGCCCTGACCAATCGCTGGGCGCCCCGAAATCCGCAACCGAATCCATGCAGACAATGTCTGACGTTTCGCCTGAGGCTAAGTCGCTCACGAGCTTCTCGGTCGTTTGAATCACCTGCGCTCCATCGCTTCCCCAGATCAGTGTGTCGATTGAGCATCCAGTCAATAGTGCCGCGAGAGCGCCGACTGAAAGTCCGTAAATAGATCTGCGAATCGGTGTCATGTTTCAAACCTACAGCGCCGCCTTCCCGATCTGCGCATGAAAGCTGAACAACGAATGCAAGCTCGGTAAAGATTCCCCTTCCGGGCGGATCGGTTCAGTGCCGAGGACGATGGACAGATGCCCTGTGGACTTCGGAAACTGACAGGGTGAGACACCCCCACCTACTCGATTCACAAACGTCTTTCAAAACTTGAACGTTGCACAACCAGGCTGTGTACCGTTTTTGATATCGCAGTCGTTGGGTACTCGCGAGCAAAACCCGGAGTCGAAGACGGCTGAGCTGCGCGCGTCCGGGGCCAATCAGATATATGTCGACCAGGGGGAATCGTACCGGGATGCTGTGCAGCCGCAATGGATTGCACGCAAGGCACAATTGAAGCCGAGGGACACGCTGGTCATCCGCGCCTTGGATCGTGAAGCGGGCGAAGAGCGAATGGCCATTGAGATTATCCGCGAGCTGGGGGTGCGCGGTGTGCGGATCAAAAGTCTTACCGAGCCATTCCTAGACGTGGACATATCTACGCCGATGGGCGAAGCCACTGCGGGCAACATGGCGGCTATGGCGCAGCTATGCGTTTCTATGATCCGGGAGAACACCCACCGAGGCTTAGCGCACGCGCGCCCAGAGAAAGCCGTGGGCGGCCGCACGTCATGGATGAAGACCGCACCGCCACGACGCGGCAGCTGCGCGAGGAAGTAAAGAACTATGCACATATCGGCAAGATTCTTGATGTCAACGCAACGAATATTTACCGTTCTCTTTCGAGTGAATACCCATGATCCACCCTATCCAAGCCAGAGATACTGCCCGTGGCCGGTTGAGGGCACAGGCAGCATCGTGGTTGTTGTCATCGAGTTAGCCGTTGAAGGTGTCCGGGTTTGGGCCGGTGCGTCCATCGCGATCAAGGGCATCAATGCTTGCCAGTTCGCCGCTGGTCAATTCGAAGCCGAACAGGTCCAAGTTGGCGATGATGCGTGATTCAGTCACAGACTTCGGGATGATCACCCGGCCCTGCTGCAGATGCCAGCGCAGGATGACCTGAGCCGCGGACACCTCATGTACCTGAGCGATGCCCACGATGGTTTCATCGCTGAGCATTGCACCCTGAGCCAGCGGGCTCCATGCTTCGGTGACGATACCGTGCTGCGCGTTAGCTGCAACGACTTCGCCGTTCTGCAAAGCTGGGTGGAGTTCCACCTGGTTCACGGCCGGAACGATGGTTCCTTCGGCGACCAGCTGCTCCAGGTGCTCGGGCTGGAAGTTGGAAACCCCGATGGCGCGGATCTTCTTCTCTGCATACAGCTTCTCCAGCGCCTTCCACGTCTCAACGTAGAGATTCTTTTCCGGGGCTGGCCAGTGAATCAAGTACAGGTCCAGGTAGTCCAGGCCCAAGCGCTCAAGACTTGCATCAAAGGCGTCCAGCGTCTGCTCGTATCCCATGTCTGCGATCCAGATCTTGGAGGTGATGAACAGGTCTTCGCGGGCAATACCGGACTGGGCCAGTGCAGCGCCCACGCCTTCCTCATTGCCGTAGATCGCGGCGGTATCGATGCTGCGGTAGCCGGCCTTGAGCGCTGAACTCACTGCGACAGTGGTCTCTTCGTTGGGAACCTGGAAGACTCCAAAACCTACCTGGGGCATTTCAACGCCATTGTTCAGGGTGACGGTTGGGATTGCGGTAGTCATATCTAACTCCTAGAAATTGGTTGGGGACTGAACAAAACTGTGGATTAGCCAGCTGTAACCAGCTGGGGTGATGCTGCCGAAGACTTCTTGGCCAAGCCCATGGCCAGGAGAATAACGAGCAGTGCGACGAGGGTGATCAGTGCGCCGATCCAGATCGGCGAGGTGTAGCCCAAGCCTGCCGCAATACCCAGGCCGCCAGCCCATGCGCCCAGCGCATTGCCGACATTGAATGCACCGATATTGGCGCCGGATGCCAGGGTCGGTGCATTGCCGGCGTACTGCATGATGCGGCTTTGCAGACCGGGAACGGTTCCGAACCCGAAGCCGCCCATCAGCAGCAAAGCGATAACGGTGGCGATCTGGTTGCTTGCGAAGAATCCGAAGAGGACAAGGACCACCAGCAGTGCCGAGATGAAGATGAGCAGAGTGCGGTCGACGCTCCTGTCAGCCATGCGGCCACCGATCCAGTTGCCGACGAACAGACCCACGCCGAAGAGCATCAGCAGCCATGGAACGCTGGTCTCGTTGAATCCGGTGACCTCGGTCAGGGTGTAGGCGATGTAGGTGAAGGCGCCGAACATGCCACCGTAGCCAAGGACCGTGACACCTAGGGACAGCCAGACCTGCAGCGAAGTGAAGGCCCCGAGTTCTTTGCGCAGCGAGATGCCTTCGGCCGCGTGCTTGATGACTGGCACCAGCACGAGGATGCCGATCAGCGCGATAATGCCAATGCCGGAGATGGCCCAGAAAGTCGAGCGCCAGCCGGAATGCTGCCCCAGCAGGGTACCGAAGGGAACACCCAGTACGTTGGCCGCGGTCAGCCCGGTGAACATGATGGCAATGGCGCCAGCCTTCTTGTGGGCCGGGACCAGCTCGGCTGCCACGACCGCGCCGATACCGAAGAAGGCACCGTGGCACAGGGCGGCGATGACGCGGCCGATCATGGCCACTTCGTACGTTGCGGCCATCGCGGTAAGCGAGTTGCCGATGATGAAAAGCACCAGCAAACCGACGAGCACCGGCTTGCGCGGCCAGCGGACGGTGGCTGCGGTCAGGCCGAGCGCGCCGACCACCACGCTCAATGCGTATCCGGAAATGAGCCAGCCAGCTGCGGCCTCGCTGACGCCGAAGTCGGCCGCCACATCCGGCAACAAGCCCATGATGACAAATTCGGTAAGCCCGATGCCGAAGGCACCGATGGCCAACGCAATAAGACCGAGCGGCATAGCGTTACTCCTGATAGACTAGATAAATTAGTTGCACACGCTTGTTATTGCGCGATGAACACAATCGTTGCACACGCAACTAACCGGCGCAAGCAAGTATTTCTTGGAGGAACCATGGGAATCGCAGATGATGCTGTCGAAATCCGTGCTCGCGGATGGCGCACTTTGGCGTCATTGCACGGATTAATCGATGCCGCACTGGAAAAGGATCTGACTGCCCAGGTAGGCCTTTCTGTGGTCGAGTACACATTATTGGACGCCTTGAATCGGCAGGATGGGTGGCATATGCGCATGGCTCAGCTCGCCCGCGCCACCGCCTTGAGCCCGAGTGCAACCACGCGCTTGGTCACCCGGCTCGAAGACCGCAACCTGCTTTCGCGAGTTCTGTGCGCCGATGACCGTCGTGGAATCTATACCGAGCTGACCCCCGCAGGCCACGAGCTGTATCAAAAAGCCAAGCCCATTCACGATGCCACGTTGGAACGCGTACTGAAACAGGCCGAAGAACAGCCTGAGCTGGCTCCGCTGGCCCGCATTCTTCATGAATTCTCCGCAGTCTAGCGAATCGCACATTTGAAGGAAGAGCCAGCCATGTCCTTGTCGCGTCCAAAATTCTCCGCCGCCCTGTTCGATTGCGATGGCGTGTTGGTCGATTCCGAATCCATCACCAACGCAGTGCTCCGCGAAATGCTCATTGAGTTGGGATGGAACATCAGCCAGGAAGAATGCATCAGCATCTTCATCGGCAAGGCCCTGAAAGACCAGTGGGAACCCATCTTTGTGAATACGGGTGTGCGAATTGATGAGCAGTGGATCGCTGGCTTCAGGCAGCGTCGAGATATTGCCCTACGTGAAGGCTTGCAGGCCATATCTGGTGCCGTGGATGCGGTGAAGCACATCTCTGCCAGCTACAACGGCAGAGTTGCATGCGCTACGGGCGCTGACCGCGGAAAAGTCGAGATGCAGTTGTCCCTGACGAAGATGGCACCATTCTTCGGCGAGCATGTTTACAGCGGAATGGAGTGCGCGCAGAGCAAACCTGCTCCGGATGTCTATCTGGCAGCGGCTGCTGGCTTGGGAATCGATCCGAGCCAGGCAGCGGTCATCGAGGACACTGTCACCGGCGTAACTGCAGGCGTCGCGGCCGGAGCTACGGTCTTCGGCTACTGCCCAGGCGGACCTATCAGCAGCACCAGGGAAAAGCTCTTAGCCGCGGGGGCCACCGCCGTGTTCACGGACATGGCTCAGTTGCCAGGACATCTCACCCAGAATTAACTGAGCTCATGCCTCCCAGACCCGGGCATCACTTCAACCCAGCCCCACGGTTCTCGAGCGAAGTCGTTGCTGCGGCACGAGCGCCAGCTCAACCACGCGAACGGAATCGAGCACTCGGCTCAAAATCACGTTCTTGATAACTGGTCAAGGCTTGGCTGATCTCACCGGTCGATGCTCGCCAGCTGCAAGGGGATACGTGCCGAATTTTGGTACGAATCAGGACGGAAAATCAGGTCTGCCGAGGCTTGGCTCTGTAGCCGTTGTCAGTTATCTATTTCTATTCTCATACTTGCCCCGTGCATGGTCCCGCGTGAACCAGTGAATGTATGAAGAGCTGCTGTCAATTCCGAAAATGCGCACTGTTGGCCACCGGTAAACCCTCTCGGCATTCGAATGCCGTTCAAACTAGCAAGTTCGTGTTCCGTAACCCGCCAATTCACGACGGCCGTGCCATTGTCGTCGAAATTGGGGTATTCAATATAGATACCCCATGGTGTTACCCGGGCGTCATATCCGTGTTCACCCACCAAGTAATCAACGTACTTTTGGCGCTTGCTGGTCTCCATAAATCAAGTCTAAGGAAACACTCCTGCGGCGTTACCGAAGACCTCCGATTATGAATCCTACGATTGACGTTGAAAACGTTCTATCGTCAAAAGGACCGATCAGGATTCCTAAGGTCATTTGGAACTCAGCTGACGGATTGAGACAAGTCGGATGGATCTGGAGTGCGCCTACACGGAACTACCCAAGAGTGAGTTCAGGGTCTCCCGCCCAACTATGCCCAGAAGATCGTCGGCGCCTAGATTCGTGGTCATCATGGCGTAGCGCAGACCCCAGCCTCGCGCTCGCCTCCACGTTGGGCTGCCCACTGCGATGCCGTATGCCTCGAAGGCTTGGCCGATGCCCGCGGAACTGAAATGCATCCAGCACATGCCTAGATCTGATGCCGGGTCGCCGACGCATAAGTCACCGTAGTCAATCAGAGAAACTGTCAGGGATGGCTCTTCGCCGTCTACAACAGTGTTGGATGGATGCGGGTCTCCGTGCAGCCACACTGGGCTGCCCCCGTACACATCCGCATCCAGCGCTTCCTGCCAAAGTTCCAATGCCGCGCTCTGCAGTGGCAGATCCAATGTCGAAATTTGCTCCCGAGTCCGCTCATCAACTTGGGACAACGCGCAGCCTCGGAAATCGCTTCGTGGTTCCTTCGAGTTTGCGGGTTGATGGAGAGCCTTCAGCAAACCAGAGAACTCCTGCGCGTATTCATCGCGTTCCTTTCGATTGAGCCGAGCTGCACTTATACCCGGAACGTACGGGCAGATCGAAAAGGTAAAGGGGTAGCTGGAAGTAGGTTGCCCTTCAAAGATCGCCAGGTCGATGTCCACCCCGGAGTCTTGCGCGAGTTGTGGAAGCCAGCGCCGTTCCTTGACTCCGATGTCCTCCCCCAGCTGTCGGCGGGGCAAGCGAATCAGCAAGGTATCTCCGAGTCGATAGACTTCGTTATCCCAACCGGTAGCCAAGTAATTGATTTCTTCATGGGCCCAATGCGGAGCTTGTACCGCAATCAACTCGCGCACCATTGCCAGATCAATGGACACTTCAGCATCGGGCATGGCTGTCTTCTTAGCCGGTGGCAGGTTCATCTCTCAATCGTAATCGCCCTCATTCGTAGACCTCAACCTTGCACTGCTAGCCACGCTGCCCGAAATGGCGCACAGTCAAGCGCGAATCGAATGCAATCAGAACACTGGTGGAAAGACAACATTCTAATCCTCGCAGGTTTTCGGAGAGAAGGGGTCCATGCAATTGGTCAGATGCCCAGGGTGAGTTAGGCTGGGAGGCAGGCAATGCTGAAACTGTCTGGCAGCAGCGCCACAGCCTCGATCCGGTCATGCGAATAAGGCAATTCACGCTCGCTGCTGGCGAGATCGTTCTGGACGCGGTGGCCAACATCCAGCGTCCAGTCCAGTCCTTTATCGTTGGCTGAACCCCGCTGCTCGGCCGGTCGGGCAGCGGACTTGGTGCCGTGGAGACGATGTTCGTCAGCAATCCGCTGTCGGGGGCAACCATGCCGTGGCAATTCCTGGTGGCACCATGGGGTGCGATCGGGCAGCACATGGTTCCAGGTGCTTCAAGCTCTCTCATTCGATCACTCAGCTACTTCCCCGAGGCCTCCACCGCCCAGCAGTGGTGGACGCTCGGCGCGTGGGCACTGGGCCGCATGGTGCTGGCCTTGATTGGGCACTTCCGCTCCAAGGAAACCATGCACGTCCCGGAAAGCACGTTGGAGGCTCCTCATGCCGGGAAGCACGCCTCCTAGCAAGATTGCGCAGAAGTGCGTTGATTTCCTGATGAAGTGATTGGCTGCTCAGCAAATTTCCAGGGTATGGAAGAAGATCTTCTTCCATACCCTGGAGCTGCTCGACAGCTCCTACCGAATTTGAAGCTCGACAGAGACTCCGGAGAGCCTGAACTAGAATCAGGACATGAATTCATCGGTGCCTGGCCAGCGAGTCCTGGTTCGGCTTCTGCTTGAGAAATTCGACCAGCTTGTCGATACCGTCAATGGCATTCCCGATGAGTTGGTCAACTTCACGCTGCCGGCCCAGGCCAGCAACTCCCCCGTTCAGATCCTCGTGCACTGTTGCGGAATGATGCGGCGCTGTTCTTCAACAGTGAACCTGGGCGTTGCCGTTCCCCGCGACAGGGATGCCGAATTCAACGCGCAGATGGAGAAGCAGGACGCGTTGAAGTTGGCTGACGCAACCAGAACGGCATTCATCGCCGATCTTTCCCACACCCGGATGCACCTGCCTCCGGCTGCCACCCCTCCGGGCCGCGAGAGTGAATACTGGATGGGCACCTGCGAGGGCGTCCTGCTGCACGTATTCGAGGAGCTCTGCCAGCACTTGTGGCATCTGGAAATCACCCGGGACGTGCTGGGCCTCCCCGCTTCTTGAAACCCTGGGAACTCAGATTTACACATCGTTCCAGTCGAAGGCGGTCGTTTCTCCTGACTGCCAGTCCTGGCGGAGAATGGCGTAGGCGACCGAAGCCAACCGTAAGCCGTCTTCAGCTGGCCAGCCCATCCGGTAGTGGGCTTCCTTGAGGAAACCGGACTTCAGGAACACCTTGCGCATCGCAATGTTGTCTTCCCGGGTTTGCCCTTCGAAGCGCACAGTCTCCGGGTTCTCATTGAATACCTTGGTGCACAGTTCCTTCAGTATCTGCGTACCCAATCCTTGCCCCCGATAAGCCTCTGCAAGGCGGAGGTCGAACATCGGGGTGTCGTCTTCCAGATCTTCAAGAACAACCATGCCCAGGCAATCGCCATTGCCCATGATCCAGAAACCTTGGCTCTCGCTGTTCCAATATCTTCCGCCATCAACCAGTGCCCGCAGCTCCGTCTGCGTCCAGTCTCGACGGACATGGAAGGGGAACTTGTTGCCGAGCAGAAATGCGACAATGCCATCGCTGTCTTCAGGACCCAAGGGCGTGAACGAGAGATTCATGGCCCAAGTCTATCCAAAACGGCGTTGCCTTCAGCCGACCACCGTGGCAACTTCGTATTGCTCGATACCAGGGGACCCGGAGCGGCACAGGGATGACTATGCGGCTTTCCTGTTCATAGAAACGTAGCGCGAAAAGCCAGCACGTTTCGCGAACCTGACCGGTCGCGAATCCGACTCGCTGAAACCGAGCTTGCGGTACAGCGACAACGCAGCGACATTGGTGTCCTTGATATCGCGGAGCACGAATTCATCGAACGGCAGGGCCAGCAGGTGCTTCATCAACTCCGTGGCCACCCCACGGCCTTGGTATTGGGGTGCGGTAGTCACGAATCCGATTTCCGCCAGTCCCGGCCGAGCCCCCTTGAAAGCTCCCAGGAACTGCGTGCGGACGATGAAATAACTGATCAGCCCGTGCCACGTCCCGAGATGGCGCTGGAATTCACCCCGATCCGGCGTGAAGCACTCCTGATCGGCTTCGGTGAGGCTCGCGATGGCGGCGGGAACCCCGTCCACCAGCGCCACATAAAAACGTTCCGGGATGATCATGTGGGCAAACGCCCGCGCCAACGTTTCCTGATCCTTGGAAAAGTAGGCGAAGTCCTCGGCGAAACCGCCGACGAGCACCGCGGCAATGTCCGATGGCTGAAATCCGGCCAGTGCATCAACCCGTTTGATTTCGATCATTGCGATTCCTTCAGCCTCGGTCAGCTCAATGCACCCGACCCATCCCGGGCGGGCCTGTGCATATGCTTACGCATACTCTAGCGAACCAGGAGTCCGGGGTCGACCTCTCCGAATCCATCCGCGTGCTGCCGCCAAGCCGCATTCGGCTTGATAACCAGCACTCGGCTTCCCGGCAGTGCCGTGATGCCGGCCCTTCGGCCAGCTTCGATGCAGTGCATGCAGGGAGCCGATGACGAAGAAGCCCAAACGAGACAGCGGCGGCCCGTACTCCCCACCGGGAATACGGGCCGCCGCTGCAACAATGCGGACCTTACAGGCCCAGCTTCTCCATCACGATCTCGCGAACGCGGCCGGCATCGGCCTGTCCGCGGGTGGCCTTCATGACAGGGCCCATCAGCGCACCGATGGCCTGCATCTTGCCGCCCTTGATCTTCTCGACCACATCAGGCATGGCGGCCATGGCGTCATCCACAGCCTTGCCCAGTGCGTCGTCGTCATTCACCACAGCCAAGCCGCGCTTCTCGACGATTTCGCTTGGGGTGCCTTCGCCAGCAATGACGAATTCCAGGACCTGGCGGGCGATCTTGTCATTGATCTTCTTCGCTTCGATCAGCGAGTTCAGCTCAACGATGGTTTGAGGGGTGACGCCCAGATCAGCGATCTCCTTCTCCGCGGCCTTGGCCAGGCGCGCGATCTCGCCCATCCACCACTTGCGGGCCACGGCAGCGCTTGCGCCGGCAGCCACGGTGGCTTCGATCTCGTCGAGCACGCCGGCGTTGACCACGTCGCGGAATTCCTTGTCCGCGTAGCCCCACTCGGCCTTCAGGCGCTTGCGGCGCTCGGCTGGAGGTTCCGGCAGGCGGGAGCGCAGCTCTTCGACCCACTGCGCGGTGGTGACGATCGGCACCAGGTCAGGCTCCGGGAAGTAGCGGTAGTCATCCGCGTCCGACTTCGGGCGGCCCGAGGTGGTGGAGCGGGTGTCCTCATGCCAGTGGCGGGTTTCCTGGACGATCTTGGCCCCGGAATCCAGCACTGCAGCGTGGCGCTCGATCTCGAAACGCACTGCATGCTCCACGGCGCGCAGGGAGTTCACGTTTTTGGTCTCGGTACGGGTGCCGAACTTGTCCGCGTCCTTTGGCATCAGTGACACGTTGGCGTCGCAGCGCACGTTGCCGCGTTCCATCTTCGCATCCGAGACGCCCAGGTTCTTCACGATCTCGCGGATCGCCGCCACATAGGCGCGGGCCAGCTCCGGGGCGCGCTTGCCGGCGCCCACGATCGGCTTGGTGACGATTTCCACCAGCGGCACGCCGGCGCGGTTGTAGTCCACCAGCGAGTAGTCGGCGCCCTGGATGCGGCCTGCGGCGCCGCCCATGTGGGTCAGCTTTCCGGCGTCCTCCTCCATGTGGGCGCGCTCGATCTCCACGCGGAAGACCTCGCCGTCCTCCAGTTCGATGTCCAGCCAGCCATCGTGGGCGATCGGGTCATCGTACTGGGAGGTCTGGAAGTTCTTCGGGGTGTCCGGGTAGAAGTAGTTCTTCCGGGCGAAGCCGCACTTCTCGGCAATCTGGCAGTTCAGTGCCAGGCCGATCAGGATGGAGTACTCCACAGCGGTCTTGTTGACCACTGGCAGCACGCCGGGCAAGCCCAGGTCCACCGGGGTGACGTTGGTGTTCGGCTCGTCGCCGAAGGCGTTGGGCGCGTCGGAGAACATCTTGGTCTTGGTGTTCAGCTCGACGTGGACCTCGAAGCCCAGGACCGGGTCGTAGCGGTCCAGTGCCGTATCGAAGTCGACCAGTTCATCGGTGTAGTTGCTCATGGTGCCTAGGCCTCCTGCGCGATCGAAGCGGTGTCAATGGCTGGTGCCTGCGAGATCAGCGAGTGGCCCCACTGCTTTTCGAGCAGCGCTTCCAGCGCCGCGCCGGCACGGTACAAGCGGGCGTCCTCGTAGGCCGGAGCCAGGAACTGGATGCCCACCGGCAGGTTCTCGGACAGGCCGCCAGGCACGGTGATGCCCGGGACGCCGGCGAGGTTGGCCGGGATGGTGGCCACGTCGTTGAGGTACATGGCCAGCGGGTCGTTGTCGTTCGCGCCCAGCTCGAAAGCCACGGTCGGCGCGGTCGGCGAGACCAGCACGTCAGCCTGCTCGAAGGCGGCGTCGAAGTCGCGCTGGATCAGCGTGCGGACCTTCTGCGCCGAGCCGTAGTAGGCGTCGTAGTAGCCGGCGGACAGTGCGTAGGTGCCCAGAATGATGCGGCGCTTGACTTCGTCGCCGAAGCCTGCGGCGCGGGTGGCGCCCATGACGCGCTCGATGGTCATCGGGCCGTCTTCCGGCAGCACGCGCTTTCCGTAGCGCACCCCGTCGAACTTGGCCAGGTTGGAGGAGACCTCCGACGGCATGATCAGGTAGTAGGCGCCCAGCGCGTACTTCAGGTTAGGGCAGGAAACCTCGACAATTTGAGCGCCGGCTGCCTTGAGCAGTTCCAGGGACTCGTCGAAGCGTGCCTGCACGCCATCTTGGTAGCCCTCTCCCTGCAATTCCTTGACCACGCCGATGCGCAGGCCGTTCAGGTCGCCAGCGGCGCCGGATTCAGCGGCGGCCACCAGCCCTTCAAGGGCGTTCGGCAGCGAGGTGGAATCCTTCGGGTCGTGCCCGCCGATCAGTTCCTGCAGGTAGGCCGAGTCCAGCACGGTACGGGAGACCGGGCCGATCTGGTCCAGCGAAGAGGCCATGGCGATCGCGCCGTAGCGCGAGACAGCACCGTAGGTCGGCTTCACGCCGACGGTGCCGGTGACGGCGCCTGGCTGGCGGATGGAGCCGCCGGTGTCGGTGCCCAGGGCCAGCGGTGCCTCGAAGGAGGCCACGGCTGCGGCCGAGCCGCCGCCGGAACCGCCCGGAATGCGGTTCAGGTCCCACGGGTTGCGGGTCACGCCGTAGGCGGAGTGCTCGGTGGAGGAACCCATGGCGAACTCGTCCAGGTTGGTCTTGCCCAGCATCGGCAGCTTGGCGGCACGGATCTTCTCGATCACGGTCGCGTCGTACGGGCTCATCCAGCCCTCGAGCATCTTCGATGCCGCGGTGGTGGGCTGGCCCTTGGTGACGATCAGGTCCTTGATGGCGATCGGCACGCCGGCCAGCGGGTGCAGGGCTTCGGCGTCGGCACCGCCGGCGGCGCGGATGGCGTCCACCTCGGCGGCCACGGCGAGCGCCTCTTCGGCGTTCACGTGCAGGAAGGCATTCAGGGCGCCGTCGACTTCGGCGATGCGGTCCAGGTGGGCCTGCACGGCGTCGACGGAGGTGACCTCGCCGGCGCGCAGCTTGGCTGCCAGCTCGGTGGCGGAAAGCTTGATCAGTTCATTCACTGGGATTATTCACCATCCAGAATTGCCGGGACCTTGAAGCGGTCCGAGTCCGAATCAGGCGCGTTGAGCAGAACTTCCTCGATGCTCAGCGTCTGCCCCACCGTATCTTCGCGCAACACGTTGGTCAGCGGGATCGGGTGGCTGGTGGCTGGGACGTCGGAGGCGGCGACTTCGCTGACGGACGCGATGGCACCGACGATAGCGTCGAGTTCACCGGTCATTTTGTCCAGCTCCGCGTCGCTCATCTCGATGTGGGCAAGGTGTGCCAGATGCACAACGTCCTCACGGCTGATGGCAGACATGTATCTCCCTAGAATGGCGGTTGGGTTTCATAGACAAGTCTATCCCTTGCGCGCCGGGCCCGAGGCACTATTCCGGGGCATTCATTATGCTGTGCGCAATACCAAACCGCTCAGATCCTGCCCGAGGGCGTTCTCCCACAACCCGATCACCCCTGCTTCGGCCGGTTCGCCGGCCACCGGCTTGCGGATGATCTCCGCCTGCTTGCCGGCGGTCTGCCCGTGGACGCGGATCCGCGGATCGTCGGTGAAGGATTCGGTGCGGTGCTGCGGCACCGAGTTCCCGGCCAGCAGCTCGCGGGCCTGGGCGATGAAGACGGGATCGCCGGCGGCATCGTAGACGTAGCGCAGGCCCAGGATCGCGTGCTCGCTGGTGCCCAGCAGGTGCTGCTCCGCGCCTTCGATAGGGGCATCGCGATAGGTCAATGGAACGTGGTAGACCACGTCGGAGGTGTCGGCGTGGTCGGCGTAGAAGCTCAGCTCGATGCCGACCTCGCCCTGCGGATCTTCGAGGCGGAATCCGCCGATGTTCTCAAGTTTCGGGGCGCCCTGGCCGGTGTAGAACTCCTGCTTGGCCAGCCAGGCGGTCACCAGCTCGGTCTTCGTTGGAGACATGGTGGTGTTGTAAACGATTCCCATGAGCATAGTCTGTCAACAGCTGGTATTAGGCACAAGTGTTGGCGCAATGGTTCTTGGTCCGGGCAAAAGCTCCTACGATGGATCCATGCACACCGATGAGCCGTGGAATAATCTCCAGCGGGCGCAGCAGTACGGCGAGCGCCTGCTGCGCGATGCCGCCGTTGAACTGCGCGAGTCCGAGCCGGAGGACTTCGCGGCCATGGCCCGGTGGTGGAATGACCCGGCTTGGGCGGTACTGCAGCAGCGGATCATCAAGCCGCGCCCCGAGACTGGGCTCATGGACATGTTCGCCCAGTGGAGCCGCAACGAGCCGAATAGCGGCGATGCCGGTTTCAGCATCTTCGACCGCGGCACCGGAAGCTTCATCGGCCACATCTCGCTGCATGGCGGGCAGCTGCCGCATCGCGCGGCCGAGCTGGCAGTGATGATTGGCCCGGACTTTGTCGGCCAAGGCTTCGGCACCCGCGCCACGAAGCTGATGTCCGGCTACGGTTTCCGCGAGCTGGGGTTGCACCGGATCAGCCTGTGCGTTGCCGCCTTCAACCAGCGGGCCATCAAGGCCTATGAGAACGCCGGGTACATCCAGGAAGGACGCCAACGCGAGGTGTATTTCCATGACGGGGCATTCCACGACCAGGTGCTGCTGAGCCTGCTCTCCGACGAATATTTCGCCCAGCAAGGCTGAACGGCACCACGTACAGTTACTTGGCAGCTTCCTGGAGCATGGACTTCACCAGGGGTCCGGCCGATTGGGCACCGCCGTCCCCGTCCTCGACGAATGCGGCAATGGCCAGATCGCCTTGTGCGGCGATGGCCCAGGCATGCGCGTTCTTCTCGCTGTCGTATTCTGCGGTGCCGCTCTTGCCGATGATCTTGCCGCTGCCTGTCCCCTTCAAATCCTTCAGGGTTCCATGGTCCACGACCTCTGCCATCATCGCGGACAGCTGCTCGGCTTCCTTTTCGGTGAGCGTGGAGGCCGGCTTGGCCGGCGTCTCGGGTTCTGGCGAGAGCACCAGCTTGGGCTGCACGGTGGATTTGGCTTGGATGGATGCCACCACGGTGGCCATGCCCAGCGGCGAGGCTTCCACCACGCCCTGGCCAATCATGTTCGCGGCTTGGGTGGTGCCTGTCGAATCCTCGGGCACCGAACCGAACACGGCGCCGGTACCGGTGCCGTCCTCGGCCAGCAAGCCGAGCGAGGTTGCGGCCTCGGCCAGCTTCTTGCCGCTGATCTCCTGCCCCTGGTTCACGAAGACCGTGTTGCAGGATTGGGCAATCGCCTCGGAGAGCGGGATGGTGCCTACCGCGGAGGCCGGGTAGCCGTCGTAGTTCTTGAAGCTCTTTCCGTCCACCACCGTGGTTGCCGGGCATTTGACCTCGGTGCCCGGGGTGGCTCCTTCACGCAGCATGGCCAGGGCGCTGATGACCTTGAAGGAGGAGCCTGGCGCATAGGACGCTTGCAGGGCGGTGTTCAAGCCGGAGGATACCGGGCCGGAAGATGCAGCCAGGACGCTGCCGTCCGAGGGCCGGATAACCACGATGGCCGAGTTCGATTCGGCATCTTCCAGCAGTTCATCCGCGGCTTGCTGCAGGCCGGTATCAAGGGTGGTCTTCAGATCCTCACCTGGCACCGGGGCGTTGGAGAACAGTTCCGCTAGCGCTTCATGCTCAGCATCGTATTGCGACACCGTGACTCCGGCGGTTCCCGAGAGGGTGTCGTTGTAGGCGGCCTGCAATCCCGATTTGCCTACCTGGTCGCCGACCTTGACCTTGCCCTCGGACTTCTCGATGATTTCCGCGGTGGCCTTTCCTACGCTGCCCAGCAGCGGACGGGCGAAGGAACGGGTGGGTGCCAATGGCAGCTCGTCATTCTGGAAGTTGGCTCCCGGGATGGCCTTGATTTCTTCGTCGGTAACCTCACGGGTTGCGTCATCGCGCAAGACGATGGCTTCCACCCATGCCTTATCGCCGGCGGCCATCACGCGTTTCGCGTACGCGTCCTCATCGATGTCCACCAGCTTGGCCAGCTTCTTCGCTGAGCTTTCCCAGTTCTCCTTGCCGGTATGGGTCTTGTCCATGCCGACGCGGATCACCGGCCGGTCAGCGACAATGTTCTCGCCTTCTGCATCGGTGATGCTGCCGCGTGCTGCCGGCTCGAATGCCGCCTTGAGGTAGTCGCCGCTTTCGAATCCCGGGGCGAGGATTGACGGGTCGAAGCGCAGTTTCCAGGCCTCGGCTTCCTTGTCGTATTCCCAGACGGCCCGGGTGTCATAGCTCAGGTCCTTGTCCGATGCGTCGACATCCCACACCGTGGTGATGTTCGCGGTGGCCGTCTTGACTCCGTCTTGTTCCTCTTCGTCCTCTGCTACCGAGCTGACGGTGCTCGTGTGCTTGATTTCGCTCATGGTGCCAAAGGCTGTTTCCTGGGCCTTCGCCGCGTCCTGCGGGCTGGTGCCGGTAAATTGCACGCCGGCGAAATCACCGCTGTTCATGGCGGCCACCAGCGCATCGGCTGATGGTGCCGGGTCGGGTGCGCCGGCGCTGCAGGCGCTCAGCGGCCCGAGGGCGAGAGCGGCGACGGACAGGGCGGTGACACTTCGGCGAACAGCACTCATGGCGCCATTCTATTCATGCGCTTTGGCAGACCACAATGCGTGTCTGCCTATGTCATGGGCGGTTCAGCTGGAGTGTGGAGGAATCCGCCGTGGCTAGAGGCGGTAGGCGTAGACCACCAATTTGATGTCGGTGTTCGGCACCACCCAGTCGCGTTCTGGATGGTGGGCGAATCCGAGGGTTTCATACAAACCCCGGGCGGAAGCCCAGGTGCTGCCGGTGGTTAGGGAGACGGCGTTGATTCCCGGAATAAGCCGGGCACGTTCAATGGCGGCCAGCACCATGGCCCGTCCGATCCCGCCGCGCTGCGCGGCGGGATCGACGCTGAGCATGCGGATTTCCAGCTCGTCGGCTCGGGCGATATCCGCATAGTCGCTGCCCGCGCGGATCAGCGTCATGGAACCGGCAATTTCGCCGGCTCGGCGCACCACATAGATTTCGCTCTGCTTTGCACGCTCGGCGACCTTGCGGACAAAGTTCAGGTATTCGTCCTGCGGGCTGCTGAAATGCCCAGCGGCAAAGTAGGACTCTGCGGTCAGCTCGCCCACCCTCTGGTAATCCGTGGGCGTAGCCAGTTCAATCGACAAATCATCCAGGCAGTATGAAAAAGATTGCTCATCAGTCATGATCTTCCAAGTGTGCCACGGCTCCTGGCGGTCTGCCGCAGTTCAGCGGCCGCTGCGGAAACAATGCATCGTTGCAAACTCTTGCCGCCGACGAATCTCCGATCTGCAGCAATTGGCCTAAAAGACTCTTGCCATGCAATGTCCACGGAGCAAACTTGTCCAAAAGTTTGTTAATAGAGTTAACTAACCTTGTGACTTCCCCGCGCAAGGATTGGAATATGCTGTCCCACGGCAGCGCCATTTTGCCGTCCCATGGAAGGGAACACAACCTCTCGCTGATTCTGCAAACACTTTCAGACCAAGGCGAAATGAGCCGTGCCGATCTGGCACGCGCGACCGGTCTGACACGTGTCACCATCTCAGAACTAGTCGCCGAATTGATCAATCGTTCCCACGTTATCGAGACCGGACAGCAAGAAGGCAAACGCCCGGGAAAACCCTCAACCCTCCTCGATTTGAATCGTCCCGGGCTCAGGATCATCGGTGTGGATTTATCCGGCGTTGTCCCGTTCCGCGCAGCGATCATGGATCTGGATGGTGCCATTCTCCAGAGCTTTTCTTCCCCGAAGCGCGATGCAACAAGGGAAGCGGCGGTAGCCCAGCTCCTGGAACTGATCGACACGGCGATACGGCACTGCGACGCACCGATTCTTGGCATCGGCATCGGTTCCCCCGGGGTAGTGACCGATAAGGGAATTGTCATTGCTGCCGAAAAGTTCGTTTGGCGCGGCTTCGACTTGGGCGCCGCAGTCGAACAGGCTACCGGCATCAACACCCATATCCTCAATGACGCCGACTGCGCCATTCTCTCCGAGCACACGTTTGGCCAAGGCAGCGACCACATGGTCTTGCTGCGCCTCGGGCGCGGTGTAGGTTGCGGCGTCATCACCCACAACACCTTGGTGCGCGGCTCGGATTTTGCCGCCGGTGAGCTGGGACATGTCCGCCAGCGCGCAGAGGATAGGGCGTTATGCAGTTGCGGAGAAATCGGCTGCCTGGAAGCCTATGCATCCATTCCTGCAATTTGGAAGTCCTTGGCCGAAGGGGAAGAGAAAGGGCAATTGAACCAGCGGGTCGCGGCCTATCTTGCTGGCGCAGTTGCTCCGCTTCTTTCAATTCTGGACATTCGAAACGTCATTTTCACCGGCACCCCAGACATCGTAGATCAGCCTCTCGCACAAGCGTTGCGCGAAGCTCTGGCCCTGCGCTCGCATACGGCTCGCTCCGAAAACTTCAGACTTTCACTCAGCGAAGATCCAGAGCATCTGGTGCTCCGGGGTTGCGCCGTGAACGTGCGGTTCCACGAACTAGGGATCGCTTAGCGGCTCCTTTTCGCCCACTTGTTTCTGCTATTCCACTAATCATGAACACCAAGATCGGAGAGTCCACACCATGCGAGTACTCATTGGTTCATCCCCGGAAGAAGTCGCAAAGATCGCGTCCGACAACGTGTTGGCCGGCCTGGCTCACCACAGCGCTGGCGCTGAACCGGTTCTAGGGCTTGCCACGGGCTCCTCCCCGCTAGGACTGTATCGTGAATTGTCCCGCGCAGTTCAGGAAGGTCGCGCCGATTTCAGCCGTGCACAGGGATTCGCCCTCGATGAATACATCGGGATCCCCGACACCCATGAACAGTCCTACCGACAGACCCTGCTCAACGAAGTCTGCAACGTCATCGGCTTGCCTGCGGACTCATTGCATGTTCCGCAGGGCATGGCAGCCTCGGTGGAAGCCATTGAGGCAGCGGCCCGCGCGTACGATGCGTCCATCGCACAGGCCGGAGGCATCGATGTGCAAATCCTGGGCATCGGATCAAACGGCCACTTGGGCTTCAACGAACCCGGCAGCGCGCTGCGCAGCCGCACCCGGATCAAGCGCCTGGCGGCGAATACCCGTGAAGACAATGCGCGCTTCTTCGACGGCATTGAGCATGTTCCCACCCACTGCGTCACCCAGGGCCTCGGCACGATCCTGGACGCAGGTCGCCTGGTCCTGGTTGCCGTGGGCTCCGGCAAGGCAGATGCAATTGCTGCTGCCGTGGAAGGCCCGATCTCAGCTTCCTGCCCGGCATCTGTCCTGCAGCTGCACCAGGACGCAGTGGTGGTCGTTGACGAGGCAGCGGCCAAGGGCCTGAAGCTGCGTGACTACTACGATGATGCTGCTGAGGAATTGACCGTTCTGGACCTCACCGTCCGCTAAAACTCCCATGCCAGTGGCATACTTTAGCCATGGCCGTCTACTTTGAATGCGTTACGCAAGCCAACCTCAGCCCTGCTGAGCTCTTCGAGAAATCCTTGAGCATCGACGCGCATACAGGCTCGATGGCCGACGCGCAGGAGAAGGCAGTAGCTGGGGTGACCAGCGGAACCATTGGCCTGGGCGAGCAAGTTACCTGGCGGGCCAAGCACTTTGGCATTCCCATCCGGATGACCTCCACGATTTCCGCCGTGGATGCCCCGCGCAGCTTCACCGACCAGCAGCTGCGCGGGCCGTTCAAGTACTTCCACCACGTCCATGAATTCCATGAGTTGGACCACGGGACGTTGATGATCGACAAGATCCGGTTCAGTGCTCCGCTTGGCCCACTGGGGTGGCTGGCCGAACGGCTCGTCCTCGGCTGGTACCTGCCCAAGCTCATCCGGATCCGCAATGACTACCTGGTCGCGGAGCAAAGCTGACTCTGCAAAATGGGAGCACCGGAACTGCTTGTACAGTGGACTAGTCGCATAGTCGTCAGCAACCCGCTACCCAGATGAAGGCCAATGACCCGAATGCAGCAGACCTCGCAAGCCAACGCCCCGACCACAGTGCGGAAATTCGCTCTGGTGGTTTCCCACCTGCTCTCCCCTATCATCTTGGCTACCGTGCTGCTGCTGGCCACTCCATGGCGGGATGCTTCGGTGCGCTGGAGCGAGTCGGTCACCGCGGCCCTGTTCACCACGATTATTCCGTGGCTGATCCTGGCCGGCGCGAAACTGCGTGGCAAGGTCACCGACATGCACGTGACCGTAAGGCATCAGCGGCATTGGATCTACGCCTATACCGCCGGATTGATCCTCTGCGGCCTGCTCGTGCTGCGGCTCATGGACGCCGGGACGCGGATGTACCTCGAAGTGCTCAGCATCCTGCTGGGATTGGCAGTCGTCGCTGTGATCAATATGTGGTGGAAGGTCTCGGTGCACCTGGCCGTGGGCACCTACGTGATCTTGCAGGTGGCCGGGCAGTTGAACGAGCTGATGCCGCTGGTGGTGTTCTTCATTGCGGTGCTGTCCTGGGCACGCATCCGCAGTTTCCAGCACACCGCCACACAGGTGTGTGGCGGTGTCGCCGTGGGCATTGCCATCCACTATGCGCATGAGTGGATGGCAGCCGTTCTGCTTTAGGCGCCAGGCTCCGCGAGCTTTGCCGGGTCCACAAATCCGGCGTACTGCCAGCCCGGATTGCTGCTGGGCCGGCCAACCTGGCATCCTGCTTCCTCGGCAATCAGCGCGCCGGCGGCCCAGTCATACTCCTGGGTGCCGTATTCGGCGTAGGCGTCCAACGACCCCTCGGCCACGAGGCACAAATCCAGCGCAGCCGAGCCGAGCCGGCGCACATTCACATAGTCCTCAAGCATCGTCCCGAGCACCTGGGCTTGGAACTGCCGGCGCTCGGAATCATAGCCGAAGCCGGTGGCCAGGATCCTGGTTTCCGATTCAACCGGGCCGCTGAGCTGGGTGAGCTTTCCGGAACGCAGGTCGAGTTTCCATGCGCCCAGTCCCTTCCCGGCAAAGTACTCCACCTGCAAGGCAGGGGCGACGATGGCCGCGGCCACCCAGGTCTCGCTGCCATCATCGTTGCGCTGGCAGACGCCCACCGACGAGCAATAATAGGCAATGTTGCGCACGAAGTTCGTGGTGCCATCCAGCGGATCAATGCTCCAGCGCAGACCGCTGGGATGCGCCGGCTTGGCGCTGGGATATTCTTCGCCGGTCAACTCGTCGTTGGGCCGGGAGGTCACAATGGCATCGCGAATCGCTTCCTCGGCAGCCCGGTCGAAGTCGGTGACCCAGTCCCCTGCCGCCGACTTGTCGGTGAGGTTGAACTGCGATTCGTCGCGGCGGCCAAGTACTTCAGCGCCGGCGGCGGCAGCCCGGCGGGCCACCATCACCAGCGGATCGTGGGTTACTGTGCGGTCCATGTCTAGCCTTCCGTTGGTGCGGTGAGTGCTGCCTTGCGTGCTGCTTCCGGTCCTTGCTCCAGCAGGATGCCGAATCCGGCTTCGTCCAGTACCGGAACGCCCAGGGACTGGGCTTTGTCCAGCTTCGACCCGGCGGATTCGCCGGCCACCAGGAAGTCGGTCTTCTTCGAGACGCTGCCGGTGGCCTTGCCGCCACGGACAATGATCGCTTCCTTGGCGGTATCCCGGGAATAGTTCTCCAGGGTACCGGTCACCACGATGGCCAGGCCTTCGAGGTTCTTGGTGATGTTCGCATCCTGCTCGTCTTCCATCTGCACGCCGGAGGCCTGCCAGGAGGAGACGATCTCGCGGTGCCAATCCACCGTGAACCAGTCAACCAGCGCTTCGGCGATGATGGTGCCAACCGAATCGATTTCGGCCAGTTCCGCCACCGCGTTGCCCGAGTCCAGGACCTGAAGCAGGGCGTCCATGGAGCCGTAGCGGGTGGCAATGGCCCGCGAGGCGTTCGGGCCGACGTGACGGATGGACAGGGCTACCAGCACCCGCCACAGCGGGTTGCCCTTGGCCTTCTCCAGCTCATCAAGCAGCTTCAGGGTGCTCTTGGTCGGCACCGAAGGCTTTTTGGCGGTGGCCTTGGAATAGAAGTACGGGACGAGCTCGTACTTGCCGGTGCCCTCCCCCTTGGAGCGCTTTTCCCGCCAGACCTTGACTTCTCCAAGCTCGTCGAGCTTGTCCTTGAGGTTGAACAGGTCAGCCTCGTTCTTCAGCGGGCCGGTTCCGGCGGGCAGGATGACGCCGCCCTGGGTGGCCGGGTCCTCGCCCGGACCGCTGGTCAGGGCAGCTGCCGCTTCGTAGCCGAGGGCTTCGATGTCCAGTGCACTGCGTCCGGCAAGGTAGGCCACGCGCTCGGTGAGCTGTGCCGGGCAGGATTCAGCGTTGAGGCAACGGATATCCACGTCGCCTTCCTTGGCCGGGGCCAGCGGTTGCCCGCAGGAGGGGCATTCGGTGGGCATGACGAAATCACGCAGGTCCTCGTTGCCATCGCGCAGCGGGAGCACCGGGCCGACAATCTCCGGGATGACGTCTCCGGCCTTGCGCAGGATGACGGTGTCGCCGATTTTGACGTTTTTCGCCTTGACGACTTCCTGGTTGTGCAAAGTCGCGCGCGCGACGGTGGAGCCGGCGACGAGGACTGGTTCCATCACGCCGAAGGGGGTCACGCGGCCGGTGCGGCCCACCTGGACCTGGATGTCCAGCAGCTTGGTGTGCACTTCTTCGGGCGGGTACTTGTAGGCGACGGCCCAGCGCGGAACCCGCGAGGTGTAGCCCAGCTGTTCCTGGGTGGCCAGGTCATCGACCTTGATGACAATGCCATCGATGTCGTGGATCAAATCATGGCGCTTCTCGCCGTGCTCGGCGATGTAGTCCTTGGCTTCTTGGCGGCTGCCGACCACGCGGCCGTACGGAGAGACCGGCAGGCCCCAGCTGCGCATCAGCTCATAGGCCTGGGACTGCTCGGTCAGGTTGAAATCGCGGCTGCGGCCCAGGCCGTGCACGAACATGCGCAGCGGACGCTTGGCGGTCTGCTCCGGATCCTTCTGGCGCAAGGACCCGGCGGCGGCGTTGCGCGGGTTGGCCAGCGGCGCCTTGCCCTGGGCGATCAGTGCCTCGTTGAACTTGTTGAAGTCCTCGGTGGCGATGAAGACTTCGCCGCGGACTTCGAATTCCGCAGGCCAGCCGGAGCCGGACAGCTGTTGCGGGATATCGCTGATGGTCAGCGCATTGTGGGTCACGTCTTCGCCGGTGGTGCCGTCCCCGCGGGTGGCCGCGCGAACCAGCTTGCCCTCGCGGTAGGTCAGGTTCAGTGCCAGGCCGTCGATTTTGACTTCGCACAGCCACTTGACCGGGGTCTGCGGGTGCAGGCGTTCGGCGTTGGCCTGGGCACGCTCCAGCCACGCGTCGAGTTCATCAAGCGAGAAAACGTCTTCCAGCGAGTACATCCGGCTGGCGTGGGTGACCGATGCGAACGCTGCGGAGGCTTCGCCGCCGACTTCCTGGGTGGGCGAATCCTGTCCAGCAAGGATGGGATAGGTCGCCTCAAGCAGCTGGAGCTCCTGGAATAACGCGTCGTATTCCGCGTCGGAGACCAGCGGAGCATCATTTTGGTAATAGGCCTCGCGGTGGGCGCGGATCTGCTCGACCAGCTGTTCATAGCGGGTCTTGTCGGCTTCCGGCGGTACGTTGGTGGCCTCAACTGGTGCTGCGTCTTTTTCACTCACGTATTCAATTGTGCCCCACCGGCGGACTGTTTAGCTGGCTTGGAGCCCTAGTTCCCAGGTGCGTCCGCTGGTGCGGGTTCGGCTGCCAGCACGTCAATCACGATCACTGCGATGTTGTCCCGGCCGCCGGCTTCCAGCGCAGCCGCAGTGAGTATTCGGGCCGCTTCGGTGCGGTCCTTGTAGTTCACCAGCAGGGTCTGCAAAATGTCTTCGGTCAACTCGCCGGAGAGCCCGTCGCTGCACAGCATGTAGCGGTCGCCGATGCGTGGCTGCAGGACGGTGACGTCCGGCTGGCTTTCGGCGCCTGCGCCCAGGGCGCGGGTAATCAGGTTCCGGTGCGGATGGTTGCGGGCTTCCAGCTCGGTGATCTGCCCGGCATCCACCATTTCCTGCACGGCCGAGTGGTCGCGGGTCAGCTGCTGCAGCGCACCGTCGCGCAGCCGGTAGCCGCGCGAGTCTCCCACGTTGACCAGCAGCAGGCTCGGGACTTCCTCGGTGGCCACCGGCAGCGGCGCGGTAGCAGGAGCCAGGTTGGCGCGGTGGTTCTCCAGCATTTGCGGAGTGATCTTGGAAATCACGTCGGTATTCTGCGTCATTGCGAAGCTGGAGGTCCACGGCGGAACGGCGGCCAGCGGAGCGGTCACGCTGTCCCGGCCCTTGCTGGGGGTCTTGATCTGCACCAGGGCGCACAGGGTGGTGCCGCCGCGCGATTCAAGCGCTTCGCGGATGCGGTCATCGGCCAGCTGCACCTGCCGCTGGACATCCGGCACCGAGGGCAGTTTCCGCACCGAGGTCTTATTGGCGAAGGTGCAGATTTCTTCCATGGTTTCCACCGCAAGCTGGCTGGCCACCTCGCCGGCTTCATGCCCGCCCATGCCGTCGGCAACCGCGTACACGATGTCGTGCATCAGGATGCGGTCCTGGTTCTGCGAGCGCTTGCGTCCCACGTCCGTCAGGCCCGCCGCGGCGAGGATGAAGGGAACCGGTGCTGGTTCATTAGCCATCAGTCAATCACCAGTCCTGCTCCCTCGCCTGCCGAGAGTTCGTAGGGTTGGATATCCCCGAAGCCACGCACCGCGGTGATTTCCTGGGCGGTGAGCACAAAGCGTGCATCATTGCGCAGCGTATTCGCGGTAATCGCATCGGTCAGCACGGTGCCAGGCTCGGCCAGCGAGGTCAGCCGGGCCGCCATGTTCACCGTCGGTCCGTAGATATCGCCCAGGCGCGAGAGCAGCCGGCCCCAGACCACCGCTCCGCGGGTTTGCGGGAAGAGCTCGTCCTTGGCCAGCTCGCGCGAGAGGGACAGCGCGATCTGCGCGCCGGCCTGCGGGGTTTCTGCCACGTAGAGCACTTCATCGCCGATGGTCTTGACCAGGCGGCCGCCGCCCACGGAAATGATTTCCGCGCATTTGGCCTCGAAGCGCTGGACCAGCTGGGCCAGCGTGCGCTCGTTCATGCGCCGCGACAGCGAGGTGTAGGAGACCAGGTCGGCGAAGCCCACCGCACGGGCCAGCGGCAACGGGGTGCCGCCATCGTCCTCGCCGCGGTCCTGGTTGTAGGCGGCCACACCGGTTTCCACGCGCAATGCCATGCGGTGCACGGCGGAGTTGAGCTGGCGGCGCCACGAGTAGAGCAGCAGGTCCTCGATGGCTGGGATGATTTCAGGCAGCAGGCTGAAAAGCTGGCGGCGGGCTTGGCGGTCGGACAGGTTCTGGTTGGCGATCATGTCCTCGACCAGTGCCTCGATTTGCCAGACCACCATGCGGTCGGTCATCTGGCCCACCGAGCGCATCAGCGAGATGGCGGTTTCCTCGGTCAGCGCGCCTTCGCGGACCATGCCCACCATGGTGCCCAGGGCTTTCTTGTCGGCCTCGGTGAAGAACACTTCGTCATCGCTGAGTTCCGGGAAGCCTATGGCGCGCCACAGCTTGCGTGCCGAGTGCAGGGAGACCCCTGCCTCGGAAGCGACTTCGCGTCGGCGGAATTCGCGCTGGCCGCCGATGAGCCGTTTTTCCAGCGAGGCGACGGTGTCGCGGACAGCCTCGGGGGTGTGGGCCGGAATGCGCAGCGGGCCTTCCATGGCCTCGGCAAGTTCGAGAATTGGATCCGATTCGGCGGGGGTTGCCGCGGGAGCGTGCTGGCGGGCGCCACGGACAGCCTCGGCGGCGGACTGCGGAGAGTCTGCCCGAGGTGTGTTGGTGTGCTCGGTGCTCATGCCCCCATGCCCTCACTGTTCGTCGTTTCGGTGTGCGCCATACTCTGGCTGCTGCGCAGGTTCGCCATCGCCTCCATTGCCAGGGAACGGAAATACTGTACCGAGGGCACATGCGAGAGCCGCACGTATCCCTGGTTCAGCACGATATCCAAGGTTCCCGCACGCGTCATGGCATTTTTCGCCTTGCTGTGCGCGACCAGGTCGCGAACTGTAAATAATCCTACAGATTGCAGCTTGCCGTCGTTATACGTCGGCCGGAACATGATCCGCTCGGTAGTCAGCACGATGCGGCTGCGCAGCCACCGGGCCCAGGGAATCACGCTCCAGATGAGCACCAGCGCGGCCCAGAGGACTACCGCAACGATCATCCACACATTTGCATTGGAAGCCAGCCCGTCCGAGAGATCGTCCCGGGAAAGATAGCCAAGCGAAAACGTGCACAGTGCGGTCAAGACGAGGAAGGTCCCCACGGGCTGGCGCAGTACTCGGGAATGCTCACGAGTCTTGATGATCACTCGTTCCCTTTCATGCAGCGGCAACTTCATCGTGTTGTTCCTCATCCCTCCTGTTCCCGGCTGAATGCTTCGGTCGTCTCTTCCAATACTAGTCCCGGGCCAATACCCAAGCCGGGTTAGGCATACTTTCCATCGGCGCGCCGCACGTGGTGCACGTCGCCTGCCAGCACATGTTCACGCTGCCCGGTGCCGTGCTCCAGCACCAGCGAGCCATCGGTGCCCAGCTCTATGGCAGTGCCCACCAGCGTGGACCCGTCAGGGAATTCCACACGCACGTCATGTCCCAGCGTGGCCAGCTTGGCGCTGACTAGCTGGTGCAAGGATTTCCCGTTGCTTGCCGGCAACGGCATCTGCGCCATGCCGCCGACTTGGCGGAATCCCCGGTCCAAAGCCGCAAATTGCTTCAGGTACTCGGCCAGCAATTCGGTGCGGTTCAGGTTCTTCGCACCGGCCAGCCGCAGGGATGTCGCGGTAGAAACCGGAAGTTCCTCCCGGCTCTGGTTCACATTGATTCCGGTCCCGACCACCACGCCGTAGCCGTTGCCGACAGGAACCATTTGCGCCAGGATGCCGCAGACTTTCTGCTCGCCAGCCAACAGGTCGTTGGGCCATTTGATCCCCAGTGGAACGCCGCAGGTATTCTCGGCCGCCCGGCTCCAGGCCAGCGCCGCCAGCATGGTGTACCAGGACAGGGATTCGGGAGGGAAACCAGGTCCGGGCACGGCCAGGACGCTGACGGTGAGGGAAGATCCTGCCGGGGTCACCCATTCACGGCCCAAGCGCCCCTTGCCGGCCTGCTGGTGCTCGGTGTAGTACACGCTGAGATGGCCGGCCTCGCCGGTGCTGGCCAGTTGCGCCAGCTCGGTATTCGTAGAACCGGAGGTTGGCTTGAGATTGACCAGCCCCAAATCCAACGGGGCGGTGAGCTCATTGAAGATCCGGGGATCGAGAACAGCGCGGTCGGTGCCATACGGGTTTTCCATATCTCCAACCCTATGGCACCGGCCGCCCATTTTTCCCTGTTTTACCCCGCTTGACCGCCTACAGGAAGATGTCCTGGACCAGCGGGATCTGCGGGTTCAGGGTGTACTTCTCCAGATCCGTTTCCCCGGCCAAGGTCAGCACCTGGCCGTCGGTGAAGAAATTGCCGCTGACGCCCGCGGGCGGGCTGGCAAGAATTGCCATGGCAGCGTCTGCCACGACCGAAGAGTCGCGTGCGCCCTGGACCATTTTCTGCCCGCCTGGCAGGTTGCGGATTGCTGCGGTGTCGATCAGTGTTTCAGGCCAGAGCGAGTTCACCCCGATGCTGTCTTCCTTCAGCTCTTCAGCCAGCCCAAGGGTGGTCAGCGACATTCCGTACTTAGCCATGGTGTAGGCCAGGTGCTGCCCTGCCCACTTGGGGTCCAGGTTCAGCGGCGGGGAGAGGGTCAGGATATGGGCGTGCTCGGAGGCGCGCAGGTACGGGAGCGCGGTCTTGGACAGCAGGAAGGTGCCTCGGACGTTGATGTCCTGCATCAGGTCGTAGCGCTTCATATCGACTTGGTCGGTCTTGGCCAGGTTGATGGCCGAGGCGTTGTTGACCACGATGTCGATGCCGCCGAATTTCGCCACCGCTTCCTCCACGGCGCGCTGCACGTCGGCGTCCACGCGGACATCGCCGACAACGGCTAAGCCCTGGCCGCCGGCTTCCTCGATCTGCGCAACGGCGGTATGGATGGTCCCTTCCAGCGTCGGGTGAGGAGTATCGGTCTTGGAGAGCAGAACCACGTTGGCCCCTTGCCGGGCTGCGGCCAAAGCGATGGCCAGGCCGATGCCGCGGCTGCCGCCGCTCATCAGGATGGTGCGGTTCTTCAGGTTGCCGGGAACGGGCGCGATAAGAGTGCGTGATTCAGTAGTCATGTGATACAGATTACTCGATGATCCACCACTAAGCTACCGCCCAGTAACTTATTCTGGCGTGCCACGCACCAGATATCGGGCCATTTTGTAAGATTCCTACAACCGGAAGAGCTGTTTCCACAGCTAGACTAACTTGGATGGCATTTTTCTTGTGCTATTCCTACACATTGATGACAACTCAAGGGAGTCGAAGGCATGACGCAGGGCAGAACTGAGGCAGCCGAGTCAATCGACCTGTCCACCACCGCCGGAAAGCTTGCTGAGTTCCGCCGCCGCCAGAAGCTCGCTGAAGCGCCAAGCGGCGAAGCGGCGATCGAAAAGCAGCACTCCCGCGGCAAGCACACTGCCCGCGAACGCATCGAAATGCTCATGGACGAAGACTCCTTCGTCGAGTTCGACGCACTTGCAGTCCACCGCTCCACCGCCTTCGGCATGGAGAAGAAGAAGCCATTGGGCGATGGCCTGGTCTCCGGCTACGGCACCGTGGATGGCCGCTTGGTGGCCGTCTACTCGCAGGACTTCACCGTCTACGGCGGCTCGCTTTCCCAGGTCAACGGCGAGAAAATCGTCAAGGTCCAGGAATTCGCACTGCGCAACGGCTGCCCGGTTGTCGGCATCCTCGATGGCGGCGGTGCCCGCATCCAGGAGGGGGTCGCGTCCCTGGCCATGTTTGCTGACATCTTCCGCAACAATGTCCACGCTTCGGGCGTTGTCCCGCAGATCTCGCTGATCATGGGACCATCGGCCGGCGGCGCAGCCTACTCCCCCGCACTGACCGATTACGTGATCATGGTCGACAAGACCAGCCACATGTTCATCACCGGCCCGGACGTCATCAAGACGGTCACCGGCGAGGAAATCGACATGGAAACCCTGGGCGGCGCCCGCCAGCACAACGCCAATACCGGCACCGCCACCTATCTCGCCTCCGACGAGGAAGACGCTGTGGAGTTCTGCAAGGAACTGCTGGACTTCCTCCCGTCCTCCAACCTCTCGGATCCGCTGATTGCCGAATTCGATGAAGAACCGGATATCACCGCCGAGGACCTGGAGCTCGATACGCTCATCCCGGATTCGGCAAACCAGCCTTATGACATGCGCACCGTGATCGAGTCGGTTGTCGATGATGAGCACTTCTTCGAGATGCAGTCGCTCTACGCACCGAACGTGATGATTGGCTACGCCCGCATCGAAGGCCGCACCGTGGGCATTGTCGCCAACCAGCCAATGCAGTTCGCCGGCACCTTGGACATTGCCGCCTCGGAAAAAGCCGCCCGCTTCGTGCGCAACTGCGACGCCTTCAACATCCCGATCCTCACCTTCGTGGACGTGCCGGGCTTCCTGCCGGGCAAGGACCAGGAGTTCCAGGGCATCATCCGCCGCGGCGCGAAGCTGCTCTACGCGTACGCCGAGGCCACCGTGCCGAAGCTGACAGTGATCACCCGCAAGGCCTACGGCGGAGCGTACATCGTGATGGGCTCGAAGAAGCTGGGCGCAGACCTGAACCTGGCTTGGCCGACCGCGCAGATCGGCGTGATGGGTGCCCAGGGCGCGGTCAACATCCTCTACCGCCGCGATCTGGCCGCTGTGGAAGCCGAAGGCGGAGACGTCGAGGCTCGCCGCAAGCAGATCATCGACAACTACGAGGCCGAACTGCTCAACCCGTACCAGGCGGCTGAGCTGGGCTACGTGGATGCGGTCATCGCCCCGAGCGAGACCCGCTTCCAGCTGGTTCGCGGCCTGCGAGCGCTGCGCGAGAAGCACGCCACCCTGCCTCCGAAGAAGCACGGCAACATCCCGCTGTAAGCGGCAGATTCTGCCCGACCAGTACCCACCAGAACCACAAAGGAGCACGCCGATGGAACAGAACAGCGCCTTGCCTGCTGCCCCGCAGATCCGTGTCACCAAGGGAAACCCGAGTGACGAGGAATTGGCGGTGGTCACTGCATTGATCGCTGCCATGGGCAATGCTCCAGCGCCTGCACCTGAGGCCGCAGAGCCCAAGAAGCGCGTGGATCGGATTCGCCGGCGCCGCGCACTCGTCCCGCGTTTGGGCTGGACTATCGGACGGCGCTGAGCATTCCAATGGCCAATGGGCTGGACAATTCCGCAAGGAATCGTCCAGCCCATTGGCCTTTGGCGTATCAGCCGGGAACCTAGTCTTCGTCGGGTACTTCGGAATCCAAGATGGCCAAATCGGCACGGGTGACCAGATGCGAACTCACCGCGTGCTCCACCAGCCGGGCGCGACGGTTGGTGGCCAGTTTTCCGGGCCCCCCGCGCAGTCCGGCAACGCCAGCTTTGTCCAATTTGTCGCACACGTTATCGAGTTTGCGATTGAACTTCGTAATTCCCCACCCCAGCCGTGCGGCAGCCGCCGCGCTGGTGGGAATCGAGCTAAGCCCGGTGCCTTCGCGGCGCAGCATCGGCTCAGCCAAGACCACGACCAGCGCCCGCTGGGCGCTGGTCAGCAGCACCGGCCCAATGGTGGTTTCGCCGCACGCATCGTATTCCAGGTAGTCCTGCCGGAATGCCGGCTGCGCGACATGAATCGACAGCTCATAGGTGGTGGGACCGGCAGTGAACACCACGCCCACCCGATTGAGCACCAGCGGCAGGCTCGACTCCGGCGACAGCCAGGCTTGCAGGCCGCCGGTTCGATCCGCAATGGTCGCGGTCAGCCGGCTGCCCACGTTGTTGAGCCACCACAGTCCGCTGTGCTTGCTAATTGTCAGGAAGTGCCGGTGCAAGTACGGATTGTCGTCGATTGCGAGATCGCCTTCACGTCCGATGGTGAAGGGTTTGTCATCTTGGACAGGATAGTACTGCCCGCAGTACTCGATAGTTACTTCACTCATCGCTTATGCCTACCTTCCTTAACCTGCGCCCGTGCAGAATCGTGCTCCATCCGAGATACGTCCATCATCGCGCACGAGCTTGACCTCGATACAAGTTTGCCCGCCTTCGCCGATGTCTGTAGTCGCACTGGGAGACTTCGTCTGCTTGAACTCTCCCGTTTCCGTTGCGGTAATGGGAGCCCAACGGTAATGGTCGTCCTTATTCGGTTCCGGATTGGACCAGCGGAAGGTTACCGTTTCTCCCACCGTGGAGTACTCGAAATTATCCACCTTGGGGACGGTGCCGCCAACTAATGCGTCCTTGGGACCGTCCGTGGCGGTAATGGGCGGGCCGGTACGCTGCGCGGCATCCTGCTCCGGCAAGAACGTGTTTGCAATGAAGGCGCCGCCAACCAAGAGGAACAGCACTATGCCCACCACGATGAATACCTTCGGCAGGCTCTGGCGCGGCTTCGGCTCTGCACGCTTGGCCAACGGTGTTCCGGCTTCGTCTTGCGCTTCATCATCCGGGCTCGGACCCGCCGCAGGTTCCTTCGGCATGTGCAGCCGCGGTATCGGCGCTGACGGTCGTACCCGCTGAGCCTGTTGCCCGGGAACGGAAGAAATCATCGGTGTGGAAGGCAACGGACGCTGCACGTCGCTTATCGAAATGACATTGCGGACGCGCGTGCTTTCGCCGTCCTCCTCCTCGACCGCTTCGGCAGGTTCTTCAATGACCTCAAAAGGAGTGACCGAGAAGCCCAACTCGATCTGGATTCGCTGCAGGGAGCGGGCGAATTCGGCGGCCGAGCCGAATCGCGAAGCAGGGTTCTTCGCCATGGCTACCGACAACGCCTGGTTCAGCGACTCGGGAACGTCAAGGCGCTCCAACGGCTTCAATGGCGAATTGCAGATCCGCTCAATGAGCACTGGCTGCGCATTATCCTGTCCCGGGCGGACGAACGGCGAATGCCCTGCCAAAACCGTATAGATCGTGGCACCGAGCGAGTACACGTCCATGCGCACGCCCGGAGGAGTGTCGCCGATGAACGCTTCCGGGGCGGACCATGGCACCGACAGCCCTGCGGTGTGCGATCCGATAGTTCCCGAGATGCCGAAGTCGGTCAGTGCCGGCCGGTTGTAGTCGGTGGTCAGCACATTTCCCGGCTTGATATCGCGATGCACGATGCCCGCAAGATGCGCCGTATGGACCGCTGAGCACAATTGGATGGCCAAGGCCAGCGTTTCATCGATGCTCAAGACACCGCGACGGTAACGGGCATCCAAGGACGGCCGGGAGCAATACTCCATGGCCAGATAGGAACGTCCGTCATCGGTGATCTCCGCTTGGTAGATCGTGACGATATAAGGATGGGTGGACAACTGGGCCATCAAGTTGGCCTCCGCCTCGAAACGTTGGCGGGCTTCCTCATCACTGACATCAGCCAGCAGCACCTTGACCGCCACCTTGCGGTTGGGCCGGTGCTGCTCGTAAAGATAGACATCGGAGAATCCGCCGGTACCCAGTGGCTTGACGTACGCGAATCCCGGTATTTGCGGTGCCGGAGCTGGCGCGCGCTTTGAGCTCACGGCAGATCCTCGAAGCGGATGCTGACGCCATCACCCAAGTCAGCGACGTCGCCGTTGATCAGCATGATCTCCTGGTGGCGGGACACGCGCCGTGGCCGCTGCCCTTCGCGCAGCAGCACGGTGCCATTGGTGGCACCAAGGTCCACCAGTTGCACATGCCATCCCTCCACACGCACGTGCAGGTGCGAACGGGAGATGTCGCCGCTGGGGCTTTCAACCTTCAGCAGGCGGGGCTCGCTGTCGGATTTGACGGCTGCTGCGTTTGGCTGGCGTCCGAGAACCACCGAGCGGTTCAGCTCGTGGGCGTATTCGCGGGTACCTCCGTGGTCGCTGACAATCATGCGGCCCATGGCAGGCTTGCGAACCTGCTGCGCCTGGGCGGTCAATCGCTCGCCGCATTCCCTGCACGTCGACGCGGTGGGTGGATTGGGGTGCCGCTTGGAGCAAGAGCGCGCCAGGATGAATTCATTCAGGGACACCGAACTTTCTGTACCGTCCTTGGCATCTAACCCTGATGAAGGCCTGGATTTCGGAACACTGGAGCCGCGGATGATCGTGTGCTCGTCGTCAGCTGGCTCAGCGGGAGGCGCAGCGATGGCAGGTCCTGCCGGGCGGGGCTTAATAATCGTGTCCTGGTCATCGCCCTGGCCGGTATCGTAAACGGTCTCTGCCGCACCTCTGGCTCCGAACAGCTGCCCGGCAAGCGATAGTTCCTCCGAGAAAACTTCCTGCTCGTACTGCGCTGGATCCTGGGTTGCTTCTGAGTCAAAGGTCCTGTCGTCCTCGGCGTCCTCTGCCGATGCCTTCGCGGACTTGGCTTCATCGGCCGCCTTGGCAGCGTCGGCTGCACGTGCCAGCACGTCAGCTGGGCCCTTGGGATCTGCAGCTTCCTTGGCTGGTGCAGCGTTCGGTGCGGCAGCAGGCTTGGCCTCCGCCGGTGCCGTGTCCTTTGCTGGCGGTGCAGCTGACTTGGCAGCCGCTGGTGCAGGATTCTTTGCTGGCGCATCAGTTGGTTTGGCCGCATCAGGTGCGGAAGCAGCCTTAGCCGGAGCAGAAGCTGGCTTGGCCGCAGCCGGTGCCGGGTCCTTTGCTGGCGCCGCAGCCGGCTTACCAGCATCTGGCTTAGCAACAGCTGGCGCAGGATTCTTTGCCGGCGCCGCAGCCGGCTTAGCAGCGGCAGGCGCAGGGGTCTTTTCCGCAGCCGGCTTAGCAGCGGCAGGCGCAGGGGTCTTTTCCGCAGCCGGCTTAGCAGCGGCAGGCGCAGGGGTCTTTTCCGCAGCCGGCTTAGCAGCGGCAGGCGCAGGGGGCTTCTCCGCAGCAGGCTTAGCTTCGGAAGGTGCAGGAGTTTTTGCCTGAGCTACCACAGGTTCTGCAGCATCAGATCCTGCAGCGGGCTTAGCCGCAGCAAGAGCCGGAGCCTTCGCCGGAGCAGCGGCAGACTTGGCATCAGCCGGTGCCGGGGCTTTAGCCGGTGCCGGGGCTTTAGCCACGGCTGGGGTCTTTTCCGCAGCGGTGGGGTCCTCTCCTGCGGCCCATTCCAGCTGCGATACGCGTACGATGCCTTCGCCAATTGGCAGCGCGAATGTGGCTTCGGCTTTCGCCGAACCGGTGCCCAGCGTCCACGACTTCGACTCCCCCAGCTTGCGTTCGGCCCAGGTCGCGATGCCTGCGCCGCTCACCTTCTCCTCGCCGGAGGCAGACCGGGCGATGAATTCCGGGGCACCGCGCAGGATCAGATGCGGTGCGCTGTCACGGGAGATCAAAGCGAAGTTCGGCAGGTCGGCAATGTTCATCTGGTACATCGGCAACAGCTCCGAGAGCAGAGCGTCCACCGTGGTCTTCCCAGCGAGCTTGGCCCACAGGCCATTGACCTGTTCTGCGCTTGCACTGAAAGGAAGGAGGACAATGTGCTGGCCATTGACCAGGGCGTACCAGTCTCCGGGAAGGTAACGCAGGCTGTTCATGATTTCTCCTCTTGGTGGCTCGTAGTCGATATGCGCGGAATAGTAATGCCAACATCGTCGGGGTGCCCATGCTCCACATCGGCAACGATCACGCTGATATTATCGCGTCCCCCGGCATCCAGAGCCGCTTGGACCAATTCTTCGGAAGCTTGCTGGGGATCCGGGAACCGCGCAAGGATTTCCTGGATTGCGGGATCGCCGACTTCGCTGCTCAGACCGTCAGAGCAGACCAGGATGCGCTCCTTCCCTGCCAGCGGCACCAGCCAGTAGTCCGGTTGGCTGTTGGCGTTGATTCCCAAGGCGCGGGTGATCACATGCCGGCGCGGATAGGTGGCTGCCTGCTTGGCATCCAGCTCTCCGATATCCATCAATTCCTGCACCTCGGAGTGATCGACGCTGACCTGTTGCAGCACTCCCTGCGTCCACAAGTAGGTGCGCGAATCGCCCACATTGAACACCAGCAGCTGGGGTTCTTCCGCTTGCCCGCTGGTAGCGCCTGCATCAATCAGCACGGCCCCGGCCAGGGTGGTGCCGGCTCGACCCGAGCCCGCCTCCACGATGCTGCGATCAGCTACGGCCAGCAGGGTATCCAAGGTCTCTGGATCCAGCTGCGCGCCGGCATCCATGAATCCATCGCCAAGGATCTTGAGGCACAGGGCGCTGGCTATTTCGCCTGCTTCATGCCCGCCCATGCCGTCGGCAATGGCCAGCAGCCGTTCAGAGGCCAGCAAGCTGTCTTCGTTCAGGGCGCGGCGCAGTCCACGGTCAGTTGCCTGGCCGTGGCTGAATCTGAGGCTTGCCCCAGGGTTGAGATCTGTCACGGATGTTCCACCTGGAAATAGCGGTCGCCAAAGTACACCGTATGGCCAATCATTGCCTGCTCCGGCTTGCCCGGAACAAGTTCGCGCACGTTCCCGTCCTCGTCGACAATGCACGAGCCGTTGCCCGAATCCCGGTCGGTCACCCAGACGCTGCCTACGCCTGGCTGGATCAGCAGATGCGTTTTGGAGACCGTGCGGTCCGGATCATCCAGTGCAACCAGGTGGACACCCACATCGCCATCCGAGTACGAGGGGTTGCGCCCGATCAGGATGCTGCCGGCCAGGTCGAGGCACTGGCTATCGTCGAAGAGCAGATGCACGGCATCCGGGGATTGCGGACGAATTTACGTATGACCGAGGTCTTCATCCGGATCAGCTGCGGCCTCGGTGGAGGGAACCTCAACGATCTTCGCTTCCTGCTTGGGCCGCGCGGCGGGACGGGGACGAACCGATTCCTGCGCTTCGGGGGCAGCGACGCGCACAGCACCTGGCACCGAATCGATGACTGCACCAGAAGTGCCCTGCGCATCGTCCGGCTCCCCCACAAAGCGGCGGCCCGGAGCATACTGCTGCGGAGGCGCGAAGGACTGCGGCCCTGCGGCGCCCCCGGTGGTCAGCGGGTCGCGCCCAGCCTTGATATCCAGCACCAGCGTCCCGGCCACCTTGTCATGCCAGCCCTGCTTCTTGCCGTTCGCATCGAAGTGATTGGAGATGACCATCAGCACCGATCCGAGAATCGGGACGATGCCTGCCACAGCGATCAGCAAGCGGCGGATGATGGTTTTGCCCCATCCCGGACGCTCGCCCTTGAGGGTGGTGGTCCGCAGCCCGAGGAGCACATTGCCCAGGGTCTTGCCCGAGGTAGCTTCCCACCACCACAAGAACACCGTGTAGGCCAGTGTGAGGACGCTGTACAGGATATATGTTCCGGCGATTTCGTCCGCAAGCTGCGGAGCGCTCAGCGAGGCCACCATCCTGGAGGCGATCATCGGCAGGAAAATCACCGACAGGACCAGCACCGGCAGGAAGTCGATCAGCCATGCGAGCAGCCGCTGGGTAGTTCGGGCATCGACCAGATCCATCTTTACCGCCATGGCTTCCTCCGGTTTTTCTGTTGCAGTATTCGTGCCGTCTTGGCGGTCTTCGCAGCCAGCTCATGTATCAGGGATCGTGGGGAGTACTTCACGCGCATCCTGCCGAAGAATCCTAGCGGTTCCTGCATCTTCCGGGTATGCGCAATGACATCTTCCCAATACTTCCGTACCTGTTCCTCGGTCGGCTGCTCATGGGAGAAGTTCGCCGCGTCCGCACGCTGCGCCAGGGAGCGCACCGGATCGGACAGCGCCGGGAAGCCGGCGGCCAGCACGCTCGCGCTTTCCCGCCGGGTCGCGCCGTTGGCCGTAGCGATACGGTGATCCGTGGCATGGCTGAGCAGTTCCTGCCAACCTCCGCTCATGCGGTCCCCTGTGCTGCCGGACTTCGCCCGCTTCTCGCGACGGCGCAGCTTCAGCAGGGCAATCAGCAGCAGCGGCGAAAGCAGGAGCAGCAGCGACCCCAGCGAAATGCCGACAACGATGATGACCTGTCCCCAGCGCTCCCAGAAGGTTTCCGGTTCCTCTTCCACTTCCTGCGGCTCCGGTGCAGTTTGCGGCGGCAAGTCGGCTTCTTCCTGCGCCGGCGGCGGAGGCTGCAGCACCTGCGGCTGCGGCACGGCCTTGGGTTCCTGTTCCGGAGGGGTCGGCTGCTCATCCTCGTTGGGCGTCGGGTTGAAAGCAACCCAGCCCACATCTTCAAAGGCGATCTCCACCCAGGCGTGGACATCGGAGCCCTTGATTTCGACCGCCTTTTCAGGCGCGTATTCCTCGGGATAGAAGCCCATGACCACGCGCGCAGGAATACCCTGCTCGCGGGCCATCAGCGCCATCGCAACAGCATACTGCTCGTCATCGCCAATCATCTGCTCGGCATCGAGCAGGCTGGTGATGCGTCCCGCGCCGTGCCCGGACAGCGAGGGCACCTGTCCCTCGGTGCCGTTGGAGAAGAACCCGGTTCCGGAGAGCATCGCTTCGATGCTCCGCACACGCTCCAGGTCCCCGCGGCCCGATCCGGTGAATTCAGCGGCTTTCGCTCCCGCTATGGCTGGCACATTGGCCAGCTCAGGCATGCGGAACTGCGCCAAGTCCAGTTCGTTGAGCTGCTCATCGCTGGGCTTGGCCGGGAACAGCACCTTCGCCGTGTAGGCATCGCCCTCCGCCAGCCCGATGGAGCTCAGCGCGCTCTCGGAGGAATCGCTGTAGAACAGCGAACGGGCCAGTTCATCTTCACGCCCGCCGGTCAGTTCCATGCCCAGCAGCTTGCCACCGGACGGAACCCACACGCCTTGATAGTCCTTGATCGAGAATTCAAGCTCGGCGGCTTCGCGGCCTTCCACCGTGTCGGCCGAACGGATATCGCTGGCATCGCCCACCGGGGCGAAACTGCCACCCGCGGACGGATCCACGTTGATGACCATGCCGTTGTAGGAATCCAGGGCGGCCAGGCGGATGCGCTCGTCCTTGGGCAGGCCCTTGACGGTCATCAGGGTGTCGTCAGCCATCGTTTTCACATATTTGCGGAAACGCGTCAGGGGGCTTGGGTAGTCATAGAGGTCCACCGGCGGTTCCAGTGCATCGCGCAGCACCTGGCGCGGGGTTTCCGGGGCCAGCAGCGGCGTGGCCGCCGCGGTTGCGACGCCGGCACCGGCCAGCACCAGGGTTCCGGCAATCACGCGGCGCAGCAGGAGCTGCTTGGAACCCTGGGAGTCAAGCTTCTCGTGGTTCAGCGAACTGAATCCGCCGGAAACGCGCGTGTCGATGAAGCGCCGCCAGGCAAGCCAGCCGACCAGCACCGCGATGAAGGAGACGCCACGGGCGACGGGCATCGGCACATCGCGGGTGCCGAAGACAATGCCGAGCACGAACATTGCCAATAGCGGCAGCAGCGTCCAATACGGCGAGCGCAAATGCCAGGCGGCCAAGCCGGCCAGCAGCGCGGTGAGCAGCGCGGACAGGAAGGCCACAATCAGCACTCCGCCGTAGGAACCTACCGGTGGCGCCACGGTGAGCATGTCTTTCCAGCTGAAAACCAGGCCGGTCAGCAAGGTGCGCAGGGATTGGCCGGTGGGCAGGAGGCCAAAGGCTGCCTCGCGCGGGGTCGCCAACGGCGTGCCAAGCACGAGGTACAGCAGCGCGAACAGGCCCAGGGTCCGCCAGGTGCCCAGCTTGAAATGCACATTGGCCCAGGCCAAGGCCAGGCCGGCAACCAGTCCGCCAACGGCAGCGAGGATGAAGTTCAGGCTCGCGCCGTAGGCTTCCAGCAGACCCAGCGCGCCAAGCACCAGGGCCAGGGCGAGGCAGGCCGCGTCGACGCCATAGCGCCAGAGGGGAATCGTCTGTTTCATGCCACGGCCTTTCGCAGCATCACGCCGAGTTCTTCCAGCTTGCCGAGGCTCAATACGGTCAGCTCGCCAATATTCGAGCGCGAAGGTTCAATCCCGGTTTCGCAGCGGATGGCGATGGCGCGCACGCCGGCCGGCACGTGCATCCATGCCTCGCGCAGCGATTTGGCGCTGGTTCTGGTGCCGGTGAGGAAGAAAATCACCGAGGCGCCGGGCACCGTATCAGCGGTGTGGCGCACCACGTCCACCAGATTCTCGCGCTGGCCGGTGGCCGCCTCGATGCGGGTCAGCCCGTCCATCATCTGCCGGCCGCTGCCGGTGCGCACCGGGCCCTGCTGGGTCAGGATGGCCAGCTTGCGCTGTTCGGCCACGGCCTGCTGGCCGATGGAGGCCGCCACCGAGATGGCCAATTCGAAATCCTCCTCGGCGTGCGCCTCGGCGTACTCGTCCAGGTTGGTGCTCAGCGACAGGGCCAGGTGCGAGCGCCGGGTCTCTTCGAACTGGCGGACCATCAGCTCGCCGGTGCGGGCCGTGGACTTCCAGTGGATGTGCCGGCGGTCATCCCCCGACTGGTATTCGCGCAGGGCGTGGAAGGACACGTCGGAATTCGAGAGGTCGGCGGTGGGCATGCCTTCCAGGTCGCGGATGAACCCGGCCGAGGAACCATCCAATGCGGTGGTGCGCGGATGGATGAACAGCTCGTAGCTCTCGGTCCATTTCACCTGCCGGCGCAGGATCGCAAAGGGGTCCTGGCGGACCGAGCGGACCGGACCCACGTCCAGCACCTGGCGGCGCTGGGTGGGGATGGTGAACAGGTCCTCATGCGTTTGCTGCGGTTCCAGGCGCGGGATCCGGAACTGGGCGGCCCCATGGCCCACCGGAAGTTCCATCATCACCGGTGCCGAGCTGCGCGAAGCCTTGTTGGCTACCTGCATGGCTCCCACGGCGCGGTCCCCCACGGCCACACGGGTGCGGTGCAGATCCAAGTCGACGCTGAAGTCGTTGCGACCCAGGACGAATCCCACCGAGGCAAGCAGCAGCACGGTGGCCATGAAGGCGCCCAGCAGGGCTTCCTGCCAGCCGAAGCTGGCGCCGAGGATCCACAGCAGCACCGCGGTGCCCAGCAGCACGAAGCCCAGCGGGGAGATGACCGTGGCGATCGGCGCGAGGTATCGGGTGGACAGTTCCCTGGCTCGCGCGATGGCAGGGCCCAGGTAGTCGCGCAGCACCGCCATGGCCTCGCTGGCCATGGCCAGCGACGTCTCGGCCCCGCGATTCAGCTTGCTGTTCCGTGCAGGACGCTTAGCTCGTCGGCTCATTAATGCTCGTCCTGGTCCTTGCTCTCGGCTTCGGCGGAGTCCTCGTCGCCGCGGCGGGTCGGGGCCGGGATCTTGCGCAGCACCGAGGCGATCACCTGCTCGGCGGTGGTGCCGGTGAACTCGGCTTCCGGATCCAGCACGAGGCGGTGGGTGAAGACATGCGGCGCCAATTCCTTGATGTCATCGGGCAGCACGTAGTTCCGGCCCTGGCTGGCGGCCCAGACCTTGGCCGCGCGCACCATCGCCAGGGCGCCGCGCACCGAAACCCCCAGCCGGGTGTCGGCGGAGTCGCGGGTCGCTTCGCACAGGGCTGCAACGTATTCCAGCACGGCCGTATCCACGTGCACGGTGGTGGCCAGTTCGGCCATTTCCACCACAGCTTCGGTGGTGATGATGGCGTTCAACGCTGCCGAGCGGTCGCGCTGGGTGCTGCCCGAGAGCAGCGCCACGGTGGCCTCGCGGTCGGGGTAGCCGATGGAGGTCTTGATCAGGAAACGGTCCAGCTGCGCTTCAGGCAGCCGGTAGGTGCCTGCCTGCTCGATCGGGTTCTGGGTGGCGATCACCATGAACGGGCGGGCCTGCGGGTAGGTGGTGCCATCGACGGTCACCCGCCCTTCTTCCATGACTTCCAGCAGCGCCGACTGGGTCTTGGGCGAGGCGCGGTTGATCTCGTCGGCCAGCACGAGGTTGGCGAAGATCGGCCCGTGGTGGAAGTCGAATTGGCCGCTGCGCTGGTCGTAGATGGTGATGCCGGTGACGTCCGAGGGCAGCAGGTCCGGGGTGAACTGGATGCGCGAGTTGCTGCCGCGCACGGTGGCGGCCAGCGAACGGGCCAGCATGGTCTTGCCGGTGCCCGGGGCGTCCTCCAGCAGCACGTGCCCCTCGCTGAGCATGGCGGTGAGCACCAGCTTGATGGTCTGCTCCTTGCCCAGCACGGACTGGCCGACGTTGGACACCAATTTGGCGAAGGTATCGCAGAACCAGTTGGCCTGCTCGGTGCTCATGGTCATGGCAGTGTTTGTTCTTTCTGTACGTCTTGATGCCCGGCCGATGCCGCGCTTATCTGAAATTAACGTGGTCGGATTCGGTGCCATCGATGCGTGCGAAGTACGGCTGGGCGTATCCCGGCTCGATCACGCATGGCAGGTCCTTCGAGGCCCGGCCATTGCCGTCGACGTTGAAGGTCACGTAGTTATCCGAGAACATCCCGCCGGAGTGATAGCACTGGGCCAGGTAGGTGTGGGTTCCCGGGGCGAAGTTGTAGAGCTCCACGTGGTACTTGTAGCAGTTCGGCGGGCAGGTCGAGTTCGAGTAGCCGTTGTACATCGGTCCCTCGGACAGCTTCACCGAACGGGCCGGCTTCGGGTTGGTCTTCTCCGTCTTGGACCAGGACCTGGATTGGCCTTCGGTGTCCGTTGCCACGATCTTGATGGTGCGGCTGGTGGAGTAGCCCAGGCCGGTGACCTTCTGCGAGCCGTCGTTCTTGGTGCTGTTGCCGCCGATCTTCACCGTCTGGGTGACCTTGCGCCCGTTGGATTCCCCGGCGGCCGTATTCCAGCTGAAGGAGATCCAGTCGTTGCCGTGCGAGGAGGAAATCTTCGCGTTGTCGCGCAGCGGACCGTAGGCGCTGGTCTTGTTGCTGGCCGGGCTGGCGGTGCCGGCGCCAGCGGCATTCAAGGCCCGCACGCGCCAGGTGTGCGCGCTTCCGTTGGAACCGGTGTCGATCACCGAGCCCGGTCCGCCGAAGGACTTCCAGCTTCCGTCGTCGGTGGAGTACTGGTAGCCGGTGATCTTCGATCCGTTCGCGGCAGGTGCCTGGAAGTCCAGCCGCACCATGCGGTTGGCGCCCGTGGCCTTGGCGCTCACGCTGGATACGGCCTTGGGCCGTCCGTACGGGGTCACCGCCACCGACTTGGAGCTCTGTTCCGAGCTGCCCTTGCGGTTGGTGGCGGCAATGGTGAAGGTGTAGGAACCGGAGGTGCTCAGGCCGGTGACCGACTGGCTGGTCTGGTTGGCGGCAATGGAGCCGATGGTCTTCTCCAGGGTGCCGGACTTGAAGACGCGCAGGGTGTAGCCGGTGATCGGCGCGCCGTTGGTGCCCGGGGCGTTCCATGCCACGTTGACCACGCCGCCATCCACCGCGGAGTCCTTGCGGGCGGCGGTAGGCGCCGATGGCTTGAACGGCTTGCCCGCCGGGGTGACCGCTGCCGAGTAGGCGCTGAAGGCCGATGGCTTGGAGGCCTTGTTCACCGCGCGCACGCGCACCTGGTAGTCGGTGCCGTTCTTCAGGCCCTTCCAGGTGTAGGAGGTGCCGGTGATGCCGGTGACCTGGGTGACGCCATTGGCCGGTGCCGGGGAGATCTCCAGGGTGTAGCTCTGGATGGCCGAACCGCGGCTGACCGGGGCGGTCCATTTGAAGGCGGCCTGCTGGTCGCCGTCGGTGCCGGTGGGAGCGGCCGGCTGTTCGGGTTCCACGTCCGGACGGGCGTCGGCAGATTGCGCCGAGGCCGGGGATTCGCCGATCTCGTTGGTGGCGGTGACGGTGAAGTTGTACACGGTGTCGTTGGCCAGCGGGGTGATCGTGCAGGTGGTGGTGGCGCACTTCTGGGTGTGCCCGCCGCCGCGCACGGTGTAGCCGGTGATGTCCGAGCCGTTATTGGCCGGCGGGTCCCACTGCAGCACGACCTTCTGGTCGCCGGTGGACTGGACGCGAGGCAGTCCCGGGGCTTCCGGGGCGCCCTTGACGTTCAGCGTCACGGTGCCGATGACGTTGCGTGCCACATCTTCGGTGACATCGCCAATGGTGTATTCCACCCGCATGGTGCCCACGAAGTCGTCGTTCGGGGTAATTGCCACCTGGTCGCCGCGCTTTTCCACCGTCCCGGTGTCTTCCAGGGCGCGGGCGTTGATCAGGCGCAGCGGACCTTCATCAGCGTACGGGTTGTGGTCATTGGCCAGCACATCAACCACTTCGGTCTTGCCCTGGGCGGCATCGGGGACGTTGTCGGCCACGGCTACCGGCAGCTCGCGCACCGAGCCGGTAACGGTAATGGCCATGGCGGCCGGGACCGGCGGGTTGACGCCGTCGCTGACCGTGACGGTCACACTGCCGGTGGTGCCCTTCGGGGTCGATGCTTCGGCGCTGACCCTCAGGTTGTGCCCCTCGACCAGTTCGGCCCTCACGCCCTGGATGTCCACCGAGGCAATGGCGAACTTCAGGTTCGGGACGTCCTCTTCATTGGCATCGCCGGCGGCCATGCGCAGGTCCAGGAAGGCAGGCTCCTCGCCCTGGCCCACGGCCAGGGAATTGGCCTGCAGGGTCGGAGCGAAGTTCTCCTCGTCGGGCTGCTCCTCTTCTTCCTCTTCCTCTGGCTCGTCCTCTTCCGGCTGGCCTTCCTCGTTCTGGTTCTGGCGTTCCTCGGAATCGTTCTGGCGCGGTGCCGGGGTGACGTTGATCGGCAGGGTTAGCTTGGACTTCAGCCCCTTTTCATCGTCCGGGCCGGTGCCGTCGGTGACTTCGAAGCTGACGGTCGCCGAACCGTCGAAGTCCACCGGGGCGCGGAAGGACAGCTCGGTGGCGGACTTGACCAGTTCGCCGTCGTTCTGCGGCATCGAGGTCACCGATTCCTCTGTGGTCAGGCGCGGGGTGCGGCCATCGCGCACGAGGACCAGGTCCTCCAGATTCAGCGGCAGGACTTCTCCCGCCTGGACCTGCAGGTTCAGCCCGCTGCGCAGGATCGGCCGGGCTCCGGCGGTGCCCGGCACGTGGACGAAGGCCGTGGAGGTCAGTTCGTCGGGGTCGGTCAGGGTGTAGGCGATGATCTGCGCCTCTTCGGTGGCGGTAACCACCAGGCCGTCCTCGGTCACCTGGGCGGTGGACGGGTTGTCCGGCAGGCTGATTTCCAGCTCGCTGGAGCTGCCGTCCGGGTCCTCGTCGTTGCGCAGGATATCGACGGTCACCTGCTCATCGGCAATGACTTCTTCCAGCGACACCCGATCGTCGCGGGCAATCGGGGCGAGCAGCTGCGCCTCGGGATCGGATTTGACGCTCAGCGTGCCCGCCGCGGTGCCGCCGCGGCCATCGGAAATCATGTAGCGGATCGACACGTTGCCGTCTTCCGGAGGCGAGGTCAGGGTGACGCGGCCGTCAACGACTTCCACTTCAGTGCTGGATTCGGTGGAGACCTCGCTCATCAAGGCGATCGGGTCGCCGTCCGGGTCGGTGTCATTGTCCATCACGTCCACGGCGACCGGGCGGTCCGGGCGCACGGTCAGGAAATCGTTGACCGCTACCGGGGAATTATTGGATTCGGCCAGTGGCGCCACGCCGATCTTGATGGTGCCGGTGGCGCGGGCGCCCAGGCGGTCTTCCACCACGTAGCTGAATTCGTCGGTGCCCGAGGCATCGGGGTTGGCGGTGTAGTCGATGGAGGCCCCGCGGATCTTCGCGGTGCCCATGCGCGGCGAATCGCCGAATTGCACGAGCGACACCGAGTCGCCATCGGGGTCGATGGCGTCAATGGGGACCAGCACGTTGGTGCTGGATCCGGCGAACACGCGCCCGGTGACCGGTTCAGGGTTCGGAGGGCTGTTCTTCTCCAGGTCGTTGGCTTCCGCTTCGGGCAGCACGTTGAAGGTGACGCTGGCGCTGGTTTCCTGGCCGTCGGGTCCGGCCACGGTGTAGACCGCGGACACCTGCTTGGCCTTGCCGCCGAAGTCGCCGGCACGGAAGCGGATCGTCTCATCGGCGACCGAGATCAAGGATCCCTCGCCCAGGTCATCGGCTTCTTCCAGGTCCGGGCGCAGGATCAGCTCTCCGCCGTTGGGGTGGATGTCGTTTTCCAGGACCTTGACGGTGGCCACGTCGTTTTCGCGGACGGTGACGGTGTCGGGGTTGGCCTGCGGCGGATCCATGCGCGGCGGGGCCGGAATCGGGATCACCCGGATGGAGCCGGTCGCTTCGCGGGAGCCGTTGGAAACGGTGTAGCTGATGGTGGTGGGGTCGGTCAGGCCGCGCACGTCGGTGATGCGCACGAACGTATTGCGTTCCACCGAGGTGGAGAATGGCTTGTCGCTGGCGGTCTGCACGCCCGTGACCACCAGCACGCCGCCGCCCGGGTCGGTGTCGTTGCCCAGCACGTTGACCAGCACGTCCTGGCCGGCAGGCAGCAGGGCGACATCGCGGACAGCGATCGGGTCCTCGGCCTTTTCCTCCGGCTTCTTGATGTCGATGCGGGCCAAGCCTGGGGCGCTGGCCGGGCCGTTGGTGGCCATGTATTCGACATAGTAGGTGCCGGCGCGTTCGGCGCGGGCGGTCACGGTTCCGGTCTGCGCATTGGTCTTCAGTTCCAGTCCAGGCACATCGTCCACGCCGGCCAGGCGCAGTCCTTCTCCGGTGGGGTCCGTGTCATTCTCCAGCGGGGTGAAGCTGGCGGATTCATTGATGGTGGCCACCACGTGGTCGGTGGCGGTCACCGGCTTGACCACGGAGTCGGCCAGGACCTCGATCAGCACCCGGCCCTTGGTGCCTTCCTGGCCGTCGGAGACCTGGATGGCCAATTCCTTCTGGCCCAGCTTCTTTCCATCGTCCTGGAAGGTCAGGGTGCCATCGGGCTGGACCCGGATCACGTCATCGCCCTCGGAGGTGCCGCCGAGCAGGCGCAGGTCATCGCCTTCCGCGTCGGTCCAGTCGGTGAGCACGTTGTGGCTGACCGACTCGCCCTGCTGCACGCGCAGCACGGTAGTGCGCTGCTGTTCCGGTGCCTTGTTGGTGCCTTCGTCCACCACGTTCAGCTTGACCCTCGCGGTGTCCTGTCCCCCGCGGCCATCCTTGGTGGTGTAGGCGAAGCTTGCCCCGCCCTTGGCGTCCTCGGGAACCACAATCTGGAATCCGGTGCCGTCGTGGACCGGCTGGACTGCGCCAACCGAGGGCGCAGCGCCTTCCAAGCTGGCAGTGAGCAAGTCGCCGTCCGGGTCCACGTCGTTGTAGAGCACCGGGAGCAAGGTGGTGCGGCCGGGGCGCACCGAATAGGTGTCGTCTTCGGCAATCGGCTTCTTGTTCTCTTCGGTGCGGTTGGGCAGCTCGATGGCGTCGGTGATTTCCTTGGTTTCTTCTTCCTTGGCCTCGCCCTCGCCGGCAGGCGGTTCCAGATCGCTCCAGTTGCTGACGATTTCCATGCCTTCATTGGCCAGCCAGACCTGTCCCGAATGCACATCGTTCAACACGACCACGTCGCGGTTGACGCGGAATGCCAGTTCAGCGCCCTCGGTCATTTCCGGGATTCTGGTGTTCTGGTTATCGGCCGGGTTGTCGCAGAAGCGCAGGTATTCGCCGCTGGTCTGCCAGGCCGCGTAGGTGCAGGATCCCACGCGTACCGGCTGGATCGGGGTGCCGGCGGTTTCCAGCTGCTCGTAGTTGGTGTCTTTGCCGGACAAGCTCACCGTTGCCAGCGACTGGTCCAGCGCGACGGCAATGGTCTCGGCTTCCGGACCCGGGGACTGGATTTTGGCGTTGGCCGGGTTCTCCAGGATCGCGGAGCCGCCTTCGGAGGTGACCAGCTGGCCGCTGGCATCATCGAAGACCACGCCGACCTTGCCCACGGCCGAGAGCTGCGGCTTCTTCATTTCGGCCAGTTCGGGAATTTCGATTTCCTGGCCGAGCTCGGCTGTTCCGTCATCGTCAAGGGTGAAGCTGGACAGGGTTCCGGCGCCGATGTCTGCGGCCCAGATGGTGTCATCGGCGCCAACCACGGCGGCGACGTCGCCCTTGGATTCGATCAGCGGTTCGGCGCCTTCGCCTTTGAATTCCGCGATCTGCTCGAGGTTGCTGGCGTGGACGGTACCGTGTTCTGCGTCGGTGACTGCGACAACGGAGGCGCCGAAAGAGAAGGACGAGTTGGCAGGCAGGTTGTTGTCGCCGGCGAATTGCACCATCGCGGGATCGATGGTGGTCAATGATGCCTGTTCAATGTTGCGCACCAGCACGCTTTCCTCATGCTGGACCAGGTCGTAGTTGGCCAGAGGGGTGGCGACGCCGCCGTCAATGGTGCGCGACTGGTAGTTGACATGCCCGATTTTGCCTTCGGACTGATTCACCACCCAGACGCCGCCGTCGTTCAGTTCCACGTCAGCGGTTTCGAAGCCCGGATAGATAATGGCACCGGTTACGGCAAGCGCCGCCACCACTGGAATAGCAGTCACCTTGAAGCCGGTGCTTTTGAGCAGTCCGGTCCATCCGGTCGAAGCGGCTTTTGCCATCTAGAGGTCAGTCCTTGTTTTGCTGGTACGAGTGCGCGCTGGAATCCGGCCTTATTCCCCAAAATCAGATTCGTCGCCCTCCAATTCTAACGAACTGACAAAACCATCGCCATGGAGAGTTCTCCCCATGCATGCTGACTAGGCGGTTCGGCAACGCAACACAATCCGGAAGGCCGTTCATGACTTACCGCGGATCACTGCTTTCCAAGGTGTTGCACACACATCCATCGCTGGCAACTCTAGCGATGCAGCCCTCACCCTTTGAATGCCAGCTTGGGCGAGGGATAAGTAATAGAGAATGAACCCGCGGAAAAGTCTTCAACAAATCTTTCATATCAGCTACTGTTAGCTACATGACATCCCCCGCACCGCACCGCGATCCCTCGGCCATCGACCAGATCGCCGAAGATTTCTTCGCCAAATCCCTTGAACTGACCCCGGAGTGGGGAGTTTCCCTTGGCATGCCGGGTTACGAAACCGCCTACGGCGACTATTCCCCTGCCGGCACGACCCAGATGATCAGCTTGCTGCGCGAGACCTTGGGCACTTTGGCCAACGCCACCCCGGTCGACGCCATTGACGAGGTCTCCCTCGATGCGATGACCGAGCGGTTGAGCCTGGAGATGGAAATCCTGTTCACCGGGCGCACCGAACTGAACAATATTGCCAGCGCGGCCCAGGAAATCCGCTCGATCATCGATTTGATGCCGCAGGATACCTCCGCGGATTATGCCTTCATCGCCCAGCGGATGTCGAACATCCCTGCCGCGATTGACGGCTACATTGCGTCCCTGCGAGATTCCGCCTCGAACGGCTTGGTCGCCGCACAGCGACAGGTCTCCATTGTGATCACGCAAACCACCGACTACGCCAAGGACGGCGGCTTCTTCGACCAGCTGGCCGTCTCCGGCACCACGGTGGATGCCGCATTGCAGGAACAGCTTCAAGCCGGTGCAGACGCCGCAAAGACGGCCTACCGCAAGCTCACCACCTACCTGCAAGATGAACTCCTGCCGCAGGCACCAGCCGAAGACGCGGTGGGCCGGGAGTACTATTCGCTGATGTCCCGCCGCTTCCTGGGCGCAACAGTGGACCTGGAAGAGACTTACACCTGGGGAGTCGGCGAGCTCGATGCCATCATCGCCGAGCAGCAGCGCGTCGCCGAGCAGATCAAGCCGGGCGCCACGATTGAGGAAGCCAAGAAGATCCTCAACGAGGATCCGGCACGAAAGCTGAAAGGCACCGACGCCCTGCGCGAATGGATGCAGGGCAAGGCGGATCAGGCCATGGCCGATTTGTCGGGCACCCATTTCGAGATCCCGGCACCCATGGACCGCATCGAGTGCATGATCGCCCCAACCCAGGATGGCGGCGTGTACTACACCGGGCCGTCGGAAGACTTCAGCCGTCCGGGCCGGATGTGGTGGTCGGTTCCGCCGGGAGAAGATGAATTCACCACGTGGGCCGAACTGACCACCGTGTACCACGAAGGCGTGCCGGGCCATCACCTGCAGATTGGCACCGCGCAGATGCAGGCAGCTACGCTGAACAGCTGGCGCCGATTGATGTGCTGGGTTTCCGGCCACGGCGAAGGCTGGGCACTGTATTCCGAGCGTCTCATGCACCAGCTGGGCTACCTCGACGACCCAGGCGACTACATGGGCATGCTTGACGCGCAGCGCCTGCGTGCAGCTCGCGTGGTCTTCGACATCGGTGTCCATTTGGGCTTGGAAGTCCCCGCGCAGTGGGGCTCCGGCACCTGGAATTCCGAAAACGGCTACGAGTTCCTCCAGAAGAATCTGGACATGTCCAAGGGGCAGCTGGACTTCGAGTACAACCGCTACCTCGGTTGGCCGGGCCAGGCCCCGTCCTACAAGATCGGCCAGCGACTCTGGGAGCAGATCCGCGATGATCTCGCAGCGGCCCAGGGCGAGAACTTCTCGCTCAAGGATTTCCACACCGCGGCATTGCAGCTCGGTTCAGTGGGCCTGGATACCCTGAAGCGCGCACTGGTCAAGTAGCTTCCAGCAATGCGAATTGGCAGCCCTGCAATACTGCAGGGCCGCCAATTCGCATTACGCCTTGTAGCTGGAAATCTGGATCAGATTGCCGCAGGTGTCATCAAAGGTCGCCACCATCACGGGACCCGCGTCCATTGGCTCCTGGGTGAACTCCACCCCCAATGAACCCAAGCGCTCGAATTCCGCCTGGACATCATCAACGGCAAAAGACGTTGCCGGGATGCCATCGGCTTTCAGCGCCGCACGGTATGGCCCGACCGCTGGATGCGCCGCCGGTTCGAGAAGGACTTCAGGACCATCTTCCTGGTCGGCAGCGACGAGGGACAGCCAGCTGTACTCCCCGACGGGAATGTCGTGCTTTACCTTGAAGCCCAGCACCTCGGTATAAAACGCTTTGGCTTTCGCCTGGTCATCGACGAAGACACTCGTGATGTATACGCGCATTAGTTTCCTTCTTTCCGCTCCGGAATGGACCACGGCAATAAATTCGCACCGCTTTGCTGGCTCCTACCGTTCCACAAGACACCGACAGATCAAGGCTGGCAGGCCCTGCGTGTGAGATCACCGCCCCGAATCACGGAGTCCAGTAGCGTGAAATCGCGATACACTCGACAGATCCTATTGATAATCGATAGATTATGATTGATAATCAATCGTATGACGAATTCTGCCATTGCTCTGCTTCGGGCTTCGCTGATCGCTATCTTCCTCGGCGCACTCTTGGCCCAGACGCTGATTTTGCCGCTGTTTATCGCAGAGTCCGTCAGCATCCATCCCGAAGTTGCCTATCTGGCCACCCCATACCGATGGGTGGTGACGGCCGGAATCATATGCCTGCAGGTTTCCCTGGCCTGCGTCTGGATACTGCTGTCAAAGGTTCAACGCCAGAGAATCTTCGAGAATAGTTCACTGCGCTGGGTCACCACCATCATCTGCGCATCCGCGATCGCCACCTTCTTGGTCCTGGGATTGGGATTTCACTTGCTGGCGATCGTCGGCGCCGGCGGTCCCGGCGTATTCCTGATGGTCGCTGGCACCGTGGCGTTCGGCAGCGCCGCCACCTGGCTGCTGGTTGTGATGCGCAATCTGCTCGCGTCGGCAATAGGACTGGAAGCCGAGATGCGTGCAGTGATCTGACTTTTCATTGCACAGTCAAGGCAAATAGTCCAGAAGCAATGAAGGACACGCAGAAATTCCCAAATGACGAACTTTGTTTCGGCGCCCAAGGAACCCTTCATTTCTTGCGTAATTCGCCGGATTTGTGACCCCGGGCACCGCTTTGGAGTGCAATGAAGCACAAACAGCGAAATATCGTCATGTTCAGTAACATTGACTGCTGGCCGAGCAGATGAGCACCCTAATCTTGAACGCATGTCTACTAACGCACCTGCATCTAAGCTTCCCCGCTGGATGACCAGTTTCGGACCGCAGATCATTGCGGCACTGATTGTCGGTCTCCTTTTGGGCCTCGTGGCCAAGTACACCGGCAGCACCACCGAAGAGCCCAACGGCCTGGGTGAAGCCCTGTCGATCATTGGATCCAGCTACGTAGCCCTGCTGCGCACCGCGGTAATCCCGCTGATCTTCTTTGCAGTTGTCGCCTCGATTGCCAACCTCGCCAAGGTCACCAATGCAGCACGGCTCGCATGGCAGACCCTGCTGTGGTTCGCCATCACCGCTCTGGTCTCCGTCGTCATCGGCATGGTCCTCGGCACCGTTTTCCGCCCCGGAGCGAATACCGGCCAGGACATGCCGGATGACTACACCGGCAAGACCGGCGACTGGCTAGGCTTCCTCACCGGATTGGTCCCAGCCAACTTCCTGGGCCTGGGCGCCAGCACCAAGCTTGCCGATGATGCCACCGCCACCACCTCGATCAGCTTCAATGTCCTGCAGATCCTGGTAATTGCCATTGCTGTGGGCATCGCCGCACTCAAGGTCGGAAAGGCAGCAGAACCCTTCCTGGCGTTCTCCACTTCTATCTTGGCGATCATCCAGAAGGTCCTCTGGTGGATCATCCGCATTGCACCGATCGGCACGGTTGGCCTGATCGGCAACGCTGTCGCCACCTACGGCTGGGACACCATCGGCGCGCTGGGCAAATTCACCGTAGCGATCTATGTTGGCCTGGCACTGGTGCTGTTCGCGCTGTACCCGGTCCTGATCCGTGCTCATGGCCTGTCCATCAAGCAGTACTTCTCGGGCGTTTGGCCAGCCGTGCAGCTGGCCTTCGTCTCGCGCTCGTCGATTGGCACGCTGCCATTGACCCAGCGCGTCACCGAACGCAACCTCGGCGTGCCTTCGGGCTACGCTTCCTTCGCGGTGCCGTTGGGTGCCACCACCAAGATGGACGGCTGCGCTGCCATCTACCCGGCGATCGCCGCCATCTTCGTTGCCCAGTTCTTCGGCGTCGAGCTCTCGCTCACCGATTACTTCCTGATTGCCCTGGTATCCGTCCTGGGCTCGGCGGCAACCGCAGGCACCACCGGAGCCATCGTGATGCTGACGCTGACCCTGTCCACTCTGGGCCTTCCACTGGCAGGCGTCGGCTTGCTGATGGCCGTTGACCCGATTATCGACATGGGCCGCACCGCGGTGAACGTCGCGGGACAGGCACTGGTTCCAACCATTGTCGCCAAGCGCGAGGGCATCTTGGACATCGACATGTACAGCGCACCACGCAATGGCAATCCTTTTGCCGACGAAAGCATCTCGGCTCCAGACGCTGAGGCAGCCGCGGCCAAATAGGCATTGCTGGAGGCAATCGGCGCACGGGCATTTACGCCCGTGCGCCGATTTCTTGTTTAAGGTCACACCCACCACTTTTGCACAGGGTGCAACTTTGCACGTAGTGTAATCATGTGACTTCTCCAAGTACCGGCACCCGCCGCGAACTGAACAAGCAGGCGACAAAACAAGCCATCGTCGAAGCCGTCGCGGATCTGCTCCGCCACGGCTCTGGCACCGCGCTCACTGCTACCCAGATCGCCGAGGCGGCAGGAATCTCCCGGCGTACGCTCTTCAACTACTTCCCCTCGGTGGATGCGGTCTATTCCTATCCACTGCATCAGGTCCTGGGAACCATGGTGGATTCCATCAGCGACCTGAGCGATTCCATGCCATTGGTCGAAGCGATCATCGAAGCACTCAAGTCCGATGATGTCGCGCGGTTGCTCGGACAAGTAGCGCACTTCGGTGCGTTCTTGCGGACCGAAGGTGCCAACTGCGGCTTCCCCGCCATGATGAATGAATGGCAGACAGCCGCCACTGAAGTCATCGAGAAGGTCGCCCGGCGCTATCCGCACGCCAATACCTTCACCGTCAGGGTCTTCACCAATGCGCTGCTCGGCGCAGGCCAAGCCGCCTTCGACGAGTGGATCGAACGTCTGCCCGCCACCGAAACTGTCGGCATGGACATCTCCCCCGAACTCATTTCCGTCTTCCATTCCTTGATTACCCAGGCCATGGAAACCCTTGACGAGGGTTTCAAGGCCTTGCCGCTTTCCAGCACTAGCACCGTGAAGGACATCTAAGCTCATGGCTTCCCTCCTCTACCGCCTCGCGCGATGGGCACACCTGCACCGCTACCGCGTCATTTCGATGTGGCTGGCAGCCTTCATCTTCATTGGGCTGTGCGCCAGCTTGTTCATGGGCCAGCTGTCCAATACCTTTACCCTTCCCGGAACCGAAACCCAGCGCACCCTGGACCGGATGAAGGAAGAACTTCCGGATCTCGCCGGCGGTTCCGGGTCCATCGTGTTCCGCGAAAGCTCGGACCGGCCGCTGAATGAAACCCAGAAGCAGGCCATCGCCGAGTCCTTGGACCAGCTGGGCATGCATTCCCAGGTCGTCGAGGCTATGAGCCCCTTCGAATTGCAGGAAAAGCTCGACAAGGCCCAGCCTGAGCTGGACAAGGCGCAGCAGGAACTGGTTGACGGCCAGAAAAAGCTGGACGATGCCAAGGAGCAAATTGCCGAAGGCAAGGTGCAGCTCAAGGATGGCCGTGAGGAGCTCACCGAAGGCTGGGCCCAATACTTCGACGGGCAGAAGGAAATCCAGGATGCAGAACCGCAGATCGCCGCAGCCGAAAAGCAGCTGGCCGATAGCCGCGCACAGCTGGAAGCCGGGCAGCGTGAGCTGAACTCGGGCCGCGAGCAGCTGGAGGCTGGCGAAGCGAAGTACGAGGCCGGATTGGCCCAGTACAAGGACGGCAAGGTCGAATACGATGCGGGCCGGGAACAGTTCGAGGCTGGCGAGAAGAAGCTCGAAGCCGCCGATGCCAAACTGGCCGCGGGCGAAAAGGAATACCAGGCTGGCATGGACCAGCTGCTCGGCGACTCCTCCCGCAAGGAATTCGAGGCAAACCTGTCCGACGGCAAGAAGGAAGCCGCCGCGGTCCTGAAGGCTGCCGAGGACGGACTGGCCGAGGCACAGGCAGGCCTGGCCGAAGCTGAAGCGGCGATCAAGAACCTGACTGCCCAGATCGAGAACACCCAGCGGCTATTGGCTGAGGCCGAGGCCGCTGGAAACCAAGAAGAAATTGATACATACACCAAGCAGCTAGCGAAGCAAGAAGGCAGCTTGGCTGAGGCGAAAGCCGCGAAAACCGCAGCAGAAACCGGAATCGACGAAGCGACCGACGGCAAGCAGCAGGCTACCGACTCGCTGGAGCAGATCGCCACCGCCGAAGCCGGCCTGAAGCAGCTTGATGCCGCGCGCAAGGAACTCGACGCCGGCCAGGTCCAGGCCAAGGCCGGCCACAAGGAACTGGAAGCCAACCGCGGCCAGCTTGATGCCGCCAAAACCCAGCTGGATGCAGCCAAAGCGCAGCTGGATGCAGCCAAGAAGGAAATCGCCACCAACAAGGCGAAGCTGAACCAGGGCCAGGCCGAGCTCGATGAAGGCCGCGCCAAGCTGGAAGCCGGGCAGCGTGAATTCGATGCCAAGAAGGCCCAATTCCTTGAAGGCAAGGCCGAACTGGCAGCAGCCAAGAAGCAGCTTGAAGACGGCGAAAAGACCATCAAGGAAAAGACCGCCGAGCTCGAGCAGGGCGAAAAGGATGTCGAGCAGGGCCTGAAGGACCTGGAGTCCGGCCGTGCTGAGCTGGAATTCGCTTCCCGACAGGTGGGTGCCAGCTCGGGCATGCGTTTCGTTTCCGAAGACGGAAGCACCGCAGTTTCGCAGGTGAGCTTCAAGGTCCAGACCGACGCCCTGACTCCTGATGACCGCGAGCAGATCAAGGCCATCGCTGCAGGGCCGCAGGCCAATGGGGTTCAGGTGCTGTTCTCCAAGGAGATCATGCAGGACATGTCCCAGGTCTTCGGCGCCTCGGAAATCGTTGGTGTGGTGATCGCCGCCATCGTCCTGCTGGCCATGCTCGGCACCTTGGTCGCCGCCGGCTTGCCGCTGGTGCTGGCGATCCTCGGCGTAGGGGCTGGCGTGGGCACCACCATGGCGTTCTCCTCGCTGATCGACATGGCCTCGATTACCCCTGCCCTGGCGCTCATGCTGGGCCTGGCGGTGGGCATCGACTATGCGCTGTTCATCATCCACCGCCACCGCTCGCAGCTGCTTTCCGGCATGGAGGTCGGGGAGTCGATTGCCCGCGCGGTGGGTACCAGCGGCAACGCGGTGGTCTTCGCCGGCCTGACCGTGATCATTGCGCTGGCAGCCCTGGCTGTCCCGGGACTGCCGTTCCTGACCGTCCTGGGCCTGTCGGCCGCGTTCACCGTCCTGTGCTCGGTGCTGCTGAACATCACCCTGCTTCCGGCGCTGCTGTCCCTGGCTGGCAATAAGCTGGTATCCAAGCGGGCCCGCGAGAAAGCCGCCGCAGATGCCGAGAATCCGAAGGTCAAGGAATCAGTCTCCACCCGCTGGGTGCGCATGGTCACGAAGATCGCTGTCCCAGTGACCTTGCTAGTGGTAGTCGTTCTGGGTGCCATCGCCCTGCCGGCCACGCAGATGCGCACCGCATTGCCCGATGGCAGTGCTGAACCGGCTGATTCGCAGGCCTTCCAGGCCTACGAGCAGACCAGCGACAAGTTCGGCTCGGGCTACAACGGCCCGCTGCTGGTCCTGGCTGACCTGCCTGCGGGGCTGAGCGAGCGCGAAGCGGAGGAGAAGAGCCTTGACGTGGCCGACCTGCTGCGCGAATACGACGGTGTCGTGGCCGCCATCCCGGTCACCATGACCGACGACCGCAGCTTGGCCGCCATCCAGGTGATCCCTACCGATGGCCCGTCCTCGGAAGCCACCGAGGCGCTGGTGCACCAGCTGCGCGCAGACTACTCGAAGTTCTCCGAGGCCACCGGCGCCGATATTGCAGTGACCGGACAGGTTGCCGCGCAGATTGACGTCTCCGAGAAGGTCACCGCCGCGCTGGTCCCATACCTGAGCATCGTGGTGGGCCTGTCGCTGATCCTGCTGCTGCTGGTCTTCCGCTCGGTGGTGGTTCCGCTGCTGGCTACTGGCGGCTTCCTGCTTTCGCTCGCGGCCGCCTTCGGCGCCAGCGTCATGGTCTACCAGTTCGGCTGGTTCTCCGCGCTGTTCGATGTCAACGTTCCAGGTCCGCTGCTGTCCTTCCTGCCGATCCTGCTCACCGGCATCCTGTTCGGCCTGGCCATGGACTACCAGGTCTTCCTGGTCTCGGCGATGCGCGAACGCTACGCCCACGGCGAGCCTGCCAAGGAGGCGGTCCGTTCCGGCTTCTCGATGGCCGCACCGGTGGTCACCGCGGCCGCGCTGATCATGATTTCGGTCTTCGCCGGCTTCGTGTTCTCGCACCTGGCAATGATCCGGCCGCTCGGTTTCGCGCTGGCCTTCGGTGTGCTCTTCGATGCGTTCATCATCCGCATGACCCTGATTCCTGCAGTCATGCACCTGCTGGGCGACAAGGCCTGGTACCTGCCCAAGTGGCTGGACAAGATCTTGCCCGACGTTGATGTGGAAGGATCGAAGCTCAACGAAATGCTGGAATCCGAGGAGAACTCCTCCCATGACGTTTCCAGCCAGGACCAGACCAAGGAGAATGCGGCAGTATGAGCGAACAGCTGAAACCCGAAACCCGGCTGCTTTTGGCGTCGGCTTCCTGGGGGCGCAAGAAGGTTCTGTCCGATGCCGGCATCGCTTTCACCACCCAGGTATCCGAGGTGGATGAAGATGCGGTGCTTGCCGCCGCAGTGGCCCGCGACGGCGAGCAGTCGCCAGCGCAGACCGCCTTGCTGCTGGCCCGTGCCAAGGCCGAGAACGTGGCGCAGGCCGGGCAGCCGGCAGGCACCGTGGTGCTGGGCTGCGATTCGGTCTTCGAGCTTGATGGCGTGGCCTACGGAAAGCCGCACACCGCGCAGGTGGCCCGCGAACGGTGGCAGCAGCTGAGCGGTGCCACCGGCATCCTGCACTCGGGCCATTGGCTGATCGATACCGCCGATCCAGCCCAGGCCCGCGGCCAGGTCTCGTCGACCGTGGTGCATTTCTCCACCGTGAGCGATGCCGAGATCGAGGCCTACGTAGCCAGCGGGGAACCACTGCCCTGTGCCGGAGCCTTCACCATTGACGGACTGGCCGCGGCCTTCATCGAGTCCATCGAAGGCAACTTCCAGAACGTTGTCGGCTTGGATGTCTTCGTGCTGCGCGGCCTGCTGGCGCAGGCCGGGATCAACCTCGTGGATCTCTGGAAATAGACCGGCTCTCGCCGGATGATGGTGCCTTCCGCTGCATGGCGGAAGGCACCTTTTTCATGCCTGGAATTCCTTGCTCAGCAGCATCTGGTCCTCCCCGGCCCCTCGGATGCTGGCCGCCGCAGGCCTCGCCGGGCAGGTTCAGCGAAGCCATAGCGCGAGATTGCCTTGTAGGATTCCTCTAAAAATTTCACCCTAACACCCTCGTTTTAGGCGATAACTACATATAGTTCCCACAAAAACGATAGGCTCATAGCTGAGAAACCCTATTTTTAAAAGACAAGGTTCATGATGAATCCATTGACGAAGGTGCTTATCGCCAACCGTGGCGAGATTGCAGTGCGTATTATCCGTGCCGCCCGCGATGAAGGAATCGAGTCTGTTGCGGTCTACGCCGACTCCGATCGCGATGCGCTGCATGTGCGTCTGGCTGACGAAGCCTACGCACTGGGTGGCACCACCGCCGCTGAATCGTACCTTCGCATTGAGAAGATCCTGGACGCCGCCGAACGCTCCGGTGCCGACGCGATCCACCCTGGCTACGGCTTCCTCTCGGAGAACGCCGAGTTCGCTCAGGCGGTCATCGACGCCGGCCTGACTTGGATTGGCCCTTCGCCAGAATCCATCGACAAGCTCGGAGACAAGGTCAAGGCCCGCCACATCGCTGAAAAGGTCGGTGCTCCGCTGGTGCCCGGCACCAAGGATCCGGTGGCTTCGGCCGACGAGGTCTATGCCTTCGCCGACGAGCACGGACTTCCATTGGCCATCAAGGCCGCGTACGGCGGTGGCGGACGCGGCATCAAGGTGGTCCGCAACCGCGAAGAAATCGGCGAAATGTACGATTCGGCGGTCCGTGAAGCTGTCGCGGCTTTCGGCCGCGGCGAATGCTTCATCGAGCGCTTCCTGGACGCACCCCGCCACGTGGAAACCCAGTGCCTGGCCGATGTCCACGGCAATGTGGTTGTCGTTTCCACCCGCGACTGCTCGCTGCAGCGCCGCAACCAGAAGCTCGTCGAGGAAGCACCGGCCCCGTACTTGAGCGAAGAGCAGACCGCCCGGCTGTACGAAGCGTCCAAAGCGATCTTGCGCGAGGCAAAGTACAACGGCGCAGGCACCTGCGAATTCCTAGTGGGCCAGGACGGTGTCATTTCCTTCCTCGAGGTCAACACCCGTCTGCAGGTGGAGCACCCGGTCTCCGAGGAAGTCACCGGCTTGGATCTGGTTCGCGAGCAGTTCCGCATCGCCCGCGGCGAAGAGCTGGGCTACACCGACCCCGAACTGCGTGGCCACTCCTTCGAGTTCCGCATCAACGGCGAGGATGCCGGTCGCAACTTCATGCCGACTCCAGGCACCATCACCAAGATGAACCTGCCTTCCGGTCCCGGCGTCCGCGTGGATTCGGGCATCGAGCAGGGCGAGACCGTTTCGGGGAACTTCGACTCGATGATCGCCAAGCTGATCGTGACCGGCCCGACCCGCGCGATCGCCGCCGCCCGTTCACGCCGCGCTTTGGAGGAATTCCAGATCGAGGGCATGGCCACCGTGCTGCCATTCCACCGCGCGGTGATGAGCGATCCGGCGTTCGTCCCGGAAGAGGGATCCTTCAAGGTCCATACCCGCTGGATCGAGACCGAATTCGATACCGTCATCGAGCCTCACCCTATGCCCATGGGCGGCGAGGAGGCAGCCGAGGAAGAGCGCACCAGCGTGACCGTCGAGGTTGGCGGAAAGCGCTTGGAAGTCACCCTTCCCTCGTCGCTGGGCTCCGTATCCTCCAACGGCGCCGAAAAGACCGCAGGCAAGAAGAAGCGCAAGCCGGGCCGCAAGGCATCCGGGGCCGCTGGTGGCAATAGCGCCGAACTGCGTTCGCCAATGCAGGGCACCATCGTGAAGGTTGCCGTCGAGAATGGCGACACCGTTTCCCAAGGTGATCTGATTGTCGTGCTTGAAGCGATGAAGATGGAGCAGCCGATTACTGCTCACCGTGATGGCGTGGTCAGCGGCTTGGAAGTTGCTCCGGGCGAGACCCTGTCGTCGGGCGCCCTCATCGCGTCGATCGACGACGCCAAGTAGAACCCGCCAAGCGCACTCGAGGGCCTGGACAGAATTGTCCAGGCCCTCCGGTGTTCTTCTTTCAGCCCATGGGTTCTACTTTGGAACTTGTCCATGTTCGGCCCAATGCACCATCGATGCTCGGAGGTGATCTGGCATGAGCAGGAACTTCGGTTCGAGTTCTTCCCAGCCCGCCATTTTCGCCTGGCGGCTAGCTGCTTCGTGGGTCGCATCGATATCTTGTCGCGTATCGAGCCCGCTGCCGTTCTCGCCCACCAAGCTCAAGTGATAGATCCACACCGAACCATCGGCCTCCACGTGCCTGAATGTCGCTTCCAGCACTGCCCGCTGCGCAGATAAGGATGCCTCGCATTCTTCGTAGCGGTTGTTCAGCGTTTCCATCCATGCGTCGAAGTTCTCATCTTGCCCATCCTTGATTCTTGAACGGCTCAGCTCCAGCCGCATGCCTTGCGGCACTGAAGATGGCATCGTGAAGCCGGGAAAGTCCCGAGGCGTGGGGATATAAGGAACATACGGTTCTTTTTCGTCCATGATGTGATGCTTCCAGGATCCGCCACTTTTGTCACGATTACTTGGCGACTGGAAACTCAGGCTGATCCGGGCTGCTGTCGAGCCAGCCAGGCATCGAAGGTTTCGTGGCCTAGCCTCGCGGAATTGCCGGGCAGCAGTCCCCCATCGCGCATTGCCTTGCCCATGGGACCGGGAACAGATACTTCAACAATCTTTGGCGACTTGCCTTGGGCTTGCAGGTATTTGGCGATTAAATCGGGAGCGTATTCCTCTTGCGGCCCCGCAAGGTCTTGCACCACGCCCTGGACCGGTCCCCCGGCCAGGGCAACGAGTGCGGCCGCCACCTCGCTGCCCGCGATGGGCTGCATCCGCATCTTCGGCGCCATCTGCACCGGCCCTGCACCCAGGCGGCCGATATTCTGGCCAATGAATTCGTGGAACTGTGTAGTGCGCAACAGGGTGTAGCCGCCGGGAAGCATTTGCAGCATCCGCTCTTGCGCCGCTTTGCCGGCGTAGTAGCCAGAATCCACCGTGGCGGCACCAATGATCGACAGCGCCACGTGGTTCTGCACCCCGGACTCGCGTCCTGCAATGACGAGGTTGGCCGTCGATTGGGTGAAATACCGCATGGAGGCAGCAGAACTCACCGTGGAGGCGCCGGAAACATCGATGACCGACTCGCAGTCGACCAGCCTTTGCTCGACCGCGCTGCGGCTCGTCAGGTCGCATCCTTTGGACCGGGCTAACACAACTGGTTCGTGGCCTGCATTCTTGAGCTGTTCCACCACCAGCGCGCCGATGGCACCGGTGCCGCCCGCAACTGCGATACGCATGAGCGCTCCCCTTCGGTGTTGAATATGTCGTGTCCCATGCTTCCATGCCTTGTATGAAGTTGTAAGGGGCGGAGCTCTCTTTCACCTCGCATTCACCTATGGCCGTCGGGAATGGCAAACGGCCCGGCGAATCATCGTTGCCAGATGATTCTCCGAGCCGTTCACTCAGCAATGCCGTCGAATTACTCGACCCACTCTTCCATATCCATGTCCGAGGTATCGCGAGTCATGAACAGCGCAACCAAGGTCAGGACCGCGCCAAGCGCCAGGTACAGGCCAACACCCATGGTGTTGCCGGCACCGGCCTTCCACAGGGCCACAGCCACGAAGGACGCAGGAGCCGCACCAATTACCGAAGACAAGTTGTAGGCAACAGCCGAACCGGTGTAGCGCACGTTCGAGGGGAACAGCTCCGGCAGGTAGGCGGCCATCGGGCCGAAGGTCAGACCCATCAGGGTGAACCCGATGACCAGACCGGCCATGGCAGCGCCTTGGCCTGGACCGAAGAACAAGGTCCAAGCCAGCCCGAAGACCAGGATGCCCGAGGTGACCCAGATCAGGAACTTGCGGCGGCCGAACTTCTCAGCCAATGGACCAGAAACCATGGTGAAGATGCCGAAGAAGACAACACCGATAATCAGCATGGTCAAGAAGGTTGGGCGTTCAATGCCCAAGCCTGGAACGAAGCCGGCTGCGTCAAAGGTCTTGCCCTTGGCTTCAGCGGCAGCCGTCGCCTGCTCGACGCTAGCTGGCTGCGTGCCGTAGGTCAGGGTGAAGGAAGTCATCAGGTAGAACAGCACGTAGGTTGCCAGCATGATGAAGGTACCGGCCAAGGTTGGGCGCCAGTGCTTCTTCATGGTCACCGCGAATGGCGACTTCACGACCTTCTGCTGATCCAGAACCTTCTGGAAGGAGGAGGATTCGACCAGCTTCAGTCGTACCCACAGGCCGATGATCACCATGACAGCCGAGAAGAAGAACGGAACGCGCCATCCCCAAGCCATGAACTGTTCTGCGGTGCAGAAGGTCTGCAGGGCCACGAACATCAGGTTCGCAATGATGAAGCCGATTGGGGCGCCCAGCTGAGGGAACGTGCCGTAGATGGCGCGCTTGTTCTTCGGAGCATTCTCGGTGGCCAGCAGCGCCGCGCCGGACCATTCGCCGCCGAGCGCCAGGCCCTGGGCGAAGCGCAGCAGCACCAGTGCGGTCGGAGCCAATACGGTCCAGTGGCCGGCAGCCGGCGGCAGGAAGCCGATCAGGAAGGTAGCGATACCCATCAGCAGCAGCGAGGCTACCAAGGTGCCCTTGCGGCCGAGCTTGTCGCCGTAGTGGCCGAAGATGATCGAACCCAGTGGACGAGCCACGAATGCCACACCGAAGATCGCGAACGAGGAAAGGATCGCGTTGATGGTGGAGGCGTTGGGGAAGAAAAGGGCTGGGAAAACGAGAACCGACGCGGTGGCGTAGGCATAGAAGTCGAAGAATTCGACGGTGGTGCCAATCATGCTGGCGAACAGCACGCGACCGCGGGTGTTTTCCTTCGGCGCCACTGCTTGGTTAGCCTGCGACATGTGAGGCTGCTCCTTAGAGTGAAAGTACGAGTGAGATGTTCAATTTTGCTGTCATAATCGTAAACCTCGGTGACCAGTATTCGGATATTGATGTCCATTATTTGGACACATAGTTAATGGAACCTGAACCGAGATCGGCAATTCACGGGTCTACTAGCGCGAATATGCACTTCCACATATTGAGACGTGACCTGAGAAAACAGTTTCTACACTTATATCAGAGTGGTTCGCCAAAGTGAATGGAGTCACAACATCTTGTATTAAGGGTATTGAGAAAACATGTCGCGTTTCAGGACTTCGCTGGCGTTCGCCGAAGGGTTCTGCGTTGTTAAACACCAAAGGCGGCATCCGCCCCAATATGAGGACGGATGCCGCCTGGAAAGGTTCGTCAGGACCTACCGATGGCGGTGAAGGCGGCGAGCCGCTTCAGCCAGCGAACCCGACAGCGACGGGTACACGGTGAAAGTTTCAGCCACGTCGTCAACGTGCAGGCTGTTCTGGACTGCCAGTGCCAGTGAGTAGATCAGCTCGCTCGCGCGCGGTGCAACCACGACACCGCCGATGACGGTGCCCGAGCCCTTGCGGGAAACGATTTTCACGAAGCCCTGGTCCACGTTCATCATCTTGGCGCGGGCGTTGGTGTTCAGGTCAACCTTGATGATGTTGGCCTGGTACTTGCCCTCAGCCACCGCACGCTGGGTAACACCCACGGTAGCGATTTCCGGGGAGGTGAAGACGTTGGACGCCACGAGATCCAGATTCAACGGCTTGACCGAGTCGCCAAGCAGGTGCGCCACGGCGATGCGTCCCTGCATAGCTGCCACCGAAGCCAAGGCGAATACGCCAGTGCAGTCGCCGGTTGCATAGATGTTGGTTGCGGTAGTGCGCGAAACGCCATCCACCTTGATGTGACCCGAGTCGGTCAGCTGCACGCCGGCTTCTTCCAGGCCCAGGTTGGCGGTATTAGGGATGCCGCCCACGGCAACCAGGCAGTGGCTGCCTTCGAGCACGCGTCCGTCAGCCAAGGTAACCAGTACCTTGTCGCCCTGGCGCTCCACGCCTTCGGCGCGGGCCTGGGAAACAACATTGACACCGTTTTCCTTGAAGGCGTCCTCCAGCACGCCCGCTGCGTCCGCGTCCTCGCCGGGCAGCACGCGGTCGCGCGAGGAAACCAGCGTGACCTTGGCACCGAGCAAGTTGTAGGCCGAAGCGAACTCGGCACCGGTCACGCCAGAACCGACAACGATCAGGTGCTCAGGCACCTCGTTCATGTTGTAGATCTGGGTCCAGTTGAAGATCCGCTCGCCGTCGGGCTTGGCTGTAGGCAGTTCGCGCGGGTGGGCGCCCACTGCTATCAGCATGGCGTCCGCTTCGATTTCCTGTTCGGAACCATCTGGGTGTGATACCGCAACCGTGTGGTCGTCGAGCAGGCGGCCTTCGCCGATCACGATGCGCACGCCGGCGCGTTCAAGAGTGGTGCGGATATCCGAGGACTGCTCCTTGGCCAGGTCCAGCAGTCGGTGGTTCACCACCGAGAAATCGGTGACAGCCGAGTCGAGTCCGTCAACGTGAACTCCAAAGGTTTCCGCGTGCTTCACGCGGCGCACCGCATCCGCCGTGGCAATCAGGGTCTTGGAAGGCACGACGTCGGTCAGCACCGCCGAACCGCCCATGCCTGCACGTTCCACGACGGTGACATTGGCACCCAACTGGGCCGCGCCCATGGCGGCTTCGTAGCCGCCTGGTCCTCCGCCGAGAATAACTAAACGGGTTGCTTCATTCCTACGATCTGCGCTCACAATCACCATTGTTCACCATGCCGGGTAATTGCGCACATCGAAGCACAATCCCGGAACGTGATTTTGATTCTGAAGCACTAGTTTCACCTGACAAAGCGCCCCGCTAGCGGTAGCGTATTTCCCGTGACTGATATGCAAAATGACCCACAGGTCCTGGCAGCGCAGGCTGCCCAGGCAATCGCCGAACAGACCGGCGTAGCAAAACACGACATCGCGCTGGTCCTGGGCTCCGGTTGGGGCCAGGCCGCCGAACTCATCGGCGAAACCACCCACACCCTGGATGCCACCGAAATTCCAGGCTTCCATGCCCCGGCCGTACCGGGCCACAAGGGCAGCATCTCCTCGATCCTGACCTCCACCGGCAAACGGGTCCTGGTCCTGGGTGCCCGCACCCACTACTACGAGGGACGCGGCGTCCGTGCGGTAGTCCACCCGATCCGCACCGCGGCGGCTGCCGGCTGCGAGCAGCTGGTGCTCACCAACGGCTGCGGCGGCCTGAATCCAGACTGGAATCCAGGCACCCCGGTAATGATCTCGGATCACATCAACCTGACGGCCACCTCCCCACTAGAGGGCGCGACGTTCGTCGACCTGACCGACTTGTACTCCTCGCGCCTGCGCGAGATTGCGCTCTCCGTTGATCCGACACTGGAACAGGGCGTGTACGCCCAGTTCACCGGCCCGCACTACGAAACCCCGGCCGAAGTGCAGTACGCCAAGACCATCGGCGCGGATCTGGTCGGCATGTCCACCGCGTTGGAAGCCATCGCAGCCCGCCACGCAGGCATGGAGATCTTCGGCATGTCCCTGGTGACCAACCTGGCAGCCGGCATCAGCCCGGTTCCGCTGAGCCACGAGGAAGTCATCGAAGCCGGCCAGGCAGCCGGTCCGCGCATCTCCAAGTTGCTGGCGCAGATCATCGCGAAGCTCTAGGCCTCGCATTCTTAGCGCTAAGCAAGCAGTCAGTGTCCTTTGAAGGGAAATCAGTGAACCACACGCAGAAAATCCAGTTGCTTGACGCGGCGGGCCAATGGGCGGCCCAGGATCCCGATCCGCAAACGCAGGAAGAACTGCAACTGCTGATCCAGCGCGTCAATGACGGCGACGCGCTGGCCTTCGAGGACATTGCCGACCGCTTCAGCGGCGTGCTGGAATTCGGCACAGCCGGACTGCGCGCCGAATTGGGCGCCGGCCCGATGCGCATGAACCGCGTGGTGGTCATGCGCACCGCGGCAGGCATCGCCCGCTTCCTGGCCGAGAAAGCCAATGGCCAGTACACGCCCAAGGTGGTCATCGGATTCGATGCCCGGTTCAATTCGGATGTCTTCGCCAAGGATTCGGCCGGCGTCTTCGCCTCGGCCGGGTTCGAGGTGCTGCTGATGCCTTCGGCACTGCCCACCCCGGTGCTGGCTTGGGCCGTCCGCGAATTCAGTGCCGAAGCCGGCATCATGGTGACGGCCAGCCACAACCCTCCGCGGGACAACGGCTACAAGGTCTACGTCGGCGGGAAGATCACCGATGAGTCGGGTCGCGGAGCCCAAATCGTCTCCCCGATCGATGCGCAGATCGCTTCGCTGATCGACTACGGCCAGCCGGTGGCGCAGATCCCGCGCGCCGAAAACGGCTGGAAAGTGCTCCCCGCAGCCGGCGCAGACGGCGACATCGAAGCAGCCTACCTGGCTTCCATCCGCCCGATTATCGACGCTGGCCAGCCGCAGGATCCAGCGCGCAAGAACCTGCGGATCGTGGTTTCGGCCATGCATGGCGTGGGCGGCCACACCATGCGCCAAGCCCTGCTGAACGCCGGATTCACCGACGTTCACATGGTTGCCGAGCAGGAGCACCCGGATCCGCTCTTCCCTACCGTGAAGTTCCCCAACCCCGAAGAACCCGGGGCCATCGACCTGTCGCTCGAGCTGGCCCGCACGGTGGGCGCAGATCTGGTGATTGCCAATGACCCGGATGCCGACCGCTGCGCGGCGGCGATCCAAGATAACGGCAGCTGGCGGATGCTGCGCGGCGACGAGGTCGGCTGGTTGCTCGGAGACCAGGTTTCCAAGACCTTGCCTGAGGGCAAGAAACTGGCCAATTCCATCGTGTCCTCGCGCATGCTGGCAGCCATTGCCAAGGATGCCGGACGCGAGCACGAAGAAACCTTGACCGGTTTCAAGTGGATTTCCCGCGTTGAGGACCTCGGCTACGGCTACGAAGAAGCCCTGGGCTACTGCGTGGCCCCGGATCTGGTGCGCGACAAGGACGGAATTTCAGCTGGCATCGTCCTGGCTGATCTCGCAGCGCAATTGAAGGCAGCCGGAAGCACCATTGCCGGCCGCCTCGATGAGCTGGCGGCCAAGCACGGCGTGCACGTCACCGACCAGCTCTCCCTGCGCTTCACCGACCTGGCGCAGATCCCCGCGCTCATGGACAAGATCCGCAATGACGCTCCGGCAACGCTGGGCGGCTCCGAGGTTTCCGAGGTCACCGACCTGTCCCAGGGCACCGAGAAGCTGCCTGCGACTAATGCCATGGTTCTGCATACGTTCTGCGGTTCCCGCGTGATCGTCCGCCCCTCGGGAACGGAGCCGAAACTCAAGTGCTACTTGGAAACCATTGAACCGGTCGATGATCCGGCCGAGGTCCCCGAGGCCCGCCAGTGCGCCACCGCGAAGGTCCTGGCCATCAAGGAAGAATTGGCAGCTTTCCTGAATGCCAACTAGGCTTACCCCTTCGAGACCTTCATTTGAAATGATTGAAATCTTTATTGCTAGAGGAAATGATGACTGAACTAAGCGCCCGCGAGATCGCCAGCTACATCGACCACACCCTGTTGGCCCAGAATGCTTCCCGCGAACAGGTGGTGCAGATCTGCGACGAGGCCAAGAAGTACGGCTTCAAGTCGGTTTGCGTCAACCCTTTGTGGGTTTCCACCGTTTCGCGTGAGCTGGAAGGCTCGGACGTGCTGACCTGCTCGGTCATCGGCTTCCCGCTGGGTGCTTCGGCCACCGACACCAAGGTCTTCGAAACCAAGCACGCTGTTGCCGACGGCGCCAACGAAATCGACATGGTCATCGACGTCGCTGCCGCCCTGCGTGGCGACCGAGACGCCTTGGTGAACGAGATCTTCGCCATTGCCCAGGCTGCGCATGAAGGCGGAGCCATCTTGAAGGTCATCATCGAAACCTGCCTGCTCACCGAAGAAGCCAAGGTCCTGGCCTGCGAGGCAGCCAAGGCCGCCGGCGCCGATTTCGTCAAGACATCCACCGGTTTCTCCACCGGTGGCGCAACCGTTGAAGATGTGGCGCTGATGCGCAAGACCGTCGGCCCGGAGATGGGCGTCAAGGCCTCGGGCGGCGTGCGCAGCGTCGAAACCGCGCGGGCCATGATTGCAGCTGGCGCAACCCGGCTAGGTTCTAGCTCAGGAGTTGCTATCCTAGAAGGAGAGCAAAGCGGTTCCAGCTACTAGGAATTCGCCCCATCTGTTTCCCAAGGAGAAAAAGTGTACTCGAACGGCAAGAACACTGCCCATTCAGGTGAAGGCCGCCTTGTCGGCAATATCGTCAACTTCGTGATCTTCTTCGTATTGTTCGTGGCTGGCGTTTACACCTTGGGCTACTGGACCCTTGAGGTTGCCTGGTGGCCGACCCTGGTCAGCTTCGCTCTGATGTTCTTGGCCTTCGCCATCCCGATGCACCTGATGGGTCGCGCGGAGAAGGCTGAGGATCTGGTTGCCGCGGCTAACGCCCACCAGAACTAGCTAGAGCTTTCCAAGAGAGGGAAACCCGACTGCGGGTTTCCCTCTCTTGGCGTTTAATCGCATTTCCTTGGCCTAGACTGGCCGGATGGAATCATGGGACCAACGCGTTGAAGAGTTCTGGAACTCGGCCGGAGGCAAACGCCCGGAACAGCTGCGCACCGAGCTGGCAGGCCTAGTGCAGGACAGGGATCCGCAGGATCCGCGGGTGCTCTTCGAAATCGCTTCCCTGCACGACTATCTAGGCGAAGAAGAACAGGCGGTTGGCCCCTACCGGGCAGCGCTGGACGCCGGGCTGGACGCGCCGCAGCATGATGAAGCGCTGCTCCAGTTGGCCAGCACGCTGCGCAACCTCGGGCAGTGCACGCAATCCATTGAGCTGTTGCGGCAGATCCCATCCGGCTCACCGATCTTCACCGATGCCCAGGCCTTCTTGGCGCTGGCGCTGCACGATGCCGGGCAGCCCACCGAAGCCCTGCAGCTGGCGCTCAGCGCCATAGCGCGCCATGCCTCGCTCTACTCACGGGCGATCAACGACTACGCCGCCGAACTGGGCGCGCCCGCTGGCGCAGAACAGCGCTAGCAGGCGTGGGCCAGGGGCCTGCCGGAAACGGCAGGATCCTGGCCCACGCGGTCAGCGACCGCCGCTTCAGTCCTTCGCTGCCGGGGTCGGCTCGAAGATCGCGTAGAGCAGCTTCTCTGCCCATTCAAGGATCTCCCCGTCGGCCAGATCCCTGCCGCCGATTGGCGAGGTCTTCGGCTTCGGAATGAAGATCGAATTCAGCGCCGGCTTGTTCGCAGCCCCCGGGTACAGGCGTTCCAAGCGCACCTGGCGCGAAGCAGGCAGGTCCTCGATCTTTGCCGGGGCCAGCTTGATGTGGTTGCCGATCTGCTGGATATCATGCAGTCCCACGGCACGCGCACGGATGCGCAGGGCCGCCACCCGCATCAGGTTCTCCACCGGAAGCGGCAGCTTGCCATAGCGGTCCACCAGCTCATCACGGACCTCGGCGAGCGCCTCGTCGGTCTCGGCCTGCGCAATGTTGCGGTACGCTTCCAGGCGCAACCGCTCGCCTGGCACGTAATCGTGCGGCAGGTGGGCATTGACCGGCAGGTCGATCTTCATTTCGGTGGCTTCTTCCTCGCCTTCCCCCTTGTAGTCGGCCACGGCCTCGCCGACCAGGCGCAGGTACAAGTCGAAGCCCACCCCGGCGATATGCCCGGACTGCTCGCCGCCGAGCAGGTTGCCGGCTCCACGCAGTTCCAGGTCCTTCATGGCCAGCTGGTAGCCCGAACCCAGCTCGTTGTGCGCGGCCACGGCCTTCAACCGCTCCAGGGCGATCTCGCCCAGCGGCTTCTCCGCATCCCATAGGAAGTAGGCGTAGGCGCGCTCGCGGCCGCGGCCCACGCGTCCGCGCAGCTGGTGCAGCTGGGACAGGCCGTAGTTGTTCGCCCGGTCGACGATCAGCGTGTTCGCGTTGGAAATGTCAAGGCCCGTTTCGATGATGGTGGTGGAGACCAGCACATCGAATTTCTTTTCCCAGAAGTCCTGGATGATCCGTTCAAGCCTTGATTCGCTCATCTTGCCGTGGGCCACCTCCACGCGGGCTTCAGGAGCCAGTTCGCGCAGTTCGGCCGCCACCCGTTCAATGGAGCTGACCCGGTTGTGCACGAAGAACACCTGGCCATCGCGCATCAGCTCGCGCTTGATGGCAGCGGAAATCTGCTTGTCGCTGCGCGGACCTACATAGGTCAGCACTGGGTGCCGTTCTTCTGGCGGGGTGGCCAGGGTGGAGGTTTCGCGGATGCCTGTCAGCGACATCTCCAAGGTGCGCGGGATCGGGGTGGCGCTCATCGCCAGCACGTCCACGTTGGTGCGCATCTTCTTGAGCTCTTCCTTATGCTCCACGCCGAAACGCTGTTCCTCGTCGATGATCACCAGGCCCAGATTCTTGAATTCCACGTTCTTGCTCAGTAGGCGGTGGGTGCCGATGACAATATCCACGCTGCCGTCCTTCAGCCCGGCCAGGATTTCCTTGGATTCCTTGGCGGTCTGGAAGCGCGAGAGCGTCTTCACGCGCACCGGGAACCCGGAGTAGCGTTCGGTGAAGGTCTGGTAGTGCTGGGAGGCCAGCAGCGTGGTAGGCACCAGCACGGCCACCTGCTTGGAGTCCTGGACCGCCTTGAACGCGGCGCGCACCGCGATCTCGGTTTTGCCGAAGCCCACGTCGCCGGAGATCAGCCGGTCCATCGGGATTTCCTTCTCCATATCGGACTTCACCTCGTTAATGGCGGTGAGCTGATCCGGAGTCTCGATGAAGGCGAAGGCTTCCTCCAGCTCGTTCTGCCACGGGGTGTCCTGGGCGAAGGCGTGGCCACGGCTGGCCATGCGAGCCGAGTACAGCTTGATCAGGTCGCCGGCGATCTCCTTGACCGCCTTGCGGGCCTTGGACTTGGTGCTGGCCCAGTCCGAGCCGCCCATCTTGGACAGGGTCGGCGCTTCGCCGCCGACATACCTGGTGACCATATGCAGCTGGTCCATCGGAACGAAAAGCCTATCCCCCGGCGCACCGCGCTTGGAGGAGGCGTATTCCACCACCAGGTATTCGCGCTTTGCGTCCTTGCCCGAGCCGTTGACCTTGCGGGCCATGAGCTCAACGAACTTGCCGATGCCGTGCTGCTCGTGGACGATGAAGTCCCCAGCTTCCAGACTCAGCGGGTCAACCGCATTGCGCTTGCGCTTGACGGTGAGCTTGCGGCCCTTGCGGTTCGGGTAGGCGCTGGAGCGGCCCAGCAGGTCTGCTTCGGTGAGCAGGCCCAGCTTGAGCTCCTCGAAGACGAAACCGCGGCCGGCGGTGGCCTGGGTGATCTCTATCAGTCCGGCGGTTGGCTCGGCGGAGAGGTCATCCACCCGGTGCGCCGGGATCTTGAACTCGGCAAAGAGCTCGGAGAGGCGGGCTGCCGGGCCCGGTCCCTCGGTCGCCACGACAAAGCGCCATTGGTCCTTGACCCGCCCGGCAATGAATTCCATCATCGCCTCGATGTCGCCTTGGTAGCCATGCGGTTCGCGGGCCGGCACGCGGATGGTCGCGGCACCCAGATCCAGTTCTTCATCGGCGCCCAGTGATGTGATGGCCCACCAGGAGACCTTGGCGGCGCGTGCGTGCTCCACCGTTTCGGCCAACGAGGCGAAGTCGCCGGTGGCCAGCTTGCGTTCAGACCCGGCGGTGGCCAGATCCAGCGGGGCGCTGGCCCCGTCCGAGGCCGAGGCCCACGCGGCTGCCAGGAACTCGGCGTTGGTGGCATTCAGGTCCTGGGCTCGGGCGCGAACCCGCTCTGGTTCCATAACCAGCGCGATGGAGGATTCGGGCAGCAGCGAGAGCAATGGCACCATCTTGTCCACCAGCAGCGGAGCCAGGGATTCCATGCCTTCCACGGCGATGCCGCCAGCAATCTTGGTGAGCATTTCCTGGGCGGCAGGGAATTGGTTCTTCAGATTCGCGGCCCGGCTCATCACCTGCGGGGTGATGAGCATTTCACGGCAGGGCGTAGCGATGATCCGCGTAGGCCCGGGATCATCGGTGGAGCGCTGGTCTGCGATGGCGAAGTAGCGCATCGAGTCGATCTGGTCGCCGAAGAAGTCAATGCGTACCGGATGGTCCAGCGTCGGAGGGAAAACGTCAATGATGCCACCGCGCACAGCGAACTCGCCGCGGTGCGTCACCATGTCCACGCGGGCGTAGGCGGCGGCCGCCAGGTCCTTGATGACGTTGTCGAATCCCGGCTCGGCGTCCAGTTCCAGGACCACCGGGCGCAGTTCGCCCAGGCCTGCGACCAAGGGCTGCAGCACGGCGCGGATTGGCGCGATGATGATATTCAGGCTCTCGTCCCGGTCGTGCAGCCGGCGCAGCACTTCCAGCCGTCGGCCCACGGTATCGCTGCGTGGCGAAAGGCGTTCATGGGGCAGGGTTTCCCACGAAGGGAATTCGGCGATTTGCCCTGCCGTCAGGAAGGCGCCCAGGGAGCTGGAGATCTCTTCCGCTTCCCGGCCGGTCGCGGTGACGATCAGCGTCACGCCCGGATGCTCGCTGCGGCTCAGTGCCTGGCTGATGTGCGCCGAGAGGATGGGGCGCATGCCCTGCGGGGCGGCGATTTCCAGTTCTTCGCTGCGTGCATGGTAGTCATGAGCGGCGCTTTGCCCAATGCGCCTGAAGGAAGGTTCTTCGCGCAGGAAATCATGAAGTCCGCTTAGGCTCATGGGGTTCGGGTCCTCTCATGCAGACGCTTGGCTCGGTGCTTTCGTGCGGCGGTGCGCCGATATGACACCACGAGCGCCGGCCGTCGATGATTATCCACGGCCGAAACGTCAATATGTTGTTTTGGGTGCAGTCCTAGCCTACCCAATGCGCCTTTGCGGATAGGGTTAATACTGTCCGTCGCCGGGCCTGCACTTTTGCTGACCGGCCACTTAGATTTCCAGATTGGGATTAGCTTTCATGGCATTGAACGCAAGCACTCAGATCGCCCACCCTGCAGACCAGGTCATCGCAACACTCAGCGATCGCGGCTTTGCCGAGCACCTGACCAAGGTGGCCAACGGTTCCCTGACCGACTTCTCCGTGAACGGCGACACCGCCGGCGCCTTCACCGTGACCACCGTTCGTTCGGTCCCCACCGATCGCGTCCCGGATATCGCCCGCAAGTTCGTTGGCGCAACCATCGAGATCACCCAGGTGGACCAGTGGACCGCCCCTGATGCTGCCGGCAACCGCTCGGCCACCGTGAAGATCTCTGTTGCCGGCGTTCCGGTGAACGTCAGCGGCACCGAACAGCTGACGGCGCAGGGCGAAACCTCCGAATTCTCCATCGATGCCAAGGTTTCTTCATCGATTCCGTTCATCGGCGGCAAGCTGGCTTCGGCTGCTGAGCCATACCTGGGCAAGGCACTGAATTTGCAGGCAGCCCAGGTCGAAGCCTGGCTCTCGAAGCGGGCCTAGCGAATAGTTACGCAACACCTCAGTCCCCGGACGTGCGATATCTCGCAATACGTCCGGGGATTTGTGCTCTGGAGCACTGTTCGCGCTAGTGTTGAATGCAGGTGTGCCGGGAAGTCTGGTCGGCGAGAAATATTCATTTAACGAAGTAAGCGAGTTAAACGCATGAGCCAAACTCCGTCTTCGGGTTCCGGCAAGAACCTGTTTTCGCGCCCCAGCTATAGCGAATCAGTCCGTATCGGTGACATCCTGCGCAAGGAAACCGTCGGCGGCATGGTTCTCATCGCCGGCGCCCTGCTGGCCTTGGTCTGGGCCAACACCCCGCTGCGCGATTCCTATTTCGCACTGCGTGATTTCCACTTCGGCCCAACCCTGTTCGGCGTGGACCTGAATCTGTCCGTCGGCCACTGGGCCGCCGATGCGCTGCTGGCGGTGTTCTTCTTCCTGACTGGCCTGGAGCTGAAGAAAGAATTCGTCATTGGCGATCTGCGCAATGTGAAGACTGCGGCCGTTCCGGTCGCCGCCGCTTTCGGCGGCGTGCTGGTGCCGGCATTGATCTTCGTCGCCATCGCGTCCATGTCCGGTGGCGGCGAGCTGCTGCGCGGCTGGGCCATTCCGACCGCAACCGACATTGCCTTCGCCGTGGCGGTGCTCGCGGTGATCGGCTCGGCGCTTCCCGCGTCGCTGCGCATCTTCCTGCTGACCCTGGCCGTCGTCGATGACCTGATTGCCATTGTCATCATCGCCGTCGTGTTCACCGACGATCTGAACCTGTCCTACCTGGGCCTGTCGCTGATCCCCATCATCCTGTTCACGGTGCTTGCCCGTTCCCTTGGCAAGTTCTTCGCCAAGCGGGCGTGGGCCGCATGGGTCATCTTGCTGCCTTTGGGCATCATCACCTGGATCTTCGTCTTCGGCTCCGGCATCCATGCCACCATCGCCGGTGTGATCCTGGGCTTCTGCGTCCCGGTCAAGCGCACCGATGGCCGCGAAGGCATCGGCCTGGCCGAACTATTCGAGCACCGTTTCCGGCCGCTGTCCTCCGGCTTCTGCATCCCCATCTTCGCCTTCTTCGCCGCTGGCGTGACTGTAATTTCCCCTGATAAGGGCAGCGGTGGCCTGCTCACCGATCCGGTGTTCTGGGGCATCGTGCTGGGGCTGGTGCTCGGCAAGCCGATTGGCATCATGGGCTCGACCTGGGTAGTGACCAAATTCACCAAGGCCTCGCTGGACAAGGATGCCCGCTGGGGCGATCTCCTGGGCGTCACGTTGCTGGCAGGCATCGGTTTCACCGTCTCCCTGCTAGTTTCCGAACTGTCCTTCGGGCTGGAGTCCGCGCACTACGAGCACGCCAAGGTAGCGATCCTCGCCGGATCGTTCCTTGCCGCGATCCTCGGCGCCCTGTGGCTGATTCCGCGCAACCGCCGCTACAAGGTCCTGCACGAGCAAGAGACCCGTGACAACGACAAGGATGGCATCCCCGACGTATACCAGCAGGATGACGGGGCGAACTAGTTTCTTGAACTGCTGAGGATACAGCTCGGGCGCCGGCTTTCAGATGTGAAAGCCGGCGCCCGAGCTATTTGGTTGTGCTGCTACTTGCGCGCTTCATGCATGGCGACCTCGGCGGCCACCCAGGCGAGCATGGCGCACTTGACGCGTGCGGGGAACTTGGAGACACCGACAAAGGCGGCGGCGTCTTCCAGCACGTCCTCATCAGGCTCGAAGTTTCCCTTGGAGCGCATCATCTCGCGGAAATAGTCCCGCTTTCCAAGGAATTCTTCCTTGGTCAGTTCCGGCAGCATCTCGGCCAGCACCGAGGCCGAGGCCATGGAGATGGAGCAGCCATCTCCTTCCCAGCTCATCGAGGTGAAATGGTCCTGGTCATCGAGCTCGACGCGAACCCGGATCTGGTCGCCGCAGATCGGGTTGTGCTGATGCGATTCGCCGTGCAGCAGCCCTTCGGTGTGCTCTACCAGTGGCGAACCGATCCGGCGCTTCGAGTGGTCCAGGATGACCTGCTGGTAGAGCTGATCCAATTCATTCATTTAGACTCCAAAGTATTCGCGCACGGAGCCCAGGGCCTCAAGCAGGGCCTTGATGTCTGCTTCCGTGTTGTACAGGTAGGTGCTGGCACGGGTCGTGGAATTCACGCCCAGGGCGCGGTGCAGCGGCTGCGCGCAGTGATGGCCCACGCGCACCGCGATGCCGCGCGAATCCAGGTACTGGCCCACATCGTGCGGGTGCACGCCGATCACTTCAAACGGGACAGTGCCGATGCGCTGGGCGTCGGCCGGGCCGAAGACGCGCACGCCGTCGATCTTCGAGATGCCCTCGTAGAGCATCGCTCCGAGGCGCTCTTCCCAGGCGGCAATCCGGCCCATGCCGATTTCATCCAGGTAGGCAACTGCGGTGGCCAGACCGTGGGTCTGGGCAATGCGCTGGGTACCGGCTTCGAAGCGCTGCGGCGATGGCATGTACTGCGCATGCTCCATGTCCACCACGGTGATCATGGATCCACCGGTCAGGAATGGCGGCATGGCGTTGAGCAGTTCTTCGCGTCCGTAGAGTGCGCCAATGCCGGTTGGTCCGAGCATCTTGTGGCCCGAGAAGGCCATGAAGTCCACGTCCAGTGCCTTCACGTCGACCGGCAAATGGGGCACGGACTGGCATCCGTCCAACACCGTCAAGGCGCCGACCTTGCGGGCGGCATCAACGAATTTCTGGGTATCGGTGATGGTTCCCAGCACGTTGGACACGTGGGTGAAGGCCACCAGCTTGGTGCGTTCGGTGACCAGTTCATCGAGCAGGTCGTAGCGCAGCGCTCCGTCTTCGGTGATGGGCACGTAGCGCAGGGTGGCACCGGTTCGGAAGGCCAGTTCCTGCCATGGGATCAGGTTCGCGTGGTGTTCCAGTTCGGTGGTGAGGATTTCATCGCCCGGCCCCAGACGGAAGCGGGCTGCAGCTTCTCCCCCGCGGCCCAGGGAGGCATTGGACATCGAGTAGCTGATCAGGTTCAGCGCTTCGGTGGCGTTCGCGGTCCAGACCAGTTCGTTGGTGCGTGCACCGATGAACTTGGCCACCGTCTCGCGTGCCTGCTCATAGATTTCGGTCGCTTCAACTGCCAGGGAATGCGCACCGCGGTGCACCGCGGCATTGGCGTTCTCGTAGTAGTGCTGCTCGGCTTCGTAGACGCAGCGCGGCTTCTGGCTGGTGGCGCCGGAGTCCAGGTACACCACGTCAACGCCGTTGACTTGGTGCTCCAGAATTTCAAAGTCGGCCTTGATGCGCTCAACTTCTCCAGCTGTCAACGCTTCAAGTGCTTCTGGCTGACCGGTCATCGTGTGCACGTGGTCCTCTGAATAATTGTCTTGGATGCCTGGCAGAACGCGGAATCAAGTAATCGGCGACCTATTAGGCAAGGGGTACATTGGGTAATTATTCCATTCTGGGCCTCGAAGCACATCTAAGTCAGGCCTTAGTAAGGAACGCCTCGCTACATGGCATTCCTAATTTTTAATGAGAGGAGGACCGCTGCGAACTGGTCCAGTCCGCAGCGGTCCCCCGCTTCACCGCTCCCGCCAGGGGCAACGATCAGCTGATATGGAATTTTGCCTGGGCGGCTTCCAAGCCCGAGGTCATCAGCAATTCCACTGCGTCAGCGCAATTGTCGACCAGGAACGGAAGATCCGCCTTCTCGGTCTTTGAGAAGTCCTGCAAAACCCATTTGGCGGTATCCATGCGGCCTGGAGGACGTCCAACGCCTGCGCGCACGCGCAGATAATCCTTGGAGCCCATGGCCTTTGAGATATCGCGCAATCCGTTATGCCCGCCTTCGCCGCCACCGCGCTTGAGCTTGATGGTGTCGAACGGAATATCGATCTCGTCATGCACGACGATCAAGCGGTCCACTCCGATTCCGAAGAACTTCGCTGCATTGGCTACCGGCCCGCCCGAAAGGTTCATGTACACCATGGGCTTGGCCAGCACGATGCGCGGACCACCAACCCCCATGCGCCCCTCGACCACTTGGGAACGCGAAGAGTGGGTCTTGAATTTCGAGCCGACGCGATTGGCCAGCTCGTCGAGCACCATATGCCCGATATTGTGTCTATTGCCAGCGTAGCCGGACCCGGGGTTCCCGAGTCCGGCTACGAGCCAAGTTCCATCACTCATGATGCTCAGCTGAAACCTAGGTCGCTGGAATTAGGCAGCGATGATCAGGTCCAGGTGATCAACGGTGCGGTTCAGCGCGTGGATCTGGATGTCCTTGATGGTGGTCTTGACGGTCTTGCCTTCGATATTCAGAACCAGCTCAACACCGCGGTCGCGAACGGCCAGGGTGGTTTCGCGGCCTGGCAGCAGGACGTGCTGCGGCTCGGAGCCTGCGCCGTAGACTACAGCTGGGATCTGGCCGTCGCGGCGAGCCTGGCGGGCAGCGCCCTTACCGAAATCGGTGCGTACAACGGCGTCAAGGTTGACAGATGCCATGATGATTCTCCTTAGGAAATGGTTGCTTCGTTCAGGCCCTTGCGTGGACTCGGGAAGCAACCAACATCTAGGAGATGAAAGAGCTTTTCCGGCCTTGTCGATAACGGTCCCACCATTGCTGGTGTTTCCCTCGCCTGGGCACAGTCAATTATTCTAGCAGTCCCACGCCCCTGGACGAAAATCTGTCACCCAGAACACAGCGGGCCCTTGCGCTGGCGGGTAGCGTTGAGGCAAGTCCCCGCAAGCCGCTGCAGCCGACGAACGCTGCAGGAAGGAATTCCATGGCCAGCAAGCAGCCCGCAATGTCCCCTTCCAATCTTCCGATTGCACCGGTATTGGACCGGGCCACCGGCCCCCGGCGTGCCGAAGCAGATGAGCTGCTGGCGCTGTTCAAGGAAATTTCCGGTGACGAACCGGTAGTCTGGGCCGGGCGGATCCTCGGCTTCGGCCAGTACGAGTACCGCTACGAGTCAGGGCACGGCGGCATCGCTCCGCTGCTGGCTTTTGCTCCCGGCCCGAGCAACCACACCATCTATCTGGCTACCGACTTTGCCGAACGCTGGCCGGAGCTGCTGGAGAAGCTCGGCAAGCACCGGAGCAGCAAAGCCTGCCTGTATCTGACCCGGCTTGCATCGGTAGACCGGGCAATCCTGCGCGAACTGGTCGAGAAGTCGCTGCAGGCAACGCTGTCCGACGACACGACCATGAACAGCTGATTTAACTGCCTCGGCCGGTACCCGCAGGGGTACCGGCCGAAGGCTTGCGAAACGAGGGCTGCTAGGCGCGGCCGTCAAACAGGTTCGTAACCGAACCGTCGTGGAACACCTCGGAGATCGCGCGGGCGATCGTCGGTGCGATCGAGAGCACGGTCAGGTTCTCGAAGCGCTTCTCTTCAGGGATCGGCAGGGTGTTGGTGACCACGACCTCGCGGGCACCGCACTCGGCCAGGCGCTGCGCGGCCGGATCCGAGAATACGGCGTGGGTCGCAGCGATGATGACATCCTTGGCACCGGCTTCCTTCAGCACACGCACGGCGCCGGCGATGGTTCCACCGGTGTCGATCATGTCGTCGATCAGGATCGCGGTGCGGCCCTCGACCTGGCCCACCACTGTCTTGGACTCGGCCTGGTTCGGCACGGTCAGATCGCGGGACTTGTGCACGAAGGCCAGCGGAGCGCCACCCAGGCGTTCAGCCCACTGCTCGGCCACGCGCACGCGTCCGGTATCCGGGGACACCACGGTCACTTGGCTGACATCCACCTTGGACTTGATGTAGTCGGCCAGCAGCGGGAAGCCGAACAGGTGGTCCACCGGACCGTCGAAGAAGCCCTGGATCTGCGCGGTGTGCAGGTCGCAGGAGATCACGCGGTCGGCGCCGGCGGTCTTGAACAGGTCGGCAACCAGGCGGGCCGAGATCGGCTCGCGGCCGCGGCCCTTCTTGTCCTGGCGGGCGTACGGGTAGAACGGCGCCACGACGGTGATGCGGCGAGCCGAAGCGCGCTTCATCGAGTCGATCATGATCAGCTGTTCCATCAGCCAGTTGTTCAACGGGGCTGGGTAGGACTGCAGCAGGAACACGTCCTTGCCGCGCACCGACTCGTCCGAGCGCACGTAGATCTCGCCGTTGGCGAAGTCGTAGGCGTTCAAAGGCAGCAGGTCGGTGTCGAGTTCCTTGGCTACTTCTGCGGCAAGTTCCGGGTGCGCGCGCCCGGTGGCCAGCACCAGCTCTTTGTCGACGTTATGGCGGATTTCACTCATGGGGTTTGCTTTCTCGCTCGCTTCGCTATCACGTATGAGGTTGTTGTCGAGGAAATGTAGTCCGTAGCTGGATTACTCGGAAGCCGAGGAGTTCAGAGAGGACTTGAATGCTGCGTCAGCCGAAGGGGTGCCTGGGCGCTTTTCCAGCGTCCATCCCTCGGAGTTGCGCTGCGGTGCCACAGACAGTGCCAAGGCACCGGCCGGGACGTTCTTGCGGACGATGGCTCCGGCTCCGGTGTATGCGCCGTCCCCGATTTCCACCGGGGCGACGAATACGGTGTTGGAGCTGGTGCGCACATGCGACCCGATCTTGGTGCGGTGCTTCTTCTCGCCATCATAGTTTGCGGTGATGTTGCCGCAGCCGATGTTGGTGAATTCACCGATTTCAGCATCTCCGGCGTAGCCGAGGTGCGAGAGCTTGGAGCCACGGCCAATCGTGACATTCTTGGTTTCGTAGAAAGCGCCGATCTTGCCATCTGCACCGAGGTCGGTGCCCGGGCGCAGGTAGGCGAACGGGCCAACCGAGGCGCCGTCGGCGATGCGCGAGTCGGTGGCGTCGGTGCGCTTGACGGTAGCGCGCTGGCCAACCACCACGTTGGTCAAGGTCGTGTCCGGGCCGACGGTAGCGTTGGCGCCGATGACGGTCTCGCCGTGCAGCTGGGTTCCCGGCTTGATCGTGGCGTCCTGGCCGATCATGACGTCGGCGTCGATCCAGGTGGTCTCCGGATCAACGATGGTCACGCCCTGGCGCATCCAGAATTCGGTCTTGCGCTGGTTGTAGATGCGGGCCAGGTTGGACACCTGCACGCGGTCGTTGGCACCCTCGATCTGCCAGCGGTCGGCGATCTGCGAGGAAGCGACGCGGCCGCCGCGTTCACGGGCGATGGCGAGCACGTCGGTCAGGTACATCTCGCCCTGTGCGTTGTCGGTGGTGACCTCGGTCAGTGCCGAACGCAGCATCTGGGCATCGAATGCGTAGATGCCAGAGTTGATTTCCTTGACTGCCAATTCCTCCGGCGAGGCGTCCTTCTGTTCGCGGATGCCGGAGACGTCCCCGTTGGCGTCGCGCAGGATGCGGCCGTAGCCGGAAGGGTCATCCAATTCGGTGGTCAGCACGGTCACCGAGTTGCCGTTCGACTCGTGGGTGGCCACCAGTTCCTGGAGCACCTCGCTGGTGAGCAATGGCACATCTCCGTAGGTCACCACAACGGTGCCCTCAAGCGACGGGTCGACAACTTCCAAACCCTGCTGCACTGCGCGGCCGGTGCCCGGGATCTCATCCTGGTCGGCAATGGTGATGGACGGGAACTGCGACAGGATGTGCTCTGCGACCAGATCGCGCTGGTGGCGCACAACTGCTACCAGGTTCTGCGGCTGCAATGCCGATGCCGCGTGGAGTGCATGGCCAATCATGGACCGACCTGCAATTTCATGCATGATCTTCGGCTTCGCCGATTTCATGCGGGTACCGGCGCCAGCGGCGAGGACGATGACAGCTACTGGTGCATTGACCTGATCACTCAAGTGCATTCTCCTGCAAATTGGTTTCAAGGTTTTGGGCAGAGAAGTAAAACCTCAGAGCAAGTCTATCGCGAGCGCCGGGATGTGCTGAATTGATTAAAAAATAACGGCGCCACATCCGTGGCGCCTTATCAATGGTTCCGCCCCTAGGATTCGAACCTAGAATGCACAGCTCCAAAGGCTGGCGTGTTGCCATTACACCAGGGCGGAAAATCGCTTGCGCAGGGCATGCCCGACAAGCACGCTAATTATTCTGCCATGATCGGCCCGTTGTGCGAAATCGCAAAACACCGTAGCTAAACTCGCTTTTGTTCTCTGCTTGAAACAACCCGGGACAGCCTGCAATGACCTCGATTTGCCCTCGGAACGTAAAATGGGAATCGTGGCTCATTTACTCGGGGGCGAAGCCCTGCATCTGGAATATCCCACCCACGTCGTTTTCGACTCGGTCACCATCGGCATCTCCGACGGCGACCGCATCGGCTTGGTGGGTCGCAACGGCGAAGGCAAGTCCTCGCTGCTCGGCATGCTCTCCAACAGGATCGAGCCCAACTCCGGGCGGGTGACCAAGCGCAACGGACTGCGCGTGGGCGTGCTGGACCAGTCCGATACCCTGGATCCCGAAGCAACCGTGCACTTCAGCGTGGTGGGCGAGATGGACGACCACGAATGGGCCGGCCAGGCCCGGATCCGCGACATCATCTCCGGGCTGGTCGCAGACCTGGACTGGGAAGCGAAGGTCGGCACCCTTTCCGGCGGCCAGCGCCGCCGCGTGGCCCTGGCCGCGCTGCTGGTTCAGGACTGGGATGTCATCATCCTGGACGAGCCGACCAACCATCTGGACGTCGAGGGCATCTCCTGGCTCGCCGAGCACATCAACAACCGCTGGTCCAAGAACTCCGGCGGCCTGATGGTCGTCACCCACGACCGCTGGTTCCTCGACGCGGTCTGCACCACCACCTGGGAAGTGCACGACCGCCTGGTCGAGCCGTTCGAGGGCGGCTACGCCGCCTACGTGCTGCAGCGTGTGGAACGCGACCGCATCGCCGCGGTCACCGAATCCAAGCGGCAGAACATGATGAAGAAGGAGCTGGCCTGGCTGCGCCGCGGCGCACCGGCCCGCACCTCCAAGCCGAAGTTCCGCATCGAGGCGGCCAACCAGCTGATCGCGGACGTGCCGCCGGTGCGCAACCCGCTGGAACTCAAGCAGATGGCGACCAGCCGGCTGGGCAAGGACGTCATCGACCTGCTGGACACCGAGGTCTCCTTCGGGGACAAGCAGGTTCTCAAGCCCTTCACCTGGCGCATCGGGCCGGGTGAGCGCACCGGCCTGCTGGGAGCCAATGGCGCCGGCAAGTCCACCCTGCTGGGCCTGATTGCCGGCACCGTGGCGCCCACCGGCGGTAAGATCAAGCGCGGCCAGACGGTCAAGCTGGCGGTGCTTGACCAGCAGTTCCGCGAACTGGAGCAGATCGGCGAGGACCTGGTCCGCGAGGTGCTCGGCCGCTTCAAGACCACCTTCAATGTGGACGGCAAGGACCTGACCCCGGCACAGCTGCTCGAGCGCCTGGGCTTCTCCTCCGCGCACCTGTCCACCAAGGTCCGCGAGCTCTCCGGCGGCCAGCGCCGCCGCCTGCAGCTGCTGATGATCCTCATGGGCGAACCGAACGTGATGATCCTCGATGAGCCGACCAACGACGTCGATACCGACATGCTGGCCGCACTGGAAGATCTGCTGGACTCCTGGCCGGGCACGCTGATCGTGGTCTCCCACGACCGCTACCTGCTCGAACGCGTCACCGACCAGCAGTACGCCATCCTGAATGGCATCTTCCGCCACGTGCCTGGCGGTGTGGACGAGTATCTGAAGCTGCGGGCCGCCCAGGGATCGGTCGGCGGATCGAATCCCACCCAGGCTTCTGCCCAGGCTTGCGAGAAGCCTGCCGGCCCGTCGGGGGCCGAGCTGCGTGCCGCGCAGAAGGAACTGAATGCCAATGAACGCAAGGTAGGCCAGCTGGAGGAAAAGATCGCCAAGGTCCATGTCAAGATGGCCGATCATGACCAGAGCGACTACGCGGGCCTGGCCAAGTTCACTGCCGAGATCAACGACTACCAGTCGCAGATCGATGAGCTGGAAGAGCGCTGGCTGGAACTGTCCGAGCTGCTCGGATAGCTTCTGCGCACTGCGATCGAGCTTGAGGGCCCGGAAACTTTTCGTTTCCGGGCCCTCAAGCTTCTCCGGTAATTTTTCTCCCAGTCTGCCACCGATCGTGGCAGACTTGCTGGTATGGGAACCGTGATCTTGGAGGGCCGGCTGCTGTGCAAGGATGCGGCCGAAGCTGAGGTAGTGAAGAAATTGCTGCCGAAGCATATCCGCCTGACCAAGGCCGAGCGCGGATGCATCTCGTTCTCTGTCACGCCGACCGAAGATCCCTGGGTGTGGCTGGTCCACGAGGAATTCGTAGACGGTGTAGCCTTTGAAGCCCACCAGCAGCGGGCCGCGGCTAGCAAGTGGGGCCAGGCAACCAAAGACATGCAGCGGATCTACAAGATCAAGGGTTTATAGGCAGCCGCATCTTGAAGCCCACGTGCGATGCAGTGAAGCCCAGCGCCTCGTAGAATCGGTGCGCGTCGTTGCGCTGCGCATCACTGGTCAATTGGACCAGCTGGACATTCTTGTTCTCGGCTCCGGAAATAGCCCAGCGGATCATTGCAGTTCCCAGTCCCCTGCCGCGCAACGCAGAAGACACGCGAACTGCCTCGATCTGCATCCGCGTCGCTCCTCTGCGTGCAAGTCCCGGCAAGATGGTCAACTGCATCGTGCCGACCAGTGTTCCGTCCTGGGCCTCCACCACGATCAGCGAATGCGCCGGGTCCGCATCAATTTGGTTGAACGCGTGGAGATACTGTTCCGTATCCTCCTCGGCACCTTGATGCTCCGCTCGGCGAATGTCATCGTCTGCCATCAAGGCAATGATCTGCCCGAGATCCACTGCTTTCGCTTCGCGCAGCAGCTAGTCCTGGCCGCCGGCCAACAAGCGTCCGCGCTTTGCCGTTTCCATGGCCACAGCCTATGCCCCGCAAGGCCAAGGCCTCAAGGCTTCCCTGTGATCTTGTCGGCCAGTACTGCCAGTGGAGACGAGCTGGCCCGCCCCTTCAGCTCGCTTCTATCTGCCGCGCCGTAGGCCGCATACAGGCCCTTGGTTGCCAGCCAGCGCAGCGGTTCCGGTTCCCATTTGCGCACCTGGTGGTTGACCCACGGCAGGCTGGTCAATTCAGTGGTTTCCCCGAGGATCAAGTCGCGCAGGGTGCGTCCGGCAAGATTCGTCGTGCTGACCCCGGTGCCGACATAACCGCCGGCCCAGCCAATGCCGGTCGCCGGATCCAGTCCCACGGTAGCCGCCCAGTCGCGAGGCACGCCAAGCACCCCGGACCATGCATGGTCGATTCCTGCGCCACGGGTCTGCGGGAACATGCGGTGCAGGATTTCCTGCAATCCGTGGACGGTGCTGTGCGGCGTCATGCCGTCGGTATCGGTGCGCGAACCGTACTTGTAGGGCACGCCCCGCCCGCCAATAGCGATGCGATCATCCGCGGTGCGCTGGGCATACATGTACACGTGGGCGTAGTCCCCCAGCACCTCGCCGTGATTCCATCCCAATTCATCCCACACGGACTGCGCCAGCGGTTCGGTGGCGATCAGCGAAGAATTCATCGGCAGCCACAATCGCTTGTGCCCGGCCAGCCCGGCAGTGAACCCTTCGGTGGCACGGATGATGCATTCGGCGTCCAGCGTGCCGCCGTCGTATTCGACGCGGTGCGGGCGCAACGCGGTGGCACGGGTGTTTTCATGGATCTTCACGCCGAGCCGCTCCACCGCGTCAGCGAGCCCGCGGACCAGTTTGGCCGGGTGGATCCTGGCGGCATGCGGATGCCACACCCCTGCCCGGGCGTTGGCCACGTTGACCTTGCGGCGCACTGCGTCGGCTTCCAGCAGCTCGGTGTCCGAGTGCTGCCATTGCGCAGCGGCCGCTGCGTCGGCACGCAGCCGCTTTTCCTGGGCCGGGGTGTAGGCAACTTCGAGTTCTCCGCCCTGCAGGATATCTGCGTCAATCCCTTCGGCGGCACACACCTCGATGACCTCAGCGACGGTCTGGTTCATTGCCAGTTGGAAGTCGTTGACCGCCTGCCTTCCATGGGATTTCAGGTAGCGTTCGCGACCGGCGGTGATGGTGTTGGTGAGCCATCCCCCGTTGCGTCCCGAGGCGCCGTAGCCTGCGTGCCGGGCTTCGAGGATCGCAATGCTCAGCTCCGGGTCGGCCTTGGCCAGGTAGTAGGCGGTCCACAGGCCGGTGAATCCGGCACCTATGATGGCCACGTCTGCGCTGCCATGGCCGCGCAGCTGCTGGCGTGGCTCTGGCAGTCCGATCTCTTCCCACCAGTGCGAGACGCGTCCGTTGAGCATGTTGTGTTCCGCCCCAGAGTCATAAATGAATAGTCTTCAATACTTGCCTTGGGATTCAGCCTAGGGCCATGCTGAAGCCGCAACAAGGGGTCGGGAGCAAATGATGAAAGAACTCCCTGCCCGGCTCAAGGCCAGACAGGGATTTTTCGGAGGATTATTCTGCGAGGGTGATGTGCGCTCCGGGTGCTGGTGCGGTCACCGGGATGGTAGCCACACCCACTTCGTCGCCCAGCTGGGCCATGACCTCATCAGCATGCTCGGCGTCCTTGACCAGCAATGCCAAGGTCGGGCCTGAGCCGGATACCATGGCGCGCAGCGCGCCGGCTCCTTCTGCCATATCGCGCATGGTGCCCAGCTCCGGGGCCAAAGCCAGGGAAGCCTGGGTCAGGTCATTGGCCAGCACCCGGGCCAAGGCTGGCGCGTCCGAGGCCATCAGCGCCTCGATCACCGCAGGATCGATTTCCTGCGGAACTTCGATTTCCATGCCCGCGCGCAAGCGATCGAGCATGCCATAGACGCGCGGAGTCGACAGGCCATAGCTGGCCGGAATCAGCACCCAGTGGGTCTTGGCGCGGGTCAGCAACGGGGCCAGCTTGTCGCCGATGCCCAGTCCAATGGCGGCCCCGCCCATCAAGGCGAAAGGCACGTCGGCACCGAGCCGTGCGCCCAGGCGGCCGAGTTCCTCGCGGTCCAGCCCGGTGCCCCACAATTCGTTGCAGGCCACCAAGGTGGCCGCGGCGTCGGCGGAGCCGCCGCCCATGCCGCCGGCTATGGGAACGCGCTTGGTGATGTGCAGGTCCGCGCCGAGGCTGCAACCGGTGTGCTCGCGCAGCAGCTGGGCCGCCCGGTGCACCAGGTTACCGGCGCCCAATGGGAAATTCTCCGGTTCGGAAACTACCGGGGAATTCGGTTCCAGGCTCAGCTGCAGCTCACCGTCGGTGCGCAGCCTCGCTTCGATCTGCTCGGTCAAGGACACCGCGACGTAGAGGCTGGCCACCTCGTGGTAGCCGTCTTCGCGCGGAGGGCCGACCTTGAAGTAGCAGTTGATCTTGCCCGGTGCGGTTGCAATGACGCGCTGCTTGAACATGCCTAGGCCTCGCTCGCCGGAGCTTCAGCCGGAACATCCTGAGCGGCCCTGGCAATGTCGATGTATTGCTCGATGTCCAGTTTCTCGCCGCGTTCCTTCGGATCGATGCCGGCGGCCACCAGGATCTGTTCTGCGCGCGCACCGGATCCGGCCCAGCCTGACAGGGCCGCGCGCAAGGTCTTGCGGCGCTGGGCGAAAGCCGCATCGATGATGGCGAAGACTTCTTCGCGGTCCGGGACATCGCTGCGGTCCTTGTCGCGGGTGAAGCCCACCAGGCCGGAATGGATCTTCGGAGCTGGCCAGAAAACATTCATGCCTATCACGCCGGCCTTGCGCATGGTTCCGTACCAGGCGCCCTTCACCGAAGGTACGCCGTAGATCTTGTTGCCTGGGGTGGCGGCCATCCGGTCGGCCACTTCGTCTTGCACCATGACCAGGCCGTTGCGGATGGACGGGAAGTGCTCCAGCAGGTGCAGCACCACCGGGACGGCGACGTTGTAGGGCAGGTTGGCGACCAGCGAGGTGGGTTCGCCGGGAAGTTCGGTGACCTTCATGGCGTCGGAAAGGATCACGGTCAGGTCGTCTTCGCGGCCCGGGCGGAATTCGGCCATGGTCTGCGGGAGGCGCTTGGCCAATGGCGGATCAATTTCCACGGCCACGACCTTGGCGGCGGCGTCCATGATGCCCAGGGTCAGGGAGCCCAGGCCCGGGCCTACTTCCAGCACCGTTTCTGAGGGGTCGACTTTGGCGGCGGCGACAATGCGGCGGATGGTGTTCCCATCAATCACAAAGTTCTGCCCCAGCGTCTTGGTAGGGCGGATTCCCAGCTCTTCGGCCAGACGACGGATTTCGGTGGCCCCAAGCAGCGGCAAAGATTCCTTAGACATCACAGATCCAATTCTAGTTCAGCTAGATTCATCCAAACATAACAACGCGACGCGTCCACCGTGATGGTGGACGCGTCGCGTTGCTGCTTGGCTTATGTCTTTAGCGCAGGCCCAGCTTGGCCGAGCATGCTGGCCAGTGGCCCCAGCCACCGGAACGGCGCAGTACCTCAGCCGCGGCGATCTGCTCCTGCGGGGTTGCCTGGTGCGGCAGTGGTGCGTACTGGGTGCCGCCGACTGCACGCCATGAGGAAGCGGAGAACTGCAGGCCGCCGTAGTATCCGTTGCCGGTGTTGATCGACCAGTTGCCACCGGATTCGCATTTGGCCAGTGCTGCCCAGGTTGCGGAGATGCCGCCCGGGGTTGGCGTGTTCTTGGAGGACGAGGATTCCTTCTTCTCTTCCTTGGTGCCCACGCGGATTTCCGCGGCCACTGGCTTCTTGGTGACCTTGGACTTGAGGACTTCTTCCTCGCCCTTCTTGCCGTTGCGGGTTTCCTGGCGCAGGGTCAGCTGGCGCTCGCCCTTCTTGCCTTCGGTCTTGACCTCGGTGTCGCCCATGTCCAGCGAGCTGTCCTTGATCTTCTTGGTCTCGAAGTCGATGTCGCGGGTTTCGTCCCAGGTCTTCACGGTGACGTCGATGACCTCGACGGTAATGCCGGCTTCCAGCTTGACGCTGTCCTTGACGTTCTTGTCGGTTTCGTCCTTGATCTTGACGTTGATCTCGTCGTTGCCGTCGACCTCGATCTTTTCCTCGGCAAGCAGTTCCTTGACGGTCGAAGCGGTCGTTGCGACCTTCTTCTTCTTATCCTTGACGACCAGGGTCATTTCCTTGGGCGTGATGACTTCCAGGTCATCGCTCAAGGCGGCCAACTGCATGTCCTCGTCCAGGGATACCTCGGAACCCTTTTCCAGGTCGAGCTGCTCGACAACGTCGGCAACGGTCATGCCGGTGGTGTGCACTACACGCTCGGTGCCATCCACGGTGACTTCAATCGACTTGTTGCGCTTGATGTCAACCAGCTGCTGGTCGACAAGTTCGGAATCCAGTGCTGCGGAGATCTCATCGCGCTCAGCCAAGGTGACATCCTGCTGTTCCAGCAGTGCGCCGACGGTTGCGGCACGGGTGGTGATTTCCTGCCGCTGTCCGTCAACCGACATGACAACCGACTTCTGTCCGGAAATGTAGAAAACAGCGCCGGCGATAACCACGGCTACGGCGAGCGCCTGCGCCAGGTATTTCATCCAGGTCTTCTTGAGCAAGTGAGTCACGGTAATGAGATCCCCATCGTTTGTAGGCCCGCTTCCGCCGAATCCGTCCAGAATCATCGGTGGGCCCGGCAGTGTTCGCTGCCTGTCCTTTAATCAAAATTGCGCCGTGTTTCCACCTGCTGCAAAGCGTTGAGGATCAGGCTGTCCCGAACACGCCTTGCCGAAAACAGGCAGGGGCGGTACCGGACATCTCATCCACCGTAACCGAATTGTTATATTTGTGGCAAGTGTCCTGTAACGAGACACACAACCGGCGGGTCTAGAATTCTCCGTACACTTCCCGGGTATTCGCATCGATCAGGGTGCAGAATTCTGCCAGCTCGATTCCCTTGTTTTCCGCCAAGAACCTAGTCGTGTAGGGAATCATGTAACTGGCGTTCGGGCGGCCGCGGAAGGGGTGCGGGGTCAAGAACGGCGCATCGGTTTCCACGAGCAGCAATTGCGGATCCGCCACCGACAAAGCCTCGCGGAGATCGTGGGAATTCTTGAACGTCACGGTTCCGGAGAACGACATGTACCAGCCGTTGTCGTTGCAGACCCGAGCCAGCTGAGCATCACCCGAGAAGCAATGGAAGACCACTTTCCCAGGCAATGGCGCATCCTTGAGCACCCGCACCACATCCTCGTGGGCATCACGGTCATGGATCTGCAGCGCCTTGCCCTGCTCCACCGCAATGCGCAGGTGCTCGCGGAAGGAATATTCCTGGGCGCCCCGTCCGTCTTCGCCGGTGCGGAAGTAGTCCAACCCGGTTTCGCCAATGGCACGTACCCGCGAATCCGCGGCGAGATCCTCGATCCGGGCAATTGCCGCTTCCAGCTGTCCGCGCTCGGCCAGGCGCGCGGCATCGTTGGGGTGGATGGCCACCGCGGCCAGGATATTCGGGTACTGGTTGGCGACCTCGACCGCGTACTCGGATGATTCCACGTCGCAGCCGACTTGGATCAGCCCCTTGACACCAACGGAGGCCGCCGCGGCCAGCGCATCGGCAGCCTCGACCTTCACGGTTCCATCCAGGAAATCCAGATGCGTATGGTTATCGACCACGGGCACCGGCAGCGGCTCGGGCGCTGGCGGGTAGTGCAGGTTGCGCTGGCTTCCGCCGTTTGCGTTGCCCGTGGCGCGCGCCCGCTCCCCCTGGCCTGCTACTGTAGCTTGCTCCGCGGGTCGGTAGGCCTCGGGAACCAAGGTGGGATCAGTGTACTTCTTCTTGGACACGATAATCCTTTGCGCGTGGGTACTGGGATGGAATCTGTGGTTAATTGTGGCACCACTAGGCGCATTGGCAACAATCAGGCGCTCATCCCGCGGCAGTTAGGCTCTGTTACTGGATAAAAGAACCCCATATGATGTGATGCAAGAACCAATTGAATGCATCCCGGGACGGTGGATCTTGTCCCTGGTTCATTCTCCAGGAGGAACTGCGCATGAGTGCTAACCGAACAGTGCCGTCGCTCGATTCGGCATTCCAGTCCAATTGCCAGCGCATTTTCGACGCTGTCCAAAGCGTCATCACCGGAAAGCCCGAGGCTGTGACCAGCGCGTTGACGGTCCTGCTGGCACAGGGCCACCTGTTGTTGGAAGACGTTCCCGGTGTCGGCAAAACCATGCTGGCCAAGTCATTGGCCCGCAGTGTCAACGGTTCGGTGCACCGCATCCAGTTCACCCCGGATCTCTTGCCCAGCGATGTCACCGGCGTCTCGGTGTACTCCCCGCAGACCCACGAATTCACTTTCCATCCCGGGCCGGTCTTCGCCAATATCGTCATCGCCGATGAAATCAACCGCGCGAACGCCAAAACCCAGTCGGCACTGCTCGAATGCATGGAAGAGCAGCAAGTCACCGTCGATTCGATCACCCATCGGCTGGAGCAGCCATTCATGGTCGTGGCCACGCAGAACCCGGTGGAGTCCGAAGGCACTTTCGCTTTGCCCGAGGCGCAGCGCGACCGATTCATGGCACGGCTGTCACTGGGCTACCCGCAACGCGACGCCGAAATCACCATACTGACCGGCCGGCATGAATTCGACCCCTTGGAAGCGCTGCAGGCAGTGGTGCAGCTGGAGGATCTGGGGCACATGATCGAGCAGGTGAAAGCGGTAACGGTCACCGAACGGCTGGGTGCCTACGTGGTGGACCTGGGCCGGGCCACCCGCGAGCATCCGCAGATAGCGCTCGGCGCTTCGCCCCGCGCGCTGATCCAGTGGGTTCGCGCTGCCAAGGCCCACGCAGCGATCCATGGGCGCGACCATGTCTTGCCGGAAGACGTCCGCAGCGTCGCCGAGATGGTGCTGAACCACCGGTTGATCCTGACCCGGCGAGCGGTGGCGGACGGGTTGGGTGCCAGTGCGATAATCCAGGAGCTGGTTGCCAGCACCCCGGTGAACTAGCGCCGCAACCATGGAGAAGATCCCCCGCTATGATTCGCGCGACGCGCTGTCCTGGACGCGCACCGAAAGCGCGGATACTGCATTGCGCCGCTGGCACCTTGACCTGTTCACGGTGCGCGGCTGGTGCACCGCCGGGGCAGGCGGGCTTCTGCTCTTCCTGGCCTATCTGCTAGGCCGGCACGAAATGATGGCCTTGGGCCTGGGCCTTCTGGCCTTGGCTTTGGCCAGCTGGGGTTTAGCAATGCGCCTGCGCGGACGCACCAATATCCACCGCGAGCTGCTCTCGGAGGTTCCCACAGTCGGCGAGGTCAGCAAGTTCCGCTTGTCCTGTGCTGAGCGGTCCACCATCCAGGAGCGATTGCCCGAAGATTTCGGTCCCGGCCCACGGCTCCAAGCTCCGGGATCCATAGAGTACGAATTGGTGTTCCGCACCCGCGGGATCCATCTCATGGGCCCAGCCCAGCAGATCGTCGTTGATCCGCTGGGGCTGATCCAGGGCATGGTGCGCACCGGTGAGTCATTGCAGGTTCCGGTGCGCGCGCAATTGCATGAGCTGGATCGTTTCGCCTCGCTCGGAGAGCGAACGCTCACCGGCGATGCGAAGTTCTCCCGGAGCACCACCGCCGATTACTACGATGTCGCGACCCGCGACTACCAGCAGGGCGACTCCATACGCCAGGTGCATTGGAAGGCCAGCGCCCGCCATGCCAAGCTCATGGTCCGCCAGGAGAACCATGTGGCAACCGCCCAAGCCCTCCTGGTCTTGGATACCTCCTTCGAGCATTGGAACCACAGCGGATCGGATCTGCGGATCTCCCTGCCGCAGGCTCACGCTGAAGCGCTGACCAGCAGCCGGCGCTTTGAGAACGCGTTGTCCTTGGCCAGCAGCATCGGCCTGAGATACGCCACCAGCGGCTACCAGCTCGCCTTCCGCAACCTCGCCGGGACCTCCTTGGCCCAACGGGACCCGCATAGCATCTCCGAGCTTGGCGCACTGAACAGTTTCGAGGATTTCCATGCCGCGACCACGGAGCTGTCCTTGGGCAACGGCAGCGTTGAAGCCAACGGTCCCGAGATCCTGGGCAGCACCCTGCACAAGGAGCTGCTGGGGTTCCGCGAAGAACCGGTCATCATGATCCTCGGCGAACTCGATGCCCCGCAGGCAGCCTGGCTGGCGACGCTCTCACGCACCGTACGCCATGTTGAAATTTTCCTGCTGGTCAGCCACCCTGAACGCTATCTGGCGATCCAGCATGAACTGGCACGCACCAGCTGGAAGGTGCATATACTTCCCGGCAATATGGCAATAGACGAGATGTGGGGATGATGAGCGCTGGCCTTGCTGTGGCTCCCGGTCAAACCCTGGAGCCCGAAAATCACGTTCCGCGCCCCGGTCCTGCGGCGGCGATGCGGCTCTTGCTGCTGCGGGTGGCCGCTACCTGCTGCCTTGCAGTCGCAGTCTTGGCCGGGACCGCCTCGCTGTCCGGGGTCATCGAAGGTTCCGGCTGGTTCCCGGCCCTAGTCGTACCGGTCTTCGCCGTGCACCTGTGCGCCGGGCTACTGCGCGCAGTCCGCGGCGTGCGCTGGGCCGCCCTCCCGGCCGCCGCTGGTATCGCCGTGGCATCGATCGCGCTCAGCCCTGCCAGCCAAATCAACATCTACGGGTTGCCGTTCGCCCAATGGGTCTGGTCTGCGCTGGCTGAAGCGGGCATGCAATTCGCTACGCAGGTTCCTCCGGTAGCCAATTCCCGCTATGTGGCGTTCAGCATCTTGTGCTTTACCCTGGCTATTAGCCTGCTCGTCGAGCTGCTGGCCAGCTTCCGGCGCACCGCCATGCTGATCATCATGCCCTTGTCCCTGGCACCTGTCATTGCCTCGCTGTTCAAGCAGGAAGGTGCGGGAATCGGCTATCTCTCGCTGCTGGTGCTGGGAGTTCTCGGCTACATAGCGCTGATTCCCTATCTTTTCGCCCCTGCATCGTCCAAGCACTCCCAGCCGAAGCTCCCCGCGCCCAGATCGCTAGGCATTCTCGGCATCAGCGCGATGACCTGTGTCGGTGTGCTCTTGGCAGCCAGCTTCTGGATGCCTGGTTTCCGCAGCGGCATGTTCCCCGAGGGGCAACGGCCATCCGGCGACCTGCTGGCCAGCAATGTCGATCCGCTGATCAACCTCGGAAGAGACCTCCGCTCTAACAGCGGAGCTCCCATCCTGGACTACTACACCACCGCTGAGGAAGCACCCTACCTGCGCACGCAAGTGATCAAGGATCTTTCCACGGACCGCTGGGAACCAACTGAGGGCCTGATGCAGCACACGCTTGATGGCACGTCAGCGGTGACACGGAATTTCAGCACGTTCAACAGCACCAGCGAAGTACTGCGCATGAGTTGGCCCGAAGGCATCAGCAATCCCGTGCTCCCCCTGCCCAACCAGTCCTATTTCGTGCAGGGCATCGTCGGAGACTGGAACTGGACCTACGAAACCTCGGTGGCCAGGCTCACTGGCGACGCCATGGCAGCCACCAACGACATTTCAGTGGCCTACTCGGATCTGGACATCAGCACGCAAATGGTCCGCAATATCGGGCACTTCGGAATTGATGCCGGGGACCAGCTGGCCGATGAATACCTGCGTCTTCCGCAAGATCCGGACAACACCCTGGAACCGCTGTTGCAGCAAACCCTCGATGAGGCCTTCGGCGACGAGGGGAAGCCGGCAAATGACATCGATGCCGCCGTGGCCTTGCAGCATTTCTTCCGTTCCGGGAATTTCGTGTATTCCGAACGCACTCCCCTGCGCGAAGGCTACGACGGGGCCAATCGCCGCGTCGTTGAAGCGTTCCTGACCCGGCGCCAGGGGTACTGCGTGCACTTCGCCTCGGCCATGGCCCTGCTGGCCCGTGAAGCCGGCATCCCATCGCGTATTGCTGTGGGGTACGCACCGGGCGAAGCCAACGGGGAAACCCTCGAAATCACCGGGGACACAGCCCAGAGCACGCCGGAACGCCGTCTGGCAGAAGGTACCGTGCTCACCGGCTACACCGTCAGCGGAAAGCAGTCCCACGCTTGGCCAGAACTGTATCTGAACGGGCTGGGCTGGATTCCCTTCGAACCCACACCTGGGCGTGGCTATGCCCCGAGCTACGCGCCGGAACCAACGCGCACCGCGGCCCCGCAGGAAAGCACGGCACCGGATGTCCCCACCGAGCGCAGCAACCCTAGCCTGCCTGCCAGTGACAGCCCTTCCGCCCAGGCGCAGCCCGCAGAGCCCGTGGAACAAGGCGCGCAGGCTGCGTGGCTGGTGCCGACCATCGTGCTGCTGGCCGCCGTGGCGCTGGGGATCGCCCCGTGGCGCCGCCATCGCCTCCGCGAAGAAAGGCTGGGACGCGTGCGCCAAGGCGGGGATGACGCCGCGCCAGCGCTGCTGGCCGAGCTGCAGGCCATCGGGGCCGATTACCGGGAACCAGCCGGCCACCACGAGTCAGCCGGCGACTACACCACCCGGCTGGGCGAAGACCACCCCCAGATCGCCAAGGAATTGCAGTCCTTGAAAACTGTCATCCAGGAAAGCTTCTACGCCAACCGGCATCTGGACGCTGATGATGCCGCCACGTTGCTGGATGCCTTGCATGAGGTCCAAGCCAATTTGCGCGGCGAGCTGACGGTGTTGCAGCGAATCTCGGCGTTCTTGTTCCCTGCTTCGGTGCACCCGCGTCATGCCCGCACGCGCAGCTCCCGTCGAATCCAGCTGTAGCACACGGGTCTTAACGGCCAAAGCCCAACCGTAACGTTCCGGTTGGGCTTTGGCAGGAGCTGGAGAATCTACTTCTTGGCTGCGTATGGATCGGCAATGCCGATGTACTGCACGGTGGTGTATTCCTCCAGGCCTTCGGCGCCGCCTTCGCGGCCCAGGCCCGACTGCTTCACGCCGCCGAATGGCGCCGCGGCGTTGGAGATCACGCCAGCATTGAACCCGACCAGGCCGAATTCGATCTGCTCGGAAACGCGGAACATGCGGTTCAGGTCCTGCGAGTAGATGTAGGAAGCCAAGCCGTATTCGGTGGAGTTGGCCAGCTTGATTGCCTGGGCCTCGTCCTTGAAGGTGGTCACTGGCGCCACTGGGCCGAAGATTTCCTGGGTCAGGATCTTGGCGTCGTTGGCGACATTGGCCAGCACGGTTGGCTGGTAGAAGTAGCCCGGGCCCTCAACTGGGGCACCGCCGGTGACGGCGGTCGCGCCGGCGGCCACGGCGGCCTCGACCAGCGAGTGGACCTCGTCGCGGGCCTTTTCCTCGACCAGCGGGCCTACGGTGGTGTCGGCTTCGGTGCCGCGTCCTGGCTTCAGCGCCTTCATCGCCGCGGCGAACTTTGCGGTGAATGCCTCGGCAACATCCTCGTGGATCAGGAAGCGGTTGGCCGCGGTGCAGGCTTCGCCCATGTTGCGCATCTTGGCGGCCATGGCGCCCTCGACAGCGGCATCCAGATCGGCATCCTCGAAGACGATGAATGGAGCGTTGCCGCCCAGTTCCATTGAGGTGCGCAGGACCTTGTCAGCCGCGTCCTTCATCAGCTGCTTGCCCACTGGGGTCGAGCCGGTGAAGGATACCTTGCGCAGGCGGTCATCGGCCATCAGCGGGCCGGAGATCTTCGAGGCCGAGGCGCCGGAAACCACGTTCAGCACGCCTGCTGGAAGTCCTGCTTCCATCATGGTGGCAGCGAACAGCTGGGAGGTCAGCGGGGTCAGCTTGGCTGGCTTGAGCACCATGGTGCAGCCTGCTGCTACTGCCGGTCCGACCTTGCGGGTAGCCATGGCCAGCGGGAAGTTCCATGGGGTGATCAGCAGGCAGGGGCCAACCGGCTTGTGCTGGACCAGAACCTTGTTCTTGCCCTCTGGGGTGGTGATGTAGCGGCCGTAGTGGCGTACGGTTTCCTCGGAGAACCAGCGCAGGAATTCGGCACCGTAGGTCACTTCGCCGTAGGCCTCGGCCAGCGGCTTGCCCATTTCCAGGCTCATCAGCAGCGCGAAGTCGTCCTTGCGCTCGGTGACCAGGTCGAAAGCGCGGCGCAGGATCTCTGCACGTTCGCGTGGTGCGGTCAGCGCCCATTCGGCCTGAACAGCGTCGGCCGCATCCAGGGCTGCCATGGCGTCTTCGCTCGTAGCACTGGCCAGGGTCAGCAGCTTCTCGCCGGTAGCCGGGTCAAGCACGTCGAAGGTGCCGCCGTCGGAGGCATCTCTCCATTCGCCATTGATCAACAGGCCGGTTGGAACCTTGGCGAGCAGCTCTGCTTCGCGCTGGGCAGTAATCGACATACGAGCATCTCCTGATAGAAAATAATGAAAACTGATCGTCTTTGATGTCTACGCTATTCCCGGCAGATGGCAGCTGTAAATCTCCGTCTGCACCATGGAAGCGAGCATTCATTGTGCATTTAGCCTATGCGGTCACGGCTATTTTTCCGCTTCGTGACGTGCTGCCAGGACCGCCTCGTAGAGCTCGCGTTTCTTCACGCCGGATTTTTCTGCCACTTCGGCCACGGCCTGCTTCATCCGCATGCCTTCGTCAACCAGTGCTGCAACCTTGGGCAGCAGGTCCTCGATGGAGGCGGCCTCGGCTTCCGGGGCTCCGTGGATGACCACGACCATTTCTCCGCGGACGCCGTCTTCCGCCCAGGCGCGCAGTACCGCCAGCGAATCCCGGCGGACTTCCTCGAACTTCTTGGTCAGCTCGCGGGCCACGGCCGCCTGGCGGTCCGGTCCGAATGCTTCGATGGCTGCGTCAAGGAAATCGTTCAGCCGGTGCGGAGCTTCGAAGAACACCATGGTGCGGTCCTCGGCGAGCAGGGAATCCAAGCGCTTGCGACGTTCGCCTGCCTTGCGCGGCAGGAAGCCTTCGAAGGTGAAGCGACCGGTGGGCAATCCGGACAGGGCCAGCGCGGTGAGCACCGCCGAAGGCCCCGGTACCGCGGTGACCCGGATGCCAGCGCTCAGGGCGGCTGCCACCAATGGGTACCCGGGATCCGATACCGCCGGCATGCCGGCGTCGGAAACCACCAGCACGGTGGCGCCCTCGGTGGCCAGGTCGATCACCTCGGACAGCTTGTGCGCCTCGTTGTGCTCATGCAGGCTCATCACCTTCGCGGTGATCTTGATGCCCAAGGCATGGGCGAGGTGGTGGAAGTTTCTGGTGTCCTCGGCGGCGATGATATCGGCGCTGGCCATGATCTCCCGCAGACGCGGGGAAGCATCGGACAAGTTGCCAATCGGGGTGGCGCCCAGGACGATTACGCCCTCATTATCTGAGTTCTGCACATTCTTAACCCTACGCGACGCAGGAAAAGCCCACTTTCTGGACTTTCCACCGGTAGCATGAACTGGTGATGGGCACCTCGGCTTTAGACACTCCGGACACCGGCCACGTACGCTCGGCGCGACAGGCCTTCACTTTCGAGAGCCTGAAACAGCGGCTCCTACCTGTGGTGGCCCCTGGCGGTCCGCTGATGTGGATTGTTCCGCTCGTCGTGACAGCCATTGCCGGCCTGCTGCGCATGGTCAATCTCGCCCACCCGCACCTGCTGATCTTCGACGAAACCTATTACGTCAAGGATGCTTTCGCGATGCTGCAAAGCGGCTATGAGCGCGAATGGGCCGACGACAGCGACGAGCAGTTCATCGCAGGCAATCCGCAATTGGAAAATGAATCTTCCTTCGTCGTCCACCCGCCGCTGGGCAAGTGGATGATCGGCGTGGGAATGCTCCTGTTCGGTGACTTCAACGGCTTCGGCTGGCGTTTTTCCACGGCCCTGATCGGCACCCTTTCGGTTCTGCTCGTCACCCTGTGCGCCCGCCTGCTCTTCGGTTCCCACCTCCTGGCCGGCATCGCCGGGTTGCTCATGGCCATCGACGGGCATTCAATTGTCATGTCGCGCACCGCATTGCTGGACATCTTCTTGATGTTCTTCGTGCTTGCAGCGTTCTATTCCTTGCTCAAGGACCGGATCCATGGCAGAACCGCGCTGGCGCGGAAGCTCTCGGTGCCCGAGGGCAATCGCCCCGATGATTTCCTGCTCATGCATGGCCCTATGCTCTGGTGGCGTCCTTGGCGGCTGATCGCCGCAATCATGCTCGGCGGGGCCGTTGGCATCAAGTGGTCGGCGCTGTCCTTCGTGGCAGTCTTCTGCCTGATGGCGGTGCTCTGGGATTTCGGCGCGCGGCGCACCGCAGGAATCCACAAGTGGCAATCGGCTGCATTCATCCGCGACGGTGTGTATTCCTTCTTCACCATGATGCCGCTGGTGCTGCTGACCTATTTGTCCACCTGGACCGGATGGCTGGTTACCCAGGGCGGACGCTACCGCCAGTGGGCCGAGGAGAATCCCGGCGAAGGCATCAGCTGGCTGCCAGCTCCACTGCGTTCCTTGTGGCACTATCACCAGTCTGGCTACGAATTCCATACCGGGCTGAATTCCGAGCACGGCTGGCAGTCCTCGCCGTGGACGTGGCCCTTCGCCGGACGTCCCGTGCTGTTCTACTTCGAAGGCTACGACAAGGGCGTCAACGGCTGCGAGCTGGACCGCTGCACCGAGGTCATCACCGACCTTCCCAATCCGCTGATGTGGTGGGCCTGCACCATCAGCATGTTCCTGCTGATTCTCTGGTGGATCGGCGCCCGGGACTGGCGCGCCGGAGCGATCCTCTCCTCGGTGGCTGCCGGGTTCCTGCCGTGGCTGATGTACCCGGAACGCACCATGTTCTTCTTCTATACCCTGCCGCTGGTCCCGTTCATGGTGCTCGCATTGACGTATATGATTGGCAGGTTCATTCCACGCCATCCGAATTCCGGTGCCCTGTACCGGTCACGCGTCATCGCGGTCACCGCATTCATGGCGCTGCTCCTAGTCACATCGGCCTTTTTCTGGCCGATCTGGAGTGGGGAAATGATCGCGGATGACTACTGGCGCTTGCACGTGTGGCTCCCCAGCTGGGGTTAGGCCGCCCGTGGCTTGGCCACCTGTTTCCATGAAATAGACCACTAAGACGACCATCGATTTCCAAAGGATAATTCCTCAATGCAAGAAGTGACCGTCGAGCTGCTGACTGATCTGGCACCAGAGGTCAACACGACGAACCTGCTCCTTGATCGCGTAGCACGCGGCGCACAACGCCCGCTGTTCAGCGTGCAGCGAGACGGCACCTGGCATGATCTCAGCGCCGGTGATTTCCTCATTGACGTCAAGCGTCTGGCAATGGTGCTGATCAATGATGGATTGCAGCCCGGCGACAAGGTCGCCATTATTTCCCGCACCCGCTACGAGTGGGCCTTGGCCGAGGAAGCCGTGTGGTTCGCCGGCGGCGTGTCGGTGCCAATCTACGAAACCTCCAGCGCTTTCCAGGTCGAATGGATCCTGCGCGACTCCGGTGCGCGCGTGGTGTTCGCCGAAAACCATGAGCTGCGCGCTACCGTCCGCCAGGCGGCGGCTCAGCTCGGCGAACCGGTGCGCACCCATATCTTCGAGGGCTCCGACGCGGACGATACGACGCTCATCCCCTCCGCCGGTTTGCACCAGCTGATGGTTCCGGCCGATCAGATCGACGAGCAGCTGATCGAGTCGCGCCGCGCATCCATGGCCCTCAAGGATGTGGCCACGATGGTCTACACCTCGGGCACTACCGGACGCCCCAAGGGTTGCAATATGACCCATTCGAACTTCGCCATGGTGGCGCACAACCTGGCCGGAAACATGCTCGAAGTGCTCGGTGAAGAACGCCGGACGCTGATGTTCCTTCCGCTGGCCCACGTATTGGCTCGTGCCGTCCAGCAAACCTGCATCCACGGCGGATCGGTGATTGCGCACTCCAGCTCGATGGCCAACCTGGTCGAGGACATGTCCGCGGTCAAGCCCGGCTTCCTGCTGGCCGTGCCGCGCGTCTTCGAGAAGATCCGCACCAGCGCCCTTGCCACCGCTGAACGCGGCGGCAAGGCCGACCTCTTCCTCAAAGCCGAGCAGGCGGCCATCGAGGTCTCCAAGATCCGTGATGCGCGTTCGCGTGGCCTCAAGGCGCGCATGCCGTTGGGCTTGCGTGCCCGCCATGCCATCTTCAGCAAGGTGCTCTACCCGAAGCTGCAGGCGGTTTTCGGCGGCCAGTGCGGTTACGCGATCTCCGGAGCCAGTGCGCTGAATCCGGACCTGGCGCACTTCTTCCGCGGCGCCGGCATCCAGCTGCTGGAGGGCTACGGCCTGACCGAAACCACCGCACCGGCCACGGTGAATCAGGCATCGCGAAACCGCGTGGGCACCGTGGGCCGTCCGATTCCCGGCACCTCCATCAAGATCGCGGATGACGGTGAAATCCTGGTCAAGGGGATCGGAGTTTTCGCCAGCTACCACAACAACCCTGCAGCCACGGCCGAGGTTTTCGACGAAGACGGCTATTTCAAGACCGGCGATACCGGTGTCCTGGATGATGGCGGATTCCTGCAGGTGACGGGCCGCAAGAAGGAACTGATCGTCACCGCCGGGGGCAAGAATGTCTCGCCAGGCCCGCTGGAAGAGATGGTCCGCGCCGGACGCATCGTGGCCCAGTGCGTGCTGGCCGGCGAACAGCGCCCATTCATCACGGCCATGATGACGCTCGATCCCGAAGAGTTGGCCGTGTGGGCCAATGCCAAGGGCCTTGGGGCAATGACCCTGGCTGAGGCGGCAGTTGATCCTGCGGTGATCGCCGAGGTCCAAGGCTACGTGGATACCGCCAATTTGACCGTTTCCAAGGCCGAGTCCATTCGCAAGTTCGTGGTGCTGGATGAGGAATTCACCGAAGCTTCGGGGCACCTGACGAACTCGCTGAAGCTCAAGCGCCAGAGCGTTCTCGAGGAATTCGAAGACCGGGTGGACGCCCTCTACCGCAAATAATTCTCGCTGGAAATAGCCAAGGGGAGCAGTTCATGGTGAACTGCTCCCCTTGCTGCTTATGGCCTGTGCCGGCTAGTTGCCAATGCCGAAGGCGCGGGCCTCCTGGCGCAGCCGGGCTGCCTCGCGACGGCGCCCGGTAGGCCAGCAGCTGATGATCACGGCGATGATGGTGGCCAGCACCAGCACGGCAATGGCGATCGCGCTATCGAGCCAGAACTGCTCCGGGTACAGGCGGATCAGCGTATCGCTGACGTTGAAGGTCCAGGTGCCGTCTGAGAAGAACAACGCGTGGAACTGGGTGAAGAAGTTATCCCATCCCATGATCGCAAAGACTGCCAAGGCCGCAATGCCGGCCAAGGCCAAGATGGCTCCGGAGAACAACGCACGGCGTACGCCGCCTGCATAGCGCTTGGCCAGATACCAGATCCCGATAATCAAGATGACCGCGAGCACCGCTCCGAGGATGTAGGCGAACCCGATGAGGTTCTTCACGTCCACCATGTGCTGGACCTCCCCCTCGGTGAACATGCTTGAACCGGTGGAAAGCTTCAGCCCGGACAGGTATTCCGGTCCGGCGAAGTTGTTCAGGTAGTCCACCCCGTAGCTGCCGTAGGTCAGGCGCTCGGCATCGGTGAACCCGAAGGAATCGCTAGGGAATCCAGGGCGGCCGTAGGACAGGGCAAGGAACGCCGGTGTGGCGACCAAGCGGATCGCGGCAATGAGGGTCAGCAACGGGAAGACCAGCGCCACAATCACCTGCGCCGTGCGCCCGAGGGCAGGCTTCGAGTTCAGCGCCCGTTCACGTGCAACCCTGCGCTTCATCGCCGCTTCGGAGGGTTCTGGCTCTGGGTCGTAGCTGCCGAAGACGCGATTGCGCGCTTGGGCGACGGCTGCCTTGGTAGTCGGCAGGGATCCGGTCTTCGGAGCGGCTGACACCGGCGGCACGCTTTGCGCAGTGGTGCTCTTCTCGTCGGCTTGCGGCTCTGAGGTCTTTCCGTCTGTTGCCTTGGCTTCGCTCTGCGCACGCTTCTCGGCTTCGATTTCGTGCGGCAGCTTGATGGCACGGATGACATCTTCCACCGGCTCTTTGGCTGCCGGCTTGGCGGCGGCCGACTTGGCGGCGGCTGGAGCCTTGGCTACAGGCTTCGCGGCGGCCGGCTTGGCGGCAGCTGGCTTGGCCGCAGCTGGCTTGGCTGCAGCTGGCTTGGCTGCAGGTGCGGCGGCTGGCTTGGCTGACGGGGCCTTGGCTGCGGCTGGCTTTACCGGGGCAGGCTGCGTCTTGTCCGCTGGTGCTGGAGCAGGGTTCTTGGCATCGGCTTCGGTCTTGCCTGACATCGCGCGGCGGATAGCCTCCTTGCGGGCCTTTTCCCGTTGGGCAACGGCGTCGGCTTGGGCCTGGTTCTTGTGCTGTTCCAGGCGCGCAGTGAGCTCTTCAGCTTTTTGGCTCAGGCTGGCCTGTGGGCTTGGCACGTTGCCAGTGGCAGCCGGTGCCGGCTGGCCCGTAGATCCTTGCCCTCCAGTGGGGTTCTTCGCCGCCTCAGCCATGAGGAGTCCTCCTGCAATTCGCGCGATGGTGTGCTGTTTTAGGGTCGCATCATGGGCCTAACACGGCCCATGCGCCTTTAGCATATCCAGCGGGCCCAGTCATCCGGCGGATTACCACACCAAAAACGGGTTTCAGCTAGGACACAAAGCCGTGGGGGCAAATGCCGCCAACGAACGGAGGCAGCTTCAAGAATTCGTGGAGAAGTGGTCTAGGATTCTTCGTCGGCCGCCGGAAGAACAGCTAAGCGGACCCGGGAGTCGAAGCGCTGAGCACTGGTTTCGCGGGTACGGACCGAATCAATGGGCGAATTCGATGCGTGGCGTGGTTGGGGAACCTTCGGTTCCCGATCGCGGACGGCATTCACCAAGGCGTTCAGTTCGTCCTCCGGTTCCAGCACGTCCGGGATGGCTCCACGGATCAAGTTCCAGCCGCTGGGAACCGTCAGGCGGTTGGCATGCTGGGCACACAGGTCATAGCAATGCGGTTCGGGGTATGTCGCCAAAGGTCCAAGAACGGCAGTTGAATCTGCGTATACGTAGGTGAGAGTAGCGCGGGCCGCTTCACGGCAGGCAGGGCGAGAACAAAGACGAAGACCTTCCACGCTTCCCATTCTACTTCGCCGGGCAGCACATCTTTGGGATCTTCGCCCAATTGCGGGCTCATGTGCATCGGCACAGCGCCGGAGGCGCTAGGCTGAATTAATGAGCTCCAAGTTGCCTGATCGTCCCAGCGGTCCGCGGCGCGGCCGCCACGGACGCGGGCGGCGTGGCCCGCTGATGCCCATGCATCTTCCCGCCTACCGTTCGCGCCCGGAAAGATTCGATGATGCGGTGATGGCCAGCGCGCAACGGCTGTCGCAACGCTGGCCAGGAGAAATCGAGAAGATTGATTTCCTGATCGATCCGGTGCCCAGCGGAAAGCTGCTAGAACAGGCTGCCGCGCTGGGCGAGCGGGTGCCGCTGGCATCCTCCAAGCCGGCTGCGCCCGGCCGGCCAGCGCGCATCGTCATTTACCGGTTGCCCATCGAGCAGATTGCGGAGAACGCCGGCGAACTCCTGGACCTGGTCCACCAGTGCGTGGTGCATGAGGTCGCCCAGCTCTGGATGAAGCCGATCTCGGAAGTGGATCCCATGTATTTCCCTGAGGATCCTGACTTCTAAGCGGACATTTCCCTAGCTGTTTTGGGGCTGGATGCCACGTGCCGTTGCATGGGAGGCCAAGCCAACGCGCACGGCGCCGATCCAGACCAGCGCGGAACCTACCAAGTGGGCCACCACCAGCAGCTCTGGCAGGCTGGTCACGGCCTGGACCACCCCGATCAGCCCCTGCCCGGCCAATACCCAGATGAACAGCTTGGCCTTGTGCGCCACAACCGGAACTTGCTGCTGTCGTGCCTGATGCCACAGCACCAGGGCAACAACCAGCGCACCGACGGCTGCAGCGGCATGCACAATGGTGATCTGCAGCCAGTCGAAGCCCATCCGCGGGACCTCGGCCGAGTCCCCTGCATGCGGGCCTGATCCGGTCACCCCGGTGCCGATGATGACCAGCAGGGCGCTGATCGCCACCAGGCAGGTTCCCAGCGACTTGAGCGAATCGGTGCTGGCCGCCTGGCTGGCATTGCCCAGATTCTGGACCTTGTCCCAGGTTGCCGCCGCGGCGGTGAGCAGCAAGGTTGCGGCCAGGAAATGCGCGGCCACGACATAGGGGTTCAGTTTCACCCAAACGGTGATTCCGCCGATGACCGCATTGAGCACGACAAGCCAGAATTGGAACCATGCCCATCGGGTGATGCCCGGAACCGGCTCGCGTTGCAGGCGGGCGGCAATGATGACCCAGCCGACGGCCGCGCATAGCACAAAGCTGAGCAGCCGATTCACGAACTCGATGGTCGCGTGAATTCCCATTTCAGCGGTTGGGGCGATGGAACCTCCGGTGCAGGTTGGCCAGTCCGGGCAGCCCAGCCCGGAACCGGTGACGCGCACGACACCGCCGCCGACGATAATCAGGATTGCCGCAATCATCGCCGAGAGCGAGGCCGCCTTGAGCGAGCGCCGCTCAAGCCTGATCCGCTGCGCCAGCCACGCGAAGGGAGTCGTCAAAGTTCCAGTTCCTTAATGGCGGGCTCCTAGCCGCCGATGTTCACCACAATGCCGTCGCGTCCGGCATTCGCCTGCGGCATGGCAGCCCAGGCGATGGAACGATCGGAACCGAGCACCAGCTGGGCCAGGTAGGCGTTGGCATCCGTCGAGAAGATGACTGCCTGGGCGTCATCGGAGACCGACTTCGGATCAAAGACAATGCTTTGGCCGGCCTTGATCTGCAGTTTCTCAGGGTCTTCCAGCTTGCCGTCCTTGTTGACGACCACTGCTTCCACCGCCGAGTCCGCCGCGACGGCGGCGATGGCGAATTTGCCGGTGCCGTTAGCCGACAGCGGCATGGCTTGCGTCCCGGCGAGCACGTTGGAGCTGGCCGCCCACGCAGTGTCGGAGGAATCCTTGGGGTCCGCGCCGCGGACCATCTTCACCGCTGCGGTGACCGGGGCATCGGATTCGACGACTACCGTGTAGTACCCGCCAGCAAGCTGGTTCAGGTTCACGACCTTCGTGGCGTCCGAATCAACGGCAAGGTTCTCGTCGAAGCTGGCAGCAACTTCACCGTCAGCCCCCAGGACCTTCACCTTGAACCCGGCGCCCGAGGAACCGGTGGCCGAGACATGCAGCTGCGGAACCAGGGACTTGTCGTCCTTGCTGAGCTTGGAAACATTTTCCTTGCTCTCGATCCACACGCCCGGAATCACCTGGCTGTTGGAAGCCGTCGCGTTCGCGCCGACCAGTTCAACACCCGATGGGGTCAAGCCCCGCAAGGCGGCCTGCTGGACCGAGGCGGTGATCTTGCCGCCGAGGCTGGTGACCTCAGCCGAAATGGAATTCAAGTCCTGCGCATAGCCGCCGAGCACGATCGCCCGGCTCTCCCCCGCTGCCAGGACAATGTTCTGCAGCGTGGAGGTGTCGATCAGGCCGTCCGGGCCGCGCAGACGCAGGGACACCTGGGCCGTGGTGTGCGTTGGGTTGGCCAAATGCATCACGCTGGTGGATCCGGTGCTGGTCTGCAGGCCGGTGAAGCGCCAGTTGGACGCCGGAGCCTGGCATGTTGCGGCGGCAAGCCCGGCGAGGTCGCCGTCCTTGGCCTGGTAGCTGCGCAGGGCGCTGCCCTTCGAAGCGAGTTGGCCCAGCGGCTGCAACGTGTAAACCTGGGTGTCATCGATATCGTTGGCAGTTGAGATCTTGCTGGCGCGCCCGGTCAGCCCCTCCTCATCGGCGCCACGGGCCTCGGCAGCTTCATCCTCGGCGATGCGCTCGGTCAGCTGACGCGCATCGCTGCCATCAAGCTTGGTGAAGGATGAGCCGGGAATGCGCTTGGCCAGATCCGACACGGCAATGCTGCGCAGGTTGCTGGAAACGTCCTTGGCGCCGGGAGCGAACTGCGCGTCGGTGCCTTCCACGCCCTTGAGCAGCTGCGGGGTTCCCGGGCAAACGCTGCTGGAGTCGCCGGCAGGCAGGTTCGTCACGGCAGCCGGCAACGACTTCACGGCCGGTGCCGGGGCAAAAATCGATCCGGCGCCTACGACAGCTCCGGCGGCCACCACCGCAGCCAGGCTGAGCAGTACCGCGCCGGTTTTCTTCCGCACCGGCGCGGACACCGCATCCTTGGAAGCCGCGGCTCGGGCCTTGTCCAGCTTGTGGCGGCGCTCAGCTACCTTGCCGTCTGCAGGCTCCGCCTCCGGCTCGGCTGCCGGAACAGCAGCCGCACTGGCAGCGGCAGGGGCAGCTTTCGCGGCTTTCCGTGCGCGGACCTTCTCCAGCTTCTGGCGGCGCTTGGCGACTTTCGGATCTTCCGGTGCTGATGCCTTCGCGGCTTCTTCTCCGGACTGTGAATCGCCGGCTTTGTCCTTCCCTGTGGCGGCAGCGGATGCCGCAGCGGCACCAGCTTCTGAATCCTGGGCGGAGGAGGTCTTCGGCTCAGCCTCGCGCGCAGGTGCAGAATCGGCATTGACGGCTACTGCCGTTGCGCCCTCCTCCTTGGCAGGCTCCGCCTCGGCGACTTGATCCGGCTTGGCAACCGGTTCTGGCTTGGCGGCTGCATCGGTCTTGCCGGCAGCGGATTCACCAGCCGTTGCCGACTGGGCGGGCGCGGCTTCGGGGGCCACCGTGCCGGTCTTGGCGGAGTCGTCCTTGGCCGAGCCGTCCTGGACGGAATCAGGCGTGGGTGACTGTTCCTGTGCTGCGCGCTTGCCTTCAGCCTGCTCGTCGGCCGGAACCGCAGCGGCGGCAGTTGGATTGCTGTACTTTGCTCCGGATTTCGCCTCGGACAGCGGTTCTGGCCTCGGATCTTCCTGCTTGGCGGTCTTGGGCTCAGCCTTCGCGGCCTTCGCCGCTTCCTTCGCCTCGGCCTTGGCCCGGGCTTGGGCCTCCTTGGCGCGAGCCTTCTCCAGCTTGGCATCGACCTTGGCCCTTGCCTTGGCGGCCTTGGCCTCGGCACGTGAGAGCGTCGCCGACACCGGGGTGGCGTCCTTGGCTTCCGGCTGTGCCGAGACCGGCTTCGGGCCCGGGGTCTGTGCAGTTGGCTGGTCAGCAGAGTCCGCTGAGTCCACGTTCTTCTCGTCGCTCACTACTTCTTCTCCTGCTCGGCATCAGCATCCGAAATCCGGTCGCTGAGCTTCGGGGTCAAGTTCTCACGAATCTCGCTGGCGCGTTCGCGTGCCTCTCGGCGGCTCAATGGCATGGACCCTGTGGCCGTCGCCGGGCTCTGGACTTCGGCCGCGGCCAGAACTGCCGAACCATCGGCAAGTTCTTCATTCTCGCCGCGTGGTTCACGGAAGCGGTATTCGATGTTCCGGTAGTTGGCCAATCGGCGCGAACTTGGCACTGGAATGGCCAGCAACACCGTGATCAGCAGAACTACTGCACTGAGCAGCAGCACCGGAATGGCCATGGAGTCCTTGTGCGACAAGGTCAGCTTGCCGCCCTCGGCAGGAAGCTCGTAGGCCTGGGCCCAACGGGTTTCCGAATCCTCGGGATAGGCCACCGAACGCAGGGATTCGCCATCGACGCTGGCGCGCAGCTTCGGATCCGACGCGGTAGCCAGGACCAGCGTGCGCTCGGAATCCGCGGCCGGGATCTGGAGATTGGTGATCTTGCCACGCTGGGTCGGCAAGACCGTCACGTCTCCATCGGCGGAGACGATCCGGGCAAAGCCAGCGCTTTGCTGCTCGTCATCGGCTTCGTAGTCCACGCGCCACAGCCAGCCGCTGTCGGTCTGGCCAACCGACGCCAACCCCGTTGCCGCATCCAAGGTGCGTACGGTCGCCGGGACGGATTCGCCGGTTTCGTTCAGCACCACGAAGCCCACGCCCAAGTCGCGCAAGGACTCGCGCGAGTCCAACGCGGATTCGGACAGCAGCATCGCTACGGCATTGCTCTGGACCTTTGCGGTGGCGGAATCTTCATTGCGCTCAGGATCCAGCAGCGGACCGGCCAGCTGCTTGACCTGCGAGTAGCGGCTGATGCTGTCCAGCGTCTCGCCGGAACCCGACACCAGCTGGCTGTCGATCTCGCCGGAGGACCGCGGGCTGAGCACCAGGGTGCGCGTCTGGAACTCGGAGCGGCCTGCATCGGCTGCGGTTGCCGGCAGGGTGCGCGGCTGCGAGCCGTGGACCTGCTGGGCCGAGTTCATCGCGGTCAGCGTTTCGGATTCGGCTGCCGGATTCAGCTGGGCGCCGAGCAGCACGCAGCCCGAAGCCAGCACGGCAAGCACGCTGAATGCGGCCATCAGGCTCATCGCCGGACGGGATCCGGCGGCACGCATTGAGCGAGGCTGGTCCTCGTGGCGCAGGGCGGCCAACGCGTTGGCGGCAGCTGCCAGCAGCGCGAACATGGCGAAGGAGACGTACGGGCCGGTGTAGGCGCTCACCGCGGTATGCGAGTCCAGGGTGAAGGGCACAAAGCCGACGGCCCAGCCCGCTGCCAGCGACAGCACCGCGCCCCACAGCAGGCGCCGGGAGTTGCGGCGCATGCTGGCGCTGTGGCTGAACGAAGAACTCAAGGTTCCGAAGACCGCCAGCGCGAGGATCGGGGCACCGACCAGCAGGGCTGAGACCAGGGCCCACGGTCCGGCAGGCAGGAAGTCCCAGCCCACCAGCGAGGCGTTGGCGTTGAAGGCTTCCGGGAAGCCCAGCAGCATCTGCCACGGGGCAGCCGGCGTGAACGCATTCGCGGCGCCGGGCTCGGTGAACAGCAGCCGTGCATCGCCCAGGCCGGCGAACAGCAGCGGAAGGTTCCACACGATCGCAGGCAGCGGGATCCACCACAGGCTGCGTGCGCGGCGCACAGAGAAGAAGGCCAGCACGTAGATCAGGATGCTCGCGGTCAGGAAGAAGGAGACGGAGCCGGCGGAGATCACCCAGAGCAGCAATGCGGCGCTGGCCGAGGCGGTCCACGCGGAAACCGACTGCTGCTTCGCGTTCTTCGGCTTCGCGCCCTCGATCGCCACATGGGCGTTCATGGCGCGGATAATCGCCAGGAAGAACAGCGGCAGCAAGATGTGGATCAGCACCGAGCCGATGCGTCCCGAGGCCAGCGAAGAAATCAGTGACGGCAGCAGCGCCCAGATCAGCGCGGCAAGGAACCGCACCGCGCGGGAGCGGCTGACCGCGCCAATCCCCCACCAGCCGGTGAGTGCTGCCAGCGGCATCGCGGCGAAGAAGAGATAGACGGAGGCTTCATTGGCATGGTTGAAGGTCACCAGCGAGAAAAGCCAAAACAGCAGGTCGGAATTATCTGGCGGGGCGCTCAAGCCGGTGGTAATGTTCTGCCACCAGGACAGCGCGTTGGCACCGATTTCCCGGCTGCTGTTGGACAGCGGGCGCAGTGCGCCACCGGACAGGGCGGTGGCGCCGAACAGGCTGCGCCATGCGATCAGGGAGGCCGCTGCGGAGAGCAGCAGAGCCAGAATCAGCGAGAGCACCGCAGTGGTGCGCGGCGGGCGGGCGATCCGCACGAAGTCGGAGAAGTTGTCGCCGCTGGGTTCAACCATGGCGTCGGCGCCACTGCCGTCGCCGTAGACTTCGCCATCGGCACGCCCGGTATTCACATTGCGGCGGTACTCGCGCACCTGGGCACCGGAGACCATCAGCTTGCGGACCTGGCGGCGCGGAATCTCGCGGATCTGGGCGACATTGCGGCGCGATGCCGCCAGCTTGCCCGGGGAGAACAGCCCGCGCAGCACCGATCCCAAATGACCGAACCCGTGGCCCGGGTCCTTGGCCAGCAAGGCCACGAGGAAGTGGCCGATGCCGCCGAGCAGCAATCCGATCCACAAGAAGGGCAGCACCGCTGGCGAAGCGAACTTCAGGCGCTGGAAGACCTCGGAGCGCTTGGCTTCGCGCGGACCAGCCAGCGAGTCGACAACTTGGACCTGGTGGTACATCTTGGCGCTGGGCACCACGACCACGCGGTGCCCGGCCAGGCGGTTGCGCCAGCACAGGTCCACGTCGTCGCCGCGGCCCGGGATCGCCGGGTCGAATCCGCCCAGCTGCTCGAAGACCTCGCGGCGGATGAACATGCCGGCGGAGGAGACGGCGAAGTAGTCGCTGCGTCCGTCGTATTGGCCCTGGTCGACTTCGTCGATGTCGATCATGGTCAGGCGCTGGGCCTTGCGGTCGACGCTCAGGCCCACCTCCACAAGGTGGCGGGGGTTGTCGATATCCAGCAGCTTGCATCCGGCAATGGAGACGGACTCGGAAGCCTCGACGGTGCGGGTCAGCTGTTCCAGCGCGTCGGGAGCAGGCATGGAGTCATCGTGGATAATCCATAGCCATTCGTCGCGGTCCGCACGCGCTTCGGGCAGCTGCGACACCGCCACTTCCAGCGACAGTCCCAACGACCCCTCATCGGCCACCAGCAGGGCGGCGTTCGACGGCAAGTTCGCCCGCAGGACCTCTAGCGATGCGTCGGAGGACGATGCGTCGACTCCGACAAAGCGTTCGATAGGCCGCGACTGGTTGCGCAGTGCGGCCAAAGTGCGTGGTAAAAAGTCAGCGCCATCGTGCGAAGCAACGATGGCGGTGACGTGAATTGGCGGACGAATTAGATTGCTCGTTTCCGTAGACGGCGACGTTCGCGCTCTGAGAGCCCTCCCCAGATTCCGAAGCGCTCATCATTGCTCAAGGCATATTCTAGACATTCCGAACGGACAACACATGCGCCGCAGACACGTTTCGCGTCGCGGGTCGAGCCGCCCTTTTCAGGGAAGAATGCCTCGGGGTCGGTCTGTGCACACAGGGCACGGGCCTGCCAGCCCAGCTCGCCCTCGTCAACTTCTCCGCCAACACCGAGCCATACTTCCTTGATGGTTTCGCGCACTTCGTCATCTTCGTCGAGCTCAGGCGCCCAGGATCCAACCGAGGAGATTTCTTCGGTGGCGGATAAGGTGTCCTGTTCTTTCAAGAAGTTGTCGGCCGCGGTCTCCAGATCGGCTGCAACTGCAACCCGTGCGGACTCACCGGCTTGAGGATCGACAAACCAGTCGGATGGTGCGTCCTCCAGCCCGTATTGGGCCGACGCAACAGCCGAGGTCGAAAATTCGGAGTACCCCTGCTCCAGATTCGCCATGGTGATGTTGACCTTTCGATTGGTTTGAGAAGATCGGGCCATCACTGCTCCCGATCCATCCGGCAGCATTTATTCCATCGAACTAGCGAAAAGTGATAAACCTGCTCGGACTCACCATCTAATTACAGCCGTGTAACTCCGCTAGAGTCAAGTGGGTAGGTCATTCTAAGAAGACTTCTCAGGAAACTCCCGGCACAACACGCCGTCAAAAGATGCAGATGAGACGGGCATGTCCCGTCTTGGCTGAATTCTCGGTGAATTCTCAGTAATTAAATTTAAGGACACCCAATGAGCAACATCCTGCAATCAGGAACCTTTGTGGAGAATCTCCTCGCGCCGCGGCGCACTTCGGCCTCGCCGTGGCTTACCTGGTACTCCGCCAGCGGGGAACGCATCGAGCTCTCCGGACGGGTATTCGACAATTGGGTCGCGAAAAGCGCCAATCTCCTGGGCGAGGTTTTCGACCTCGAAGAAGACTCGCTCGTGGTACTTGACCTGCCAGCGCATTGGAAGTCCCTGGTTGTGGCCCTGGCCGCCCTGCATCATGGCGCCACGCTGGTTGATGCCGAGCATGATGATGCCCAGCAGGCAACGCTATGGGTTACCGCCCAGCCGAATGATGAGCGCATCCCCAGCAGCTGTGAAATCCTCGCCGTGAATCCGGCAGCTCTCGCGCTGTCCTTCGGCTCGGATCTCGGCCCGGTCGCAGAAGACTTCAATGCCTCCGTGCGTTCCTATGGGGACCAGTTCTATCCCTCGCCGGTTGCTGGTGATGCAACAGCCATCGCAACCAATGGCCGCGCCCCGCTCAGCCTTGCCACGCTATTCGGTACCGAGGCGAAGAGCCAGGGGACCATTCTCGTGCGTGCCCAGCTGCCTGTGCTCGACCTGCTGCCTTATGCCATCGGCCAGTGGGCGGCAGGAGATGGAATTGTGCTAGTCGAAGATGGGGTGGAAGTGACCGCGCGCCTGCGCGACGGCGAACGCATCAACTTCGACTATTCCCTTCAGGGCTAGCGAACCACCGTCGGCACGGTGCCGGTATCGCACTGGCCAGCGGAACCCGCTGGCCCGGTGGCGGTATCGGCCATGTGCTTGCCCAGAATTTCGTGGTCATGGGCAAATGCTTCTTCCTGGTCCATCTCCTTGCCGAACACCCAGAAACGGTAGGCGAAGAAACGGAAGATCGTGCCGAGCACCAAGCCGACGACCGAACCTGCAATGAACACCGAGGTCGGATCGGTCAGGCCCAGCCAGTATTTGGTGACCCACACGCAGGCCGCGGCAATGCCCAGGCCGATGGCATTCATGATGATGAACATCACCAGCTCGCGCAGCACATTGGCCTGGCGGCGGTGGCGGAAGGTCCAGTAGCGGTTGGCGACCCAGGAGAACATCGTGGCGACGACACCAGCGACGATCTTCGCCTTGACCTGCGAATCGCTCATGGGACCATGCAGGAGCCAGACGTAGATCCCCGAGTCGATGACGAACGCAACGCCACCGACCACGCCGAACTTCGCCACCTCACGCCACAGCAGCGAGATGAGTCCGGCTATTTTGAGTTTGATGCGCTCGAGCAATTGTCCTCCAGGGAATGAAGTTCCCGTCTGGCTAGCAGTAACAAGGCGCGCTCAGCACTGGGAGAAGCGCGCGATCTTGCCATTTTATCGGCACTTTCTGGAAATTGGCCGAATTCTGAGAGTAATCAGACATCGCGCATGCGATTCTCCACGCCGCTTTCGTTACCCTTGTAATCGTGAGCTTTCCAAAAATTGGCGTGATTGGTGGCGGGCAGCTGGCCCGAATGATGGCCCCCGAGGCCTTGAACCTAGGTTTTGAACTGCATGTTCTCGCCGAAGGTCCGGATGTTTCGGCTGCGCGCTGCGTTCCCGACGCACCGGTAGGCGATTACAAGGACCTCGATACCCTGCGCGAATTCGCCAAGGGCAAGGACGTCGTCACCTTCGACCACGAGCACGTTCCCAATGAATTCCTGACCACCCTGATCGATGAGGGCGTGAACATCCAGCCGCGTCCGGCAGCGCTGATCCATGCCCAGGACAAGCTGGTCATGCGCGAGGCCATCGAGCGCCTCGGCCTGCCCAACCCTGCCTGGGCCAAGGTCGACGACGTCGAGGCGCTGATCGCCTTCGGCGAGCAGACCGGCTGGCCTATTGTGCTCAAGACCCCGCGCGGCGGCTACGACGGCAAGGGCGTGCGCATGCTCGACGGCATCCAAGATGCCAAGGATTCCGCCGACTGGTTCGCCAACGGCCCGCTGCTGGCCGAAGACAAGGTTGGCTTTTCCCGGGAGCTGTCCGCATTGGTGGCCCGCACCCCTTCGGGCGAGGCCAAGGCGTGGCCGGTGGTCCACACCATCCAGGTCGATGGGGTCTGCGATGAAGTGATCGCGCCCGCCCAGGACATCGACGAGGCTATCGCGGCCACCGCTGCCGAAGCCGCCCTGCGCATCGCCGAGGAATTCGGCGTGACCGGCGTCATGGCCGCCGAGCTCTTCGAAACCCCGGGCGTCGGCGCCGGGTTCGTGATCAACGAATTGGCCATGCGCCCGCACAATACCGGGCACTGGACCATGAACGGCTCGGTCACCAGCCAGTTCGAGCAGCACCTGCGTGCAGTGCTGGATCTGCCGCTGGGGGAAACCCGCGAGCTGGGTGTGACCGTCATGAAGAACTACCTCGGCGGCGCCAACCAGGACCTCTACTCCGCGTTCCAGGCCGCGCTGGCCGCCGGCCCGGAAGTCAAGGTGCACGCCTACGGCAAGTCCGTGCGACCGGGCCGCAAGATCGGCCACGTCAACGTCGTGGCAAACGCAGGGCAAAGCGTAGATGAACTTCGTTCGCAGGCGAACAAGGTGGCCGCGCTAATCCGCGACGGCGCCGGCACCGCCAACTAGCATTTTTATTAATCAAGAGCCGCTGCCTGCCGGGCAGCGGCTCTTACTGAAGCACTGCAAGGAAATATCTGATGACTCAAGCACCACTCGTCGGCCTCGTAATGGGTTCTGATTCCGATTGGCCGGTGATGCGCCTGGCCGCGCAGGCGCTGGCCGAATTCGGCATCCCCTTTGAAGCGGATGTCGTTTCGGCGCACCGCATGCCCGAGGAAATGATCGATTACGGCAAGAAGGCCCACGAACGAGGGCTGCGGGCAATCATCGCCGGCGCAGGCGGCGCAGCGCATCTTCCCGGCATGCTCGCAGCTGTTACACCGTTGCCAGTGATCGGAGTTCCAGTTCCACTGGCTAAACTAGATGGAATGGACTCCCTGCTCTCCATCGTCCAGATGCCTGCAGGAGTCCCCGTAGCAACTGTTTCCATTGGCGGAGCACGCAATGCCGGCCTGCTGGCCGTGCGCATGCTCGCAGCGGGAACCGATGAGCTAGCCGAGTCGTTACAGGTAAAGTTGCTTCAGTTTGCAGATTCGCTGCGCGAGCAGGCCCATGCCAAGGGCTCGGCTCTGCGCGATGAAGTTGCCAACGAGAATTTCGCCTCCTAGGGAAAGTCCAAAAGTACATGGGTTCTGCCAGTCACCGCGCACCAAGTCCGTTGCGCCAGCCGGAGACCATCAGCTCTCCGCAGCGCAGCAAGCGTGCCCTGATCCTGGTCCTGCTGACCATCTTCTTCCCCGGCGGCGCCCAGCTGGTTGCCGGAAATCGCAGGCTCGGACGGATCGCGGTGTCCATCACCATGCTCTGCTGGGTGGCGGTGCTGGCGCTGGTGGCCATGTACTTCATTGACCGCTCGATCCTGCTCGGCTGGGCGGCCCGCCCGAACTTCCAGCTGTTCCTGATCATCGTGCTCGGCACGCTGGCGCTGGGCTGGCTGATCATGTTCATCAACACCCTGGTGATCATCCGGCCCAAGCTGCTGGCCCCGGGCATGCGTGCCATCGTCACCGTCTTCACCCTGGCAGCCGTGGTGGCCACCAGCGGCCTGTTCGTCTATGGCGCCTCGGTGCTGAACACCGGACGCGAAACCATCGTGGCCGTCTTCGACGAGGGCCCGGCCTTCGATCCCATCGACGGCCGATACAACATCGCGGTGTTCGGCGCCGACTCCGGTGCCAACCGCGACGGCGTGCGCACCGACGTTGCGGCGCTGCTGTCCGTGGATGCCAAGACCGGCAAGAGCCTGCTGATCTCGGTGCCGCGCAACTTCCAGAGCGCACGCTTCGCCCCGGGCTCCCCCATGGAAAAGATCTGGCCAAACGGCTACAACTGCGGGGATGAATGCATCTTCAATTCCATCTACCGCAACGCCGAAATGGAGCATGCCGATGCGTTCCCCGACTCGGTGAAGAACGTCGGCGCGCAGGCGGCCATGGACGCGCTGGAAGGCACCACCGGCCTTCCGGTCCAGGGCTACGTCATGATCAACATGGCCGGCTTCGAGCAGTTCGTCGACGCCCTAGGCGGTGTCACCATCAACTCCGGCGGCTGGGTTCCGTACAACGGCAAGTACTACGAGAACAGCACTGTGCGCACCCACTGGTTCGCCCCGGGAACCCATGAATTCACCGGCAAGCAGGCCCTGTGGTTTGCCCGCTCGCGCGACTTCACCGATGACTACCACCGCATCAAGCGCCAGCAGTGCTTGCAGCAGGCAATCATCAAGCAGTTCACCCCGCAGACGATCCTGACCAATTTCACCTCCATCATGTCCGCCGGCGAGCAGCTGGTGGAAACCGACATTCCTGCCGGCCAGCTCGGTTCCTTCGTCTCCCTGGCTGAGAAGGTGTCCAAGGAGCCGATGGCCCGGCTGACCCTCGGTGCCCCGGACTTCGAACGCAGCTTCTCCACCTACCCGGACTTCGACAAGCTGCAGGAGCGCATCCAGTCGCTGATCGCGAAGCAGAACGAGCCGAAGAAGGACAAGAAGAAGGACAATTCGGAGAAGAGCGAGGATTCCTCCAAGTCCTCGGCTCCGGAAGAAACCACCGAGGCCTCCGAGGAGGCTGAGGAAACCACTGACGTGAACAATGCTCCGAAGCTGTCCAACAAGGAGGACCGGGAATTCACCCAGCCCGATGGCAGCCCGATCACCGAAGAATACTTGGTTCAGCTGGAAATGGCTGGCTACCGCACGTTGATCTCGGAGATCGCGGCAAACAACGACGAATGCTCGGTTCCGTAAACGGTTAAGACCCCCCGACCGCCATGCGACCCATTTACCGCTCTTGAAAGGCTATGGTCAAAAGACGTGTTCGAGTTGAAAAACACGATTAGGGACTACCACTGGGGATCTGCTTCGCAGATTTCCGATCTGCTGGATCTGCCTGCGGAAACCACCCCGCAGGCCGAAATGTGGCTCGGCGCCCACCCCGGGTGCCCGAGCCGGCTCTCCGATGACGGCACCGCGCTCAACGATTTCATCGCCCAGGACCCGGAGCGCATTTTGGGTTCGGCGGTTGCCGAGCGCTTCGGACGCCTGCCGTACCTGTTCAAGGTGCTCTCGGCGACCCAGCCGCTGTCGATCCAGACGCACCCGACGTTGCAGCAGGCGCAGGAACGCTTCGCCCAGGAAAATGCCCAGGGCAAGCCGTTGGATGCCGCCGACCGCAACTACCGCGATGACAACCACAAGCCGGAAATGCTGTTCGCCTTGACCGACTTCGTGGCGCTCTCCGGGTTCCGCCAGCCAGCGCAGATTGCCGAGGACCTGCAGCTGCTGGCAGCGCACCTGCCGGACTCGGCCCAGGCCCCGGTCAGCCAGCTCGTCGGCCTGCTGCAGGGCAGCGATCCGCTGGCCGCGATTTTCAAGCATGTGCTGACCGCCGGGGACGAAATCTCCCAGCTGGTACACCAGATCAGCGATGCAGTGGCGGCCAGCGGCGAGCTGCAGCGCAACGTGCATTTCGCCGAACTGGTGTCGATCAGCAAGATCTATCCGGGCGATCCAGGGGTCCTGGTGGCGTTGCTGCTGAACCTGATCTTCCTCGAACCGGGCCAGGCCATCAGCCTGGGTGCGGGCAACGTCCACGCCTACCTGCGCGGCCTGGGCATCGAGGTCATGGCCAATTCGGACAATGTGCTGCGCGGCGGGCTGACCAGCAAGCATATTGATGTTCCCGAGCTGCTCGATGTCACCATCGCCCAGCCCTCCCCTGCCCCGCTGCTGGAGCCGGTGGCGCTGGATACCCACGACCGGCTGTACAAGCCGGACTTCGAGGAGTTCCAGCTGCAGGTTCTCGATCCCACCGAACCTGGCCTGGCCGCCGACCTGCAGTTGCACGGTGCCGCCGTCCTGCTGTGCACTGCCGGCGAGTTCCTGGTGGCCACCCGCGAAGGCGAGCACCACATCAGCCGCGGCCAGTCGCTGTTCGTCACCGCGGCCGAGCTGCCGGCCACCGCCACGCTGCAGGGCATCGTGCCGGGCCAGCTCTTCGCCGCCAGCGCCCAGATCGACTAGCCGCGCTGCCGCAAGGCCCCGAAACGAAAAACTGCGAGCCATGGACTTGTTTCAAGTCCATGGCTCGCAGTTTTGCAAGCAGCTAGCGGGTGTACGCTTCCCACTTGTCCTGGTGGTGCTCGCCATCGACGAAGCGGATGGTGCCGGACTTGGCACGCATCACGATCGACTGGGTGTGGATACGGTTGTCCTTGTAGCGAACTCCGCGCAGCAGATCGCCATCGGTGATACCGGTCGCCGCGAAGTAGCAGTTATCGGAGGTCACCAGGTCGTTGGTGGTCAGCACGCGGCCCAGTTCATGGCCTGCGTCGATGGCCTTCTGCTTCTCATCGTCGTCGGTTGGCCACAGGCGGCCCTGGATCACGCCGCCCAATGCCTTGATGGCGCAGGCAGTCACGATGCCCTCGGGGGTGCCGCCGATACCCATCAGCGCGTCAACGCCGGTGCCTTCGCGGGTTGCGGCAATGGCGCCGGCAACGTCGCCGTCCATGATCAGCTTGGTGCGCGCACCGGCTGCGCGGATCTCTTCGATCAACCCGGCGTGGCGTGGGCGGTCAAGGATGGTCACGGTCACCTGGCTGATCTTCTTGCCCTTGGCTTTGGCGATCAGGTGCAGGTTCTGCTTCACCGGCAGACGGAGGTCAACGAGTTCTGCGGCTTCTGGCCCGGTGACCAGCTTCTCCATGTAGAACACTGCCGAAGGGTCGAGCATCGAACCGCGGTCGGCAACAGCCAGCACGGACAGGGCGTTGTTCAGGCCCAGGGCGGTGAGCCGGGTTCCGTCAATCGGGTCAACTGCGACGTCGCATTCGGCGCCGGTTCCATTGCCAACCTGTTCGCCGTTGAACAGCATTGGAGCTTCGTCTTTTTCGCCTTCGCCAATTACGACAACGCCGTTGAAGTTCACGCTGGACAGCAGGCCGCGCATGGCGTCGACTGCGGCACCGTCTGCGGCGTTCTTGTCACCGAATCCAACCCATGGCGAGGAAGCGATGGCTGCCGCTTCGGTTGCGCGCACCAGCTCCAGTGCTAGGTTGCGGTCCGGCTCCGCGTCGGAAACCGACAGTCGCGAAGAAAGGTGGGCATAATTGTTCTTTTCGGTCACGAAAGATCCCATCACTGAGTCGTAGTCATTGCGCCTATGCAAACAAGGCCATTCTATCCCCTAGGGTTCTCCCTTTACAGTTCGTGTCGGGCGCGCCTGATCATCGGTGGACGTGCGATTGGGCACTCCAGTTCGAATTACACAGAATCTTCGGGGAGAATGGAAGGCGTGGAACCTGAGAACAACACCGAGAACAACGCCCAGGCAGCCGCCAATGCGGCAAGCGGTACGCAGATGCCTGCCACGGCTCGTCGAAGCCTCGACGATCCCAACGCCACCTTCGAGGACCTGCCGTTCAAGCCGCAGCTGACCGAGAAGCAGGCCAAGCGCGCGAACCAGACCTTCAAGGGCATGGTGCTGTCCATCGGTTTCACTATTGCCATCCTCATCCCGGTGCTCATGCTCAACCCTGCGCCCAAGGACGACGCGTTTGAAAGCGACGTCAACCTGCAGGCCACCGCAGAACAGACGGAGAAGATTTCAGGCTTTGAGATCTTCGCCCCGGAATTGGGCGAGAAGGAATACGCGAACTTCGCCCGCTGGCAGGCTAATACCGCACAGGGCGTCCCCTATTGGGAATGCGGACTGGTCTTCGAGAACAAGGACTTCGTGTGGGTTCGCCAAGCCGCTGAAGCCAACCCGACCTGGATTGCCCTGATCACCGATGCGGCGGTGCCAACCGATACCCGTACCATCGGCGGAGCCCAGTGGGAAGTGCGCACCAAGGACCAGGGCACCTACCTGATCTCCGAGTTCAAGGACTCCACCGTGGTGCTGTCCAGCGACACCTCTGACGAGCAGCTGAGCGTTGTTGCTGAACAGGTTGCCAGCGAACTGAGTTAAGTCACGTTCACGGGGATAGCCAGTCACATATTCGATATTCGAATACATTCCCGTAGAATCTGAGTCATGCACGCAGAATCAAAAAAACCATCCATGACTCCTCAAGAGGCGTGGGAAAAGCTCAGCGCAGGAAATTTCCGTTTCGTCAATGACGATACCCAGCACCCTAACCAGGACAGTGCACGACGCGAGAAGCTGATTTCCGGCCAGGAACCCTTCGCTGTCATCTTTGGCTGCTCGGATTCCCGGCTTGCCGCTGAGATCATTTTCGACGTGGGATTGGGTGACATGTTCGTGGTGCGTACCGCGGGCCACGTCCTGGACCCGGCTAGCCTCGGTTCGCTGGAATTCGCCGTCGACATCCTCAACGTCCCATTGATCGTAATCCTCGGGCACAACTCCTGCGGTGCGGTCACCAGCGCCATCAAGGTCAAGGAATCGGGCAACATGCCCAAGGGCTTCGTGCGCGACCTCGTTGAGCACATCACCCCATCGGTCCAGGCCGCCGAGCGCAAGGGCATCACCGACGTGAACGGCACCGTCGTCGAGCACGTCAAGCAGACCACCGACCGCCTCGTCGATTTGTCCAGCATCATTGCGCTGGCTATCGAAGAAGGCCGGACCGCAGTCGCGGGCGTGTCCTACCACCTGCACGATGGCCGTGCCCAGCTGGTCTCCAGCCTGGGTCTCGACTAAGAACTCTAAGTTCTCGGGAAAAGCCTTGTAAAACGGCTTTTATTCCCATTTCGGCGAAGCGTCACTGTTGGTTGTGATGTTTACGTCAGAGCCCTGTCCTTTGATTGCGGTTCGGGCGTACTCTGGGCTCATGACTAACAGTGACGATTTCCGCATCGAACATGACACCATGGGCGAAGTCCGGGTTCCGGCTCAGGCCCTGTACCGCGCGCAAACCCAGCGCGCCGTCGAAAATTTCCCGATCTCGGGCAAGACCCTGGAATCCTCGCATATCAAGGCCCTGGCCCAGGTCAAGAAGGCCGCCGCCCAAGCCAATCTGGCGCTGGGGGTGCTGGATGAAGAACGCGCCGCCGCCATCGTGGCCGCGGCCGATCAGGTCGCTACCGGCCAATACGATGAGCACTTCCCGATCGACGTGTTCCAGACCGGATCCGGAACCAGCTCGAACATGAACACCAATGAGGTGCTCGCCGAACTGGCAACCCGTGCCCTGGAATCCAAGGGCAGCGGCACCGAGGTCCACCCGAACGACCACGTGAACGCGTCGCAGTCCTCCAACGACGTCTTCCCCACCTCCGTGCACGTTGCCGCCACCGGAGCGCTGATCAAGGACCTGGTCCCGGCGTTGGGCACCCTGGCTTCCGCACTGGAAGCGAAGTCTGCCGAGTTCAAGGATGTAGTCAAATCCGGCCGCACCCACCTGATGGATGCCACCCCGGTCACCCTTGGCCAGGAATTCGGCGGCTATGCAGCACAGGTCCGCTACGGCATTGAACGCATCGAAGCCGCGCTGCCGCGAGTTGCCGAAGTTCCCTTGGGCGGCACCGCAGTAGGCACCGGTATCAACACCCCGGATGGCTTCCCCCAGCGGGTCATCGAATTCCTCCGCGAAGACACCGGGCTGCCCATCACCGAGGCGCGCAACCACTTCGAAGCCCAAGCCAACCGCGATGGCCTGGTCGAGGCATCGGCTGCTTTGCGCACCATCGCGATCTCGTTGATCAAGATCGCCAACGACCTGCGCTGGATGGGCTCCGGCCCGAATACCGGATTGGGCGAAATCGCGATCCCAGACCTGCAGCCCGGTTCCTCCATCATGCCCGGCAAGGTCAACCCGGTCATCTCGGAGGCAACCATCCAGGTGGCAGCCCAGGTCATCGGCAACGACACGGCCATCGCCTGGGCCGGGACCAACGGAGCCTTCGAGCTGAACGTGGGCATCCCGGTCATGGCATCGAACCTGCTCGAATCCGTTCGCCTGCTCTCCAACACTTCGACGGTGATGGCTGAGAAGATGATCGACGGTATCAAGGCCAATGTGGAACGCGCGCGCTTCCTGGCCGAGGCTTCCCCATCGATTGTCACCCCGCTGAACAAGCTCATCGGCTACGAGAATGCCGCCAAGATCGCCAAGAAGGCTGTGGCCGAGTCGCTGACCGTCCGCGAAGCAACCATCGCACTGGGCTTCGTCGAGCGCGGCGAAGTCACCGAGGAGCAGCTCGATGCGCTGCTGGATGTTTCCACCATGGTGGGCAAGCACTAGCACCGAGCTATTCCAAGCTCAGCTACCGCGGACAGTTGCCGGCAACTGGCCGCGGTAGCTTGCTTAATCAGTTGGGGCGCAGCTAAATGAGCCGCCGTGGGGTGCCTCCAGCGAATTAGACCAGTTCAATCCAATAGCGTCGCAGGTCCTCGCGGGAGCCGAAGCGAGGACCGATTTCGGAAACCGGAGCGATGCTTTCGAGGACTCCTTCGCAAGCTTCAATAGTTCTCGCCGAAGCAATATTGGAGTCGTTGCACGTGAGCATGACTCGTGGCAGGCCCAGGTTGCGCGCTTGTTCCAAGGATCCGGCGAGCGCGATTCTGGCCAGGCGGTTTCCGCGGGCGCTCGGGCGTATTCCATAGCCGATGTGCCCGCCAACTTCGCGGAGAAAATCATTGCCCAGCTCATGACGCAAGCTGGCTGCACCCAAGTATTCATCGCCATGCACTAGCCACAGTGTGCTTTGCGCGACGAAACCTTTTGGTGGCGTGAAGTTCAGCGTTTCCAGATCCTTGAGCAGCTGGACCCATTGAGCGAAGTCGTCCGCGTTGTGTAGATCCCAGCCGTATTTGGCAGCGAAGAAGACCGAGGCGCCGTCTTGATCCGTTCCCGCCCATTCAGCAGTGCTCCGTATGAAAGAAGCGTGGAGTGAGGCAGTTGGTTCAATCAGTTCGATCCCAGTCATGGAACAAGTCTATGTTCATGCCATCGGCAAGTGATTGCAGGACTCATCAGCTGGCGAAGTATCCGCCGGGCCGCGGGTCCAGTGCCCACTGCACAGCCCGCTCATGCAGTGGCGGGAGCTCTGGCCGCTCTGCGAGCTCGAAATATCCCACTTCCAGGTTTTCGTCATCGTTGACCCTCGCATCGCCGGAGAGGTGGCGGGCTTTGAAAACCACATCGAGGTACTGGGCGTGATCCCCATTGGGATAAACCGTTGGCGCGGTCACTCCGACACCCAACAGGTCCGTGATCTCGCATTCAACGCCGGTCTCTTCCAGGACTTCGCGATGCGCAGTGTGCGATGGTTCTTCGCCAGGGTCGATAATCCCCGCCGGCAGGGTCCATTGCCCATTGTCGGCACGGCGCACCAGCAGCACTCGGCTGTCCCGGAAGACAACAACTTTCACCCCGGAGAGCCACAGCGGTTCATGTCCGATACGTTGCCGAAGATGGGTGATGAATTCAGGAGTTGCCATGATTTCATCGTGCCATAAGCAGTACTGCCAATGCTCCAACCAGCATGAAGGGACCGAAAGGGACAGCTGATTTCAGGGTCAATTTCCGCACTGCCATTCCCCCGATCACCCAGCAGGTCGCCAGCACGAAGGTGAGCACGGTTGCGAAGAACAAGCCGGGCACAGAATAGTAGCCCAGGTTCAGTCCCAGCACTCCGGCCAGCTTCACATCTCCCATGCCCATGGCGCCGGCGGAGATCAGCGTAATGAGCAGATATCCTCCGCCCAGCAGCAGCAACCCCAGCAGGCCCATGAGCACGCCGTGAGCATCAGAACGCAGGATGCCCAGCAACACGATCACCACGGTGCTGGCCGCCAGCCAGTAAGCGATAAGCCGATTGGGCAGGCGATGCGTTGCGATGTCTTGCCTGGCCAGGAGGAACCCGAAGCCGGCAAAGCAGGCCAGCTGGACAACGACTGCTGCCGCGACCGCCGGGCCTTCCTGGGCTACGTTCCAAATTTCTGACATGTGTAGAGCATAAGCATGTCCACGCCTGTGCGGCAGAGGGGTGTTCCCCTTGTGAATAATTCTTCCGCTTCTACAATTAGGGTATGGACGTTCCTGCAGTTCCACTTCTTTTCCCCGGGCAGTCTGCCCCTGAATCCGCTGCTCGGCGCCGTTTCCGCGCCCTGGCCCGTTCAGCCCCTTGGCTGAGCACCTCGCTGCAGTTCCAGGTCCAGGTCCCGGGCGAATACGCCAAGCCGGAAGATGGCTTGGAAGGAACGCTGACCGCCATCATCCGCCAGCGCGAAGCCATTGCCGTGCGTTCGGCGGATGGGCAGCTGGTGTACCAGCAGGAGAAGTTCACCGCGGACCGCAGCCGCGGCTATGTCGCTGCCACGAATTCCTCCTGGAAGCTGCCTGCCTCGCTGACCTCCCCGGTGTACACCTCGGACCAGTTGATATTGCGCCGTCCAGATATTTCCGGCTTCAACGGGCTGCTGCCACTGGAGCATTGGGAATCGATGCTCGATCCCGTGGAGCTTGCCGGATCCGAGCCCGCCTCGCATGATCTGGCATTCGACCACCCCACCTACATCCACGAGCTGGCCGAGATCACCCACGACGGCCGGCCAGCGCTGGCCGCCGTCCTCACCGCGGGGCATACCTACCAGCCCACGCTGGCCAGCGCTCCCCTGGTTCCCGAAGGCGCTCGGACCCTCGTGGTCCTGGATCTGGCAACCGGCGTCTGCCTGAACCGCCGGGTGCTGGCCGCCCCAACCGGGATGCCGCCGGCCCCGGAGCTCTCGCTCCAGGTTCTCGCGCACAACGAGTACTACATCGATTCGCTGTTCACGGCCCCAGCTCCCACGCTGACCGATGTCCGGGCACCGATTCCGTGGGAGCTGCGCAGCGAACGCCGGTCCTAGGCCAGCGTCGGAGTATCCAGCAGGTTGGTGACCAGCGCGGCGATCGCAGAGCGTTCGGATCGGGTCAGGGTCACATGCCCGAAGAGCGCGTGCCCCTTGAGCTGTTCCACGACCGCGGCGACGCCGTCATAGCGGCCCACATGCAGGTTGTCGCGCTGCGCCACGTCATGGGTGAGCACCACCTTGGAATTCTGCCCGATGCGCGAGAGCACCGTGAGCAGCACATTGCGTTCCAGGGACTGGGCTTCGTCGACGATGACGTAGGAATCATGCAGCGAACGCCCGCGGATGTGGGTCAGCGGCAGCACTTCCAGCATCCCGCGTTCCACCACTTCATCGATGGCGTTCTTCGACACGATCGACCCGAGGGTATCGAAGACCGCCTGGGCCCACGGTCCCATTTTCTCCCCTTCGGAACCGGGCAGGTAGCCCAATTCCTGGCCGCCGACAGCGTACAGGGGACGGAACACGGTGATCTTCCGGTGCTCCCTGCGTTCAAGCACCGCTTCCATGCCGGCGCACAGCGCCAACGCGGACTTGCCGGTGCCGGCGTTACCGCCCAGCGACACGATGCCCACGGAAGGGTCCATCAGCAGGTCCAGGGCGATGCGCTGCTCAGCGCTGCGGCCGTGCAGTCCGAAGGCCTGCTGGTCTCCGCGCACCAGCTTCACGGTATTCGCATCCACCTTGCGGCCCAGGGCGCTTCCGCGCGGTGAGGTGATCACGAAGCCGGTGTTGATCGGTTCATCGGCTGCCGCAGGGTGGTTCAGCACCTGTTCATGCTCGTAGAGCTTGGCCATGGTCTCTTCATCCAGGTCCAGCTGCTGGATGCCGGTCCACCCGGTCGAGGCGATCAGCTCATTGCGGTACACCTCGGCATGGATCCCCATGGCCGAGGCCTTGATGCGCATCGGCAAGTCCTTGGTCACCAGGGCAACGTCGAGGCCTTCATCAAGCAGGTGCTTGGCGACAGCCAGGATGCGTGAATCGTTATCGCCTGAGCGCATGCCTACCGGCAGGACCTCGGGGGCAATATTATTCAATTCGATGCGCAGCGTTCCACCGGTCTTGGACACTGGCACCGCCTGGGCCAGCCCGCCATGGCTGGCGATCAAGTCATCAAGCAGCCGCAAGGCCTGGCGTGCGAAGAAACCCAGATCCGGGTCCTTGCGCTTGTTTTCCAGCTCGGTGACTACGGTCAGCGGAATCACGACATGGTGCTCATCGAATTGGAACATGGCTTTCGGATCGGAAAGCAAGACCGACGTATCAATGACGTAGGTTCGTACACCCTGTTCGGCTGTTCGTGTCATGGCAGCGCACCCATTCTCGAATCCGGCGTGGGGACTCTCCCCACGCGTCAGTGGGGAATCCCGGCACCGGATGCCCAAGGCGATTCCGGAAAGCAATCCGGCTGGCGCTGCATTTGGTCATCTAGTGTGGAACCCTTCGCTCAGCTGGGACTTGATGCCCCGGCCTTATGATCACCTTAGACCCCGAAACGCCACCAAGAGACGACGCACACACTACGTTCAGGTAACGATTCGTTGAACAGCCGAGCCTGGCGCAACGCGCTCGGCTCAGGTTCCGAAGCGGCGCTGGCGGTCAGCGAAGTCGCGCAGGGCGCGCAGGAAGTCAACGCGGCGGAAATCCGGCCACAGCGCCTCGCAGAAGTAGAACTCCGAGTAGGCGCTTTGCCAGGTTAGGAAGCCGGACAGGCGCTGCTCGCCGCTGGTGCGGATCACCAGGTCCGGATCCGGCTGGCCCTTGGTGTAGAGGGCCGATTCGATGTCTTCGGTCGACAGGCCCTCGGCCAGCTCCTCGATCGTGCGCCCATCCTCGGCGGCCTTGCACAGCAGCGCCTTGAACGCATCGAGGATCTCGCGGCGCCCTCCGTAGCCGATGGCCACGTTCACATGGACGCCGGTGCGGTTGGCAGTCACGGTTTCCAGGGCGGCGAGCTTCTGCGCCAAGTCCTCGGGCAGCAGGTCCTTCGCTCCCACCTGCTGGACCTTGACCCGGTTGGTCTCGCCCAGCCGGTCCAGGGTCGAGCCGATGACCTCCAGCAGGTCGCGCAGCTCGCCGGCTTCCCGGTTGAGGTTGTCGGTGGAGAGCATGTACAAGGTGACCATCTTGATATCCAGGTCGTCGCACCAGTCGAGGAATTCCAGGATCTTGTCGGCACCGGCCTGGTGGCCCGCAACGGTCGGGGTGCCGGCCAGCTTGGCCCACCGGCGGTTGCCGTCGACCATCACGCCAATGTGGTGCGGAAGCTTGTCGGATGGAAGGGACTTCGCCAAGCGCCGTTCGTAGTAACGGTACGCAAGGTTCGGTAGCTGCACCTTGTCCCTTCCTTTCGGTAGATTCCAAAACTCTAGGTTCTAAATCTACCGCTAATTATCACCAAGCGCGGGCATCTGCCCGCCGCACCGCGTCCACGGCGGACGCTTCGCCCTGGGCTCAGGCGTCCTTTCCCGAAGCGAACAGCGAGAAGAATCCGTCCATCCCGGCCACTGGTATCTGGCACAATTCCTCGCGGCACGGCTGGATCTGCAGGCCGTTCTCCGCGCCGGGCAGCGACGGATCGTGACGCACAATCATCCCCAGGCTCAACGCCACGGAACGCACGCGCTTGGCTTCTGCCGAATCCCACTGCGACAGCGCAAGATACTGGACGGGGCTGGAAACGATGCATTGCACTTCCAAGGCGGTCGCCACCTGTGTCGGCGCATCGCTGGCCAACGCCAGCGCATGGGCCGAGAGCACGCGGGCGCTGTCCAAGGCCGCCGCATCAGCTTCGCTGTACTCCCCTGCAGCCATGGACTGCAGCGCATGCATTGCCAACGCCTTGGCGTAGAGCGCCCCCGAAGCCGGCAGCGCGTCATCAAGCACCGTGACCGCAGCGATGTTGCCGCGCTGGGCGGCGATCCGCGCATCGGCGCCCACCGCGTCGCGCGGCACCCCGGTTTCCGGATCCACGAAGTCCGCTGCACGTCCCAGCAACTGGCTGGCCCTCGCTGCCCACTGCTTCTGGCCGCTGGCCTGGCCCAACGCCAAGAAGCCCAGGGCCAAGGCGGCGTAGTCCTGCAAGGTGCCCTCGTTGCCGTGCTCGGCACGGTTGGAGAAGCTCACCCGAGCCAGCCGTCCGGCACGCTCATCCCACTGCATCTGCCACACAGAATTGGCCGCCTTCTCGGCGAGCTCCAGGGCCCTCGGCTGGTCCAGCAGCAGCGCGGCTTCAGCCAGGGCTTCGATGGCCAGGCCGTTCCAGCCGGCGATCACCTTTTCGTCGCGGACCGGCATGATCCGCGAGCGGCGCAGCGCCCGCATTGCCTCGCGCAGTTCCTGCAGGACGCCCAGTTCGCTCGGCTCGGGCACCCGCAGCAGCGAGAAGCAGAAGTTCTGCGGGTCCTCGGCCACCGGCGCGAAGCGCAGCAGCCCCTTGGGCAGGCGATGAATCAGCGGGTCGGAGACCAGCGCCATCTCCTCGCGGTTGAAGGTGTAGTACGCGCCTTCGATCTGCTTGCCATCACGGGATGAATCGGCATCCAGCGACGCGGCGAAGGCCGGAGCGGCGGACGACGCGGTGAGCAGTTCCTCGTTGAGGAAATCGATGATGCCTTCGGCGCTGCGCCGGGCCAGTCCGGCCAGCGTCTGCGCGCGCTGGGCCGCTTCCCCTTCGGAGGTGCGGGAGAATTCGGCGGCCAGCACGCTGGTGCGTGCCGCCAGCGACAGCAGCCCGGCATTGTCGTAGAGCATCTTCTCGAAATGCGGGACCGACCAGTTCTCGTCGACGCAGTAGCGGGCGAAACCGCCCTCAACGTGATCCTGCAAGCCGCCGAGGAACATCGCTTCGAGGTGGGTGGCCGCAGCGGTGAAGGCCTCTACGGCGCGATCCGGGGTGGTGATTACTGCACGCCACAGTGTTTTCAGGGCCCAGGTCGGAGGAAATTTGGGTGCAGGGGTGAAGCCGCCTTCCGCCTTGGTGCCGGCAATCCACCGGTCCAGCGCTGCCCCGAAGGCCTTGTCCGCTGGTTCCTGGGATTGCAGGGACAACAGCGAGCTTTGCCGGCTTCCGAGTTCGGCCAGATGCCCGGCGAGCATCTGGGCCTGCTCTTCCAGCGATTCGCGCTTGGTTTCCCAGGCTTCATGGACCGCATCGAGCACTTGGCGGAAGCTCGGGGTCTTGCCGCGGGGCTCTTTCGGATAGTACGTGCCGGCATGCACGGTTCTCCCGTCGGGCAGCGCGAAAATGGTCATCGGCCAGCCTCCGGCACCGGTGAGCGCCTGGGTGGCCAGCATGTAGGTGTCGTCGACGAGCGGATGCTCTTCGCGGTCGACCTTGATGGCGACGAAGTTCTCGTTCAGCAGGGCCGCGATCTGGGAGTCGTCGAAGGACTCGTGGCTCATCACGTGGCACCAGTGGCAGGCAGCGTAGCCGATGGAAAGCATCACCGGTACGTCGCGCAACCGGGCCTGTTCAAAGGCTTCGTCCCCATAGGGGAACCAGTCGACTAGTTGATGCGAATGCTGTCTGAGGTATTGGCTGGATGAGCCAGCGAGTCGTTGTGCCACGCAATCATGCTATCGCGCAGCTCACAAAGCTCCTACTGCTGCTCGTCGGTCTTCGGGTCGTGCGGCTCATCGGGTTCCTGGAGCTTGCGCTCTTCGCCCTTGGACACCATCTCCTGCTGCTTTGCTTCTGCTTCCGAGGTGTAGCGCACGCGGCGGACACGGCGGATCATGTCGCGGATCAGGAAGATCACGGCAACCACCAATGCTGCGGTGAAAATGAAACCGAGGAATCCTGGACCGTAATCGCTGGCAGTCTCCGTGCCGAAACGCGAGGTCGAGGAAGTCAGAGCCAAGGATTCAAAGATCGTATTCACGATGTAAAGACAACTCATTTCTAGTACTGGAAAAGCGCTTAGTACTATCTTAGTCCGGCGAACAGGTCGGTCTCGGGCAACTCGGTGGCTACCTTGGAGGAGATCAGCGTGTAGTCCTCCCACGGCCAATGCTCCGCGTAGACGTGTTCCGGCACGGCGAAGAAGAAACCTTCCGGATCAATCTGGGTTCTATGCGCCAGCAACGCCTGGTCGCGCTGCGAGAAGAAGTCCGCGCAGTGGATCTGGGTGGTCGTGGTGTGTGGGGAAACCCACTTGAACATCTGGTTGCCTTCGTCCGCTTCCCACTGCGCAACGCGCTCGGTGTACGGGGATTCGTACCCGGCTTCCAGCATCGCGTAGTGCAAGGTGCGGAAGCGATCCGAGGCGAAGGCACGGTCGTAGTACAGCTTGCTGACCGACCACGGGGCGCCCAGCTCCGGGTACATTTCAGGATTGGCCGCATGCTCGAAGGCAAAGGTGGAAACCTTGTGGCAGTGGATATGGTCCGGGTGGGGGTAGCCGCCATTTTCGTCATAGGTCGTGATGACATGTGGACGGAATTCCCGGATCAGCTTGATGATCCCGGCAGCGGCGATTTCAACTGGCTGCAAGGCGAAGGCACCAAAAGGCAGCTCGGGTAGCGGATCGCCTTCTGGCAGGCCGGAGTCGACGTAGCCCAGCCAGCGGTGCTTGACGCCCAAGACGGCAGCGGCCTCGGCCATTTCGGTGCGACGAACGCCCGCGAGGTCGCGGTGCGCATGGGCGAGCTCGCCAGCGGCGGCATTGAGGATATCTCCGCGCTCGCCGCCGGTGCAGGAAACGACCATGACCTCGGCGCCGGCATCGACATAGGCGGCCATCGTTGCGGCGCCCTTCGAAGATTCGTCATCCGGGTGCGCGTGAATAGCCATGAGCCGCAGCCCCTGCGAAGGAGCAATTTTCTTCACGTCGTGAATCTCCACTTATCTTCTTTCCTTATGCCACGTTTTTGGACAGCCCGAAGCCTCAAATCTGCCCGTCACCCATAACAACTCATAGCCGACCACCGGTTATTCCCCCATGCCGAAAGACGGTAAACTTGAGCAGGGAATCTCTATACGGCATTCCCTATTCAAATTCCGCCAGGCAAGAGAGTGGTGCAAGGCAAATAATGTCTGATCCAAGCTTAACGGCTCGCTACAACAACCCCAAGAAACGCAGTCTTCCTAAGAAAACGCGTAATTGGCTGATTGCTGCCGCGCTCTCCCTCGGCGTTGCCGGGGCCGCTTATTTCGGCTTCAGCAACTACACCACCATCAAGGCGCAGGACATCGAGTTCGAGGTCGTTTCCGCAACCCAGGCCAAGGCCATTGTCGCGGTTGAATACAACGCCAAGTACCGCGTGCAGTGCGACATTCGAGCGATGAATGAATCCAAGGCGATTGTCGGTTACGAAACCGTCTTGCTTGATCCAGGAGAAGCTACCGGGCACATCACCCAGCGCCTGGATGTCGACCTGCACACCGATAACCTTGCGACCACGGTAGGCGTGGAGTCCTGCTACGAGGTTCCGCAAGAATACAAGGGTTAACATTTCAGCTTGTTCATCCCCTAATAGCTGAATCTATTGGGCTTAAAGCGTTTTGGCGACTACTATCGTTGAAAAGATACGTTTCGCCCCGCATCGGCGCATGGTTCTAGCAAAGCAATAGGACATGAGCCTAGCGGGGTCTTTGCTTGCATCTCCAATAACGTGCGAGCCCGCAGATCCGTACCGAATCCGACTTCGTCGACGCCACCGTTCCGGTGGCGTTCGGCTTTAGGACCTGTTGCAGGTTCCCAAGGCAGAGCGAAGTCCCTACTGACCAAAGGAAGTACAACGTGAGCACCAACAGCAACGAACCTGTCGTTTGGCTGACTCAGGAAGCCTACGATCGGCTCCAGGACGAACTGACTTTCCTCTCAGGCCCGGGACGTGCCGAGATCGTTGCCCGTATCGAGCAGGCGCGTTCGGAAGGTGACCTGAAGGAGAACGGCGGTTACCACGCCGCTCGTGAAGAGCAGGGCAAGGCTGAAGCCCGCATCCTCTACCTGAAGGATCTGCTGCGCCGCGCCGACGTAGGCGAAGCTCCTGCCGATGACGGAATTGTCGAGCCAGGCATGCTGGTAGTCGCCAATATCGCAGGCGACGAAACCACCTTCCTGTTCGGCTCCCGCGAAGTTGCCGGTGACACCGACCTCGAGGTCTACTCCGAGCAGTCCCCTATCGGCGTTGCCGTGCACGGCGCCAAGGTGGGCGACAAGCTGTCGTATCTGGCTCCAAACGGCCGCGACATCAAGGTCGAGATCATCTCCGCCAAGCCTTACGGAGCAAAGTAAGCGCCTGAGCAAAAGAAATCCCCAGACCAGCTTCTCCAAGCTGTTCTGGGGATTTTCTGCGTTCAGGACGATTACCACCCGGTTCGCCGCGTTTACGAAATCACGTTCAGCCTTCTATCGCCGAACAGATCGAACCACCGAACCAAGAAGGCGGCTGTTTCAGCACGTGTCGCCTTGGCGAAAGGCTTGTACTCTACATACCATTCTTCGTATTCGCCGAAGTCGGTCAGCCAGCCCGTTGAGATTCCGGTAGCACGCATCCATTCGATTTCGCGATAGAACAAATTGGATTTAGCTACATCCCGAAAGCCGCTCTCCGCGAGGGGTGTAAATGAATAGACCGATTTTGGAGTCATCCGGTACAACATCGCCGCCATGGCATCGCGCAATATTGGAGCCAATGGCCGGAATGTGCCGTCTGGCCATCCATTCGCGATGCCTTGGGCATGTAGCCAGCAAATCTCCTTGTAGAAAATGTTGTCTCGCGCAACGTCCTTGAATGGAGAGGCATTAGGCGGAGTGTAAGCAGGCGACCCGTTGATGCGGTAGCAGAATGCGGCGAACGCATCACGCAGTACAGGTGCCTGCGGGCGGAAGGTTCCGTCGGGCCAGCCATTAGTAACTCCCAGCTTGGAGAGAATCTCCACGTACCGGTACAGGTCATGGCTTTCCGGCACATCTTTGAAAGTGTTCGTTTCCCATTCAGCTGATGGGTGGATCGTTTCCGATCCTATAAAATCTCCGCCCGACCAATAAGTTGTTACGCCGGTAAATTCCTGATAGTAGGAGCCGTTGCTTTGATAACTAATATCATCTGTGGGGAAACCGAATGATGGACGCCAAAGCTTAGCCATGGCGGCTTTCGATTTACGGGCCATCGTCAGTCCGCGTCTAGTGACAGCTATTCCGTTTTCATAGATTTTTGCGGAAAGTTCGCCGGTAAAGAATTGCCTTCTATCGACTTCAGGATTGATCTCCAATACCAAATCGCCGAACTCCGAGGTTTGGGCCAATGCGGATGGAGCGCTTGCTGTAGCGATTAGCGGAACAGCAATCGCCGCCGTTAGAAATGACCTGCGGGAAAGACAATCCATGAAATCTCCTCGATATGCGCGGTGGAACAAGGACCCTGGGCAGAGCCCCATTTTCAAATAAAAGTCTAATTGATTAATGGGAGTATAGACGAACAAATCCCCAGACCAGCTTCTCCAAGCTGTTCTGGGGATTTTCTGCATTCAGCGGCCTTTAGGCCACGGAGCCGCCGGCGTTGTTGGTGATCTGCGGGTCGAAGCCTTCGGCCCGCAGGTTGTTGAGCACCTGCTTGGAGTGCTCATGGCCCTTGGTTTCCAGATCGATGGTGATCGCCACGTCGCCCATGGACAGCGAACCGCCGATGCGGGTGTGGTCCAAGCGGGTCACGTTCGCATCCGATTCGGCAATGATGTTGGAGATCTGCGCGAGCGAGCCGGGGCGGTCTGGAAGCATCATGCGTATGGTCAAGAAGCGGCCGGCCGCTGACAGGCCACGCTGGATCACCTTGAGCATCAGCAGCGGGTCGATATTGCCTCCGGAAAGGATTACAGCGGTGGTTGCCGGGTTGATCCCGTGCGCCTCCAGCTTGTTCTCCAGCAGGGCCGCGACGCCCACCGCGCCAGCGGGTTCCACCACGAGCTTGTTGCGTTCCAGGAGCACCACTAAAGCACGCGCGAGCGTATCTTCCGATACCGTCACCACGTCGTCGACCAATTCCTTGATGATCGTGAACGGCAGCTGCCCCGGCTTGCCGACGGCGATGCCATCGGCAATGGTGTGCACGGTATCCAGCGGGACCAATGCGTCAGCGGCCAGTGATGGAGGGTAGGCCGCGGCGTTTTCCGCCTGGACGCCCACCACCTTGATCTCGCGACCCAGTTCGCGGGCCTTCTCCTTCAGCGCGATGGCAACGCCGGCCAGCAGCCCGCCGCCGCCCACGCCCATCAGCACGGTGTCGACCTCAGGCAGTTGCTCAAGCAGCTCCAGGCCGATGGTGCCCTGTCCAGCGATGATGTCCGGGTGGTCGAAGGGATGCACGAAGACTGCGCCGGATTCGTCGGCGAAACGCTGCGCCTCGGCCAGCGCCTCATCCACAGTGTTGCCGAACAGCACGACTTCCGCGCCGTGGTCACGCGTTGCGGTCAGCTTCGGCAGGGCTACGCCTAGAGGCATGTAGATCCGCGCCTTGATGCCGAGGTGGCTGGCGGCCTGGGCGACGCCCTGCGCGTGATTGCCTGCCGATGCTGCGACGACTCCGCGCGCCTTCTCCTCGTCGCTGAGCTTGGACATGCGCACATAGGCGCCGCGGACCTTGAAGGATCCGGCGCGCTGCATATTCTCGCATTTGAGGAAGACTTCGGCGCCAACGTGCTGGGAGAGCACGCGGGAGTGCTCCACCGGGGTGCGGGCAATGACCGGCTTGAGTACTTCGGCTGCGGCTTCGATCTCAGCCAGCGTTACCGGCAACGTAGTTTCAGTGCTCATGGTTTATTCCTCATCTGCTGTGGGCTCAGGGTGCCGGGGCTCCGGCGAAGCTTGTGGGGCGGGGGCGGCGCCTGCAGCCGTTGCGGCTGGGCTTGCCTTCCCCGGGTCGCTGGTTTTGGGACTGGCCGCCGCGATCTGGTTCCCGTAGAGCTCAATCACGAAGTCATCGGTTTCCCAGGCTCTGCCCGACAGGTATTTCACGACCGCGTTGATCACTGCCAGCAGCGGTACCGCGAAGAGAGCTCCGGGAATGCCTGCGAGCATCGTGCCGCCGGCGACGGCCAGGACGACTGCCAGCGGGTGCAGGCTGACTGCCTTGCCCATGATCAGCGGCTGCAGGATATTGGATTCGGCTTGCTGGACCAGCAGCACGACGGCCAGCATGATCAGCGCGTTGATCCAGCCATTGGCGACCAGGGCAAGCAAAACTGCCAGGGCGCCGGTAAACAGCGCACCGACGATCGGGATGAAGGAGCCGACGAAGACCAGCACGCCCAGCGGCATGGCCAGCGGCACGCCTAGGAAGAAGGCGCCGAACCCGATGCCGATGGCGTCGATCAGCGCCACCACCATCTGGACGCGCACGTAGCGGACCAGCGAGCCCCAGCCGCGGGTCAGGGCCCCGTCCATCGCCGGGCGGGCGCGGCGCGGCAAGAGGTTCACCAGGAACAAGCCGATCTTGCGTCCGTCGAGCAGCAGGAAAATCAGCGCGAAGACTGCCAGCAAAGTGCCGGTCAGTATCTGCCCGATCGCCGAAGTCCAGCTGATGGCCTCGCTCAGGATGTTGGTGGCATTGCCGCGAAGCTGGACCAGGGCGTCGTCCAGCACGTTTTGCAGGTCGTCATTGGTCAGCTTGAGCGGGCCGTTGAACAGCCAATCCTGGACCTGCTCGATGCCCGACAGGGCTTGGGTCCACAGGGCGGTGAATCCGGCTGAGAGCTTTTGCCCTGCAACCGAGAGTCCAGCTGTAACTAGCGCCAGGAAGCCGATGAGCGTAATGCCGACGGCCAACCCGCGGGGCACCGCCAGCTTGCGGTTCATCGTGTTCACGACCGGTGAGAGCAGCCCGGCCAGCAGCGCCGCGACGAGAACCGGGATGACAAGCAGGGAGACTTTTGACAGCGCCCACACCAGTACGCCCACGGCCGCGACGATGATCAAAAAACGCCAGGCCCACGCGGCTGCCATGCGCACTGCGTAGGGCATGTCCTCGGCGCTTTTGAAATCCGTCAGGTCTGGGCTCGGTGCGGCAGGGATTTCCGCCGGCTTGCTCGGAAGCGAGACACGAATACGGCGTAGACGTTCCAACCGGCTGCTTTTCATGGAACTACGCTATCGCGTTTGCCAGACAGCGTCTTGATCCATGTCTCAATTGTGACAAATTCCAAGGACCAGTGCCCGATATGGGCACTGGTCCTAGAAATCTAATTCAATATGTGTATTTCACTCCGCTGCAGGTAACCAGATTGCGCAGGCCGCCCAATCCTGGACATGGGGCGTGGAAGCCATGGTTCATCAGTCGTTTCGCGCACCCTTGCGCCGGCGGCGCATGACAGCTTCAAGGACCTTTTCCTCGGCGTCTTCGCCGGGCTTAATACCGGCTGGCACCTTGAAGAAGTAGATTGCGCCCAAGGCCCACCAGATGGCGAAGATGACCCATGGTTCCCAGCTCAGTGATGCAGGCATGCCCGGCATGTACAGGCTGAAGAGCGCAGCGGTAAGCAGGACCGAAATCCAGCCGATGACCGCTCCAGCATTTCCGCTGCCGCCGACGCGCAACGGCCGGTCCATCTTCGGTTCGCGCTTGCGCAACACCAGGAAGGTGACCGAGACCAGGAAATAGGCAACGATGATGCTTGGTGCTCCCGAATCAACGAGCCATCCCAGCATTTCGGCACCGAAAAATGGGGCCAGCATGGAGATTCCGCCGATGAAGACCAGTGCGTTGGCCGGGGTGCGGTACTTGGGATGCAGTTTGCCGAACCAGGATGGGAGCATGCCGCTGCGGGCCAGCGAGTAGACAAGCCTGGAGGCTCCGAGCAGCAGCGAGTTCCACGAGGTCAGGATGCCGGCAATGCCGCCAGCGATCAGCACCTTGGCCATCAGATCCGAACCGAACAAGGCTCCGAACGCATCCGCCGTTGCAATGTCGGCTCCGGCCAGTTGCGCTGCAGGCATCGCCGAGGACGTGGTCAGGACGACCATCACGTACCACACGGTGGCCAGGATGACGGAGAGGACCACGAGCTTGCCAATTTGCTTGGCCGGAATATTCACTTCCTCGGCAGACTGCGGAATCACGTCGAAGCCGATGAACAAGAAGGGCACGGCCACCAGTACGGCAAAGAACCCGCTGGTTCCCGGGGTGAAGAACGGTTCCATGTTCTTGGCTTCGCCGCCGGCAAAGGCGCCGACAATCATCAAGACGCCGATGGCTACGAGGAAGAGCACCACGAAAGTCTGCAGCACCCCGGCTTGCTTCACGCCGCGGATATTGATCCAGGTGATGACGATTGCCGACAGCACGCCGACCAATGCCCAAGTCAGGTTTACTTCAAAACCGGCAATGGTCCACAGGGGAATCTGGCTCATGCCGGGGAAGATGTATTCCACAGTCCGTGGCAAGGCGACTGCTTCGAAAGCCACGATGGTCACGTACCCGCCGGTGATCGCCCAGGAACCGATAAATGACGGCCGGGCTCCCAAAGCACGCAGGATGAAGTTGTGCTCGCCGCCGGCTTTCGGCATGGCCGCGGTCAGTTCGGCATAGGTCAAGCCGACGACAGCCATGATGCCACCGCCAACGACCATGGCCAGCACAGCGCCCATGGTGCCAGCGCTATCCAGCCATCCACCGGTGAGCACCACCCAGCCGAAGCCGATCATGGCTCCGAACCCCAGGGCCAGGGCATCCAGGTTGCCCAGGGACTTCACCAGACCCGGCGAATTTCCTTCTGCTTGCTCGATTGCCATTGCGCTCTCCCTGCCAAAATAACTGTGAGTTGGATAACTGAATAGCTACAGGGAAATCTAACCAAGGATTCGCGTAACTGCCCAATCAGCTGTCATTTCCCATCGCATTGGCGGTTTCGGCAGTTCATATTCGATTCATATTTGATCAGGAGATTAACTCAGAAGGACCAGCGCCCTGAATGGGCGCTGGTCCTTGCAAGCTGTGCTGCTGCGGCTAGTCGTCGCCGCGCAGGATCGCGAGGATGCGCAGGATCTCGGTGTACAGCCAGATCAGGGTCATGGTCAGGCCGAAGGCACCGCGCCAAGCCATGATGGCCGGAGCACCCTGGTTCGAGAGTTCCTCGATCATGGTGAAGTCGGCAACCAGTGCGTAGGTTGCCAGCAGTACGGCAACGACACCGATAACCAGGCCGAGCACGCCACCGCGCATGCCGAACATGCCGTCGATCACGCCGGTGAGCATCAGGACCATGTTGAGCAGCGAGAAGACGATCAGGCCGACCATGCCGATCATGAACATCTTGTTCAGCTTAGGAGTCATGCGGTACTTGCCCGAACGGTACAGCGCCAAAGTTACGCCGGCAACACACAGAGTCGCAAGCACAGCCTGGAGTGCTACTCCTGGGTACAGCCCGTCAAGGAAGCCGGACAGACCGCCGAGGAACAAGCCCTGGGCTGCAGAGTACAGGAGGATCAGCACTGGCGATGGGCGCTTCTTGAAAGCGTTAACCAGACCGAGGACGAAACCAACCAGGGCGCCTGGCAGCATGAGTGCCGGCATGACCCAGCCAATCGCGGCGCCAACGACAACCAAGGCCAGGCAGAACACGGTCTTGTTGATAGTGTCACCGATGGTCATGCGGCCGGTGTCGGCGCTGGTTGCGGCAGGCTGCTGGTACATCTGATTCAGCTGGTCTGCGCTCATGTTTTCGGTGTCGCGGAATCCAACAGGACTTCCAGGCTTGGTTCCCCAAGCATCGGAGCGGCTGCTAGAACCAAAAATTGGATTGCCCAATGTCATTCCCCTATAGATTGCGAATACGCCAGCCGCTTGGCTAGCTGAAGATCTTTTGCTTAATCCTATTGAGGATTGCTGTGAAATCACTCAGTCGGAAGGATGATATAGGGCAATTTCCCGAGGAAAAACTACTCTCTCAGCGATATTCTTGAAACTTCCAGCATCGTGGTTGCGTCAGACGAAAATATTGTCGAGGAACGATGCCGGAGGGTGGACGGCGAACTTGCGCTTGCTGGCGGCAAGAGAAAAGACCGATGCGGACCGGAAAATCCGGAACACGTCGGCCTTACTCTGTACCCCCAGTGGGACTCGAACCCACAAGCCTTTCGGCAGCTGATTTTAAGTCAGCCGTGTATGCCAATTCCACCATAGGGGCAGGACTCTCAAATTTTACGTGATCGGCAAAGCAAATAGAAAATTCAACTTTGCTGACGCATGCGAGGAGCCAATCGCTTGGCCCCTCGCATCATCGTCGATCATCTGCGTCCCAAGCCTACTTCTTTGGCTTGGCCGACTCCTCGAAAGCAGTGCGTGGCGCTTCGAGGTTGTTCAGCTGCAGCGCATCGCGCTTGAAGAACAGCGCAACCAGCCAGTCGCCGACAACGCGGAACTTGCGCTCGAAGGTTGGCATGGCCATGCCGTGGTAGCCACGGTGTGCCATCCATGCTGGCCAGCCCTTGAGCTTGATGCCGACAACCTTGGCAACGCCCTTGTTCTTGCCGAAGCCAGCCACTGCGCCGAGGTTCTTGTGCTTGTATTCCTTGATGGTGCCAACGCCGTAGCGGGCAGCATACAGGTTCTTAGCCAACAGCTTGGCCTGGCGCACAGCGTGCTGCGCGTTCGGAACGCAGGTGCCGTCTGGCAGGCCGCCGGTAACGTCCTTGACTGCCGAGATGTCGCCGGCTGCCCAGGCGCCTTCCAGCGGTTCGCCGTTGGCGTCCTTGATGCGCAGGTCGGTGCGGGTCTCGATGCGGCCGCGCTGCTCGATCGGGAAATCGGTGGAGCGAACCATCGGGTTGGCCATGACGCCAGCGGTCCAGATCAGGGTGTCTGCACCGAACTCGCCCGCTGGGGACTTGTCAGCCATGTTGATCAATTCCAGGTTGCCTTCTTCAGCGTTGTTCAGCGAAGTGTTCAGCAATACCTCGATGCCGCGGCTGCGCAGGTGCTCGACAACCCACTCGGCCTGCTCGGCGGTGACCTCTGGCATGATGCGGCCCATTGCCTCGACGAGAACGAAGCGTGCTTCCTTTTCGTCAATGCGGTCGTTGAGCTCGATCAGGTGACGAGCCATGTCTTCGAGCTCGGCGATGGTTTCGATGCCGGCAAAGCCGCCACCGACAACGACGAAGGTCAGTGCGCGCTTGCGGGCCACTGGATCAGTCATGTTCGAAGCGGACTCGATGCGCTCGGCAACCTTGTTGCGCAGGGCGACGGCCTCTTCGATGGTCTTCAGGCCGATGCCGGTTTCAGCCAGGCCGGAGATCGGGAAGGTACGGGTGACCGCGCCGGCGGACATCACGATGTCGGTGTATTCCAGCTCGAACTGCTCGCCGTTGACCGGAGCAATCACGGCCTTCTTGTTGGCGTGGTCGACGCTCAGCACGCGGCCGTTGACCAGCTCGGAGTGCTTCAAGTGCTGTCGGTGCGAGACCACAACGTGGCGTGGCTCGATTTGGCCACCGGCGACTTCTGGCAGGAATGGCTGGTAAGTCATGTATGGGTTCGGGTCGACAACGGTGACGATGCCGCCGTGTGCCTTGACCTTCTTCTGCAACTTCATCGCGACGTACAGGCCTACGTAGCCACCGCCGACGATCAGGATGCGCGGACGCTTCTGGGAGGTTTCGATGATCGACATACTGTTGATTCTACGCGGATTCTCTGAGTTAGTGAAAACATTCACTAACTAATTTCGTTCGGTGCGTCACGACTTCGCAAGGCTGCGGAGCTTCCTGCCGGCACAGCCTGCATCTAGCGGTCGAATTATCTGCCGGCAAGCGTGCAAAGGCGGGGTGGATCTTCAGGATCCACCCCGCCGAGAACGCTATTTACTTCTCTTCTTCGGGAATCTCGTCAAACAGGTCCCGTCCATCTGACTGGTCCGGGACTTGCAGCGAGCTCAACGACGCCGAACCGAGCTGCGCCGCGGCCTTTTCGCGTCGGCGGCGCACCAGGGTCTGGGTGGAGCCGGCAAGGAGCACCATCAGCAGGAGCACTCCCCCGCCCACGATGAGCACCGGCTGCAGCGCCGGTGCCGAGTCGTCAGGAAGGATCGGCTTGGGCGCCGCGACCTGCTTGAGGTCCGATTTCTCCATCGAAACACCCGGCGCCGGGGCATCGGTGGTCTTCTCGGTGTTGCGGCGATGCACTCGGATCCACTCGCTGATCGTGCCCAGCGGGTTTTCCGAAACTGCAGGGACGGACGCCGTCACCGCTGCCTGGGCATCGATGATTCCGTATCCGTAGAGGTTGTCCACGCCGGGTGCGCCGGTGTCCTTGGCGGTCTTCAGGATGCGGTTGATGACCTCGGGAGCCTTCATCTCCGGGTACTGCGAGCGGATCAGCGCTGCCACGCCGGCCACCAGCGGGGCCGCGCCGGAGGTGCCCGACCAGCGTGCGTAGTCGTCATCCGGCAAGCCGCCGACCAATTGCTCGGCAGGGGCCGCCACGCCGATGGAGATGCCTTCGGTCGAGGAATCCTGCGACGCCTTGCCGCTGGTATCGACGCCGGCCACGGTCAGCACCCCGGGAATGGTCGCCGGGGCGCCCACCTGGCTCATGCCGCCCGAACGGTTGCCCGCCGCTGCGACAATGACGACGTCATGGTCTTCTGCATACTTGAAGGCGTCATCCCAGCTTTCCGGCCACGCCGGGCTGGTGGAGCCCAGGGACATGTTTATGACCTTGGCTCCGGAATCCACGGCCCACTTCACCGCGCGGGGAATCTGGGTTTCCACTGGAATCTTCGACGGGTTGCCCTCGCCCATCCACAGCGACACTGAAAGCAGATCCGCTGCCGGGGCGACGCCGAGCACGCCGTCCTTGCCGCTCTTCAGCTTGGGAACCTTTTCGTATTCAGGCTCCTCGGGAATGTCCTCGTCTTCTTCCTCGGCGTGCTTCTTGGCCTTTTCCCACGCGGCCTTCAAGCGCTCGTTCTCGGATTTGATCCGCTTGATCTCGCCCTTGTTGTTCCCGCGTCCTGCGAGCAGGGTCGCCACCAGGGTGCCGTGCTCGCTCATTACGCCAATCGGCTTGTTGCCTTTCTCGCCGCCCGAGCCGGACATGTCCGCACCGCCGACCACAGCACCCTTCAGATCCGGATGAGTGGTATCGATGCCGGTGTCGATGACCGCGACTTTGACGCCTTCGCCCTTGGTAGTCTTGTGCGCTTCGGTCACGCCGAGGGATTCGAGCCAGTACTCGGACTCGCGCATGTTGTCGGCGCGGGCCGGTGCGCCCACGCCGAGCAGGGTAGCCGCCAGCAGTGCTGCGACGAGCAGAGAGCTGAGCTTGATCAAGCCCGTTCTATTCCTGGCGCTCAAAGCTGAGCTCAAGACAACTCCTTGGGTCGGTGACTGGATGACAGGTTCAGGCCACGGCAGCTGAAGCCGCGATTCCGTCGAGGATATCGTGTTCCGAGGCAATCAGAACCATTTCGCGGTTTCCGCTGGCCTTTTCGAGGTAATGAAGGATGCGTTGGACAATTGCGGCACCGGCCTGGATCACGTCGACACGGCCAGGATGCATGAAGCCCAGCGCGGCGCGCTCGTCCCTGGTGTAGGACAGCATGCTCGCGGTTGCCTGGCGCATCTGGGCGAAACTCAGTTGCGCCCCGTGGATCTTCTCGGACTCGTACTGCTTCAGGCCCAGGGCCTGGGCGGTGAGCGTGGTGAAGGTGCCGGCAACCATGATCACCGCGTCCACCTGCGTCACATCCACGGTTCCGGACAGGGTTTCCAAGGTGCTGTCCATGAATTCCAGCGCTTCATCCGAACGCAGTCCCGCCTGGTGGAAGCGCTCGGTGACGCGCACGCACCCCATGTCCAGGCTCTTGGCCGCGAGCGGGCCGGTGGCATCGCCGAGCACGAATTCAGTGGATCCGCCGCCGAGGTCGATCACCAGTGACTTGCCGCTTTGCCCCGCCCGGACCGATGCCGCTCCGGCAAAGGACAGGGAGGCTTCTTCCTCGCCGCTGATCACTTCAGGGGCCACGCCCAGGATCTTGGTGATCCGCTCGGAGAAGACCTCGCGGTTCGATGCATCGCGGGCTGCGGAGGTCGCGGCGAAGCGGATCGCTTCCACGTCGTGCTCATCGCACAGCTTCTTGTACTCGCGGGCGGCTTCGAAGGTGCGCTCCAAGGCTTCGGGGGCGAAGGCGCCGGTCGCGTCGACGCCCTGGCCCAGGCGCACGATGCGCATGGTGCGCAGCACGTCGACCAGCTGGCCATCGGCATCGACGTCGGCGATTAGCAGACGGATGGAGTTGGTTCCGCAGTCAATACCGGCAACGCGCATCAGGCATCCCCCTGCTCGGCGGACTCGGCCGTTTGGGCTGCCTCGCGCTCGGCACGCTTGCGGGCTCGCTCTGCGCGCTTGGCCTCCGGGTCCTGCTGTTCCTGGGTCTTCACGTGGCGCGAGCGGTCACGGCTCGGCGCCTCGGAGTCGGTGTCCCACGCGCCAACGCAGTAGCACTTGTCCTTGGTCCACCACTCGGCGATGGCGGCCAGCGCCTCGTCGCCCAGCGGGTTCACGCCCTGGCCGGCTGCCAGCGAGTGGCCTACCAGCACGTGCAGGCACTTGACGCGGGTCGGCATGCCGCCGGCGGAGACGCCGGCGATTTCCGGAACGGCGCCGGTGCCCGAGCGCTGGCCGATGGCATCGCGGTTGGCCAGGTACGACTCGTGGGCCGCGGCATAGGCCTGCGCCAACTGAGCGTCCTCGCCCAGGCGGTCATTCATCTCGTTCATCAGCCCGGCCGCCTCCAGGCGGGAAACAGCCGAAGTGATCACCGGGTGCGCAAGGTAGTAAGTGGTCGGGAACGGGATACCCGAGGACAGCCGCGGGGCGGTCGTTGCCACCAGCGGATTGCCGCACACGCAGCGCGCACCAATCTCCACCACATCGCGCACCGGGCGGTTCAGCTGGCGGGACAGGGTGTCCAGGTCGGCTTCGCTCGGTACTCGTCCGGCGGCGTCAAGGGCTTCGCGGATTGGCTGTTCAGTCACGGTTATAGGTCTCTTCGCGTTTAAAGTGGTTAGTCGGTGGCAGAACGTCGAACAGAGTCGAGCAGCGCATCAACCCATGGAAGTTCCTGGCGCACCTCGAAGGTGCTTCCATTGCCGTCGGCGGGCGTCTCTTCATCCTTGGGGCGTTCGCCCACCACCATGTAGAGCTTCTCGCCAGGCATGACCAAGTTTATCCGCTCGCGTGCCTGCTGCTTGATGTACAGCGGGTCATCCCAGCGCGCGATTTCCTCCTTAAGGTCATCGCGCTGCGCCTCCAGCGCTTCGATCGAGGCATGCAGCTCGTTCAGTTCCGCCATCTGCGTGCGGTAGAAATTCACCGTCGGCACCAGCATCACTGCGAAGAAGGCCAGGACCACGATCAGCGCGGCGATGCGGCCGGAAAAACGGTGCGCCGCAACGGGTTCGCCCTTGGGGACCTGGTTCTGGTCCACCGGCTTTTCTCCCGGCTTGCGGCGGACCGCGGCGGAGAACTTCAGCCGGTCATCGCGGCGGCGTTCGCTCTGCTTTTCCTTGGCGCGTTCACGCAGCGGCACCTTGGGCTTCTGCGCGTAGTTGCCGGCAAATTTTTTCGGCGCACGTGACGCATCTGACGCTGGGGAGGCACCCTGTTTCGGCTTGGCGGCAGCGCTCTTCGGCTTCGGCGCGGAGGAGGCATCCTTCACCCGGCGAGGTTTCGCGGGAGCCTGCTTGGCCGCCGGCTGCGGATCGACAATGCGCAAGGCGTCGGTTGGCGGTTCAACCTGGGAATCCGTGCCGGCGTGTTTTGTCTGGTCAACCGGGGTTGCTGCGGCGTCTTTGGCCGGATCCGGAGTATTACGGCGAGGCATTCGCGGTGGTCGCTGAGCCATACTCCCCCAATTCCCATGGTGCTTGTCGTGCGGTCTAGCCGTGGATTTGGCAAGATAATTCCATTAAATAACGAAAAGCCCGCCGGTATCCACTACCGACGAGCTTATTCGCTATTACTGAATATTAGCTGTTGAAACGCGGGAACGCGCTGCGGCCAGCGTAGACCGCCGAGGCGCCCAGGTCCTCTTCGATGCGCAGCAGCTGGTTGTACTTGGCTACGCGCTCGGAGCGGGCCGGCGCACCGGTCTTGATCTGCCCGGCGTTGGTTGCCACGCAGATGTCAGCGATGGTGACATCCTCGGTCTCGCCCGAACGGTGCGAGGTGATGGTGGTGTAGCCGGCACGCTGCGCCATGGTCACCGCATCGATGGTCTCGGTCAGGGTGCCGATCTGGTTGACCTTCACCAGCAGCGAGTTGGCGGTGCCCTTGGCAATGCCGTCGGCCAGGCGCTGCGGGTTGGTGACGAACAGGTCGTCGCCCACCAGCTGCACCTTGTCGCCGATGGCGTCGGTCAGGGTCTTCCAGCCATCCCAGTCGTCCTCGTCCAGCGGATCCTCGATTGACACCAGCGGGAAGTCGGCCACCAGGCCGGCGTAGTAGTCGCTCATGTCCTTGGCGGACAGCGCCTTGCCTTCGAACTGGTAGGCGCCGTTCTCGTAGAACTCGGAGGAGGCGACGTCCAGCGCCAGGGCGATATCCTGGCCCGGGGTGTAGCCGGCGCGCTTGATCGCTTCGGTGATCAGTTCCAGTGCCGCGCGGTTGCTTGGCAGGTTCGGGGCGAAGCCGCCCTCGTCGCCCAGGCCGGTGGACAGGTTCTTTTCCTTCAGCACGGACTTGAGGCTGTGGTAGACCTCGACGCCCCAGCGCAGGCCCTCGGAGAAGGTCGGTGCGCCGATCGGGACGATCATGAATTCCTGGATGTCCACGTCGGAGTCGGCGTGGGAGCCGCCGTTGAGGATGTTCATCAGCGGCACGGGGAGCACGTGCGCGTTGGGGCCGCCTAGGTACTTGAACAGCGGCAGGTTGGAGCTGGCTGCTGCGGCGTTGGCGACGGCCAAGGAGACGCCGAGGATGGCGTTGGCGCCGAGCTTGGACTTGTTCGCGGTGCCGTCCAGCTCGATCATGGCGGCGTCGATGGAGCGCTGGTCGGTGGCGTCCAGGCCCTCCAGCTCGTCGGCGATCTCGTTGATGACGGACTCTACAGCGCCCAGTACGCCCTTGCCGAGGTAGCGGTCCTTGTCGCCGTCGCGGCGCTCCGCCGCTTCGAAGGCGCCGGTGGATGCACCGGAAGGAACAGCGGCACGGCCGTGCGAGCCGTCGGAAAGCAGGACCTCGACCTCAACGGTCGGATTGCCGCGGGAATCGAGGATTTCGCGCGCGTGAATGGCGTCAATCAATGCCATGAGTATGGACTCCTTGTAGAAAGGGGTGGTCTTGGGGCGGGTCAACCAGCGGTCGCTGATTAGACCGTGGGCGCCATTGCCTGTCTCTAGCCTAGCGCTTCTATGGTGATTTACGCGATGTTATGTCATCCAGTTCCGCGCCGTACTGCTGGTTCAGGGCCGAGCGCAGCACCGACTCTGCGTCCAGGCCCAGCTCCTCGGCCCGCGCTGAGAGGGCCATTAGTTCATTGGCCAAGGACTGCTCATCGGTGATCCGCTGGCGAACCTGCTCGGTGTCAAGCCCGCCTGCAGGCTGCGCCGATCCGGCCCTGGCATGGCGGTCGAGCAATTTCTGCGCGAGCGCCAGGGCAGGCAGCCCGGCGGGCAGTCCCGCATTCTTCCTCTTCTTCGGCTGCCCGGCGCGCTCGGCCTGCTTCGCCGCATCCCAAACCCGGATGATTTCATCGATGTCAGTGATGATGTCTTCGCGGACCTGCCCCTGCTCGTCGAAGATATGCCGGTTGCGGCGCAGCAGCTTCGCGTTCAGCGTTTCGGCAACGTCCTCCAGGCCGAAGTGCCCGTGCTCCTCGGCGATCAGCGAGTGCAGCAGGATCTGGAAGTACAAGTCCCCCAGCTCTTCCTTGAGCAAGGCCGGGTTCTGCTCCGCGATGGCGTCGAGGACCTCATAGCTTTCCTCGATCAGGTAGGTGCGCAGCGACTCGTGGGTCAGCGCCTTGGTCCACGCGCATCTGCTGCGCAGGGTCCGGACGGTGGCGGCGAGCTGTTCGAGTTGCGTTCTGTTCTCCGGCATATTGCCATGCTATCGAAGCGGGTGTTCAGCTGGCGGCCGATTCGGTCCCATTCACTGCCTATTCGGGCTAGCATGGCCGTAGTTCATCCCGACGACGCGAAGGATTGCCAATGACCATCCAAGATACCGCCCGGCTCGAATTCCTGGAGCAGGTTCCAGCCAAGCTCTTCATCGGCGGCCGGTGGGTTGAAGGGCGCTCCGAAGACGTGTTGCGCACGGCCAACCCGTTCGATGACTCGCTGCTGGCCGAGATCCGCCAGGCCTCAACCGACGACGTCGACGCCGCCTACCAGGCCGCCGAGCAGGCCCAGGCCGGCTGGGCGGCGCTCTCCCCCGGCAAGCGTTCCAAGATCATGGGCCAGGCGGCAGACTACCTGCAAGCGAACTTCAAGGACATCCTGGCGCTGCTGATTGCCGAGTCCGGTTCCACCCATCTGAAGGCGAACATCGAATTAGGCGGCACCATCGCCGCCATCCGCGAAGCCGCCACCTTCCCCACCCGGGTGCACGGCAAGATCCTTCCCTCGAATGCCGAAGGCAAGGAGAACCGGGTCTACCGCGAACCGGTCGGCGTGGTGGGCATCATCAGCCCCTGGAACTTCCCGATGCTGCTCTCCGCCCGATCCGTGGCTCCCGCCCTGGCACTGGGCAACGCAGTAGTGCTCAAGCCTGCCTCGGACACCCCATTGGTTGGCGCCCTGGTCCTGGCCAAGGCGTTCTCCGCGGCTGGCCTGCCCGAGGGCGTCTTGAACGCGGTGGTCGGTTCCGGTTCGGAAATCGGCGACTACTTCGTGGCGCACAAGACCCCGTCGCTGGTGTCCTTCACCGGATCGACCCCGGTAGGCAAAAACGTCGGCAAGATCGCGGTCAGCGGCGAGCACATGAAGCGCGTGGCGCTGGAACTTGGCGGCAACGCGCCCTTCGTGGTGCTGGAAGATGCCGACCTCGATGAAGCGGCCAAGGCCGCGACCCTGGGCAAGTTCCTGCATCAGGGGCAGATCTGCATGGCAATCAACCGCATCATCGTCCAGGCCCCGGTCTACGAGGCGTTCATCGAGAAATTCATCGAGCAGGTCAACAAGCTCGGCTATGGCGATGCCGCGGATCCGGCCAACCTCGTGGGACCGATCATCAATGATGCGCAGCTTGAGTCGGTCAGCGGCAAGATCGCCACCGCCCGCGAGCAGGGTGCGCGCGAAGTCCTCGCCGGCTCGATTACTGGCCGGGTGGTCTCTCCCCACGTCTTCGCCGATGTCACCAGCGGCATGGAACTGTTCCGCGAGGAGATTTTCGGTCCGGTCGTGGGCATCGCCAAGGCCGACTCCGAAGAGCATGCGCTTCAACTGGCCAATGACACCGAATTCGGCTTGTCTTCGGCAGTGTTCACGCAGAACCTGGAGAAGGGCGTCGCCTTCGCCCGCGGGATCAAGGCCGGAATGACCCACGTCAATGACATCACGGTCAACGACGAACCGCATGTGATGTTCGGCGGCGAGAAGAACTCGGGGCTGGGCCGCTTCAACGGCGAATGGGCCATCGAGGAGTTCACCACCGACCACTGGGTCGGCGTGCAGTCCACCAAGAAGCAGTACCCGTTCTAGGCATCCTCCCGGATGCAGCGAAGCCGCCCGTGCAGTGCACGGGCGGCTTCGCTGTTTGGGAATTGAATCCCGGGAACTAGTCGGCGACGTTCTCGTATTCGTCTTCGTCGTAGTCTTCCTCGTCATCCAGCAGGTTGTCGTAGTAGTCGTTGATGTACTCGACCAGCAGCTCGCGCATTTCCAGCGGAACGAAGGCAGCCTCGGCTGCATTCAGCGTCAAATCCAGCAGGTCTTCCAGGTCGTAGTCGAAGGCTTCGACCAGCAACTCGAACTCGTCGGACAAGCTGGTGCCGGACATCAAGCGGTTATCCGGGGAGATGGTGACATTGAAACCGGTCTGGACCAGCAGGTCGATTGGGTGGTTCTCGATACCTTCGCCGAACTTGGCGGTGGCGCCGGTCTGCAGGTTCGAAGACGGGCAGACTTCCAGCGGGATGCCGCGTTCGCGAACCCAGTTCGCGACCGGGCCCAAGGAGACCAGGCCGGTATCGTCGCTGAGTTCTTCGCCGTTCTCGTCGATCGCGCCGAACTCGATCTCAATGTCCTCGGCAACGCGGACGCCGTGGCCCAGGCGCTGGGCGCGACCGACCAGGATGGCTTCCTTGATGGAGTCCAGCCCGGCTGCTTCGCCGGCGTGCACGGTGGTCGGGAAGAGGTTCTCGGCCAGCAGGTCGAAGGCTTCCTTCATTGCCGATGGCGGGAACCCGTCTTCGGCGCCGGCGATATCGAAACCGACCACGCCGCGGCCGCGGTGGCGCAGGGCCAGCTTGGCGATTTCCACGCCCTGGTCGCCATGGCGCATGGCGACCAGGATCTGGCCGATCTGCATTGGGTGGCCTTCAGCGTTGAGCTGCTCGCAGGCCTGGTCCAGGCCTTCCTGGATCGCGTCGACGACGTCGTCCAGGCTCAGGCCCTCGCGGCGGTGCTGTTCCGGGGCGTAGCGGACTTCGCCGTAGATGACGCCGTCCTCGGCGAGGTCCTCGACGAATTCGCGGGCCACGCGGATCAGCGCATCGCGGGTCTGCATGACCGCGACGGTGTGCTCGAAGGTTTCCAGGTAGCGTGGCAACGAGCCGGAATCGGCTGATTCACGGAACCATTCGCCCAAAGCTTCGGCTTCGGTCTCTGGCAGCTCGTGTCCAATCTCGGCGGCCAGCTCGATGATCGTCTGAGGGCGCAGGCCACCGTCGAGGTGGTCGTGGAGCGAAACTTTAGGCAGATCCCGGAAGTCGAACTCGGGATCGTAGTCAGTATGAATCATTTCTTCAGTCACACCACTGAGCCTAGTCGCATTTTCGCTGAACTGACAGCTCCTGCGGGCAAAGATCTGCAAGCCGCAATGTGACCCTGATCAATACTGCAGGTTAACCCTCGTCACCGGTTGGCGGCACGGTCTCGCGGACCCGTTCTTCCGCTTGTTCTTCTCGCTTCTCGGCACGGCGATGCAGACGCCCCAGCACCCAGCTGACGATCCGGTCGATGACGAAGCCGAGCACCACGGCAATGACAATCGAGACGATGATTCCCAGCAGCTTGTTGTCGTGCATCCAGTTGCCGGCCAGTGCGCCGATGCTGATGGAATAGGTGGCCCAGGTCAGCACGCCGATGGTGTCGAAGAGGGTGAAGCGCTTGTGGCTGAACCCGGTGGCGCCGGCGGTCAGGTTGACGGCCACACGGCCAATGGGGATGTACCGGGCGGTGAAAATCAGCAGTGCTCCGGAGGTTTCAAGTTTTTTCTCGGCATAGGCCAGCACCCGCTGCGCGCGTTGCCCGCGCATCCATTTGAAGCCCCGGGATCCGATTTTCCGCCCTATGGCGTAGGTGATCTGGTCGCCGATCAAGGCACCGCTGGCACCCAGCAGTCCGATCAGCACGAGGTTGGGAACGCCGGTGTGGACGCCGACCGCGGCCAATGAAACCAAAAATGATTCGCTCGGCACGATTGGGAAAATGGCATCGATCATGCAGAACAGAAACAATAACGGCAGGATCCACCATGCGCTGGCTGCCTGCGCAATTGCTTCATTGACTAATTCCATGCGTGCTTACATCTACTTTCCCAATGCGCTCAATGCGCTGAATTTCTATCCATTTTCGCTCGAGAACTCAACCGCCCGCATCCTGCTTAAGTGGCGTTGTGGACAATTCCCACCCGCTACCTAGGTAGGAGATAACTTGTCCAACGTTTGACTACTCCGTTTTGGTTCCCGGGAATTCTCTGGGAACTTCCATGGGGCATCTCCCGCTGCGCAAGCAACGAAAGAGCCGGGAAACACTGCACAGTGTTTCCCGGCTCCTTGCCATGGATTCTTGTCCGCCTACTTGGCCGCGATGCGATCCAGGATCAGACGAGTGTCCGGACGGTCATCGGCCGAACCGATCATGATGGCCCGCTGGACCAGCTCGATGGCACGCTCCATTTTTTCCGGGGTGTCGGTCAGCAAGGTGGCAATCGGCTCGCCGCGGCGGACCAGGGCACCCGGCTTCACGTGCATGCGCACGCCTGCGCCGGCCTGGACGCTGTCTTCCTTGCGGGCACGTCCCGCACCGAGGGTCCACGCGGCCAGGCCGATGTCCATCGCATCGAGCTTGAGCAGTACGCCCTCGGCCTCAGCCACCACGGTGTGCGACTCCTTGGCTACCGGCAGCTTGGCATCCGGGTCGCCTCCCTGAGCGGCGATCATCCTGCGCCACACATCCATGGCCTTGCCATTTTGCAGCGCGCCGGCGACATCCACGTCCTTGATGCCGGCACCGGCCAGCATCTCGGTGGCCAGGGCCACGGTCAGCTCCACGACATCGCTTGGTCCGCCGCCGGCCAGGACCTCGACGGATTCCTCCACCTCGATGGCGTTGCCTGCGGTCAGGCCCAGCGGGGTTTCCATGTTGGTCAGCAGGGCCACGGTGTTCACCGACGCATCCGTGCCAAGGTTCACCATGGTTTCTGCCAACTCACGGGCCATGGCCTCGTCCTTCATGAACGCGCCGGAACCGACCTTCACATCCAGCACCAGGGTGCCGGTGCCTTCGGCGATCTTCTTGCTCATGATCGAGGATGCGATCAGCGGGATGGCTTCCACGGTGGCGGTGACGTCGCGCAGGGCGTAGAGCTTCTTGTCCGCCGGAGCCAGCCCGGTGCCGGCGGCGCAGATGACCGCGCCGACGTTGGACAGCTGGGAGAACAGCTCTTCGTTGGACAGATCCGCCTTCCAGCCGGGGATGGCTTCGAGCTTGTCCAGCGTGCCGCCGGTGTGGCCCAGCCCGCGTCCGGAAAGCTGCGGGACGGCCACGCCGAAGCTGGCGACCAGCGGAGCCAGCGGCAGGGTGATCTTGTCCCCCACCCCGCCGGTGGAGTGCTTGTCGGTGGTGGCCAGCTTCTTGCCCGACGGGTCGGTGAGGGCGGAGAAGTCCATGCGTTCGCCGGAGTTGATCATCGCGGCGGTCCAGCGTGAGATCTCGTTGCGGTTCATGCCCTGGAAGTAGATGGCCATGTTCAGCGCGGACATCTGCTCTTCGGCGATGACCCCGCGGGTGTAGGCATCGATGGTCCAGTCGATCATCTCGTTGCTCAGTTCGCCGCCATCGCGCTTTGCGCGGATGACTTCGACGGCACTGAATTGCTCGGCAGCCATGTAAGGCACCTTCCGTTCTGCTGTTGGCCGGTGTGCTCCGGCGCTAGGCGTTGAGGTTGTTCGGCCCGAACGCGTCAGGCAAGAGGTCGTCGATACCGAGAATTCCGCGGGCGGTCTTGATCTTCATATCCGCCCCGCGGTGCTCGAAGAGCAGCTGGCGGCAGCGGCCGCACGGGGTGATCAGCTCCAGCTCGCCGTCGCGCAGCTGGCCGAAGCACAGGAAGTATTCAAGGGTGCCCCCGCCGGTGGCGAAGAGCTGGCCCACCATGGCGCATTCAGCGCATAGAGTGACCCCGTAGGCGGCGTTCTCGATGTTGCATCCGGAGACCAGGCGGCCGTCGCTGGCCAGGGCCGCGGCGCCCACCCGGAATTCCGAGTAGGGCGCGTAGGCCTGGGACAGCGCGGCCGCGGCCGCTGCTTCGAGCTGCGGCCACGGCGCGTTGTTGCTATCCATGGGTAATCGCTATTCCTTCACATACGGTTCGCCGGCGGCGGCAGGTCCGCGGGAGCGGCCCACCAGGCCGGCCACCGCGAAGATGGTCACCAGGTACGGCAGCATGGCCATGAACTGGCTCGGTACCGGGGTGCCGATGATGGTCAGGATGACCTGCAGGTTGTCGGCGAAGCCGAAGAGCAGGGCGGCCAGGAAGGCGCCGATCGGGTTCCACCGGCCGAAGATCACCGCGGCCAGGGCGATAAAGCCGCGTCCGCCGGAGATTTCCTTCGTGAAGGAGTCGATTGCCACCAGGGTGAAGAAGGAACCGCCGATGCCCGCCACGATGCCGCCGAGGGTGACATTCCAGAAGCGGATCGAGTTGACCTTGATGCCCAGGGTGTCGGCGGCCTTCGGGTGCTCGCCGACGGCGCGCACCCGAAGGCCCCACTTGGTCTTGAACAGTCCGAACCAGACCAGGAACACTGCCAGGTACATCAGGTAGCCGATGACCGACTGCTTGAACAGGATCGGTCCGATGACCGGGATGGCCGAAAGCAGCGGGATCTCGACCACCGGCAGGTGCACCGGCGAGTTGAACAGCTCCGGGTCTTCCTGCATCACGGTGGTGAACAGGAAGCCGGTGATGCCGGAGACCAGCACGTTGAGCACCACGCCGACGATGATCTGGTTGACCACGTACTTGATGGAGAACAGTGCCAGTACCAGGGACACCACGGCGCCGGCCAGGCCGGCGGCGATCAGGCCCGCGAAGGCGTTCTGCGTCACCGAGGCGACGATGGCCGCGGTGAATGCTCCGCCCAGCAGCTGGCCCTCGATGGCGATGTTGACCACGCCGGCGCGTTCGGAGAGCACGCCGGACAGGGAGCCGAAGACCAGCGGCACGGCCAGCACCACGCCGCCGGCCAGCAGGCTGGCCAGCGAGATGCTGTTGATGTTGGCGCCGGAGACCACCCACACCAGGAAGCCGAGCACGAAGAGGATGGCCGCGACGGCGATCATCCAGGTGGCCAGCGCCTTGCCCTGCTTGCGCTGCATCCACGAGTAGGCGGCGATGGCCAGCAGCAGCACGCCGAACACGATGTTGGTGATCCGGCCCGGGAAGATCAGTTCCGGCAGCTCGAAGGCGTCGCCGGCGCTGTTCAGCGTGAAGTGCGCTGCCTGGTCGTTGCCCAGCAGGCCGAAGCTGAAGAAGGTGATCACGGCGATCACCGTCAGGATGATCGGGGTCTTCTTGCTCGGCAAGACGTTGATTGCTGGTTGCAAGGTGGTTGCGGTCACTTGGCACCTGCCTTAGTAGGTTCGAGCTTGGAGCTGCGCTTCTTCTTGCGGTTCATGCCGAAGATGGCCTTCACCAGCGGAGGTGCGGCGATGAACAGCACGATCAGCGACTGCACCACCGACACGATGTCGATCGGGGTGCCGGTGGTGATCTGCATGTTCACCGCACCGGCCTGGAATGCGCCGAAGAGCAGGCCGGCGAAGAAGGTGCCCCATGGGGTGGAGCGGCCCAGCAGAGCCACGGTGATCGCGTCGAAGCCCAGCGAGCCGGCAATGCCGCCGGTGAGCACCTTTTCGGTGCCCGCCACCTGGGCCACGCCGGCGGCGCCGGCCAGGGCGCCGGCCAGCGCCATCGCGATGATGGTGGTGCGCGCGACGTTGATGCCGGCGGTCTGTGCGGCCTCGGGGTTATGCCCCACGGCACGGAATTCGAAGCCCACGGTGGAGCGCTTGAGCATCCAGGCCACTGCCAGCACCAGCAGCACCGCCATCACGAAGCCCAGGTGCAGGCGCGAGCCGGGGATCGCCGGGAAGATGGCCGAGCTGTCGAGGATCGGCGAGATCGGGTTGGTCTCGCCGGGGCGGCGGAAGGCCTGGGTGTTCATCAGGAAGTCGATCAGGTATACGGCCACGTAGTTGAACATGATCGTGAGGATCACTTCGTGGGCGCCGGTCTTGGCCTTGAGCAGGCCCACCAGTCCGCCCCAGATCGCGCCGCCGAGCAGGCCGAAGACGATGACCAGCAACAGGTGCAGGCCGATCGGCAGGTGCCAGGCGAAGCCGATGTAGGCGGCCAGCACCGAGCCGATGATGATCTGGCCCTGCGCGCCGATGTTGAACAGGCCGGCGCGGAAGGCCACCGCCACGCCCAAACCGGCGCAGATCAGCGGGGTGGAGACGGTCAGCGTCTCGAGGAACGGCTTGAAGCCCTGCGTGGAGTTGTAGATCGAGCCGTTGAACAGCGCCACATAGCTTTCGGTGGCGGCACGCCAGAATTCGCTGAAGAACGCCGAGGGCTTGGCCAGCAGGTAGCCGGCGGTTTCGCCAACCTTCTCGTCGGTGACCGCGATCAGCAGGCCGCCGATGACCAGCGCGACGATGACGCCGAGGACCGAGACCAGGCCGGGTCCCTGGGTGATCTGGCGCAGCAGGTCGTTGCCCGGCTTGCCGGAGTCGGGAACCACAGGTGCTTTCTCGCTCACTGCGCTTCTCCTTCCTGGTTGTCGTGCTCGCTGGCCGGCTGCGCTTCAACCGGCTCCTTGTCCGCCTTGGCGTATTCGGCCTGGGCGAAGGCCTCTTCCTGCGATACGCCGGCCATCATCAGGCCGAGCACCTCGCGGGAGGTGTCCCCCGGCACGATACCGTTGATCCTGCCCTTGTAGAGCACGGCGATGCGGTCGGCCAGTTCCATGACCTCGTCCAGCTCGGTGGACACGATCATCACCGGGGTGCCCTTATCGCGTTCGGCCACGATGCGCCGGTGCAGGAACTCGATGGATCCCACATCCACGCCGCGGGTCGGCTGCGAGGCGATGAACAGCTTCAGATCGCGGCTCAGCTCGCGGGCCATGACGACCTTCTGCTGGTTGCCGCCGGAGAGGCTGGAGGCCGGGTTCAGCGGGTTGTCGGTGCGCACGTCGAAACCCTCGATCTGCTCCTTGGCGTTCTTCTTGATCGCCTCGAGGTTCATCGAGATGCCCTTACCGAACGGCGGGCGGTCGTAGAGGTCCAGCACCAGGTTCTCCTCGATGGAGAACTGGGTGACCAGCCCGTGCACCGAACGGTCCTCGGGAACGAAGCCCAGGCCCGAACGCAGGATCGACTTCACCGACTTGCCCACCAGCTCTTCGCCGGCCAGCTTCACCGAGCCGCCGGTCACCGGCTGGGTGCCCAGGATCGCTTCGGTCAACTCGGTCTGGCCGTTGCCCTGCACGCCGGCCACTGCAAGGATTTCGCCCTCGTGGATGGTGAAGGACACCGAGTCCAAGGTGGTGGTGCCTGCCGGGTCGACGACGCTCAGGTCGCGCACTTCCAAGGCGGCGGCGCCAGGGGTGGCGGCCGCCTTGTTCAGGTTCAGCTCCACCGCGCGGCCCACCATCAGGTTGGCCAGCTCGGTGGTGGAGGATTCCGGGGAGACCGAATCGATGACCAGGCCGCGGCGGATCACGGTGATGACATCCGAGACCGCGCGCACTTCGCGCAGCTTGTGCGAGATGAAGACGATGGAGGTGCCGTTGGCCTTGAGCTGGCGCATGATGTCCAGCAGCTCGTCGGTTTCCTGCGGGGTCAGCACCGCCGTCGGCTCGTCGAGGATCAGGATGCGCGCATCGCGCACCAGCGCCTTGATGATTTCCACGCGCTGCTGCACGCCCACCGGCAAGTCTTCGACGATCGCATCGGGATCCACGTCGAAGCCGTAACGGTCCGAGATTTCGCGGATCTTCTTGCGGGTGACCTGAAGGTCCAGCATGCCGCCAGCCTTGGTGGTCTCGGCGCCCAGCGCGATGTTCTCGGCCACAGTGAAGACCGGGACCAGCATGAAGTGCTGGTGCACCATGCCGATGCCGGCGGCCATGGCATCGCCCGGTCCGGAGAACTCGACGGGCTTCCCGTCCAGCAAAATCTGGCCCTCGGTCGGCTGGTACAGGCCGTAGAGCACGTTCATAAGCGTGGACTTTCCAGCACCGTTTTCGCCAAGCAGACAGTGAATCTGGGCGTCGTCGACCGTCAGGTCGATATCTTTGTTGGCGTAGAAAGAACCGAAGGCTTTCGAGATTCCTCGTAGTTCGAGTTTCACGATTCCACCATCTTCATTGTTCGTTTGGCGAAGTTCTTGCTTGCAAGTTGTTTTGGCCCTTAGGCAGGCATAAAGCGCGTCACCTGCCCACCGCTGTGCTGCGGCGAGCGGTGACGCGCTCCATGGCTGATTAGCCTAGTCCTACTCCGGGCTGGAGGCCGATTCGATCTTCAGCTCACCGGAGATGATCTGCTGCTTCAGCGCCTCGATCTCCTTCTTGGTGTCCTCGCCGATCTCTTCGTCGAAGTTGTGGAACGGTGCCAGTGCAACGCCCCCGTTCTCCAGGGTGCCGACGTACGGGGTCGAATCGAAGTTGTCCTCGGCGTCGGTGCGGATGACATCCTCGACTGCGGCGTCCATGGTCTTGACCACCGAGGTCAGCATGACGTCCTTGTAGTCGGGAGCGGTCAGGAAGCCGTCGGAGTCGACCCAGACGAGCTTGGCGTCCTTGCCGCTGTTGTTGGCCTCGACCACGGCAGCGCCAGCGCCCTTGCCCACTGGGCCGGCAACAGGCATGACCACGTCAGCGCCGGAAGCGATGAAGTTCTTGGTGATCTGCTTGCCCTTGTCCTGCTTCTCGAAGTCGCCGGAGAAGGTGCCGTCCTGCTTGTCCTTGTTCCAGCCCAGCAGCTTGACGTCCTTGCCCTTGTCCTCGTTGTACTTGTCAACGCCGTCGGCGAAGCCGTCCATGAAGATGGTCACGGTAGGGATCTTGATGCCGCCGAAGGTGGCAACGGTGCCGGTCTTCGAGGCGGCAGCTGCGGCGTAGCCTGCAAGGTAGGCAGCCTGGGCCGTGTCGTAGATGATCGGCTTGACGTTCTCGATCGGCTTCTCGTACTGGAAGTCGACGATCGCGAAGTTCTTGTCCGGGTTGGCAGCGGCGGCCTCGGCGGTGGCATCGCCCAGCAGGAAGCCGATGGTGACGGTCAGGTCGCAGCCTGCGTTGACCATGCCGTTGAGGTTGGTCGCGAAGTCCGCGTTGGACTTGGATTCCGCGTCCTTGGTCTGGATACCCAGGTCCTTCTCGGCGTTCTTCAGGCCGCGGAAGGAAGATTCGTTGAAGGACTGGTCGTCGAATCCGCCGGAGTCGGACACAATGCAGCCGACGTAGTCCGGGTACTGGCCAGCCGAGCTGCTCTCTTCCGGTGCAGCGCCGCAGGCGCTCAAAGCTAATGCCGAGATGCCGAGCATGGCTGCCGCCACACCGGTCTTGCGCGATACGAAGCGCATCTGTTCCTCCAAAGAATCTTGCGAGATAATGCGGGAGGCAAGACACCTGACCCTCGTGCAAGGCTCCATTGCCTAGGCCTTACGCGAGCACACCAAAAGTCATAGCATTCCCATCGTTTCCATAGCCTATCGGAGATACGTCACAGGTAAAGACGAGAAAGATTACAAACAGATAACTTGCAGGCCGCAAAACGGCAAGCGCTTAACGTCAATTCCCAAGTCACTGACCGAATTGTTAAGGTGTCAAAGAATTGTTAAAAATTTTTGGGTTTACTGTGGCCAACGCCTTATTTGGCGTTCGCCTCATGCACGGCCTGCAGGGCGGCAGCCACCATGATGCGCACTCCGACGCCGATGCACGATTCGTCCGGGATGTAGTCCCCGCGGTGCAGGTCGTAGGTCTTGCCACCCGGGGTGCGGGTTCCCAGCCGCAGCATCGCGCCGGAAACCTTCTGCGTCATCCAGGCGAAGTCCTCCCCGCCCATGGATTGCGGGGTCAGCTCGATCGCGTCGGCGCCGTACTCGCGGCGCGCGGCATCCTCGATCAATGAGGTCTCTGCGGGGGCGTTGACCACCGGCGGCACCCCGCGGGTGTGCTGCAGCTTGATCTCCACGCCGTAGGGTGCGGCGATCTGGCGCACCGCCGCATCCAGCAGCTCGCCGGCCTCGTACCAGACATCCCCATCCAGGCAGCGCATGGTGCCGGCCAGGTAGCCGGTGGCGGGAATCGCGTTGGGCACGCTGCCTGCGTGGATCTGCCCCCAGACCACCGAAACCGCCGAGCGCACGTCGACCTTCCGGCCGAGCACGGCTGGCACCTGGGTGGCGATCTGGCTAATGGCGAAGACGATGTCCTCGGTCAGGTGCGGTCGCGAGGTGTGCCCGCCGCGGCCATTGACCTCGATGCGGATGGTGTCGCTGGCCGAGGTGATCGCGCCGATGCGGGTGCCGATATGCCCGGCGTCGATCCGCGGGTCGCAGTGCAGCGCGAGGATCCGCGGCACGCCATCGAGCAGGCCCTGCCCGATCACCGACAGCGCCCCGCCGGGAAGCTTCTCCTCGGCAGGCTGGAAGATCACCCGCACGCGTCCGTCGAGCTGGCCGGCGGCATGGACCCTACCCAGCGCCAGCGCCACGCCGAGCATCACGGTGGTGTGGATGTCGTGGCCGCAGGCGTGCGCCACGCCCTCGGTCATCGAGGCGTACTCCAGACCGGTTTCCTCCACCACTGGCAGCGCGTCGATATCAGCGCGGAGCGCAATGCGGATGGGGCCTTCGCCGATGTCCACGAAGGCGCCGGTGTCGGCCATCTTCTGCGGCGACAGGCCGGCGGCGCGCAATGCCTCGAGGATCCGCTCGGTAGTCTGGTGCTCCGCAAAAGAGAGCTCCGGGTTGCGATGCAGCTCGCGGCGGAAGCCGATCAGCTGGTCGGTGAGCGGCTCGGTGAAGCCGCTGACGGAAGCCAAATTGCCATTTTCATTCACGGTGGACACCTTTTGACGATACTCGGCACGGCGGCGGAAATGACAGTTTTGCGTAATGTTCACGCGCACCGCGCAACAGTCGCATGAAGCAGAACGGCGGCGGGCCCCGGTTCTCCGGTGCCCGCCGCCGCCCTGCGACAGGGCTCTAGTCCTGCTGGATCAGCTCGGCGCAACGCTCGCCGATCATCATCACCGTGATGTTCGGATTAACCGTCACCAGCTCCGGCATCACCGACGCATCAGCCACCCGCAGGCCGCTCACGCCCTTGACCCGCAGCTGCGGATCCAGCGGACTCATCGCATCATCTTCGGCGCCCATGCGAACCGAACCGGCTGGATGGTAGACGGTGTTGTGGGTGCGACGCAGGTAGTCGAAGATCTGGTCATCGGTTTGCACATCCTTGCCCGGGAACTGCTCCTCGCCGGCCCAATCAGCCATTGGGGACTGGGCGACGATCTCGCGTGCCTTGCGGATGCCGAAAGTCATCACCCTCGCGTCATGGCCTTCAGGGTCGGTGAAGTAGCGCGGATCGACCTTCGGCTTGTCCCGGAAGTCGCAGCTGCGCAAGCGCACGGTGCCGCGCGACTTCGCATGGGTGACATTCGGGGTCAGGCAGAAGGTATTCTCCCCGGTGGGGTAGCCCTGGCGCAGGGTGTGCATGTCGAAAGGCACCTGCCCGTAGTGCATCATCAGATCCGGGCGGTCCAGGCCTTCGCGGGTCGGGGTAAAGATGCCGATCTCCCACCACTGGGTGGAGGATTCGACCATGGGCTTCTTCGCTTCCCACTGGATCACGCCCTCCGGGTGGTCCTGCAGGTGCTCGCCCACGCCCGGGGAGTCGACCAGCACCTGAACGCCGACCTCCTCCAGGTGCTCGGCCGGGCCGATACCCGAAAGCATCAGCAGCTTGGGCGAATCGATGGCGCCGGCCGAGACCACGACCTCGCGGGCCGCGTTCAGGGTCGAGGTGCGCCCGAAGGCTCCGTCCACCACGTCGACGCCAGTGCAGCGCTTGGACGCGTCGAAATTCAGCTTGCGCGCCTGCAGCCCGGTGAGCAGGAAGAAGTTCTCCCGGCCGGTAATCGGGTGGATGTAAGACACCGAGGAGGAGGAGCGTGTGCCATCTGGCAGGCGGTTGATCTGGAAGAAGTTCGCACCGTTGACCACGGTCTGGTCATTGTTGAACTTCGCGCGCGGGATGCCAGCTTGTTCGGCGGCATCCAGGATCGCCACGCCGCAAGGGTCATTGGCCGGCACATTCATCAGCTTCACCGGACCCGAATCGCCATGGTGTGGCGCCTGCGGGCCGGCATCCTCATTGGTTTCCAGCTTCTTGTACAGGCGGTAAGCCATCTGCGAGTTCCAGCCGGTGGCACCGAACTTGGACTCCCATTCGTCGATGTCCTCGCGCGGCGCCCAGAAAGCGATGCAGGAGTTGTGGCTGGAGCACCCGCCCATCACCTTGGCCCGCGCATGGCGCATGAACGAGTTGCCATTCTCCTGCTCCTCGATCGGGTAGTCCCAGTCAAGGCCGGATTCGAGCAGTTCCATCCAGCGGTCAAGCTGCAGGACCTCATCATAGCCGCGGTCATCGGGACCGGCTTCCACCAGCGCCACCGTCACCGAGGGGTCTTCGCTCAGCCGGGAGGCTACCGCCGCGCCGGCGGAGCCGCCGCCGATAACGATGTAGTCGAAATCCTTCTTATGCATGCTCACGCTATGCCCTTTCTCGTTCAGCTTTGCTTCTGTGCGAACCAACCGGTAACCTGCGGGTTCAGATTCTGGTAGACGTGCTTGGCTTCCTGGTATTCGCCCAGGCCGGTCGGGCCCAGTTCGCGGCCCACCCCGGACTGGCCGAAGCCGCCCCATTCAGCCTGCGGCAGGTAGGGGTGGTAGTCGTTGATCCAGATGGTGCCGTGGCGCAGGCGCTTGGCCACGCGCGCGGCCTTTCCAGCATCCTGCGACCAGACAGCCCCAGCCAGGCCGTAGATGGTGTCATTGGCGATGGCCACCGCCTGATCCTCGGTTGAGAAGGTCTCCACGGTGATGGTCGGGCCAAAGGCCTCGTCCTGGGCCACCGACATCGAACCGGTGACCTGGTCGATGACCGTTGGCAGGTAGAAATGGCCGGAGCCCAGGCCGGCGCCGTCCTGTTCGGTGGCCCGGCGTCCGCCGCAGCGCACCCGCGCGCCCTCGGCGATGCCGGCCTGCACATAGGCGTCTACCTTTTCCAGATGGGCTGCCGAGATCAGCGCGCCGGTCTCCGCCTTCTGGTCGAAGGGCCCGCCCAGGGTAATCTGCTGCGCGCGGCGCACCAGCTCGTCGACGAACTTCTCGGCGATCGATTCGTGGATGACCAGGCGCGCGCCGGCGGAGCAGACCTGCCCGGAGTGCACGAACGCCCCATTGAGGGCATTATCCAGCGCAGCGTCGAAGTCCGCATCGGCGAAGACCACATTCGGGTTCTTGCCGCCCAGCTCCAAGGCCACCTTCTTCACCGTGCCAGCGGCAGCGGCGGCGACCTTGCGCCCGGTGACCAGGCCACCGGTAAAGGAGACTAGATCCACGTCCTTGTGCTCCGAGAGCACCGCGCCAGCCTGCGCGCCGGCGCCGGTGACCAGGTTGGCCACGCCAGCTGGCAGCCCAAGGTCCTTGAGGACCTCCATCATCAAGATCGCGGTGGACGGGGTCAATTCGGCCGGCTTGAGCACGAAGGAGCAGCCCGCGGCCAAAGCCGGAGCGATCTTCCATGCCGCCTGCAGCAATGGGTAGTTCCACGGGGTGATCATGGCGGCCACGCCCACCGGCTCGTAGTCGATCCGCGAGATGACATTCGGGTCGTTGGCATCGACTACGCGGCCGGCTTCCTGTCCAGCCAGCTTTCCGAAGTAGCGGAAGCAGGCGATGATGTCGTCCATGTCCAGCTCGGATTCGACCAGGCGTTTGCCGGTGTCCAGGGTTTCGGCCAGCGCGAATTCAGCCTTGCGCGCCACCAGCTGCTCGGCGGCTTTCAGCAGGAAGTCCCCTCGCTGCGCGGCCGGCACGCTGGACCAGATGCCCGAATCGAACGAGCGGCGGGCAGCTTCAATGGCCTTGATCGAATCGACTTCCCCTGCCTCGGAAACGGTGGCCACCGCTTCCCCATTGGCCGGGCAGTTGATGGTGCGGGTTTCGCCGCTGGCCGCGGGTGTGAAAGCGCCGTCGATGAACAGCGTCGCGCCATGGTGCAGGAGCGGATTCTGGTTGCTCGGAGAACTCATGCTTCCTCTTTCAGGGTTGTTTCGAAATCTGATTCCCAGTCGGTTTTGGACGCGCCGTCGGAATTAATCTGGCTGGGAGCCGCCGATTCGGTTTGCGCTTCCAGGAATTCAAGGTGGGCTTCATACTGGTCCAGCACATCGCAGATCAGCTGTTCCTTGGTGAGCCCCATCAGGTCGTAGCCGTGGCTGCCTTCCTGGGAGAAGACCTCCAGGCGGTAGTACACATCGGTGCCGGCCGAGACGCGGGCGTAGGTGGGCACCGGCAGCTGCACCGGATAGATCTGGTACTTGAAGGGCCGTTCGGCGCCGTTTTCCACCACCAGGTCCAACGAGTTCAGCTCTAGGTTGGCCACTTGCTCGATATCCAGCGCCACCGTGGCGCCGCGGGCGGTGAATTCCTCGCTGACTTCCTGCAGGGCCGGCAATGCGACCTGCCCCAGGTAGCGCTTGGCCGAGCGGTGCCCGGGATAGGACATGGCCCGGGACAGCCGCTGCTTCCAATTGCGCTTCTCGGCGCCCGATCCCATCCGGCTGGTGAGCACCTTGTGCATGTTGTTGCGGTAGCGATCGGCCAGCGCCGATTCCATGCGCAGGGATTTGAACAGCCCCAGCATGATCAGCAGCAGCACGAAGGAGAAGGGCAGGCCCATGATGACCGTGGCGCCCTGCAGGGTGGAGATCCCATCGACGAAGAGCATGCCCAAGGTCAGCAAGCCGGTGGCCAGCGACCAGAACAATCGCACCGGCTTGGAGCCGTCGGACTGCGGATCCTTCAGGTGCGAGGTGAAGTTGGCCATCACCAGGGCACCGGAGTCGGCGCTGGTCACGTAGAACAGCAATCCGGTGAAGGTGGCGATCGCCGCGGTGATCGGTGCGCCGGGCATCTGGTCCAGCAGCGAGTAGAAGGCCCGTTCCGGGGTGTTCATCGCGACCTCGCCAAAGGCTTGATTGCCCGAGCGGACGATCGCCAACGCGCTGTTGCCGAAGATCGAGATCCACAGCAGGATGAAAGCGAAAGGCACCACCAGCACGCCGGTGACAAACTGGCGGATGGTGCGTCCACGGGAAATGCGGGCCAGGAACAAGCCGACAAACGGCGCCCAGGCGATCCACCAGGCCCAGAAGAACAGTGTCCAGCCGTTGAGCCACTCATCGGGGCGGTCGTAGGCGAAGGTGTCCAGCGCCATCGAAGGGAACATCGACAGGCTGTCGCCGATGTTGTTCACGATGCCGTCGAACAGGTAGGCGGTGGAGCCGGCAATCAGCACGAAGAGCATCAGCGCAACGCACAGCAGCACGTTGATCTCGGAGAGCCGGCGGATGCCCTTTTCCACACCGGTGAGCACCGAGATGGTCGCCATCACCACGGCGGCGACGATCAGGATGATCTGCCAGGAGCGGTTTTCGGGAATGCCGAACATATAGTTCAGCCCGTAGTTCAGTTGCGCGACGCCGATGCCCAGCGAGGTGGCGATGCCGAAGATCGTGCCGAGCATCGCGGCGATGTCCACGCTGTGCCCCACCCAGCCTTCGGTGCGCTTGCCCAGGATCGGGTAGAGCGCCGAGCGGATGGACAGCGGCAGATTGTGGCGGTAGGCGAAGTAGCCCAGGGCCAGTCCCACCAGCGCATACAAGCCCCAGCCGAGCAGGCCGTAGTGGAACAGCGTCCACACCAGCGCCTGGCGAGCCGCCTCGACGGTGGATCCCTCCATGGCCGGCGGAGCCAGGTATTGGGTGACCGGCTCGGCCACCGAGAAGAACATCAGGTCAATGCCGATGCCGGCGGCGAAGAGCATTGCCGCCCAGGTGAAGATGTTGAAGGACGGGCGCGAATGATCCGGGCCCAGCCGGGTTTTGCCCACCTTCGAGATCGCGACGCCGATCACGAAGACGAGCACCGCGACGACCACCAGGGTGTAGTACCAGCCGAAGTTCCGGCCAATCCAGGTTACGGCGGCGCTGATGGCCAGGTTGGCGGAATCGCGGTCGATAATGGCCCACAGGGCGATGGCCAGCACCAGCAGCGCAGAGCCGTAGAAGACTGCCTTGTTGACCCGGGTCTTGCCCGGCTGCGGCAGCGAGCCCGGCGGCGCGGGCTTTGCGGATTCGGACGGTTCGGAACTGATCTTGGCCGTAGTCATGGCTACCAACCTATCAATGCCCGGCAAGGGCGCCAAAGCACCGCAGGACAAAACCCCACCTAGAATGCCATATCTGCGCAGGTCAAAGGAAGTCCCAGAAAATACCGGGCAGTAACATCCTGTGCTCCCCCAGCAGGGGCGAAGCTGCGCTAGATGTAGTTCCCCGGGACGTTGTGAACACTAGCGAATGAAGAAGACCTCCGGCAGGATGTGGGTTACCACACTCACCATCGTGCACGGAGGTCTTCATGTCCCACGCTAACGCACCACTGACGCCCGAAGGAAGACGACGCCTAGCGTCCTTGATCATCGATGAGCACTGGCCCATCCGCCGCGCCGCCGAACGATTCCAGGTCTCGCCCGCAACAGCCAAAAAAATGGGCAACGAGATACCATGCCAACGAATCCCTCGACGACCGCTCCTCACGCCCTAGTTGCTCTCCGACACGACTGTGCCGCAAGAACGAACGCCGCATCATCGCCCTACGCTTCAACCGGCAATGGGGACCACACCGGATCAGCTACCACCTCGGCATTCCCCGTAGCACCGTCGGACGCGTCCTGGACCGCTACCGGATGCCCAAACTGGCGCATCTGGACCAAACCACCGGGCTGCCGGTACGCAAGCCCCGCCCTGTGCGCTACGAGAAGCAGGCACCGGGCGAGCTGGTGCATGTGGACATCAAGAAACTGGGCCGCATCCCAAAGGGCGGAGGCTGGCGCGCGCATGGTCGCGGTTCAGCCCAAGACCGCCAGGCCGGTGCCGCGCGGGACCGTGCGGCACGCCAGGGCGCCAAGGGGTCACGGGGCTATCTTTTCCTGCATCACGCGGTCGACGACCATTCGCGGCTGGCCTATTCCGAAATCCTCAACGACGAGAAGAAGGAAACCGCAGCCGGGTTCTGGCAGCGAGCCCGTGGATTCTTCGCCGCGGCTGGCATTGTCGTCACCGCGGTGATGACCGATAACGGTTCCTGCTACCGTTCCAAGGTGTTCGCCCAGGCGTTGGGGCCGGGCGTGAAGCACCGGCGCACCCGACCGTATCGGCCTCAGACCAATGGGAAAGTCGAACGGTTCAACCGGACGTTGTCGCAGGAATGGGCGTACGTGAGGGCTTATGACAGCGAAGAAGCCAGGGCCGCAGCCTACGGCGCCTGGCTTCATCACTATAATTATCATCGACCCCATACCGGGATCGGTGGTCTTACTCCGTCAGATCGTGTTCACAACCTCACGGGGAACTACAGCTAGAGCACCTCGGTGGCGCCGTCGGCCTTGAGCTGCTCCACGGTCTGCTTGACCTTCTGCGCATGCTCCTTGGTGGTCACCAGCAACGCGTCGGCGGTATCCACCACGACCACGTCCTCGATGCCCACCAGCGCCACCACGCGCGGGCGGTCCGAATAGACGACGCCGGTCGCGCTGTCCGCGTACACGCGCACCTCGTCGCCGCCCAGGTTGATGATGCCCTGATCGGCACTGGCCTTGTTCAGCCGGCCGATCGCGGCGAAATCGCCCACGTCATCCCAGTTGAACACGCCAGGGATCACCGCGACGTCCCCGGCCGCGGCGGCCGGCTCGGCCACCGCATAGTCGATGGCGGTCTTGGGCAGATCGGCCCAGACCTCGCGCATCACTTCTTCGCGCTGCCCGGTCTCCCACGCATCGGCGATCTTCATCAGCCCGGCATGCAGAGCCGGCTCGTTGGCTTCCAGGTGCTCGAGCATCAGGCTCACCGGCGCGACGAACATCCCGGCATTCCACAGGAACCCGCCGGAGGCCAGGTACTTGCGGGCGGTGTCCTCATCGGGCTTCTCCACGAACTGCACCACCCCGCGCGCCGAGGGCGCATTGGGCACCTGCAGCGGCTCGCCGGTCTGGATGTAGCCGAAGCCGGTGGACGGGTGCGTCGGGTGGATGCCGATGGTCACGATCTTGCCGGTGGCGGCGGTGTGGATCGCTTCGCTCAGCGCTGCCTGGAACACCTCGACCGGCTCGATGACCTGGTCCGCGGCGAAGGAGCCCATGATGATGCTCGGGTCGCGGCGGTACAGGATGGCGGCGGCCAGGCCGATGGCGGCGGCCGAGTCGCGCGGCTCCGGCTCGAGGACCAGGTCCTCGTCGCAGAGCTCGGGCAGCTGGGAGACGACAGCTCCGCGGTGCGCACGCCCAGTGACCACCATGATGCGTTCGCCGGCCAGCGGGACCAGGCGGTCATAGGTGGCGCGGATCAGCGTGGAACCGGATCCGGTCAGATCGTGCAAAAACTTCGGAGCGGAGGCCCTTGACAGCGGCCACAATCGGGTGCCGACACCGCCGGCGGGGATCACGCCGTGGAATCGGGCTAATAGGTCTGCATTCACGCATTCCAGACTAATTCATTCGGTGGATAATCCCGTCCATTGAAACCTGTGCAAGAAATTAAATACGAAACCCTCCCATGAGGTATTACGGGCGGAATATCGGCCTTTTAGCGCATAATTACCCCTTTTCGGTGAACATGCTCACAGGAACAAGACACGAAATAGATCGGAGCTGGCTAAGTGGTTTAGACTCGCACAAGGAACGCTCGCACAAGTGCGTCAAATCTCATTGTGTGCAATATACACATGCGCCGTTGCGAGCCTTGGAGGTTTAGTTCAGTGTCGAAGACTTCGTCAGGCACCCTATACCGCGGCCATGAAGGCATGTGGTCCTGGGTGGGACACCGAGTCACCGGTGTCGTTATTTTTCTCTATCTGCTGGTGCACGTGCTCGATACGGCAATGGTCCGTGTCGATGCCGGCGCATACGACGCAATCATTAGCACCTACCAGACTCCGTGGATGGCACTTGGTGAAACCGGTCTGGTTGCAGCAATCCTCTTCCACGCATTCAACGGCCTGCGCTTGATCCTGGTCGACTTCTGGAAGCAGGGCACCAAGTACCAGCGCCAGATGCTCTGGGGCGTTCTGGTCCTCTGGGCCATCGTCTTCGCAGGCTTCGCTATCCGTCACCTGTCGATCGCATTTGGGAGCCACTAAGCCATGAGCGTTTCTATTCCTGCTCCGCGCAGCCAGCGCATTGATCCAAAGTACAAGCGCGGACCGAAGTCCCGCGGCAGCTTCGAGATGCTGGCATGGCTGTTCATGCGCCTGTCCGGCGTCGTGCTGATCATCCTGATCTTCGGCCACCTGTTCTCCAACCTGATGGTCGGCGAAGGCATCTCCGGCATCGGCTTCGGCTTCGTCGCCGGCAAGTGGGCCTCGCCGCTATGGCAGTTCTGGGACCTGGCCATGCTGTGGCTGGCCATGCTGCACGGCACCAACGGCGTGCGCACCATCATCAACGACTACGCAGAGAAGCACGCAACCCGTGCATGGCTCAAGGGAATCCTGTACGTCGCAACGATCTTCATCATCGTGCTTGGCTCCCTGGTGATCTTCACCTTCGATCCATGCGTCACCGGCAGCACGCTGCCGCAGTGCTAAGTGGAACTCCCCTAGTTCCAGCCAATAGCCACAAAGATTTTTAGAAAAGAGAGCATCAAGAATGCAGGTACATAAGTACGACGTAGTCATCGTCGGTGCCGGTGGTGCAGGCATGCGTGCAGCGATCGAATCCGGTCAGCGCGCACGCACCGCAGTGCTAACCAAGCTTTACCCAACCCGCTCGCACACCGGTGCGGCCCAGGGAGGCATGTGCGCAGCACTTGCCAACGTCGAGGAAGACAACTGGGAGTGGCACACCTTCGACACCATCAAGGGTGGCGACTACCTGGTTGACCAGGACGCAGCCGAGGTCATGGCCAAGGAAGCTATCGACGCCGTGCTGGACCTGGAGAAGATGGGCCTGCCATTCAACCGCACCCCAGAGGGCAAGATCGACCAGCGCCGCTTCGGCGGACACACCCGCGACCACGGCAAGGCCGCCGTGCGCCGCGCCTGCTACGCAGCTGACCGCACCGGCCACATGATCCTGCAGACCCTGTACCAAAACTGCGTCAAGCACAACGTCGAGTTCTACAACGAGTACTACGTGCTCGACCTGCTGCTGGTCGAGGAGGACGCCTACCGCGAGGACGGCACCGCCTACAAGCAGAAGCGCGTTGCCGGCGTCGTCTCCTACGACCTGGCTACCGGCGAACTGCACGTCTTCCAGGCCAAGTCGGTCATCTTCGCCTCGGGCGGCGCCGGCAAGGTCTTCAAGACCACCTCGAACGCGCACACCCTGACCGGTGACGGCATGGGCATCGCCTTCCGTGCGGGCCTGCCGCTGGAGGACATGGAGTTCTTCCAGTTCCACCCAACGGGCCTGGCGGGCCTGGGCATCCTGCTCACCGAGGGCGCCCGCGGCGAAGGCGCGATCCTGCGCAACTCGGATGGCGAACGCTTCATGGAGCGCTACGCACCGACCATCAAGGACCTGGCCCCACGCGACATCGTCGCCCGCGCCATGGCCAACGAAGTGCGCGAGGGCCGCGGCTGCGGTCCGAACAAGGACTACGTGCTGCTGGATTTGACCCACCTGGAACCAGAGCACATCGAATCCAAGCTGCCGGACATCACCGAATTCGCCCGCACCTACCTGGGCGTGGAGCCATTCACCGATCCGGTTCCGGTCTACCCGACCGCGCACTACGCCATGGGCGGCGTGCCGACCAACATCAACACCGAAGTGCTGCAGGACAATGACACCGTCATTCCTGGCCTGTTCGCCGCCGGCGAAGTCGCCTGCGTTTCGGTGCACGGTTCCAACCGTCTGGGCACCAACTCGCTGCTGGACATCAACGTGTTCGGCAAGCGCGCCGGCGTGGCAGCTGCCGAGTATTCCAAGACCGCCGACTTCGTCGAGCTGCCTCAGAACCCGGAAGCATTCGTCACCGCACAGCTCGAAGGCGTGCTGAACGGCACCGGCACCGAGCGTGTCGCCGAGCTGCGCTCGATCCTGCAGGAGACCATGGACGCCAACGTCCAGGTGTTCCGCGACGAGCGTTCGCTGAAGGAAGCGCGCGACGTGATCGAGGATCTGCGCCGCCGCTACAAGAACATCAGCATCCAGGACAAGGGCAAGCGCTTCAACCTGGATCTGCTCGAAGCCGTCGAGCTGGGCTTCCTGCTCGACTTGGCCGAGGTCATCACCGTTGCCGCATTGCACCGCAAGGAATCCCGCGGCGGCCACTACCGCGAGGACTACCCAGACCGCGACGATGAGAACTTCATGAAGCACTCGATGTCCTACCGCGACGCAGATGCCGTCACCGAGGACATCAAGGGCATCCGCATGGAGACCAAGCCAGTGGTCTTTACCCGTTACCAGCCAATGGAGCGTAAGTACTAATGAGCACCGAACTGCCAGAACCACCGTCAAAGATCGAGCTGAAGCCAGGCGTCGGCGGCGGCGGAGAAGTTCCAAGCTTCGACATCACCCTGCGCGTTCGCCGCTACCTGCCAGAGGCTACCGCGGACGCATACTGGGAAGATTTCAAGCTGACCATGTACGGCACCGACCGCGTGCTGGACGCCCTGCACAAGGTCAAGTGGGACCACGACGGCACCCTGTCCTTCCGCCGTTCCTGCGCCCACGGCGTGTGCGGTTCCGATGCCATGCGCATCAACGGCCGCAACCGCCTGGCCTGCAAGACCCTGCTCAAGGACCTGGACACCTCCAAGCCGATCACCGTTGAAGCCATCAAGGGCCTGCCTCTTGAAAAGGACCTCATCGTCGACATGGAACCGTTCTTCCAGTCCTACCGCGAGATCATGCCATTCCTGATCTCCAAGGGCCACGAGCCAACCAAGGAACGCTACCAGTCCGCCGAGGATCGCGAGATCTTCGACGACACCACCAAGTGCATCCTGTGCGCTGCGTGCACCAGCTCCTGCCCGGTGTTCTGGACCGATGGCCAGTACTTCGGCCCGGCCGCGATCGTCAACGCCCACCGCTTCATCTTCGACTCGCGCGATGATGCAGGCGACATGCGCTTGGAGATCCTGAACGACAAGGAAGGCGTGTGGCGCTGCCGCACCACCTTCAACTGCACCGAAGCATGCCCACGCGGCATCCAGGTGACCAAGGCTATCGCCGAGGTCAAGCAGGCAATTCTGGCGCGCACCGTCTAAGGACGCGCCAAGAGGCCCGAACCATTGATGGTTCGGGCCTTTTTGCATCTCTTCAACTCCTCCGCCTCGCGTGGCATGATGGGCAGTACTCGCCCTTTTCCCAATGCACCACAGAGCTGAGGAGCAAACATGGCCAGTGAACCAACATCGACAACCCAGGCAGGAATCCCGGCAGCCAGCGACCGCAACTCGCTGACCGTGGGCCCCAACGGCCCGATCGTGCTGCACGACCACCACCTGATCGAGACCCTGCAGCATTTCAACCGGATGAACGTGCCCGAACGCCGCCCGCACGCCAAGGGGGCCGGCGCTTTCGGCGAATTCGAAACCACCGAGGACGTCTCGGCATACACCAAGGCCGCCCTGTTCCAACCCGGGGTGAAAACCGAAACGCTGTTGCGCTTCTCCACCGTAGCCGGCGAGCTCGGCGCCCCCGACACCTGGCGCGATGTGCGCGGCTTCGCGCTGAAGTTCTACACCACCGAAGGCAATTTCGACCTGGTCGGCAACAACACCCCGGTGTTCTTCGTGCGCGACCCGATGAAGTTCCCGCACTTCATCCGCTCGCAGAAGCGGCTGCCCGATTCCGGGCTGCGCGACGGCACCATGCAGTGGGACTTCTGGACGCAGAACCCCGAATCCGCCCACCAGGTCACCTACATCATGGGCCAGCGCGGCCTGCCCAAGACCTGGCGCGAGATGAACGGCTACGGCTCGCACACCTACATGTGGGTCAACGCGGCCGGCGAGAAATTCTGGGTGAAGTACCACTTCTTGAACAAGCAGTCCGAGAAGTTCGAGACCATGCGCGGCGCGCAGGCCGAGGAGCTGGCCGGGGCCGACGCCGACTTCCACCGCCGCGATTTGTTCGAGGCGATCAAGGCCGGCAACTTCCCGCAGTGGGACCTGTACGTGCAGGTCATGCCCTACGAGGAGGCGAAGACCTACCGGTTCAATCCCTTCGATCTGACCAAGGTCTGGTCCAAGAAGGACTATCCGCGGATCAAGGTCGGCACCCTGACGCTGAATAGGAACCCGGAGAACTTCTTCGCGCAGATCGAGCAGGCGGCCTTCTCGCCGGGGAACATGGTTCCGGGCATGGGGATGAGCCCGGACAAGATGCTGCTGGGCCGCAATTTCGCCTATGCGGACGCCCAGCGCTACCGCATCGGCACCAACTTCCAGCAGCTGCCGGTGAACAAGCCCAAGTGCCCGGTGCACTCGTACAACTTCGAGGGCAACATGACCTACGAGCACACCGGCGATCGCAGCGTCTACGCGCCGAACTCCTTCGGGGACTCGTGGAGCGATGAAACCGGGCTGGCGGAGAATTCCTTCGAGTCCGACGGCGAGCTGGTCCGCGAGGCCTACACGCTGCGCAAGGACGACGGGGACTTCGTCCAGCCCGGCATCCTGGTCCGCGAGGTGATGGACGATGCCCAGCGCGCAGAGCTGGTCGAAACCGTCACCGGGGCGCTGGACGGGGTCATCGAACCAGTGCTGTCCAACGCGATCGAGTACTGGAAGAACATCGATGCGGACACCGGAGCGAAGATCGAAGCGAACGTGCGCGCCAAATAGCGCGCACGAAAAACGCCAGCCGCATGGCTGGCGTTTTTTCATGCTCGGGATCCGCTAGGAACCGAGTGCGATGTCCTCGCTGAAGTTCCACTCCCCGCCACGGGTATCGAACAGCTGGATGCGATCGGCGGTGAAGGACAGCCGCGTCCCGGCCAGCGCTGCCTGCGCGGCGTCCAATTGCTCCGCCGGCACGTTCTGCGCGATGGTCAGGTGCGGATGGTAGGCGAAGGCCGATTCGTGCCTCAGCGCGTCGCCCAGCAGCGCCCGGTGCAGCACCCAGCACTCGTCCGCGCCAGTATCCAGCGGCAGGAACACGACGTCGCTGGCCGGCCGGAAGGTCTGCGCCGCACCCAGCTCGATGCCGAAGGGCTTTACCGCGGCGGCCACCCGGCGCACCTGCGCGGCCGCCTTCTCCCAGGAATTCAGGTAGGACCCGGACACCAGGGTGATATGCGGGGCGATCGGCGCGGTGGCCTCTCCCCCGTATTCCTGGCGCCACGCGCGCAGCGTCTCCCGGTGCGGCTGCGGCACCGGGATCACTACGCCCAGGGTGTACTCGAAGACCATGGTTTCAGCTAGATTCCCAGCGGCGGCAGGAAGCCGACCTTCTGGTAGACATCGGAGACAGTCTTGGAAGCGACTTCGCGGGCCTTGGCGGCACCGGCCAGCAGCAACCGGTCCAGCTCCGCCGGGTCATCCAGCAGCTCCAGGGTGCGGGTGCGGATCGGGGCCAGGCGCTCCACGACGGCGTCGGCGACAGCCACCTTCAGGTGGCCGTACATCTTGCCCTCGAACTCTTCGACCAGCTGGGGCACATGCTTGCCGGTCACGGCGGCCAGGATGTCCAGCAGGTTGGAGACCCCTGGCTTCTCGGCCTTGTCGTAGGCCACCACGGAGCCGGCATCGGTCACCGCGGACTTGATGCGCTTGGCGATCAGCTTCGGCTCGTCGAGCACGTTGATCAGGCCGGCCGGCGACTCGGCGGATTTGGACATCTTCGAGGTCGGGTTCTGCAGGTCGTAGATGCGTGCGCCCTCCTTCGGGATGAACGCCTCGGGCACGGTGAAGGTCTGCCCGAAACGGTGGTTGAAGCGCTTGGCCAGATCGCGGGCCAGCTCCACATGCTGGCGCTGGTCATCGCCCACCGGCACGCCCTGCGGCTGGTAGAGCAGGATGTCCGCAGCCATCAGGATCGGGTAAGTGAACAGCCCGACGCTGGCGGCGTCCGCGCCGCCCTTGGAGGACTTGTCCTTGAACTGGGTCATGCGGCTAGCTTCGCCGAAGCCGGTGATGCAGTTCAGCACCCAAGCCAGCTGCGCGTGCTCGGGCACCTGGGACTGGACGAACAGTGTGGACTTGTCCAGGTCGATGCCCGCTGCCAGATACTGGGCGGCAGTCACGCGGGATCGCTTGGCTACCTCAGCCGGGTCCTGCGGCGTGGTAATCGCGTGCATGTCCGGGATGAAGAAGAATGCTTCGTACTCATCTTGGATCTTGACCCAATTGACCAGTGCGCCCAAGTAGTTGCCAAGGTGCAACGAATCAGCCGATGGCTGCATTCCTGAAAGTACGCGGGGACGGGTTGTTTCCATGGTTTTCCTTAGAACTGGTAGTCGACGACCAGCGGTGCATGGTCGGAGAAGCGCAAATCGTAGGCCGAGGCACGGTCCACATGTGACTTGATGGCCTTGGCGGCTAGCGCCGGAGTGGCCATGTGGTAGTCGATGCGCCAACCTGCGTCGTTGTCGAAGGCCTGTCCGCGGAAGGACCACCAGGTGTACGGTCCCTGCACGTCGCCGGCCAGTTCGCGTGCCACATCCTTGTAGCCGATTTCCGGGCCGAAGAAGCCATCGAAGTAGGCGATTTCCTCGTCCATCACGCCGGCGCGCTTATTGTGGTTCGGCTTCCAGTTCTTGATGTCCTTCTCGGTGTGCACGACGTTCAGATCGCCCACCACCAGGACGTGGTCCTTCTCGTTCTTCAGTTCGACCAGGCGCACGTTCATGCGCTGCAGGAAGCGGTACTTGTCCTCCTGCTTCTGCGTGCCCAGCTCGCCGGAGTGGACGTAGGCGGAGACCACGGTGAAGATCTCGCCGTTGACGTCGAAGTCGGCTTCGACCCAGCGGCCGGATTCGGCGAAGTAGTCCTCGCCGATGTGCTCGCGCACGGCGACCGGCTCGGTGCGCGAGAGCACTGCGACCCCGGCGCGGCCCTTGTCCTTGGCTTCGGCGTGCAGAATATGCCAACCCTCGCCGATCAGCTCGCGCAGGATCTTGTCCGGTGCGCGCACTTCCTGCAGGCACAGGATGTCCACGTCGCGGGCGGCAATCCAGTCGGCCATATTGCGCTTGTAGGCGGCGCGAATGCCGTTGACGTTGACCGACGCGACGCGCAGCGCGCCGGCGTCCTTGTTGAGAATTTCCACACTGGTAGGTATCACCATTCCACCTTACAAAACTATGTGCCCTATTACGCGCTGATCTGGCCTGCGCCGAAATACGCGCAACGAAAAAGGGCAACGCTTGCGCGTTGCCCGGATCGGTTAGTCGATGATTTCGCCGTCCATCGGCTTGGCCGGCTTGATCATGTCCCGCGCATTCGCCGCGGTCATCTGGATCGTCTCCAGCGCCCGGTCGATCATGCCCTCGTAGTCCTCGCCCTTCGCCTCGCGCTGCTCGGCGATCACCCGGGCTTGGACCTGGACGATCTTGAAGGAGTGGTCCAGCTTCATGTCGCGCTGGCTGGTGGATTCGTCGACGATCACCGAGCCGGACTGGGCGCGCGGGGTGGCCGCCGCGGTCGCTTCGCGCAGCGAGCTGTTGAGCTTGTCCGCGCCGCGCTTGAGGCCGAACATCATGAATGCGGCCAGCAGCAGCCAACCGGCGGAGATGACCACGACAAACCAGCCGACGATCTCATTGGAGTTGGCGGCGAAGACCACTGCCACCAGAAGGACGATGACCATGACGGCCATTGCCAGAGTTGATGCGTTGAGGGTAACTTTCTTGCCCTGCTTCGCGCTGCTGCCTAGAGGTTCCATGCCTCCAATTCTCGCACCATCACCCCGCTTCTAGCCAATTTCAACCCTGCCCTTTCGCCCACAGCGTGGCTAGCCGAACAGGCTCTGCAGGTCCTGCCCGGAAAGGCTCGCGCGAATCAGCAGGTAGCCGGCGATGCCCACCACCCAGCCGAGGGTTTCCTGGGCGTAGACCGCGGCCTTGGAGCCCAGCTTCTGCATCCAGGCTTCGATGCGCGGCCCGGCTAGCGCACGCGCGCCAACCAGCGCCAGGGCGGGCACGATCATCACCAGGCAGTAGCCGATGAGCGCGAGCAGCTGCACGCTGGTGCCCCAGCCGGCAGACTGCATCACCCCGACGGCCGCCAGGTAGGGAAGCATGGTGGGCAGTTCCAGCAGTCCGGCGACCAGCGCCAGCACCACCAGCCCGGTGCGGGTTTCCAGTGCGGTGCCCAGGCGTCCGCGCAGCCGCCGCGGCACCTGCTCGATAGCCTCCGTTGATTCTGGGGCGTGGGCTTGGTGCCCCGCGCCAACGCGCGCCGCGGCTTTCTTCCGCGCACTGGCCGCCTTCTGCGCGTCGGTGCGGTAGGACAGCGCCCAGATGATCATCAGCGCGCCAATCGCCATGCCCGCCAGCCGGAAGAAGCGGTGCTCGAAGATGCTGGGGTCGATGAGCAGCAGCCCGCTGCGCAGCAGTACCCCGATGACCCAGTAGAAGCCGGCGATGACCATGAGGTAGGCCAGCACCTTGGCGATGGCCTCGCGGCGCCCGCGCAGCAGCAGCCACAGCGGGATGACCAGGGTGCCGATGCTGGTCGAGTCGATCAGCGCCAGGATGACCAGGGAGAGTTCGGGATTGCTCGTGATGATGTCCATGCTTTCCACTCTTCCGTGCCTTGCCGCAATGCGGTATCGGCCAGTGGTCTGCGCTTTCTCCTCCTTAAGGGGGATACCCGGCGGGCAGGGCGTCGGGGATGCTGGAAGCATGAACTTCATTCGGCGGATGGGCAGCGGCGACAAGGAGCCCGAGGTCGTCGGCACCTATCTGGTGCTGACCGTGATCCTGCACCTGTCCGGGCTGACCAACCCGCCATGGGTCGCGATCGGCGGCTACGAGTGGATTGTGCTGCTGATGATCGGCCTGGCCGCCGTGCTGGTGCGCCGCCGGTTCCTGCTCGCCAGCACGCTGATCATGCTGCTGTGCGGTGCCGCCCTGCTGGCGGTGGGCAGCATCGGCGGGTATTTCCTGCTCTTCGAGTGCGTCTTCGGCCTGTTCCTGCTCGGCTCATCGAGGCTCCGGACGGCGGCCTTCGCACTGCTGTGCCTGGCCGCCATCGTGCTGGGCATCGCCGCCTGGCTGGGCAGCGGTGATCCGCAACAGGTGGTGCTGAGCCTGTTCATAGCCGGCTTCATCCTGTTCACCCCGATGCTCTGGGCGCAGAATGTACGCACCGCCAAGGACCTGGCCACCGCCGAGGCCCAGCGGGTCCAGGCGGTGCAGTCCGCGGCGGCGGCCCGCGAGGACCAGCTGGTCGCGGAACACGAGTTCTCGCGGGTCGAAGAGCGCACCGCCTTGGCGCGGGAAATGCATGACGTGCTGTCGGCGAGGTTTTCCTCGATCGCCCTGCTGTCCGGCGCGCTGCTGCCCTCGGCGCCGGAAACGGTGCGCGCCCCGCTGCAGAGCATCCGCGACGAATCGGTCTCCGGCCTGGAAGACATGGCCGACATGGTGCGGATGCTGCATTCCGGCGGGCCGGCGCTGCAGGCGCGGATCGAGGACCTGCCCGAGCTGGTGGCAAGGTTCGGCAGCCCGATGCGCTGGGAGTACCGGGTGGCGGATCCGCAGCGCTTCTCCCCCGCGGTGCACACCGCCGCGCACCGCACGGTCGCCGAGCTGCTGGTCAACCATGCCAAGCATGCCCCGGGCACCGATCTGAAGCTGAGCGTCATCCAAGATCGGAACCTGTCCATCACCGCGCGCAACCCGCTGGGGCAGGATGCCGGCTCGTCCCCGGGTGCCGGGACCGGGCTGGAAAACATCAAGACCCGCGTCGCCGCGCTGGGCGGGCACGTCGAGGTGCGCACCGACGCGGATTTCGCGGTGCACGTCGAATTCCCTGAAACAACGGAGGAAGAATGAAAGTGCTGATCGTCGACGACCATGCCACCGTCCGCATGGGCATCCGGCTGGTGCTGCAGGCGGCCGATGACCTGGAGGTCATCGGCGAGGCGGCGGACGGGCGCTCGGCCACTTCCATGGCCCGGGCCCTGTCCCCCGACGTGATCCTGATGGACCTGCGCATGCCGGTGCTCGATGGCATCGAGGCCACCAAGGCGCTGCATGAGAAGTACCGGGTCGTGGTGCTCACGACCTTCGACGACGACGAATACCTGTTCGGCGCGCTGCAGGCCGGCGCGCACGGGTTCTTGCTCAAGAGTGCCGAGCCACAGGCGATCATCCTGGGCGTGCGGGCCGCCGCGCGCGGCGAATCGGTGCTGGATCCGCAGGTGACCGACCGGATCCTGGCCCGGGCGCTGGCCGTTCCCGAGACCGCGGCGCTGCCGGAGCTGACCGGCCGGGAGCGCGAGGTGCTGCAAGGCATCGGCGAGGGGCTGAGCAACCCGCAGCTGGCGCAGCGCCTGGGCATCGGGCAGAGCACCGTGAAGACGCACGTCTCCCAGGTGCTGGCCAAGCTCGGGGTGTCAACCAGGCTGCAGGCGGCGAGGATCGCCTACGGGGCTACCAGCTCACCAGGCAGAACGGGTGGTCCTGCGGATCCAGGTACACCCTGAAGGTCTTGGTGCCTTCGCCGGTGGCCTTCGCGCCCAGGTGCAGCACCTGCTCTTCGGCCAGGTCCAGGTCGGCGACCTTCACGTCGATATGCGCCTGCTGCGGGTGCACATGCCCCGGCCATTGCGGCGCCACATAGGGGCTGACCGCCTGGAAGGCGAGCGCAGGATGATCCGGGGCATCGCCAATGGAGACCCAGTCGGGCTCGTTGTCGATGCGCACCATTCCGAGGAGCTGTTCATAGAATCCGGCCAGTGCATCGGGGTCCTCGCAGTCGATGACCATGGCCTGCCATGTGCCAATCATGTGGCCATTATCCGCGCAGCGCGGCGCCGCGTCTACCAGGATTCAGCCATTGCGCAGGTGCAGTGGTCGATCAGCGCCTGCACGCGGGCAGGGATCTGCACCCCCTTGGGCGTGATCGCCACGACCGCATTCGGGTAGTTGGGCGCCTTGAGCTCGCGGAAGGCCAGCGGCCGGCCCTCGATGGAAACCTCGGCGTTGTTCGGGCGGCGCATCAGCAGCCCGTAGCCCAGGCCGCGGCCCACCATCGCGGCAACCAAGATCATCTGCGGGACCGAGGCGGCGATCCTAGGCTGCAGGCCCTGGGAGGCGAAGAGCTGCATCTGGTGCTCGGTACTCGGGTCGGACTCGTACACGATCAGCGATTCGCCGACCAGGTCCGCCAGTTCCAGCGGACAGTCGAGCTTGGCCAGCCGGTGCTCGGGGTGCAGCACCACCTGCATCTCGGTCCGGTAGATCGGCACGGCCATCGGGCTTTTCCTGTTCGCGCCTGCTTCAGTTTGGTGCGCAGCACCGTTTCCGCTCCGGCGCTTGGCTGGAAGCGCCGGCTGCGGGCCTGCGGCATCGGCCGGCGGGAGTAGCCGTATGCTCCCCCGGGAGTATTCCAGCGATATCACCGAGTGCCGTTGCGCAAGATGCTGCAGGGATCAAAAAACCGGCAGCCCATCTGGGCTGCCGGTTTTTTCGCGTCTACTTCGCGGCGTTGCGCTCCGCGGCTTCGACCACATTGTTCAGCAGCATTGCGCGGGTCATCGGGCCCACGCCGCCCGGGTTCGGCGAAACCCAGCTGGCGGTCTCGTACAGCGCTGGATCGATATCGCCGGTGACCTTGCCGTCCACACGGGAGACGCCCACGTCCAGCAGGATCGCTCCGGGCTTGGCGGTCTTGATCATGTGGGCCGAACCGGCGGCGGCGATGACCACATCGGCCTGCGCCAGCAGCTCGTCCAGGTTGGTGGTGCCGGTGTGCGCCAGGGTCACGGTGGCGTTGATGCTGCGGCGGGTCAGCAGCAAGCCGACCGGGCGGCCAATGGTCACGCCGCGGCCGACCACCAGCACATGTTTGCCGTTCAGGTCGATGTCGTGGCGGGCCAGCAGGTCCACGCAGCCCAGCGGGGTGCACGGCAGCGGGGAGGTCATCGGGCGGTTGACGTTGGCAACCAGGCGGCCGAGGTTCATCGGGTGCAGGCCGTCGGCATCCTTGGCCGGATCCATGGCTTCCAGGATCACGTCCTGGTCGATGTGCTTGGGCAGCGGCAGCTGGACAATGTAGCCGGTGCAGTCAGGGTTCTCGTTCAGCTCCTTGACCTTGGCCAGCAGCTCGTCCTGGGTGGTTTCCTCGGGCAGGTCCACGCGGATGGATTCGATGCCCACCTCGGCGCAGTCCTTGTGCTTGCCGCCCACGTACCAGGCCGAGCCAGGGTCATTGCCGACCAGGATGGTGCCCAGTCCGGTGGTGTGCCCGGCAGCCTTGAGCGCGGCAACGCGTTCGGCCAGTTCCTGCTTGATAGCGGCCGCGGTGGCCTTGCCGTCGAGAATGCGTGCGCTCACGCGTATCCTTCCGTAGGTGCCCTGTTCAGGCGGATGGCATGCAAACCCAGGCGCGCGGCTCGCACGATTAGCTCCCTGGTGGTTACCCACCTAACGCCAGTCACGCCCTCCAGTGTAGCGAAAATGGCCTCGGGAATGACTTTGAAGTGTGCAGGGTTACCTTGATTGTGCACTCGACAATCGTGATCGGCGCAGGGCAAGCCGGGCTTGCCGCCGCCTACCATCTGGCCAAGCGCGGCATCGACTTCCTGGTGCTCGATGCGAACCCGGGACCCGGCGGGGCGTGGCAGCATCGCTGGGATGCCCTGACCCTGGGCACCGCGCACCATATCCACCCCTTGCCGGACTTCCCGCTTGAGGTGCAGGACTCCACGCGGCCGGCCTCCCAAGTGGTCTCCGAATACTATGCGGAATATGAGCGGCGCTTCGCGTTGCCGGTACGCCACGGCGCACCGGTGACCTCGGTGACGCGGGACGGCGAGAACTTCGTGGTGCACGCCGATGCAGAGTACCGAGCACGGACAATCATCAACGCCACCGGCACCTGGACCAACCCGTTCTGGCCGGTCTACCCCGGGCAGTTCGACGGCCCGCAGGTGCACACCAACGGTTTCCGTTCCCCGCAGCAGTTCGCCGGGCAGCGGGTGCTGGTGGTCGGGGCCGGAGCCAGCGCCACCCAGTTCATCGTGCAGCTTCGCGCGGCCGGGGTGGACACCCTGTGGTCCACGCGCAGCGCCCCGGACTGGCGCGAAGAACCCACCGGCGCGGAATGGGGACTGGAAGTGGAGCGCCAGGTCAACGAGCGCACCAGCGCCGGACTGCCGCCGAAGTCGGTGGTGGGCACCACCGGGCTGCTGCTCACCGAGACCATGCGCGCAGGGATCGCCTCCGGTGCACTGGTCTCGCGCGGGAAGATCGACCATCTGGAATCCGATGCGGTGGTCTTCACCGACGGGTCACGCGAGAAGATCGATGCGATCCTGTGGGCCACCGGTTTCCGCCATGCCCACCGGCATTTGCGCGACCTGAAGCTGCACACCGCGGCCGGCGGCATCCTGCTGGAGGACGGGGTCGCGGCGGTAGAGGTGCCGGGGTTGTTCTTCGTCGGCTATGGCGCATCGGCCTCGACGCTGGGCGCTACCCGCGCCGGGAGGAAGGCGGCGCTGGCTGCCACGCGCTATGTCCAGCGGATGCCGGTGAACGCAACGTAGCTGGCGGGATTGGCAGAACCTCGCTGGCGGGCGCTACCTTAGAATCCATGAACCAGTACATCGTCACCCTATCTTGCATCGACCGCCCTGGCATCGTCCACGCCATTTCCGGAGGTCTGCTGGGTGCCGGTTGCAATATCACCGAGTCCCAGCAGTTCCTCTCGCCGGAGACCGGCACCTTCTTCATGCGCATCGAGGTCGCCACCGAGCAGTCGCTGGCGCAGATCCGCGCGGGGCTCGCACCGATCCGCGACGACTTCCACATGACGCTGCGCGTGGATGACCGTGCCAAGCGCACCCGCACCATGCTCATGTGCTCCAAGGCCGGGCATGCGCTCAACGATCTGCTGTTCGCCCAGCGTGCCGGCACCTTGCCCATCGATGTGCCGGTGATTGTGTCCAACCACCTGGATCTGAAGCCGATGGCCGACTTCTACGGTGTGGAGTTCGTGCACCTGCCCGTGACCAAGGAGAACAAGTCGCAGGCCGAGGCCGAGCTGCTGTCCATCGCGGAGAAATACGACGTCGAATTGGTGGTGCTCGCCCGCTACATGCAGATCCTCTCGGATTCGCTGTGCGAGCGCATGGAAGGCCGGGTCATCAACATCCACCACTCCTTCCTGCCGTCCTTCAAGGGTGCCAAACCTTACCACCAGGCCTACGCCCGCGGCGTGAAGCTGATCGGCGCCACTGCGCACTACGTTACCGCTGACTTGGACGAGGGCCCGATCATTGATCAGGAAGTCACCCACGTCTCGCATACCCGCACCGCCGAGCAGCTTGTTGAGCTGGGGCGCAGCGTGGAAGGCCGGACGCTGACCCGCGCCGTGCAATGGCATGCCGAGCACCGGGTGATGCTCGACGGCCAGCGCACCATCGTCTTCTCGTAATCATGGAATATGCATCGCTGGCGGTTGTCGCCCTGCTGATTGCCGCCTCGGCGTGCTGGCCATTGCTCAAGGCATCTGGCAAGCGCCGCAAGGCGTTGAACGCCCAGGCTCTGCAGCTGCCAGAGCACCATCGGCCGCGCTATCGGCAGTCGCTGGCTGGAAATCCGCTGGCTTTTCCCCTGGCCATGAGCGGCGGCTATGCGCTGTGCCGAGAAGCGGACCTTGATGAGTTCCTCTTTCCTGATCCGGAAGAAGAACGGATTATCCTGGCCGAAGCGTGGGGAATCTTCGACACCGAGGATGCCGTGCAGGAGCTCTGGTCATTGCTGTCCCACGGGCATCGCTCTGACTGGCAGCGCTCCTGGGAGCTGGTCAATGCCGGTGGAGCTGCTCTGGCCCAGCAGCGCAAGATCCTTGGCAGCCGGGCGCGGACGTCTGCGGAGGCGCGCGAAGAATTGCTGTCGCTGCGCCGGTTGCAGCGCAACGAGCGCAGCGTGCAGGATCTTGATTTCCTGGCCTGGGATCTTTCACGCGCCGTCATGGTCGCCCGCTCCGCGGCCACCTGCGGCTTCTTGGATCAACGCGTAGCCCAGGACGTCGCCTTGCAGGCAGCGTCGTATGCCCAGCAAACTTATGGTTCGTGGGATGAATTCGCGAAGGCATTTGATACCGCACGCTGGTTCTGGCGCGCGCAGCAGGATAACGCGCTGGATGATGCTCACGACGTGCATCGGACGCAGGTTCTCACCAGCCCTGAGGGCCCTTTCGTACAAGTGGATTTCAACGCACGGGTACCGACCAGCCAGCTGCTGCTCCTCGATGCAGCGCAGGAACTGGGACTATCGTTGCGCGCGGGCGAGGAGGATCGGGACTGGCAGCGTGCACTGGTGGCCGCGGCCCGCTCGCGGACTTAAGATCTTCGGTAGTGAACTCGCTGTAGCAATGCTTGGCCATTACAGTAGGTGAAATGACGCACATCATTACCATTGACGGCGCGACCCCGAAAGTCGGCCAGGACGTTTTCGTAGCCCCTACCGCCACCTTGAGCGGCGATGTCGAGCTGGCTGACCGTGCCAGCGCTTTCTACGGTGTTTCCGTGCGCGGCGATTCGGCGCCGATTCGCGTTGGCGAAGGCACCAACTTGCAGGACAACGTCGTGCTGCACGCCGATGAAGGTTTTCCTTGCACCCTGGGCGCGGGCATCTCGGTGGGCCACTCGGCAGTGGTGCACGGCGCCAGCGTGGGCGATGGCTGCCTGATCGGCATGAGCGCCACCGTCATGAACGGTGCCGTAATCGGTGAGCAGTCGCTGGTTGCCGCCGGTGCGCTGGTGCTGGAAGGCACGCAGGTTCCACCGCGTTCATTGGTTGCCGGTGTCCCTGCCAAGGTCCGCCGCGAGCTGAGCGATGAGGAAGTCTCCGGCTTGAAGACCAATGCTGACCACTACCTCGTTCTGGCTGCCAAGCATCTGGAAGCCAACGCCTAGAGTTTTCAAGGTCCTGGAAGCGCACTGCTTCCAGGACCTTTTCGCTTTAAGCATTGTGCGCGCTGCTCAGGGCTCGGCGATTTCTACGTCCAGCAACCCCGCACGCCACCGCACAGTGGTCTCCTCCGCCAACGCCTCAGCCTCCAACGCTTCAGCCGGAGTCATGAAATACGTGTTGACCCGCAACTTCTGCTCCGGATCCAACTCCGGAGGCAACAGCACCATCGGCCGGCTGCCAGGGATCTTCACCGCATGGAACAGCCCGCAATGCCTGGCCGTATGGTGAATCAAGCAATTCAACACCGCAGACTTGATATCAGTCCGACCGCCCTTCTCCCACGGATCCAGATGATCCGCTTCGCATCGTTGTGCTGGCATGCTGCACCCAGGATACGAACACCCCCGATAAGCCGCCCGCAAGGCACGCACTTGCGCCTTGGAGAACAACCTCTGGGTCCGCCCCAAATCCAGTGGCAGGCTCCTGCCGTTGAGCACCACCGGGAGAATCCCGGCAGTGCACAATGCCGTCCTGGCCTCGCCCGGGGAGAGCAGGATCCCCGAAGACGTCACCGCGAAATCCTCCATTTTCCGTTGCAGCTTCTCCCAATCAAGGATGATGCTCACCTGCGAACTGGCAAACCCGGCCTGCTGTTCCGGCGGGCTAGCATTCGGTTTCCGATCTGTCATCAGCAAAGCCATGAAGCCAACGAGCCGCCGCCGCTCGGGTTTGAGATCTTCCCATTCACCGTTGGCCGGGTTCTCGTCAGCGGAAGTATCTTCTGGTTGGAGTTCCTCGTCGTCGGAATCGAGATCCTCGCTTTCCGGGTGGATGTCCTCTTTTTCGGAGTGGTGATCATCTTCATCCGGCGGGTCATCCTCGATGCCCTCGGACGTCTCGTCATCCGGTCTGTCTTTCGCCCAGTCGGGCTTGCTGTCCTCATCATCCCAGCCACTGGCCTCGGCACCAGCGAACTGGGCATCCACGTCCTTCAAGCCCTGCCGGTTGCCGGCAACCGTGGAAGGATTATCCAGATTCGCGAAATACGCCTCGATATAAGCAGACTGCGAGGGCAGAACACGGAAGAGGTATTCAACCAGCCCCTTGCGCATCCCGCGCTTGAAGATCCCGATCCCATCCAGCAAGGCCTTCAGCGGGCGCTTGCCGGCCTTGACCTGCGCGACCAGGTCGTTGATGTGCTTGCGCGCCGATTTCGGCTCCGACCGCAGGAACGCCGCGGACTCGGCCTGCAGCTGCTGCTTCTTCGCTTCGGCCGCTTTCCCTTCGCCCAGGTCCTTGCGCACCGAATGCAGCTTCATCGCCGCCGAGGCGACCAGCCGCGGATCGATGCCCGGGTCTTCGAACTGCACGGCGAGTTCGGGCAACCACGGGGCAGTTGGTTCTCCTGCTTCGTCTACGCCGCCGAGCAGGCAGTCGGCCTGCACCAGCCGGGCGGCCGCGGTGCTGCGCGGGATATCCAGCCATCCGGTCATCAACCCTTTGGCATCCTTGAAATGCGTGCGCCCCGTGGTGGTGCGCCCCTTCGCCGCGTCGATTTCCTCGATGGTGGGGTCGGGCCCGAGGTCCGTGATGGCCTGGAAGGATTCCTGGTCCAGCTTGTGCGCGCCGGTGCTCCGCAGGGCGGCGGCCGCGTGGACCTGCGTACGGGTGAGTTCTTGGGTCATGTCTTCGGTGAGCAGCGCGAAATAGGCGGCTTGGCCTGCGGTGAGTCCCGCGTGGGCCAGGCGCCGGGTCGCTGAAGCGGCCAGCGCTTTGGCGTTGGCCAGGTCCTTCAGTGCTTGCGCGATGTTTGTGCTCATGGGAACCAGCATGCGCCCGAAATGTCGTGCCGCGGGCATGCGCGTGCGGACTGCGGACAAGTCTATTTATCTGCTCCCACTGGCAACCACACCTCGCAGGTGGCGATGCTGAGGTTCTGGGCCCGATCGGGCACAGTGGCAGTGGATGCCACGAGTCAATGCAATGCCAACGGAGCCCGATGCTATGGCTCATTCCTCGACCCACACGGTCCGGAGCAGGCGTTAAATACGCTAGCCCGGCTCGTCACACCTCCGGAGGACTGCCGGGCCTACTTTCGAACGCTACTGCCTTCGACAATCTCATTATGGCAACTCGACCCGAGCAGAGTCCACACAGGGTACTTACCTCGTCACGACACCGGACTACCGCCGGATTCGGACACTCCTCGTTGGGCCCATCTTCCACGAGTAGTAGTCCCGCTGAACCTGCTCAGCCGCAGGGAAGCAACAACAGAGAATAACCCGTGTGATCGCACGGCGATACCATCTCGAAAACGGTCGTTCTCTTGCTCTCCCAGACATTTCCAGTGCGACCTAAGAGGCCAATAGCGGGGCGGTACGGTGACCCTCCTGCTGACAACCAAGCACGTGGCCGTCAGCTCTTGGAACACTTGATTTCTATTGGTAGCCAATCGTCCAGTATCGCGTCGCCAAGTGTAAGAATTCCAGATTCTGGAATAGCCCGATCAAATATTGGTGCGGGGTTCCGCCGCCTTTGGATTGCGGCGCCAACCCAATTGCTTTGCTAAACCAGACGGTCGCTTGCCGAATAGGCGTTCTGGTTCCTACTGGCGGCACGCTGCGGGGCACCTGCCATCTTGACCAGCCCTGCAACAATAAGCACGTCCAACGCCACTAGCATCAGCACGGAACCGTGCGCTGCCAACCACATCATTTCGGAATTCGGAAGCATCTGGCCCGGGTCCACACTGGATTCCGATTCCATGTGGCCGATTGCGGTGCTGTCGGCAATCTTCCACAGAACAAAGAAGGCCAGCACCGAGATGTTCAAACCAAGCATGGCCACTACGCCCACGATGCCGAATGCTTTCATTGGAATTTGCGACACGTTTGGCTCCCCGGGATGCAGTCTTCATTCTGGACCACCGATCACGGTGACCGGAGATCTTCACTTCCAGAACCCAGTATTCCCTGCCTGACGTACGCCGCAGGTGCGAATCGCTGAGTGACACCGACGTTAAACGCCCGCGCGGGCCTTCCTGTGTGGAAGGCCCGCGTGCTGCGACGGCAGGTCAGGCGGTAGCCAGGCTGCGGTGCTGGATGCTGTCGGCCTCGGAAGCCTTCGCGGCTGCGGCCAGCCCGCGTTCCAGATCGGCAATCAGGTCCTCGGGCTCCTCGATGCCTACCGAGAGGCGGACCAAGTTGGCCGGGATCTCCAGCGGGGTGCCGATCAGCGAAGCGTGGGTCATTTCGCGCGGATAGCAGACCAGGGATTCCACCCCGCCCAGGGACACCGAGAGCTGGAAGTATTCCATGGACTCGGCGAAGGCGCGGGCCGCGGCCTCGTCGGCCAGCTGCAGCGAGAGGATGCCGCCGAAACCGCGCTGCTGGCGGGCGGCCAGCTCGTGGCCCGGATGGCTTTCCAGCCCGGGATAGTAGACGCGGGCAACCTCGGTGCGGTCATCGAGCCAGCGGGCCAGGGTGGATGCGGTGGCGCAGTGGCGTTCCATGCGCAGGCCCAGGGTCTTCAGCCCGCGGGCGGCCAGGTAGGAGTCCTGCGGACCGGAGACCGCTCCCCCGGCGAACTGCTGGTAGCCGACGGCTTCGGCCAGCGCTTGGCCACGGTGCAGGTGGTCGGCCACGATGACCGCGCCGCCGAGAACGTCGGAGTGCCCCCCAATGTACTTGGTGGTCGAGTGCACCACCGCGTGCGCTCCGAAGTCCAGCGGCCGCTGCAGGTACGGGGTGGCGAAGGTGTTGTCCACCACCAGCAGGGCGCCGTGCTCGGCGGCGATGGCGGCCCAGCCGGCCAGGTCGGCGATGCCCAGCAGCGGGTTGGACGGGGTCTCCACCCAGAGCAGCGCGGTGTTCGGGCGCAGCGCGGCGCGCACCGCATCCAGGTTGGTGATGTCCACCGCCGAGGAGCTGATCCCCCATTTGCCGTGCAGCTTGGAGATCAGCCGGTTGGTGCCGCCGTAGCCGTCGGCACCGAGGATGATGTGGTCGCCGGGCTCAAGCACCGCGCGCAGCAACGCATCTTCGGCCGCGATGCCCGAGGCGAAGGCGAATCCAGCGGCGCCGCCTTCCAGCGCGGAGAGCTGGGATTCGAAGCCGTTGCGGGTCGGGTTGGAGCCGCGGGAGTATTCGTGCCCGGAACGCAGCACGTTAATACCGTCTTGGATGAAGGTGCTGGTCTGGTAGATCGGCGGGACGACCGCTCCGGTGTGCGGATCCTTGTGCTGGCCGGCGTGCACAGCGAGGGTGTTGAAGCCGCTCATGCGAAGCTCACTTCCTTGGTGTCGGCGGTGGTCGCGGCCAGCGCGAGATCCAGCGACTGGGTGATGTCTGCGAGCAGGTCGGCGGGGTCTTCCAGCCCGACCGACAGGCGCAGGGTGGAGGTGTTCAGGCCCGCGGCGGCCAGTTGCTGCTCCGAGAGCCGGCAGTGCGTCATGGTCGCCGGGTGGGAGACCATGGTGCGGGTGTCCCCCACATTCGCGGCCAGGGAAATCAGCTTGAGCCCGTCGATCACCGGGGAAACCAGGGATGGGTGGGCCAGCTCGATGGCCAGCACGCAGCCGGTGCCCTTCGGCGCCAGCGTCCGGGCCAGCTCGTGACTGGAGTGCTCGGGCAGCGCGGGGTGGTGGATGGCGGCAATGCCCGGATACTCGGCCAGCGCATCGATCAGCCTGGCGACGCTGCGCTGCACGTGGGCCGCGCGCACCGGCAGGGTCTCGATGCCTGCAAGGATGCCCTGGGCGCTGGCCGGTGCGAGGGTCGGGCCCAGATCGTGCAGGAACTTGGAACGAACCAGCATCGCATAGGCCGCCGGCCCGTGGCGTTCAAGCAGCGAAGTGCCATTCAGCCGCTCGCGCGGGGCGGCAATCTGCGGCCAGCGAGAGGAATCGGAGAAGTCGAAGGTTCCCGAATCCACCACTACCCCGCCAAGCACCGAGCCGTGCCCGGCCAGCCCCTTGGTGGCCGAGTGCACCACGATGTCCGCGCCGAGTTCCAGCGGGCGCACATTCAGCGGGGTGGCCAGGGTGTTGTCCACCACCACCGGGATGTTGCGCTCGTGCGCGATGGCCGCAATGGCCGGGATATCGGCCACGGTGCACAGCGGATTGGAAACGGATTCGAAGAAGAACGCCCGGGTGTCCGACTCGATGGCAGCTTCCCAGGCGGCAGGATCAGCCTGGTCGACAAAGCTGACGCGGATCCCGAAGTCGGCGAAGGTGTCGGTGAACAGGTCCACGGTGCCGCCGTAGAGCGAGGAGGAGGCCACGATGTGCTTGGGCCCCTGGGTCAGGGCCAGCAGGGACAGGGCGACGGCGGACTGGCCGGTGGCGGTGGCTACCGCCTGGGCCCCGCCTTCCAGTGCTGCCACACGCTGTTCAAGGATCGAGACGGTGGGATTGCCGGTGCGCGAGTAGGTGAAGCCGGCCTGGCGCAGCGCGAACTTCTCGATCGCTTCGGCATGCGACTGGAATTGGTAGGCTGCGGAATTGTGCAGTGGCGGCAGCATTGGGCGGAAGTCTCCGCTCGGGCGGTATCCTGCGTGGACCGCGTCGGTTCCTTGGCTCATAGCTCCTCCTCGATTCTCTGCGAGGGAGTGCACCGATTGGCATCGTGCGGCGGCACGAAGCACAGCGCGAAAACGCGTTCGGAACTGCTCCATCGTTCCTGGCATTAGCACCTTTCGGTTTCCCGATGGTTGCTGCGACGTCAACGAGCCAGATCTCTTAGTCGCTCTTGATGGTTTGTTGTTCTTCCATGGTTGGCCATGGGCTGCGAGGGGTGCAAGCGCTATCGGGCGGCCGGCTTCATACAAGGCCGCCAAGCTTCATATGTCGTGCACTTGTCATGATGACGCGGTGGCTGGCGCCACTTTATGACGCACCAAAATGAGAAAAACCCCGAGACTTTCAAGGTTTTTCTGGAAGTTTATGACGATGGAGCGGCACTCGATGACCGAGAGTTACGCTGTTGGCGGCTCAGCCGAGCACTTCCACCCCGAAGCTGGCCACCACTGCGCGGACTTCTTGCAGGTAGCGCTGAGCCTGGTCGGTGAGCGGGATCGCGGCATGATCGATCCAGCCGATCTCGATGCGCTCATCGATGTCCAGCGGGATGGCAACGATGGATGGATCCAGCTCGTCGCTGATGATGCCGGTGGAGATCGTGTACCCGCCCAGGCCGATCATCAGGTTGAAGATGGTCGCACGGTCCGAGACTTGGATTTCCCGCTGGCTGGAGCGTGTGGAGAGCACTTCCTCGGCGAAGTAGAACGAGTTGTTCGCGCCTTGATCGAAGGTCAGCCGAGGCAGGTTTTCGAGGTCTTCGAGGGTGACCTGGTCACGGGTGGCCAGCGGGTTGCTGCGCGATACGAAGATGTGCGGGTCGGCGAGGAACAGCGGGTGGAACACCAGGCGGGATTCGCGCAGCAGCTTGTCGATGACTTTCCGGTTGAAGTCGTTGCGGTAGAGGATCCCGATATCGCTGCGCAGGGTTCGCACGTCCTCGATAATTTCCTCGGTGCGCGTCTCGCGGAGCGAAAACTGGTACTCCTCGGCCCCGCTGGCCTGGACCATCCGGACAAAGGCATCCACCGCAAAGGAGTAGTGCTGGGTGGAGACGCCCAGCAGCCGCCGCGCGGCGGGGCGGCCGAGGTAGCGGTGCTCAAGAAGCTCCACCTGCTCGAGCACCTGCCGGGCGTAGCCGAGGAATTCTGCGCCTTCAGCAGTGAGCGTCACTCCCCTGGCCGAGCGCATCAGCAAGGTGCGTCCCACCCGGGATTCGAGTTCCTTCATCGCCGCCGACATGCTGGGCTGCGCGACGTAGATGAGGTCGGCGGCAGCCGAGATCGACCCCTCGGAGGCGACCGCCACAAAGTAGCGCAGCTGCTGGAGCGTCAATCCATTCGAAACCTGAACCATAGTTTGAGTCTATATGAATCCATAGTTATATCGAGTTACCTGATATCAAGAATCACCCTGCATGATTGACGCAACGACTTCCCCTCGGCCTGTCCAGGCCTCCCAAATACAGATTGGCCATCATGGCAGACGCATTAAATTTCAGCATTAGCACCACAAGATTCGACGAGAATTACTCCCCTTCTGCGAATTCTCGAACCACGACAAACTTCGCCAATTTGGCGCGCGGAGAGCGTCGCGAAGAGAACCTTCGCAATGCCCTGACGATGATCAACCGCCGTTTCAATTCCCTGGCTCACTGGGACAATCCCCAAGGTGACCGCTATACACTGGAATTGGAAATCATTTCCGCAAATGTACATTTTTCTGCCAATAATACCGATCAGGAATTTCCTCTTTTAGAAGTGCTTGAAACCACGATCGTGGATAAACTCACGGGTACCCGGTCCCAGGGCATGGTCGGCAATAATTTTTCTTCCTATGTCCGCGATTACGACTTCAGCGTGGTGCTCCCAGCATCGTGTAATGACAGCGGAGCCCCGGTGCTTCCGGAGGATTTTGGCGATCTCCATGGGCAGCTCTTCCAGCATTTCTTGAACTCACAGGCGTACCGTGAGCGTTTTGCCCAGCTGCCGGTGGTCTGCATCAGCGTCTCGACTTCCAAGACCTATTTCCGCACCGGCAACAGCCATCCAGTGCTTGGTTTGGAATACCAGCAGGATGAAAATTCCTTGACCGACGCGTACTTCGGAAAAATGGGTTTGAGCGTGCGCTACTTCATGCCACCAGGCGCTGTTGCCCCGCTGGCTTTCTACTTCCGCGGCGACCTGCTCAACGATTACACGAATCTGCAGTTGATCAGCCTGATCAGCACCATGGAGACGTTCCAGAAGATCTACCGCCCGGAGATCTACAACGCCAATTCGGCGGCACCGGCTGTGTACCACCCGAGCCTTGGCGCCGAAGATTTCTCCCCCACTCGCGTCTTTTATGACCGCGAAGAACGAACTCAGTTGGGCAAGATCCAAGGCAAGTTCACCGAAGAGCATTTCATCATCCCGAATCGCCAACTGCTCGATCAGTGGTCCGCTTCCTGCCCGGCACCCGTCGCCTAAGATTCCGAAAGATAACTCATGACTTCCCCGCTTATCCCCACGTCGATTGTCGGTAGCCTGCCCAAGCCTTCATGGCTTGCCGAACCTGAAAAGCTTTGGTCCCCTTGGAAGCTTGAAGGCGAGCAATTGCGCGAAGGCAAGCAAGACGCCATGCGCGCTGCGGTCCTCGAACAGGCCCAGCGCGGCATCGACATCATTGCCGATGGCGAGCAGTCGCGCCAGCATTTTGTCACCACGTTCATTGAGCACCTGAGCGGTGTTGATTTTGAAAAGCGTGAGACGGTGCGCATCCGCAACCGTTACGACGCGAGCGTGCCTACCGTCGTCGGTGCCGTTGAACGTGAAAAGCCGGTATTCGTTCAGGACGCAAAGTTCCTGCGTTCCTGCACCGACAAGCAGATCAAGTGGACGTTACCTGGCCCGATGACCATGGTGGACACCTTGTACGATGCTCACTACCGCAGCCGGGAAAAGCTGGCGTGGGAATTCGCGACCATCCTGAACCAGGAAGCCCGCGAGCTCGAGGCCGCCGGAGTGGATATCATCCAGTTCGACGAGCCTGCCTTCAACGTCTTTTTTGATGAGGTGGCCGACTGGGGCATCGCTTCCCTGGAGCGCGCCTGCGAGGGGCTCAAAGCCGAGACCGTGGTCCACATCTGCTTTGGCTACGGCATCAAGGCGAATAATGACTGGAAAGCGACTCTCGGTGCCCAGTGGCGCCACTACGAGAAGTCCTTCCCGCTGTTGCAGGCTTCCTCCATCGATACCGTTTCGCTGGAATCCCACCACTCGAATGTCCCGCTGGAGGTCGTCGAAATGGTGCGCGGCAAGCGAGTGATGCTTGGAGCCATCGACGTGGCCAATGACGCTGTGGAAACTCCCGAGGAAGTGGCGCAGACCCTGCGCAAAGCTCTCGAATATGTCGATGCGGACAAGCTGATTGCCAGCACCAACTGCGGCATGGCCCCGTTCCGCCGCGATGTGGCCTTGGCCAAGCTCAGTGCGCTCAGCGCAGGGGCTGGCATCCTGCGCGAGGAGCTTGTTGGTGCCCGCGTCTGAAGTGACAGAATCGGCGACACCATCGTTGCCCGCGGATGACTTCAAAGCGATCTTCCGCGGGCACCCCGGTGGCGTCAGCCTGATAACCGCCGATGCCGGCGACGGACCGGTTGCTCTCACGGCAACGTCCGTGGCCTCGATCAGCGTTGATCCGCCATTGCTCGTCTTCTCAATTTCTGCGCTGTCCTCGGCGACCAAAGTGCTGACCGGCGCAACATCTCTTATAGTTCACAGCTTGGATGCGCATTAGCCCGGTGGTTTCATGGCAGGCGCGTCATTAACAGTCATTAAAACGAAGAAGTGATCCGGACTTGGGATAATAGGAGTGTCGAGCTTCTATTCCACCGAAATCAAGGATGACCTTTTCAGGCTCTTCACAATTCAGAGTGTAAACCGGGCCTGAACCACCGGCCTCCAACATCGACCGTGTCAAGCCCCGGGTTTGGTAGAGGCTCCTTTTCTTGTTTTTCCTACGCGGCTTCCGCGAGCGTGCCAGGCCTTCCCATCCACTGTTGATGAACATCCGCCGGCGACCTGTACCCGAGTGCCGAATGCAGGCGCTGGGAGTTGTACCAGCCAACCTGGTTGGGTCCCCGAAAAGTAGTCCAGTGACTATGTGAGTACTCGTGTCCGACAATGGACACAGGAGGAATCACGGAAACAATGGCACGCAGACACACACCAGACCAGGTCATCGCTAAAGTGGCTCTTCGATTTTTAGCGTGGTGACCCCAAAATAAGTAAGGCTCGCAGTCCTCTGCGAAGATGGATGTCGACTAAAACAAATTCATCTGCAAGGAACTACGAGCCGTGTTCAAGGATACCGGTGGAATCGATGCTGCGTCGATTCTGTTGAACCTCACCGACTACCGCGTCATCGCCGCGACCCACGAATATTCCGGGCGACAAGTACTTGTCGAACCCATAGCGACCGAAGCTGCCTGCCCTTCCTGCGGGGTGCTGACCACCAGGATCCAGGCCAGGCCGGTACACCGGGTCAAAGACCTGCCAGCCGGCGGTCACGACCTGCAAGTCCTGGTCCGCAAGCGGCGCATGGCCTACCAAGAGCAGGCTTGCGAACGGCGGTCCTTCGTGGAAACCACCGAGCAGCTGCCGTTCCGGGCCAGGATCACCGCCAGGCTCTCCCAGCAACTGGTGGACGAGATGCGTTGCGAGCTGCGCGCGGTCTCCCGGGTCGCTGCCGCGCACTCCGTTTCATGGCCAACGGTCATGGCCCGGCTGAACATCGTCGGTGAGCTGGTTGGGAACGTGGATCGGATGTTCATCCGGCGCCTGGGCATCGACGAGCACCGTTTCCGCAAGGTCCGCTACGCGCGCGGCCGGACTGGGAAAGTGGTGCGGATCGAGCCGTGGTCCATCGTGTTCACCGACCTGGATACGGGGAAGATCCTGGATATCGTGGATGGCCGCCGCGGTGTGGCGGTGAAGAGATGGTTGAAGGCCCGGCCAAGGTATTGGCGTCAGCGGGTGCAGGTCGTGGCGATCGACATGTCTTCAGAGTTCCGCAAGGCGGTGCGGGACACCTTGCCCAAGGCGAAGATCAGCGTGGATCATTTCCATGTGATTGCCCGGGCGAACCTGATGATCACCCAAGTGCGCCGGCGCCGCTCGCACGAGGTGCACGAGCGTCGAGGCAGGAGCACAGAACCGGCTTACAAGTACCGCAAATTATTGACCTGCAATCTGGAGAACCTGTCGATCAAGCAAGTGGAACGCCTCAAATTGATCCTTGAAACGGATCCCGAACTTGGAGTGATCTATGGGATCAAGGAACACGTGAGGGACCTGCTGAAAGCCACGGATGTTCACGAGTTCCAGGCGAGGTGGGCGGTGCTGGAGAAGTCGGTAAAAGCAACGAAAATGGTGGAGGCGAAATCACTGTTCAGGACGTTGAGCGCGTGGCGCAGGGAGCTACTGATGTTCGTGCGCACCCGGCTGACGAACGCCCGGAGCGAGGCAGCGAATCTAACGGCGAAGAACCTGAAACGCATTGGCCGGGGTTATCGGAATCATAGTCATTACCGGGTTCGAATATTGTTGTATACGGCGGGGCTACGGCCCTGCTGAGCATCCTGCGCCACGCTTAACTTTTAAGAGCCGTCAAAGAGGCACCGAGAACTCCTGGAGTCTCCGGAGAAGAAAGAGTTCGAGCATGTCCCGAAAACGCTAGTTCGCTCTTTTGGTCCTCCACGGTATCGGCCCCTAGTTTCGGGAATCCGTTGGCAGCACCATCGCGCCATTCGATCACTCAGCTCGGTGTGACTGTTAGCTTGATTTGGCGGTTTTCGCGCAGATACTCATGGCGGTTCAACTGATTCCGATAACGAGCGTGGAACGCGCAGCTTCAACAACGTCATCGGTAATAGTGTCCAGCTCATTGATCTTCAGGACCCGCTGCATCTGTGTGAAGAGCCGATCAATCAGCCGGAAATTACCGCGCGTGATGCGCGCGATCGCCGCGACAGCTTGCGTATCGGTGAAGTCCTCCAAATCCATGGTTTTGCCGAGGGCACGCCACTTTCGTTGCAGGACGAAATGCAGTTCATCCTGCGCAAGCGGACGGTATTCGTGGGCGAAGCCGACACGGCTATAGAGCTGAGGATATCGGCTGAACTGCTTTTCTATGCCGGGCATCCCAATCAGCATCAGAGCGATATTGTTCCTGTCATACCTATCTCGCAGCACTTCCAAGGCAGTGGCGTTGAGTCGTTCCGACTCGTCGACGATGATCAGCTCCACATGCTTGTCTTGATTCATCGGACCGTTCGTGACGCCTAGGGTATCAAGATGTTGGTGAATGCAGATCGAGGTCCGATTAGTGATCAGTGAGAGCTCTTCTTTGATTTGCTTAGGAGTTGTCAGAACCCCTGGGGTGAAGAAGACGGTTCGCGTTTTGGCTAGATCCTTATAGATTTGGAGGTCGCTGTCCTCCCGGCGACCCCATTCCTCTACTAACGCCGCGGCTTTCGGGCTCCAGTTGGCATAGCGTTTAGCCGAGAGGGTTTTGCCGATTCCAGCTTGTCCGTAGCAGATCCCGATGGTCCGCTGCCTGCGCACCGCATTGGCGAACTCAGTGAAGCGGCGGTGCTCCTTTGTTGCGATAAATGTTGAGGGTGCCATTATTCGTCCTCTGCGTAGGTGCGCAACTTCGTTTTCTTAGTTGGGTGGGCCGCCGGATCAGGTTGGGTTGGCTCCGTTGGTGGTTGTCCGGCCGGTAGAAATTCTGCGACGGTGGCTATTCGTTCTTTGATTTGTCCGCGCAACTGACGCTTGCGTGCGGAGCGTGCCTTCTGGATGTCCTTGAACGTCACGGTGGCTCGTTCATGCGTGGGATCCACGGCTTTGCAGATGTGCTGGCCCCGGTGAAAGACCTGGATCTCGGCAACGTCCCGAGGGTCGTAGCGAAGAATGACGGATTCTCCGACGTAGGCGGCCAGCAACGGGGAAATGTAGCGTAGGCCTTGGAAGTGCACGCCATCGCGGTGGACGATTCTTGGTTTGGCGACCGTGAGCAGCAGCAGGTTCAGTTCATCGATGGTTTCAGGCAGACGCGGTAACCAGCCGTTGCCCTGCCACGCTTTTTGAGGCGTTTCCTTGATCTCTTGATGCTCACGCTGGTGATAGTTCTGCCCAATGAACTCTTCTAGCGCCGTGTCCAGTTCACCGATGGACAGCCCCGGCTTAGGATTGGGCACGCTGTGCAGGTAGCCAGGCAACCGGGCTAAGAGCTCGGTATTGAGGGTGCCGAAGAATCGCTCAATCTTTCCTCTGCCCTGCGGCCGGGCCACCGTGGAGAAAATGATTTCGAAGTGCAGGTCTCTGGCGGCCTGCGCTAAGTGGTGGCTCGTGAAATCGGTTCCGTGGTCTACATAGAGCACATCAGGGATTCCGCACATCGGCCAATAAGCTGTCTTTTTGGGCCAGATCGCCTCACGCAACGCCAATGCCGTATTCAAGGATGAGGGGGCGCCGGTGAAGATCATGTACCCGCAGAGGGCTCGCGAGTAATCATCCATGATCGTGGTGAGCCACGGGCGGACCGGCTGGTGGCTAGCGTCAAAAACCAGGATGTCGAGCTCGGTATGATCGGCCTGCCACACCGCGTTCGGGCGTTCGGCGCGGCGGCGCCAGACCAGTTCATATTTATCTCGGTACGCCGCCGTACCTTGCTGCGCCAGCGTCATCATCCCCGGATCTATCTCGCCGACAATCGAGCGGATGGTGGAGTAGGAAACCGGTGCCCACCCTTGGTGGAGCGCTACCTTGTTGACTTGTTCGTGGATGGCTGCCGTGGTCCTGGGCGGTTTAGCTAAGGCGAGGCCTTCGACCAGGTTCACGAATTCGCTGGGCATCCGGCGTCCACGTTTGCCAGGTGCCACCGGTTCCAGACCAGGCTTCCCGTGGAGCTTGAAGCTCTGGTGCCATCGTTGCAGTGTCCTCAGGCCGATATGGTGTTCCCCTGCCAGAACCGTCAGCGGCACTCCGTCTTCGACGTGTTGCCGCAGCATTTCCCAACGTGCTGTTGCCTTAGCCAGGTAGTCACGAGGAGTTCCTGCTTTCTCGGTACTGCTGTCATTCTGGTCTCGCCCCAGCGGTGCGTCCCTGCGCGTTTCGCTTCGCCGGGACATGGCCGATCACAAGCTCTTGGAAGAGGCGGGCTCTTGGCCCAAGTGGCGGTAGAACGTTGCGCGGCTCCAGCCAACCAGGCGTGCTGCGTCTTCGGCGGTGCGTCCCCTGGCGCGGGCATCTTTGGCGATCGCGAGCTTGTCGGCAATCACTGCCGGGTCAGAGGCCGGCCGGCCGAAACGGGTTCCGGATTGCCGGGCGGCGGCAATGCCGGCGTTGACTCGTTCCACGATCAATTCGCGCTCGTATTCGGCCAACGAGGCAAGCATGTTCAGCATCATCCGACCGGTCGAGGTGGCCGGGTCGATGCCATCGGAAATGGAGCGGACATTAATCCCGCGCTCCCGCAAAAGGTTCACGGTATTCAAGACATCGATCAGGGAGCGGCCCAGCCGGTCAACCCGCCACACCACGACGGTGTCGCCGGCTTCGGCATAGTCCAGCAGATTCTTCATTCCGGGCCGCTCGATCGCGCTGCGGCTGCCGGAAGTCACGTCGGCGAACACGTCGCGCTTCTGCACCCCTGAAGCAACCAGGGCATCGAGCTGCAAGGCCGCGTCTTGGCTCAAAGTGCTCACGCGCGTGTATCCCAAATGTCTCACCTGCCCAGTGTGGTTCAAAAACCCCTGCACGGCAAGCAGGTAAGACGTTTTACGTTGGGACGACTTTATAAGACGGTTGGACTCCTTGCCGTTCCGGAATATTGAGACGGCATGGCCGGGCTGAGGAGAGTGTCTCAATAATCTTTAGTTTGTTGAGACAACGCGGATAGGGTCAAGCAGGCATCTAAACCGATACCATCTCCTGCAACGTGGCAAGCAACATGAAGAGGGGCCGCACCTGGTAGGTGCGGCCCCGTCATGTCTGGCAACTTCAGGTATTGGCGTAGGGTGCTGGACACTTATTCCAAAAGCTCTCCGACGCCACGAAGGTTTATTTCACCGAGGGTAACGATGTGCAGGTATTGATCCGGTGCTTGCTGTTCAGCGGCGCCCCGACTGCAATATAGAGCCGTGGGCTGTGGATTCTCCATGATCCCGAAGATTGGATTCCCATCGGCGTCCTCATCGTACGATGACAAAGTAGTATGCGTCAGATACAAAACGCAGCCATCTACCAGGTCTATGCTTTCGGCACCCTGCACCTTACGAGCTTCCCAGCTGACTTTAGTGTCTAGATACTTTTCCTGAATCGCAAAGCATTCACGTTCACTGGCCACGATCGCAATTATTGGCTCTATGTATTCAAGATCTGGAAATGGGCTGGGTTGTTTCCCATAGACGACGTAGACCATCTGATCTTCTGAATATTTCGAGCCCAGGCGAATCTTGATTTTTGTCAGGATACTGCTTAGAGACGGCATGGAACCCCCTTCTGTACAGGAGCGTAGGCATCAGCATAGTAAGTCTTGCCTTTGTAGACAATAGATCCGAGAGTACGGCCTGACCATGTGGTTTTTTTCGCAGATTTGCATGACAGTGCGTGATTTGTCTGCGTGAAGACAACAGGATAGTAAGTGCCTTTATATTTATCGCCCTTTATCTTTTGGGCTGGCTGGCTAATATCGGGGCCACCCTTGATCCACCAGGCTAATCGTTTAAATCGCGCCTGTGAAGAATGCTTGATCGAAGTGACTTTCGTGGTGCAATAGGTTGTGGATTTGAAGCCACCCGTACTATAGTTCCCAGATTTTCTGGTGTGAAAACCTGCGGCAACGATCTTGCAAGGCCCATAATTCACTTTTGCCATGGCACCCACATTGAATCCAGCTTTGCGTAGTTCGTCCATCTTATCCATCTTGGCTACTGCATCGGCAGGCGATTCCGCTTCGATGTAGTTCGATTCCGTAGGGGTTTTCTCGGGGAAGAAATCTTTCGTTGAAAGGGCATATTCCGAAGACTGCTGCACCGTATGGGTGTCGCTAACAGGAATTTCAACAGCCTGCGCCATCCCCGGTAATACAGCTACCAAAGACAACGCAAGGGGTAATGTTACAAAAGTAAAATTCATCGTTATGCCTGACGCTTGTAGTTTAAACTTTTGGTTCTGGGCTCAATATTTTTATTATCTTCAATAGTGTAACTTCTTGCCTAGAATTTTACCACGATGCACCTTAACAGCAGGCTGAAAGTTCATAGTCTTCGGTAAGGGCTGATTCGAGGCATCGGTCAGGTGCGGCATTGCGACCTATCGAAGAAATTAGAACGGTGACAGGCGAGATCACTATTGGTCCAAGCCAGGTCATTGAATTTGAGCGCCAAGGCCGCGGGGTGTGTGGTCCTTAGGAACTTTGGACTTTCTGATGCCCTTGACGGCCCTGATGGCAGGCTTCCTGAGCTGACGTCACCTCGACGCGAATGCTCTCCACCTCACGGTCGATGCCTTTGGCTTCGAGATTTTGGACCGTGCCCTCGCGTTTCTCGGCGCTCACATATACAGTCCCGCTTATGGCCGGCTAAAACCGCCACTTGGAGCTGCGATTTAGCCGTCAAATAACGTCAACAGTCACAGCTCGGATGGCACGAGGGTTCATCCCGAAAACGACCGATTTTGGGCGGTGCCACTAGTACATCAAGTGCTGTATAGTACATCGTATGATGAACATTGAATCACGGATCGATGCGATGAACCGGCTTGGCCGCGCCATGGCCGACCCCACCCGGTCACGCATCCTCCTGTCCTTGCTGCACGAACCCGGATACCCAGCGGAACTTGCCCAGGCCCTAGGACTGAGCCGCGCCAACGTTTCCAACCATTTGACCTGCCTGCGCGGCTGCGGAATTGTCGTGGCGAAAATGGAAGGCCGCAAAACCCGGTACGAAATCACCGATCCTCACCTCACCACCGCCCTGAGCGCCCTGGTTGACGTGACGTTGGCCGTCGATGATCAAGTACCTTGCCTGGACTCTTCCTGCCCTGACTGCGCCACCAGCGCCGATCGAGAACACGAGGAGCAAGCATGAGTTCCGCCTGCGGTTGCGATTCACCGGAACCCACCGAAGAATTCGAAGAGGAACTGCCCTGGTGGCGGGATTGGCACGTGCTCGTCCCCATAGCCTCAGGCGTTTTCTTCCTCGCTGGGCTCGTCCTCGAATGGAGCACCCACGGCGAAAGCGCCGCCATCGTGGCCTTTGTGCTGTTTTGGATCGGCCTGCTGCTGGGCGCTTTTACCTTTGTGCCCGGCGCCCTGCGAAACCTGTTCACGAAACGGAAACTCGGCATTGGGCTGCTGATGACCATCAGCGCCACCGGTGCGGTCATCCTCGGATATATCGAAGAAGCCGCAGCCCTGGCATTCCTGTATTCCATTGCCGAAGCCCTGGAAGACAAAGCCATGGACAGGGCACGCTCGGGCCTGCGCTCTTTGTTGAAGCTCGTCCCGGAAACGGCCACCGTCATCCGTGACGACGCACCGGTCGTGGTCAGTGCAGCAGAGATCAAGATTGGCGATGCCCTGCGCGTGAAGCCTGGTGAACGCTTGGCAACCGATGGCGTGGTCAGCCAAGGATCAAGCAGCTTGGACACCTCCGCTATCACGGGGGAATCAATTCCCGTGGAAGTAACCGTAGGCGACCAGGTTGCTGCTGGTTCCATCAATTCATCCGGCGCGCTAGTAGTCACTGCAACGGCAAACGGCACGGACAACTCCCTGACCACGTTGGTGAGCCTGGTCGAGCAAGCCCAGTCGGAACGTGGCGAACGGGCACGGCTCGCTGACCGCATTGCCCGCCCGCTGGTTCCCGGTGTCATCGTCCTGGCCGTACTGGTTGCTGTGCTTGGAGCGATCTTCGGCGATCCCGAAACCTGGATCACCCGCGCACTGATCGTGCTGGTCGCAGCCTCGCCTTGCGCGATGGCCATCGCCGTTCCTGTCACCGTTGTTTCCGCCATCGGAGCTGCCAGCAAGTTCGGTGTCATCATCAAAAGCGGAGCAGCCTTCGAACGGCTTGGTTCCCTGCGCCGCATCGCGGTAGATAAAACTGGAACACTCACACGCAATCAGCCAGTGGTCACGCAAGTCGAGACCGTTGATGATGCGACTCGCGAAGAGGTGCTCGCCGTTGCTGCCGCCCTGGAACAGCACAGCACCCACCCTCTAGCTACGGCCATCACCGCAGCAGTACCCGCGATCCCGGAGGCAGCGGCGGTTAACGAAGAGCCAGGACACGGCATTACCGGCGTCCTGGATGGTGTTCAGGTCGGGGTCGGCAGTCCTCGATGGATTGCCCCAGGATCGCTTGCTTCCGCTGTTGAATCCATGGAGGCCTCCGGGCAAACCTGCGTCATGGCCACCCGTGCAGAGCAGGTCATTGGCGTGATCGGCGTGCGCGATGAACTACGCCCTGAAGCGGCCGAGGCAATTCGAGACCTGCATAACCAGGGAATCGACGTGGTGATGCTCACCGGCGATAACTCCCGTACTGCCCACGCGCTGGCTTCAATCGCCGGTATAGACACCGTTCATGCCGAACTGCGACCTGAAGACAAGGCCCGTGAAATCGCTTCGTCGGTGCAGCAGGTTCCTACAGGGATGATCGGTGACGGGATCAACGATGCCCCTGCCTTGGCTAGCGCTACCGTGGGGATTGCGATGGGCGCTACCGGTGCCGATGCCGCCATAGAATCAGCCGACGTAGCCTTCACCGGCCATGACTTGAGACTGATCCCGCAAGCCTTGTCCCATGCCCGACGGGGCCGAGCGATCATGAATCAGAACATCGTCCTGTCAATGGCGATCATCGTTGTCCTGCTGCCCTTGGCTATTACCGGAGTGCTTGGATTAGCCGCGGTAGTGCTGGTTCACGAGGTCGCAGAAGTCATCGTGATTGCCAACGGCCTTCGTGCTGCCCGTATCCACCGCAAGCAGCTCACCCAGCAGCCGGGCAACGTCCTGCATTAGCGCTGGTTTCGTTGCCGTTGAAGGCGGGGCACTATTTCCACCGGGAAATTAGCGCCCCGCCTTCAACCATCTAAAACCAAAGTGGGTGGTGCTGTGCGGTGCGCCATTTTTAACGGTGATAAACCGCCAATTGAAACTAACAGTCATACGCCGGGGATTCCTGGTTCTTGGTTGTCTGGTCAAAAACGACCGATTATGGGACGGTCAGTGCGCCACCGTCCGACCTCAGCCATCCCTATCTTTTCGAGACCAACCCAAAGAACCTCTCAAAGAACTCCCCAAGCTTCTGCACCACCCGCCGTTTCTTCTCCCCATGGTTCTTCTCCTTTGAAAAACGAGACACCGGAGGCAAGACCTTGGTGATCGCTGTTCCCGAGGCCCGAATGCTTCCCTCACGGAACGCAGCATCGATGAACTGGGCTGTTTCTTCCGGCTTCAAATTCTCCGCAGCGATGATCTCGCCCAGTTCCTTCTCCCGCTGGGCTTCCAAGTATGCAGTCACCGGACCCTAGACCTGAGAAGCTATATAGTTGCAAATTTCTTCTTCCTCGGCACCAAGATTTACGGTTCTTGGCGGTGCTTAAGCTGACCGGTGGTACTGCTCGTGGACTCGATCCATAACCTTTCCGATACCCCGGCAGCAGACATACTCACTCTTGGAAACGATGCTGCATTAACGGTAAGGAAACGGCTATGCGCCATCGCTGAAATTTGTGTATCCGACGCTCATGCGGGGTCGTGTTTGTTGCGCTACTGTACAAGTTGCTTAAAGGCTTCAGTTCACGATCTCAAAGTGGTAGCGTCCGCGGTATCCATCGAGACTAAGGAGCAAAATCAATGAGTCACATCATCTCCATGCTGAAAACCCACCCCAACAAACCCAATGACCCGGTCCTTCAGAAGCTTGAGGACTGTATCGCCGCCTGTTTCGAATGCGCCCAGAGCTGTACCGCGTGTGCCGACGCGTGCTTGGCCGAAGACATGGTCGCCGAGTTGCGTCTCTGCATCCGGACCAATCTCGACTGCGCCGATATCTGCAACGCCACCGTCAACGTGCTGACTCGCCAAACCGGCCAGAACCCATCGGCAGTCAAGGCAATGCTTGAAGCCTGCCGGACAGCCTGCCAGCAGTGTGCCACCGAATGCGAGAAGCATGCTGGCATGCACGAGCATTGCCAGGTCTGCGCTGAAGCTTGCCGCCGGTGCGAAAAAGCTTGTGCCCTGCTGTTGGCGGCCATCGGCTAAGCGTCTGTTGTTGGGCACGAGTGGACAGATGAGGCTTGCCAGAAAACTCGAGTTATACCCCCTTAGGGTATATTCTGAACCTACGCAGGACTTAACGGGCGGTTGCCCCCAGTGTTAGGGCCGGCGTATTCAGACGAGAATTCGAGGCCGCCCTCGGGGGTCCAGGAGGGAAGCCATCATGAACCACGCACCGGAGCACCGGGAACACGGCCACTCAGTCTCCCCTGGGCACGGGGGTCGCACTCTCGCATCCAAAGACAGTCACACGGGACACCCGATGTCTGAACAGCCGACTCATGGCCAGGCGATGCCGGCTGGCCATGCGCATTCGGCAGTTGACGATGAACACGCCGTCCACAGCCACGGCGAGCACGCAGGACACAGTACCGCGATGTTCAAGAATAAGTTCTGGCTGAGCCTGGCACTCTCAATCCCGGTGGTAATTTTCAGCCCGATGTTCGCCCACCTCTTCGGCTATCAGATCCCGGACTTCCCCGGCGCCGCCTGGATCGCTCCGGTGCTCGGATCGGTGATCTTCTTCTACGGAGGACTGCCCTTCCTGAAGGGCGGCTGGAAAGAACTGCGCAGCAAGCAGCCTGGAATGATGCTGCTGATCACGCTGGCAATCACTATCGCCTTTCTCTCCTCGTGGATCACCACGCTAGGCATCGGCAACTTCAACCTCGACTTCTGGTGGGAACTGGCCCTGCTGGTAGTGATCATGCTTCTGGGCCACTGGATCGAGATGCGCGCCCTAGGCTCGGCGCGCGGCGCACTAGATGCTCTGGCAGAACTGCTACCTGATGAAGCCGAACGCGTCACCGCAGAGGGCACGGACACAGTACGAATCAGCGATCTATCCGTCGGCGATATCGTACTGGTCCGCTCCGGTAGCCGGCTGCCTGCTGACGGGGAAATCACCGAAGGCCAAGCGGAACTGGACGAATCGATGATCACCGGCGAATCCAAGACCGTACCGCGAGGTCCCGGAGACAGCGTAGTGGCCGGCACTGTGGCCACGGACAGCTCCCTGCGCATCAAGGTGGCAGCCGTCGGGTCAGATACCGCTCTAGCCGGAATCCAGCGTCTGGTCTCTGAGGCCCAGGCCTCCTCCTCGAAAGCCCAAGCGCTAGCGGACCGTGCAGCGGCTTTTCTGTTCTACTTCGCTCTGGGCGCCGGCATCATCACCTTCCTCACCTGGGTGCTCCTGGGCAGTCCCAACGAGGCGGTGATCCGCACCGTCACCGTTCTGGTCATCGCCTGCCCGCACGCACTGGGCCTTGCCATTCCACTGGTCATCGCGATCTCCACCGAACGGGCGGCACGGGCTGGAGTGCTGATCAAGAACCGCATGGCCTTGGAACGGATGCGCACCATCGATGTGGTCCTCTTCGACAAAACCGGCACTCTAACTCTGGGCCAGCCTGGTCTGACCGGCATTGCCACAGCCCCTGGTCTCAGCGATAACGACTTGCTGGCACTGGCGGCCGCAGTTGAGGCGGACAGCGAACATCCCTCGGCCCGGGCTATCGTCGCAGCGGCCCGGGCCCGAGCCATCCGGATTCCGACTGCAACCGAATTTACCTCGCTGACCGGGCGTGGCGTGACCGCCAGCGTCGGTGGAGCCGACATCATGATCGGCGGACCGAACTTGCTTGACGCCCAAGCCCTGACGATCCCGCGAGAACTGCAGGAGCAGACTCAGCCTTGGGTCGAGCGAGGCGCCTCCGTACTCCACGTGGTTCGTGCTGGGCAAGTGATTGGTGCCCTGAGTTTGGAAGATGAGATCCGCGCCGATTCCCGCCAGGCCGTTGCCGCGTTGCAGTCCCGGGGCCTCAAAGTCGCGATGATCACCGGTGATGCGCAGCAGGTCGCCGAAGCAGTGGCTGGAAAGCTGGGCATCGACGAGGTCTTCGCCCAAGTTCTGCCCCAGGACAAGGATAAGAAGGTTGCCGAGCTGCAGGCCCGCGGCCTGAAAGTGGCCATGGTCGGGGACGGGGTCAACGACTCCCCAGCACTGGCTCGGGCCGAGGTTGGCATTGCCATCGGTGCCGGCACCGATGTGGCAATAGAATCGGCGGGGGTTGTCTTGGCCGGCAACGACCCGCGGGCGGTGATGTCTATGCTGGAACTATCCAGAGCCAGCTACCGCAAGATGATCCAGAACCTGGCGTGGGCCACCGGCTATAACGTGATTGCGGTCCCGCTGGCTGCCGGAGCACTGGCGTTTGCTGGGGTGTCGATCTCTCCGGCCATCGCAGCGATCCTGATGTCCCTGTCCACCATCGTGGTCGCGCTCAACGCCCAATTGCTGCGACGCATCAATCTCGATCCAGACACCATACATTAATCACACTAGACCAGTTTCAAGCGTTTTCTTTTGCCGGGCACAGGATGCGCCAGTACCCTTGAGATGAAAACCTTCACTCAGGTGGAAAGGCAGGATGCGATGAATCAGGTTATGACGCCTCGTCGTTTCCTGTCTCTGCTTGTCCCTGCGCCGGGCAATCCTGCTGGCCGCCGCCCGGTTATTCTTATGCTGGGTTTGGCCGGAATCATCCTCGGAATCTTGGGGATGCATGTCTTAGGAGCGTCCCCCCAAGCGCCAGATACTGCTGGTCTGAGCGCGACCTCTGCGCACCAAGCAGTCTCCCACGATCACGGTCCACCCGTAATGGCCACAGATGGGACGGTCGGTGGCGAGGCAGATAGTACCTGCTACGGGCCATGCAATGGCGAACATCATCTCATGGCTGCCATGTGCGTACTCATAGTCATTGTCCTGGCCGTCTTGTGGTTTCTTCCTAAGCGTTGGTTCATTATTCCTGGCAAGGGGCTGCGCGCCCCGCCAGTCATGCCTGCACCGGCAAACCGGTTGCCGTGGACTCCCTCACTCATCGAACTCTCTATCAGTCGCACATAAAAACGCCGGCAGCTTTCCCCATACCGGGGAGAGCTCCGGCTATTCGTGCGCACCCTTGTGTGCCGTCTTGGCCGGGTATTGATGGATACCCCGTTTGAGAACACTTTGAAGGAATACCCACATGAAACGCCTGACTTCCATTTCGGCAACCGCTCTTGCAGCAGCGCTCGTCCTGTCCGGATGCTCCACGGACGCTGGCACCACCGAACCTGAAAGCACTATGTCCGGCATGGATCATGGCAGCATGCCGCCGTCGGCCTCCGATGCTGCAGCCGACCACAATAGTGCCGATGCCATGTTCGCGCAGATGATGACGCCTCATCACGAACAGGCTGTCCAGATGAGCGACATCATGCTGGCCAAGAAAAACCTGGATCCCCGGGTTACCGAGCTTGCCCAGGACATCAAAGCCGCCCAGGGGCCGGAAATCAAGAAAATGAACGATTGGCTCCAGACCTGGGGCGAGCCTATGAAGATGTCCGGAAGCCATGAGATGGACGGGATGATGACCCCGGAGGACCTTTCCAACCTCGAAGCCGCCCAGGGCACCGAAGCCTCGCGCTTGTTCCTGACCCAAATGATCGCCCACCATGAGGGGGCCATCACTATGGCTGAGGACGAAGTCGCCAACGGATCGAATCCTGCAGCCGTCGAGCTGGCTAAGGATGTTGTCTCCAGCCAGGGAACCGAAATTCAGGCCATGAAGACCCTGCTAGCAGACCTCTAAAGACTCCACGTTGCCGCTGCTGCCTAGGGTGCCGACTCCCCTGACCCATCTGACCGGCACTTCTGATTGATTCAAGGAACCACCATGCTTACACAGAACTCACTTTTGCGCGCTCAAAAACGCGCAATCTTGTCCGTCGCCGCGCTCTCTATGGCCCTACTCACGGGCTGCACGCAGTCAATCAGCGAAGGACCCGCTGCGCAAGAAGCTGCCAGCGTCGCAGTCTTCAGCCACGTCCACGGCATGAGCGTTGACCCGGATTCCGGGCGCATCCTTTTGGCCACCCATGAGGGACTCTTCGATGCCACAGCTGACGAACCGCAGAAAATCGGGCCCACCATTGACCTGATGGGATTCGCCACCGCCGGAAAAGACGAGTATTACGCTTCCGGGCACCCGTCGACTGAGACCGGTCTGCCCGACCCGGCGGGTTTGATCCGATCAACTGATGGCGGGTCCACGTGGGAACCGCTCTCTCTTCAAGGCAAATCCGATTTCCACGCCTTGGCCGTCACCGGCGAGAGCGTCATCGGTTTTGACGGCACACTGCGGGTGACCGATGACACGGTCACATGGAACACCATAGATGCCGGCATCCAGCCCTATCATCTCGCCGGAAGCCCGCTGTCCCAAGTCGTGCTGGCCACCACCGAACAAGGAGTACACCGTTCTGAAGATGGCGGGAAAACCTGGACCTTACCCCAAGACGCTCCGGTCCTGCTGCTGACCGCTTTTGCCAGCAAATCGGTCGCCGTCGGAGTGGAACCGGATGGTGCGGTGCAGCTCAGCCGCGATGCCGGACGCACTTGGCAAAAGACCGGTGGAGTCGTCACCGGGCAACCGGCTGCCATTGCCGCCACCGGCGACGATGGCGGACAGGTGCGGATCTGGGTGGCCACCAGTACGGGTATCTCACACTCCACGGACGACGGAGCGACTTTCACCGAGAAAACCCCATGAGCCGAATAACCTCAAAGAATCCCGGCACCGGCTCACCTGTCGTCATCAGAGATGCCACAGAACAAGACCTGAGCAGGATGGCCTCGGACATGATCCGCTACCTTCCAGATGGATTATTCCCCCACTTAGGAAACCACTTCGTACGTCGTTGGATGAAAACGTTCCTCACCGAACGATTCGGGATTGCCCTTGTCGCCGTGAGTGACGATGAACAGCCAATAGGCTTCCTAATTGGCTCGACCAACCAAGTCCGCCACATCGCTGACGTACTAGCCAACCAGAAGTGGGGACTTCTCCTCTCGGGTCTCGCGGCGCTCTCCATCCGGCCACGTGTACTTCTTCATTTTCTGGGCACCCGCGCACGTCCCTATGCCCGTCGTCTGCTAGGACGCACCGCTAGCCCGGTATCCAGCGACAGAGTGATACCGTCGCCTGCTGTCATTACATCACTTGTGGTGTTGCCAGATCGGCGTGGTGAAGGAATAGGCGTTTTTCTGATGGACGCATTCCTTAAACGTGCAACAGCGGACCATGCCAGGTTGGCCGAGCTCGCCACCGCGGCCGGTGCCAACGGGGCAGGTAAATTCTATGAGAAGCACGGTTGGACATGCGTCGAGCAGCGATTCTCCAAGGATGGAATGGCAACCAGTATCTACCACCGCTATCTTCAGTAACCGGAAATGTAGGCTTCGGCCGGATCAACGACCCGCCGAACGTCGGTCACGATCTCTAATCACCGCAGGTTAGCTCTTAGGCACCGTGTTCCTCCAAGCTCAGAGAGCTAGGCGTCGAAATACCAGACGGCGGCCAGCGGCATTGCAGACACGGCGGACCGCCAAAGCGGCATGAGGCTGCGTAAAAACCGTAATCCGTTGGATCGACTGCGCGCCACGAGCTGGCCGCCATCCTCTATTTTCCTATGCTCCCCCAAGACTCACACTTCATAAAGGACTGCTTCATGACTTACCAATTCAACCGACGTTCCTTCCTTGGACTGTCCATTGCCACGACCGCAGCTGCTGCCCTAAGCGCCTGCGCACCCAAGGCCCAGAACTCCACCGGGGTGTCCCGAGTCCTGCCCACCGACCCGCTCATCGCAGAAGTCGAAAACTTGCGCCCCAGTACCGGAAAGACGGTCACGAAAACGCTGAAGGCAGAGTCGATAAGCACGGCAATGGCCGGAGAGAAGATCACTACATGGGGATACGACAAGAAGCTGGTCGCCCCCACACTACGTGGCATGGTCGGTGACCAGCTCAACCTGAACCTCACCAATGAGCTTCCTGAATCCACCAGCATCCACTGGCACGGTCTTGCCTTACGCAACAACGCCGACGGCGTGCCTGGACTCACACAGGAGGCAGTGGAGACTGGGACCAGTTATTCCTATAACTTCAAGCTGGCACATCCCGGCACGTATTGGTATCACTCCCACGTCGAGATGCAGCGCGAACGCGCCCTCTATGGCGCTCTGATCATTGATGATCCGCAAGAACCATTGCAGTACGACAAGGAGTGGGTGATCGTCTTGGATGACTGGCTTGATGGTGTCACCGGAACGCCTGATGAAGCGATGAAGGAGCTCGCTAAGGGGATGGCACCGATGAGTGGAATGAGCCACGGTAGCGAAGACGGCGGCATGGTGATGGGCCATATGCTCATGGGTGCAACCAGCGATTTTTTGGGCGGAGATGCCGGTGACGTGGCCTATCCGTTGCATTTGTTCAACGGCACCACCATCGAAAACCCCGAGGTTTTTATGGCACAACCCGGGGATCGAGTTCGATTGCGTATTGTCAACGCCGCGGGCGACACTGCCTACCGGGTCGGAGTTCCGAAACAGAAACTTATCGTGACCCATACCGATGGATTCCCGGTCGTTCACGCTGAGGTTGACGCCGTCGTCTTGGGCATGGGAGAGCGCATCGACGCGCTTTTGACGATCCAAGATGGTTTCACACCGTTGTTGGCCTTGGCCGAAGGGAAAGCCCAAATGGCCTACGGTCTCATTGCAACCGGGACAGGTACGGCCCCAAGAAAGGGTGATCTCCCGACGGCCTTGACCGGAGAGATCGTTGACGGTGGACAGCTCACCGCCGACCCTTCCGTGAATCTTGCGGTCAAGACGCCGGACCAAGTCCACGAGCTGCGGTTGACCGGCGGAATGGAGAACTACGACTGGGGCATCAACGGCCATCGTTTCGACATGGCCAAGCCATTTGAGCATACCTTTGATCTGAAAGAAGGACAGCGCGTGGAAGTGAAATTCATCAACGACACCGACATGTGGCACCCGATGCACATCCACGGCCATACCTTCCAAATCGGGCAGTCCGGGGCACGAAAGGACACCGTGATTGTCCGTCCACGGGAAACTGTCACCGTCCAATTTGATGCCGATAACCCGGGCCAATGGCTCACACATTGCCACAATGCTTATCATGCGGAACGCGGCATGATGGGAGTATTCTCCTACGTCAAGTAGCTCACGAAACCATGGGCATGTGCATAAATCCTCGTGCTGGCCTACATCGCCTTGAGCATGGGCATCTTCGCCGTCACCTTGCTGCTCTCGGGCAGCGGTGCGGGCATGGGGCTGGGTCTCGGCCTCTTCGGCATCCTCTCGATCATCCGCCTTCGGTCCGACACCTTGACCCAGGAAGAAGTGGCCTACTACTTCAGTTCTACAACCATGTATAAACCGGCGCCGATCTCACAAACCGTCTCTGCAAACCTCTCAGGAGTCTGACAACATGAAAACCCTCAGCGAGTCCCAAGCACAGCGCTTGGGACGGCGTACCTGCTTGCGCGCCGGCATGCTTGCTGCCTTAGTTAAAGTGAAGGCCGAATTTATCGGCATCAATATCCGTGACGAGAAAGAAGCCGCACAAGCCTTCGAGCGCATTTTCGGGATCTCATACCCATCGGTGCAAGACTCCCAAGGTGAAATCCGGCTGGCTATGACCCAATATGTCCCATTGCAGGCAGTGCCCACCACGCTGGTGCTCGACAAACAGGGACGGGTCGCGTCACGTGTCCTTGGAGCGGCCGAAAAGGCCACGCTTAAGGCCCTGATAGATACCTCCCTTCAGGAGTCGCTGTGATGAATTTGCCGCTCGCCACCACCTTGGCAATTTCGGTCCAGAGCAACCCTTTTGCTGAGGTTATCCAAGATGGATCCTTGCTGCTTGCGGTTCCCGTGGCGGTCCTTGCCGGCCTCGTCTCGTTTCTGTCGCCGTGCGTTCTTCCTTTGGTTCCGGGTTATCTTGGCTACGTGACTGGGCTATCTGGTGCTGATCTCGTCGAGCAGAAACGTGGCCGCATGGTCGCGGGTATTGCTCTGTTCATCCTCGGATTCACTGCCGTCTTCGTGCTCGCCGGAGTGGTCTTTTCTCAAATCGCCGCATGGATGCGGTTCGAAGGTGCCTGGGTCACTCAGCTTCTCGGTGTGCTGGTGATTTTCATGGGCATTGTGTTCATGGGTGGATTTTCTTTCATGCAACGCGACGTGAAGATGCACCGCAAACCACCGGCTGGCTTGTGGGGTGCCCCGGTATTGGGTGTGACCTTCGGGCTTGGTTGGGCACCTTGTATCGGACCCACACTTGCCGCAGTGTTGGCAATGAGTACCGGCCTTGACCCCAACCCTGCGAAGGGCGCCTTACTGACATTCTTCTATTGCATGGGGCTGGGGCTGCCATTCCTTTTCATCGCAGTGGGGTTGCGACGCGGAATCGGTGCCATGAAGTTCCTGCGTCGGCACCAGCTATCGATCATGCGCGCGGGCGGCGGCATCTTGATTCTTCTTGGAATTCTGATGGCCACCGGCCTGTGGGGCTCCTGGGTGACGCAATTGCAGGACTGGTTCGCCAATGAGATCAGGTTGCCCATCTAATGGCACAAAAGATGTAATGGCCACAGCTACTGCCTGGACAGGCATGTGGCACTCGCTCTGAACACAGCCCACCAGCGTGTATACCGACACTCTGCTGCTGAACCGTCGCTGTAGCTAGGCATAGTTCTTCTCCGGCACTTGGTAAACCCAGAATCGGCGACAAAGTATTGGTTACTAATCTTTTCCGATGAGGCCAGAGCCGTCCAGATATGGCCGAGTCGCTGTGATGGTTACCCGAAGATGCTGCGGTGAAGCACAGCCGGTCACCCTCGGATTCCTCCATGGATTCACCGAATCTCAAGCAAGAAATAACAACCACCTTATGGGTAGGCACCTCGCGAAGTGTTCGAGGTGGCTACCCATTTATTTATCCAAACTGTCAAACCTATGTTCTATATTTTAAGAAACCAATTCGCTTAGATAGATCATGGGTTCAATAAAGGTGTCATTGGGTCAACTCTTCTTAGCGAATATCAACGAAAGTGATACCGATGGTTACCAACATAGACTCCTCCGACCGTAAGCCGCGGCGCGAATACATCGCCCATGTGGATGTGAACAGCTTCTATGTCTCATGCGAACGGGTTTTTGACCCGAAGCTCGATGCCCGCCCGGTGATCGTGCTATCCAATAACGACGGCTGCGCGGTCGCACGTAGCAGCGAAGCCAAAGCCCTGGGCGTTGAGATGGGTGCGCCGTGGTTCAAGCTCGCGGCCGACGCCGGCCGCCGCGTACACAGTTCGTCCAGGAACTAATCGCGCAAGGCAGGATGCGCCCTCGTGGGCAAGCGGAAATCGATAAGGCCAAAGCCGATGGACGGTGGGACCGCGCCTACCAAGGGCAGGCCACAGCCCTAGTGCCCGAAGACCTACAGCGCGCTCTAAACGCGAACCCGACTGTCAATGCCGCTTTCTAATCGCTGAAGTCCCAGCCGCCCTATCACATTCTGCACCAGCTGATGATCGCCAAGACTGATAAGACCCTGTCGGCAAGACTGGAGAAATTCGTTCGGCAGCTGTCCGCAATATCAGGCTAAGGTGAACAAGCCAGATTCTCCCTAGATCTTTTCTGTAACCAAGGGCGCGAATGGCTATACACGACGAAAAAGACGTAAGAAACTCATCACAACCATTTCGCCTGCAAAGATCAAGATCCAGTTCACTGGGAAGCGACGAACGGTTGCCCTGGCCAGAGGGCTGCTGCCGATCCCGTGGGCCCCAACGTCGCAAGCCAGCAGCCTCTAATCAGAGATTCGCCAGCCTGCCACATACCCCTGAGGTGCTCTCGGAGACGGTAGAGCGCGGTGGGCTGTTGCAAATCGATTGCAGGCATTTCTTCTTCTCTGCTGTTTTGCAGTACTTCGAAAGCGTCCCACTTCCTGTTCAGCGCCTCGGTGATCATGCGACCGCTGACCAGTACCGCGCCGGAAATCGCCAATAGCGCGCCGACCAGCGGGCCGAAGAATAACGCGACGAGGCCAAAGACAAACACTGTCCAGCCAAGCCCCATCAGTATGGTTGTTCCAATGATCCCTTTGTGAATTATAGGTTAAGTCTATTAGTTATTTGATCTGCAATCTGGAATAACTGATGCTTAGTAACGAGTCAGTCACCAGATTCTCCATCCCTGTCAGCCAACGGTCACAATTGTCATAGAACCCGAAAGGACATTCTTCTCATGGCATTACGTGTATTGCTCCCCCTGGCAGGATCTCGTCGACCGGCTGCAGCTTCCGGGAATCGAACCGATCCTCTGGCACATCGATGATGACCCCAGTGACGCCCCGCCGGCCGACGTGCTAGTTACCGAACGTCCGAGCAATCCTGAGCTGCGTTCAAGGGTCTCCCGCATCAAGGGGACTGAAGCATGTCCATCTGCTCTCCATCGGATACGATTGGGTTCTGGAGCATCTTCCTGAACAAGTGTCATTGGCCAATTCCAAGGGCGCCGTGGAAGATGCCACCGCCGAACACTGCCTCGCCCTGGTCTTGGCATCCTTGCGCCAGCTACGCAAGTTGGCCAGCAGCAGCGCGAGCGGCAGTGGACCAGGACGTGGACTAGCCCGTTGCAGGGGTCCAAGGTAGTGCTTCTCGGGGCCGGTGGAGTCGGCAGCGAAATCCGCTCGCGGCTACTGCCCTTCAAGCCTGCCGAGCTAAATTCTTTTGCCCGTACAGAACGAGTCCATGAGCATGACTTCACCATTCATTCTCTCGATCGGCTCGGGGCTGTTCTTCCCACTGCCGATGTGGTGACTGTTGCCCTGCCGCATACCCGGGATACCGAGCAGCTCATCGACGCCGAATTCCTCTCGTCAATGAAGGACCGCTCGCTGCTGGTCAATGTGGGACGCGGGCCCATAGTCGACACCGAGGCCCTGCTACCGGAGCTGTAAGCCGGCAGACTGCATGCTGCCTTGGATGTCACCGATCCCGAGCCGTTGCCGGCAAACCATCCGCTGTGGAGCTCGCCGAATTGCATCATCACCCCGCACATGGCCGGAGACACTGGACAGTTCATCTCGCTGGTCTCCGAACTGGCAATAAACCAGGTCATCGCCTTTGCGCACGGTGAAGAACTTGCCAGCCAAGTCATGAATTGACATAGTGTCAAGTCCCGGGGTTAGCAGAGGCTCCTTAGCTTGTTTTCCTGCGCGGCTCCCACAACCGTGCCATTCTGTTCGTCCCACTGTTGATGGACCTCGGCCCAGCTTCCAATGTGGTGGACGTTTCAATGGGTTGTATGCGCAATGAGATCGGCGCCGAACGCATTAATTCCATCCGCGGGGCGGGATACAGATGGAAATGACCGAGGTCTACGACCGCACCAAACCGGCGAGCGCCCCGGCACCGCCGAAGCCGGGAAGGCAGTGCCAGCGGCGGATGGGCTGGATCATTCCAGCGGTTTCGGCCTTCACACCCGTCGTACCCGGAACCGCGGGAGCACTGACCGTTGGCATTTTCGCCATCGCGATCTGGGCGTGGACGTCCATGAAGCTTGCCGACACCTATGTGGCCCTGTGCGCCTGACTTGCCCTGGTGACTGTCGACGCTTTGGACACCTAGCAGCCGTGCCATGGTCGGCGCCAAAATCCGAAAACAAGTTTGGGTTGTCAATGGCCTACCGAGGGAGCGCTTTCTCTGCGTCAATCTGAGTCAGGTTTTTGAAACGTTCAATAATTTCTGAACATGATCCGGATATTCAATCCCACAAGTACTGAAGGAAACCGCGACTGGCCTCTGGGAACGAGCCCGCGGTTTCTTCGCTAGGGCGGACATTGCCATTACCGCAGTGTGCGCCCAGGTGCCGGGTTCAGACGCGAAGCAATGCCGCACCAAACCGTACCGGCCAAGGCCCCTGGGAAAGTCGAACAGTTCAGACGGACGCCGGCGCAAGTATAGGCCTATGCCACCCTCACGGCAGCAATGAAGCCAGGGCCGCAGCCTGCAGCGCCTGGCCTCACCACTATGAGCATCGTCGACCCCGCACTAGGATCAGTGCTCTTTCTCCGTCAGATCGGGATCACGCCCCCACGGGGAACCGCGTCTAGACCAGCGCGGTCTGCAGTTCCTTGGCTGCCTGTGCCGGGTCGGCTGCGGAGTAGATGGCACCGCCGGCCACGGCTACCTGCGCGCCGGACTTCTGGACGTTGGCGATCGTGCTGATGCTGACGCCGCCAGCCACCGAGAACGGCACCTGGGATGCCATGCCAGCGCTCAGCAGCACGTCCAGGTCGTAGCCCGGCTGCGCCTGCTCGTCCAGGCCAGCATGGAATTCGACAAACTGGACACCCAGCGCAGCAACTTCGCGGGCCCGGGCTGGCTTGTCAGCGATGCCGATCAGATCCACGACGATGCCCTTGCCGCGCTCGGTGGCGGCCTTGACTGCGCCGGCGATCGTGGAATTATCGGCGGCCCCGAGGATGGAGACCAGATCCGCGCCAGCGGCGAAAGCGATATCCGCTTCCAGTTCCCCGGCGTCCATGGTCTTCATATCCGCGAAGACGGTCTTGTCCGGGTGGGCCTGCTTGATGGCGGTGATCACCGACAGCCCTTCGGCCTTGATCAGCGGGGTGCCCAGCTCGATGATGTCCACATACGGGGCGACTTTTCCAGCCAGTTCAAGGGCTTCGGCAGTGCTGAGCAGATCGATGGCAACTTGGATTTTCATGATGTTCCCTTTCAGGGGTTATTGGTGGTGGGTTGGTATTGGCGCCAAAACGCCGGTCTACTCCAGGTTCGCGTGGCGCTGCCACAGCTGCTGGGCGGTGGCGTCATCCGCGCTCCAGAGCGTGTGGAACACGATTTCGGTGATCAGGAACAGCGCCTGCTCGAACAGGCTGCCGGAGTATTGGCGGGTAATGGACGATCCGTGGTCCGTTTTCCCGGCGGCCGGGACTTCTACGAGAATGTGGGCGGCCGTCCCGATGGGGCTGGATGGATCGGTGGTGATGGCCGCGATCCGGGCGCCGGCCTGCTGGGCGGTGCGGACGCTCTGGACCACGCCCGCGGTGGTTCCGGATCCGGAGGCCACGAGCAGCAGGTCCCCCTCGGCAATGGCCGGCGTGGTGGCATCCCCGGCGACGTGCACGGCCAGGCCCAGATGCATCAGGCGCATTGCGGCCATGCGCAAGGCCAGCCCGCTGCGCCCGGCGCCGGCGACGAACACCCTCGGTGCCGCGCGCAGCTGCGCTGCGAGCTCGATGACCTGCCGCGGCTTCACGCCCCGCACGGTTGCCTCGATCTCCGAGTGGACCAGGTTCATGGTGTCCAGCACGTCCTGCTGGGATATCGCTTCGGTGAGGGGTTCGGCCATGGTGTTCATGCCATTCCTTTCGACAGCGCCTCCCGGCGGACCGGATAGGCTTTGATGGGCATGGTTCAATTCTCCGGCCAGAAAGGGGTGGCCGCTACGCCATTTACAGGCAGTTGAACCTATCCTTTCGGATAGTGGCTGGTCCCCCGAGCTGCGATACACTGGCCTGCATGAGCATTCTGGACTCCTCTATCGTCCCTGGCCTGCAAGCTGCCGAACCGGCACCAGGGGTGCTCGAATCGATCGCGCTGCTGGCCACGGCTGCACTGCCGCAGATCGCCGTTCGCCTGCGTGATGCCCTGGCTCCGGAAATCCGTTGCGCGGCCCTGGCCATTTTCACCGAGGAGTGCACCGATAGGCCCAGGAAGCTTGCCGGCGACCAGCACATCACGGATCTGGTGGGCATTGCGGAACTGGATCGGATCCGCGGTTCCCATCCCGGTGAGAACCGCTGGAGCGAGCGTGCCGAGATCGGCGGTGCTCCGCGGGAGATCCTCGCCCTGCGCTACCCGCCCAGCAATGCGTTGCTGGTGCTCATCGAGCCCCGCCCCGCCGGTGGCCAGCCCGAGTTGATCGAATACCTGTGGAATCTGGCCGCCAACCGGATCCGCGAGAAGGTGGCCGATGCCCCTCCGTCCTACCTGCGCGAATCGCGCGCGGTATCGGCAGAGCGGGTCCGGGTTACCGGCGAGCTGGTGGAACAGTATGCGACGAGCCTCGATATTCTGCTGGCGACCTTGCGTTCGACGCAATTGGACGATGCGGCCGCGCGCGTTGCCGCCATCGACCTTGCGGCCAAGACCCTGGTTGGGCTCAAGACCGTGGATGACCGCACCAATAGCATCGTGGAGGAACCGGTTGCTTCGGCTTTCACCCGCTTGCGCGATGACCTGCGCCCGTTGACCACTTTGAGCGGTGTGGACCTGCAATTCGTCGAGCCGCCCAAGAATGGCAGGGCGCTGCCCGGCGAGGTGGCCCATGCCGCCCGGGCCATCGTGCGCGGCCTGGCCTTGGCGATGATGGAGCAGGAAGACATCCAGCGGATCCGGGTGCAGTGGGACTGCGACGGCGAGAATTTGCTGATCAATGTCCGTGACGATGCACGGGGCGGCATTGATCCCTCCGCGGCTGCCTTGGACCGCCTCGTGCGGCGCGTGGAGGCGTTGAACGGGCTGATCGAGATCGAGGTCATGGACGGATGGGGCACGGAAGTCTCGGTGAGGCTCCCGCTGGATGCCCCGCCGTCGGCCGTGGCGGAAATCGCCGAATGGAGCCTGGGTGGCCGGGAATTCGAGGTCCTGCAGCTCCTGGCAGCGGGGCAGCGCAACCGGACGATTTCGCAGGCGCTGGGGATCAGCGAGAACACGGTGAAATTCCACGTGCGCAATCTCTTCAAGAAGATGGGCGTCAGCTCCCGCGCCCAAGCTGTCGCGATGGCGCACAGCCATGGGGTGGCCAGCTCCACGTAGCCTGCCGGCATTGATGCTGGGCTTGGCGATGACCAGGCCTGCGGGGACAAACTGTTGAAGGAAAATGCAGCGGTCGAGCCCTCATCGCTTTGGCCCTCCGACGGCTGGCCGCGCTCTTCGCCACGATTCGTGACGGGTCATTTCATGATGTTCCGGAGCAGGAAATTGCTCCACGGTCTCCAGCCACGACCCGGCGTCCTTCGAGCAAGCAATGGCAGGCATCATCCCGACGGTGAATCCAAGCTCTAGCAACTATGGGCAACGAGGTGCAGGATAGATTCCATGGATCCACAAGATGCTTTGATTCTTCCTGATGTCACCGCTTGGCGCGCTTGGCTCGACGAACACGAAGAAACCAGCGATGGCCTTTGGCTGGTAGTGGCAAAGAAGGGAACGACTTCCCCCACCTCGCTCACTGTCGCACAAGCATTGCCCGAGGCGCTTTGCAGCGGATGGATCGATGCCATCCGCCGCAAGCGCGATGAGACGACCTTCCTCCAGCGCTACACTCCCCGCCGGAAGAATTCTGTCTGGTCCCAGAAGAACACTGAATTCGCCCAGGAATTGATTGATCAAGGACGCATGCGGCCACGGGGCTTCGCGGAAATCCAGAAGGCCAAGGAAGATGGACGGTGGGAGCGTGCCTACCAAGGCCAGGCCACCGCCCAGGTTCCTCCGGATTTGCAAGAAGCGCTGGATCGCTCGGCCGTGGCGGCCAAGAACTTTGCGGCCTTGAAATCCCAACCGCGCTATCACATCCTGCATCAGCTGATGATTGCCCGGACGGAGAAGACAAGAACTGCCCGCTTGGCGCGGTTCGTTGCAGAACTTGAGCAGGGTCCAGAAGGCTGATCCTCGGTCTGGTATAGCACTACACGGATGGTGCTGCTGAGCGTTAGCTTCTGGAGCGGTAAATCGCTTCGGCGATCATGGCGCCTGCTTGCAGAATCGCTGCCGCAAGAATGACTAGCGCGGCTGCAGTGGCCCCTCCTAGAATCAGCATGACTACTCCGACAAGGCCCAAGGTCCAGGCAATGAATATTTCTCCTGTAGTTATTCCCAGTCCGGCCTGAGAGCTTTTCTTCACTCTCTGAGTCATATTGCCAGTTTAGACGCAGGGCCAAGTTCTCAGGAAAATGATTCCGTGAACTGCTCCGCCATCTAAATCAGGTTGGACGCGGAACTGATCATTTCATTCAGCACCTTGGTACGGTGGAATTCAAAGCCCGGGCCACCCCGGCACTATCTCATCTCAAGATTGGATTCATGGTTTGCGTGTATTAGTTCCGTGGCAGAGCTTGGTCGACAGCATGCAGATTCCCGGGGTCGAACCCGTCTTGTGGAATATCAACGATGGCGAGCCGCCAGCAGCCGACGTGCTTGTTACCGAACGACCGGTGGATCCATCGCACCGAACGCGGGTGGGCAGAATTGCTGGATTGAAGCATGTCCATCTGCTATCCATCGGCTACGAATGGGTGCTGGATCATTTGTCCGAGGATGTCGCGCTTTCAAACTCCAAGGGCGCGGTTGAAGACGCAACTGCGGAGCATTGCCTGGCATTGATTCTTGCTTCACTGCGCGAACTTCCCAGGGCTTATCAGCTCCAGAAGGAAGAATCCTGGTCGCGGCTTTGGACCTCATCACTGCACGGATCGAATGTTGTAGTACTTGGCGTTGGAGGCGTGGGCACAGCCATTATCGAACGGCTCAAGCCATTCAAGCCTGCACAGATCACGGGAGTTGCCAGCACCTCGCGCACCATCAACGGCGGGATCGACGTTGTCTCCTTTGCAAACGTGCATCAGCTATTGCCCTCAGCGGATATAGTCATCTGCGCTTTGCCCCACACGCCCCAAACTGAAGGCCTGATTGGCACGGAGTTCATGGATCGGATGCACAACGGCGCCCTTTTGGTCAACGTTGGGCGAGGACCAATCGTTGCCACGGCAGCTCTGATTAAAGAGCTGGAGTCCGGGCGACTGCGTGCTGCATTGGACGTTACCGACCCAGAACCGCTGCCGGTTGGCCACGCGCTGTGGAACGCCCCGGGATGCATCATCACCCCGCATATGGCTGGTGATACAGGACAGTTCGTGGAATTGGTTTCAGAACTAGCAACTCGACAGGTTCAGTTGCTTTCTTCGGGTCAGACACCACTGAATCTCGTTCGCTGATCTTATTGCCCTCATTAGGCGCCTTATTTCAGTAGGAACCTGCCGATAGGATTGGTGGTAGAGGCAGTTCCGCTAAAGAACTCGCATGACAATCCCGTGGTATCTCGCGGCCTTTCGCCTAGGCTAGTTCATACGATGGAAACTAGAGCACAGACGCATCAAACCGGCGGCCGCGACCGCGCTATCGTCGAGCGGAATCGCACCGGTGAAGATGACTTCCGCATTGATATTGAGCGCATCCGCTTCTCCCCATATTTCTCCCGCTTGTCCTCGGTGACGCAGGTGATTCCACAGGCGGGTTCAGGGACCCTGGTCCACAACCGCCTGACCCATTCGCTCAAGGTTTCCGCTGTGGCGCGTTCCATCGCGATCAGTCTCAGAAGAAGTGACGAACCGACTAGGCGACTTATCTCCGATTTGGGAGGGTGCGACCCGGTAGTCGTCCAGGCGGCGGCAGCGGCCCACGATCTGGGCCACCCGCCCTTCGGCCATCTGGGAGAGCAGGAACTCGACCGGGTTGCCCGCGATACCTTGGGGCTTCCTGATGGATTCGAAGGCAATGCGCAGACCTTCCGGATCCTCACTGCCCTGGACAGCTGCGATGCCACACCGCGTGGCATGAACCTGACTCGCGCGGTTCGCGCGGCAGTGCTCAAATACCCCTGGACGCGCAATGAATGGCGCAGCCAAGGCCCGGTCGCTCCGGAGCTGCTCCCCCGCGGCGTCGGCGCGAATCCGGCTGCTGGCGCCATGAAGTATTCGGCCTACGATATCGAGGCTGAGGAAATGAACGATGTCCTTTCGGTCTTCCCGGGCATCGGAAAATACCAGCAGACACTGGAAAGCTCGGTTATGGATATCGCAGACGATATCGCCTACGCGGTTCATGACCTCGATGATTTCTATCGAGCCGGCATTCTGCAATACACCAGCGTCTCCGCTGAACTGCGAGCGTGGCTGGATCAGTCCGTCCGCTTCCAAGCCCTGAAGGCTCCAGAACTGGACCAACGGCAGCCGGGCCATGCGCTGGAAATCACCTGGCGCCATGTCCTTGCCAAGGATCCCTGGATTGCCAATCCTGAAGCATTCCGCGCCTCGGTGCAAAGGGTCGGCCATGACCTGGTCGATGGCTTGCTCGCGGTTCCCTACGACGGCGGCCTGCAGGCAGACCGCGCGGTTACCGCCTTCACGCGGCGATGGATTGACCGGTTGCAGGAATCCATCACCGTTGAACGCACGCCTAATGTGCGCAGCGGCCATATCCGCTTGAGCGATGAAGCGTGGCATGACGTCGTGGTTCTCAAGTTTGTCCATGCCCGCTTCGTCTTGGACCGTTCAGATCTGGCAGTCTACCAGCGCGGGCAAACGCGAATTATCCGTTCCCTGGCAGAAGGCTTCAACACCTGGCTCAACGACCCGGAGGATGCCGGTCGTGCACCGCGGCGGTTGCTGGACTCGGTGGAAGCTACCACCGAGGAATACCGCCAGCTGCGCGAGAGCACCCCAGAGCTGTTCTCGCAGTCCGGCCCGCATGAAATCCAACGGCTGGGCCAAGCCCGGGCCATCGTTGATTACATTGCTTCCTTCACCGATGCCCAAGCCGTCTCGCTGAATTCGCTGCTCACCGGCACCTCGGACAATCTCTGGGAGGCCGGCCGCGGGCTGTAGCGGCCGGGTGCGGCACCGAGCCGGCGGGATAGCCCGCCTGCTCGGTGCAGCACCCGGCCACAAATCGCGGCATGTTTCATGCCGCGAGAGCCTGCTGAGACAGCTCCTCGAGAACGATCTTTGTCATCATTGACTGTGTCAGGTGCGGATTGATCCGGGCGCTGAAATGCCGCGACATCAGCAATGCCATCCGGTTAGCTGCTTCGTTATGCCGATTTCCGTTGTGCCCGCGAACCCAGCAGGCACGGGTACGCCCGGTGCGCTGCTCAAGACCCTCATGCACCTCACGATGGACTTTCGCGGAACGCTGGCGTCCGTGCACGAGGTCGTTCACTACTTTCACCAGGGCACGGCTGTCACTGAAAATGGTCAGGTCCGCATCGAGCGGGGCGTGGGAAAGCGCCAGCAACGCTCCAGTGGATTCCGCCAGGAGAGTGTCACGGATGTAGTACTTCGGAGAAATTGCGCTGGCCCAATGGCCTTGAGATGTCACCATCGCTCCAGCACTGCGGAACTTCCTGTTCCGGGGCAACGAACCGTCGGTATAGGCAACTACTGGAAGATTCGTCTGGTATTCCTGCACCAGCGGGGCCAGCGCCTGGCTATTGGCCTGGTTGGCGATACCGAGATCGAGCCCGAATTGCCATGACGGATTGAGACAGAAAACGGGATTCATGGATAATTCCGCCGTTCCAAGATCGTCGTCCTCCTGGAACAATAGATCGATGGATGACGGCTGCGAGATCTTGCTGGTGCCGGAAAACTCCGCAATAGCCTGCAGGATGGCCTTGTCCAATTCCCCGTATGCGGCGGTACCCGTTAGCGTCAGCAACGGGCGCTTCACAAAATCGCACAACGTCAACGCAAAATCGAAGTGGAGACCGTGCGTGCTTCGCTGGGCCAGGTGCTTTCGTTCGATTATCTGTTCTGCGAATGGAACGTACTGCTGTTTCTTCCCTTTGGAATCGCGAATGAATGCCGAACGTCCGAGAACTGCGATCAGCCTTGAAGGCTGCGGCTGTCGTTGCACGCCGGCCAATCTCCGCACGCCATCCGGTTCAAGCGCAATCGGCATTTGCGGCCGTGGAACTGACACCAGCATCGAGATCCCTCCTGACTGTTTGTGGCGATGTGAGGCGATCCTATCGACTGGCTCCGACGAATTAGCCCGAGCCCGGACGGCGGTCGGTCGAGGACGCCAATCTTCAAAGAGTCGGGATTCCGGCGGCCCGCTCATCTTCGTACGGGCACCTTGGCGAGAGAGATCTCTCGCGCGCCGGCTACCCTGGTCGAAATGTCCGTGCGCCATGGCAAGATCGAGGTATCGACAACACCGCATTGCAAGGAGCACAGTGGACTCGCAACTTCCCCTCAGAATCCTCGAAGCGAGCGGCCTGCTGCACCGGCTGGGCTACCTCGGGCTACGGGTCCTGCCCGGCATCAACGCCTCCGGCACCGCATGGCGCATCATCATCTTCAACGTCATCGAATGGAACGCCGAGGACAAGTTCGGCGACCCGCACAATGCGTCGGAATCCTGCGTCTACACGACAGCCGGGGTCAATGTCTTCAACAACGACGTGCAGTTTCCCGAGGATGTCAGCCACGTCGGCGTCGCTGAAGCAATCCTCGAATCCATGCCTTCGCTGCAACGCAGCACCCCGGGCGAGACCGGAAACCTGGACTACGTGCGCTGGTACGCCCAGCTGCTCTCGCAGGTAACCCGTCTCGATGAGTTACCGGTGGCATATGCGGATTACTTCGATGATTCTGAGGGATGGGAACTGGGATGGGGCAGCGACCGCCGCTTCCCGGCACCGCCGCGCTATCTACCCGAACCGGATGCTCCCCTGGTGCCAGCCAAGGCAGGACATCGCGACGAGCACTACGTGCTGGATCTGTGCGCCGAGGTGCTGGGTATGTCCTGCGCCGGCCAACAGACCTTCGACTGGTTGCGCGGGGAACCGTCGCTGAAGAGCGGCAAGCGCAAGGCGTTGCCGGTCGACGGCTATTTCGAGGCGCTGGGTCTGGTGGTGGAGTACCACGAGCGGCAGCATTCTGAATCCGTCCCGTTCTTCGACAACAAGATGACCTCCACCGGAATGCTGCGCGGGGCGCAGCGCAAGCTCTACGATGCCCGCAAAGCGGCGCTGATTCCGCAGCACGGATTGACGTTGCTGGTCATCGACTACCGCGACTTCTGCCACAAGAAGGGCAAGATTGTGCGTGATCCAGCGCGGGATCGGGAGATCGTGGCGGCGCTGCTGGCCAGGGCCGCGGAATGCAGCGACCCCGGGGTCGTTACGAACTTCCCGGTGCCGCTGGCGGAAACACCCGCAGAACGTTAAAACAGGCAGGCGCCGTTCCCCGATAAGGGAACGGCGCCTGCCTGTTTAGCTCAAGAGACTACTTGGTCAGCAGTTCCAGCGCCTTGTTCAGCGTTGCGCTTGGGCGCATCACAGCGGAGGTCTTGGCCTCGTCCGGACGGTAGTAGCCGGCGATATCCACGGCCTGGCCCTGGACCTCGGCGAGCTCGGCCACGATGGCCTGCTCGTTCTCGTCCAGCACCTTGGCAACCTCGGCGAACGCGGAAGCCAGCTGCGCATCCTTGTCCTGCTTGGCCAGCTCTTCTGCCCAGAACTTGGCCAGGTAGAAGTGGCTGCCGCGGTTATCCAGCTCGCCCACCTTGCGCTTAGGCGACTTGTCTTCCAGCAGGAAGGTGCCGGTTGCGGCATCCAGGGTGTCTGCCAGGACCTGGGCACGGGCGTTGTCGTTGTTGACAGCCAGGTGCTCGAAGGAAGCTGCCAGAGCCAGGAATTCGCCCAGCGAATCCCAGCGCAGGTGGTTTTCGTTCACCAGCTGCTGCACGTGCTTCGGGGCGGAGCCGCCTGCACCGGTCTCGAACAAGCCGCCGCCAGCCAGCAGCGGAACGATGGACAGCATCTTGGCACTGGTGCCCAGTTCCAGGATCGGGAACAGGTCGGTCAAGTAGTCACGCAGCACGTTACCGGTCACCGAGATGGTGTCCTCGCCCTTGCGGATGCGCTCGATCGAGTACTTGGTGGCCTCGACCGGGGACAGGATTTCGATGGTCAGGCCATCGGTATCGTGTTCCTTCAGGTACTCGTTGACCTTGCTGATCAGCACTGCGTCGTGGGCGCGGTTCTCGTCCAGCCAGAACACTGCCGGGGTCTGCGAGGCGCGGGCGCGGTTCACTGCCAGCTTCACCCAGTCACGGATGGCAACGTCCTTGGTCTGGCAGGCGCGCCAGATGTCGCCGGCGAAGACCTGGTGTTCGATGAGCACGGTGTCGTTCTCGTCGACGATCTGCACGTGGCCATTGGCTGCCAGTTCGAAGGTCTTGTCGTGCGAGCCGTATTCCTCGGCCTTCTGCGCCATCAGGCCAACGTTTGGCACGGTGCCCATGGTGGTCGGATCGTAGGCGCCGTTGGCACGGCAGTCATCGATGACCACCTGGTAGATGCCTGCGTAGGAGGAGTCCGGCAGCACGGCCAGGGTGTCTGCGGTGTTGCCCTTGGCATCCCACATCTTGCCGCCCAGGCGGATCATGGCTGGCATGGAAGCGTCAACGATGACATCCGATGGGACGTGCAGGTTGGTGATGCCCTTGTCGGAATCGACCATGGCGACTGCCGGGCCTTCTTCCAGGCCCTTGGCGATCAGCTTCTCGACGCCGGCGCGGACCTCGTCGGACAGCTCGTCCAGGCCGTTCAGGATAGCTGCCAGGCCGTTGTTCGGGTTCAGGCCGGCTGCTGCCAGTTCCTTGCCGTAGGTCTCGAACAGCTCGGAGAAGTAGGCCTTGACCACGTGGCCGAAGATGATCGGGTCGGAGACCTTCATCATGGTGGCCTTCAGGTGCGCCGAGAAGAGGATGCCCTCTTCCTTGGCGCGGGCCACGGAGTTCTTCAGGAACTCGGACAGCGCTGCGGCGTGCATGACGGTGCCGTCGATGACTTCGTCCTTGAGCACGTTGAATGGCTTCTTCAGGACCTTGACTTCGCCGTCTTCGCCGACGAAGCGGATCGAGATCTTCTTGTCCGCGTCGATGACCACGGACTTCTCGTTGGAAGCGAAGTCGTCGGCACCCATGGTGGCCACGTTGGTCTTCGAGTCGGCTGCCCACTCGCCCATGGAGTGCGGGTACTTGCGGGCGTAGTTCTTCACGCTCAGCGGTGCGCGGCGGTCCGAGTTGCCTTCGCGCAGCACCGGGTTCACTGCAGAACCCTTGATCTTGTCGTAGCGTGCGCGGATGTCGGTTTCCTCATCAGAGGATGGGTTGTCCGGGTAGTCAGGCAGTGCGTAGCCGGCAGCCTGCAGCTCGGCGATGGCGGCCTTCAGCTGCGGGATCGAAGCCGAGATGTTCGGCAGCTTGATGATGTTCGCTTCCGGGGTCTTGGCCAGGTCGCCAAGTTCCGCCAGTGCGTCACCGATGCGCTGTTCCTCGGTGACATAGTCCGGGAAGGTAGCGATGATACGACCGGCCAGCGAGATGTCGCGGGTCTCAAGTTCCACCCCGGCGGTCGACGCGAAGGCCTCCACGATTGGCAGGAACGAGTGCGTCGCCAGCATTGGCGCTTCGTCGGTGTGAGTGTAAATAATCTTTGCCATAGGTGTGGCGTCTCCCTGAACGTCGTGCGGAAGCGGTGTTACCGCCCTGAACTCAACGTTCCAAATCTACCTGATTTTGCCCCGCACCACACTTTCCAGCCTGCAGAAATGCGCGCGACAATCCCCGATATTCGCCGAAATCCCGGGCTGGACTGCCCGCAAGCAGTTCGTCACATTTAAGTTAATCGGTGATAACTCAAGATTGGCCTTCGCTATTCGGACACGGCCCCGGCCAGGGCTGCCAGATTCGCCAGAGCCGCATCGAAGAGCTCAACCGGATCCGCAGACTCCCCGGCCCGCTCCGCCTGGCCGAAGCACTGCCAGGCCACCCGCCACAGGGCAGCCAGGGTTTCGCCGATGATCAAGGCGGGCATGGCAGGCAGCAGCCCTCGGCGCTGCAGCTCCTGCGCGGTGGCCGCCGAGAAGGCTTCCTCCTGCCGGGTAATGGCCAGCAGCAGCTTCTTCAGAGAATCCCGCTCTCCTCGCTGCTCTCACAACCGCAGTCGCTTTCCTGGTGCTCTGCGGAGGCGGCTTATTGCTTGATCAGCGACGCAAGAAGAAACATTCAATCTCTTGAAGGTCGCACCATGAATCGTTTAGCTAAAGCGGCTACTGCCTTACTTGTCACGACGGCCTTGGCGGCCAGCTCTGCAGCAACGGCTTTTGCCAACCCGACTGCACGCGAGACGTCAGATGAGTCCTCGTCCTTCGTTTCAGGGAAACGGAGCGAAGAAATTAAAGCAGGCTTGGACTATGTATTGCAGACGAAAAAACCTCCCGTGGTCAGCGAGACTTCGTCCACGATTGAGAAGGACTACGAGTTTTCGGAAGGGTCGACCCTAACCATCGTTCAAGATGCCAAGGCAGCTATTGACGTTGCCAACCCTGCCCTCAGTGCAGGGCAAGACTCGACTGGCTTCTACATTGAGATGTCGCCAGCAGATCAGCGATCTTTTATCAACGGGGCAGCGCTCTGATTCTGGCCTCGATACGGGCGCTGATGGGGCCGTTTGCGATTGCGGTTCTTCCAAATTTGGGCTCGTATATAACTCCACAGCTCGAAGGCCTTACTTGTGCTAATGAAAATAGGACAATGCGGTTCTATTACACTCTCGACGGCAACGCGGTGTCTTCCAGACGCATCTAAAGGCGAAAGGTTCGCACGCAGGTTCTTGAAACCGCGGGTCAGAAATAGGTGACTGCTCAGATGCTGACTTCAGGGGCGCACTGCTGATGCCCTTGCCGATTCCCGGAAAAGCTCCGTTCCATGTTCTGCCCAGCCATCCTTCTCCCCTCGCCTGCAAGGTGATAGCTTGAAGGCCAATCAGGGAATACCAATTGCCTTGGTCTTCCTCATCCCCGGATCACCGGGCCGCCAGATAGGGGACGCACCATGGCAGCAGTGCAGGACACCGACATGAGCGATCTCGCGATTGCCTCGCGGGCAGTGCTCGCACCGATGTCCCGGATCGCCGAGGCCGCCGGAATCCCGGACGCTGCGCTGGAGCCCTATGGCAAGTACAAAGCCAAGATCGATCCGGCGCTGTTGCCCACCGGTACCCGGCGCGGAAAAGTGGTCCTGGTCAGCGGCATGTCCCCGACCCCGGCAGGGGAAGGCAAGTCCACCATGGTGGTGGGCCTGGCCGATGCGCTTTCTGCCACCGGGACCAAGACCATGATCGCGCTGCGCGAGCCCTCGGTCGGCCCGAGCTTCGGCATGAAGGGCGGAGCCACCGGCGGCGGCCTATCTCAGGTGCTGCCCATGGACGAGATCAATCTGCATTTCACCGGGGATTTCCACGCCATCACCAGCGCAAACAACCTGCTCATGGCAATGCTCGACAACCACCTGCAGCAAGGCAACGCGCTGGGCATCGACCCGCGGTCCATCACCTTCAAACGGGTGCTGGACATGAACGACCGGGCACTGCGCCACGTGGTGATCGGCCTGGGCGGTACCGCCAACGGGGTTCCCCGTGAAACAGGCTTTGAAATCACCGCCGCTTCCGAAGTCATGGCAGTGTTCTGCCTGGCCACCGGGCTCGCGGACCTGCGCGCCCGGCTGGGCAGGATCACCGTCGGATACACCTACTCCAAGGCTCCGGTCACCGCCGATGACCTGGGCGCGGCAGGTGCCATGGCGCTGCTGCTCAAGGAAGCCATCAAGCCCAACCTCGTGCAGAGCATCGGCGGCACTCCTGCGCTGATCCACGGCGGGCCCTTTGCCAACATCGCCCACGGCTGCAACTCCGCCATCGCCACCAACACCGCCCGCGCACTGGCCGATGTAGTGGTGACCGAGGCCGGCTTCGGCACCGACCTGGGCGCCGAGAAATTCATGGACATCAAGGCCCGCTACGCCGGGTGCCCGCCGGACACGGTGGTCACTGTCGCCACCGTCCGCGCGTTGAAGATGCATGGTTCGGTACCCAAGGAAGAGCTGGGGACCGAAAACGTCGAGGCCGTGCGCGCCGGGCTGCCGAACCTTGAACGCCACGCGTCGATCATCGCCAAGTTCGGCATCAAGCCGGTCATCGGCATCAACCGCTTCACCACGGATACCGATGCCGAGCTGGAAGCGGTCACCAGCTGGGCAGCGCAGCAGGGCATCGCCTGCGCCATCGCCGATGTCTGGGGCCACGGCGGGGCCGGGGCCACCGAGCTGGCCGCCACGGTGCTGCGCGCCATCGAGGAACCGGGCAACTTCTCCCCGCTGTACGAGCTGGAGCAACCGGTCGAGGACAAGATCCTGGCCCTGGTGCGCGAAATCTACGGGGGCGAAGGCGTCGAGTACTCCCCCAAGGCCCGGCGGATGCTCCGGCAGATCAATGACAATGGGTGGTCCCACCTGCCGGTCTGCATCGCCAAGACGCAATATTCCTTCTCCGATGACCCGCAGCTGCTCGGCGCCGCCAGCGGCTTCACCGTGCAGGTCCGCGAGCTGGTTCCCAAGACCGGTGCCGGATTCATCGTGGCAATTACCGGGGCGCTGACCACGATGCCGGGCCTGCCGAAGGTTCCGGCTGCCGTGCACATGGATGTCGACGAGCAGGGCAACGCCATCGGATTGTCGTAGCTGGCCGACTCGCCGCGGATGCTGCCCGCGGGCACCGTTCCACTGCGGGCGAACATGATAGTTCGCTGAGCGCGCCAGACTCCACGCAGCTCCCCCGACTAGGCTGTGTGGAACCAGCACCCTCCAGCTGGCATCAAGACAAGGCACGGAAGAAGGGAAGCAACTATGGGAACCGCAAACCACGACGAAACCACAGGACCACGCGAGACCCCGGATCCAGAGGGCGAGAATACTGCTGTCCCTGATCCGGACGACGCACAGAGCGCGCCCATCCCATTCGGCCATGAAGGTGCCGACGGCGAAGAAGAGGACGAAAGCTAAGCGGAGCACAGTCCAGCACGAGACCGGCCCGGGGCCGGGGATTCCATAAGGAATCCCCGGCCCCGGGTTTTCTCATTCCTTGCGCAATTCTCCTGTTCAGCACGCAATTCGGGGCAGTTCCTCCGGTCCTTCGTAGAGCTGTCCTCCAAACTCGACGTCAAGATTGTTGAACAATTACGGAAATTGAGGCATTCTTTTACCAACAGGTTTTCACGAGACGGGGATCACAATGCCATACATAGACTTGAATTCGGACGTCGGAGAGTCCTTCGGCAACTGGAAGATGGGCGACGATGCCGCCATCTTCACCTCCGTTTCCTCCGCCAACGTCGCCTGCGGCTTCCACGCCGGAGATCCGAGCACCATCGCCCAGACCTGCCGCGATGCCGTGGCAGCCCAGGTCACCATCGGCGCCCACGTCGGCTACCGCGACCTGGCAGGCTTTGGCCGCCGCTTCCTGGATTGCTCCGCCACCGAACTGGCCGATGACGTGCTCTACCAGCTCGGCGCCCTGCAGGCACTGGCCCGCAGCGCCGGCAGCGAGATCAAGTACGTCAAGCCACACGGCGCCCTGTACAACACCATCGTGCACCACGAGGTGCACGCCCAGGCTGTCATCGATGCCATCAAGGCCTTCGGCACCGACCTGCCGGTGCTGCTGCTTCCCGGCTCCGTAGCCCTGCAGAAGGCCGAAGCCGCCGGCCTGCGCGGCGTCGCCGAAGCCTTCGCCGACCGCAACTACACCCCGGAAGGCACCCTGGTCTCCCGCCGCGAGACCAACGCCGTGCTCCACGACCCGGCTGTAGTCACCGAGAACATGGTCCGCCTGGCCACCGAAGGCACCATTGTTGCCGTGGACGGTAGCACCATCAAGATGCCTGCCGAAAGCATCTGCCTGCACGGCGACACCGCCGGCGCCGTGGCCATGGCCAGCGCCGTGCGCGCCGGCCTGGAACACGCCGGCGTGCAGATCCGGAGCTTCGCGTGAGCATCCGCGCCATCCACCGGGCAGGATCGCACGACCTGCTGGTCGACCTCGATTCGCTCGACTCGGTGCTGGCGCTCACTGCCGCGCTGGAAGCTGACCCGCTGCCCGGGCAGCGCGATCTGCTCTCCGCCGCGCAAACCCTGTTCTTGAAATTCGGGACCTCCGAAGAAGCCGCCCAGGCCAGCCAGCAGTTGCCCGGACTGGACATCGGCAGCGTTGCGCACGCAGCTGGCAAGATCGTCGAGGTTCCGGTGCACTATGACGGCGAGGATCTGGCCGCCGTGGCCGAACTGACCGGCCTGGACATCGACGGGGTCGTCAAGGCCCATTCCAGCCAGTCCTGGCGTGCGGTGTTCGGCGGCTTCGCCCCGGGCTTTGCCTACCTGCTGGGCGAAAACCAGCTGCTGAACGTCCCGCGCCGGGATACCCCGCGCACCAAGGTGCCTGCTGGCGCCGTCGCACTGGCTGGGGACTATTCGGCCGTCTACCCGCGCCAATCCCCCGGCGGATGGCAGCTGATCGGCCACACCGATCTGCAGCTGTGGGACCTGGACCGCGAGAATCCCGCGCTGATCCGCCCGCAGGACACGGTGAAGTTCGTCCCTGCCACCGAAAGGATTTCCGTCCAGGCACCTGCCGCCAAGCCCGCCACCATGCAGGATCCGGGCAACGGGGGCCTGCGGATCCTTGATCCCGGCCTGCAGTCGCTGCTGCAGGATGCCGGACGCATCGGCTACGGCAACCTGGGCGTCGGCGTCGCCGGCGCAGCCGACCCGGCAGCCTTCCGCCAAGCCAACCGCCTGGTGGGCAACCAGCCAGGCCAGGCAGTCATCGAGAACCTCGGCAGCCGTTTGAGCATCGAAGCCGATCAGGACCAGGTGCTGGCCCTGGCCGGAGCCGAAGCCGAAGTGTGGATCACCCCGGCCGAGGACGATGAGCTGCGTACGCCGCGCCAGGTGGCGGTCAACGCGCCGTTCGCGTTGCTGCACGGCGAGCGCCTGGACGTCGAGCCAGCTGGCCGCGGGCTGCGCAGCTATCTTGCGGTGCGCGGGCGCATCGAGCAGGAGCCGGTCCTCGGCTCGCTGTCCACCGATACCCTCTCCGGGGTGGGTCCCGAGCCGCTGAAGGCCGGAAGCATGCTTGAGGTGCAGCGCCCGCGCATTGGCCACATTGTCGGCAACAGCGAACCGGGCACCTTGCCGGTTCCGGACGAGAACGGCGTGTACACGCTGCGCGTCATGTCCGGTCCGCGGGCCGACTGGTTCGGCCCGGCAGGCCTTGAGCAGCTCACCGCGCAGGTCTGGGACGTCACCAGCGAATCCAACCGCGTGGGCGTGCGCCTGGCCACCGGGCAGCAGCCGCTGCAGCGCGTGCGCGAAGGCGAGCTGGCCAGCGAAGGCGTGGCCCGCGGATCCTTGCAGGTTCCGCCCTCCGGCCTGCCGGTGCTGTTCCTCGCAGACCACCCGGTGACCGGCGGCTATCCGGTGATCGCCACCGTGGTTGCCGAAGACCTGAGCGCAGCCGCGCAGCTTCCTCCCGGAAGCAAAATCCGATTCGTCCTCCAACCCGCTGCCGGACACGCGGCATCTGACGCCTAAGGAATTGCCATGAAGAAAATACTCATCGCCAACCGAGGCGAAATCGCTGTCCGCATTGCCCGGGCTGCCGCCGACGCGAATATTGCTTCGGTAGCCATCTACTCTGATCCAGATGCCGACGCGCTGCATGTGCGCCGCGCCGACGAGGCGTACCCGCTGCACGGCTCCACCGGGGCGGAGACCTACCTGGATATCGAGAAGATCATCGGCATCGCGAAGCGTTGTGGCGCCGACGCGGTGCACCCCGGCTACGGCTTCCTCTCGGAGAACGCGAACTTCGCCAAGGCAGTCATCGATGCCGGCATGAGCTGGATCGGCCCGTCGCCTGAAGCCATCGAGGCCCTGGGCAACAAGGTCACCGCCCGCCAGATCGCCGTCCGGGCCGGCGCACCGCTGGCCCCGGGCACCGACGGTCCGGTGGCCGATGCCAGCGAGGTGCGCGCCTTCGCCGAAGAGCACGGTGTTCCGGTGGCCATCAAGGCAGCTTTCGGCGGCGGCGGTCGCGGCATCAAGATTGTCCACGCCATGGAGGAGATCTCCGATGCCTTCGAATCCGCCACCCGCGAGGCCACCGTGGCCTTTGGCCGCGGCGAGTGCTTCGTGGAACGCTTCCTGTCCAAGCCGCGCCACGTCGAGGCGCAGGTGCTGGCCGATACCCACGGCAACGTCGTGGTGGTCGGCACGCGCGACTGCTCGCTGCAGCGCCGCCACCAGAAGCTGGTGGAAGAGGCTCCGGCACCGTTCTTGACCGATGAGCAGCGCGCCCGGATCCACGAATCCGCCAAGGCGATCTGCAAGGAAGCCGGGTATGTCGGGGCCGGCACCGTGGAATACCTGGTGGCCCAGGACGGGCTGATTTCCTTCCTGGAAGTCAACACCCGTTTGCAGGTGGAGCACCCGATCACCGAGGAGACGTCGGGCGTGGATCTGGTGGCCGAGCAGTTCCGCATCGCCGACGGCCTGCCGCTGTCCATCACCGAAGATCCGCAGCCAACCGGCCACGCCATCGAATTCCGCATCAACGCCGAGGACCCGGCCCGCGGCTTCCTGCCGGCGCCAGGCACCGTTGAACGCTTCGAAGCACCCACCGGGGCCGGCGTGCGCGTGGACTCGGGCGTGCGCAGCGGCTCGGTCATTCCCCCGTTCTATGATTCGATGATCGCGAAGCTGATCGTGCGCGGGGCGGACCGCGACCAGGCCATCCGCCGGGCCCGCCTGGCTCTGGAGGAAATCAGCATTGCCGGAGTCCCCACGGTCTTGCCTTTCCATCGTGCAGTGATCGAGCATGAGGCGTTCAACGGCGATTCGCTGGGTGTCTACACCACATGGATCGAGGACGAGTTCCTCAACGAAGTCGAAGCCAGCGACGAAATGGATCTGGACCAGCGCGATACCAGCCGCGAGACCATCACCATTGAGCTCGATGGCAAGGCAGTCCAGCTCGGTCTTCCGGCGGCATTGACCAATGCGCTGCGCAACACCTCGGGTGCCGGCACCGCCGAGCAGCAGGATGAGGATGGCGGAGCAGTGGATGCCGCCGCGGTGCGCAGCACCATGGATGGGAACCTGGTCCGCTTCGCCGTGGAAGATGGCAGCGAGGTCGCCGAAGGGCAGAGCGTAGCCATTGTCGAGGCGATGAAGATGGAATCCACCATCACCGCGCACCGCGGTGGCATCTTCCAGGCCGCGGATCTGGGCGCCGGGGCGGCCCTGCGCCGCGGCGACACCCTGGGCACCATCAGCTAGCGTCGTGGCCGCGCCGTCCAACGGCACAGGCCAGTTGGGATAAATTGGAAGCATGAACGCCACCAACAGCATCTCGCAGCAAGCCAAGGCTCCCCACGCGCACAGTGGACCCTGGGCGGCAAGCGTGTTGCGCCGCCGCATCGCCGAAGGAGAGCTGCTGCCAGGGGACAAGCTTTCCGAGCAGGCCTTGGCTGAATCGCTGGGGCTTTCGCGCAATACCTTGCGCGAAAGCTTCACCTTGCTCAATAGCGAGCTGATCATCACCCGCATCCCCAACCGTGGTGTTTTCGTGGCCTCGCCGGATGCTGATGACGTACGGGAAATCTATGCGGTGCGCCGCACCGTCGAGCCGGCTTGCCTGGCCTGGGGCGAGGGCCTGGACCTGGACCGGCTGGAAGAGATCATCGCCGAGGCGCAAACAGGACTGGCTGCTGGCGATGTGCCGCGGATGGCCAGCGCCAACCAGGCATTCCACGAACAGCTGGTGGCCTCCTCGGATAGCGATCTGCTCCAGGAGCTGATGGGCCGTGTGCTTGCCCGCATGCGCCTGGTCTTCCATGCCATGAGCGATGCCCCGGATTTCCATTCGCATTATGTAGAGCGCAATGCGCAGCTGCTGGAGTTGCTGCGCGCCGGAAAGCGCATGGAGGCTGCCGATAGCCTGCGCGAATACCTCGACGCCGCCGAGGCCGAACTGCTAAACCACATCGAGGAACGCTCCAACTAGCTTTCCAGCTGGTCATTGCCCTTTCGTGTGCGATTTCCCTCTCAGTCGCCTTTGGATTTTCCCACTGGCCTGCGGGTGGATCCGTGTTTCCAGAATTCAATCCGTCGACGCTGCAGCGCGCATCTTCCGCTGTGGCCCTAGACGCGAATTCCGGGATCTTCCCGGGTATTCTCCACTGCAGCCACCGTTCTATGCGGTTCCACGGTGTATTTTCGGTGTCCCTGCCTCCCTATGCGAGCAGCAGCTGGATGCCTTCCAGCTGCTGCCGCTGAGCCAACCACAACCCAAGCAAGCACATAGATAGCCGACGTATGGTTTAACGAAACCATTGCGTGCCGTCGCCGTTTCATTACGGCCTCGGAAGTTCTCCCCAGCTTGGAAGGTCGCTGAGTCCGTGAAATTGCCCGTAGCCGAATTGCATATCCATCTTGAAGGAACGCTGGAGCCAGAGATGATCATGGAGCTGGCGGCAAAGAACGGTGTCGAGTTGCCGTACGCCTCCGTTGACCAGCTGCGCGCAAAATACGAATTCAGCAATCTGCAGTCATTCCTCGACCTGTTCTACGAGAACATGGTGGTGCTGCGCACGGCTGAGGACTTCCGTGAAATTACCCTGGCCTACCTGCAGCGCGCCCATGACTCGGGCGTGCGCCATGTGGAACTGTTCTTCGACCCGCAGGCCCACATCCAGCGCGGCTTGGGCCTGGGCGATGTCATTGCCGGCATCCGTGCCGGCCTGAATGTGGGGCTGGAGCGCTGGGGAATCTCCCACAAGCTCATCGCCTGCTTCTGGCGCCATGCCCCGGCGGCCGAAGCAATGGAACTGATGAAGCTGATGGTCGCAGAGAAGCACGACATCGACGGCATCGGCCTGGATTCCTCGGAACTGGGATTCCCGCCCGAGCTGTTCCAGGAAGTCTTCGACTACGCCCGAGCCCACGGTCTGCACGTCGTTGCCCATGCGGGCGAGGAAGGACCGGCAGACTACATCTGGCAAGCGCTGGACCTGCTGAAGGTTGAGCGCGTGGACCACGGCATCCGCTGCCTTGATAACCCGGCGCTGGTCCAGCGCCTGGTCGAGGAGCAGATGCCGTTGACCGTCTGCCCGCTGTCCAACATCCGATTGCGGGCAGTGGACACTATGGCAGACCATCCGCTGCCGGAGATGCTCGAAAAAGGCATGAAGGTTTCGGTGCATTCCGATGATCCTGCCTATTTCGGCGGATACATGGATGCCAACTTCGCCTCGCTCATGGAAAGCTTCAATTTCAGCACCGAGCAGCTGGCCACGCTGGCGAGCAATTCCTTTGAATCCACCTTCCTGGATAAAGCATCCAAGCAGGAGCTGCTTGCCGAAGTCCAGACCTGGGTACAGCAGCAGAACAGTTAAAGAAGTGAACGCGGCAGCCTCTTGGGGGAAGGCCACCGCGTTCAGTCCATGGGGGCTAGGGAACCTGGTACTGGGAATCCCTGATATCGGTGATGAGCATGTGCCCTGGCGCATGGCCGATGGCCAACGCCGGGCGGGACTCCATCACTGCCGCCTGCGGCGTGACACCGCAGGCCCAGAACACCGGAATCGTCCCTTCCGGGATCTGCACTGCATCGCCGAAGTCCGGTGCGCCCAAATCCTTGATGCCCAGCTCTTCCGGGTTCCCGATATGCACCGGCGCCCCGTGAACGGCCGGATAGCGGGAGGTAATCCGCACCGCGTCGGCCACCTGCGAGGCAGGAATCGGGCGCATGGAGACCACCATCGGACCTGACATCGCGCCGGCCGACTGCGAGCGGATATTGGTCTTGTACATTGGCACGTTCACGCCCTGGTCGATATGCGCGATGGAAATGCCGCTTTCCATCAATGCACTCTCGAAGGTGAACGAGCAGCCGACAATGAAGGTCACCAGATCATCACGCCAGTACTCGGACAGGTCGGTGGGTTCAGCCACCTTGACCCCGTTTTCGTAAACCATGTACTTCGGCACGTCGGTGCGGATATCTCCGCCTTCCAGCAACTCGTTGCTGGTCTGCCCGGCTTCCAGGACACCGAGGATCGGGCAAGACTTGGGGTTGCGCTGGGCAAAGAGCAGCACATCGAAAGCCAGCTCCTGGGGAACGATGATCAGGTTTGCCTGCGCGTATCCGGCACTGATTCCCGCGGTCGGGAGCACCTGTCCGGCACGGAACAGCTCGCGGGCATCGCTCGGGGCCATGGCCGCACGTTCGGCTTTGCCGAGGCTTGATAGGTCCCTCATGATTGCCTTTCTCCTAGCTGTTCCAGAGTGCTGCCAGACCCGAAATCGAGTTCCAGCCGAGATAGACGCTGAGCAGCCAGGTCAAGGCGCCGATAACTAGCAGGACCTTGGGGTAGTTGTATCCGTGGAGCAGGTCGCGGCGGCGCCATGCCACCCAGAGCAGTACCGCGAAGCCCACGGGAAGGATCAGGCCGTTGAAGGCGCCGGCGAAGATCAGCAGGGTTGCTGGCGCCTGGCCCAGGAACATGTAGATGATGCCGCAGACCACGATGAAGGCCACGGTGATCAGGTTGCGGGTGCGCTCCGGGGTGGTGCGCTTGGTGATGAAGGAAACCGAGGTGTAGGCGGCACCGATCACGCTGGTCAATGCGACGCCACCGGCCACAACGCCCAAGATCGCGAGGAAGAGCAGCACGCGCATGACACCGGTGACGATAATCGCCAGGGTCGAGATGTTGGAAATCGATTTGACGTGCTCGACGCCGGAGGTGCCCGAATCGATCATGCGGTGGGCGCCGGCGTAGGTGATGTAGCCGCCGACGGTGCCGCCGATCAGGGTGGTGATGATCAGGAAGTCGATCTTCTCGGGAAGCACCACGTTGCGGATCGCGTCGCCCACCGGAGGGGCCGCCACGATTGCCACGTACAGCATCAGCAGGATCATCACGGCGCCGAGCATCACCACGATGCGGTCCAGGGCCATGCCGGCCTTCTTGGACAGGAAGATCAAGATGGCAACGACCGCGGAGATGGCGCCACCGATCTTTGCATCAACGCCAAGCATGGCGTTCAGGCCCAGGCCGGTACCGGCGATGTTGCCGATGTTGAAGATCATGCCGCCGATGAAGACCAGCGCGGCCAGGAACCAGCCGATGCCCGGCAGGACCTTGTTGCCCAGTTCCTGGGCACGCATGCCGGAAACGCCGATGACGCGCCAAACATTCAACTGGACGGCGATGTCCACGAGGATGGAGACGACAATGGCGAAGGCAAAGGCCGCGCCAATTTGGACCGTGAACTCTGTGGTCTGGGTGATGAAGCCCGGGCCGATGGCGCTGGTGGCCATCAGGAACATGGCACCGAGCAGCGCTGTGCGCCGTGCCTTGCTGGTTTGGGATGTTGACTCAGGAAGTGCCATGCTGACGTTCCAATGCGATAGTGGTGACAACCGTCACAAGGTCAATATGATGGAGACGACTTTACAGGTTGTTCAACAACTTTGCCAACAGGTTGTTGAACAATTTACCTGCCGGACACAACACGCAGAGCAGCTGCGGCGATTAGTGATTCAGCACCAACGGTTGGCGTCAGAATAAAAATCCCGCTTCACCAGCACAAAATAGCGCAATAGCCCGTAGTGGAAACGTGGTGGCCTGCAGCCAGCGCCAGAGACAAATTTTATATTTCGTAGTGCTCCGTTTCGGAAAATACAGATTCGGCCGCGTTGCGCGGGCTTCCCAACCCCCTCGCATCAACGGCTGGCGCAACTTGCACGTGGATTAGTTTTCAACTGAAGCCGGACGCCTATCGGCACCATTGGAAACTCACGAAGGCGAAGATTGCGGCGAGGCCATGCTTCGACAACCATACTGATGACTCCGCCGCTATTCGGCTAGGACAACAACCTGAACCCAAGTCGTCGATATAGTTCTAACGCTGCGCCAGAGGTTCCATCGCCGATCCTTAGACTCAACGTGTCAGCACCTCGCTTCTTACAAGCGGCCATGGCAGCGACGATCAAGGAATTGCCCAGTCCATGTCCCTGATGCTGTGGATCAACGAAGAGGTCGATGATGAATGGCCCCAACAGGTCTTCATCCCAAATCGATTCTTCGACAACAAAAATCGCCCCAATCGGCTTTCCCAGGTGCAACGCTACGAAAGAAGCATCTTCGACGAGTTGGCCGAACTCGTGGGCAAAGGTTTCCTCCATCTCGGTTTGCGCTTCGGCAAGTGTTGCAGCCGCAATGCCCGGCGGGTATGCCGCGAAGTACGCAGCAGCTAGGGCTACCGAGGAAGATGATTTGGCATTGCAGATATCCGCGTACGAAGACACTGCAGGAGTGAGATCTGATTGATGAAGGTCAACTTGTAGAACGTCCGAGGGCATGGCAAATCCATTCGTTAGGTTTTCTGAAATAGTTGAGAGAAAACTTTATGAACGGAACATGCCTCGAATCTACCAGTGCAAAATCCATACGTCCACGCCCTGCAGCAATGCTTTGTCCGCTGGATCTGGTTGACTGTGAGGGTGTTAACCAGCTGCGAGCACGAGGAGCCACCACAGCAAATGCATATCCGGTACCAAGCGGGCGTTCCGAATCATCGAGGAATATTCCCCGGTGTCTTCGGACTTGCCAATAATCTCGCCCGCGAGGGCAAATTGAGCGATGCTGAATGGGCTGCTTGGAGGTCTGGAAATGACTGGTTCAATGCTGCATATCCGGATCCGGCGGCATCGAATCCGGATGTCTACAATCCTCAGGTGAATCCCAGCGCAGCAGCTTGGTTCAAGGACACCGCAACACACCTGTTGGAACGCGTCGAGCCGTACTTGGAACTTCTTGCACGGCATGGCGTGGAAGTTGTGCGACTTGTCAGTGATGATCCGGGGAGAATCATCTACGAAGACACAGTGCAGATCGTTGTCGTTCCGCACGAAACCACAAACTGACCACTCTTCAGTGTCCATGTCCTGCAGATGGGTGCCACCAGGACCATCGCATTTTATCCATGCCCAGTAAACCCGGCCTTCCAACATGACAACCGCGCTGGGCGAAATTGGCCGGGGCGATGATGGCCCAGAGCAGTACCGCGAGGACCGCGACCAACGCCGAGACGAACACGCCGCGACGGGTTGGGAACGTGGCGCCGGTGACTTCAACACTGATGCCGGGGATCAATCCCGAGCTCCGGCGATTCCAGCCTCAGGGCAAGAATTGCGAATCAGCACCTGCGTTGCAACCCGTTAAGCGCCGCGGGCCGTGCAGCCAGCGCGGCAAGCGCTGGCTGCACGGCCCGAAAAGGCGTGGCTAGTTCCTAGTGGAAGAAGTGGCGTGCACCGGTGAAGTACATGGTGATGCCAGCTTCGTTCGCGGCCGCGATGACTTCCTCATCGCGTACCGAGCCGCCTGGCTGCACGACAGCCTTGACGCCGGCGTCGATCAGGATCTGCAGGCCATCGGCGAACGGGAAGAACGCATCCGAAGCGGCCACGGCGCCCTGTGCGCGCTGCTCGGAAGCTGCGCCATCAGCGTTTTCGGCACCCCCGGCGGCATCTGCGCCGGACTCGACCTGCACGCCCAAGGTGTTGGCGCGCTCTACTGCCAGCTTGCAGGAGTCGATGCGGTTGACCTGACCCATGCCGATGCCCACGGCGGCACCGTCCTTGGCCAGCAGGATCGCATTGGACTTCGCGGCGCGCACGGCGCTCCAGGCGAATTCCAGATCTGCCAAGGTCGCGGCGTCAGCTGCCTCGCCGGCGGCCAGGGTCCAGTTCGCCGGGGTGTCGCCCTCGGCGTCGATCTTGTCGCCGGCCTGGACCAGCATGCCGCCGGAGACCTGGCGGAATTCGTTCTTGTTGCGGCCATAGCCATCTGGCAGGGCCAGCAGGCGGATGTTCTTCTTCGCCGAGAGGATCTGTACTGCTTCCTCTTCGAAGTCCGGGGCGATGACTACTTCGGTGAAGATGCCCTTGACGGTTTCGGCCATTTCCTTGGTGACCGTGCGGTTCGCAGCGATCACGCCGCCGAATGCGGATACCGGGTCGGTAGCGTGCGCCTTGCGGTGCGCGTCGGCAATCGGGTCCGCAGCACCATCCGAAGCCACTGCCACACCACAGGGGTTGGCGTGCTTGATGACGGCAACAGCCGGCTTCTCGAAATCGTAGGCGGCGCGCAGTGCGGCATCCGCGTCCACGTAGTTGTTGTAGCTCATTGGCTTGCCGTGCAGCTGGTCGGCCTGGGCGATGCCGGCCGGGGCGGCCTCATCCACGTAGAGCGCTGCCTGCTGGTGCGGGTTCTCGCCGTAGCGCAGCACCTCGGCGCGCTGCAGGGCCACGCCTGCATAGGCTGGCCAATCGATGACGCCGTCGCCGTCCTCGTCGAGGAACTGGCTGGCGGTCCACGAAGCGACCGCGGTGTCGTAGGCTGCGGTGTGCGCGTAGGCCTTGGCGGCCAGGCGCTGGCGGGTCTTCAGATCGAAGCCGCCTTCGGAGGCGGCGGAGATGACCTGCGGGTAGAACGCTGGATCAACCACGATGGAGACGGCGGCGTGGTTCTTCGCTGCCGAGCGGACCATGGCTGGGCCACCGATGTCGATCTGCTCGACCACTTCGTCCTGGGAGGCGCCGGAGGCAACGGTCTGCACGAATGGGTACAGGTTCACCACGACCAGGTCGATCTGTTCGATGTCCATCGAGGAAAGGGTGTCCATGTGCTCGGTGACGCGGCGGTCGGCAAGGATGCCGCCGTGGATGCGCGGGTGCAAGGTCTTGACGCGGCCGTCGAGCATTTCAGGGGAACCGGTCACCTGCTCGACCTCGGTCACGGGAATTCCAGCAGCGGCGATCTTCTTGGCCGTGGAACCGGTGGATACCAGCTGCACGCCTGCAGCGTGCAAACCAGCGGCCAGCTCCTCCAAGCCGGTCTTGTCGTAGACGGAAATCAGCGCGCGACGGATAGCGACTTTGTCCAGCACGGTCTTACTCACGAAATTTTTCTCCCGGCGGTGAGAATGAATGGGGCGGGCAGCGCAGAGGCCACCGCCATCATTCTAACCAACGAAGGCACCGGAATTTCAGTTCGTGTCAAGCCCCTTCGGACAGGGCGGAAAGCTGCGGGAAATACGTGGAAAGCTGCTTGTCAGTCAGGCAAAGCTGCAGGAGCTTCTCGGCATGCTCCTCATCTGCGACATAGGCCACAAGATCGACCTTTGTCCGTTCGTTCAACTCTTCGCGCAAGGAACGGGCCACCGCAACCAGCGTGTGGTAGTAGCGCTTGATGGTCGGTTCCCAGCCTTCGCGTGCGGCCAGCCCGGTCATCGCATCAGACCACAGGGTAGCCGCCGGATCCTCGCATAAATCAATGGATGACCAGTGCCAATCGCTGGGCTCCCACTTATCCGAGTAGAAGCTTTCGGCGTCGTCTTCTTCCAGATCCGCTTCCAAGGAGGCCAGAACGTCGTCAAGGTCTTCCCCATCGGAGTCCTCGTCATCTTCCTGCTCGTCATCCTCGTCCTCGGAATCCGAGATCAGCAGCGAATCTTCTTCCAATGTGACGGATTCAGGTTCAAGGCCTCCATCGCCTTCGGCATCGGGGCGATCCTCGTATTCGGCAGGCTCATCGGCGTCCTCGCCGCGTTCCACCAGTTGCTCGCGGGATTCGGTGAGGCGGTCGCGTTCCAGGGCCTGCACCGAGTTCAGGGCCAGCAACGGCATGGCGATGGTTTCGCTTTCCTCGGTGCTGACGCCATGCAGGGCAATGGCATAGAAGTCTTGGTCCGGGTGTCCAGCTATCACTTCCGCTGCGTGTCGAAGGGCAGTCACCCGTATAGCCTCTTCGAGAGCGGTCCAATCTACTCCCATGTCCGAAGATTACTCCCTTGCCGTCGCTTGCAACAGGCCTTGACGCGGCGCGAGAAGAAGCGTAGAGAGCTACACCTGCACCCGGGTTTTCAGTTATGCTTCACGCGGTACACACCAATTCCGCTCGCACACCGAAAGGTGCACCACTGTGTCTTCAGCACCCCTGCCCTCTGGCACGACCATCGTGCAAGAGCTGCCATTCAAATGGAAGGTGCAGGGCACCATTTTCATTATCGGCGGCCTCGGCTTCATGTTCGACGCCTGGGACGTCACCCTCAACGGCGCGCTGATTCCACTGGTCGCCGAGGAATGGGGACTGGATCGTCCCACCGCTGCCCTGCTGGGCACCTCCAACTTGGTGGGCATGGCCGTGGGCGCGTTCCTCTGGGGCGGGATCGCCGACAGGTACGGGCGCAAGAACGCGTTCAGCCTGACGCTGCTGATGTTCTCGCTGTTCACCGTCCTCGGTGCGCTGTCGCCGAACTTCGGCTTCTTCGTCGCCTTCCGCTTCCTGGCCGGTGTCGGCCTGGGTGGCTGCATCCCGGTGGATTATGCGCTGGTTGGCGAATTCACGCCGGCGAAGCTGCGCGGACGCGTGCTCACCGCCATGGACGGCTGGTGGCCGGTGGGCGCGGCGCTGTCCTTCTTCGTCTCCGGATGGGTGATGGCCACCGCGGATAATTGGCGGCTGATCCTGGCAGTCATGATCCTGCCGGCGTTCATGGTGTATCTGGTGCGCCGCTCCATGCCCGAGTCCCCGCTGTTCCTGGCGGCCAAGGGCCGGGATGCGGAAGCCCGTGCGGTCATCGACCAGCTGGTGGAACGCACTGGGGCAACCAAGCGGGACTACGTGATCGAGCCGGTGGAGCTGGAGAAGGCTCCGCGCTGGTGGGAGCAGGTGGCCTCGCTGTGGCGGTATTCATGGAAGATCACCGCCACCAGCTGGCTGCTGTTCATGACCATTCTGCTGGTCTACTACCTGGCGCTGACCTGGCTGCCGTCGATCCTCACCGAAGCCGGAATGGCCCAGTCCGCCTCCTTCTTCGCCACCGCGGTGATGGCACTGATGGGCCTGGCAGGCGTCGTGCTGGCTGCCCTGCTGGTGGAGCGGGTCGGCCGCAAATGGCTGCTGGCGATCTCCGCCCCGCTCTCCGGCCTCGTGCTGGTCATCGTCGCGCAGAACCTCGACGTCCCGGCGGCCGCGATTGGCTGGGTGCTGGTCTTCGGCGTCATTGTCCAGGTCGCCATTCCGGTACTGTATGCCTACGTTTCGGAGCTGTACCCCACCGAGCTGCGGGCCAGCGGCTTCGGCTGGGCCTCGACCATGTCGCGCTTTGCTGCCGGCTTCGGCCCGCTGATTTTCGCGGCGCTATGGCCCGTGGTGGGGCTGGGCTGGCTGTTTGCCGGCGCGACCGCGCTGGTGCTGCTGGCCATCCTGTTCATGGCACGCTTCGCCCCGGAAACCCGCGGACTGCGGCTGGACTGAATCTCTCCCCCAATAGCGAATGCCGGCACCATTGGTGCCGGCATTTTCTAGTTCTGCGCAGGTTGCGGGCGCAAGCCGTCACTCATGATCTGCACGATGCGCCCTTCCAGGCCGGGCTGGGAGTTGCTGAAGGCCCGAGGCAGCGGGCGGGTCATGGACCCGACGGCGGCAATCAGTTCCAGCCCTGAGATGTCGGCGCGGACCAGCTGGGCGTTCTTGGCCAGTTTCAAGGCGGAGTTCAGGGTCTTGGCGGCCTCGTTTTGGGCTTCGAGGATGCGCGGGCTGACCTTCTTGGGCAGCTGCAGCCCCAATGCTTCGCTCAGCGCCCCGAGGTTCTGCTCGATCAGCGTGCCCAGCAGGACGTCCCAGCCCTCTGCGTCATTTGCGTCAAGCCGCTCGATCGCCTGCTGCGAGGCACTGCGGATATCCTCCAGCATGACGAGGGTGACTTCTTCAACCAATGCCAGCCGATCAGCGAAGTTCCGGTAGAGCGTGCCGATGCCGACACCGCTTGCCTCTGCGATGGTTTCCATTGCGATCTGGGCTCCGTGTTCGGCGAATAATTCACGAGCAACTCGAAGGATGTTCTCACGTCGCCGAAGAGCATCTGAACGCATGAGCGGATTCCGATCTGGGGGAACTTCCAGGTCGCGGCTTGCCACCTGTCGAATTCACGATAGCGGACGGGCAGTGCTGAGACGAGGCGGAAATCATCATTCCAGATAGAAATGTTTCTTCCGTGCGAGAAGCCATTCCGCGTTTGCGCGAAACCGTGCTATCCCTAGGATCCAGGACCGCTAGGCCAAGGAAGCAGAGGATATGCGTTTTCAACTCATCAGGCATGGGCAAACCCCGTCGAATGTTGCCGGGAAGCTCGATACCGCTTTTCCCGGTGCCAGCCTCACCCCTCTGGGCCATCGCCAGGCTCGCGCCCTGCCGCAGGTATTCAGTAACGGGCAGCTGCAGTCGATCTACGCCTCAACGCTGAACCGCACGCAGCTCACAGCCCAGCCGCTGAGCGAGTCAATTGCAGAACCGGTGCACATCATGGACGGCCTTGAAGAGATCTCGGCGGGCGAGCTGGAAATGCTGGGAGATGAGGCATCGCGATCTGCCTATGTCATGTGCCTGCGTTCCTGGATGCACGGCGATTGGGAGCAGAAAATGCCCGGCGGGCCGAACGGCTACGACTTCATCGAGCGCTATTCCAAAGCCTTGGAATCCATCGCGCAAGCGCAGGACTACTCGGGAACCGCAGCGGTTTTCAGCCATGGTGCGGCCATTCGCGTCTTCAGCGCCTGGGCCACCAAGATGTCCCCCGATGCGGCATCGCAGCTGGTCATCGAGAACACTGGTGGTTCCCTGCTGGAGCTGGGCGTCGGCGGGCAGTGGTCACTGGCGCGCTGGGATACCGAACCGCTGGGCGGGGACTTCGTCCGCGATGCCCTCGACGAGGATGTCACCGGCGGCGAGGACGACGCGGCCTGAGCCCTGCCGACTTCTGGCGAACGCGAGTTGGACCAGCTCAGCACCTGATATTTCGGTAGTCTGGCTAGGGAGCTCATTTTCTGCGGAGCGCACAAACGGAAGGCCCTGATGCACGACGACATTTCCCTGACCATCGGACGCGTCCGCCGCGTTCTGACCGAACGTATCCTTCCAGCGATATATTCGGAAACCGTGCCACTGGATCTGTCATGGCATGAGCTGCCCGGCGAGCCGGTCGCCCCGTCGCAGGGCCTGGCACTGGACTACCAGCCAACCGCCGTTGGCACGCCTTGGGGCGCGGCGTGGGGCACCACCTGGTTCCATCTGCAGGGCCGGGTACCGGCGCAGTGGGCGGGACGCCGCGTCGAAGCGGTGATTGATCTGGGCTTTGACGTCAACATGACCGGCTTCCAATGCGAGGGCCTGGTGTACCGCCCCGACGGCATCACGATCAAGGCGATCAATCCGCGCAACCAATGGGTGCCGATCACCGCCTGCGCCGAAGGTGATGAGGTCATCGACCTGTACCTGGAAGCCGCCTCCAACCCGGTGCTGCTCGACTACCACCCGTTCCTGCCCACCGAGCAGGGCGATATCCTCACCTCCTCTTCGCGCCGCCTGTACACCACCAGCCGGATGGACCTGGCGGTCTTCGAGCCCGTGGTGCATGAGCTGTCCCTGGATCTGGAAGTGCTGCTGGATTTGCAGGAGCAGCTTGGGCAAACACCGCGCAAGATGCAGATCCTGCAGGCCATGGACAACGCCCTGGACGTTCTGGATCTGCAGCGCATCGCGCAGACCGCGCAGGCCGCCCGCGATGAGCTCGCCTCGGTCCTGGCCGCCCCGGCTGAGCACAGTGCCCACCAGATTTCGGCCATCGGCCACTCGCACATCGACTCGGCCTGGCTGTGGCCGCTGCGCGAAACCATCCGCAAGGTCTCGCGCACCTGCTCCTCGATGGTGGAGCTGCTGGGCGACGAGAAAGAATTCCTCTACGGCATGTCCAGCGCCCAACAGTACAAGTGGCTCAAGACCCACCGCCCGGAAGTCTGGGAGCGGGTCAAGCAGGCGGTAGCCGACGGGCGTTTCCTGCCGCTGGGCGGCATGTGGGTGGAATCCGACACCGTGATGCCTTCGGGCGAATCACTGATCCGCCAGTTCCTCTACGGCCAGAATTTCTTCCGCAAGGAATTCGGCATCACCTCGAAGGGCGTCTGGCTTCCGGACTCCTTCGGCTACTCCCCCGCCCTGCCGCAGCTGATGCGCCGTGCCGGCTTCGAATGGTTCTTCACCCAGAAGATCTCCTGGAACCAGCAGAACAAGTTCCCGCACCACACCTTCGATTGGGAAGGCATTGACGGTTCGCGCATGTTCAGCCACTTCCCGTCGATGGATACCTACAATTCGCAGCTTTCAGGCGAGGAAGTCGCCAAGGCATCGCGCCAGTTCCGCGAAGCGCGGGTCACGAACAATTCCATCGCGCCGGTGGGCTGGGGCGATGGCGGCGGCGGCACCACCCGCGAAATGACCGGCAAGGCAAAGCGCCTGGCCAACCTGGAAGGCAGCGCGAAGGTGGCCTGGGAACACCCCAACGACTTCTTCGACCGGGCCAAGGCCGAGCTGCCCAACCCTCCGGTCTGGGTCGGGGAGCTCTACCTGGAATTGCACCGCGCCACGCTGACCAGCCAGCACCAGACCAAGCAGGGCAACCGGCGCACCGAGCAGTTGCTAGTCGAAGCCGAGCTGTGGGCCGCCACCGCTGCGCTCTGCACCGGAGCCGACTATCCCTATGAACTGCTTGACGAACTGTGGGAGACGGTGCTGCTGCACCAGTTCCACGACATCTTGCCCGGCACCTCGATTGCGTGGGTGCACCGCGAGGTCGTGGCCCGCTATGCGCAGGTCATCGAGCAGGCCGAAGCACTGATCCGCACCGCCCAGCAGCAGCTGGCCGGCGAAGGATCCACCCCGATTGCGTTCAACGGCGCCGCGTTCACCCGCAATTCCTTGGCCTTCGGACAGGCCAAGCCGGTGCAGCCTGCTGCCGCGTCCCCGGTCAGGGCAACCGCCGTTGACGGCGGCTATGTCCTGGAGAACTCGCTGGTTCGTGTGGCCATCAATGCCCAGGGCTTGCTGACCTCCGCCGTGGACCTGGCCACCGGCCGCGAAGCCATCGCCGCAGGCCAGGAGGCGAACCTGCTGCAATTGCACCAGGACTTCCCGAACATGTGGGATGCCTGGGACGTGGACAAGTACTACCGCAACCAGGTCACCGACTTGCGCGAGCTCGACAGCCTTGAGCTGTCCTCGCGCGAGGACGGCAGCCAGGTCGTCACGATTGCCCGCAGCTTCTCGCAGTCCACGCTGGTGCAGGAACTGTCGCTGGCTCCGGGCTCGCGGACCTTGCAGATCTCGCAGAGCACCGATTGGCATGAGGCCGAGAAGTTCCTGAAGGTCGCTTTCCCGCTGGATATCCGAGCAGAGCATGCCATTGCCGAAACGCAGTTCGGCTACCACAAGCGCGTCACCCACGTGAATACCAGCTGGGAAGCGGCGAAATTCGAAACCTCGATGCACCGCTTCGTGCTGGCCGAGGAGCCCGGCTTCGGCGCAGCGCTGGTCAATGATTCCATCTACGGTTTCGACGTCACCCGTGATGCCAAGGACGCGGAGGTCACCACGACCATCCGACTGTCCCTGCTGCGTGCTCCGCGCTTCCCCGACCCGGAAACCGACCAGGGCGTGCAGACCCACCGCTACGGCTTGGTCATCGGCGCGGATGTGGCCACGGCAACGGCAGCGGGCGCATTGCTGAACAGCGCAGAGCGCGTCATCGACGGCGCGCAAGGCGTGGACCCGCTGGTTGAGGTATCCGGCGAGGGGCTGGTGATCTCCAGCGTGAAGCTGGCGGCCGACCGCTCCGGCGATCTGGTGGTGCGCGTCTATGAATCCTTGGGCCGCCGTGCCAGCGGCCGCCTCAAGGTCAACGCGCAGATCGCCCACGCATCCACCGTGAGCCTGCTGGAAGACGAACTGGACGGGCAGCGCATCGAACTGGCCGATGGTGCAGTGCCACTGAAGCTGGGCGCGTTCGAGGTAAGCACCCTGCGCTTCGCCGTGGCCAAGTAACCGCAGGATCCACAGGCCGGGCCGGCACGCTGCTTCGCGTGCCGGCCCGGTCCGTTTCCCGACGACGATTGCCAGGGATTATTGGATCATTGCCTATTGAATCATTGTCCCGTCGGGAGCCGCCGCGTACCAGACCCCGCCACCGCCTTGCCCGGCAGTATCCCCGGGCTTGGCATCCTGGGCAAAGGTGTACAGGGGCATGCCGTTGAGCGTCACCTGCTTTTCGCCATCGGGGCTTTCTATGGTGCCGGCTTCGCCGGTGACACCCTCCAGGACCGGTTCATCGCTCACGGCCGTGGAAATCGGCCACTTGGCCAGGCAATCGCCGGTGCACACGCTGCTCGACGTTCCCTTCTCATCCTTGGTGAAGTAGTACAGTGTCATGCCCTGCGAATCCACCGCAACATCTCCCAAACCGGTGGAGGCAACACCCAAGTCAGCGCCGGTCCCGCTTTCGCTGTGGGTGCTGGATGCGGCGGGAAGCGCCGAGCAGGCCGGAGCCTGGCTGGCCACAACAACCGGCACCACGCAGATGACCGGCGCCGTGCCGGTGATGCTGAATGACATTTCGGTGATACAGCTGCGCGATGCCGGCTCGGCGGTGCTCGCCGAGGTGCCGCTGGGCCGACAGGGTACGTCCTAGCCCCGGCGCATCACGCGCGGCTTCCTACCACGGCGAGGGCTGGTAGTCCTTGAGGAAGCAGCCGTACAGGTCGATGCCGCGTTCGCCGTCAACGATGGGCTGGTAGACGCGGGCGGCGCCGTCGATCAGATCCAGCGGTGCGTGCCAGCCTTCGGCGACCATGCGCACCTTGGAATCGTGCGGGCGCTCGTCGGTGATCCACCCGGTGTCCACCGCGGTCATCAGGATCCGGTCGGTGGCGAGCATTTCCTCGGCGCTGGTGCGGGTGAGCATGTTCAGCGAGGCCTTGGCCATGTTGGTGTGCGGGTGCCCGGCGCCCTTGTAGCGGCGGGAGAACTGGCCTTCCATGGCCGAGACGTTCACGATGTACTTGCGCCGCGCCTCGGAGGCGGCCAGCGCGGGGCGCAGCCGGGAGGCCAGCAGGAAGGGCGCGGTGACATTGCACAGCTGCACTTCCAGCATTTCCAGGGCATCCACATCCCCGAGGATCTGGGTCCAGGAATTCTCCGTGACCACATCCGGCACCAGTCCCCCGGCGTCGATGGCGGTGCCCGCGGCAATGCGCTCCAGGGAGGCGGAACCGGCGGTCATCGCCAGGTCCGCGAGCTGCTGCGCGTCGTACCCGCCCAGCGTGCTCGGGGCCAGCAGCGCGGAATCCTCCAGCCGGAAGGCGCTGGCCAGCGCCCGCGGGTGCTCGGCCGGCGGGTTCGCCTCGCCCCACAGCTGAGGTCCGCCCTGCCCGGAGGCCAGTTCACCGGCCAGCGGCTGCAGCTCTGATTCGATCAGGTGCTGGTAGGAGTTCGCGGTGCGGCGCACGGTCTGCGCGGCGTTGTTGATCAGGATGTCCAGCGGGCCCTCGGCCGCAATGCGGTCAGCCAGCGAGATCACCTGGGCGGGGTCGCGCAGGTCGATGCCCACGATGCGCAGCCGGTGCATCCAGTCCGCGCTGTCCTCCAATGCGGCGAAGCGCCGGGCAGCGTCCTTGGGGAAGCGCGTGGTGATGGTGGTGTGGGCACCATCGCGCAGCAGGCGCAGGGCGATATGCATGCCGATCTTCGCCCGGCCGCCGGTGAGCAGCGCGCGCTTGCCGGACAGGTCGGCGCGGGCATCGCGGCGTTCGCGCCCGGCGGCGGCGCAGTCAGGGCAGAGATAGTGGTGGAAGGCATCCACCGTGGTGTAGCGCTGCTTGCAAATGTAGCAGCCGCGCGGCTTGCGGAATTCCCCGGCACTCTGCCCCTGGGTCGGGGTGCTCAGATCCAGGCCCAGGGTCTCGTCGTCCAGCCGCTGCGGCGAGCCGGTGGCGGTCCGCTCGATCAGCGCGCGGTCAGCGGCGCTGATCTCGGCGCGCTTCTGGGATTTGCGGTAGCGCTTGGCAGCCTTGAACATGTTGCTGGTCGCGCGGCGCACGGCGATATGCCGTTCATCCGCGGAGTCCAGCGTGTGCACCACGGAGAGCACCTTCAGCGCAGTCGCCAGTTCCTCGTCGGTGAACAGTTCGGTTTCGGTTGCCTGCCCGGGCGGCGGTGTCAGTTCATTCATCTCGCCACCAATTTTACGTGGTGGGCCGCCGGCTAGTTTCCTTGGGCCAGATCCGCCAGGGTGGCGATGAGCAGGCGGCGCTCGACTACCTTGATGCGCTCGTGCAGGGATTCTTCGGTGTCGGTGTCCTCGATGGTCACGGCTTCCTGGCGCAGGATCGGACCGGTGTCCACCCCGGCATCCGCGATGTGCACGGTGCAGCCGGTGACCTTCACGCCGTAGGCCAGGGCGTCGCGCACGCCGTGGGCGCCCGGGAAGGACGGCAGCAGGGCCGGGTGGGTGTTGATGTAGGTGCCGTCGAAGGCATTGATGAACTCTTCGCCGACGATGCGCATGAATCCGGAGGACACCACATAGTCCGGGGCGTAGGACAGGCACTTTTCGGTCAGCGCATGGTTCCAGTCGCCGCGGTCCGCGTAGTCCTTGAAGTTCACCACGAAGGTCTCGATGCCGGCGGCGGCCGAGCGTTCCACCCCGTAGGTGCCGTGCTTGTCTGCGCCGACGGCAGCGATCTCGACGTTCTCCAGTTCGCCGCTGGCGACGGCATCGATGACTGCCTGGAGATTAGAACCGGTACCTGAAACCAAAACCACAATGCGCATGGGTTCAATTCTACGGTTCGCTTCTTGCCCCGCTTGAACCCGGACGCAATGTTGCACTGCGTTTCCTCTGCTGCCGCCATATTCGATGCCCGCGTGCTGTACCGGCCATAGACTGGCCTTAGCAGCGCAGTTCGAGGTGGAGGTTTTGATGAGCCAGATAGTTCCCGATGGCAAGGACTGGACAATTGTCCTGGATACGGTGTGCGAGCAGTGCGGCTATGACGTGCGCGGCATCTCGCCGGGCGATGCCATTGAGCAGCTGCCGGGACTCGTGGAGCGCTACATCTCGGTGCTCTCACGTCCCGAGGCGGCCACCCGCACCAACCCTGCGCGCTGGAGCGAGCAGGAGTACGTGGCGCACGTCGCCGAAATGCTTGAGGTGATGACCGGGCGCTTCACCCTGATGCTGGAACGCGATGAACCGGAGTTCCCCAACTGGGACCAGGACCAGGCGGCCGAGGCGGGAAACTACAACGCGCTGGGAGCCGGTCAGGTCGCCGAGCTGCTGCGGAAGAATGCCGCCGGCTACGCCGCGATACTGGAGAGCCTGGATCCGGCGCAGTATTCCCGCCGCGGCCTGCGCTCGAACGGCGCCGCGTTTACCGTGGAAACGCTGAACCAGTATGCCTGGCATGATCTCGTGCATCACCTGTGGGATCTGGGTGTGGAAATCAGCTAACTGCGCCCGACACGGACCCAGCAGGTGAATGGAATGGGTTGTGGCCTTTGGCTAGACTTCTTGGCGTATGCGCGAAAACAGATCTACGTAAGGAGCCAGGCGTCCATGCCAAAGGCATATTTCGGAAAAGTTTCTGCACTGGCAATCACCGGGCTGCTCACCCTGACGGCATGTTCGGCCGGAACTCCCCAGAGCGAACCAAGCGATGTTCCGGTCCCTTCTGCTGAAGAGTACCTGCCGCTGCTTGCGCAAACTCAGGACGATGACGACAAGCTTCCCGAGGGCTTCGAGGATACCGAATCCTACGACCCGCAAACCCGCCACTTGCTGGCCACCTCGGACTTCGGCCGGCATTATGTAGCCATCGGCAACGAAGGCCAACTGTGCATGGTGGCCATTCCCGAACCGGTGGAAGAGGGCGGCGACTACGAGATCGCCGGGACCACCTGCCCGACGATGGATTACGTGGTGCAGAACGGTGTCCCGCTCAAGGTCAACGGCGGCGAGGACAGCCTGGCAATCGTCACCTACCTGATGCCTGCCGGCATCAGCGACGAGACGGTTCAGAACGCCGTCTCCGAAATGCGCGCCTCGCACCCTGAGCTTGCCGCCGAGGATATCCAGGTAGTAGCCGAAAACGACTCCGTGCTGCTGGTGATGGAAGAATCAACCGCCGCGACGCTGGGACAAATCACCATCAACCGCCCCGAGGGCGACCCGCTGGTGCTGGCCAGCCTGACCTAGCCTTCGAGCACCGGGTCGGTTTCGAAGAGCGGGGCAATCAGGTAGCCGATGGCGGTGCCCAAGCCGATTTGCAGTGCCAGGGCGCCGGCGGTGGCCCACATGTTCGGGCCGATCTCGACCAGCCGGCCGATGGCCAGGGAACCGGAAGAGAGCCAGGAACCGGCAAGGCTCAGCAGCCCGGTCACGACCCCGGTGAAGACCGCCAAGCATGCGGTCGAGGCCCCCAGCGACAAGGCATTGAAGGGAATCCTGCGGGCAAACCAGTCTTCGAGGTGGTTCTCGCCCACGCGCAGGAAGTACCAGCCGGCCACGATGCCTGCGGCCACCGGGATCAGCAGGAACAGCCATTGGTGCGCCATGTCCCCGGAGGGCAGGGACGCGAGCATTGGAATCGACGGCAGCGGGCCCACCGTGGTTTCCAGGGTGGACAGGGTGCTGCCGGTGCCGATGCTGAACCCGCCGCCGCTGATCCACGACAAGACCCAGAACACCGCATTCGGGATGAAGGACAGCTGCACCAGGGTCAGCGCTGCCGAGCCGATCGGTCCCGGGCGCAGCTCCTGGGACACGTTGGCGACATCGGTCCAGTGCACACCGAGGTTGATGGTCAGCAGCAACCCGGAGATTCCCACGGCGGCCACATAGCCGAGGAATCCGGCGACGATCACATGCCAGACATAGGATCCGGCCCAGCGGCGATGCGGCGAGATCCTCTGGATATAGGCGGCCGTGTCAACACCGAACAGGCGGGCCCAGGAGCCGGCTTCGCGGCGCGCGCCGATAATCAGGCCCAGCAGGGCAATGATCAGCGGGATGAAGGCGGCGGCAAGGATATTGACCCGCGCATAGGAATTATTGGCAAGGAAACCGATGCCGGTGCCGATGGCCCCGTAGGCCAGGAAAGCGCCGGCCAGCCCCTGCCAGAGCTGGTCGGTGTAGGATGCGCGGGCGATGCGCCGCCCGGCTCGCAGGCAGAACAGGAAGGGCACCAGCGACAGCCCCAGGGGGATCAGCGTGAGCCATCCGGTCACCGCGCTGGGGTCCGCTTCGGGACCGAGATTCAGGATCTCCACCGGCACGCCATGGACGAGCAGCCAGATGAGGCCGCCGAACTGCAGGATCGCCTCGAAGGAGTCTTCCAGAAAGCCCCCGCTGAAATAGACGGCGACCAGCGGCAGCGTAATCAGGGCAAGGCAAAAGACCACGGATTGCAGTATCTCGAAGACCCCCTGCAACGCCAGGGGCATTGGCCAGCCGTTGCGCAGGCGCAACATCACTGCCTTCATGGGTTTCTTTTCGCGGCTCATCATCTTCAATGGTGCCACCATTGGCGCCGACCGGCCTCGATCGACGCGCAATGATGAGCTGAAGGGTTGCCTAGAACGCCCGGGCTAGTAGCTGTCCGGGGTGGCGCCCTGGGCTTCGGAGGAGAAGCTTGCGGCCAGCGCTTCGGTGGCGCGCGCCAGCAACGCCACATCGGCGCCCACGCCGACAAAGTCCGCGCCGGCAGCCATGTATTCGCGGGCGCTCTTCTGGTCGAAGGCGTTCACCCCGGCATACTTGCCCGCGGCCTTGGCCGTCTTGATGGACTTGTGCACCGCGGCGACCACATCCGGGTGGCTCTGCTGGCCGTTCACTCCCATGGAGGCGGCCAGGTCCGATGGGCCGATGAAGATGCCGTCGACACCTTCGGTGGCGACGATGTCCTCGACGTTGCGCACCGCTTCATCCGCTTCGATCTGCACCATGATGGTGATGGTCTCGTCGGCACGGGTCAGGTAGTCGGGGATGCGGTTCCAGCGGGCCGAGCGGGCCAGCGCGGAACCGACGCCGCGCACGCCCTTGGGCGGGTACTGGCAGGCGGCCACGGCAGCCGCGGCCTGCTCGGCGTCGTTGACCATCGGGATGATCAGCGACTGCACGCCCAGGTCCAGGAACTGCTTGATGGTCACCGGGTCGTTGACCGCAGGGCGGACCACTGGCACTACCGGATAGCTGCGCACCGCTTGCAGCTGGGCCAGGATGTTCTGCAGGTCGTTGGGCGAATGCTCGCCGTCGATGAACAGCCAGTCGAAGCCTGCGCCTGCGCAGATCTCGGCGACCAGCGGGGAGGCCGAGCAGACCCAGATGCCTGCCAGCGAGTGGTCGGCGTCCTTGAGCGCGTCCTTCAGCGACGGATCCGGCTCTACTCGAAATGGCATGTCACAGTTCCCAACGGTCCGTAATCGGCAAAGACGGTGTCCCCGGCGTTGACCCACATGGGGCGGGTGAAGGAACCGGCAAGGATGATTTCCCCGGCCTTGAGCTTGTCGCCGTGCGGGGCGATCTTGTTGGCCAGCCAGTACACGCCAGCGGCGGGGTGGTTCAGCACACCGGCTGCGACGCCGGTTTCCTCGACGGTCTGGTTCTTGAACAAGATGCCGGAGACCCAGCGCAGATCGATGCTTTCGGGCTTGACCGGGTTGCCGCCGATCACCATGGCGCCCATGGCCGCGTTGTCGCTGATGGTGTCCACAATCGTGCGGCCTTCCATCTCCACGCGGGCATCGAGGATTTCCAGAGCCGGGATGACGTATTCGGTAGCGTCGAGCACATCGAAGATGTTCGCCCGCGGGCCTTCGATATCCTTCTTGAGCTTGAACGCCAGTTCCATTTCCACGCGGGCGCCGGTGAAGTCTTCCCACTTCAGCTTGGCGCCGGAATCGTAGACCATGTCGTCGAAAATGATCCCGTAGTCAGGCTCGGTAATTCCGGTAGCCATCTGCATGGCGCGGGAGGTCAGGCCGATCTTGCGGCCTACCAGCACACGGCCGGCCGCTTCGGACCGCTGGCGCCACAGGTTCTGGACGCGGTAGGAATCCTCTACTGTCATTTCTGGGTAACGCGCGGTCAGGCGCGGCACGGGAGTCCGCGTCTCGCCGGCCTGGACCAGTTCATCGGCAATGGCCGTGATTGTTTCCTCGGATAGCATCGACGGCTAAACCTTTCACTACTCTTCAAACCTCGTTCAGCTGCCGCCATCTCGGAGAAATGACTTAGCTCACGGTTCTTGATCGTACCGAGGTTCCAGTTTGATGGCACATCGTACTAACATATTGCTTCGCTTTCACGGGGATTCGATACCCCAGCGAAACAAGAAGCATGGGGACGAAAAATGGCCCCGCTCCCAAGCACTCCGAATGGATGCAGGACAACGGGTCCATAATGATGGAGGCAGGCCGGCTCAGGAACCGGATTTGAGGTTCGCCAGCAGCGCCTCGAACGGCAATGAGGTGAGCTCGTCATCGGGATCGGCGAATTCACTGACCGACGGGGCGATGGAACGGGTGTCGCCCAAATCCGCGTCCGCGGATAGTTCGCCTTCGCTCAGCGACAGTGCCAGGGCGACTTCCCGCGCAACCCGGCGAGCGCGATCGGCCAGCGTGCCGGACAGTCCCTGCCCGCCGAAATCCTCGGAGGCCGCGAAGACCGTAGTCGGCATGATCTGCGCCCGGAGGTAGGAGAAGATCGGGCGCATGGCGTAGTCAATCGCGAGCTGGTGGCGCTGGGTTCCCGCGGTGGCGGCGAGCACGACCGGCTTTCCACTCAGCGATTTGGGGTCCAGGATATCGAGGAAGGACTTGAACAGGCCCGAGACCGAGGCGGTGAAGACCGGGGTCACTGCCACGAGCACGTCGGCGCCCACTACCGCGTCGATGACCTTCTGCAGGCCTGGGGCGGCGAAACCCGTGAGCATGTTGTTGGTGATCTCACCAGCATGCTCGCGCAGTTCGATATTGGCCACGTCGGCCTGCACGCCAGCGGCAGCCAGCTGGGTAGCGATGTTCTGTCCGATTTGCTGGCCCAGTAGAGAGGAGCTCGATGGGCTTCCCAGTCCACCGCTGATGACGACTACTGACTTGCTCACGGTTCCTGCCTTTCACGATTTACATGCGTATGCATGTATCAACTGCGCGGGCGCCCGAGGTATTCCCGCTTGCCTAAAACTTTTCAGCCCGTAGCGCGAGCTGCCTTTTTCAGTATTGTGACGATCGCAATGTTATTGATAACATCGGCCTATGAGCACCCCGCAGCCCCAGACCGAGAACCAGCGCGAAATCGAAGATGGCGTCCGCACCGACTTCAAGAACACGATGTCCTACGGCAGCTACCTCGATTTGGACCGCATCCTGTCCGCGCAGCATCCGGTCAGCGTTCCCGAGCACCACGATGAAATGCTCTTCATCATCCAGCACCAGACCAGCGAACTGTGGCTCAAGCTCATGCTCCACGAGCTCATCGAGGCTCGCCGACTGCTGGGCGTTGACGACTTCGGCAAGGCGCTGAAATGCCTGGCCCGGGTCAAGCACATCCAGAAGACCCTGACCGAGCAATGGTCGGTGCTGGCAACCCTGACGCCGCGCGAATATGCGCAGTTCCGCGATTTCCTCGGCTCATCTTCCGGCTTCCAGTCCTTCCAGTACCGTGCCGTCGAATTCATCCTGGGCAATAAGCATGAAGGCATGCTCAAGGTCCACGAGGCAGACCCCAAAGCCCACGAGCTGCTGTCCAAGCTGCTGCACGAGCCAAGCCTCTACGACGTCTTCCTGGCCGCCTTGGCCCGCCATGGCTACAGCATTCCCGAAGAAGTGCTGTCCCGCGACGTCACCAAGCCATGGGCGTTCCAGGAGGCGCTGGTTCCGGTCTTCAAGGACATCTACGAATCCGAGGACACCCGCTGGGGCTTCTACCAGGCCTGCGAGGACCTCGTGGATGTCGAGGACAACTTCCAGGCATGGCGCTTCCGCCACATGCGCGTCGTCCAGCGCACCATCGGCTTCAAGCGCGGCACCGGCGGTTCCTCGGGAGTCGATTTCCTCAAGCGCGCCCTGGATCTGACCTTCTTCCCGGAACTGTTCGCGGTGCGTACCGAAATTGGCAAGTAGCACCTCGCTCACCGCGCTCAGCCTCGATGATTTCGAAGCGCGAAGCGGTAGCGCGACATCAATTATCCGCACAATCACCGGCCTGTATATCAGGCATGAGAAAGCACCGGTGGCGCGAACCCGCATCGTCGAGCTGGCGCAGGCTGCCGGGGTTTCGGCTCCTGCGGCGCAGACCGCCATCTCCCGGTTGATCAACCGCGGAGTGCTGGAAGCCTCGCAGCCGTCCACCTTGGGCGTGCCGAGCGCGGCGCAGCAGATGTTCGAGCGCGGCACCCGGAGAATCTTCACGCCACGACAGATGTCGGACGCTGATCCCTGGTGCTTGGTGGCCTACTCGCTGCCGGAGAGCCTGCGCTCCGTGCGCCATCAGGTGCGCAAGCATTTCCTGCAGCTTGGCGGAGGCATGCTGGGATCCGGGTTATGGATTTTCCCCGAGTACCTGCGCGAGGAAGCCACGGCAGTGCTCATGGCCTTGGGCGCCAGGCAGCACGCAACGCTGTTCACTGCGCAGCAGCCTCACTTCCCCGGCACGCCGCAGCAGGCCGCCAGTGCATGGTGGGACCTTGAGCGCCTGGCCGCGCTGCATCAGGCATTCCTGGAGAACACCAATTCCCTCGATGCCAGTGACAGCACTCCATCCAGCGTCTATCGGGGATATGTGGCAATGGTCGATTCATGGCGCACGCTCCCCTACCTCGACCCCGGTTTGCCCGGATCCATGCTGCCCGCACATTGGCCTGGCACCGACAGCCGGGAACGCTTCCTGACGCTGTCCTCGGCATTCAAGGAACCGGCCCTGCACTTCGCCCGCTCGCTGCTGGCTTCCTAGCTCCAGGCTGGTTTGCTTTCTCCATACGGTGCCGGCGGATGGGGATAATCCATTGCTTGGCCTGCAAAGCTGAAGGGCGGTGGAACATATTCAAGCATCCCGTAAGAACTGTCCATCTGCCGCAGCTGCACGCCACTGCCGAAATCAGCAGGGTATTCGCGCTCTTCATCTAAGGCGAACAGGGCATGAGCCGTCCGAGCCAAGGAGAATCGCACCGCCCCGGTTCGTCCTTGGGCGCTGCGGGTTCCAGCCAGGGCAATGATTGCAGCAGCCAGCCCGTAGCCGGTGGCATGATCCAAGGCTTGCACCGGCAAAGCGCCGGGAGTCCTGCCGTCGCCGCTATAGGCTTGCGCAATGCCGGTGGCGGCTTGTACGACGCTGTCGAACCCGCGCCGCTGCGCCCAGGGCCCGGAAAAGCCCCACGCTCCCAGTTCAGCAATAATCAGCCGAGGATAGCGCTGGGCTAATTCATCCCGGCCAAGCCCCGCCGCGGCCAAGGCTCCGGGGCGATAGCCCAGGATGACGGCATCGGCATCCTGCAGCAGTTCATGGATCTTTGCCCGCCCCGCTGCGCTCTTCGCATCGAGCACCGTGCTGCGCTTGCCGAACCCGGTATCGACAAGTTGCCAAGGCAGTTCCGGAAGCCGCGGACCGTCCACGCGCAAGACCTGGGCACCGAAGGCCGCGAGGGTTCTGGTGGCGGTGGGTCCGGCGATCACCCGTGTGAGATCCAGGACTTTCAACCCTTGAAGGGGCAATCCCGCACGCGGATCATATTTCCAGAACGGTGCCGAAGCGAGCGGACGCATGCTGAACTGTGCCCAGTGCCCGTTGCCTGCCACCTTGCCCTCGGCGGAGCTGAGCCACTGCTGCCGGGATCGCACCCGCGCGGCAACACCGCCAGCCGCCACGATGCGCTCCTGGGCATCATGTGCTGGCAGGCCTGCCAGCACATCGATGATGCCGCTACCCGAGGACATCCCTAATGCAGATTTGAGCGCACTCTCATGATGAGGGTAATTCGCGTGCGCCCTGATCCAGCCATCGGCTGTCCGGTAGAAGCCCGAGTGCGGGGCAAAACCCTGCGTTTTCTCCCCTTCGATCCGCAGGTGGGCGGAGGACGCAAAAGCTGCCGCGATGTCCGCCGTCGCTGATGCCACCCGCAGTGGCGCAGTAGCAAGCGCATTGAGTGCAGAGCAGACCAACCCGACGGATCGTGCCGCGAGCTGCTCCACATCCAGAGGACCACCCCACCAGCCTAAGGGTCCGGAAACGGGCCAGTTGCCTGCTGTCTCAAGCAACTGATGCTCATGGAACCCAGAGCCCAGGACGTGCTCCATGGACGCGCGTTCTTCTTCGGAATGCAGCATGCTGCTCAGCCTATACCTGCAAGACCACCGTTCCGCTGCCGGCCGCTTCAATACAGAAAACCCGCAGCGCGTAGAAGTACGATGCGGGTTTTCGGAAGCTCAGAGAAATTAGTTCGCTGGAACGTTCAGGGTCTGTCCAACCATGATGTAGTCGGGGTTGGACAGCTGGTCGTCATTCAAGACGAACAGGCCACGCCAGTCCTTGACGCCAAGCTTGTCGGCAATCTTGGACAGGGTGTCGCCCGACTTGACGGTGTAGTCCTTGCCCGAGTCGGTCACATCAATGTTGAACACTGGTGCCTTCGGAGCTGGAGCAGCGTGCTTTGGAGCTGCCTGCTGCTTAGGAGCCTGCTTCTGGGTCGGTGCCGACTGCTGCTTCGGAGCTGCCTGCTGCTTTGGTGCGGCCTGCTGCTTAGGGGCTGCCTGCTGCTTCGGAGCCTGCTTCTGCGGAGTCGAGGAACCCGAAGGGGAACCGCTGATGCCCAGCTTTGCAGTACATGCTGGCCATGCGCCCCAGCCCTGCGTTGCCTGGACCTTGGTTGCAATGCGGATCTGCTCGGCCTTCGAAGCCTGGTGCGGCATGCCCGAGCCGCCGAACGCCTTCCAGGTGGACAGCGAGAACTGCAGGCCACCGTAGTAGCCGTTGCCGGTGTTGATCGACCAGTTTCCACCGGACTCGCACTGGGCCAGCTTGTCCCAGGTGCTTGCGGCGTTTGCTGGTGCGGTTGCGGCAACGATTGCGGTGCCGGCAACTGCAACGGCGGCCAGCGAGGCTCCACCGCGACGGATCAAGTTCTTAGTATTCTGCTGGATCATGATTCTCCAGTTGCTCTTCCCGCGCTCAGGTCTTCCTAGACCATCCTCGTGCACCGCTCAGCGTCGCATTTCGACTTTGATTAAATACTGCCCTGGCGAGCGGTTTGGAAGTCCCGGCAGTACCTGTTTCCCCATAACACTGCGAGTGTTATCGAAACGTTATAAAAGACCATAGCGCACCAACCCACCACCCCCGCAACTCAGGAAACGGTCAGAAACCCCGTAAATACAGGTCAACTGGTCAGAAAAAAATTTAAAATCTGGTCGCGAAATCGCTCCGAACCCCTGATCAAGCGACGAAAATGTTACTCGTATGGAGTGGATATTCATCAGGACACTGTGATATAGCTTGCAATCCACTCACGGGCGGTTTCCAGCACCCTTCAAGGCTGCATTTCCGCATCGACGAAGCTGCACACTCTGGATCCGCTACGCAGCATGCAAGGCATTCTGAACGAGGCAATTTCTCCCCGGCAGATCCCCTCGGCTCTCAACGCCCTCAAGATCTCAGCGTGCAATAGACACACCACGCAGTTCCAGCAACGTGTCAACTAAATTTCCCTTAGGTAATGTGATTCAAGAAGCCGGAACTGTAGGTTTGATTTCATCAGTCAGACAGGGGAACTCGATGCCACTGGGAAACAGCATGACGAAAGAACGGTTCAAGGAGTCCTTGAGCTGCTATCCCCGTGCCCTGCGGGAATTCTTCCGCAATGACGGGCTGGATATAGCGGCGTCTCTGTCCTACTTCATGGTCCTTGCCATGTTCCCCGGCCTCTTGGCCTTGATCTCGCTGCTGTCCTTGGCCGGTGCCAGCGAGAGCGGCACCAAATGGATCATGGAGCTGCTGGAACAAAGTCTCGCCCCGAACGGAGAATCGGCAAGCGGCGACTCTCAGCAGCTGCTCGACACAGCAGAACAGCTGCTCGCAGGTTTGGCATCCCAGGCCAGCGGAACATTCTGGGCAATCCTCGTCGGTTCACTCGGCGCCTTGTGGAGTACCTCTGGCTATGTCACGGCATTCAGCCGCGCATTGAACCGGCTTTACGGTGCACCGGAAGGCCGCCCGCAGTGGAAGCGCCGCCCGCAAATGTTCCTGATCACCGTGCTGATCATGCTCGTTGCCGTCGTAACCTTGGTGCTCCTGCTGACTTCGGGCTCCGTCGCCCGCGCAATCGGCAACATCATCGGCATGGGCGACAGCTTCGTGCTGATGCTGAATATCGCAAAGCCGCCATTGATGCTCATCATGTTGCTGCTGGTTCTGGCCTTGCTCTACTACTTCACCCCCAACGTCAAGCCGACGAAATTCCGCTGGTTCTCACCCGGCACCCTGACCGCTCTGGTAATCCTGGGGCTCTCGGTCTTCGGCTTCGGCATCTACGTTTCGCAGTTCGCCAGCTACTCCGCTACCTATGGAACCATTGGAGGCGTGATCATCCTGGTCCTTGCTTGCTGGATCAGCAATATCGCCTTGCTCCTCGGGGCCTTGGTGGATATCGAATTCATCCGCCTCCGCCAGCTGCGTACCGGCATGCCGGCCGTTGATGATGTGCTGCTTCCGCTGCGCGATGACACTTTGATAGCGAAGCAGGAACTGGCCTCGTACAAGGACCTGGTCCAGGCTCAGGAGATCCGGATCAAGCACGGTGGCGACCCGCTGGAGGATATGGAAGCGGATCCTTCAACGAGTCCGAAACGCAAGATGAAGCTGCTGCCCATGGGGCTGGTTGCCGCGGCCGCCTGGACCGCTGGCCGAATGAAAACCAAACGCGATGTGCGCCGGGACTCAGAACAGTCCCGATAAGCTCAACAGCGCCCACCAGAGGCCGCCGGATCCCAGAATCGCGATCGCCAATAACCATAAGGAAGGAAAGGTTCGCGTCGCCGCAGCGATCAAGTACGCATCGGACTGGGCAATATCCTTGCGCCTCCACAGGTGCACCGCAAAAAGCTTCACGAAGTCCTTCAAGCCCGCCAGCAGCAGGAACCCGGCAATCAGCAATGCCAGATACAGGTAGGCATCGACCGGCGCAAAGAAGACCACTCCCAATGCCACTGCTGCGCTGATCGTGCACACGACAAAGGCCGGCCAATTGCGGACGAAGACCAGCGCCAGCAGGAACAGCAACGCATAAATTCCTAGGGCCCCCCCGGCATAGCCCGCAGATATCCCCCACAGCATCAACGCTGAAACCCAAATGGGTGCGGGGTACCCGAAGATCCCGGAAATGATGACGGAGAACTTGCCCCGGCCGATGCTGCGCACTTCCCCGGAATGGTCCCAGCCCAACCGCAAGCCAGCCACGTACCTGCCGGTGAACAAGGCCGCTACGATATGGCCGAGCTCATGGATCAGCGTGGAGTACAGCCCGGTGATACGCCATACCGGACGCGGTACTACCAAGACCAGGATCAGGAACGCCAGGATCAGCCACTGCCACTGGTTCAAGGCCACGTCCACCGGCTGCGCGAGCCGGGCCCAAGCCTGGGCAATATCTAGATTCATTCCTGCTCCTTCGTGGCATCCAACATGACTCATTCTTGCAAGCCCGGCCTGCTACCTGCTGTCCGGCGAGCGCATTTCCCGGCTTTCTGGGAAACATCACAGGTGGCAGGAATAGTCTGCATAGCGAAACACTTTGCTATATCCCTTGGAGGAGTCTCATGTCCCGCATCGCTTCAACTGCCTTGGCCACCACCGGTTTGCTGGGCGGCTACGCTACCGGCCGCGCCACGAAGAAGCGTCCGCTGGCCGCGGTAGTGCTCGGTGCCGCCGGCGTTGGCGCGTTCCTGCTGTGGAAGAAGGACGCCGGAACCGGCAAGGCGGTGGCTCTGGCCAGCGCGTACCTCAGCGGCTTCGGTGCGTCCCATCCGCTGGCCAAGAAAATCGGCGCGTGGCCAGCAGTGAACACGGTGACTGCCGGCGTGGCCCTGCTCTCGCTGGTGCTCGGCGGTTCCAAGAAAAAGGCGGAGGAGCTCTCCTAAGCGGGAACAGTGAATCTGTCGGCGTCTGGTGCTACGTTGACTAGGTAAGAATCGAGTCAGCGAAAGGCCCAGGCCCCGTGTTCTTCCTGGATGATCAGTTCATCTTCTCAGCGAGCGACCTGTCGGTCTGTGTTGACTGCAATTACCAGTCCCTGTACCTGCTGGATGTGAAGCTCGGCCTGCGTCCCAAGCCGGATATGGCACGGGACGAGATGCTCGAACGCACGGCGGTGCTTGGCGACGCCCATGAGCAGAACGTGCTCAAGGAGCTGATCGCGACCTACGGCGATTACGACCCGCAGACAGGTACCGGCGTCAGGCAGTTCGCCGACCGTCCGCAGATGACCCCAGCCGGCCTGCGGGCAGCCCACGAAGCGACCATGGATGTGCTTCGCACCGGTGCCGATGTCATTTTCCAGGCCACCTTCTTCGACGGGGCTTTCCTCGGTTTTGCCGACTTCCTGGTCCGCCAGCCCGACGGCACCTGGGCCGTCTGGGATACCAAGCTCGCCCGCCATGCCCGGGTCAGCGCGCTGCTCCAGATCGCGGCCTACGCCGACCAGATGCTGGCCGAAAACATCCCGGTCTCCACCTCGGCAACGCTGGTGCTCGGCGACGGGACCCATTCGGTGCACCGCGTTGACGAAGTGATTCCGGTCTTCCGGGCCCAACGCGAACGCTTCCTGGCGATGGTGCAGAAGCACCGTGCGAAGAACCAGCCGGTTGAGTGGAATTCCGATGAACTGCGCCTGTGCGGCCGGTGCGACTACTGCGAAGAACAGGCCCAGGCATCACGCGACCTGCTGCTGGTGGCCGGGATGTCCATGGTGCAGCGTGAGAAGCTGCGCGCCCGAGGCATTACGACCATCGACCAGCTCGCCGCGCTGGAGGCTGAACCGGGCACCGCCCTGCAGCGCGTCACCGAGCAGGCCAAGATGCAGCTGGGCTTGGCCACCGCGGATGGCGGCGCCCACGGCGTCTCCTACCGGGTGAAGAATGCCGGCCCGATTTCTTCCTTGCCGCGTCCCGACCAGGGCGACATCTTCTTCGATTTCGAGGGCGACCCGCTCTACCAGGACCCGTCCGATGGCTCCTGGGGCCTGGAATATCTTTTCGGCGTAGTCGAATACGACACCGGCGCGCCGGTGTTCAGGCCGTTCTGGGCGCATGACCGAGCCGAGGAACGCCAGGCGTTCCTGGACTTCATCGCCTACGTCGAGGAACGCCGCCAGCGCTACCCGCAGATGAAGATCTACCACTATGCGCCCTATGAGAAGACTGCGCTGCGCAAGCTCTCCCAGGTGCACATCGCCGGCGAGGACGAAGTCGACCAGTGGCTGCGCGAGAACCTGCTGGTGGATCTCTACGAAACCGTGCGCAATGCCCTGGTGGTATCCACCCGCTCCTACTCCATCAAGAAGCTTGAACCGCTCTACATGGGCGAGCACCTGCGATCCGGCGATGTCACCGATGCCGGAGCGTCGGTGGTCGCCTACGCCCAGTACATGCTGGCACGCGATGCGCAGGACGAGAAGAGCGCTGAAGCCATCCTGGCCTCCATTGCCGACTACAACGAATACGACTGCCTGTCCACGCTGCGCCTGCGCGATTGGCTGCTCACGCTCATCGACCAGGCGCCCGGCACGCTTCAGGACACGCCCGAGCCTCCCGCGGCCGGCGACGCATACGAGCCCACCCCCGAAGAGCTGCGGCTGCAGGACTACCTGGCGCAGCTGCCCCACGGCCAGGCACTGAGCGATGATGACCGAGCGATCGCCATGGTCGCCGCCGCGACCGGGTACAACCGCCGTGAGAAGAAGCAGTTCTGGTGGGAGCACTTCGACCGCCTGTCCGCGCCGATGGATGACTGGAGCGATGTCCGCGGGGTTTTCATTGTGAATACCGCCGAAGTGCTCGAGGACTGGCATAAGGCCACCGAGCGGGCGCGCACCTACACTCGCGTGACGAAATTGCAGGGAACGCTGGCCGAAGGCTCGCTGCTCTCCCCCGGCTCCTCGGTGTTCGCCATGTTCGAGGCCCCGTTGCCCGAGGGCATGGAAGTTGACGGCTCCGTGCGCGGAGGAGCATTCAACGCCACGGTGGTCGAGCTCGGAGAAGGCTGGATCACCATTGCGGAGAAATCCAGCGGCAAGATTCCTGCCTACGGTGCGCTTCCCTGCGCACTGGCTCCCGACAAGCCGTTGGCGACCGTGAGCATCGATGCGGCGCTCACGGAGATCGCCCAGCAAGTTGGCGCCACCGTGCCGGTGCTCCCGCAACGGCCGGGAATCGACATCCTGCGGCGCATTCCGCCACGCCTAAAGACCCTGACCGTGCCGGTTGAACCGGAGCTTGTCGACGGCCAGTCCCAGGTCTATCCTGCCGTGGTGCAGACGCTGAAGGACCTGGACAATTCCTATCTTGCGGTGCAGGGCCCTCCGGGCACGGGCAAGACCTTCGTCGCTTCGCATGTGATCCGTGAACTCATCGACTACGGATGGAAGATCGGGGTGGTGGCCCAGTCCCATGCGGTGGTTGAGAACGTGCTGCGCAAGGCTGTGGAAGCCGGGGTGGATCCCGAGGTGGTAGCCAAGGAAGTCAAGCACAAGGATCCGGTACCTTGGACCGGCACGTCCAAGGAATCCGTGGCCGAGATGCTGGATGCACCCGGCGGCGCGCTCATAGGCGGCACCGCCTGGACGCTGACCGGCTCGAAGGTTCCGGCCGAGAGCCTGGACTTGCTGGTGATCGACGAGGCCGGCCAGTTCTCCTTGGCCAATACGCTGGCCGTCTCCCGCGCTGCCCGCAATTTGCTGCTGCTCGGAGATCCGCAGCAGCTGCCGCAGGTCACCCAGGGCACCCATCCGCAGCCTGTGGATGAATCGGCGCTGGGATGGCTTTCCGGTGGCGAACCGGTGCTGCCCGCCGAGTTGGGCTACTTCCTTGCGGCGTCATGGCGGATGCACCCGGCATTGTGCGCTAAGGTGTCGGCGTTGAGCTACGACCACCAGCTGTTCTCGGCGGACGCCGCCGGGCTGCGGGTGCTGGAAGGCACCGAAGCCGGGGTCGAAACGGTCTTCGTTGAGCACCGGGGCAATACCGTCAGCAGCGTGGAAGAAGCGGAGGCCATTGTCCGCCTGGTGCGCGAGCATCTGGGCATGCTGTGGAGCCCGGGCCCCGGCAAGCCGGCCCGCCCGCTGGCCGCCGCCGATATCCTGGTGGTGGCCGCCTACAACGCGCAGGTGAATCTGGTGCGCGAGGTACTGGAAGCCGAGGGCCTGCCGGATGTCAGGGTGGGCACGGTGGACAAGTTCCAAGGCCAGGAAGCCCCGGTGGTGCTGGTGACCATGGCCTGTTCCAGCGCCGCCGATGCCTCGCGTGGCATCGAGTTCCTGCTTAACCGCAATCGCATCAATGTGGCCATTTCCCGCGGCCAGTGGAAGGCGGTCATCGTGCGCAGCGAACGGCTCACCGATTACCTGCCGTCCAACCCGTCGACGCTCTCCCAGCTCGGTGCGTTCATGGCCTTGTAGCCTGGGGGCGGATTGGTCCGCTCACTTGCGGGCCGGATCGATCACGTCCTGAACATCGAAGAAGCTCTCCAGAACTGGCCGGTCGCCGCGTTCTTCCTTGGCGAACTGCAACCCGTCCACGTTGATGCGCATCTGCCGCTGGTATTCATCTCCTTGCTGCATCCATGCGCGGATGGTTCCGTCAACGCCGTAGAAGTAGTCGAAGCCCTGGTCCTTGAAGAACTCGTAGCGGGCCCCGGAGTAGCGTTGGGTCCGGGCAATATCCGATCCGAATGGATAGATGAAGTGATCGGTCTTTCCCACGATCGGTTCCACCTCGTCCTTCCACAGCTTCATGTCGCGCTTGAGCCGGCCCATGCTGTCGGTCCCGGTGGCAATGTGCCCCCATGAATGCGATGCGAACACCCAACCGCTGTCCTTCATTGCCTCGGCGATCTTCGTGGCCATCTTCTGGTCGGCTTCCAGCGTCTTGCTTTCGGGGTACTGGCTGGCCGAGGTTCGGTAGCCGAAAGCGCCGTTGTATCCGGTCATCGCGACCAGGCCGCGGGCATTGCGGTAGCTGAAGTCGGGATGCTCGGCGATGAAGTCATCGATCATGGTGGTGACGTCGTATGCGCCAACGTGCGTTTCGCCTTCCGCATCTACGTATTCGTTGCGGACCTTGCCGTCCTCATCCAGCACCAGCTTGCTGGCGAAGCCATCGCCTTCCATGTATTCGTAATAGCTCAGGTCGTCAACGGACAGCACCAATGGCTTCTTATCCTTGGGCAGCATGATGTCCCGGTACTTCATCTGTCCCTGCTTATCGGGCGAAGCAAAGTCCTCCGGGTTGACCAGCATATAGTCGCGCTCATGCAGCTCGTTGAGAATGGCCGCGAATTCATTCTGGGTCACCATGTAGTTGGCGTAGCCCTGTGAGCTGTTTCCCTCGTCAAAAGCCCGGTCCGGATCGACTATCAGCGAGTGGAAGAACAGGTGCGGTATCTGCTCCGGCTGGTCCCACGCCGAAACTTGGTTCTTCTCATCTTCCAGGCCGCCAACCATCTGGTTCAGCTCTTCGGCGCTGTCCTCCTTGGCGAGCTTGATCGCCGCGTCATAGTCGTATCCGTCAGCCAGCCGGTTGATCTCGGCCTTGACGCTGTCCACGCGTGCTTTTTCCTGCTCGGCCTTTTCGATGGCAGCGGGATCCGTGGACGGTGCTGAGGGTGGTTGCGCCGTGCTGCACCCGGCAAGGCCCAGCACCAGCCCGAGCGAAATCACAATGCGTAGGTTTTTCATTGGCTGCGACCTCCATGACCTCCACCGCACCTGCAGCGCCGGAAGAAAACTAGTTGTCATCTGCTAATTTCGAGCCTACCCAGATAGGGCTGGGGGCAAAACCCTTTGGCGATGAATTATCGAACTCAAACGGTGCCTATCATCCAGCTTTTAGGGAGCTCACATTTTGGAAGGAGTCCAATGATTTAGAATTGATTGGTTAGGCATTTCAAAGATCAAGGAAGTACATGCAGCCCTCGCACCGCGCGAATAGTTTGTGGCTTCAGTCCCAGCAGTTCAAAAGCTCGGCAGCGTATCGGCTTCTGACCGCCCAGCCGTGGGCTGTGGCGTTCATCCGTGCAGAGTTCACCGCAGATCGTTCCCGTATCGCATTGGAGCTTTTCCATGCCTCGCTGGATTCCTTCCTGAAGCAGGCACGCAAAAGCGATGACCAGATCCCTGCGTCCTATTCGGCCCAGGATTTCGCCGAGACCTGGGTCAAGCAGGGAATCCTGGCCCGTCCGCTGATTGACGGGCGCTTCGTCTATGAACCCAGTGCGCAGACCTTGCGCACCCTGCGCTTCTTGGCGGATTTCTCCACCGACGATTCGCATTTGAACTCCTCGCGCCTGAACACCCTGCTTTCTTCCCTGGAGTCGCTGGCCCACGAAACGGATCCGGATCCCGAAGCGCGTATCCGTGCCCTCGAATCCCAGATCGCGTTGCGCCAAGCCCAAATCGACCAGCTGCGCAGCGGGGACGATCCGGCGGTGCTCTCCCGCACGACCGCGTTGTCGGCCACCCGTTCGGTGCTCGATCTGGCCTCCAGCCTGCCAGCGGATTTCCGGCGCATGCGCGATGGCGTCCAGGACATGCTCCACTCGCTGCGCGAAGGCATTCTGGATGCATCCACTGCCAAGGGCGTCGCCGTGGGCCAGGTGCTGGAAGCCGACCGCCAATTGCGTTCCACCGCCGAAGGCGAAACCTTCAGCGGATTCACCGAGTTCTTGAATTCCCCCGAAGCGCAGCAGCGTTTCCGCGCGGCATTGGCCGAGGTCCTGGAACGCGACTTCGTCGATGATCTGGAAACGCCCGAACGCCAGATCCTCACCAACCTGTTGCGCGAACTGCGCCGCCAGGCGGCTGAAGTCCATGCCTCCTACGGCAAGCTCTCCGAATCCCTGCACGCGTTCGTCCAGTCCGAGGACTACAAGCAGGCCGAGCTGCTGCGCCAGGCAGTGCGCGAAGCCGAACTGGCGATCAGCAAGTCCACGAGCCTGAAGCCGCGCAGCGGCCTGGCTCCCATGGAGCTGTTCGCCCCGCAGTTCGTCACCCTTGCCGGGCTTGGAATCTACGACCCCTCCGAGCATGTGGCTCCGCCGCCGCTGGCCCAGGCGCCGGAATTCAGCGAAGCCGACATTGTGCGCAACCCGTCGACACCCCAGGCCGACGTGCAGTTGCTGCGTGAATCCATCACCCGGCAGCTAGGCCAATCAGGTTCCGGTTCGGTTCGGATCGATAACGTCTTTGAATCATTGGATGCCGAGCAGCGGCACCTGAATACGATTCGCGCCCTAGTGGAAATCGGGCGCACCAATGGCGAGCCACTGAACGAGAGCGACCTGCTCAGCATTGAATTCCAGCAACTCGATGGTTCTCAGCGAACCGCTATCCTGCCCGCGTTGAGCTTTACGAAGGAGCCGCTATGACCACGAGCGATTCATACGCCGCACCGATCACCGACCCGCTGTTCGACGGCGATACCGGGAAGTTCTCGCTGCCGCTGCGCCAACTGCTGGTCCGGTTGCTGCGCGGCCCCTATCTGGACGGATCCACCGATCCTTCGGCGTGGCAGCTGCTGCTGGACCAGCAGCAGGGCATCAGCGATTACTTCTCCGAGATTTTCCTGGCCTTGCGGCTGGACATGGATCGCAAGATCGCCATGCTGGCCCCGGTCCAGATAGAACAGGTCCACACCTCCCCGATCGCTCCGCGCCGTCCGCTGAAGCGCGATGAAACCCTGCTGGCCCTGCGCCTGCGGCTGCTGCTGGAGCAGCATTCGGGCAGCGGCAGCGATGCGGTGATTTCACGGGCAGGCATGCACGAGATCCTGGCTGAGCACCGCCAGGCATCGGACCGTGATGACAAGCGTTTTGCCGAATCCTGCGATGCCGCTATCACCCGCCTGCAATCCTTGCGCCTGCTCACCGGCACCGAGCTGGAGAACGAGTTCCGCATTTCCCCGGCGCTGGCGATGGCCTTGCCCATCACCAATATCCAGGACATCCCGCGCTACATTGCGGCCATCGACGCCAATGACCCGGCGTTCAGCCTGGGCGCAGATGACACTGATGACCTCGCAGAGCAGACCCCCGAGTTGGTGCAGGAGTAACCGATGAGCATTGAAATGACTCTCCCGCTAGGCGGGGCGCTCAATCCAGGCCAGCATCGCCTGAGCCGATTACAGATCGTCAACTGGGGCACCTTCCACGGCTTGCATGATCTGGCGGTGGACCGTGCCGGCACGCTGGTCACCGGCCATCCGGGCGTAGGCAAATCCACCCTGTTCGATGCGATGGGCCACGTCTTCTTCGCCACTCCCCGGCTGAACGAATCGGCCAATGATGCGGCCACCCGCGAGGACCGCCGCACCACGTTCTCCTATATGCGCGGGCGCAAGTTCAAGACCAGCTCAGGTACCGTCTACCAGCGTCCGGGCGCGACGTGGAGCGCCATTGTGCTCAGCTACGACGACGGCATGGGCAACACCGTGACCGCCGGCGCGGTCTTTGACCTGCCCGACGCCGGTCTGGAAGGCCAGGTCTCCAAGCACTACCTGTTGTGCGAGGGCAAGGTCGATATCGCGGAGCTGGAAAACCACGGACCGCGCCGCTTCACTGCGTCCTCGCTGTCCAAGGCTCTGGCACCCAGCGAAGCCTTCGATACGCACAAGGCGTTCATCGAGCGCCTGCGCCGCCGGCTCGGAGTGGAAAGCGACAAGGCTTTCGCTCTGCTGCGCACCTTGCAGAACGGCAAGGGCCTGGCCAAGGGCGTCAACCAGTTCTTCCGCCATGAGGTGCTGGAAGAACCAGCCACGCTGAAGGCCGCCGCCGCGGCGGTGGAGGACTTCGCCCACCTGCGCGGCATCTACCGCCAGCTGGATACCGCCCGGGCCCAGCGCGACGTGCTGGCGCAGGTCCCCGAGCAGGACCAGGCCTACCGCGATTTGGCCAGGCAGATTGTCAGCACCCGGCAATTGCTGGAAAGCGACGTGAACACCCTGGAAGCCCAGGTCCGCCAGCTGGTGCTGCGCAATGACCTGGCCTCCCATGAATCCGAGCTGGCCAAGCTCAAGGCCGACGAGGCCGAGCTGCGCCAGCGCAAGGAACAGCTCGATGACCAGCTGGCGTCGCTGGAAGCCGCCCACGATTCCGCCGGCTCCGCTTCCCTGATGCTGCTGGAGCGCGAAGCCGATGTGGCCCGCAAGGCTCTGAGCGAGAAGGAAAATCTCATCCGCACCCTGCAGCAGCAGGCGGCGGATGCCGGATTGTCCTTTGAATTCTCCGCCACCGGCTTGGATGAGCTGCGGGCCAATGCCGCGCGCACCCTGCAGCAGCTCAGCTCGATTACCCATGATGCCCAGACCGTCGAGTACGAGGCCATGGCCACCCTGGTCAACCTGCGCAAACGCGCAGAAACCTTGGCCGAGCAGATCCGCTCCTACCAGCGCCGGGCCAGCAATATCGATGACCGGTCGATCGCCGCCCGCCGTGCCATCGCCTCGGCCTGCTCGCTCAAGGAAGAACAGCTTCCCTTCGCTGGCGAGCTCATGGATGTCTCAGCCGATGCCGGCAGCTGGCGCTTGGCCGCTGAAAAGTCCCTGCATTCGCTGGCCCGCACCCTGCTGGTTCCGGGCGAGCTGCTCGCCCAGGTCACCCACGCCATCGACCGGCTCGACGGGCTGGGCCGTGTGAGGTGGAGCGACATCTCGCAGCAGCCGCGCACCGCGCAGGCCGGCCCGGCAGACCTGGTCACCAAGCTGGACTTCGCGCCGGGCGACGCCGGGGCCTGGCTGCAGGCCAAGATCACCGCCGACTATCCATTGGCCTGCGTCGAGAACGATGCCGCCATGCATGTGCACCCCAAGGCAATCACCCCGGCCGGCACGATCAAGTCCGGCACCGGATCCTTTGAGCGCGATACCCGCACCTTGCCGGCATCCGAGTACCTGCTGGGCTTCACCAACGAGTCGAAGATCGCCGAGCTGCAGTCCAAGGCGGCGCGGCTGGACGAGAAGATCATCAAGGCCCAGCAGGCTGCCGACGAGCGCAGCGCGGCGAAGAACAAGGTCGTGGCCAAGGCCCAGCTGCTGCAGGCGCTGATTGCCGACGAGCGGACATTCGGCCAACTCGATGCCTCCGAAGCGCTGGAAGCATTGCGCCGCAGCGAGCAGAAGCTCGGCGATGCACTGGCACTGTCCGGGGACTCCTCCCGGGTCCGCCAGCAGATTGAAAAGGCGAAGGCCGAGGCCGAGACGCTGGTCGGCGACCTGGCGCTGGTCCGCTCGCGCATTGCCGATATTGAGCTGCAGGTTCAGCGCGCGCAGCAGATCCTGTCCGCCAGCGAAGAGCTGGATTCCGGATGGGAGGACAGCATTCCACGGGCCTTGCGCCAGCATCAGCTGCTGGGTCCGGTGCTGCAGCAGGTTGCCGCCGGCGACTGCCCTGCCAACGAGGAGATCAGCGAAGCCTTTGCCGAGGTCAAGCTCCAGCTGGGCAGCCAGGTCAATTCCCTGCAGTCGCGGCGCCAGGAAATCGGCGGCGCATTGAGCGAAACCTTCCGCCGGTTCGCCCGCGAGTTCGGCACCTCCCACGCGCAAACCCACGGCACCACCGCTGAAGCCGCAGAGCACTATGCGCAGCTGCACGACCAGATTGTGGCCGATGGCCTGCCTCACCATGAGGCGCAGTTCCGCGAATACTTCGCGAACCGTTCCTACGAACGCTTCAGCGACCTGTTGCAGCTGCTGGATGAAGAGCGCCGGATGATCTCCGAGCGCATCAAGCCGCTGAACCAGATTCTCTCCGAGGTGGCCTTCGAGCATGGCTCGGTGCTCCGCCTGGAAGTGGCCAATGCGATTCCGGTGGAGGCCGGCACCTTCCGCAAGGAATTGAAGGACGCGTTGCAGGAGGCCTACACCACCAAGGACGAAAGCACCCTGGCCAGCTCGTACCAGGCGCTGGAGGCACTGGTCACCGCGCTCAGCGACCCAGCCATGACCGCCTGGCGCTCCACCGTGCTCGATGTCCGCCAGCATGTGATGATCAGCTGCAATGAGCACAAGCCCAATGGAGAAATCGAAACCGGCCTGGAACCGGGCACGCTCTCCGGCGGCGAAGGCCAGCGCTTCACCTCGTTCATCATGGGTGCAGCCTTGGCCTACCAGCTGGGCTTCGCCTCGGCCGGGTTCACCTCCTACGGCACGGTGATGATTGACGAGGCCTTCATCCAGGCCAACTCCGAATATGCGGCGGCAGGCATACGCGCGTTGCAGGAGTTCGGTTTCCATCTGGTGCTCGCGGCCCCTGAAGACAAGATCGATTTGAGCCGCCATCTGGGATCCATCACGGATATCATCAAGCATCCGGGATCCAACATTTCGGGCTTCGTGACTACCGGCCGTTCCCCGGCCATGGCCACCACGATTACCCTGCGCAGCTAGCCATCACGGCAAAAAGCACTCGGTCCAGAACTCGCCGTGCGGGTTCTGGACCGAGTGCTTTTTACTATGGACGCTAGTGCATGCTGCGCTGCACGCGTTCAGGAATCATGAGCACCCGTGGGGTCAGCTCTTGGGGTGCGAAGCCAGGATCGATGCATTCCTTCCAATACTCCAGATGCACCTTGTCGACTTCATGGGCAGAATCCTGCACCTCGATGCCGCCCTCGCCTCGGATGCTGTACCAGTACAGGTAGTCGACGCCATCCAGGGTCTCGCTGAAGATTGTTTCCACATACATCTTCTCCCCCTCAAGGGTGTCCAGCACCGCGGGCATATGGCTGTTCAGAAATTCCAGCCAGTCATTGACCTGCGCAGTTTTGCCGGGCAGGACGCGGAATCTGGTGAGTTCAACGTTCATGCTGACAGCCTACCGGGCTCAGCCGGAGCCCAAAAAAGCGGTGGCCCTGGAAGCGTGCGCTTCCAGGGCCACCGCAGCTTGGCTAGTTGCCGGCTACTCGGTAGCCAGGCCTTCGACCGGCGACAGCTTTGCTGCCCGGCGGCCCGGAGTCACCGAGGCCAACAGGGCTGCCACAATGCTGATCAGCAGGACCACCGCCAGCTGCCACCATGGGATCTCGTAGGTCATCGCACCCATGGAGGAGAGCGCCGAGCGGGCTCCGAGCAGGCCGTAGGCAACGCCCAGCACCAGGCCGAGCAAGGCCGCTACACCGCCGATGAGCACCGCTTCGGTGGCCAGCATGCTGCGCAGTTGCTTCTTCTTCAGGCCCAGTGCCCGCAGCAGGGAATTCTCCCTGGTGCGCTCCAGCACCGAGAGGCTGAGCGTATTGGCGACGCCAATCAGCGCGATCAGCACCGCTACCGCCAGCAGCGCCGAGACGATTGCCAGCAGGACGTCGATGACTTGCGAGAACATGGACTTCATGACCACGCCGCCAGAGATCATCGACGAGTCCACACCGGTGATATCCGCAATTTCGCTGACCAGGTCATTGATCTTCGAGCTGGCCAACTGCTCATCGGTCTTCACCAGGATCCCGGAGAAGGCTTGCGATTCATCGATTCCGAGCTTGCTGAAGGTCTGCTTGCTCACGATGTTCCCATCCACCGTGGCAGTTGAGGACTTGATTTGAAGCGTCTGTCCGCCGATGCTCAGCGAGGTGTCCTCGGTGGACCACTGCGTGAATACGATCTGCCCATCTTTTGGAACGATGCCCTCGGACAGCGCCACGTCGGCAAATGGCTGCGGGTCAACGGCCATCAGCTGCACCTCGTAGGTTTCTTCCGTGCTGAATTCCGCGGTCGCCGAGCCGAAGTCGTACGTGGCGGTGGCGTCGACGCCTTCCAGTTCCCCGATCTGCTCGGCGAAGTCCTTGGCCTCGGCTTCCTGCAGGCCGGTGCCCGGCAACGCGACCATCACATCCACCGGGAATTCCCCGGCGATGGAGTTGTTCAAGCTGGCCTTGGCGGTCTGCCCGCCAACCATGATCATCGACACCAGGGTGACGCCGATCAGCAGCGCCGTAGCAGTGGCCGTGGTGCGCCCGGGGTTGCGCACGGCGTTCAGCGCGGCCAGCTTGCCGGCCGTCGAGTTGCCTGCGACGGCCTTGCCGATCCCCGCCACGCTGGAGGGGACGAAGAGCGAGGCGAGCATCAGGATGCCCGGGAAGGACACCAGTCCGCCGAGGAAGGCGATGATCAGGTCCCCTTCAAGCGCGCCGTAGGCCAGTCCCGCGGCTCCGGCCAGTGCCAGCAGGGCGCCGATGACGATGCGCACCTTGCCGGCCCGGTTCTTCACGCTGGCCGCATCGAAGGGGCGCAGCGCTGCCAGCGGCGCCAGCCGCATGGCGCGGCGTGCTGGCAGGCTGGCGGAGATCACCGTCATCAGGATGCCGACGATGATCGGGATGATGATCCCGGCGGGGTTCAGCGCCAAGGTGGCATAGGACATCGACGGCACCAGTGCATGCAGCACCTCGATCAGCCCGGCCATCAGGGCAATGGCCAGCAGGACGCCGATCACCGAGGCGGCGATGCCGATGAGCAGGGCCTCGACGAGGACCGAGCTGCGGATCTGCTTGCGCTTGGCGCCCAGGATGCGCAGCAACGCCAGTTCGCGGGTGCGCTGGGCGATCACCACGGAGAAAGTATTGACCACGACGAGCCCTGTGACCACCAGGGCGATCAGCGCGAAGACCACGAGCACGACGGTGAGCTGGTCGGTGCCATCGGTCATCTGCGCGACATCGTGGACGACCTTCTCGTCCGCGGTGAGCACGGCGATGTCCTTCATCTGCTGGCTGGCGAAGTGCTCCTGCAGCTGGGTTTCCAGCGCGGGCAGCGGACCCTGGGCGTTGATCACGATTTCCCCGAAGTCCTCCTGCCCATCGGCGAACTGGATCCAGGACTTCTCGCTGAGCCCGCCCAGGGCGGTGGCAGCCACCTGCGGGTTGGTGCTGGAGCGCTGGATGCCGACAATCTTCATGTTCTCGGTCTTGCCCTGCTCATTGCCCAGTGCCACGACATCGCCGATGGAGATGCCCATGTCCTCGGCGTGGGCCTCATCGACGATCATCTCGTTGCCGCTCAGCGGCGGGCGCCCTTCGAGCAGTTCCAGGCCGCCGAGCCGCTGGTTGGGATCCACCGGCTGCAGGGCCACGGTGTAGCCGTTGTCCGAGGTGTGCATCTGCCCGTACGCGTAGCCCACGCCGTAGGCGGTGGAGACCCCGGGCAGGTCGCGGATCGCTGCGATGTCCTTCATGTCCAGCCGGGTCGGTTCATCGGCATCGCCCAGCAATTCCCAGTCCGGGTAGGCGACCAGGTCCGCATTCTTGTACGCATCGCCCAGGGAGTTGCGCAAGGTGGCTTGGGTGGAGGAATTCACCGCAAGGGTTGCGGCGAGGAAGGCGGTGCCGATGGCCACCGCCAGGATGACGGCGATATACCGCCGCGCATAGGTCTTGATATTCGAAAGCGCTACGTGCAGCATTGCCTACTCCGCCAGGGAGGCCAGGGCCTCGGTTACGGCAGCCACGGTGGGCTCCTGGATGGAACCGACAATCGTGCCGTCCTTCATCAGCAGCACATTGTCCGCATAGGAAGCGGCCACCGGGTCGTGGGTGACCATGATGATGGTCTGGCCCATCTCGCGGGTGGAGGTGCGCATCAAGGAGAGCACTTCGGCGCCGGTGCGCGAATCGAGGTTGCCGGTTGGCTCATCGCCGAAGACGACTTCCGGCCGGGTGAGCAGCGCCCGGGCTACCGCCACGCGCTGCTGCTGGCCGCCGGAGAGCTCATGCGGCTTGTGGTTCAGCCGGTCGCGCAGGCCCAGAGCCTGGATGACGGTGTTGAACCAGTCGCGGTCGTGCTTCTTGCCGGCCAGCGACAGCGGCAGCAGGATGTTGTCCTTGGCGCTGATGGTGGGCACCAGGTTGAAGGACTGGAAGACGAAGCCGATCTGCTCGCGGCGCATCTCGGTCAGCTGGTCATCGCTCAGTTCCAGCAGGTTCTTCCCGCCAATGACGATTTCGCCGGAATCGGCGGTGTCCAGGCCAGCCAGGCAGTGCATCAGCGTGGATTTGCCGGAGCCCGAAGGGCCCATGATGGCGGTGAAGCGGGATCGTTCGAAGGAAACGGTGACGTTGCGCAGGGCTTCGACCCTGGTGCTGTCGTGCCCGTAGGTCTTGGTCAGGCCGCGGGCGGCGACCGCGTTCTCGGTTTTCGGCATAGTCTCGGAAGTCATATTAGAAAGACTACAAATCACCTAGCCATACCGGCATCAACCGCCAGGATCCAGTTCAGCGGGGCCACGTCATACCAGGGGATGAGCGAAGCCGCGGATCGCCTCCACCCGGTGCTGTCCGCCTAGCAACCGTGCTCGCGTTCGCTGAGCTGGTGCGAGGCCGGCTCGATCTGGAAGGTCGAGTGCTCAATGCTCACGGTGAAGTGGTCGGCCACGCATTGCTGCAGCTCGCGCAGCAACCCGCCGGCCGCGCCGGCGCTGAACACCGAGTCCTCGACCACCACATGGGCGGTGAGCACCGGAAGGTTGGAGGCAATCTGGCTGGCATGCAGATCATGCACCGCGATGACTCCGGGCAATGCTTCCAAATGCTCCCTGACCGCAATCAAATCCAAGCCCTTCGGCGTGGATTCGAGCAGGATGTGGGTGGTCTCCCCCAGCAGCTTCATGGCCCGCGGAACGATCAGGGCGCTGATCACCAGCGCCGCCACGGAGTCCGCCCGCATCCACCCGGTGAAGGTGATGACCAGCGCGGCAATGATGACGGCGACCGAGCCCAATGCGTCGTTGACCACTTCCAGGAAGGCCGCGCGCATGTTGAGGTTGTTGTTGCGACCCGCGGAAATGATCCACATGGAGATGACGTTGCCGGCCAGGCCGATGATGCCGAAGGCCAGCAGCCCAGCCGGCTGCACTTCTGCCGGGGCGAAGAGCCGGCGGACCGCGTCGACCGCGACATAGATGCCCACCGCCAGCAGCAAGGCCGATTGGAAGGTAGCCGAGAGCACTTCGGCGCGGCGGAATCCCCAGGTGCGCTTCGTCGTGGGCTTGCGCATGATCAGATTGGCGGCCGTCAGCGCGAGCAGGAGCCCCAGGGCATCGGTGAGCATATGCGCCGCGTCAACCAGCAAGGCCAATGAGTTGGTGAGGATCGCGCCAACCACTTCGGCGACGAGGATCGTCGCGGTGATGGCGAAGGCCCACGCCAGACGGGTCCGGTTGGCTCCTGAATGGTCATGCGAGTGGCCGTGGGAGTGGTCGTGCCCCATGCTCAGTCCTCCCTCCGGTCCGTGCCGTGGACTTCGTGCCACTGGTGGTGGGCCGCGTCCTGCGGCAGCAGTGCCGACGCGGCGGCGGCCAGGGCATCAAGCGCTTCTTGCTGGCCCAGCGAGTAGATGCTGGCCCGCCCCTGGCTTCTGACGCGGACCAGGCCGGTGTCCTTCAGGCAGGACAGGTGCGCGCTGACCGTGCTTTGGGCCAGGCCCAGATGCTCGGTCAGTTCCCTGACCTTGTGCTCCCCGGTCCGCAGGTGGTCAAGGATCAGCAGCCTCGTCGGGTCGGCGAGCGCATGGAAGAGCGCCGCGAACTGGAGCTTGCCGTTGCGGACTTCCACTGCATCGATATCTGACTCTATTATCGCCATATAACGATGATAGGCCACGTGGCCACGAAACGCAACGTTGCATGGCACTGCGAGAATCCGGATGGATGGGAAGATGAAAATATGACTGAAGATCTCATCGTTGGCGAGGACGGGTTGGCGCGCCCTCGCTGGGCCGCTTCGAATGGCATGCTCCGCGCGTACTACGATGCTGAATGGGGCATGCCGATCACTTCGGAAGCCGGCCTTTTCGAGCGGCTCAGCCTTGAATGCTTCCAGTCGGGCCTGTCTTGGGCCATTATCCTGTCCAAGCGCGAGGCATTCCGCCAGGCCTTCGAATACTTCGATCCCGAGAAGGTCGCCCTGTTCACCGAAGATGACTTCAATCGGCTGATGGAAGATGCAGGGATCGTGCGCAATCGGCTGAAGATCCGCGCTACAATCGCCAACGCCGAAGCAACCCTGATGCTTCGCGAAGAGGGTGGCCTGTCCGATTTCATCTGGTCATTCAAGCCGGAGCAGACGCCGGCTCCGCGCACCTTCACCGAGATCCCCACGCAAAGCCCGGAGTCCAAGGAGCTGGCCAAGGCGCTGAAGAAGCGGGGCTTCAAGTTCGTCGGCCCGACCACCATGTACGCCCTGATGGAAGCCATCGGCATGGTGGACACCCACCTGATCGGCTCGCACCGCCGAGGCACCTCCGGCATCTGGGCCTAAACGAATGGAACTGCGCCTGCCTGCAACCAGAACGCTGGACCCCGGCCACGCGCTGGCGGTGCTGGCATTGCATTCGCTGCCAGCCCAGGAGCGGCTGGACCCCGCCGCGGCCCAGGTCCAGCGCATCCTGCAGGTGCAGGGACAACTGGTAGAAGTTTCCCTGAGGCTGGATGCCTTCGGCGTATCGCTCACCCATGACGCCCCGCCGGAATCCGTTGCCCGGCTGACCGAAACCATCAACCATTGGCTGGGGCTGCAGCAGGACACCAGTGCGGCCTATGCGGCGCTTGGTGACCTGCCGGGCTACCAGCCGCTGGCCTTGGCCTTCCCCCACCTGCGGCTGATCAGCTACCCGGATCCTTTCGAGGCTCTGGCCACCACTGTCATCGGACAGCAGGTGTCCTTGGCGGCGGCACGGACCTTGGGCGGACGCTATGTCGATGCCTTGGGCCAGCCGCACAGCTCAGGCCTGCGGGCCTTCCCCTCGGCTGCTGCAACGGCCACCTGCACGCCTGCCGAATTGCAGCAGATCATCCGCTGCCCGCTTTCGCGGGCGGTGACACTGCTAACGGTCGCCGAATGGTTTGAGCTCAGCGGTCAATACCTGCTCGATGACGCGCCGGAATTCCTGGATCAGCTCCAGGCGCTGCGCGGGGTGGGCCCATGGACGCGCAATTACATGGCGCTGCGCGGATTGCGAGATCCGGAGATTTTCCTCGATTCGGATCTGGTCGTCCGCCGAGCCCTGGGAAAGCTTGGCGATGGCGGTTCGGTCGTCGCACCCCCGCCTCGGGACGCTGGCTATCTGGCGACCCTATTGCTGTGGTCTTTTGATGCAGCAAATCCCTAGGGACGAGAAAGGGAGCTTATCAAGGTGTGCAATCTTGATAAGCTCCCTTTTCGACGAATCGGTTGACTGAGTAAGCCCTCCGATTCTCCATTCCCCTAATTCAAGCCGGCTACGCCCCTCACTGCTCCGAGGTGAGCAGCCCCGGCATGCAGTGAGCTAGCCGATAAATATCGGTCAAGCTTGACGCTTCTCCCGACCACACACGGGAGAAGCTCTGGAATAAGCATAACCTAAGAACCGGCAATAACGTTAATACCTATTTGCGTAATTTTTCAAATAGTTTCTTAGGTCGATCTAACTTCGGTGAATCAGGTGACGGCACTCAGGCTAATCGGCGAAAATCTTGCCGATGTCCGTGCGCTTCTCGGCCTGGAACGCGTCTTCGGCGCGGCCGTAGGCCCAGTAGGCGGATAGCGACATGTCGCGGCGGTCCACTCCATGCTCGTCATAGAAGAAGTGGCGCAGCTTCTTCATCACTTCGCGCTCACCGTGGGCGAAGACCTGCACGCGGCCTTCGGGCCACGGGATCTCGCGGATCACCGACTCGAGGATGGTGCTTTCCGGGGTGAATTGCCCATTGCGGTGGATCCAGCGGATTTCCATGCCGGCCGGAGCCTGCAGCTGCATTTCATCGGCCTCGTCGGCGACCTCGATGACCACCAGACCCTTCATCTGCGGGGACATGGATTCCAGGGATGCGGCGATGGCGGGGATGGCGGTTTCGTCTCCGGCGAAGAAGTGGAAATCGAATTCTTCCTTGGGGACGAACATGCCGCCCGGGCCCGAGAAGCAGATGGACGAGCCGATCTGCGCATCTCGCGCCCACGGGCCAGCCAGGCCCTCATCGCCGTGGACCACGAAGTCGACCTCGATGGTGCCCGCCTCCATGTCGCTGCGGCGCACGGTGTAGGTGCGGCGAACCGGCATGTCCTCGGGAGCCAGCTGCTCGCGCAGCGCCTCCATGTCGTAGGGCAGCTCGAGTCCCAGCTCGGGCTTGGCGAACAGGAATTTCACGTAGCGGTCGGTGACCGGCTTGTCGACGAAATCTGAGAAGCCTGGGCCACCAAGGGTGAGCCGCACCAGATGCGGTGCGATGCTCTCACGCTTGAGGACCTGCAGGAGGACCTGAGGGCGCGCGGTGCGGCCTCCAGTTTGCGGGCGACCACCAGCGGGCTGGGACACAACATCACTTCCTGTCTTAATAAGGGTAGATAGATCAATCCTAATTGACAGGAGCCCAAGTGCTTACTTCGGGAAGGTCGAGGGCCCTTCATATGCGCTGAGCCCAGCCCGCTCCTCGGGGCTCAGGCGTTGCACGCGCGAGGTCGCCGGGTCGAAATAGGCCAGGGTCGTGGCCGCTTTGACGCACAGGTGGTCTTCCACCGGGTCGCGGAATTCGTAGCAGATGTCGAAGCTCGCAGGCTTGATATTTGCAACCCACAGATCGACGTTGACCGGCACGTTGCGGTATTCCAGTGGACGGGAGTAGCGCACCCGATGCTCGACAACGAGAATCTGGGTTCCGGCCGGAACCGCCGAGAAGATGTCGGCTTGCGGCTGGGTGCCGGGTGCCCCGGTGCCGCCGGGCACGCCGAAGCCGGCGATGCGCGCTTCTTCCATCAGCCGGATCAGGTTGACGTTATTGACATGCCCGTAGGCATCCATGTCGCCCCAGCGCATCGGCACCTGCACCCGCAGGGTGGTTCCATCCATAGCTATTCGTCCTTCAGCAGGTTCGTGCTGCCATCGCCCACGATCCCCAACTTGGCCAGTTCACGCAGGATGCGCGCTCCGTCCGGCTCGTAGACCCAGCGCACCCCGGGAGTGGTCCGGCGCAGCTCATGCGAGCGGCCGCCGGCCAGCACTGCTTCGGAAGGGGTCAGCTGGCGGATCACGATCGCCCGGACCAGTTCCGGGTAGCGGCGCGCGAACTCCGCATAGATGGCCGGATCATGCTGGCCGTCATCGCCAACGAGCACCCACGAAATATGCGGGAATTCCTCGGCCAGCCGGCGCAGCTGGTCGACCTTGTGCTGCATTCCGCTGCGGAACCAGGAACGGTCCGTCGGCCCCCAGTCGGTGAGCAGCAGCGGGCCCTTGGGGAACAAGTTGCGCGACATGAAGCGCTGCAGGGTCTGCGCGACATTCCAGGCGCCGGTGGACAGGTAGATGGTCGGCGATCCCGGATGCTCGTGCAACACCGTCTGGAGCATTACCGCCATCCCGGGGGTCGCCACGCGGGCATGCTCCGAGAGCACGAAGGAGTTCCAGGCCGCCAGCAGCGGGCGCGGCAGCGCGGTGACCACGACCGTGTCATCGACGTCGCTGATCACCCCGAACTTCTGCGACTGGTCGATCACGAGAATCTTTGCCTGCGCGTCATCGCCATCATGAGCCTGGAGGCGGATCTCGTTCCAGCCGGCAGGCAGGTCGACCATCAGCTTCACATCGATGACACCGCCGCGATCGGCCTGCACCTCGAAGCGATGGTCGCCCACGTTGATGCTGACCTTGCCGCCGGGGAGGATCGGGGAAATGAAGTTGCGGAAGCCGCGAATGCCATCGGCAATCACCTGGGCCTTGTGCTGCCCGTCCTCGAAGGCGCCCGGCTTGGCCAGCACCACACGGGCGAAGACGCGGATCCAGCCGCCGCTCGGTCCGGTGGAGCCATATCCCACATAGGGCAGGATGACCGCTTGATGGCCATTGGCCAGGGCACGCCGCGCGCGCCACCGATGCACTCCGTCTTCAATTCGCGACGCTACATGCCGCGCATCGCCATCAGCCGAAATATGACTCATGGCTCCAGTCTTTCATGCCGATGCCCACGCAGGGGAAAACGAGAACTTGTGTCTCAGGCCCTTGCACTTTTCTACAAAGAGTAGAAAACTGGTGCTATGAAATTCGAACACGAAATGAACAGTCCGGTCCTGGTCTTGGACGAGGACCAATCGTGGCAGCTGCTCTCGCACACCTCCCACGGACGCGTGGCGACCGCGGTTGCAGGGTTGATCGATATCGTCCCGGTGAACTACGGGGTGCACAACGGCAAATTGTTCCTGCGCACTGCGCCCGGAAACAAGCTGGCGGCCATGTCGATCAACGAAAAGATCGCCTTCGAAGTCGACGGCATCCTTTCCGATGAGGCGTGGTCGGTGGTCGTGCACGGCAGCGCCGAAGTGCTGGAGCATGAAGCGGATATCAAGGAGGCGCGCGAAAGCGGCGTCTCTCCATGGATCCCGACCCAGAAGGATTTCTGGATCCGGGTCAATGTCGATTCCATCTCCGGACGGCATTTCCAGCTCGGCGAGCAGCCAGAGGTCGCTGAATAGCTCCCCCGGAGAACCGCACGGAAAACGCCGCTGCCCACCCGATGCTAATCGGGCAGGCAGCGGCGTTTCCAGCTTGGGCCGTGCTCAGGAGTAAGGGTAGAACCCTTCCCCGCTCTTGCGCCCCAGCTTGCCGGCTGCAACTTTTTCGGTGATCAGCGGGTGCGGCTGATCGGCCGCATCGCGGGTTTCGGCGTAGGTCGCTTGGGCAATGAAATCGATGACGTCCAGGCCCACCATGTCCATCAGCTCGAACGGACCCATGGGGTGGCCCAGTGCGGTTTTCGCGGTGGTGTCGATGTCCTCGATGCTGGCGATTCCAGCGTGCGCCAGGTTCAGCGCCTCGGCGTTGATCGCGCCCATCATGCGGTTGGCGATGAACCCGGGGATCTCCTTGTTCACCAGCACCGGGTTCTTTCCCAGCCGGTTTGCCACCTCGGTGACGGCCTCGATGGTGGCGTCGCTGGTCTGCGCATTGCGAACCACCTCGACGCACTTCATCACCAATGCCGGATTGAAGAAATGCATATTGCACACCTGCTCCGGACGGCCGCTGGCCTCGGCCACCTTCGAAGACGGCAGCGTCGAGGAGTTCGTTGCAAGGATGGCGTGGGCCGGTGCATGCTCGCCGAGCTGCGCGAAGATCTGCTCCTTGATGTCCAAGCGCTCTACCGCGGCCTCGATGACCAGGTCCGCAGTGGACGCGCCCTGGACCAGATCGGTGTCCTGGCCCAGGCGTCCCAGCGCCGCATCGGCTGTGGCCTGATCCAGCTTGCCCTTGGCCACGCGCCCGGCAGCCCAGGATTCCAGTTCGGCACGGGCGGCGTCCAGCGCGTCGGCAGAGATGTCCTGCAGCACTGTTCTGTATCCGCCCAACGCGCAGCTCATCGCAATCTGCCGGCCCATGGTGCCGGCGCCAATCACCAAAATACGTTCAATCGTCATTGATCATTACTCTCTTTGCAGTCCCGCCCGGCACCCTTCAGCCGCGCAGGTAGGTCGTCGTGGTGTGCGTGTAGAACTCGCGAGCTGCCGCTCCCTGCTCTTTCGGTCAGTAGCCAGAAGCCTTCGCACCGCCGAAAGGCACATGCGGGTCGGCGCCTGCTGACTCCGAATTTACATGCAAAATTCCCACGTCGAGAGTTTGTTGCGCTTCCAGTGCCAGCGCGAGATTCGAGGTGAACAGCGCCAGGCTCAAGCCGAATTCCGAGTCTTCAGCGGCGTCGAAGGCTTCCTGCCACCCGTTGACCCGGCGCACCGCAAGGATCGGTGCGAAGAATTCTTCCTGCCACGCGCAGTTGGCCCGCCCTGCTTCCCCGTCAGGGAGCTCCAGGATGGTCGGGGCCAGGAAGCTGCCAGCGCCAGGAGCCTGCCCGCGATAGTGCAGCGTCGCGCCCTGTTCCAGCGAGCGTTCGATCCCCTGGGCTGCCGAGGTGGCCGCCTTGACATCCAACCGTTGATGCAGTGCTCCAGGGTGGCAACTGTTGTCGAAAGTTCCATTGGACTCTTTCCCGTCTTCTGTGGCTTCGCGGCTTAGCGGAAGGCCGACACGCCGGTGAGCTTGTTGCCCAGGATCAGGGTGTGCACCTCATCGGTGCCCTCGTAGGTGCGCACCGACTCCAGGTTGTTGGCGTGGCGCAGCGGCGAGTAGTCCAGGGTGATGCCGTTGCCACCCAGGATGGTGCGGGCTTCACGGCAGATCGCGATGGCTTCGCGGCAGTTGTTCAGCTTGCCGACCGAGATCATGTGCAGATCCAGGTTCCCGGCGTCCTTCAACCGGCCGATGTGCAGGGCGAGCAGGAACCCCTTGTTGATTTCCAGGGCCATATCCACCAGCTTCTGCTGGGTCATCTGGTATCCGGCCAGCGGCTTGTCGAACTGCAGGCGCTCCTGCGAGTAGGCCAAGGCCGCCTCGAAGGCGTCGCGGGCGGCGCCCATGGAACCCCACAGGATGCCGTAGCGGGCCTCATTCAAGCACGAGAAAGGCCCCTTCAGTCCCTTGACCTCCGGCAATACCGCAGTTCCTGGCAGGCGCACATCCACCATGTCGATGTCACACTGAATCGAGGCGCGCATGGACAGTTTCTGCTCGATTGGCGTGGCGGTGAAGCCAGGGGTGCTGGTGGGCACGACGAATCCGCGGATGCCCTCATCGGTCTGCGCCCAGATCACTGCCACCTGCGCGACGTTGGCCAGGCCGATCCAGCGCTTGGAGCCGTTGATCACCCAGTCATCGCCGTCGCGGCGGGCGAAGGTCTTCATGCTCGATGGGTCCGAGCCTGCGGTGGGTTCGGTCAGCCCGAAGCAGCCGATCGCTTCGCCGGCGGCCATCTTCGGCAGCCATTCTTGCTTCTGCTCCTCGGAGCCGTGCTTGTAGATGGCGCTCATGGCCAGCGAGCCTTGGACCGAAACGAAGGTGCGCAGCCCCGAGTCGCCGGCTTCCAGCTCGGCCCCGGCGATGCCGTATTCCACGGCCGAGCGGCCCGCGCAGCCGTAGCCTTGAAGGTGCATACCCAGCAGGCCCAGCTTGGCCATCTCCGGAACGATTTCCAGCGGGAAGACCGCGTCGTTGTACCACTTGGCGATATTCGGCTTGATGTTCTCGTTGACGAATCCGCGCACGGTATCGCGCAGCGCCAATTCCTCGGACGAGAGCAGGGAGTCGAAGTTGATCAGGTCCGCTGGGTCCAGCAGGCGTTCGATGGTGGTCATGGTGTATCTCCTTGAAAGTTCTTGCGATTAGCTGTTGGCGAAGGTGCCAAGAAGTTCCTGGTGCTCCCCGTGGGCCGGCGGGATGCTGCGGTATTGGGCTCCGGTGCGCGAGAGCCCGATGGGGCTGGCGATCTGCTCGGTCACCTCTCCGGTGGCCGGATCGGTGATCAGCGCGACCGGATCCAGGCCGAGTTCCTTGGCGAAATCGATGGCCTCGGCGATGGAGTTGACCTTGCCGGCGGGGACTCCCACGGACATCAGCGCTGCCGCCCAGTGCGCGGCCGTGGCCGAGTCGGTGGCCGCTTCGATGATGGCCTTCAGTTCGGTCCGGTGGGCCACGCGTGCGCTGTTGCTGCCAAAGCGCGGATCGTGGATCAGTTCCGGCTGGCCCAGGTGCTGGGCCAGGGCAGCGAACTGGCGGTCGTTGCCTACCGCGATCGCCACGACGCCATCGCTGGCTGCGAAGGTTTCATAAGGGGCGATGCTCGGGTGCGCGTTGCCCATGCGTGCCGGGGATTGTCCGGTGGCCAGCGTGCTGCTGGACTGGTTGGTCAGCCCGGCCAGCAGCGAGCCGAGCAGGTTGATGCTCACCCGCTGGCCGATGCCGCTGGAATCGCGTTCGCGCAAGGCCAGCAGGATCCCGGCCACCGCATTCTGCGCGGCCAGGACATCCACCAGGGCCACGCCCACCTTGCTCGGCGGCCCCGACGGTTCGCCGGTGATGCTCATCAGCCCGCCTACTGCCTGCACCAGCAGGTCGAAGCCGGGCAGTGCCGCACCCTGCTTTTCGCCGAATCCCGAGATGGAGCAATAGACCAGTGCCGGATTCAGTTCGCGCAAACTCTCGTAGTCCAAGCCGAATTTGGCCAATACACCGGGACGGAAATTCTCCACAAGCACGTCTGCCTCGCGGATCAATTCGCGCAGGGCGTGCAGCTGTGCCGCGTCCGCAAAGTCGGCGACTACTGCCTGCTTATTCCGGTTCACCGACCAGTAGTAGGTGCTGATGCCCTGGGCGTTGACCGGTGGCTTCCAGCTGCGGGTCTCATCCCCGGCAGCGCTTTCCACTTTGAGGACGTCGGCTCCGAAGTCCGCCATGGTCATGGAGCACAGCGGTCCGGCCAGGATGCGCGAGAGGTCGATGACCTTGATCCCTTCGAGCGGTTGGCTCATTCGCTTCCACACCTTCAATCCACAAAAATCATTAGTTACATGTTGCATGCAACTCTATGTAGTGCAGATCACCTTGGCAAGGAATTTCATGATGTTTCGCCGCCGCCTCGGCACCAATTGCGTTCAGGCTGGCGCGGAACGCTGCGGCTTGATGCTAGGAAATCAAGGCGTCCAACCGCTCCAGGAACGGTTGCGCGTCCAGTCCCTCTGTCCGCGAGCAGACGGACTTGATCAGCATCTGTGCGGTGCGCATGACGTGATCGCGAACCGCCGTTGCGGCGGCATCCGGATCCTTGGCAAGAATCGCTGCCATGATTTCCTCGCGGTCCCCGGCCAGATCCTGGCTGGACCGGGCGAAGGGCACCGTGGTCTGCCCGTGAGCCAGGACCAGGTTGCGCAACTCCCCCACCACGTTGTCGAGCTTCGCGTTGCCGGCCAGCCCCAGCAGGTAGAGGTGGAATTCCTTGTCCGCTTCCAGCGTTGCCCGGCCATCACCGGTTTCACCGATCTCAAGCATGCGCTGGTGCAGCGACTTCAACTGCTGGATGTCATCCTCCGTCGCATTCCGCACGCCACGTGAGGCAGCAGCAGGTTCAATGGCCAGCCGCAGCTGGAAGACTTCCACAATCTCGTCCAGGGAAATCTGGTTGACGCGCACCCCGCGGTTTTTCGCCACGGTCACGATGCCCTCTTTTTCCAGCAGCTGCAGGGCCTCGCGCACCGGAGTCCGCGAGACGCCCAGCTTTTCCGAGATGCCGATGGCTGAGTAGTGCTCCCCCGGAGCCATCTCGCCGGCAACGATGGCAGCGCGGATCATCGTGGACACCTGCTCGGTCAGGGACGCCTTCTGCTGGATCGGTTGCATGCTGCTCATGGTTTGAAGCTTATCCTGATTCGCCTCCGCGACAACGCCACGCCCGCTAGATCGTCTTGCGCAGCGGCACTTCCTTGATGAGCACGATGCATACAAAGGCGATAACTGCCACGGCTGCCGAAACGGTGAAGACGATTCCTGTCGCCTCGCCATAGGCGGCTTCGACCACCAGCCGCAACGCATCGGGCATCCCTGAAAGATTCAGCGAATCCTCGGTGGCCGATGCCGCGGAAAGCTGCCCCTTGGCCGCCAAGGATTCGGTGATGAGGTCAGCCACATTTCGGGACAGCAGCGCGCCGAGCACCGCGACGCCTGCCGAGCCGCCAACTGAACGGAAGAACGCCACCGAAGAGCTCGCCGCACCGATGTCGGTGACTTTCACCGTGTTCTGCACCGAGAGCACCAGGTTCTGCAGCATGAACCCCATGCCCACGCCGTTCAGGAACATGCCGCAGGCCAAGATCCAGTATTCGGTATCGTGGTGCATCGTTCCCAGCAGGCCGAGGCCGGCGATATTGAGGATTGAACCGATCAGCAGGTAGATTTTCCACCGGCCGAAGCGGGTGATCATCTGTCCCGAGAAGACCGATCCGAAGTAGTTGCCGGCGATCATAGGCAAGGTCATCAGCCCGGCCATGGTGGGCGTGGCTTCGCGGGCGATCTGGAAGTACTGGCCGATGAAGGCGCCGGTGCCGAACATTCCCACGCCGATCGAGATCGAGGCGAGGATCGCCAGCGACGTGGTCCGGGTGCAAATGATCTTCAGCGGGATGATCGGTTCGGGAACCCGCGATTCCACGAGCAGCAGCGCTGTTGCCAGCAAGATGACCGTCGAGACCATGGTGTAGGTCTGCCACGAATTCCAGCCGAAGTAATCATCCTTGCCCACATAGGACACCCAGATCAGCAGGATGGAGACGGAGGTGGTCAGCAGGATGGCGCCGACCCAGTCGATATGCACCGGGCGCTTCACGTGCTTCAGGTGCAGGGTCCGGTGGATCAGGATCATCGAGAGCAAACTGATCGGAATGCCGAAGAAGAAGCACCAGCGCCAGCCAAGCGGCGAGTCCACGATGAATCCACCCAGCAGCGGGCCTGCCGCGGTGGAGACAGCCATGACCGCGCCGAAATATCCCGAATAGCGTCCGCGTTCGCGTGGCGGAATGACCGTGCCGATGACCGCCATGCCCATGGCCGTCAGCCCGCCCATGCCGATGCCCTGGATGACCCTGGCGAACAGCAGCACAGGTATCGACCAGGCGAGCCCGGCCAGCAGCGAGCCGAGCACGAACACCAGGATGCCCGCTTGCAGCAGCTTCTTCTTGTCGAAGAGATCTGCCATCTTGCCCCAGATGGGTGTGGTGGCGGCATTGGCCAGCAGCGTGGTGCTCAAGACCCAGTTGAAGTCGGTTTGCGAGCCGCCCAGGACATCCATGATGGTCGGCAGGGCAATGGACACGATGGTCGCCGCGAGCATCGCGGCGAAGAAGGATGCCAAGACTCCAGCGATGGACTTGAGCACCTCGCGCTGGTCCATCTGCGGCTGGTCCGCGGCCACCTCGGTGAGGTCGGTAGGACGGTCTTTTTCCGGCATGCTCTTATCCAAGGTCGGTATTTTCTGCGTTGTTTCCGGTGGTGTTTTGCTCGGTGCCGAACTGATCGGTGCGCCGGGATTGGATACCGCGGATCATCGTATCGTTCAACTCGCCCAAAGCGTGGGCAACACTGGCCATGCGGGAGCTGTCCCAGTCGGGAAGGACCTGGCGCATGCGCTCCAGGCGCAATCGGTCGCGGAATTCAAGCCGCTCGCACCCCGCCTCGGTCACCCAAAGCACATGGCGGCGGGCATCGATTTGGCTGGACCGCCTGTCAACCAGGCCCGACTGCTCCAGTTCCGCCAGGTGCCGGCTCATTGCCGCAGTGCCAATGCCGAGGACCTGGGCAAGGTCGGCAGCATGCGTGGGTTCACGGGATTTCAGCGTCTTGAGCACATGATGGGAGGCGTTGGAAACCTCGGGATCCGTCTGGTCCATATGCGAGAACACGCGTAGGATCCTGGAACTGCGCGCCAGCTCGTCGAGCAGGCTCTTGAGCTCTGAATCCGAATGGCTGTCTGGAGACTTGACCACGGTCTATCGGCTGCCTATCTATTGTGTTTCCACCACAGTAAGTTTAATTAGTTGCTTTAGTCAACGTTTTGGCGTTCCGTGCCGGCGGTAAGCTGGACTTCGTGAATGATCAGCGAGTCCAAGCCCGCACCAACAACGCCGAAGAACTGCGTCTTGCAGCGCTTGAAGCAGCTCGCCAGTCCGCCGAACTGCTGCGCGTTTCCTTCCGCGGCACCGTGCACGCCGAACACAAAACCAACACGCATGATCTGGTCACCGGCATCGACCGGCGCAGCCAGCGGATCATCACCGACGCACTGCTCTCGGCCTGCCCCGGTTCCTGGGTGCTCGGCGAAGAGCGGATCTCCGGCGAGCACGGCCAGCAGGCTCCCGGCAAGGTGCAGTGGATCGTTGATCCGATTGACGGCACCAGCAATTTCGTCCACGGCGTGGCATTCTTCTGCATCTCGATCGCCGCCGCCATCGATGGCCAACTGGTTGCCGCCGCAATCCTCGATCCGATCTCCGGCGATGAATTCAGTGCCAATTCGGATACCGCATTCCTCAATGGACAAGTCCTTGAGCCCGGTGCCCGTCCCGAGCAGTCCCGCGCCAACCTGATGACCGATTACCCGGGAGCAGAATCCATGCTCAAGGACGGTGATCTGTCGCTGAAGCTTCTGGGCCAGTGGATCCAGGACTTCGCCACGGTGCGGCGCAAGGTCTGCGCGGCGTTGTCCCTGGCCCATGTGGCGGCAGGCTGGTGCGATGCCGTGATCGGTTTCGATACCAAGGTGTGGGATGTGGCCGCCGGCGCGCATCTGGTGCGCATGGCCAAGGGCACGTTCCGCGGCCTGTCCTACGGGCAACCGGGGCTGGCCGACCACCACTGCCCCGGATTCATCGCCCAGGGGCCAGGCGCCGACTATCCCTCGCTGGCCTCCGCTGCCGAGCAAATCCACCAGCTGCGCACCGGCCGCTGAGCCAACAAAGCAGACAATATCGAAGTTGTTGGCCCCACCCCTCGGCTTTGGCCGGTTTCGGACGTACCATGGCGGCATGGCACCACTAATTAACCGGACCGCACACTCCGCCGTGCGGCACCATGGTGGCGGAGGGGTGATCCTGGGAGGCATCGGAGCAATTCTGCTTTTCGCTACCTTCGCAGTGATGTTGGCAGCCCAGTCCCTGGACTGGGAGCCACTGCTCATCGGCATTTGCCTGGGCATCTCGACAGTGCTTTTCGGCGTGGTATTCCACTTCACCCACTGACCTGCACCGTTTCACCATCCATTAATCACCACGGCCCCGGACCCACCGCTTTTGCGAGCAGCGGATCCGAGGCCGTCGACGTGTCCGGATGCCTCTACAGGTGCGTGGGCGCGAACATCTTCAGCAAGGTGCGGACCACGATGACGTTCGGCCCGTCCGCCTCCAGCGCCTCGGCGAGCGCGGCACCGATGCCTTCCGGTTCCACCTCCCGGGCGGGGATGCCGAAGGACTGGGCCAGCGCGACGAAGTCGGGCCGCGCCAGCTCGGTGGCTGTGGCCTTGCCGAAGGCTCCCTCCATGTACTCGCGCAGGATGCCGTAGCCGCCATCATCGACGATCAGCCAGGTGACCGGTGCATGGTGCTGCTTGGCGGTGGCCAGTTCGGCGATGGAGTACATCGATGAGCCGTCTCCGCTGACCGCCAGCACGCGCTGCTTCGAGCCGATGGCTCCGCCGATCGCGGCGGGGAAACCGAAGCCGAGGCCGCCGGCGCCCTGCGCGGAATGGAATTCGCCGTCCTTGGCGTCCCAGCAGCTCCAACCCCAGTAGGCGGCAATGGTCATGTCCCAGAAGGTCTGCATCCCTGCCGGGACGGCGGCCCGGATATCGGCCATGAACTTCCGCTCCTTGCCCAGGTCCTGGGCATCCAGGCGGGCCTGCACCTTCTCCAGGGTCTCGGCCACCACCTGCTGCGGGGTGTTCCCATGCCACGAGGCCTGGGCGGTGAAGCCGGTCTTGCGCATTTCCCCATCGAGGAATTTCAGGGCCTCACGGGCATCGGCGCGGATGCCCAGGGCGGGGGTGTTGGATTCGAGCACGCGCGGCTCGGCGTCGATCTGGATCATCTTGCCGCGCGGTTCCAGGGTGAAGTAGTTGCTGGTGACCTCGCCCAGGGATGACCCGATGACCACCAGCACGTCGGCGTCTTCCATGACTTCCGAGACGTAGCGGTCCTCGACCCACGACTGCAAGGAGAGCTCGTGCTCCCAGGGGAAGGCGCCGTTGCCGCCGGGGCTGCACAGCACCGGGGCCTGCAGCTTCTCCGCCACGGCCAGCAGCTCGGCCTTCGCCCCGGCCCGGCGCACGCCGCCGCCGGCGATGATGGCCGGGCGCTTCGCCTCGGCCAGCCAGCGCATGGCTTCGCCGATCAGCTCTTCGCGCGGCGGATGCTCATAGGCTTCGGCCAGGGCGTCCTGCACTGGCGGCACCATCACCGGCGCGAGCAGCACGTCCTGCGGCACCTCGACCCAGACCGGCCCCATGGGCACGGTGATAGCCCGGGCCCAGGCGTCCTGGATGGCCGAGGGGATGCCGGAGGCATGGTGCACGGTCTGCTGGAACTTGGTGACATTGGCGGCCGAGGCCTTCTGGTCATCGAGCTGGTGCAGCATGCCCTTGCGGCGGGCGCCCAGCCCGTCCAGCGGGATCTGGCTGGCGACCACGACCATCGGCACACCGGTGGCGTAGGCTTCCTGCAGCCCGGCCAGGGAAGTCAGCGCCCCGGGGCCGGTGGAGAGGAACAGCACGCCCACTTCCCCGGTGGCCCGGGAGTAGCCGTCGGCGGCGAAGGCCGAGTTGTTCTCTACGCGCGAGGAGATGAATTCCAGGCTGGAGCGCGAGAGCGCGTCGAATAGTCCCAGGGCGTGCTGGCCGGGGATCCCGAACACGGTCTTGGCGCCGAGTGCGGTGAGGGTCTCGATGACCAGGTCGCCGCCGTTGCGTTGCGGTTGCTCGCTCATGAGGCATTCATTCCTTTGCTGGCGCGGAAGTCGCTGATCAGGCTGATCAGGTCGTAGGTGACGTGGCTGGCGGCCACGCCGGTCAGTTCCGCATGGTCGTAGGCGGGGGCCACTTCCACGATATCCGCGCCGACGATGTTCAGCCCGCGCAACCCGCGCAGGATTTCGAGCAGCTCGCGGCTGGTGATGCCGCCGGCTTCCGGGGTGCCGGTGCCCGGGGCGTGGGCCGGGTCCAGCACGTCGATATCCACCGAGATGTACAGCGGGCGGTTGCCGATGCGGTCCCGCAGCTTGTCCACGATCTCGCGCACGCCCTGGTAGTAGACATCCGAGCTGGTCACGATGCCGAAGCCGAAGCGCTTGTCGTCCTCCAGGTCCTTCTTGCCGTACAGCGGGCCGCGGGTGCCCACGTGGCAGATCGCCTCGGTGTCCAGGATGCCTTCCTCGACGGCACGACGGAACGGGGTGCCGTGGGTGTATTCGGCGCCGAAGTAGGTGTCCCAGGTATCCAGGTGCGCGTCGAAGTGCAGCATCGCCACCGGGGCGCCGGCGCGCTGGGAGGCGGCGCGCAGCAGCGGCAGCGCGATGGTGTGGTCGCCGCCCACGGTGACCAGGGTGGAGCCGTCGCTGGTCAGCTCCAGCGCGTTGTGCTCGATGGTCTCGATGGCCTCGTTGATGTTGAACGGGTTGACCGCCATGTCCCCGGCGTCAGCCACCTGGCTCTGTGCAAAGGGCGAGGTGTCGGTGGCCGGGTTGTAGGGGCGGATCAGGCGCGAGGATTCGCGCACGTGGTTGGCGCCGAAGCGGGCGCCGGGACGGTAGGACACACCGGTGTCGAAAGGCACGCCAACGATCTTGATGTCGGCCTGCTCCACCTGATCCAGGCGCGGCAGCCGGGCGTAGGTGCCGCCCCCTGCATAGCGGGGAATCTCCGCGGCATTGATCGGTCCCAGCCGGCCATTTTCCTCGATGCGGATTTCCTTCATCGCAACTTCCTCCCCAGACGCACGAGGACCACAGCCCAAGTTGTCTAATATGAAACTTCAGTTTTCCATTATGCTATTTTGTCTGCTGGGTCACGTCAAGATCCAACGACAGGGCCGGGCGGAATCCGGGCGCAAAAAGACGCGAGCCTCAGCCCGGGAATGGACTGCGGCCTGCGCCGGAACTTCAGTGAGGAGATCAGTTGGCGGCGCTGCGGATTTGCTGGACCAGCACCCCTAATCCAACACGCAGCTTCGTTTCATTGATCGCCAGCAACCGGGAGATTCGAGAGTCCAGGTTGAGTGGTGCTGATTGCAACCTAGTTCTGCCAATGCTGGCCAGGATGGGACAAGGCAAAAAACGACAAGGGTAGGGATACGTTGACTGCACTTTCAGGCCATTTCATCCAACCCGGGAGCTCAGGGCGCCTCGGAGCCCTTCTTGCTGGCATTCACCAGCGCCCGGTCGACCTCATGGATGCCCAGGACGAAGCCCGCGGACATCACCAACGACTTGATGGTCAATTCGGAAAGGTCATCGGCCACGTACACCAGCTGGATCGGGCCGGCCAGGATGAGCAGGATGGCGGTCCACAGCGCATAGGTCCAGGAGATGCGCGCCTGCGCCATCTGCGGGAAACGCGCACGCCGGCGGATCGTCCGCACGCCGATGGTCACGATGACGACAGCGAGAATCGCGGCGCCGAGGAAGAAGAAATTGCGCTGGGTACGGATCCAGGTCAAGGTGGTGCCGACAAGAACGCCGAAAAGCACCGAAGCCCACCAGCTGATGCTGCGCAGCTTGTCCTGCGTCGCAGTTGGTTCGCCTGTCTTCACGCCTCTCCCATCGCCAATCGTTCCGAGCGCCCGGAACAACGCATCGTTCCTAGAATACGCGGTTGCCCACCCCGCCAGCGAACACGCAGCCGCATCGCGCCGAGCGTGCCGCCGCAGCGGGCGCAGGGGTTGGGCTCAGGAAAGGATCAGCGTCCAGGTCACCACGGCCGGCTCATCGGAAGGGTTCTGCCAGCTATGCGGCTCGCGGCCCGGGAAGGTTACGGTATCGCCCGCCTCAAGCTCCAATCGCTGGTCGGGCAGGATCAGGATGAATTCTCCGGCGATCACGTGCAGCACTTCCAGCTCGCAATCCATCGAATACAGTTCCGCTTCGCCAGTGCCCCTCGGCGCAATCTCGGCGCGGATCATCTGCAGCCGCTTTTCGCTGCGCGGGGTCACCAGCTGCTCGGTGATCCCGTCGCCGCCCAGTGAAACCCGCGGCGCCTGGTCCAGGCGCACCAGTTTCGTTTCCGGGACTTCGAAAAGCGTGCCGACCTCGATGCCCAGCACCTCGCACAGGCGCAGCAGCGTCGCCACCGAGGGGCTGGTCAGGTCGCGTTCCACACGCGAGAGAAAGCCCTTGGTCAGCCCGGAGAGCTCTGCGACCTGGTCAATGGTCATGCGCTGGGTCTGCCGCACCCCGCGCAGCCGCGCACCGATGTTGATCGCAGCACCGGTTGGTTCAACTGGCAAGGTTTTCATCGTTTGGCTCCATCAACGTCGTGTCCGGCAGCGGCATCCGCGGCGACTTCACCGCCTGCGGGGCAAGTTTACCAATGGTAAACACGCGGTGTCCCCTACCGCGGGCCGGCCGCGATCATTAGACTCTGTCCATGGACAGCACCAAGGACAAGCTCTGCGGGTACCTGAATGAGGCGCGCGAGAATGCGATCTTCAAGGCCGAGGGCCTGGCCGAGCAGCTGGCACGCACCCCGCTCACCCCTACCGGCACCCACATCCTGGGCGTGCTGCACCATCTGGCGATCAACGAATACGAGTATTTCGGCACCTGCCTGCGGCGCGAGGCCAACGACGCCTATGTCCGCGAGTTCATCTCCCCGCATGATCCCGACGCTGATTTCCTTCCGCCCGCCCAGATGGACGGGCTGCAGCTGATAGACCTGTACCGCAAGGCCATCGCCTTCGCGGACGAGGGCATCGCCGCCTTGTACCTGGATTCTGCAGTGCACGTCCCGTGGTGGGGGCCGGCGGGGCATACCACCTTGGACCATCTGCTCATCCATGCGCTGGCCGAGACCTCCCGGCATGCAGGGCAGCTGGATATCATCCGCGAACAGCTCGACGGCCGCGCCGGCTGGACCGCGACGCTGGATTTGCTGACCGGCTACACCGCGGCGCAGTGGGCTGAACACCGCCAGAAGCTGCAGCAGCTGGCCGATTCCCTGGCCCCGGAGAACTGACCGGAAGTCATATTACGCAGTACGGCTTCATCTGGCGCCGCATGCGGCGGTACGCTCAGAATTGTTGCTTCACGAGACGCGGCGCCAAGCTCCGACTGGCCGCGCACCAACCCCAAGTTCATGGGTGGTTCGGATGAGGAAGCGGTCCGCGCATCAATTGGTGCACGGGCAAGAGCTCGCCAGAGAGTTAATATCCGTGGCCATCCCAATCCTTCCCATCATCGACCGCCAGACCGGCCAGGTGCAGTTCACCGCTGAGGGCCGCTGGTGCACCCGCTACGTTGCGGACCCGCTCAGGCTCGAACGCCTCATCACCCGCTGCTCCCGCCGTCCGGCCTTCGACCCGGACACCTCCGAATTGCTGCTGGTGGTGCCGGAAGCAGGGAATCCGGCAGGCAGGCGCCATGCATTTAGCCTTGCCAAATTCCCAAGTCCAGGGGCGCTGGCTAAAGTGGAAAGCTGAGCCGATCCACGGGTTTCCATGGGAAACTCCACGTTCAAGGAGAGCCTTTTCGAGATGCCACAGCACCCAAGCGCCGAACCGACCAAAGCGCAGATCCAGCGATGGCGCAAGTATCTCGCCGATGAAGTCGCCGAGGGCGCCATCTACCGGGCCCTGGCGGAAAAGAAGACCGGGCAGGAACGGCAAATCCTGCTGGGCCTGGCCGAAGCCGAAGCACGCCACGAATCCCACTGGCGCACGCTGCTCGGCGAGCATGCCAAGGAAGTCCGACCGTCGCTGCGCCGCACCATGCTGCGCTTCCTCGCCCTGCACTTCGGGTCGGTGTTCGTGCTGGCCATGGCCCAGCGCTCCGAGAGCAGCTCCCCCTACCGCAATGACAAGGACGCCACCGCGCAGATGGCTGCCGACGAGCAGGTCCACGAGGAAGTCGTCCGGGCCCTGGCCACAGCAGGACGCGCACGGCTGTCGGGCAACTTCCGCGCCGCGGTCTTCGGCGCCAACGACGGGCTGGTATCCAACCTGGCATTGATCATGGGCATCGGCGCCACCGGCGTTTCTTCGACCTTCGTGCTGTTCTCCGGCATTGCCGGCTTGCTGGCCGGAGCGCTGTCCATGGCGGCCGGCGAATACGTTTCGGTGCGTTCCCAACGCGAGCTGCTGACCGCCTCGCGGCCCACCCAGGTCACGCTGACCGCGGCCCCGAACCTGGATCTGGACGCCAACGAGCTGGTGCTGATCTACAAGGCCCGCGGCATGAGCGACGAGGACGCCGAGCACCGGGCCGCCGAACGCATGGGCCTGTTCACCTGCGACTGCAACCCTGATTTCTCGCTGAACCCGGAAGGCCGCGGCGACGAGCTCGAGAAGGAGCACCAGGAGCTGGGCTCGGCCACCGGGGCGGCCGCCACCTCATTCCTGCTCTTCGCTTCCGGCGCGGTGGTGCCGATCCTGCCTTACATGTTGGGCCTCTCCGGCCTGGCCGCGATCATCGTGTCGGTGGTGCTGGTGGGCATCGCCCTGATGATCACCGGCGGCATCGTGGGCCTGCTCTCCGGAGCCTCCCCGTTCAAGCGCGGCTTGCGCCAGCTGGCCATCGGCTGGGGCGCTGCGGCCGTCACCTACTGCCTGGGCCTGATCTTCGACGTCAGCGTCAGCTAATACTCCGCTTGGCATCGAAAATGCCGGGACAGCTTCGGCTGTCCCGGCATTTTCGATGCCCCGGACTAGTTGTCCTTTGCCGGCCGGGTGCGCCGCCGCAGGGTTTCCATGGACTGGATGAACGCCAGTGCTTCCTCGACGGTGTCCACCAGGGCGATCTTCTGCTCCATCACGCGTTCCTTGGCCAGGGCCTGGAGCAGCGGCCACGCCGGAAGGTCATTTCTCCAGTAGTCGCGGCCGACCAGCACCATTGGCACCACGCGGGCACCGGTGGCGTAGTAGTTCTCGCAGGCATCCTGGAAGATTTCCTGGACCGTGCCGGCAGCCCCGGGCAGCACGACCAGCCCGCCGTTGGACTGCTCCAGCAGGATCGCCTCGCGAATGGAATTGGTGAAGAACTTGGCGATCTGGGTGGCAAACAGATTCGGCGGCTCATGGCCGTAGAACCAGGTCGGCACGCCCAGCGACTGCCGCTGGCTGGGGAAACGCTCCTTCACCATCAGGGCGGTTCTCGCCCAGCCGGTGCGATGGTGGATCGCATCTGGCGCTTCGGCGAGCATCTGCAAGGCCGTCGCAATGTCATCTGCCCCATAGTCGGACAGCCACGCACCGGCATTGGCCGCTTCCATGGCTCCTGGCCCTCCCCCGGTGGCCACCGCGTAGCCAGCACGGGTAATCATGCGCCCGAGCTCCAAGGCCTGCGCGTACTGCGTGGTGCCCCGGTTCATCGCATGCCCGCCCATCACCCCGATGATCGGAGTGTCCTTGAACGTTCCCTCATATACCGCCGAGACCAGCGCCTGGCCAATGTGGTGATCGTGCAGGGTCCTGGCCAGCGCACTGTGATCGCTGTCGGCATTCGCCGCCGCATGCTGCTGGGAGTACGCGTATATTTTGGCATCGGGTACCTGCTGGTAGGTCTGCGTCCAGATCCCCGAGTACAGCTCTTCTGCCGTGTACAAGCCGCGGGCGCCGGTCTCGAACGGCAGCTGCGCCCCCGAGCTCATGTATAGCCCGCCCGTCGCCTGCACGATCTGCTGGCCTTGGGCGGAAAACTGGCAATCGATGAACAGCGCTTCGGAAAGATCCAGCGATTTCAGCACGGTATCCCGCTCGCGCAGATCCACGCGGTGCACGCGCCAGCCTTTTCCGTGGGCATGGTGGGAAACCAGCGCTTCAGCGGCAAGACGGTCGAATTCGACGAGCGAGGTGATGTTCACTGCTCGGGCTGGAAGATAGGGCCACACGTGGGACATGTGTCAACGCTACGTCATGGATAGTGATTATTCACAGAAGGGCCCATCAACTTTCGCGACGGCCCGGAACGTGAAACGATGAGAGGATGACTGAATCTGTTCCACCAACCATTGACGCCCGCCATTTACTGGCTTTTCTGGGCAACGTTCCTTTCTTTTATGGAAAGAACCTGGCCGCAGAAGCAAATTCCGTGGTTGACGTGGAATTCGATGAGAACACCGGGCAGATCGAGGGCACAGTCACCGATTCCGGCAAAGAATTCTCTCCGATGATCCAGGTCCACTTGGAGGGTGGCGAGTGGAAGATCGAATCCTGCGAGTGCACCTGCGACGCGCCAGGCATCTGCTCTCATATCGCGGCTTTGGCCATTACCTCCAATAAGATCGCCTCCCAGCCTCGCCCGCTGCCGGTCCATGAAGAGAAGCCGGAGACCGCGTGGTCAAAGCAAATCGATTCATGGTTCGAGGAGTCCGACCCGGGCCCGGCCGACGGGCTGCTCGGTTCGCAGCACGATCCGGTGGTGCCGATGGCGCTGCAGTTCCTGCTCTTCGATTCGAAGGACGCCACCCAGCAGCAGCAGTGGATGCCGACCGGGACCATCCCGCACCCGACCCGCAACAAGCGCTTCCGCTTGGGCGTGCGCCCCATGGTCCGCAATGCCGAAGGCCGCTGGGTGCGCGGCCAGCTGCGCTGGACCACCCTGGGCTTCAAGACCTACGGCTGGAACCTGCTGCGTGCACAGCACCACTGGTTCACCCGCTTCGCTTCCATGGCCCGCAGCGACAGCCAGTTGCAGTTCAAGGTGGACGAAGACTGGCTGTTCCTGGACGAGTACGCTTCCGAGCTTCTCTGGCCGCTGCTCGAACAGGCTGGCGAGCTGGGCATTGCGCTGATCACCACCCGTTCCGAGCAGCGCGTGCGGATCGTTGATCCGGCCAGCTTCAGCATGCAGGCCTCCCTGGATGAGCAGCAGTTGCAGCTGGACGGCGTCCTGCACATCGCCGGGCAGGATCTCGTGCTTGATCCGGAGGCGCCCAGCGGTGTCATCGCCGAGCATGGTTTCTATGCGCAAATGGCCCAGCCCGATGAAATCTGGCTCGCTCCAAGCACCGAGCCGGTTCCCGACGCGTACCGCCGCTGGTATATCGACCGCCGCCCGGTCACCGTGCCCGCACCGGAGATCAACGACTTCTTCGAATCCTCCTACCCTCGCCTGGCTCGCCGTTTCGAGCTGCGCAGCGTCAGCGACGAGCTGGTCCTGCCGGATCTGAAACCGCCCTATGTGCAGGCCACCGTGGTCTACAAGCGCGAATTCAACCAGAACAAGGAACCGAACGACACCGCCGCGCTGGACTTCCAGATCCGCTACCCTGGGATCCCCAGCGACCAGGAAGTGCACGACGTGGAGGCCGAGGAACTGCTCCAGTCAGCCGTGCATGAGGTGTTCCTGGCGCATGAGGAAGCCGGCAATCCCAACCTGTCGCCGAAGTTCTACGCACGCGATGACACCATTGATTTCGTCACCGAGATCCTGCCCGCGCTGGAGCGCCTTCCGGAGGTCCAGCTCGTCGAGCAGGGCACCCGGCCGACCTTCCGCCAGCTGCGTGAACTCCCCCAGCTGAAGATCAATGCCGTGAATCATGAACGGACCGACTGGCTTGATCTCGGCTTGCTGATCACCGTAGGCGACCATGAGGTTCCCTTCTCGCAGATTGTCGAGGCCATGAGCAATGGCCAGATGAAGCTCCGCCTGCCGGACAACACCTGGTTCTCGCTGAACCACCCGATGTTCGCCAAGCTCAAGGCGCTGGTTGACGAAGCCCAGGCGATGAACGACAAGCCGAAGGAGGGAGACCTGAAGCTGACGGTCTTCCAGATCTCGATGTTCGAAGAACTGGACGAGATGGCTGAAGGCATCGACGGCGCTGACCTTTTCATCGCACGCATGCGTTCGCTGCTCAAGGTCGCCGAGGCCCACCATGCCCAGGTGCCGAACACGCTGGACGCCCAACTGCGCCCCTACCAGGTGGAGGGGTTCCACTGGCTCTCCCGCCTGTACGAGGGCGGCTTCGGCGGCATCCTCGCCGATGACATGGGCTTGGGCAAGACCCTGCAGACAATTGCGCTGATGCTCCACGCCCACAAGCTCTGGGCGGATCCCGAGGCCAGCGCCCAATTGCCGGCAGCCCAGCGTACCCGCCTGCCGTTCCTGGTGGTTGCCCCGAGCTCGGTGGTGTCCAACTGGGAAATGGAAATCAACAAGTTCGCCCCTTCCCTGCGGGTCGTCAGCGTCGAGGGCACGTTGCCGTCACCGCGGCAGCTTCAGGAACTCGCTCAGGACTACGATGTCATTCTCACGACCTACACCCTGCTGCGCCTGAACGACGAGATCTACGAAGCCCAGCGCTTTGCCGGCCTGATCCTCGACGAGGCGCAGTTCGTGAAGAACAAATCCACCAAAGCGCACAGGACCGCCGTGAACCTGCAGACCAATTTCAAGCTGGCAGTCACCGGTACCCCGATGGAAAACAACCTGTCCGAGCTCGGTGCCCTGCTGTCGCTGGTTGCTCCGGCGTTGTTCCTGAACACCACGCGCTTCAATCGCCAGTTCGCCCGGCCCATCGAGGTCTTGGGCGACAAGGAAACCCTCGCCTTGCTACAGCGCCGGATCAAGCCGTTCATGCTGCGCCGCACGAAGGAATCGGTGGTGCTGGATCTTCCGGCCAAGCAGGAGCAGCAGATTCTGGTGCGCCTGTCCGAGGAGCACCAGCATGTCTACGACACGCATTTGAATCGCGAACGCCAGAAGATCCTGCACCTGGTGGAGGACCTGGATCGCAACCGCTTCACCATTTTCCAGTCGCTGACGCACCTGCGCATGCTGGCCCTTGAGCCGTCCCTGGTAGATCCGGAACTGTCGGACATCCCCGGCTCGAAGCTGGAAGCTCTCTTCGACCAGCTCGATGACGTGGTGGGCGAAGGCCACCGTGCGCTGATCTTCAGCCAGTTCACCTCATACCTGAAGGTGCTGGCCGACAAGCTGGCCGAACGAGGCGTGAAGTTCGTGTACCTCGATGGCAATACCCGCAACCGTTCCAAGGTCATCGAGCAGTTCAAGGAAGGCGAAGCACCGCTCTTCCTGATCTCCTTGAAGGCCGGCGGCTTCGGCCTGAACCTCACCGAAGCCGACTATTGCTTCTTGCTGGATCCGTGGTGGAACCCGGCCGTTGAAGCCCAGGCGATCGACCGCACGCATCGCATTGGCCAGACCCGGCAGGTGATGGTGTACCGGATGATTTCCCAGGGCACCATCGAGGAGAAGGTTGTGGCGCTGCAGGAAAGCAAGCGCAAGCTGATTTCGACGGTGATGGATGAGGCCGATGGATTCTCCAAGGCCTTGACCGCCCAAGACATCCGAGGACTGCTTGAGTAACAGGTTGATTAAATCCGCCGTCTTAGCAGGCGGCTGTCAGCAAAACCCTGTATATTCAAAATGTTCGACGTTGTGCGCTGCGCCACACACGGTGCGCTCGTCGGGCTAGGACCCGGGCGGCTCCTCGTACGGGTGATACGAACGACTAAGGCGGTAATATCCGTGTCCCTGATTAAATCGGAGACTCTCAGTACCCCCGATGACGACTGGATGAGCGCATCGGTGAGTATCGATAAAGATCGTGTGGTGATTGAAACCAAGCAGGAACGCCTGTCCTTGGAGAATGCCCGGCTCCTGGAAAAGATCCGCAGGGTCTTGGCTTCCCCTCTCGAAGAGATTTTCTACAATCCGAAGCACCGCATGCTCCTGATCCCGGGGGCTTTCGCTGCCATCGGCTCTTCATTCCTCAGGATCGACACCGAAGCTGCAGCCGGTCTACGCGGCTAGCCTGCTTCGACTTCATGCCCCAAGCTGCCCACCGGCGGCCTTGGGGCATTTTTGCGTCCCGCAGAGACGGTGCCGGGTGCGGATGAGCAGCTCACGGGATTCTTGCCGTCTGAAGCCCCTGTTTGCCCCCTGGATCCAGGGCTTCAGGAACACAGTTTTCGCTCAGATTCTCCGTTTTCCACCCCGTGGCGGACCGAGTTCTTCGCCACAGTTTGAGCTTTTCGGGCAGTTTGCTTCGAGCCTTCGCCGATCGCCCGTTTGCCCTATGCTTCCGTGGCTAATTGGCGGTCGGCACTTCCGCGATCTGGCTATTTGCCCCGGGTCTGCATTGGCTCAAGAGAGCCTCTCGATCAGGGAATTAAACTAATTTTTGGTAAACTTGACGTTTGTCCGCTTAAGCGTTTCATCGCTCAAAGCCGGTTTTTGACCGGATTTTTGAGTAGAAATCTATCGATTTCGACGAGTCACACGGCGGTCGCAACCAGCTTCAGGGAGCAGAAAATTCGCTTCTCAACATTGTGGACGAGGATGGTCGCCGGCACCGGGACAAGATCAAGAAAGATATGAGGAGTGAAACTATGGAAGCACGAAACTCACGGAAGCCACGGTTCCGCAGAAAACGTCGGCTGAAGGTCGAAGACGTCAACGTTGTCGATGATTCGATGCTCAAGAAAGCCATCGGCGGCACCGTCGTTGGCAACTTGATGGAATGGTACGACGTAGGTGTCTACGGCTACCTCGCAGTGATCATCGGCAAGCTCTTCATGCCTGACACGGTAGACCCCGCCATCCAAACCCTGTTCAGCCTAGGCGTATTCGCCGTGACCTTCGTTGCCCGCCCGCTTGGCGGCGTGATTCTGGGCCAGCTTGGCGACCGCGTAGGACGCCAGAAGATCCTGGTCTTCACCCTGCTCATGATGGCTTTGGCGACATTCGGCATCGGTATCCTTCCGGACTACTCGGTATGGGGTGTAGCAGCGCCAATTCTCCTCGTCGTGCTGAAGCTGATCCAAGGCTTCTCCACCGGCGGCGAGTACGCCGGTGCTACTACATTCATTACCGAATACGCTCCGGATAAGCGCCGCGGCTTCTTCGCCTCGCTGCTGGACCTCGGCTCCTACATGGGCTTTGCCTTGGGCGCCGCCTTTGTCTCCATTCTCCAGCTGACCCTGAGCGAAGATGTCATGGAAGGCTTCGCCTGGCGCATTCCATTCCTGGTCGCTCTTCCACTCGGCGTCATCGCACTGTGGTTCCGTTCCAAGATTGAAGACACGCCTGCCTTCAAGGAAGCCCAGGAAGCCGCTAACCGCGCCAGCGACGACGCTCGGAACTCCGCCGACGCTCCGAAGGGCGTCATCGACCTGGTCCAGGCCTACTGGCGCGAATTGCTGACCGGTTTCGTGCTGGTCTCGGCCGCCAACACTGCAGGTTATGCACTGACCAGCTACATGCCTACCTACTTGACCGAGACCCTGAAATACGATCCGGTGCACGGCAACCTGCTGACCCTGCCGATTCTGGTTGGCATGTCCCTGTGCATCCCGCTGGCCGGCATGCTCTCCGACAGCATAGGCCGCCGCAAGGTCCTGTTCATTGGCTCCGGCTCGGCAGTTGTCCTGGCTATTCCAGCCTTCTTGTTCATGATGCATGGACAAATCTGGTCCACGCTGACGGGCCTTGCCCTGTTGGCCATCCCCGTGGTCTTCTACGTTTCCAACCTGGCTTCGTCGTTGCCAGCCCTGTTCCCCACCGCCTCGCGCTACGGTGGCATGGGCATCTCGTACAACTTCGCGGTAGCCATCTTTGGCGGCTTCGCACCGTTCATCATGCAGGCTCTGGTCACCGTGACCAATTCTTCCCTGGCACCTGCCTTCTGGGTCATGGGAACGTCGGTTGCCGGCATCATCGCCGTGTGCTTCTTGAAGGAATCCGCACGCAGGCCGCTTCCGGGTTCGCTGCCTTCGGTGGCCACCGAGGAAGAAGCAGTAGAGCTGGTTGCAACCCAGGAAGAAAACCCTGACCTGGACGTGGAAGAAATCTTCGAGCAGGTTCCTGCTCTGGAAGAAACCTACCAGCAGGAGATTGAAGCAGAGAAGGCCAAGTCCTAGGCCAATTACCGCTCAAAGGGCGATTTGACGATGGTGGGGCTGGTTCTGCAAAGGACCAGCCCCACCGTTGTCCTACCCGGCAGAACCGCCAGCAGCCCGCATAGCAGGGCTTGCATGCTGCAGGCGCAGGTCGATGGGTTCTGCGCCGGTTAACGCCCAAGCGACCGGTAGACCGGGCAACGCACCTGGCCATTGCTTGGGGCCGTTCGATGGCATTGCAGCCGGCGGCGTTTCATCGGCATGCTGATTCTTCTTGAAGTCCGGGGTCTTGGGGCTCAGGGGTTCACTCCGGCTGGTTGTCCGGCCCGTCCGTGCCCAGAACAGGCCACGGCTTCTCGGGTTAATGCGAAACGGCCGCCGCGGCTCCTGAAAAATTCAGGAGAAGCGGCGACCGTTTGTTCCCGGATGAAACCCGGGAATCAGCCTTGCTCCAGCGTCAGCTTAGAGAGCTGCGAAGACTTCGCGCAGCAGGCGGGCGGTCTCCGAAGGAGTCTTGCCAACCTTGACGCCTGCAGCTTCCAGGGCTTCCTTCTTCGCCTGGGCGGTGCCAGCCGAACCGGAAACGATGGCGCCTGCGTGGCCCATGGTCTTGCCCTCAGGAGCGGTGAAGCCAGCTACGTAGCCAACAACTGGCTTGGTGACGTTGGCCTTGATGAATTCGGCAGCGCGCTCCTCGGCGTCGCCACCGATTTCACCGATCATGACGATGGCCTTGGTCTCTGGATCAGCTTCGAAAGCAGCCAGGGCGTCGATGTGGGTGGTTCCGATGACTGGGTCGCCGCCGATGCCGATTGCGGTCGAGAAGCCCAGATCGCGCAGTTCGTACATCATCTGGTAGGTCAGGGTACCGGACTTGGAAACCAAACCGATTGGGCCCTTGCCGGTGATGTTGTTCGGGGTGATGCCAACCAGCGCCTCGCCTGGGGTGATGATGCCTGGGCAGTTAGGGCCGATGATGCGGGTGATCTGGTTGCCGTCGGCGTCAACCTTCGACTGTGCCAGAGCCCAGAACTCAGCGGAGTCCTGCACTGGAACACCTTCGGTGATGACTACGACGAGGCCGACCTCGGCCTCGATAGCCTCAACGACTGCGTCCTTGGTGAACTTAGGTGGCACGAAGACGATCGATACGTCGGCGCCGGTCTCGGCCTTGGCTTCCGCCACGGTGCCGTAAACCTTGATGTCCTGGTCACCGTGGGTCACGGTGGTGCCTGCCTTGCGGGCGTTCACGCCGCCAACAATGTTGGTGCCAGCCTTGAGCATCAGGGCGGTGTGCTTGGTGCCTTCGCCGCCGGTGATGCCCTGGACGATGACCTTGGAGTCCTTGTTCAGGTAAATGCTCATTGTTCGCTTATCCCTCTTACTTCGCTGCGTTGGCGAGCTCGGCAGCCTTGTCGGCGCCCTCATCCATGGTTGCTGCCAGGGTGACCAACGGGTGGTTGGCCTCGGCCAAGATGGCGCGACCCTCTTCAACGTTGTTGCCGTCCAGGCGGACAACCAGTGGCTTGTTCGCTGCGTCACCCAGGGTGTTCAGCGCGCCGACGATGCCGTTTGCGACAGCGTCGCATGCGGTGATGCCGCCGAAGACGTTGACGAAGACCGACTTGACCTGTGGGTCGTTCAGGATGACGTCAAGGCCGTTGGCCATGACCTCTGCCGATGCGCCACCGCCAATGTCCAGGAAGTTCGCTGGCTTCACGTCGCCGTGGTTCTCGCCTGCGTAGGCGACAACGTCCAGGGTGGACATGACCAGGCCTGCACCGTTGCCGATGATGCCGATTTCGCCGTCCAGCTTGACGTAGTTCAGGCCCAGGGCCTTTGCCTTGGATTCCAGAGGATCGGCTGCGCCCTTGTCCTCGAGCTCTTCGTGAGCTGGGTGGCGAACCTCGGATGCGTTGTCATCCAGGGAGACCTTTCCGTCCAGCGCAACGATGTCGCCGGCACCGGTCTTCACCAGTGGGTTGACCTCAACGAGGGTGGCATCCTCTTCCTTGAAGACGGTCCACAGGGTCTGCAGGGTTTCTGCAACCTTGCCGCGCAGTTCTTCTGGGAAGCCTGCCTCGGCGACGATCTCTGCTGCCTTGTCGGCGTCGATGCCAACCAGCGGATCAACAGCAACGCGGGCCAGAGCTTCTGGGCGCTCCTCAGCCAGCTGCTCGATCTCCATGCCGCCCTCTACCGAGCACATTGCCAGGTAGTTGCGGTTTGCACGGTCCAGCAGTACCGAGAAGTAGAATTCCTCGGCAATGTCGGCGCCCTGAGCGATCATGACCTTGTTTACGGTGTGGCCCTTGATGTCCATACCGAGGATGTTGGAAGCGTGCTCGAAAGCTTCGTCGGCGGTCTTCGCGACCTTGACGCCGCCAGCCTTGCCACGGCCGCCAACCTTGACCTGTGCCTTAACTACTACAACGCCGCCGATCTTCTCAGCTGCGGCTTTGGCTTCTTCCGGGGTGTAAGCGACGATACCGGCAAGCACGGGAACGCCGTGTGCCTCGAATAGATCGCGCGCCTGGTACTCATACAGGTCCACGGGTTTGTGTCCTTCGTTCGAAGTTCATGCTGACTCGCGGCACGGCCACAGACCGAAATCCATGCCATGCCATAGAGAGCGCACCGCAACTACCGGGTCGTCGTAAGGCGCCGTAGCCCGTGCGCACCTCTCAGACTATCCCGACTTTCGCAAACTTCCCACTTTTACAGCATGTAGAGAAACCCGAAAACTTAGTCGGGAAGCATCAAGATGTGACGTGGAAAACAGTCGACGCCTGCAGGCTAGTCCACGATTTCCAGCGGTGCATAGCGCAACAAAAGCCTCTTCTCAGAGTCCGGAAACTGCACCTTGGCCACGGTCTTGTCTCCTGCACCTTCCAAAGCAATAACAGTTCCCAAGCCAAATGAAGAATGCTTGACGCTTTGCCCGACTTCAGGGATGGTGATGTCCTTGTTCTGCACGACGCGTTTCTTGGACACCGGAGCGGCGTTGTGCCCGCGCACCGGTTGCGGCGACGCCGAACCTGCACCCCAATGGCTGCCGCGGTCATATCTGCTGGTGGCGAAATTCACCGCTGCGTTACCGTAACCGAAGCCCATTCCACCGCCAGAGCCCTCGCGTTTCCAGTCGATGAGCTCGCTCGGCACCTCTTCCAGGAACTGGCTCGCCGGGTTGTACTGGGCCTGCCCCCAGAGGCTGCGCTGCTCGGCGCGCGTCAGGTACAGGCGCTCACGGGCACGGGTCAGCCCGACATAGGCCAAGCGGCGCTCTTCGGCGAGTTCCTTTTCGTCGGTCATGGAACGCTGGTGCGGGAAGACGCCGTGCTCCATGCCGGTCAGGAAGACCACCGGGAATTCCAGGCCCTTGGCGGTGTGCAGGGTCATCAAGGTGACCATGCCTTCCTGCGCGGCCATGGCCGCTCCCTCGTCATCGCTGGGCGCCTCCGGAATCTGGTCGGCATCCGCGACGAGAGCCACGCGCTCCAGGAAGCCTTCGAGGCCGCCTTCAGGCTCTTCGTTCACGTAGTCGCGGACCACGGCAACCAGTTCGGCGAGGTTCTCCACACGCGACTCATCCTGCGGATCCGAGGAGAGCCGGAGAGTTTCCAGGTATCCGGTCTGCTCAAGCACCGCTTCAAGGGCTTCTGCCGGGCCCGAGCCCTCCGCCACGGTCTTCAGGTCATCCATCATGGAGACAAAAGCTGCGGTCATCTTGATTCCGCGGGTTCCCAGCCCCGGCGCCTCGTCGGAACGGCGTAAGGCATCCATGAAGGAAATCCGGTCCCGTTCAGCCAGCGCCGCCACGGCGCCTTCGGCCCGGTCGCCGATGCCGCGCTTGGGCTCATTGAGAATGCGGCGGACGTTGATGTCATCGTCCGGGTTCACCAGGGCGCGCAGGTAGGCCAGCGCGTCCTTGATTTCCTTGCGGTCGTAGAAGCGGGTGCCGCCAACGACCCGGTACTTCAGGTCCAGGCGCATCAGCTGCTCTTCCAGGGCTCGCGACTGGGCGTTGGTGCGGTAGAAGATCGCCACATCGCCCGGGCGGACATCCTCGTCATCATTCAGACGCAGAATTTCTTCTGCAATCCAGCGTGCTTCGTCGGATTCGGATTCGCCGACATATCCGGTGATCTTCTCGCCGTCGCCGCTGGCAGTCCACAGCTTCTTGTCGTTGCGGTCGGGGTTTCGCTTGATGACCTCGTTGGCGGCCGACAGAATCGTCTGGGTGGAACGGTAGTTCTGTTCCAGCTTGATGGTTGCCGCGTTCGGATAGTCCTTTTCAAAGTCGACGATGTTGCGGATGTCGGCACCGCGGAAGGCATAAATCGACTGGTCCGAGTCGCCGACCACGGTCAGTTCGCCAGGTACGGCGTCGCCTTCGGCGCCGGTGAGCTCGCGCACCAGCCAGTACTGTGCGTGGTTGGTGTCCTGGTATTCGTCAATGAGCACATGGCGGAACCGGCGGCGGTAGCTGTCGGCCACTCGCGGGAACGCACGGAACATGTAGACGACCTGTCCAATCAGGTCGTCGAAGTCCATGGCGTTGGCGGCGCGCAGGCGGCGGGTGTAGCCGCGGTAGACCTCGGACACGGCACGCGAGAACGGATCATTGGCATTAATCGTTGCCGCGTAGTCCTCCTCGTCAATCAACTCGTTCTTCAGCGAGGAAATCTTGTGCGCAATTGCCTTTGGAGTGAAGCGCTTCGGGTCGATCTCCAAGGACTTGGCGACCAAGGTTATCAGGCGCAGCGAATCAGTGGAGTCGTAGATCGAGAAGTTGGATTTCAGCCCAATGGTGGCCGCTTCGCGACGCAGAATACGCACGCATGAGGAGTGGAACGTCGAGATCCACATCTTCTTCGCCTGCTCGTCGCCGATCAGCTCAGCGGCTCGTTCGCGCATCTCGGCAGCGGCCTTGTTGGTGAAGGTGATCGCCAGGATTTCGTGCGGCCGCGCGCGTCCGGTCGCCAAGAGGTAGGCAATGCGGTGCGTCAGCACGCGGGTCTTTCCGGAACCAGCGCCAGCCACGATCAGCAACGGTCCGCCGGCATAGCGAACTGCTTCTTCCTGCTGCGGATTCATGCCCACCAAAAGCTCCTCGGCAGTGGGCGTGGCCTGTGGTGCGGAATCCGGGGCGAAATCATCAAAAAGGAAATCCATGATGTAGCCAGTCTACGTGGAGCGCCGGACACTTTTCAGTGAGGGCGGGAAAGCCCGCATCGCTGGCCGGGCATAATAGTAGATATGGCAAAGAAGGTCAGGAAAAGCAAAGAGTATCGGAAGCCTGCGCAGTTCGCCGAGCAGCAGAACCAGCCGCAGGGCGTGGGCATGGGGCCAGGCAAGGTGCAAAGCACCTCCCACGAGAACAAGTCAAACCCGATGCTGCTCATCTCGGTGGGCTTGATCGTATGCGTTGCATTGTTCGCGTACTACCATCTGCTCACGATGGTGCAGATGAAGGACCTCAGTGATTCGCTGTCGATGCCCGATCAGCGGATTTTCGGCTACACGACCAGCGATATAGAAGCATTGCGCGGTGCCATGGATGATGACGCAGTCGGCCAGCTCAACTACCTGCACAAGACCGCGGGTTTCCTCTTCCCGATGTTTACCGCAGTGTTCTCCATGCTGTTGTTCATCCGCTGGATCCCCAACCGCCAGATGCGTTGGCTGGCCTGGATTGCCCCCTTGGGCTTCGCGGCCATTGATATTTGGGAGAACTTCGCCATTGATGCCCTATTGACTGGAGACTTGAGCAGTGGAGCCGTCGTATTGGCATCGATCCTCACGACGATCCGCTGGGCACTGCTGGTCATCACCGCCGGTCTTGTCATAGGCCTGGGTGCCCTACGTGCCAATCGTGCGCTCAAGGCAAAAATGGTTGCGATTCGCGAGGGAACGTCCTGAGCCGTGGCGTGAGAATTACGCCCGGCACGCCCTAGTAAGATAGTGTTGTTGGTGTTTTCACACCCATGCCTCTGTAGCTCAGTAGGATAGAGCGACCCTCTCCTAAAGGGTAGGCCGTCGGTTCGATTCCGGCCAGGGGCACCACGGAGGCCTTGTTTCCAGTCTTGCAATTGGGAACAAGGCTTTTGCCGTTGCTACGGCAGCAAGCACTGAGGGTACGTTCCATGCGGAACGTACCCTCAGTGCTTGAAGTTGGCTGTTGCTTAGCGCAGCAGCAGTGCGGTCGCCTTCGGCGACAGCGAGGCATCCATGACTACGCAAGCGCCACCGATGGCACCGACGTTGGAGCCGAGCTCGGACGTGCGGGTCTCTATTTCATGCACTCCGCGCAAGGCGAAGCGGCGGCCAATGGCATTCTGGACTTGATCATCGACCAGTTCGCGCACCTTTTCCCACTGCGGTCCGCCGAAGACAACTTCGCGCACGTCCAGCGAGTTGGCCAGCTGGCCGGCAACTTCGCCAACCTTGATCATGATCTCGGTGACCAGTTCCTTGGCGACCTTGTTGCCTTCATGGGCCAGCTCGTAGAGGCGGTTCATGCCGGCAGCGCGCTGTTCCGGACCAACGATTTCGAAGCTCGGCAGTTCCAGACCGCGCTCCTTGGCCTGGGCGGCGATGAATTCGTAAGAGGTGCCTGCGGCGAGGCAATCATCTGCACCGCATTCCTCGCAGGCCACACATTTGTGACCGGTCGAGTAGTGGCCGATTTCGCCTGCGTTGTTACTCGCACCATGGTGGACGTCACCGTTGAACACGAGACCAGCGCCGAAGCCGTGTCCGCAGTAGATGAAGACGAAGTCGTTGTTCTTCTCTTCCTTGGACTGCCACAGTTCGCCAACTGCCGAGGCAATGGTGTCCTTTTCGATGATGACCTGCAGGCGCAACAGCTTGCGCAGCGGGTTCACCAGTTCAACATCTGCCCAGCCATCGAGCAGCGGCGGGTTCAGCACCACACCTTCTTCGACGTTTACTGGACCCGGAACTGCAATGCCGACGCCGACAATGTGCTTCTTTGGCACGCGGATCTCAGCAATCAGCTCCTTGACGGTGGTTGCCATGAGCTGGACAGTTTCGGTAGCAACTTCGAGGTTGGGAACTTCGATGCTGCGTTCGCGCAGGACTTCGCCGCGCAGGTTCATCGCGACAAAGGTCAGAACGCTAGGGTCTAGGTGGATGCCAATGGAAACGAGACGGTTGCCTTCGAGCTCCAGTACGGTGCGAGGCTTGCCTGGCCCGGAAACGATAGTGCGGTCTTCTCGAACGATTCCGTCATCCAGCAAGCGGCGGACAACGTTGGAAATGGTCTGCGGCGACAGGCCAGTCGAGCCGGCCAGTTCAACGCGGCTGATTCCTTCCGGTGCCCGTCGAATCGACTCGAGAATTACGGCTTGGTTGAAGTCTCCCAAGCGCCCTAGATTTGTACCCCGTCGCATTTATTGCTCCATAGATCTGTAAAGTTGATGGATCGATCTTTCATTTCCAATGTTTTCGGTAGTCATCAATACCGCGGTTAGATACTGCGAGTAAATTAACCTTGATCAACTAGGACTAAAACCGTTGGAGATCCAATTAATCACGTTACCATCTCTAACTCGTATAAACACGCGATATTGTGTTTTGGTGAAGAAAAATTTGACGATCTCAGCGGCCTGTTTAATCAACAACCATGGAGAAATCCTGCTCGTACGCAAGCGCGGAACAACCATGTTCATGCAACCTGGCGGCAAGCCGGAGCGTGGGGAATCCGCGTTACAAACTATCATTCGAGAAATTCGCGAAGAACTGGGGCTGAGCTTCACCGCTGACGAACTGCGCTTCGACGGCGAATGGATCGGGCCAGCAGCCAACGAAGAAGACACCTCGATCCACGCATCTTTGTACAGTGCGGCTTTCCATGGCGAGCTCGCCCCGCTGGCAGAACTGGAAGAGCTGCTCTGGATCGACCCGCAGGCCGCGTTGGAACGCGAGGATATAGCTCCCCTGCTGCGAGACCACGTCCTGCCGCTAGCAATTGAGCGAAGCAAGAAGTAGGTCCCACACGGCCTAGCTGAAGGCCGCTGGGCCAGCGGCTAGCAGCTAAATAGCATGCAGGTATTCGTCCCACGCCGCGTCAACATGCTGCAGTCCCGAAACCAGGTGCCCGGCAACCCGTGGACGATGCGGCGTAATGCGCAATTGCCATCCCAACTGCGAGAGCATCTTGTCCGCTTTGCGGCTGTTGCAATGCAGGCAGGCGGCCACGAGGTTCTCCCAAGTGTTCTGCCCGCCCCTGCTGCGCGGGATCACGTGGTCAATCGTATTGGCTGCTTTGCCGCAATAGGCGCAGGTGAAGGAGTCCCTACGCAAAACGCCCCTACGGGTGACATGTTGCATGTCCCGGTAGGGGCGTCGTACATAGCGTTTCAGCACGATGACAGTTGGCCGCGGTAAATCTCCTTGAGAACTGCGAACTGGTGCGAGATCGTCTTGGAGGACGATGCTCGCCTTCTCGGTCATAACCAGCAGTAGCGCTCGACGGAACGTCACTACTGCCAGTGGCTCGTATCCTGCGTTTAATACCAATGTTCGCATTGCTCGTACTACCTTCATGAACCGATGGCTACCATCTGGCATTGATGGAGCTCGCGTTCTGCTCGGAGTGTCTCTAAGCGTTAGCCTATGCGATGCTTTCGATTATTGGTGGGTATCTCGCCAAGAAATTGTCTTCTTTTCATCACCTTGACGCCCATAGTTCATCTGATTAAACGAACATAGGCCATCGGATGACTTTCTCATCCGATGGCCTATGAAAAGTTTTCGTGCTTAGCCAGCCAAGGTGTAGTAGCCGTACAGCGGGTTGCGCGAAACCGAGTGGATAATGGTGTCCGTGGTTGGGTTCTGCGCACCGATCATCTGGCCGCCACCGAGGTAGATGCCAACGTGGCTGCCACCGTTCTGGAATACCAGGTCGCCTGGCTTAGGGTTGCTGGTGCGAACGAACTGGCCGGATGCGAGGATGGCCGAGGTGCCACGAGCAATGTTAATGCCGTGCTGTGCGTAGACATATTTGAGGAAGCCGGAGCAATCCCAGCCGCTTGGGCCGTTGCCGCCCCAGACGTATGGAACTCCAACGTACTTGGCAGCGGTTGCTGCGATGCCCGAAAGGTTGGAAGTCTGAACCTTGGTTTCAGCCTTTGGCTGGGCCTGCTGCTGCGGAGCCGATTCCTGTCCACCCGAACGGCTCTGACGAGTCATTGGTGCCATCGAATCCGAGCTGCCCGAGTTGCTGTTGCGGGTACTCGGAGTGTTGCTGTTGCGGGTAGTCGGAGTGATGTCATTCGAAACTGCGATGACAACTGGCTCTGGCTTCTCTTCAGCAGTGAAGCTAGCGCGCTCGATCTCGACGTCAGCCTTCTTGTCGGCAGCAACCTTCACTGCCTTGACTGCGACACGCTCTGGGTTGATGGTGTCGACAGGCGCTGCGGAAACGTCACGTGGTGCGGTTGCCTGACCTGGCACACCGAGAGTAACGATCAAGCCGGATGCTGCTGCGACAACGGCTGCCTGGCGTCCCACCGAGCCAGCGTTGGATGCTACGGCCTGTGAAATCGCCTGTAGCGAATTAGTGCGTGGTACGTCGGCGCGGCGACGTCCGCGTGCATGACTCTTGGTCAAAGTATTGCCTCTCCTTGATACCTACGAGGTAAGCTGTCGGGTTCGAAGTGGAGTTACCTCGGTGGATTCGAAGTTGCCTTCTCTGTCCACTTCACCCCTAGGGTTGTCAGCCAAAACTAACCACCCGATATTGGTTCCCCCGCCACTGCCGTACGAGTTGTGTATAACTACTCATTGCGTGTTGGCAGTGCTCGGTTCTCACGCAATGATGCCCAGGGATCCCCATGGCACGCATACAAGACTATAGGAAGTTTTTTGAAATGTCACGTTTTGATCACGGAATGGTGACGAAGGTCGTTATAACCAACCTGCTGAGTCTTTGAACTGGCCGTTAACGATCACTTCAAAGTGCACGTGAGGTCCGGTCGAGTTGCCGGTGCTGCCAGCCAATGCAACGACGTCACCGCGCTTAACCTTCTGACCGACCTTCACAACCAGCTTGCTGTTGTGGCTGTAACCGGTCTCCAGGCCGTTTCCGTGATCAAGCGTGATCCGGTTGCCGGAGTGCCCGGCCCAGCCGGATACGGTCACTACGCCGTCAGCTGCCGCGTAAACCTTGGTACCGCTCGGCACACCGTAATCGGTACCGCTGTGGATCATGAATCCAGGACCGGTTGGGTTCTTGCGGTACCCGAACGGAGAGGTGATGCGCTGCGTAGTAACTGGCGCAGCAAGCAGACCCGAAGTGTCCTTAATAGCCGTGATGCTACCGCCCGAGGCGGTCATGACCTCGGCGAATTTCTCTTCCTTGGCAACCTCGGGGTTCAGCTCCGAGGTCAAGGCTGCGCGCTCGACAGACAGTTCCGCATTTGCAGTTGGCGCCTTCACATCCACAACTGCGGAAGTGACGGTGCGCTGAGCGACAATCTCGCCAGCCGTGTTCTCGCCGGCACCACCCGAAAGTTGCGGGGTTACGGCAGCCAGCGCCAAGCCCGAAACTGCGGCGACAGCTGCCACCTTGTGGGCGAAGCCGCGGTGGTTGGACTTCTGTGCCTTCGACTTCAGGCTCGAAATGAATGCAACATTACCTGCAGCCTCAACCGCTGCAGGGGTACTCGCAGTCGCTTGAACAGCTCCTGGCAAGGCAACGACATTGCTCGCGGTGCCCTTGCCTGCAAGCAGGGCCTGGTTAGGCGCAACGCCGTAGCGTTGCATGGAGTCGAAGCGTCGACCAACAAAATCTGCATGGACCGGCTTGACCGGTGCAATTATCGGGACGGTGGCAGCAGCTCGTGCTGCCCGGCGCCCGCCGGTGCGCTCGATCGTCGAAGCGGTGACTTCTGCAATCACATCTACTTCAACGTCGGCAGCGCGGCGACGTCCCGCAGTCTTGGTTTCTACCAAAACAGTCCTCTCACTGTTGCGCCTACGAAGTTAGCTGTCGGGTTCGGCTACAGAGAATCAGCCGGCCTGCTTCACGCAGAACTTCACCCCAAGACGCTTGCACGCCGGAAAGTGGGTCCCCCGTTATTGCCCTCAAGATTTGGTGACCGTTTCTGGCGCAGGGCAACACTAGGCGGTCGCACCAGAATGGACAGAGCTAGCTAGTTCGCTAGCTCCGATGATTAACGTTACCTGTCAAAGCCAAAAGTTACAATTTCGTTATCTTTTCAGGGACTTTACAAATACGTGGGCACTGACCTCAACCGGCAGCTCCAGCGCGCCTTCGATGCCATCCACACGCACTACAACGTAGTCGTCGGCGCGCTCCAAGGTGACAATCGCACCCGGGCGGATTCCACCTTCGTTCAGTTGTCCGAGCAGGATTGGGTCGGTTTGGATCGGTTCGGCCAGACGCTCAATCGCCACCGGGCCGACGTTTCCGGACAACAGCGCGTCATCCAAATTCTCGACCTCGTGTGAGATTTCGCCCACCTTAGGGCCACCGAGGACTTCCAGACCCGGAATCGGGTTGCCATATGGCGACACGGTTGGCTTGCCGAGCAGGTCGAAGAGCCGGCGCTCAACACGCTCACTCATGACGTGCTCCCAGCGGCACGCTTCATCGTGCACGTACTCCCAGTCCAAGCCGATGATGTCCGAGAGCAGGCGCTCCGCCAAACGATGCTTGCGCATCACGCCCGTGGCCAATTCGTGACCTTTCTCGGTCAACGCAAGGTGGCGATCGGTCGATACGATAACCAGGCCGTCGCGCTCCATGCGCGCAACCGTCTGCGACACAGTCGGGCCCGAGTGGCCAAGACGCTCTGCGATTCGGGCACGCAGTGCCACGATCTCCTCTTCTTGAAGCTCAAGAATGGTACGCAGATACATCTCGGTTGTATCGATAAGATCAGACACAGCAGCCGCTCCTGGAAGTCACAACAAATAAGTTCGCTTGAAAAATACGTGGCGTCAATACCCCACTCTACTTGGTTGGAGCGACAGAAAGCTCTGTAACCCGCCAAGCCTTCGGCGTAACCGACCGACGCGCTTTTCTCACGACCCCCCGCTATTTGCGAAGATATCTATTGAAACGCCAAGGCTATCTATCAATATTCCGAACAACGGGTAATAGTGGCCGACATGGCACTTCAATCTATCGCTACAAGAGGAGCGCGATGAGCACGGACATCAACATTCCAGAAAATCTTCTGCCCGCCGATGGTCGATTCGGCGCAGGACCGTCCAAGGTCCGCGCAGAACAGATCCAGGCCATCGTCGATGCCGGCCCCGAATTGCTCGGCACGTCCCACCGCCAAGCTCCGGTCAAGAACCTCGTCGCTTCGGTTCAGGATGGCTTGAAGCAAATGTTCAACGCTCCCGAAGGGTACGAAGTTCTCCTCGGCGTAGGTGGCTCCACCGCATTCTGGGACGCCGCAGCATTCAGCCTGGTCCGCTCCAAGGCGCAGCACCTGTCCTTCGGCGAATTCGGCTCGAAGTTCGCCAAGGCCACCGACAAGGCGCCATTCCTGGAGCCTTCCTCGATCATTGTCGGAGAGCCGGGCACCGTTCCCGAGCCAGTCGCCGAAGCCGACGTAGACCTCTACGCGTGGCCGCACAACGAGACCTCCACCGGTGCCGCGGCCCCAATCAAGCGCGTTCCTGGCGCTAATGATGATGCGCTGGTAGTCATTGACGCAACCAGCGCCGCCGGCGGCCTGGATGTCGATCTGGCCGAAACCGACGTGTACTACTTCGCTCCGCAGAAGAACTTCGCCTCGGACGGCGGCCTGTGGCTCGCCTTCGTCTCCCCTGCTGCCATTGCCCGCATCGAGGAAATCGCGGCAACCGACCGCTGGATCCCGGACTTCTTGAACCTGGCGACCGCGCTGGACAACTCCTTGAAGAACCAGACCTACAACACCCCCTCGCTGACCACCCTGGTTGGACTGGATGCACAGATCAAGTGGATCAATGCCAACGGCGGCCTGAAGTGGGCAGCGCAGCGCACCGCGGAATCGGCGGGCAAGATCCGTGATTGGGCCGAGGCTTCCGACGTCGCTTCGCCCTATGTTGCCAACCCGGCGCACCGCTCGAATGTCATCTCCACCATCGACTTCGACGACTCGGTCGATGCCTCGGCAATTGCCAAGGCACTGCGCGCCAATGGCGTTGTCGACGTGGAGCCATACCGCAAGCTCGGTCGCAACCAGCTGCGTATCGCCACGTTCGTTGCAATTGAGCCAAGCGATGTCGAGGCACTGCTCAAGTGCATCGACTACGTGATCGAACAGCTCTAAGCAGCCGATTAAGGCCAAAGACCTTCGCGCAGCGATTCATCATCGTTGCGCGAAGGTCTTTTTCGCTGCTGCCTAGCTTTCCTTGCGCGTGCGGTTGCGCTGCGCTGCCCTGCGGCGGGCTGCCGTGCGCTGCGCGGTGCGGCGGCGACGCACCTGGCGACGTGCTGGCGACTTGTGCGGCTGCGAAGCCTCATCATCGTTTTCGGCATTCACCGCTTCGGTTTCGGCGTCCTGGTCCTTCGCTTCAGCTACTGGCTCCGATGCTTCCGGATTCTCCGCCGGCTTCGCGGATTCGGCTACTTCAGCTTCGTTGCCGGATCCAGCCCCGTCTCCTGCGGCTTCTGCGGCTTCCGCGGCCTTGGCTGCTTCAATCTCTTCCTTGGCCAGGCGGTCTGCCCATGGCACCCATGCCGGGGCCAGCAGTGACTGCTCCCCTGCGATGATGCCCACTTCGCACACCGTCAGATCCTTGGACTTGGCCCGTGGCACCCGCGCAAGCGTGGCAAACCAGGTCCATCCTTGATATCCCGTTTTCTGGGAGACAAAACGATGGGTGACAAGTCGCTCACCTTCCGCCGTGACGCCTAGGTGTTCGCCGACTTCCGACGCGCCGGCAATTTCTGCGAGCGCGTCGCGAGCAGCATTCACTGCTTCGGCGAGGGTGGTGTCCAACTTGGGTTTACGGGCCATTATTTATGCGTCCAGATCGTCGGCTACCGCGCGAAGCACGGTAGCAACCTTCTTGCCATATGCCTGTTCAGGATAACGCCCATTGCGCAAGCTATTGGAAACGTTGTCGAGCAGCTTAATAAGATCCTCGATCAGCACGGCTTCATCTTCAGGCTTCTTGCGCTTGGCGCGAGCTACCGATGGGGCCGCGTCCAGCAATCGCAGGCTCAGCGCCTGCGGTCCGCGACGGCCTTCGGCAACGCCGAATTCCAATCGGGTTCCGGGGCGCAGGTCATGCACGCCTTCGGGCAATGCCGCGGCATTGACGTAGATTTCCTTGCCGTCTTCTGCGGTGATGAAACCGAAGCCCTTGGCCTTTTCGTACCACTTAACCTTGCCGCTAGGCATGATCATTTACCTCGTTCGTTCTTTAACTAAGTTGCATGGCCGAGGCCGGCTCAGCGCCATGCATATTCATATGTTCGATCCAACGGAGCCACTGCCGGAATTCTTCTGTGCTTCTTTGCCGGGTGCTCAATCTGTTGGATCGGTTGAAGTCCTTAATCTAAGATTATGTCATCACTGGCACGCGGAATTCATCTTTGCACGCCGTTCTCGGCATTCGGCACCGCCAGCCCGGGCTCCACGGCTAAACTTGGTACCGTGAGCGATTCATCCAAAACCATGACTGCACTGTCCCGCCTGGCGATCATCATCGCCATCCTTTCCACCCTGGCGCTAATTGGAACTCTCGTCTTCTATTTCCAGGAGATCGCCATCCCGCCCGTGCTCATGCTCTTCGCGCGCGTAGGCTTGCCCATGGCATTCATCCTGGCCGCCATCGTGGTCTTCGGAAACATCGCCAAGCGCCGGAAAAGCTAAGCAGCTACCCCAGGATTCGCTCAGGAGACTCCCAGACTAATTCGGCACACTGGGATTCATGAGTCCAAAAACTGCTGAGGCAAAACTTCTCGTTGTTGACGACGAGCCGAACATCCGCGAACTGCTCTCCACTTCCCTGCGCTTTGCAGGCTTCGAAGTTGTCGCTGCCGCCAACGGGCGCGAAGCCCTCGCGGCCGTCGAGGCCGAGGAACCCGACCTGGCTGTCCTGGACGTCATGCTTCCGGACATGGACGGCTTCACCATCACCCGCAAGCTGCGCGCCGCCGGACGCCACTTCCCGGTGCTGTTCCTGACCGCCCGCGATGACACCAACGACAAGGTCACCGGCCTGACCGTCGGCGGCGACGACTATGTCACCAAGCCATTCAGCTTGGACGAGGTCGTAGCCCGCATCCGTGCCGTGCTGCGCCGCACCGCCAGCGGCGAGGACGAGAACGCGACGATTGTCGTTGCCGACCTTGAACTGGATGACGACGCGCACGAGGTCCGCCGCGCCGGCGAGATCATCGATCTCTCCCCCACCGAATTCAAGTTGCTGCGCTACCTGATGATGAATCCGAACCGCGTGCTGTCCAAGTCGCAGATCCTGGACCACGTGTGGGAATACGACTTCAACGGCGATGCCTCGATCGTCGAGTCATACATCTCCTACCTGCGCCGCAAGGTGGACCGCCCGGAATGGCCAGCACTGATCCAGACCAAACGCGGCGTCGGCTACCTGATGCGCACCCCGGACCGCCGCTAAAGGCACATGTAACGGTCCGCGCCAATAGTTGAAGGCCTTGTAAAGTCACCATATGAAGTCATTTCGAGCCCAGTGGCGCCGCACCTCGCTGCGGACCAAGCTGGTCGCGGTCATGCTTGGACTGATGATCGTCGCGATCTTCGCTACCGCCATCGGCTCAGCGCACACGCTGAGGATCGCGATGACCAGCCAGATCGACAAGCAGCTGAATGTGTCCAAGTCGACGATGGCTTACGGGCTCAACAAGGCCTACCTCTACTCCCTGAATGAGGACAACGGCAGCCGTGACGCGCTGGACGTCGATGCCACACTGCTGGGACTGAGCAGCGCCTACGCCGACATCCGCGACCAGGATGGCGAGATCGTCTACGTGATGCCGCGTTCGCGGGTGGGCCCATCCAACGGTACGGATTTGCCGTTGCTGAACATGGAGCAGATCCAGCAGCTGGCGGCCCACCCGAATTCCCCCGCCACGGTTCCCGGTGCTTTCCCCACCTCCGCTGGCTGGCGCACGGTCATGATCCCGCTGAAGAGCAGCGAACTGAACCTGTTCTTGTCCCTGCCACTGGACAATGTGAACCGCACCGTGAACCAGACCGCGGTGCTGGTGCTCTCCACCGGCACGCTCACCGCTCTGCTGATGTCGATGATCGCCTATGGCCTCACCGGACGTTCGCTCAAGCCGCTGATCAATGTGGAGCGCACCGCGTCGATGATCGCCGACGGCGACCTGTCCCAACGCGTGAAGGACTACCCGGCAGAGACCGAAGTGGGCAGGCTTTCCCGCTCGCTGAACGCCATGCTGGCCCAGATCGAAAAGGCGTTCAACGACCGCGAAGCTTCCGAGCAGAAGATGCGCCGCTTCATCCAGGACGCCTCGCATGAGTTGCGCACCCCGTTGGTGACTATCCAGGGCTACTCTGAGTTCTATCGCTACGGCGGGCTGGCGGATCCGGAAGCCATGGATTCGGCGATGAGCCGCATCGAAGGCGAATCCAAGCGCATGGCGCGCCTCGTTGAAGACCTGTTGATGCTCGCCCGCCTGGACGAGCAACGCCCCATGGAACGGCAGCCGGTGGACCTGCTGGTCCTCGGCCAGGACGCGGTGGAAGACACCAAGGTCCGCGCACCCGACCGCACCGTCAAGCTCGTCGGGCTGACCTCCGACCGGCCAAGCCCGGCCAGCACCGTCGGCGATGACGCCAGGATCCGGCAGATCATTGCCAACCTGCTCACCAATGCGCTGCGCTACACCCCGGAAGGTTCACCGCTGGAAATTGCCGTGGGCGTGCGTTCACTGGTGGCCGGAACGATGGACGCCGTCGTTGAGGTCCGCGACCATGGCCCGGGCATCCCGGCCGAAGACTCCAAGCGGATCTTCGAACGCTTCTACCGCTCCGACAGCTCGCGCCATCGCGAGACCGGCGGTTCCGGACTGGGCTTGGCAATCGTAGCGGCCATCGTCCAGCAGCACGGTGGTTCGGTGGCGTTGGCCGATACCCCCGGCGGAGGAGCAACGATGTCCATCTCGATGCCCTACGTGCCGCTTCCTGAACCGAAGGCCCCGGAAGTCGACGATACCGAGGATTAGCGCCGTTGGACTTCTCCACACCCCGTGCCGGTTTGCTCCGGCACGGGGTGCGGTGTTTCTAGGGTAAGTGCATCAGTGACCGATTCACGTATTTTAGAAAGGGTGATTTCAGTGAGCACGTTCTCCACCAACACCGGTGAGATGCAGGTAAAATCCCAGGCCGTCATGAATACCATCGACCGGCTGCGCAATGAAGTCTCAACCATGCAGATGAACCTGGACCAATTGCAAAGCACGTGGCAGGGCTCCGCCGCGGCTTCCTTCCAGTCGATCGTGGCCGAATGGCGTTCAACGCATGTCCAGATCGAGGAGGCGCTGAGCAGCATTGCCACCGCGCTGAACCACGCCTCCATGCAGTACGAAGAGGTCGAGCAGGTCAATACCTCGCTGTTCCGATACTGACCAGCGCACGCGCAGCGGCAGGTTGATCAGTAGGCTTAGCATCATGAGCATTCTGATTGACCCGCCGCGCTGGCCTGCCCACGGCACGCTCTTCGCCCATCTGGTGTCGGATACGTCATTGGCTGAACTGCATCAGTTCGCCGAGCAGCAGGACATCTCGCGCCGTGCCTTCGACCGGGACCATTACGATGTCCCGCGCGAACGCTACGACGAGCTCGTTTCCGCCGGCGCTCTCGAGGTCACCGGCAGCGAACTGGTGAGGGCACTGGTCGAATCCGGGATTCGGATCCCGGCCAAATACCGTCCGGAGAAATTAGGGGCGGTGCTCGCCCGCCGGTGGTCCCGCACCTTGCCTACCGAACCGCAGCTCGGATCCGAGCTGCTGGGCTGTTGGTCCCAGAGCCACCGGCACTACCATGACCGGGTCCATCTGCTCTCCGTGCTGGAAGCCATCGACTGGCTGGCCAAGAACCAGACCGATCCTGAAGAGCTCATGCTCCTCCAGCTCGCCGCCTGGTTCCACGATGCCGTCTACGAGGGAACCAGCGAAGACGAATTCAAATCGGCAATCATGGCCCGCGAGCGGCTGTGGGGAGTGCTCTCCCCCGGTGCCGTGTCGAAGGTCAGCGACCTGGTCATGCTCACCGCAACGCATGCGCCCGCAGAAACCGATCGCCTGGGACATATCCTCTGCGATGCCGATCTGGAGGTCCTAGCCCGTCCTGCCGCGGCCTACCAGCGCTATGCCGAGGCGGTCTACAAGGAGTACGAGCATCTTCCGCGCCATGTGCTTGCCGCCGGGCGCAGCAAGATCCTAGCCAGCTTGCTGGAGAAGGAACGGATCTACGGCACCCCCGCCGGATACCAGCGCTGGGATCGCATCGCCCGGCATAATCTGCAGACCGAACTGGAACTGCTGCATGGCTGGCTTTAGCCCGGTGCCCGTTGCACGCACAACGGCCGATGGCCCGGATCCTTCCTTGGAAGGATCCGGGCCATCGGCGCGTTGACTGCGTGCTTAGTGCATGCGGGAAGCTTAGAAGCCGCCCATTCCGCCCATGCCGCCCATGTCATCGCCACCGGCTGGAGCAGCGCCAGCAGGAGCTGGCTTATCTGCGACAACAGCTTCGGTGGTCAGGAACAGGCCAGCGATCGATGCGGCGTTCTGCAGTGCCGAACGGGTCACCTTCACTGGGTCGTTGACGCCTGCTTCGAGCAGGTTCACGTACTCGCCGGTTGCGGCGTTCAGGCCGTGGCCAGCAGCCAGGCCCTTGACCTTGTCAGCGACAACGCCTGGCTCCAGGCCGGCGTTCAGTGCGATCTGCTTCAGCGGGGCTTCGATGCCAACGCGAACGATGTTCGCACCGGTTGCCTCGTCGCCTTCCAGAGCCAGCTTCTCGAAAGCAGCGGCGCCAGCCTGAATCAGTGCAACGCCGCCACCGGCGACGATGCCTTCTTCAACAGCAGCCTTGGCGTTGCGCACGGCATCCTCGATGCGGTGCTTGCGCTCCTTGAGCTCCACCTCGGTAGCAGCGCCGGCCTTCAGCACAGCGACACCGCCGGAGAGCTTTGCGTGGCGCTCCTGCAGCTTCTCGCGGTCGTAGTCCGAGTCGGTGTTCTTGATCTCGGCTGCGATCTGCGCCTTGCGGCCCTCGATGGCGTCGGCTTCGCCGCCGCCTTCAACGATGGTGGTCTCGTCCTTGGTGATGACGACCTTGCGGGCGGTACCCAGGACCTCCAGGCCGACGTTGTCCAGCGACAGGCCGATTTCCTCGGAGACGACCTGGCCGCCGGTGAGGATGGCGATGTCGGTCAGCATGGCCTTGCGGCGATCGCCGAAGCCCGGAGCCTTGACGGCAACGGACTTGAACAGGCCGCGGATCTTGTTCAGGATCAGGGTGGCCAGGGCTTCGCCCTCGACGTCTTCGGCGATGATCAGCAGCGACTTGTTCGACTGCATGACCTTCTCCAGCAAGGTCACCATGTCCTTGACCGAGGAGATCTTCGAGTTCACGATGAGGATGTATGGGTCCTCGAGAACGGTTTCCTGGCGCTCTGCGTCGGTGACGAAGTAAGCGGAGATGTAGCCCTTGTCGAAGCGCATGCCCTCTGCCAGCTCCAGCTCCAGGCCGAAGGTGTTGGACTCTTCAACGGTGATGACACCCTGCTCGCCAACCTTGTCCAGAGCCTCAGCGATCAGGGCGCCGATCTCGGTATCGCCTGCGGAGATCGAAGCGGTAGCGGCGATCTGCTCCTTGGACTCGATCTTCTTCGCAGCGGCGAACAGCTCGGCGGTGACGGCTTCTACAGCCTTGTCGATGCCGCGACGCAGTGCGATTGGGTCAGCACCTGCGGCAACGTTGCGCAGGCCTTCCTTGACCAGTGCCTGTGCGAGCACGGTTGCGGTGGTGGTACCGTCGCCGGCGACGTCGTCAGTCTTCTTGGCAACTTCCTTGACCAGCTCTGCGCCGATCTTCTCGTAAGGCTCTTCGAGGTCGATTTCCTTAGCGATGGACACGCCGTCGTTGGTGATAGTAGGAGCGCCCCACTTCTTCTCCAGAACAACGTTGCGGCCGCGTGGGCCCAGGGTGACCTTCACGGCGTCAGCAAGGGTGTTCAGGCCGCGCTCTAGTCCGCGGCGTGCTTCCTCGTCAAATGCAATCATCTTAGCCATTGTGGCGTACGGTCCTTTCGGGACGATTTTGCGAAAATGCAACCGACAGACAGCGCCCGCGACGGACGAGTGGACCGGCGCGGCATCGGGCCAGCAACCGTTTCAGCTCTCGCTATCTGAGGTATTTTCCACGCTTCAGGCGCCGCATCCGCCATCCGGCGCTTCGGACGTTCCTGGTGAACGCACAAGCCGACCGGCGTTAGCAGTCGCAACGCATGAGTGCTAATACAAATATTGGCACTCTCGCATGGCGAGTGCAAGCCGATCGGCTCTGAGCGTATGGAATTATGAACGAATTATTCGTTGAGCCCCAGGGTGTCGTCGGATCCCAAAACGACGGTGACCCGGTTCGGAATGTTGCTGGTCTGCAGGACTTCGTCGATATTCAGGACTTCTGCGGCTTTTTCAGCGGTGGTCCGGTAGGCCTCGGACATGTAGTAGACCGCGGACACTTCGGCCGACTTGGTCCAGTTGTCGGCGACGACGCTGGTGAACCCGGCTTCGGTCATGGCTTCCTCGCCAGCGTTGGCCAGGCCGGCGACGCTTGCCGCGTTGTAGACGCCAATCAGCTGGCCATAGAGGACGTCTTCGTCATCGATGGTGCTTGATGGCGATTCGGATTCGCTCGGTGTTGCTTCCTCGGAGGACTCGGCCGTCTCTTCCTGCGATTGCGAGGTTTCGCTTTCAGCCGAAGTCGCAAGGGTCTCCTTGAGCTGCGGACCGAAGATGAAGGACAAGGCACCGATCACCAGCACGAGCACTGCGGTCAGCACCACCCAGCGCAGTTTCCCACCGGTTGACTTTGACGCGGCGGACTGCGCCCATCCGTGGGCGTGGTGCGAACCCACACGGGTGCTGAATTCCGGAACGCGATCAAATTCGTCACGCGGGTAGTTGGTCATTCTCGTCCTTGCTCGAGGTCTGATTGGTCACGGCAGGCAGGGTTATCGTCCCGTGCCGACCTTACCGCCCACGCGACGTTTTGTAGAACGTGCTCTGCGCAGGCGCTTGACCAACATCGGGTCGTAGGCCAGTGCCGCGTCGGTTTCAATCAGCTGGTTCAGCAGCTGGTAGTAATTCGTCGGCGACATCGAAAACTGCTTGGTAATGGCTTGTTCCTTGGCCCCGGCATACTTCCACCACAACTTTTCCAGGTTGAGGATCTGTTGCGAACGCTCGTCCAATTCCGAATCCGGGTTCATCACGAAATCCGCCAGCAATCCATTCTCAGCCATACGTTCTCACCTCGGTTCTTGGATCGGTTTTCTCGGGTTTCGGCTATGCATGCAATCCACCACCGGTAGATATACCACCGATATTCTAACCAATCTGCTTGCCTAACACCGTGTGGCCGAGCACAGGCACGCCAGAAAACGGCACAATTGCCTCTATGGACGATATGCAGCCAGCACTTTTCGACGCTCCCGAGCCAGCCGCGGCGCCCGTGTATGAAGCGGCGGATTTCCCGTTCTACCACGGCGCAAAATCCATGGCCGACCACGGGTTTATTGCCGAAGACTGGGTTCCTGCGCTCAGCCGCCAGGACGCGCTGCTGCGTCGCTTGGCCAGCGATTTGGCGGCCCGCTCGGCCGCCGGCGAACAGATCCTTCCAGCGCCGGAGGTGATGTTCCGCGCACTGAGCTTGCCATTATCCGAGGTCAAGGTCCTAATTATTGGCCAGGACCCCTATCCGACGCCCGGCCACCCCAACGGCTTGGCCTTCGCGGCGAATAAGCAGGTCCGCCCGCTGCCGCGTTCTCTGGCCAATATCTACAAGGAGCTGCAGGCCGATCTCGGTCTGGATCCGGTCCCACATCCGGATCTGGGTCCCTGGCTGTCCCAGGGAGTCTTGTTGCTGAACCAGGTGCTCTCGGTGACCGCGGGCAATGCCGGCTCGCACCAGAAGCTGGGGTGGGCGCCAATCCTGCAGGCGATCCTCCTGGCGCTGAATGAGCGGCCGCTGCCTTTGGTGGCGCTGCTGTGGGGCAATCATGCGCAGAAGCTTTCCGGGTTGCTGCCCAATGCCATGCAGCTGCAAAGCGCCCACCCCTCGCCGCTCTCCGCCTCGCGCGGCTTCTTCGGTTCCAAGCCCTTCTCGAATATCAATCGGCTCCTGTCCGATAGCGGGCAGGAGCCGATCGACTGGTCATTGCCGAGAACCTAGCGTCGGCGGATGCGCCGGCGCTCACGCCGGGCGGTAGAGGTCAGCGGACGGCACAGCGTATCGCCGAAGACGACCCCGCCAGCGATGGAAAGCATGATCGCCATCGCGTTGAACATCTCCACCAGGCCGGTGGCCATGTCTTCCACGTTGATGACGATTCCGTACATTGCGCGGAAGATCATCAAGCCGGGAAGCAGGAACATGACCGCGGGGGCTGCCAGCACCAGCTGCGGGGACCGGAGCTTGTCTGCGGCCAGCCGGGCGGCGAAGCCGATCACCGTGGCTACCAGCGCCGGGGTGGCCCGTTCACCGAGTCCAATACTTGCGGCCAGCAGCTGCACCAGGTAGCCGCCGACAGCAATCCCGGCGGTAGGCAGCAGCAGGCGCAGCGCGCTTTGCTCGGTGACCGCACCGGCAACGATGGCCACGCCCACCAGGATCGCCAGTAGCCAAGACGGATACTCTGTTGTCGCGATCTGGTGGACATCGACCTTTTCCCCGCCGAGCAGATCCGAGATCACCAACGCGGTGGCAATGCCGCAGAGGATCGCCCCGTAGATCAGGCTGGCAGAGAACAGGCGGCCTACCGCGGTCACCGGGAAGCCGTTGATGGCATCTTGCAATGCCGAGACGAACCTGCCCGACGGGAGCAGCAGCAGGATGCCGCCGGAAACCACCAACGCCGGATCCAGCGGTGCATGGAATTGGTGCCCCAGCAAGGCGATGCCGGTGACCGCAAAGGTCGAGGCGGCAATGGTGAAGAACTCGGGCACCCGCCAGCGCGAACCGTACCGGCCGATCTGCGTCACGAGGCTCGAAGAGAGCATCGCCACCAGCGCGCCGGCCCAAGAACCGCCGATGAACAGCACGAACGCGGCGGCGAACACTGCCCGGCCGCAGGCGACGATCCAACGCGGGAACGGCTTGGGCTGCCGGGTGATCTCCTTCAGCCGCTTGGCCGAGGCGGTGCGCGATACGCCACCGGCAATGATGTCCGAGACGAGCTCGTGCACCAGCACCATGCCGGCGTAGTTCGCAGTGTAGGAGCGAACCACGCGCAGCACCGAATAGCTTTCGGCATCCGGCGGGCTGTAGTTCAAATGCAGGGACTGGTTGGTGATGTCCACATCCAAGTGGCTCAGGCCCAGCGCCGCGGTCACCGCGATGATGCTGGTTTCCACTTCCAGGGCGCCTGCGCCGTAGCGGATCAGGGTCTCGCCCAAGTCCAGCGCGAATTCCATGGTGCGCCGGTTGGATGCGTCCTGGTCCACATTGATCTTGGGGTTGGCGTAAGGCGTGCCCTGGAGACGCTCAACGATATTCAGCGCCTGGGTGGGAGGGGTGTCCGAGATCCACATTTTCGCCAGCAGGCGGCGGGCCACCGGGTTGGCACGGGTAGGCATGAGGGTGATGCCCTCATCGGTGGTATGGACCTGGCCGGTGCGCCACTCGATATCGGAGGCATCGGCAGCCGCCACATTGGCGCTGACCGCGGTGTTGAGCGGCAGTTCCGAGGCCATTGCAGGCTCTTCGGCCGGTTCCGCCGGATGGAAGCCCATGTTGATCTCACTAGTGGCAATGCGGGGCAAGGCGCCAGCGGCAGGAGTCGGATCCTCGCCTGCGGCAGTCGACTCGGCGGACTGCTCCTCGCTAGATCGATGCGCCACGAATCACTCCCCCTCAACCAAAGTTTTTCCCATGGGATTCACCATACAACCCGTGCATGGGAAGTTGGCCGGAACGTGGTGAATTCGCGAGGTATCCCCGGACACATTCAGGGGTATTTTCGGCCACTGGAATACTGCCGGTCCGCAGTTGGTTGCACCAAACGGAAGTTAGATGTGTTTGCATATATTCGGAGGTTGCAGTGACTACGCAGTTCCCCTTGCCCGAGATCGGCGCCGAGACCTTCGGCGACATCACCGAGGACGCCGACGGCAACCCGCTGAGCCATGCCCAGGTGATCCGCAATGTCATCGCCGAAGGGCAGCAGGCCGAAGCCTCGAATCTTGATTTCTTCGGCGTGGGCGAGCACCACCGCGACGACTACGCCATCACCTCCCCCGAAATCGTGCTGGCCGCGCTGGCCAGCACCACGCAGCGCATCAAGCTGGGCACCGCGGTGACCGTGCTCTCCAGCGACGACCCGGTGCGCGTCTACGAACGCTTCGCCACCTTGGACGCGATCTCCAACGGGCGGACCGAGATCATCGCCGGTCGTGGCTCCTTCATCGAATCCTTCCCGCTGTTCGGACTGGACCTCGAGGACTACGAGGAGCTGTTCGAGGAGAAGCTGCACCTGCTGGCCAAGTTGCGCCACGGCGCACCGGTGTCTTGGCAGGGCAAGCACCGCTCCGCATTGCGCAACCAGCAGATCTACCCGCTGTTGGAGGGCAAGCCGCTGACCACGTGGGTGGGGGTTGGCGGCAGCCCGCAGTCGGTGATCCGCGCGGCCCGGCACGGCCTGCCGCTGTGCCTGGCCATCATCGGCGGCCAGCCTTCGGCGTTCGAAGGCCTGGCCACCCTCTACCGCCGCGCGCTGGAGGAATTCGGCCAGGAGCAGCTGCCGGTCTCGGCGCACTTCCATGGCCTGGTGGCTTCCAGCGACGAGGAAGCCCTGGAAACGCTCTGGCCCCATTACCAGCGCACCATGAACCGGCTGGGGGCCGAACGGGGCTGGCCGCCTGCCAGCAAAATGCGCTTGCAGGCCTCCATGGGACCGGAGGGAGCCATGATGGCCGGCAGCCCGGAGACCGTGGCGCAAAAGATGGCCAAGGTGGCCCAGGAGCTGGGCCTGTCCCGCGTCGACATCAAGTACTCTGCGGGATCCTTGCCGCACGAGGCGATGCTGGAGAGCATCAAGCTGCTTGGCGAAGAGGTCAAGCCACGGGTGCACCAGCTGCTCGGAGCTTAGCTTCCGGACTGCGCCGGAGACGGCGAAAGCCACCGCAATGCGGTGGCTTTCGCTCTTGGTGGATCTTACTGGACTCGAACCAGCGACCTTTCGCGTGTGAGGCGAACGCTCTAACCAACTGAGCTAAAGATCCATCTGCGCCCTGACTTGCTAGCCAAGTGCATAAGCAATCCTACCGGGGAAACGAGTCCCGCTCCAAATCGGCCCCGGCTCAAGCCACCGGATCCCTGCCCCGAACACGCCGATGTGCCGAATCGAACGCCGCGTTGAATCCCGGCAGCTTGGCCAGTGAGTAGAGCAGAAAAACAATGCCGAATGGTTTATTTGGGATTCACCTGAAAGTACCCTTTTCCACTTGTCAAAAAGGGACTTCAGGCTCCATAATTTTTCTAGCTCATCGAGCTCAAACTGGACCCTACAAGGAAGTTGCCGGAAGCCGCCGGCATCGGTCCCCTCAAGGCCAACGAAACCGCGCAGTGGATTTTAATCCACCGCGCAAAGCCTCATCTTTCGTTCGTTCTTAGCTTTTAGGACCGTACCCCAGTGTTTGAAAACCTGAACTTTTCCTTGTCATCCCTATGCGTTCAGCCAGCCCAGCGCGACGAATTGGCGACCCTCTACACCGTGGTCGACCAGCGCTGGCATCAGAAGTTCGATCGCCTCAGCCTCCTGGTGACCGTGCGCGACCAGGGCACCCTGGTTGCCGCCGGACTGGTGCACGACTCCATCGTGGCGCCGACGTCCTCTATGAACGCGGTGGAACTGGGCTGCATGGCCGTGCGCGCCGACTACCGCCGCCTGGGTATCCGCCAGCATGTGACCTCATTGCGCCTGGCCCACGCCCTGCGTTCGGGCAAGACCCCGATCAGCGTCATCGATTCGCAGAACCCTGCCTCCTGGGCCTTCTACGAGCGCTCAGAGCTGTGGCAGCGCGAGCGCAGCTTCGAGCACGAGGGCCGGCTCAAGTTCATCTACCGGGCCACCGAAGCCGCCTGGCAGTGGGCCGCGGACCTGCCGCAGGCTTCCGCCGACCAGGTAGCCATCCAGCTGCCTGGCGCCGCGCAGCCGGTCCCGAGCCTGGCTCTGCCCGCCAGCCCGATGCACCGCTTCGCCGCGCAGTTCGGCTCCGAGGATCCGGCCTCCGCCGTGCCGGTGATGTGACGGCCTGGGACGGCTTTCTGGATCAGGCTAGAACAGGGCGTCCTGCTGCTCGTCCACCATGGCGTGGCCCGGCAGCGGGGCGACTTCGCCGGCCCGGCGAGCGCGAGCTGCCTCGTGCAAGTCGATCGGGGTGACCTTCAGGACCGCATCAACCATGGCGTTGAGGAACTGCGGGGCGGCAATGTCGGCCGGCACCGGGGCATGGACGCACTTGACCTCCGGATGCTCGTCCGCATCATCCCAGTCCACCAGCAGCAGGCCGGTGGCGGTGTAGCCGAAGCCGTCGCCGAAGTCGCGCAGCTTGCGGATCATGTCCACAGTGCGGCGGAAGGCCGCCGGCTCGGATTCCAGGATCGTGGCGCGCTGCACGAAGAAGAACCCGACGGCGGCCAGCGGGTAGCGGGCACGCAGGTTCGCCGCGTCGCCGTAGGCCTCTTCATAGCGGTTGGCCAGATTCTTGCCGAAGGACGAGGTCATCGCCTTGGTGCTCAGCAGCAGTTCGGGGCCGGTGGACCAGTGGGTCATCACCACGTCGGTCTGCTTCATGTAGGCGCGGCCCAGGATGCGCGCGTCGGTGCTGCCCGCCTTGCCGGCCATGATGGACTCGTGCACCTCGTCGGCCAGCCGCTCGGGCAGCTTGCGCAGCAGCTGGAGGATGTCGCTGGACAACACCCGCGGCGCTTCCGGGCGCGGCCAGACCAGGTCGGCATCGAATCCGGCACGCCGCAGCTCGTGCGCCAGCCAGGCATCCACGCCCTGGGCGAAGCGGCCCGAACGGGTGACGGCCTTGGAACGCACCGGGATGCTCAGCAGCCGTTCGAGCACCGCGTAGGAGGGGTTGAATTCCCCGGTGACCGCGCCATTATTCAGCCAGGGCGAATCCTTCGGCGCTGACATCAAGGTGGTGTCGAATTCGGCGAAGGCCAGGGTCTTCTCGATCGCAGGATTGGCCACTCTTATCCCTTCACTGCTTTGCTTCTGGCCTTGCGGCGTTCGAGCATGTTCATCCGCGCCGCGCGCACCGCCTCGATCGCTTCCGGCTCCAGGTCGAGCAGCGCCTTGAGCACCACTGAATCCACCAGGTTCGTGGCTTCCTGCTTGCGCCCATGGGCCAGCAGCTCGCGCACCTCGGGCTTGATGGCGCGCAGTTCCGGGGCGTGGCGCTGCACCATGCCGATGGCCGGGACCGGCAGCTGGTCGGCTTCGCGCGGCTCCAGCTTCAGGATGCCCCCGCCGTAGGAGCGTCCCACCATTTCGGCGCCGAGCATGGTCAGCGTGTTCAGCGACGCCACTGGCAGCAGCTCGCGGCCCAGCTCCCTGGCATCGGCGCCGAGGTACACCCCGTGGACCGAGTTGATATGGTGCACGGCGGCCTCGTTGGCGGTCAGCCGCGGGGTATCGGCGTTCATGTAGGTCATGAACAGATCCGGTACCGACAGCACCGGCACCCGCCACCACGGCGAGCGCACCCGGCACTTGTAGGCCGCGTCCACGTTCTGCAGTTCGCCGCTGGCCACGAAGCGCGCGCCGGCGTTGCTGGGTTCCGCGGCGGGACGGAACATCCAGGCCGCCGCCCCGTGCGCTGCCAGCTTCTCCCAGCCTTCCCCGCTCAGCTCCAGCCCGCGCAGGTGGCGCGAGCCCGGCGGCGAGATGCGGATCAGGTCCTCTTCGGCCAATCCCAGCTCCTGGACCTGCGCGGCGGAAAGCGTGAACCACTTGTTGTTGCCGGTGACCGCGCCCAGCGAGGTTTCGCCCCAGGACTGCAGTGGCGCCATCCGCCCGGCGGCCAATGCCGCGGACAAGATCCCCTGTGCCTCAAGGCCCACCAAGGACCCGGTCCAGCGCTCGTTGCCGCGCGCCGGGGTGTGCCGGGTGCCCTCGCCCAGGGCCTGCAGGTCATGGGCATTGCGGAATTGGTGCAGGCTGAAGGAATCGCTGGAGCCCTGGCGGTACCCCTCGGCCAGCAGAAGCACCACTTCTTCCTGCGCGTCGGCAAACAGGCGCTCCTCGAAGACTGCCAGGTGCACGCTGGCGAAGCGCTCGAGCAGCATCTGGCGCACCGGCCCGGCATAGTTCACGAACATCAGCTCTGCCGGCAGCACCAGTGCCAGCCGCCCGCCGGCGGCCAGGAAGCTGGTGGAGTGCACGACGAAGGCCGCCCAGATGCTGGCCAGCTCGTTCAGCTCCACGCCCGAGGCCTTGGCCGCGGCGCGCGAGAGCTGCCGGTCGGCACCGCGGTGCAGCTGGTAGCGCACATAGGGCGGATTGCCGATGACCGCATCGAAGTCTGAGTGCCCGGGAACCTCGAAGAAGTTGGCCTGCTCGATCCGCGCGTCGATCCCGGCGGCCTGCATCCGCGCACGGGCCGCCTGCACCGACGGCTCGTGCAGCTCCAGGCCCACCAATTCCACCGGGCCCCTGCCGTCTTCCAGCACCGCGTTCGCGGCGGCCAGGAATTGCGCGTCGCCGCAGGAGGGTTCCAGAACCCTGCTGCCGTGCTGCCCCAGGGCCCACTGCGCCATGAAGCTGGCCACGGGTTCCGGGGTGAAGTAGGCGCCGCGCGCATGGCGGGCGGTGGCCGGATCAGTCAATTCTCTACTCAACACTCATCGATCTTTCCACGCAGGCCAGACAGTTTGGCTGGCCCAGAAGACCGGGTCCGGGCTGCAACTTCTCTATTCTACGTGCGCGGGACGCCCGCTGATTTCCGTTTCTAGTGGGCGGCTTCGGCTTCGCCCTTGCGGCGCAGCTTCTGGATGCCCAGGACGATGGCGGTAATCACCGAGCCGATGATGAAACCGGCCAGGCAGGAGAAGGCGGTATTCACCAGCCAGCCGAGCATGGCGCCTGCCTGGCCGGTTGCGTCGTGGACCAGCAGCTCCACATGGTGCACGAAGCCGTACGGCGCATGCCAGCCGAGCTCGTCCATGCCGACCAGCAGCAGGTGCCCGCCGACCCAGAGCATCGCGATCACGCCGACCTTGCTCAGGATCGACATCACGATGGGCATCGCCTTGACCAGGCCGCGGCCGATCTTCTGCGAAAGCTGGCGCGGCTTGGCGGCCATGTGCAGGCCAATGTCGTCCATTTTCACGATCAGCCCCACGGCGCCATAGACCACGACGGTCATCATGATCGCGATCACGACCAGGATCAGCGCCCGGTTCAGGAAGGATTCGTGCGCCACCTCATTCAGCGAGATGACCATGATCTCCGCGGAAAGCACGAGGTCGGTGCGCACGGCCGAGCCGATGATCGCCTTCTCGTCGCGCACGCCCTCCTTGCCGCCCGGAGTGTGGTGCTTGATCGCGCCCATCGCTTCGAGCAGCTTCTCGGCGCCTTCGAAAACAAGATAGGCGCCGCCGATCATCAGGATCGGGGTCAGCGCCCAGGGGGCGAACTGCGAAAGGATCAGAGCCACCGGAAGGATGATCAGCATCTTGTTCCGGATGGAGCCAACTGCGATCTTCCAGATGATTGGAAGCTCGCGCTTCGGCGAGAGCCCTGCCACGTATTGCGGGGTGACTGCCGCATCGTCGATTACGATGCCCAGGGATTTGGTGCTGGCCCTGCCAGCGCCCAGCGCGATGTCGTCCAGCGATGCCGCGGTGACTTTCACCAGGGCGGCCACGTCGTCCAATAGTGCTGCAAGGCCTCCGGCCATGGTCGGCTCCTCAAATCTAGGTTCTGCGCAGAATTCTACCGGTGGGATCCTAGAGCCTGCCACAGGCTCGAGGTTGCATCGGGCACAATCCAGGGTGAAAACGAAAAACCGTGCCATGAAAACTCATCGGCACGGTTCCAGCTGCTGGTCCAAGACCAGATCAGAGCCCCCTACCGGATTCGAACCGGTGACCTTCAGTTTACAAGACAGACGCTCTGGCCAGCTGAGCTAAGGGGGCGTACCGAATAAGAATATCGGAAAACCCTGCGGCACTGCGAATTGGCGCAGCCGCGCAGCGCATGCCTGATTAAATGCCGATGGGAAGGAAGCCAACATTGGCTTCCTTCCCATCGACCGGGTGCGAGATCACTAAGGATACTACCGGATCCCGGACAATTGTCCAGCGGTGGCTGGATGGGCTTACTTGTTGGCAGCGATGGCTTTCTCGACCTCGGTCGGGAAGTCCTGGGTTCCCAGTGCGAACTCCTTGCCCTGGATGAAGATCGAGGGGGTGCCGGCTACGCCGTCGTACTGGCCAGCGGTAGTGGCGTACTGGACGAAGGGACGGAACTTGTCATCCTCGATGCACTTGGTCACAGATTCCGCTGCACCGTTCTGGATGGCCAGGTCCGCCAGCTCTGCGTTCTTCATCTCGCCCTCTGGGTAGTGGCCCCAGAGCGCCTTGACGAAGCTCATGTAGGCAGCTGGGCTCTCGTCGGCAACGCAAGCCAGTGCGTTCGCGCCGCGCGAGGAGAAGTTGGTTGGCGAACCACGGTCCAGGTAGCCGACGTTGCGGTATTCAACGGTGACATCGCCATTGGCCAGCCATTCTTCGATCTGGTCTCCGTAGGTGGCCTCGAAGTCTGCGCAATGGACGCAGTTGGCATCAACGTACATGGTGATATTGATCGGCTCGCCCTTGTCAGCCACCGTCAGGTCGCGCGGGGTGGCAGGATTCGGCACTTCGGCAGGCGCTTCAAGGGTCTTGATGTCCACGTTCTCGATGGTCTTCTGTGCAACGGTGTCTGGAGAGGTGACCATGATGCCGCCCCCTGCGGTACCGCCCTGCGGCACGGCGCCGGAGTCGGCAATCTTGGCGTTGTTGTTCTGCACGATCAAAGTAACTACCAGTGCGATGACCACAATGACTGCAGCCAAGACACCCAGCTTCACGAAAAGCGACTTGCGCTTCTGGGCGGCTTCTTGCGCGGCACGCATCTGCGCCGCCTTCTCACGGGCACTCGCGGTGCGCTCCGCCTTCGATGGGCGCGGGTTATTCGTAGACATGTATTTGGCGTTTCCTTGGTCAGCGGACAAGTATCATCTGGAGTCAAGCTTAGCCAATTCCCGGGGTCCGTATCCGTGAAAACTCAAGATTGATCCACCTTCACAGGACTCACATATCTTCCGCATACAGCCCCCAAAGTACCCTTCACGGCTTAACATGAGCGTTAAACCAAGTGACCAGCGGAAATGGTTTGTCCACTGCCATTCCCATCCTGAGTACACGGCATCTGCGCAAAAGTGACGCGTATGACGGTGCAATCCGCCCCATCGTTCCCTTACCAGCCAGTTTTCATTAGGCTAAATAGCAAGAGCGAGGAAATTAGACGAGAAGTCATTCACTCAGAACCGACGAATCTGCACCACGCCGGTGAATCAGATTGAATAAACCAGGAGGTTTGCAGTGGGTAACCCAGCGCCGAGTACAAAGACCGAGAATTCCTACGATTTCGTGGTTGTGGCCAACCGCCTTCCGGTGGACCGCATCACCAATCCTGACGGGTCGCAAGGATTCCAGCGTTCGCCCGGTGGCTTGGTGACGGCCCTGGAACCTGTTATGGCCGCCTCCGAAGGCGCTTGGGTGGGCTGGCATGGCGGTATTGGCGAGGAGCTGGAGAGCTTCGACAAGGATGACATCCATCTGGTTCCGGTCCCCCTGGATGAAGACGACTTGACCCAGTACTACGAGGGCTTCTCCAACTCGACGCTGTGGCCGCTCTACCACGACGTGATCGTGCCACCGGAATACCATCGCACCTGGTGGGACCGGTACAAGAGAATCAACCGGCGATTCGCCGATGCAGTACTGGGTATTGCCGCTCCGGACGCGACCGTTTGGGTCCACGACTACCAGCTGCAGCTGGTTCCGCAGATGCTGCGGCTGGCACGCCCTGATCTGAAGATAGGCTTCTTCCTGCACATACCGTTTCCGGCAGCCAGCCTGTTCTCGCAGCTGCCGTGGCGCACGCAGATTCTGGAGGGGCTGGCCGGGGCTGATCTGGTCGGATTCCAGCGTGAAACCGATGCCAGCAATTTCCTGCGCTGCCTGCGCCGGTTCACCGGTTACTCGACCAAGGGCGATGTGGCGTCGCCGCCAGCCGGCAACGAAATGCAGAATCTCTGCCGTGCCAAGGCCCATCCGATCTCCATCGATACGGAGCACATCGCCAAGCTATCGCGCGATCCGCAAATCATCGCCCGCGCGGCACAGATCCGCCATGAGCTGGGCAACCCGAAAACCATCATGCTCGGCGTGGACCGCTTGGACTACACCAAGGGCATCCGCCACCGCCTGAAGGCCTACGGCGAGCTGCTCTCCGACCAGACGCTGCGCGCCGGCGACGTCTGCCTGATCCAGGTTGCCAGCCCCAGCCGGGAAAACGTGGACAGCTACATCGAGCTGCGCGACCAGGTGGAACTGATGGTCGGCCAGATCACCGGCCAGCATGACACCCTGAGCCACACCACCCTGCGCTACCTGCATCAGTCCTATCCGCTGCGCGAAATGATCGCCATGTACCTGGCCGCCGACGTCCTGCTGGTCACGGCCCTGCGCGATGGCATGAACCTGGTGGCCAAGGAGTACGTCGCCGCTCACCAGGACGGCCGCGGCGTGCTGGTGCTCTCGGAGTACACCGGTGCTGCCGATCAGCTGACCCAGGCCGTACTGGTCAATCCCCACGACATCGACGGGATGAAAGCCAAGATCGTGGAAGCAGTCCAGATGAACGAGACGGAGCAGGAACGCCGGATGAAGCGCATGAACCGCCATTTGGCGCTCAATGATGTTTCCAAATGGTCCGATGATTTCCTGGCTGAACTGGCCGAGATCAATGCGGCCACCTCCGTGCACGAAATCGTTCGCTAAGCAGATTCCCGCGGGAATCGTGATCCTTGATGAGGAACGCATTGCCAGAACTAGATCCTTCCCTGCATGCCGCGCTGGCTGAGTTTGCCGAGCACGAGCGGGTGCTCGTGGCTTTGGACTTTGATGGAACGATGTCCCCGCTGGTCGACCGGCCGCAAGATGCCCGGCCGCTGCCTCAGACCGCTGCCGCCTTCGAGCAGCTGGCGGCCAGCCCTGGCGTATACACCGCTGTAGTGTCGGGCCGTAACCTGCAGTCCTTGCGCGAGGTCTACCCGCAGCCGCGTCCAGGGATTTGCATTGGCTCGCACGGCGCCGAACGTGTGGTTCCGTCCCGGCTGGGCGCAAACTGGCAGGATGAGCCGCTGACCGCCGAGCAAACCGTACTGCTTCGGACAGTGACCCAGCGCTTGGAGCACGTCGCACAGCTGCATGAGAACGCCAGCTTGGAGTACAAGCCGTCGGCCACGGTCCTGCATGTCCGCCAGGCACTGCCGGATGCGGCTGCCAAGGCTTTGGCACAGGCGAGGCAAGCCCTTGCTGATTTGGACGGTGTGAAACTGCTCGATGGCAAGGCGGTCTTGGAAGCCACCGTGCATCACGGCGACAAAGGCCAAAGCCTGCAGTGGCTGCGTGAGACCCTCGACGTGCAGGCGGTCCTTTTTGCTGGCGATGACGTCACCGACGAGAACGGATTCAGGGTCCTCGGCGCGGAAGATGTGGGCATCAAGGTGGGTTCCGAGCCAACAGCGGCAGCGTACTCAATCTCTTCGCCTGCTGAATTGCCAGATATTTTGAAAAGTCTGATTTCCATGCGAAACTGAAGTGTCCCAATTCACTTTCACTACGGATCGTCGGGCACGTACCTGCCCGTGAAAGGATTGTCATCATGGCAACTGTGACCTTTGAAAAGGCCACCCGCATTTATCCGGGCGCACTAGTGCCCTCCGTCGACGCTATCGACTTGGAAATCCAGGATGGAGAATTCCTCGTTTTGGTTGGCCCCTCGGGTTGCGGCAAGTCCACCACTCTGCGCATGCTTGCAGGCTTGGAAGAAGTAAATTCCGGCCGCATTCTCATTGGCGACAAGGACGTGACCAACGTTCCGCCAAAGGACCGTGACATCGCCATGGTCTTCCAGAACTACGCGCTGTACCCCCACATGACCGTTGCCGAGAATATGGGCTTTGCCTTGAAGATCGCCGGCGTGAACAAGGAAGAACGCAAGCAGCGCGTGTTGGAGGCCGCCAAGCTTCTCGACTTGGAGAAGTACTTGGACCGCAAGCCCAAGGCCCTCTCGGGCGGCCAGCGCCAGCGTGTAGCCATGGGCCGCGCCATTGTCCGTTCGCCTCAGGTGTTCTTGATGGACGAACCTCTGTCCAACCTCGATGCAAAGCTGCGCGTGCAGACCCGTACCCAGATCGCTTCTCTGACACGACGTCTGGGAGTCACAACCGTATATGTGACCCACGACCAGGTGGAAGCGCTGACCATGGGCGACCGCGTTGCGGTGCTCAAGGACGGCGAATTGCAGCAGGTAGGCACCCCACGCGAGCTCTACGATCGCCCACGCAATGTGTTCGTCGCAGGCTTCATCGGTTCCCCCGCCATGAATTTAGTCCAGCTGCAGTCGTCCAATGGACAGGTCGCTTTCGGCTCAACCGCTATCGACGCACCGGGAGCCCAGGGCGGAACCACTTTGGGCTTCCGTCCAGAGGACGTCGAGATTGTCGGTGCCGGCGAAGGCATCGAGATTGTCGTAGACGTGGTTGAAGAGCTCGGCGCAGATGCCTACATCTACGGCTCAGCGGAGCTGGGCGGCGAAACCCAGATGGTGGTTGTTCGTGTTGATGGCCGTACCCCTCCTGAGCGTGGAGCGCGCATCAACATTGCGCCAAATATGGAGCATGTGCACCTGTTTGATACGGAAAGCGGTCTGCGTTTGGACCACGCCTAATACCTGCATTATCGGCGGCTCGGAAATGAATTTCCGAGCCGCCGATGATTTAAACGGTGGCGCACCTTCACGGTTAAACATCGAAGGCCCCGAACTCTCGTTCGGGGCCTTCGGCAAATTATGCCCGGCGATGACCTACTCTCCCACACCCTCCCGAGTGCAGTACCATCGGCGCTGTGGGTCTTAGCTTCCAGGTTCGGTATGGAGCTGGGCGTTTCCCCCACGCTATGATCGCCGTAACTCTATACCTCATGGCTAGCCACGGGAAAACTACGGTGTCATTCGCGATTGCGACAACTCCATAACTATATCAAGCGCGCAGGGGTTGCGCCACTTCAGAACCGGTTGCCAGCAGTGTCCTTCGCCATACACGGCTTCCTGATCTAGCTCCAGATGTTATCCCCTCGCAACGTCGTCTCGGCACCGCCATCGCAGTAGATGGTTTGGCCGGTGATGGGTGTTTTGTTTTCATCACTCGTCAGCCACAGCAGCAGCCTGGCGACCACCACAGCCTCAGAGTCGTAGTTCAGCGGCATCGGCACATTCTTGTCGACCATTGCCTTGCCTTCGTCGGTGGCCAGCAATTCGCGAGTCATGTTGGTGATCACGGTGCCAGGAGCCGCAGCATTCAATGCGATTCCTGCGCCGGCCCACTTCTCCGTGATGCATTCACGGCGTACCCAGCGGCTCAGCGCGCGCTAGGAGGACGGGTAGTTCAAGTAGCCGGTCCAGGGCCAGCGGCTTCCAGTTCCGCGCCAATGGCCAGGGCTGCCTCTTCGTCGCCCGTAATCAATGCTTCAACGAGTTCAGCGGAATTCTGCTGGATCGGAGCCATCGAGGACACGACGGCCACACGTGGTGCCTCCGAGTGCCCCAGAGCTGGCAGGAGGCCTTCCAAATACTCGGTAACACCGAAGTAGTTTACCGATACCGTAATTGCCTTAGGAGCCGAAATACCCGCGGCGGCGATGACAGCGTCAATTTTGCCTTCGGAAAGCTATAGAGTCTGCTTGATGGCACTTTTCCGGCCCTCCTGAGTCGACAGGTCAGTCGCGACGTCAGTATCGCGTAGATCAACGCCGATGACCTTGTGCCCACGTTCGCGAATCAATTCAGTTGCGGCTGCACCAATGCCGGAAGCAGCGCCAGTAACGACATAAGTTCTCACGTTCGGTTTCCCACTTTCGCAATTGGAAGATGAGTCGAGAGACCATCGATGAGTCGGTCGCGGCCGCGCTCATATCCCACACTAGGCCTATTTTCGGTGTCCACTTGAACTATACGATGCCTAAGTCAAGCATTTGTGGTCGCAGGTAGACGCGGCAGCGGCCAGCGACCGAATCCCCTTAAACAAAAACAGGCCAAGCACTCATGCCTGACCCCCAAGCCCTCCACGGGTTAAACAGGTGAGGCTCCAACCATCACTGGTTAGAGCCTCAAACCCACTTAGGTTAAGTCCGGCGGTGACCTACTCTCCCACACCCTCACGAGTGCAGTACCATCGGCGCAATGGGCCTTAGCTTCCGGGTTCGGTATGGGACCGGGCGTTTCCCCCACGCTATGACCGCCGTAACAATCACGAAGCACACAAACCCTACGGTTTGGTGTTGCCTTCGGTGGCATGCAGCAAAGCACGCACAAAGCCAAGTATTCTCGGTTTGAGGTTGTTGTCTCGTAACCGTATAGTGAACGCGAACAGCATTGAAATCATCAGTTCAAATTATTGTTTTATTGTGTGTTGTAAGTCATCGGCCTATTAGTACAGGTCAGCTGCACAAGTCTTCAGTTCTTGCTTCCACATCCTGCCTATCAACCCAGTGGTCTAGCTGGGGGCCTCTCACACACAATGGTGCATGGAAATCTCATCTCGAAGCAGGCTTCCCGCTTAGATGCTTTCAGCGGTTATCCCTTCCAAACGTAGCTAATCAGCGATGCACTTGGCAGTACAACTGACACACCAGAGGTTCGTCCGTCCCGGTCCTCTCGTACTAAGGACAGCCCTTCTCAAATTTCCAACGCGCGCAGCGGATAGGGACCGAACTGTCTCACGACGTTCTAAACCCAGCTCGCGTACCGCTTTAATGGGCGAACAGCCCAACCCTTGGGACCTACTCCAGCCCCAGGATGCGACGAGCCGACATCGAGGTGCCAAACCATGCCGTCGATATGGACTCTTGGGCAAGATCAGCCTGTTATCCCCGAGGTACCTTTTATCCGTTGAGCGACGGCCCTTCCACGAGGTGCCGCCGGATCACTAGTCCCGACTTTCGTCCCTGCTCGAGCTGTCACTCTCACAGTCAAGCTCCCTTGTGCACTTACACTCGACACCTGATTGCCAACCAGGCTGAGGGAACCTTTGGGCGCCTCCGTTACATTTTAGGAGGCAACCGCCCCAGTTAAACTACCCATCAGGCACTGTCCCTGAACCAGATCATGGTCCGAAGTTAGGTGACCGGTACAGCCAGAGTGGTATTTCAACGATGACTCCACCTGAACTAGCGTCCAAGCTTCACAGTCTCCCACCTATCCTACACAAGCTGCACCGAACACCAATACCAAACTATAGTAAAGGTCTCGGGGTCTTTCCGTCCTGCTGCGCGTAACGAGCATCTTTACTCGTACTGCAATTTCGCCGAGTTCATGGTTGAGACAGCGGGGAAGTCGTTACTCCATTCGTGCAGGTCGGAACTTACCCGACAAGGAATTTCGCTACCTTAGGATGGTTATAGTTACCACCGCCGTTTACTGGGGCTTAAATTCTCAGCTTCGCCACAAGGGCTAACCAGTCCTCTTAACCTTCCAGCACCGGGCAGGAGTCAGTCCGTATACATCGTCTTGCGACTTCGCACGGACCTGTGTTTTTAGTAAACAGTCGCTTCCCCCTGGTCTCTGCGGCCCACACCCGCCTCCGGAGAGCACGTCTCCATCACGGGGCAGGCCCCCCTTCTTCCGAAGTTACGGGGGCATTTTGCCGAGTTCCTTAACCATGATTCTCTCGATCGCCTTAGTATTCTCTACCTGATCACCTGTGTCGGTTTGGGGTACGGGCGGACTGGGACCTCGCGCCGATGCTTTTCTAGGCAGCATAGGATCACCGAATCACCCCATAAACGGGGCGCCTATCAGGTCTCAGAACATATGAGCGGCGGATTTGCCAACCACTCTTCCTACACCCTTGGACCAGGTCAATTCCATTGCCTGGCTCGGCTACCTTCCTGCGTCACACCTGTTAATACGCTGACCTCACTGCATCGGTTCCCACCACATCACACAACCAGCAACCCGAAGGCCGCAACAGCCATGATCCGTCATGGTTAGCATCCACAGCTTGGTATGGGCGGTCCTTCGCCGGTACGGGAATATCAACCCGTTGTCCATCGACTACGCCTGTCGGCCTCGCCTTAGGTCCCGACTAACCCAGGGCAGATTAGCTTAACCCTGGAACCCTTGATCATTCGGCGGACGGGTTTCTCACCCGTCATTCGCTACTCATGCCTGCATTCTCACTCGTGTGGCCTCCACCGCTGGTTTCCACCGCGACTTCACCGTCCACACGACGCTCCCCTACCCATCCAAGCACCCAATCGAAACCAGGCTAATACTTGAATGACGCAACTTCGGCGGTGTGCTTGAGCCCCGCTACATTATCGGCGCGGAATCACTTGACCAGTGAGCTATTACGCACTCTTTCAAGGGTGGCTGCTTCTAAGCCAACCTCCTGGTTGTCACAGCAACTCCACATCCTTTTCCACTTAGCACACGCTTAGGGGCCTTAGTTGGCGTTCTGGGCTGTTTCCCTCTCGACTATGAAGCTTATCCCCCACAGTCTCACTGCTGCGCTCTCACTTGCCGGCATTCGGAGTTTGGCTAAGGTCAGTAACCTTGTAGGGCCCATCGCCTATCCAGTAGCTCTACCTCCAGCAAGAAACACGCAACGCTGCACCTAAATGCATTTCGGGGAGAACCAGCTATCACGAAGTTTGATTGGCCTTTCACCCCTACCCACAGCTCATCCCCTCCATTTTCAACTGAAGTGGGTTCGGTCCTCCACACGCTCTTACACGCGCTTCAACCTGGCCATGGGTAGATCACTTCGCTTCGGGTCTAGATCACGCCACTCAAACGCCCTATTCAGACTCGCTTTCGCTACGGCTTCCCCACACGGGTTAACCTCGCGACGTAACACTAACTCGCAGGCTCATTCTTCAAAAGGCACGCCATCACCCAGGAACAAGTCCCAGGCTCTAACGGATTGTAAGCGCACGGTTTCAGGTACTATTTCACTCCCCTCCCGGGGTACTTTTCACCATTCCCTCACGGTACTGATTCACTATCGGTCATCAAGTAGTATTCAGGCTTACCAGGTGGTCCTGGCAGATTCACACAAGGTTTCACGGGCCCCGTGCTACTCGGGTATCAACACTAGAACGGCAGACACGCATTACACCTACGGGACTATCACCCTCTCTGGTCCGGCATTCCAACCGATTCACCTATACGCCTGCACCTCATCCCACCAGCAAGATAGCGCTGGTACATGTCAACCCCACAACCCCGGTGATGCAACGCCTATCCGCTATCACACACCAACCGGTTTAGCCCCATCCGCGTTCGCTCGCCACTACTAACGGAATCACTGTTGTTTTCTCTTCCTGCGGGTACTGAGATGTTTCACTTCCCCGCGTTCCCTCCACACAGCCTATACATTCAGCTGCAGGTCACACCACATAACATGGTGCGGGGTTCCCCCATTCGGAAATCCTGGTCTCAACGTCCGGTTATCGACTCCACCAGGCTTATCGCAGATTCCCACGTCCTTCATCGGCTCTTGATGCCAAGGCATCCACCGTGCGCCCTTAAAAACTTCAACACAAATCAAAGTCTCAGAATTGAGCAATAAAACAATCTAACAAAATCACGCAGACAAGACTCCAACACCAGGCAATCCCAGGAAAAGGACTACCCAGCTCATCTCATCTGCAAGATGCTCGCGTTCACTATACAGTTCCCAAACAACAACCCCGCACCCCCGCAACAACACCCCAAAACCAACACCAACCAAAGGCCAGCATCAATCCAACAGGACATCCTTGCAGCAAACACAGGACAAACACCGAAACACCAAGAACCCCTCACCCAAGCGAACACCACCAGGACCCTCCCCACAGGAAGAACCCCGGCAACCATTCACCAGGAAAGGAGGCTTGTTGCCTCAAAACCCAACAGCATGCCAAACCATACAAACCACACAACACCCACACACCGCATTCCAGCACCGCAAGAAGAAAACCCCCTGCAATGCGTACTAGCAGATGCCCAAGCACCACGCAGCCACAGCCAATACCCCGCACCAGCATCAGCCAGCACGTTTTCCAGTATTGAGTCCATTGATATTCCACCCATGAGCAACCCACCCGGACAACACTCGTGTCCAGCATGGGCAACCAATAATGGTTAGCTCCTTAGAAAGGAGGTGATCCAGCCGCACCTTCCGGTACGGCTACCTTGTTACGACTTAGTCCCAATCGCCAGTCCCACCTTCGACGACTCCCCCCACACAAGGTGGTTAGGCCATCGGCTTCGGGTGTTACCAACTTTCGTGACTTGACGGGCGGTGTGTACAAGGCCCGGGAACGTATTCACCGCAGCGTTGCTGATCTGCGATTACTAGCGACTCCGACTTCATGGGGTCGAGTTGCAGACCCCAATCCGAACTGAGACCGGCTTTTAGGGATTAGCTCCACCTCACAGTATCGCAACCCATTGTACCGGCCATTGTAGCATGCGTGAAGCCCAAGACATAAGGGGCATGATGATTTGACGTCATCCCCACCTTCCTCCGAGTTGACCCCGGCAGTCTCCCATGAGTCCCCACCACTACGTGCTGGCAACATGGAACGAGGGTTGCGCTCGTTGCGGGACTTAACCCAACATCTCACGACACGAGCTGACGACAACCATGCACCACCTGTGAACCAGCCCCGAAGGGAAACCCCATCTCTGGAGCGGTCTGGCACATGTCAAGCCTTGGTAAGGTTCTTCGCGTTGCATCGAATTAATCCGCATGCTCCGCCGCTTGTGCGGGCCCCCGTCAATTCCTTTGAGTTTTAGCCTTGCGGCCGTACTCCCCAGGCGGGGCACTTAATGCGTTAGCTACGGCGCGGAAAACGTGGAATGTCCCCCACACCTAGTGCCCAACGTTTACGGCATGGACTACCAGGGTATCTAATCCTGTTCGCTCCCCATGCTTTCGCTCCTCAGCGTCAGTAAATGCCCAGAGACCTGCCTTCGCCATCGGTGTTCCTCCTGATATCTGCGCATTTCACCGCTACACCAGGAATTCCAGTCTCCCCTACATCACTCTAGTCTGCCCGTACCCACCGCAGATCCGAGGTTGAGCCTCGGACTTTCACGGCAGACGCGACAAACCGCCTACGAGCTCTTTACGCCCAATAAATCCGGATAACGCTTGCGCCCTACGTATTACCGCGGCTGCTGGCACGTAGTTAGCCGGCGCTTCTTCTGCAGGTACCGTCACTTTCGCTTCTTCCCTACTGAAAGAGGTTTACAACCCGAAGGCCGTCATCCCTCACGCGGCGTCGCTGCATCAGGCTTTCGCCCATTGTGCAATATTCCCCACTGCTGCCTCCCGTAGGAGTCTGGGCCGTGTCTCAGTCCCAGTGTGGCCGGTCACCCTCTCAGGCCGGCTACCCGTCGTCGCCTTGGTGAGCCATTACCTCACCAACAAGCTGATAGGCCGCGAGTCCATCCCCCACCGATAAATCTTTCCACCACAAAACATGCGTTCCATGGTCATATCCGGTATTAGACCCAGTTTCCCGGGCTTATCCCAGAGTCGGGGGCAGGTTACTCACGTGTTACTCACCCGTTCGCCACTAATCCACCCAGCAAGCTGGGCTTCATCGTTCGACTTGCATGTGTTAAGCACGCCGCCAGCGTTCATCCTGAGCCAGGATCAAACTCTCCATAAAAAATAAAAAGCCACCAGCAACCCCTTGGAAAAGAAGGGCGAAGCCGATGAAGTCCTGGCGAATAATAAAACACTCAAGAACACTGCACGGGGGTGCAATGCCTCAAGCAAATGTTATGTATTCACCAAATAAAAATATTCGGTATCAACAAACTTGGCACACTATTGAGTTCTCAAACAACAAACACTCTCGACACCACACCAGCCATCCTCTGATGGCCACTGCTTCGCTCCGGAGCAACTTTTCCAACTTACCAGACTTCCTGATCCGATCAAAATCGGTGGAAAACCTTGAGTGGAAAGTGATTGGCTGCCGGGTAAACATTCGGTAGATTCCGTGGTGTTTCCGTTCCGGCAACAGATAAAAACTATACATAGGTTCTCAGGGCTCCGCAAATCGATACGACGCTTTTTGCAGTGATCGTCGTTACACTATGAGGGCATGTTCCACGGCGGCATATTGGCACGCCCCAAGAGTCTTTCGCTTGGTTCGAGAATCTAAGGGCCCTCGCCTCGATGTCTGCTGGATCTCCATACGAATAGCGAACATTCTCAGGATGGCAGAATCGTCAATGCCCAGGATCCGAAGACCATGCTAAGCAAAGCATCGAAACGGATGCCAGCAGTGCAGCCTGTGAACGCCTGGTCCATGCGGGATAAACATACGACCCCGTGATTCCAAGAACCTTGACCAAACACCCAAAGTGCCGCCACGGTAAATCCCCTAGCTGCAATCGCTATGCAGAAGAATTCGATGGGCTGTATTCGTTTGTAGCCAAAAGTAATGTCATCAAAAGTTAGGCGTCGAACGGCGCTTGGACGCCACGGTGGCCGTTGCCCTAGCCACAGGTGATCTGGAGTGGACTAGTCCCGCAGGCCGTAAAACGGGAGTTCATGATTCGCAACGAGGCAAGACGGACACCGTGTCGTTCTACACCCAAGAAGGCGCCGGCCTACCTTCGATGCCGTTTCAGTGTTGCGCGCAATCTGCGTCAGTCCGTATTTCACTGGTACATCCATTGAGCCAACGACTCAGGCGATCACGACAGGTTTCAGTAGGAACTATGAAGAGATCGTTGAAACGCAGTGGTGACTCTACGGCTCTACGGCTCTACGGCTCTACGGCTCTACGGCTCTACGGCTCTACGGCTCTACGGCTCTACGGCTCTACGGCTCTACGGCTCTACGGCTCTACGGCTCTACGGCTCTACGGCTCTACGGCTCTACGGCTCTACGGCTCTACGGCTCTACGGCTCTACGGCTCTACGGCTCTACGGCTCTACGGCTCTACGGCCAGTGTCCCGTCATCCACTTTAGAACTGCAAACCAAGCCGGCCTTGTCGAAGGGATGCCTAGTTTGGGGAAGCTCCAGTTAAAGCCGAATTCGAATCCGTCCATAGTTTTCGTGCATAAAAAAATCGCGGAACATAAGTTCCGCGATTTTTTGCTTTGGTGACCCCAACGGGATTCGAACCCGTGTTGCTGCCGTGAGAGGGCAGAGTACTAGGCCGCTATACGATGGGGCCGTATGCTGAAGAAAATCTTCAGCTCACCAAATTTCTTTGGTGAAGCGCTGGGATACCAGGACTCGAACCTAGAATGACGGAACCAGAAACCGTTGTGTTGCCAATTACACCATATCCCAATGTGACTTGGTATTCGTTTGCTTCAGCAGCCGAAACTGATCCGCATTGAATGCCTTAGCACGAGATATAACTATACCTAAAAAAATCTCAGATCGCACATCCTGAGGCGATATCCTCGAGTGATCTGCAGCTCGTTTGCTGGAACGCTTGTTATGGAACTGCCATTCGCTACAGGACAGCCTTCCAATTGCCCCCTAAAACCCAGAAGGCTATTTAGGTTTTACCGGGTGTTGCTGGGGCGGCTTAACGCAAAAAAGGGGAACCGTAGTTCCCCTTTTTGCTGCAAGTCGGGATAACAGGATTTGAACCTGCGACCTCGTCGTCCCGAACGACGCGCGCTACCAAGCTGCGCCATATCCCGTGGTTACAACCCTTTCACTATACACCCGTGCAGAACTATTTTCAGAGTCCGCCATGCCTGCGCGTTTCGCCTCGCCAGTTTATTGGCTGCCCCTCGTAGGTTCTTACTTTAAATAGCTTTCCCGGGATTCAAGATATTCAACGGATCCAGAAGACGTTTGATCTCCTGTTGGAGTTCGACCACTTCACTTGATTGCTCCCATTGCAACCAATCCTTTTTAATCAATCCGACACCGTGTTCACCGGTAATCGTGCCGCCTAGTTCCAAAGCAATGCGCACTGAGGCCTCAACCGCACGGTCTAGCCTGGCTAAGGGGTCCACACCGTCTTCTGGTTCTACAGAGAATGTCGGGTGCAGATTGCCATCGCCCACATGCGAAATCATCCGCATGTCGACGTTCTCTTCGCGTGCCACTTGTTGAACGCGGTGCACGTATTCAACCATTCTGCTTTTCGGAATGGCGACATCTTCGCCAGTGCGGTAAGCATCATCTTTGGTATCACCGCGGCTGGTTCGGCGCATTTCGATCAGCTTCGTAGCTCTGGGATCCGCTGAATTGCTTAGCTGTGCATTGCGTTCTTCGAAAACTTCACGGAGAGCAGATTCTTCACGCTCGGCGCCATAGCCATCTAGTCGAGCCAGCAACATGGCACCGCCGAGGCCTGCGTAATTCGTTGAGTACTGTTCATCGAGAATGAGCAACGTCGAGTGATCGATCAGTTCCAGAATGGCAGGTTGGATTCTAGCTTTGGCAATCAATTGAACGCCTTCGACTGCCTCCTCCAAGCTGAGGAACAATAGCGTTATGTCCCTTTCATCCACTGGAAGATAGCGCAATCGAACAACTGCGCGAACGACGACGCCCAATGTGCCCTCGGACCCTGTGAATAGGGCAGCGGGATCATAGCCAGCGACGCCCTTGAACGTGTTCTTGCCAACTCGGATTAGCCGGCCGTCAGCCAATACGACGTCTAGTGAGAGGACGGATTCACGAGTGACGCCATATTTCGCGCAACGCAAACCACCAGCATTGGTAGCGATATTGCCACCGATCGTCGACATCTTGTAGCTCGCAGGATCCGGGGCATACATGAGACCGAATTCTGCAACGGCTTCGTTCAGCTGATGATTGATGACGCCAGGTTCAACAACAGCGACTTCATCTTCCGGGCGGATTTCTAGAACTCTATTCATTCTACTCAGGTTCAACACGATGGCATCGCCTAGCACGTGAACGCCCCCGGAAACACCAGTGCCGGCACCGCGGCTAATCACCGGCACCTTGTATTCAGTGGCCAAGCGTAGAACTCGTTGGACATCCGCTACGGAACTGGCGAAAACCACGGCTAGCGGTTCAACGGGATTTCCCGACAATTGCCCGAAGTCCCTGGAGTTTTCTCGAAGCACCACACGCGATGTTTCGAGGGCTTCGTCCGGTAACGCTGCGCTTAAGGCATCTAGGAATTCAGCGTGGGTAGTTGCCATCGTCATCTCCACGAGTCGGTGTCTGCAGGTATTTACCTGAGACTAAGGCTTACGGCAGGCAAAGGTGAACTAGATGACTTGCCTATGCAATAGCTGTCCGGTGCACGGCGCTGTTTGTGCCCTCATTACGGGTCACCTTGCAGTAGGCCTAGGTCACGGCCCCAGCATTCTTTGAGGCTATCGCCGTTCAGCTGCTGAGGTCCCTTCCATCTTCGTTGCTTGGGTTTCAGCTGGACTAGCCTTTACTCTTACGAACAGCCGATAGCTTATGCCCAGGATTGCAACCCAAATTAGACCAGTAATGAGCGCGCACTGCGCGTTTCCGGAATAATGCCAATAAGGATGATCACAAAGATCATGAAGGCCAACGCCAAGTAGCTGCCCACGGGCCACAACGGAACTGGGAATGCTGATGGTTCAAGAGCATCTCTGTCTATCCGATGCTTCATCCGGATATGCGAGATCAAGATCATCGACCAAACGACAACGGTCGTGGACGTAGCCAATGCAGCGATCAGGAAGAAGATCTGGTCTTCGAACCATATGTTCAGCACGACACCGATAAGCAGCGCACCGATCATCGATAAAGATATCACCCATGGGACACCGTTAGCCGTGGTCTTCGTGAACACCTGGGGTACCTGGCCTTGCTTGACCATGCCGTGAATCATGCGTCCTGCGCCGAAGATGTCCGCGTTGATTGCTGAAAGTGCCCCTGTGATGACGATGAAATTCAGAACGTTCGTTGCAGACGAGAAACCGATGCTGGAGAAGATCGAGACGAATGGACTCTCATTGCCAACGATCGTGTTCCATGGCTGAATGCACATGATGACACCGAGCGTCAGTACGTAGAACAATAGGATGCGCACTGGAACAGAGTTGATCGCCTGCGGTATGACCTTTCGGGGGTTTTGTGCTTCGCCGGCAGTAATGCCGATTACCTCGGTACCACTGAGTGCAAACAAGACGATCGTCAGCGAGGCGATAACTCACCAAATGCCGTGCGGCATGAAACCCTCGTTAGCGAAGAGATTGGATAGACCAGCAGCGCCTTCGCTTTGATTTCCCAGACCGAAGACAATTACGAGAACTCCACCGGCGATCATTCCAACGATGGCGACGACCTTGACCAGCGAGAACCAGAACTCCAGTTCCCCGAAGACTTTGACCGAAAGCAGGTTCACGGCAGCGATGAAGAAAACAACCGCCAAGATCCAGATCCATCGTTCAACGTTAGGGAACCAGAAGCCCATATACACGCCAAAAGCTGTCACATCTGCCAGAGCCACCAGAAACATTTCGAAGGTGTAAGTCCACCCTGTGGCGAAGCCAGCGAAACGGCCGACAAATTCAGTGGCATAGTTGCCGAATGAGCCGGAGGTCGGATTGCGGACGGCCATTTCTCCCAACGCACGCATCACCATGAACACCACTGCGCCACCGAGTATGTAGGCCAGCAGCACGGCTGGACCAGCCATTTGAATGGCGCTTGCAGAACCGTAGAATAAGCCAGTGCTGATGGCAGGCCCTAGGGCGATAAATCTGATATGCCGTGTACTCAAGCCGCATTTCAAGTTTTGGCTTGTCTGGCTAGTTCGCATATTGCTCCTCCGAGATTCCTATATGCTCAGTGGGCTCCTACTCACCTTTGCTGGTGCGCTTCAACCCCCGCCACCTATGTAATGGCAGTCACAAGCATGTCGTATCAGCGAAATGGTCAAGAGAGTCCGGATCCTCAGACTAGTGATAATTTGAAGCTGAGATACCGGACTGCAATTCTTTCAAGGGCTTTAATGAATCGTCATGATAAGCCTCTTGGAGCTTCGCCCACTAGAGCTGGCATGGAAATGTTTATCTAGTCTGGCTCCGTGCGCATTGCTGCCGCAGTCTCCTGAACTAGCCAACCGACAAAGTGGTGCACTCCGGAAAACTGACAGCAGGAACACGCATCTGTGGACCACAGGCGATCTATTGGAGGCCGAGGCTTCTGCTGTGCGCCCATATCAGTGCTTTCGTAAAAAGAGGTGAGAAGCCTCGCAATTGCGGATTCGGTGCCCAGTCGTCGGAAAAACCGAACTAAGTGATTGCTCGTGGACTTGAGAACAGGTCAAAACAGCCAATGACGCTGGCGCTCAGTCGAGAGTCACGTGACTCAACGTGGCTGCTACTTTTGCTTGGACGTCGCGTCCTGCACTGCTCGACATGCCTCGATCTAGCAGTGTTATTTCGCCGGGCGATCGAACTCGGCGAAGAACTGGACGGAGCTAATCGATAGCGTCAAGCAGGATAACAAAGTTGAGAGTAGGGGAGCGTTTTAGCTTGGCGCGGGCAGTTTTCAATTGGCTATGACACCGTCTCATGCCTGGCAACCACCCGTCAGTGGAAACAATTGAAACTAGAAAACAATCCTCTGCTCCATACCCGGTTGCACTCGAACATCGGCTATCGGACTAAGTTGAAGTTCAATCCTTTAAGGTTGCCAGTCATCACAGCTGGCACCGCAACCCAATGCCGGCCTGATCCATTGCGGGCCGCGGCAGCGGCCAGCGACCGAATCCCCTTAAACAAAAACAGGCCAAGCACTCATGCCTGACCCCCAAGCCCTCCACGGGTTAAACAGGTGAGGCTCCAACCATCACTGGTTAGAGCCTCAAACCCATTATTTAGGTTAAGTCCGGCGGTGACCTACTCTCCCACACCCTCACGAGTGCAGTACCATCGGCGCAATGGGCCTTAGCTTCCGGGTTCGGTATGGGACCGGGCGTTTCCCCCACGCTATGACCGCCGTAACAATCACGAAGCACACAAACCCTACGGTTTGGTGTTGCCTTCGGTGGCATGCAGCAAAGCACGCACAAAGCCAAGTATTCTCGGTTTGAGGTTGTTGTCTCGTAACCGTATAGTGAACGCGAACAGCATTGAAATCATCAGTTCAAATCATTGTTTTATTGTGTGTTGTAAGTCATCGGCCTATTAGTACAGGTCAGCTGCACAAGTCTTCAGTTCTTGCTTCCACATCCTGCCTATCAACCCAGTGGTCTAGCTGGGGGCCTCTCACACACAATGGTGCATGGAAATCTCATCTCGAAGCAGGCTTCCCGCTTAGATGCTTTCAGCGGTTATCCCTTCCAAACGTAGCTAATCAGCGATGCACTTGGCAGTACAACTGACACACCAGAGGTTCGTCCGTCCCGGTCCTCTCGTACTAAGGACAGCCCTTCTCAAATTTCCAACGCGCGCAGCGGATAGGGACCGAACTGTCTCACGACGTTCTAAACCCAGCTCGCGTACCGCTTTAATGGGCGAACAGCCCAACCCTTGGGACCTACTCCAGCCCCAGGATGCGACGAGCCGACATCGAGGTGCCAAACCATGCCGTCGATATGGACTCTTGGGCAAGATCAGCCTGTTATCCCCGAGGTACCTTTTATCCGTTGAGCGACGGCCCTTCCACGAGGTGCCGCCGGATCACTAGTCCCGACTTTCGTCCCTGCTCGAGCTGTCACTCTCACAGTCAAGCTCCCTTGTGCACTTACACTCGACACCTGATTGCCAACCAGGCTGAGGGAACCTTTGGGCGCCTCCGTTACATTTTAGGAGGCAACCGCCCCAGTTAAACTACCCATCAGGCACTGTCCCTGAACCAGATCATGGTCCGAAGTTAGGTGACCGGTACAGCCAGAGTGGTATTTCAACGATGACTCCACCTGAACTAGCGTCCAAGCTTCACAGTCTCCCACCTATCCTACACAAGCTGCACCGAACACCAATACCAAACTATAGTAAAGGTCTCGGGGTCTTTCCGTCCTGCTGCGCGTAACGAGCATCTTTACTCGTACTGCAATTTCGCCGAGTTCATGGTTGAGACAGCGGGGAAGTCGTTACTCCATTCGTGCAGGTCGGAACTTACCCGACAAGGAATTTCGCTACCTTAGGATGGTTATAGTTACCACCGCCGTTTACTGGGGCTTAAATTCTCAGCTTCGCCACAAGGGCTAACCAGTCCTCTTAACCTTCCAGCACCGGGCAGGAGTCAGTCCGTATACATCGTCTTGCGACTTCGCACGGACCTGTGTTTTTAGTAAACAGTCGCTTCCCCCTGGTCTCTGCGGCCCACACCCGCCTCCGGAGAGCACGTCTCCATCACGGGGCAGGCCCCCCTTCTTCCGAAGTTACGGGGGCATTTTGCCGAGTTCCTTAACCATGATTCTCTCGATCGCCTTAGTATTCTCTACCTGATCACCTGTGTCGGTTTGGGGTACGGGCGGACTGGGACCTCGCGCCGATGCTTTTCTAGGCAGCATAGGATCACCGAATCACCCCATAAACGGGGCGCCTATCAGGTCTCAGAACATATGAGCGGCGGATTTGCCAACCACTCTTCCTACACCCTTGGACCAGGTCAATTCCATTGCCTGGCTCGGCTACCTTCCTGCGTCACACCTGTTAATACGCTGACCTCACTGCATCGGTTCCCACCACATCACACAACCAGCAACCCGAAGGCCGCAACAGCCATGATCCGTCATGGTTAGCATCCACAGCTTGGTATGGGCGGTCCTTCGCCGGTACGGGAATATCAACCCGTTGTCCATCGACTACGCCTGTCGGCCTCGCCTTAGGTCCCGACTAACCCAGGGCAGATTAGCTTAACCCTGGAACCCTTGATCATTCGGCGGACGGGTTTCTCACCCGTCATTCGCTACTCATGCCTGCATTCTCACTCGTGTGGCCTCCACCGCTGGTTTCCACCGCGACTTCACCGTCCACACGACGCTCCCCTACCCATCCAAGCACCCAATCGAAACCAGGCTAATACTTGAATGACGCAACTTCGGCGGTGTGCTTGAGCCCCGCTACATTATCGGCGCGGAATCACTTGACCAGTGAGCTATTACGCACTCTTTCAAGGGTGGCTGCTTCTAAGCCAACCTCCTGGTTGTCACAGCAACTCCACATCCTTTTCCACTTAGCACACGCTTAGGGGCCTTAGTTGGCGTTCTGGGCTGTTTCCCTCTCGACTATGAAGCTTATCCCCCACAGTCTCACTGCTGCGCTCTCACTTGCCGGCATTCGGAGTTTGGCTAAGGTCAGTAACCTTGTAGGGCCCATCGCCTATCCAGTAGCTCTACCTCCAGCAAGAAACACGCAACGCTGCACCTAAATGCATTTCGGGGAGAACCAGCTATCACGAAGTTTGATTGGCCTTTCACCCCTACCCACAGCTCATCCCCTCCATTTTCAACTGAAGTGGGTTCGGTCCTCCACACGCTCTTACACGCGCTTCAACCTGGCCATGGGTAGATCACTTCGCTTCGGGTCTAGATCACGCCACTCAAACGCCCTATTCAGACTCGCTTTCGCTACGGCTTCCCCACACGGGTTAACCTCGCGACGTAACACTAACTCGCAGGCTCATTCTTCAAAAGGCACGCCATCACCCAGGAACAAGTCCCAGGCTCTAACGGATTGTAAGCGCACGGTTTCAGGTACTATTTCACTCCCCTCCCGGGGTACTTTTCACCATTCCCTCACGGTACTGATTCACTATCGGTCATCAAGTAGTATTCAGGCTTACCAGGTGGTCCTGGCAGATTCACACAAGGTTTCACGGGCCCCGTGCTACTCGGGTATCAACACTAGAACGGCAGACACGCATTACACCTACGGGACTATCACCCTCTCTGGTCCGGCATTCCAACCGATTCACCTATACGCCTGCACCTCATCCCACCAGCAAGATAGCGCTGGTACATGTCAACCCCACAACCCCGGTGATGCAACGCCTATCCGCTATCACACACCAACCGGTTTAGCCCCATCCGCGTTCGCTCGCCACTACTAACGGAATCACTGTTGTTTTCTCTTCCTGCGGGTACTGAGATGTTTCACTTCCCCGCGTTCCCTCCACACAGCCTATACATTCAGCTGCAGGTCACACCACATAACATGGTGCGGGGTTCCCCCATTCGGAAATCCTGGTCTCAACGTCCGGTTATCGACTCCACCAGGCTTATCGCAGATTCCCACGTCCTTCATCGGCTCTTGATGCCAAGGCATCCACCGTGCGCCCTTAAAAACTTCAACACAAATCAAAGTCTCAGAATTGAGCAATAAAACAATCTAACAAAATCACGCAGACAAGACTCCAACACCAGGCAATCCCAGGAAAAGGACTACCCAGCTCATCTCATCTGCAAGATGCTCGCGTTCACTATACAGTTCCCAAACAACAACCCCGCACCCCCGCAACAACACCCCAAAACCAACACCAACCAAAGGCCAGCATCAATCCAACAGGACATCCTTGCAGCAAACACAGGACAAACACCGAAACACCAAGAACCCCTCACCCAAGCGAACACCACCAGGACCCTCCCCACAGGAAGAACCCCGGCAACCATTCACCAGGAAAGGAGGCTTGTTGCCTCAAAACCCAACAGCATGCCAAACCATACAAACCACACAACACCCACACACCGCATTCCAGCACCGCAAGAAGAAAACCCCCTGCAATGCGTACTAGCAGATGCCCAAGCACCACGCAGCCACAGCCAATACCCCGCACCAGCATCAGCCAGCACGTTTTCCAGTATTGAGTCCATTGATATTCCACCCATGAGCAACCCACCCGGACAACACTCGTGTCCAGCATGGGCAACCAATAATGGTTAGCTCCTTAGAAAGGAGGTGATCCAGCCGCACCTTCCGGTACGGCTACCTTGTTACGACTTAGTCCCAATCGCCAGTCCCACCTTCGACGACTCCCCCCACACAAGGTGGTTAGGCCATCGGCTTCGGGTGTTACCAACTTTCGTGACTTGACGGGCGGTGTGTACAAGGCCCGGGAACGTATTCACCGCAGCGTTGCTGATCTGCGATTACTAGCGACTCCGACTTCATGGGGTCGAGTTGCAGACCCCAATCCGAACTGAGACCGGCTTTTAGGGATTAGCTCCACCTCACAGTATCGCAACCCATTGTACCGGCCATTGTAGCATGCGTGAAGCCCAAGACATAAGGGGCATGATGATTTGACGTCATCCCCACCTTCCTCCGAGTTGACCCCGGCAGTCTCCCATGAGTCCCCACCACTACGTGCTGGCAACATGGAACGAGGGTTGCGCTCGTTGCGGGACTTAACCCAACATCTCACGACACGAGCTGACGACAACCATGCACCACCTGTGAACCAGCCCCGAAGGGAAACCCCATCTCTGGAGCGGTCTGGCACATGTCAAGCCTTGGTAAGGTTCTTCGCGTTGCATCGAATTAATCCGCATGCTCCGCCGCTTGTGCGGGCCCCCGTCAATTCCTTTGAGTTTTAGCCTTGCGGCCGTACTCCCCAGGCGGGGCACTTAATGCGTTAGCTACGGCGCGGAAAACGTGGAATGTCCCCCACACCTAGTGCCCAACGTTTACGGCATGGACTACCAGGGTATCTAATCCTGTTCGCTCCCCATGCTTTCGCTCCTCAGCGTCAGTAAATGCCCAGAGACCTGCCTTCGCCATCGGTGTTCCTCCTGATATCTGCGCATTTCACCGCTACACCAGGAATTCCAGTCTCCCCTACATCACTCTAGTCTGCCCGTACCCACCGCAGATCCGAGGTTGAGCCTCGGACTTTCACGGCAGACGCGACAAACCGCCTACGAGCTCTTTACGCCCAATAAATCCGGATAACGCTTGCGCCCTACGTATTACCGCGGCTGCTGGCACGTAGTTAGCCGGCGCTTCTTCTGCAGGTACCGTCACTTTCGCTTCTTCCCTACTGAAAGAGGTTTACAACCCGAAGGCCGTCATCCCTCACGCGGCGTCGCTGCATCAGGCTTTCGCCCATTGTGCAATATTCCCCACTGCTGCCTCCCGTAGGAGTCTGGGCCGTGTCTCAGTCCCAGTGTGGCCGGTCACCCTCTCAGGCCGGCTACCCGTCGTCGCCTTGGTGAGCCATTACCTCACCAACAAGCTGATAGGCCGCGAGTCCATCCCCCACCGATAAATCTTTCCACCACAAAACATGCGTTCCATGGTCATATCCGGTATTAGACCCAGTTTCCCGGGCTTATCCCAGAGTCGGGGGCAGGTTACTCACGTGTTACTCACCCGTTCGCCACTAATCCACCCAGCAAGCTGGGCTTCATCGTTCGACTTGCATGTGTTAAGCACGCCGCCAGCGTTCATCCTGAGCCAGGATCAAACTCTCCATAAAAAAATAAAAAGCCACCAGCAACCCCTTGGAAAAGAAGGGCGAAGCCGATGAAGTCCTGGCGAATAATAAAACACTCAAGAACACTGCACGGGGGTGCAATGCCTCAAGCAAATGTTATGTATTCACCAAATAAAAATATTCGGTATCAACAAACTTGGCACACTATTGAGTTCTCAAACAACAAACACTCTCGACAACACACCAGCCACTCTTGGTGGCCACTGCTTCGCTCCGGAGCAACTTTTCCAGCTTACCACCGCGTTGACCATTGTCAACTCGGCGTTTCAGGCTGGTTCACCCCGCTGTTTCCGACTCGCCTTTTCAGGCCCTCCGGATCAGCGGCGCGAGATAAAACTCTACACGCATCCCACCACGAAGCAAAATCGGCCAGTTTCCGGAAACTGCCGCCCAGAACGCCCGGAATCATGCGGATTCTGCGCGCTCCAAGATGAATAACAGCTGAAAACAACGGAAATTTGTTGTTATGAAGCGGATCACCTTAACGACAGTGGGCCATAACTTGCCTTGGCAAGTTATGGCCCACTTATGGTGCTTGGAAGCTACTTCGCCTTCTCGGCACGCAAACGCGATACCTCGTAGAGCGAGATGCCGACAGCCATCGAAGCGTTCAGCGATTCCATTGCAGAGTCGATTGGAATCGAAACGATGGCGTCGCAGTTTTCGCGAACCAGACGGGACAGGCCCTTGCCCTCGGAACCAACCACGATGCACAGCGGGCCGGTTGCCAATTCGAAGTTCGGCAGCTGCATATCGCCACCGGCGTCGAGGCCGATCACGAAGATGCCGGCAGCCTTGATTTCCTTCAGCGCGCTGGTCAGGTTGCTGCACTTGGCAACAGGTACGCGGACCGCTGCACCGGCGCTGGTCTTCCATGCCGAGGCGGTCATCCCGACGCTGCGGCGTTCTGGAATGATCACGCCGTCTGCGCCGAAGGCCGATGCCGAACGGACAATCGCGCCCAGGTTACGCGGGTCGGTGATGCCATCCAGTGCCAAGAACAGCGGCTGGGTCTTGGTGTAGCCCTTGTCGAAGTCCTTGATGGTCTTGGTAGCCAGCTGGACTGCGTCCTTGTACTCGTATGGCGGGATCTGCAGGGCCAGGCCCTGGTGGATCGCGTCATCGGTCATGCGGTCCAGCTCAGGCTTGGATGCTTCCATCAGCGGGATGCCCAGCTCGGCAGCCAGCTTCAGGGATTCGCGGACGCGGTCATCGACGTCGATGCGGATGGCAACATGCAGCGCCTTGGCAGGGATGCCGGCGCGCAGCGCCTCCACGACGGAGTTGCGTCCGGTGACGAATTCGGCGTTGACCTTGATGCGTTCGGTGCGGCGGCCGGTGCTGCGCTTGGCAGCCGAGCGCTCGGCAAGTTGCTTGGCACGGTACGCCTTGTGGTACGGGCGGTCCTCCGCCTTGGGGGTCGGGCCCTTGCCCTCGAGGGATCGACGTCCCTTGCCACCACTACCCTTGGTTGGGCCCTTTTTGCTCATTGGTAATTGTCCTTTGGTTTTTGAGTTCGTTGGCGTCGCGTTGATTCGCGACTAGTTGTCCAGAGTCCAGCGGGCGCCATCGGCCGAATCCACCACGGTAATTCCGGCGGATGCCAGCGCATCGCGGATCGCATCGGAGCGTGCCCAGTCCTTGGCCGCCCGCGCTTCAGCGCGTTCGGCCAGCTGCGCCTGGATCAGCTGGTCCAGGACCTCGTGCTCTGCGGAAGAATCAGACTCTTCATTGCTGCCGGCATCATCCAGGCCCAGCACCTGGGTCATGGCCAGGACCTGGCCCAGGGCCTTGGCGGCGGCAGCGTCATCACGCTGGTCCAGGGAAGCATTGCCGAGCCGAACGGTTTCATGCAGTGCGGCCAGCGCCATGGGAACGTTCAGGTCATCATCCATCGCGGTGCCGAAGGCTTCTGGCACCTCCGTGGCGGCGATGGCCTCGGCGGCGGCACCCAATCGGTAGCGCGCATTGGAGATGAAAGTGTCGACGCGATCCACCGCTGCCCCGGCCTCGGTCAGCGAGTCCGGACGGTAGTCGAGCATCGAACGGTAGTGCGCCTGGCCCAGGAAGTAGCGCACCACGCGGGCATCGGCCAGTGCGAGCATTTCTTCCGGAGAGATGGTGTTGCCGATGGACTTGGACATCTTCTCACCCTCGTAGGTGACCATGCCGTTGTGCATCCAGTAGTTGGCGAAGCCGTGGCCTGCAGCATTGGACTGGGCCATCTCGTTCTCGTGGTGCGGGAAGCGCAGATCCAGTCCGCCGCCGTGGATGTCGAATGCGCTGCCCAGGTACTTGCCGGCCATCGCCGAGCACTCGAGGTGCCAGCCTGGGCGGCCGCGTCCCCAGGGGCTCGGCCAGGAAGCGGTCAGCGGATCGGTGTCCTTGTGCCCCTTCCACAGCGCGAAGTCGCGTGGGTCCTTCTTGCCGCGCGGATCCGAATCCGGCGCATCCTGCATGTCGTCGACCTTCTGGCGGGTCAACGCGCCGTACTGCTCGTAGGAGCGCACGTCGAAGTAGACATCTCCGGAGCCGTCGGCTGCCGGGTAGGCGTGGCCGCGATCGATGAGCTGCTCAATCAGCTCATGCATTTCGGTGATGTGCCCGGTCGCGCGCGGCTCATAGGTCGGCCTGCGCACGCCCAGCGCCTCGTAGGCAAGCGAGAATTCCTGCTCGAAGCGGTACGCCAGGGCGAACCATTCTTCGCGCGGCTTGTAATGGGCATCGGCTTCGAAGTCCGCGGCGAAGGAGTTCGCCGACTTTTCCAGGATCTTGTCATCGATGTCGGTGACGTTGCGGACCGTCGTGACGGCGAAGCCGCGGTATTCGAGCCAGCGCACCAGGATGTCGAAGACAATGGCACTGCGAACATGGCCCACGTGCGGCATGCCCTGCACGGTGGCGCCGCAGTAGTACAGCTTCACTTCGCCTTCCGCCAGTGGCTGGAAGTCGCGTACGGATGCTGTTTTGGTGTCATAGAATCGCAGGCTCACGCCTTTAAGGTTATCCGATGGATGCACGCTTTGTGCTTCACTTGTGACGCTCTCGATGCGCGATGCCCCGCGGCAGCGCCGACGGGCCTAATGCGAAACCGGATAGACCAGTGCGGTGGCATAGGCGGTCACGCCCTTGCCCTCCCCCTCGTACCCCAGCCCGTCGCTGGTAGTCGCAATGACGCTGACTGGGGCGCCGATCGCCTCGCTGAGCACCGCGTTGGCCTCCTCGCGGCGCGCGGCGAAGCGCGGGCGGCGGCCAACGAACTGCACAGAGACGTTGCCGATCTCGAATCCTGCCTCGCGCACCAGGCGGGCGGCTTCTGCAATCAGGCTCACACCGCTGGCACCGGCGAATTCCGGGCGGTCCACCCCGAAGTGCGTGCCCAGATCGCCAATGCCCGCTGCGGAGAACAGCGCATCGCAGGCAGCGTGCGCTACCGCGTCGCCATCGGAGTGGCCGGACAGCCCGATGTCCTCCGGGAAGTGCAGTCCTGCCAGCCACATTTCGCGGGCCGGGTCGTCGCTGACCGCGTGGACATCGATGCCGTTGCCGACTCGTGGCAGGATCATGGCTTCTTCCTTTGCACTGGGGTTGCTGGCTGGGCGGCTTGCCGCGAGCTTGCCGGCGGCGTCGAGGTCTTCGGGGTAGGTGATCTTCAGTGCTTGCTGAGATCCGGGCAGCACCTGGACTTCGGCGCCGAAAGCCCGCACGATCGACGCGTCATCGGTGACCAGCTCCAGTTCGGCTTCGGTGCAGGAATCCAGCCGGGCGTGGGCCGCGCGCAGCAGTGCCGCGTCAAAGCCCTGCGGGGTCTGCACCGCGCGCAGGGTGGAACGCGCCGGGGTTTCCTTGATGATCTCCTGCTCGCCGGAGGCATCGGGCTGAACCACGCAGATGGTGTCGGTGACATCCAATGCCGGAATCACCGCGTTGCACTGCTCATCGGCGAGGGCGACCAGCACCCTTTCATGCAGCTCGGCCGGGGCGAAAGCGCGGGCTGCGTCATGGACCAGGATATTCGCGGCCTCGGAACTGGCGACGGCTAGTCCTGCGCGAACCGATGCGGCGCGGCTTGCGCCACCGGGCACGGTGCGGACCCGTTCCCCGTATTGGGCCATGGCCGCGGCCAGTCGCTCGTCCTTCGGCGGGGTCACCACAATGATTTCGGTGATCTGCTCAACCCCGAGGATCCGGTCCACTGCATGTTCTGCCAGGGACTTCCCTGCCACCTGAACCATCGCCTTGGGAATTCCTGCGCCGAGGCGGGTTCCCATTCCGCCGGCCACGAGGATCAGGCTTGAATTTTGCGCTTCGCTTTGCTTCACAGCGCCCAGCTTATCGTGCCGCGTCATCCTGATTCGGATGCTTTAACGCCAAAAGCCGTGAAACGCTTGGGAGCGTTTCACGGCGATGCGTTACCGGTACTGGGTTAGGCCGAAGCCAGAACCTCGTCCAAGAGGCCTTCCGCCTTGGCCTCGTCCAGATCCTTGGCCAAGGCCAATTCACTGATCAATACCTGGCGAGCCTTGGCCAGCATGCGCTTTTCGCCTGCCGACAGACCACGGTCGTTTTCTCGGCGCCACAGGTCGCGAACTACTTCTGCAACCTTGATGACATCGCCGGAAGCGAGCTTCTCGACATTTGCCTTGTAGCGGCGCGACCAGTTGGTCGGCTCTTCGGTAAATTCAGCACGAAGGACGTCGAACACATGGTCCAAGCCTTCCTGACCTACCACGTCACGTACGCCAACAAGATCAACGTTCTCGGCTGGAACCTCGATGGTCAGGTCGCCCTGAGCCACCTTGAGCTTGAGATACATTTTCTCTTCGCCCTTGATCTTGCGCATCTTGATCTCTTCGATCATTGCGGCACCGTGGTGCGGGTAGACAACAGTCTCGCCAACCTCAAAAACCATGTGGATAAACCCCTTTCCCACGTCCTAGTCTACCATGTTTGCTATTCATGGCCTCGCGACTGTGCCCCATATAACCGCGAATTCATGCGGAATTGCCTCTTCCACTTGCAAGAGAAACATGCTATGAAGAAGGTAGGGCAGTCGATTGCACACCACCCCCTTCCCAGAAACGGTTGTCTACAACTTGTCGAAAAGCGTGTGTTGCACGTCGCTAAATCGCGTCTTTGCGTGAAAAACAGCTAGGCTTAGAGGTAATCGTGGTCCTTTTCGCGGCTGCCCCTGCCCCAGGTGCAGCCGATTCAACCGGCCACGAACCCGAAGCAACTCATTATTCTCACCGAGGAGTTAGTGTCGTGATCACCGCACGCATGACCGCTGGACGTCGCATCGCCGCGTCCCTCGCTGTGGCTGCCCTGGCATTCGGTGTCACCAGCTGTGGCGCCATCAACGAGCAGGCCACCAACATGGACTACGCCGCCAGCGATGGCATCAACGTCGATGTCGCAGACGCCAAGGTTCGCAACCTGATGTTCGTCACCAACAGCGACGACACTGAAGCCCGCCTGATCGGCTCCGTAGTCAACGCCGGCGATTCCGCGCTGACCCTGTCGGTCAAGGCCGAGAACACTGCACCTGTCTCCATCCAGGTTCCTGCCGATGGCACTATCAAGCTTGAAGATGACAAGAACGAGCAGATCATCAAGAACTTGGGCATCCCTGCTGGCCAGCACGCATCTTCGGTCTTCACCGTCGCCGGCGAGAACGTGGAATTCAGCGTTCCAGTAGTCGATGGCACCCTTGCCGAATACCGCGACTTCGTCCCGGGCGGTGCCGATGCGTCGGTCACCGAGCACCTGACCCCGGAAGAGACCCAATCGACTTCGGGCCACTAAGCTCCGCAAGCCGAAACAGCAGCCCCGGACAGAATCACTGATTCTGTCCGGGGCTGCTGCCGTATCCGGGCTATTAGGCCCTAGACCACGAACTTGTAGCCCAGTCCGCGCACAGTCACCAGGCGTTCGGGGACTGCCGGGTCGACCTCGATCTTGGAACGCAGGCGCTTGACGTGCACATCCAAGGTCTTGGTGTCGCCCACATAGTCGCTGCCCCAGACGCGATCGATCAGCTGCCCGCGGGTGAGCACGCGTCCGGCATTGCGCAGCAGCATTTCCAGCAGTTCGAATTCCTTCAGCGGCATGGACACCTCGGTGTTGTCGACCGAAACCACATGGCGTTCCACGTCCATGCGCACCGGACCAGCGGTGACCACGTTGCTGATCAGCTCCTCGCCCTCGCCCTGGCGGCGCAGCACGGCGCGGATGCGGGCCAGCAATTCGCGGGAGGAATACGGCTTGGTGACGTAGTCGTCGGCGCCGAGTTCCAGGCCCACCACCTTGTCGATCTCCGAGTCCTTCGCCGTGAGCATGATGACCGGGACCTGGCTGTTCAGGCGGATCTGGCGGATCACCTCGGTGCCCGGCTGACCCGGAAGCATCAGGTCCAGCAGCACCAGGTCTGCGCCATGGCGTTCGAACTCGCTGACTGCCTTCAGGCCGTCGTCGGCGATCCGCACTTCGAAGCCTTCGCGTTCCAGCAGGAAGGACAACGGGTCGGAGAGCGACTCCTCGTCCTCAACGATCAATATGCGGGTCATCGGCGTCCTCCTTCACGATCGGACGCACTCGCCTCGATCGTTCGTTCCTTCATCGTCTGGCCGGCAAGCGCATTGCTGGTCGCCGGTTCTTCGTCCGCTAGGGGAAGTCTTAGGGTAAATGTTGATCCGTGGCCGGGCTGCGACCACAGCGACACTTCGCCGCCGTGGTTGGCCAGCACGTGCTTGACGATGCTCAGCCCCAGCCCGGTGCCGCCGGTCTGCCGCGAGCGTGCGGAGTCCACGCGGTAGAAGCGCTCGAACACGCGCTCCTGATCCTCGGGCGAGATGCCCGGTCCCTGGTCGGTCACCGAAATCTGGGCGTAGCCATCGCGCTGGCGGATCCCGACGCCGACCGTGGTGTGCTCCGGCGAATAGCGGATGGCATTGTCGATCAGGTTGCGAACGGCGGTCATCAGCAGGTCCGCGTCGCCCAGGATCGGCTCTTCGAGATGGCCGCCCACAGTAATGGTGATGCCCTTTTCCTCGGCAATCAGGTGGCTGCGGTCCACGGCTTCTGCCACGACGCTGTCGATATTCACTTCCTGGCCCTGCACGATCGCATCGGATGCCTGCAGCCGGGAGAGTTCGATGATGTCCTGCACCAGGGCCGCCAGGCGCCTCGATTCCTTGTCCATCCGGGTGGAGAAGCGGCGCACCGCCTTCGGGTCGTCGGCGGCTTCGGTGATGGCTTCGGCCAGCAGGCCGATGGCGCCGACCGGGGTCTTCAGCTCGTGGGAAACGTTGGCCACGAAATCGTTGCGCATCGCTTCGGTTCGGGTGATTTCGGTGCGGTCGTCGGCGAGCAGAAGGATGTATTCGTCTCCCAGCGGAGCGACGCGCACGTGGACAATCAGCTGCCCGGCGCCAAGCGTGGAGCGCTGCAGCTCGTACTGGCTTTCGGCGATCACGCCATCGGCGCGCACCTGGCGCACCAGCGAGAGCAGCTCGTTGTGGACCAGCGTGTGCCCGCGCACCAGCCCGTAGGCATAGGAGGCAGGGTTGGCCCGGACCACTCCGTCAACGTCGTCGAGGATCACGAAGGCTCGCCCGATAACCGACAGGACGGCGGCCGCCCCCTCGGGGAGCACTGGCTCGTCGACTTGCGGCAGCTTCGAAGAGCGGGCCTGGGAGAGCCGGAAGGCGATGACGCCAACGATCCCCAGAGCCAGGCCGAGGACGCCGGCTATAAGAGTCGAGATCACTTCGTTCACATCTTTAGACTAGCTTCACCTGTAAGCGGCTCCAGCCCTAAATGACGTGTTTTAGTCGATTTCGGCGCGCTGTTCACCAAACGTTCACTTTTCGTGGCATATTCGTTAATCACCCGCTGACAAGCTGGAGCAAGACCCTCCACCATGCCACAAAACTGTCTCGTGGCGGGTGGCTGCCACGGCAGTCCACCATCCGGCATGGATACCGAACACTCGAAAGGAACTGCTGTGCGTAAGGTATTTCAGGCAGACCTGCAGCAAATTGGCGAAGAACTCATTGAGATGGCCAACCAGGTAGCAACCGCAATGGACCGCGCTTGGGAATCGCTAGCCAACGTGGACGTCGATCTGGCACAGGAAGTCATTGCGGCTGACGCGAAGATCGACTTCCTGCAGAACCAGCTCGACGAACGGGCCATAGACACCTTGGCCCTGCAGGGGCCGGTAGCCAGCGACCTGCGCATGATTGTCGGTTCGCTGCGCATGAGCGCTTCGCTGGAGCGCATGGGCGATTTGGCCCGCCATCTGGCGCAGCTGACTCGTCTGCGTTTCCCCAACCCGGCGATCCCGGCCAAGATTTCCGACACCTTTGCCCAGATGGCAAAGATCGATATCGACATCGCCAAGGCCGTCGCGCGCCTGCTGGACACCCGCGATTTGAAGATCGCCACGGAAATCATCGAACTGAACCACGAACTGGATCGTTTGCACTCCAGCGTCTTCACCCAGGTCGCTGCCGAGGACTGGGACGCCAACGCGCCAACCACCGTGGATGTGTCGCTGACCAGCCGCTACCTCGAGCGCTTCGGCGATCACGGCGTGTCCGTAGCCCGCAAGGTCACCTACCTGGTGACCGGCGAATGGGATCCAACCGAAATCTAGCTTCTCGGAGCATCGGCGCGATTGCATGGCCATGGCGCCTGCCATCCGGTACCACCGGATGGCAGGCGCCATTTTTGTTCTTCAATTTTCTTTGAACGCAGACCGGGGCATCCGGCTGGGCGCTCCGGAGAGCACGCTGTGCGTCCTAGTTGGGCCCCGATGAGGAAGCTGGCCCAGCCAAGGATTCCAGCTCGTTAAATGGGCAGAGGGCGGCCCACCGCTCGGTGGGCTACCCTCTGCCGGTTTTCGGCGCACGAATGGCGCCAGCGTCTAGCGGGTTTCTAGCCTTCGCACTCGACGCAGAAGCCTACGTTGCCTTCTTCGCGCACCAGCTGCGAACGGTGGCGAATCAAGAAGCACGAGCCGCAAATGAACTCGTCGTCTTTCTGCGGAATGACCGTAACAGTCAATTCCTCGTTGGAGAGATCCGCGCCTGGCAGATCCATGCCATCGGTGTGATCGGCCTCGTCGAGCTCGCGCACCACCGACTTGGCATCCGGTGCGTTAGCGGACTTCACCGCATCCAGAGAAGCCTTGCGTGCCTCAGCAACGTCTGGGCGGACTTCATCGTAATCAGTTGCCACGAATTGCATTCCTAACGTGAGCCATTGAGCCTATTCGAAATAGGAGATTACAGCATACTAATGCCAAAAATACAATCGTGCGCAGTTGTTTCGCTCACAGCCGGATACCTGGCATTGTTCCGGCCTTAATAAGCAGATGGCGGCTTCGCGGTCACCGGCCCAAGGCCGGTGACCGCGAAGCCGCCGAAAAGCGTATCCTACTTGCGACCTTGGTTGGCGACGGCCTTGATGGCGTCGGCCGCGGCCTCTGGATCCAAGTAGGTTCCCCCCTTGGTGATTGGCTGGAAGTTGTCATCCAGTTCATAGACCAGCGGGATGCCGGTCGGGATGTTCAGGCCGGCGATGTCTTCATCGCTGATGCCATCCAGATGCTTGACCAGCGCACGCAGGGAGTTGCCGTGGGCAGTGACCATGACGGTCTTGCCTGCCGACAGGTCGGCCTTGATGTTGTTCTCCCAGTACGGAAGCATGCGCTCCAGCACGTCCTTGAGGCACTCGGTGCGTGGGGCGGAGTCGCCCAGTTCCGCGTAGCGCTCGTCATTGATCTGGCTGAATTCCGAGGAATCGTCGAGTGCTGGTGGCGGAGTATCGTAGCTGCGGCGCCATTCCATGAACTGCTCTTCGCCGAACTCGGCCAAGGTCTGTGCCTTGTCCTTGCCCTGCAGCGCACCGTAGTGGCGTTCGTTCAGGCGCCAGTCGCGGTTCACCGGGATCCAGGAGCGGCCGGCGGATTCCAGAGCCAGGTTCGCGGTGACAATCGCGCGGGTCAGCAGCGAGGTGTGCAGCACCTCCGGCTTGTAGCCTGCGTCGGCCAGCAGCTGGCCGCCGCGGGCTGCTTCAGCACGGCCCTTTTCGGTCAGCGAGACGTCGTACCAACCGGTGAACAGGTTCTTTTCGTTCCATTCGCTCTGTCCGTGGCGAAGCAAAATCAAAGTGTGGCTCATGGAATCTATCCTAACCAATGTGCAAGCCCATTCGCGCGAAAGTTAAGGCCCGTGGTTAAAATGCGAAGACCTGCGCTCCGCCTTCAAGCGGATACGGGTCTTCGTGAAAACTTGGGCGCCTTGGCGCCGCCTAGTAGTTGTACCAGCCGCCGCCCTTGCCGCTCACGGCAGGCTTGACGTCCGCCAGGTACACGCAGGCGATGCAGGCGCCGATCAGCTGCAGGAAGCCGATTCCGCCCTGGCTGAGCATGCCCAGCAAGGCTACAGCGGTGCTGGCAACGGTCAGGCCGAGCCAGAAGCCCTTGGTGCGCTTGCCCTCCTGGGCGAAGCGATCCGCGCCATGGCGCAGGCAATCAACCAGCGCCCAGACGGCGAGTGCCACGATGACAACGCTCAAGGCGATCATCATGTAGTACTCGATCAGTCGGGCCAAGTGCATCATGTTCATGCTTTCACTCTACCTTTGCGACGCATTTGATGGGTGGTGTGCCACGCGCGGACATCGGCACCTGCGGCATCAGAGCCGGTCCAGGGCCTGCTTCAGATCTGCCCAGAGGTCTTCGGCTTCTTCGATGCCTACCGACAGGCGGATCAGGCTGGCAGGGACGCTGGCCGGTTCGGAAGCGTGGCGCGCCCGCCGCTCGGCCAGAGACTCCACGCCTCCCAGCGAGGTGGCGCCGGTGATGAGCTTGAAGGCATCCAGCACCCGGTCGGCTTCTTCGGCAGAGCTGCCCGCTTCGAAGGCGATCACCGAGCCGAACCCGCCCATGAGTTCTGCGGCACGGGCGTGGCCCGGGTCATCAGGTAGTCCCGGGTAGCGTACTGCCTGCACCTTGGGATGCGCGGCAAGCCGTTCGGCCAGCAGCTGGCTGTTGGACTGCGAGCGCTCAAGGCGCACGGCCATGGTGCGCACCCCGCGCAGGGCGAGGAAGGTATCCATCGGCCCGGCGATCGCGCCATGCAAGGTCCGGTATCCGTGCAAGCGGCTGTGCAGCTGCTCGTCGCTGGTGACCAGCGCGCCCATGATCACATCCGAGTGGCCCGATAGGTATTTGGTCACCGAGTGCACGACAAGGTCGGCGCCGTGGACCAGCGGCTGCTGGAGCAGCGGGGTGGCAAAGGTGTTATCCACGATGCTCAGCACATTCTGCGTCTTCGCGGCAGCCAGCAGGGCTGGCAGGTCGGCGACTTCGAGCATGGGGTTGGTCGGTGATTCCACCCAGAGCGCGTCGGCCCCGTCCAACGCGGCAAGCACTTCGCCGGTGTTGGCGATGTCCACCGGGCGGATGGTCAGCCGGCCAGCTTCTTGCAGTTCCGCGCCCAGCGCCAGTGAACCGTTATAGGAATGCTTCGGCATTACCAGCACGCCGGCCTCTGGAACGAGGCTCAATGCCGCGGCAATGGCCGCCATGCCGGAGGAGAAGACCAGGGCCGGCAGGGTTGCCGCTTCGAGCTGGCCCAACACTTCCTCGAAGGGATCCCAGGTGGGGTTGGAGAACCGCGCATAGACGCGTTCGCCGGGCGCCGCCTGCCCCTTGGAATGGTAGGTGGAGGTGAAGGTGACCGGGTGGTTGACTGGAACGTCGTAGCCATGGGCCGGACGCCCGCCGGCAACGAGCAATGTCTTCGGGTCCCATGGCGGGTTGGAGCCTTGTTCTGCGGTGCGGGGGTTCATGGAAAAAACTCTACGCTTGATCCGGCACCGCCAGCCGGTGGATTTCACTACATTTCATGTGACTGATCCACCACACTGGGCGCATTTCCAATGCACAAGCAGCCGTCGCAGCGCGCATCTTTAAAAGTCCTTGGATAGGCTAGTGGGGTGAGTAGAGAATCGAGTTCCCCCACCCGTGGCTTGTTCATCGTTTTCGAAGGCGGCGACGGCGCCGGCAAGTCCACGCAGGTTGCGCTGGCCAAGCAGTGGCTGGAGTCCCGTGGAGCCAAGGTCACCACGACCCGCGAACCAGGTGGAACCCAGATCAGCGAAGAGCTGCGTTCCCTGGTGCTTGACCACGGCCACGGCGACATCGATGCGCGTACTGAGGCTCTGATCTACTCGGCTGCGCGTGCCGCCCATGTCCAGCAGGTCATCTCCCCCGCGCTGGAGGCCGGAACCCACATCATCTGCGACCGGTTCGTCGATTCCTCGCTGGCCTACCAGGGCATGGGCCGTGCCCTGGGATTCGATGCCGTCGCATCGATCAACGACTTCGCAACCGGCGGGTTGAAGCCGGATGCCACCATCATTCTCGACATCTCCGCCGAGCAGGGACGAGCCCGGCGCATTGCGGCCAGCGGCGGGGTGGAGCAGTCGGATCGCCTGGAATCCGAACCGGATGATTTCCATGAACGCATCCGCAACGCCTTCCTCGATTTGGCTGCCCGTGATCCGCGGCGCTACCTGGTCCTGGACGCCACCGCCAGCGTGGAGCAGCTGCACCAGTCGGTTGTGCAGCATCTGGCAGGCCTGCTGTGACCCGGCCGGTCTTCGCGGACCTCGCCGGGCAGGAACGCGTCATTGACACGTTGACCGCCGAGGTTGATCGCGGCAACCCCACCCATGCCTGGCTGGTAACCGGTCCGCCGGGTTCTGGCCGCACCACCGCGGCACGCGCTTTCGCGGCGGCATTGCAGTGCACCCAGACTCCGGCCGGCTGCGGCGAGTGCGCCAATTGCAAAATGGTGATGAATTCGGAGCACCCTGATGTGTCCTTCGTTTCCACCGACAAGTTCGAGTACCAGATTGCCGATGTCCGCCACCTGATTACCCGTGCGCAGGAAAGCGCTGGCACCGGCCGCTGGCGCATCATCATCATCGAAGATGCAGACCGCATGTCCGAGCGCAGCACCAACGTGCTGCTCAAGGCCATCGAAGAGCCTCCAGCCAAGATGATCTGGATCCTCAGCGCCCCATCCCCCGCCGATGTGCTGGTGACCATCCGGTCGCGTTGCCGGGCGGTAAACCTCTCCGTGCCTTCCACCCAGGACGTTGCAGATCTGCTGGTGCGCCGCGATGGGCTGGAACCGGATCAAGCGTTGTTCGCTGCCCGGGTTTCGCAGTCGCATATCGGTGTGGCCCGCTTGCTGGCCCGTGACGAGCAGGCACGAATCCAGCGCGAGAAAGTCGTTACGCTGCCGCTGCGCACCACGACCTTGCCGCAGGCGATGGCGGCGGCCGCAGAAATCTCCAAGCTGGCCAGCGAGCGTGCCGAAAACATCACCGGCACCGACCTGCAGAACAAGATTGCCCAGCTGCGCCATGCCAATGGCTTGGGTCCGGAAGAGAGCATCCCGCCTGGATTGCGCGGGCAGTTCAAGGCGCTGGAGGATGATGCCAAGCGATTTGCCCGGCGTGCGGCGTTCGACGCCCTGGACCGGACGCTGACGGATCTGACCACGTTCTTCCGGGATGTCTTGAGCATCCAGCTGAAAACCGGTACCGAGCTGATCAATGAGCACCTGCGCGAGAAGCTGGAGCGGTTCGCTGCGGAACAGTCTTGTGAGAAGTCCTTGGCCCAGCTTGATTCCATCAATGAAACCCGCAGCCGCCTGGCCGCCAACGTCAACCAGCTCATGGCGCTGGAAGCGCTCATGACCCGTCTGCTGCCACAGCCCGGACGCCGCTAACCCATCCCAAGGAGACACGAACAGTGCCTGCACGCTCACCGATGAAGCGCTTGGCCGCAGTAGGGACTGCTATGGCTTTGGGCCTGGCAGGTTGCTCTTCCCCCACAGCGGATTCGCCATCCAGCGCATCGAATGCCCCGCAGCCCGCGCCGAACACCAGTGCGCCTGATGGATTGGAATCCTTCTATACCCAAAGCCTCGACTGGGAAAAGTGCGGCAGCGTCATCGAATGCGCCACCATCCAGGTTCCGATGGATTACGACTATCCAGAAGGCGAGAGCATCGAGCTGGCCCTGAACCGCCGCGCCGTGGACGGGGCGACGCGCAATATCCTGGTCAACCCCGGTGGCCCCGGTGGATCTGGACTGGACATGGTGTCCTCCACCGTGCCGAGCATGTTCAGCGATGACCTGCAGCGGGCCTACAACGTCATCGGCTTCGACCCGCGAGGGGTGGGCGAAAGCTCCCCGATCACGTGCCAAAGCGCTGCCGAAACCGATAAGGGGCGCCAGGAAAACCTGCGGGCGTGGGTTCCCGAGGACCAGCACGAGATCATCGAGAGCGCCGAGGACTACGCGGCTGACTGCGCGTCCAATACCGGCGAGCTGCTGGATCATGTCGATACCGAATCGGCAGCCAGGGACATGGACGTGATCCGTGCTGTGCTCGGTGATGCGCAGCTGGACTACCTCGGTGTCTCCTACGGAACGTTCCTAGGCGCCACCTATGCTGACCTGTTCGCGCAGAATGTGGGGCGTTTCGTGCTGGACGGAGCCATGGACCCTTCGTTGCCAGCTGCCGAAGTGACCTTGGCCCAGGCTGTGGGGTTCGAGATGGAAATCGACGCTTGGCTCGCCAGCTGCCTTGAAAGCGGCAATTGCCCGTTCACCGGAACCGTTGAAGAGGCCAAGGTGCAGCTGCAGCAGTTCTTTGCGCAGGTGGAGAACGAGCCGATGACCGCCAGCGATGGGCGCGTCGTTCCGATCATCGATTTCGTCAACGGCTTCATTTTGCCGCTCTACGATGATGCCAGCTGGTCCTATTTGACCGACGCCATGAACGCCGCGGTCAACGACGGGAATGTAGACATCATCCTCAGCCTGGCGGATCTCTCGGCAGACCGCCAGAGCGACGGCACCTATGCATCGAATTCGAGCGACGCCTACGTAGCCATTGATTGCCTGGATCGTCCAACGGACAGCAGCCAAGAAGCCATGCAGTCCGAAGCGACCGAGCTGATGCGTGCGGCCCCGACGTTGGGCAAGTATCTGGCCTACAGCGGCATCGCCTGCGAGGCCCTGGACTTCGAATCCACTGGCAAGCCTGAGGTGCTCGACGCGGAAGGCTCGAATGAGATCCTCGTCATTGGCACCGTCGGTGATCCAGCCACCCCCTATAAGTGGTCCGAGGCCCTTGCCAAGCAGCTGGACAACGCCACCCTGCTGACCTATGAAGGCCATGGCCACACCGCCTATGGGCGTTCCAACGAGTGCATTACCAAGGCGGTGGATGAGTACCTGATCGCAGGCAAAGTCCCCGAAGCCGGCACCCGCTGCTGATTGGGCCTGATGATGTCATCGCCGTTTTGACGTTCAGACAATTCCTCGGATAAAGTGACGTGGTGTCTGTTTGCAGGCACAGGCCTCCTTAGCTCAGGGGTAGAGCAGCTCCCTCGTAAAGAGCAGGTCGCCGGTTCAAATCCGGCAGGGGGCTCCATGTGAAGAAAACCCCGGAATCGCGAGCAACTCGTGATTCCGGGGTTTTCGCTATCGTCAGCAGATCTTTTCAACTGGACCCACGGTCTCAGCACCTCACGGAGGTCATTCTTCTCCCATATGTTTCCCAACGACGCCTAGGGATATGCCAGCAGGCCCTTGGTTCAAGATGAAACCAAGGGCCCGTTGTCGGGGTCGGTGTTCTACTCGAAGTCGGCGGTGGCCGGGTCAGCCGAGATGCGGCCTTCCGCACCGCGATCCAGGGTAGCGATGGCTGCCAGATCTTCTTCGTCCAGCTTCACATTCAATGATTCGAAGTTCTCGACGATGCGCGATTCGGTGGTCGACTTCGGGATGACCACATTGCCTACGGCCAGATGCCAGGCGATGACTACCTGCGCCGCCGATGCGCCATGCTTCTTGGCGATGTCCGCCAGCACTGGGTCGCTCAGCAGTTCACCGCCGTGGCCCAGCGGGGACCACGACTCATGCAGGATACCGTGCTCGGCTTCGTAGGCGCGCAGCTCGGTCTGGGGGAAGTACGGGTGGGTTTCAACCTGGTTGATGACCGGGCGGACTCCGGTTTCGGTGTAGAGCTCTTCAAGTGCTTCCTTGGTGAAGTTGCAAACGCCAATGGACTTGGCCTTGCCGTCCTTCTGCAACTGGATCAGCGCCTTCCAGGTGTCCACGTAGGTGCCGCGCTTCGGCTGCAGCCAGTGGATCAGGTACAGGTCGACGTACTCCAGGCCAAGGCGCTGAAGCGAAGCATCCGCTGCGGCCATGGTCTTCTCATAACCTTGGTCCGAGTTCCAGACCTTGGTGGTGATGAACAGTTCTTCGCGCGGCACGCTGCTGGCGGCAACTGCACGGCCGACTCCAGCTTCGTTCCCGTAGATGCGCGCGGTGTCGATGTGGCGGTAGCCAGCGTCGATGGCCTTGCCAACGACCACTTCCGCGTCGGCGTCGGCGACCTTCCAGACGCCGTAGCCAAGCTGGTCGATGGTGTTTCCGTCAAGGAACTTCAGTTCAGGGATTGTTTGGGTCATGCAACTAATTTAGTTCACCCATGCGTCCTGCACGGCGAAAAACCACGCCAGCGATCGGGAAAACCCAATTATTCGCTGGAAGCGAGATTTTGCGCGGCCCGGCTGACGTCTTCTTCCACCAGCTTGGCCCGATGGCGCACCGCCTCGATGTCGATCGGCTGGCCGGCTTCCGCCTGCATCCGCATCATCGCGATCACCTGCGCGGTCGTCGCCAAATCGTTGGCCGCTTTGGTCAGCGAACGGTGCGCCGCCGAGGTCAACTGCGGGATCGTGTCGTCATTGCTCGGGGTGATCCGCTGTGCCGCGCAGCATAGCTGGCGCACGGTCGGCAGCAGCACTGCCATCTCGTTGGCTTCCTTCACGAGCTCGTTGTACACCTGGTCATCAGTGATGCCTTCAACCACCTGGAAGACCCGGTCCAATGACCGCTGGAAACGGTCATGTGCGCGACGCCAGACGCCCTCGCCAAGTTCGCGAGTAGCAGCACGCTCAGCGCGCAGTCGTGAAAAGAACGCCATTACACTTCTCTGCCGGTGGTTTCCGATGGATTACTGGTTCTAGCCTACCGGGATCCCCGCAGTGTTCCCGGCAACGCAGTCGACATAAAACGAAACCGGCTGCAAGTCCCATCCGCTGTCGCGGATGGCCCTTACGGCCGGTTCCAGTCCGGTTCAGCAGCAACGCCCCTCGGGGTTCTTTTCCTGCCAGTCGGTGTAGTCCTTCCAGAACTCACGCTCGGTCATCGACTTTGCGCCGGGATGATTGCGTTCGTGGTGTTCCAGGTAGTGCTGGTACTTGTCGGCACCGAGCACTCCGTCGACAAACTTCTTGGCTTGCCCCAGGCGTTCCCAAAGCGTAGCCACGGCTAGTGGCCTCCGCGTTGGACTTGGGCTTCGGCAGGGACCTGCTTCCAGGCCTTTTCAAGCTCCTTTTCAGCAGGCGAGGAGATCAAGCCGGCAGGTGCGTACATCTTCGATGGCACGGCCGGATCCTCGGTGCTGGTGCCGCCGCCGTTGCGCTTGGCCTTGATGGTTGCGACGACAGCCGAGACCAGCACGATTGCGGTCAGCAGCAGGAAGACCACGGACAGCCAGCCCTGGACACCGGTGTTGCGCACCACGGCCTCCATTGCTTCAACGCTGCCCGCCGAGCCGAGGGAAGTCTCGCCATTGGCCAACGCTTCCTTGTAGGCGTTGTGGTTCGCGAAGTAGCCGACTTTGGTGTCTGCGGAGAAGATCTTCTGCCAGCTGGCCACGAAAGTGATCACCACAGTGAAGGCCAGCGGCAGGGCGACAACCCACAGGTACTTGAAGTTGTTCTGCTTGGCGATGATGGTCATCACCACTGCCAGTGCGATCGCTGCCAGCAGCTGGTTGGCGATGCCGAACAGCGGGAAGAAGGTGTTGATGCCGCCCAGCGGATCGGTTACACCGAGGATCAGGATGTAGCCCCAGCCGGCGACCATGATCAACGTGCACAGCCACACGCCCGGACGCCACGAGGTGTCCTTGAACTTCGGGATGAAGTTGCCGATGGTGTCCTGCAGCATGAAGCGTGCAACACGGGTACCGGCGTCAACCGCGGTCAGGATGAACAGCGCTTCGAACATGATCGCGAAGTGGTACCAGAAGCCCATCATCGCGGTGCCGCCGAACCACTGGTGCATGATGTGAGCAATGCCCACAGCCAGGGTCGGTGCGCCACCGGTACGCGAGACCACCGAGTTCTCGCCGACGTTATTAGCCAGTTCGGTCAGCTGGTTCGGATCCAGGCTGACGCCGGCCAAGCCCAGCGAGTTCACGAACACCGCGGCGGTTTCCACCGTGCCGCCGGTGGCGGCAGCCGAGGAGTTCATCGCGAAGTAGATACCGCGGTCGATGGAGATCGCTGCAACCAGCGCCATGATGGCCACCATGGATTCCATCAGCATGCCGCCGTAGCCCAGGAAACGGGTCTGCTTTTCCTTCTCGACCAGCTTCGGGGTGGTGCCCGAGGAGATCAGCGCGTGGAAGCCGGAGAGCGCGCCGCAGGCGATGGTCACGAACAAGAACGGGAAGATATGCCCGGCAACGACCGGGCCATCAGCCCGTCCGGCGAACTCGGAGAAGGCAGGAACATCGATTTCCGGGCGAACGACGATGATCGCCACGGCCAGCAGGGCGATGACGCCGATCTTCATGAAGGTCGACAGGTAGTCGCGCGGAGCGAGCAGCAGCCAGACCGGAAGCACCGCGGCGATGATTCCGTAGATGATGATCGCCCAGGCTATGGTGGTGCGCTCGAGGTGGAAGAACTCGGCACCCCACGCGGATTCGGCAATCCAGCGGCCGGAGATGATTGCGAACATCAGCAGCACGAAACCGATGACGGAGATTTCCAGGACCTTGCCCGGGCGGATGAACCGCAGGTAGATGCCCATGAACAAGGCGATTGGAATAGTCAGGCCCACCGAGTAGACGCCCCAAGCGGACTCGCCCAGCGCATTGACGACCACCAGCGCCAAGATGGCGGTAATGATGATCATGATGGTCAGGGTGGCGATCAAAGCGGCGGTGCCGCCGATCAAGCCCAGTTCCTCGCGAGCCATCTGGCCCAGCGAGCGTCCACCGCGGCGCATGGAGAAGAACATGACCAGGTAGTCTTGGACCGCACCGGCCAGCACCACGCCCACGATGATCCAGATGGTTCCGGGCAGGTAGCCCATCTGGGCTGCGAGGATCGGGCCAACCAGCGGACCGGCGCCGGCGATGGCCGCGAAGTGGTGGCCGAAGAGGACCCGGCGGTCGGTAGGTACGAAGTCGCGGCCATTATTGACCGATTCTGCCGGGGTAGCGCGGAAATCATCCGGCTTGGCGATCTTGCGCTCGATGAACTTCGAATAGAAGCGGTAGGCAATCAGGTAGGTCGCGACAGCGGCAAAGACGAACCAGATGGCATTGATGGTTTCCCCGCGTGAGAAGGCGAGGATCGACCATGCGATGCCGCCGACCAGTGCAATGGCAACCCAGATGCCGATCTTGGCCGGAGTCCAGCGCTTTTCTTCGCGTTCGGCAACCTCAGGATCGACACCCGCTGGTGGCAAGGTATTTTGGGTCCTCAATTTGAGCAACCTCCTAGGAACGGTGCAAGTGATGTGAGTGACCAGTGGTTATTAAACAAGTCACGTATTTTATTACTACGCAGTCACCCTACAACCGGTTCCCCGTTGCATTAAACCTTTATGACAACTTTTCCGGTGTGTTCGCCAGAATCAAAGTATTCATGGGCGGCGGCCAGCTCCGCGAAGTCCATCGTCTTGGTGACGTTCAGGGCCAGTTTTCCCTGTTCCAGCAGCGGCAGCACCTTGGTGGTGGTCTGGCGAACGATTTCCGCCTTTTCGCCCAGCGGGCGGGAACGCAAAGTCGTGCCGATGATCCGCGCCCGCTTGTTCATCAGCAGGCCCAAATTCAGTTCCGCCTTGGCACCGCCTTGCAAACCGATGACTACCATCCGCCCGCCGACGGCGAGCGCCTTGACGTTCTCCCCCAGGTACTTGGCGCCGACAACATCCAGGATCAGGTCAATGCCCCTGCCATCGGTCAATTCCTTGATGCGGGCAGAAAAATCCTCGTCGCGGTAGTTGATCCCTTCATCGGCGCCGAGCGCACGGCAGTAGTCCAATTTTTCTGCCGACGAAGCGGTGACGATGACGCGTGCCCCGGCGGCCTTCGCGAGCTGTATGGCCATGGAGCCGATGCCGCCGGCACCGCCATGGATCAATAGCGTCTGGTCCTGGCCCAGTCCGCCTTCGATAAAGAGATTGGAAACCACCGTGGCAGCGACTTCCGGCAACCCGGCGGCGTCGATGGTCGAGACCGTCCCGGGGATTTCGATGAGCAGCTCTGCCGGAACATTGACGTACTGCGCATACCCGCCGCCAGCGAGCAGGGCTGCAACACGCGTTCCGGGTTTCCATCCGCTGACGCCTTCGCCGATGCCCACGATGGTGCCGGCAACTTCCAGCCCAGGGATGTCACTGGCACCGGGAGGTGGCGGATACACGCCCTTGCGCTGCTGCACATCCGCGCGGTTCAGGCCGAACGCCTCGATTTTGACCAGCACTTCTCCCGCCGTGGCGACCGGAATTGGCCGTTGCACCAGCTCGAGGACTTCTGGCCCACCGGCACCGTTGTAGATATAGGCATTCATAACGTCGTTCATGGCCTTCAATTCCTTTCGAGCGGTGTTCATGCCGTATACTTTTTCGGGTTGGATGGTTGTCCGAGCGGCCGAAGGAGCTGGTCTTGAAAACCAGTAGGCGGCAACCCCGTCTCATGGGTTCAAATCCCATACCATCCGCGTTCTACGGTTTGGCGGGCTGATCTTCGGATCAGCCCGCCAAACTGATTAATCCTGTTCTGCGCTCAACTTTCCGTTGCCGCTCAGCCCCGCAAGACGCGCCACTTCATTCACCACGTTGGCCGCGTCGTGCAAGGTCCGGGCCGCAGGCCTGCGCAGGTCTCCAGCTTGGGCGGCAATTGCCGTCCCCCACTGCGCAGATGACAATTGCAATCCCAGCACAAACAGCCCACGGTGCGCCAGCCCTTCGCTGTTGACCAGACGGTATGGCTCGCCGACCACGTCGAAACCTGATCCGGGCAGGCTTTCGCCTTCCGCGTTCTTCCACGTGTGCACGCGCGCCACATGATCACCCAACAGCTGCTTGATCAGCGCAGAGCTATTCTGCAAGACGCGGTTGCTCGGCATCATCGCCTCGCACATGGTCTTCGCGGTGTGCACCTCCGCGTCGACCCACGGCGAGGACGCAGTGAACTGCTCCGACACCTCATCGAAGCCGAACTCCGGATCCGGGCCGACGAAGGAGACGATTCCCGCACGCGACAGCGCCAGCAGCTGCTCAATGCGTTCCAGCGGTGGACCGGATGACAACCCTTCGACCAATGGCTCGAAGTGCGCCTGGATTTCCTCGATGCGCGACTGCTCGTCGATCACGCCCGAAGCGATCAGTTCCTTGATCAGCATGCGCCCGGCATTCATCGTCATGATCGCGCAGGACAACGGGTCGTCAAGTCCGCCGGTGCTGTGCCGGGCATTGCCGACGAGGTAGTCGCGTACGCTCTGCTGGTACTGCTCATCGGAGCTGAACCCGACTTCCTCGAATGGCTTGGCCAGCTTTGGAACGTCGAGCCACTGCAGCTGCGGGAACTGCTCGATGAATTTGCGCAGTTCGCCAAGCCACACCTGGCTTCCTTCATGATGCTCGGCAGAGAGAATCGCTTCGAGCCGCTCAACGAACTCGCGCTCGCCAAAGCCATCAGGGGCGCCATGCACGCGGGCACAGCTGCTGTAGTAGGCGAAAAGGATGTCGCGATGCAGTTGCGGCCAAATATGGCGTGAGAACACCAAGGACGCGGCAGGATTGCTCGCCCGGGCTTCAGCGAGGCGTCCAATCAATTCCGGCGCGTCGAAGTAGCGAAGCTCGATTTCATCTGGAATGAACTGATCCACCGCTGGTTTGCCCCAGTACGGGGTTCCTCGCCGCGAAGCCACGATCAGTGCCGGCTCCCGACCTGAGGCAATGTATTCAAGGCGGTGCCCCGGCTCGGTGCTGGACTCGCGGAAGATTCCGCCACGGCCCGCTGTCAGCTCGGCCATGCCGTCGAAGAAATTCAACCCCAACCCGCGGATCAATGCCGGCTGGCCTTCCTTGAAGCGGGAATAGTCGAGGTCTGCAGGGACGTTCGGCGGCATGTAGGTCGCCCCTACCTGCGCTGCTGCTTCCTCGAGCTGCTTCTGCCACGGGTTCAGCTCAGCCGGCTGGTGACCCAGGGCCAGCACCACGGCGTCTGCGTCGAGCTGACGGGTTTCAGCACTGTCCTGGGCACTGCTGAAATCGACCTGGTAGGCGTTGCCTACGGGGCGGACAGCGATCACTTCTGCGGCAACATGCTGGATGCTGAAATTCTCGTGGGCGGCGAGAATGGAGGCGCTGCGGTCATAGACATGCTCAAGGTACTCGCCGTAAATGGCGCGTGAGGGATAGGTGCCGGGTTCAATCCGCTCGATCAGGTTGGCGTGCTCGTCGGTGAGTTTTCGTCCGTCGCCGCGAAGCTCCACGAACTGGCGAAAGCTCAGCCCCGGTTCATCGCCTTCACGTTCGGGGGCAACCGTCGGAAATGACGACGGGGTGTTCATCAGAAAATTCTGGGACTGCTTCGGGTTCCACACGTGGCCCGAACCCGGAGGGAACGGATCGAAGACCGTCACTTTCAGGACGGTGCCTTGTTCAGGGAGGTTCAACGCCAAATTGGCGAGTCGTTCAACCACGCTGGTGCCGCGCGGGCCTGCCCCGACCAGGACCAGGCTGAACTCGTTCTTTGGTGCTGCTTTCTCGCTGTTCACTTCTCTAGGTTATTACCTTTGGACCACGTCATGGGCCAGACGCATAGACTATGGCCATGACTGAGCATGTTTCTGAGGTTGCAAGCACCGATCCATATTCCTGGCTTGAAGGGATCCACGACGAAACGGCACTCGAATGGGTGCGGAACCAGACCCAGCGCACCGAGTCCGAACTCTACGACGACACGTTCCACGCAAATGCGCAGCGGATCAAGACGGTTCTCGATGCCCAGGACCGCATTCCGATGGTGACCAAGCGAGGCGAGCACTACTACAACTTCTGGCGCGACTCGGCCCATCGCCTTGGGCTGTGGCGCCGCACCACCTGGGATTCCTACCTCAGCGACAACCCGCAGTGGGAAGTCCTGCTGGATCTTGACCTGCATGCGCGGCAGGAAGGCCACGAATGGCATTTCGCTGGTTCAGCACTGCTGCGGCCCGCCTCCGGTGATGCGTATGAGCGTGCGCTGCTTCGTTTGAGCCCTGATGGCGGCGACCAGGTTCGCATTCGCGAATTCGATCTGACGTCCAAGAGTTTTGTTCCCGACGGATTCGACCTTCCTGTTGCTAAGACCCAGGCCTCGTGGATTGACCGCGATACCTTGCTGGTCGGTTCCGCAAGCAGCGAGCAATACACCACCCGTTCAACCTACGCGAACACCTTGCGGCGGCTCAGCCGCGGCATGGAAATTGAACAAGCCCCAATTCTCTTCGAAGTCGACAAGGAACATGTCGCAGCATTCGGCTACTACGACTCGACTCCCGGATTCGAACGAATCGTCACCACCGACGCCATCGACTTCTACAATTCCACTGCCGGGGTCTTCATCGATGGGGAACACCATCGGATCGATGTACCAACCGATGTGCAGGTGAGCCTCCACCGGCAGTGGGTCCTTTTTGCCCCGCAAACCCAATGGGAACACCAAGGCCAGCAGATCGCTGCCGGTTCATTGGCCATCGCCCGGTTGGACGCATTCCTTGAGTCCGGCAGCATCGAGAAGATCCTATTCACCCCGGATGCGCACACGGCTCTGGAATCGCTGAGCTTCACCGCCAATTACCTGTTGCTCACCGTCTTGCACGACGTGGCTTCGCAGGTGCGCATCATCGATCTGGCAGACCAGTTCAGCCAGTCCAACATGCCGTTGGAGGATCCAATGCTCAGCGTCTCGGCGGGAGCCGTTGACGTTGAAGATCCACAGCACGGCGATGACTATTGGATGACCGTCACCGGTTTCATCACCCCGACGACCCTGTTGCGCGGCACTGTCGGCGCGCAGGCAGAAGTTGTGAAGAAATCACCGGATCGTTTCGATGCCGACGGTTTTGAAGTCACCCAGCACTTCGCGTCATCCGCGGACGGAACCAGGGTTCCCTATTTCCAGGTCGCGGCAGCTGATCTGGTGCACGACGGGAAGAACCCGGTACTGATGGATGGCTACGGCGGTTTCCAGCACAGCATGACTCCCGGCTACGCAGCGGCGATGGGCACCGGGTGGCTATCGCGCCGCACCGATGACGGCCGCAAGCCGGTATACGTCATGACGAACATCCGTGGTGGTGGCGAGTACGGCCCAGCTTGGCATCGTGCGGCGCTTCGTGAAAAGCGCCATCGCGCCTATGAAGACTTCGCCGCCATCGCCCAAGACCTTGTGGCCCGCGGGGTAACCTCCCGAGCGCATTTGGCTGCCACCGGCCGGTCCAATGGCGGATTGCTCATGGGCAACATGATCGCCGGCTACCCACACTTGTTCGGCGCAATCTCCTGCGGCGTTCCGCTTTTGGACATGCAGCGCTATACCCAGTTGGCGGCCGGCCACTCCTGGATTGCCGAGTATGGCGATCCGGAGGTTCCCGGGGACTGGGACTTCCTGCGGACCTTCTCCCCCGTCCATCGGCTCACCGATCAGCCTCATCGAGTCGATGACTATCCGGCCTCATTGATTTGGACCACGACGTCCGATGACCGTGTAGGTCCATCGCAGGCACGCATCATGGCAGCGAAGATGATGGATCTGGGCATTGGCAACGTCAGGTACCACGAGCCGCAGGACGGCGGCCATGCCGGCTCAACGGACAACGAGTCCACCGCGAAAATGCTGGCGACCAGCTACGAATTCCTGTGGCGACAGGTGCGTTAGCTCTCTCGTTTTGGAACACCCACCCATCTTCAGGTAGGCTAGATTCTGCTGGAAACAGCGGATGGACACGTGCCAGAGCGGCCGAATGGACTTCACTGCTAATGAAGGGTCGGGCTAAAACTCGACCGGGGGTTCAAATCCCCCCGTGTCCGCCAAAAAACCCCTAGTCAACTAGGGGTTTTTTCGTTTCCAGGTCAAGAATAAGACCCGTGGGTCAAAACAGTCGGAATACTTCTCCATGCTGTTTTCGCAGCGAACCTCGAGAAATACTCAACACTGCTTGGCCACACCCAATGCAGTGCCAGATGGAGAACAACCGGTGCAGTTCAATTCACCGTCATTCGACATCAACTAAATGCCATACGGAAGCCTATATTGGCCACAAGATTTGCTGTTTAAATTAGTCCAGCCCCCGCTGATGATGCATCAGCGGGGGCCAGGTGCGAGTTTTGCGCCAAGAAACAGAATCCCCATTCTGTTTCTTCAAGAACTTTCGATTCCCCAAAAACGATTGCCCAGCGTGAAACCTAAGCTTAGGATACGTCGTTAAACCTTTAACGCCTAGCAATTTTTCAAACTGGGAAAAGTATTTAATTTCTTCGTTCCACTTCTTATTTTGCTCTTCTGGTATTACAGTTGCCATTGGCTTATGCCAATCAAAGAATCACCAGTCAGGCATCGATTTCGTAGCCCCCAAACGCGACCTCGAAATGGTGAAGCCCGTCAGTCTCCCCCAAAACTGGCGGGTTGCCTGCTTAACGAAGAAAATTCCCGACTGGCGCATTGAAAGTTGACCAGCATTTCGTAAAGTGGTCCGTTTCGGGAAACATGCCCTGGGAATCGCTAACAGTCGTTTGGCGCACCTTAGGCACGTCCACGCGCCACCCGGGCACAAGTACACGTTGGGCATCCTAGGGCACTAGAAACAATCACCCGAAGCGCCGGCCTGATTGCGGTGACGTTCTTTTTCGCCGTCGCACTGACCTGCAGTGCCGGTAGCTTGCGAGCAGAAAACGCGAACGGGCGAGCACACCGCGTCGACTTCGGCCAGTTGCCGGTCCAGTCGGGGGCGCAAATGGCTGACCGTCCAACGTCACTGGATTGCCGCTGCTAATCCTCGCGCTTCACGAAAGTCCGCAGCATGTTCTGCACGATATCTTCCGGCAACGACGTATGGCGGACGATAATTTCCGACATCCGTTCCAGATCGGTATCTGCGATGGCATCGAAGAGCGCTTCGCGTTCAGCTTCCGGAAGCTCGGCAGCATCAAAATGCACAGGACCATCCGGTCCCTGGCCTTCAAAACGGAAGTCTGCGACATTCCCGTTGGCGTTCGCGCCAGACATTGGGGATGTGGAGATCATGCGTTCCAAATCCTCGACCGGCAGGTCCGTATAGCCGTGAAGAATCTTTGCCGCTGCTTCAAAGTTGGAATCCCGCAGCATCGAGAACAGCTGGTCGTATTCATTGGGCGGCAGCTGCTCGCTGGAAAACTCACGGCTCTCGCCGTCAAGCTCAAATGCCATCTTGAAATGCGTGGCACTGGGTTCCTGGAGGGAACTGAACTGCTCACTCCATTCCTGGGGAACAACCCAGGGATCATCGGCCGATGCTGGCGCTGACTCGGCAGCGGCAGTTGCCGCCGCTTCTCGATCTTCGCGCTCAACTTGGGCTTCGAGCTTGTCGCCCAGGGCCTTGAGCTCGGTATCATCGTTCGGTAATTCCTTGGCAGGGGCAGTCTGCGGGTACTTGTCGAGGCTGCGGACTGCGATCACGCAATTCTTGACCGAGTCGCCGGTAGCCTCGCGGAAGTCCTTGACCGCGCCCATGATGTCGCCCTTGGCCAAATTGCGGTACACCGAATTACGGGAAGCATCATCTAGTCTCGCGTTCGCGGCCTGTGCCGCCTCACGGGAAATCGCCTGCGCGATTTGCGCAGTGTTCTTCTTGCGAAGCGCTTGCAGACCGAAGTAGCCCAAGGCAATCACTGCAATGAGGACAACGAGCCAGATGAGAAATTCCATACTTCCAGACTACTTTGTTTAACTGTGCGATTACCCAGCTACGCCCAAAGTGAAAGGCATGACACCCGGAGCGCCGGCGATCCGCAAGGCCCGTCCAGCCATCGCGATAGACCACCGCGAATCGACCAGGTCGTCAACGAGCAGCACCGGCCCTGGTGCATTGGCAATGAGCTGTTCAAGCTGCGTTGGAAGCTCGAACGCATCAGCCACCGCGGCAACACGGAATGCCGAGTTTCCTCCCGGACCATTCTGCGGTCCGGTACCGCGATATTCGAGCTGGCCCAGATAGCGCAGCCGTCCCACCTCCGCCAGGCCTTGGGCCAGCGAGGTGATCAGCTGGGGGCGCTTATTCGATGGCATGGCCACCACACCCACCGGGCGTTCCTCCCAGTTCCATTCGGCAAGCACCTTGACGCAGGCCTCGAACATCGCCTTGTCGATCGGGTTGTCGGCAGGGTCGGCGAAGATCTGGCGCAAGCGGTTGCCCCAGCCGAGGTCAGTCAACCGGGCCAGCGCACGACCCATGGCCACCTGCTCGTCAACAGGGATCTTGCCTTTGAGCGCGTAGCCCAGCCGATCCAGTCCGGAGGGGTACAGCTTGCGCGGCTCGATAGGCACACCCACCCGGCCCAGGGCCACCTGCGCACTGTCCTTGGAGTCGTCGGGAATATGGTCGTCGAACCACACGCCGGCGCAGTTGTCGCACCGGCCGCACGGCGCGGACTGCGGGTCATCCAACGCATCGGTCAGGAACTGCATGCGGCAGCCACGCGTGTTCTCATAGCTGACCATGAGGTTCTGCTCATGGACCCGGCTCTGCGCCACCCGCTTGTAGCGATCGGCATCATAGGTCCACGGCATGTCCGTGCGCATCCAGCCGCCAGCCACGCGCTCCACTGCGCCGTCCACCGCCAGGACCTTCAGCAGCAGCTCAAGCGGCGAGCGCCGAAGGTTCACCGCGCTTTCCAACGCCGGGACACTCATCGCCCCGTCGGCCTTGGCCAGGGCCTCGAGCACCTGGGTGGCACGCTCCTGGTCCGGCATGGAGCTGGTGGCGAAGTATTCCCAGATTTCCGAGTCGTCGGGCCCGGGCAGCAGCAGCACATCCGCGTTGACGCTTCCACGTCCGGCACGGCCCACCTGCTGGTAGTAGGCCACCGGCGAGCTGGGCGCACCGACGTGCAGCACGAAGCCGAGGTCCGGCTTGTCGAAGCCCATGCCCAAGGCGCTGGTGGCGATCAGCGCTTTCACTTCATTGTTCTTCAACGCCTGCTCAAGGCGTTCGCGTTCTTCCAGATCTGTGCGTCCGGTGTACGCGGCAACTTCGTGCCCGGCGTCCTTGAGCAGTCGGGCAATATCCTCTGCCCCAGAAACCGTCAGGGTGTAGATGATCCCCGAGCCCTTGAAGTCCTCGATGTGGCTGAGCAGCCAGGCCAACTGCATCCGCGGCGAAGCCAGGCGCAGGACACCCAGGCGCAGCGAGTCGCGGGCCAGGGTGCCGCGCAGCGTGAAGACCTCTTCGGTGCCTCCGGCCAGCTGTTCGGCCACATCCTGGACGACTCGGCTGTTCGCGGTGGCGGTAGTCGCCAGCACCGGCAGGCCCTGGGGCAACCGGGCAATCAGATCCCGGATGCGGCGGTAGTCGGGACGGAAATCGTGGCCCCAGTCGGAAATGCAATGCGCTTCGTCGATCACCAGCAGGCCCAGGCGCTGCATCAGCATCGGCAACTGCTGCTCGCGGAAGGATGGATTGTTCAAGCGCTCCGGGGATACCAGCAGCACATCGAGCTCATTGCGCTGCAGCTTTTCGAGAATCTCGCGCCATTCGAGCACGTTGGCCGAGTCGATGGCCGCGGCGCGGACGCCGGCACGCTCCGCGGCCGCGACCTGGTCGCGCATCAGGGCCAGCAGCGGCGAAACGATCAGTGTTGGCCCGTAGCCCTGTTCGCGCAGCAGCAGGGAAGCGATGAAGTACACCGCGGATTTGCCCCAGCCGGTGCGCTGGACGACGAGTGCACGGCGCCGCTGGGCCACCAGCGCGCTGATCGCTTCAAACTGTCCGTCATGGAACTGCGCGTCCGGGTTTTGCACCAGGGCGCGCAGCTTCTGCAGTGCCAGCGTTTTCAGATCCACTTGCGTTGAGCCATCCATGCCTCCAGTATTTCAGTTCCCGCCTACGATTTGGCTCGCGGCGCCCGCTGATTGTGGATGGGCTCTGCCCGGCGGAGGTGCGGCCAGTATCCATCAGCAGAAATGTTAGGCATTTCCCACCTGGATTCGCTTGCATCTCAATGATTTGAATCGGCCTAGCCGGTAGGCTGAAAGGCGTGAGTGAACAGATTAACCTGAATCAGAGCTTTAAGGCCTACGACGTGCGTGGCGTGGTCGGCGAGACCCTGGATGCCGAAGCAATTGAAGCTATTGGCGCTGCCTTTGTCGACGTGCTGTCGCTGTCCGGCAAGGACGTGCTGGTTGGTGGCGATATGCGTCCGTCCTCCGCGGAATTCGCCCAGGCCTTCGCCCGCGGCGCCACCTACCGCGGTGCCAACGTGGTCATGCTCGGATTGATTTCCACCGATGAGCTGTATTTCGCCTCGGGCAAGTTCAATGCCGCCGGTGTCGTCTTCACCGCAAGCCACAATCCCGCCCAGTACAACGGCATCAAGATGTCCAAGGCCGGCGCCCGCCCGATTTCCTCGGCAACCGGCCTTTTCGACATTCGCGATCTGGCCCAGCAGTACCTGGACGAGGGCCTGCCGGTCTCCGGCGATGCCCCGCAGGGCAGCATCAGCGAACGCGATGTGCTGGCCGACTACGCAGCCTACCTGCGGGAATTAGTGGATTTGTCAGCCATTCGCCCGTTGAAGATCGTGGTGGACGCCGGCAATGGCATGGGCGGCATGACCACCCCTGCAGTCCTCGGGGGCACGGTGCTGGCCAAGTTGCCGCTGGAGATCATCCCGCTCTACTTCGAGCTGGACGGCACGTTCCCCAACCACCCCGCCAACCCGCTGGAACCGGAGAACCTCAAGGACCTGCAGGCAGCGGTGCTGGAGCACGGCGCCGACCTCGGCCTGGCGTTCGACGGCGATGCCGACCGCTGCTTCGTGATCGACGAGCGCGGCCTGCCGCTATCCCCCTCGGCCATCACCGCGCTGGTTGCGGTGCGCGAAATCGCGCGAGTGCAGGCCGCCGGCGAACAATCCCCGGTGGTCATCCACAACTTGATCACCTCCAAGGCGGTGCCGGAATTCGTCGCCAAGGCCGGCGGCACCCCGGTGATGACCCGCGTGGGCCACTCCTTCATCAAGGCCGAGATGGCCGCCCAGGGCGCGGTCTTCGGCGGCGAGCATTCGGCCCACTACTACTTCCGCGACTTCTACAATGCCGATACCGGGATGCTCGCCGCCATGCATGTGCTGGCCGCTTTGGGCGGGCAGCAGCTGCCGCTCTCCGAGCTGGGTGCCGAGTATGAGCCATACGTTGCCACCGGTGAAATCAATTCCGAGGTGGAGGACAAGGCCGGAGCCACCGCCCGCGTGGTGTCCCACTTCCAGGACCAGCCAGTGGACGTGACAACCATGGACGGCACGACCATTTCGGCAGCCGACGGAAGCTGGTGGATCAATCTGCGCCCGTCGAACACCGAACCGTACCTGCGTTTCAACGGCGAGGGCCGGACCGCGCAGATCATTGAGCCCATTCGCGATGCCGTGCTGGCTATCGTGCGTGAGAACACCGTCGCCAACTAGCAAAGGGAAGACATGAACCTCGAAGAACTGGATGAAGGCGTCAAGGACGCGCTGAACAAGGTCTTGGGCACCGCCCTGGGCGTAGCTCGCGAACAGCTCGAAGAGCAGGGCGTGTTCCTGCCTTTCGCCATCGCGCTGGAACCGCAGGAAGGCGAAGACGAGCCGGAGCTGCGCCTGATTGCGGTTCCGCCAACGGACGATCCCGAGGATCCGGAAGCCGACATCGACACCGAAGCCATGGTTGCCGACCTGATGCAGGTGCTGAACCAGCAGGGCACCCACTTCCAGGCCATCGCCGTCGCCTCCGACGTGCTACTCCAGGACAATGACCAGGACGCCATCCACATTGTTGCCGAGCACCGCATCGGTGCCGCGCTGGCCATCGTGCAGCCGTACACCATGCCTGCCGAGCCAGGCGGAGAATGGCACTTCGACGAGCCGGCGGCGGAGTCGGCGGAAGCCATCTGGGCCAACGCGCTCTAGCCCGCTTCGGGTGCTTTCGGGGTCGGCATAGTCACTATGCCGACCCCGAAGCGCTTTTCCCGCGTAGAGTGGGAAGCATGAAACTCAGTGCCTTCACCGACGTGTGCCTGCGGACCGTGATGGTCCTGGCAACTCCCGGCACCGGGCAACTGACCAGCCGCGAGATCGCCGATTCGGTCGGGGTTCCCTACAACCACGTTGCCAAGGCAGTGCTGGAACTGCGCACGCTGGGCATCCTGCAGGTCAGCCGCGGCCGCAACGGCGGCGCCGCCTTGAGCGGAGAAGCGCTGGATTTTTCCCTCGGCGGGCTGCTGCGCAAATTGGACAAGCGCACCGATATCGTGGACTGCACCGATCATGACGCGCAATCCAACTGCCCACTCTCGGGCAACTGCCGCCTGCGGGCGGTCTTCCGCCAGGCACGCGAAGCCTTCTACGCCTCGCTGGATCCGCTGACTATCAGGGATATCTGCCCGAAGTCAGCAGCGGAGCCCATCACGCTGCTCCCCTTCCCTACCGTGCGCAGCATTTCCTAGTTCCACTTCACCCATGAAGTGATACCGGTCACTTCTGTTGCGAAACCGGCCAATCGATTTGCAATCCTTTTCTACTGAGCGTAGAAATGAATCATAAATCTTGTATTTCAAATACAAGTAATCACCTACGCCCAAGGAGACCCGATGCTGTCCACCAAGTCCTTCCCGGTCATTGAAGCCACGCTGCCGATCATCGCAGAGCGCATTTCCAGCATTACCCCGAACTTCTACAACCGCCTGTTCGCCGCCCACCCTGAACTGCTCGACGGAATCTTCTCCCGCTCGAACCAGAAGAACGGCACCCAGCAGCAGGCCCTGGCAGGATCCATCGCGGTCTTCGCAACCTACCTGGTCAAGCACCCGGGCGTCACCCCGGAAACCATGCTCGCCCGCGTGGCCCACAAGCACACCTCCCTCGGTGTCGTCGAGGAGCAGTACCCGATCGTCTACAAGCACCTCTTCGATGCCATCGCCGAAGATCTGGGCGATGCACTGACCCCGGAGATCGCCGAGGCCTGGACCGAGGTGTACTGGCTGATGGCCCATGCGCTGATCAAGATCGAGAAGGGCTTGTACGCGCAGCAGGCCAACGCCGAGATCTACACCCCGTGGAAGCTTGTCGAACGCACCGAAACCGGTGTCGATTCGGTCAGCTTCAGCTTCGAACCAGCTGACGACACCCCGGCGACGGTCGCCAAGCCAGGGCAGTTCGTTTCGGTCCGCATGCCGATGGCCGACGGCATCCGCCAGGTTCGCCAGTACACCCTGAGCGGCGATATCGAGCAGACCAACCGCCGCACCATCACCGTCAAGCTGGATGTGAACGGCGAATTCTCCCCGGTCATCCACAACGACCTGAAGCTCGGCGACGTGCTCGAGCTGTCGAATCCGTATGGCGATCTGGTCATCGATGAGGATGGCTTGCCACTGGTGATCGCTACCGCTGGCATCGGCTGCACCCCGAGCGCCGCCGCGCTGCAGACACTGGCCGCACGCGGCTCCAACCGCAAGGTCACCGTGCTGCATGCAGACCAGGAAGTGGGCGCCTGGCCATTGCGCGAGCAGATGCTCGATTCCATCGCCAAGCTGCCCCAGGCCACCCTGGGCACTTGGTTCGAACGCGGCGAACTGCCGGAAGAGCTGAACGCCAAGGCCGGCTACATGGATCTGACCGATGCACTGGCCGAGGACGCCGAGGTGTACCTGTGCGGCCCGCTGCCATTCATGCACGCGGTGCGCAACCAGGCGCTGGAAGCCGGAATCCCAGCCGAGCGGATCCACTATGAGGTCTTCGGCCCGGATGTATGGCTGGCCGCCTAGCATCCAGGTCTTGCAACCGTGCTGCAGGTGGAATCATGGGGAATCCACCTGCAGCACTTTTTTGCCGCTATTTTCCGGTATCCGCGGCAGATTCCGGGTGATCACCCTGCAGCGGAGCCTTTTTCTTGAAGTCGAGTTTCTTCGGATCCAGCTTCGGCGGATAGATTTTGCCGCCGAGCTTTCCAGGCTTACTCGCCTCCGCTCCCTGGACTGGCGGTGCCGGCAGATCGGCATCGCGGTCTTCGGATTCCGGAGCTTCGGCAGGCTGCTCGACTGGCGCAGCCTTGGCGCCGCGTGCCGGTTTCTCGGCCTGCGGGTCCACCAGGATCTGGTGCAGCCCTTCCTCTGAGATCCACTTGCGCAGCACCGAGTTGAACAGGATTGGGTTCTCGATGTTCCATTGGTGGTGCATGCCAGGGACCACGCGCGTGATCACCTGCGGGAGCTTGGCGCGCAGCGCCACGAAGGATTTCTGCACCACCTTCGGCTCCTTGGCTCCGACTAGGGCCAGCACCGGACCCTGGTAGGAGTCGAGCTTCTCCGGAAGTCCCCCGGGCTCCATCTCGTCCATGATGGCCCGCAGGTTCTCGGCTTTCAGCTTCACCCCGTGTTCGGTGAACAGCTCCCGCTCGTCATCCACCAACCCGTAGGCTCCGGCCTGGAAACGCCAGTACCACTCGCTGCCGATGAGCTTGAGCTGCATCCGCTGGAAGGCCCTGGCCGCCTGGCCCACACCGGTCACCGGTGTTCCGGTGATCATCACGGATTCAACCAGTTCCGGATGCCGTGCCGCAACGTGCAGCGCGATGACGCCGCCGAGGGACATGCCCACCAGGTGCACGCCGCCTTCGGAAACTTCGTCGGCGATCAAGGCCGCGACGTCATCGGCGGCGGATTCCAGGCCTTCCCAGGTCTCCTCGAACCGGGCGCCAAAGGCCGGCAGATGGAGGGTGAGGATGTTGTAGTCGCCAAAGGCCAGCACCTGCGGGTCCCAGCTCCAGTTGCCGACGTTTCCGCCATGGAGGAACACCAGCGTCTGCATCGAGCGTTGGGCATCGTGATGCCGGCCGGGATGCACTTCCGGATAATCGGTGGCATCGCGTGCCGCACTGCTTGCAGGGGTCTTGTTCTGGTCTTTGGCTGCAGTCATGGCAAGTACTCCAATACCGCGTCGAGCCATTCCAGCTCCGCGGCTTGTTGTCGGATTGCATGGTCAAGTGTGGCAGCCATCAGGAAGCTGCGACGGTCCGCAGCGGCGCGCATGTCAATGCCTTCGCGCTGGGAAAGGTAGTCATCGAGGGTGTACTGCGTGGCTTGGCGGCGTTCCTCCAGCAGATTCTGGATCTCATCGCGCTCGAGTTCGGCGGCAAAGAACACCTGCCCCATGAAGGGGTCGCGTTCGGGAGACTGCACTGCCCCGGCAGAAAGCCACTGGGCCAAGGCCTCGCGTCCTGCTTCGGTGATGTGGTGCTCCTGGCGGTCCGGGTAGTTCGATTGCGCGACGGTGCGCACGGTGGCGTATCCCTTGTCCACCAGCTGCGCCAACGTGCGGTAGATCTGCGCCTTGTCTGCGTTCCAGAAGTGGTTGATAGAGGAGTCAAAGTGCTTCTTGAGCTCGTAGCCAGTCATGGGCGACAAGCACAGCAGCCCGAGAATCAATCGTGCCAAAACCATAGGGCAATCTTTTCACACATAGTTGATTTTGCACCCACTTCAACCCGGCGTGTGGAAACTGTACCCAGATTGTGACAATTCCTTGGCTGCGCATGGGAATGCCCCGGCCACTGGAAGTCCAGTGGCCGGGGCATTCTCGTGAGCGGATCTGCGGGAGATCCAGTTTTGCTAGGCGCTCAGGCGGGCCTTCAGGCCGTCGAGTTCTGCGCGCAGCGAGGACGGCAGGGCGTCGCCGAAGTTGGCGTACCATTCCTCGATGCCCTCGACTTCCACGGCCCATTCGTCCTTGTTGACAGCAACTGCTGCTTCGACGTCGGCTGGGGTGAAGCCTTCCAGGCCGGTCAGGTCCATGGACTCGCCGGTCGGGACGTTGCCGATGATGGTTTCGCGGGCGTCAGCGGTGCCTTCGATGCGCTCGATGGCCCACTTCAGCACGCGCGAGTTGTCGCCGAAGCCTGGCCATGCGAAGCCGCCGTCAGCGGTGCGGCGGAACCAGTTGACCAGGAAGATCTTCGGCATCTGCTCCGGGTTGAGCTTGTCCGAGATCTTGTCCCAGTGGTTCAGGTAGTCGCCTGCGTTGTAGCCGATGAATGGCAGCATCGCCATTGGGTCGCGGCGGATTACGCCGGTTGCGCCGGCAGCGGCCGCGGTGGTCTCCGAGGACAGGGTCGAACCCATGAAGATGCCGTTGGTCCAGCTGCGGGCTTCGGTCACCAGCGGGATGGTGGTCTTGCGGCGGCCACCGAACAGGATCGCGTCGATCTTCACGCCGTTTGGCGAGTAGTAATCGTCCGAGAGCATGTCGACCTGGCCGATCGGGGTGCAGAAGCGCGAGTTCGGGTGCGCTGCGGGACGGCCGGACTCCGGGGTCCAGTCGTTGCCCAGCCAGTCGGTCAGGTGCGCAGGGGCCTCGTCTGTCATGCCTTCCCACCAGACGCCGCCCTCATCGGTCAGCGCAACGTTTGTGAAGATGTTGTTGCCCTTGGAGATGGCGCGCATGGCGTTCGGGTTGGTGGACCAGCCGGTGCCTGGAGCCACGCCGAACAGGCCGTACTCAGGGTTGACGCCGCGAAGCTCGCCGTCCTTGCCGATGCGCATCCAGTTGATGTCATCACCCAGGGTTTCGGTCTTCCAGCCTTCGATGGTTGGATCCAGCAGCGCCAGGTTGGTCTTGCCGCAGGCCGATGGGAAAGCCGCGGCAATGTGGTACGACTTGTTCTGCGGGCTGGTCAGCTTCAGGATGAGCATGTGCTCTGCGAGCCAGCCTTCATCGCGGGCCATGGCCGAGGCGATGCGCAGCGAGTAGCACTTCTTGCCCAGCAGCGCGTTGCCGCCGTAGCCCGAACCGTATGACATGATGGCGCGCTCTTCGGGGAAGTGCACGATCCACTTGTCTTCGTTGCATGGCCATGGAACATCTTCCTGGCCTGGTTCCAGGGGTGCGCCGACCGAGTGCAGAGCCGGAACGAAGAAGGCGTTCTCGGATTCCATCTTGCGCAGCACTTCATTGCCGATCTTGGCCATGATGCGCATCGAGGCGACAACGTAGGCGGAATCGGTGATTTCCACGCCGTAGGCAGGTACTTCTGCATCCAGCGGGCCCATGACGAATGGGATGACGTACATGGTGCGTCCACGCATCGAGCCATCGAACAGGCCGTTGAGCATGGATTTCATCTTGGTCGGGTCTTCCCAGTTATTGGTGAAGCCCGCATCTTCTTCCTTTTCGGAGCAGATGAAGGTGCGCTCTTCAACTCGGGCCACGTCCTTGGGGTCCGAGAAACCGGCGTAGGAGTTGGGGAAGTTCGGATCGGTCAGCTTGACCAGGGTACCGGCTTCAACCAGTTCGGCAGTCAGGCGATCATTCTCTTCGACAGACCCATCAACCCAATAAACACGATCCGGCTTCGTCAGTGCGGCAACTTCCTCGACCCAGGATGCCAACTTCGCGTGCGAAGTAGGTGCTGCGTCGATAACGTTCTGATCCGAGCTCGTGCTCATTATCCATTCCCTCCATTGGGCTGAACTTGCAATAAATCAAGGCTAGGGTGTGCTCGACGCCCGCGCCGTGTGATCGAAACCTCATGAAAGTGAAACCCCGGGGGCCAAAAAGAGAAAATTCCCGCAATTCCGGAGGTTAGGCTAACCAGCGCACCCGCATTAAGTGACCAAGGTCACGTAGACCGGTACCCTTTCAATGTCTTCACATAACCTTCTGTTCACCCGCGCCGAGTAGCTTTGCCCGTCGATTTGTACAGCGCCAAATCGACCTGTATAGTTATTCGAGGTTCGTGAGAACGAGCTGGACAAAAGAATATGCGCCCATAGCTCAGCTGGATAGAGCGTCTGTCTACGGAACAGAAGGTCAGGGGTTCGAATCCCTTTGGGCGCACAAATTGAAATTCTCACTCGATCGAGTGGGAATTTTTTGTTTCCCGCAAGGAATGAGCCGATGAACCACGTCGTCTTGGATGGCCACCTCAGCCTGTGCCCGTTGGAAATTGCCGACGCGCGGCAACTCGCCGAGTCCTACCGGCGCAATCGGCAGCACCTTCAGCCCTGGGAACCGGCCCGTCCCGCCGAGTTCTTTACCGAATCCCATCAGGCGGCAAGCCTCGCCGCAGCCGCAGAAGCGCGGCGGAGCGGACTAGCCTTCCCTTTCGGGCTCTTCGAGCACAAGAAGCTCATCGGTCGCTTCAACATCAGCGGCGTGGTCCGCGGCGCATTCCAAAGCGCCAGTTTGGGCTACTGGATCGATCATGAGCACACAGGCCGCGGCCTGGCTTCCCGGGCCGTGGCCGCCTTGCGCACCGCTGCGCTCAACGACCTGGGGCTGCACCGGCTGGAAGCCAGCACGCTCCCCTACAATCACGGGTCGCAGCGCGTTCTCGAGAAGAACGGCTTCGTCCGCATAGGGATGGCACCGAACTACCTGAAGATCGCAGGACGCTGGCAGGATCAATACCTCTACCAGGCGATCTTGCACGATTAGCAGGCTTCCAGCTCCGTCGATTCCGAAGTCGACTAGTTATTTTGTGAAACACCGCACTTTTGGCCGTTTTGGTTATTGCTCCCGGAAAATCTCGTGTAAAGTTATTCAAGTCGTCAAGACGGCAAGCAATTGAATAAGCGCCCATAGCTCAGCTGGATAGAGCGTCTGTCTACGGAACAGAAGGTCAGGGGTTCGAATCCCTTTGGGCGCACAAATTGAAATTCCCACTCATTCGAGTGGGAATTTTTTTGTTATTCCTGCCGATTCAACGCAGGCACCGCGAGGGACTAGTGCGAGGCGCGCAGCACCAATCTCGTGTCCATGATGCTCCACTCGGGCACCTGTTCCCCGTTGATGCGCTTGATCAGCAGCTCCGCCATGATCTCGCCCTGGCGCTCCGGGTTCTGCGCAATAGTCGTCAACGGCGGGGTCGAGCTCAGCGCGAAGGAATCGTCATCAACCGAGGTGACCGAAATGTCCTCGGGAACTTTCACACCTGCTTCGGCCAGCGCCTGCAGGGCGCCGAAGCCCATCTGGGCGCTGGCGGCGAACAGGCCGTCGACCGCGAGATTAGCATCCAGCAGGTGCTGCATGATGCGCCGTCCGCTCGCCGGGGTGAAGTCGCCGAGCTCGATAGCTACAGGTTCCAGGCCAGCGTCTTCAACCGCCTGCCTGAATCCCACCAGCCGGTCCAGCCCCGCGCCCATGTCCTGCGGCCCGGCAATCGTTGCCAGCTTGGTGCGGCCCTGCCCAATGACGACCTCCGTCGCCTGCCTGGCGGCGGCAATGTTGTCGATATCGACAACATAGATGTCTTTCTGGTCGGCACTCATGGTGCGCCCGCCATAGACCATGGGCAGCACGTTTCCGAGATCAGCATAGGAGCGGTCATCTGCGTGGTGCGAGAGCACCAGTGCGCCATCCACGTTGCCGCCTTGCAGGTAGCGGGTGGTCTTTGCAGGATCCGCTTCGGTGGACAGCAGCAAGGTGAGCATGAATTCGGTGCCGGCCAAATACCGGGCCACGCCCTGGACCACCTTGGCGAAGTACGGGTCGGCAAAGAACTTCGCGGTGTTCTCGGGAACCACCAAGGCAACGGAATTGGTCCGGCCCTGTGCCAGGGAACGGGCAGCGCGGTTGGGCACATAATTCAATTCGCGGATCGCCAATTCGACAGCCTTGCGGGCTCCGGGCTTCACCCGATCCGAGCCGTTGACCACGCGGGAAACCGTGGCGCGCGAGACACCTGCGCGTTCTGCCACCAACTCGAGGGTCGGCTTCGGACTGCGCGCTTCGTGCATGCTCATGTTCTGTACCCAGGTGCCTTGCAGTAGTTCTTCGTGGAAACGCGATGGTGGCCCGCAGCACCGGGAGCGGGCTGCGGGCCACCATGCTCAGGTGTTATGCCATTGTACGATTCGCGGCAATCAACCCCGCGTAGGTCCGGCCGCTATTCTTGATCGTCCGTTCCTGCGTCTGGTAATCGACGTGGATGATTCCGAAGCGCTTGGCGTAGCCCCAGGCCCATTCGAAATTATCCAGCAAGGACCAGAGAAAGTAGCCGCGGACATCCACGCCATCGCCGATCGCGCGGGCGACGGCATCGAGGTGGTTGAGGATGTATTCCTCGCGTTCGGTATCTTCAATGGTTCCGGCCTCGGTGACCGTATCCGTGTAGGACGCGCCGTTCTCCGTGATGTACAGCGCCGGCATATTGCTGTAGTCGCGCTTCAGGCGGTTCAGCAGCACGCGCAGCCCCTCGGGATTCACCTCCCAGCCCATGGCCGTGCGCGGCAGGTCGCGGGCCGGGAAGCTCACGTACTCGCTGCCGACAAACGGCGAGGACTTCGGCGCATCGGTGGGCACGATGGCCGGCGGCTGGCCGGCTGGCAGCGGATGGCCCGAGACGTTGTCGTCGTGGTAGTGGTTCACACCCAGGAAATCGATTGGCTGCGCGATGATCTCCAGATCCCCGGGCTCGATGGATTCGGCCAGCCCCAGTCCTTTGACGTCCTCGAGCAGGTCTTCTGGGTATGCGCCGCGCAGGATCGGATCCAGGTACATCCGGTTCCACAGCGCGTCGATGCGGCGCGCGGCTTCCAGGTCCACAGGATCTTTCGGGTCGTTCGGCACCGCGTTGGTCAGGTTCAGCGTGATACCGATCTGCTCGGCGCCCAATTCGCGCAGCCGGGATGCGGCCAGCCCGTGGGCCAGGTGCTGGTGGTGCACCGCGGCCAGCGCGGCCTCGGGCTCCTGGCGTCCCGGGGCGTGCTCGCCGGCGGCGTAGCCGATGAGCGAGGAGCACAGCGGTTCATTGAAGGTCGTCCAGTGCTTCACCCGGTCGCCGAGTTTTCCATGCACCGCTTCGGCGTAGTCGAGGAACTTGTACGCGGTCTCGCGGTTGGCCCAGCCGCCGCGCTCTTCCAGGGCCTGCGGCAGATCCCAGTGGTAGAGGGTCAGCCACGGCAGGATGCCGTTCTCCAGCAGCTCGTCGACCAGCCGCGAGTAGAAGTCCAGGCCCTCGGGGTTCACCGTGCGCCCGCCCGGAACGATGCGGGCCCAGCTGGTGGAGAAGCGGTAGGAGTCCAGGCCCAATTCGCGCATCAGCTGCACATCTTCGCGGTAGCGGTGGTAGTGGTCCACCGCAACGTCGAGATTATCGCCGCCTGCGATGGCCCCCTGCTTGCGGGCGAAGGCGTCCCAGACGGAATCCTCCTTCCCGTAGGAGTGCGCCGCCCCTTCGATCTGGGCTGCCGCGGTGGCAGAGCCCCACAAGAAGTCCTTCGGCCATGCGAATTGCTGGGATAGGTGGTTCGTCATCAGCCCTTTACAGCTCCTGCCATAATTCCGGATACAAGTTGCTTGCCTGCAAGAATGAAAAGCACCAGCAGCGGGATCGTCGCCATCAAGGCTCCGCTCATCACGATGGTGTAGTCAACGTATCGTGCAGACTGCAGCTGGCTCAACGCCACCTGCAAGGTCGGGTTCTGCGGCGCCACCAGCATCGGCCACAGGTAGTCGGTCCACGCGGTCATGAAGGTGAACAGCGACAGGATCGCCATCGCGGGCCGGGCCGCTGGGACACCGACATGCCAGAAGGTGCCGATCATGGAGGCGCCGTCCACTCGGGCAGCCTCGATGAGCTCGTCGGGGATATTATCCACCAGATACTGGCGCATGAAGAAGACGCCAAAGGCTGTCACCAGGGTTGGAATCATGATCGCTCCCAAGGAACCGGTCCACCCCAGTTCCTTCATCATCATGAACATCGGGATAATCCCGAGCTGAGTCGGCACCGCCAGTGTTGCAATGACAAAAACCAGCAGTCCCTGGCGCCCGCGGAAGCGCAGCTTGGCGAAGGCGTAACCGGCAAGGGTAGAAAACATCACCACCGAGAAGGTAATAACTGAAGAAACAATCAAGCTGTTACCCAGCGCAGCCCAGAACTCCACCGAGTCAAAGACCTCAGCCACGTTAGTCCAGAACTGTCCGCCCGGAAGCAGCGGTGGCCATGCCGAAGAAAAGACTGCACCAGTAGAAGAACCAATCACAAAGGAATACCACAGCGGATAGGTACTTCCGATAAGGAAGGCCAGCAGGATGCCGTAGGTGAGAAATCCTGGACGCCGGTCGGCAGAAAAGTTCTTGTTTCGGGCCTGGCGCATCAACTTGGGTCTAGCAGTTGATTGCAAGGTAGCGTTACTCATCGTTGGCACTTTCTCTGAGTGAACCGGAAGGATGGGATTTGATACGTTTGGCTTTTCGGCCTGGAATCCGTCGAGGTCCGCGCTTATCTGAAGACGAGGCGATGGTGCCGGAGATCAAGAAGTTGATCACTCCGATCACGATGATGATCAAAAACAGCATCCAAGCCACGGCCGAGGCCCGCCCAAAGTCCCCGCGGTTGAAGGCCAGATCCCACAGATAAAGCACCGTGGTTTGATACTGCCGATCAGGTCCGCCCGGAACCGAACTACTGGGGTTAAAGAGTTTGGGCTCGGTAAAGATCTGTAAACCGCCGATGGTCGCTGTGATGATCACGAAGATCATGGTGGGACGGATACTTGGCAGGGTAATGGAGAAGAAACGGCGAATCATTCCTGCCCCATCGATCGCCGCCGATTCGTGTAATTCGCGAGGTACGGCCTGCATGGCCGCCAGCAAGATCAACGCGTTGTACCCAGTCCAACGCCAGTTCACCATGGTGGCAATAGCCATGTGGGAGGGGAACACATCGGTTTTCCAGGCAATCGTGTCCAGGTTCAGTGCACCGAGCAGGTTGTTGATCAGTCCGTATTTCTCGTCGAAGGCAGTGGAGAAGATCAGCGTGACTGCCACCGGAGTCACCACGTAGGGAACCAGCACGCTCATCCGCCAAAAAGTTTTGGCCCTGATATTTTGATCAAGCATCGCTGCGATGAAGGTGGCGACCACCAGCTGCGGGATCGCAGAGAGCAGGAAGATGCTGAAAGTGTTGAACAGCGAATTCCAGAACAGCGGTGAGGCTAGTTCTGCCTGGTAGTTTTTCAGCCCCACCCAGTCACCGGCTCCACCTAGCAGGTCCCAGTCGTTGATTGATACCACGAAGGTGTAGATCAGTGGGAAGAGCCCAACCAGCGCGAAGAGGATGAAAAAGGGCGAGATATAAAGGTATGGGGAGTACTTAAAATCCAGTCGGCCACGCAGGTGCTGGCGTCGCATTTTGCGTTCTGCCTTGGCTTCCTGCAGCCTTTCTGGGGTGGGCGTGCTGGGTTTTTCGGCCCGTAGTTTCGGCCGTGACATGGGTGTCGTGGTGCTCATCGGTGTCTTCTTTTCTGCTGCAGTTGCGCTCTGTGGGGCCAGGTCAGTGATGAACGCTGACCCCACAGGGCGCTATGTCGGCCAATCCGATTACTTGATTTCCAGTTCCTGCAGCGTTGACAGAGCCGTGTTCCACGCGGTGTACCCGTCAGTGCCCTTGTCAATGGCGATAGTTGCTGGACCGAAGACCTGCTCCTGAATCACCGAATCATCCGCGCCCTTGTACTGTGCCTTTACGCCCTCGGCACGGTTCGAGAGAATTTCACCGATCGGTGCACCATTGAAGAACTTGGTCAGGTCGTTCTCACCGGTCACAGCCTTGGACTTCTGTGCTTCGATGTTGCTTGGGAAGGCTCCTGCTTCTTCGAAGGAAGTCGCCTGCGAGGTGGCGTTGGTCAGGTACTGCGCGAGCTTGGCCGCCTCAGCGGGATGCTTGGAAGTGCTTGGCACCGTCAGGAATGCACCGCCCCAGTTGGCTGCGCCGCCAGGGAAGACATCGGCAAAGTCCCAACCGTCCGATGCGTCGCCACCGGCGCCTTCAACCTGACCCTTGACGTTGCCCAACATCCAGCCTGGGCATGGCATCACTGCGAAGGAGCCGTCGACAAATGCTTGTCCCTTGCCCCAGTCCCATTGGGTCTGCGCCGAGGACAGGCCCTTGGACGCTGCAGCCGACAGTTGATCCCACCGCTCACGCAGTGCGGTGTTTCCCTCAATGTTCAGTGAGCCATCAGCCTTGTAGTAGCCTTCATCGAGCTGGTTGACCATGGCGTTCCAGACGAAGCCGGACTGGTCATAGAAGGCCTTGTCGGTTTTCTTCACGTAGTCCTCGCCCACGGAGAAGAAGTCATCCCACGTCGAGTCGGCGCCGCCGAAGAGTTCGGCAACCTGTTCACGATCGCTGGGCAGACCGGCTGCCTTGAAGAGCTTGCTGTTGTAGCACAGGCCCATAGGTCCGATGTCGGTGCCGTAGCCGATGGTGCGACCATCGGCGTCGGTGGCCTGCTGTACTTTCCAGTCCACCCAGTCGCCGGCGATATCTTTGGCACCGTATTCGTTGAGGTCGGTGAAGCTATCTGAAACGGTCATGACTTGGCCGAGCCAGCCTTCTTCCACAGCTTGAACATCCGGCAGGCCTGCGCCCGCGGCTTGTTTGGTTTTCCAGTCGGTCAGTGCGTTGCCACCGGTGTCGATGTTGGTGGCTTCAATGGTGATGCCTGGGTTATCGGCTTCGTACTGCTTGTACAGAGGATCCAAACCCTGGGTGCCGAAGGTGGTGATGGTCAGGGTGACAGGATTATCCGCGGAGGCTGGCTGGGCGGCGTCCTTGCTATCGCCCGATGCGCAGCCTGCTGCGAGCAGGGCAATACTTGAGCTCAGGGCTACAACCTTGGCTAGCCGAGCTGTTCGTGAGGGGTTCACGGTGACTCCATTCAAGTCTTGTTTGTGCGAGTGAGGTGAGACCAACACATTTTGAGAGCGCTCTCAAAATGTGGCAAAAATATGAGGGTTCTTCCTGAACCCCATTTGCCATAGCAATGACAGCAACTCCGCTTAGCTATTTTGTGAGCGCTCTCACAAAACTTCTTCCATAATTTTCCACAATGGATTCTGCTTGTCAACCCTTAACGAAAGAATCGGCCAGACAACTACCCCATTGGGAGTTGCCTGGCCGATAAAACTAGCTGAAACTAGCCCTTCTTGTTCAACTGCAATCCAACCAGAACCGGATCATGATCCGATGAACGGTACTGGTTCGAGCTAAACAGGTTGGTGATGTTGTAGTTGTAGCGGCTGTATTCATAGCCGACGGATTCGATGGCGTTGATATTCCAGATATCCTGGCCGGTGACCTTGGAAGCCAGCTCTGGGGAAGCCAGAATATGATCCAAGGAACCGCTCAGCCCACCATAAACGTAGCTCTGCGAGTCAGCCTTGGCACCGAGATCAACGTAGCCCGCCTCGGCGAGCACTCGAATTGGATCTTCGGCAGCGTAGGAATTGAAGTCGCCAGCGAGCAAGACCTTCTGGGTGTTGCGTGACTTCTTCAGCTGATCAGCAAAACTGACCAGCGCCTTAGCCTGATCTACTCGATCGGCGTTCCAGGCACCCTGGCCATCGCCGGAGTCAGCGTTGCCCGAACCGTCTTTCGGGTCTGAGCCCTTCGACTTGAAGTGATTGGCTACGACCACAAAACGAGTCTTCTGATTTCCGCCGACCTTCTGGAAGGCTTGGCCCAGTGGTTCGCGCGCATTATCAAAGGCCTCGTCTTCGAGAATGACCGATTCGCCGATCGGCTTCACAGCTTTGTTGCGGTAGATGATCGCGGTGCGGATCACGTCTTCATCAGCCGGGGTAGCATCCGGGCTTGGGACAAATTTCCAGATCTTTGAACCGGCTGCCGAATTCAACTGATCAACCAGATTAGCTAGGGCAGCATCACGATCCTGACCAAAACGGGCCGAGTTTTCAATTTCTTCAAGCACCACGACATCCGCGGTAAATTTGCTCAACGCAGCAACAATTTTGGACTGCTGACGTTCAAAACTGGCCTGGTTGGCAGCTCCACGAGCGTCGCATCCTTGACGGACGGTCACTGGATTACCTTCGCGGTCCGAGTAGTAGCTGCAACCGGAAAGTTCATCGCCGGTAGTGGTGAAGTAGTTCAGTACGTTGAAGCTACCTACGGACACGTTGCCGCCGACATCCTGTGGGGCACTATTATCGATCTGCTCAAAGTGCAAGGCGATATCTGCGTCATCGGAGCCGATCACCTGCCCCTGAGGCTGTAGTCGCCACAGGTCATACCGGTAGTCCAGAATCATCGGTCCGGTGAAAGTGACTTCCGCTCCAACACTGACGCGATGGGCAGAATCAATATATGGCAGGGCAACGGTGGTGTTTCTGGCGGTGCTGAAATTCAAGGTGGCACCATCGTCCACCACGATCGAGCGCTGCTCGTTTTCTTTCCCTAGCTCAGCGGCCTGCGCACTGCCCGGAGCAAAGACGTCGGTGGGCTGACGCAGCAGCTTTTCGCCTGGGAGGATCGAGCTTGTTCCCATGGCTAGGGTCAGTTCACCATATTGGTTCAGCGAATAGTTATCCGAGACAGTGAACTCACCCTGAGGTTCAATGAGCATGGATTCGATCTGCTCGCGCCCGGCTTCGTCGCTAGGCAAGGTGATGGCCAATGGCTTAATGCTTTCGGCCGGCTCACTCAGGGACTTCACACTCTGGGCCTTGATCTGGGTGAGCCCGTAGTACTCACTGACCGTTCCAGAGACCTGCAGGTGGTCCCCGACCTCAACTGAAGCTACATCGTCCGGGGCGTAAATGAACACCGCCGAGCTTCCGTCTGTTGGAATCTGTGCCCCACTACCGGCGCTTTGTAGGTAGAATCCGCGAATTCCACCCTCTGCATAGGCGGCGGTCACCACGCCACGCACGGTGGTCTTTTGGCCGACCAATGGGGAGGTATCCCCCGTACCTTGCACCTGCTCGATGGGGGTGATCCCCACCGTGTCAGCCTGAGCTGCGGTGAAGGTGGATGCAACAACAGCCCCGGACAGCAGAACTGCCGCAATACTGGTAGTTCGTCTCTTGCTCATAGTTTCCCTCGGTTGATGATCGTTGGGCGGTAGTCAGAACCGCCAATGGCGACTAGGCTTCGAGGTAATCAGAGTTCAGTGAACTACTCGTGAACTCCACAGCGTTTATAAGGCTTAGCCAAGAACCATCCAAGAGCATCAAGCGGTTTACGTCTAGACGTGATTAAAGGAATGTTTTCCCTATTTGAACTGACCGGTCAGTTCAATTAGTCTTGTTTTGTGCTTATCGCAGATTCAGTTTCCGTCAAGGGACGCCACGATTTACTGGTGTCCCCCACCTCGCTTCAAGTAACTCGCGGAGAGGTACACCTTGTGGTGGCCGACCCGCAAATCTCACGTACCGCCTTGGCCCTAGCCCTGAGCGGACGCATGAAACCATCTACGGGGACCGTCTCGTGGGGTCACGCTGACTCCCTGAAAACCCTGCGCCAGCACACTGCCCTCCTGGATTCTCCACAGGTCAACGAACCTGAATCACATATGAAGGTCCGCGATCTCATCGCCGAAGATCTCGCCCTTCTGCCGGGCCCGATCTGGAAAAAACCACGCAATAAAAAGTGGACGGCACTGCACGGATTCGATGATGTGGCCAAGGATTGGGCAGATTCCCTAGATCCCGCCCGCCGGTTGGAACTGCAACTTTTACTGGCCGCAGAAGACTCCCGCATCGAACTTATAGTCCTTGACTCCCCTGATCGCCACGACATGCAAGATGATGTCTGGCTGGATCTCCTGCTTGAATTTGCTGGCTCGAACCGCGCATTCGCGATCGTCGCCATTGTCAGTAACGCCCCTTACGAGTGGGATGGACCGATCACTTACCTGGGATCCAACGAGTACGAAGAATTTGAATCACCGGAAGAAGCCACCGCGCTCATCTCCGGAGAACCTCTGGTTGAAGAGCCAGAAGAACCCGAAGAACTAGAAGAGCCAGAAGAGCCCGAAAATTCTGAAGCGCCTGCAGAACTAGAGGAACCCGATAAAACAGAGGTTTTGTCGCAAGAATCTGTTCAAGATGAGCTGGATCTAGACGTTCCAGAAACAGTGGAGCCCAAGTCCGCGGAGCAAGAATCCACACCGACAGAACACAGCGACGCAGTACCAACTGTCGCAGAGGATAGCGACGCGAAGGAAAAAGAATGACCACTTTGCAACTTGCGCTCTCCGAGCTAAAGCGCATGACTCGTGGCACCCTGCCAAAGCTGGCGCTCATCGCGGTGACCTGTGTGCCTCTGCTTTATGGTGCCCTCTACCTCTACGCCAACTGGGACCCCCAGGGAAACTTAGACAAGGTCACCGCGGCCGTCGTTAATCTCGATGACGGCGGGGAAAAGGACGGCAAATTCACCCGTGTCGCCGACGATGTCGTTGAGAACCTCGAAGACGATGGGACCTTCAGCTGGGCGCATCTCGATTCGAGAGACGAAGCCGCCGACGCGGTGGCCAGCGGCAAATACGCCTTCGCCCTCGTTCTACCCGATAATTTCACCGCTGCGCTGCTGTCCCCCGGCGACTTCAAAGATGCCAGCCAGGCCAATATTGAGTTGCTGACCAATGACGCGAATAACTTCATGGTCTCCAACTTCGCACGGACCCTGACCACCTCGGTGCGCACTTCGGTCTCCGAAGAAGTCGGCACCGAAACCGCGTCGGCGATGATCGCCGGCTTTGTAGACATTCACAGCTCTATGGATAAAGCCGCGGACGGCGCACAACAGCTCTACGACGGCACGATCACCCTAGGTGATGGCATCGTGACCCTGGCCGATGGCACCACCAAGCTTGTTGATGGCAGTAGTGAACTCTCCGACGGTGCTGTCCAGCTCAAGGATGGAACCAGCGAACTTTCCAGTGGCCTTTCTCAGCTGGTCACAGGTCAGAAGAAACTGCTCGATGGCAGCAATTCCCTGGCCGATGGCACCGGAGAGCTAGCCACCGGTGCAGATACGCTCAGGGATGGTTTGAGCACCATGAAGTCCAAGACCAAGACCCTGCCAAGCTCGGTCAAACAGCTCAATGACGGTGCCCAAAGCGCCAAGAGCGCTGCCGACCAGCTGGCCACCGGCGCACGCCAGGTCGCCGACGGAAATAAGCAGCTCTCCGACACCGCCGATGACGCCATCTCGGTGATCAACGAGCTGCAGGACGAAACCGACAAGCAGCTGCAGAACGTCAAGACCGATACGCAGGCCGAGCTGGACAAGCTGGTGACCGACGGAGTGTTGACCCAAGAGCAGGCAGACACCATCAAGTCCAAGGTCAGCGACAGCGTGGAGAACTCGACGCTGAGCAACACCCTGAAGAACAAGGTGGACGAGGTCAACACCGGCCTTGCAGGACTGCAAGATAATCTGCACACACTCTCGGATGGTGCCGACAAGGTCGCCGATGGTAACGAACAGCTCGCTACCGGCCTGGGCACCCTTGCCCAGGGCACCAAGACACTGAACGCTGCGGTACCAAGCCTCGTTGACGGAATTTCCTCGGCCGCTGACGGCTCAGCGAAACTTGCCACCGGCGCGAACAGCGCCCACGACGGTGCCAAGCAGTTGGCCGAAGGCCAGAAGTCCGCGCTGACCGGTGCGACCCAGGCCTCCGAGGGTGCCAAGAAGCTGGATTCCGGAGCCGGTTCCCTGGTGACCGGCGCCGACCAGCTCCACAGCGGTTTGGTCCAGCTTTCCGATGGTGTCGGCGATCTGTCCGACGGTACCACCAAGCTCCAAGATGGCTCCAACGAGCTGGCCACGGGCCTGGATGACGGCGTCAAGCAGGTTCCTAACCCCGATAAGAAGACCAGTGAAGAGCTCTCCGATGTGATCGGTAACCCGGTGACGGTAGAGAACACCAAGCAGTCCGAAGCCCAAGTCTATGGTGCGGGTCTAGCCCCATTCTTCATGACGCTGGCGACCTTCATCGGTGTACTGATCCTCACCCAGGTGATGCGCCCCATTACCAAGCGCGCACTGCTGTCCAACGGCAGCAACTGGAAGATCTCGCTCGGTGGTTGGATACCATTCGCGGCCGTTGCCGTGATCCAGACCAGCTTGCTCTACGCGGTCGTGCACTTCGGACTGGGTCTACACACCGCGCACCCATGGATGGCATGGTTCCTTCTGGTATTCGCCGCCCTGTGCTTCAGCGCCCTCATCCAAGGCTGCTTCGCCCTGCTAGGAACTGCCGGCAAGTTTGTGGTGCTCGTCTTGATGGTGCTTCAGCTGGTCACCGCCGGCGGTACCTTCCCGTGGGAGACCCTGCCAGCGCCATTGCACTTCCTGCACCAGATCTTGCCGATGGGTAATGTGGTCGTCGGACTGCGTCACCTGGTGTACGGAGCGGAATTGAATGTGCTCTCCGCGGTCGCAGGCTCCTTGCTCATCTACACCGCGATCGGGCTCTTGCTGAGCATGCTTGCGGTACGTAAGGGCAAGACCTGGACCCTGAAAACACTGCAGCCGGAGTTGAAGGAATGACAACGCTAACCGGCCAGCGCCGCCGCGTGCGCGCCACGGATTCGAAGGAAAAGCTCTTCGAAGCGGCCATGAGGCTGCTCGGTTCGCGCTCCCCCGAGTCCGTCTCGGTGGACGAGATCGCCGCGGCCGCCGGCGTTTCCAAGGGCACCGTCTACTACAATTTCGGTTCCAAGGACGAGCTGGTCAGCCAGCTGCTCAGCTACGGCGCGCAGAAGCTCATGGGCGAACTGGCACGCGTTGCTTCCGCGGAAGACCCCTACCTGGCGCTGCGCCAGATGCTGGAATTCGCCATGGATTTCGTGGTCAGCTACCCGGCCTTCGCCCATCTGTGGATGCAGGAGCAGCTGGATGCCGACACCGCCAATGCATTCGCCGGCACCCCGCTGAATACGCAGGTGACCGGGCTGATCATCGAGGTCCTCGAGCGCCTCGTGGTGCTCGCTCCGGAGCAGAAGCTGTCGGTAGCCACGAGCATTTTCGGCGCAGCCTTGTTCACCGCCCGCATGCGCGCCTCGGGACGGACTGATCTGGACCGCGAGCAGACGGTGCGCGCCGTGCTGCTCACCGTGGACGGGCTGCGTGCCACCCGTCCACCAGCCAGCAATTAGGCCCGCGCGTCCCAGCTGGCGGTTTCGCTGATGCCCGGCAATTCGCCGCTGAAGATCAGCACCCCGGGATAGTCGTTGAGCAATTCGGCCACCGTGGCATAGGCATCATCGGGCAGGCGGGCCAGCAGCGAATCGAGAACCAGCAGCGGCGGTTCTCGCAATAGCGCCCGCGCCACCAGCAGCGAGGCCTGCTGCGCGGAATTCAGGGGTTCTCCGCCCCGGCGCAAGCGGGTTTCCTCCGCATCGGGCAGGTGGGCCATCTGGAGCCCGCAGGTTTCGGCCAGAGCCACTGCCTTGCGCAGCGACGCGCCCGGATGGCGGTAGCGCAGCGCGCGGGCAACGCTGCCGCGCTCGGGAACCATGGACTCCAAGGCGGCGCCGATCAGCTTGCGGCGGCCGGTCGCGGGCAAATCCTCGCTGCGCCCCTCGGCGATCCACACCCCTGCCTGCGGGTCGGCGTCGTGCGCCAGGCTGCCGGTGGCGATGGCCGCGAGCAATGCGGCGCAGTCCCCCTGGTTTCCGCGCACCGCGATGCGCTGCCCGGGCTGGGCGCGCAGCGTGGGGAAATTCCCGGCCATCGATTCCGGAAGCTGGATGCGCACTGAGGACGACTGGAGCATCAGCTCCTTGGCATCGCGGGTGCTCACCGGCGATGCTTCGCTGGCCTGCCAGCGATCCTGCTCGGCCAGCAGCGGCGCGATGATGCGCCGGCCAGCCTTGTAATTCTGCCTGTACTCCACCACGCGGCCCCATTCGCCCAGGGTTCCCGCGCAGATTCCCATCAGCGTCAGCGCGGTCGCCACGGCGGCTGCCGGAAGCTGCGCCTGCGCGGCCGCGGCCACGAGAAGCGCAGTACCCAGCAGCGGAATGGCCAAAGCTCCGCCGCGCAGGGCTGCGGCGAACCGGGCGCGATGCACGGACGCGTCAACCACCTTCTGCGAGGTGTCCTGCACCCTTTGCACCTCCCGCTCGATGCCGCCGCCGGCGGCAATCGCGGTCCGTGCGGCCACGGTATCGGCAATGCGCGCGGCCAGGTTCCCGCGGTGCCGGCGCAGGGTCCGAGCGCTGAGGAACGTTCCGCCGGCCAGGCCCGCCAGCAAGATGCCTTCCAGCACCAGTGTCACGGCCAGGCTGACGGCCAGCAGCGGATGCAAGAACCACAGGCCCGCACCGCTGACCAGCAGCAGCGGCAGGCCGGCCACCAGGGGGACCATGCCCTGCACTATCCAGTTGCGGATCGAGGACAGGTCGTTGGTGGAACGGGCGATGGTGATGCCCATGGACGGTCCGCGGGCGCTGCGCAAAGCGTGGGCTACCAGCCCGCGGCGCAGCTGGGCCACATAGTGCTGGCCCAGCTTTTCGGCCAGCACCCGTTCAGCGTATTTGGCCAGGAAGAAACAGCCGACCAGGCCCAGCACCGCGGCTAGCGCCCCGGCGCTGAGGCTGGCCGAGAGCTGTCCGATCAGCCAGCCAATGGCGATCGAGAGCAGGCCTGCGAGAACCCCTAGGCTGAGCAATCCGGCCAGGAGCATCCGCCGTCCGGGCGCTACCAGTGGCGGCAGGCGCTCGGGCTGGGCCACCTGCGCGGCGGCGGTCTTCTGGTCCAGCATTACGGCTCCTAGCGGGTTGGCAGCAGCGCGGCGGCAACCTCGGCCTGGCACAGGTCGAAGGTACCGATAACCGGGGTGGCCAGCTGCGCCTGGGCTTCCTTCGCGGCCAGCGGGGAGGCGGTGAGCACTCCTGACACCGCGGCAACATCCAGGCCTGCTTCGCGCAGGATGCGTTCGCCGGCCAGTGCGCCCAGCGCGTCCTGGGCGCTGAACAGCACGCGGTCCACGTGCTCGGAGAAGACCGGGTCGAGCAGCAAGCGAGAGGTTTCGCCCTGGAACAGGCCGTCGGCGATCTCGATGACCACTGCGTCCGCTCCGGTGGCGCTCTGCTCGCGGATCATCGCCACCAGCAGGTCGCGGACGGTTTCGTAGTCCAGGCGGTAGGTGGTCGGGAAGCCGAAGTCGGTGAAGTCGCAGACGCTGAAGGCGCCGGCATCGGTGAACAGGTCCGGGTCGTTGCCGGCTCCGGTGCCGGTGGCCTTGCCGGCGGCAACTGCCATGCCGGAGTTGACCAGGCCGTTGACCAGGCATCCGAGCGTGGTGGACTTGCCGGAGTTCATCGAGGTGCCCAGCACCGCGATCACCGGCGGGCGCTGGGCGCCGGCCTGCACTGGACGCGGGGAATCGTCCTGGATGCCCAGCGGTGCGAAGTCCGCCAGGTTCACGACCTTGCCGTGGCGCATCAGCAGGCCGGTTGGCTGCAGCTGGGTCGCCATGTCGATCGAGGCGTGCTGCTCGATGACTTCGCTGGCGACGCCGCCGCCTGCCACCAGCTGGCAGGGGCCCAGGTTCTGCGGCACGTGGGCAAGGAACTGGTCCGGTGCGTAGCGGTCGCCGTAGGCGACCATGATCTCCTGGCCGACGAACATCAGCTGGCGGCGGGAGACCGGGGACTGCAGGCGCGTGTGCTTGCCCAGCTCGGTGACGGTGGCAATCACGACGTCGCCGGCACGAGGCGCCATGTTCGTGCGGCGCACGACCTGGAAATCCTGGGGGTTGCGTTGCAGCTCGGCTGCGACAAAGCGGGTGGTGTAGGCGGCGCGGATGGCGCGAGCACGCTGTGCATCGATCTGCTGCTGCACTTCATTGCGGGCTGCGGTGGTCTGCGTTGGAAGCGATTCTGCGATGATGGCCATTTGCCTGTTCCTCTTTCACTGTTTCCGGCCTGCGGTTTCCGTGTGCCGGTGCTGGCTGTGCTGCCAACGATTCCTAGTGAAACGAGCAATAGTGAACTCAAAATGAACGGTTCATGAGACGACGAGGTGGATTCGATGAGAGGGTTATCATCTGCTTCTCATACATCCAGATCATCACTTATTTACAGGCTGACTAGTGCGTTAGAAAAATCTTTATGAGACTTCCCTCATGCAGGCCGGGGTGCGGTGAAATGTGTGACGCGCGCATCACGGGCATCCAAATGCGAGTACGGGTGCGAAGTTTCCAGCACCGTGGTCCCCAGGGTCGGATAGTTCATTGCCAGCTCGTAGACGGCTTCTTCATCCGAGTCCATAGCGGCCAAGCGCAACGCCAATTCCTGCAGCACCGGCTGATGCCCGATCACCAGCAGGCAGCTGACCGTATCCGGCACCTCATTGATGATGGAGCACAACTGGGAGACGCCCGCGGTGAAGATGCGCGAGTCAATGTAGGGGGTTGGACCCTTTTCCCCAAGCTCGGACAGCACCCACGCGCAGGTGGCGCGCGCACGCAGCGCATCGGAGCAGATGATGTAGTCCGGGATCAGGTCATTCTCCACAAGCCAGGCTCCGGCAGCGGGAGCCTCGCGGTGGCCGCGGGCTGCCAGCGGCCGGTCGTGATCTGCGACGCCTAGCGGGTAGTCGGCTTTGGCGTGGCGCATCAGAATGAGCTTGCGGGAGTGAATGGTGTTCATTGTCCCAGCTTAAGACAGCAGTGGCGGGCAAACCGAACCCGGTTTGCCCGCCACTGCTGTCGGCAACTACTAGATGGAGTATTCCGGAGCAGCCCAGACAACTACTTCTGGGTGCTCGTAGAAGCGGTAGCCCTGGCCGCGCACGGTTCGCACGGTGTTGGCCAGGCGTCCCAGCTTCGAACGCAGGCGACGGATATGCACGTCGATGGTGCGTTCGTTGGGGACTTCTTCGGCGTTGCGCCACAGGTTTTCCAGCAGCTCTTCGCGGCCTACGGTGCGGGTGCCGTTTTCCACGAGGAAGTTCAGCAGCTCGAATTCCTTGAAGGTCAGGTTCAGAGTTTCGCCATCGAGGTAGACTTCGCGGCGCGAGAGGTCAATCAGCACACCCGATGGGCGCGGGGTGGATGGGCGGGCTTCAGCGCGAGGCCGGCGGGAAACCGTCGGGTCACCCAGTGCCTGGCGAACAACATCGATTGGCTCGCCCTGCGCACTGGTTGGTGCCAGCGCTACGGCAGCGTGGGTCTGCGCCTGCGGCGACAGGGTGGCCAGGAAGGCGCGCACCTGGGTGGCAAGCTTGCCCAGCGAGGTGCCCTGCGCCTGAGCTGCGGTTTCATCCAGGCCTACGTAGAGCACGAAGCCGCGCGCTGAGGTATCGGCGCTCGGCTGGCCGATTGGCTGCACTGGAGCCTGAGCTGGCTGATGCGATGGATCACGAGTTTCATGAACATTGGAAACTGCGCGCAGTGGGCGATAGCCCGCTGGTGCATAGTTGCCAGAAGCTGCACGCTGGGCAGCTGCTGCGCGGTTCTGCGCATTGCGAATTGAAACGTGGACGTATCCGGAACCAGCCGACATAATCTTTTTCCTCTTTTAGTGCGAAGGCCAAGTGGTTTGGCGCTCATGCTTCGGGTTTTGCTTGCGCTGTCCGCGGCCTTCGTCCACGTTCAGCAGTTGGGTTTCCCGTCAATAACACCCAGAATCCGGATTGCGAATCACTCGCAATTCGATCTGGACGCCAAGGACGCCGAGCATTCTTTGAGAACAATCGCGGGCAATTCGAGGTGGTTATTCGAGGTGCCTTTGCTGTTCTGCGCCGTACTCACATCTCTAGTTTCCTCGTAACATTGGCAACTTGCAAGTAACAATGGACACTCATGTCCACATAGTGAGACGAATGTTTCCAAACGTGACACACGCCACTTTAGGCAATTCTGGACTGCCTAAGCGCTTAACTAAACAATATGCTCAAGCCATCAGTTGATCTTCGTCATTTTGCCTAGCCCACTCAGAGGCCTGAATATCCATTCATCACTACGGCTTGTCCACGCTTCAATCATTCGTCGTTCTTAGGGGTTGACCAAATTAACCACTATCGGTTTCGGTTTTCTCCGCATAAAATTGACATACAGTCATAGCTCGCACACAGCAAAAACATATTCTCAGCCCATGGCAATAGGACAAGCTGATAAACATGAATGAATCTCGATTTTCACCTTCGCAATTGCCTCGGCTGACCCACCCTGACGGCACGGCAATCAAAGTTCTCGTGGTCGATGATGAACCTTCGCTGGCAGAATTGGTCGCCATGGGAACCCGCATGCTCGGCTGGGAAGCCACGATGGCCCACGATGGGCCGGAAGCCGTAGCAACCGCCCGCTCCTTGGCCCCTGACGTCCTGGTTCTCGACTGGATGCTGCCCGGATTCGACGGCCCGGAAGTGCTGCGCAAGGTGCGCACCCATTTCCCGGAGATCCCCGTTCTCTTCCTGACCGCCAAGGACGCGGTCGAGGATCGCATCGAAGGCCTGGGCGCCGGTGCAGACGACTATGTCGCCAAGCCCTTCAGCCTCGAAGAGGTCCTGATCCGGTTGCACCGGCTCGTGGAACGTTCAGGCGCGGCCACCGCGGATTCCGCTGAACTAGTAGTTGGCGACCTGGTGCTGAACATGGACTCGCACGATGTCTCGCGTGCAGGCCGCGAAATCTCGCTGACCGCCACCGAATTCGATCTGCTCAGCTACCTGATGAGCAATGCCCGCCGTGTGGTGTCCAAGTCGCAGATCCTGGACAACGTCTGGCACTACGATTTCGACGGGCAGGCGAACATCGTCGAGTTGTACATCTCGTACCTGCGCAAGAAGATCGATGTTGATGCCGAGCCGATGATCCATACCGTGCGTGGTGTCGGCTACGTGCTGAAGCCGGCTGCATGAGTTTCTTTTCCCCGAATACCAGGGTGAGCTCGCCGCACGCGCTGCAACGCAAGCTGCTGCTCATCCTGCTGACCTCGGTCACCGCAGTATCCGTATTGCTCGGCCTGCTCTACAACGCCGGCATGCGCCAGACGTTGATGGACCAGCTCAACAGCCAGCTGCGGCTCACCACCGAACGCGCGCTGAATTATTCGCAGGGCGCGCCAGCGGTGAACTCCCGGTTGGACGCCCCGGGCCAGGCGGCCGGCACGCTGACCGCCCGATTCGTCGACAAGTACGTCTTCAACGGTGGCGTGCTGGATGAACGCACCGGCGAACTGAAGCAGCTGAGCCAGGAAGACGCCATCCCGATGGTGGATCTCGAACTGAGCACGTTGCGTGCCGGAGGGCAGTTCAAGCCGGTACGCGCCCGCCTGACCGTGGGAGACTACTACCTGGTCGCCGTGAAGGACTCCGGCTCCAACGGCATCCTGATCGTCGGTTTGCCCCTGCACGGCACCGATCTGGCACTGCGCGGCATGGCGTGGCTGACGCTGTTCATTGCCTTGATCCTGATCGCCGGTGCAGGCCTGGCCGGCTCATGGCTCATCTCGCGTTCGCTGGCCTCGCTCAAGCGTGTGGCCGCCGTGGCAAGTTCGGTCGCCGCCGAAGATCTCGATTCGGGCAAAGTGGACCTGACCCAGCGTGTGCCCGCACGCGATGCCATCCCCGGCACCGAGGTGGGCAATGTCGGCAATGCGCTGAATGCGATGATCAGCAACGTCGCCACAGCCCTGACCGCCCGCGAGAAATCCCAGGCCCAGATGCGCCAGTTCGTCGCCGATGCCTCGCACGAGCTGCGCACGCCGCTCTCGGCGATCCGTGGCTACACCGAACTGCTCTCCGCTACCGAGCATTTCTCCCCAGACGGGCAGCGCTCGGTGGATCGGGTGCTGCAGCAAAGCAGCCGAATGAGCTCGCTGGTGGAGAATCTGCTGCTGCTGGCCCGCCTGGACGAAGAGAATGCTTTCAAGCGCAGCAAGATCGATTTGTGCTCGCTCACCGCGGATATCACCGAAGACTTCAAGCTCACCGCGAGCGACCACCATTGGGAGTTCGACTGCCAGGCGCCGCAGACCTTCGTCTACGGCGATTCGTCCTCGTTGCGGCGGGTGATTACCAATCTCCTGGCCAATGCACGCAAGCACACGACCGCCGGGAACACCGTCACCGTATCGGTGGACCGCGACGAGGACGCCGATGAAGCCGTCATCCGGGTGCACGACACCGGCGAAGGCATTGCCCCCGAATTCCTGCCCCGGGTATTCGAGCGCTTCACCCGAGCCGACAAGGCGCGCTCCGGCTCGGACGGCACCACCGGGCTGGGCCTGCCAATCGCCAAGAGCATCGTCGAAGCCCATGGCGGCAGCATTACGGTTGCGTCCACGCCGGGAGACACCGTCTTCGAGGTCCGCCTGCCGCTGGACGAACCCGAAACCGATGAAGAAACGCCGGAGGCTGCGGTGTAATCACCGCAGCCTCCGGCGCATGGCTTGGCTGATGCTAGGCAATCGGCGGGGTCACGCCATACAGGCGGTCACCGGCATCGCCCAAGCCTGGGATGATGTAGGACTTCTCGTTCAGCTTCTGGTCCATCGCCGCCAGCACGATGTGCACGCGGTCGTCGCCACCGTGGATTTCCTTCAGGCGCTCGACGCCCTCAGGGGCAGCGATCAGGCAGATGCAGGTGACGGATTCCGCGCCTCGCTCGAAAATGAACTTGATGGACTCGGCCAGGGTGCCGCCGGTGGCCAGCATCGGATCCAGCACGAAGACCTGGCGTCCGGTCAGGTCGTTTGGCACGCGGTCGGCGTAGGTGATGATGTCAAGGGTTTCCTCGTTGCGGGCCATGCCCAGGAAGCCGACTTCAGCGGTTGGGACCAGGCGGGTCATGCCTTCGAGCATGCCCAGGCCTGCACGCAGGATCGGGACAACCAGCGGGGTTGGCTTGGCAATCGAGGTGCCGGTGGTGGTGGCGACCGGGGTCTGCACCTCAACGTTTTCGGTTTTCACCTCGCGGGTGGCTTCATAAGCCAGCAGGGTGACCAGTTCGTCGGTCAGCTGGCGGAAAATCGAGGAGGGGGTGTTCTTATCACGAAGAACCGAAACCTTGTGTGCCACCAGTGGGTGGTCGACTACCTGTACGCGCATAAGTAGAAATCTATCAGCACCGTCTCGGCCAAATCGAGAGAAATCCTCGATTTCACGCTGTTAAAGGTCTTTGGTGTGCCCAAGGAAACAGCAAACTTCAGTGCAGTGCGCAGTGCACCACGCTCCCGGAGCCCGGCAGCCGTCGCAAAACACGTAAAGTGAAAGCACTATGGTGCACGAATTTGATGCTTGGATGGACCTCGCCTTGGCTGAAGCGCGCAAAGCGCTAGCCACCGATGACGTGCCCATCGGCGCCGTTATCCTCTCCCCCGAAGGCGAAGTGCTGGCCACCGGCCGCAATGAGCGCGAGGCGGTCAAGGACCCTACAGCGCACGCCGAGGTGGTCGCCATCCGCAATGCGGTCAAGGCCTTGGATGCCAGGGGGCAAGATGATGGCTGGCGCTTATCGGACTGCACGCTGATGGTGACGCTGGAGCCCTGCGCCATGTGCGCCGGGGCCATCGTCCTTTCGCGCATTCCCAAGCTGGTCTTCGGGGCCTGGGACGAGAAGGCCGGGGCCTGCGGCTCGGTTTTCGATATCGTCCGCGAACCGCGTTTGAACCATTGGGTCGAGGTGTACTCGAGGGTCAAGGAAGACGAATGCGCAGAGCTGCTGCGTGAATTCTTCCGCGGCAAGCGGAGCTAGAGGCCGGCACTGATGTGTTTCGGAACACTTCAGGCCAAAAATAGCGCTCTCGTTTTTGTTTTCACCTGATGTTCGTTATAGAGTTATCAGGTCTGGTGACGTGTCCGAGCGGCCGAAGGTGCAACACTCGAAATGTTGTGTACGGTAACCCCGTACCGTGGGTTCAAATCCCACCGTCACCGCCAAGGAAAAGACCTTGAAACCCCTAGTCAAATAGGAGCTTCAAGGTCTTTTTGATTCTCAAGCTTGTTTGGGCCTGTACTTGTGACTCCACGTCATTCAGGGCGGTGGCCTCCAATAAGTTCAGCCCGGCTTCAGAATCAGACCAGGCCGTGACAGCACGTCGTGCGTTGACCCGAGACAATCTCTCGTTCGCGTTCCTCGGCTCCGCCAACGCCGACAAGACAATTTGTCACGGTGGACACCGATATATCGAACCGGTCATAACACGGGGCGACATAGTCCCATTGCTTGCACTCCCAATGTCTACAGCTTGATTCTGCACTCAATCGGGGCTAGAGAAGTCCTTCCCGCGACGCAGCATCGATTAGCGGCTGCACAACGGATTCCTCGACCGCACCTGAAATCGTTTCAATCAGCTTCCGCACGCCATACCTCGTCATGTGGTCAATGTCGGGCGTATTTCGAACACGCTCGGCGAAAAAAGCTACGAGCTCGGATCCGTAGGCCACGAGGACGCCGTCCGGCAAGTCATGGTTGAAGAACCGTTGGCCCAAGCCGATTTCGTGCCCGCTGAAAAGCTTCACAGCGGCAGGAATGAACTCATCCAAAAAAGGAACTAAGTCCGCCCAACGTGCGATTTCCTCAGCGGATGCAACCCGCGGTTGCCCGCTAAGGCGGCGTTCCAGATGATCGCAGAGCCAACGGTGCCACACAGTGACCCCATCGACACCGTCCTCACGGAGGAACCGAACAGCCGACTCAGCGAAACCAACGGCATGCGACCCGTCAGACGCAAGCACTGTCTGATCGAGTAGTCGTTTTCTGTCGACACTCGTAATTCCAGCGTGTGACACCACTGAAGTTACGAGCGTCATGAAGATTCTTTGAAGTCTTTCTTGATCTGACAGATCGTCGAGACGGCTGAGTTCGGAGACCATGGCCTCAAACAAGCCAGCGGCAAGAAGTCGGTCATTCCACCTTGGGTGGTGTAGGAACGCGTACCAAGCGAATGCGTGTCGTTGCGAATCATTGAAGAGCGGGAGCAGGTGCGTCTCCGCAAAGTTAGAGTCCGCCGCGAAGTAGAAGTAGAGCTGTTCAGCGATAGCGGGCTGCGTAGCATTTATTGCATATTCATTGCCGCTTAATAGCGACACAAGCGCTTCTGACTCTACTTCGTTTAGGCCGGCCCAGTTTTCACGTGAATGACGCCAGCGGCGATCGATCTCGATGGTCCAATAATAGGCCACGAACCCAGGCCAGGAGTTCAGGTACAACGGTGCGACTGACAGGAGGGACGAGTCTTCCCCATGCGTAAAGTCTGCACTCTGCTCGCGCCAGAGTGCCCACGCCAGTTCGCGCATGGACGCGAGCACTGGCGACTCATCTTCATCGACATGCTGTCGAATCTGATCAAGCAGAAAACGTCCAATCGCATGGGCGGATTCCTTGTGTGCCAACAGTGTTTCGAGACGGCGGACGATATCAGGCCCGGACTGTCCCAGCTGGCCTTCCCCCCATCCTTCGGCGATTGCATGCCAGAGGTCAGCTTGTCTCTCTTCAAGATCGCCACGGTCGAGGATGGCGTCCCAAAGCCGAATACCTAGGCCCGGGTCTCGCTCTGCGGCCTGCTGGACCAGTCTGAGTGCATCTCTCCATTCAGGTTGTTCGAAGTGGCGTTCGGAGTAGTCGTAGGCCAATAGGTCCTCGAGTGCAACGGTCACATTCTGAGTGAGCGACCGCAGAAATTCCTCAATATCCATCGGCGGTTTCCCACCCGAGATCCCACTTGTCATCCACATATCGAAGTCAGCATGTTCTCGCACCTCGAAGCCCGGGTTATCAGCTTGGATAGCGTCTAGCGCAGTTTTCGCTTCCTGCCAGTCAGAGTCGGTTTGCGTTAGCCACGCGAGTAAATTAAAAATTGCATATGCAACATGGCGATTGCGGTCTGGATTATCTTCGGGATACTCGGGTCCTTCGCTGGTGACTTCCAAGACCTTTTGCTTAATCGGCGGTGTAGCACTACCTACAGCGGCGGTCAGTATCTGATAAGTCTCATGTTTCAGTCCCATTTCAAAGAGTCCAGTGCGATCAAGGAGCCACCGGAGTTTGTTATCGGCGCTCCGATTCTGATCGATGGCTATCAGGTGCAGGGCCAGCCGCCGCATGAGTGGTCGGTCGAGGTCCCACCATCGGTCGGGAAGGGTTTGGGATAAGGGCAGCGCTTTGATCCCGTAGTCGCGGAGGCCGTCGATGATCGCGTCGAGCGGTTCACGGAATTTGTCCTGGCTGTGCGGTTCTATTGCAGAGCGGTGAAAAGCAAGTCGATCCCATCCTCGTGCTCCGTCATAAGCATCGAGCAGGTCATACGCCGCGATGATGGCGTCCTCCAAGACACTGCCAAGCGATTGGTCTCCGGCCTCAGCCTCCTGCACGATGCGCTGAACGTGTTCGGTCAGCGCATAGTCCGCGGTGTTCCAAGCGACCTTTACTCCGGGATGGATCGTGCGCTCCGCAGACTCCTCTACCAACCAGCGCCGTTCCAGCCTAAGGAACGGCCGAAGCGCTGTCCTCAGGACAGCTAGGCTGGGTGCAGTCGATCCGGGTATGTACGGCATGAGGTCGGCCGTATTTAGAGGTGCTGAACGCCCGAAAATCGAAGTGGCGAGAATACATTGCCATCGTTCGCCAGCAGACTCGTCTTGCTTACGGAGCTCACTGGCAGCCCAGCAGGCGCTTCGGTAAAGCGATGCCGTCATCGCTTGCCCCAGTCGTTGGAGTGTCTGGAGCGCCGCACCATTTAATGTTGTCGACTCAATAAACGTCTTTGCGAACCAATTGCCTAGAATCGCGGTGGCTTCCGTCACATCTTGCGGTTCGAACAGGACCTTGAACTCAGGTAGATCTTCCATCCAGCTCAACCATTCGAGTTTGGATTCGTCGGGCAGTGATTCCGCCGCAAGAGCGAAGTCACGGGCACCTTCTTTGGTCCGAAGGCGGGAATGAAGGTAGTCACGGTCGGGCAGTGGCAGTGCGGGGCCGCCTACGGTGATCGCTTGTATACGCGACTGGTGGTCGGTTAGTCCCATTTTTGCTCGATCCACCCATGCGGTCAGTGCCGCCACGAGCGCTTGATGATTACCCTCGACAACCGGATATCCAATGGGTCGGATCCCAAGGTATCGCCATTTGCTGTCGTCGGGCTCGCTCGTGAACGCAAATCGTTTGGAGGCCGTGTCGTGGACACTGGAGGGTAGCCCAAGTGCCAAGTACCGCATGATTACATCGTCGTGGCTATAGCCGATGAACACGACTGTAAACCGTTCGAACATTGGCAGGAGGAATCGCGTTGCCCACGCATTGGTGATGTAAGCCTGGCCGAAGTCGCGGTCAGTGAGGATCAACTCATCTTTCGGCCGACTGACTGAACCATGCAAGTGCACAAGACCCTCGAAGGAGTGCCCGAGAGGCAACGCCGGCGTATACCAGGTGTCCGGGATAGCAATCGATACGCTTCGCGCAGCCGAAGCAAGGTGATCGTCGTAGTTAGTGGTCACCACACGAAATGCTCCTCCGATTCCCGCAAGGTCGGCAATTGCTCTGTGGAGCGTATTGAATCTTGACGTCGGATTGGATATCAGCCTGTGGGTGTGCTGATGGGCGTCGAATCTCTGAGGTAGCGATTCCAATTGACCGATGAAAAAGTCCAGTCCGCCTTCCTCGGAGAACGGGTGCGATGCCAGTTCCGCAAGCTTCTTCGCTAGGCCTTCAAAAAGTGGAAGGCTAGATGGTTCACTTAGCGAAGCCCCTGCGCCTATGAAAAATACCAGCTCGCCCCGCTCGTGGGCATCGAGGATCTCGTCCGGTAGCTCAACATCGCCGGTAATCCACATAAGTCCGCCATTTCTTCATAGTCACGTAGCTCACTCACCCACGGTCTAACTGGCCTACCTGAGATGTCCTCAACATCAATCTGGTTAAAGTCATAGACCACGTGCGCTGGTGATGCAATGTTGTCCATTGTCCCAGAGCATGCATACGAACCGAGAAATTGGACTGAAGTGCGGTATGGAGAGTCAGCCATAAACCAATCGCGTGGTTGGCCAGTCCCTTATGGTCTCGAATTTGGCCAGAATTAATGGTCCGAGTCCTTCTTGACTATAGTGGCTTTGGCGTCGGTATCAGCTCAGGTCCCGATGGAGATTCTCAGTTGGTCATGTATGGCAATAGTTGTCTGTCGAATACGTTCTTGAGCAGGAGTGCGAAGAACGTCTTCCTAGCACGTAGCCCCATCGAAAATCCGACAGAATTCGCAGTGTATGTAACGACAACACAGCGGTGAAGAAACTCTTGAGCCATCTAAGGTCAGAGGTATTTTATGAAGTATGCCTTCGGCATCTTGCCGAACTATCGGACGGAAATCGACACATATGTATACTGGCGCAACTCGAAGCTGCATTAGGAACCAGGAAGGGATGGCATGGATGACATCGATGCCATCCCCTTGTGGCTAAATGCGCGACTCATATCTAGCTAGCCCAAATTGCAGGGACCGGCTCGAATTGGAAAATCAGCGACCGGATGGAATATTGAAACTAGGGCGTGTCTCCTAAATCTAGTTGTGTGCACGCGCCATGATTGAGTCGTGGCACAAAGGTCTAGATTTACGCAGTTCACGAATGCGCAATGGGAACGAGTCGAACCACTCCTGCCATCGAACGAAGGCCGTAAAGGCCGTCCCTTCAGTGACAACCGCCGCGTCGTAGAAGGCATCATCTACCGTTACCGGACCGGAATCCCGTGGCGTGATCTCCCTGACCGGTATGGCCCTTGGCAGACCGTCTGGAAGCGGCATCGCCGCTACGCAACCGACGGCACCTGGGACCGCGTATTCGCGCACATCCTCGCCGAGGCCGATGCCGTAGGTGATATTGACTGGAACGTGTCGATTGACGCGACGATCAGCCGTGCTCACCAGCACGGCACGAACCTTCCGCGTCCGGACCAGGACACAGGGGGCTCTATCGAATTACAAGAATCTGCCGTTATGCGAGGTTGAACCGGAAGGTCATGGGATAGGGAGATCGCGCGGAGGGTTGAGCACGAAGGTGCATTTCGCGGTCGATGGGCATGGCCGCCCATTATCGATTGTGGTCACGGGTGGGCAACGTCACGACGGCGCGATGCTCCAGGAAGTAATCGGCGATATTCGAGTGCCAAGAACCGGGTCGGGGAACGCGCGGACGCGCCCCGAGTCGCTGCTTGCTGATCGTGGTTACACGTCACGAGTGAACCGCACGTACCTGCGTAAGCGGGGCATCACTGCTGTGATTCCGGAGAAATCTAACGAGATCGCTGCCAGGAAGCGTAGGGGTCGCGCGGGTGGGCGCCCGCCGGGGTTCGATGCTGAGAAGTATAAAGATCGCAACGTGGTCGAGCGGGCGTTTGGATTGATGAAGCAGTGGCGGGGGCTTGCGACTCGTTATGACAAGCTTGCGGTCACGTATCGTGCGGGAGTGGTGTTGGCAGCGATTCTGGTCTGGCTACGGATATAAGAGACACGCCCTAGTTCGCGAAGGTATCGGTGAGTTTGCCCTTGGCATCCCACAGTGCCAGCGAATCGCCGGCATTGTTCAAGATGCCCGGACCATCCATGTAGAAGGCTTCTTCGCTATTGGTGCCTGGGCCCGAGTACACGCGCAGCTGCTCGCCTGGCTCTAGCTCGTAGCCCTTGCCGATTTCCAGTATGTTGTTGGCGGCATCGCGAATGATGTAGCCGCTGACATCGATGGTGCGCTTGCCGGAGTTCTCCAGAATCACGTGTTCGCCATTTTCCGGAGCGACGTCATTTCCAGGCACGTCATTGACCGCGTCGGCAATCACCACGCCGTTGTTGGCCGGGAAGTCCTTCTGGCCATCGAGGTGGCGGTTCACCTGTGTTGGGAAGTCGCCGGTGATCCGCTCGACACCCAAAGCCACTGCATCGTCAGCAGCTTCGGCGGCGTTGACCGTGTAGACGCCCAGGCCCAAGCCTGCGTCCTTCACGCGCTGGGCACCGGCGGCATCTAGCGTGCGGTAGTTGGTGCCGAAGGTGTCAGCATAGGTCGCGTAGTTTGCCAGTTCCGCGGCAGTTGGCACGGTTCCGGTCAGCTGCTGCAACGGAACTTCCGGAGCCAGTTGGGCGAAGATCTGGTTGGATGCCGCGTCGAAGCTGAGCACCTCGATCTTGTTCTCGTCGGCGAGCGCCTTCCACTGCGGATCCTCGGCCAGCGCGTCCGCTACCAGCTTCTCCACGCCTGGGGACTTGGCCGGATCCTTGATTTCGATGAAGACGCCGGTACCGCCGGTCAGTGCACCTGGGACCTCATCGAAATGGGGAATCTTGGTTCCCTTGAACTCGTCCGAGAAGTAGGAACCGGCATCGAGCTGCTGCAGTTCGTCCCAGGTGAATGACGTGATGGGGTCATGGACGCGGTCAGGGAATACCTCTGCCACGTTCGTGGTGCGCGAAGGAGTTCCGTCATGGAAGATGAACGGCACCCCGTCCTTGGACAGCTGCACGTCGATCTCGATGAATTCGGCGCCAGACCGGCTGCCTGCCTTGATGGCTGGCAAGGTGTTCTCTGGAGCCACACCGGCTGCTCCGCGGTGGCCGATGATCAGTGGATCGGAACCAGTCGGTTCAATCGGTGCGGCGCCTGCAGGAGCGGCCAAGGTGACGGCCAAAGCCAGGGTTGCTGTGCCGAGGGTGATTTTGCGCAGTTTCATGGAGCTCTTCCGTTGGTGTCATTGATGTACACCGGCCATGCTTCCGCGCGCTGATGACAGCGACGGCACACTGAGCTAAATCAGAGATTAACCTTTGCTACTCAATCTCATGCGAGCTGATCTGTGTTTCCAGATTCGTTCCGTTCAATTCAAGATAGATTTGCCCCTCGGTCACCGAGACGGACATGGTGTTGCGGCGGGTTAATGCCTGGGTTGCCGCATCGATGAATTTGGGGTCGAAGGAACGCACCATGATCTGCTCCGACTGGTGGATCGTCTTTCCACGCCAGGATGCCAGAAGCTTGGCCGGATCGCGGTGCGTGTAGACGGCGGTGCGCTCTGCCCGCTTGCTTCCCGTATGCAGCCGCTGGGCATCAGGAGCTCCCACTTCAATCCATGCGGTGAACAGGCCGGTCAGGTCCTTGACCAAAATGGTAGGCTCTTCCCCGGTGGAAACTCCGCCGGCCGAGAAGGCGATGCCTTCCTCGTATTCGAGGCAGTAGGCCAGCACGCGTGTAACCAGGTAGGCATCGGTTTCGGAAGGGTGCTGCGCAACCCGCAGGGAAAGATCCTCGTAAACACCGCGATCCACATCAGCAAGCTGGATTTCAAAGGTGTGCATAGTCGCGCCGATAGCCATAGTCATCGAGTTTACCGCGAATGCCATGGCCCGTCCGACGATCAGCCGGTTTTCTAGGCTTTCGCCCCGCGGCTTCGAACTACGAAGAAACCTGCCAGCGAAGACAAGCTGGCCACGGCTGCAACTATGCCAACCAGCAGATTCCCGCCAATTGATAGTATTGAAAACGCAGCAAAAAGGATCGCGGAAACAATGAACAGGGTTTTCATAACTAGACCCTAACTGACCCAGCGCGCAAATGATTGATCTATCCAGCCGGTGGGAACTTTCCATCCAGGTCTTTGAGCCATTGGCCAAAGAGCTCAACAGCATCGGGCATATAGCTGCCGGGGTTCCGCTCAATATCTGCCAGCAGCTCACGATGCTCCATCCAGCGTCCGCTAGCGACTTCCTCAGCTTGCAGCCTGAGCTGCCCGCGGGCAACCGTCCAATACCGAAAAGCCCGGTACTGGGTATGCGCATCTGCGTAGTTCGCTGGTTCCAAACGCACGAGCTCGCTGTCGATGCCCAATTCTTCCTGGGCTTCGCGTATTGCTGATTCATCGGGATCTTCGCCTGCTTGAATCACACCGCCAGCGGTGAAGTCGAGGAGTTCGGGGTACACGTCTTTGCTCATCGTGCGCTGATGCACAAAGACCTCGCCCTGCGGGTTGAACACCAGAATCCCGGTAGCGCCATGGCGCAGATTTTCCGCTCTGACGCGTGAGCGCGGGGCTTGCCCGATTACCTGCCCGTGCTCATCGAATAACGCTGCTTGTTCTTCCACGATTCATTTTCCATCACGGGCCCTGGTGCCGCGCAGCATGCCGGCAACCACCAAGGCGAAAGTTCCCACGAGCACCAGCAGCCAGAGACCTAAAGCGTAGGAGTTGGATTCGGCATGGTAGGTGGCGCCCATGGCCAGCGGCGGGAAGTAACCGCCCAGGCCACCGGCAGCCGCCACGACACCGGAAACGGCGCCAACCTTTTCCGGAGGTGTCGACGGGCCTATCCAAGCAAAGACCGCGCCCATTCCAAGGCCCATGGCCGAAGCCATCAAGATGAAGGTAACACCGGTCAGGATGCCTTCAGCAGGTTGCTGTCCAACAATATAGGCGAGCGAAACGATGCCGGCCAGCGAGATCAGCGCAATGACTTTCGGACCGAATTTGTCGGCCAGCACGCCGCCGACAGGTCGAGCAATCACTGCGGCCACAGCGAACAACGCCGTACGGGTACCGGCACCGATCGGGTCGACATTCTCCGGGTAGATGGTCATCAGGTATTTGGGCAAGAAGGTCGAAAATGCGACAAAACCGCCAAAGACTATTCCGTAGAGGAAGGACATTTCCCACGTAATAGCCAGCTTCAATGCACCGAAAACCTTCGGGAACAGCGGTTGGCTGCTCGGCTTCCATGCCGGAGACTCGCGCATCAAGAACCACACCAGGATCGCGGCGGCGAGCAGAAGACCGGCCAGAAACAGGTGGGTTCCCCAGTAGCCGAAATCTTGCAGCAGACGAGGTGTCTGGAAGGCCGAAATGGCGGTGCCAATCATTCCCATGCCAAAGATGCCGTTGGCGAAGCCGCGCCTATTGGCCGGATACCAGGCACTGGCGAAGGGGACGCCCACTGCAAAGATCGAACCGCCAACACCAAGGTAGGTTCCTGCGATAATCAGCAGCGCAAAACTGCCTATGCTGCCGGCGAGCGCCACCAGCAGCACCGCCGGAATCGTCGCCAGCAGCACGGCGGTGAACATTTTCCGGGCACCAAAGCGGTCGGTCAGCGCACCGGTGAAAATGCGTCCGATAGCACCTACGAGCACCGGTGTTGCCAGCATCAGGGACACCTGTCCCTCGCTCAGATCCATCCCCTCGGCATAGAAACGCTGGATCGGTGAAATCAGCATCCATGCCCAGAAGCCCACGGCGCTTGCGAAGGTGGCCAGCAGCAGTTGGAAGAATCCTCCCCGCAAATCGGGCTCATTCACAGTGGTGTTTGCGTCAGATCCTGCGCTCATTGGACCCCCTGGTCGCACGGTTCAAGTAACGTCGAAGAGCCTTTTAAGCCAGTAGTCTATTCCTCTCCATCACGGAATTGGAAGAGTTGATCCGGTTAATTATTTACCGAATGACAGGGAAAAACATTAACGGATAATTCTGGAAAATACTCTTGAAACTCGCGATCCAAAAGACGAAGCTAGGGATACTAGCCACAGTTGGAGGAGATCCGGCAATGAGCGATAGTCCAAACCACACACAGCCTGCCACTGATGGACCGGTTGCTGATTCACTGCTTTCGATGGGAAAGTTCCTGCGCCGCGGTGACACCAGTGACGACCTGCGTGCCATGTTCCTCCAGGGAGGGCGCAAGGGCGATGTCTTCTACCGGGACCGATGGTCCCATGACAAGGTGGTGCGCTCGACCCACGGGGTGAACTGCACCGGCTCCTGCTCCTGGAAGGTCTACGTTAAGGACGGGATCATCACCTGGGAAACGCAGCAGACCGATTATCCCTCGGTTGGCCCGGACTCCCCCGAATACGAGCCGCGCGGCTGCCCGCGTGGCGCGGCGTTCAGCTGGTACACCTACTCCCCGACCCGCGTGCGCTTCCCCTACATCCGCGATGTGCTCGCCGAGCTGTACCGCAGCGCGAAGCAGGAGCACCCGGATCCGGTCGATGCCTGGGCATCGATTGTCGAGGACCCTGCCAAGGCCAAGCGCTACAAGAAGGCCCGCGGCAAGGGCGGGCTGATCCGCACCACCTGGGATGAAGCACTGGAAATCGCCAGTGCGGCGCAGGTCTATTCGGTGAAGAAGTACGGGCCGGACCGCATTGCAGGCTTCTCCCCCATCCCAGCCATGTCGATGGTCTCCCATGGGGCCGGCTCGCGCTACATGAATCTGGTCGGCGGCACCATGCTCTCCTTCTACGATTGGTACGCAGATCTTCCGGTCGCCAGCCCGCAGGTCTTCGGCGACCAGACCGACGTGCCCGAATCGGCCGACTGGTGGAACTCGCAGTACCTGATCATGTGGGGCTCCAATGTGCCGGTGACCCGCACCCCGGATGCGCACTTCATGGCCGAGGCTCGCTACAAGGGCACCAAGGTGGTCACGGTATCACCGGACTACACGGACAACACCAAGTTCGCCGACGAATGGGTGGCCCTGCAGCCCGGCACCGATGCGGCGTTGGGCTTGTCCATGGGGCATGTGATCCTCAAGGAGCACTACGTCGACAAGCGCACCAAGGCCTTCGAGGACTACATGCTGCGCTTCACCGATTCCCCGTTCCTGGTGGAAATCGATGCGGCCACCGGCACCCCGGTGCCTGGCAAGTTCCTCACCGCCACCGACCTCGGGATGTCCGAGGAACAGAACGCAGACTTCAAGCCTGCCCTGCTTGATCTCGATGGCACCGCCCGGGTTCCGCGCGGCACCCTGGGCCACCGCTACTCCGAACAGGACAAGGGGCAGTGGAATCTGGACCTGGGCGATATCACCCCTGCCCTGTCGGTCATGGACCTGGACAGCTGGGATGGCGCAACGGCAGAAATCAGCCTGCCGCGCTTCGATCTGGCCCCGGAGGCCGGGCAGGAGCATGCCGGAGGCTCGGGCGTCGTGCAGCGTGGTGTCCCGGTGGTGCAGCTTGCCGGCAAGACGCTGACCACGGTCTTCGACTTGATGCTCGCCCAGTACGGTGTGGGCCGCGAATCCCTTCCCGGCCAGTGGCCAACTGATTTCATGGATGCCTCCACCGTCGGCACCCCTGCCTGGCAAGAAGAGCACACCGGGGTCCCGCCAGAGCAGGCCATCCGCATTGCCCGCGAATTCGCCGATACCGCAGAGAAATCCGGCGGCCGTTCGATGATCCTGATGGGTGCCGGCACCAACCACTGGTTCCATTCGGACACGATCTACCGCACCTTCCTGGCGCTGACCATGATGACCGGCTGCCAGGGCGTGAACGGCGGCGGCTGGGCGCACTATGTGGGCCAGGAAAAGGTTCGCCCGCTCACCGGCTACCAGCAATATGCTTCGGCCGGAGACTGGAACCGCCCGCCGCGCCACACCATCGGCACCGCTTTCTGGTACCTGGCAACCGACCAGTGGCGCTACGACGGCCTGCCGGCCAACCAGCTGGCCTCGCCGCTGGCCAAGGGCCAATTCGACGGGCGCACCACCGCGGACTGCCTGGTCGAGTCGATCAAGCGCGGCTGGATGCCGGACTACCCGACCTTCAACCGCAATCCGCTGGACCTGGTGGATGAGGCCGAAGCGGCCGGCAAGGATCCGGCGGCGCATGTGGTCGATTCGCTGAACGACGGCTCGCTGTCCTTCGCCTGCGAGGACCCCGACGCCCCGGAGAACTTCCCGCGGGTCGTGCTGATCTGGCGGGCCAACATCCTCGGCTCCTCCGGCAAGGGCAATGAGTACTTCCTCAAGCACCTGTTGGGCACCGATGCGTCGGTACGCGCCCCGGAAGCTGCCGTTGGCCACCGCCCGGCGGACATCGCCTGGCACGATGAGGCGCCGGAAGGCAAGCTGGATCTGCTGGCCACCGCGGATTTCCGGATGACCAGCACGACGCTGTTCTCCGACCTGGTCTTCCCGGCGGCCACCTGGTACGAGAAATACGACCTGTCCTCCACGGACATGCATCCGTTCATCCACTCCTTCAACCCGGCCATTGCCCCTCCATGGCAGACGAAGACCGACTTCGAGCTGTTCGGGTCCATGGCCAAGCGCTTCGGCGAGTACTCCGCCAAGCACCTGGGCGTGCGCAAGGACCTGGTGGCGTCCCCGCTGCAGCATGACACCCCCGATGCCATGGCCACCGTCAAGGGCAAGGTGGCGCAGGACGCCCCGCTGGTTCCGGGACTGAGCATGCCCAAGCTGAAGGTCGTGGAACGCGACTACCCGAACCTCTACCGGCAGTGGAGCACCTTAGGTCCCCTGACGCAGGAACTGGGCATGGTCACCAAGGGCATCAATTACCGCGTGGGGCCTGAGATCGAGGCGCTCAAGCACGCCAACGGGGTTTCCACCTCCGGCGCGGTGCTGCTGGATACCGACAAGAAGGCCTGCGAAATGATCCTCGCCTTCTCCGGCACCTCCAACGGGCGCCTGGCCACCGCGGGCTTCAAGCAGCTCGAAGAGCATACCGGGCAGAAGCTGGCTTTCCTGGCCGAGGAGCATGAGGGCTCGCGGATTTCCTTCCACGATGTGCAGGTCCAGCCGCGCAGCGTCATCACCTCACCGGAGTGGTCCGGCTCGGAGCACGGCGGCCGGCGCTACACCGCGTTCGCGATCAACGTCGAGCAGCTCAAGCCCTTCCACACGCTGACCGGGCGGATGCACTTCTACCTGGACCACGACTGGATGCAGGAACTGGGCGAGTCGCTGCCGGTCTACCGGCCGCCGCTGGACATGCACCGGCTGTTCAACGACGCCAAGCTGGGCGCCACCGGCCAGCATGAGTCGGGCAATGCCGAGGTCGCCGTGCGCTACCTGACCCCGCACTCGAAGTGGTCCATCCACTCCGAGTACCAGGACAACCTGTTCATGCTCTCGCTCTCCCGCGGAGGGCCCACCATCTGGATGTCCCCGCAGGACGCGGCGAAGATCGGGGTGAAGGACAACGAGTGGATCGAGTCCTACAACCGCAACGGCGTGGTGGTGGCCCGTGCGATCGTCTCGCACCGCATGCCCGAGGGCACGGTGTACATGTACCACGCCAAGGACCGCACGGTGGATGTGCCGATCGCGGAGACCAGCGGCAAGCGCGGCGGCATCCATAACTCGCTGACCCGCATCCTGATGAAGCCCAGCCACCTGATTGGCGGCTACGGCCAGCTGGCCTGGGCGTTCAACTATCTCGGACCCACCGGAAACCAGCGCGACGAGGTCACCACGATCCGCCGCCGCAACCAGGAGGTGCAGTACCGATGAAGGTCATGGCCCAGATGTCCATGGTGATGAACCTGGACAAGTGCATCGGCTGCCATACGTGCTCCGTCACGTGCAAGCAGGCATGGACCAACCGCACCGGCGTGGAATACGTCTGGTTCAACAATGTCGAGACGCGTCCAGGCGTGGGCTACCCGCGCACCTACGAGGACCAGGAGAAATGGCGCGGCGGCTGGACGCTGAACAAGCGCGGCCGGCTGACCCTGCGCGATGGCGGGCGCTTCAAGAAGATCAGCCGCATCTTCTCCAACCCGAAGCTGCCCGAGATCCACGACTACTACGAGCCGTGGACCTACGACTACGACATGCTGCTGAACTCGCCCTCCGGCGAGCACACCCCGGTAGCCACCCCGAAGTCGCTGCTCACCGGCAAGGACATGAAGATCGGCTGGTCCGCCAATTGGGATGACAACCTGGGCGGTTCGCTGGAGACCATGGACCAGGACCCGCTGCTGGCCAAGATGAGCGAAGAGGTGAAGGCCGAGTACGAGAAGGCCTTCATGTTCTACCTGCCGCGCATCTGCGAGCACTGCCTGAACCCTTCCTGCGTCGCTTCTTGCCCTTCGGGTGCGATGTACAAGCGCGCCGAGGACGGCATCGTGCTGGTGGACCAGGACGCCTGCCGCGGCTGGCGCATGTGCGTCTCGGGCTGCCCGTACAAGAAGGTCTATTTCAACCACCGCACGGGCAAAGCCGAGAAGTGCACGTTCTGCTACCCGCGCGTGGAAGTCGGGCTGCCGACCGTCTGCGCCGAAACCTGCGTAGGCCGCCTGCGCTACCTCGGACTGGTGCTCTACGATGCCGACGCGGTCGCCGCCGCGGCCAGCGTCAAGAACGAGCACGAGCTGCTCGACGCCCAGCGCGGCGTGCTGCTTGATCCGCACGATCCTGCGGTCATCGAGGCGGCACGGGCCGGTGGCATTCCCGAGGACTGGATAGAGTCGGCCCAGGCCAGCCCCATCTGGAAGCTGATCCGCGATTACGAGATCGCGCTGCCGCTGCACCCCGAATACCGCACCATGCCCATGGTCTGGTACATCCCGCCGCTGTCCCCGGTGGTGGACGTAGTCACCAATACCGGCAATGACGGCGAAGATGCCGATAACCTCTTTGCCGCCATCGACAAGCTGCGCATCCCGATCGGCTACCTGGCCGAGCTGTTCTCCGCGGGCGACACCGCCCCGGTGGACCTCTCGCTGCGCAAGCTGGCCGCCATGCGCTCCTACATGCGCGGGGTGTCCATGTCCGATCACCGCGACGAGTCGATCACCGAAGCGGTGGGCATGAGCGGGCCGCAGATGGAGGAGATGTACCGGCTGCTGGCCATCGCCAAGTACGAGGAACGCTATGTCATTCCGCCGGCCCACGCCGAGCAGGCCCACGACCTTGAGGAAATGGGCTGCTCGCTGGACTTCGAGGGCGGTCCTGGCATGGGCGGGGCCGGCCCGTTCGGCTCCTCTTCGGGCGAGTCGGTTCCGGTGGCGGTGGAGAACTTCCAGTCGTTGAAGAACCGCCAGACTTCGGACCGTCCCTCCACCCCGGGCCGGGTCAACCTGCTGAACTGGGATGGCAATGGCACCCCTGAAGGCCTGTTCCCACCAGAGGATGGCAAATGATCCCGCGACTGTTCAACCGCGCAACCCCGCGCCGCAAGCTTGCCGGCACCTTGGAGCCGGTGGCCATGAAGCGTGCTGAGCGCGCCCGGGTGCACATGCTCGCCTCGCTGCTACTCGATTACCCCGACCAGAAGTGGTTCGCGCGGCTCGATGAGCTCGAAACCCACCTGGGCAGTGTTCCGGCGCCGATCGCCCAGCTGTTGGCCGACTTCATTGAAGTCTCCCGGTCGCTGGGATCTACGCAGGTGCAGCGCCTGTACGTGCAGACCTTCGATTTGAAGCGCAAATGCAGCCTGTACCTGAGCTACTTCGCCACCGGGGACACCCGCAAGCGCGGCACGGCCCTGGTCACCTTCCTGGAGGCTTACCGGGCCACCGGGTGGGAATTCAATGCCGATGAATTGCCGGACTACCTGCCGGCGGTACTGGAGTTCTCGGCGCGCTGCGATGACCCGATTGCCGAGGCGTTGCTGTCCTCGCATATCGAGGGCATCGAAGTGCTGCGCACGGCACTGGAATCCATGGGCAGCCACTGGGCTGGATTGATCCGCAGCATCACGCTGTCGCTGCCGCCAGTGGATCAGGAAACCCAGGAGCGGGTGCTGGCCTTGGTCAGCGAGGGCCCTCCGACTGAAACGGTCGGATTGTCATTCTTAGGAAATCTACCGCCATTCAGCCCGAGGGGGAACGGATGAGTACATCAGCGATTCTGCTGTGGGTGGTGCTGCCCTATGCCGCGGCGGTGGTATTCATCGTCGGGCATATCTGGCGCTACCGCTACGACAAGTTCGGCTGGACCACGCGGTCCAGCCAGACCTATGAGAACCGCCTGCTGCGCTGGGGGTCGCCGATGTTCCACTTCGGCATCCTGATGGTGATCGCCGGACACGTGGTGGGCCTGCTGATTCCCCGCGAATGGCTCTACGCCATTGGCGTCAATGAGCACATCTACCACCTCGGGGCTACCTGGATGGGTACGGCAGCGGCGATCCTGACCGTGGCGGGCCTGATCATCCTGATCTACCGCCGCCGTACCGTCGGCCCGGTCTTCCTGGCCACCACGGTCATGGACAAGGTCATGTACGTCTTCCTCGGAGCCACCTTGGGCTTCGGCACGCTGGCCACGCTGGTCTACCAGGTCTTCGGGCCGGGCTATTCCTACCGCGAATCCATTTCGCCATGGATCCGCCAGATGATCATCTTCCAGCCCCATCCGGAAATGATGGTGGAGGTTCCGCTGTTCTTCCAGCTGCATGTGGCGACCGCGTGCGTGCTGTTCGCGCTGTGGCCTTTCACCCGGCTGGTCCACGTGTTCTCTGCGCCGATCCCGTACTTTTTCCGCCCGTATATCGTCTACCGCTCGCGTGATGAATCGCGCGGCGCCGGCTCGCGTCCGGTGCGCCGCGGCTGGGATCCGGTTGCCGCTCCGCAGCCGCGAGGCAAGCGCGGCTCCAACCGCTAATGCGCCTGAAGAAAGCGGCACTGCGGTGCACAAGGGCCTCGGCTCATATCCGTGGTTTTGGAATAGGCCTTGCCTGGTTGCCTGCAGCGGCAATGCTGGCGCCGGGGCTATAGGCCTATTCCAGGTTTGCCGGGAAACAGGCCCATGGCGAAAGCTTGGCGTTGCGGCACCAATTAGATGGTGCGCGAACTGGCTATGGCGATGCCAACTAGTTTTTCAGCGGCCCCGGTCAGCTGCCGAGGTCCGGTCCATACCGCTCTGAGCCGGCGTTGGAGCTGAACCCCGTCAATGGGCAGCTCGACAAGCGTGCCTGCTGCCACCGCATCGCTTACCGCAAAGCGGCTTAGCACAGCCGGACCGGCTCCCGAAAGCACGGCAACTCGCACCGCGGCATTGCTTTCCAACACAATGCGCGGGACAACCGGTGCCTTCAGCGCCTCGTCCAGGACTTTCCGGGTCCCCGAGCCTGATTCCCTGGCAATGAGGCAGGAATCCATGATTTCTTTAGGCTGGACCGAGTCCCTGTCCGCCCACGGATGCGAGGAAGCCACCACGAGCACCAGCCGGTCTTCTCCCACAAATGCCGAATGCGTTGATTCTTTGGCAACCGGGCCTTCGACAAATCCGAGACCGCATACGTCTGTGTGCAATTCGTTCAGGACATCGGTTGTGTTGCTTACCCGCAAACTGATCTGAGTATTCGGCAGGGCAACACGCAATGATGAAAGCCACCGTGGCAGCAAATACTCGGCAATGGTCTGGCTGGCAGAAATTTTCAACTCGCCAAAGTTGTCATTGCCCAAAGCCCGCGCGTTGCGCATCAGCGAGTCCGCAGAGCTAAGCAATTCACGCGCCCACTCGACAAATAGCAAACCCTCAGGCGTCAAGCGCGAGCCCGTAGTCGAGCGACGCAGCAATGCCAGGTTCAGCCGCCGTTCAAGACGTGAGATGGAACGGCTGACATTGGGTTGCTCCATGTGCAGCTCGCGCGCAGCAGCGGACAAGCTTCCATGCTCAGCAACTGCCACTAGCACTTCAAGGGAACTGAGCTCAGGCCAATCCGACATATCCACAGCATATGCCATCCTGCAAGATTGGCGTCTACCGGGATGTTATTGGCCGGAGAATACTGGGAAACATGAACCCCACGATAGAAGAAACAAAGCTCATTGTTCCCACAACCAACCCTTCGCCACGCTTCCCTTTGGGACCTGCCTGGTGGGGAGCGGTCATGGGCACGGGAATTGCCAGCACGCTAACCCAGCTGCATGCCGGCCAAACAACTCTCGGCGCCGATCTGGCCCGTTTTTTTCTCGTGGCAGGCTGGGCGTTTGCGGTAATTTTCACGATCGGCTTCGCCATCCGCTGCTTGCGCACCACCGGCGCATGGGCAGCTTCGATGCATGGTGTGGGAGCTTCCGCGTGGGGCATGGTTTCGATGGGCATCCTCTCCATTGGATCCGCCACCGCCACGGTGCTTGCTGACTGGGCACCACAGTTCACCACCGTCTCATGGGGAGTCGACGGCGCGCTTTGGGTTATCGGTACGGCCCTTGGCCTAATCACCACCTTCGGTTTCAGCTTGGCGCTGATACGGCGCCGGAATGCTGAGCCGCGCCCGGCGTGGGGCCTGGCAGTTGTTCCGCTCATGGTCTCGGCTACCTGTGGCGCACCGTTTATTGCAAAGCTCGACTCGCCGGTTCTCGCAGCAACTCTGCTGGCCGTCCTGATCTTCTGCTTCGTAACTTCCCTGATGCTCGGGATCATCATTTTCGCCGCGGCCTACTGCCACCATGCACGCGTGGATCGCATTCCCGCCGCGTTGTCAGCGTCTTCTTGGATTCCGCTGGGAGTAGTCGGCCAGTCCACCGCAGCAGCGCAAGCAATTAGCTCGCAGATGCACCGATTCATCCTGCCAGAAGCAATGCCTGGCATCCAGGCAGTCGCCAACGTCTACGGCATCGTGATGCTCTGCGCAGCGATCCCAGTAGTAATCTTCGCCGTCTCCACAACAACTTTCGGGATAGCCAACAAGATGTCGTTCTCCCCTGGATGGTGGGCTCTTACCTTCCCAGTGGGAACCTTGTCCCTTGGCGCGCTGAACCTCGGACACAGCCTGCAGAGCAACGGATACTCGGCAGTAGGAATTGGAGCCTGGATTCTGCTGCTCTCAACTTGGACCGTCTGCGCCATCGCCTCGTTGCGCCACCCATTCCTTGCGAAATCACCAGCACCGGCTAACTGAATCCCCTGCTGGCACTAGCGCTGATCCGGAGCCAAGGCTCCGGATGCGTGGTCCCGGCAAAGACCGGGTTCCTGGCAGGGCCATTTCATATGAAAATCCTGTACGGGAAAAGCCCGTTCCGCCGCGATCCACCGCCGAGGCCAGTTCCACTGAGACCTCATGTAAAACACATAGAACCAACATATACAATGATCGTCAACTGGGCATTAAGTTCTATGAAAACGCCCATCACCAATAGCTATTAAATGTGCAATCAAGACCAATTGCCGGTTCAAAGAAGATTGCGGCAGGCGCAGGCTCCGCAGAGTCTGGACACCAGGGAGAACACATGGAGAACAGCAGCACAGCGAAGCCGAAACGGCGTTGGATCGGCTTGGCCATGGCCTTGGCGGCCATCGCCGCACTGGTATTTGTTGCCTTGAACCTGGGCGATATCAACTCCGATGGGCCGGCCACGCCGAAGGACCAGCCAATCAGCCAGCAGACTGAAACCCCGGCGGACGCTACGGAGCAAGCCCCTGATCTTTCTCAGTTCGAGCTGCGCTCACCCGATGATTTGCTGGCCGCCGGTCCGGTTGATGCACCAGTGGGAGTCGTGGTCTTCTCTGACTACCAGTGCAAGTTCTGCGCAAAGTGGTCTAGCGAAACCCTGCCACTGATTCTTGACTACGCCAAAGAAGGCAAGGTCCGAGTAGAATGGCGCGATGTGAACATCTTCGGCGATGATTCGGAGCGGGCCGCGCTGGCTTCCTACGCGGCGGCAAAGCAAGGCAAGTTCTGGGAATACCATGACGAGCTCTTTGCCGACGGCAAAAGCCGCAAGGGTTCGGGCTTGAGCGAAAAATCGCTGGCCAAGCTCGCTGCCGATCTCGGTTTGGATACCAAGCAGTTCACCACCGACGTGAAGTCCGAGGAAGCCGCAAAGATGATCGATTCCAATGCGCAGCTCGGCCTGCAGCTGGGAGTCTATTCGACCCCGGCATTCCTGGTTGATGGCGAACCTGTGATGGGCGCCCAGCCCAAGAGCGTATTCATCGACAAGATCGAGGCCGCCTTGGCTGCCAAGGACGCAAGCTAATGGATATCGGCCTGCTCTCAGCGTTCCTCGGAGGCATGCTGGCGCTGCTCAGCCCGTGCAGTGCGCTGCTGCTGCCGGCATTCTTCGCCTCCACTGTGGGAAGTGGGCCCCGCCTGTATCTCCACGGGCTGGTTTTCTACCTCGGCCTCGCCCTGGTCCTGGTGCCGGCAGGCTTGGGCGTGGGAGCAGTGGGGCTGTTCCTTGCTACCGAGCGGGAGCTGATCGTCTTGATCGCTTCGCTGATGCTCATTGCCATGGGCATCATATACTTCGCTGGATTCGGATTCGACCTTTCGCGTTGGATTCCCGGATTCTCCAAGCTGCAACATCGCGCCAGCGGAGGCAAGGGCCTGCTCAAGACCTTGGCTTTGGGTGCTGTCGGCGGCGTCTCGGGCTTCTGTGCTGGACCGATCCTCGGCGCAATGCTCACCTTGGCCGCTGTCCAGGGCGACGCGGTGTCCGGGGGCGTGCTGCTGGCTGTATACGGCGCTGGCATGGTGGTGCCGATGTTCGTCCTGGCGCGCATCTGGAATCGACTCGGCGCGAACGGCCGCAGCAACCTGCGCGGCCGCACCACGAAGGTTTTCGGCCGCGAGCTGCACGTCGTTTCAATACTCACCGGCAGCTTGCTCATCGTGGTTGGCGTGATCTTCTGGCTGACCAACGGCCTGATTTCAGCACCGCAGCTGGTGCCAATTGGAGTGCAGGATTGGCTGCAGCGAAACAGCGCTGCGCTATCGAGCCCCATGGTTGATGTTGCAGCGCTTGTAGTTCTCGCCGTGATCGTGTTCTGGGGCTGGATGCGGCGCGGCAGAAAATCCGCGCAAAAGCCAACCATGCCCGAAGAATTGGCCCCTGGCCAGGCTCAGTCCAAGGACGAAGACCGCCAGGAATCCTAGCCGGGAATGCGGCCGCTATCGCGCCGGCATCGTTGCAACCAGTTGCAGACAGCTTTCAAAGCTGCACTTGGATAACCTGGAGCGTGACTTAGGCAATGCCTTCAGGATGCTCGTCCGCCCAGCGGTGGGCTCGCGAGACCAGCTGCTGCGAGAGCCCGTCCAGGTCGCCCTTGCCGTTGCCCATGGCCAGCCCAAGCAGGAAGGTGCTCAACGGCGCAGCAGGGCGGGCAACCTCATGGGCTACATGTTTAGCAACATCCAGCACGGTGGCGATATCTACGCCACCGGCATCTAGGCCCAGTTCTTTGGCTGCGGCTTCCAGCCATTCGTTCAATGCTTCGGGTGGCAGGTGCTGTGCCATGCGCGTCCTTTCGTTGCGGCGGGCACTTTCCAGCGCCTGCGGGGTATCAATATCACTGCTGGTTTCATCATCCACCGGAACTTGTGCCAGGTGAAGCTGGTTCAATGCGCGCCGTACCGGCGCGTCGACGAGGTTCTCGCCGAGTGCTTCGCATGCCAAAGCCAAAGCCGCGGTTCGGTAGATCCCGGCCAGCCATTGGGTGTGGCCTTGGGCATCAACCAGCAGCAGGCCATCAGTGTCCCGCTGCTCGAAGTTCTTGGTCAATGCGGTGGAGACCGCGACCGGGCGTTGCAAATCGCAGGCCAGGACCATGGTCCATTCGCTCGCGGTTTCACTGCTGAGTTCCTTCAACCCCGCGGCAATGCCCGCCAAGGGACCGGCAAATGGTGGGTCTTCACGCACTACCCAGTCGGCTTTGGTTCCCGCAGTATCCGGGCCAACCACGATAACTCGGGCGGCTCCCGCCTTGCGGGTCGCTGCCACCACACGGTCCACCAGGCGCTGGCCATACAATTGCAGTTCCGCCTTGCCCGCACCGCCCAAGCGGGTGCCTCGTCCCCCGGCAAGGACCAGGGCGTCGAAGCCGATGGCGTTCGAATTGCTCATGGAACCATCCTCAGGACTTCGACCTCATCGCCGGGATTGACCTGGGTGATCCCTGCCGGGACCAGGGCATAGCCCTGGGCCGCACCGAAGCCGCCTACCGAGTGGGAAATGCTCTGCGCTTGGACTGCGGGGGCACAACGCAACTGCTCTCCATGTTCGAATACGACCGGGATGACCTGGACACGTTCTGCGGCGGCTCGCCAACCTACCGCGGCCACTGCTCGCAAGGTGGGACGCAGCACGTCGCGGTGGCCCTGCATGGCACGCAGGCATGGTCGCACGAACAGCTCGAAGCTCACCGCGGCGCTGACCGGGTTGCCCGGCAGGGCGAAGACCATCGCGCCGGCTGCCAGCCGTCCGGCGCACTGCGGCTGGCCCGGACGGATCTTCACCCGCACCGCCTGCACTTGGGGTTCTGCTTCCAGCGCTTGGCGCATGACGTCATAGGCGCCCGGTCCCACTCCTCCGGTACTGAGCACGGCATCGTGGGTGGCGCCAAGGATCGCCAGCTGCTCGCGCACTGCTTCAATGTCATCGACGCAGTGCACTACGGTAGTGGCCTGGATTCCTGATTCTGCCAGCAGCCCCGCCATCAGCAAGGAGTTGGTTTCCGGGATCTGCCCGCGCGTCAGCGCTTGGCCGGGAGTACGCAATTCTGCTCCGGTGATCAGTACCGCCACCTTGGGCATGGTGCGCACCTCCAGCGTGCTGGATCCGGCTGCGGCCAAGGCTGAGAGCCGGGCCGCGGTTAGTTCCTCGCCGGCGTAGGCCATCGGTTCCCCGGCATTCTTGTCTTCCCCGCTGCGGCGGATGTCCTTGCCAGCAGGAACCTGCACATTGACCTGCACGGTCTTCACATCCCAGCCATCAACCGCGGCCGAGGTGTCCTCGATGCGCACCACTGCGTCAGCATCCGAAGGGATCGGGGCACCGGTCATGATTTTCACGCACTGGCCTGCCTCCAGCACCGGATTCCAGCCGCTTCCAGCCGGCACTTCACCGATCACATCCAGCGCCGCCGGAGCAGTTGCGGTATCGGCCGAGCGCACCGCGTAGCCATCCATGGCCGAGTTGTCCCACAGCGGCAGCGGGTGCGCTGAGGCAACATCCTGGGCCAGCACTGCACCATGCAATGCGGTGAAACCGCCGGCCACCGCAATCCGTTGCGGGGCAACGGGCACCACCTGCGAGAGCAGCCGCGAACGGTGCACTTCAAGTTCTATGGGGTCATTTCCGGTGCTCATGATTGCTCTTCCTGAATGCTTATCGGGTGCTGCGCGGGCAGCGTGGCCACCACGGCGCGCACAAAGCGATTGGCCGGGGCGGCAAAGACCTCGGCCACGGTGCCCTGCTGGATGATCTGTCCGCGCTCAAGCACCAGCAGGTCATCGGCGAGCGCCAAGGTATCGGCGGCCGAATGCGAGACCACGATGGCGCTGGTTGCGGTGCGCGCCAGCTCTTCGCGCACCAGGGCGCGCATGTCCATGGCGGCCTCGACATCCAGCGAAGCGAAGGGTTCGTCGATGAGCAGGATCTTCGGCTTGGCGGCCAGGGCGCGCGCCAGCGCGATGCGCTGCCGCTGTCCTCCAGACAGTGCCTCGGGCCGGTGGCTGGCGATTTCTTCCAGTCCCAGTCTCGCGAGCCATTCGCTGGCGGCGGCCGTGGCCGCGGACTTCTCCAGTCCCCCGGCCCGGGCGCCAAAGGCAATGTTCTTCAAGGCGTCCAGGTGCGGAAACAGGTGCGGGTCCTGGCCCAGCAGCCCGACTTCGCGCAGGTGCGGCGGACGGTGCAGCTTCGCATCGGCCAGCACAGTGCCGGACAGTTCGATGCGCCCCCGGGTGATCTTCTGGATCCCGGCGATGGCGTGGACGATGGTGGACTTGCCCGAACCGCTGGGGCCCATCATTGCCAGCGTGCTGCCGGCGGGCACCTCGAATTCAACGTCCACGTCGAATCCGGTGCGCGGCACCTGCAGGTTTACCTTGAGCGTCATTTCAGTGCTCCCGGGCGCCAGGCACGCACCAGCAGCAGCACCAGAACTGCGGTGGCCAGTAGCAGCAGCGAGAGTGCGACAGCCGAGTCTCGTCCGGCCCCGGCACCGTTGAATGCGGTGTAGATGGCCAGCGGCATGGTCTGGGTGACACCCGGCGCATTGCCGGCAAATAGCGCGGTGGCTCCGAACTCGCCGATGGCCCGCGCGAAGCACAGGATGATGCCGGCGACCAGGCCCGGGGCGGCCAGCGGCAGGGTGATGCGGGTGAGCACCATCCAGCGCCCTGCGCCCAAGGTGGCGGCTGCCTGCTCATAGCCTTGGCCGGCGGCACGCAAGGAGCCTTCGACGGAGAGCACGAGGAATGGCAGTGCAACGAAACTTTGTGCAATCACCACCGCGGCGGTGGAGAACGGCAGGGAGATCCCCCACATGGAATCAATGAACTGGCCAATGGGGCTGGTGCGCCCGAACAGGAAGAGCAGTGCGACGCCGCCTACCATCGGCGGCAGCACCAGCGGGACGGCGATCAGGGCCCGCAATAGCTGGGCTACGCGGGTGGAGCTGCGGGCCATCAATACCGCCAGCGGCACGCCGAGCAGCACGCACAGCGCGGTGGCGGCCACCCCGGTGCGCAAGCTCAGCCACAGCGCGGCGAGCGCTTCTTCACTGGTGGCATCGGCCACCAGCGTGGACCAGCTGGCCCGCGAAATCAGTGCGAGCAGCGGAAGCACCAGCAGTGCCACGCCCAGCAACGCCGGTGCAATGGCGAAGCCTGGAACCCGTACCCCGGTATCGCTAGCCATTAGCCTGCGCGGCCCCGGTACCAAAGCCGTGCTCCTCCAGAATCTGCTGGCCGCGCTCGCTGCTCACGAAATCCACGAAGGCCTGCGCTCCAGGATTTTCACCCAGTGCTGCGATCGGGTAGGTGTTCACAATGTCTTCTGCCCCATCGGGCACGATCGCCGCAACGTTCCCGTCATCGAGTACGTCGGTGGCGTAGACCAGCCCGGCATCTGCTTCACCGGCGGCCACCTTCTGCAGCACCGCGGTGACATTCTGTTCCTGGCTGGCCGGGGTGACTTGCACGCCGCTGGCTTCAAGCAACCGCTGCGAAGCCGCGCCGCAGGGTACCTGTGGTGCGCACAGCACCATAGTGGCCTGTGAAAGGTCCTGCAGCGATTCGATATCTGCAGGGTTATCTTGAGGCACCGCGATCACCATGGTGTTGCTGGCGAAGATCACCGGCTCGTGGCCGAACCCGGCCTCGGTCACCTCCAGCATGTTGCGTTCATCGGCCGAGGCGAACACATCCACGTTTGCGCCTTCAAGGATCTGTGTGGCCAGGGTCGAAGAGCCGTCATAGGAGATGCTGGCAATGCGCACCTCCGGGTGTTGTGCGGTGAACTCCTCGGAGATCTGCTCGAAGGCACTCTGCAGGGAGGCTGCCGCGGAGATGGTGATGGGTTCGGAAGCGGACTGATCAGAAGAGCCGCTGGCCGAACAGCCCGCCAAAGCCAGCACGGCCGCCGCGAGCCCGGCAAGGGCTCGGAGCCGTGGAAACGGGCGGTGCTGCATGGGTTCTCCTTGTATTCGGGGGCTGGTGCCAATGCTACCGTCGCACCCACCGGGGCCGATCCATTTTGCGTACTTGATTTGTTACTTTCAGGTTAACCGTCTTCCACGCAACGGTGCCGGAGGCTACTGTGGAGTGTATGAAAGCACAAGCGGCCGGCACCCTGGGCGATGCCCGTGGACGGCCCCTGCACGACCTGCGGATTTCGGTGACAGACCGCTGCAATTTCCGCTGCGTGTATTGCATGCCCAAGGAGATCTTCGGCCGCGACTTCGTTTTCCGCGAGCGCTCCGAGCTGCTCAGCTTCGAGGAAATCGAGCGGCTGGCTCGTATCAGCGTTTCGCTGGGGGTCACCAAGCTGCGCCTGACCGGAGGCGAGCCGCTGCTGCGCCGCGGAATCGTGGACCTGGTTAGCATGCTTTCGAAGCTGAAGACCCCCGAGGGACAGCCGGTGGATTTGGCAATGACCACCAACGGCTCGGCACTGCCGGTGATGGCCCAGAAGCTCAAGGACGCGGGGCTGCGCCGTGTCACCATCTCGCTGGATTCTCTGGATGACGAGAAGTTCAAGGCGATCAATGACGTGGATTTCCCTGTGTCCCGGGTGCTGCACGCCATTGATGTGGCTCAAGAGGTGGGCCTGGGCCCGGTGAAGATCAATACGGTGGTCAAGCGCGGGGTCAACGATTCGGAGATCCTGTCGCTGGCCGAGCATTTCCGCGGCACCGGTGCGATCCTGCGCTTCATTGAATACATGGATGTGGGCACCACCAACGGCTGGAAGCTGGACGAGGTGCTGCCCTCTTCCGAGGTTGTGGCCATGGTCAATAAGCGCTGGGCGCTGGAACCGGTCAGCAAGACCGAGCCGGGTGAAACCGCCAACCGCTGGCGCTACACCGACGGCGCCGGGGAAATCGGCGTGATCTCCAGTGTCACCAATGCCTTCTGCGGCAATTGCTCGCGCGCCCGGGTCTCGGCCGAAGGCCAGCTATACACCTGCCTGTTCGCCGGCTCCGGTTATGACCTGCGCGCCCTGATGCGCGACGGCATCAGCGATGAGGAGTTGGCCAACGCGCTGGCAGGGCACTGGCGCAAGCGCAACGACAATTACTCCGAGCTGAGGGCCGCGCTGACCCCGGGGAACCGCAAGCGCATCGAAATGTCCTACATCGGGGGCTAGCCCATCGTTTTCTGCCCGTCCAGGGATTCGCGGATGATGTCCGCATGCCCGGCGTGCTGGGTGGTTTCCGCAATGATGTGCAGCAAAGTGCGGCGCACCGACCAGTGCGTGTCGGTGAACCACGGGGCAGAGGGCAATTCGTAAACCGTGTCCAGATCGATTTCTGCCAGCAGGGCATCGGTGCGCTCGGCTATCAGGGCGTAGTTTTCCAGGAGCTCGTCCAACGTCTCGTGTGGCTGCATGTTGAATTCGTTCTGGAAGGCTTCGATCATCTCCGAGGTCGGTTCGGAGAAGTCAATGCCGTCCCAGGCCATGGCGGCCCGCCCTTTGACCATGAATTCCTGCCATTGCTGCTCGACTCCGGTCACATGCTTGATCAGCCCGCCGAGGGTCAGCTCGCTGACGGTGGTTCGAGTGGCTGCCTGCTCATCGGTGAGGTTCTGGGTGGTGAACCGCAGGAAATGCCGGGCATTGGCCAGGGCCTGGAACAGGTCGGCGCGTTCCCCGGTGAGGGTGGTGTTGGTGTTGGCCATGGTGCTCATGGTTTCCTCCTGGCATAAGCTGCAGCGGGTATTTCCAGCTGGTGGTAACCAGAGTAGAAGCCAAAAGTGCCATTTTTTGTCCTAAATCAAGGCAGACTTGTTGCATGAGTACCAGCACCAGATTCCTGCGTTTGCTGTCCCTGCTGCAGACCCACCGCTACTGGTCCGGGGACGAGCTGGCTGAACGCTTGGACGTCAGCCTGCGCACCGTTCGCCGCGACATCGACCGGTTGCGCGACTTGGGCTACCCGGTGCAGGCGGATCGCGGTGTGGGCGGCGGCTACCAGCTGTCTTCTGGCGCCGCACTGCCTCCGTTGGTGCTTGACGACGAGGAAGCGGTCGCGCTGGTTGTCGGACTGCAGTCGACGGTCCACGGCGGCGAGGATGCGCTTGCGGAGGCGGGGCTGCGTGCCCTGTCCAAGGTGGTCCCGGTGCTGCCGTCCAAGCTCCGGCAGCGGGTGCAAGCGCTGGCTTCCAGCACCGTCCCGCTGAACTCCCCGACTTCCTCACCTGATTCCGTGGACCCGGCAGTTCTGGTGGCTTTTGCCCAGGCATGCCGCGACCATGAACGAATCGCCTTTGACTACAAGGATGCCAAGGGAGTTGCGAGCTCACGCAGGGTCGAGCCGGCCCAGTTGGTGAATGTCGGCAACCGCTACTACCTGGTGGCCTTTGATCTGGATCGCGATGATTGGCGCAGCTTCCGCGTGGACCGCGCCGAGAACGCAGATCCGCGGGCGTTGCGCTTTGCACCGCGGCAGATCCCCGGCGGCGATGCAGCCCAGTTTGTTCGCAATGGGCTGCGCGGCTCCGGAGTGCAACCAGTCAGCGCACGGGTGCACTCCAGCGCGAAAGCGCTGGCACCCCTCATTGGCCGGTGGTTCGAGATCGATCCGATCGATGACCGCAGTTGCATGGTGCGCACGGAGAATGCCGACTTGCGGTGGGCGGCTTTCGGGCTGGCGCTGAGCGAAGCACCGGTCAGCGAGGTGCAGCCAAAGGAATTGCGGGAGTTGCTGTCGGAGTGGTCGGCCAGACTTGCACAAGAGCCTGGCACGTAGAATTCCAGCTGTCGAAACCAGCTACCTGCTGTGCTCGCCGAAAAATGCCGTACGATTGCTCGCTGGCCTGAAAGTCGCGCGCAATGAACAGACCATGAAACGTGGGCTTGTTGAACCGTGAAGCGTCAAGCTGGTGACTTGGCTCGGCTGCTGGTCGATTCAATTGCGCCGTTGCCAAGATTAATTGCTTTCGAAGCTGGCCATGGCCACGCCCCCGCGAAGTCCGGATCTCCACGTGCTAGCGCACGGAACCAACCGAATTGTTAAAGCCCCACCCATTCGGAGCTGCCGGAAGTGAAGTGCTGCTTTTTCCAGATCGGCACCTCGGCCTTGATGCGTTCCACCAGGTTCTCGATGGCATCGAAGGCTTCCTTGCGGTGCGCTGCAGCCGAGGCCGCCACCAGCGCCGCATCTCCGATGGCCAAAGGTCCTACGCGGTGCACTGCTGAGAGCTTCAGGCCAGTGCGTTCCTCTTCCTCGGCGATGATCTTTTCCAGGAACTCTTGTGCCTGCGGGTGGTGGGAGTAATCCAAGGAATTCACCGACTGGCCGCCATCATGGTTGCGGATGATGCCATGGAACATCACCAAGGCTCCCGAAGTATCGGATTCCACCGCAGCCTTCACCGCAGCTTCATCGATCGGTTCTTCGGTAATCAGTGCGTAGCTCATGCTCAAGCTCCTTCAATGTCTGCTGGTTCTGCCAGCAAGTTCGGGGCAACTTCGGCCAAAGCCGGCAACCCGCCGTCAAGATAGTTTGCCTTGATGCCTCGTGTGGCGAGCAAGGATACCGCGCGTTGCGAACGCGGTCCGCGCGCGCAATACACGGTGACGTGCTCCGGGATCTCTTCCAGCTCCGCTCCGGACTCTATCGCCGCTTCCAGCTGGGGCAAGGGCAGATGCACGGATCCGGCGATATGCTGCTGTGCGCGTTCGTCCTCGTTGCGCACATCCAGCAGCACCGGCGCATCCGCACCGACCAGTGCTTCGGCGAGCGCCTCGGCGCCAATGGCCTCAGCCTCAGGCAGCGAACCGGCGCAGAAGAGCACGTAGTCGATTAGTCCGGTGATCTCAGGGGCTTGCGGGTCGCGGGAGTACTCTAGGGTGCGGGTGCTTGCAGCCAGCGCATCATAGATCAGCACCTTGCCCACCAGTGGCTGGCCCAGCCCAGCGATGAGCTTCAGTGCTTCGGTGGCCAGCAGCGAACCGATGGTTCCGCATAATCCGGGCAGCACTCCCCCGGCCGCGCAATCCGGGACGGTGCCCGGGGCTGGAGGAACCGGGAAGAGATCGCGGTAGCCCGGACCTTGCTCTTGCCAGGCCACGGAGACCTGGCCGTGGTGCTGCAGGATGGATCCCCAGATCAGCGGGATGCCGGTGAGCTGCGCAGCATCATTGGACAGGTAACGGGTCGGGAAGTTGTCGCTGCCGTCGATCACGAGGTCATAATTCGCAAAGATCTCCAGCGCATTGGAGGAATCCAGGCGCAGGTTGTGCTCGATGATCTTTACGTTCGGATCCAGCGCGGTGGCCGCCTGGGCCAGCGAAGCGGTCTTGGATTTGCCGATATTCGCGGTGGTGTGGGTGATTTGGCGGTGCAGGTTGGACAGTTCCACCACGTCGTCATCCACGATGCCAATGGTGCCTACCCCTGCCCCGACCAGATACGGGATGCAGGCGCTGCCCAGGCCTCCGGCGCCGATCACCAGCACGCGGGCGGCGGCCAAGCGGCGCTGGGATACCTCATCGAATCCGGGCAACGAGAGCTGGCGTGCGGCCCGCTGCGCCTGTTCGCCGCTGAGTTCCGCACCGGGTGCGACTAGGGCTGGGAAGTAGCCTTCGCTCATCATCGTGTCCTGTTCGCTCTAGCGCGATAGCATGAAGTCATGTCGAAGATCACGATACGCTACTTCGCTGCCGCCGCGGCGGCGGCGGGCACCGAGCAGGAAACCTGGGATCGGCCGGAAACCCTGGCGCAGCTGCGCACGCAGCTCATCGACACCCACGGGACCGAGATGGCCCAGGTGCTGCGTGCCGGAAGCTTCCTGGTCAACGGTGTGGTGCGCCGCGATGCCGGCGAGCTGGGTCCGACCGGGGAGCTCACCGTGGACGTGCTGCCGCCTTTTGCAGGCGGATAGCCAATGACCTGCACCCTTGAAAACCATCGCGCCGAGCTGGCCGGATTGCTGAAACCTGTCTTCGATTCGCTGGGCACGCAATGGCTGCCCGTAACCAGCGCGCAGCTGTGCGACCGGATCACCAGCGAGGACACCTTCGCTGTGCTGCCCATCCCCGCGTTCACGAATTCCCAGATGGACGGCTACGCCGTACGCAGCGCAGATCTGTTGTCCGCGGCACCCGATGCCCCGGTCTCCCTGCCCTTGGGCTTCACCGCCGCAGCCGGGGACCCGCAGCTGGAGCTGCAGCCGGGCACCGCCAGCCCGGTGATGACCGGCGCAATGATCCCGGCCGGAGCCGACACCGTCATTCCCGTGGAGGAAAGCGCCGCCGGAACCTTTCCCGAACTCGTGCGTTGCGGCCACGGCACTCCCAGCGGCCAGGCAGCATTCACCGCGCCGAGTCCCGAAGGGCGCTTCATCCGCCCGGCCGGCGTGGATCTGGCAGCAGGCGCCCTCGTGGCACCGGCCGGCACCCGCTTGGCCCCTGCAATGATCGCGGCCCTGGCTTCCAGCGGGCTGACCGAAATCCCAGTGCGCCGCGCCCTGAAGGTGGCGCTGTGCACCACCGGCGATGAGCTGAGCAATGGCCAGCTGGCCGAAGGGCAGATCCCGGATGCCAATTCGCCGATGCTCGCGGCCCTGCTGCGCCGGCACCAGGTCGAGGTCCGCACCATCCAGCTGCCCGATGATCCGCAAGGCTTCGCCACCGCAATCGACAAGCTGCAGTCAGAAGTGGACCTGATCCTGACCGTCGGCGGCATCAGCGCCGGCGCCTACGAGGTGGTCCGCCAGGCCCTGGCCGATCGCGGCGGCAACTTCCACCACGTGGCCATCCAGCCTGGCGGACCGCAGGGCTATGCGCAACTGGAAGACGCAACGGTGCTGTGCTTCCCGGGCAACCCGGTCAGCGCGCTGCTCTCTGCCGAGCTGTTCCTGGTCCCGTTGCTGCGGGAATTCAATGGCCTGCCCGAGCCCCGGCCCGAACATTGCCTGCTGGCAGCCGATGCCAGCTCCCCCGAGCACAAGCACCAGGTGCGCAGGGCAGTGATCCGCGATGGACAGGTCACCATCCTGGATCCGGGGTCCCATCTGGTCCACGACCTGGCCCGCGCCGATGCGCTGGTGCACATCCCGGTAGGCGTCAGCCAGCTGGCGGCCGGCCAAAGCATTGAAACTTGGAGCATGAATGTCTGAAAAACTTACCCACCTGCGCGAAGATGGCAGCGCCCATATGGTCGACGTCAGCGACAAGGCGGTCACCAAGCGCGTGGCTACCGCCGAGGCCATCTTTGCCACCCGCCCGGATGTCATCCCGATGCTGATGACCGGAGACCTGCCCAAGGGCGAGGCGCTGGGCACCGCACGCATCGCCGGCATCATGGCGGCCAAGCGGACCTGGGAACTGGTCCCGCTGTGCCATCCGCTGCCGATTTCCAAGGTGTCCATTGATTTCACCGCCGAGGAATCCGCAGTGCGCGTCACCGCCCAGGTGACCACCAAGGGTGTCACCGGAGTGGAGATGGAAGCGTTGACCGCCGCCAGTGTCGCCGCGCTGACCCTCTACGACATGGTCAAGGCCGTGGACAAGCACGCCGAGGTCCGCTCGGTGAAGGTGCTGTCCAAGTCCGGAGGCAAGAGCGGGGACTGGGTTCGTGGAGACTAGCCGCACAGCGGCGGTGGTGGTCGCCTCGACCAGCGCCGCGGCCGGCAAAGCAGAAGACAAGACCGGCCCGCTGATCACCCGGTGGCTGTCCGAGCGCGGTTTCGACACCGGGCAACCGACGGTGGTAGCCGACGGGCAGCCGGTGCGTTTCGCCGTGGATGAGCTGCTGGCCAATGGCAACCAGGTAGTGATCGTCACCGGCGGGACCGGGGTCTCGCCCGATGACCAATCCCCCGAAATGGTTGCCCCGCTGCTCGATGTCCAGCTGCCCGGTATCATCGAGGCCATCCGCCGGCGCGGAGAGGCCTCAACCCCGATGTCCATCATTACCCGCGGGGTCGCAGGATTCGCCGGCAGCAGCTTCGTGATCACGTTGCCCGGATCCACCGGCGGAGTGAAGGACGGGCTGGACGTCCTGGATCCGATCCTGGAGCACCTGCTGGCCCAGCGCGGCGGCGGTGCCGGGCACGGCCCGCGCTAAAGTTTTCCTGCATCTCAATTGACCAGAAAGGCCGCCACGTTGAGCATCGAACCCGGCATCTACCAGCATTTCAAGGGACAGCGCTATGAGGTGCTGGCCGTGGGAAAGCACAGCGAGACCGAAGAGCCGCTGGTCTTCTACCGCAAGCTCTACGATGACTACAGCTTCTGGGCCCGGCCGCTTCAAATGTTCGCGGAACACGTTGAACGCGACGGCTACAGCGGACCGCGGTTCGCCAGGATTGCCTAGGGCAAGTTGCAGATTTCCCTGCGCCTACTGCGAGTCGGCAACGTTATAGCGTTCCAACGCCTCGGCAAAGGCCGAGATCTGCTCTTCGCTCCAGCCATCTAGACGATCGGTTACCGCGGCGCGGTGCACTGCGGCGGAAGCCTGAAGCCGCTCCCGGCCCACCTCAGTCAATTCCAATACGCGGCCGCGCCCGGATTCCGCATCGTCATAGGCGATATATCCCAAGTCCAGCAGAGTGCCTACCTGCCGGGAGACTGTCGAGCGGTTCAGCGAGAACGCCTCGGCAATGTCGGTGGCCCGGGTTCCGGGAGTATCGGCAATGAAGCGCAGCAGCGAATGCTCCACGAGTGTCAGTGGCTCGGCCAGCTGGCGGGAGCGCGTATTGGCACGTCGGGTAATCATTTGCATGTGGTGGAAGATCGATTGGATGTCGGCTTCCCGCTGTTCCTTGCCCATGTTCCGAGTCTAGTACGCAGGGCTTTGCCGGGCACCTAATGTTGCATGATGCAACATTAGGAGTATTCTTTAATGCTGATGACTCTCACCGACAACGCCCCGCGCCAATCCCCCGCTTCCAAGGATGCCGTGAATCCGGCCAAGAAGAAGTCCCCCATATCCAAGCCGGCACCGCTGGGCTGGGGAAAGCTGGTCCTGACCATGCTGATCCCGTTCTTCCTGTGCGCAATCATGGGATTGTTCTACTTGGGGGCCTTCCATGCACCCAGTCCGCACAACGTGCAGGTGGCAGTGGTGGGCGATTCCGCGCAGGTCAAGGTTTTCGCCCAGACCCTGCAGGATGGGTCCGAGGGGGCATTGAACGTGCGCACCGTCGCCGATGCGAACCAAGCCCGGGAACTGGTCGAACAGCGCAAGCTCGTGGCCGCCTACGAATCCAGCGGCGGCACGGCAACGCTTTACAGCTCCAGCGCCGCGTCGGAAACTTCGGCGAATATCGCCCAGAAAATCTTCCTGGACGTGGCCTACGAACAAGGCCTGCCATTGCGCATCGAAGATGTCGTGCCCACCGGCGAGCAGGACACCACCGGGCAGGGCCTGTTCTTCCTACTGGTCGCCATGAGCATTGGCGGCTACGCCAGCGCCGTGCCGCTTGCCGGGTTCATGGGCAAGGTCAAGCTGCCCGTGCGCTTCGCCCTGGCAGCGGTTGCCGCCGCGGTGGTTGCCACGATCGCAGTGCTGGTCGCAGGCCCGGTCTACCAGATCGTCGAGGATCACTACGCGGGCATCTGGCTGATCTCCTGGGTTTACGCCGCCGGCATCACCCTGCTGGGCCTGGGCCTGCATCCACTGCTGCGACACTGGACCACCCCGGCGCTGACCCTGTGCTTCGTCGCACTGAACTTCACCAGTTCCGGCGGGATCTTCCAGCCCCAAATGCAGCCCGGATTCTACGGTGCGCTGAATACCTTCTGGAATGGCGCCGGGTGGCTGCACGCGGTGCAGACCCTGGTCTACTTCCCCGAGCAGTCCATCGGCATGGATATCCTGCGGCTAATCCTCTGGCTGGTCCCCGGCATCCTGCTGGTAATCCTGACCCACGCCTGGAGCGTGCGCAGAACCCGCGTAGCCGACGAAAATGCCAAGATCCGGGACGTCGAGGAAACCGTCGCCGCGTAGCGGCACGCGCCGCGGGAATTGCTCCCCGCCGGATGCCGCTCCTAGCTGCGCAAGAACCAGGAGCGCGCGGAGCCCAAGGCTCGGCGCAGTCCGCTCACCGCGTCATCCATGACCGCGGTTCCCACATCCTGGAAGGACCCCATGCCGCCGCGGTAGAGTTCCAAGGCCTTCCGGGCAGCCTCTCGCAGCTGCTCTCGGCTTTCAATACTCTCGAAGAGGCCATCAAGCCAGCGCGCCGCATGGGCGCGTTGCGCGTCATGGTCCTGGGCCGCCGCGAGATGCAGCTTCTCGATTGCCGCGCGGATTCTGCTCAGTGACTGCTCGACATTGTCCATGGCACAAGGTTATCCCGGCCGGCGGGCACCGCTGCCCGCCAGTCGCGCTTCAGGACTTGCCCAGTGGCATCAGGTCAAGTTGCGCGGAAATATGGCTGCGCACGTCGTACAGCTCATCCATGTTGATGCCGTGGGTCAGCCCCGGGTAGGTCCGTTCATTCAGGGTCGAGTGCTCGGGCAGGAACCCGGCGGTCCGTTCGATGGCGACCGGGGCAATGACTCGGTCTTCGGTGCCGCGGCCCCAGAAGACAGCGGGTCGCTGGGCGGCGATGATTTCATCGGCTGGCTGGGTGCCGCCAAGCACGAAACCGCCGAGGATCGTGGTGGCCAGGACGCGCTCGGGACGGGTGCGCAGCAGCTGGCTGGCCATCAGCCCGCCCTGGGAGAAACCGACCGGAATGATCTTGGTGGAGGCGTCCGTATTTGAATCGATCCAGGCCCAGATGGCCGCGGTAGCCGCTTGAACCGGGGCCGCATCGGGGACGCCCGGGGTGGTGATCTGGAACCAGGCGGCCCCGCCGTGGCCCAATTCCAGCGGTGCGCGCAGCGAAGCCCACGGCAATTCCAGGCCCAGAGGCTCGGCCAGCGAGGCCAGGTCGTGCTCATTGGAGCCGAAACCATGCAGGAAGACCAGCACGGCGCCGGATTCAGTGGCATCCCTCCAGTTGGAAGAACGCACATCGCTCAACAGGTTGCTCATGGCAGGTCAGCTCCTCATCAGTTGCCGGGGGCAGTGCCGGAGGCGGAAGTTCAGCTTTCACGGCAGCCTTCCCGGCAAAGTTCATAGTCCAAGCATAGTGGAATTGATTGAAGATACAAGTAAATTTTTTCAATCCAACTCGTCACATACACCCGACCAGGCTCATTCGGAATTTCTGAAGCGAGCTACACTGCGATCCAGTTCACCCTCTGCCAAGAGCCGCGCAGCAGCAGTACGAACCTGCTGGTCAACAAAGATAATCCCGGCACGGAATCGGTCCGAAGCGAATGCGAAAACTCGGGGATTCGCCTTGGCGGAATCATTGAATCCGGAGGTATCCCATCCCACTTCACGCAAGAATTCGGCGGCAGAAAACTCTGGACAGCGATCAAAATTACTGTGATCATTTCGTTTTACTACTGGCCGGTAGCAAGTTTCTTCCAACTTTTACCCGAAGGACAACCATGCAACGACGCATACTCTCCGGTCTGGGCGCACTGTGCCTGGCCGCCGCAGCACTCGCCGCTCCGGCCGTCGCGCCAAGCCCGGCAAGCACCGCGCAAGCCGGCACGGTTTCCACTCTTGGCATCAGCCCAGTGGGAGCCAACGATTGGGACTGCACGCCCGATGCAGAACACCCCTACCCCGTAGTCCTGGTTCACGGCACCTTTGAAACGATGGACCTCAACTGGATCTCCCTGTCTCCCAAGCTCAAGCGCAACGGCTATTGCGTTTTCGCACTGAACTACGGCTTTGAAAACGGGCTTTCCGGGGCCGCGCATGTCCCCGACTCGGCGGCCGAACTGGGCGATTTCATTGACCGCGTCCGCCAGGCCACCGGTGCCAAGAAAGTGGACATCGTCGGGCACAGCCAAGGCGGAATGATGCCACGCTGGTACATGGGCCACATGGGCGGTGCGAAGTACGTCAACGACCTGGTGTCGATCGCCCCATCCAGCCACGGCACCCAGGGCATCCTGGTCCCGACCGCCACTGGTGTGGCAATTGCCAACAGCATTGACACCTGGATCTGCGATTCCTGCGCCGACCAGGTGTCCGGCAGCGACTTCATGACCGAGCTGAATGCCATCGGCGACACCGTTGCAGGCCCGGACTATACGGTAATTGCCACCAAGTACGACGAGATCGTCATGCCCTACAAATCGCAGTTCCTGAAGGGAGACAGCGCGCAGGTGACCAACGTCCTGCTGCAGGACAAGTGCCCGCTGAACATCTCGGGACACCTCGGCGTGAACGTTGATCCGGTGGTTCATCGCTGGGTGCTCAACGCCCTGGCCACCGATGGCCCGGCAGACCCCGGCTACCGCCCATCCTGCTACCTGTAAGCAGGCCAGTACGCGTCCCGGCATCGGCTCCCGGCGCCGGGACGCACCCGGAGCACACCTAGGCAGTGCGCCGGCCAGCTACTAGATTGGTGGCCATGGACGTACTTTCCAGCAGGGTGCTGCTGCGGCCGGTGGATCTGGCCGCAACCCAGCGGTTCTACCGCGAAGTGCTGCAGCTGGCCGTGGCCCGGGAATTCGGTCCGGCCGAGCAACCAGGCATGGTGTTCTTCCTGGGCAATGGCCAGCTGGAAGTCTCCGGGCGCAGGGCGCCTGGCACGCCCTCCACCTTGGTGCTGTGGATGCAGGTGCGGGATGTGCGCGCGGAACTGGAACAACTGTCCGCCCGCGGCGCGAAGGTGCTCCGCGAGGCATGCCAGGAGGACTGGGGCCTGGTCGAGGCATGGATCGAGGATCCCGACGGAACCAGGATCGTGCTGGTGCAGGTGCCGGCAGATCATCCGCTGCGCCGGGACGTGCGCGGGCCGCGAAAATAAAAGCTGGCGTGCGTGCCGTGCCCGTGGCCAGCTGAAACCGAGCGCCGCTGAAGTGGTCGGCGGCCCGCGGAAAAGGGGCATGCCATGCGTTTCGACCCGTCCAGGGCTGCAGTGGTGTCCATCCACAATCAAAGGGACATCGTCGGACCCGATGGCGCCTTTGCGAACTTGTTTTACGAGCAGATCACCGCCCGGAACGTGGTGGGCAAACTGTCCGGGCTGCTGGACCAGGCCCGCACGGCCGGCGCCACCATCATCTACACCCGCATCGCCTTCGCCCCGGACTACAGCGATCTGGTGCCCAATTCTTTGCTGCTGCAGCAGGCAGGCGCCCTGGTGGACGGCACCGAATCGGGGGCCATCATCCAGCCGCTGCTGTCTGGCCCCGGCGACGCGGTGATCACCAACCAGCAGGTCGGCGGCTTCGGCACCGAACTAGCTGGGCTGCTCGAATCCGGTGGCATCGGCACCCTGCTGCTTGCCGGGGTGGCGACGAATATCTCGGTGGAAAGCACCGCCCGGGCGGCTGTGGACCACGGCTGCCGGGTAGTGATCGTGGAAGATGCCTGCTCGGCGGCCGCCGAGGCCGCCCATGCGGCGAGCATCGGATCGCTCGGGCTGCTCGCCACGATCACCGGCTGCGCCGACATCCAATGGGATCCGGCCGCTGGCTGATCCGCAGCGGCCGCTAGCGGCTGGCGGCCAGCGCCTCGCGCACCTGCTGCGCGGCTCCGAGAAGCCGCGGCAGCACCGCCTGGGCGGCATCCTGCGCAGTATCAGCGGTATTCGGATGCACGCTCATCGACACGTTCATCGCGGCCACTACGGTGCCATCGGCGCTGAATACCGGCACCGCCACGGAGCGCAGCCCGATTTCCAGTTCCTGGTCCACCACCGCATAGCCCTGGGCGCGGATCTTCTCCAGTTCCTCGCGCAGCGCAGCCGCATCTCCAATGCCCAATCCGGTCATCGACTGCACCCCGGCGGACAGCACCTCCTGCTGGATTTCCGCCGGCTGGTGGGCCAGCAGCACCCTGCCCATGGAGGTATTGGCCGCAGGGAAGCGGGTGCCCACCGAAATGCCTACCCGCATGATCGAACGGGTATGCACGCGGGCGATGTAGACGATATCCGAACCGTCAAGGATGGAAGCGGAAGCCGATTCGTGCACGGCGGCCGAGAGTTCCTCGAGCACCGGCTCGATCAGCTGCGGCAAGGTGGCGCTGGACAGGTAGGCATAGCCCAGCTGCAGGACCTTGGAAGTCAGCTCGAAGTGCTTGCCGTCGGTTCGCACATAGCCCAGCTCCACCAGGGTCAGCAGGAACCGCCGTGCGGTGGCCCGGGACAGGTTTGTCCGGGCGGCGACCTCGGAGAGGGTCATCGACGCGTGTTCTGCGTCGAAGCTGCTGATGACCGCCAAGCCCCGGGCCAGTGACTGGACCGATGCGGTTGGTGCTGACTGCTCGCTCACCGTGCTCCTTGCGCGTGCTCAAATGATTGCGGGGTGCGCGCCCAGGTTCACCGATGCGCACCCCACTAATCTACTGTGTCTGCTATGCCTTGGTCAGTTCCACCGGGACCTTGTCTGCCAGCTGATCGAAGCTGATGCCATGGGTGGAGCGCACGAAGACCTTCGAATCACACAGCTCGAAGACCGCAACTTCGGTGTAGATCCGCGAGACGCAGCCCAGCCCGGTGACCGGGTAGCTCAGCGCCTCGACGAGCTTGGATTCACCGGCCTTGGTGAACAGGCTCATCATTACCCAGGTCGCCTTGGCGCCGATGGCCAGGTCCATGGCACCGCCCACTGCGGGGATGGCGCCTTCGGCACCGGTGTGCCAGTTCGCCAGGTCGCCGTCCTTGGAGACCTGGAAGGCACCTAGCACGCACACGTCCAGGTGCCCGCCGCGCATCATCGCGAAGGAATCAGCGTGGTGGAAGAAGGAGGCGCCGGGCAGCTCGGTGACAGGGATCTTGCCTGCATTGATCAGGTCCTCGTCGATGTCCTCGCCGGTGGCGACCGGGCCCATGCCCAGCATGCCGTTCTCGGTGTGCAGGGTGACGCCCTGCTCCTTGGTGAGGTAGTTCGAGACGTTGGTCGGCTGGCCGATGCCCAGGTTCACGAAGGCGCCAGCCGGGATGTCGGCGGCCACCAGCTGCGCCATTTCATCGCGGGTGAGCTTCGCCTCGGTGATGCTGAATGCGCTCATTACTTTTCCCCTCCCAGTTCCACCACGGTATCCACGAAGATGCCCGGGGTGATGACGTTTTCCGGATCGATGGCACCGGCCGGCACGACCTCCTCCACCTGGACGATGGCCTGCTTGGCGGCGGTAGCCATGATCGGGCCGAAGTTGCGTGCGGTCTTGCGGTAGACCAGATTGCCCAGCGTGTCGGCCTTCAGCGCCTTGATCAGCGCGAAGTCCGCATGGATCGGGGTTTCCAGCACATAGCCCTTGCCATCGATGATGCGGGTTTCCTTGCCCTCGGCCAGCAGCGTGCCGTAGCCGGTGGGGGTGAAGAACCCGCCAATGCCGGCCCCGGCGGCGCGGATGCGCTCGGCCAGGTTGCCCTGCGGCACCAGTTCCAGCTCGATTTCCCCGGCCCGGTAGGCCTCATCGAAGTGCCAGGAGTCGGACTGGCGCGGGAAGGAGCAAATGATCTTCCTCACCCGGCGCTCCTTGATCAGCAGGGCCAGGCCGGCATCGGCCTGCCCGGCATTGTTGTTGACCACCGTCAGGTCGGTGGCGCCGCACTCCATGAGCGCGTCGATCAGTTCCATCGGCTGGCCGGCGTTGCCGAAGCCACCGATCAGCACGGTGGATCCGTCGGTGATCTCGGCGACGGCGTCCGCAGCCGAGGTGGCAATACGTGGTGCCATGATGCTGCCTTTCTACAAGCTACTTGGTAGCGTTCACGTTCTCGACGACGACTGCCAGCCCCTGGCCCACGCCGATGCAGATCGCGGCCATGCCGTATCGCTCACCGGATTCCTGCAGCCGGCGGGCGACGGTGCCCAGGATGCGCAGGCCCGACGCGCCCAGCGGGTGGCCGATGGAGATGGCCCCGCCCCAGGCGTTGACGATCGCCGGGTCGATATCCCAGGCGCGGATGCAGGCCAGCGACTGGGCGGCGAAGGCCTCGTTCAGTTCCACCGCGGCGATGTCCGACCACTTCAGGCCGGCCTTGGCCAGCGCCTTGTTGGCCGCCTCGACCGGCGCGAAGCCGAAGAACTGCGGGTCCAGGGCGGCAGCGCCGTTGGAGACAATGCGGGCAATCGGGTCTGCACCCAGCAGCGCCCCGCCGCGCTCGGAGCCGAGGAAGGCGGCCGAGGCGCCGTCGCTCATCGGCGAGGCGTTGCCGGCGGTGACCGTGGCGTTCTCGCCGGTGCGGAAGACGGTCCGCAGCTTGGAGAGGGTTTCGGTGGTGGAATCGGCACGGACGGTCTCGTCGCGGGTGACTTCCACCCCGCGCTTGGTTGCCGGCGGCACCGGAACCACCAGGTTCTCGTACTTGCCGGCCTCCCAGGCGGCGGCTGCTTGCTGGTGCGAGCGGGCCGAGAACTCGTCCTGGTCCTCGCGGGAGATGTTGTGCTTCTCGCGCAGCTGCTCGGTGGCCTCGCCCAGCGACACCGTCCACTGACCCGGCATGGCCGGGTTGACCAGGCGCCAGCCCAGGGTGGTGTTGGCCAGTTCCAGGTTGCTCATCGGGAACGGGCGCTCGGTCTTGGGCAGCACCCAGGGGGCGCGGGACATGGATTCAACGCCGCCAACCAGAACCAGGTCCGCGTCGCCGGTGGCGATCTGCCGGGAGGCGGCGATGGAGGCATCCAGCGAGGAACCGCACAGGCGGTTCATCGTGGCGCCCGGCAGCGAGGTGGGCAACCCGGCGAGCAAGGTGGCCATGCGGGCCACATTGCGGTTTTCCTCGCCGGCGCCATTGGCGTTGCCGAAGATCGACTCGTCGATTTGCGCACTATCCAGCTGCGGAGCACGGGCTACCAGTTCACGCACCACGTGGGCGGCCAGGTCGTCGGGGCGGTGGCTGGACAGGGAGCCGCCGATTTTGCCGAATGGCGTGCGGATTGCGTCGTATAGGTAGGCCTGCTGCATCGTTTCACTGCTCCATCGCTAAAAGATGTTCACATCGTGAACTTATGTTCGTATATTGAACTTTATCAGTTTCTGCCCATCGGGCACAAGGGTTTAATTGCCTCCAGCTGTTCGCTGTGCGAACTTTTGGTCACGATGCGAATGAGGTGCTAGTCTCACTTGGTCATGAGCTGCATCACTGCCATGGCCTCGCACCTTCGAAAGGATTGAGATTGTCCGTGCCTACCACTACCACCTCCCCACAACGGCTCGGTGGCTGGATTGCTGTCCTCTGTTTCTTCATCGTGGTCTTCGAGGGCTACGACATCGTCGCGCTGGGTGCCACAATCCCGATGCTCACCGACCCGGATGTCGGCGGCTTCAGCGTCGGGGCCATGAACTGGGTCAACACCTTTTCGCTGATCGGCGTGGGCGTGGGTGCCGCATTCATGGGCCGTTTGGCCGACCACTTCGGACGGCGCCGTCCACTGCTTGTCGCAGTGCTCATCTTCTCGATCTTCACGCTGGTCTTCCCGCTCATGCCCTCGGCGTTCCTGATGGGCTTGGTGCGCTTCATCGCGGGCCTCGGGCTGGGCGGCTGCATGCCGGTAGCGCTGGCGCTGATGCAGGAGAACGCGCCGGTGGGACGCCGCGCGCTGGCTAACAACTTGCCGATGGTCGGCTACCACCTCGGCGCGGTGCTGGCCTCGCTGGCCGGAAAGGCCGCCGGGGTGCACTGGTCGCTGCTCTACTACCTGGGCGGCGGCCTGGGCCTGGCGCTGCTGGCGTTGCTGTGGTTCAAGCTGCCGGATAGCGAACTGGCTGCCGCGGATGAGCGGACCTCGGCAATGGATGTGCTCAAGCCAAAGTACCTGCGCAGCTCCATCGGACTGTGGATTGCCGCCTTCATGGGCCTGGTCTTGGTCTACGGCCTGAATGCCTGGCTGCCGAAGATCATGGGCGCTGCCGGCTACCCGGTGGCCGATTCGCTGACCATGCTCTTCGTGCTGAACCTCGGCGCGATTGCCGGCCTGATCATCAGCGCCTACGCGGCGGATGCCAAAGGCATCAAGCTCATCTCGCTGCTCTGGTTCGCCGCGTCCGCGGTGTTCCTGCTGCTGCTGGCAGTGCCATTCGGCAGCCAGGTGCTGCTCACCGCGGTCCTGTTCGTCACCGGCATCTTCGTGTTCAGCGCCCAGTGCCTGATGTATGTGTATGCCGGGCACGTGTACCCGCGCGACATGGTGGCCACCGGCATCGGCCTGGCCTCGGGCATCGGCCGCTTCGGCGCCATCATCGGCCCCTACGTCACTGGCCTGATGGTCGCCGCGGGTACCGCCTACCCGGGCGCGTTCTTCCTCTATGGCGGAGCGGCGCTGATCGCAGTCCTGGTCATCGCTCAGATCCCGAAGCCGAAGAGCGCGTAGCCGCGAGCAACAGCTGTTCCCTGCAAGCAACGCCGAGCCCCTTCCAGAAGGGGCCCGGCGTTCTTCATGCGGCGACCGAGGCGCCTTTCACCTGTGCACTGCTATTGGGCGTTGAATGCGACATCCAGCGGCCGCCACCCGGTGGTTTCCTCGAACTCCGGTTCTTGCACAGCCAGCCGGCAGATCGATCCGATGAAGTTCCCTTCCTTGTCGTAGGCGACTTCGTCCCAGGTGCTGTCGATGCCCTGGCAGGACACCGACTCAATCTGGCTGCTCGCCTTCCCCTCGGAGTCGAGCACCTCGCCGGCGGCGCGTTCCATCCCGAAGTTGGCAAAGGCCACCTTGCCACCGCCATCTTCTCCCCGGAACTGGTCCATGCTGCTGGAGATCTCGACGATGCTGAACTGCCCGTCGGCGATGCTCCCGCCCTGGGCGTACACCCGGTCGATTGCGGCGATGCGCTCCTGGCACAGCGAGCAGCCCGCAGCGGAGAATTCCTTGAGCGACGCAGTGTCCCCGGTGGCCACCGCATGGTTCAGCAGGGCTACCCAGTAGTCGACGGCAGCTTCAAGGCCTTCCTCGGTTTCCTCCTCTAGGCCTGCAGGCGGTTGCGGCGCCTCGGCAGCCTGCTGCGCGGAATCCGAGCCAGATGCCGCCGTGGCGTCCGGCTGATTGCCGGCGCCCTCCTCGGACACTCCGACGCAACCGCTGGCGGCCAGCGCCATGGCAGCCGACAGCGCAACCAGTTCCACTTTACGAATTCGAACCATGTCCACCCGCCCCTCAATAGATACGCCCCCATCCGCGATCGACAATACATCAATCGGCTGGAAAATAGGATGGACGGGAGGTTAATTCATTCTCCGCTTCTTCGGCCTACTGGCCGCGGCCTGGAGTGGGCGGTGTAGGAGGCTGCTGATCGGGCGGATTGCCGGGGCCCGGGTCGGGCTCCGATCCCAGCTCGGGGACGCGCGGCACCATGCCCGTGGCGGGGCGAAGCGGGGCGAGCACCGAGGCATAGTCGTGCTCGTCCGAATACCGCAGGAAGGACAGATGCGCTTCGCAGCGGTCCAGCACATCGTTGATGACCTAGTCGCGTTCCAGGCCCATCAGGTCCTAGCCTTCAGAGCCGAGCAGGGTGAAGACCTCGAGCCTGGAATACACGTCGATTTCGCGGGACATCGAACGCGCGCCGAACATCGGCGCAGGAGCTTCCACCGCGGCCACCTGGTAATGGAAATCCCGGTGGTCCGGGATGCGGATGACCAGCGCATGCTCGGGGGTCTTCGTCTGGTCGTTGGGCGTGGTGGACAGTTCGGCATGGTAGCCGAGTCCCTCGAATTCCTTCGCCACTTCCACCAGCGCCGGGTGGATGGCCTTCTCCACGTAGCGGGCCACCTGCTTGTTCGACGGGTAGGAGCGCAGCTGGGCCAGCCGCTGGCGCCAGGTCTTGTCCGGGGCCGCGCCGCCATGCGCGGCGGTGGCCTTGCGCCGGTTCATCCGGCCCTCGCGTTCGGCGCGCTCCATGCGCAGCACCTTGGGGAAGGAGGCCATCACCAGGTAGGCGATGATGGTCACCGGCAGCGCGAAGATCAGCGTGGCGTGCTCCATGGTGGTCACCCCGCCGGCCACCAGCATGGCAATGGTCAGCATCGCGGTGGCCAAAGCGCAGAAGATGCGCAGCCACTTCGGCCCGTCCTGCGAAGGGTCGGGGACGGTCGACGAGAAGTTGGACATCACCATCGCGCCGGAGTTCGCGCTGGTCACGTAGAACAGCAGGCCGGAGAGGGTGGCCAGGGCGATGAGGAACGGGACGCCAGGGAACATTTCCAGCAGCGCATACCATCCGTGCTCCGGCTTCCGTCATGTCCCGCTCGGCGACGCCTGTATTGCCGTCCATGACCACCTTCAGCGCGCTGTGGCCGAAGATCGAAACGATGAAGTAGTCGCAGAGCGCCGCGGCCGTGATCGCCGTGATGACGAATTCGCGCAGGGTGCGCTCGCGCGAGATGCGCGCCAGGAACATGCCGACGAACGGCCCCAAGCCAGCCAGAAGGCCCAGGAGAACAGCGTCCAGCTGGCCATCCAGTCAGGTCCGTCGGCCTCGTAGGCGAAGGTCTGCAAGGTGCGTTCGGGCAGGGTGAAGATGAACCGGCCGATGCTCCCCACCAGCGCGCTGAGCAGGAAGGAAGTCTTGCCGGTGACCAGGATGTAGAGCATCATGGCATCCGCGGACCACAGGTTCAGCTCGGAGATGATGCGGATGCCCTTGTCCACCCCGATCAGTGCGGTCTGCAGGGCCAGCCCCTCGGGCAGCCCGAAGATCATCGAGAAGCCCACATTCAGCAGCACGACGCCGATGCCCATGGAGGTCGCGACGCCGAAGACGGTGCCGACCAGGGCGAAGATGTCGATGACGTCGCCGGTGCCGCCGCGCACGCGTTTGCCCAGCAGCGAGTACATGGACCAGCCGGCGATGCCGTAGTGAAACATCGTCCAGACCACCGCATCCTGGGCGGCCGCGGCGGACTCGGGATCAGCGGCCGGCGGGGCGATGTACTGGGTGATCGGCCCGGTGACCGAATAGAAGAGCATGTCGATGCCCACGCCGGCGGCGAAGAGCATCGCCACCCAGGTGACCAGGTTGTATTGCGACCGCGAATGGTCCGGGCCCAGCCGGACGCTGCCTTCCTTGGAGAAGGCCACACAGAGCACGAACAACACCATCACGGTCACCGTCAGCACGTAGACCCAGCCCAGGTTCGTGGAGAACCACGATACCGCCGAGCGCATCGTCGAGGCCGCGGCGTCCGGGGCGAGCATCGCCCACAGGGAGAATCCAAGAATGACCGCGGCGGCAACGACGAATACCCGCCAGTTGACCTTGGGACCGGGGTGCTCGAAGAGTTCCCCGGGCCCCTTGCTCAGTTCAGTATTGGTGATCGGCGCCCTGAATTCCTCGGCTTCGGGGTTCCTCGGCTTCTTGCTGACGCCGAACTTGCTGCGTCCAACGGTAGGATTCGGCTTCTCCTTTGGATCCGGCGACGTGCCGCTGCGCTCTGCCACCATGATCTCCCTGAAGTCCAGGTCCAATCACGGCTCCGGATCCCCTCGCCCGCCTATACTGCGCCACTCGCCCGGCGGGCGCGTGGCCCCCTCCGCAAGGCCGTGGTCATCGGTGTACCTGTGCTCAGCCTAGGCACGTTGCGGTTCGCGGGTCGAGCATCCCGGGAGTTGAATCACTCTCTTTCGCCTGGCCTCAGGCCGTTGGCCTGCTGGTCTAAAGTAGTGCCATGGCCAATTCGCCCAGCGGGGATTCGATGCTGGACCGCCTGGTGCGGATCCTTGATGCCTTCGACGCGCATAACCCGCAGCTGACTGTCAGCGCACTGTCCCGCCGGGCCGATATTCCCAAAGCCACCATGTACCGCTTGCTGGATGAATTGGTCTCCCACGACTTGCTGGCCCGTGACAATACCGGCCAGGTGCGCCTCGGGTTGCGCCTGTGGGAACTGACCAATCGAAGTGCTGCCACGTACGATCTCCGTACCGCAGCGCTGCCCTTCATGGAGGACATCAACCAGCTGCTGGGGCAGAACACCCAGCTATCTGTTTTGAATCAGGACGAAGTGCTGATCATCGAACGGCTCTCCCGGCCCGGCTCCGTGGTGAACCAGGCGAATGTCGCAGGGCGCATGCCTGTGCACCGTACGTCGATGGGCATGGCCCTCCTGGCTTTTTCCCGGCCCGAGATCATTCGCGGTTTCCTTGAACGCCACCGCGAGCTGATGATCGCGGCACATCCTGATTTCCACGCGGAAATAGCAGAAATCCGGCGCATCGGGTTCGCCTCATTGGACGGATTCATCGACTCGGAAACCACTGGTGTGGCTGCCCCGATCCTCGACGAAGCCGGATACCAGGTTGCTGTCATTTCGGTGGTGGTCCCCCGGGATTCGGGAGCCTTGCAACCAGCGGCTTTGGCCTTGCGCACCGCGGCCCGTGGCATTGCCCGCGCACTGCATATCAGGGACAGCTAGCGGCGAGGCCAGGACGGACAGCTGTCCACCGTGCGAGACCGCCGCTGCATGGATATGCGGCCCATTATTCTCATTCATTGAGAACGTCGCTGTCGTCCAGGTCACCCGCATCGCATGCTTGTGGAAGTTCCCCAGTACTTCCCTCGGCCAGATGACCCGGCCCGGCAACGCAGCCGGCCTCACGGCTCACGGCCCAGACGACAGCAAGGCAAGGTCCCATGGTCCAGAATCCACGCATCCTCAAGACCAATGTCGGCATCATCGGCGGCGGTCCGGCCGGGCTCATGCTTTCGCATCTGCTGGCCAAGACCGGCATCGATAACATCGTCGTGGAAATGCGCGACCACGAAACCATCCGCAACACCCACCGCGCCGGAATCCTCGAAGCCCAGGCGGTGCAGATGCTCACCGAGTCCGGCGTCGACGGCCGCGTGCTCACCGAAGGCGACGAGCACGCAGGCATCGACCTGCGCTTCAACGGCGAATCCCACCCGCTGAACTTCCGCGACCTGGTGGACGCCACCGTCACCCTCTACGCGCAGAACGAGGTGTTCGTGGACCTGTCCGCTGCCCGCCAGCGTGACCAGGGCGACGTGCGCTACTCCTGCGAGGTCACCGAGATCATGGACATGCAGACCACCACCCCGAAGTTCCGCTTCACCGACGCCGAGGGCACCGAGTTCGAGGTGCACGCCGATGTGATCGTCGGTGCCGACGGCTCGCGCTCCTTCGCCCGCCGCCAGATGCCTGAGACCGTGAAGCAGGACTTCAAGGTCACCTACCCCTATGCCTGGTTCGGCATCCTCACCGAAGCGCCGAAGTCCGCACCCGAGCTGATCTACGCCAACTCCCCGCATGGCTTCGCGCTGATCTCCCAGCGCAGCGAAACCGTGCAGCGCATGTACTTCCAGTGCGACCCGAACGAAGACGTGAACGCCTGGAGCGATGACCGCATCTGGGCCGAACTGCAAAGGCGCGTGGACGGGCCGGATAACTTCCAGCTGAAGACCGGGCCGATCTTCGACAAGACCGTGCTGGGCTTCCGCTCCTTCGTTCGCGAACCGCTCTCCCACGGGCGCCTGTTCCTGATCGGCGACGCCGGGCACACCGTCCCGCCCACCGGCGCCAAGGGCCTGAACCTGGCCTTCGCCGATGTGAAGGTGCTCTTCGAGGCCCTGGATTCCTACTTCTCCACCGGCAGCGACCAGCTGCTGGAAGGCTACTCCGACCTCGCGCTGAAGCGGGTGTGGAAGGCGCAGAACTTCTCCTACTGGATGACCTCCATGCTGCACACCCCGGTAGGCGGCGACCCGTTCATGGCCAAGCGCGCCCTGGGCGAGCTGGAAACCGTCACTTCCTCGCGGTTCGGCCAGCAGTACCTGGCCGAGTCCTACACCGGCTGGCCTCGCGCCTGAACTCCCTGACCTGCCACAGCACCTTTGAAAGGAGCTCGCATTGAGCACCGGCACCACGCACCAGGACGGCACCGAAGCCGAATCCTTCGCCAACTCGCATCTGCTGGACCCGGCGGCAACCACCGCCAGCCAGGATGAGATCAGCGGCGAAATCGCAGACATCCACGAGGCCTACCGCCAGGAAGTCCTGGCCGGCAAGAAGGCCGAAACCCAGCCGCGCATCGATTTCGCACCCTACCGCTCCTCGCTGTTGCGCCACCCGACCAAGAACCTGCACCACGCAGACCCGGAAACCATTGAGCTGCACTCCCCTGCTTTCGGCCAGCGCGACGTGCATGCGCTGGAATCGGATCTGACCATCCAGCACAACGGCGAGCCGATCGGCGAGCGCATTGTCGTTGCCGGCCGCGTGCTCGATGGCGATGGCCGCCCGGTGGCCGGCCAGCTGGTGGAAATCTGGCAGGCCAACGCCGCCGGACGCTACATCCACAAGCGCGACCAGCATCCGGCCCCGATCGACCCGAACTTCACCGGCGTGGGCCGTGCGATCACCGGACCGAACGGCGAATACTCCTTCACCACCATCAAGCCGGCACCGTACCCGTGGAAGAACCACCACAACGCCTGGCGCCCGGCGCACATCCATTTCTCGCTGTTCGGCACCGATTTCACCCAGCGCATGATCACCCAGATGTACTTCCCGGGCGATCCGCTGTTCTCGCTGGATCCGATCTACCAGTCGATCACCGATGCGAAGGCCCGCGACCGGCTGGTCGCCACCTACGACCATTCGCTGACCAGCCACGAATGGGCCACCGGCTACAACTGGGACATCGTGCTCACCGGCAGCAACCGCACCTGGATGGAAGACGAAGAGGGAGAGCACTAAATGGCACAGGCACCTGGACTGAAACTCGTCCCGACCCCGGGACAGACCATCGGCCCGTTCTACGGCTATGCATTGCCCTTCGAGAAGGACAACGAGCTGGCCAGCCAGGCCAACCCGAACTCGGTGCGCCTGCACGGGGTCATCACCGATGGCAACGGCGAGGTCATCCCGGACGCGCTGCTGGAAATCTGGCAGGCCGACGAGCACGGCAAGGTCGTCTCGCGCGACGGCTCGCTGGTCCGCGACGGCTACACCTTCACCGGGTGGGGCCGCGTGGCCGTGGACAATGTCGGGCACTACACCTTCACCACAGTGAACCCTGGCCCCACCGAAGCAGGCAAGGCGCCGTTCATCATGCTCACGGTCTTCGCCCGCGGCCTGCTCAACCGGCTGTTCACCCGCATCTACCTGCCGGAGGACACCGAGGCGCTGGCCAATGACCCGCTGCTGGCATCGCTGAGCGAAGCAGAACGCTCCACGCTGATCGCCACCCGCGAACAGGACGGCTCGCTGCGCTTCGATATCCGGTTGCAGGGCGAGAACGAGACGGTGTTCCTCTCCTACCCGCGCGAAAGCTAGAACCCATCGCGCCACCCCGCCAGGCTGCCCCGGCGCCCGTACTGTTACGGGCGTTGAAGCACCCGGCGGGGTTTCGCCCGTTGCCGGGCACTAGAGTTCTAGAAGAACGGCGTGCACGCTTAAAGCTAAGAATCGAGGGACTGAATGGAAGGCGCAGACTACGGCGTACTGGCCCCTGCCTGGGCTGGCACCGCGGCCTCGGCGCTGGCCAGCGACGCGGCTTTCGTCCAGGGGATGCTGGATGCCGAAGCCGCCTGGGTGCAGGTCCAGGCGGATGCCGGCCTGTGCAGCATGGAGGATGCGCAGGCGGTGCGCGAGGTGGCCAGCGTGGACCGCTACGACCTGGCGCTGCTGGCGTCCAAGACACCGGATGGCGCCAATGCGCTGATCCCGCTGCTGGGCATGATGCGCGAGCTGCTCACGCATGATGGCTCGGCGAAAACTGCCAGCACCGCCTTGCACCGCGGGGCGACCAGCCAGGACATCATCGACACCGCGCTGATGCTGGTGCTGTCCAAGACGATCACGCTCACGCTGGCCGATCTGCGCAGCACCGCCGGCGGGTTGGCGGATCTGGCGCGCGAGCACCGGTCCACCGTGTGCATTGCCCGTTCGCTGACCCAGCATGCCCTGCCCACTACCCTGGGCTGGAAGGCGGCCAGCTGGTTATCTGCCGTGCTGGATGCCGAACGGCAGCTGGACGCCGCGGCCGGGCAGCTGCGCCTGCAGTGGGGCGGCGCGGTGGGAACGCTCGCATCCTTGGAACAGCTGCTCTCCAGCCACACGGAAACAACAGCCACGAGCAAGTCGCTGGCCTCGCAGCTGGCGGATCTGCTGGGCCTGGCGGATCCGGGAACGCCATGGCACACCAACCGCATGCCGATTCTCCAGCTCGGCTCCGCGCTGGGTTCGGCCATTGCCGCGCTGGGGACCTTCGGCGCGGATGTGCTCACCGCCTCCCGCCCGGAAATCGGCGAGCTGTCCGAACCGCGCGAGGCTGGCAAGGGCGGCTCCTCTGCCATGCCGCAAAAGCAGAATCCGGTGCGCTCGGTGCTGCTGCGCAATGCGGCATTCAGCGCCCCCGGCCTGCTCTCCACCCTCTTCACTGCTGCCGGCATCGCAGTGGATGAACGCCCCGATGGCGGCTGGCATGCCGAATGGAGCGCCCTGCGCGAACTGGCACGGCTGGCTTCCGGCGCCGCCTTCCACGCCGCATTCCTGGCCAACGGCCTGGGCGTGAACCTTGCAGCCATCGAACGCAACCTCGCCCTGGGTGGAGATGCCGTGCTCTCCGAGCGCCTCGCGGCCGTCCTGGCGCCACTGGTGGCCGGCGGAAAACCTGCCATCCAAGCGCTGGTGCGCCGCAGCCTCGACGAGGACGTATCCCTGCGCGAACTGCTGCGCCTGGAAATCCCCACCCATGATCTAAGCGACAAGGACCTCGACGAATTACTAGATCCAGCCGGCTACCTCGGCGCCGCTGATCGATTCACCGAAACAGTACTCGCCGATTACTCGGCACGGAAGGAACTATGGCAGTCCCGCAACTAACTCCATCCCTGCTGCATACCAGCAAGGAACTTCCCACCCTCATTGCCGGCCCCTCGCTGGGCACCGCCGCCCTGCCGCTGTGGGCACCGGCCTTGCCGTACCTCAAGGAGCACTTCCAGGTCATCGCCTGGGATCTCCCGGGGCATGGCGAAAGCAAGCCATCCACCGAGGAATTCACGCTGGCCGAACTGGCCACCGGTGTCACCGAGGTTGTCCAGGCACTGCGTGCCGACGGCGTCATCGCCGAGGGGTCCAAGCTGTACTACGCGGGAGTCTCGGTTGGTGGGGCCACCGCACTGCAGCTGGCGGCAGACCACCCAGGCTTCTTCAACGGGTTGTCCTCCATCTGCTCGGCGGCGAAGATCGGCACCCCGGAAGCGTGGACCGACCGTGCCGAGCTGGTCGCCAAGGCAGGCACCCCGACCATGGTCGCCGGCTCCGCCGAGCGCTGGTTCGCGCCCGGTTTCATCGAGAAGCAGCCGGTGATCAGCACCGAGCTGCTGCACAGCCTGCAGGACGCCGACCGTTTCGCCTACGCCCACGTCTGCGGCGCCCTGGCAGGCTTCGACGTGCGCGAGCAGCTGGCCTCCACCAGCGACCCGATCATCGCGATCAACGGCGCGCAGGACCAGGTCTGCCCTCCGGCCGACGCGGAATTCGTTGCCGAGCATGCACCGCACGGAACCATGGCGATCATCGATTCGGCAGCCCACTTGGCCCCGGCCGAAGCACCGGAAGAGACTGCAGCCTTGCTGGCCGGGTTCTTCCTGTCCAACTAAGCAGAGAGGATTAGCAGACAATGGCTGAATCATCGCGCCTTCCCGGCGACACCTATGATGCCGGCATGGCGGTGCGCCGCCAGGTCCTGGGCAATGAGCACGTGGATCGTTCCACCAAGAACTCGAACGAGTTCACCGACGAGTTCCAGGAAATGATCACCCGCTACGCCTGGGGCACCATCTGGACCCGCGAAGGCCTGCCACGCACCACCCGCAGCGCCATCACGCTGACCGCAATGATTGCCGGCGGATACTGGGAAGAGCTGGAAATGCATGTGCACGCCGCCCTGCGCAACGGCATGACCCCGGAAGAGATCAAGGAAGTCTTCTTGCAGTGCGCCATCTACTGCTCCGTTCCGGCAGCGAACGTGGCGTTCAAGATCGGCAAGAAGGTGCTGGACGAGTACGCGGCAGCCGAAGGCAACTAGCCGCTAGCGCCGCGCATCCGCGGCTTGCTGGATCGAGTGCAGCAAGGCCCACGGGACGATGCCGCTGGTGCGCGGGTTGCGCGGCGATGGATAGTTCTTGACCGAGAAGCTGTACTCGCCGGCTGGCCCGTGCGCTGCGATGAGGTGCTCGGTCAGCTCTGCCGCCGGATCGGCGAGCAGCCTGACCTGCACCGCGTCCCAATCCCCCACTGTCAAGGCCACTGCCGCGGCGACATTCAGCGACTTCTGGAATTCGCGGGCCGCCACCGCAGCCGGACCGTTGAATACCTCTACCGGGCCGCTGGCCTGCTCCAGTTCGCGGCGCCGCCGCGCATCCATCCACGGCTACACCAAGGTGGCCGGCAGCTTGCGCGTAGTTACCAGCACCTGCTCGATGCCGCCCATTCGTGCCGCCGCACCAAGCAGGTCCAATCCGCCAATGGCCCCGGCGGTGCTGATCAGCCGGCCTGGCCCGGCGGCCTGCACCTGCGCGGCGAGCACCGGGTCGGCCAGCGCTCCCATGGAACTGGCCAGCAGGTCGACCCCTGCCTCCAGGATGCGCACCGCATGCTCCCGCACAGCTTGCTGGCCCGCGCATTCGACCACCAGGTCGCAGCGCTCCAGCGCCTGCTGGATACCCAGCTGCTCATGTTCCGGACCCGGATGCTGCCGGCGCACGATCACCCCTTCGAGCTGGGCGCCCTCAACGCTCCCGACAGACAATTGATCCGCCACCAAGGAACCGATGGCCCCGTGGCCCAGTACTCCCACCCGATACATGTTGCCCGCGGCCATGCCCATCCTGTCCGAAGTCTTTGATGCCAGCTACCGCCAGCTTAGGCCAGCTTGCTAGCTCATCACGAACCGGCACGGCCCCGGATCAACTGTGGTCCGCGCTATTGCCCGGCGACGGGTGCATGGTCGCCGCGCTCCATGAGCCGGGAGGCGGCATAGCCGAAGAGGATGCCCCAGAACGCCGTATGGATGTTGAACAGGTCCAGGCCGGAAATTGTCACGACAAATGTCACCAGCGCGCCAAAGGTGAACTTCGTGGCGAAGGCGGTCACGAATGCCTGTTGCAGGGCCTTAAGCATGGCGATCCCTCCCAAGGCCAGCACGAACGCCTCGGGGGTGGCCAGCATGAAGCGGGTCAGCGTCGGAGCCAGCAGGGCGAAGACAAAGGACAGGAATCCATAGACCACCGCCGACGTGTAGTGGCGGTGCTTCTCCCCCGATGAGGTGAGCAGAGCGTTGGTCGGCCCGGTGACGCAGGCTGACACCGCGCCGAAGCAGGCGTTGAGGATCGAGAAACCGCCGGAGGCCAGCGCGGAGGCATTGACCGGAGGCTGGTGCTCGGCGGCACGCAGCACCGCAACGCCCTGGCCGTTCTGCACGATCAGCACGGTGATGGCCAGCGGCACCACCAGTTCAAGCTGCGCGGCCCAGGTGAATTCCGGTGCGGTGAACACCGGGGTGGCAAGTACCGGACCGCTCGCGGTATCCAGCGCGAACTGCCGGCTGGCTGCCACGGCAATGACGCCGGCGATCAGCGTGCCCAGCACCGGGGGCAGTTTTCGGCCCAGCGCAGGCACCGCGGAAAGCAGCACGAAGACTAGCACCAGGGGAGCGGCCACCACCGGGTTGGCTTGGGTGGATGAGACGATGTCGGTGCCAAAGCGCAGAAAGACCGCCGCCACCATGGCCATCACAATCGGCATCGGGATGGCCGCCATGATCCGGCGTACTACCCCGGTGGCTCCCAGTGCCAGGGCCAGCACCCCCGAGACGAAGAACGCCCCGACCACTTCGGCGAAGGACAGGTGCTGCAGCGAAGGGCCCAGCAGCACCGTGCCGGGGATGGACCAGGCGAATCCGAGCGGCTGGCGGTACAGCAGCGACATCACGATGGTCGTCAACCCCGCGGAGAGGAAGATCCCGTAGACCCTGGAAGCCATCTCGGCCTGGGACAATCCGCCGGCGGCCCCCACGGCAAGGGTGACCGCGATGGGGCCCGAAGCGGAGAAGACCAGGCCGATTACCCCATTGCTGGCATAGGCTCCGCCCAGATCGCGCAGCAGCGCGCGGATCCCGGCAGGACGCGTCGCGGGCCGTTCCAGCAGCGGGTCGCGCGGTGCTCGCGCGGTTGCTGGGTCGATTCGCGGGTAGTCAGGTTGCTGGATGGCTTGGGCATGCGCGCTCCTGGATGACGGTGGCAGTGGCACTAATAGTCCATCACCAATGCAGCGCTTAGGGTGCCGTGGGAAGTGGCGCGTTGATCCGGGGTATGCCAGTCCTAGGATAGTTCTGGCCTCGGACCAGCACCGCAGGCAGAACTAGGATGAAACCGGGGCAATGCGGCCCGCGGATGAAAGGACAGCACCGATGAATTCCAATACCGAGCTCGGCGAGTTCCTCAAGGCCCGGCGGGCTCTGGTCAGTCCGGCAGGCGATGGCGGTCCCCGGCGCCGCGTGCCCGGGCTGCGCCGCGAAAAGGTCGCGGTCCTGTCCGGGGTGAGCACCGACTAATACACCCGGCTGGAACAGGGCCGGCACAAGCGCCCCTCCGAATCCGTGGTCGGAGCGTTGGCCAGGGCCCTGCAACTGGATGAGGCGGCGACCGGGCACTTATTCAATCTGGCCCGCTCGGTCTCCGGCTCCGGGCGCAACAGCCCGTCGAGCAGCGTCCAGCGGGTGCGCCCATCCCTGCATAAGCTGCTGGATTCCTTCACCGCCCATCCGGCCTTCATCCGCGGCCGGCGCACCGAGGTGCTGGGCATGAATCCGCTGGCCGCCAGCCTGCTCACCAATTTCCTCGCCAAGCCGGTGCGCCACCGCAGCCTGATCCGCTGGGCCTTCCTCGATCCCGAAGCCAGGCAGCGCTATGCCGACTGGGAACAGGTCGCCGCGTCGATGGTCGGCACCTTGCGCCTGGATGCCGGGCGCCATCCGCACGATCCGCTGCTCGCGCAGCTCGTCGGAGAGCTGTCCATGAACAGCGAAGAATTCCGTACCTGGTGGGCAGACCACCGGGTGGTGGAGCGGCGGGATGGTATCAAGAGGTTCACCCACCCCGACGTGGGTTATCTGGAGGTCAACTACGAGGCGCTGGACGTGACCGGGCAACTGACCAGACCCTGTTCATCTACACCACCGAGCAGGGCTCGGAATCCGAAGCGAAGCTGCGTGATCTGGCGGCGCGCCTCAAGAGCCCGGGCGCGGCGCCGAGAGTCTAGCCGCGTGCAGGGATCAGCGATTCGCTGAGCCAGCTGCGCTCCAGCTCGTTCAATGGGCGGGACGAAACGCCATCGGCTGCCAGCGGAACCATGACCGTGGTCGAGTCGAATACCGGCTGCCCATCCTGGTAGCCGATGCCGCGCACGGTGAATGACTTGTTGCCCAGCCGGCTGATGCCCATGCGGATGAGCATCTCGGGCTGGTAGTGCAGCGGGCGCAGGTAGTCGATCTGGATGGATGCGACCACTGTGCCGAATTCGAAACGGCCTGTGGTTCCGTCTTCGCGCGTCCAGCGGATGCGCGCTTCTTCCATCAAGGTCACGACGCGCGCATTGTTCACATGGCCCAGGGCATCCTGATCCGACCAGCGCAATTGCAAAATGACCTCGGTTGCGGCGGCCAGTTCATCGTTTTTCGCGTCATTCATGAAACCCATTGCACCAGAAACCGGGGCTGGCCACTGCGCCCGTGACAGCTCATGAACTTGGAACATTGCCAGCAGGCACCCACCGTGCTTCCTCGTTGCTGGCGTCCAGGCAAATCCATTCCTGCGCTGGCCCGTAGCAGCGAAGCTCACCGGTGAACCAGAACGTCTGGTCCGGATCCCACCCGGCAATCACGCTGGCGTACTTTTCATCGATCTCCAGGCATTGTCCGGCGAGCGCCAGATAGGCACCGATGCCCAAATGCACGCCATCATAGTCGCGCGCCACAGCCAGCCAATCGGGGATCTTCCATGCGCCGTCGCGCCCGGTAGCCAGATACCAGTCGTGGCGCTTCTGCGCGGACACCTCGAGGCCGTGTTCGCGGCAGAGACGGATCCAGTCCTCCGCCGTGGCGATCTCCAGCATGTTCGCTGCGGGAGGCACACTAGCGTGCCTGACGCTGGCCTGTTCCCACCCGAATCCGTCTTCCACGCAGCTCAGGCCCACAGGCTCGCCGTCAGGGAAGATACCGGTGCTGGCGGGCAGGCGGCTGCTGGGCTTGGACCACCATTCGCCACTGAAGCTGCCCAGCTGGCTGTTATGCAGTTCCGCGGCATCGCGGGCTTCCGTCGCCAGAACCGCGCCCCTCCAGTCCTGCAAAATGCCAAGGGCATCGTCATCGGGAGCTTGCGACTTACCCACGGGATCATGCTGGTCGAACTCCACCTTGAACTGGTTGCGCAGATCCACGGGATCCATCCACCAGTCCGCTAGCCCGCTGTCCGCCAGATGCCGGGCGACCCGCTCAAGAGGCGCGGCGAAAGCCGGCAACGCCAGCAGGGTGTCTTCCCCATCCGGTTCCTGCCAATAGCGCGCGTAGTCCACCGAACGAACTAGCGCGTGTTGCAGGAGCGCCGCGGTGGGCGTCACCAGGCTGGCGACATCAAGGAGCCGTGCAATCTCCTCGACACTGATATCGGGCACGCCTGACTCGTCCATGCCAAACAGGCCAACGCTCTCGCCACGTTCGACCGCGACCCGATGCGCGGCATAGAACATCGCCGACCGCAGTGGATGCTCCGCGAATTCCGGTTGCAGCTGCTCTTCGCTGGCAATTGCGAATTCCCACAGCAGCCTGCGTCCCCGCGCGCCTGCCATCAGCGCCTGCACCAGTTCCATCGCCACCACTTCATTTCATTAGCTGGAGATACCTAAATCCTGCCAAGACAGTCGATAAGTATTTACGGGATCGATGAATCGCCATTACCTGCGCATCGGTTGCAATTCACCTGCCCTTGGCACCGTGGAATACGGTCGGCCAAGGGGCCGGCAGATTGTCCCCACCCGGAGGAACGTACGTGAAATTCTTCGCTCGACCCGGCAAAACCAATCATCTCACCCCACTGCATCTGACCGCCGGAAGCCTAGTTGCCATTGCCGCTTCCACCGCTTTGATCAGCGCCAGCCCAGAAGTCGACGCGGTGCCTGCCGCCAAGACCACCGCGGATTGGAGCTCCTCGGCCTACCGCGGGTCCGTCGAGGTCATCCCTGCTAAAAATAGCGGCAACGCCGCCGATCAACAGACGCTGGACGGCGTGGTCTTCGAAGACCGCAACAAGAACTCCAAGCAGGATGCCGGTGAACCCGGCCTGCCGAACGTCACGGTGTCCAACGGCCGCAACGTTGTGTCCACCGACGGACAGGGCCGCTACGAACTGCCGGCCTACAACAACATGACCGCATTCGTCACCCAGCCGCGCGGCTTCCAGGTACCGGTTGACGAGGACAACGTCGCCCAGTTCTTCTACATCCACCTGCCCGGAGGCTCCCCGGAATTGAAGTACGACGGCATCGCGCCGACCGGCCCGCTGCCCGAGGCGGTCAACTTCCCGCTGGTGCGCAGCAGCGCCACCCAATCGCCGGAGCAGAGCTGCGTCATCGGCGCGGACGTGCAGACCTACACCCAGCAGGAAGTCGAATATGCCAGGGACGGCGCCTTCGCCGATCTGGCGGCACGCACCGACTACATCGGGTGCGGCGCCTTGTTCATCGGTGACCTCGTGGGCGATGACCTGACCTTCTTCCACCAGACCCGCGAGCTTTCTTCCATGCTCAACGGCCCGGCCCGCTTCCTGCCGGGCAACCACGACATCGACTACGATTCGCTGGATGGACAGCATGAGTTCGATTCCTTCCGCGCCCAGTTCGGCCCGGAATACTACTCCTACGACACCGGCAAAACGCACGTCATCGCACTGAGCACCATCGAGTACCCCACTGCGGTTCCAGCTAAGAAGAGCGACTACACCTATAATTTGGGCCAGCGCCAGCTGCAGTGGCTGCGCGAGGATCTGGCCAAGGTTCCCAAGAACAAGGCCATCGTGCTGGCCGGGCACAGCCCGATGCTCGAGTTCTTCTACAGCGACGAGCATTCCACCAAGCAGGTCAAGGAGATCTACGAGCTGCTTGAGGGACGCGAGGCCGTTTCCCTGGGCGGGCACACCCACATGTCGGAGAACCTGCGCGCCGGGGACCTGATGGACGGCTGGCGCGATGAGGTCGGCGAAGCAGGCTTGCCCTTCACCCACCTGACGGTCCCGGCAATTTCCGGGCAATGGTATGACGGCCGGGTCTCCGAGAACGGCTACCCGACCTCCATCCAGCGCGACGGCACCCCGCCGGGCGTGCTCACCTTGGACATCAAGAACACCGACATCGTGGAGCGCTTCACCGCCACCGGCCAGGATCCCAGCAAGCAGATGTCGCTAGGCCTGAATACCCCTGAGTACCGGCAGTGGTACGAAGAGAATCTGGACAAGGAACGCGGCACCGTCCAGCCCCTGGCCGACCCGCTGGCAGTGAGCCGGCAGGGATTGTCCCAGGACACCTGGCTGACCACGAACTTCTGGATGGGCAGCACCGGTTCCACCGTCGAGGTCTCCATCGATGGCCAGGCCCCGGTGGCCGCCGAGCGGACCCAGCAGATGGCCGGCGAGCGCCCGCTGACCGGAGCAGAGTACTCGGACCCGTCCGCCATCGCCGAGCAGTTCGTCCACGGCGGCGGCCTCGCCGAGAAGACCAGCCACCTGTGGCGCCTGGAACTGCCTGATGACCTCTCGGTTGGTGAGCACACCGCGACGGCGACCGCCACCGACGTGCATGGTCGTTCCTACACCGAGCAGCTGGAATTCACCGTCGTCCAGTAGCATCGCTGCTTTGAGCTGGTGCCTGCATGATGCAGGCGCCAGCTTTTTGTTACGCCAGTGACAGGACAGCAGCGGCCGCAGATGCCTAGGATGAAGCCATGCGCATTGCAATCCTTGATGATTACCACAGCGTGGCCCGCTCGCTGGCCGATTTCGATGGCCTCGCCGCCGAGCTGGACGCCGAGATCACCGTCTTCACCGAGCACCTGGGCCATGAGGACCACACTGTCATCGAGGCATTGCTGCCCTTCGACGCCATTGTCGCCATGCGCGAGCGCACGCCCTTTCCGGCCGCCCGGCTCAACGCTTTGCCCAACCTGAAGCTGCTGGTCACCACCGGTCGCCGCAACGGATCCATTGACCTGCAGGCTGCACAGGACCGGGGTATCGTGGTCAGCCACACCGGCTATGTGGCCACCGATGCCGCCGAGCACACCTGGGCGCTGATTCTTTCCGCCGCGCGCCGACTGGATGTGGAACTGTTTTCCGCGGACCGCCCGCTGGCGGCCGACTCGGGCTGGCAGACCACGTTGGGGATGGGCCTGTCCGGCAAGACCCTGGGCGTCTACGGCCTGGGAAATCTGGGGTCGAGGGTGGCGAAGGTGGGCTTGGCCTTCGGCATGCGGGTCATCGCCTACAGCCAGAACCTCACCAAGGAGCGCGCCGCCGAAGCGGGCGTGGAGCTGGTCTCGGAGGCCGAACTGTTTTCCACCAGCGACATCGTGACCGTGCACCTGAAGCTCTCCGAGCGCAGCACCGGGGTCATCGGCCCGAAGCAGCTGGCTTGGATGCGGCCCGATGCCATCCTGGTCAACACCTCGCGCAGCCGGATCGTGCAGACCGGCGCGCTCATCGACGCGCTGGAAAGCCGGCGGCTGCATCTGGCCGCGGTGGATGTCTTCGATGTGGAACCGCTGCCGGCCCAGGACCGGCTGGCGAACACCAGGGGCGTGATTGCCACCCCGCATATCGGCTACGTGACCATCGAGCAGTTCGAGATGTTCTACCGCGATGCGGTGGAAGATCTCCGCGCATGGGCTAGCGGCGCGCCGATCCGCGTGCTGGCTTAGTAGCTGCGGGCCGCGGCACGAAGAAGTAGTGCAGGATTGCCACCACGGCGGCCCAGGCGGCCCCGATCAGCAGTCCCACCAGCACATCCGAAACCCAATGGTGCCCGATGTAGATGCGCGAGGCGCCCATCGCCAGCACGAATAGCGCCGCGATGATGGCGATAAGGTACGCGTAGCGGCGCAGCCCGTAGATGATTGCCAGGTAGCTGGCGATGCCGATCAGCGCCGCCGAGTTCAGCGTGTGCCCACTGGGGAATGAATAGGATTCAGGCGGCGCAGGTCCCCCGGGGATGCCTTGGGGACGCGGCACCTGGAGGTTGGCCTTGAGGATGACGGTCAGCAGCACCGAGACCAATGCCGTGAACGCGACAGCCGCCAGCGGCCACGCGCTGCGCGTTTTCCAGCACAGCAACCCGGTGATCACCAGCATGATCATGGTCATTCCCGGGGTGGATCCCCAGAAGTATAGGAAGTCGGAGACCGCGAACAGGAACGGCGACTGGTGCTCCAGCGCCCATTGGTATGCCGGGGCGTCCAGGTCCTTGGCCCATCCGCCCGCATGCAGGGACACCAGCACCCTGCGGGTGAAGTAGAACATGGCGACGACCAGCCCGAAAATGATCCACAGCACCTGTGCGCCGCCAGGACGCTGGCCGTGCCGGAAGTACCAAGAGGATCTCATGGTTTCCATCGTATCGGGATGGGCGCGAAGCACTGAACCCGACGGATGCGGAACAATGGAAGCATGACGATCAAGGTGCTGGCAGTTGGCAAGAAACACGAGTCCTGGGTGGACGAGGGAATTTCCCGCTATGAGAAGCGGCTGAAGAAGCCCTTCGACCTGTCCTGGCTGCTGCTGAGCCACTCCTCGCGCGAGAACGACGCGGCCCGCAGCGAGGAATCCGGACGCATCCTGGCCAAGATCGATGACCGCGACTTCGTGGTGCTGCTCGATGAACGAGGGAAGAACGTGGACTCCCCCGCGCTGGCCAACACCCTGCGCACACCGATCGATTCCTCGCGCAATGTGGTGATCATCATCGGCGGCGCCTACGGCGTGGATCCCACGGTGCATGCCCGCGCCAACTTCACCTGGTCGCTGTCCAAGCTGGTCTTTCCGCACCAGCTGGTGCGCTTGATCCTCACCGAGCAGCTCTACCGGGCGCAGGACATCCTGGCCGGCGGCAAGTACCACCACATTTAAGCCAATCCCTTGATTTTCTGACATGGAAATGCGAGACTTTCCGTGACGGAAAGTGAGTAATTCATGGCTTCATCAGGCGATTTCATGGACGGACAGCACGCGGCCAAGCTGCTGCAATCTGCCGAGCAGGACTCACAGCAGATGGTCCAGACTTCCGGGAGTCCGCGCGGCTTCACCACCACCTTGGTCGCAGTCTCGGCCGTAGTCCTTACGTTGTTCCAGGCTTACCCACCCCAGGCTTTTTGGACAGCACTGCTGTATATACCGTTGATCCTTTGGTACGTGCTGGCCCGGCGCCGTCGCGCAAAGCCACGGACATTGGCCGATACCCCGAGCCTGCTGGCGGGCGCCTATGCAGGATATTTCTTCCTCGGCATCCTGTTGGTCAATTGCCTGAGGCTTTGGGAAGCGGCACAGGCAGAGGAAGTTGTGGCGAAGATTCTTGTCACCTTTATATCCTGCATGTTCTTGGTGGCCAAGATGCAAGCTGCCTACAACATGGCGCGCTTGGAGGACGGCAATGACCAAGTCGTCTAGCGACGCCCGGTTCGACGAATTAATCCACGCTCCATTGCGGCTTCGCATCTGTGCCAGCCTGGCTCCGGTTCAGTGGGCTGAATTCGCACACCTTCGCGGTCTCCTCGATATCGCCGACTCGGTTCTGAGCAAGCACCTCAAGCAGCTCGCCGATGCCGAATATGTCGCCATCGAGCGGTTCACCAAGCTGGGCCGCAGCCACGTGCGCGTTTCGCTGACGAAGACGGGCCGTCGCGCATATGTTGGCCACGTCGCCGCCCTTCGTGAAATTACCGCAGGATAAGAATTCTCGCGCGCTGCGCATGTGAAACGACACCGTCGCACCCGGGCCATAGCTATGGCTTCGACAATCGTTGGCAAAGATTCTCCATACCAATGCTTATTCCAATAACCATTGGTATGGTGAAACCTTGTCAATGTTTGAGCAGGGTTTCATTGGGCCATCGCTCTCAAACGGATCACTCTTGGGAAGACAATACAGCCTTACGGCGCAACGGAGTTTGCAAAGTTTGTAATTTTGAACGGTTTGGGCATTCCAGCCTTAGCTGGATCCGCGGATATCATGTCGACTATCAAGACCGGGATCAGTCCGTGGAACTGGGGACTCGCTACAAAGACAATTGCTAGGAGCCTTCGGATCCTCCTGCGGATTTTGCACGCCTATTGATGCGGTCTATAAGTCGGGCAATCCCTCGCGAAATCACGCACGGAGATTTAGGCGAGCGCTAAACCGCTCATCTGGTCCGTGCTAAGCACCGCAAAATTTAGTAGTGCACCCGCGGTAGATTCTCATCGCTCAGGATCATATCGGCACTTTCTGGCGCTGTTCATCGATGGTATCCAGCTTGCCAAAGAGCGAGGGATCGTCATACAGCAATGCTAAGACGCCTTGCCCGATTGACAAGTCGAAGGAAAGACGCCTTTCGGGTCAGCCGTTTAATGAGTCACATCCAGGGATGGTGCGGCTGGTTCTTATCCTGCCAGCTAGTCCCAGACCAGCCATCTCAATACTCACAGCTGTTCAACTAATGAAAGAACAGCCTCGATACCCAGCAAGGGCACGAAGCTGCTCCTGGAAATTCTCGACGCGGCTGCTCTAATGGTTGGCACCCGGAATGGACAGTTGAGTAAGCAACAACGCAGTATCCTTCAGCTCTTGAACTTGTCGTTTGGACAAACCGGCATCGGGATTATCAGAAAGCACCGAAACGTCTTCGATCAAGCTCGCAAGGTAATCCTTGGCCTCCCGAACCGATTTCACCAGCAGGTCAGCTGCTTCGGCCTGGATTTCCAAGTACGCGAATTCACCCAATGCAATGTCGACAACCCATCTGGCAATGATGGGCTTATCGAGGCTTCCTGCAGCCGCGATCCAAGCTTTCGCAAATTCCCAATAGGGCTGCGCGTCGTTACTTATTCTCCTGTAATCGAGAGTCTCCAGCAGTGCATCGGGTTGCCACGAAACCGCAGTAGCGACTGTCTCATCGATTCGTCCGGCTTCTATCGCTTCCAGAAACTTTGCGTCCATTATTCTCACTTCACCCATCCGTCAGAGATCTGGCCGGTTTTCTTCGAAACTGTAGCCACGATTGTCTTTCCTTTGTACACCCAGCGATACTCTTGTACTTTCTTGTTATTTTTGTGGAGCTTCCCCCTAGCCGCGGCTTTCGAAAGCAGGTCAGCCGTTTTCGAACGATTGCCTTGGGCTCCCACCTTGCTCCATTTGTGCCTCGTGAGGAAAATGTGATGCCACCTATTATTGTTTTGCGCAAGTAGATCTTGTCGGAAAGCCTTTTGTAATGCTGTACGCCCCGCAAGTTTGATTGCGTATGGAATGCCTCTCTGGATTACCAGGCGAAGCACCCACGCAATGACGGGGGCAAGGGCTGGTTGCCCCAGATTCGATTCCTTCGTTCCGCTTGGTTTCCTCAGTTCAGACTTACCTGATTCGGAAATTAGCGTGCTTCTAGATGAAATATTTGCGACCGCACGAGCATCGAAAGCTGCACTAGAATAACTCTCTGAAGCTCGTGCGTTTAGATCCGTATTCCCTGAAGGCGCTTCTACACCCCCTTGAATAGCAGACGCATGAGCTGAGGCAACAGGTGCAATAGCTATTGCTAGGCTCATGCTCACGACTACCCCGAGCAGCATGCGGAAGAAGCGTCGTATCGACACAGAGGATCTCCAATTCATTCAGTTTAACTAGATGGGCGAATAAAATTACACTAGTCAAACCTTTGGAAAACTTTCGCCTAAATGGATGATTATGACGCAGAAACGATTCTAGACGCATGCTTCGATATCAGTCGATGAGTGGAAGGTTCTTTCATGGTGACGTGGACGATCGACCGTGGGATTCAGGCGAAGGAAGCAAAATTCAGCTTCATTCCGCGAAATGTCGCCGTTAACTTTCCGCACGATATCATTCAGGTGCGGGGCCAGTAAGACTACAAAATAACACTGTGCACATTCAGCCACACGGCGTACTTGCACCGTATTCCGTTGAACTATTGAAGTCCCCAAACTGTCGAGTCCAGAACGTAGTATCGATTCCATGAGTGATGTGCTTTCCCGGTTTGGTGCGGCCACCCGCAAGTGGTTCACCGACGTTTTCTCAGCGCCCACGGTGGCGCAGAGCGGCGCCTGGGAATCCATCTCCGACGGGAAGCACACCCTGGTCATCGCTCCCACCGGTTCTGGCAAGACCCTGGCCGCGTTCCTCTGGGCCCTGGACCGGCTGCATCATGCGGAACTCGACGCGCCAGCGCTGCCCGGAATGGAATCCGATGCGGACCACCCGGCAGGCACCGGAACCAAGGTCCTCTATATATCCCCGCTGAAAGCTCTGGGCGTGGACGTGGAGCGCAACCTGCGCTCCCCGCTGGCCGGTATCCGCTCCACCGCACACGAAATGGGGCTCTCCCAGCCATCGGTCACCGTGGGCGTGCGCTCCGGAGACACCCCGGCCAATGACCGGCGCAAGCTGCTCAAGGACCCACCCGACATCCTGATCACCACGCCCGAGTCGCTGTACCTGATGCTCACCAGCCAGGCCCGCAAAACCTTAGCCCAGGTGCATACGGTCATCATCGACGAGGTCCACGCCATCGCCAACACCAAGCGCGGCACCCACCTGGCCCTGTCTCTGGAGCGGCTCGACGCGATGCTTGCTGCCCCGGCCCAGCGCATCGGGCTCTCGGCCACGGTGGAACCGCCCGAAGAAGTCGCCCGGTTCCTGGCAGGCTCGGCACCGGTGAATATCGTGCGCCCGAAATCCACCAAGAAGTGGGAACTTGCGGTGCGGGTCCCGGTCGAGGACATGACCGACTTGCCGTCGGCGGCCGGCGCCCACGACCTGGGACCCGGTTCCTCCCCGGCGGCCTCGGCCAGCATCTGGCCGCACGTGGAAAACCAGCTGGTGGATCTGGTGCTGGAGAACCGCTCCACGATCATCTTCGCCAACTCCCGGCGTTTGGCCGAACGCCTGACCGGGCGGCTGAACGAGATCTATGCCGAACGCGAGGGGTTCAGCGCCGAGGATACTTCCACGTCCACCCCGGCAGTGCTGATGGCCCAGGCCGGGTCCACCGCCACTTCTAACCCAGAGGCGCCGCTGCTGGCCCGGGCCCACCACGGCTCGGTCTCCAAGGATGCCCGCGCCCAAATCGAAGAAGACCTGAAGCTGGGCAAGCTGCGCGCCGTGGTGGCCACCAGCTCGCTGGAACTGGGCATCGACATGGGCCTGGTGGATCTGGTGATCCAGGTCGAATCCCCCAACTCGGTCTCTTCCGGGCTGCAACGCGTGGGCCGTGCCGGGCACCAGGTCGGCTCGGTCTCCCAAGGAATCTTCTTCCCCAAGCACCGCGCGGACCTGCTCTCCACCGCGCTGGTGGTCACCCGCATGCGCGAAGGCAAGATCGAGAAAATGGTCATCCCGGCCAACCCGCTCGACGTCCTCGCCCAGCAGACCCTGGCCGCGGTGGCCATGGAGGACCTTGAGGTCGAAGCCTGGTACGACACCGTGCGCAGGGCCGCGCCCTACCAGCAGCTGCCGCGCAGCGTGTACCTGGCGACCTTGGACATGATGGCGGGCAAATACCCGTCGGACGAGTTCGCCACCCTCAAGCCGCGGCTGATCTGGGACCGCGATGCCGGAGTGCTCAGCGCCCGCCCCGGCGCCCAGCGCCTCGCGGTGATTTCCGGTGGCACCATCCCGGACCGCGGGCTGTTCGGCGTCTTCCTTGCGGGATCCGAGGATGACAAGGCCCCCAAGCGGGTGGGCGAACTGGACGAGGAAATGGTCTACGAGTCCCGCGTGGGCGACGTGTTCGCGCTGGGCGCCACCAGCTGGCGCATCGAGGACATCACCCACGACAGGGTGCTGGTCACCCCGGCCTTCGGCCAGCCCGGCAAGCTGCCCTTCTGGCACGGCGACGGTCTGGGCCGCCCGGTGGAACTCGGAGCGGCGCTGGGCGAATTCACTACCGGGCTGCTGGCCGGCGAGCGCAGCGAATCCGCCGCCGCGCTGCGCGAGCACGGGCTGGATCCCTTCGCGGCCGAAAACCTGCTCAACTACCTGGGCGAGCAGCGCCAGGCCACCGGGCAGGTGCCCAACCACCAGAACTTCGTAGTGGAACGCTTCCACGATGAGCTGGGCGACTGGCGGGTGATCCTGCATTCGCCCTTCGGCCTGGCGGTGCACGCCCCATGGGCGCTGGCCATCGGAGCCCGGGTGCGCGAACGCTGGGGCCTGGACGCCTCTGCGATGGCCGCCGATGACGGGATCGTGCTGCGCATCCCGGCCATGGACGACGAGCCGCCGGGCGCCGAGCTCTTCGCCTTCGAAGCCGACGAGATCGTGGACGTGGTCACCTCGCAGGTGGCCAACTCGGCGCTGTTCGCCGCGCGATTCCGCGAATGCGCCGCCCGCGCCCTACTGCTGCCGCGCATCAACCCGACCAAGCGCACCCCGCTGTGGCAGCAGCGCCAGCGGGCCAGCCAGCTGCTGGACGTGGCCCGCAACTACCCGGATTTCCCGATCATCCTGGAGACCGTGCGCGAGTGCCTTAACGACGTCTACGACCTGCCGGCGCTCACCGAGATCCTGGGCCAGGTCTCCTCCCGCGCCATCCGGCTGGTGGAAGTCACCACCGAGCTTCCCTCGCCCTTCGCCCAATCGTTGCTCTTCGGCTACGTGGCCCAGTTTCTCTATGAGACCGACGCCCCGCTGGCCGAACGCCGCGCCGCCGCGCTGAGCCTGGACCCGGTACTGCTCGGCGAACTGCTGGGCCGCAACGATGTGCGCGAAATCCTCGACCCGCAGGTCATCGCCGCCCTTGAACAGCAGCTGCAGCACCTGGCGCCGAACCGCCGGCTATCCGGGATGGAGGGCGCCGCGGACCTGTTGCGCCTGCTCGGTCCGCTGAGTGCAGAGCAACTGGCTCAGCGCCTGCGCTCAACGGAGGATGAGCAGGAAGCCCTTGATGCCGAGACCGCCCGGGCCCATGCCGAATCCCTGGTGGCCACCCGCCGCGCCTTCACCCTGCGGGTCGCCGGGCAGCTGGCCTATGCGGCCATCGAGGACGCGGGCAAGCTGCGCGATGCCCTGGGCACCCCGCTGCCCACCGGCATCCCCACCGCCTTCCTCGAACCGGCGGCCCAGCCAATTAAGGACCTGGTGTCCCGCTTCGCCCGCACCCACGCCCCGTTCACGCTCTCCGAGCTGTCCGCCGCACTGGGCCTGGGCGTCGCGGTGCTGCGCCCGGTGCTCGACCAGCTGGTGGCCGCCGGCCGCCTGTCGCTGGGCGCGTTCCGTCCGGTGGAGCTGATCCCGCCTGGAATCAGCGGGGATGAATACTGCGATGTTTCGGTGCTGCGCACCATCCGCACCCGTTCGCTGGCCGCGCTGCGCGCCGAGGTGGAGCCGGTGGACCAGCCAACGTTCGGACGGTTCCTGCCCGCCTGGCAGCAGGTGGGCTCCCGGCTGGAAGGCAGCGATGGGCTCTACGAGGTGCTGACCCAGCTGGCGGGGGTTGAAGTTCCTGCCTCGGCGCTGGAATCATTCATCCTGCCCGCCAGGCTGCACGGCTACCAGGCGTCGTGGCTTGATGAGCTGACCAGCAGCGGGGACGTGCTGATCTGCGGGGCCGGGGCCGCCGGCGGCAAGGACGGCTGGCTTTCGTTGCACACCGCCGAGTTCGCCTCGCTGAGCCTGCCAGCCCCTGACATGTCCCAGCTGGATTCGCTGGCCCGCCGGGTGCTTGATTCCTTCGATGCTACCGGGGCCTACTTCGTGCAGGAACTCGCCGCCCGGCTGCACCCGGAAGAAGGGCTGCCGCCCACCGAGCAGGAGATCACCGAGGCCTGCTGGCAGCTGTTCTGGGCGGGGTTCATCTCCCCCGACACCCTCGCTCCGGTGCGCGGCTACCTGGCTGGCGGCACCACCGCGCACAAGATCGCCAAGCCGGCGCCGCGTGCCCGTGCCGCCCGGCTGAATAGGCTCTCCGGGCTTACCCGACTAGCCCGGGAACAGGCGGCCGGACAGCTGGCACGCAACACCCGCGGCTCGGCCCGCTGGTCGCTGCTGCCCGCCCCTGCGCTGGACCCGACCATCGCAGCGCATGCAACCGCGGAAATCATGCTTGAACGCTACGGGGTGCTCACCCGCGGTTCGGTGGCCGCCGAATCCGTGCCCGGCGGCTTCGGCCAGCTCTACCGGGTGCTGTCCAAGCTGGAAGAGGCGGGCCATGCCCGCCGCGGCTACTTCATCGAGAAGCTCGGCGCCGCGCAGTTCTCCACCGCCAACACCATCGACCGGCTGCGCACCTTCACCCAGCCCGATGACCCGCAGCGCCAGCCGCAGGCTGTGGTGCTCGCCTCCACGGACCCGGCCAACCCCTACGGCGCGGCCCTGCCGTGGCCGGCCACGCAGACCGGGCACCGCCCGGGGCGCAAGGCCGGGGCGATCGTGGGTCTGCTGGACGGAGAACTGGCGCTCTATCTGGAGCGCGGCGGGCGCACCGTGCTCGCTTTCGGCGAGCCAAGCGATGAGTCATGGCGGCTGCTGGCAGGTAACTTGGTGGCCGTGCTGCGCACTGCGACGGTGGACAAGCTGGCCATTGCCACGGTCAACGGCGAGCCGGTCCTTGAGCACCCCCTCGCTCACGCGCTGCTGGCGGCCGGATTCTATTCCACCCCGCAGGGGATCCGCTTCCGGCGCTAAGCCGCAGCGCGGGCAAGCACCGGCGCTAATTGCGCGTCCTGCCCCAGATCCAGGCAGCATTGGTGACCTCGAAGAGAACCTGCCCATCGCAGCCGAGCGAGCCATGCAGAGTCACCCGGGCCCGGTCCTCGCGCTTGAACTGGATATCGGTGATTTCCAGTTGCCCGTGCAGTTCCATGCCGGGACGCACCGGAGCATGGAACTGGATCTTCTCCATCGCCCTTCCGGCCACTACCCACCAGTGCCGGTAGGCTCCCAGCACTGCCAGGCGCTGGAAGGATCGCCAACGAGTGGATGCCGCTGGCGATAATGCCGCCGAAGTGACCCTGCTGCGCACACTCCTCGTCGATGTGGAACCGCTGCGGATCCCACTGCACGGCGAATTCGTGCAGATCCTCCGCGGTCATCTTGTACGAGCTCAAATCGACTACGTCCCCGACTGCCAGATTCTCGGCATAGACGGTCGGTTCGGTTGGATTGATCTGCTCTTTTGCTGCACTGTCATGCGCCCAGCGTAGGCCACGGCCGCGACGAACTGCGCCTCGTTACGGCTGCACCGTACGATGGGTTCCTGGATTGATTCTAGGGAGGACGCATGCCAGAAGGAGATTCCGTCTACCGGGCCACCGCACGGCTGCACCGCGCGCTGGCCGGAAAAACCATCGTTCGCTCGGACTTCCGGGTTCCGTCGCTGTCCACCGTGGACCTGGCCGGGTACATGGTGTCCGAAGTGGTCCCGCGCGGCAAGCACCTGCTGGTGCGCCTGCATCCGCCCACGGACTCAGACCCTGCCTTCAACCATCCTCCACTGACCCTGCATTCGCACCTGCTGATGGAGGGACGCTGGGATCTCTACGGCGCTGGCGAACGCTTCAAGCGCGCCGCGCACACCGCCCGGGTGGTGCTGCACTTCGCCGAGATCACCGCGGTCGGCTTCGACATCGCCCAGGTCAAGCTCGTGCCCACGGCCGATGAGCAGGAACTGGTAGGCCATCTGGGTCCGGACCTGCTCGGCGCGGATTGGGATGCGCAGCAGGCGGCGGCGAACTTCCGCGCCCAGCCGCAGCGCGGGATCGGCGAGGCGCTGCTGGATCAGCGGCTGATGGCCGGAGTCGGCAACATCTACCGCAGCGAGGTCCTGTTCCTCACCCGGCTGCATCCGCTGACGCCGGTGGGGCAGGTAGTGGGCCTGGAAAGGGCCATCGAGATGTCCAGGCGCCTGCTGAAGGTCAACAAGGACCGTCCTCGCCGGGTCACCACCGGCCTGGCGCGCACCCGCGAACCCTATTGGGTGTATGGGCGGGCCGGCAAGCCCTGCCCGCGCTGCGGCACCACAATCCAGGTATTGAAGATCGCCGCCGACGACGCAGGGCTGGAACGCGACTGCTACGTTTGCCCGTCCTGCCAGCCGGCACCGCGCAGCTGAGGCCGCGGATCAGCGTGCTCCCGGCAAAGATGGGAGAATAGCCGATATGGCTATGGAATCCCCGCTTCCCGTTCGCAACGGCGTCAATGCAACTCGGCTTCGACTCCCGCGGACCGGTTCATGGGCAACTGTCGCCGATTATCTGCTCGAACGCTTTGGCCATGTCGATCCCGAGGGCATTCTGCGCCGCTTCGATGAGCAGCAGATCGTTGGCCTGGGCGGCACTCCGCTCACCCGCCAGACTCCCCTGGGCGAGCATGAATTCATTTGGTACTACCGCTCCTTGCCGGAAGAAACCCCGATCCCCTTCGAGGCCAGAATCCTGCACCAGGACGAGCACCTGCTGGTCGTGGACAAGCCGCACTTCCTCCCCACCACACCCGGTGGACGCTTCATCCAGGAATCCGCGCTGGTGCGCTTGCGCAACCAGACCGGCATCGACGACCTGGTGCCGATGCACCGGCTGGACCGCGCCACCGCCGGCGTCATTCTTTTCGCGGTGAATCCGCAGACCCGGGGTGCCTACCAGATGCTTTTCGAGCGCCGGGAGATTGCCAAACGCTACAAGGCGGTCGTCGCCCTGCAACCCGGTGAAGGCCTGGAAACCGGACGGGTGCTGCAACCCAACGGCGGGCATTCGCAGGTCAAAACCGAAACAGAACTGCGTGATCTGCTGCAGCGCATGCCGCTTGTCTTCGAGAACCGGATGTCCAAGGTCAAGGGCCAGCTGCGTTCAATTGTGGAAGAAGGCGAGCCGAACGCGCAGACACTGATCAACGTCGAGACCATTGGAACCAGCCATGGTTTCCATTCCGGGACCGAGGTTGCCTTGATGGATCTGGAACCGCATTCGGGCAAGACCCATCAGCTGCGGATCCACTTGGCTTCCTTGGGCCTGGGCATCATCAATGATGCGTTCTATCCACGGCTGTGGGATCTGGCTCCTGATGACTACCGGCGCCCGCTGCAGCTGCTGGCGCACACTATTTCCTTCACCGATCCGTTGACCGGCGCCGAACGCAGCTTCAGCAGTGAACAACGGCTGACGGAAGCCCCTTCATCTCAATAACCCCTTCTCATGTGGGAGGAACTGGCCTAAGCTGGTGCCCAATATCCCGTGACCCATAAGGATGAAGGCAAGATGGCCGAACAAGAGTCGACCCCGCAACTTGATTCCCTCGTGGCCTCGGCCCGTTCCGCCATGGCATCGGCCAGCGAACGGACCTCCTTCGAGTTGCCCTATGCACCACCGGATCATCGCCCCAACCCTGTGGTGGAGCCCTTCGACAAGATACGCGGATATCTGCTGGGCGCTTCGGGCCTGCTGCTGCTGCTGACCACGTTGGCGTTGTCTTCCGGTTTGCATGGACGAGCCCAAGCCAGCTTGCTGGATACCAGCCTGGTGCACTCGGTGCTGTGGCCGGCAATTGCCATCGCGCTGGTCCTCAGCGCAGCGTTCTCGCTGCGCAGCGACCAGCTGTCGGCCCGGCGCCAGCGGATCATTTCCATCTATTCGATCCCGGCAACAGCGTTGATGGCGTGCGCCATCACCCTGGCGTCCGGCTTCATGCCCGTCGGCGCTGCCATCCTGGCGACCATCGCTTCGCTGCTCTCCCTGTACGGCGTACTGCAGCTGAACAAGAATACTGCGCGCAACCGCTTAGAGCGTTGGGCCACCGACGCCCCGATCTGCTTCTTTGCAGGTGCGAGCATGGTTTACGCCCTGCAGCTGTGGTTTGCCGCGGCCGGCTGGCATGACGGCGAGCACGGAATCCAGGCCGCCCTGATAACGGCCGGAATCTCGGTGGCCGCCGGCGCTTTCGCCCATTCAGAGCGCGGCCGCCATGCGCTGGCCAGCAGCTACGGAATCTGCATGATTGCTGCCGCCATCCAGGGCTGGCTCAATGATTCAGCGCCGCTGTGGGTCTGCGCGATCTGGATCTTCATGGCCCTGCTGGTGTTCCTGATGGCCGAGAACCGCCGGTTCCAAATCAGCCATGCCGAGCACCGTGCGCAGCGCGGCAAAACCGTAGAATTCTAGGTTCTGCCACGCCCGCCACAAATGCTTAACGCGGTGCCATGCGGATGGCGCCATCAAGGCGAATGGTTTCGCCGTTGAGCATCGGATTGGCCACGATATGCTCCACCAAGGCCGCGTATTCTTCCGGACGTCCCAGGCGCGATGGATGCGGCACCTGGGCACCGAGCGAGTCCTGGGCTGCCTGCGGCAATCCTGCCATCATCGGCGTATGGAAAATGCCCGGGGCGATGGTCATGACGCGGATCTGGTGGCTTGCCAGCTCGCGAGCCAGGGGAAGGGTCATCGCGGCTACGGCTCCCTTGGATGCCGCGTAGGCGGGCTGTCCGATCTGCCCGTCAAACGCGGCCACCGACGCGGTGTTGATGATGACGCCGCGTTCGGTGGTTCCCTGCTCGTCGTGCAACGCTTCGCTATGCGCCATCGCTTCTGCGGCCAGGCGGATCACGTTGAAGGTGCCGTTGACATTGATGTCCAGCACCTTGGCGAAGCGTTCCAGCGGCAGCACCCCGTCACGGCCCAGCACCTTTCCCGGGGTGGCAACACCGGCGCAATTGACCAGCACGCGCAGGGTGCCCAGTTCCTTGGCACGTTCGATGCCGGCGGCCACCTGCTGCGCGTCGGTGACATCGGCAGGCACGAACCGGACATTCGACCCGACCTCAGCCGCAATTTCATCGCCGTCCTCGCGCGGCAGGTCGAGCACCACCACGTGCTTGGCCTGGGCGGCCAGCGTGTGCGCCGTGGCACGCCCCAATCCCGATAGGCCGCCGGTGACGAGAACGACTGAATCCTGCAACTGCATGCTTGCTCCTTCGTAGACAATGAACCTGTGATCTACATTACTGGCCAGTTGCGTCCAGGCGAAGAAGCTTGCCAGCAGGCATGGAAAAACCGCTGGATCCCTTGATGGGATCCAGCGGCTCTCGCACGCTTCTGATGCCTAGTGGCTCGGAACCTTTGCAGGTTCGGCTTCAGCGGCAACGGACTTGTTCTTCCCGCCGAGCAGGAAGCCGATGACCACGATGCCCACGCTGCAGGCGGCACCAACCAGGAAGCCAGGCTGGAAGCCTTCAACCGAAGCGGTTAGCGGGTCGACACCGTCCGCGATCTTCGAGGCGGTGGCCGCGGCGACAACGCCAACGAGCAGCGCGGTGCCCATGGCGCCAGCCAACTGCTGCAAGGTGGACAGCAGGGCCGAACCATGCGAGTGCAGGCTGTGCGGCAACGGGTTCAGCGCAGTGGTGAACGCCGGGGTGAAGATGAAGGCCAGGCCCAAGCTCATCACCAGGTGCATGACAACCAGCAGCCAAATCGGGGTATTCGCGTTCAGGATCATGGCGTACCCAAGCAGGGATACCAGCAGCACCACGGCGCCGGGAACGATCAGCGGACGGGCGCCGACCTTGTCGTAGAGCTTGCCGACCATCGGTGCCAGGATGCCCATCAGCAGGCCGCCCGGAAGCATGATCAGGCCGGTGGTCAGGGTCTCAATGCCCAGCACGCTGGTGAAGAACATCGGCAGCAGGATAATCACGCCGAACAGCGAAATCATCGAGAACATCATCAGCACCAGCGAAAGGGTGAAATCCTTGTAATTCAGCGGACGCAAATCCAGCAGCGCCTTGTCCTCCTTCTGCAGGTTCAGCTGCAGGAAGACGAAGGCGACCAGGCACAGGACCGCGCCGACCAGGATGCCCAGGTTCAGCGGGGTGATTCCTGCCGATAGGCCGCTCAGTCCGTAGACCAGTCCGCCGAATCCCGGGATCGCCAAGATCAAGGAAGGAACGGACAGCGGAGTCGAGGCGCCGTCGACGTCCTTGGAAAGTCGCGGAGTACCAATCAGCAGTGCCGCTACGGCGATCGGGATGATCACGATGAACATGAACCGCCACGAGAGGAACTGCAGGATCAGGCCGGAGAGCGTCGGGCCGATGGCCGGAGCTACGGAGATCACGATGGAGACGTTGCCCATCAGCACGCCGCGGCGCTCGGCCGGGACCAGATGCAAAATGGTGGTCATCAGCAGCGGCATCATGATGGCGGTACCGCTGGCCTGGATGACGCGGGCCAGCAGCAGGATGCCCAAGCCCGGGGCAGCGGCAGCCAGCAGGGTGCCGAGGGTGAACAGGCCCATAGCCAAGACGAAGACATTGCGTATGCTCATCCGCTGCAGCAAGAAGCCGGTCATTGGAATAACCACGGCCATGGTCAGCATGAAGATGGTTGACAGCCACTGAATTGCGTCAGCGGTGACATTGAATTCAACCATCAGCACAGGCAGGGCCACATTCATGATGGTTTCGTTCAGGATGACCACGAAGCTGGAAACAATCAGCACCGCAATCGTGGTGAAATTCTGTTTGCTCAGTCGTTCTGGAGCGTTCGTCACGGCAGGAATCTGCTTCCACGAGGATTCGGAAAAAGGAAATGCCATTTGATGCCTGCAGCTGTTCGCCGGACTAGAAATTCAAATAGCTCTACCGATTTTATCGCTTGGGAATGCGGCGCACTAGGGTTGCGGGAAATCCGCATCAGTGAGTTCAGCAACACAGATCCAGCTTCATGGAATGTCGGGGGTTTGTGTACCAAGATAGAACCATGAACGTGCGCACACCTGACCCATACCCTGGATGGCTCTCCGAGGAAGACCTCTACGAGGCACGCCAGCGCCTGCCGATGCTCTACGTCGAGGCCATTCCCGTGCGCCTGGATCCGCTGGGCTACGTCAATGAGGTCGGCCTGCTGCTGACCGGCGATGACGATGGCCGCATGCTGCGCACCTTCGTTTCGGGCCGGGTGATGTACCGCGAGACCATTCGCGCAGCGTTGATCCGCCACATCGAAAAGGATCTGGGCACCATGGTGCTGCCGCAGCTTCCGGCCTCACCGGTGCCATTCACCGTTGCCGAGTACTTCCCGGCACCGAGCGAAACCGGCCTGACCGATGATCGCCAGCACGCAGTGTCCATGTGCTACATCGTGCCGGTCCGCGGCGAGACCAGCCCGCGCTCCGACGCCTTGGAACTGACCTGGCTTTCGCCAACCGAAGCGCTCAGCTCGGATATTCAGGGCGAGTTCGCGGGCGGCCGTGAAAATATTCTCCGTCAGGCATTAGCCCACGTCGGAGTGAATATCTAGTTCTGTTTTCCGCCCTTGGGGACGATTCCCTGACGACGCTTTACGATCGATCCGACCCAGCTTCCCAAGAGCACGCCGAGCATGCCCACGATGCAGCCGATCAGTGTTTCGACCACGCGGTCGTACATCACCGAGCCGCTCAGGCCTGTGGCCAGCGAGACACCTACCAGTGCCATCGGGGTAATGAAGACCTGCGCCAAGAAGTAGTTGCGCATGACCAGCAGCTCGGCCATGAACTGGCAGAAGCCGATGAAGGCAAGCAGGATCCACACCTGCGGATTCAGGAAGATCAAGATCGCCATCAGGATCACGCCCACCAAGGTGCCGAGCATACGGTGCATGCCGCGCCGGATGCGCAGGCTAGTGGTGTGCCCAACCAGGGGAACCACCGCGGCCACCATCGCCCAGTAGTTGTGCCCGGCTTCCAGGCTGTTGCCCAAGGTATTGGCCAGGGCACCGGCGACGCCGGCCGTCAGGATATAGAACAGCCCTTCCCACCAGATGGCTTTGCGGACGTTATCCGACAGCGGCGGCAACGGGGTGCGCTTCCACAGGCTGGTCCACTGCCCGAGCGCCCCGGCAGCGCCGATGGCTATCGACAGCAAGATCGTCAAGCCCGCCACGAGCAGGGCCTCGCCAAAGGGCACGGGCCCAGGAATCGAGGCAATCGCCGCAAAGGCGAAGATGTGGAACAGCGAACCGCCAGGCCGCAACCGCATGAAACCGACCAGCACCGAACAGGCACCGGCAACGAGGGTCGTCGCGCCAACGACTTGCCACTGCTTGATCCCGGGGTCCGAATGGTCGATCCACCAGTGGGAAGCGGCCAGCGCCAAGGCAATCACCGCGAAGAACAAGGCACCGGAACGGACCTGCATCCGCAAGCGGTTCCAGTAGCCATCCACGCGCCCATACACGCCGGTGAAGGCACCGAAAACGGCAAAGACCACCAGGTCCAGCCGGTCAATCGCGAAAAGGGCAAGCAGTGGCGCAAAAACACCTACGCCAGTGCGCAAGCCGATCCAGTGGTCTTTGCGGGCCGGCCCCAGCGTCACCAGCGTCTTGGCGGACTCCTTCAGATTCTGCAGGGCCACATCTTCCTTCCGTCGCGTTGGACACAACACGTATGCCCCATTATTCGCGCTTTGCCTTGTGACACGTTAGGTTTTGGCGCACATTGACCCTGTCGTTTTCCTCACCGCGCGATTAATACGGCAAACTTGTTACGTGCCCGAAAAAAACTTTGACCCCAGTGCCCCGCATGCCCGCCAGAACGAATTCGGCTTTGAAGTCGGAACCCGGCTGACCGCTGAAGACGGTTCCCCGATGCTCGGGCGTACCGGCGTGATCCGTACCCCGCACGGCGAAATCAAGACGCCAGCGTTCATTGCTGTAGGCACCAAAGCCACCGTCAAGGCGGTCACCCCCGTTCAGGTGGAGGAGCTTGGCGCGCAGGCAGTGCTGTCCAATGCCTACCACCTGTACCTGCAGCCGGGGGCGGACATCCTCGATGAGGCCGGCGGCCTGGGCAAGTTCATGGGCTGGGAAGGTCCAACCTTCACCGATTCGGGCGGATTCCAGGTCATGAGCCTGGGTTCGGGCTTCAAGAAGGTCATCGACATGAAGTCCGTCGACCAGTCGGGTCCGGATGATGCTGTGGCTCCGGGCAAGGAACGCCTGGCCAATGTGGATGAGGACGGCGTCTGGTTCAAGTCCCACCTCGACGGCACCAAGCACCGCTTCTCCCCTGAGATCTCCATGGGCGTGCAGCACCAGATCGGCGCGGACATCATGTTCGCCTTCGACGAGCTGACCACCCTGCAGAATTCCCGCGGCTACCAGGTCGAGTCCCTGGAGCGCACCCGGCGCTGGGCCGAGCGCTGCATTGCCGAGCACTTCGCCCTGACAGATTCCCGGGCGGGCAAGGATTACCAGGCGCTGTTCGGAGTCATCCAGGGCGCCCAGTACGAAGACCTGCGCCGCAAGGCCTGCCAGGATCTGGGAGCCATGGCCTTCGACGGCTTCGGCATCGGCGGCGCCCTGGAAAAGGAGAACCTGGGAACCATCGTCGGCTGGTGCGCCGAAGAACTGCCCGAGAACAAGCCACGCCACCTGCTGGGCATTTCCGAGCCGGATGACATCTTCACCGCCATTGAGAACGGCGCTGACACCTTTGACTGCGTCTCGCCCACCCGCGTGGCCCGCAACTCGGCGTTCTACACCCCCTGGGGCCGCTTCAACCTTTCAGGTGCACGCTACAAGCGCGACTTCACCCCGCTGGTGGAAGGCTGCGAGTGCTATGCCTGCAGAAACTTCACCCGAGCCTACATCCACCACCTGTACAAGTCCAAGGAACTGCTCAGCCACACGTTGATTTCCATCCACAATGAGCAGTTCACTGTTTCGCTGGTCGAGTCCGCGCGCCAGGCCATCGAAGACGGAACCTTCTTCGAACTGAAGGACAAGGTGCTCTCCAGCTACTACGCTGGCAAGCCCGATCCGCAGGGCCAGCCAGTTACCCAGTAGACGAGGATTCCTAGAACAGCCAAGGCATCGGTTCTGAACGCGCCAGCCAGCGCGTGGAGAACCGATGCCTCGGTCTTTTCTAGGCTGGAATGCCCTGCCCTGCGCGGATCATCGGCAAATGCATGATCCCGTCGTCATCATAGTCTTCCCCGGAACGCTGGAACCCGAACTTGCCATACCAGCCCTCCAGCTGGGTCTGGGCGCTAAGCTGGATCTGCGCATCCGGGGCGCACAGGTCCACGGCACGTTGCATGAGTTCCCCTGCAAGGCCGCGGCCGCGGGCCTCCGCTGCCGTCGCAACGCGCCCAATGCGCGGAGCGCAGCTGTCGATATCCATGATTCGAACCGTGCTCAGCACTTTTCCGTCCTCGGCAACAATCAGGTGCACCGTGCCGGCATCCAGATCGCGGCCGTCAATGTCCGGATAGCACGAGCGCTGCTCGGCGATGAAGACGTCGGCCCGCAATTTCAAGATTGAGTAGAGCAAATCCATGGATAGCTCATCGGGCTTATAGATGGAAATCATGTCGTTCATCGTACAAGACCATCTACGCCGCATCTCCCAGTTTCCTGCCGGCAACGTGAATCAGCGAATTTGCGCCGAAGAGCATCGCGGCAACCCACAGCAATGGGGGAATGGGAGTAGCCGGGCTGAGCACCAGGCAGAAGATTGGCGCGAACGTGGCGGCCGCCCGAATAAACGTAGCGGTTTCCATGAAGAGCTGTGTGGCCATGGCCGCGTCATTGGTCGCTCCCCCGAGTACTGCGGACCAATCGCGTTCGGCTCTCCTTGCATGCGCAATGCTGGCAGCAGCGCATCCCAACGCGGCAACCACGATTGCAGCGATCCAGAGCCAAATACGCTCCGGCTGGATCATGCCAACCAGTCCCAGCCCTCCGGTCAACAGCAGCAGGCTGATGGCCGAGAAGAGCATCGCGTACAGCGTTGCTGCCCGCACCAGAACTGCTTCCGATATCCCAAGTGGCTGGGTCAGCTGTTTCTCCGAGACCAGCGGGGCAATTGTCGCGGAAATGCTGAAGGTCAGAATCAGGCAGAGCACCAGGTAGAAAGCCGCTGCACTCAGCGGATTGGCAATCCGCTGGACCGTGGCGGCCAGCGAAAAAGCCAGGAGCAGGAATCCGGCCACCGGATGCCAGCGGCCTGACCGCAGCAAGCGCAGGCAGAGGATGCGCCAGGCCACGGGCAATGCGGCGGTGAGCTTGCTGCCCAGGGTCATCCTGCGGCTGATGGCGGACTGCGCCGGAGCTGCGATGCCCCGCGAGTCGCCCTGCATCAACGTCCCCATGGCCAGTTGCTGGTGCTCTCCTGCCAAGCGCAAGGCCGGGCCCGGAATCCGTTCGACATGGCGATACGCCCAATACGTACTCACCGCGCCCAATGCCAGGACGACAAGCAAGGCGAACAGCCACGCCGCCGGATCCAATGTGGCGGCAGCCACTGCGCCAACCAGATCCTGCGCCCAAGGAATCTGGAACAGCAAGAGCAACCACAGCACCGCCACCGCGGTGAGCAGTCCGAGGCCCACCCCATCGCAGATCCGTCGTGCAGTAGCTTGGCGGTTCATTGCTTGGATCGCCGTGGCCGCGTTGGCAAGCCCTGCCCCGGCCGCCGCAAAGCAGGCGAGCCCCAGGACAGCGACTGGAAGCGGGAGCGATCCGGCCAGCCCCAGCATCACGATCAGCCACAGCGCGCCTGCGAAGCTGCTTGCGAAGAGCCCAGTGAGCATTGCATTTCGCCACGCCGGTCGGCGGATTGCCCGGAGCGTGACCGGCAGCGGCAGCCACCAGTCGGCCTTGGCCGCGCTAAGCCCGCACGGTCCCAGATAAATCATGAGCCTGAAGATTGCCAAAGCTGACAGCATCAAAAGCACGAGGGACAGATCCTGCATGCGCCAAACGGCGCTGGGCAGCTCTTGGTGGGCTACGCCTTCGCCCAGGAGCACGAACAGCATGCCGAAGAGCGCACTGAAGAGGTAGGCCAACGCAATCAACGCGGCCAGCACCCAGACATAGGCATCGGAAAAGCTGTCGAATTTTTCGGCGAAGTTCCTGCGCTTCCTGGCTCGATGAAGCAGTTCGCTCGGATCGAAGGCAACGCTTTGGCTGGTGGCTGGACTAGCGTTCAAGCCACTGCGCCCCTCGGTGCGGATCAAGCAACTCGCCCTCGTCGGCGTCCAGCAGCAGTACCCGGTCCATGCAGCTTCGCAGCATGAGCGGATCGTGGGTCACCGCCAGCAACGCTGTTCCGCCGCCGCGCAACCCGGCGAGCCGATGGTAGAGCTTGTGCCTGATGCGCAGATCCAGGCGCTGTTCCGGTTCGTCGAGAATCAGCAATTCTGCCGGGCGGATCAGGACCGCGGCCAGCAGCAGCTTGCGACGCTGGCCGGAAGACAGCTCGCCGGGCAGATGACCGGCAACGGCAGTGATTTCAAAGAAGTCGAGTTCCGCTTGGACAGCCTGGCCCCAGTCCTGAAGTCCGTGCCCGCGAGCGACCATTTCCAGATGCTCGCGCACCGTAAGTTCGTCGAAGAATGCGCCATCGGTGATCTGGACGGCGACGGTACGGCGAAAATGCGCCGAGCTTTCATCCACGGGAAGGCCTTGGAACGAGATGCTGCCTTCAAGTGGAATGAGATGCCCCAGGATTGTGCGGATCAGTGTCGATTTCCCGCTGCCATTGGCTCCGATAATTCCCACGCCAGCGCCCGGAGACAGCCTCAGGTTGATTGGCCCGCAGATTACCCGGCCGGGATAGCCGATAGCCAGGCCTCTGGTTTCCAGCTGGAATGTGTCGTCTTGACCTGTCTGCATATCCTCGACTCTAATGTCCGGATACAGCTGTGGGCATCGCCCTCACGGATGATGCCCACAGGATGATCAGCTTTCGACAGCCGCTTGGCTGTAGCCGGGCTCGCGCTTCTTGAACCATTTGATGACCATTGAGGTCACCGGAACGAACAGGATTTCCACTGCAGTCTTGTAGATGAAGCCCACCACCACATAATTGATGAAGCTCGGTACATCGGCGATGCCGATCACCGGCGCGGCAATGGCGCAGAAGATCAGGGTATCCAGGAATTCTCCAACACCGCTGGAACCGATAAGCCGGAGAATCAGTCCACGCTCGCCGGAACGTTCCTTGAGTTTGACCAGCACCCATGAATTGGCGAACTGGCCCACCAGGAAGCCGCAAGCCGAGGCGACGACGATCTGCCAGATCGGGCCCAGCGTGCGTTCAAGAGCTTCCTGCCCGTCGTAGAACTCGGCTGCAGGCAGCTGGATCATGATCCAGAAGCAGAACACCGCGAAGAATGCCAAGATGAACGTCACGAGGATCGAACGGCGGGCTGCCTTCAATCCATACACTTCCGAAATGACGTCGCCCAGGATGTAGGCCAGCGGGAAGAGGAAGAAGCCGCCATCGGTGATGAGCGGTCCGAAGCTGACGCCTTTGGAGGCGCCGATGTTCGAGAGAATCACGACAGCGCCCATCAACGTGAGCACCGTGGAGAAGTAGGGGGAACCTGAAGAAGCGAATACCGCGTTCTTGGTTCGGATCAAATTGTTGCCGGCGGTGGAATCGCCCATGAAATTTTCCTTGTCAAAGTGGTTCGCCAGAACATCGTCCTCATGGCACGGCCCGACCCATGAATCAAAAGGGTGGGGTTGCATGCCTACGCGCTGTCCCGCTGTATTAGCACTTACGCAACAAGTATCCCACGCATAGCTGGGGCCAAGTTCTCACCTGTTGCCGGCCAACCATGTTTCGAGAATCAGGATTTTCTGAAATTCATATCTCACTAGCCATTCTTCGGACTATGAATTCGAGGAAACAAATGGAGCAGTGACCGCTCTCCCGTAGTTGAGCGTTAAATTTTTCTTTTTTTGAGCGCGTTCAAATAATTGCTAGAATCGAATCCACCCGCTTTCCGTTCAAAGGCCCTATGACAACGCAACCCCGCACCGAAAAAGGTCAGCAGACCCAAGCCAAGCTCTTGGCTACTGCTTTGGAGTGCTTTACCAAGGATGGGTATAAGGCCTCGAGCATGCGTGCCATTGCCGCGAAGGCAGGGGTCTCCCTGTCACATGCCTACTACTACTTCAAGTCCAAAGAGGACATCGTTGCCCAACTGCTGCTCAACCTGCGCAGGGAGCAATATGAGCAATGTTCGGGAATGCTCAATGAAGGCAACACGCTCGAAGCTAATATCCGCGCCGTGCTCGATTCGGGCGTCGAAGCGTTGGCCCGGTATCACGATTTCGGGCCGGCATTCCTGCGCTTGATGCTCTCGCGCGACATGGGCAACGACGAGATCTGGCGCATCGAGTTGGAGCTCTGGGAGAAAGTCGTTGCCGGATCCCGCCCATTGCCGCCAATGGGCATCCGACGGGATCTGCCGAAGTTCCTGCTGCTCGTCTCCCGCCAGATCTTCTCCGCGTGGGCCTTCGACCAGTCGCCGCAGCAGCGCCGCTCCAGGCTGCTGATGAAGAATATGGCACCGGTTGCCGCCAAGTTTGCCGTGCTCTGCCGTTTGCCCGTGGTGCGCTCGCTCTTTGAAGATGTCCTCGCACTGATGGATCCCGGACCAGCAGAACTCGCCGAGGCAGCCGAGTCGACACCCGCCCAGCTAAGAAGGCCCAAGGCCTCCTGAAATGCTGCGCATCGCGCTAGCTGGCAAACACCCAGACACAGAGTTCCGTATCACCGCGGGTTAAGGCGTAAAGTCAAAGATGCCGATAGGTGATCCCTAGCGAACCAAAGGAGAGCGCAGCACTATGAGCGCAATGGCACGAGCACTGCCAAGCTGGACCCACGACTACGCCACGTTGCGTGATCGCATTGCTTCTTTCCCGAACCAGCATGAGATTCGCTCGGTCAACCAGGACGGCGAGGACGTGGAAATCCTCCGCTACTGGCCTGATGCTTCCTGGACAGTGCCAAAGGATGCGCAGCGCTTGATCCTCTTGGGCCCGCCCAACGACAGCACCGCTGCAGAACTCGCCAAGGCAGGCTGGCAGCAAAGCACGACCATGCACCTGCTGGCCGGCAAGCCTGACGATGTCGAGCAGGTAGTCAAGCTCGCCGACACATCCGGGCTTTTCGAAGCTCCCATGGACAACTACGACGTCGTCGAGGTGACCGACTTCGACCGCCCGGTAGCCCGAGGACGCATGCGCTACGGCGAGAACTACGGCTTGCTCACCGACCCGGACCTTTTCTCTCCTGCAGATCCCGATACGGCCCGCCGTGCAGTGCTGGCAAACTTCGCTGGCGCCGCGTTCGGCCATGGACTGCCTTGGCTGCTGCTGGTGGCCACCGCAGAACATGCCCAGCAGCTTCCCGAAGGCTGGTCCAAGGCAACAACGCTCAGCTTCTGGCAGCACGACTAAACCCATTCCCTACCCGCACTACCTGCAATTGAGACTATGACTAATACAAACACCGCCTCTCCGGCAATGACCCTGACCATCGCCGGTTCCGAAGCCACTGGCGGCGCTGGCGCCCAGGCCGACCTGAAGACCTTCCAGGAACTGGGAACCTACGGCATCGTGGCCTTGACCTGCATCGTCTCCTTCGACCCGAAGGATTCCTGGAACCACCGCTTCGTTCCAGTTGACCAGCAGGTCATTGCCGATCAGCTCGAAGCCATCCAGACCTGCTACGAGGGCAAGCTCGGCACGGTCAAGCTGGGCATGATGGGCTCTCCAGCAACGATCAACACCGTCGCCACCGCGCTGAAGTCCCAAGACTGGGAGAACGTGCTGCTGGATCCGGTGCTGATCTGCAAGGGCCAGGAACCAGGCCACGCACTGGACACCGACGAAGCGCTCAAGTCCACCCTGCTGCCGCTGGCTACGTTTGTCACCCCGAACCACTTCGAGGCCGAGCAGCTCTCGGGAATCAAGATCACCACCGAAGATGAACTGGTCGAAGCCGCCAAGAAGATCCACGAGGTCTCCGGCGCAGCGGTCCTGGCCAAGGGCGGTGTCCGCATCTCCGGCGAAGACGCCGTGGACGTGTTCTACGACGGCAGCACCCTTGAGGTCCTGCGCGAGAAGAAGATCGGCGAAGTCGCGGTCTCCGGCGCAGGCTGCTCGCTGGCCGCCGCCGTCACTGCAGAGCTGGCCAAGGGCGCGACCCCTCTGGAGGCTGCCCGCACCGCCAAGGCGTTTGTCACCGAAGGCATCCGCAACCGCGTTTCCGGCAAGACCCCGTTCGACGCACTGTGGCAGGGCGGCCGCCGCTAGGCCCCAGCTGCTGGACTCTTTGCTGGCCAGTGCCGTTCACGGCAGTGGCCAGCAAACTGCTTTAAGCTTGATCACAGTCGTTGGCCTAGGCCAACCGCACTTGCTATCGTTATTTCGGAAGTGCTCGAAATCAGTGCGTGGAGAACCACAGGAAGGGGCGGTCGGCTATGCAAGCCACTTTGACGCTCTGCCCGTTCGTCTGCGCATCGAACGGGGTTGTCAACGCATTTTCCGCTTAGGGCACCTGCCTTGGGCGTTGTTCTAGCGCCCCAATTTCTCGATGCCTCGCAGACCTCAAAACCTTTGACGATTAGAGACTCCGCGCGCCGGTAAAGTGCCCGCGGACCATTTGAGGATTTCCCATGCAGCCATTGACCGAAAAAACCATCCGCTCTTCCTTCATCAACGCCAGCCGCCAAGAAGCGAAGAAATTGACCTTGCCCGAAAACTTCGACTCCCTCGATTGGGATTCGCTCGATTACCTGGGCTGGCGCGACCCGAAAATGATGCAGCGCGGCTACCTGCTCCACACCGATGGAACGGGAAGGACCCGCGGCATCCTGCTGCGCCCCACCGACGGTGGCCGCAAGCCGAATAACGCCACTATGTGCGAGATGTGCCGCGATGTGAATATCCCCTGCGCAGTAGGCATGTGGACGACCAAGCGCGCAGGCCAGGCCGGGCGCGACGGCAACACCTTGGGGACCTTGATCTGCCTGAATTTCGAGTGCTCCCGCAACGTTCGGATTCCGCCTCCGAAGAATCCGATCTACCCGGATCCGATGGTCGTCGTTGCCGAGCGCATCCAGCTGCTCGACGAACGCGTGCATAGCTTCCTGAACCGCCTCTAGAAGGCAGGAGGAGCCAAGCCGATTCCGGCGCATCCCGCCCAGCAAGTAGTGAACTGATGAGTAACAAAGCGTCTAAAATTTTCTCAAAGATTAGCGCGCTCATCAGGCCTCGCTGGGCGGGTTTGTCGCAGTGGTTCGCGGATTTCATTATGAAATTCCCAAGCCAGCCCGATATCCGGCCAAAGGTCACTATTCAATAACCCCTTGATATATGAGCTGGGTCACCTAAGATTCCAGCTAGGGGTATACGCACTAGCGGACGTTTACCCCGGACGATCATCAAGGCTCACACTGCTTTAATGTCGCCCGCCCATGACGGGAGCAGTACCGCTATCCAGCCCAGCTAGGAGAATCATGGTCACTCGCCGCACGCAGAGAGTGCCGCGCCTGATTTTGGGATCAGCCACTGCACTTGCATTGGCCGTTACCCTCTCAGGACCGGCAAGCGCAGCAGGAATCCCCCAACCAGGCGACGGCGAAAACGCCGCTTCCCTGCCAATCACCAATTCATCAGCGCTCTCCAATTTGAAAGTCTCCGGACCGCTTGCCAAAGCTACTGGCGAGGTGTCGGTTTACGTTCAGCTCCAAGGCGATGGCGCCTTCGAGACGGTGAAGAAGTCCGGCAAGAAGAAGGATGCCGCCAAGGTCAAGAAGATGGACAAGGAGGTCAAGGCCAAGGGCAAGAAGCTGGCCGCCGAGTCCAACTCGAAGGTCATCTACACCACGCATAACGCACTGCAGGGTGTCGCCCTGACCGGCGATGCCGCAGACCTGCGCAAGCTGGCCGAGCGCAGCGACGTTGCCAAGATCAGCTCCATCGTTCCCAAGAAGCCTTCAAACCGCAGCTCGGTAGTTGACACCGGAGCCCTGGAATCCTGGAAGGCCCTGGACAAGACCGGCGAAGGCGTCAAGGTGGCCGTGCTGGACACCGGCGTGGACTACACCCACGCCAGCTTCGGCGGCCCGGGCACCCTGGAGGCCTACAAGGAAGCCCAGGCCTCTGAAGAGCTGCCCAGCGCAGACTCCGGCCTGATCGACCCCGACAAGTTCATTGGCGGCTGGGACCTGGTCGGCGATGACTACAACGCCAACTCCGACGACCCCACCTACCAGCCAATTCCCCGTCCGGACCCGAACCCGCTTGACTGCCAGGCCGCCGGGCACGGCTCCCACGTTGCCGGCACCACCGCAGGCTACGGCGTCAACGCCGATGGCTCGACCTTCACCGGGGACTACTCCTCGCTGGACGCCGACGCACTGGCAGAGATGAAGGTCGGCCCTGGCTCGGCTCCTGACGCACAGCTCATCGGCATCCGCGTCTTCGGTTGCCGCGGCTCCTCCGCCGTCGTCGGCCAGGCGCTGGACTACGTCCTCGACCCGAATGGCGACGGCGACTTCTCCGACCGTGCCGACGTGGTCAACATGTCCCTCGGGTCGGATCATTCCCCGGCCAATGACCCTGAAAACGACATTGTCGACGCCCTGAGCGCAGCCGGCATCCTCTCGGTTGTCGCTTCCGGCAACGCCGGCGATGTCACCGACGTGGGCGGCTCCCCGGGCAACTCCCGTTCCTCGCTGACCGTCGCCAACTCCGTCGGCTCGCACGTCACCCTGGACAAGATCCAGATTGACGCTCCAGAAGATGTTGCCGGCTCGGCCTCGGGCCAGTACTCGGCAAACTTCAACTACACCAACGCTGATCCGGCTGCCCTGTCCGGAGAAGCGGTGATGGCTCCGGCCGATAACGCATTCGGTTGCGAGGCGTTCGAAGAGGGTTCGCTGGAAGGCAAGTGGGTTTGGCTGCAGTGGAGCGAAGGCGGCGAGTTCCCTTGCGGTTCCGGCGTCCGCTTCAACAACGCTGAAGCCGCCGGTGCCACCGGCGTCCTCTTGGATGCAGAAAGCAACCTATTCGATGCGGGCATCGCCGGCAACGCGACCATCCCGGGTGCGCAGTTCACCTTGGACGAGTCGAATCGGCTGCGTCCAGCAGCTGAAGCGGGCACGCTGAAGGTGACCCTGTCCCCTGAATTCGTTGGCGGTTCCTCCAGCGAGTCCGGCGTTGGCGACACGTTGAATTCTTCCTCCTCGCGTGGCGTCCACGGTTCCAACGGCGTGGTCAAGCCGGATGTGGCTGCCCCAGGCACCCAGATCGGCTCGGTTGGCGTCGGCACCGGTACCGGCACTGCCGTGATGACCGGTACCTCGATGGCGACCCCGCTGGTCGCTGGCATCGCCGCACTGGTGCTGGAAGGCACCGACTACACCCCGTACGAAGCCAAGAGCATCATCATGAACACCGCGGCCACCGACATCAAGGACGCCGACGGCGAAGCCTACGGTCCTAACCGTGTTGGTTCCGGTCGCGTCATGGCCGATGCGGCACTGCAGACTCCTGCCTTCGCCTACGATTCCGAAGCAGCGGACCTGACCAGCGTGGTCTTCGGCGTCATGGAACTGGACGGCAAGAAGCCGTTCACCGCGAAGCGGGAAATCACCATCGAGAACACCAGCGGCAAGGCGCAGACCTACGATGCCAACTACGTGGCAGCTACCGAGATCCCGGGTGCAACCTTCACCCTGGATCGCAGCAGCGTCACCGTGCCGGCCGGTGGCAGCGCCAAGCTGAATGTCACCCTGAAGGTCGACCCGAAGCAGTGGGCCAAGACCATCGATCCGACCATGGCTACCAGCCAGTCCGGATTAGCCCGTGCCTGGGTCGCCGATGCAACCGGCCGTGTCGAGCTGACTGCCAACGATGCCCCAACCCTGCGCATTCCAGTCCAGGCAGCACCAAAGCTGGCTGCTGACATGGAAGGCAAGCTCAAGAAGCTGAAGAAGGGCGCGGATACCACCAGCCTGAGCCTGAAGGGCAAGGACATCACCGCAGGCGAGGGCGCTACCTCGGTCACCTCGCTGCTCGGCGCTTTCGAGCTCGGCGCTTCGAGCGAACGCGGCGATGACTCGCTGGACAGCATCCCAGCTGCCCGCTCGATGGACCTGCAGCACGTTGGCGCTTCGAGCACCGCGGGCCGCACCGGCATCGCTGACGGACTGTTGAATATCGGCATCTCCACCTGGGAAAACTGGGCCCACCTGGCCGGCGGCACCGAGCTGGATGTCGAGATCGATACCAATGGCGACGGCAAAGCCGACTTCGTGACCTTCAATGCGGCATTTGATGAAGTGGACCTGGACCTGGCGGCGACCTTCAATCTCGCCACCGGCGAGCAGGTTGACCTGCAGCCGGTGAACGGAGTGCTGGGCGATGTCGATACCAACACCTTCGACACCAACGCGGCGATCTTCCCGATCTCCTTGGCGGCACTGGGACTCGATGAGGATTCGGCAGAGATCTCCTACCGTGTTCTGGGCTACTCCTGGTACAACACCGATGAGAACGGTGCAATGATCCCGGTTGACCAGACCGACTGGATCGATTTCAACGTGGCGACGCCACAGGTTGATTTCGGTGCGGAGGGCACCCTGTTCACCGATCTATCCGGCACCAACATCCCGGTAACTGTTGCTGACAGCTCCAAGGCATCGAAGGCGCTGCTGCTGCACCTGCACAACGGCAGCGGCGACCGCGCCCAGGTTCTGGACGTGACTGACGGAAAGACGAAGGGCAAGAAGTAGGCCTTACGTCTCCCAAAACCAGGCCCGGGGCACTTCCTAGCGAGTAAGGAAGAGCTCCGGGCCTATCACTTTTAAGATTCCGTCCCATGGCCTATTGGCTGCGCAGCTTCTCTTCCAAGATCAGCGCTGCGGCTTCCCTGAGCTTGCCCGCGAATTTGCCGTCGGATTTCGCTTCGGCAGCCAGCGTTTTGGCCATGGTGATGGCCGGAGCCGAATTCACGCATAACGGAACAGTTCCGCCAGCGGCAATGAATTTCACTGCGCGCTCACCCACCGGCACGTGGCCGACCTGCTTGGCTTCGCAGAGATCATCGGAAATCACGATACCGTCGTAGCCCATTTGCCCACGCAGCAAACCGGTGATGATCTTCGAGGAGAACGGCGCATCATTCTTCGTATCGAGCCGCGCATAGCGGGCATTGGAGACCATGACCCAGGACTTGCCCTGCTCGATAGCCTGCTCGAATGGCTGCAGATCGCTGGAGTCCGCACCGATCTTCGTATCTGTCACCCCGGTATTGGTATCGGTATTCTCGGCAACCCTGCCCAATCCTGGGAAGTGCTTGACCACCGGTTGCACCCCTTGGGCGTGCAGCACTTCATTGACCGTTGCGACGGCTTTGGAAACACCCGCGGCGTCATGGGCGTACTCGCGGCCGAAGTAGCCGATGGGTGCGTTGCTGGTGCCGATGCTGGATGGAACTACGTCAGCCACCGGAGCCAGATTGACGTTGATACCGGCTTCAGCCAGCTGCTTTCCGGCGGTTCCCACTTCGCGTTCCAGCTTTGAGGTGGACCACTGGCCCTGTTTCAACGCCGTGGGCAGTTCGGCAAAGCCTGCTCCCTGGAGCACCCGGACAAAGCCTCCCTCCTGATCGGTGGCCACCCAGACCGGCAGCTGCCCGGGAATGCTGGATTCCAGGCTCTGGGTAATTTTTCGGACCTGAGCAGCAGTCTGCTGGACCGTGAGCTGGGAACGCCCACGCAGGAAGACATTTGAAATCCCCTGCTTCTTCATCGCTGAAATTTCCGCAGCGGATGCGCCTGTTGCCGCAACGCCTGCCATCACCAGGCTCGCTGCCTGCTCGCTGGCGCTCAGCTCGTCAACCAATTCTTCGGCTTGCTGGCGCAGCGAAGGTTCCTTGCTCTGGCTAGGGGTTGAACTCTCCTCCACGCCAGCAGTGCTCGACGGCCTTGAAGAGTCCGGCTGCGCGGGCGCACTCGTGCGGCTCGGGCTGCTGGCGCTGGGGGCGGGCGTGCTTGGAGCTGGTTCTCCGGCATTCGGCGCACTGCAGCTGGCGAGCATCGCTGTCATCAGGATTCCGGCTGACATGATCTGCATGGCACGGTTTATCATGAATTCATCTTCCCACCGGAAACTGCGAAGTTCCCGTAGAGCCGCGATTTTTGCCGTTGGCCGGCCTCAGGCGCGCACCACCAGCAGCTCGTCCCAGTCGGTGGTGTAGCGCTGCGAGATATGCTCACGTTTCATCGACCATTCGGGGCTCCTGGCCAATCCGGCATGCCCCAGGCCGATGGACTTGGCGCCGAATCGAAGCGAAATGTCCTGGACAACCGAGGAGACATTTTCCTGTTCCTGCGCAGCTGGGTCAACGTTCTGGCCAAAGAGATCCAGCTGCTGCTCGCCCGGGGTATCGCTGAGCCCGGAGAGGATCACTCCCCCGCGAACGTAGTCCATCCCCGGTTGCATCAGATCCCGCATCGCGGCAATGGCCAGCTTGCTGAGCAGGATCGGATCCCGGGTCGGCCGCGGCAGGCGCACCTGGGCGCTGGGGAATGACGCCTCTCCGCGCGCGAAGCGGCTGGTGCCTGCGGTGACCGTGAGCAGTGAAGCGTAGCGGCCTTCGCTTGCCAATCGGCTAGCGGCCTTCTGCGCATAGATGGACATGACTTCCTCCATCGCCTCATAGGTGCGCACCGGCGTGGAGAAGGAGCGTGTGAACATCACTTGGCCGCGGTCCGCGCGTTCTTCCACCGGACCGATGCAGCGTTGCCCATTGAGCTCGAATACCGTGCGCTGCAGGACGACTGAAAATTTCTTGCGGATCGCCAATGGGTCGGCCGCTTGGAGGTCAGCGATGGTTTCAATGCCCATGGCCGCAAGCTTGGCACCGGTTTTGCGCCCTACACCCCAGACATCGGTCACCGGGACCCGGTTCATGATGCTGCCCAGGACCTCGGGATCCATGAGCTGCTGGACGCAGACGCCTCCGAGCCCCGGATTGTGCTTGGCGATGTGGTTGGCCAGCTTCGCCAGGGTTTTGGTGGATGAAACACCGACGCAGACCGGAACGCCAATCGTCTTGTCGATGGCGGCACGGATCTGGGCGGCGGTGCTGCGCACCTGCTCCAGGTTGCCTTCCAGCCCGACGAACGATTCATCGATGGAATACACTTCATGCCAAGTCCCGAAGCGCCCGAGCAATTCTACTGGTACTGGCGAATATCAATTTGTTCACTATTGAATCGTGTCGATTGCGTTACAGCAGGATATACCCTGCTGGGCGCGTCGTGGGCCTGTCACTGCGCTGTGCCAAGGCGGAGAAAACGGTGTCACGATGCGCCCAGCATATGTCACGGGAGCTGACTCGGATGGTTTCGTTGCTACGCGTCTTCCTCAGCACCATGACGCGGCATGGATATACGCATGGCTATCAGTCCTGCCCCGATTAACCCGATGACGGCAAACGTACTACTGAGCAGAAATGGGTCTATTCCGAAGGAAGCTCCAGAAAAACCGACGCCGATGTAGAGGGTGATGCCTGCTGACCCGCCGAGCTGATCTGCTGCTCGCTGGACTCCAGAAGCTGTACCGGCATCCGATTCGGTCACTCCAGTAACAGCCGCGTATTGAAGCCCGACTAGCCCAAAACCCATCCCGACTGCGATGAGAACCATAGCTGGAATCATCGCAATAGCTGCAGCCTCCACGTACGTGACGATGGCGATAGCCACCATCCCGAGAGCCGTAAACCCGATGCCGGTCACGGCGCAAAATCGGGCACCCCATCGTCCGAGGAATCGAGGTACCAAGGTTGCGGCAGCAACAAGCGAGATCGCTAGTGGCACCAGCGTCAGTCCTGTGGTCAACGGACTGAGTCCTAGCCGGTTCTGCAGGTAGAAAGTGAACAGCAGGAACGATGTGGACAAAGCAGCGCTGAGCAGAGCAGTCGCAAGATTGGCCCACACCCGCGTTCGGTTTCGGAAGAACTCCAGGGGTATCAGCGGATTCGTGGCCCGTCGTTCAACAACAACAAACAAATATGCGGCTATCACAGCTCCGATTAGCACGACTACGGCCGCCCAACGGGGGATTCCGTCAGCCTCTCCTGCTTCGACGATCCCGAATACCAACAGAAGTGGCGCAGCTGTCAACAGGATCGAACCTGGAAGGTCGAGTTTCATGCGCCTTCTTGGCTGATCTGCCGGGATGAGAATGCACGTAGCGATGAGGACGAACACGATAAAGGGCACCGATACAAGGAAAATCCAGCGCCACCCTAAAAACTCAGTGATGACTCCGGAGAGAATGAAGCCAAGCACCAGCCCGCAGCTAGCAACTGCCGCCCACACACTCAGCGCGCGTGATCGTCCACGACCTTCAGGGAACAAGAGAACAATCACAGCCATTGCGGCTGGCAAAGCCAGCGCTTCGCCTGCCCCTTGAAGCAGCCTCGCGGCTACAAGAATAGGATACGTCGGGGCAAGCCCGGCCAGCAGTGAAGCGAGACCGAACACAGTTGTACCGATCAGTAACAACCGGCGCTGCCCGAGTAGGTCCCCGAGCCGGCCGCCAAGCATTAATAGACCGCCACCGGTGATCGTGTACCCGACGACAACCCATGTCAGTTGTCTAGCATTGGCACCAAACTCGGCACCGATGGACGGAAGGGCAACGTTCACTACGGTCACATCTACCGCGATCAAGAATTGCAACATGGAAAGACAGGCGAGCGTCACCCAAGCCCGCACCGCCGTGGTTTTAAATTGAGAAGAAAGATTAGTGGGAACCAAGTCGTGCTCCATCGTTCAGAAGAACTCCGGGCAGCACTAAGCGCCGCTCCGGACTGGCCGTAGAGCGGCGAAGCATCAAAAGATTAAAGGACTACGTGCTCCGCCGCTAGCGGAGCATCTTCGTCACAGCGGCCGCAGCCGCAGAGGAACCTGCCATACCCTGGATTATATCAGCTCCGTCTTGGATATCTTGCCGGTCAAGTCTTCATCCGTAAGACAGGGTATGTTAACCAGTCGCGGTTTGCTGCTGTTGCCCAGGCTGCAGCTGAGACGGTGGAGATACCGAGCAGATCCGATAAGAGCGGCACGGGTATTTCAGCGGCGAGTTCCAGGAGTGCAGCCGTTCGAGAGCGTTTTACAGGAATGCCTAAACGCCCCAATCGGCTTCCTAAGGCCCCTGCGGTGAGGTGTCTACCTGGCCATCGACCAGGGAATAACCATGTGTCATTTACGTCCCGGTGGGTTCTTGATGGGATCCGATGCAACAACATGACAGCATGCCCGAGTTGTTCAGGCAGCTCAATAGGATCATCGGCGAGGGTTATGGAAACACCCTTCTTGTTGTAGCGCACCGCAGATCGGGGAATGGCGACGATTCGGGATACCGGCTGTCCATATAGCAAGACGAAAAGCCCTGCGACACGGTCTTGTGCCTTTATGGTTTCGTCGCGGAGCAGCCAGCGTGCTAGACGCCATCGTTCATCTGGAGCTATAGCGCTTATGAATGTATTTCTTTGTCGGTATGACGAGACAGCTGTGGCGAGTCCGTTGTCTTTCAGCCATCGTGTGAAGTGACTTATATGATCATGACGATTAGCAGAGCCTGCAACGTAGGCGTCGAGCACTCCTTGGGGCAAGGTCAGGGTCGTATATCCCTGGTCCTCAACGAATTGAAGGTACTCAGCACAGGTCTGGAGTCGAGATCGGAGTCGATGGAACCGGTTATTGGGATCGGTAGGTCGTATCGCGTACCCTGCCCAGGGTTTAGTCGACAGTCCCCACTGCGCGTACCGGCGAAGCAGCAATCGATGGGCTGAGTTGGTCTGTTCCGATAGCCACGAGGTCAGCCAGAGGTAGTATCGTTCCTCGTTGATATCGATGTCTGTCAGCACGCCGGATGTCACGAGCATGCTGAGTAAGAACGTTGCGCCTTGTTTTCCTCCGCATCGGGTAAAGATTGCCTCGAATTCTAGGGGCAACTGCCCGGTGGCTAATTCTCGCAGCACCGCAGCACTGACACGGTTGGTACGTTGCCACCCCACAAGGGAGTCAGCTCGTGTTGTTCCTTCCAGCAAATACTTTTCTAACGGTCGAAGCTCAGGCCGCACAGACCCGTCGGCGTCTGCCAGTATCTTCTGGATAATCTCGGGGCGGTGACATTCGATACACAGGTGGAACTTCCGCATGTTCTCTACGGAACCGCACCCCGGACATGCCAAAACCTCGGGTTGACCTGCGCACGAAGCGCAGCACAACTGTTCGTCAATAATGTGCGTCAGGAATTTCTGTTCACCGCAGCCTGGGCAAGTGCGTGGGTAACGCATCCCGTAGTAACAATTGGGGCAGATCGTCTTGCCCTGAAGATGTAGCGCTATGGGTTTGAGTCGTTGGCAACCAAAGCACTGAGCTTTCGGGGGTTTGTAGCAACGGTTGCACACCAACGTCCCGTCTAAGGCATTCTTGACAGACGTCGTCTCCTGACAGCGATGACAGACCCCAAACGACCGCGGATCGAGCCTCCAACACGGTCTGCAAAAGTATTCTCCTTTGAGGTTTTTATGGATGGGTCGCCGTTGCCCACAGCCAACACAGGGTCTCGCTCGATAATTTCTTTCGCACCGAGAACAGTGGCGACCTCCTTGGGGTGCTCGATGCGGCAACTGCATCTTTCGGCCACAACTCTCACATCCCGGCACTACAATCGCAGCTGCCCCAGCCTCCCTGAGAGCAGCGGTCAAGGCTTGAACCGTCACGGGCACGTTTGCGTCGTCACCAGTCAGAATCCCGGGTCGCTTGCTGATCGCGATGAACAGCCTCCGACGCGTCCGATAGACCGGCGCAATAGAATCGATCATGGCGGCCAGAACACTCGGCGCAATTTCCGGAGCATAGGACTCCAGAATTGCGACAATGTCTTGTGTCACTGTATCCATGAGGAACTTTCGTTAGTGCTTGGGTCGTCTGATCCTGGCCCGCACCGGGCGCAGATCACCAATAGGAGCTTTACTGCCTTCTGCCACGGCTGTCTTCGGTGCTTCGACTTCACGCCGCTCTGTCACAATCAGCTCATCTTTAGAACACTCCAGCGCATCACACAGCGCAGACAACACTTCCAGACTGATGCGGCGAGGTGGCGTTGTGACCAACCGATACACTTGCTCCCGCGACAGCTCGACCCCTCGTTCTGCCAATAAGGGGCGAAGGTCAGTTGTGTGGAACAGACCTTTCGACGCCATAATGGCTCGAAGGTTCCACGTAGTATGCAGCTCAATCATTCCTGCCCCTCGTCCTCGGTAATTTTTCGCAATGCCTGGGCCAAAATTCTGTTCTTGAAATCTCCACTCACGGAGGTATAAATCGAGGTGGTGGAGGAATGCTGGTGGCCCACTTGTTCCTGCACGAAGCGGTCAGCATACCCATGCTCAATCAAATGCGTGACATACGAATGCCTCAAACCGTGCAACGTCAGCTCTTCCGGCAACCCAGCTTCGGCGCGAAGCTCGGCAAACCGGCGATCAAGATAACCCCCAGAGATGCGAGTCCGTCGCTCGGTAACCCAGATAGCATCGAGGTCTCCTGGATCAAACCGATCGCGAGCTTGCTCAACCCACTGCCGCATACCCGGTACCCACCACTCGAATTCTGGCACGAGCAAAACAGTACGACGTCGAGGTGCACCGCCGCCGGCGGCCTTGCCCCATCGCACATGCAAAGCCGCATAACGTCCCCACTGTTTAGTTTCGGGATTGTAGTGCAGATCCGCAAGATCCAACTGCGCCAGCTCATTTCGTCGCAGCCCAAAAGCATAAGCCGTCTTGAATATCTGAGAGTCTCGCAGCGCGGCCAGCGCGCCCTTCTTCCCTGACGCAGCGAGTTCTTCGACTTTGGCATCAGCCGTATCAAATAAGGTTTCCACCTCGTCAAAGGTCAGGGGACGACGTTTTCCAGACCCCTCGTATTGAGCCTTATGTGCCACCGTATTCCAGGGCAGACACACCTGCACCGGGTGGCTACCGAACTGATTTTCACAAATCGCCACCCAGTCATAATTCGGATCAATCAAATACGCACAGAACGTCTTAATCGCATTGTGATTGTGCCGCATAGTTGAAAGCGACTTGAGCCGTTGATCTGGTCCCGAGATAAACTCTTCGACGTCTTGAGCATTCCACTCCCACGGCATCCTTCCAGAAAACTCCTGCAACCGCAGGATCAGACGCCGCCGAGTCGCAATGGTCGTCGAACGCAGCCCCCGACTGCGCTGTTGGCTGTCCCAACCACCAAGCATGGCCTCAAACACCGTCGCTTCCGGCGTCGCAAACGCCACATTGGACGAGTCCGACACGGCGCGAAGAGTCCGCATTACATCATCTGAATATTGCACCACATACAACAATGTAAGGGTGAATGCATCATCGGTCAATAGCCGACCGAGCAAACCCGAGATATACTAGGTAAAGCGACAGCACTAGATGAGAATGATCGCTTATTCTGGGGTCATAGAATGATTGCGAGTTGCATTTCGCGCAACAGTCGATGGTTCATGACCCGGGCAGACATGTCCCCGTACAGCTCATAGTTGCTCGACCGCACCGCAAGGTTGTGCGAGTCCATGTAGCGCTGGACCTTGAAGAACGGCTCTCCGGTCGGAATGCCCAGGTCTTTGGCTTCCTGAGAACGCGCCACCACGCAGCCGTCATTGTTCGACAGCACCACCACCGGGCGATTGCGCAGCGAGTAGTCGAAGGCCCGCTCGCAAGAGACGTAGAAATTATTGACGTCCACCAGGGAGACGTGATCAGCGGACATGATGCAAGCACCTGGTGATGACGCCGAAGACGCTGACTTCATCGCCTTCGGCCAAGATGACCGGCAAGGGCGATTCATCGCTGAGCAAACCGACCTGCTGGCCGTCGATCTGCCAACGGCGCACCAGCATCTGCCCGTTCAGGTTGACGATGACTACCGAACCGTGGCGCACAGCAAGCGAACGGTCCACAATCACCTCATCGCCGTCGAAGATCCCGGCTGACTGCATCGCGTGGCCCGAAACGCGCATGATGAAGGTGGAGACCCGGTCGCGGACCAGCAACCGGTTCAGGTCCAGTCCGCCGTCGAAGTAATCGCGCGCTGGCGAAGGGAACCCCATCGCCGAAACCGCTTGCACCGGCCCTTGGGATGCTCCCGGAGGCATCAGCTCATGCTCTTCAGCCACACCCCACCACTTTCTAGTACAAATATTCGAATACTAGAATTGTAGCGCGTTAATCAGCTTCACGCTTCCGGCGAGCGCTTACCCCTCGGACTCGGCCACCGCGCGCTGCCCATGAACGCCGGCCTGCGCCGAGCCACCCAGGAGCACCGCGGACAGGACGATCACCAGCAACGTCGCGGCACCAGAGATCACGATGATCGTGCGGGCGGGGCCCACGAGCAGTCCCGGGGTGCCGGTCAGGTAGCCCAGGGCAACCATGATGTTGATGAGCATCCGCAGCTGGGCCCAGGCAGCGCCATGGCGGCTTTCCGGCACATGCTCGTAGATGGCAGTGCGCACACCGGTGTTGTGCAGCCCGTTGCCCAGACCGCCGGCCAGGAACACCATCGCCAAGCCGACCGCGTTGGCCCAGAGCCCTTCGATGAGGATCGCTGCACCCACTAGCCCGCCACCGAGCAAAATCGGCAGGGAACTTCTGGCACCGAAGCGCCGATTGCCTCCCAACAGGGAACCGAGCACCGCGCCGACGGACCATGCACCGAGCAACACCGCATATCCCGTGTCGCTATCGGTGATCTCGCGCAGGTAGAACACCCCCGCAACCCCTTCCGCTGCCGTAAACAGGACGATCGCCGCCACTGGCAGCAGCAGGATCCGCAGTCGCGGATTGCCCGTCAGTACGACTCCGCGATCCGCTATCGCGCCTTCGGGAACATGGTCAGGTCTTGGCCGTTCGTCCTGCCCGTCAGCTGCCAGCGAGCGCGACAGGACAACGGCTGCCATGGCCAATCCCAAAAATCCTGCAGCCGCGCACCACAGCACCGCACCGACCCCCGCCTTCGCGTGTGCGATCGACGCGAGCGCCGGCGCAATAATCCCGGCCAGGGAGGTAGCCACGACAAGGAAACTGCTGGCACGGGCAAGGGTGAAGCCTCCGCGGATGCGCGGAATGATCTTGAAGACCACCGCACCGTTAATCACCGCGCAAACGCTGGCCACGGACATCAGGGCAAGACTCAGGAGAATATTGGCGAAAATAGCCATCACCGCAAAAATCCCGATATGCACGCAGAGGTTCAGGATCCACACCCGGAACAGGGCAGCGCCGTCAACCCACCGCCCGATGGCCGGAGCGGCAAGGATCGGCGGAACCAGGCCAATCAGGAATAATGCTGTTACGCCCCAGGACCCCAGCTGGTCCGCGGATTCAAGGGTCAAGGCAAAGAGCGCCATCCCCTCACCGAGCATGGACAGCAGCGTAATCACGCAGAACAGGACGCAACGCACCGACGACCGCACCTGCACCCCCCCTCGCACATGCCGCATGGACCTGAAGGTTCTATCCTTTAGGTAGGAGGAACCACCTCCAAGGACATCGCACATCCAAGGAGTCTCGTGAAAATTTTACTGGTCAGTTGCGGAGATGTCGCCACCGAGGCAGGCCTGCGCTTCCAGCAGCAGGGCCATCGCGTCACCGCTTGGCGGCGCAACAGCAGCAAGCTGCCCGCCGGATTCGACGGGCACAGCGTGGATCTGCTCGATGCGTCCCAGTGGCCAAGCATTGATCCCGGCACCGAGATCGCCGTGCTCACCCCTGTACCAGCAACCCGCGATGCCGAGGGCTACACGCGCAGCTATCTGCAGGTCGCCCAGGAACTGGTTTCCCGGCTGGAAACCCAATGCCCCGCTCTTCGCCGGCTGATCTATATCTCCTCCACCGCGGTCATGGGCGGCGTCAACGGAGAACTCGTCGACGAATCAGCACCACTGGCACCATCCACCCCCACCGCGAAGGTTCTTGCGCAAACCGAGGAGGCGCTCGCCGGAAGCGGCCTGCCGGTCACCATCCTGCGGGCCTCCGGGATCTACGGTCCGGGCCGCACGCGCTTGATTGACCAAGTCCGCGCGGGCACCGCTCAACTGCCAACGCAGTCCCACTGGACCAACCGCATCCACCGCGATGATCTGGCAGCGGCGATTGTCCACGTCGCCGGGCTGGCCGAGCATGCTGCCGGCCTCTACCTTGCCAGCGACAGCACCCCCACCCAGTTGGGCGAGATCTACCAGTTCCTGGCCAAGGAACTTGATCTTCCGGAGCCGGACATGGCGGGGCAGGCCCCAGCTCGAAGGGCCGCCGACCGCAGGCTCGATAATGCCAGGTTGCTCGCCAGCGGGCTTGAACTGCAGTATCCGGGATATGCCGAGGGCTACCGCGCGATCCTTGCCGGGGCATCCACCCGGCACCCCTAGAGCGCGAAAAGGACAGCAATAAATGTAAACCGGCTTGCGGCGCATCCGAACGATGGGCCGCAAGCCGGTTCTCTTCATTTCATTCCGGGTGTGGACAGAAACGCCTAGAAACCCTTGCGCAACGGGTTGAAGTGCCGGGCAATGCCAGGAACCTGCTGGCCGGCAATCTGGGCGGCCAGGATCTTGCCAGTCAGCGGACCAAGGGCAACGCCCCACATGCCGTGGCCGCCACCGACCGAAACCCGCGACGATGCGGTCTGGCCGATCAAAGGCAGGCCGTCGGCGGTGCATGGGCGTCCACCCACCCATTCCTCCTTGCGGTTCTCCCAGTTGATGCCCTTGTAGACCGGGGTCGCGGCGGCAACGATGGCTTCGATGCGCTTCGGCTCCAGCTTGTGGTTGGCGTCGCGGAACTCCATGGTTCCGGCGATGCGGAAGCGATCGCCCAGCGGGGTGCAGGCAACGCGCTGGGTTGGGAAGTAGATCGGATGCGTTGGCATGTCCTCTGGCTCAACGGTGAACGAGTAGCCGCGGCCCGCCTGGACCACGACGTTCACGCCGAACTTGCTGGCCATGTCGGTCATCCACGCGCCGGTTGCCAGCACCACGTGATCGGCAGTGATTGCACGACCTTCGGAGCCGATGACGGTGACCGAGCCGCCGTTGTCGCGCACGTCGGTGACATTGAACGCGCCAATGATGTCGCCTCCGCGGGCAATCACGGACTCGGCCAGCGAATCCATGAACTTCGGCGGGTTGATGTAGCGCTGGTTCTTGATGGCCACACCGGCAGCGACCTTACTGGACAAGGTCGGTTCAATGCCGCGCAGCTCATCGCCGGTGAGCAATGCGTAGTCGACGTTGCCGCCGGCCTTCTCGATCATTTCAAATTCATGGAGCAGCGCATCACGGTCGCTGAGCGAGGTGAAACCGGTCAAGAATGGATCAGCGGGCTTAGTCAGCTCCTGCACGCCAGGTCCTGCTGTGGTCGACTGCGCGATTTCGTCAAAGGCATCCAGACCGGTTGCACCGATTTCCGAGAAGACCCGCATGGCTTCTTCCCACTTCTTCGGGGTCGAGTGCCATGCGAAGCCGATGAGGAAGCGCAGCAGTTTGGCATCGGCTTTCAGCGGGATGTAGAGCGGCGATGCAGGATCAAGCATCATCTTCAGGCCGTTCTTGAAAATCGACGGCTCGGCAATAGGCAGGGTCAGGGCCGGGGTCAACCAGCCGGCATTGCCCCAAGAGGATCCGGATGCGACTCCGCCACGGTCCACAACGGTGACTTTAATGCCCGCTTCCTGCAGATACCATGCGGTCGACAGTCCAACAAAGCCGGCGCCTACAACAACGACATGATCTGGCACGTTTCCTCCAGCCATGATCCACTCTCCTAGCATTTCGACGGGCTCTCCACACGAGCCCGCATTTGTTCACTGTCGCGCGATCCCCAGGGAAAATCAACGCGTGCTGACGATTCCACGGTGAGCGCCACCACAGTGGCGCCAGGTTCGCTCTTTTTGCGGAAAATTCCGGCTTATACCGAACTTCCAACAAAGTCTTGGCCGCGAATGACAACTTTCCCCATTGACCGCGTCACCAATGCCCATCTGGAACTTCTGTCGAATCACGTCCTGCGTAGACTGGAGGCAAGCGAATGACCAACCCTGACGATCAGCCATTTCTAAGGAACCGCACCACACTTATGGCCTCACGTAAACCAGCAAAGAAGAAGCCTGCCCAGGGCCACCCAGCCCGCCGTACCGGCGCCAGCAACGTGCCTTTCGAGTCGGAAGTGCGCCAAGCCCTTCAGCCATTCAAGTCCTCGCTCTTCCGCCACTTCCATGAAGAGGGCCAATCAGCCAGCGAGACCCGTGCAGCATTGGAAGGCCTGACCACCCTGCTGACCGTTCATGCCCAGCTGCGCAAAAGCGTTGACGTCAAAACCCTGGATCCGACGATTCTGGGCGAGCAGCTCGGCCACCTGACCTCGCTGGGCAAGGAAGTTTCGGAAGCCAGCGCTGCGATCCTCAAGCATTACCTGACCTTCCTGGGCACGACCGCTAATTTCGGCGGAAGCGTGGATGAGTTCAAGCAGACCTTCGAATTCCTCTCCCGCATGGCCGGGGATTCGCCAGTTGTGGCCCCTTACCTCGAAGATGATGAGGCCAACGGCAGCCTCGAAGCGATGCCTTTTGTTTTTGCGGCTCGCGAATTGATCGACTGGGTTGGCGAAGGCAAGCCAACGACCCCTGCTGGAGTGCTCACCGGCGAGACGCTGCAGGATGCAGCCGGCGCACTTGGCTTATTCGTCAAGGTAGATGAGTCAGCCGGCATTCCAGAGGATTCCCAGTGGGAGCCGGAAGACGGCACGATTGTTTCATCGCTGGCCGACGTTCCACGCCTGTCGGCATATTGGGATGCCTTGATCGGCACGGCCATGCTGCGCTACGAGGCACCGAACGCGACCCCCACGGAGTCGCTCAGCGATGCACTGCTGGCATCCAGCGGGCAAGGCGCACGCCTGGTCAAGGAGCTGATTGCCGAGGTTCTCTATTCGCATATCCTGATCAACACCTTGGAGGAGCCGGGCAAGGCGCAGATCGCCGAGATGGTAGCCGGCGTATTGAGCAATGCCGCATCATCAACCCCGCCGCGTGCCGAGTTTGCGTTGCAAGTTCCAACCGAAGAAGACCTGCCCGCCGAGCAGCATCACCTGATTGCCAGCCTCGAAGAGGTGGTCCCTCAGGTCGAGTCGCTGCTGCGGGTTTTCGAACGCGAAGGCCTTGTCGAGATCAACGACGAGATCACGGTTCCCGTTGTCTTGCGTTCTTCGCTGGAACGCGCGCTGGCCAAGGTTTCGGATCACGTATTGAAGGGCACTGAAGAAGCACCGGACCCTCAGGCTTAGGGCTCCAAAAAACGATGAAGGTGCGGGAACGATCACGTTCCCGCACCTTCATCGTTGAAGCATCGATCAGATGCTGCGCGTCGCCAACTCGGCATCGTGCCGTGGCAGGCGATCAAACCATGGGTTCTCGCCCGGCTTGCCAACATTGACGATCAGGAAGGACTTGTGGTTGTTGTCTGCGTTAATCGCGGCATCTACCGCGTTGCTGTCAAAGCCTCCCATCGGGCCAGCTGCCAGACCAACTGCGCGGACGGCCATGATGAAGTAGCCAGCCTGCAGCCACGCATTATTGCTACCCACTGCGGTGCGGACTCCAGCGTCCTGGAACATCTCCTTGCGTTCCGGAGCATGGGGGAAGAAATTCGCGAATTCCTCGTGCCACTCGGTATCGAAAGATAGGACAGCCAAGGCAGGTGCCGAAAGCGCCTTCGCGGCATTGCTTCCGGGCATGGTGCTCGCTACTGCCTGACGCGCTTCAGGACTCTTGATCCAGGTGATGCGCAACGGCTGATTGTTCATCATGGTCGGGCCCATTTTCATAGCCTCATAGATTGCGTCCAGCACGTCGTCGGTCACCGGTTCATCACTGAACGAATTGGCACTGCGGGCTTCGAAGAAAAGCTGATCTGCGGCTGCCTGGCCGATAGCCATCGATTCATAAAGGTTGGTTTCTGCCTGGACGCTCATGCGCACTCGCTTTCAAGACGGGAAGTTCTCTCCCTAGGCACAACGCCTCGTCATTCAAGCCAATTCCAAGCCAAGATGTGAGTCAGCGCACAGAACTGTGGGCTGGAGTTAAGTTATAAAAGGTACGTTGCATTACTGACAGACAGCGGCGTGCGATGGGGGCACAGCGCCGATGAAAGATCAGTCCGTTTACGCAATGCAACGTACCTTTTAATCACCCTTGGATCCTCAGTGATGCCACTCGCAAAACACCACCGAGTACCTTCTCGGTGATCGGTCTTCACCGATACATGTCTAACTTATCGCGTCCTGCAAAATTCCGAAATCATACTTTAGTAGGAGGGCAGGAGTCAGAATGGGATACTTGCGCGCAGCGCCCAAACGCCATTGTCGGAACTGGTTGCAAACTTTCCACCGAATGCCCGCATCCTGTCACCCATGCCAATCAGCCCTGTCCCGCCCTCCGGCAGCCCAGTCGACTTTTTGCCTGAATTCTCCATCTGATTAGTAATTTCCAGAACAGCTTCAGCTCCGACGACCGTGAGGTTGAAAGTGCACTTCGCGCCTAAAGCCCCGTGCTTTATCACATTCGTTGTACCTTCTTGCATGACCCGATAAATCGCAGCCTGGGCAGAACGAGGCAATTCGGAAATTTTCTCATCCGTGGTGGAGCTCACCTTGAATTTTGCATCCTTTAGCCTTTGGACAAAAAGTTCTACACCCTGAAGCGCATAAACAGTTGTAGCAGCCGGCTTGTCATTGCTGCGTGACAATGGATCAGCCATGGTTCCGTCAGCCCTCAGGACATTGAGCATTAGGCGCAGGTCATGCAAGGTTTCAGTACTCAGCTTGGCGATGATATCGAGCGCTTCGAGAGCCTTCTGCCCATCGTTGGCGAATTTCGCAGCTTTCGACTGCATGGCCACTACCGTAATGTCATGCGCGACAATGTCGTGCAGGTCGCGTGCGATATTCTTTCGCTCCCGGTCGACAGCAAGACGAGTCTGCTCTTCGACGGTTTGCATTTGCTGTTGCGCAACGGCATTCTTCTCTCGCAGCAAGTAGATGCTTCGCGTCACGACATAGGCCATGGCTGCCAAGGGCACAATCGCGATCAGAAGCACAGCGTCGTTATGCGCTTGGAAGGCGAATTGCACGGCCCACGCCAGGCAGAGGGTCAAGTAGGCGGCGCGGATGCTGCGCGCCGAAGCAGTGGCCGCCAATGCTGAAAACGCCATGAAGGACACGATGGCCCAGAAGAACATCACGCCATCAGCCAGGAAGAAGAATGCCACGGCAACGAACAGGCCCAGAGAGGCAGCGGTCCAGCGCAGTCCTAGGAAGAGGATGACGCAGAGCCCAAGGCCCACCAGGGTGCCTCGAACGGAACGGTCCGTCGAATCTGCCAGGCCATCTTGCAGTAGGGTGATGACCTCGCTGCTGGACACGGCCAGCAGCACTACGATCCCTACCCAGACAATGACACCCCGGCCAGCGAAAAGCCTGGCCAGGGTGCCTTTGAGTCGTTCATTCATATGCCGAATGATTCACGGCGATGTCAGTCAAGTCAAATGGCGATGCCTTAGGGGCAGGCCACTCCATAGTTCCGGCAGAACCAATCAGCAAAATCCGTGCCCCAACCAGCAGGCGTGGCAACCGAACCGCCGTTAATGGCCGATGCCGGAGCAGCGGAGGCCGGAGCAGCAACCACTGCTACAGGCGACAGTGCCAATGCGGCGATTGCCAGCATTTTAAGACCTTTCATAACAAACTCCCATCACGTCTGCTTATATACTTTCAGGTGAGCAGGACGTTGCAGGGACTTCGCCATCGATCAAAGGAATCAAATGGAAAAGATCAAGGTTCTTATCGTCGATGATGAACCCCTTATTCGTCATGCGTTGGGCACAATCCTAGCAACAGATAGCGGAATTGTAACGGTTAATTCTGTTGAAAATGGGCGGGCCGCCGTTGAGTATTGCAAGGACCATCAAATAGACGTTGTGCTCATGGATTTGCAGATGCCAATTATGGATGGAGTTAGTGCTACTAAAGCCATCAAATCCGTTGAAGACAGCCCATCAGTGCTTGCTATTACAGCCTTTTCTTCGGATGAGTATCTGGTTCCTGTTCTGACCGCTGGGGCCAGTGGGTACTTGGTCAAGGATTCTGAACCGGATGAAATTATCCGCGCGGTTCATGCCGTTCATCAAGGAACGGCAGCCATTTCCCCGTCGGTTTCTTCCGATCTCGTTTCTGCCGTTCGCGAGGCTTACCGCGACAATTCCCAGGACATTCAAGACCTTGCTTACGACCTGGGAATCACCAATCGGGAATTCGAAATTTTAAAGCTCTTGGCCCGAGGGCTAAACAACACCGAGATTTCAAGAACTCTGGCTATTTCCGAGACAACAGTTAAAACCCACATGGCCAAGATTTTCGTTAAGCTGGATGTTCGCGACAGGGTCCAGGCATTGGTTGCCGCCGCCCGCATGGGTCTCATCGAAATCCCGAAGGACTAGCCGCTGGCTGCCTGCTATTTGTGTGAGGTCAACGACTTTGGCACCTCGCCCGCTTGGTCCGGGAATATTTGCGCGCCGTATGCGTTGAACATGAGCATAGACCGCTCAAGTTTCTATTAGGAGGCTCACTTGCCAGCATTCTTCGGCGCACCGTCAGATGGCTCGTTTGAGGAATTCCTCTCTCGGTTCCTGTCGTCGCGAGCTCAAGCTGCGCGCCCCATCGACATCACGCGACTGCTCTCTGCCCGTACCCACGAAGCGGTAGCCACCGCGGCAGCGATTTCCCAAGAGCACGGCCATGACGAGATCGATTCGCTGCATCTGCTGATGGCTCTGCTGCGCACCGAACCAGTTGGCGAGCACCTGACCGCCATGGGAATCGACATCGAGGCTTTGAGTGCCGACGCCATCGCACGCATGCCCAAGGCACAGGAGCGGGACGAGAAGCCGTCCCGCCTCTCGTCGGCAGCCCAGCGCAGCCTCTTTGACGCCTATCAGGTTGCCCGCAACTACGGCTCGACCTACATCGACCCGGATCACCTTTTCCTGGCCTTCGTCTTCAATCCGGAATCGCCGGTCAGCCAGCTCTTGGCCCAGCATGGCGTCACCGGACAGTCGCTGCAGCAAGCTGCCATGGAGCAGGCCCAGCGGGGCAGCAATGATGCCCAGAACCAGAACGATGCCGAGTCCGACGTGTCCATGCTCGAACGCTACGGAACCGATCTGACCTTGCTGGCAGCAGACGGCCAGATCGATCCGGTGATCGGCCGCAAAGAGGAACTGGACCAGGTAATCGAGATCCTGGCCCGCCGCACTAAGAACAACCCAGTGCTGATCGGCGAGGCCGGCGTGGGCAAGACCGCCATTGCCGAAGGCCTGGCCCGAGCCATCATCGACGACGAGGTTCCAGCGCAGCTGCGCAATGCGGCCCTGATCTCGGTGGACCTTCCGGGCATGCTCGCCGGCACCCGCTACCGCGGCGATTTCGAACAGCGACTGACCGGCCTGCTCGACGAAGTAGCCGCTGCCGAAGGCCAGGTGCTGCTGTTCATCGATGAGATGCACCTGCTGGTCGGTGCTGGTTCCGGCGAGTCCGGAAACATGGATGCCGCGAATATCCTCAAGCCGCGCCTGGCGCGCGGCGAGTTGCACATGATCGGCGCCACCACGCTGGATGAGTTCCGCAAGGTGGAGAAGGACAGCGCGCTGGCACGGCGCTTCGGCAAGGTCACTGTCGCCGAGCCCTCGGAGGAAACCGCGTTGGCCATCTTGGAAGGGCTGCGCGAATCCTACGAGGAGCACCACCAGGTGCAGTACACCCCCGAAGCGCTCAAGGCCGCAGTGACGCTCTCTGCCCGCTACCTGAGCGACCGGCAGCTTCCGGACAAGGCTATCGACCTGATCGACATCGCCGGCGCCCGCCGCTCCATCGCCGCTGGAGATGCCGAGGACGTTCAGTCCTTGCGCGCCGAATTGGTGGATGCCGAACGCGAGAAGTCGCGCGCCATCGGCGAGGAGCGTTTCGAGGAAGCTGGCGCATGGCGCGACCACATCGCGGAAATGACCGCGCGGATCAAGGCCGCCGAGGAATCCGGCGATGCCGAAGTGACCCGTGTGGTGGACGAAATGCAGATTTCGCAAGTGATCTCCCGCTCCACCGGCATTCCCACCTCGCGCATCTCGGGCGACGACAAGGCGCGGCTGGCATCGCTGGAAGATTCGCTGCATGCCTCGGTCATCGGCCAGCACGATGCCGTTGCCGCTGTGGCACGCGCCGTACGCCGAAACCGCACCGGCATGTCCCCGGCCGGCCGGCCGATCGGCTCGTTCCTGTTCCTGGGCCCAACCGGCGTTGGCAAGACCGAACTGGCCAAGGCCCTGGCCGCAAACCTGTTCGGCTCGGCTGATTCGCTGGTGCGCATCGACATGAGCGAATACGGGGAGAAGCACACCGTGGCACGCCTGATCGGTGCGCCTCCGGGCTACGTTGGCCACGACGAGCCCGGCCAGCTCACCGAGAAGATCCGCCGCAACCCGTACTCGGTCGTCCTGCTCGATGAAATCGAGAAGGCCCACCCGGACGTGTTCAATGTGCTGCTGCAGGTGCTCGATGACGGCCGGTTGACCGATTCGGCCGGCCGCACCGTCGATTTCTCCAACACGCTGATCCTCATGACCAGCAACCTCGGCGGAGAGTACCTGGCCAACAAGGCAGGGAACTTCGGCTTCACTTCTGCGAATGCGGCCAGCGAAAACGGCGAGATCCGCGCCAAGGTCATGGGCAAGGTCCGCGAGTTCATGCGTCCGGAGTTCCTGAACCGCCTGGACGAGGTGCTGCTGTTCTCCAAGCTCTCGCCATCGGAAATCGGCCAGATCGTCAAGCTGGTCATCGCTGAGACCGAGGCGCGGCTGGCAGAGCAGGAGCTGAAGCTGGAGGTGAGCGACGCTGCCGTGCAGTGGCTGGCTGGCGAAGGCTACGATCCCGAGTTTGGCGCCCGCCCGCTGCGCCGGCTGGTGCAGCGCAAGGTACAAGATGCCATTGCGGACCTGCTGATCAGCGATGCGCTTGCCGCTGGCGATACTGTGTCGGTGGACTATGTCGCGGACAAGCTGAAGGTGCAGAAGAAAGTCGACCTGCCGACGCCACCTGCCCACAGCGAGCATGCGCCAAGCTACTTCGATAGCTGAGTCGGCGTCGCCAGTTCAGGCGCTGGTTTGGCTGGGACTGGAATCCCAGCCAAACCAGCGCCTTTTGCTTTTCCGCATTTGGCCTCGTCGACCCGCGGATTGCAGGCGGCCTCTAGCTAAGCGGAGAGACTGGCGGTACCTTTGTCAGCATGGCGAACATTGGAATGATTACCCTCGATGCCCTTGATGAACGGTCAGCGTCTGCCTGGTGGAGGGCGGTCTTGGGCGGGCAATATCTGGGCCAGTACCCGGGATTCACGATGATCAGCGTCCCTGGCTTCAGCGCGCGACTGGGGTTCCAGAAAGTCGATGAGGTAACCGCAGGCAAGAATCGCGTCCATCTGGATTTGGAAGCCGGCTCGAGCCGTGAACAGGAAGTCGCCCGTTTCGTTGCCGCCGGCGCAACCCGCGTTGAGGACCACACCGACGATCCCTCTTTCGGCTGGACCATACTGCGTGATCCCTACGGCATCGTCTTTTGCGTTTCAGACCCGCACGAGGATTGACGCCATGTCGCTGTTCGCCAGAAAAACATCAGAAGCCTCAACGCACCGGGTGCACAGCCATTTTGCCCAGCCAATGTTCGAACGGCTGCGCAAAGACCATGAGGCGGGCCTGATCGATACGCTGCTGCCCGCATGCAATTCTTCCTGGTCCATCACCAACGCCAAGTCCACGCTGGACGCTGCCGAAGAACCGATCTCCAGCGACATTGAACTCGAAGTGACCACTTCCGATCCGAAGAAGGTGTTTGCCAAGATGCTCTCTTCGCTCACCGAGAGCGGGCTGGGGCGGGGATCCTGGTTCGTCATCGATGACCAGTGCACCGACGTAGGCGACAGCGAGTACGTTTTGCTGAGAACCAGGCTCGCAGACGAATCGGATGCGCATCTGGAGCCAACCGTCAGGGCCCTGCAGCATGCCTTGGGCCACGGCAGCATCGGTTGGCACGAGGATGTCTACTACCGTCACGATGGCCCGGTATTCGTCTATAACGGCAACTCCGCCCAGGCCATTATCCATACATTGGAAGCAGAACTGGTCAAGCATCCGTTGCTTAGCAAGGCCGAAATCGTTCCGGTTTCCCCTCAGCAGTAAAAGGACTCGATGGAACTCTCTACCACCAAGGTGCCTTCCGGAGAAGAAGTGCTCTCGCTCTACAACTCGGTCGGCTGGAGCGCTTACACAGACCAGCCAGAGGTGCTTTTCGAAGGCCTGAAGAATTCAGCCTGCGCGATCTATGCCTACGATGACGAACACCAGCTCGTCGGTCTTGTGCGTGTGGTCTCCGATAACGCCACCATCTGCTATGTCCAGGACATCCTGGTGCGCCCGTCTGCGCATCGCTCCGGCGTAGGCCGCGCTTTGTTCTCCGCCGTTCAAGCGAAGTATGAGCATGTTCGCCAGCTGGTCCTGATCACCGATGACAAACCCGGGCAACGGGCTTTCTACGAATCCATGGGACTCACCGAGGGGTCGGACTTCCGTCCCGGCGTCATCCGGCTCTTCGCCAAATTCTCTTAACAGATCGCTCCTCGTGGCCTGGCCTATATAGACTGGCCGTTCATCACTTGTGTGGAGTTATTCATGCGCGCCAGGTCGGTGATTGCCCTATCATCGTTGGCTTTGCTTGCAGCAGGGTGCAGCGCCGCTCCTGAGCAAGCAGCGCCCGCTGATTCGACGGTATCTGCGGTCGCTGAATCCAGTCCAGCTGCGAAACCCACGGCAGCATTTAGTGAAACTGCTGAATCTGCTGAAACCAGTCCTGCTACCGTCGCTGAAGCCGACGCCAACGTTAATTCAGGACAAGCCTGGGCAGATTCCAAGATTGAGATGTGGAAAGAAAACTCCGGTATCAAGTCCACAAAAGGGTTTTTGTATCCCTACAATCTAATGGCTTCTTGGGAGTCTCCATCCCCCGGCGTCATCAATATCTTCTTGGACAACAGCATGGAATTTGGCACTCAAATGCCGCAAAGCTACGAAACCAATGAGGATGAGTTGCGCACAATGGGACTCATCATGTTCGAGAGCGTCGGCGAGGCTTCGCCAGAGCTCGAGTCCGTCACTTTCGCGACAGAGAATGGCAAGCATTCCGGAACTTACACGCGTGCACGAACCGGGGCTGATCCCAAGGATCGAAAAGCATGGGCCGAGGAAAAGTATGTGCAGTGGCTCGACTCCATGAATGATACGTACGAATCCTTCTGCCACAGCGAAATCACCGAACTCGAGGGGTATCGCAATTGCTTGCCAACCGATCCGCATGGCTACGTTGAGAAGGTAGAGTCTCCTGCTTTCGGTGAACTCGTCGTCACCCTTGAAGACGGTCCATGGATCGATGGTGAATACGACATTCCCGCTTCAGTGTTCGTAGGTTCAAATATGAGTATCAGAATCAACCAAAAGGCCGCTCAAGGCGAGAAGGTCGAGAAACTGACCGTCATCGCCAGAAACGGTGCTGATACTCATACAGAGACGATCTCGAGGGCCATTAATTAGTACCTCTGGTTTCCCGACAATCATCCGCCACCTATCGAGCCGATAGGCTGGAAACCATGACGCAGGAATTTTCCATCCCCTTTGACGAGATCGAGCTCAGTGCCCTCTGGGACCGCGCACAGAATGCGAAAGCTGTTGTGGTGCTCGCTCACGGTTCCGGTGCCGGCAAGGATCACGACTTCATGGCTGGCTTTGCGCTAGCCGTTGCGAATCTCGGTGCCAGCGTCCTGCGTTTCAACTTCCCCTACATGGATGCCGGAAAGAAGTTTCCGGACAAGGCTCCCGTTGCGGTTGCAGTTTGGCACCAAGTCCACCGTTGGGTGGAAGAAGACCTTGCTGAGGGCCTGCCCATCTTCACTGCAGGAAAGTCCTTCGGCGGACGCATCGCCTCGCTTGCAGTTGCCGAGGGCATGCCATCGGCAGGCTTGATCTTCCTGGGTTACCCGTTGCATGCGCCGAAGAAGGAAGAGAAGCTGCGCGATGAGCACCTTTACCCGCTTGAAGTGCCGATGCTCTTCCTCGAAGGCACCCGTGATCCGTTTGCCAACCCCGAAAAGATGGAGAACGTGGTCAGCAAGCTGAACTCGCACAGCGAACTTTCATGGTTCGAAGGTGGCAACCATTCCTTCAAGGTCGCCCGTTCCGGCCGCACTGTCGCCCAGGACGGCGCATGGCTAGCCGAGGCTGCTCTCGACTTCATCGCCAAGCACGCCGCTTAGCCCAGCAGACCTAGTCCACCTGCTTTTCCAGGAATCGATAGACCTCGGTTTCATCCACGCCGGGAAAGGCACCGGTCGGCATGGCCGCCAGCAGGTGCGTATTGGCACGCGTTGCAGGCCACGCATTGCCGAACCATTGGCTGGACAGGTCGGCAGGTGGTCGGCGGCAGCAATTCTCGTCTGGGCAGGTGGACTGGCAGCGTTCCTTGGTATCGCGTCCCCGGAACCACTTCACGTGTTCAAAAGGCACGCCAATGGATAATGAATACAGTCCCGAAGAGTGGCGCTCGGTGCGTGCGGTGCACCAGAAGGTTCCATTGACGGTATCGGTGTACTGCTCGAAGGAGCGGAACTTGTCCATCTGCTCGAACACCACTCGGCTTGTCCAATAGCGGCAGATGGTCTGCCCTTCAATGGCACCGGTGTGGTCGGCCGGGAAATTCACCCGATCATTTTCATAGGCCTTATGCAGAATGCCTGATTCGTGGACTTTCTGGAAGTGACAAGTCATTCCCAGATGCTCGGTGGCAAGGTTGGTGAAGCGGTGGGCCGCGGACTCATAGGACACGGCGAAGGCATCGCGCAGATCCTCGACGGCCAATTCACGATTGTCTTTGGCGCGCCGCAGGTACTCCACCGTGGACTTCTCCGGCATCATCAATGCCGCTGCAAAATAATTGGTCGCCACGCGCTGCGAGAGGAAATCGAAATAATCGGTTGGCGGCTTATGCCCCAATACATGATGCCCTAGCGCCTGCAACAGCACCGAGCGGGGATCATGTTCCGAGCGGTTGGTCTGGGTCAGGTAGATGCGCTTGTTCTTCTGATCAGTCACCGAACGCGTGGAATGCGGAAGATTGCCCACGAAACGCAGGCTGAATCCCAGATGCTCGGCAATATCCGCTGCTCGATGATGCGAGAGCGGGCCTGCATCGTGCCCAACTGCCGCGAGGACCTTGGCGGCTTCCTGCTCAATGTCCTTGTAGTAGTTATTGCGCTGGCGCATCTCATGGCGCAACGCGGTATTGGCCCGCCGCGCTTCCTCAGGGGTAGCGGCCTGCTCATTCAAACGGCGTTCCAATTCATTCTGCAAACCCACCAACGACTCGAGAACATCCATCGGCAGGCGTGCGCCAACGCGCACAGTCGGCAATCCCAAGGAAGCGTACAAGGGGCCGCGCTGGGCACGTTCCAATTCGATCTCCAAGGCAGCGCGTCGCGATGGCGGTTCGGTCCCCAGAAGATCATCGACACCGACTCCCAAAGCGCCTGCCAAGGATTTGAGCAAAGAGAGCTTCGGTTCGCGCTTTCCGTTTTCAATCAACGACAGTTGGCTCGGCGCGGTATCGACCAGGGCCGAAACATCATCCAAGGTCAGTTGCTTGCTTTTGCGCAGAAAACGGATTCTCCGGCCTAGGGCGATGGAGTCGAGTTCCGTATCTTCGCTGCCAGCGTCGTTGCCCGCTGATTTCACTGAGCGATTCCATGTGGTTGCAGTCACATATCAAGATTAGGCCAAGGACCAGGAAATTTACCAGATCTTCCTGCTTTTGACGGTAATTCTTTGACCCATCCTGAGTTCGGCATCAAAACTTTCCAGTTCTTCTTTTATGCCGGGACGAGCTTCTCTCATCAAACACACAGCCGTTCTGCGGAATCATCGTTGCCGCACACACGTTGAAACTTCAAAGACGCTTTCCGAGGAGCAGCATGCACGCAATTTCCACCAGCCCGCTACCCGTCACGAGCCCTGCCCACGACCCACCCCAAACATTGGTCATCGTCGGAACCGATGGCGCAGGCAAGAGCACCAGCATCGACGCCCTGGTGCATCAGTTGCGCAACGAACGCATTCAAGCACGCAAGCTCGCAAACGTCGCCGCCCGAAGCTGGCTGACCAAATTCTCCCGCGCGGCGGGAATCACCTTCCCGACGTTCACCCAGGATTTCCTCGAAACGTCCATCCGCTGCTTCAACGTTGCACGCAACACGTTCATTGCCGCGCATTCCCCCGGGCTCAGTGTGATGGACCGCCACCTTTATTGCCAGCTGGTGCTGCGGCGCCTGCGTGGACATCCTGACGGATTGCTCCTGCCCTGGCTTGCCCGGAAAAGTACCGAGGAGGCGAGAATTGTCCTGCTCGATGTGGATCCCCACCTTGCCTTCAAGCGAATCAATACCCGCGGCACAGATGAAGAAAGCTTGGAGTACCTTGAAGCGAGCCGAGCTGAATACCTCCGCCTGGCGCAACATCACGGCTGGATCATCCTTGATGCCTCGATACCCACACCTCAATTGGTTGAACAGCTTCGCATGATCGCCGGCAAGTAGACTCATCCTATGAGCGAAGCACAGGCATCTCTAGCACCAGGTTCCATCCTCGAATTGGCGCAGAGCACCAAGAAGCAGTGGGAGCTGGGCCAGGTCCGGCTCATTGCCAGCGGCACCTTGGCGCAGGACGGAACTTTGCAGCCCAGCAGCCTGCACGAAGCCACCTGGCAGCTGTCGATTCGTTCCATAGAGAAAGCCGCAAGCTTCACACCGGCGCTTTCGGCTCAAGTATTCACCTTGATCGCCGGCGACTTCGCGCAACTGGAAGTTGATGGGCACCAGCACGGACTAGAACCGCTGCGTCCCCTGAAGTTCGACACCGGCAATCCCGTCGAGACGAGCCAGCCCACCGAGGAATTGCTCATCGTCCACGTGGCTGCCGAACCGGCGCAGGTGCGGGCCACCGTTCGCATTGTGGAACTGTCCAAGAAACGCGAGCAGTACCTCTTTGACGGGCAGCTGGGCATCTTGGTTCAAGGTTCCGCCAAGCTCTTGCTCGGCGACAACGAACAGCAGCTGAATCTGCGCGACACCGTCGTAGGCTCCGATGCCGCTGAACCACGCATCTCTGGCCGCGGTTTCATGGCCGTAGCCTCTTTCGACCAGCCTTAGCCTATTCCGGCGCTCGCCTCCGTTTTCGCAAGATCCGTAGATCTTCGCGCCCCGCCATTCGCAGTTCCGGCCAGCGATGCCCGTGCATAACAGCAATCCCGGTCGTTCACCTGGCAGCGACCGCGACCCGTCCGAAACTCGGACATTTCACGTTTCCTGGCTCGTTTCACGGCGACCCAATGGGCGAGCCAGCACCTGCGGATTACCGGAAATGCCAGCTCAGCGGCGATTCGCGGGCTTCTGCGAAGGTCCGTTTTGAGAGGCCCTTCACCCTTCAGCTGCCCGAGGTTTGAGTTAAATTTCATTCTTCTTCGCAGCCGAATCGGTCACTTTCACTAATTTTCCATGTTTTGGCTCACAAGCACCGCAAGAACACAAAAATTTTCATTTTCGCGAAGAACCGCAAATCTTAATTCAAAAAACCTCTGGTGAACCCCTTGCCCCTGCGGAAAAGTAGTTGTCACGAAGAAGTTCACAAGATCACCTTCCGATCAACATGAACCCGCAGCTTGTGCGAAGGAGCCAAGGCAATGACTACCGAGAACACCAACGAAACCTCGATCGACAACCGCATCGCAGCCATCGAAACCGACTGGGAAAACAACCCCCGCTGGGCCGGCGTCACCCGCGATTACAGCGCCGCAGACGTTGTAAAGCTCCAGGGCCGGGTCCAGGAAGAGCACACCCTGGCCAAGCGCGGATCCGAGAAGCTGTGGAAGCAGCTCACCGAGGAAACCCCTACCGGCGGCTACACCAACGCATTGGGCGCACTGACCGGCAACCAGGCAGTGCAGCAGGTCAAAGCCGGCCTGCGAGCCATCTATCTTTCGGGCTGGCAGGTGGCAGCAGATGCCAACCTCTCGGGCCAGACCTACCCGGACCAGTCGCTGTACCCGGCGAACTCGGTGCCGCAGGTTGTCCGCCGCATCAACAACGCCTTGCAGCGTGCCGACCAGATCGAATTCTCCGAAGGCATCCAGACCGTCGAGGACTGGATGGTCCCGATCGTCGCCGACGCGGAAGCCGGCTTCGGCGGCCCGCTGAACGCCTACGAGCTGATGAAATCCATGATCACCGCCGGCGCCTCGGGCGTCCACTGGGAAGACCAGCTGGCATCCGAAAAGAAGTGCGGCCACCTCGGCGGCAAGGTGCTGATCCCGACCCAGCAGCACATCCGCACCCTGAACGCAGCCCGCCTGGCTGCCGATGTGGCTGGCACCCCTTCGGTGGTCATCGCCCGCACCGACGCCGAAGCGGCAACACTGATCACCTCGGATGTCGACGAGCGCGACCAGAAATTCATCACCGGCGAGCGCACCCCCGAAGGCTTCTACAAGGTCCGCAACGGCATCGAGCCATGCATCGCCCGCGCCAAGGCCTACGCACCGTATTCGGATCTGATCTGGATGGAAACCGGCACCCCTGACCTGGAGCTGGCCCGCAAGTTCGCCGAAGCGGTCAAGAAGGACTTCCCGGACCAGATGCTTTCCTACAACTGCTCGCCATCGTTCAACTGGAAGAAGCACCTGGACGACGCAACCATCGCCAAGTTCCAGCGCGAACTCGGTGCCATGGGCTTCAGCTTCCAGTTCATCACCCTGGCCGGCTTCCACGCATTGAACCACTCGATGTTCGACCTGGCCCAGGGCTACGCGAAGGACGGCATGAGCGCCTATGTCGAGCTGCAGGAACGCGAATTCGCCTCCGAGGCCGCCGGCTACACCGCCACCAAGCACCAGCGCGAAGTCGGCACCGGCTACTTCGATGCAATCTCCACGGCGCTGAATCCCAACGCCTCCACCCTGGCCCTAGTGGGATCCACCGAAGAAGGCCAATTCCATTAGACCCTGATGGGTCGATGGTGCTAGCCGGCAAAGGCGCCGGCTAGCACCAACACCATTTACAAGTTTTTAAGGACGCTGCCATGAACTCCCCCATCACCCTGAACAACATCACCATTACCGCTACCCCCGTTCGCTACCAGGAGCAGATCCTGACCAGCGAAGCCCTGGACTTCCTTTCGGCCCTGCACACCGCATTCGAACCGCGCCGTGCCGAACTGATGCAGCGCCGCCAGGTCAACCGGGCCCGCATTGCCAACGGCCGCGATCCGAAATTCCTGGACGAGACCCGCGCAATCCGCGATGATGAATCATGGCAGGTGGCCCCGATTGCACCGGGGCTGGAAGACCGCCGGGTGGAAATCACCGGCCCGATCGAACGCAAGATGGTCATCAACGCGCTGAACTCCGGCGCCAAGGTCTGGCTGGCCGACATGGAGGACGCATCCTCGCCGACCTGGCAAAACGTCATCAAGAACCAGGTCAACCTGATCCGCGTGCTGGATCAGGAACTGGACTTCACCGCACCTGATGGCCGCGAGTACAAGCTGAACACCTACGACTTGAAGCAGCTCCCGACCATCGTCGTCCGCCCTCGCGGCTGGCACCTGCCGGAGAAGCACCTGCTGGTTGCCGGCACCCCGATGTCCGGTGCGCTGGTGGACTTCGGACTGCACTTCTTCCACAACGCCAAGCGCCTGCTGGCCGCCGGACGCGGTCCGTACTACTACCTGCCGAAGCTGGAGAACCACCTGGAGGCGCGGTTGTGGAACGACGTGTTCAACCTGGCCCAGGACCTGATGGATATCGATCGCGGCACCATCCGTGCCACCGTGCTGATCGAGACCATCACCGCAGCCTTCGAGATGGAGGAAATCCTCTACGAGCTGCGCGAGCACTCCTCGGGGCTGAATGCAGGACGCTGGGACTACATCTTCTCGATCATCAAGAACTTCCGTTCCCGCGGACCGCGCTTCGTCTTCCCGGATCGCGACACCGTCACCATGACCGCACCGTTCATGCGGGCCTACACCGAGCAGCTGGTGCGTGCATGCCACCGCCGCGGCGCTTCGGCCATTGGCGGGATGAGCGCTTTCGTTCCGAACCGCAAGGACGCCTCGATCAACGAGATGGCCTTCGGCAAGGTCCGCGAGGACAAGGCCCGCGAAGCCGCTGACGGCTTCGACGGCTCCTGGGTGGCCCATCCGGACCTGGTGCCGGTGGCCCGCGAGGTGTACGACGAGGTGCTGGGCGAGAACCCCAACCAGTTGCAGCGCACCCGCGAAGATGTGGAGGTGTCGGGTGCTGCCCTGCTGAACGTGGAAAGCGTGACCGGCAAGATCACCGAACGCGGCATCCGCGACAATATCGAGATCGGCATCCGCTACATCGAGTCCTGGCTGCGCGGCAATGGCGCGGTGGCCCTGCGCAACCTGATGGAAGATGCCGCCACCGCGGAGATCTCCCGTTCGCAGCTGTGGCAGTGGATCCACCAGTCGGCAATCACCGACGAGGGCGAGATCATCACCCGCCGCTGGGTGCAGGAACTGACGGAGGAAACCATGGATTCCTTGGAGCGCTTCGAAGGCGACCGTTTCGAGGAAGCCGTGGAGATCTTCGAGGCTTGCGCACTGCGCGACGACTTCCCGACCTTCCTGACCAAGAACGCCTACCTGCGCTACCTGGACGCACCAGCGCGCACCTTGGAAATGGCAGGCTAGGCAACCGCCAGACCTGGCCGGCAAGAAACAGTCGTCCCTGAACACCGGCCGCGGGAAACGGCATTCATCAGTTGGTAGCCACTCCAACTGGTGAATGCCGTTTTTCGTGCGCAAAAGTGGATACGCTTTACCCATGGCCTTCCAGTTCAAGAACCCGGCCGAGGACCTGTGGCAGCCAGACCTGCTTGGCGAGGATTTCTCGCAACGGCCGCTGCCGATGTCCGATGGTTCCACCGCGACTCTGGTCAGGCACCGTCCGCGCAGATCGCTGCGCTGGCCGCCTCCGTTGCGCGGAATCGCGGTGCTCTATGTGCATGGCTGGTCCGACTACTTCTTCCAGTCCGAGCTGGCCAAGTTCCTTTCCGAAGCCGGCGCGGATTTCTACGCCCTGGACCTGCGCCACTATGGGCGGAACCTGCCCGTGGACCGGGCCACGGGCATCGCCGAGCACAGCAGCCCCGGCTTCACCACCGATCTGGAAGAGTACTTCGAGGAGTTCGACGCGGCCCATCGGATCATTTCCAGCGCGCATCCGGGAACCCGCTTCGTGTTGCTCGCTCATTCCACCGGCGGGCTCAGCGCATCGCTGTATGCGGCAGCCAACCCGCAGAAGGTCGATGCGCTGGCGTTGAACAGCCCGTGGCTGGAATTCCAGGCCAGCGAGATCGGGCGCACCGCGTTGGCCCGGATCGTCCAGGCTGCCAGCAACCGGAACCCGCACCGCCTGTTGCCCACCGTGGACCCCGGATTCTACACCCGCACCGTCTCCAGCCAGTTCTCCGGGGAATGGGACTACGACCTGGGCTGGCGTCCAGCCAACGGCTTCAAGCTCACCGCAGGTTTCATTTCTGCGGTCTTCGCAGCGCAAGCCAAGGTGAAGAAGGGCTTGGACCTGCAAATCCCCACGCTGGTGATGCTCTCGGCGGAAGACTACCTGCTGCCCCGCTGGCATGACACCGCTACCCGTGCCGATGTGGCACTGAATGTGCAGGTCGTCGCCCAGCGCAGCATTGACCTGGGCCGGGAACTGCATCTGGTGCGCCTGCCCGGCGCGCTACACGACGTGTTCCTCTCGTCGCCGAAGATCCGCTCCAAGGCCTACATGGCGCTGGGTTCATGGCTGGCGGTGGTCAAGAACCGCCAACGGGATTCGCAGCTGGCCTCCGCAATCCGCCGGATCCTTCCTTCCGGCAGCTAGCATGGCCTAGCCCGCTACCCGGTTGGGCACCTGGTCGTTGACCAGTTCCAGCTGCCAGGACCCGGACTCATTGCCAATGATTGCTACCGAGCCATTGCGGATGGTGTCCAGCTTGTAGCCGGCGAAGTGCGAGAGCGTGTAGCGGATAATGGTGCCGTGGCAGATCACCGCGACGTTCTTGCCAGGGTAGTCGGCGGCAATCTGCTCGATGGCGCGCAATCCGCGTTCGACCACCGAATCCAGCGGCTCGATTCCGCCGCCGTGCTTATCCGGCCAAAGAGCCAGCGCCTCGGTTTCCACCATGCCCTCGCCCTGCGCGTAGTCGCGCTCGATCAGCAAGTCATAGCCCGGGCCCAATTCAAGACCAAGCCCGTCGGCGATGATCTGCGCGGTCTCGCGCGCACGGGACAGCGGCGAGGAGACAATGGCATCCCACTGGCCTGGCTCCAGCACGGAGACGGCCTCGCGGGCCTGGGCGCGCCCGGTGTCGTTCAAGGGGATGTCACTGGAACCCTGCAAGCGGCCTTCGAGATTCCATTGCGTCTGTCCGTGGCGGACGAATCCAAGTTTCATGAGCTCCATTCTTCCACCCTGTCCAGTGGCCCGTGTACTGGCTGGTGGCAAAGCTCACGATAGATCTGAAACACTTAAGTGCGTCAAAAATCCTGGGAACACATAAGATTTTCACGGTTGCGCCCTGCCATTTGCACGGGCTCGCCCCATCGAACGCACCCCTTACAGGATCCGAGCATTACTATCGTGAACGAAATAAAGGCGTCTCTCGCCCGCGGGCTGACTGCCCGCCATATCCGCTTCATGGCCCTCGGCTCAGCTATCGGAACGGGTCTTTTCTACGGCTCCTCTTCTGCCATCCAGGCTGCTGGCCCTGCCGTTCTCTTCGCGTACATGATTGGCGGCGCTGCCGTTTTCATCGTGATGCGCGCCATGGGCGAGATGGCTGTCAAGCATCCGGTGTCCGGATCCTTCGCTCACTACGCTTCGCGCTACCTTGGCCGCTTCGCAGGCTTTGTCACCGGGTGGACCTTCGCCTTCGAGATGGCCATTGTCGCAATTGCTGATGTTACCGCGTTCGGCATCTACATGGGATTCTGGTTCCCGCAGGTCGCGCAGTGGATCTGGGTCCTGGCCATCGTCTTGCTGATCGCCGCGATCAACCTGATGAAGGTGAAGGTCTTCGGCGAAACCGAATTCTGGCTGGCCATCGTCAAGGTGACCGCGATTATCGCGATGATCATTGGCGGCGCGGCGCTGATCATCTTCGGCTTCAATTCTCCTGAGACCGAAACCGCTACCGGCCTCGCCACCCTGATGAGCGCCGGCACCCTGTTCCCCAATGGCTTCGTGGGCCTGCTGCTGTCCTTCTCCGTGGTGATGTTCGCCTTCGGCGGCATTGAAACCATCGGCATCACCGCGGGCGAGGCTGACGATCCGGCCAAGTCGGTTCCGGCTGCCATCAACACCGTACCGTGGCGCATCCTGCTCTTCTACGTAGCTTCGCTGGCAGTGGTCATGATGCTTTTCGACTGGCGCCAGATCGACGGCTCGGCATCTCCATTCGTGCAGATTTTCGACGGACTGGGCATCCCCGCAGCGGCCCACGTGCTCAATGCCGTCGTGATCACCGCGGCCGTCTCGGCGATCAACGCCGATACCTTTGGCGCTGGACGCATGCTCTTCGCCATGTCCGAAATCGGCCACGCCCCGAAGTCCTTCGGCCGAATTTCCCGCAACGGCGTGCCGTGGATGACGGTCGTCATCATGGCTATCGTGCTGCTGGTCGGCGTGGTGCTGAACGCCTTGCTGCCCGAAGCGCTCTTCACCATCATCGCTTCCATCGCAACCTTCGCCACCGTCTGGGTGTGGATCATGATCCTGACCTCGTACCTGTCGATGCGGCGCAAGGAAGCCTCTGCGGGCCGCGGACCGGATGTAGCCCGCGAATATGCTGTGCCAGGCGGCACCATAGCCGCATGGATCGCATTGGTCTTCATGGTCTTCGTCGTTGTGCTCCTGGCTCTGAGCCCGGCTACACGCGTAGCCCTGTACACCGGTATCGCCTGGCTCGTGCTCCTGGCCGTGCTTTTCAAGCTGCTGGTTCGCCCAGCCGCGCCGGTCAAGCAGGACAGCGACTCACTGCTGGGCTAACCACCGAGTAATAAAATATGCTTGGCTTCGCATATAGCGAAGCCAAGCACTTTTTTGTCTTCTTATTCGATCTCGGTCAAGGAACCGTTCCGGGGTTCTGGAGAAGCATCCCGGCCTTTGGAAATGCGTAGCTCCTGGATTAGCGCCAGGCTGGCCCAAGCAAGCATGCCGCCGGCAACGATCCACAAGCTGCCTAGGCCCAGCCGGAGATAGGCCAGGACGCCACCCAGGGAACCCACGGTGATCATCAGCCACAGCAATGCGTAACGTATCCAGAGCAGACGGTAGCCGCCACGATCCGATCCGGTGGCCAACCCGATGATTGCTCCGCCCAACGCCTGGCCGAGCTTGACCAATGTTCCGGTCATATATGTCAGGCCCAAGGCAACCTCGCCCGAACGGGTGTAGGAAACATTGACCACACCCATGGCGGCAGCCAGCAGCAACGCCGTCAGCTGTGGCAGGCTATGACTCGAAACGGCCGCAGCGAGCAGCAGTACCGCACTGAAATACATGGCCACCGGACGGCGCAGCCTCTCCAGCCTGAAGGTCATCAAGGTTGCAAGGATGACGCCTCCAACGAAGCAGCCGACCAGAGACATCGCAAGAGCCCATCCGGCAAAATCCCCTGTCATCAGAGCCACGGAGGAACGTGTGGAGTTGCCTGACATGAAGTACAGGAAGTAGCCGCCGAAGTGCACGAATCCGACACCATCGACGAACCCTGCCATCGCTGTAATCGTCCCGGCGAAAAGGATTCCCCGCCAACGAAGATTCTTTGCCAACTGTCTCGCTTTCTCTCGCCACCGCAGTTATCCCGGTTCCATAGGAGCGTTCTAATTATCTCTCCCCCGGGTCGGCGACCCCGGATGCGGAATGCCCGGGGAGCAAAAGTTGTTACCTCAAGCATGAGCGAAAATACTGCTGCCCCATCCCTGGAAGACAAGCGCATCCGCGTGGATATTTTCTCCGACATTGCCTGCCCATGGTGCTTCATCGGCAAGCGCCGCTTCGAGCGGGGCGTCGAAGCGTTCGAATACTCCCAGAACGTGGATGTCTACTGGCATTCGTACCAGCTGGATCCAAGCCTGCCAGAGAACTATGACGGCAGCGAGGCCGAATACCTCTCCAAGATGAAGGGCTTGGGGCAGGAACAGGTGTCCCAAATGCTTGATCATGTCACCGATCAGGCAGCTGGCGAAGGCCTGGACTACGACTTCGCCAATCTGAAGGTCGCTAATTCCTTCACCGCGCTACGCGTCCTGGAATACGCCAAGCAGCATGGCGCTGGAGGTGAAATGAAGGAATCGCTGCTGTCCGCGCACTTCGAAAAAGGCCTGGACACCGGGGATGAGGAAACCCTTATCCAACTGGCTGGATCGCTAGGCTTGGATACCGCCGAGCTTCGCGCAGATCTGGCTTCCGGCGCCTATGCCGAGGAAGTCAACGCAGATATCGCCCAGGCCCGCGAGCTGGGAATCAGTGGCGTCCCCTTCTTCATCATCGATGGGAAGTACGGCATTTCCGGCGCGCAGCCAGCCGAGGTCTTCGCGAATGCGCTGACCCAGGTCCACTCCGGAAACGTACAGACCCGGTAGCGGGCTATTCAGCGCAGACGAGCTTGCCAGCCGAAGTATCGAGCTTGCGTTCTTTTTCCAGTCCTTCGAACTTCTCCCCCAGTGCCAGATCCACCCGGCTTCCCCACTTCGTCTCGTCGTAGATGAATACGATGCCGGGGATCTGGCGCTGCACAGTGTATGCCTGGGCATAGCCATCAGGTCCGGCAATGACCGCGCCGGCGGTATCAGAGAGCGACTTCCACCCGGAAGTCAGCGAGGAAATCTTGAAGCCGCGCTTTTCCAGCGCCTCTGCGGTGTCGCCGGCAAGCCCCGGAATGCTGGTCGTATTCAGCACGCGTATTTCTACTTCTGCAGGCTTCTGGTACTTGAAATCGATGGCCGGGCAGCTGGGGTTTTCGATTTTTCCCGCGCTTGGCTCCGGGCTTTCGACCGCGGCGGGCTCGGCACCCAGTTTCAGCGTTCCATTGAAAACCAGCATGGCGCAGACCAGTACCGCGATCACCAGCAGGGCCATCACGGAGAAAACAATATTCTGGCGCCTGCGGGCACGCTTCTTTGCCTGTCCATCCGAGCTGAAACTCAATTCCTGCTCGTCGACAATATGCGCACCGTGCCATTGCCCCGGATCATCGCGATCACGCATCATTCCACCTTGCTCTGGTCAGCCTTCGGCAGCCGCTGGCCTGAAGGAAACCTCATCGTCATCCTCGTGGCGCTAGCTTATCTAACTGGCGTCCAGATCCAATACGCGCGCGTGTATTACGGAGCGATGATGAAGCGCCGAACGCAGCGCACGGTGCATCCCGTCTTCCAGATACAACACGCCCCGATAGCGCACCACGTGCGGGAACAGGTCGCCGTAGAAGGTGGAATCCTCGGAGAGCAATGTTTCAAGATCCAGGGTCGCTTTGGTGGTGACCAGCTCGGCCAACTTCACCTGCTGAGGCGGAAGCCCGCTCCAAGCACGCGTCGACGAATAGCCGTGGTCTGGGTATGGCCGACCCTCACCGACCGCTCGAAAAATCACTATTCAAGCATACGGACAAACTCTTGCGAGCCACATATTTACAGATCAGCGAGTGGTTCGAGGTTGCCGGAGACACCGGTTCCGAAGACGGTGCGGGCTGGCCGGGAGTACCCGGGCTCGGCTCGCGAATGCCGGGAATATAATACAAGCGAATGCGTATAATCGGGCACGCAATGGGAAAATGCAAGGATTGTTACGCTGCGGGAAACGTGGGGGAACCGGGCGTAACTTTAGCTAGTAACAATCGCGTCATAAGGTGCACTCTAGGTTTATGAAAAACGTAGTCACCGAGATCCCACTGCTCGATATTTCTACCGCGCGCAATGCTGACGGCTCCTTCAACGAGGAATTCGTAACCGCGCTTCGCGATGCGGCACACCGCGTCGGATTCTTCCAGATCGTCGGCTACGGCGCGTACGCCGGACAGGACCAGGAACTGCTCGATACCATCGCAGAATTCTTCCGCAAGCCGGTCGAGCAGAAGATCAACCTCGATAACCGCAACAGCGCCCAGTTCCGCGGCTACACCCGCATGGGCACGGAAATCACCCGCGGCCGCGCCGACGCCCGCGAGCAGATTGACTACGGACCGGAACGCGAGACGCTGAGCGTCGTTCCCGAGGACAAGCCGTATTTGAACCTACAGGGCCCTAACCAGTTCCCTACAGACTTCCCCCAGCTCGAAGAGCGCGCCATGGCATGGGCTGAACTGATGAACAAGACCGGCCACGAGCTGCTTTCAGCCATCGCCGTAGGCCTGGGTCTGCCCGAAGACCACTTTGACGAGCCATTTGCCGATACCCCGTCATGGATGGGCAAGCTGGTGCACTACGTTTCGGGCGACGTTGTCCCGGAGTCGGGCAACCAGGGCGTTGGACTGCACGCGGACTACGGCTTCGTCACTCTGCTGCTGCAGGACCAGGTTGGAGGCCTGCAGGTGCAGCCCTACGGCCAGGAAGAATGGATCGAGGTGCCGCCTACCCCAGGTGCTCTGGTAGTGAACCTCGGGGAAATGCTTGAAGTGGCCACCAATGGCTACCTGATGGCCACCATCCACCGCGTCATTGCTCCTCCGGCCGGTGTAGACCGCTATTCGGTGCCATTCTTCTACTCTCCTCGCCTGGATGCAGTGATCGACAAAGTCGAGCTGCCCGCCGAGCTGGCTGCCGACGCCCGTGGCATTTCCGATGATCCAGAGAATCCAATGCTGGCTTCCTATGGCGCAAACGTGCTCAAGGGCTGGCTGCGAGCCCACCCGCAGACCGCGGCCATCCACTACCCGGAGCTGGCCAAGGGGCGCAAGAGCGCCTAGGCATCGAGCTCCTGCGGGGATCAGGAGCCCAACTTCGAATCCTGTTGGCGTCGAGCCGGTGAGAAATTGCCGGCCCGGCGCCACAGGTTTTTAAAGCGGCTTACTCATTCGAGGCTTGAAAGCACGCAGAATTCATTTCCCTCAGGATCAGCCATCACGATCCAGCTCTCGTCCTCTTGCTGGCTCACGTCGGCATAGCTGGCCCCCAAGGCAAGGAGACGGTCGACCTCTTCTAGCTGACTGGAGCCTTGAGGACGCAAATCCAGATGGAGGCGATTCTTGATGCTCTTGGCTTCAGGCACTTGAGCGAACGTCAGCTTCAGCCCGTGCTCGCCTTGAGCTTCGGATCCAATGCTGACCAATCCGGCTTCTTCTTTCAGCACCTCGAAGTCCAGTGCTTCGCACCAGAACTTGGCCACCAGCATCGGGGTGGCGCAGTCGACAGCGATTTCGCTCAATACACTTGCCATAGTCATACCTTGTCGAGAGATTGCTGAACAGTTGCCACGGATACTACCCCTCAGATTCTGGCAATGCCGGCAAGCTAAAAAAAATAATGTCTCGGGACATCGTTCGTACGATGTCCCGAGACATTAAAATTGGCGGAGGATAGGGGATTTGAACCCCTGAGGGCGTTAACCCAACACGCGTTCCAGGCGTGCGCCATAGGCCGCTAGGCGAATCCTCCTCAGTTTGCTCCGAGGAGCAGGATCCAGCATATCTAAATTCTCGCTCAATCACGAATCGAGCACTGCCCCGACGATTCCCGGCGCATCTCCAGGGTGCCAAACCCCAGAAATTCGGTGGTTTTTCACCTTTTCACCACCTCGGTTCTTTCTTTGAAAACCGCAGTTTGAACAGATCAATACTGTAAGCATGAGTAAAAGAGAGGCATTTCACAGGGAAGATGATCCTCGGCGGCTGCCCATTAGCCCTCCGGGGACAAGGTACATCCCCGGAATTGACGGGCTTTGGGCAGCGAATCTGGATAAGGACAATCTCTTTACCCAGATTGCCGCCACCGCCACACGACTTTACGAGCAGCCACCGGTCTCAAGTTCCGCCCAAGGGCTGGAACGACTGAAGGCCATTGCACGGTTGCACAGCATGCTCGATGCTGCCGAGGCAGCAATATTGGCCGATAGCTACGAATATTTGGTTGCCGAGACAGTCAGCCAGGGGTCCCAAGAATCTCTGCTGGGTGATCCTGAGGACATTGAAGAGCCAGTTGAAGATCAATCCGCATGTTTCTACGGTGTCAATCGTTCCGATGAATCACTGATCCGTTCATCTTTTGTCGCCGAGGCAGCGGTGGCCCTGCGATCCTCAGAAAGGAAAGTCCAGGACAAATTATTCTTTGCCGAAGGACTGCGCCACCTTTGCCCAGATATCCTGGACGCGCTGAGCGTCGGCGAGATCACGACTAGATCCGCGCAAGAGATCGTCAAGCACTCCCAAGATCTTGCACCCGAGGATGTGCAGCTAATGCAGCAAACCTTGCTGCCGATAGCTCGGCAGGCCACCGACTGCGCAGTTGCCCAACGCGCTCGGAAAATGCATGAACGCCTGCACCCCAAGCCGATCGAAGAACGCCACAAGAAAAGTGCAGAGGACCGCAAGGTCATCTATTGGCACGAGGCCAATGGCATGAGCGTCATCCAACTCCACCTGCCAGCAGAAAAAGCATTGGCCATCATCAATACCGTCAATTGGCATGCAGTACGCAACGCTGATCCAGATGATCACCGGACCGAACAGCAACGACGGCTGGATATTATTTGCGATGCCTTGCTCGATGGCTGGCCGGCAACCGAAGGGACCCCGCTGAAAGCCCGTGTCGCTGTCACGATTCCTGCCTTGGAAATGCTCGCTGATCCTAAACGCGCATTGGCGGATCTCGAAGGCTACGGACCCATCCCCGTGGGGACGGCACTGCTGATTGCCAAGGATGCACCGTCTTTCATCAAGGTGCTCACCGATCCCTGGTCCGGGGCGGCCATAGACGTCGGCCGCGAAAAGTACCGTCCGTCGAAGGCACTGCGTGATCTGCTGCGGAGCCGGGATGTGGTTTGCAGATTCCCAGGATGCAATCGGCCAGCCGAATCAGCTGAGATAGACCATATCGAGGCATGGGCCAAGGGCGGGCATACCACCCGGAGCAACACTCATCTATTGTGCAAGCGGCATCAGATGTTCAAGCATGTGCTGGGGTGGCAGGCGACATACCTTCCGGACGGTTCGGTGAACTGGCGCTCCCCCAACGGCATGATCTGCGTCGAGCTTCCCGGCAGCGTCACCAGCGTGCAGAACTTCGATTTCGAGAAAGAGCAAACGCCCATGCTGCCAACCATCGAACTCAATGACCGTGTTCGCCGCGTGCTTGGCTGGCTAGAACCGCCTGAAGAAAGCACCGCCTGAGAACTAACAGCAATCCTGCTCAGGATTGGCCAGTTGAGATCAAGCGCACGCCTTCCGATTTTATCCAAGCGCCAACCTCAGGTAGTATTTTGGGTGACCCCTCGTGTGGTGTCATCCTGTTGAACTCCCCCAGGACCGGAAGGTAGCAAGGGTAGATGGGCTCTGGCAGGTGCATGAGGGGTCTTTTACTTTCTTACGCAAGCCGAATGGAGTCCACGTGGGCGCTGGCCGTTTCGCCCCTAGCCCTTCGGGGCCGCTCCATCTTGGCAATTTGCGCACGGCAATTCTCGCCTGGCTTTTCGCCCGCTCCACGCAACGCGAATTCCTATTGCGCATTGAGGACCTGGACCGTGTTCGTTCCGGCGCCGAAGCCACCCAGATTGCCGAGCTAGCGTCCTTAGGCATTGACTTCGACGGTGACATGCTCCGCCAGTCCGACCGCCTTCCGATATATCTTGAAGCCGTTGAGCGGCTCAAAGCGCGCGGTCTGGTCTACGAATGCTACTGCTCGCGCAAGGATATTGCCGAAGCCGGAAGCGCTCCGCATGCTGCGCCCGGTGCCTACCCGGGAACCTGCCGCAATCTGAGCGCCAGCGAGCGCTCGGCCAAAGCGCAGAACCGTCCGGCCGCCTTGCGCCTGCGTTCAGAAGTGAACGAATTTTCTGTTCACGATGAACTATTCGGCGACTACACCGGCGCGGTTGATGATTTTGTCCTGGTGCGCAACGACGGCGCACCAGCCTACAATCTTGCGGTTGTCGTCGATGATGATTTCTCAGGCATCGACCAGGTCGTACGCGGAGATGATTTACTCTCTTCTGCGCCACGTCAGGCCTACCTGGCAACGCTTCTGGGCCACGCAATCCCATCCTATGCACACGTCCCGCTTGCACTGAATGCCAAGGGACAGCGCCTGGCCAAGCGCGATGGCGCGGTAACACTCGAAGAGATCACCGAACAAGGTGTGCATCCAGCCAACGTTGTGGCGGTTTTGCTAGAGTCATTGGGCTTGCCCAGCACAAATTTGCAGGCAGCCTTGGAAGCTTTCGATCCGGCGAATCTGCCACGCGAGCCGTGGATCGTCGAACCAGAGAATATTGTCCAACAGCTGATGCTCAGAGCATCAGGCAACTGATAGGGAACCGGTGTGAGTACAGCGCTTTATCGCAGATATCGTCCCGATACGTTTGGCGACGTCATCGGGCAGGAGCACGTTACTGCGCCCTTGATGACGGCTCTGGAGAAGAACCGCGTCAACCATGCGTACTTGTTCTCCGGCCCGCGCGGCTGTGGCAAGACGACCTCTGCCCGCATCCTTGCCCGTTGCCTGAACTGCGAGCAGGGTCCGACTCCGGTTCCTTGCGGCACCTGCCCAAGCTGCGTGGACCTGGCCAATGGCGGACCAGGTTCGCTGGACGTCATCGAGATCGATGCGGCCAGCCATGGTGGCGTCGATGATGCCCGCGACCTGCGCGAGCGCGCAACGTTCGCGCCTACCCGCGACCGCTACAAGATCTTCATCATCGATGAGGCCCATATGGTCACCGCGGCAGGCTTCAACGCCCTGCTGAAGATCGTTGAAGAACCACCGGCGCATATCAAGTTCATCTTCGCGACGACCGAGCCGGAAAAGGTCATTGGCACCATCCGCTCGCGTACCCACCACTACCCATTCCGCCTGGTTCCACCCGAGGCGCTGCTGGCGTACCTGCAGGTGCTCTGCGAACGCGAAAGCGTCGCGGTAGCCGAAGGCGTACTGCCACTGGTGATCCGTGCTGGCGGCGGTTCGGTTCGCGATACCCTCTCGGTGCTGGATCAGCTGATCGCTGGCGCCCGCGATGGCAACCTTGACTACGAGACCGCGGTTGCGCTGCTGGGCTATACCCACTCGACGCTGCTCGACGAGGTCACCTTGTCATTGCACGAATCCGATGGCGCCGGGCTGTTCGGTGCGATCGACCGCATCATCCAGACCGGTCTGGACCCTCGGCGCTTCGTTGAAGATGTGCTAGAGCGCTTCCGCGATCTGATCATTGCCAAGGCGATGCCCGAAGGCCTTGAGAAGATCTTGCGCGGCGTGCCAGAAGACCAGCTCGAAGCCCTGCACTTGCAGGCGGGCCTGGTCGGCGCAGGCGAACTGTCGCGATGGGCCGATGTCACCAACAAGGCTCTGAGCGAGATGACCGGCGCTACCTCGCCTCGGCTGCACTTGGAATTGCTGGCGGCGCGCTTGATGCTGCCAGGCTCGCAGAACTCCGACAGCTCGTTCGCCGCGCGACTGGATCGCCTGGAGCGCCATGCGATGACCGGTGGAGCACTGCCTGCGCTTAATGAAGACGATGCCGCGGGTGCCGCACCCTCAACGAATGCTGCCCCGAATCCTGGCGCCGCGCGTCAGGGCGCTGCCGCAGTACGCGAGGCCTTGGCCGCTGCCAAGTCCCGTCGCGGAGGGGCCCCGGAACCGGCTGAAGAGCAGGCACCACAGGTCCAGTCGGCTCATGCTCAGCCGCAGGAGCAGGATTCCCCTGCTCCAACACCGATGCAGCAGCCTGCGCAGCACACAGAACCAGTTCAGGCTCAGCGCACCGAGCAGCCGCAGCAGGCTTCAAGGCCGGTTCCTGCCCCACAGGAAGCGCAGCCGCAGCAGACCATGCCGTCGCAGCCACAGCCACAGTCACAGCCGGCTGATGATGACCCAAATGCCCCGCTGGATCCTGGTGCGGCAGCTTCCCTGAACACCGGTGAAGCCGCTGACTGGGGCGCAACTTGGGGGCCAAAGGGCGAAAACCGCTCGGTGACTACCGAGGTGCAACCTGGTCCGAGCATTCCGGCAGCCCGTCCGGAAGGCGTGGCACCATTCAGCTTGGTTCCTGATCCGTCCAGCGGTGAAGATTTGTCCTTCGGCACCGGTGTTTCCATCGATGACGTGAAGCAGAATCCTGCCATGGCCGAATTCGCACGTCGAGCTGCCGCCAACCGCGCAGCCCAAGCACCGCAGCCTGCCCAGCCGCAGCACTCGCAACAAGCGCCGGAGGCCAGCCAGACTGGCACGGATGCCCAGCGCAACACTGCCCATCCGACGCAGGAACAAGCCCAGCGCGAGCAGGATGAACGCGAAGCACAACAGCGTGCTACGCAAGAACAAGCACAACGCGAGCAAGCAGAACGCGAAGCACAACAGCGCGCCGCACAAGAACAAGCACAACGCGAGCAAGCAGAACGCGAAGCACAACAGCGCGCCGCACAAGAACAAGCACAACGCGAGCAAGCACAACAGCAACAACGGCCGCAGTCTCCCCAGCAGCCTCAGCACGGCGCGCCCGGCGGAACCCCGCAGGGCCAGCAGCCAGCATCACAGGGCGCCGGCTCGCCGGTGGCGATGTTTCAGCAGGCCTGGCCTACGATCCTGCAGCAGTTGCAGGGCAGTTCGCGTGTCCTGCATTCCATGGTCGCCACCTATGGCTCCGTGGCAGGCTTCGATGGCCGTACCCTTACCTTGGCGTTCAGCAACACTGGCCCCATCGTGAATCTGCGCAACCGGCCCGACATGATGAATATATTGACCGGAGTCCTCTCCCAGGTCGCAGGTTCACCAATCGAAGTGGTCCTGACCGAAGGCGGATCCAACCCCAATGGTGGTGGTTCCCCAAAAGGTGAGCGCCGGCCAATCCCGGCGCCAACCCCAGCACCAACTAAGTTCACCAAGGCTGTAAGTTCTGCTGGGGCTGCTGCGCGCGCCGCAGCACGGGCCCAAGCTGCCGCTCCGGCACCGCAGCAGCGTCCTGCCTCGGCGGTGCAGAGCTCGGCACCAGCCGCACCTGCACCACGCGCCCATGACGGGTACGCCAGCTCCTACGATGACGTTCCGCCACCCGCGGAAGAGCCGTATTTCGACGAGCCGCCGCTCTCGGATGACCCGTACTATTCGCCGGATGGCCCCGCCCCGGCGGCACCGCAGGTTCAGCCGCAGCAGCAGTCCCCGGCCCCGGCTTCCCAGCCAGAGCCGGTGGCGCCCGCCCCGGCAACCAGTGCGCCACGCAGTTTCGACGGGCCTCCGGTAGCCCCCAAGCCCCGGATGACTGCCGGCATGGCAGCGCGCCAGGCCGAAGGCGGATTTCCGAATATTGCGCGCCCGGTGTCTTCGACTCCGTTGCACCCGGACAGCACCACCGATTCCTTCGAGAATCTGGCGGTTGCTGCACCAGAGCAGCCGGCTCCGCAAGCTCCAGAGCGATCGGTTCCGGAGCCTGCGCCCGCCCCTGCACAGCCTCAGGTTCGCCCACGCGAGCAGGAGCAGCCCCGCCCGGAGCCGGTTGCACCGGCGCCTTCGCCAGCAGCCCCGGCACCCGCTCCGGAGACGGCACCGCGCTGGGGTGCTCCGCAGGCGGATCCTGAACCAGCCCCCGCTGCATCGGCACCGGCAAGCACGGGCCGCATGAGCCGGTACCAGCAGCTGATGAACCAGGCGAAGAACGCACCAAGCGCGCCAGCGCCTGCCCAGTCGGCACGCGGCTGGGGCGGCCCGGCATCGGCTCCCGATCCTGCCCCGGTGCAGGATCCGGAGGAGTTCGTCCCCAGCGACGATGACATCGAGGTCGAGGACTCTGCACTGATCGGCGTTCCAGCCGTGGAGCGCCTGCTTGGCGGGATGGTCATCGAGCAGCGCGACGTGAACGGGAATGTAGTGGAAATCAAACGCAGCTTGTAGCCGGCACCACGGCGAGCTGTCGGAGTGAGACACTAAGGTGTACCACGGAACAATTTCAAGGTAGTGAAGCAAGCTAGAAAGTAGGCGCACGTGTACGAAGGTGCTGTACAGGAATTGATCGACGAGCTCGGTCGCTTGCCTGGCATCGGCCCGAAGTCGGCTCAGCGCATTGCTTTCCACATTCTCGATGCCGATGCCGAGGACATGACCCGGCTCGCCGCCTCGATCCAGCTGGTCAAGGACAAGGTGAAATTCTGCGAGATCTGCTTCAACATCTCGGAGCAGGACACCTGCGCCATTTGCCGCGATGAGCGCCGCGATGGCACCATGATCTGCATCGTGGAGGAGTCCAAGGACGTCCTGGCCATTGAACGTACCCGGGCGTTCTCCGGCAAGTACCACGTGCTCGGCGGTTCTATCAATCCGCTGGCAGGGATTGGCCCGGAACAGCTGCACATCCGTGAGCTGGTAACCCGCTTGGCCGATGACTCGATCACCGAGCTGATCCTGGCCACCGACCCGAATCTCGAAGGCGAAGCCACCGCCGTGTACCTGGTGCGCGCGCTGGCTCCCCTGGGCATCCGCATTACCCGTCTGGCTTCCGGCCTGCCGGTGGGCGGCGATCTGGAATACGCCGATGAAGTGACCTTGGCCCGCGCCTTCGAAGGACGCCGGGCTGCCGGTCGCACCGCACCCGGCCCGGCCCGGCTCAAGGCAGAGAAGCAGGAATCCGAGCAGGAAGCACCGCAGGCAGAAGCTGGGGATGCCGCAGAAAAGCCGAAGGCGCAGCTTTCCGAGCCGCGCCTGCTGCGCGTTGCCAGCGACACGGGCGACACCGGCGACGCGCCGTCGCATCCAGTTGTTCCCGAGATGGACAGCCGCCGCAGCCACTAATTCCCGCAGTTTTTGAACGCCCTGCATTCGACCGGTTTACCGGCATGAGTGCAGGGCATTTTTCTATTCCTGCAGCGCGATGTGCGGCGAAACACGCTTAGTTGATAAAGATCAACTATCGTCGTATAGTTGACATCAATCAACCATTCAGGCTTTCCACGCCTGACCCTATTTTTTGGAGCTTTCATGACCGCAACCGCACCGGTCGCCAAGCCCAAGATGACTCACCGCGAAATCCTCACTGCCCTCACGGGCATTTTGATGGGCATGTTCGTCTCCATCTTGGCCAACACCGTTGTTTCCAGCTCGCTGCCGCTGATCGTTTCGGATCTCAACGGCAGCCAGACCTCCTACACCTGGGTCGTCACCGCCACGCTGCTGGCGACCACCATCGCCACCCCAATCTGGGGCAAGCTCGCCGACCTCGGCAACCGCAAGCTGCTGCTGCAGATCTCGCTATCCATCTTCGTCCTGGCCTCGGCCGCGGCGGGCTTCTCGCAGGACACCAGCTTCCTGATCGCCATGCGCGTGGTCCAGGGACTGGCCGGCGGTGGCGTTGGCGCCCTGGCACAGATTGTCATGGCCGACTTCCTCTCCCCTCGCGAACGCGGCAAGTACATGGGCCTGTTCGGCGCTGTGATGGCCGTTGCCACCGTGGGCGGCCCGTTGATCGGCGGCTTCGTTACCGACGCCATCAACTGGCGCTGGAACTTCTTCATCGCTTTGCCTTTCGCCATCGCTGCGGTCATCCTGATCCAGCGCACCTTGCATCTGCCCGCCATTGCCAAGCGCAAGGTCAAGATCGACTACTGGGGCATCGTCCTGCTTTCCGCCGGCGTCTCGCTGCTGCTGATCTGGATGTCGCTGGGCGGCTCCCAGTTCGAGTGGGCCTCGGCGACCAGCTACATGATGATCGCCGGTGCGGTAGTCCTGCTGGCATTGTTCATCCTGGTTGAGACCAAGGCCTCGGAGCCGTTGCTGAGCCTGGGCCTGTTCAAGAACCGCACCTTCACCTTCGCTGTCATCGCCTCGTTGGCCATTGGTGTTTCGATGTTCGGCACCTCGGTGTTCCTCAGCCAGTACATGATCATGGCCCGCGGCGCGAGCGCGACCATGGCCGGCCTGATGACCTTCCCGCTGATGGGCGGCTTGCTGGTCATCTCCACCATCGGCGGTGCGGTGATCTCGCGCACCGGCAAGTGGAAGGCGCTGGTCGTCACCGGTTCTGTGCTGGTTGTCATCGGCTTGTTCCTGCTGGGAACCATCCACTACGACACCAACTATGCGCTGGTCGCTGCCTACATGTTCATCCTCGGCGCCGGCATGGGCCTGGTCATGCAGAACATGGTGCTGGTGGTGCAGAACTCGGTCCACGTCAAGGAACTGGGCGTAGCTTCCTCGGCCGTGAACTTCTTCCGCACCCTCGGCGGAACTGCAGGTACCGCGGGACTGGGCGCCGTACTGGCGACTACCGTGCCGAGCATGATCGCCGACCGCCAGTCCGATTTGGCCGCCGCCCTGGCCTCCCTGGGCGACCAGGCCAAGGAACTGACCGCGGCTCTGGGATCCGGAAACCTGCCTTCGGTGGCAGCGATGCCTGAACCGGTCCGCGTGATCTTCGAGTCCATCTACGGCAATGCAGTGCCTTCGCTGTTCGCCATTGCCGCTCCGCTGTCGCTGATTGTCGTCGTGGCTGTCTGCCTGATCCCCAACCAGTCACTGAAGACCCAGACCGCAAGCGAGCGCATGCAGGATCTGGACGCTGAGGACAACGGTGCAGGCAAGGCAGAAGAGCCAGCTGGCAGCTAGGAGATCCAGTGCAGGTTCCTAGCAAAGCTGGCGACGCCCCGGTGGCAGAACGCCCCGATCTGTCCGCAAGTGCCGAACAAGAGCTGTTCTCGCTGATCGCGCTGACGGCGCGGGCCAAGCGGGAACTGGCCACCCGGCTCGAAAGCCGTCTCACCCCGGGCCACCTTCCGGTTCTGGGCATGATTCTGCGCAGCCAGCGCATCACCCAGTCCGAAATCTGCGAAAGGCTGCTGGTTGACAAAGCCTCGCTGTCGCGCATGATCACGAAGCTGGAACAACTGGAATTGGTCAAGCGTGAAGTCGATCCGGAAGACCGTCGGGTGTCCCACCTCCTGCCTACCGATCTTGCGGAAGAACGGTGGCATGAAACCTTCCAAGGATGGCGCACGGAACTGCGCGCGCGGATGACCGGTTGGGACGACGAGGATCTGTCGAAACTCATCGATCTACTCAGTCGCTTGAACTTGGAAATCCAGTCCCTGTAGTTCGCTTCGCCCTCTGGCCGGTCTTCTCGGAAATACCGAGAAGACCGGCCAGAGAAGCTTATACTCCCTTGCTTGCAGGGGCATTCCTCCGCGCTGAAGTGTGCAGCAGCCATCCTGTCGTTTCGGGTTGCTACGTTCATGCACATGAGCGAATCCTTGAGCAGAGCAGAGAAAATCGAAGACCACACCGGTTCAAGCATGGGCGAATGGGCAGGCATGATGGACGCCGCCGGCCTGCGCGACTTGAAGCAGAGCGAACAGGTGCAGATGCTGCTTCCACTGATGAAGGACCGTGATGAAAGCCAGAGGCTTCTCTGGGCCCGGCGCATTGCCTCCGAGTACCGGCAGCTCTAAGCGGGTCGTAGACTGAGCTCATGGCAATCAAAAGCAGCAACACGTCAGCCATCGCCAATGCCACCGGCATCGAGTGGGACCAGTGGTGCGCCAAACTGCGTGCCGGCGGAGCCGACGAGATGACGCATAAGGAGATGGCCGAACTGGCCATCACCGGCATTCCCGCAGCAGTCGAAAATCCAGAATGGTGGGCCCAATCCGTCGCGGTGGCCTATGAGCAGCACATCGGAAGGCGCGTACCTGGCCAAGCCCAGGACGGCACCTTCCAGGGCTCGGTCAGCAGCACCATCGATGCCGATTTGGATACGGCACTGGAGCGCTGGGTCGCCTGCGTGAAAGACCGCAAGGAATTCAACGGGAACGAACTATCCGAACCTGCACGCACCAGCGGTTCCGAGCGCTGGCGCTACTGGCGGGCGGACTTCAGCGATGGCACCAAGGCACAGGTAGACATTGGGCTCAAGGGAGAAAAATCCTCGGTAGCCATAAACATCACTAAGGCTGAAACACCTGAGCAGGTGTCTGAATGGAAGAGCTTTTGGCGACAAATTTTGGCTGAATTCAAGGGATAGCCAGCGCTTTTCGACAACTCACACTGGGGTTTCTAGGCAATATGACCAATGGTTACCGCCCCAACTAGGACATGGCACCTCGTAGCTGTCACAATATTTATCTGGTAGATGCCTCACGCCAAAGTTCTATCAGCAACCACCGGCGGCGAGGCACAGCTTTCAACAGGTGGAGTGAGTGCCCATGGGCCTAATTGTTCAAAAATTTGGCGGTTCTTCCGTTTCAGATGCCGACGGCATCAAGCGTGTAGCGCGCCGAATTATTGATACCAAGTCCAAGGGCCATGACGTCGTCGTCGTTGTTTCCGCAATGGGCGACACCACCGATGACCTGCTGGATCTGGCAGGCCAGCTCACCGATGATGCACCTGCCCGCGAAATGGACATGCTGCTCTCCGCCGGTGAACGCATCTCGATGTCGCTGCTGGCAATGGCCATCAACCAGTTCGGCGAGCAGGCCGCATCATTCACCGGCTCGCAGGCAGGCCTGATCACCGATTCAACCCACGGCAAGGCCCGCATCATGGAGGTCTCCCCGCAGCGGGTGCGCCGGGCCATCGACCGCGGATTCGTTGCCATCGTCGCTGGATTCCAGGGCATGAGCAAGGAATCCAAGAACATCACCACCATGGGCCGTGGCGGCTCGGACACCACTGCCGTGGCACTGGCCGCGGCTCTGGGCGCCGATGTCTGCGAGATCTACACCGATGTGGACGGCGTCTACACCGCCGACCCACGCGTGGTCTCCTCGGCAAAGAAGATCGAGAAGATCACCAGCGAGGAAATGCTGGAAATGGCCGCCAGCGGCTCGAAGATCTTGCACCTGCGCTGCGTTGAATACGCCCGCCGCTTCGGCGTGCCGCTGCACGTGCGCTCCTCATTCAGCACCAACGAGGGCACCTGGGTGCTCCCGGATCCCGAAGACAAAATCAAAATTCAAGAGGGAGAACCCTTGGAACAGCCAATCATCTCAGGTGTCGCCCACGACCACTCCGAAGCCAAGGTCACCATCATTGGCGTACCTGACATTCCGGGCAAGGCCGCACAGATTTTCGGTGTGATCGCCGCTGCGCAAGCCAATATCGACATGATTGTGCAGAACATCTCGACCCGCGGCTCTGGTGCCACCGATATCTCCTTCACCCTGCCGATGACCGAAACCAAGCATGTGCTCGAAGCGCTGAACACCGCAAAGCCGGAAATCGGCTTCGAGGATATCGAGCACAATGACGAGGTAGGCAAGCTCTCGCTGATCGGTGCAGGCATGCGCTCGAACCCAGGCGTGTCCTTCACCTTCTTCGAAGCGCTGCACCGCGCAGGCGTGAACGTGGACATGATCTCGACCTCCGAAATCCGCATCTCGGTGGTCACCGATGCCGACAAGCTCAATGACGCAGTACGCGCAATCCACACCGCATTCGACCTCGATACCGATGTGGAAGCCACCGTCTACGGCGGCACCGGACGCTAAGCGCTGATTAGCCAAGCGAAGAACGCCTGCGAAACAATTCCTGTTTCGCAGGCGTTCTTCATTTTGGTTTCTATTTGGCCGGTTCCAGCGTCTTGGTGTAGACGATGTCGCCCAGCCCATTGCGCAGCGTGACGGTGAACAGGTCCTGCTCGTCAAGATCGACGTGGCCGAAGAACTGGCCCTTGCCATCGCGCGGCGACTGGTTCGTGGTGCCTGCGAGCGAGAAGTCCACACGCGGCCCGAAAGTGCCGTCCATCTGGTTCGGCCCGAAGGAACCGGCATTCACTGGCCCGGCCACGAATTCCCAGAACTCATTGAACTCGCGGAATGCCGCGCGTTCGGGCGAGTAGTGGTGGGCTGCGCAGTAGTGGACATCGGCAGTCAGGAAAACGACGTTCTTGATGCCGCGGTCCTTGATCGCCTTGAGCAACCGGGCCAATTCCAGCTCGCGGCCCAGCGGTGCCCCGTGGTCAGCGTTGGAAATTGATTCCTGGGCTTTGCCATCTGGAACGATGATGCCCAGCGGAAGGTCATTGAGAATGACCTTCCAGGTGGCCTTGGAATTGGCCAGGGAATCCACCAGCCAATTCAGCTGTTCTTCGCCGAGAATGGATGTGGACTTCACTTCCATTCCAGCGGTGTTCTCCGACTTGTAGCTGCGCATGTCCAACGCGAACAGGTCAAGCGCAGGGCCGCGGGAGATCTTGCGGTAAATTCGAGCCGCCTCGAAACCAGTGCCTGAGCGCATGGCGCGCGGGTCGGCGATGGGCTGGTATTCCTGCCAGGCCTGGCGTCCGCGAGCTGCCAAGGTATTGACATCGCGCACGGTGTAGCGCTCATCTTCGATGATTTCGCCGGGCCACCAGTTGTTGTGGGTCTCGTGGTCATCCCACTGGGCAATCACCGGAACTTCGGAATACATGGCCCGCACGTTGCGGTCCATCAGGTTGTAGCGGTGCCGTCCGCGGTACTCGTCCAAGGTTTCGGCCACCTTGGAGACTTCCTCGGTGACCAGGTTGCGCCAGATCTGGCCATCAGGTTCCACGACCTCTGCGGCGATCGGGCCATCGGCGTAGATGGTGTCGCCGCTGTGCACAAAGAAATCCGGCTTGGTCGCATGCATGGCCGCGTAGGCGCGCATGCCGCCGATCTCTTCATTGATGCCCCAGCCCTGGCCAGCGGTGTCGCCGGACCAGACGAAGCTTTGGGCTCGGGAGGCGTCATGATTACGGCGACCGGTCAGTACAGGTGCGGTGCTGAACCAGCCATCCTGCGTCTCGCCAAGGGTTCCGTTGTCGTCCTCAAAACCGATGGTGACTGCGAAGCGGGTTCCGGCAGGCAGATGCTGGGCATTGATCTTTGCGGTGAAGTCGGTGGCCTCGCGGGCGTAGGCGCCGCGCAGAGTCCTGGCGAATGATCCACGGCCACGGATGATTTCTCCGGTCTCGTCTACCGCGCGCAGTTGAGCACGCAAGCGGCCTTCGCCCGAGCTGCGGGCCCAGAGCACGGCATTGCTGGTGGAGACATCACCCATGGAAAACCCGCTGGTCAGGCCAAGTCGGGAACGCACGAGGCGGGGGCTGCCGGAAGCCAGCGCTGCTCCCGTCGGCCCGACCAAGGTCAGGGCGCTGGCACCGAGAGCACCGGTGAGCAATTTGCGACGCGAAATATCAGTCATGCGCCTCAGTGTTCACGACTTGATCAGCCGTTTCCTTGAGACAAGATGAACACAAGAAGAAATTAATTCCTGGCAATCCAATGGCTGTGCACGAGCGAGCGCGCCTGCGCGAATTTGCAAGCCGCTTGGCGTTCCTCCCGCCTGCCACCGGAACGCCAATTGCTGGCAGACTTGGACAATGAGTTCAACGCGAGTGATTTCTGGCCCGCCCTCGGCGGATCATCCTGTTCCCCCAGCGGTGCGCGCAGCAGCTGGTCCTGCAGAAATCGAGGGTATCTGGCAAAATGCGCTTGGCGGAGTCACCTACCGCATCGGCTCGGGCGAACAGATACGCTTCGCCAAGTGGTCACCGGGATGCCCTCCGGAAGCGGAAGGCGATCTGAGGGCTGAAGCCCAGCGCATGAAATGGGCAGGTAAATTCATTCGAGTCCCAGAAGTGCTCTCCTGCGAAGAACAGGCTGACGGCCAGCTGCTCATCACCGCCGCATTGCACGGGCACAGCGCAGCCAGCAGCCTGGGCAAAAGCGACCCTGCGCGTTCAGCCCAAGCTGTCGGCCACGGACTGCGGCAAATGCACGATGCCTTGCCCATTGGAGCATGCCCTTTCGACTGGGATCTGGAATCCCGTATTCAGCATCTGCCAGCCGATCAGCAGGCCGAGTTTCTCGACAACGCCCCGGAACTGGATCTTGTGGTGTGCCATGGCGATGCGTGCCTGCCAAACACGATCATCACCGACGACCATGAATTCAGCGCGCATGTGGATTTGGGCATGCTGGGACTCGCAGACCGCTGGGCAGATCTGGCCATTGCCGCGTGGAGCACCGAGTGGAACTACGGGCCTGGTTTCGAACAGTACGTCTACGCGGGCTACGGCATCGAACCGGATGAGCGGAAGATCTCTTTCTATCGCCGGGTCTGGGACGCCACCTAGGGTGCCTTCGCTAACGTGCCACGTATCGGTGTTCAGGTCGGCCACGGGTTCCGTATCCAAGCTGGAGCTCCAGGGATTCGTTGGCCACCAGCGCCGCCAAATAGCGTTGCGCTGTCGCACGGGCAACCCCCACCGCTTCTGCAACCTCGGCAACGCTCATCGGTTCGGCCGCTTCCTTCACGCAGGAAAGCACTGCATGCTCGGTCGGGGCGGCGGCCACTGACGCACTGGATTCCTCGCCGCCTTGGAGCGACCGGTACAACCGGTCCACGCCCTGCTGGTTGAACTCCGCGGTCCCGGCCAATTGGCGGCGGTAGCGCGCCCAGCCTTTGAGCTTGGAAGCCAGGGTCTTGGCATCGAAAGGCTTGATGATGAAGGCCAGCGCGCCTGAGCGCAGCGCCTTGTCGATGTTCTTCGGCTCAATCGCCGCGGAGATCATGATCGCATCGACATCGAGTTCTCTCAGCAGCTCGATTCCGCTCACATGCGGCAGGTAGAGGTCCAGCAGGACCAAATCGGGTTTCAGGCTCTGCACCAGTTTGGGGACCACGCGCGGATCCTGCACAGGTTCCAAAGCCTGGAACCCGGGGATGGCATTGACCATTTCCGCATGCAGCTCGCCGACCCGGAAATCGTCATCAACGATCAGCACCCGAAAATGTCCGCTGCTGTTCTCGCTCAAAGTTGCGCTCCTTCACTGTAGTGGTTGACTGAACTGGCCGGCTCAACCAGAACCGCCGGCAATCGTGCTGCAAAAACTGCACCGGATCCATCTGTTCCGCGGTCGGCGATCCAGACATCCCCGCTGCGGGCTTGGGCCAGCCGCTTGATCAGCGGCAGCCCTACGCCTTGACCATGCTCATTGCCCAGGTGGGATCCGGTGCTGACGTCCCGTGCGAAGATATCCTCGTCAGTGGTGATGCCGGGTCCTGAATCGGCCACGGCAATGTGCAAGGTGCTCCCCTCCGACAGCAGGTCTATCTCCACCCAGGGTTCTGCGTCCGTGCGAAGAGCCGCAGTGAAGGCGTTGTCCAGCAGATTGCCCAGGACTGCAGTGGCATCCTGGGCGTCGTGGGCCGAGGCAATATGGCCGAAGATCATGGATTGCCCAGACACCCGCAGTTCGATGCCCAGCTCGTGGGCGCGCACGGCCTTCACCGAGATGAACGCCGCGAGGTAGGCATCCTGGATAGCCTCCAGCCCGGGGACCTGGGCGATCTTCGGCCCGGCTTCCATCACCTCGCGCAGGTAGTCTTCGGCCTGTTCAATCTTGCCCAGGTTTATCAGGCCGAGAACCGCATGCATGCGGTTGGCGAATTCATGGCGCTGCGCGCGCAGGGCATCTGCCATGTCCTGGACCGCGTCGAGCTTGGTTCCCAGCGCTTCGAGCGTGGTGACATCATGCAGCAGCACGACCAGCCCGAGATCCACTCCGTCACGGTCGACCTTGGTCACGCGGGCAATGAGCGAGTTGCCATTCGCTCCGAAACGGACAGGTGCCGGGTCGCATTCCTTGATCGCCTTGACCAGCCGGTGGTCCAAGCCAGCGGATTCGAAGTGGCGGCCCACCACATCTTCCAATTCGGTGCGGTGCGGCAGCCCCAGCAACTGCCTGGCGGCCTTGTTGCGCACGGTAATCCGCTTGTCTGCGCCAATGCCCATGACGCCTTCGGTGACACCGTAGAGCACTGCCTGCTGATCCCTGACCAGCTGGGCAATTTCGGCCGGTTCCAGCCCCAGCGTCTGGCGTTTCAAGCGTCGAACGGTCACCCGCCCGGCAAATACCGCCAGGGCCGCGGAGAGCGCCGCGAACAAGACAATCCAGGCGAAGGATCCGAGCAGTGCCCCGGTCAAGGAGTCAGTGGTCACGCCCACGGAAACCTCGCCGACAACGGCACCAGCGCTGCTGTAGACCGGGACCTTGGCGCGAACCGATTCCCCCAGGGTTCCGTGTTCCCGGGAAACATCTTCGATGCCCTTCAAAGCGACCGGGTCGGTGGAGACCATCTTGCCCAGTTCCTCGGGGTTCGGATGGCTCAGGCGCAGTCCGCGGTCTTCGGTGATCACTACGAAATAGGCTTGCTCCTGCTCGATGACGGCATCAGCAAGACGTTGCAGATCGCCGTCGGCGAGTGCCTGCGGATCCAGCTTGTCCTGCTGGGCGTAGCGTGAAACCCGCTCGACGACTTCCGGCAGCACCGCAACGGTGCGGGCGATGGTCAGCGAAGTGTCCTCCGCTTTCGAATACACCCGGTTATAGCTGGCGAAAAGCGTTCCTGCGGTAACCAGGACAATCAAGACGCCTACGACAAGGAATTGCAGTCGCATGATGCGGGAGGCGAAATGCCGGGTGCCGGCGCCAGAACGGAACATGCCACCCAGCATAAACCCATCCTCGCACGCTCATGATTTTAATGAGCAAAAAGACGGCAAAGAACATAACCGTTCAACAATAAGCACAAGACGCGCAAAGTGAGCACCGCCACGTACCTTGGATTAGTGCCTCGCCCGGCTTGCGGGGCCAAAGGATTCACTCACACTGAAATGGAGGTCGGGTCAATGCTTGTTGCACTCGGATTCCTCATGGTCGCCACCTTCATGGTGCTGATCATGACAAAGCGCATGACGCCCTTGCTGGCATTGATTCTGGTACCGACCATCTTCGGCCTGTTCACCGGTGCCGGATTCGGCCTGGGCGATATGGTCATGGACGCAGTCAAGGACATGTCCGGCACCGCTGCCCTGCTGATGTTCGCGATCATGTATTTCGGCATCATGATCGATGTCGGATTGTTCGACCGCCTGGTCTCCGGCATCCAGAAACTGGTTGGCAACGACCCGGCCAAGGTCGTCATGGGCACCGCGCTGCTCACCGCGGTCATCTCGCTGGATGGCGATGGATCGACCACCTTCATCGTGGTCACCGCCGCCATGCTGCCGATCTACCAGCGCCTGGGCATGAGCCCAGTGGTCCTGACCTGTGTGGCCGGCCTGACCAACGGCACCCTGAACATCGTTCCGTGGGGCGGCCCAACGGCCCGCGCCGCCGCGGCGCTGGGTGTGGACGCTTCGGAAATCTTCGTGCCGATGCTGCCTTCGCTGGGCATTGCCCTGATCGTCATTGCCCTGTTCGCATGGCAGATGGGTGTTTCCGAGCGCCGCCGCCTGCAGCGCGAGCGTCCGGAAATCTGGGGCACCGAGCTCGGTGGCGGCAACGTTGCCACCCCGACCGGAGGAAAGACCCCGGGCGGCACCTCCCCTGCCGGTGGCAACCTGGCAGTTCTGGAATCCGTGGCCCGCAAGGGCGATGGCACCGAATTCTCCACCATGGACGGCACCGTGCTGGATCCGGATCGCGAGACCCTGCGCCCCAAGGTGTTCTACTTCAACCTTGCGTTGACCGTCGCCATCATGGTGCTGCTGGTCGTCGATGTCATGCCGCTGCCATACCTGTTCATGGTGGGTACCGCGATCGCGCTGATTGCCAACTTCCCGAAGGTCTCCGACCAGGTGAAGATGATTGCCTCGCACTCCAGCGAAATCATTGCAGTGGTCTCCATGGTGCTCGCTGCGGCAGTGCTCACCGGCGTGCTCTCCGGCACCGGCATGGTTGATGCCATGAGCCAGTGGCTGGTGGATGTCATTCCTTCCTCCATGGGCCCCTACATGGCGGTGCTGACCGGCCTGATCTCGATTCCTGCCACCTTCCTGATGAGCAACGACGCCTTCTACTTCGGTGTCTTGCCAGTTCTCGCTGAAGCCGGCGCGCACTTCGGTGTTCCAGCGGTGGATATGGCTCGTGCCTCCATCACCGGTCAGCCAGTGCACATGCAGTCTCCGCTCGTTCCAGCCATCCTGCTGCTGGTGTCGCTCTCTCGTGTGGACTTGGGCGATCACCACAAGAAGGTGCTGTGGCGCGCGTTGGTGGTCTCCTTGGTCATGCTTGCTTCAGGCATGCTCCTCGGTGTCATCCACATGGGCTAATGCCCCAAGGACCGATGGTCCGTCGTCAGCCTGGCTCCGCGCCACCCGGATTTATCGACTCGGGCAGCGCGGAGCCCGGTGTTTAAGCTGGGCCCATCACTTTGAGCCGGACACCCATGGCGGCTCGCCGGAAACCGCCACCACCTCTTCGATGACCGTCGACCCGCAGCTCAGTTCGCTGCAGGACCTTGGGCCACTGGCAGCAAGGATCAAAGAGGTCCCCACTGACAAGATCGTCTTCATGACCATGCCGAACCAGCCCGCGCCATCAAACGCCAACCGGCTGGTCCCGGCCCCTGACGCAACCCTCATCTTCGAACGCATCAAGCAAGGCATCCCAGTTAATCCCGATTCCGATTCCGCGACCGGAACATCTGCTGCTGAGCAATCCGCCAACCGGAAGCTGCCTCTGAGCATCGTCAACGGCGCGCACGTGAGCGGTCTTGCCGGACAGTTCGCGAACGACGCCACGAAGCAGGGCTACACGGTCATCTCGATAGCAACCGCCGCGACTTTGCAGGCGCAGTCCAAGCTGCTGATTCCGGACACCGATGACACCAGGAGAACGGCCGCTGCTTTCGCAAAAGCAATGAATCTCGATATCAAGGCCTCGGTCGCCGAGGTCGAAAGCATCGAATTAATCCTGGGCCAGGACTACCAGGCTCTGAAGCGGCCCGAGAAGAAGCCCATCCAGCTGGACAGCCGCAACGCCGACCAGGATCGTTGCGGCTAGCCCGGCGCCAAGGCGGGCAACGTCGGGAATCCCGGCTGCTTTCGTCTGTCCAAGCTCTACATTGCGAGGTGGTTCCCCGTGAGCATTAGAGGCATCAACGGCAATGAATTCATCGTCCTGGCTATCTTGGCGGCCGTTCTGCTCGGGCCCGAGAAACTGCCAGACTACGCGCGGAAAACTGCCACGCTGATTCGGCAGCTGCGCCGTCTCGCCGCTGATGCCGAAGAACAGCTCCGCGAGGATCTCGGTGATGAATTCGAGAATCTGGATCTGAAAAGGCTCGACCCTCGGCAATATGATCCTCGCAGGATCATCAACGACGCGCTACGCGAGAACCTCGATGAACTGACAGGCCAGGCGCTGTCGGATTCCGCTACTGCGAGGAAGCCGGCGCCGCCTCGCTCACCGCCAGCGCCTTCCGGCCCGGCTCCCTTTGACGACGAAAGCACCTAGTTGGCTTCGCTCTCAGGTGCCCGAGCGTCCGCGGGCCACGCAGGGTCGGCAAAGCCAGGTTCGATCCAGCAGAAACCAATCATCGATGATTCGGAAGGCCGGCCCTGTTTCGTAGCCCGCGGCACTCGGGATCATCATCCCGGGCACACGATTTCCGGACCCAACGGGGACCGTTGCAGTTCCGGAGGCTTGCCAGCCAACCGTGATCGCTGGCAAGCAACCGCCTGCCTAGCTTGCGGGCTTATCGACGTTCCAATTCGGAACAGTATTTTTTCCCCTGGTGCCTTCGCAGCAATTCCGGGAGCAGGCACCGCTGCCCGGGCCCAGCGCCTTGCTGCCGGAGATGGTTCTTTGCTCCGGGTGCTCTCCACGCACTTGAGCTGCGCGTTCCAGGACCAAATCGACCAAGCCGCTGACAAAGGCGGGCAAAATACCGACGCTATCGGCACGGAGAAACGCCATCCCCAACTCACGCGCTGTCTGCGCCGCTTCGGTATCCAAATCGAATTTCACCTCCATGTGGTCGGAGACGAAACCTAGCGGAACCACCAGTACCGCTTCAGTTCCAGATTCCGAAAGCTCGCGCATGCGGTCATTGATGTCCGGTTCCAGCCAAGGGGTGTGCGCAGATCCGGATCGGGAGCAGAACACCAGCTCGGCATCCAATTGTTCATCTCCATGCAATTCCCCGCTAAGCCACGCCATGAGCTCTTCATGCTGCCCCTGGTAGCCAGCGGTGAACTTCTCCGATGATTTCTGCATCGCCGTCGGAATTGAATGGGTTACGAAGAGGATCTTGTGGCGACTGCGATCCAGGCTGCCGACAAGCCGCTTGAGATCTGCCAGCCCTCGCCGGAGGCATTCGAGCTGGGCCTGGGCGAATCCCGGGTGGTTATAGTACTGGCGGACTTTGTCAATCATCACCTCGATGCCTTCTGCTTCCAGTGCGGCCACGGCACCTGCAAAATCCTCCCGGTATTGCCGGCAAGAGGAATACGAGGAGTATGCCGAAGTATCAATAGCCAGGAACCTGCGCGAGCCGTGCATGCGCGCATGGTTACCGACCACTTCAGCGAGATACGGTTCCCAGTTCCGGTTGCCCCAGAGCAGCGGCGCATCAATGCCGCGGCTCGCGAATTCATCTTGGAGCGCCCGCAGCAAAGCCTGGTTCTGCTCGTTGATCGGTGATTTTCCACCGAACATGTAGTAATGCTCGCCCACCTCTTCGAGACGTTCATCTGGAATCCCTCGTCCCCTAGTGACGTTCTGCAGGAAGGGAAGGACATCAGCTGGCTTCTCCGGTCCGCCAAACGACATCAACAGGATTGCATCGAACGGGGCTACCGACATGTTTCCCATCAGGATCCTCCACACTTTCTCCTGGAACAACTGCCAGCATGGGCAAGCTCCTCCCGGAGCCGGCAGATGTAAAAACTTATCTAGATTGGCTATTATCTAGCTAAGCTAATGATAATCTGTTGGCTGGCTTATCTCCAATTCGCCTGCACCCGGCTGGGCGAGCCCGGTTGCCTGCAGCTACCTAGCGCTGGAGCATTCGAAGCGTGGCAGGCGGTTCCAGCACCTATCTCGTGCCGAGGCTATGGGCCAGTTCGAGGTCTATCCGCTCGTTGCGGAATTGATGCCCGGAATCAAGCAGCTTGCGCGGGACGATCCGCTGATCGGCCATGGCCAGCAGTTGCGATCCTTCGGCGCCAAGCACCAATTTCGGGGCAGCACCGGGGACTGGTATTACGGCGGGCCGGTGCACCGCGCGCGCCAGAGCCCGGGTGAATTCGGCGTTGCTGACTGGCTGCGGCGCTACCGCATTGACGGGGCCAGCCAATTGCGAATCCCAGAGCGCGCGATGGTAGATGTCCAGCAGGTCATCAAGGCCGATCCACGACAGCATCTGCTGTCCACCGCCCAAGGGTCCGCCCAGGCCTGCGGAGAATATCGGGCGCAGAACAGCGAGCATCCCGCCCTTGGGGCTGAGCACGACACCGGTGCGGATCTGCACCCGGCGCATTGAACCGCCGCCTTCTTCGGCGGCTTGCTCCCATCGCTGCACGACGCCGGAGAGGAAGTCCGGGGTGCCGGCCGGCGGGGAATCGAACTCGTCCAGCGGGTCCGCTCCGGCTGAAGCGCCATAGAACCCGATGGCCGAGGCGCTGATGAAGGTACGGACATCTGAACGTGCCGCCAGCAGGGCGAGGGAGCGGGTGGGCTCGATGCGGCTCGAGGCGATCGCCTGGCGATGGGCCTGGCTGAATCGTCCGAAGATGCTCGCCCCAGCCAGATGGATGACCGCATCGCACCCTTCGAGCAGGCTTTCGTCGGGGTCCGCTGGGTCCCAGCGCCGTTCGCTAGCGGTGTTCGGCGCGTGCCGCACGAGCTTGATGACCCGGTGCCCTCCGGTGGACAAGAAGGCGCAGAGGGCCTGGCCGACCAGTCCGCTTGAGCCGGTTACGGCGATCACCTGCGGTTCCAGCCCGGACTGCGCTGCGCGATGGTGGGCGGCAAAGTCGTCCGCCAACTGGCGGTGCCGGTAGGCGAGCATCGATTCGATCTGCCGCCCGGGCATATTCGACTCGATGCAGTCGCGCACAGTGGTGGACTGCGGCCCAGCGGGCTCGAAGTAATGCTCGTGCCGCCACCGCACGGCACGTGCAGGAAGGCCGCGCAGCCCAACCGGTTCGAGCTGGTCGACGAAACTGCGGTTCTCCGAGAAGCCATCGGGCTGGTGCTTGGCATTCCACAGCAATCCGCCGGGAAGACCCAAGACGGCTGTTCCGTCCTTCAGCGAGCCCGCTTCCTCGATGACCTTCAGCGGAAGCCACGGTGGCAGGAGCCGCTGGATGGCACCGGGTTGCGAGAACCAGTCGAAAACGACGGGAGCGGATGTCGGCAGCTGGCTGGAGCGCACAATGTTCATGGCACAATCGTAGGGGCAGGGACATGTTTTCCCCACGGGCTTTCAGGTTTCTTCCATAAGTCGCGCTGAACCGGCACCGGCTCAAAGGCCCGCCAAGGTTCCAGGCCTCTGGAAACTCCAGCGGAGGAAGGGAAGTTCCGCCTTCCAGGCGCTACTCCCGGTACCACGCGGGCAGATAATCCCACGGAGCATCTTCGCCCACTCGCCCGTCAACTGCTTCCCGCAGGAGATCTGCATGCCCTGCATGCCGGCCGTACTCTTCGATCAGATCGCAGATGATTCTGCGTATCGACGCATGCTTGCCTTCGAATTCCAATCCCGAGTCCGCATCCAGCGTCCCTTCCTCGATGATCGACTGCTGGATTTTCCGGCTCTTGGCCACCGCATGGTCGTAGCGTTGGTAAAGGACCTCCGGATCTTCGTCCAGATCCACAACGAACTGCTCACGCCCGTCGGCTGTGAGCTCAAGGAGCACCTCGGGGCGTTGCCCGGCGATGAAGTAGGTGAATTTCTCGTCTTCGACCAGGGCAAGGTGCTGCAGCAATCCGCCCAGGCTCAGCTGGCTGCTGGGCAGCTTCGTGGCCAGCTGGCCGATGTCCAGCCCGTCGGCCTTGTACCGAAAAGTGGTGCGCAGCCTGTCGAGCATCCCGAACAGATGCTGCTGCTCGGTACCGCCCATGGGCGGTTCCCAGACAGGAAAGTCTTGCATCGCGTCCCCCTTTTCCAGGAAGTGTGAGTTGGCGTACCAAACTGGTTTCATCGGCCCATGAATTGAATAATTAGAAGTATGCCTCTGACCGCCACCATTTTGGAACCCTCGCAGTGGATGCCTGATGCCGCCGAGCATGAAGCACGGGCGCGGGCCTTTGGCGAACCTTTCGTGGATCGGCGCATGAAAGGCAAGAAGCACCCTATCGAGGATTTCCTGTTCACCTACTACACGCAAAAGCCTGGCCAGCTCTACCGATGGCATCCCGGAATGGACGTGGTTCTCACCGGAGAGGCCGCCCAAGAACGCCGCGACTGGAAGTTCTACCGCGTTGTCCAGGGCAGCCACGGCACGGGCTACCAATTCGATGCGCCGGCGTTCGGCAAGGCGCGCGCACGCGCCATCGAGTTCGCCCGAATCATCCTGGCCGGCACCTCTCAGCGTCCAGGCAATTTCTCCTGCTTCGGCCTCCACGAGTGGGCGATGGCCTACAAGTCGGAGGAAAACGGCATCCGCCATGAATACCTCCCGCTGCGCCTGGGCGCGCAGGGAACCGATGAAGTGGTGGAAACCCACAAGATCCGTTGCACCCACTTCGATGCCTTCCGCTTCTACGCACCCCAGGCCATCGAGCTCAACGAGCTGCAGCCAACCAGGGAAACCCAGCGCGATCTGGAACAGCCCGGCTGCTTGCACGCCAACATGGACCTGTACAAATGGGCCTACAAGCTCTCCCCGGCGGTACCCAGCGAACTGGTCATGGACTGCTTCGAGCTTGCTTGGGACATCCGCACCATGGACATGCAGGCCTCCCCTTATGATTTGGGCGATTGGGGCCACGAACCCATCCGGATTGAAACTCCCGAGGGCAAGGCCGAGTATGTGCGGTTGCAAAAGGAATTTGCGCAGCGCGCCGATGCGCTGCGCAAGCAATTGCTGGACGTCGCCAACAACCTGCCAATCTCCCCTGAAGACTAGAACTCTGGTTAGGGCCGGGGCATCATGGATGCATGGGCGCAGCACGCGGAAACCACCTGCTGCTGGCCGGCATCGCGGCCAGCGCCGTGGGCCTCTTGCTGGCTTCTTGCGCCGTCAGCAGCGGCCATGAAACGCGCACCCGACTGGAAATCACCATCCGCGATGACGGCACCGAAATCTCGCAGCAGTACACCTTGGAATGCTCTGGCGAGCAAGCCGCTGATTCCAGCACCCTTCCTGACGCGTCCAAGGCCTGCTTGCAGCTCGAGCTTGAACCCGGCGTCATCACCGGAAAGCCCGGTCCGGACGAGATCTGCACCGAAATCTATGGCGGGCCGCAGCGGGCCGAAGTCAATGGAACGCTGCAAGGCGATCCGGTCGATGCGAGTTTCTCGCGGCATAACGGCTGCGCCATCGAGCGCTGGGACACCGCGGCATTTCTCCTCGGTCCAGTGAAACGATAAGTCAATAATCCCGATTAGGGACGTGGAAAAACTAGAATAGTTAGACTATGGAGTTTTTCCTGCTGATCATCGCACTGCTATTCGCCACGATTCTGATTGTCGGCGTCGGGGAACGCATTAAATTGCCCTACCCGATCTTGATGCTGATTTTCGCGACGTTGGCGGGCTTCTTGCCGTTCATGCCCGAAATGCACATCGAGCCGGAACTGATCCTTCCGATCTTCTTGCCCCCTTTGCTTTTCGCTACGGCCCAGCGCAGCAGCTGGTCGGTGTTCCGCTTCCGATGGAAGGCCCTGATCAGGCTGGCTGTGGTGCTGGTCGTGGTGACAGCAGGCACGGTGGCCGCCACCGCGCTGGCCTTCTCCCCGATCGTTTCCGTTCCGCTGGCGCTGGCCCTGGGTGCCGTTGTCGCCCCGCCCGACCCGGTGGCAGTGGATGCCATTGCCACCAAGGTGAAGATGCCGCGGCGCCTGACCTCCCTGTTGGAAACCGAGGGCCTGTTCAACGACGCCATGGCCATCGTGATCTTCCAGCTGGCAGTGCAGGCAACCCTGAATGGCTCGGAGGTCGGGCTCGAGATCATTCCGCAATTCCTGCTTGGCGCCGCAGGCGCCGTAGTCCTGGGCCTGGCCATGGGCTGGGCCATCGGCGCTCTGAACCGCTTCGTTCCCAACCTGGCGGCACGTTGCGCAGCGACCTTGGTGGCACCCTATGCGGTCTACATGATTGCCGAGGAGCTGCATATTTCCGGCGTCATCGCGGTCGTGGTCACGGCCCTTGAAATGGTACGCCGCGACCGTCCCCAGGACTCGGCCGAACGCCTGACCCGGCAGTCCTTCTGGGAAGTGCTCGAGCTGCTGGCCACCGGCTTGGCCTTCGGCTTGATGGGCATCGAGATGAACCAGGTGATCCAGGAGGAAGGCAGCAACCTGATCGGTTTCATCCCAGGCATTGCCGCGATCTGCTTCGTGGTCATCGCCGTGCGTGCGCTGTGGATGCTGGGAACCTACTACCTGCCCAACCGCGCCAAGCCCGCGATTCCTGCACGCAAGGACGCGCTGGTGCTCACCTGGTGCGGCATGCGCGGCCTGGCAACACTGGCCCTGGCACTGGCGCTGCCCAAGGTCACGGCCGATGGCACTGCCATCGAGGGCCGCAACTTCGTGGTGGTGGCCGCCTGCTCTGTCTTGCTGTGCACGCTGGTACTGCCGGGCCTGACCCTGCCGGCGCTGATGCGCGTGCTGAAGCTGCACAATAACGAGCAGGACACCAAGCGCGCCCGCCGCGCCCTGGCCCGCCGTGCCGAAGCCGTCGCCTTGTCGGCGCTGCGCAAGAACGTCGAGCTGGAAGAGCTGCCGGAGAACTACCAGCAGGCGGTGCGCCGGCGCATGAACTCGCTGCACACCATTCTGGCCAAGGACCCGGATCCGCATGATGCGATCTCGGACGAGAAGTACACGCGGATCCGTGCGGTGATCGCCAAGGCGGATTCGATCCAGGCCATCGCGCTGGAAGCCGCCCGCGACGAGCTGCTCAAGGCCCGCCGCGAACCGAATATCGACCCGCACCTTGTTGATGAGATTGTCGGGCGCCTTGACCGGCGCACCGCAACCCTGGATCGCTAGGCGGCCTTGCGCTCCAGCTTCACGATGACCTCGTAGTGGCTGGTCTGCGGGAACATGTCCATCACGCGGGCCAGTTGCGGGGTGTAGTTATCCAGCCGCTCCAGGTCCCTGGCCAGCGACTTCGCGTTGCAGCTGGAGTAGATGACGTGCTGGACATCCGACTCGTTCAGCCACGCCGCCAGCTGCGCGGAAATGCCGCGGCGCGGCGGATTCACGATGACCGCGTCCGGCGCCCAACCGGCATTCAGCGCGAATTCGGTGGCGTCCTGGGCCTTGAAGTGGATGTCTTCCAGTTCCATGGCTTTCGCGCTGGTCTTGGCCGCTTCGACAGCTTCCGCGCTGGTCTCGATCCCGTACACGGTGCGGTCCTCGGCGGCGCAGTGCAGCGCGAAACCTCCCACCCCGCTGTACAAATCCCACACGCTTTCCGGGTTGGCATCGTTGATCCATTGGCGGGCCTGGCGGTACAACGCGGCGGCGATCTCGCTATTAGTCTGGAAGAAGCCCTGGGGACGCAGATGCATCGGAACGCCGTTCAGCCCGAATTCCAAGGTGCTGCGGCGGGTCAGGATGATTTCCTCTTCGCCTTCAAGCACCGCCTTGTGCTCGGGCAGGAAGTTCACCGACACCACGCTGTGGCGCGGAAGCTGCTCGAGGAACTGCGGCAGCGAATCGCGCAGCGCGACAAAGTGCTTCTTGGTGCGCAGCACCCAGCGGACCATCACCGAGCCGGTGTCCGACAGGGTGAGAATCACATGCTTCAGTTCGCCCTTGCGCTTGGGAACATCGTAGGGAATGAGCTTCAGATCATGGATGAACTGCTCGATGACCGGGAACACCGCACGCAACGGCGCGGCGATGACACCGCAGTTGCGCAGATCGACGCCGTGGCCGTCGGCATCCAGGATCCCGATGGTCGGCCGCTCGGTGGTCCCGGAAATGACCATCTTGGCCTTGTTGCGGAAACCCTGCTCGTTGCTGGCCTGGGGCGGAAGGAATTCCAGGGACTGGAAGCCGGAGAGCAGCTGCTGGCAATCCTCGACTTTTGATTGCAGTTGCCGGGTGTAGGGCACCGTCATCAAGGTGCACGAGCGGCAACGGGAGGCAGAAAAGTAAAGGCATTCCATGGTGCTAATGATTTTAGCGAAGATCGGCAGGGGCCGGGCACAGAGCAATCTCGACGCCGATTGACCGCAAATTTTCAGCTTTGGCCGCTAAGCTCGCAAGTGATCAAAAGCTACTGAGCAGAGTCTCTGGATGGTGCGAAAACCATTCCGGGATGGGTTGTTGAACCGCGAAAGGACAGATGGCACTTCATACCGGTCCCACCACGAACCGCCGTGGATTGGCATTGCTGGCGCTACCGCTGGCCGCGATCATGGGCGCATGCTCCAGCTGTTCCGCTTCCTCGCCCCAGGCCCAAGAAGTTGCTTCCAACCCGGCTTCTGCCCCTGCCTCCAGCACATCAGCCGAAGCCTCCTTGCCTACCCCGGGCAAGGCCGCATCTGGCTCCAGCCTCCCGGCTCCGGCTTCCACTCGAAGCGGCACCACCGCACCGACCACGACGCCGGGCAATCCGGCTCAGGGGACCAGCAGCCCTGCCACCCCGGAAAGCTCCGAGACAACGCTCTCGCCGCTGGCTTCAGGTGCCAACACCGGCGCGTCCATCAAGGCCCTTCCCAGCGCATCGGCCGGCATGCCCAAGTCCACTACCCAGCTCTTCGCTGCGGTGAACGCGGGCAAGCTGAAGGACGTCAAGGCGGCATTGAAGAAGGGTGCCGACGTTGATGCGCAAGACCAGTCCGGTCGCACCGCGTTGATGCGTGCTGTCATCAACAAGAACCATGCCATTGCCAAGGAACTGTTCAAGGCCGGTTCGGATCCCAATAAGAAGGACGACTTTTACGAGACTCCGTTCCTGCGTGCCAGCGCTAATGGCCAGGTTGAAACGCTCAAGATGCTCATTGACGGCGGAGCGGACCTCGCCTCGGTCAATCGCATGGGCGGCACCGCGCTGGCAGTCGCAAGCGAGAATGGCCAGGTCCAGGCAGTACGCCACCTGCTGCGCACCGGGATCCCTGTCGACCAGGTCAATGACCTGGGCTGGACTGCCCTGCACGAAACCATTGTCCTGGGCCAAGGCACCACCAACGCCATCACTATCGCGCGCTTGCTGATTACCCACGGGGCCAACCCTCACCTGGAGGACCATTCCGGTTCCGACGCGTTCAAGCTGGCGCGTGAACGCCAGCAAACCCAGATGCTGACGATGCTGCAGGCCGCGGCGAATCGCTGAGCGGCAGAACCCCCGATCCTAGAGCGCGTCGAGGTAGTACCAGGCCCCGTCCTGCTTCACGAAGGTGCTCACCTCATGCTGCTGCGCTTCATGCCGTCCATCGAGGTAGTGCGCGGCGAATTCCACCACCCCGCGGGAGGCTGTTGCACCGCCGGCGCGGGTTGAAATGATCTCCAAACCCCTCCAGCGCAGCTGCGCATCCAATTCCAGCTCCTTGGGCCTGGTGCTCTCATGCCAGGTCGCCAGCAAATACTGTTCCAGCCCCAGCACGAACGCGCTGTAGCGCGAGCGCATCAGCTGCTCTGCGGTCTCAGGCAGCACCGAACCATCTTCCCGTCCGTCATGCAACGATTTGCAGCAGTTTTCGTAGGACAGTTTCGCGGCGTCCAGAACACGGCAGGCGCAGACGGCTTGACTAGCATTTTTCACAGTTTCAGCATACGCGCCAGGCGCTGCCCGGATTCGCGTGAGCCAAAGATCACATGACTTAAACCGCGAGATATCGGTGCTATCGCACACAGGCACGTTTTCCCTGTCACATTCACGGGTAGACTATGAGGGCAAGCTCGCGGAGCGCCAAATCCCCCTGGTGTGAGACGGCATCTCCGTGTGGCATTTAACTTAACCTCGCCAACAGGAGATATGCCGGATGCCCCGCATCGTTGTAGATGTCATGCTCAAGCCAGAAATCCTTGACCCACAGGGCAAGGCCATTGCGGGAGCGCTTCCCCGCCTAGGCTTCACCTCCTTCGAAGCTGTCCGCCAGGGCAAGCGCTTTGAACTGTCAGTGGATGGCGAGGTGACCGAAGAAATCCTCGCACAGGCTCGCGAGGCAGCAGAAACCCTGCTGTCCAACCCGGTGATCGAAGATGTCGTCAACGTCGAGGTAGTCGAAGACTAATGAGCGCCGAACTTCCCCTGATTGGCGATTATTCAACGCCAAGCACCGAAATTTCCGGAGCGCGCATCGGCGTGGTGACCTTCCCGGGCACCCTCGATGACCGCGACGCCGCGCGCGCAGTGCGCGCCGCCGGTGCCGAAGCCGTGTCCCTGTGGCACGCCGACACCGACCTGCAGGACGTCGACGCCGTGGTGATCCCCGGCGGCTTCTCCTACGGCGACTACCTGCGTGCCGGCGCGATCTCCCGCTTCGCACCGATGATGGCGAAGATCGCCGATGCCGCGAACTCCGATGCCAAGCTGCCCGTGCTGGGCATCTGCAACGGTTTCCAGATCCTCACCGAGTCGCACCTGCTGCCCGGTTCGATGATCAAGAACGATCACCTGAAGTTCATCTGCCGCGACCAGCTGCTGCGCGTGGAGAACAACCAGACCGCGTGGACCAACGGGTTCGAAGCGGGCCAGGAGATCACTATCGTGCTGAAGAACCAGGACGGCCAGTACGTCGCTGACGAGAAGGTGCTGGACGAGCTCGAAGCCGAGAACCGCATCGCGTTCTCCTACGTGGGCTGGAACCCGAACGGCTCGCGCCGCTCGATCGCCGGCGTGAGTAACAAGGCGGGCAACGTTGTCGGCCTGATGCCGCACCCGGAGCATGCCATCGAAGCCGGCTTCGGCCCGGATCACCGTGGCACCGACGGCCTGGCATTCTTCACCAGTGTTCTGACCCACCTTGTTGGAGGCAAAAAGTGAGCCAGGAAGCCACTAAGGAATTCAATATCGACACCGTCGATAACGCAGCGGGCACCCCGGATGTAGAACTGCCCTGGGCAGAGCTGGGCCTGAAGGAGAACGAGTTCGCCGAGATCGTCAAGATTCTCGGCCGCCGTCCGACCGCCGCTGAATTGGCCATGTACTCGGTCATGTGGTCCGAGCACTGCTCCTACAAGTCCACCAAGAACCACCTGCGCCAGTTCGGGGCGAAGGTCACCGAGGAGATGAAGAAGGACCTGATGGTCGGCATGGGCGAGAACGCCGGTGTCACCGACCTGGGCGACGGTTGGGCCGTGACCTTCAAGATCGAGTCCCACAACTCGCCTTCCTTCGTGGAGCCCTACCAGGGCGCCGCAACCGGCATCGGCGGCATCGTGCGCGACATCATCTCCATGGGCGCCCGCCCGATCGCCGTGATGGATCCGCTGCGCTTCGGCGCGATCGACCACGAGGACTCGCAGCGCGTGGTGCACGGCGTGGTCTCCGGCATCGGTGGCTACGGCAACTCGCTGGGCCTGCCGAACATCGGCGGCGAAACCGTATTCGACCCGATCTACCAGGGCAACCCGCTGGTCAACGCGCTGGCTGTCGGCGCGCTGCGCCACGAGGACCTGCGCCTGGCCAACGCCTCGGGCGTGGGCAACAAGGTAGTGCTCTTCGGCGCTCGCACCGGCGGCGACGGCATCGGCGGCGCCTCCGTGCTGGCCTCCGAGTCCTTCGACGACACCAAGCCATCCAAGCGGCCGGCCGTGCAGGTCGGCGACCCGTTCGCCGAGAAGGTGCTCATCGAGTGCTGCCTGGAGCTGTTCAAGGCTTCGCTGGTCGAGGGCATCCAGGACCTGGGTGCCGCGGGCATCTCCTGCGCCACTTCCGAACTGGCTTCCAACGGCGAAGGCGGCATGCAGGTCGAGCTGACCAACGTGCTGCTGCGCGACTCCACCCTGACCCCGGGCGAAATCCTGATGTCGGAGTCCCAGGAACGCATGATGGCCGTGGTGACCCCAGAGAACGTCGAGGCGTTCGAGGCAGTCATGGCCAAGTGGAACGTGGAGTACTCCTGGCTCGGCGAGGTCACCGACACCGACCGGCTGATCATCACCTGGGACGGCGAAGTCATCGTCGACGTGGACCCGAAGACCGTCGCCCACGACGGACCGGTCTACGACCGCCCGTACGCCCGCCCCCAGTGGCAGGACGCGCTGCAGGCCGACACCTTCAAGTCCTCGGCAGCCGGCGCCAACCTGCCGGCCACCGGCGAAGAACTGAAGGCCGCCACCCTGGAGCTGATCGCCAGCCCGAACCTGTGCGACAAGTCCTGGATCACCAGCCAGTACGACCGCTACGTCGGCGGCAACACCGCGCTGGCCGCCCCGGATGATGCCGGAGTGGTCCGCATCGACGAGTCCACCGGCCTCGGCGTGGCCATCGCAACCGATGCCAACGGCCGCTACACCTACCTGGATCCGTACGCCGGCGCGCAGCTGGCTCTGGCCGAGTCCTACCGCAACGTCGCCACTTCCGGCGCCGTTCCTGCTGCCGTCTCCGACTGCCTGAACTACGGCTCCCCCGAGGACCCGGATGTCATGTGGCAGCTGGCCGAGGGCATCCGCGGCCTGTCGGACGCCTGCATGGAGCTGGGCGTCCCGGTCACCGGCGGCAACGTCTCGCTGTACAACCAGACCGGCAACAAGGCCATCCACCCGACCCCGGTGGTTGCGACCCTGGGCAAGCTGGATGACGTCGCCCGCCGCACCCCATCGGGCTGGCGAGAAGAGGCCGACGGCCAGGCCATCTACCTGATCGGCACCACCACCGATGAGCTGGACGGCTCGGAGTACGCGAACCTGCGCGGCCACCTCGGCGGCCTGCCGCCGAAGGTCGATTTGGCAGCCGAAAAGGAACTGGGCGAGATCCTGATCAATGCCAGCCGCGACGGCATGATCGACGCGGCGCACGACCTGTCCGAGGGCGGCCTGGTTGCCGCGCTGTCCGAGATGGTCCTGCGCTACGGCGTCGGCGCCCGCGTGGCCCTGGACGAGATCAAGCAGCGTGACGGGCTTGATTCCTTCACCGCACTGTTCTCCGAGTCCCAGGCCCGCGCCCTGGTTGCGGTTCCACGCAGCGAAGAGGTCCGCTTCAACGACATGACCAGCGCCCGCGGCGTCACCGTGGCCCGCCTGGGCATTGTCGATGCGCAGTCCGGCGCCCTGGAAATCCAGGGCGAGTTCACCGTATCGGTGGACGAGCTGCGCGAAGCATCCGAAGGCACCATGAAGAAGTACTTCGGCTAGGCTCCAGCCAACCTGTCAACGGCGGCCCTCCTCATTGAGGAGGGCCGCCGTTTTGCCTAGGCTGGTTATTTGGCACTGAGCACTTCTTCGAGCTCTTTTCCGCCAACAAGGATCCGGGCCTCGCCGGTACCGGCCGCGGTCATCGCGGTGTACTGGAGCTGTCCGATAATGCGCGGATCATCGCAAGTGCCGCCGGAGCTCACGGTTCCGCTCAATTCGACGGTCACCACATCGCCATCCACTGCCGATGAAACGTAGTCGAGATCGGAGCCGGCCAACGCGTTGCGCAGCCCGGATTCTCCGAGCATTTCCTCCTCATCATCGAGAAGCGCGTCAATCGAGGCCTCAATTTGGCTGGTAAATTCCTCTGGCCCCGTTTCGGTCGCGACCAGCGAGTCGCCGCAGCCGATCTGCGGCCCCGACTTCCCTTCATCGCCCACGGCAACATAGAACAGCGTCAGGGCCGCTGTAGTTGGCTCCGCGACGCTTGCCGCCGGCTCCGTGCTCTGCGCCGGTGTCGATGCGGCAGGGCTAGTTGGCGACGCCGAGGTTTCGGCGCCAGCGCTGGTTGGCGGCGCCGGGCTTTCGGCCGTCTCGCCACCGGGGCCTTGGCTGCAGCCGGCAGCGAGCATGAGCACCGCAAGAACGAGCGCCAGTGGCGCTGGAGAGGGTCGTTGAATACGCATGGTGATTCCTCCTCGCCAGACTCGAACGAATGGTTTTCCTACCGTAGCCATGCGCGGTGAACCCAATCCAGCACGAATCCGTTGCAGTTTGGCTCCTTTGCAGCCCCCAATGAATCAGCTGGAGAAGGCCGAACTAAAGTGGTTGACACGTCAATGACATTGAGTGATAATTGATGCATCAACCGAGTATTTGAAATGGGGAACAGGCAATGACCGCCAGCGAGACTATCGAATTCGGCCTTGACACCTTCGGCGACGTGCCCAGCGACAAAACGGGCAAGCTGGCAACCCACGCGCAGGGTATCCGCGCCACCGTCCAGGAGGCCATCGTTGCCGACCAGGCAGGCGTGGACGTGATCGCCGTAGGCGAGCACCACCGCCCGGAATACGCCATCTCCAGCCCCGAAACGGTACTGGCCGGCATTGCCACGGCGACCGAGCGGATCCGCCTCGGATCCGGCGTGACCGTGCTGTCCTCAGATGATCCGGTCCGCGTCTTCCAGCGCTTCGCTACCGTGGATGCGCTATCCAACGGCCGTGCCGAGGTCATGCTGGGCCGAGGCTCTTTCACCGAATCATTCCCGTTGTTCGGCTACGACATGGCCGACTACGATCTGCTCTTCGACGAGAAGATCGACCTGTTCCACAAGCTGCTCGACGAGAAGCCCGTCACTTGGCAGGGCACCAAGCGTGCGGCGCTGGTGGACATGGATGTCTTCCCGAAGACCGAGTCAGGCCGCTTGAACACCTGGGTGGGCGTAGGCGGCTCCCCGCAGTCGGTCATCCGCACCGCGCACTACGGATTCCGCATGATGCTCGCGGTGATCGGCGGCTCGCCCGAACGCTTCGCCCCCTACATCGACCTGTACCGCCGGGCCAACGACCAGTTCGGCCACGAAACCCTGCCCGTGGGCCTGCACTCCCCCGGCTTCGTGGCAGAAACCGACGAGCTGGCCCGCGAGAACATGTTCGACGCCTACAAGGAGCAGCGCGACCGCATCGGTTCCAGCCGCGGCTGGAGCCCGATGAGCCGCGGAGAATTCGAGCATGAGATCAGCGAAGGCTCACTGTACGTCGGCTCGCCGGAAACCGTTGCGCGCAAGATCGCCAAGACCATCAAGTCCCTGGATATCGGCCGTTTCGATTTGATCTACTCCGGCGGCGCGGTGCAAGCCGGCGCCCGCCTGCGTGCCGTGGAGCTCTACGGCGAGAAGGTCATCCCGCTGGTGCGCGACATGCTCGCCCAGAGCTAGGAACGGATTCGCGAACATGCCTGAAGGAGAGAAAATGGCTCAGCAGACCATCGGCATCCTCGGTGCCGGGAAGATCGGCACGGTCCTTGCCCGCCGCGCGGTGCAAGCCGGCTACAAGGTGCTCATCGCCGGCTCCGGCGACCCCGGCCCCATTGCCCTGACCATCGAGATCCTCACTCCCGGAGCGGTGGCCGTGGACCCGGAAACCGCCGCACGGGACGCCGATATCGCCATCCTTGCCCTGCCGCTGGGCAAATACCGGAACCTTCCGGTTGTCGAGCTTCAGGGCAAGCTGGTGATCGATGCGATGAATTACTGGTGGGAAACCGACGGCATCCGCGAGGACCTGAACGATCCGGAGGTCTCCACCAGCACCCTGGTCCAGGACTTCCTGCCAGCCTCGCGGATCGTCAAGGCCTTCAACCACATGGGCTACCACGAGCTGGAGGACGAGGCCCGTCCGTCCGGCGCCGAGCGCCGCAAGGCCATAGCGGTGGCCGGGGATCTGTCCGAAGACGTTGAGCAGGTGGCACGGATTGTTGACGAGTTCGGCTTCGACCCGCTGCCCATCGGTTCCCTGGACGAAGGCTTGCGCCTGCAGCCTGGCCAGCCTGCCTTCGGTGCAAACAAGCCGCTGGCCGAGCTCGCCGAGCTGATCAGCTCCGCACAAATCCAGGCCTCAGCCTAGCTGCCCGAGCACCTCGTTCAGCGCTTCGGTGGACGAGGGGTGGGTGAAGATCTGGTCGCGCAGTTCGGCAGCGCCCATGCGCTGCCGTATGGCCAGTGCCACCAGGTTGATGACCTCCTGGGAGTCCACGTGCATCAACGCCGCGCCGAGGATCTCATCGCTGCGCGCATCGATGACGAACTTGATGATTCCCCGCGGATCACCAACGATCTTGGGGCGCGGCATTGCCGCAATCTCCGCAACTTTCTTCACTGCGATCCTGGTGTCCAGCCCTTGCTGCGCCGCCTGCTTTTCGCTCAAGCCGACGCGTGCCAGCGGCGGGGTGGTGAAGATGGTGTACGGAACGGCCGCCCGGTCCTTGGTGCTGCGCGATCCGTCGCCCAGCAGCCGGCTGGCCAGCACCCGGTAGTCATCGAGGGAAATGTAAGTGAACTGCGGGCCGCCGTTGGCATCCCCCACGGCATAGATGCCCGGGGCACTGGTGGCCAGGAACTCGTCCACCACGATTTCCCCACGGGAACCCGTTTGGACCCCGGCCGCTTCCAGGCCCAGGCCGGCAGTGTTCGGCACGCGCCCCAGGGCGATCAGCACCGCATCCACCTGCAACCGATGCACCTCGCCCTCGCGTTCATAGCTGACGGTGGCATTGTGCTCGTCCTGGCCGATCGAGTGCACCGAGGCCGAGCTGATGATCTCGGCTCCCGCATCTTCCAAGCACCCCTGGACCTCGGCAGCCACATCCGCATCTTCCTTGGACAGTGCACGGCTTCCGCGATCCAGCACCGTGACCTTTGATCCGAACTGGGCGAACATCGACGCGAACTCGATGCCGACATATCCGCCGCCCACCACGGCCAGGGTCTTGGGCAACGGGGCGTGCTGGATGGTGGTGGAATCATGCACCCGCCCGCCAATCTGCGCGCCGTCGATTTCCGGGACCGCCGGAAGGGCACCGGTGTTGACGATGATCGTTTCTGCGCTCAGTTCCAGCTCTTCTGAACCGGCATTGACCTTGATGCGCTTCGGCGCGGTGAATGCCGCCGTGCCGTTGACCACCAGCACCGAGTCCAGGTCGTCGAGCATGGCGAAGTTCTTGGCGCGCATCTTGGCGGTGAGTTTGTCCCGGCGATCGACTGCCGCATCGAAAATCTTCTGGTCATATCCGCTGCCATCCCGGTTTTCGGCATCATGGATCAGCGCTTTGGTGGGGACGCAACCGATATTGATGCAGGTGCCCGCCATACATCTGGGATGACTGCTCGATGATTGCCACCCGCTGGCCGGCCCGGGCCAGGGTTCCTGCCAAGGTCTTGCCGCCCTTGCCCCACCCGATGATTAACGCGTCGAGCTTTTCGTCCTCGCTTGCTGAATCCATGACGAACCCCTCGCTGCTGAAACCTTCCTTCCAGCACGAGTCTTGTTCCCGCGGCCTGCTTCCGTCAACACTTCACGGATATTCCCCAGCGTCAGACAGAAGCGATGGGCGTGCCACTTGCGGGATCTGCGATGAGCGTCTGAGTTCGGGATGCTTTCCCTCGGAGGATTTTGGCAGCTTATGGGACTCCGGATTGGAAAACTAGATCTTCTTGACGATGGAAGACTTCAACTCCATCTGCCCAAAGCCATCGATCTTGGCGACGATGTCATGATCGCCTGAACCCTGGACCAATCGGATGCCGCGGACCTTGGTTCCGGCCTTCAACGCACTTTGCGCGCCCTTGACCTTCATGGTCTTGGTGATACTGACGGTATCACCGTCCTGCAGCACATTGCCGACCGCATCCTTGATCACCGCTTCGGCGGTTTCGCTGTGTTCGGTCTCAGCATTCCATTCATGCGCGCACTCTGGGCAGACCAACAGGGCATCCATGGCGTAGGTGTATTCGCTGGAGCATTCAGGGCACGGTGGCAAGCTATCAGACATGGGGCTAATTTTAGTGACCGGATCTGCTCATTGTCGAATGAATCGAATATCGAATAATCCGCGGAATTCCGCGGTAGAAATGACCAAGGCACCAGGCCGAGAGCGCTTGGCGTTTGCAAATTATAATGACTTGTTTTCCATGCCCGATATCCCCCATACTCAGGCATACGGGCGGGTGCTCACACCGGCCGGGTTAGGGGCACACCATGTCTAAGCATCACAAGTACAAGAGCTACGGTCCGCAATACACGGTGACACCCAGGGAAGGGCTCACCTTGGAAGTCCTCGCTCAGGCAGAAAAGGCCGGAGCGAAGGCCGGATACGCGGTGGCCAAGGAGCAGTTGTACCGGAATATCGGCGACAACTCGATGCTCAACGAGCAGCAAACCGACGAACTGCTGGCAGCTGCCGAACGTGCCGGTGCCGCTGCGGCGCTTGCCGCTGCACGCAAGGTCCTGGACAAGACACTGCGCACCTCTTTCAAGCACTACCACCACGCACCGGCGCAGGCCTCGCCCGCCCCACTTGCGCCGCCACCCGCAGTCCCTACGGAAACGCGCAGCTACGCGGAAACCTATGAAGAGCCCATCGCAAGGCACACCCCTGCCCTGGGATATCAAGAACCGCCAAGGAAAAAGGTTGATCAGCACGTTCTGACGATCACCCGGGTAGAGCGGCTGAATAACCAGATGGTGCGCATCATCGCCGGAGCCCCGGATCTGGATGGCTACCGTTCCAACGGAGCAATCGACGAATATGTCAAAGTCTTTGTCGCTGATCCTGCCCTTGGACTCGAGCCTCCCTATGACATGCGTGCCTTGCGCCAACGCCTGCCCCGCGAAAAAGTTCCACGTTCCAAGTCGTACACGATCCGATGGATCGACGCGCTTGTCCCGGAAATTGCCATCGACTTCGTAGTTCATGGCGAGCCGGGCACCGTTGGACATTGGGCCGGAACGGTGCAGCCCGGGGCTCCTCTGGTCATTTCGCCACCGCGCAGCAAGTCCTCGCTGTCACTGAACGCCGACTATTATTTGCTGGCAGCAGATGAAGCGGGCATCCCGGCGATCTGCAAGGCTCTGGAAGCATTGCCCGCCGACGCGCACGGCATGGCGCTGCTCGAAGTTGCGGATCGGGACGCAATGTTTGACGTGAAACATCCTCCTGGAGTTGATTTGCGCTGGTTGCCGCGCGATGGGACTTCGGCGGGACGCAGCATATTGCTGGCCGATGAGCTACGCTCCTTGCCGCTGCCTCATCTTCGGATTGGGTTAATCGCTCATGCAGAGCGTTCCGCGGTCAAGGAGATCAGCCAAGTCGCCCGGCACTGGCACCTCGACAAGCGTTCCACCCATATTTCCTCATATTGGACCCTCCGTGAAGAGAGGTTGCGCCGCTAAAGACCAGGCAGCATGAGCGTCGGCATCGGCAATGGCTCTTCCGCGGCCCCATGCGCAAGAAGCAGCAATTTGCGCAGTCAACGTGATCCATTTGTTCTTGCGCCAAGGGCGTGCCTGCGACTGAGGAACATAAAATGGGTTCGGAAAGAGATTTCGAGTAATACATTGCCGTCATATGCCGCCTGGCCAGTTTTTGGCCATCGGCCTAGGAGAACTTTAGTGCGCCCCAGCTTGTCACGAATCGCAGTTGCCTTGTCCATCAGCGCATTGGCCTTCTCCCTTGTCTCGTGCGCGACGACACCTGCCGAGCCAGCGCGGGATACGGGCACAGCGGCATTTGAAGTCGGGCACTGGCCTCGCACGTTCACGGATTCAATGCAGAACGCCGTAAGGATCCCGGCAAAACCTGAACGCATCGTCTCGACCTCGGTAGGGCTAACGGGCTCTCTGCTGGCCCTGGACGCGCCGGTCATTGCCAGCGCGACGGCACCGGAAGGACCAGATGCTGATCGCGACGGCTTCTTCAAGCACTGGGCTGATGTTGCCTCGGCCCGCAAAGTCGATCCGCTCTATGAAGTTGGAAAGTTCGATCTGGAAGAAATCACCGAACAGAAGCCTGATCTCATCGTCGTGGCTGCGACAGGCGCAGACTCCGAATTAGGCAAGATTGATGCGCTGCGAAAGATTGCACCAACCATTGTCTTAGACTATGCGGATAAGGATTGGAACGAACTTTCAAAACTGCTGGCAGAAGCCACCGGCACCGAAGACAAGGCACAGCAGAACACCGCAGCCGTTGCCGAACGGATCTCAACACTGAGAGCGAAGCTGTCAATCCCTTCCGGAACCACCGCCTCGCTCATTTCCTATGCTGCCCGTGGCACCTCTCCGATCGCCAAGGCCGCCGGGCCGTACGCACAGCTGCTGAGTGGACTCGGCTTCACCGTGGTTTCAACGCCAAAGCAGTTCGACACGTCCACGCAGCCAAGGGAGGATTTCAGTTTCGTCAGCTACCAAGACCTGCCAGCGGCGCTCACTGGCGATGCCACCTTCCTGCTGGCGGCGAACAAGAAAACCGCCATGGAGTTTACCGCGGATGAATCATTAGCCCAGCTGCCTTCGGTGCAAAGCGGCTCCGTCTTCCCGCTCAGCGCCCCGCACCTGCTGGATTACTACGCAGCCCAAGAGATCCTGGACTATTTCGAGCACGATTTCCCAGGGCTGAGTTCTTCCGAGCTTGAATAGCAGCAGTCTCTTATGCCTGTGCATTCAAAGTCACGCCACCACACGAAGCAGGCACGGCTAAATCGTCAGCCCCACTGCCTATAGTTCAAGTCAGAGGCATTTTCATGCTCAAGCACCGGCCACTTTTAGGAGTAGTACCACCGCATGCGTTTGCTGCGTCGCACCTTAGCGTTTTTCACCCTCGTATCCACTCTTGTACTCAGTTCGTGCTCTTCACTGGATAGCGCAGAGTTCCCTCCCCTGCCTGATGCGCAAGGCGCACCTGCCCCAAGCACCGCAGTGCAACGTGAGATCTATGCGGAATCCCTCGAACTGCTCGACGAAATTGCTGTGAAGGGCCGCGCGCCGAAAACCGGCTACGACAGAGCAAAGTTCGGCAAGGGGTGGAAAGATCCGGACCGCAATGGATGCGACGCGCGCAACGACATCCTGTCGCGAGATTTGGTGGACGTGACCTATAAGTCGGCCGCTCGACCCTGCGTTGTCCTGAGGGGACGGTTCGATGATCCCTATACGGGCAAGACCATTGAATTCAAGCGTGGCCAAGGCACCAGCACCGCGGTGCAGATCGACCATGTTGTCGCGTTGTCCGATTCCTGGCAAAAGGGAGCGCAGGGCTGGGATGCCGACACCCGACTGGAATTTGCCAACGACCCGTTGAACCTGCTGGCTTCCGATGGGCCGACTAATGCCGCTAAGGGCGACAAGGACGCCGCATCGTGGCTGCCGCCGAACAAGAATTTCCGCTGCGACTATGTCTCGCGGCAGACCCAGGTAAAAGCCAAATACGGAGTTTGGATGACCAAGGCAGAGCACGCCGCGATCGGGAAACTGCTGAATTCCTGCATCTAGCAGCCAAGCAGCTTTGCCTGCATCAATAGCCGGACACAGGATATCCCAAGGTAATATCCGCCTTAAGGCCTATCGTAAAGTCGATGGATTTGTGGCAAGATGGATGTTATTCAACACGATAGCGATTATGTTCTGCGATCGTTTGACCTAATCCTCCACTGCAAAGGCACATGATGAAGACACGAATTCCCGGAGTCCTCCTGCTGGTTTCCAGCGGATTCATCTTCTCTTTTGCCCTGAACACCGCGCAGCGCGATACGGCCACTGCCTGCTGGGTCGTCTCCACCCTCATGTTCATTGGAGCAGCGATGCTGCTGCTGAAAGCGATTGTCGGCTCCTCCACCGTTACCGCGGGAGACCCTCCGCGAAAGCGTCGGCAATAGCTGCAAACTTCCATTTTCAGAAGCAACCTCTCGGCCTATAGCTGGGAGGTTGCTTCTGTTGAATAACCGCCAGAACTTGTACTTCTGCACCTAAATTTAACGCTAAAGCATCGACATGTTCATTCAGATGCGATAGACATATACCTTGTCACACTCGTCACATTTAGGAGTACCCATGTCTGCATTCAGGCAGATAAGCAAACTCGGTCTCGCCTCGCTGGCGACGATTTCGCTGGCGGCCGGCGGTGCCGCAGCAGCCCAGGCTACATCCACGCAGGGCCCCTCGTCGTCTACAGCCTCGGGTGCCGAAGCAGTCACCGTGGACCTAGTCGGCATCAACGACTTCCACGGGCGCATTTCCGCAGACAGAAGCTCCGCCGGTGCCTCGGTGCTCGCCGGCGCCGTTGATGAACTGCGCGCAGAAAACGAGAACACCCTGTTCGTCTCTGCCGGCGATAACATTGGCGCTTCGACCTTCGCTTCCGCGTCCCAGGATGATGAACCAACCATCGCGGCGCTCGGAGCCGGCGGCCTGGATGTCTCGGCAGTAGGCAACCACGAGTTCGACAAGGGCTTTGCTGATCTGGCTGGACGCGTCATCGACAGCTACGCCGATTCCACCGGTGAAAACGGTGCAGACTTCGCATTGGGCGCCAATGTCTATGAAAAGGGCACCAAGACTCCTGCCCTGCAGGAATATGCGATCCGTGAAGTCTCCGGCGTTTCCGTAGGCTTCATCGGCACCGTTACCGAGGACATGCCCTCGCTGGTTTCCCCAGCTGGCATTGCCGACCTGGATTTCGGCAGTGAACTGGAAGCAGCGAACCGGGTAGCAGCCCAGCTCTCCGATGGAGATGCAGCAAACGGCGAAGCTGATGTCGTGGTGCTGCTGACCCACAACGGTTCCGCTGGCGACCAGTGCGCAGATATTGCCACCGAAAACAGCACCTACGGCAAGCTCATCCGCGAAGCCAGCGATGAGATTGACGCGATCTTCTCGGGCCACACCCACCAGTCCTACGATTGCGACATCGCGGACCGCCCAGTGATCCAGTCCCATCAGTACGGCACCACCTTGGGCAAGGTTTCCCTGCAGGTGGATCCCGAAACCGGCGAAGTCACCGAAGCCGACACCGAACGAATCGCCTTGGCCACCGAGGGCGCCGACGGCGAATGGGCGGGCAACTTCGAGGCCAACGCCCAGGTTGCAGAGATCGTCAGCAACGCTGAAGCCGAAGCCGAAGTGGTCGGCAGCGTGAAGATCGGCGCCATTTCCGAAGACATCCTGCGCGGCGGCGAAGAACCAGGCTCAGACCGTGGAGTCGAATCCACCCTGGGCAACACCGTAGCCGACATCCACCTGTGGGCCACCTCGAACGACGACTTTGCCGGCGAACCAGCCGAGATCGCGTTCATGAACCCGGGCGGCCTGCGTGCCGACCTGCTCTACGGCGAAGACGGCACCGTGTCCTACAAGGACGCGGCCGAAGTCCAGCCATTCGCCAACACCCTGATCACCTTCAACCTCACCGGAGCGCAGATCCGCGAGGCGCTGGAGCAGCAGTGGCAGCCGGCTGGCTCGGAGCGCTCCAAGCTGCATCTGGGCATTTCCGAGGGACTGTCCTACACCTACGTTGAGGAAGCCGCCCAGGGCGAGCACATCAAGGACATCACCTTCAACGGCGAGCCGCTGGACGAGGAAGCAACCTTCCGGGTCGCGGCCAACGCCTTCCTGGCGACCGGTGGCGATAACTTCATCGCCTTCGCAGACGGCACCGATCACGCCGACTCCGGCCAGATCGATTTGGACGCCACCGTGAACTACTTCAAGGCGCACGACGTCGTCGAGCCGGCTCCCCTGGGCCGCGCGGTCCTGCTCGAAGAGGAAGAGCCAACTCAGTCGCCGGTCCCTTCGGATGACCCGACCGAGGATCCAACCGAGCCAACCGCTTCGCCGGAACCATCTGAAGATGCGACCGACGAGCCCACCGGAGAGCCAACCAGTTCGCCAGAGCCAACTGGGGGTGCAAGCGAATCCCCAGATGCTTCTGACGAGCCAAAGAAGGACTCCCCGGATCAGAACACCGATGATCTGGCCGACACCGGCTTCAACGCCAGCTGGATCGGCATCATCGCCGGTGTCGTTGTCCTGGCCGGCATCGCCTTGATTCTGGTACGCCGCTTCGGCAACAAGGCCGGCCGCTAAGGTCCATAGGCAAAGGCAAAGGGAAGAACCGCTGCGGTTCTTCCCTTTGCCTTTATCCCGGTAAATTAATCGATGACCAATTCGCCCATGGAATCCCAGCCCTCGCCGTCCACCTTGCGGGAGACGATCTTCGGGGTGGAGACCAAGTGTGGCCGCATGGATTCAAGACCTGCAGCGAAGTGCGCCGAGTTCACATGTGCCGCAGCGGCCTCGTCATCACGGAAGGCCTCGACCAGAACGAATTCGTTGGGGTCTTCGACACTCACGGACCAGTCGAAGAAGATGTTGCCTTCCTCGGCGCGGGTAGCCGCGGTGAATTCAGCGACCTGATCCATGAAGGTCGGGGTTGATTCTGGCTTTACCTGGTATTTAACAACGATGAAGTACATGCCTCTAGTCTATGCTCCCCTTGTTAATTGTGCCTTGCAGGCGGATGTATTCTTTGTCCCTCCGGGGCATGCCGTCGACCACCAGATCATAGGAATCCTCGATGAGTTCACGCATCAGGTTCGGGTCGAGTCCAGCACGCACGGAATTCCAGTGCTTCTTGTTCATGTGATAGCCCGGGGTGATCTGCGGATGCTCGCTGCGTTGCTGGTCAGCAAGGGCAGGCTCGCATTTCAGGTTCAGCACCAATTCACCATTCAGCTGCATGATCAGCCCGAACATCTTGCCATTGCCAGGATCTCTGCCTGCCACCTTGAATACGGTGCTCTCAGGGCCAAAAGGATAATCGGCATAAGCGCACGGCATGCTCAGGCACAGCTGCGCCCACGCATTTTCCAGTTCATCTTGAGCAGCTGATATTGCCATCAATTCCTCGCTATCGGAATGGGTACTCAATCTTAGGGCAGGTATCCATCACCACGTCCAATCCCGCGTCCTTGGCCCGCTGGGCAGCGGCTTCGTCGATCACGCCGAGCTGCAGCCACACCGATTTGGTGCCCACGGCGATCGCCTGGTCAACGATATCCCCCACCTTGGAGGAGTTCACGAAGCAATCCACCACATCGATGGGTTCAGGGATATCAGCAAGCTTCGTGAATCCCGGTTCGCCCATCACGGTTTCTCCGCTCAATGACACAGGAAAAATCTTCATCGACAGCTCGTCGCGCAGGAACCGTGCGATGGAAGGAGCCACGCGAGCGGGATTATTGGTCAGGCCGACAACGGCCCAGCGCCCCGGTGCGCTCAACAGCCTGCGGATCGTCTCTGGATCATTTACGTGATGGGTGTCCATGCACGACACCCTACCGCGTTGCCGGCGATTCAGCTTCCGGGCATCAAAGAAAGACCAGTGGCCCGGACCCATCCATGCCACTGGCCTTTCAAGCTTGCGGAATTCAGTGCTGCAGCTGCGCTGCTTTCTGGGTGGATGCTGCGCTGTTCTGCGTGAACGCTCCGCGGTATTGGGCCGCCGGATGATTTTCCGGAAGCTTGTCCCCGCGGCCGAACACCTTCTGCCGCAGGCTCCCCGGCGTGTACCCGGTTTGCGCCAGGCCGCGGCGACGCAGCTCCGGAAGGACGCCTTCGATGAAGTTGTCATAGGATCCGGGCAGTACGTGGTTCATGATGTTCAACCCATCAATCCCCGCGTCCTGCCATTGTTCCAGCTCATCAACGATCTGTTCCGGAGTGCCGACGATCTGCTGCGCCTTGGCGCGGTAGTGCGCCAGGTCGCGAAGGGTTGGGTTGCGTCCCGGGGTCGAGGCCAGCGCCGCTTCCAGCACGCCTTGGGCGCCTTCGGTCTTCACTTCCCCCAGCGGGGTATCCAGATCCAGTCCACCCAGATCCACTCCGATGCCTCCGCCGATGTGGGCGATGATGGCGTGCGGATCCAGGTACTGGTCGTATTCAGCTTCAAGGGCCTTGGCTTCAGCTTCCGTGGAACCGACCACGAAGGACAGTCCGGCGAAGACCTTGATGTCTTCGCGGGTGCGGCCGGCGGCCTGCAGGTTGCTGGTCAACTGCGCATTCTTCTTCGCCACATACTGCGGGTGCGGGGCAAAGAGGAACGTCGCTTCCGCATGCGTCGCGGCGAACTGGGAGCCTCGTGGCGAGGAGCCTGCCTGGAATAGGAATGGGGTGCGTTGCGCGCTGGGCAGAGCCAGATGCGGACCATCGATGGAGTACAGCTCGCCACGATGATTGATCTTGTTGACCCGTGCAGGGTCGGCGTAGATGCCCGACTCCTTGTCGGCCAGCAGCGCGTCGTCCTCCCAGGACCCTTCCCACAGCTTGTAGGCCGATTCCACATATTCCTCGGCCCAGGCGTAGCGGTCATCGTGCGCGACCAGGCTCGCCCCGCCGAAGTTGCGGTGCGAGTTCTCGAGCACGCTGGTGACGATGTTCCACGCCACGCGGCCTCGCGAGAGATGGTCCAGCGTGGACAGCTGGCGGGCGAACTGGAACGGGTGCGCCTGGATGACCGAGCTGGTCATCGCCAGTCCGATGTCCTTGGTGGTGGCGGCCAGCGCGGAGAGCAGCACCAGCGGGTCGTGGCTGGGCACCTGCATGCCCTTGCGCACATGGGAGGCCCAGCCGCCTTCGTGGTCGCCGTAGAGGCCCACCACGTCGGCGAAGAACAAGTTGTCGAACTTGGCTTCTTCCAGCTTCTTGGCCAGGTCCACCCACAGATCCAGCTCGTTGAACTTGTGCTGCTGCGCCTCAGGGTGGCGCCACATGCCGCCGAGGATGTGGCTTGAGGTGTTCATGAGGAAGGCCGACAGCAGGAAGCGCGGACGTGATTCGAAGGTACTCATGGCTACTTGGCTCCCTTGGCTTCACCGATCGAGTGCAGACCCGTCGGGATGGTTCCGTTGATGAAGTAGTCGCCGACCGAGCGCGCCTTGAAGGCCACCGGATTGTGGGTGGCGACGGTGCGTGCGTTGCGCCAGAAACGGTCCAGCGACTTCGAAGTGGATACCGCCGAGGCGCCGGTGACGTCGAAGAGTTCGCTGGTGGCATCCAAGACCAGCTTCGGTGCGGCCACGTGCGCCTGTTGCACGGCGAGCTCGGCGCGCAGGAAGGCCTCCTCGGCATTCAGGCCGAGGCTCGGGTCCAGTGCTGCGTCGAGGTCGCAGGCCGCTGACACCACAATTGATTCTGCGGCGAATACGTTCGAGGCAAGGCGTCCTACGAGCTCCTGGATCTGCGGATCGTCCTTGAACAGTGCGCCGGAGCCGGTGTTGAAGGTACGGGTGCGGGTCGCCACGATGCGGGCGGCTTCGTTGCGGGCTGCTTTGCCGATGCCAACCAGTACCGAGAGCAGGCAGAGCTGGAAGAACGCCGGCTCCAGGGTGGAAGCCACCTTGCGCTGGATGATGTTCTGCTCGTCCACCGCGACGTCGGTGAAGATCGCGGTGCCGGTGCCGGTCAGCGGCTGGCCGAAGCCGTCCCAGTCGTCCAGGATTTCGACGCCTTTGGCGTGGCGTTCGACTACCGCGTACTGCCGCCCCTCAACGCCGTCGGTGGTGGCCATGACGACAACCCAGTCCGCGAAGATCGATCCGGTGGTGTAGTACTTCTCGCCGCGCAGCACCCACCCGGCGTCCGTCTTGACGAGCTTGGTGTTGGTGCTGCCCAGGGCGTTGCCGCCGCGCTCGGTGGCGGCATTGCCGAAGATCTCCCCCGCAAGCACCCGCGGGAACCAGCGGTCCTGGAACTCCTGCGGCTGCAGGGCAATCGTTTCCACGAACGAGAAGTGGCTGCGCAGCAAGTGGGCTACGTTGGAGTCGGCTGCCGCCAGTTCGATAAGCAGGCGGAACAGGTGCTCATGGCTAACCGGCGAACCACCGTGGCTGGCTGGCACGCGCAAGGTGGTGAATCCTGCGTCCTTGAGCCACTGCACCTGCTCGAAAGGCAGAATGCGCTGCTGTTCGCGTTCGGTAGCTCCCTGCGCGATACGGGCAAATACCTGGCTGAAGTGTGCCAAAAGTTCTTGGTAAGCGGCTTCGGTGTGCTGCTGGGCGGAAGGACGGAATGTTGCCAAGGCTTCAGTGCTCATGGATGCTCCTAGTAGATTTTGGAATTGGTGTGAAATGGCTAGGCGGTACGCGTATCGGCCAATTCGCGAAGTACCTTGCCGGGATTCGCCGCAAGCAGGGTCCTGGTGTACTCATGCTGGGGATTGGAATAGATTTCATCAACGGTTCCCGACTCGACAATTTGCCCACGGCACATCACACCAACGCGGTGGCTGATCCGTTCCACCACATGCAGATCATGGGAAATGAACAGGTAGGTCAGTTGTTCTTCGCGCTGCAACTGGTCGAGCAACTCAAGTATTTGTTCCTGGGTGAGTACATCAAGTGCGCTCAATGCTTCATCTAGGACGAGAATTTTGGCACCGCTTGCCAGAGCCCGGGCAATGGCGACGCGTTGGCGTTGTCCCCCGGAAAGCTCTCCTGGGCGTCTTCCGACCAGCTGTTCTGGCAGGTTCACCTGATCCATCAACTGCGCTACTCGCTGGGCACGCCAAGCGGAATCACCCAGACGGTAGTTGACCATTGGTTCAGCGATGATCGAGCCGATCGACTGTCGCGGGTCCAGGGCAGAGTCGGGGTTCTGATAGACCAGTTGCGCGTCCCTCCACAGGTCATAGCGCTGCTTGCCACTGATGTTGGCAACGTCTCTGCCGTTGACCAGCACCGATCCTTCGGTGGCTGGATGCATTCCCATGATGATTTTTGCTGTTGTGGATTTTCCGGAACCGGATTCGCCTACCAGCGAGAACGTGGTGCCTCGCTGCACTTCGAAACTGACGCCCGAAAGAACCTGGTGTTCGTTGCGGCCTTTGCCGAAGACCTTGCCGAGTCCCTCCACTGTGATCGCGATGTCGTCTGAGGTTGAAGGTTGCTGCCGGTCCTGATGCGCGTAGGCCTGGTCGAGCAGTGCCTTGGTGTACGGTTCAGTGCTCTGTGCAACCAGCGCCGGAACGCTGCGATCTTCGAGGACCCGCCCCGAATTCATGACCAGTACCCGGTCTGCGATGTCAGTCGCAACAGCCAGATCGTGAGTTACGAAGAGTACAGTGGTTCCCTTCTTCCGAGCCAGCGATACGAAAACTTCCAAAACCGTGCGCTGGACGGTGACGTCCAAGGCGCTGGTGGGTTCATCCGCAATGAGCAGTTGAGGATTCAACGCGAAGGCAATGGCAATCAATACACGTTGCTTCAGCCCGCCAGAAAGCTCGTGCGGAAATTGATCCAGCCTGCTTTCCGCCCGGTCGATGCCAACGCTCTGCATCAGTTCGATCGCCTTAGAGCGCCATTGGGCCTTTGGCACTGAGCGTGACGGATGCAAACGGAATACTTCGATGATCTGGGAGCCAATGGTCTTCACGGGATCCAGCGAGGCGCCCGGATCCTGCGGGACTAAGCCGATTCCGGCACCACGAATGGCACGCCAGTCGGACAAAGAAAGATTGGTGACTTCAGTCCCGCCGAAACGCACACTTCCCTGGACCTCCGTCCCCTGTGGCAATAGGCCAATCAGGGTCTTGGTCAGCGTTGATTTGCCCGAGCCGGATTCACCGACAATGGCAACGATTTGTCCCGCTGGAATTTCCAAGTTGATACTGTCAGCAGCTACGGTACCTTGGGCATACTGGACGGTTAAGTCCTCTATGCGGATCACCGCAGAAGAAGCGTTGCTGGTTGCGTTCATGGTCTTGTCCGTTCATCGAAGAGTAGAGCTAGAAGCGGAATGCCTTGTTGATGGCACGTCCCAGTACGGCTGTCAGCATGACCGCCGACACAATGACCAATCCCGGCAATGTCGTCAACCACCAAGCCACCGAAAGGTACTGGCGGCCTTCGGAAATCAGCAGTCCCCATTCAGGGGTTGGCGGTGGCGACCCGAAGCCGAGGAACCCTAAACCGGAGATCGCAAGAATTGCAGCACCCAGATCCACAGCTAGCAAGGACAGCACCGGACCGACGATATGCGGGATGATGTGCCGACGCAGCACCGTGAAGTACTTCCCGCCACTCATTAACGCTGCCTGCACGAAATCGCGAGAGCGGACCCTCAGCACCTCTGTTCGCACGAGGCGTGCGAATGCCGCGATCGAGGCGATGCCTACACCCAGGCCCAAGGACAGCGGTCCAGGTTCAGTCGCGGTGACCAGAATCAGCGCAATGAGGAATGCCGGAACTGCCAGGACAATATCGACAAATCGCATTGCCACGGTATCTGCGAACCGTCCAGCAGTGCCCGCCAGCAGACCGAGGATCGAGCCGACAACGCTTCCAACCAAGCACGCCAGGCCCGCGGTCAGCAGCGTCTGGCGCGTTCCGTAGACAACTCGGCTGTAGATGTCACGCCCCAGATGGTCGGTTCCGAACAGGTGTTCCGCGGATGGCGCTAGCAGCTTGTCAGCCGGCACACCAGTAATCGGGTCGTGGCCCGTAAAGAGCGATGGAAGAAAAGCCCACGCCACAAATACGGCCAGCGGAATGAGAACCCACCAGGCGGCAAACCAGCGTGCTGCTGGATTTCCTATTTTGGTTGCAGGCTTGGTTGAAGCCATCGGCTGGTCATCACTGGCCACCGATCCAACGTGTTCGGTTATGAGACTCATTAGTCCTACTTTCCTTACGCAACAAGCGAGCGGGTTGCGCCGCTTGTTGACGTGACGATGCGTGGATCGAGCTGCGGGTGGATGAGATCAACGAGCAAGTTGACTGCGGTGAAAACGACTGCGGTCAGCAGCACCAATCCCTGGACCAGTGGAATGTCCTGCGCCGTCACTGACTGCAAGATAAGCTGGCCTAATCCCGCGCGGGAAAACACGGTCTCGGTGATGACGGAACCAGCGAGCAAGGCACCAATGGTGATACCGGCAATGGATAGCGCGGCCGGGGCCGCGTTCTTCAAGGTATGCCGGTAGAAGATCCATGCTTCGCTTGCGCCTTTGGCGCGCAAAACTTCAATAAACGGTTGCCTATTCACTTCCTGCACGCTCTTGATCAGGACCTGGGCAATCGGAGCGCTCAGATGCACGGCCAGCACGAAGATTGGCACCGCCAACGACATGAACGATCCATCCGGGAACAGCGACATCACGCCGAGCTGCACGGCCAACAGCTGCAAGAGCAGCAGCCCCAACCAGAAAACAGGTATCGAAACCATCAAAGGTGGCAGGTTCAGCAGCGCCTTGCGCAACTTCCCGCCTCTGGCCAAGCTCGCAGCCGACGCGATAATCAGGGCGAATACCACCGAAAGAACGAATGCACTACCAGCCAGAACCAAGGTGGATCCAGCGACTTCCCCGATGCGCGTCGCCACTTCCGAACCATTGGATAACGAATATCCAAGATCCCCGCGAAGCAGCCCGAGCAACTGCGAGAAGTACTGCACGAAGAGCGGCTGGTCGTATCCGTAGTATGCCTTCATCTGGGCAATGGTGGCCGGATCCACCGCCGAGTCAGTGCTCAGGAAGATCGTGACCGGGTCATTCGGCAAGGATTGCACGGCAATGAAAACCGCTGTGTAGGCAAGCCAGATGACCAGAAGCGCCTGTCCCAGTCGTTTTACGATGTAAGTGCCCATGGATTTGGTTCCTAGCCTTCGCTCTTCCAAGCACCTTGGAAGATGGGCGCGGTACCGGAAGTGAACTCGACGTTCGCCGAGCTATTGGCGCCATAGACCTGGACTTCGTCCCAAAGAACCAGCGTCAGGGCCTTGTCCAGCACCAGGGCACGCTGTTCCTCTTCGACCAGCTTCAGGTGTTCCTCATCGGTGGCCGCCGACTGCTCTTTGATGAAAAGCTTGTTCAGTTCAGGATCAGCGCGAAGGGTCTGGTTGTTGTTCGCAGGTGCATAGACCGGGCCCAGTCCGCCGTACGCAAACTGGCGAGTTCCGAAGAACTCCACCTTGTCGTCGACAAGTGCGTTGGTCAGGAAAGTATTGTCTGCCGCGCGGTTGATCAGCTGGACACCAATCTCGCGCCATTGCTGTTCAATCAGTTCGAACGCTGGCTTAATGACTACGGAGTTATTGGAGGTGGAAACCGTGACTTCCAGTTTCTTCCCGTTCTTCTCCCGAATGCCATCTGCGCCCGGCTTCCATCCGGCCTCGTCCAATAACTGCTTGGCCTTTTCCGGGTTATAGGCCAATTCAGCTGACAGGTCTACAAACCCTGGTGCCTTGTGGTTGAGGATCGATCCCGAGATGACATAGCTATCCGAGAGAACGGTGTCTTTGATTGCCTGGCGGTCGATTGCAACCTGCAGTGCCTGGCGGACTTTGACGTCTTCCAGCTTTCCCGAGCCAATGCGCACGGCCGCGTGGTTGGTGGTCAGGTCCACCCCTTCGGCGGCATAAACCTTGCCGCCACTGGAGGCCAGCACCTGTTCATCTACCGGCTGCAATCCTCGGACGAGATCCACCTGCCCGGACTGGGCGGCGCCGGCACGGCTAGCGACCTCTGGAAGGTACTTGATAACCAGGGTATCCAGATAGGCATCACCCTGGTTCGGCGCAGTTTCTGGCGCCCAGGCGTAGTCATCCCGGCTGCTGAAAACGACTTCTTCATCAGGCTTTTCCGATTCGAAGACGAATGGGCCGGAACCAACAATCTTGGAGATCGAAGACTGCGCGGCATTGTCCAGTTCAAGGGTCTTCGGGGACACCAAACCAGCAGTTACGGAGGAAGTCGACCTAAGGAAATTGGCATCTGGCCGCTTGAGCGTGACCTTGACCTTGTTGTCCCCTACGACCTCTGCCGACTTATAGGCAGCAAAGTCAACGTTTGGCGCAATCTGGGCAGACTTGATTCCCTTTCCAAGGGCGTCCAGGTTCAGCTTCACAGCCTCAGCATCCAGCGTGGAGCCGTCTGAGAAAGTGACACCGTCGCGAATGGTGAAGGTGAACTCCGTCTGGTCTTCATTAGCTTCGAATTCGCTGGCGATCCAGCCAACCAGTTTGCCGGCTTCCACATCGTAGTAGGTCAGGCGATCAAGCACTGAGTTCAGAACATTCGCTTTCTCATAGAAGCGTGCTGCCTGAGTCTGCCAATTGTTGATAGGGGTAACTTCAGCGAAGGTGAAGGTGCCACCTTCAACCGGAGTCCCTGGATCGGCTGCTGCTTGCGCTGCGCCCGTCTTGGTGGCGTTGCCTCCGCAAGCGGTGAGCGACAAGCCCAGAACGGCAAGAATCGCAGTGGTCTTCAGTCCAAAATGTGCTGTACGCATGATTTCAAATGTCCTCTCGGTTGGTGACCCGAGGATTACGCCTAGATTCGCTGCACGTTCTGCCATGATTTGTGGGAATACTCTTGGCGAGTTTCTCCCCGCAGACCGCCGTGAAAATTAGCAATCTCCATCGGTCCTGGCCTTAGCACCGCTCCCGTTCACGGGTGGTTGCTGCGACTTCAACGAGCCAGGTCTCTCGGTCGCTCTGGATGGGGTGTCCGGCTGTACCGGCCGAACAATTCAAGTCTGCAACCCGTGAATTCAGCAGACAAGCGTTACGTAAGGAGCGGTCATGAAGTCACACAAAGCATCCTGAAATGCCCGATGTTCGTCATACTGGGCGTCACGAAAACCCTTTCATGCGTCATATGACTTTCCATGACGGCAGGTTTGGGCAGATCCGCAGAAATCCTTGCTTATGCTGGATTTCCGATTGAAGGTTTGGGGAATTACCCCACCCGCTAGCCGGTTGTAGCAGATGCAAGAACTTACGAGAGGACCTCATGAAGATCGCAATTACCGGAGCCACCGGACAGCTGGGAAAACTCGTCATCGATGCACTGCTGGAGCGCGGGGCCGATCCCGCGCAGCTGATTGCCATCGGCCGTTCGGAAGAAAAACTGGCCCCGCTGGCAGGCAAGGGCTTGGAAACCCGCGTTGCCGATTACAACGTCCAGCCAGATCTGGTTTCCGCGCTTGAAGGCGTCGACAAGCTGCTGCTGATCTCCTCCAGCGAGGTAGGCCAGCGCGTCGCCCAGCATGAGAACATCATCAACGCCGCCAAGCAGGTGGACGTCTCGCTGATCGCCTACACGTCAATTGCCAACGCGATGACCGGCGGCATGGAGCTCGCCGAGGAGCACATCGCCACCGAGCGGTTGCTGGCTGGATCAGGCATCGGCTACGTGCTGCTGCGCAACGGCTGGTACATCGAAAACTACACCGACCAGCTCATGGGCTACCTCAATAGCGGCGTAATCCTCGGTGCCGCGGGCGAGGGCAGAATCAGCGCTGCCGCCCGTGCCGATTTCGCGGAGGCAGCCGCGGCGGTGCTGCTGTCCGATGAAGAGCAGAACGGCAAGATCTACGAGTTGGGCAGCGACAAGCCATTCACCCTCGCCCAGCTTGCTGGCGCTGTCGGCGCCGCCGCTGGCCAGGACGTCGCCTACCAGGAAATGGATCCCGAACAGCTGGAAAAGATCTACGCTGACGCCGGAGTCCCCGGACCCTTCGCGCACATCCTCGTCGATACCGACGTGCGCATTCGCGAAGGAGCACTGGAGGTTGGAACCGGCGACCTGGCCAAGCTGATCGGCCGCGCTCCAGCGTCCCTGGGCAAGGTCATCAAGGACAACCTGGACAAGTAGCACCCTCTCATCAAGGGTCCAACGGGCAGGCACTCGCGGCAGTCGTTGCCGCGGTGCCTGCCCTTCAGCATTTAAGCTTCATAACCGCGAATATTCGCTCGACAAGGGGAAATTTAACACCCAGATAGATAGTGCCGCGTGTCACAAGCTCGCCGGGAGAGCCCGCTCCCGTAAATTTGCGCATACTTCATCCCCACCTGAAGAGGAGATCAAAGTATGCCACGAGCACGTTTGAGGCCAGTTGCCTGCGCTGCAGCCATCGCCTTGGGCCTGGGAGCTTTCTCGGCTGTCTCGGCGAGTGCGGATCCACGCCACACCGAAAAGGTCCCGACTGCCATCGGAACCGGAGGCGCGGTGTCATCGGTGGACCCGGAGGCCACCGCCGCCGGTATCGAGGTCCTGCGCAAGGGAGGCAACGCCGTGGATGCGGCTGTGGCCACCGCGGCGGCCCTCGGCGTCACCGAACCCTACAGCGCCGGCATTGGCGGTGGCGGATACTTCCTCTACTACGATGCGCAGTCGGGAAAGGTCAGCACGATCGATGGTCGCGAAACCGCCCCGGCAGGCATGGCCAATGACGCATTCATTGATCCCGAAACCGGCGAGCCGTACAACTTCACCCCGGAACTGGTTACCAGCGGCGTGGCAGTAGGCGTGCCCGGAACCTTGGCCACATGGCAACGCGCCCTGGACAATTGGGGTTCGCAGAACCTGAAGCAGGTCTTGCGCCCGGCAACCAAAATCGCTTCCCGCGGCTTTGCCATTGATGAGACCTTCCGCGAGCAGACCTTGGATAACAAGGAACGGTTCGCCGCGTTCCCTGCCACGAGCGAATTGTTCTTGCCCGGCGGGGATGCTCCCCAGGTCGGGACCATCTTCAAGAATCCGGATCTGGCGGACACCTATCGGATGCTGGCCAAGCAAGGCCTCGATGGGTTCTATGCGGGAGACTTGGCCGCCGAGATCGCCCACACGGTGCAGGCACCGCCAAAGAGCGCAGATACCGGCCTCCCGGTTCCCGCGGGGCAGTTGTCCACCGCCGATCTGGCCGGCTACGAAGTGGTTGAGCAGGAACCCACGCAAGTGGATTACCGGGGCTACGATGTCTTCGGCATGGCTCCATCTTCCAGCGGAGGAACCACCATCGGCGAATCGCTGAACGTCCTGGGCCAGTTCGACGTGGCGGCCATGGACGAAGCCGATGCGTTGCACCATTATTTCGAGGCAACTGCTCTTGCCTACGCTGATCGCGGCAAATTCGTCGGCGACCCGGCTTTCGCCAACGTCCCGACCCGCACCCTGACCGACAAGTTGTTCGGTGCGGAGCGGGCGTGCGTCATCGACCCGGACCAGGCCGCGGCCAAGCCGGTCGCTCCGGGCGATATCGAGAACTATGATGGCCAGTGCCCGGCTGCCACCAGCGAGCCGGTTGAAGAGCGGGACACGGAAAACATCTCCACCACCCACCTGTCGGTGGTGGATCGCTGGGGCAACGTCGTTTCCTACACGTTGACCATCGAGCAGACCGGAGGCTCGGGCATGGTGGTTCCGGGCCGCGGATTCCTGCTGAACAACGAGCTGACCGATTTCTCCACGGTCTACGATCCGCAGGATCCGAACCGCATTGAGCCGGGCAAGCGCCCGCGCTCATCGATGGCGCCCACCATTGTCCTGCAGGACGGCGAACCGGTGCTGGCCATCGGTTCCCCGGGCGGTTCAACCATCATCACCACGGTGCTGCAGACCCTGGTGAACCGCATCGACTTGGGCATGAGCATCAGCGAAGCCATCGCCGCGCCGCGGGCTTCGCAGCGCAATACTGCCGCGGTCACCGCCGAACCCGAGTTCATCGAAGCCTATGGTCCTGCGCTTGAGGCCTTCGGCCACAAGCTCACGCCAGCTGGCGATTCCTTCACCCCGCAGGCTGAAATCGGCGCCGTCGAAGCGGTGGAGATCGCGGCCGATGGCACGCTCACGGCAGCGGCCGAGCCCACCAGGCGCGGCGGCGGTTCGGCCATGGTGCTGGAGCCGATCAAGTAGGCACGCAGTGAAAACGGCGGCCTGCGGCAACATTCTTGCGAAGTTGCCGCAGGCCGCCGATTGCGCTATCTAGCCTGATGCTCAGGCCTGCGCGGCCATCCGGTTGGCGATCTTGAACTGGGCTGCACGGTGGGTGTCCTTCACCCGGTCGCCGGCGCCGAACAGCTTGTTGCGCAACGTGCCCTCGGTGTACTCGGTCTTGTAGACGCCACGGGCCTGCAGCTCAGGCACCACGTACTCGACGATGTCCTCGAAGGTGCCAGGAGTGACAGCGTAGGCGAGGTTGAAGCCGTCCACGTCGGTGTATTCCACCCAGTCGATGAGCTTCTCGGCAACCTCGGCACCCGAACCGACGGAAACCGGGCCGAAGCCGCCTACGCCGATCCATTCGGCCAGCTGGCGGATGGTCCATGGCTTTCCGGTATCGCCGCTGGCCTTCTTGAAGGTTTCCACCGAGGACTGGATGGCGTTGGACTTCACGTCATCGCCAATGACATCGTCCGGTCCGTACACGGACATGTCGATGCCGGTCCAGCCCGACAGCAGCGCCAGCGAGCCCTCGGTATCCACGTAGGAGCGGTAGTCCTCGAACTTCGCCTGGGCCAGTTCCGAGGTTTCGGCGGTGATGATGGTCTGCATGGCGAAGACCTTGACGTCGTAGCGGCCGCGGCCAGCCGCTTGGGCAGCGTCGCGGATCTTGGTGACAGCTTCCTTGAGCAGTTCGCGGGTTGGGCAGGTGACGAAGATGGCTTCGGCGTTCGACGCGGCGAATTCGGTGCCGCGCTTGGAGGCACCCGCCTGGTAGATCACCGGGGTGCGCTGCTTCGACGGCTCGGTGATCGCGATGCCCGGGACCTTGAAGTACTTGCCTTCGTGCTCAATCGGGTGCACCTTGGACGGATCGGTGTAGATGCCGGTTTCCTTGTTGTTCTGCACCGCGTCGTCTTCCCACGAGCCTTCGAGCAGCTTGTAGACCACTTCGAGGTACTCATCTGCGTGGTTGTAGCGCTCGTCGTGCTCCATCTGATCTCCCTGGCCCATATTGCGAGCAGCCGATGGCAGGTACCCGGTGACCACGTTCCAGCCGACGCGGCCGTTGGTCAGGTGGTCCAGGGTGGCCAGGCGGCGGGCGAAGGCGTAGGGGTGCTCATAGGCGGTACCCGCGGTGACGCCGAAGCCGAGGTTCTCGGTCACGGCGGCCATGGCCGAGACCAGCATCATCGGGTCGTTGACCGGCGCCTGGGCGCCGGAGGTCAGCGGGGTGATGTTGTTGCCCTTGTACACGTCGTAGGTGCCCAGCACATCGGCGAGGAACAGGCCGTCGAACTTGCCCTTCTCCAGCACCTTGGCCATATGCGTCCAGTAGCCCAGGGTGTTGTAGGTCGAGGCCTTGTCCTCCGGGTGGCGCCACAGGCCTGGCGACTGGTGCACCACGCAGTTCATGTCGAATGCGTTGAATAGGATCTCGCGCCTGTTCTCGCTCATGCCTTTGCCCCCATTAGGTCGATATTCATGGAAAGTTCCTGGTTTGCGACGCGGGCTCTCAGGCCCGCTGGGTCGAATCTTCGCCGGTGACGGACAGCCGCTGCGGCTGGACGCCGTTGATCTCGTAGTCCCCGACGATGCGCGCCTTGTAGATCGCCGGGTTGTGCGTGGCGATGGTGCGCGCATTGCGCCAGTGCCGGTCAAGGTTGCAGCCGCTCCTGGTGGACGAGGCCCCCAGCCCGTCGAAGAGCTTGCTCGTTACGCCGATGGCCAGCGGCTGCACCACGGTTTGCGCACGGTTGGCTGCCAGCTCGCAGACCGCGTAGCGTTCCTCGTCGTTCAGTCCCGGATCGCCCAGGGCCGCCTCGACTTCAAGCACCGCGCCGATCACCACCGAGTCGGCGGCGGAGGATTCCGCGGACACCTCCCCCACCAGCTGCAGGACCTGGGGTTCCTGGTATACCGGCACCCCGGTTCCGGTGGTGAAGATGCGGGTGCGTGCCTGCACCGCGCTGCGCAGGTCGTTCAGCGCGGCGCGGGCGATGCCTGCCTGCACGGACATGAGCACCAGCTGGAAGATCGCCGCTTCGGAGTCATTGCGCTGCTGCGGCATGAAGCAGTCCACCGGGACCTGATGGAATTCGGTGGTACCGGTTCCGGTCAGTCCCTGGCCGAATCCGTCCCAGTCATCGAGGATCTTGACGCCGCTGCGCTGGGTGGACACCACCGCGATCTGGCGTCCGGCAAGCTCAGGGTGGGCCACCGCAACAGTGGTCCAGTCGGCAAAGATGGTGCCGGTGCAGTAGTACTTCTCGCCGTCGACTACCCAGCGCCCGTCCACGAAGCTGGCCTTCGTATTCAAGGTGCCCAGGGCGTTGCCGCCGCGCTCGGTGTAGGCGTTGCCGACAATCTGCCCGGCCGCGATGCGGGCCACCCACTTCTTGCGCAGCGCCTCGTCTTCCAGTGCCAGCACATTCTCGACAAAAGCGATATGCGCGCGCCACAGCTGGCCTACATGGGAGTCGGCCTCGGAGAGCTCGATGAGCAGGCGGAAGACATCCACCAGCCGCGCACCGTAGCCGCCGTCGGCCACGGGAAGGCGCAGCGCGCCGAAGCGCTCGCGGTTCAGTAGGCCTACCTGCTCGAAGGGAAGCACGCGGTTCAGGTCGCGGTCCTTGGCGGTCGCGGCGATCTGGGCGAAGACCGGGCGGAAGATTTCGGCCAGCCGGTCGTACTGCTCATCCGCGCCGGGACCGGGAGTGATCTTCAGCAGCTGCCGCGTGGGCAGCTGCTCCTCGAACTCGTCCAGTTCCAGAGCGCTGGCTTGCGAAGGATCGCTGAGCTGGTTGAAGTCCAGCCCTGGGGCATTCGGTGATTCGCCAATAGGCATCAGGGTTCTCAATTCTTTCCATCGGTCCTGGCAGTAGCACCGTCCCGCTCTTCGGGTGGTTGCTGCGGCGTCGTGGAGCCAGATCTCTCAGCCGCTCTGGATGGGTCGTGATTCATTTGTAACGGTAATAATCCGGCGCTTCCAAGCCGCGAAGTCATATTTCGCCTCAGATTTGGAAGGGCCTATGCTCAAATCCCACAGCCTAATCCCCGTCCCATCGAAGATGAGTTGCAAGGATAGGCCTGCTGTCGATCAAACCGGCCCTAGGTAAAATAAATAACGAAATTTCTGGGCAATGTGACGCACGTATCGAAGATTTTTTCATGTTACGCAAGATTTGCGTCCAAATCGTTCAACTCGCTGTAATAGAGGGGTAACCATCCCGAGCGGCCGAGAGATCTGGCTCTTTGACGCCGCAGCAACCACCTTCGGAGCTCCACCTCCGCAGGCCGGTGCTACCGCCAGGACCGATGGAGATTGATATGGCTCTTACCATTGCAGCGCCCGAGGCAACTTCAACCACCTCAACCGCACTGGACGTCCAATTCAGCAACGTGTCGCGGACCTTCACCACAAAGAAGGAAAGCCGTACCGTGCTGGCCGACATCAACTTGCACATTCCAGCCGGCCAAGTCGTCGCGATCCTGGGCGCCAGCGGCTGCGGAAAATCCACGCTGCTGCGTTCGGTCTCCGGGTTGGACCACCCCTCCACCGGTGACATCCGCACAGGCACCCACGAGGTCAACGGCATCAACGAGCTATGTGCCGTTGCTTTCCAGGAACCACGGCTGCTTCCGTGGCGATCGGTGCGCGAGAACATTGCGCTGGGTCTGGCTCCAGGAACCGAAAAGGCCTCTGGCGACGCGCTGATTGATGAGCTGATCGAGCTGACCGGGCTGAGCCATGCAGCCAGCCTGCGCCCGCGGGAGATTTCCGGCGGCATGGCCCAGCGTGTTTCGCTGGCTCGCGCGCTGGCCCGCCGCCCGGGCGTATTGCTTCTCGATGAGCCCTTCGGCGCACTCGATGCCCTGACCCGCCTGAAGATGCAGGATTTGCTGCTCTCAATTCACGCATCATTCCCCACCACGGTACTCATGGTGACCCATGACGTGGACGAGGCTTTGACCTTGGCTGACCGCGTTATCGTCTTGGGACGCAGCACCGGGAACGGCGCGGCTGGTGTCATCGAAGACCTAGCGATCTCCGCCGGGCAACCACGCCGGCACACGGACGAGAAGTTCGTTGCCGATCGCCTGCACCTGCTGCGCCTGCTCGGCGTCGATCCAACCAACCATTAGTCCAGGGAACGCATTGGATCCACGGCGATCCTTACTCTTTGCCCTATCATCCATCCGCTTGCACGCATAATTCTAGGATTCTCCATGCTCTTGAACCGCTTCTCCCGCCGCACCGCTCTGTCCGCCGCCGCTTTGCTCATGGGCGCAGTTGCCCTGACCGGCTGCGCTGGCGAAAACGCTACTGCCGACTCCGGTGATCAGACCTTGTCCATCGACTTTGCCACGTACAACCCGCTGAGCCTGGTGCTCAAGGAAAAGGGGTGGCTGGATGCGGCCGCCAAGGAACAGGGCGTTGACGTCGAGTGGATCCAGTCCGCAGGTTCCAACAAGGCCAATGAGGCGCTTCGCGCCGGTGCGATTGACGTCGGTTCCACCGCCGGTTCAGCAGCGTTGCTGAACCGTTCCAACGGTGCACCAATCAAGACCGTCGCCCTGTACTCCCAGCCGGAATGGGCAGCCCTGGTAGTGGACAAGGATTCAAAGATCGAATCCGTTGAAGACCTGGCAGGGAAGACCGTGGCGGCCACCAAGGGCACCGATCCATACTTCTTCCTGCTCCAGGCTCTGGACACCGCGGGACTGAGCGAAGATGACATCAAGCTGCAGAACCTGCAGCATGCCGATGGCCGCACCGCACTGGTCAACGGTTCGGTCGATGCCTGGAGCGGACTGGATCCAATCATGGCAGCCGCCGAAGAAGACGGCGCGCAGCTGGTTTACCGGAATCTGGACTTCAACACCTACGGTGCGCTGAACGCTCGCGAAGACTTCATCGAGCAGAGCCCCGAACTGGCCCAGCTCGTGGTCGACGCCTATGAGAAGGCTCGCGATTGGGCGGCCGAAAACCCTGGGGAAACCGCTGAGATCCTTGCCGACGTTGCAGGGCTCGAACCAGAAGTTGCCAAGACCGTGATCGAGGAACGCTCCAATCTGGACGTTCCAGCGGTTCCCGACGCCAAATTCACCGGAGTGCTGAGCAACATTGGCCCCACCCTGGTCGCCAGCGGCGATGTTTCCAAGCAGGAATCCGTAGATGAAGCACTAGCAACCCTCGTTGACGACCAGTTTGCCCTCAAGGCAGATGCAACGAAGATCTCCGGAGAGTAAACAGCGATGAGCACCGCAAACGCGGCTGATACCCGCGAAAATCCGACACCTGCCAAGCACAAGGCAGACATCGCCGCAACGATCCTGCGCGCACCTAAATGGTTGCTTGCGCTGATCCTGCCTCTGGCCACCGTGGCTGTCTGGCAATTCGTCACGGTGAGCGGCATCGTTGCCCCGTGGACGCTGCCGACTCCAGGCTCGGTCGTTGCCGCCGCCTTTGAGCTCCTCGAAGATGGCGATCTTGGTAAGCACATAGGCATTTCCACCCAGCGTGTACTGCTGGGCTTCGCCTTCGGTTCCCTGCTCGGCCTGGCGCTGGGCGCCCTCGTCGGCCTGTCCAAATTGGCAGATGCGTTTCTGGGCCTGAGCATCAGCGCCCTGCGCGCCGTCCCTTCGCTGGCTTGGGTTCCGTTGCTGGTGCTTTGGATGAAAATGGGCGAAGATTCCAAGGTCACGCTCGTGATCATCGGCGCGTTCTTCCCGGTCTTCACCACCGTCGCCTTGGCCTTGCGCCATGTCGATGCCCACCTGATCGAGGCCGCTCGTTCCTTCGGCTTGAAGGGACTGAAGCTGCTGCGCACAGTCCAGCTGCCCGCGGTAGTCCCTTCCATCTTCTCCGGACTGCGCTTGGCACTGGCCCAGGCGTGGCTCTTCCTGGTCGCGGCTGAACTGCTCGGAGCGTCGATGGGATTGGGCTTCCTGCTCACCGATTCGCAGAACAATGGCCGCCTGGACCGCCTGATCATGACCATCGTGCTGCTGGCCGTCTTCGGAAAAATCACCGATGCCCTGCTATCGATAGCCGAACGCTGGGCGATCAAACGCTGGACCTAGCCCCGGACTAACTAGCACCGGCTGGCAACGCTATCCCGTCCCCCACCAAAGAAAGTTTGCAATGACCACCGAATTGGCAACAACCTCAGCACCTGAATCAGAGGCGGCACGCCAGGAATTCTGGGACGAAGCGGCGCACCTTTTGGATTGGGACACCCCGTGGCACACCACCAGCCGCATCATTCCGGCTGACCCCCAGGCGCAGCGCGGCCCGGAAATTTCCTGGTACCTCGGAGGCAAGCTGAACGCGGCAGTGAACTGCGCCGACCGCCACGTCGCCACAGGACGCGGTGAGAAGGTTGCGCTGTACTTCGAAGGCGAACCCGGCGACCGCGTTGCAGTCACCTACAAGAATCTGCAGGAGCGGGTTTCCCAAGCTGCCAATGCCTTGGAATCCCTGGGCGTGGTGAAGGGCGACCGCGTGGTCATCTACCTGCCGGTGCTCATTGAAACCATCGTCATCACCTTGGCATGCGCCCGCATCGGTGCCATCCACTCGCTGGTCTTCGGCGGATTCTCTGCCGAAGCGCTGAAGTTCCGCGTGGAAGACACCAAGGCCAAGGTGCTGGTCACCACCGACGGCCAGTTCCGCCGCGGCACCTCGGTCCCGGTCAAAGACAACGCCGATGCGGCAGTTGCTGGCGAGAACGCCATCGAAAAGGTGCTGGTGATCCGCCGAACCGGAGATGAGATCCCGTGGACCGAGGGCCGCGACGTCTGGTGGCATGAGGTCGTTGATACCCAGTCCACCGAGCACACCCCGGAGTTCTTCGACTCCGAAACACCGCTATTCATCATGTACACCTCGGGGACCACCGGCCAGCCCAAGGGCCTGGTGCATACCACCGGCGGCTACCTGACGCAGGCGGCCACCAGCTACAACATGCTGTTCGCCAATCCAGACGAGTCCCAGCGCAAGCACGATGTGCACTGGTGCACCGCTGACCTGGCCTGGGTCACCGCCCACACCTACGAGATCTACGGTCCACTGGCCAACGGCGTCACCCAGGTCATCTACGAGGGCGTGCCCAACGCCCCGCATCCGGGCCGGCACTTCGAGGTCATCGAACGCTACAAGGTCACCAGCTACTACACCGCTCCCACCTTGGTCCGCTCGCTGATGGGCTGGTTCCCCGACGGCATCCCGGCAGAATACGACCTGTCGTCGGTGAAGATCGGCGGCACCGTGGGCGAAGCGGTCAACCCCGAGGCGTGGAAATGGTTCCGCCAGCAGATTGGCCGCGACACCGCGGCGGGCCTGCCCATGGTCGATACCTGGTGGCAGTCGGAGTCCGGCGCGACAGTGCTTTCCCCATTGCCTACCGATGAGCACTTCAAGCCGGGTTGCGCCGCACGTGCGCTGCCGGGCATTTCGGTGGACATCGTTGACGCCAATGGCCGCAGCATGCCGGCCAACGAGCAGGGAAATATTGTCATTACCCGCACCGGCCCGTCGATGGCGCGTACCGTTTGGGGCAATCCGGCACGCTACTACACCAGCTACTGGGAACAATACGTCGAGCAAGGCTGGTTCCTGGCCGGCGACGGTGCCCGCTTCGATGAGGACGGCGACATCTACATCCTGGGCCGCACCGATGACGTGATCAACATTTCCGGCCACCGGCTGTCCACCATCGAGATCGAATCGGCGCTAGTCACCAACCCCGGTGTGGTGGAAGCCGGCGTCTGCCCCACCCCGGATCCCAAGACCGGACACGCGGCAACCGCCTTCGTGGTGCCGCTGGACAAGACCCTGATCGCAGAGTCGCCCGATCCGGATCTCGCTGCCCGGCAGGCCGAGTTCATCGCCGAGCTTCGCGAGACTGTCGCGGTCCAGATCGGCCCGATTGCCAAGCCGCGTGAAATCGTCCTGGTTCCAGATGTGCCCAAGACGCGTTCTGGCAAGATCATGCGCCGCCTGCTCACCCAGCTGTTCGAGGGCACCACGCTCGGTGATACGACAAGTCTGCAGAATGAGCCGTGCATCCCGGAGATCAACGCGATCTGCCGTGCACGTGGCTAATCGACCAGGCTCTAGCACTTAAATAAAGTGAAGCTTCTTCCCGGAATCGGGAAGAAGCTTCACTTGCTTTGCCGGTAATTACTCCCCGGCAGTTGGCTTCGGACTCTCGCCGTCGCCCTCAGTTTTCTTGCCGTCCTCCACCGGGTCGGCGGTGGACTCAGCGACTTCAGTGGCAAAGATCTTCGCTTCGGCAGCCTTGCCTTCGGCGGTGACCAAAGGAATTTCGGTGGTCATCAAGCTGAACTGGCTGCCCTCATGGCGGTCAACTGCTTGCCCCACGGAATGCTCGAGAACCTTGCGGGCCACCTTGTCGCGCAGCACCAGCGGATCATTGCTCAAGTCCTTCCACAATGCCACGCAAAGCAGCAGCATCACGATGACGAATGGCAGCGCAGAGACAATCGTGATGTTCTTCAGGCCGGTCAAAGCCTCCGCCGGATGATCACCGCCAGCCAGCAGCATCACCGCGGCCACCGCACCGGTAGCCACGCCCCAGAAAATCACTGACTTCTTGGTTGGCTCTTCGGCGCCGCGTTCGCTGAGCGCACCCATCACGATCGAGGCCGAATCTGCGCCCGTCACGAAGAAGATCGCAATCAGCAGCACGGTGACGACCATCAGCACGGTGGCCACCCAGCCGGAGAGCGGCAATCGGCCAAGCATGTCGAAGAGGATCAGATCGAAGTTGATGTCCGGTGCGCCATCGACAATGCTGGCCAGCTTTTCCCCGGTTTCCCCGGCGCGTTCGGCACGTTCCTGAATACCGATTGCTCCACCGCCGAAGATCGAGAACCAGATCAGGGTGACAGTTGATGGAACCAGCAGCACACCGGTAACGAACTGGCGAATCGTGCGGCCGCGGGAAATGCGTGCAATGAACAGGCCTACGAATGGGCTCCAGGAGATCCACCATGCCCAGTAGAAGACAGTCCACGAGGAGAGCCAATCAGACATCGCCACATCGCCAGCCGCCGTGCGTGAAGCCATCTCCGGCAAGTCGCCAATGAAGGCGCCAACAGCGTTGGGGATGACGTTCAGGATGAACAGGGTTGGACCGCCAATGAAAACGATCAGCGCGATGATCACTGCCAGCACCATATTGGTGTTGGACAGCCACTGGATGCCGCGCTCAATGCCGGAAACAGCGGAAGCGACGAACAAGGCAGTAAGAATAGCGATGATGACCACGAGAACGCCGGAACCGACCTTCTCCATCATTCCTGTGGCCTGGATGCCGCCGCCAATCTGCAATGCGCCAAGACCCAGCGAACAGGCCGAGCCGAAGAGCGTGGCAATAATAGCCAAGATGTTGATGGTGCGGCCGCCCCAGCCGTGGATGGCGCGGTCGCCGAAGATCGAGCTGAACATGGCGGAGAACAGCTGCGGACGTCCCAGCCGGAAACTGCCGTAAGCCATGCCCAATCCGACAATGGCGTACATGGCCCAGGGGAAGAGCGTCCAATGGAAGAGCGTAGTGCCCATGGCTGTGCTCAGAGCCTCGCTGGTGGAGCCTTCCACCGTTCCCGGAGGAGGCGACATGTAGAAGTACAGCGGCTCACCCACGCCGTAGAAGACCAAGCCGATGCCCATGCCGGTGGCAAACATCATCGAGATCCACGAAACCGTGGAAAACTGCGGTGATTCGCCGTCCTTGCCCAGCGGGATGCGTCCGAAGTTCTTGGCCGCTACGACAATAGCGAAGACCGCGAACAATGCGGCGGCGATGACAAATAGCCAACCAGTGTTGCTGATAACCCAGTCCAAGGCTGCACTGGAGGCCTTGCCCAGCCCTGTAGGGGTGGCGAAACCCCAAATGATAAATGCCAGCGCTAGAACGCCGGCGATTCCGAATACCCAATAATCCGTACCGGAAAGGGAGTACTTCTTAGGTCGTCTGTGACGAACTGAATGCAGTTCCTCAACGAGGTCTACGATTGATTGATCCGTCTGCTTCATTGCGTTCTTCCTTCACTGGTGAGATCCCGTGGAGAAGTTCCAGACGGAATCTGCCCAGCCATCGTTTCTAGAGTCAACGATTGCCATGCAGTGTGATTGATTGCGAATTGCTTTTCGGGTGTCGGTCCGTTGTCTCTAAACCTAGCGTCAGAACTGCCTGACAGAAACAGCTATTCTGCGCAAATATCCCGCGAAATGTTCCTGCGAGGTGACCCGATTTAGCACGGAATTGACACGATAAATCCAAAATGGGCCTTTTCCAGCATTGTCGACATCTCACCGAGGGTCAAATCAGATCCTTGATTTCACGCCATTTTCTACGTTGGATACGCACTGGATCAAGATGTTTTCGCTGGTGCCGCGATCCGTGTGAGCTTCCTCGCCTCACTCGAATTTCCGGTTTCCGCTGCCGCGAAATCCTTACCCGCCTCGAATTACCTCCGAAGTCGGAATGACCTATTCTCCACTTTGTTTATTCGTCTCGAATATCCGGAATTCAACAATTACCTCAGCTTCGATTCCCCTCCGCCAAGGCATGCCTCATAAGGCATACTTCCTGCACAGAAGCTCTTTCGGCGCATTGTTGCCACTCGCCAACTTGTAACCTAAAGTACATTCGAACTTATCTTGACTCATTCAAAATAAGCGGGCATGCTGGTTACATGACATCAAAGGCAGGGATCGAGCAGGTGCTGAAGGCCGCATCGATGCGGGTTACACAACCCCGCGTTGCGGTACTGTCCGCTGTCACTGCGCACCCGCACGCGGATACCGAAACCATCATTTCGGCCGTTCGCGAAGGGCACCCTAATGTGTCGCACCAAGCTGTCTACGATTCGCTGAAGCTTTTCACGAAGCTGGGAGTCATCCGGCAGATACAGCCGCAGGGCCATACCGCCCGCTACGAAGCCCGCGTTGACGACAATCACCACCATGTGGTGTGCCGCCAGTGCGGCAAGCTGGCGGACGTCGACTGCGCTGTCGGCGGCGCCCCGTGCCTGCATGCGTCCAACGATCACGGCTTCAGCATCGACGAGGCCGAAGTGATCTACTGGGGCACATGCCCTGATTGCCAGGCTGCGAATGCGCAGAAAGATGTCGTAGTAAACCCCTAGATTTGCCATCACGCAGGACTCGTTCCGCGTGGCGGACATGAACCTCACAATCCCCTAAAAAATCCGGAAGGAAGAGCACATGTCTGAGACGACCGCAGGTCAGTGCCCAGTAGTTGGCGCGGGTCGAGTTCACCCAACCCAGGGCAATGCCAACACCGAATGGTGGCCGAACAAGCTGAACCTGAAGATCCTTGCTAAGAACCAGCAGGTATCGAACCCGTTGGATGAGGACTTCGATTACATCGAGGCGTTCAACGCACTGGACATGGAGGCCCTGAAGGCCGACTTGGCCGAGATCATGACCCAGTCCCACGACTGGTGGCCAGCAGACTTCGGACACTATGGTCCGTTCTTCATCCGCATGGCTTGGCACTCCGCCGGCACCTATCGCTCCCACGATGGGCGTGGCGGCGGTGGCGCAGGCCAGCAGCGATTCGCCCCATTGAACTCGTGGCCAGACAACGTATCGCTGGATAAGGCTCGCCGCCTGCTGTGGCCGGTAAAGAAGAAGTATGGCCAGGCCATCTCCTGGGCCGACCTGATCCTGCTGGCCGGCAACGTGGCTCTGGAGGACATGGGCTTCGAGACCTTCGGCTTCGCCGGCGGCCGCAAGGACGTCTGGGAAGCTGACGACGACGTTTACTGGGGCCCTGAAAAGGTGTGGCTGGACAACGAGCGCTACACCGGCAAGCGCGACCTGGAAGCCCCTCTGGCTGCAGTCCAAATGGGCCTGATCTACGTGAACCCTGAAGGTCCAGACGGCAACCCGGATCCGCTGGCTTCGGCCATCGACATCCGCGAAACCTTCCGCCGCATGGGTATGAATGACGAAGAGACCGTAGCGCTGATCGCTGGCGGCCACACCTTCGGCAAGACCCACGGCGCCCACGCCGATGACAAGATCGGTCCGGATCCAGAAGCAGCTCCGCTGGAAATGCAGGGCCTGGGTTGGAAGAACGGCCACGGCACCGGCAAGGGTGCAGACACCGTGTCCTCCGGTCTGGAAGTGACCTGGACCTACCACCCAACCCGTTGGGACAACGAGTTCTTCCACATCCTGTTCGCTTACGAGTGGGAACTGTTCGAGTCGCCAGCAGGTGCTAAGCAGTGGCGCCCGGTCAACGGCGGCGGAGCCGGCCTGGTTCAGCCTGCGTTCGACACCTTGGAGAAGCGCGAACCGCGCATGCTGACCAGCGACCTGGCACTGCGCTTTGATCCGATTTACGGTCCGATCTCCAAGAACTTCAAGGAGAACCCGGACAAGTTCGCCGACGCTTTCGCCCGCGCCTGGTTCAAGCTGACCCACCGCGACATGGGCCCGAAGTCCCGCTACTTCGGCCCAGAGGTTCCAGCCGAGGACCTGCTCTGGCAGGATCCGCTGCCGGCTGCTCCAGAAATCACCCTGGGTGCCAAGGAAATCGCCGAGCTGAAGTCCCTGATCAACGACGCTGGCCTTTCGGTGCAGCAGCTGGTTTCCACCGCGTGGAAGGCCGCAGCGACCTTCCGTTCTTCGGATAAGCGCGGCGGCGCAAACGGCGGCCGCATCCGCCTGGAGCCGCAGGTTTCCTGGTCAGTGAACCAGCCGGAGCAGCTGAAGCCAGTAATCGCCAAGCTCGAGGAAATCGTTGACCAGTTCAACGCCACCTCCGAGATCAAGGCATCCTTCGCCGATGTTGTGGTCTTGGCCGGCAACGTCGGTGTTGAGCAGGCTGCCCTGGCAGCCGGACAGCAAGTCGAGGTTCCATTCACCCCGGGTCGCGTTGACGCAACCCAGGAGCAGACCGACGTGGAGCAGTTCGCTTGGCTGGAGCCAGTCGCTGACGGCTTCCGCAACTACGACTCCGGTTTCCTGAACTTGCCTAGCGAGTACCTGCTGATCGACCGCGCGAACCTGCTGGGCCTGTCGGCTCCTGAGATGACCGTGCTGCTCGGCGGCCTGCGTGTCATCGGCAACAACTGGGATGGCTCGAACAAGGGCGTCTTCACCGACACCCCGGGCGCTCTGACCAACGACTACTTCGCGAACCTGCTGGAACTCGGCTTGGAGTGGACCCCGTCGGCTGACGAACAGACCTACACCACCACCGACGGCCGTTGGACCGGCAGCCGCGTGGACCTGGTCTTCGGCTCCAACTCGGAACTGCGTGCTCTCGCCGAAGTTTACGCCTCGGACGACGCCAAGGAGAAGTTCGTCAAGGACTTCGCTACTGCATGGGCCAAGCTCATGGACGCGGATCGCTTCGAACTGCTGACCAAGTAGCCGCTAACTTCTGGCAGATAGTGCTGGGCTGTTGCTCCCCTGATGGGGAGCAACAGCCCAGCACTTGCTTAATCCGGCTATGGGCAGTTAAAAAAGCGTCGCCGCGCTGCCTGCGAAGTCCGGGTTTTCAAGTTTCAGCAGCTCCGTCTTGGCTTGCAGTCCTCCCAGATAGCCGCCCAATGAGCCATCGGTGCGCAGCACCCGGTGGCAGGGCAGCACGATGGGAATCGGGTTGGTGGCGCAGGCTGAGCCGACGGCCCGCACTGCCTTCGGCTTGCCGATTTGCTGCGCGAGTTGGGCGTAGCTGCGGGTCTGGCCGTAATCGATATGTTCCAGTTGAAGCTGCACCTGGCGGCGGAACCGCGTCGAGAGCTGCAGGTCCACCGGGAGCTCGAAACTGTGCCGTGTGCCCGCGAAGTACTCATCGAGCTGCCGGGCGGTCCCATCCAGGCTCGACTTGTCGCGCAGGATGCGCGGGCTGAGCTTTTCCGAGAGCAGCTCAAGTATGCGGTCATGGCCCTCGGACTCGAATGCCACCCGCACCAGCCCGGCATCGCTGCTGGCCAGCAGCAATGAACCCACTGGGCTGTCGACCACCCGATAGGCGACATCGACAAGTTCAAGCGCCCGGGCTTTTTCAGCGAGCTGGCCTTGCAGCGCGTCGAGGGTTTGCATTTCAGCGGCCGTCGCCTGCTGCTGATAATTTTTTTCGTTCATGGCTGCTCCCGCCATAGTTCCTGGTCGTCGAGCCGGACCCGCAGGTTCTTGATCCCGTCGGCACCGGCCCTGCGGGCAGCGGCTTCGCTGCCCGAAAGGATTTCGGCAATTTGCGCGTAGCTCATCCCGCCGAGGTACCGATAGGCCACGACCTGCCTTTGCTTGCCGGGAAGCTGATTCACCTCGTGCCAGAGCTGCAGATTGTCCAACTGCAGATCCGGCCGGTTCTTCCCGGACGCGGGACTGTCCACGTCCTGGCCGATGAGGATCTCCGGCTTATGCTTGCGCAACTCGTCAATGGCCTTGTTCCGGGCAATGCGCACCAGCCACGCCAGGACATTGGCATCATCTGGCAGCTGCGGGTACGCCTTGAGCGCGGCGAGGAAGGTTTCGGACCAGGCATCTTGCGCGCGGTGCTCATCCAGCAGAGCGCGGCAAACACGCAGGACGTTCAGTCCATAGTCTTGGACTATCCGCTCGAATGGTGCTTGCATGCCTCTCCTGGGATTTCGCGACCTGCTGGCCCCTCACCGTGTAAACGCAACGGCCACCTGTTCTGTGAGGTGCGAATGAAGAATTTTTTCATTCACCCCGCTGCCGCACGGATTCCTAGAATGCCACCAGGTCAGATTCACCGGCGAGCTGCTCGAGCCGGGCCAAATCCACGTCGATAATCTCTCCATTCTCCACGCCTTGGGCTTGCCTGGTTCCTGCCAAGGCGTCGCGAATGGTGCGCATGGTGGCGCCATGGCTGACAATCATGATCTTGCGCCCGGCATGCTTGCTGGCTAGGCCCATCAGCGCCGGCACCGCGCGGTTCAAGATGTGCGCACGCGGCTCAACCTGCTCTGCGGCGGCAGCCGATTCCTCGTCGCTGACTTCCGCCATGATCCGGCCTTCCAGCGGGCCGAAACCGCGTTCGATGAGTTCCGGAACTGCGTTGCCCGTCGCTGCCCCGATCTGCTGGGCGATCAGGACGGCAGTTTCCTGGGCACGCACCAAGGGGGATGCCAGAATCAGCGAAAAGTCTTGGCCGATGAGCTTGCGCCCGACCTCGCGAGCTTGCTCGCGTCCGGTTTCGTTCAGCGGGATGTCGGTTTGCCCCTGCAGTCGGCCTGCAAGGTTCCAATCGGTCTGCCCGTGTCGAACCAGTACCAGCGAAGTATCCATGGCTCCAGCCTACCGGTGCCATAGATGTCGAAGAATCTCCGATCACAGGCCCGATACGCAACGTTACGACTCATAGTTGGGTCACGAACGGTCATGTTGCGAAGATTATTACACCATCCCGAGCGGCTGAGAGATCTGGTTCGATGACGCCGCAGCAACCTGCCACATCCGGTGGTTACGGTGCTACCGCCAGAAACGATGCAGCCGCTTACCCGTTGGAGAACGGCAGGAAGCGACATTGATTCCGGGATTCCTGCCTCGATCGCGGCCCGCCCTGCGGTGCACGTGAAACCCCCGTCGACAAGGAGTCGCAAGCCACCATGGCAGATCACAAGTTTGGATTCCGCACCCGCGCCCTGCATGCCGGAGGCACCCCCGATGCCGAGCATGGCTCACGCGCAGTGCCCATCTACCAGACCACGTCGTTCGTGTTCAAAGACGCTGACGATGCGGCCAACCTCTTTGCCCTGCAGAAGTACGGCAACATCTACTCGCGCATCGGCAACCCGACCGTGGCGGCCTTCGAAGAGCGCATGGCTTCGCTGGAAGGCGGCATCGGCGCGGTAGCCACCGGATCGGGCATGGCCGCGGAATTCGTCACCTTCGCGGCGCTGGCCCAGGCCGGCGACCACATTGTCGCCTCCTCGAAGCTCTACGGCGGCACCATCACCCAGCTGGATGTCTCGCTGCGCCGCTTCGGCGTGGACACCACCTTCATCGACTCCAACGATCCGGCCGACTTCGAAGCCGCAATCCAGGAGAACACCAAGGCCGTCTACACCGAGGTGGTGGCCAACCCGTCCGGCGACATCGCCGACCTGAAGGGCCTGGCCGAAGTCGCGCACCGCCACAACATCCCGCTGGTCGTGGACTCGACGCTCACTCCCCCATACATCCTTCGCCCCATCGAGCACGGCGCGGACATCGTGATCCACTCGGCCACCAAGTTCATCGGCGGGCACGGCACCACCCTGGGCGGCGTGGTCATCGAGTCGGGCAAGTTCAACTGGGGCAACGGCAAGTTCCCCACCATGACCGAACCGGTAGCCAGCTACGGCAACGTCTCCTGGTGGGACAACTTCGGCGAATACGGCTTCCTGACCAAGCTGCGCAGCGAGCAGCTGCGCGACTTCGGACCGTCGCTTCCGGCCCAGTCGGCATTCCAGCTGCTGCAGGGTCTGGAGACCCTTCCGCAGCGCATGGACAACCACCTGTCCAACGCCAAGCAGGTCGCCGCCTGGCTGGAATCCGATGAGCGCGTGACCTACGTGAACTACGCAGGCCTGGATTCCCATCCGCAGCACGAGCAGGCCAAGGAGCTGCTGCCCCTGGGCGTCGGCTCGGTCTTCAGCTTCGGAGTGAAGGGCGGACGCGAAGCCGGCGCCAAGTTCATCGAGGCGCTGCAGCTGGCCAGCCACCTGGCCAACATCGGCGATGCCCGCACCCTGGTGCTGCACCCTGCCTCCACCACGCACCAGCAGCTGAGCGCCGAGCAGCTGGTCTCCGCTGGCGTGCCAGAAGATCTGATCCGCTTGTCGGTGGGCCTGGAAGACGTCGAAGACATCCTCTGGGATCTGGACCAAGCGCTGGCCGCTTCGCAGGAAGCTGCCGCCGGTTCTGCCGCGCAGTTCGAAGCACCGGCTTATGACGGTTCCGCCTGCGCCTTGCCAACCGCTTCGAAGGGAGCAAACTAATGACTGCAGTTGAAACCACCTGGGAAGGCCCGGGAGCCGCGCAGCGCCTGGAGATCCTGAGCGAGACGAAGACCATCGCCATTGTCGGCGCTTCGAACAAGCCGTCACGTGCCAGCTACTTCGTGGCCACCTACCTGCTCTCCTCCTCACGGTACAAGGTGTACTTCATCAACCCGGTACTCGACGAGATCCTGGGCCAGCCGGTGTACAAGTCGCTCGCCGATCTTCCGGAGACCCCGGATCTGGTGGAGGTCTTCCGCAAGCATGATGACCTGCCCGGCGTGCTGGACGAGGCCCTGGCCGTGGGCGCGAAGACCCTGTGGCTGCAACTGGGTTCCTGGCACGAGGAAGTGGCCCATCGCGCCGAGGCCGCGGGCATGAACGTGGTCATGGACCGCTGCGTGAAGATCGAGCACGCCCGCTTTCATGGCGGTTTGCGCCTGGCCGGATTCAACACCGGCGTGATTTCCTCGAAGCGACAGGTCCTCGCCTAGGAAGTCCGGAGCTCCACATAATGGGTGCATGCAGCATTCCGCTGCATGCACCCATTACGTGTTCGGAACAGGTCCAGAGTTTCCGTGCAGGCCGACGGACTGGGCTTGTCCCGCGGCTCATTCGACAGGAACGTACAGTTCACCTGCGCAATCATGCGCGATGCAATTTCCTCGCCTCCCCCGAAACCCACTTAAAACCAAATAAAACCAAGAATTCCCTAGATTTTCACTTGACGATGTCACGCAATCGGGCATAAAGTCATGGAAACACAGATCAATGTGTTGCAGGTCATGAGGAATTGCGGAGGCAAGAATGTTCGCCGAAGAACGACACCGGCTGATCGTTGGGCAGCTCGAAGCTGACGGGAAAGTAACCGTCGCCGAGCTCGCGCAGCGCTTCGACATTACCCGGGAAACCGTGCGGCGGGATCTGGCCCAGCTGGAGTCCGAGAACTACCTTCGCCGCGTCCATGGCGGAGCGGTTGCCATCACCGAGGCGAGCACTCGCGAGGAAAGCTACGTGGTGCGCACCGCCATCCATTCCGAGTCCAAGGCCCGCATCGCCCAGCGCGCACTGAGCCTGCTGCCGGTCTCCGACGCCTCGGTTGTCATCGACGCGGGAACCACCACGGAAATCCTGGCCGAGCGCATGCTCAAAAGCGCCGCGGGCAACGGCCTGGTGGTCCTCACCCATGCCCTGCCCATCGCCGCTGCCCTGGTCCACAGCCCGGATATCGCCTTGGAGCTGATCGGCGGGCGGGTCCGCGGCATCACCGGCGCCTCCAGCGGAGCGCGCACCGTGCAGGAATATTCCCAGTACCGGGCGGACATCGCCTTCATCGGCACCAACGGGCTGCATGCAGGATTCGGCCTGAGCACCCCGGACCCGCTGGAAGCCGCCGTCAAACGCGCCCTGGTCGCCAGCGCCCGCCGCGTGGTGCTGCTGGCCGACGGATCCAAATTCGACCAGGAAACCCTGGTCTGCTTTGCCCGGCTTGAAGACATCGACGCCCTGGTCACCGACCAGCAGCCCGGCGAGCAGCTCGCTGCCGCGCTGGAAGCGGCGGATGTCGAGGTGGTGATCGCATGATCATCACGCTCACCGCCAACCCGGCACTGGACAAGACCATCGAGCTGGGCGAGCCGCTGGCCCCCGGCGCCGTGCAGCGCGCAGTGGCCAGCCATGTCCAGGCTGCAGGCAAAGGCGTGAACGTCTCGCGCGCCATCGCCGCGGCCGGCGGCGCCACCCTGGCCGTGCTGCCCGGAGCCAGCACCGACCCGCTGATCACCGCGCTGGCCCACGACCAGCTGGCTCACCGGAACCTGCCGATCGCCGAAGCGCTGCGCACCAACACCACCCTGACCGAGCCCGATGGCACCACCACCAAGATCAATGAACCAGGTCCCGCCCTTGATGCCCAGCAGCTGGCCGAGCTCGGCGAGCTGGTCGCCGAAGCGGCCACCGGCGCCAGCTGGCTGGTGATGGCCGGCTCGCTGCCGCCGGGAGTTCCCGCCGGCTTCTATGCGCAGCTGACCGCAACACTGCGAGCGGCACTGGGCTCAAAGTGCCCGAAGATCGCCGTGGACACTTCCGGCGCACCGCTGCTCGAGCTCTTTGCCCACGGCCAGCAGCATATCCCTGACCTGGTCAAGCCCAACGCCGAGGAACTGGCGCAGCTGGCTGGCGGCTACAGCGAAGCGGCACTGGAAGGCTCCATCGAGCTGGCCGCCAGCTGCGCGCAGCAGTTGCTGGACCGGGGCGCCGGCGCGGTGCTGGCCACGCTCGGGGCACAGGGCGCGCTGCTGGTCACCAAGACCGGAGCCTGGCACGGAACGCACACCCCAATTACCCCGCGCAGCACGGTGGGGGCGGGCGATTCCTCGCTCGCCGGCTACCTGCTGGCCGATGCCGCTGGGGCCAGCGCCCCTGAACGGCTGAGAAACGCCGTCGCCTACGGAGCTGCGGCAACGCAGCTGCCTGGCTCCACCATCCCGACAGAATCCGATCTCACCGCTGGCGCCGTAACCGTCAGCGAACTTACCTCAACGCAAGGAACCGAGTCATGAGTGAACTAATCACCGCAGAGCTCGTGCTGCTCGACGCCGACCTAGGCAACAGCACGAGCGAGGTCATCGAGAAGCTGGCCCTGCTGGTGGCCAACCAGGGGCGCGCCACTGATGCCGCCGCACTGGCCGCCGATGCCAAGGCCCGCGAAGCCAAGACCGCGACCGGGGTGCCCGGCGGCATCGCCATCCCGCACTGCCGTTCGGCAGCGGTCACCGAGCCGACCCTGGCCATGGTCCGGCTGGCCCCGCCGGTGGACTTCGGCGCGAAGGACGGCGAAGCCGACCTGGTGTTCTTCATTGCCGCCCCGGACGGCGCCGACCAGGACCACCTCAAGCTGCTCTCCAAGCTGGCCCGCGCGCTGGTGAAGAAGCCGTTCACCGCTTCGCTGCGCGAAGCAGGCAGCGAAGCCGAGATCGTCGAGCTGATCCGCGCGGTTATCTCAGACGCCCCGGCGGTCTCCCTCCCCGACGCTGCCCCGGCTGCCAGCCCCGCCGCGCCGGCCGCCCCGGCCGTTGCCACGAAGAAGATCATCGCGGTCACCGCCTGCCCCACCGGCATCGCGCACACCTACATGGCAGCCGATTCACTGGCCCAGGCCGCCGGCGAAATGGGTGTCGACTTCGCGGTGGAAACCCAGGGCTCCTCGGGTTCCACCCCGCTGGATCCGGCGGTCATCGAAGCCGCCGACGCAGTGATTTTCGCGGTGGACGTGGATGTGCGCGACCGCGGCCGCTTTGCGGGCAAGCCGGTGATCCAGGTTCCGGTCAAGCGCGGCATCGACGAGCCGGAAAAGCTGATCAATGACGCCATCGCCGCCTCCCAAGATCCCCAGGCACGCCGCGTTCCCGGGAGTGCCGCCGCATCCAGCGAAGAATCCGCCGGCAGCGAATCCTTCGGTGCAGGCCTGAAGCGCGCACTGCTCACCGGCGTCTCCTACATGATCCCGTTCGTCGCCGGCGGCGGCCTGCTCATCGCGCTGGGCTTCCTGCTCGGCGGATACGCCATCACCGATGTAGCAGACCAATACTTGACCGAGAATACGCTGTTCAACTTGCCGGAAGCCGGCTTGCTTGCCTACCTCGGTGCGGTGGCGTTCAAGATCGGCGGACTGTCCATGGGCTTCCTGGTCCCAGCGCTGGCCGGTTACATCGCCTACGCCTACGCCGACCGTCCGGGCATCGCCCCGGGCTTCACCGCGGGTGCCGTGGCCGGCTTCATGGGAGCCGGATTCATTGGCGGCATCGTCGGCGGTATCATCGCCGGCCTGGCCTGCCGCTGGATCAATTCCTGGACCGTGCCGCGCTGGCTGCGCGGGCTGATGCCAGTGGTCATCGTGCCGTTGCTTGGTTCCATTATCGCTTCGGGCTTGATGTTCCTGTTCCTCGGCGGTCCGATCGCCCAGCTCACCGAAGCCCTCAATGGCTGGCTCTCGGGCATGTCCGGCACCGCGGCAGCTATCCTCGGCCTGATCCTGGGCCTGATGATGGCCATCGATTTGGGCGGACCGGTCAACAAGGTGGCCTACTCCTTCGCCGTGGCAGGCCTGGGCACCGGCTCGGTTGCGGAGAACCCCGCCCCACTGATGATCATGGCGGCCGTGATGGCCGCCGGCATGGTTCCGCCACTGGCGATGGCGCTGGCCACCGCGCTCTCGCCGAAGCTGTTCACCGCCGCCGAGCGCGAAAACGGCAAGGCGGCCTGGCTGCTGGGCGCCGCGTTCATCTCCGAAGGGGCCATCCCCTTCGCCGCGGCCGACCCGCTGCGCGTCATCCCTGCTTCCATGGTGGGTGCCGGGGTCACCGGCTCGCTGATCATGAGCTTCGATGTGCTCTCCCAGGCGCCGCACGGCGGCATCTTCGTCTTCTTCGCCATGGACGGCACCTGGCCGATGTTCCTGCTGGCCACCGTGATCGGCATGCTGGTATCCGCGGCGCTGGTGATCATCCTGAAGAAATATGTCCGAAAGGCCCCCGCCCGGGCCGCTGAAGAGGCAAAGGCCGCAGCATGAGCCAGGCATTCACCGGAGTAGGCGTCAGCGCCGGACGGGTCATCGGATCCGTGCGCCGCATGCCCGAACCCATCCTCCCGCCCGCAGACGGCGCCCCCTTGCCTCACGGCTCCAGCCCGGAAGCCGAGGCCGAGCGCCTGGCCGCGGCCGCGCAAGCGGTGGCGGCCCAGCTCAAGGGGCGCGCGGCGCAGGCCACGGGCGATGCCCAGGCGGTGCTCAAGGCCACCGCGCTGATGGCCAGCGACCGCACCCTGCTCAAGTCCGCGACCAAGCTGGTCGCCTCGGGCACCTGCGCCGAATCGGCCATCTGGGAGGCTGCCGATGCGGTGGCCACGCAGCTGTCGGCACTCGGCGGCTACATGGCCGAACGCGCCGGGGACGTGCTCGATGTGCGCGCCCGCATCGTCGCGCAGCTGCGCGGCGTGCCCGCACCGGGCATCCCCGACTCGGATGAGCCGTTCATCCTGGCCGCGGTGGACCTGGCTCCGGCCGATACCGCGACACTGGATCCGGCGAAGGTCCTGGCGCTGGTCACCTCCGATGGCGGACCGCAATCGCATACCGCCATTATCGCCCGCTCGCTGGGCCTTCCGGCCGTCGTGGCGGCGCCCGGCACCACCGCGCTGGCCGACGGGGACCAGGTCTTCGTCGACGGCATCGACGGGCTGGTCATCGCCGATCCCGGCGCAGCCGAAGAGCACCTGGCCGCCACCTACGCCAACCGCGAGGCACTGCCGGAGTTCTCCGGCACCGGCCAGCTTTCTGACGGGCACCGTGTCCCGCTGCTGGCCAATGTAGGCAGCGGCGGCGACGCGCAGCTGGCAGCCGCGGCGGGAGCCGAGGGCGTGGGCCTGCTGCGCACCGAATTCTGCTTCCTGGGCAAGGACAAGGAGCCGACCCGCGAAGAGCAGGTCGAAGCCTACGGGGCGGTCTTCGCCGCCTTCGGCGGCCGGAAGGTCGTGGTGCGCACCCTGGATGCCGGGGCCGACAAGCCGCTGCCGTTCCTGACCGACGCCAGCGAGCCGAACCCCGCCCTGGGCGTGCGCGGCTATCGCACTACCCTGTCCAGCCCGGGCGTGCTCGAACGCCAGCTCGAAGCCATCGCGCAGGCCGCCGGTGAGCACCAGGCCGAGGTCTGGGTGATGGCGCCGATGATTTCCATTCCATCCGAAGCGCAGCAATTCGCGCAGCTTGCCAAGGCAGCCGGGCTGGCCACCGCCGGGACGATGATCGAGGTCCCTTCGGCGGCCATGCTGTCAGGCCAGATCCTGCAGCGCTGCGATTTCGTCTCCATCGGCACCAATGACCTGACCCAGTACACCATGGCGGCGGACCGCCAGCTCGGTGCACTGGCCGAGCTCAACGATCCCTGGCAGCCGGCAGTGCTGCACATGGTGGCCGCCACCGCCGCCGGTGCCAAGGCAGCCGGCGGCAAGCCGGTTGGCGTGTGCGGCGAGGCCGCCGCCGACCCGGCCCTGGCCGTGGTGCTGGTGGGGCTGGGCGTGAGCACCCTGTCCATGAACAAGCGGGCCCTGGCACCGGTCGCCGCGGTGCTGCGCACCGTGGATCTGGCCACCGCCCAGCGCCTGGCTCAGCTGGCTCTGGACGCCGAGTCCGCCGAGGTGGCACGCAGTGCCGTGCGCGCGCAATTGGGCGAGCTCGACCGCTTTGGCCTCTAGGCCCCGTAATTTACCGCAATCAACCATTCACGAAAACCCGAAGGAGCCATCATGGCAGAACGTACAGCAATCATCGGCAGCCGGGTCGGACTGCATGCCCGCCCGGCAGCCATCTTCGCCGAGGCCGCGGCCGAGGCGCCCGTTGAGGTCACCATCGCCCACGAGGGCGAACCTGCCGAGGAGGCGCTGGACGCGTCCAGCATCCTCTCGCTGATGGGCCTTGGCGCGGAATACGGTTCCACCGTCGTGCTGCGTGCCGAGGGCGAAGGTGCCGAGGCCGTCTTGGAGCAGCTGGCGGCCATCCTGGAAACCGATCACGACGCTGAGTAGTTTCCAGTGGTTTCCCGGGGATCATGCGCCGCCGCATGGTCCCCGGCTTCTTTAAATCCTCCCCACTGATTGACAGAACTCAATCACTGGATGGATGATAGTTCCTACGCACTACCGCAGGAGCTTTCATGAGCGCGCTCAAAACCTCTGCGCTGCGCCTCATCAAGCCGTTCGCCTACCGCGACTACGCCCTGCTGGCCAGCGCACTCGTCTTCTCCACCTTTGCCGCCGGCATGTGGGCCGTGGCAATGGTCTACCAGGTGCGCCGCTTGGGCGGCGGACCGGTGGAGCTGTCAGCGGTGGCCACCGCCAGCGCCGCCGGGCTGCTCTGCTTCGTGCTGCTCGGCGGGATCATGGCGGACCGCCATTCCTGCCGGCGCATCGTGATGCTGGTCGAGGCGCTATCGCTGGCGGTCATGGGCGTCACCGCGGTGCTCGCCATGACCGGGGCCCTGCAGCTGTGGCACCTGATCCTCGCCGGCTTCTGCACCGGGGCAGGTTCGGCCTTCTTCTACCCGGCCTACTCCGCGCTGCTGCCCAAGATGCTGCCCGCCGAGCAGCTGCTGGCCGCCAACGGGCTGGAGGGAACCGCCCGTCCGGTGGTGCACACCGCCCTGGGACCGATGGCCGCAGGCTTCATGGTGGCCGCGCTGTCGCCGGCGCATGCCATCGTCGGCATCGCGGTGGTCCACCTGGCGGCGCTGCTGATGCTGCGCCGGATCCCCAACCACCAGGCATACAACGCACCGGGGCCAGTTGAAGGCCAGGGGCAGCCCGGGATGCTGCGCCAGCTGCGCGAGGGCATCGGCTACACGGTGCGCACCCGCTGGCTGCTGTGGACGCTGCTGTTCTCGGTCATTTCCGTGTTCACCTTCATCGGCCCCTTCGAGGTGCTGCTCCCGTTCATCGTCAGCGGCAACCTGCACGGGGATGCACAGCTATTCAGCTTCGCCCTGGCCTTCTTCGGCCTCGGTTCGGCAATCGGCTCGCTGCTGGTCGCCTCCGCGAAATTCCCGCGGCGCTACCTGAGCCTGATGACCGCCTGCTGGTGCCTGGGCACCCTGCCCCTGGCTTTGGTGGGCTATGTCGATGAAGCCTGGATGCTGTTCGCGATCCTGCTGGCCTTCGGCATCACCGATGCTGTGGGCATGGTCATCTGGGGCACCCTGCTCCAACGCCGGGTGCCGGGCCATCTGCTCGGACGGATCTCCAGCCTGGATTTCTTCGTCTCGCTGGCGCTGATGCCACTGTCCATGGCGGCCGCCGGGCCCTTGACCCAGGTGCTCAGCCTGCAGGCGATTTTTATCATCGCCGGCCTCGCCTCGCCATTGTTCGGAATCATCGCCTGGTGGGCAGGGAAATTTGCCCACGACGAGATCGCGCATCCACTCTCGGACCCTGTCCCGGCCGCGCTGGACGCCGAGCGCGGCTGAGAGGCTCCGGCCAGCTGGCGTTAGGCGAGCACGGATCAAATTCCCAGCGGCTTTGGGCGTATAGGTCCCGGGCACCGCTGCGGGATGGCGAGATGGTGGAAGGATGATTTTCCGTTTGCCCGGCGTGGCGCGCCGGTCCCTGCTGCTGCCGCTGTCACTGGCCTGCCTGGTTTCATGTTCCCCGGTATCTGCACCTGCGCCCGATGCGCAACCGACCGCCTCTGCCACCAGCGAGCAGGTGGACTGCACCGTGGCCCGCTGCGTGGCGCTGACCTTCGATGACGGGCCCGGCCAATACACCGGACGGCTACTCGACGAGCTGGAGGCGGCGGATGCGCCAGCGACCTTCTTCCTCGTCGGGAAGAACATCGCCAAGTTCCCCGAGACGGTCAAGCGCATGGCTGCCGAAGGCCACCAGCTGGGCAGCCACACCTAGGACCATGCGGATCTCACGTCGCTGACCCGCGAGCAGATCGAGCATGAGTGGGGGTGGACCAGCGATGCGGTGGAAAAGGCTGCCGGGAAGAAGCCGACAGTCTTCCGTCCTCCCTATGGGAGCCACGGCGCCGTTTATGATCGACTGGTCCCCTACCCGTTGGTGCTATGGGATGTGGACACCCTGGATTGGAAGCACCATGATCCGAAGAAGACCGTGCACATCGCCATGGACGAAGTCCAGCCGGGATCGATCATCCTGATGCATGACATCCATGAGAGCTCGGTCAAGGCCGTGCCGGATCTGGTGAAGAAATTGAAGGCCGCTGGCTACACCCCGGTCACCGTGGACCAGCTCTTCAATGGCCAGCTGGAGAACTCGAAGTCCTACGCCTCGGCGCCGGCTCCCGGCTCTGCCAAATAGCTACCCGCCAACGGCTGCCGCTCAGGGAGCCTGCTCTGCGTAGAGCCGCAGCTGGTCCAGCTTGTCGCCTTCGCTTTCACGGATATTCGCCGCCAGCTCCTCGCACTGCTCCACTGTCAGGTCCGGATTGATGATCGCCACCTGCAGCACTACCTCGGTGTGCCCCGCGTCATCCTTCAGGTCGTAGCGGTAGGAGAGCCCATCGGGATTTTCCGAGGTATGCAGGATCAGCAGGCGGTTTTCGATAAGGTCATGGACGCGATACACGCGTTCATGCCCGGCAACGCGGTACACGAGGTTGGTGCCGACCTTGAGTTCCGGGTCGTCAGAATGCATGGAACCGATGCCATGGATCCACAGGGGTGTTGCTGCCCAATCGGTAAGCAGCTCCCAGACACGGTGCACCGGCAGGTGGATGACCACGGTGCTCTCGAAGACGCTGAACTGGCTCATATGCGAATAGTGCCACCCTCGGCGGCCAAATGGAATAGTTCCATGGCTGTTGTCATGCGATCCATTTCCCGCTGTCCAACGGCAAAGGCCGGCACCCAGCGAGCATGGTGCTGCTGGGTGCCGGCCTTAGCCGGGGGAAGACTTACCAGTCTTCGTCGCCGTCGTCATCTGCCTCGGAGATGCCCAGTTCGGGCTCGTTCTCGAGGTCGAAGTTGTACCAGGCCTCGGTGAAGTCGGCAATGGCGTCCAATGCGTCCTGCGCGTCGGAATCCAGCGCCTCCATCGCCTCAGCGCTGTTGAGCACTGCGGTCACTGCGAGGAATGGGTGATTGTCGAAGTAATCGGTGGGGGTGGCATCCCCGTTGAACGTCAGGTTCTCGCTCTGCGCGAAGAGTTCGACGTACTGAGCCACTGCCTCGGGCAGACGGGTCAGGTTAATGCCAGTCAGAGACTCATTGTAGATTTCAGCAGTCGCGTCGGCCCACTGCTCAATGAGCTCTTCGCTCATCTGTGCCATCAGATTATCCACCTCGTGGTCGGGGTTCTAGTGCTCACGGGATTCGGTAGCAATTCATCTTATTTCCTCAGCGGGCGCGTGCCAAGACAGAGCATCCCGCGCGGTTGTGATCTTCTACGCGCTACGGCGGTGGCCTGAAACGGGCCGCTGGACAGTACCAGGTTCGGGCCTGCCTCGGCTTCCTGGTTAAAAGCGTCCAGCGGGCATCGTCCAAAACGATACCCGCTGGAATTGCGCATCGCAGACCGGACCGTTTGCTGAAGAGAGCAAGCGCCTAGTAGGCCTTGACGCCCTGCTCCACCACCAAGTGGATCAACGCGAACTGCTTATTCTCGTCAATAGCCCGCAGCGCACTTGCCAGTGCCGCCGGAACATCTGCATCATCCTCGACGCGGACGCCGAAGCCGCCGAAGGACTGCGCCATCAACGCGAAGTCGGGATTCAGCAGCTGGGTTCCGGAGACACGTTCCGGGTACTGGCGTTCCTGGTGGGTGCGGATGGTTCCGTACTGCTGGTTGTCCATGATGATCACCAGCGGGGTGGCGCCGTACTGGGCGGCAGTTGCCAGCTCCTGGCCGTTCATCAAGAACTCGCCGTCACCGGCGATGCTCACCACGCGGCGGCCCGGGTAATTCAGCGATGCGGCGACCGCCGAAGGGATCGAGTAGCCCATGGAACCGTTGCGTGCCGAGAGCATGGAAGCGTAACCGTTGGTCGGGAAGTAGCGGTGGGCCCAGTTGGTGTGCTCGCCGGCACCGAAGGTCACCATCGCATCTTCCGGAAGGGATTCGACAAGATTGGCCATCATGGTGGCCATCTTTGCCTGGCCTTCGGATGGCTGTGCCGGTGGAAGCTCGGCGAACTTCTCCTGCTCGCCACGCATCCGCGAGGTCCATTCCTTCCAGGATTCCTTGACCGGCAGATCCATCAGCAGCAGGTCGCGGACAAAGACATCAGGCTTGGCGACAATCTGGTGCGATACCGGGCCGGAACGCCCGCGCAGCGACGGGTCGATGGTGACGAGGAAGTTCTTCTTGTCCCAGTTCTGGCGGACGTTGAAGCCGTCGGTGATGACATCGCCGGGAACCGTGCCGACGAAGATCAGCAGGTCAGTTTCCTCCAGCAGATCATAGGTCGGCTTGGGGCGGCCGTAGCCGATCGGTCCGACATAGGATGGCGAGCTGAAAGGCACAGTGCCCTCGCAACGCCATTCGGCAGCGGCCGGCAGGTCGTGCTCCTCGAGCCAGCGGGTGAAGTCCGCGGCGCCCTCGTGGGACCAGTCGTTGCCGCCGAAGATGAACAGCGGCTTGTCTGCTTCCTGCAGGGCGGAGTTCAGCGCCTTCCAGTCGGTTACGGTCATGCCGCCGGTGGCCACCGGGATTTCCGGGTGGATTTCGGCAGAAATTTCGTTGCGGATGATGTCTTCCGGCAGGCCGACGACCACCGGGCCCGGGCGTCCGGACATCGCGGCGAACATTGCCTCGGCGACGACTTCGCTGGCGCGATCGGCGTGGTCCAGGATCATGACGCGCTTGGCGCCGGTGCCGAACCATGCCTTCGGATCGAATTCCTGGAAGGCTTCCTTTTCACGGTGCTCGAACGGGATCAATCCCACGAACAGCACCAGCGGGGTCGAGTCCTGCCATGCGGTATGCAGGCCGACGTGGGCATTGGCGGCTCCGGGTCCGCGGGTCACCATGGCAACGCCGGGACGCTGGTGCATCTTGCCTTCGGCTTCGGCCATGTAGGTGGCTCCGCCTTCGTGGCGGCAGACCACGGTTTCGATTGGCGAGTTATGCAGCCCGTCCAGGACATCCAGGTAGCTTTCACCCGGTACTACGTAGGCTCGTTCCACGCCGTGCGCGGCAAGCGTGTCGACAATGACGTGTCCGGCCGACTTCTTCGTCAGGCCCTGACCTTTTTCACTCATCTTCTAGGCGTCTTTCTGGTTTCGAGAAATCATCTGACGCAACGGCGGGGAAACGGCCCTGCTGGCCAACGATGCAACGCTGCGTCAACCTGAAACAGTACTAAACAAGCTGCGACTGCACACATTGCCGATCGAATGCTACGCATATGTGACACGATGCCGTACGTGAAGCATATTTCGACGCAAAATGTCTAGAAAGTTTCACTGGATGGAACAGTTTGATTCATCACATTACAGCCGGCGTGAGCCGTGTGGTAGGCAATAATTGCCAATTTCATTGATCGGCGACTTAAGCGCGAGTAGCCTATCATGCAACAAAAGTTTACTTACGGTAAGCGCTGCATGCGCCCGGACAACGAGGTTCTCCATGGAATTCATCAACGGCGCAATTGTCGCCGCCTACCTGGCCGCAATGCTGGCCTTTGGCTGGTGGGGCAAGTCCCGCACCAAGAACAGCAGCGACTACCTGGTGGCCGGCCGCCGCCTCGGTCCCTTCCTTTATACCGGAACCATGGCCGCAGTGGTGCTTGGGGGCGCCTCCACCGTGGGCGGCGTTGGCCTGGGCTACAAATGGGGCATTTCAGGCATGTGGCTCGTGGTCGCCATCGGCGCCGGCGTGATCCTGCTGTCGCTCGCGTTCGCCCCGACACTGCAGAGGCTCAAGGTCTTTACCGTTTCGCAAATGCTCTCCCTGCGCTACGGAAGCCAGACAGCTACCAACACCTCAGGTATCGTCATGCTGGCCTACACGCTGATGCTCTGCGCCACCTCCACCAGCGCCTACGCCACCATCTTCGTGGTGCTCTTCGGCTGGGAGAAATGGCTGGCCATCGCCATCGGCGGCGCCATTGTGGTCGTCTACTCGACCATCGGCGGCATGTGGTCCATTACCCTGGCCGACCAGGTGCAGTTCATCATCAAGACCATCGGCATCTTCGCCCTGATGCTGCCATTCTCCATGCATGCCGCCGGCGGCCTGGACGGCATCCGCGAACGCATCGGTGCAGAATTCTTCGACATCACCGGCATCGGGCTGCAGTCCATCATCACCTACTTCGTGGTCTACACCCTGGGCCTGCTGATCGGCCAGGACATCTGGCAGCGCGTGTTCACCGCGAAGACCCCGAAGGTCGCCCGCTGGGGCGGCACCACCGCCGGGATCTACTGCATCATCTACGGCATCGCCGGCGCGCTCATCGGCATGGCGGCCAAGGTCGCCCTGCCGGATATCGCCGGGGCGGCAGAGAACAAGGACGTGGTCTACGCCGAGGTCGCCACCCAGCTGCTGCCGGTAGCTGTGGGCGGATTGGTCATGGCCGCCGCCGTGGCCGCGATGATGTCCACCGCGTCGGGCGCGCTGATTGCAGCGGCTACCGTGGCCCGCACCGACGTGACCCCATTCGTCGCCAGCTGGTTCGGAAAGAATATCCAGGTGAACACCGATGTGAACCCGGAGCACGACGTGCGTGCGAACCGCATTTGGGTGCTGGTGCTCGGCATCGTCACGGTGACCCTGGCGATCCTCGTCGACGACGTGGTCGCCGCGCTGACCATCGCCTACGACATCCTGGTCGGAGGCCTGCTGGTGGCCATCATCGGCGGCCTGCTGTGGAAGCGCGGCAACGGCGCGGGCGCAACTGCGTCCATGGCCGTGGGCACCGTGGTCACGCTGGGCACCATGATCATCTTGGAGATCCAAGCTGAGAACAAGTTCGATGGCGTCTACGCCAACGAACCGATCTACTACGGCCTGATCGCCTCCGCGGCGACCTTTGCCGTGGTCTCCGCTGTCACCAAGGCAACCGATTCCAAGGTGCTCACCCAGTGGAACTTGCGGGTCTCGGGCAAATCCAAGGAAGAAGGCGTCAGCGTCGAACCGTAGCCGCTCCGCTGGCGGAAGGCTCTCCTCTGGGCACCGGTACTCCGCTTGTGACAGGTATGAGGAAACCCCCAGCAGAATGCTCCTACTGGGGGTTTCCTCGTAACTGTCGGAACTAGTCGTTGATCAGATCGTGGCGCACGATGGTCTGGTCGCGGTCAGGACCCACGCCGATTGCGGAGATCCGGGTGCCGCTGATCTTCTCCAGGGCCAGGATGTAGTTGCGGGCGTTTTCCGGCAGGTCTTCCAGGGTCTTGGCCCCGGAGATGTCCTCGGTCCAGCCCGGGAAGTACTCGAAGATCGGCTTCGCATGGTGGAACTCGGTCTGGGTCATCGGCATCTCGTCGTGGCGCACGCCATCCACGTCGTAGGCCACGCAGACCGGGATCTGCTCGATGTTGGTGAGCACATCGAGCTTGGTCACGAAGTAGTCGGTGAAGCCGTTCACGCGCGAAGCGTGGCGAGCCAGAACCGCGTCGTACCAGCCGCAGCGACGTGGGCGGCCGGTGTTCACACCGAACTCGCCGCCGGTCTTCTGCAGGTAGATGCCCATGTCGTCGAACAGCTCGGTGGGGAACGGACCGGCACCCACGCGGGTGGTGTAGGCCTTGATGATGCCGATCGAACGGGTGATGCGGGTCGGGCCGATGCCCGAGCCCACCGACGCGCCGCCAGCAGTTGGGTTGGATGAGGTCACGAATGGGTAGGTGCCGTGGTCCACGTCCAGGAAGGTTGCCTGGCCGCCTTCCATCAGTACAACCTTGTCCTCATCCAGAGCCTTGTTCAGCTCATAGGTGGAGTCGATGACCAGTGGGCGCAGGCGCTCGGCGTAGGACAGGAAGTACGAGACGATTTCCTCGACCTCGACGCTGCGGCGGTTGTAGATCTTGACCAGCAGCTCGTTCTTCTGGCGCAGCGCGCCTTCGACCTTCTGGCGCAGGATCGATTCGTCGAAGACGTCCTGCACGCGGATGCCCAGGCGTCCGACCTTGTCCATGTAGGCCGGGCCGATGCCGCGGCCGGTGGTGCCGATGGCCCGCTTGCCTAAGAATCGTTCGGTGACCTTGTCCATGGTCTGGTGGTACGGGGCCACCAGGTGGGCGTTGGCCGAAACGCGCAGCTTGGAGGTATCGGCGCCGCGGGATTCCAGGCCGTCGATCTCTTCGAAGAGGGCCTCAAGGTTCACCACGCAGCCATTGCCGATAATCGGAGTGGCGTTCGGCGAAAGGATGCCGGCTGGAAGGAGCTTGAGCTCGTACTTCTCGCCGCCCACGACCACGGTGTGCCCGGCGTTGTTGCCGCCGTTCGGCTTAACTACGTAGTCGACCTTGCCACCGAGCAGGTCGGTAGCTTTTCCTTTGCCTTCATCGCCCCATTGGGCTCCGACGATCACGATTGCTGGCATGGGATCCTCCCCCTTGCTTATAAGCAGCGGTTGCGGCGTGCTTAGCGCCGTCCCGGCACGGTGCCGGGCAAAAAATATGCCCCTGTCCTGCTCACTGAAACCCGGAGGTCCGTTGCAAGAGTTAGGGGCTCTTACGACCAAAGTTTACCGAAACGATTAGCGAATCTCGAGCTGTGCGTCACCGAGCCGGTGCGATTCATGGATATCCGCGGCTTTTTCAAGCAAACTTGACCCTGACACTGTGTAAGGGCGGAGAACTGAAGCATGTTATCCATCGGCGCGTTTGCGCAAATCGGCCAGGTGACCCACCGCATGCTGCGGCACTGGGATGCCGCCGGGGTGCTCAAACCCGCCCACGTGGACCCGTTCAGCGGCTACCGTTCCTACGACCCCTCCCAGCTGCAGCGCTTGCACCAGATCGTTGCGCTGCGCGAACTGGGCTTCGGTCTGGAGGAGGTTTCCTCGATCCTTGATCGGGGAGCCACCGCGGAAGAGATTGCTGGGCACCTGCGGCACCGTGCTGCGCAGGTCGAGGCCGAACACCGGCTCGCCACGCAGCGGCTTCAGGATGTGCAACGGCGTCTGCGCTTGATCTCGAAGGAGAAATTCATGTCACGCATTGAAATCATCCATAAGCCGCTGCCTGCGGTGCGCTTGGCCGCCGGCCGCTTCACTGTGGCCGAGCAGCCCCAGATCGCCGGGCTGATCGGTGGAGTGTTCGACCGTGTCGCCCAGGCGCTGTCTGGGCAGAGCCTGGCGACGCCAATTGCGCAGTACACCGGCAGCGAGTCCGGAATGGAGGTCATTGCCGGGTATGCCAGCACGGCTGACACCGTCGACGGCGCCGAAATCATCGAGCTGCCCGCGGTTCCCGAGGCCATCTGCGGAATGCATCTGGGGGCCATGGACAGCATCCACGAAAGCTGGCAGGCGGTGCACGACGAGGTGCTGGTCCGCGGGCTGGTGCCCTCCGGGCCGTGCCGCGAAGTGTATCTGCGGGCCGCGTCGGAAGACCAGGCCGATTGGGTGACCGAGCTGCAGCAGCCGGTCAGCGCCCCCTAGGCCACCAGCTGATGTGGGGCTTCGAGCAGGTCCCCGACCACGCTTCGCGCCGCGCCGGCCAACGCGCCGGCCTGCCCCAGCGGCGAGCACGCCAGCTTGGCTTCGCTGGCGATGCCCGGCGCGTGGGCCTGCAATGCCTCATGGACCGCCGGCAGCAGCCACCGTTCCAGGGCGGCGAAATGCCCGCCGAACACCACGGTGGAGATATCGAACAGGCGCAGCGTGGAAGCCAGGGCGATGCCCACCGCGGTTCCGGCTTCGGCCACCGCGCGCAGCGCTTTTTCTTCTCCCGCCTCCAGGGCCCGGTAGAAATTGCCGATGCGCTGCTGGCGCGAGAGGCCGTGCGTGGAATCGGCCGATTCGGCGGCCGCCAGGATTGCTTCCTGGCCGGCCACGGTTTCCAGGCAGCCCTGTCCGCCGCAGCTGCAGGGATTGCCTCCCGGCTGGATCACCACGTGGCCCAGTTCGCCCGCGTGGCTCTGCGGTCCGGTGAAGAGTTGCGCGTCGATGACCACGCCGCCGCCGATGCCCACTTCGCCGGAAACGAACAGGAAGTCCCGCTGGTCCGGTTCCATCAGCTGCAGCTGCGCCAGCGCGGAGGCATTGGCCTCATTGAACAGGCGGACGCGGGTCTTCGGCTCGGCCAGCAGCTTCGCGGCATCCAGCACCTGATCCGCCCAGCCCAGGTTCGGGGCCTGGAGCACCATGAATTTTTCCTCGTCCACCAGGCCCGGCACGGCGAGCGCCCCGCCCAGGATCTCAAGTCCCTGGGCCGTGGCTGCCTGCTGCATCTCGGCACTCAGCTCGCCGAGGTCAGCCATGACCCGCTCGGTGGTGGCTGTGCCGTTGGCGCGGGCGACGATCCGGTGATCCAGCAATTTCCCGGACAGGTCGACCAACCCGGCGGAGATGTAGTCGACATTGATTTCCATGCCGATCACGCAACGTGCCGGGTTCAGCACCAGCCCCACCGAGGGCCTGCCGCGTTCACCGTCGCGGTGCACCCCGATTTCGATGACCAGGCCGGTTTCCAGCAGATCCGCAACCAGGCTGGATACCGAGGCCTTGGTGAGCTTGCTGCGGGCCGCGATATCGGCGCGGGACAGGCGCTGGCCGCTGGCTGCACCTGCAATCACCGCAAGCACCCTGGCCAGGTTCGCCTTGCGGACATCCCCCACGCTGCCCGGCGCCGTGGACGGCGCAGGCTGGGTTTTGGCTGTTGTCGTGCGCATGCCTGCTCCTAGGAAATTGGCGACCGGACTGATGTTCTTCGCTATTGACTCTAGCGCATGGCCACCCATATAGTTCAGGACATAAACTAAATGGTGGAAGCCACCCCACCCCGATCCAAGGATGCATCCCATGACCCTTCAGCCAACCGCCGCCGACCGCTTCACTTTTGGATTGTGGACCGTGGGATGGGCCGGCGCCGACCCCTTCGGCGTCGCCACCCGCGAGAACCTGGACCCGGTGGAAGCCGTCCACAAGCTGGCCGAGCTCGGCGCCTACGGCATCACCTTCCACGACAACGACCTGGTTCCCTTCGACGCCACCGAGGCGGAACGTGAACAGATCCTGGCAGGCTTCCGCACGGCGCTGGAGGAAACCGGGTTGAAGGTCCCGATGGTGACCACCAACCTGTTCAGCCACCCGGTGTTCAAGGACGGCGGCTTCACCTCCAACGACCGCTCGATCCGCCGCTTCGCGCTGGCCAAGGTGCTGCACAACATCGATCTGGCGGCCGAAATGGGCGCCGAGACCTTCGTCATGTGGGGCGGCCGCGAAGGCTCCGAGTACGACGGCTCCAAGGATCTGGCAGCGGCGCTGGACCGCATGCGCGAAGGCGTGGACACCGCTGCCGGCTACATCAAGGAAAAAGGCTACAACCTGCGCATCGCGCTGGAGCCAAAGCCGAATGAGCCGCGCGGCGACATCTTCCTGCCCACCGTGGGCCACGGCCTGGCCTTCATCGGGCAACTGGAACACGGCGACATTGTCGGGCTGAACCCGGAAACCGGACATGAGCAGATGGCCGGCCTGAACTTCACCCACGGCATCGCCCAGGCGCTATGGGCCGGCAAGCTGTTCCACATCGACCTCAACGGCCAGCGCGGCATCAAGTACGACCAGGACCTGGTCTTCGGCCACGGCGACCTGGCCAGCGCCTTCTTCACCGTGGACCTGCTGGAAAACGGCTTCCCGAACGGCGGGCCTACGTACGATGGCCCCCGCCACTTCGACTACAAGCCATCGCGCACCGACGGCTACGACGGTGTGTGGGACTCGGCCAAGGCCAACATGTCCATGTACCTGATGCTCAAGGAACGCGCCGCCGCCTTCCGCGCGGATCCCGAGGTGCAGGAGGCCATGAAATTCTCGGGCGTGTTCGAGCTGGGCGAAAGCACCCTGGGCGCCGGCGAGAGTGCGCAGCAGTTGATGGCCGATGCGGCAAGTTTCGACGGATTCGACGCCAACGCCGCAGCGCAGCGCAACTTCGCGTTCATCCGCCTGAACCAGCTGGCCATCGAGCACCTGCTGGGCGCCCGCTAGACCGCTCACACCCGCCCACAGCAGAAAGCAGCCAAAGAACCATGACGCTCGTAGCCGGCATCGATTCCTCCACCCAGTCCTGCAAGGTGGTGATCCGCGACGCCGCCACCGGCAGGCTGGTCCGCTCCGGCCGGGCCGCGCACCCCGAGGGTACCGAAGTGGATCCGGAAGCCTGGTTCAGCGCATTGCAGGAAGCGATCGCCCAGGCAGGAGGCCTGGATGACGTGGACGCCGTCTCGGTGAGCGGGCAGCAGCATGGCATGGTGGTGCTCGACGCCGACGGCGCGGTGATCCGCCCGGCGCTGCTGTGGAACGACAGGCGCAGCGCGCAGGCGGCCAGCCAGATCATCGCCGAGGCCGGCCAGGGCGATGCCGCCGCGGGCGCCAAGTACTGGGCGCAGCGCACCGGCACCGTCCCGGTCCCCTCGATCACGCTGGCCAAGCTGCGCTGGCTGAAGGATCATGAACCTGCGAACGCGGCCAAGGTCGCGGCCATCTGCCTGCCGCACGACTGGCTGTCCTGGCGCCTGGCCGGCTACGGCCCGGGCTCCGGGGCGGTCGGCCTGGCCGCACTGCGCACCGACCGCTCGGATGCCTCGGGCACCGGCTACTACCGCGCCGCCGACAACTCCTATGACCTCGAAGCGCTCGAGCAGCACCTGGGCCATGTCCCGCTGCTGCCGCAGGTGGCGGGCCCGCTGGAATCCATCGGCCGCACCGCCTCCGGAGCGCTCATCGGACCGGGCGCCGGCGACAACGCCGCGGCCGGCCTGGGCGTCGGCGCCCAGGTGGGCGACGTGGTCATTTCTTTGGGCACTTCCGGCACCGTATTCGCGGTCGCCGATTCACCCGCGGCCGATGCCTCCGGCCTGGTGGCAGGCTTCGCCGACGCCACCGGCAACTACCTGCCATTGGTATGCACCTTGAACGCCACCCGCATCTTCGATGCCACCGCCGGCCTGCTGCAGGTCAGCCTCGAGGAATTCAATGACCTGGCGCTGTCCGCCGCCCCGGGCTGCGATGGCCTGGTGCTGCTGCCCTACTTCGACGGCGAGCGCACCCCGAACCTGCCAGAGGCCACCGGCTCGCTGCATGGCATCACCCGGGCCAACTACACTCCCGCAAACCTGGCCCGCAGCGCGGTGGAAGCCGTGGTCTGCTCCCTGGCCGACGGGCTGCGCGCACTTGAAGCGCAGGGAGTGCAGGCCCAGCGCATCATCCTTGCCGGCGGCGGCGCGCAATCCCGCGCGGTCCAGCAGATCGCCGCCCAGATCCTCGGCCTGACCATCCTGCTGCCTGCCCTGGGCGAATACGTGGCCGATGGTGCGGCGCGCCAAGCGGCCGGCGTGCTGGCCGGGGAATTCCCCGACTGGGCCCAGGACACTGCCGAGCTTCCGGCGATGGAACCTGCCCCGCAAATTCTCGAACGCTACCGCGCACTGGCTTCCAGCCAGTGGCTCGATAAGTAAGGATTAGCCGTGGAACTGCGCAACAAGGAACTGAACTGGGCCGGAAATCTTGAATACCGGGCCACGCAACTGCTGCATCCCGCCAGCTTCGAGCAGCTGCAGGAGTTTGTTCGCGCAGCCAAGGCCGTGAAGGTCCTGGGCTCCCGCCATTCCTTCAATGGCATCGCCGATACCGGCGAAACCATGATCACCCTGGCCAAGATGCCGGAAGCCATCGAGATTGATGAGCTGGCCATGGCCGCGCGCGTCAGCGCCGGCACCACCTACGGCGCCCTGGCCGATGCACTGCAACGCGCCGGCTACGCCCTGCACAATCTCGCCTCCCTGCCGCATATCTCGGTTGCCGGCGCAGTATCCACCGGAACCCACGGTTCGGGCGAAACCCATGGCAACCTCGCCACCGCCGTGCGCGCAGTGGAACTGGTGCTGGCCGACGGCTCGCAACTGAGCATGCAGCGCGGCGACGAGGATTTCAATGGCATCGTCGTCGGCCTGGGCGCGCTGGGCGTGCTGACCCACCTCACCTTGGATATCGTGCCTAGCTTCGAGGTGCAGCAGACCGTCTACCAGGATCTGTCCTGGGACAAAGTGCTCGACGGCTTCGACACCATCCAGGCTTCGGCCTTCAGCGTCAGCCTGTTCACTGACTGGAGCGGCGAGCAGGTGGGCCAGACCTGGCTCAAGCGCCGCGTCGGCGATGCGCTGGTAGAGCATATTGACCAGGGCCGGTTCGGCGGGTTCCCGGCGACCGCTGCGCTGCACCCGCTGCCCGGCGCCGATGGCGGGATCTGTAGCATCCAGTTGGGCCAGGCGGGTTCATGGTCGGATCGCTTGGCGCATTTCCGCATGGACTTCACCCCCAGCGCCGGCGATGAATTGCAGACCGAATACCTGGTCCCGCGCGAGCACGCGGTAGAAGCGATCCAGGCTATCCGCAGCCTTTCCCCCGCCATCACTCCCCTGCTACTGGTCTCGGAAGTGCGCACCATTGCCGCCGATGACCTGTGGCTCAGTGGAAACTACGGCCGTGACGGCATCGCTCTGCACTTCACCTGGAAGCCCCGGCAGGAGGCTGTCGAGGCGCTCCTACCGCGGATCGAGGAAGCGCTGGCTCCCTTTGCGGCACGCCCGCACTGGGGCAAGCTCTTCGCAGCCACCTCTACGCAGCTGGCCGGGCTGTATCCGAAGTTCAACGACTTCATTGCATTGGCGCAGCGCCTGGATCCGTCCGGCAAGTTCCGCAACGACTTCCTGGACCGCACGGTGTTTGGAGCCTAAGCGCGCACAGGCGTTGCGACTAGACTTGTCACCATGGCATTGACTCAGTTAACGGTCGTGGACACCGCGGTCGGCATCCTGCAACAGTTCGGGTTGGCTGATTTGTCGATGCGCCGATTGGCCAAGGAACTCGATGTCCAGGTCGGTGCGCTCTACTGGCATGTGAAGAATAAGCAGGAGCTGCTGGCGCAGGTTGCCGCCCAGCTGCTGAATACCCCTGCGCTGTCGGTGGATGCCGAGGACTACAATTCCCCATCCGAGGCGATCCTTCAGCTGGCGCGCAAGCTCTACCTCGCGTTGCTGCCGATTCAGGACAGCCCCGAGGTCATCGAGGTCGCCACCGCAATGCAGGCCACCGAGCTCCAGCCGGTGTTGCAGCTTCGCACCCTGCTGGAAGCAGCAGGGCTGCCTGCCGAAAACGCCCGCCATGGACAGCAGCTTTTGCTGAACCACGTGCTCGGCTCGGTCGCCTACCGCCAGAACCTAGTGCAGCTCGATGTCGACGCACCCCTGGCTGATGGCTTCGACTGGGGGCTGCAGCGGGCCGTTGCCGGCCTCATCGGCTAACGCCTCGCGCCGGGAATTCCCAGCTCTGCCAACTCCCGCGCGCTAGCGGTCAATTCTCGAACTTCCTTTTTGGCCAAGGCAGCTTCCGGGTTATCGCTCAGGACCGAGACGTCCTCAATCAAACTTGCCAGGTAGTTCTTCGCTTCCTGCACCGAGTCGACAAGCAGCTGGGCTTGTCGAGCACCCGAGCGGCAGCGATCCATTCCTGCGCGAAGTCCCAGTACGGTTGGGCGTCCTGCGTGATCCGGTGGTGGTCGAGCTCTTCGACCAGCATGCCAGGGTCGTGGAGCACTGCCATGGCAACAGCTTCGGCTGCACGCCCTTTCTCGATCGCACCATGCATCAATTCCTTGTTCACGACTCGCTCCAGGAATCTCTGGTATTTGCCTGCGGCCGCAAGCAGGCGATTCCTTCCGCAATGGGTTTTGCGCCCTCTAGCTGTCCGGCATGAATCGGTGTCGATGAATATTCGAATCCGTGGCCTTCGGTACCGCGCCTTCGGGAGACCCCGATGCGCCGGAAGCAGGGCCAGCGGGATGAATCCTCATTCTGGAGGTTCTTCCTGGAATGAGCCATCGCCGTTCTGTTCTTCGAGCTGGTCGTATCGTTCCCGCGCTTGTTCGATATCGGGCATATGGCTCACTGTCCAGTCGAGGAGCGCATCGATCGGTGCGCGCATGGTCTTGCCAATCGGCGCAACACGGTACTCGACTGCTACCGGACGGGAGCGCAATACCCTGCGGTCGATGACGCCATTTCGCTCCAGTCGGCGCAGCGTATTGGTCAAGGACTTCTGGCTGACTCCCGGAACGGCTCGCCGCAGCTCGTTGAATCGCTTGGGCGATTCGCAAAGCTGGCTCAAGACATGCAAAGACCACTTGTCCAAGACCTGGTCGAGCAGTTCGCGGTGGGAAGCCGATATGCCCAGCGGCGATTCGGAGGTTTCTTCCATTGCACCTAGTTTCGTTGCAGTTGCTTTTGTAGACCAAGTATAAGTTTTATACCTGCAGAAAGCAGCGAACTGCTGAAGGAGAATTCCATGCCAGTGAATTATTCAAGCCCCGCCGGAATGCTCCCCGGAACTCCCTACCACCACGTAGCGGTGGGATCCGGCACGCGGCATATCCACATCGCGGGACAGGTAGCGCACATGCCCGACGGCTCCAGGATCCCCGACGATTTGGCTGGCCAGGTGGCGCAGGCGCTACGCAACGTTTCCGCAGGCTTGAACTCGGCAGGGGCGGAGTTCCAAGACGTCGTCAGGCTGACCGTATACGTAACCGACTGGGAAACCAGCAAAATATCGGAGTTCATGCAAGGAGTCGAATCCGTCGCGGAGGAAATCGGGTTGCAGCTTCCAATGCCGCCTGCATCGTTGATCGCCGTGGCCCAACTGTACGAGCCAGCAGTTCTCGTGGAGATCGAAGCTACAGCGATACTCTGACCCGCAGCGAAAACGCCGAATGGGCCGCGGCCAGCGCCTTACCCGGCTGGCCTCCACTGGGTGGACCGGCCGCCGGCGGCTATCGGCCGGCGCGAGGCTTCCGGTCCGAAAGGCTACCGAGCTAGCTCAGCTTGCCGCCGGAGGCTTCCAGATAGCAGGCAGCGCACAGCGACTCGTACCAGACCTCTTCGCCGTCGATCGCAACTTGGTCCCCATCAAAGACAATCGTCTCCCCCGAGCGGCGGGTATTGAACATGGCCTTGCGCCCGCAACGGCAAATGGTCTTCAGCTCTTCAAGGGAGTGCGCCAGTTCCATCAAGCGCGCCGAGCCAGGGAAGGCACGGGTACGGAAATCAGTGCGGATGCCGTAGGCAAGCACCGGGACATCATCGAGCACGGCAATGCGCAGCAGGTCATCGACCTGGGCTCGGGAGAGGAACTGCGCTTCATCCACCAGCAGGCAGGCCACCGGCGGCGCATCCACATGCGGCAGTAAGGCATCAGGGTCATCACCCAGGGAGTGGGCCGCGAACTTCTCGCGCAGGTTTTCCTCCGGGCCCACGCTGAAGTCGACCTCGCGTTCGATTCCGAGCCGGGAAACGATGGAGCTCTCGCCCTTGGTGTCGATCCCGGGCTTGGCCAGCAGGATGCGCTGGCCGCGTTCCTCGTAGTTGAAGGCAGCCTGCAGCAAACTCGTGGATTTGCCCGAGTTCATCGCTCCGTAGCGGAAATACAGCTTGGCCACCATTGCTCCTCGATAGTTTCGGCTCCTGCCAACTGGCACGCCCTTTAAGATCTTAGTGCCCGTGCAGCCGTTCACCCCTGGAACAGCACGCGGCAGCCAGCTCCGCTACTTCGCCGCCGGCTGCTTCTTGCCGGCGAAGACCAGCTTGTAGAGCACCGACATCACGATCACGAACGGCACTCCGAAGATCAGCGTGTACTTGAATTCCGGCACGAAGAACGAGGTCACCAGCAGGCTGGCCAGCAGCACCGCGCCGAGCATCGAAGCGGCCGGGTAGCCCGGCAGCTTGAATTCCAGGGCGGCCTTCTCCAGGCGCACCCTGCGGCGGAAGGACACATGGGTCAGCAGGATCATCAACCACGTGGCCAATGCGCCGAAGGTGGCCAGCGACATCATGATGCCGAAGCCCCCTTCCGGCACCATCGCATACACCCCGGCCGCCACTGCGATGCCGCCTGCTGACATCCACACCGCATGCACCGGTGCGCCCGCGCGGTTGGTCCGGTGCGCCAGGCGCGGCGCGTGGCCGGAATCGGCCAGCGAGTGCAGCATCCGCGTTGCCGCGTACAGCTGGGCGTTCATCGCCGAGAGCGCTGCGATGATGAGCACGAAGTTCAGCACCGAGTCGGCGAACGGGATGCCGATCTGCGACATCACAGTGACAAATGGCGAACCCCCGGCCAGCAGTTCGCTGGTTGGGGCCACCGCGAGGATCAGGGCCATGGTGAACACGTAGAAGAGCAGCAATCGCAGGAAGGAGACCTTGAAGGCCTTGCGCACCGCGAGCTTCGGGTTCTTCGCCTCGGCGGCGGCAATGGAGATCGCCTCGACGCCCATGTAGGAGAAGATCGCTACGATGACAGCGCTCCACATGCCGAACGGGCCGTTGGCGAAGAAGCCGCCCTCGGCCGAATAGTTATGGAACCCGAACTGGTCGCGGGAGTCGTGGAAGACCAGCCAGAGGGCGATGATGATGAACGCGATCACCGCGAAGACCTTGATCGCGGAGAACCAGTATTCGGTGGTTCCGAAGATCTTCACGCTGCAGAAGTTCACCCCCAAAAGCGCGGCCGAGAATACCAGGACCCACACCAGCCCGGGGATTTCAGGGAACCAGTACTGCATGTACTCGCCCACGGCGCTGACTTCGGTGCCCACCGCGAAGATCAGCGCCGACCAGTACAGGTACTTGGTCAGGTATCCGGCAAACCGTCCCAGATAGCGTTCGGCATAGACGCCGAAGGAACCTGCCACCGGCTGCTTGACGGTCGTTTCAGCCAAGGCGCCCATGACAAGCAAGGCGACGACGCCGCCAATGAGGTAGCTGATGATCACCGAAGGGCCGGCCATGGCGATGGCGAGCTTGCTGCCGGCAAAAAGGCCGGTACCGATGGCGCTGCCCAGCGCGATCATAGACATCTGCCCAGGAGTCAGCGACTTGTTCAAACCCGAACCGACTTCAGTGGCGCGTACCGGCTGCTTGCCCAACAATGCTCCCTTTAGACCTATGCGAACAGCACGGCATCGAAAATGCCGTGCTGTTCTCAAGGTTACTCTCGCGCGGATTCGCTGGCTTCGGGGCACGATGGTCCCAAAGCGGCGGAATTTGCGTCATGTCACGGCATTACGCACGGCGTACTCTTCGCGCTGCCACGCATTGGTGTGCAGAATTTCACGCAGTTTCTCTACCGCATCCCAGATATCGGTGCGCGCCAGGTACAGCGGGGTGATGCCAAAGCGCAGCACTTCCGGTTCGCGGTAGTCTCCGATGACGCCCTGGTCAATGAGGGCTGCGATGATTTCGTAACCATGCTCATGGCGGAAGCTGACGTGGCTGCCGCGGGCCGCATGCTCGCGCGGGGTCACCAGTTCCAGTCCGTAGCCGGCGCAACGGGTTTCCACCAGCTTGATGAACAGGTCAACCAGCTCCAAGGAGTTGGCGCGCACCTTGCCCATGTCAGCTTCCAGGGCAATATCCAGGCCGACTTCAACCATTGCCAGCGAGGTGACCGGCTGGGTGCCGCACATGAAGCGGCGGATGTCGTTGGCTGGGGTGTAGCTATCGGCCATCTCGAAGGGCGACTTGTGCGACCACCAGCCGGAGAGAGGCTGCCAGAAGCGTTCATGGTGGCGGGCATTGACCCAGATGAACGCCGGGGAGCCCGGGCCGCCATTGAGGTATTTGTAGGTGCAGCCCACGGCGTAGTCGGCATCTGCCGCATTCAGGTCGATCGGCACGGCCCCCGCAGCATGGGCCAAGTCCCAGACCACCAGGGCACCCGAGGCGTGGATGGCCGCGGTGACTTGGTCCATGTCCCACATGGATCCTGTGCGGTAGTTCACGTGCGACAGGGCCACCACAGCCACGGTTTCGTCCAGTGCGGCACGCAGCTGCGCCTCGGAGTCGATGAGCTTCACTTCATAGGCGACGCCGGTTTCCTGCGAGAGCGAGTTGACCAGATCGGCCAGACCCTGCGCGATATAGATGTCGGTTGGGAAGTTATCGCGTTCGGTGAGAATCACCCGGCGCTGCGGGGCATCGGCCTTCTGCGTGCGCAGTGCCGAGGCCAGGGCCTTGAACAGGTTCAGCGTGGTGGTGTCGGTGATCGCGGTTTCGCCGGGGTTCGCGCCCAGCAGGCGCCCCAGCTTGTCGCCGAGCTTCAGCGGCATCTCGAACCAGCCGGCGGTGTTCCAGGAACGGATCAGGCCCTGGCCCCATTCTTCGGTGACTACCTGGGCGGCCCGTTCGGCTGCTCCCTTGGGCAGCGCACCCAGGGAATTGCCGTCGAGGTAGATGAAGCCTTCCGGGAGGTTGAAGCGGTCGCCGAACGCCACCAGCGGGTCTGCCGCGTCCAACTGTGCAAGCGACTGGCGGGTCAGTGGGGTGGTCATTGGATCTCCTGTTCGGCCACGATCAAGGATGGAAAACTTCCAGTTCTCCATGATGAATCCATCGTAGAATCAGATTCGATACTGTGCGAGTAGAACTGAAGTTTTTAGAAGAATCGAGTTGATCAGCCGTGCCAGGTTCATTATGGACGGTTCAAGGCGACGCCCTGCCGAATCCTGTTCGTGTCGACGAAACGGACTTGTCCATCCTTGCTGAGCTGAGCCAGGATGCGCGGATCGCCAACAATGTCCTGGCCGCAAAGGTCGGACTGGCACCCTCCACCTGCCTGGGCCGGGTCAAGGCCCTCTCCAAGGCCGGAGTGATCACCGGCTACCACGCTGCGATCAATGAGCGGCTGCTCGGCGTTGCCGTCAACGCCATGATCTCCGTCGTGGTCTCCTCCACTGCCCGGGACCGCCTGCTGTCGTCGGCGCATCAGCTCAAGGAGCTCGCCGAGGTCAAGGAAGTCTTCGTACTCGGCGGGTCTCCGGATTTGCTGGTGCGGGTGTCGACCCGGAGCATCGAAGATTTGCGGACATTCGTGGCCACGCACTTGGGGTCCAACCGCGCGTTCGCTTCCACCCAGACGGTCATCATCTTCGAGCATTTGGCCTAGCACCGGGAAGCCTTCGTCATCTAACGGCATCTCTCATCTGGATCTCATTTATTTCAGCCACAATGAAAAACATGGGAAAGGAAGCTTTGCGCCGTGTCTTTGCGACGATCGCTGTCGTGGTAGTCGTATGCCTGGGCGCGTTCGGAATCAGCCAAGCCTTGGAAGGCCCGGCGGACCAAGACCTCGGTGAAGGGTTCATCTTCGAAGAAGCCACCCCTGCTCCGACCAGCAGCACCCCCAACGGCCCATCCTCCTCGCCTTCCGCTTCTGCGGCCGAATCCCCGAAGCCGTCGTCCAGCCCGAGCAGCTCGAAAAAGCCCGAGCCTTCGGAGAAACCCAAGCCGAGCGCTACTCGCAAGCCGGAACCGAAACCTGCTCCGCCACCCCCGCCGAAGAAGACCGTCGTCCCATTGCCTCCATCCGGCAACCAGTACGACGACGATGACGACGATGACGACGATGACGATTACGAAGAAGCCGACGACGACGGTGACGATGACTAGCCCACCCGAACGCCGGTGGTCCATCCGGGCCCGGGTGCTGACAGGCATGATGCTGCTCGTGGGTCTGGCTCTGCTGGTGGCGGGCACCGCAAGCTTTGCCGTGCAGCGCCACGAACTGAATCAACGCCTCGACGAGTCGTTGACTCGCACCGTCAAGGAATTCAAGGTCCTCACCGAAACCGGTGTCGACCCGCGGACCATGGAGCGCTTCAAGCACGCAGAGGACCTGCTGTACATCGCCATGCAGCGCACCCTGCCGTCCCCGAAGCAGGGCATGCTCGCACTGGTTGGCAACGAGGTGCGCTGGACCGCACCGGATATCGTCAACACCCGGCTGGAAGATGATCCGGAGTTCCTCGAATGGGCCAGGACCGTCCAGGATGCCAACCATATCCGCCTGGGAACTGTAGACACGGACATCACTACCTATCGCGCAGTGGTCGTTCCGGTCAGCCTTCCTGCCGACCATGAACACGGCGCCTTCGTGCTGGCCTACGACTACTCGGCCGAGGCCATCGCCAACGACCGCAACTTAATGATCTACGCCGCCGTCGGCGGCTCGGTCATGCTCGTCGCCGCGCTGGCCGCCTGGCTGGTGGTGGGACGGATGCTCGACCCGATTCGCCGCCTGCAAACCACAGCGCAGCAGATTTCCGAGACCGATGTCTCCCAGCGCATCGAGGTTTCCGGAAATGACGAGTTCGCCGAACTGACCGTCACCGTCAACGAGATGCTGGACCGCTTGGAAGGCGCGATGAGCTCGCAGCGCCAGCTGCTCGATGATGTCGGGCACGAATTGCGCACGCCGGTGACGATCATCAACGGGCATCTCGAACTGTTGGACCCCAGCGATCCAGAAGATGTCGCGCAGAGCCGCGATATCGCCATCGACGAGCTCGGGCGCATGTCCTTGCTGATCAACGACCTGGTGACCCTGGCGAAATCCAACCGCATGGACTTCCTCCAGGTTGAGCCGACGGAAGTCGGCAAGCTGCTGGACGACATCCTCGACAAGGCCCGCGGCCTGGGACCGCGCCAGTGGCGCGTCGACTACCGCACCGAAGCCACCGTGTCGCTCGACCCGGTCCGGACCACCCAGGCCATGCTGCAGCTGTGCGCCAATGCGGTGAAGTTCTCGGCCGAGGGCAGCCGCATCGGCTTGGGCAACGAGATTGTCCGTGATGGCCAGGGCAACACCACCTTGCGCTGGTGGGTTTCCGATGCGGGCGTGGGCATCCAGGCCGAAGATCTTGAACGCATCTTCGAGCGCTTTGGACGTGGCCAGAACTCTGTGCGTTCCTCCGGTTCCGGCCTGGGGCTGAACATCGTGCAGGCCATCGCTGAAACCCACGGCGGACGAGTGTGGGTGAATTCGGAGCATGGCAAGGGATCCACGTTCTACATAGACATGCCGTTGTCGACTGGAAGCAAGGAAGCATGAGCCAGATACTGATTATTGAAGATGAGCCGCGCATCAGTTCGTTCGTTGCCAAGGGGCTGCGTGCCGCGGGACTGACCTCATCCATCGCGGAAACCGGGCATGACGGTTTCAGCCAGGCCATAGAAGGCGACCATGAGCTGATCATCCTCGATCTGGGCCTGCCCGATGAGGACGGATTCTCGGTGCTGCGCCGCCTGCGCGGCGCGCAGATCGATACGCCGGTAATCATCCTGACCGCGCGCGGCAGCGTAGAAGACACGGTCGCCGGCCTGCAGAACGGCGCCGATGACTACATGGCCAAGCCGTTCCACTTCGACGAGCTGCTGGCCCGCGTGCGCTTGCGCCTGCGCTCGGAGGACAATGCCCCCGAGGTGTCCTCGCTGGCCCACGAGAACCTGCATATGGATTTGCTGCGCCGCCGCGTGATGGTCGATGAACGCGAGGTCGACCTGTCCGCGCGCGAGTTCGCGCTGGCCGAAGCGTTCTTGCGCAACCCCGGCCAGGTGCTCAGCCGAGAGCAGCTGCTGTCCCGGGTCTGGGGGTACGACTTCGATCCCGGATCCAACGTGGTGGACGTGTATGTCCGCTACCTGCGCAACAAGCTCGGCACTGAACGCTTTGAGACGGTCCGTGGATTCGGCTACCGTCTCGCCTCGGAGCGGTAGCCGAATCCGCTGATGGCCCTAGCGCAGCGTCGGATCCGGGACGAAGCTCTGCTGCAGCAGCCTGCTCCAGCGGTTGGCCGGCAGCCGCGGGTTCAGCAGCGCAATACCGATGCAGTACTTGGACATCGACACCTCGCGGATGCCCAGCTCTGCCAGGGCCTGGTCCGAAACGCCGCGGCCGTCGGCTGACTTGGTTTCCACGACAATCAGGTCCGGCCCGTCGACTTTCGCCTCGCCATGGGCGTATTCCAGCTCGACGTCGCAGGTCAGCCGTTCACCATCGATCGGGTTCACGAACGTAGCGCGGCGGTAGGCGCTGTCCAGGACCGGCTGCAATTGGGGTGCTTCCTGCCCGTACTCGCTGCGCAGCACCGATTCGAGGAATTCCAGGTTTTCCTCGGTCAGTTCGCCAGCGGTGTCCAAGTCCTGCTCTACGCGGTGCTTCACCGTGGCGCCACGCAGCCCCTTGGTCTTGATCTCGAACATCGACAGCCCGGTGTCCGCATAGGTTCGCGAGCGCACCTTGTAGCGCCGGCGCCGGCCCTGGCGGTGGGCGCGGTACTGGTCGTAGTCCTCGGTGTCGAAATACACCGATTCGTAGCGGAAGGTGCGGCGGCCGTCGATCTGCATGATCTTGAACTGGTCGCCCAAGCGCTCGGATAGCGCGGTGAATTCCTCCGGGGTCAGCAGGAACTTCTTGTCCACGCGGGTCTGCAGCGCGGCTTCGGAGATCACATCTTCGAGGCTGATTGACTCCCGGCCGATGACGGCTGCCTCCAGAGCGACCCTGGCTTGGGAGGAGGCGAGGTCCACACGCTTGTCGGCAAGGGCAGTCATCAGGACCACGACCCCTGCTTCGCTCCGTTCTGCGTGGCCGGGGCGGTCTGGCTGTTGGCCAGTTCATAGGTGCCGGAGAAGCTCTCGGAGGCGCTGGCCTTGGACGCAGGCTTGCTGCCGGCGGCGTTGGTGCGGAAGCGGACATCGACGATGGTCAGGTCGCGCACCATGTCCAGCTCGACAACCACGGTTCGCAGCACCTTGGCATCCAGCAGTTCTTCAAGCGCGGCCTGCATGTCGGCCTTCTTCGGGTAGGCGCGTTCCAGGGTCACGGTCTGGCGTTCGGTGCGCGGGGCGAAGCTCGGGTGGTCGGCAAGGAACATCACCAGAACCAGGGCCGCGGTCGCTGCCGGAGCCAGCCATGCAGGTTCCGGGTGCAGGCCGTTGACCAAGCCGATGGCCAGCGAGATGAAGTAGTAGGCCACTTCTTCCTGGGTCAGGGTGTCCGACCGAAGACGGATGATCGAGAGGATGCCGAAGAGGCCGAGGCCCAGTCCCATGCCCGCACCGCTGCCCGAGAGCAGCAAGGTGACTGCGAAGATGCCCATGCTCAAGGCGATGTAGGCCAGCACGAGGTCGCGGCGGAAGTGGCGGCGGAAGTATACGAAGTACACGAGAACCGTAATGCCGATGATGTTGGAGCCCAGTCCCATCCAGAATGACAACATTGCTCTCCCTTTCGAAGACGTGAGGTGATGATCTCTTCGAAATGAACTCTAGGTGAACTAGATGAGTCCAAAAGTAGAACAACATGAGAACGCCCTCATGTTTCTTAATGAGTCACGACCTGACGGTTTGCTGTTTGTTGAACGAGAGGACGAGACCTTCACAGGGTTGGAAGCCTGCGTTAAATACCGCTCGGCGGCTCTTCTCCTTGCGGGAAGAGCCGCCGAGCGGTGTTGCGGAATTGGCTACTTGCCGGCTTCGATTTCAGCCTTGGCGGTAGCATCCGAGTCGTTCAGGAACTTGCCGATGCGCTCGACTTCCTCGGTCTCGCCGATGGCGGCAGCCGCCCGGCCCAGCGCGTACAGCGAGCGCAGGAAGCCGCGGTTCGGCTCGTGGCGCCAAGGCACTGGGCCCTGTCCGCGCCAGCCGGCCTTGCGCAGCGAGTCCAGGCCGCGGTGGTAGCCCACGCGTGCGAACGCATAGGACTCCACGATGCGGCCTTCGTTATGCGCTTCGTTGGCAAGCAGTGCCCAAGCCAGTGACGAGGCAGGGAATTTTGCCGCCAAGTCCGTGGCTTCGTCCCCGGCTTCGTGGCGTGCCAGCACTGCGGTTTCTTCCGGAAGCAAGGTTTCCGGGATTCCCAGCAGGTTTTCTCCGACCATGATTACTTCAGCGACTTTCCGGCCGAGCCGAGCTGCTGGGCAGCTTCGACGATGCGTGCGGCCATGGATTCCTCAGCCTTGGCGCCCCAGACGCGTGGGTCATAGATCTTCTTGTTGCCAACTTCGCCGTCGACCTTCAGCACGCCGTCGTAGTTGGAGAACATGTGGCCGGCCACTGGGCGGGTGAAGGCGTACTGGGTATCGGTATCGATATTCATCTTGATTACGCCGAAGGAGACCGCATCGGCGATTTCCTGCTCCGAGGAGCCCGAGCCGCCGTGGAACACCAGGTCGAATGGGTTGTCCTTGCCGATCTTGGCGCCGACCTGTGCCTGGATGTCCTTCAGGATCTCAGGGCGCAGCTTCACGTTGCCCGGCTTGTACACGCCGTGCACGTTGCCGAAGGTCAGCGCGGTGATGTAGCGGCCCTTCTCGCCGGAGCCCAGGGCCTCAATGGTGGCCAGAGCGTCTTCGACTGTGGTGTAGAGCTTGTCGTTAATGGCGTTTTCCACGCCGTCTTCCTCGCCGCCCACGGTGCCGATCTCGACCTCGAGGATCTGCTTGGCGGCATGGGTGCGCGGCAGCAGTTCTGCGGCAATGCGCAGGTTCTCTTCGAGGGTTTCAGCCGAACCATCCCACATGTGGGAGTTGAAGAATGGATCGCGGCCTGCGGCAACTTCGGCTTCCGAAGCGGCCAGCAGCGGCAGCACGAAACCCTCCAGCTTGTCGGCTGGGCAGTGGTCGGTGTGCAGCGCGATGTTCACGCCGTAGTTCTTGGCAACCTGGCGGGCGAAGGCCGCGAAGCCCAGCGAGCCGGCAACCATGTCCTTGATGGACGCACCCGACCAGTATGCGGCGCCGCCGGTGGAGACCTGGATGATGCCGTCGGATTCAGCCTCTGCGAAACCGCGGATTGCGGCGTTCAAAGTCTGCGAGCTGGTCACGTTCACTGCTGGGAAGGCGTAGCCGCCTGCCTTGGCAGCATCGATCATTGCATTGTACTTATCGGGGGTTGCGATAGGCATGCTTCACTCCTGGTGATTAGCGAGGTTACGCGTCTCCATTGACGGCGGTTCGCCATCCATCCTATCGGCTATGGCACTGGCTGAGTCCTAAATCTCAGATCATGACACGGGGATTTCCGAGGTTTACGGCAAAGCGAACGGCCAACCCAGACGAGAACTAGTCTCATGACGGTTGGCCGTTGGCTTATTGCGTTCTTTATTCGTTTGTTGCGCTCTGGGAACTGCTTCCCGATGGAGCCACCTGCGTGGTGCCAGTTGTGCTTGGAGCTGGCGCCGAGCTCGTGGACGCATTCGGAGTTTCGCTTCCGGTTGACGTCGACTTCGAGGAATCCGCTTCAGTCTCAGGAGCTGGATTCGTTGGGGAATCCGTAACTGCTTCGTCCTTGGACTTCGTTGGGGTTTCGTCGACCGGCGTTTCCTCAGTGGGTGCAGGAGAAGCCGGGGCAGGCGCCGTTGGCGAGCTCTCGTCCGGGCTCGTCGAACCCTCTGGGCTCTGCGACTCGCTGGGACTTGTCGACTCGTCCGGGCTCTTGGAGCTATCCGGGCTTTCCGAACCGTCAGGGCTCTGCGAGCCAACTGGCGACTGCGAACCGCTTGGGGATTCGCTCTCGCTTGGCGACGGGCGCTTCGTTTCCGATGGGGTCGGTTTCGGCCGAGGAATGACTGGAGTATCGTCCTCGGGAACGATCACATCTGGATCCGGGCCGCTTGGAGCGCGATCTGGCGTCTGGGAGCCGTTGCCCTTCGGAGCGGTGCCGGCGTTGACCGTCAGGCGCTGCGAATTAATCATTGCCTGGCGCTGTCCAGGAATGGTTGGCAGGTAGTTGCGCGGATCGTGCCAACGGCCATCGATGATGACCTCGAAGTGCACATGGCAACCGGTCGAGTTGCCGGTAGTGCCAGCTAAGGCAATCAGCTCCCCCTGTTCGACCCGCTGCCCCACCTTGGCAATCAACTTTGAATTGTGGCTGTAGCCAGTCTGGACATTGCTGCCGTGATCAATGGTCACACGCATGCCTGAGTGGCCTGCCCATGAGGATACGGTGACCGTTCCAGCCTCGGAAGCGTAAACGGGCGAGCCGCAGGCAATCGGGTAGTCCTGGCCGATGTGGATCTGGTTGCCCGGACCGGTTGGGTTGGCACGCCAGCCGTAGGGGCTGGAAATCTTGCGCGTCTTGACCGGGTGCATCAGCTGCAGGTCACCGGGCAGCTTGCCCAGTTCACCGACCATGCCGGCGAGCAATGCGGAGGATTCGTTGTCATCGCCGGATGCTTCGGATTCAGCATCAGCGCCATCGATCATGCCCACTGGACGTCCGTCAATTGCCAGTTCCTTGCCGGAACCGCCGAAGGCGTTCAGTGGAGCGTCGGCGCTGACATAGACGGGCCCGTTGAACATCGACGGATCAGCGACAGCATCTATGCCTACGGGGATATTTCCCTGCCTGGCATCTCCGACCTGCGCCATGATTGGGATCGCCAAGGCTCCTGTCAGCCCGAGCGCAGCGACTATAGAAGTCGACCATATAACCAATGGTTTCCTGCGTCGCGGCAAACCCGGCAACAACAAGTCGTGGTTCACTTGATGACGTCGTTTCACGACCGCCCTCTCCCAGATCACGTTTTCATAACCAAAATCTAGCGTAGGCCGAAAATGGTAACTAATCCAGATGCTCGACTAAACTCGCCAGTATTAAATTTCCAGTTACCCTACTTTTTGCCCGAACACGTGCCTGCGCACCCATGCGTGCATGGCAATCCCGGCGGCGGAAGCCGCATTGATTGAACGAGTCGACCCGAACTGCTCGATGGACAAGGTGTCCTTGGCTGCGGCATGGACTTCCGGGCTGAGTCCGGGACCTTCTTGCCCGAAGACCAGCACGCAGTTCTTCGGAAGATCGTAGGTTTCCAATGGAACGGAATCCGGGAAGATATCGATGCCCAGAATGGTCAGCCCTTCACCTTCGGCCCAGGCAACGAACTCCTCCACCGTTGCATGGTGGCGTACATGCTGGTAACGATCCGTGACCATGGCGCCTCGCCGATTCCAGCGGCGGCGGCCGATGATATGGACTTCCTTGGCCAAGAAGGCATTAGCGCTGCGCACCACAGTGCCGATGTTCATATCGTGCTGCCAGTTTTCAATCGCGATATGGAAATCGTGGCGGCGTTCGTCAAGATCAGCAATGATGGCGTCCATCTTCCAGTAGCGGTATTTGTCCGCGACGTTGCGCCGGTCGCCCTCGGCAAGCAGCTGAGGATCGTATCTTCCGTCGGTAGGCAGCTCCCCTTCCCAGGGGCCCACACCGATGACATGCTGCGCACCGGGATCATTCACTGGTTCATGCGTTTCTTCGTTCACAGCATTAAGCCTAGTTCGTTATGTTCGTGCCCTTGTTCACGGCGCATTTGCGTGAGCCTGTGTAATCTCTTAATAGATACGGGATACTTTCAGTGCCGATAGCTCCCACCACATACTTTCTTAGGGAGGATCCACGCCTCGTGACAACTTCAATCCGCGGTACACGTACCGTCCACGACATCAAATGCTGGCTCACCGACATGGACGGCGTATTGGTGCACGAGAACCAGGCCATCAAGGGCGCCGCCGAGCTGCTGGGCTACTGGCGCAAAAACAACCTGCGCTTCCTGGTGCTGACCAACAACTCCATCTTCACCCCGCGCGATTTGCGCGCCCGCTTGCTGGCCTCGGGCCTGGACGTCCCGGAGGAGAACATCTGGACCTCCGCGATGGCCACCGCCGAGTTCCTGGCTCGCCAGCGTCCAGGTGGCCGCACCTTCGTCATCGGCGAAGCCGGCCTGACCACCGCACTGCACGACGCAGGTTTCATCATGACCGATCAGAACCCTGACTACGTGGTTCTGGGCGAAACCCGCACTTACTCTTTTGAAGCCATCACCAAGGCCATCCGGCTGATCGAAGGCGGGGCGAAGTTCATCGCCACGAATCCGGACGCCACCGGCCCCTCCACCGAGGGCATCATGCCGGCCACCGGCGCCATCGCGGCCCTGATCTCGCGTGCAACCAACCGCGACCCGTACGTGGTGGGCAAGCCGAACCCGATGATGTTCCGCTCCGCCTTGAACCGGATCGATGCGCACTCGGAGACCACCGCGATGATCGGCGACCGCATGGACACCGATATCGTTGCGGGCATGGAAGCCGGACTCCTGACGGCATTGGTGTACACCGGCATCACCACCCGGGAAGACATGGATACCTTCCCGTTCCGCCCGGACCTTCAGTTCCCTTCCGTGGCGAACCTGCATGCCGAACTCGCCAAGGACTCCGCAGCATCGGAAGCGTCCGCTTCCAAGAAGTAGCACTCGCTGATCCATGAGAGGCCGGGCTTTTGCCCGGCCTCTCTGCGTTGGCGCACGGTTCCGGACGTATGCTGAAACCGTGAGCGAGCAAGCACCGAACGAGGTCCCGGATGCGCGGAAGCGCGGGCGGCCCAAGGGCAGCACCACGGGGACAACCAAAGCGGCGATCCTCAGGGCCGCCTCCAAGGAATTTTCCCATGCCGGATACGAGGCAGCCAGCCTCCGTTCGGTAGCGCGCCGGGCCGGGGTGGATCCTGCGCTGGTGCACCACTACTTCAAGGACAAGGACGATCTGTTCGTCCAGACCATGCATATCCGCGTCAATCCAGGGGAAATCATCGCCCAGGGCCCCGCCGGAGCAGATGGGCGAGGCGCTGGTTCGCGCCTGCTCACCACCTGGCGCAAGCCCGCCTTCCGCACTGCGGCAACGGCCATAATCCGGGGACTGATTTCCAGCAGCAGCGCGACGAAGATCCTCCGCCCCTTCCTGCAGAAGGAGATCTTCTCGCGCTTGGGTTCGCGTTTGCCTGAAGAAAGCGCCGAACCCCGGGTTGCCCTGGTCGCCAGCCAGATCATTGGGCTCATTGTCGCCCGCTACATCATTGACTTGGAGCCTTTGGCCTCCATGGATGACGAGCAGGTGATCGAGCTGGTAGCTCCCGCCATCCAGCGCTACCTCACCGGGGAATTGCCTGCACTGGACCATTGACATGCTGCTGGCGGAGGTCTCCAATTCATTATGTGATGAATAAAAAGGCTTGTGTCGATGTGCAGCGGCTCGACGTCAGACGCGGAAGGGCATTGGTCCTGGACCAGGTGGGCTTCCAACTGGCGCCGGGACGGATCATCGGCTAGCTCGGACCCAGCGGCAGCGGCAAGAGCACCCTGCTGCGCAGCATCGTGGGCAACCAGATCATCAGCGGCGGAACTGTCACCGTTCTCGGAAAGCCCGCCGGGCACAAATCGCTGCGCCATCGGGTCGGCTACATGACCCAGGCCGCCAGCGTCTATGACGATTTGAGCGTCAAGCAGAACATCGCCTACTTCGCCAAGATCCTCGGGCAGCCGGCAGCCGAAGTGGAGCGGGTCATGGAAACCACGGACCTCGCGGATCACTCCGACCGGCTAGCCATGGATCTATCCGGCGGGCAGCGCAATCGCGTGTCCTTGGCCATCGCATTGCTCGGCTCGCCGGACATTGTCATCCTGGATGAACCCACGGTGGGCTTGGACCCTGTCCTGCGGGCGGATTTGTGGGCGATGTTCTCGCGACTGGCGGCCACCGGCCTTTGCCTTGTCGTCTCCAGCCATGTCATGGACGAAGCCATGCGGTGCGATGAAGTACTGCTGTTGCGCGAGGGGAAACTGCTCGGCCAGATGACCCCGGAAGCGTTGATGGAATCAACCGGTGCGCAGAATCCCGAAGATGCTTTCGTTGCGCTGATCGAAGCAGGCGGCGCCGCGCAGCTGCCAAGCCGCAATGCATCTGCTCCGAAGCATCGGGCCTCGGCAGAAGGGACGCAGCCATGAAACGCACACTCGCCACCACCGCTCGGGTCTTGGCCCAGGTGCGCCACGATCCGCAGACCATCGCCTTGATGCTCATCGTGCCCAGCCTGCTGATCGGCCTGATCGCCTGGATCTTCACCGACACCCCGGCCTTCAGCCGCATCGGCCCGGCAATGATCGCATTGTTCCCGTTCGTGGTGATGTTCCTGGTCACCAGCATCTCGACCCTGCGCGAGCGGCGCAGCGGAACCCTCGAGTGCCTGCTGAGCATGCCGCTGGCCAAGGGCGAGTTCATCTTCGGCTTTGCGCTGGCCTTCACCCTGGTTGCGATCCTCCAGACGATGATCGCGGTCGTTTTCGCCATTTGGGTTTGCGGCTTGGAAATCGAGGGCAGCTTCTGGCTGCTGTTTGCCGTGGCAGCCCTCGACGCGTTGCTGGGCATCAGCCTCGGGTTGATGGCCAGCGCCTTCGCACGCACCGAATTCCAAGTAGTCCAGTTCATGCCTGCACTGGTCATCCCGCAGTTCCTGCTGGCCGGAATCATCCTGCCCCGCGACCAGCTGCCCGGAGTGTTGGATGCCATTGGAGACTGGCTTCCGCTGTCCCACGCCATCGACGCCCTCTCAGATGTCGCGGCGGGAACAGTGGATTCCGCGACGGCCAGCAGCATGCTGGTCATCGTCGCCTGGATCGCTGCAGCACTGCTGGTCGGATCCCTGACGCTGCGGCGACGTACCGCCTAGCGGCTACGCGATAGCCACCGGGGTGTCCATCACGCGGCCCTCGGCCACTTCACGCACCGTCCCGGTGATCTCGAAATCGGCTTGCACTGCGAGATCTTCGCTGCTCGAGCCCACCATCGCCGTGAACGTTCCCGGTTCCACGATGCGCTTTCCGGACAGGCCGGTGAACGAGGTGCGGTCGGCGTGAAGCGTGAAGGTGACCCGCTTCGACTCCCCTGCTTCGAGCTGCACCTTGGCGAAACCGGCAAGCCAGCGGCGCGGACGCACCACCTGCGACACCGCATCAGCCAGATACAGCTGCACTACCTCGGCGCCGGACCGCGCCCCGGTGTTCGCAACGGTGGCGCTGATCTGGAGGGTGCCATCGGTGGCGATTGACGCCTGCGACAGCTCAAGGCCGGAGATGCCGAAACTGGTATAGGAGCTGCCGTAGCCGAAGGGGTACAGCGGACGCGGATCGAGGTTGGTGACGCCTTCGGCATGCCAGGCCAGCTTGGAGGCCAAGTAGGTCCCCGGCTGCCCGCCGACATGGTGGGGAATCTGCACCGGCAGCTTGCCCGAGGGATTGATCTCGCCAGTCAGCACGCTGGCCAGCGCCGGCCCGCCTTCCACGCCCGGCATGAAGCACTGGACGATGGCCGCGGTGCGATCCGCGTACTGTCCCAGCGCGTACGGGCGCCCGGTGACCAGCACCAGCACCGTCGGGGTGCCGGTCGCCAGCACCGCTTCCACCAGCTCCCCCTGCCGCCCGGGCAGGCTAAGGTCGGCAACGTCACAGCCCTCTCCCGAGGTGCCGCGTCCAAAGAGGCCGGCGAGGTCGCCGACGGCAACCACCGCGACGTCGGCATGGCGCGCCGTGTCGACGGCCTGGGCGATACCCGAATCATCGAGGTCGGTGAAGTCCACGCCGCGGGCATACTCGATCTGTGATCCGGCGAGCGCGGGAGCTTGCTGCAGGGATTCGAGGATGGAGGCCATCGGCACGCCGTAGTCCTGCTGCTCGGCAAAACGCGAGTAGACGTGGTTGGTGAAGGAGTAGCAGCCTAGATGGGTGCGCGGCTGGGAGGCGCTGGGGCCGATGACCGCCAGGCGCGCCGGGTTCTTTAAGGGGAGGATCTGCTGATTGCGCAGCAGGATGATGGATTCCCCAGCCATGGTCCGGGCCTGGGCGCGGTTATCCGCCGAATCCAGTTCCACATCCTCGCCAAGCCAGGCCTTGCGCGGATTCCAGCCGGGATCCAGCAAGCCCATGTCGAGCTTCTGGGCCAGCACCCGGCGCACCGCGGTGTCCAGGACTTCCTGCTCCAGCGCGCCAGCGCGGACGGCCTGGGCGAGGTTGGCGAAGGCGGTGGTCTCCGGCAGCTCAACGTCCATGCCGGCTTCCAGGGACAGCCGGCCGGCCGCGTCCTCGTCTGCGGCGACTTCATGCATGCTGTGCAGGAAGCTGACGGACCAGTAGTCGGCCACGACGGTTCCCTTGAACCCCCAGCGTCCGCGCAGCACGTCGGTGAGCAACCGGCGGCTGCCCGCTGGCGCTTCGCCATCCAGGTCAGCATAGGAATTCATTACTGACTTCACGCCGGCTTCGCGCACTGCGCGTTCGAACGGAGGGAAGACGGTGTCTTCCACGGCGCGCGGGCCCAGGGAGACCGGCGCGTGGTTGCGTCCGGCTTGCGAGGCCGCGTAGCCGGCGAAGTGCTTCAAGGTGGCATGCACCCCGGAGTCCTGCAGGCCGCGCACATAGGCTACTGCCAGCTCGCCCACCAGGTGGGGGTCTTCGCCCATGGTCTCTTCCACCCGGCCCCAGCGGTAGTCCCGGGCCACGTCAAGGACCGGGGACAGCCCCTGGTGCACGCCCATCTTCAGCATGTCGGCACCGATGCGCCGGGCCATGCCTCCAATGAGTTCCGGATTGAAGGTGGCGCCCCAGGCGATGGACGCCGGATAGCAGGTGGCCCCCAGGGTGGTGAAGCCGGTCAGGCACTCCTCGTGGGCAATGGCCGGGATGCCCAGGCGGTTGGCGGTGATGACCTGCTCTTGCAGTTCAACCAGGCGTTGGCGGCCCTCGGCGGGAGCCAGTGGGATAGTGCCGAAGGCGCGGGTGATATGTCCCAATCCGTCCTTGATGGCGTCTTCGAAACTGGGGCTGGCGCTGAAGGTGTCGGCCATCGGCGCGACATTGGCCTCGCCATCGTGGCGTTCTTCCTCCGGGCGGATCCAGTACGAGCCCAGCTGCGCGGCTTTCTCTTCCAGGGTCATTTCATCCATCAGCGCGGCGACGCGTTGCTCGGCCGGAAGGGAGATGTCGTGCCAGGCTTGCTCGACGGTTTTCATTCACAGTTCCTTATCTTCAAAGATTTCGATAGCTTCAGGCGGGCTGGATCAGCCCTTGACCGCGCCCTGCAGGCCGTTGACGATGCGTTTCTGCATGGCCAGGAAGAAGATCAGTGCCGGGATCATGGCCAGCGCGGTGAACGCGAAGACTCCGGCGGTATCCGCCGAGTGTTCGCTGGAGTAGTCGGCGACGCCCAGCGGCAAGGTGCGCATGTCGCCTTGCAGGAGCAGCAGCGGAAGCAGGTACGCATTCCACGAACCCACGAAGGCCAGCACGCCGACGGTGACCATGCCCGGTCCGGACAGCGGCAACAGGATCTTCCAGAAGAAGCCCATGCGGCTGGCGCCATCGAGCTGGGCCGCTTCTTCCAGCTCCTGCGGCAATGCCATCAGGAACGGACGCAGGATGACCACTGTCATCGGCAGCGCGAAGGCCGCCTGCGGCAGCGCCACGCCCCACCAGGTGTTGCCCAGGCCCAGGTCGCGGGTAATCAGGATGAATAGCGGAACGATCGCCACAGTGGCGGGGAACAGCAAGCCGAGCACGAAGACCATGAAGATCGGTTCACGCAGGCGGAACTGGTAGCGGGCCAGCGGGTAAGCGGCCATGATGCCGAAGACCACGACGATGATGGTGGTGATCAGCGCGATCATCGTGGAGTTCAGCGCGTACTGCCAGAAGTCCGGGTTCTTCAGCACGCCCGCGTAATTGTCCAGCACCCACGGCGCGGGAAGGCCTGCCGGGTTCTCGGCCAGCTGGGCATTGGTGCGGAATCCTCCCAGCACGCCGTAGAGGACCGGCCCCAGGGTGATCGCGACGACCGCCAAGGCGATGGCGTAGACCAGGGCGTTTCCGCCCTGCCGGCGGCTGCGCTTCTTGGCGCGGAGGGCCTGGGCCGGGGTGTGCTGCGGGCGGGTTTCCAGGGTGGTGCTCATGCTTTGGGCTTCTTCCGCTTCGGTCGCTCGCCGTCCGGTTGCGCATCGCGCTTGAGGATGAACTGCTGGTAGGAGATGGCCAGCACCAGTGCGACGATGAACAAGATGACCGAGGCTGCCGCGGCAATGCCGAAGTTCTGGCGCTTGGTTCCTTCCGAAACCAGGAAGCTGGCCATGGTGGTCGTGGCGTTCGCCGGGCCGCCGCCGGTGAGGATCCAGACCATGTCGAAAAGCTGGAGCGATCCGATCATGGACAAAAAGCCCCAGGTGCGCAGGGTGGGTCCCAACAGCGGGATGGTGATCTTCCGCTGGATCTGCCACCAGGAGGCGCCGTCGATTTCCGCCGCTTCGTAGAGTTCGGAAGGCACGCCCTGCAGTCCGGCAAGGAACAGGATCACCGCCAGCCCAAGGTACTTCCAGGTCAGTACGCCCAGCACCGTCCACAAGGCCAGTTCCGGCGTGCCCAGCCAGCCTTGGGCCGGCCCTTGGATCCCCAGCTTGGACAAGATGGTGTCGATGACCCCGTATTGCGGCTGCAGCAACTGGAACCAGACCACACCGGCAATGACTTCGGAGAGCACGTAGGGCACGAAGATGATGGTGCGCAGCAAGGACTGGATCTTCATCTTCCGATTCAGCAGCAGCGCGATGCCCAGACCGATCGGGAGCTGCAGGGCGATGGAACCGCCGATGATGACCAGGTTATGGACCAGGGCATCGGTGAACACCTCGTTGCCCAGCACCCGCACGTAGTTCTTGAAGCCTACGAAGTCCACCAGCGGGCCGAAGCCCTTCCAGTTGTACACCGAGAAGCGCACCGCCTGGATGATGGGGATCAGCATGAAGACCGCGATCAGCAGCAATGCCGGGCTGACGAAGAACAGGATCTCCAGATTCTTGCGCCGCTCAGCGGGCTTGCGTGTGCGCTTGGCACCACTGGGCGGTGGCGGTGCGCTGGCCGCCTGGGCGGGCTCGCTGTCGGAATGCCCGCCCAGGCCGCTGGCGGGCGGGCTGGCTGCATAGGTTGCTTCTGGGGCCACGGCTCGGATCACTTCTCCAGGTCAGCGGCATCTTGGCTGGCGTCGACGATCTTCTGCGCATCGGACTTGCCGGCGAAGAGCAGGGCAATTTCATCGTTCATCGCGCCGCCAATCGATGCACCGAAAGCGGTGTCGAAGTAGAGCTGGAAGTACGGCGCGTCATCCCGCACGTCCATCAACGAGGCCAGTGCCGGGTCAGAGATCGCGTCTTTGGCCTCCGGGTTGGTCGGCAGGCCCATGTCCAGTTCGGCGAATCCGCGCTGGACCTCGGTGGAGAGCATGTACTTCACGAAGTCGACGGCCGCATCTGGTGCACCTTCGGAAACTGCCCAGGCATCGCCACCGCCAAGCTGCGCGGCAGGGTCGCCCTGGCCTCCCTCGATGGCGGGGAATGGGAACCACCCGGTGTCCTCGCCCAAGCCGGTGCCATCTTCGGTCAGTCCCTGCATGACTCCTGGTTCCCAGTGGCCAGCCAGCTCCATGGCGACCTTGCCGGTGGCCAGCAAGCCGGAAGCGGACGTGGGGCCGGACTGCGCCGGGGTGGAGAGGAAGCCCGGGTTGAATGGCTCGGCCTTGATCAGCTTCTCCACCTCCTCCCCGGCCGCCACGAAGCACTGGTCGCTGAAGTCGAGGTTGGCGACCGCGTCGGCAAGGGTCTGCTGGGAGCATTCGCGCACCGCCGCGTAGTACCAATAGTGGGCTGCTGGCCACTTGTCGCCTGCTCCAATGGACATCGGGTCGATGCCGGCCTGCTTCAGCTTGCCGGTGGCTTCGATCAGTTCATCGAAGGTCTGCGGAGCCGAGTCGATGCCCGCTTCCTTGAACAAGGCCTTGTTGTACCAGAATCCGGCCCCACCCAGCGAGAACGGCAAGGCGTAGGTCTTGCCGTCGAGCTGCCAGCCTCCCGCGCTCTCGCCGAGGAAGGCGATTTCCTCGGAGGCCGCGTCGGTCAGGTCCTTGGTCAGTCCCGCGGCCACGTGGGCCGCGAGCTCTCCGCCGCCGCGTTCCATGTAGACATCCGGGGCGTCCCCGCTTTGGAAAGCCGCATCGAGCTTGGTGAGCATGTCCTCGTGCTGCATTGCGCTGACTTCGACTTCCACCCCTTCGTGGGCGGCTTCGAAGTCGGCGGCCACTTTTTCGTAGTAGGCCTTGCCGTCGCCGTTGTTGGAGTTGTGCCACCAGGTGATGGTGGTCGTTCCGTCGGCCGAGGACCCATCCTCGTTTGCGCCGGAGGCGCAGCCAGTGGCCAGCAAGGCAGTTGTTGCGGCCAGCGCCAGAATCTGCGCACCTCGGGTCTTGGATAACATGCTCGTGCTCCTCAGCTGTGATGATGGCCTGTCGACCTCGGGCGGCAGGCGATTGGCTCCACCAAGAATTGCACCGTGACGCAGGTCATGTCAATCGTTTTCGATAACGTTTTCCAAATCCATTACGAAAACGTTATCGGAAAGTTTGCGATTCCCCGCCATTTCCCCGTGAAGTCACGGATTTCCAGAGTGTTTTGCGCTACTGTTGGTCGAGTGATGACCCCTCAGACCGGAATTCCCGAGATTCCCGCCCATCAGAAGCTTTCCGGCGAGCCCTCCGGCTCACGCGTGACCATCAACGACGTCGCGCGCGCCGCGCAGGTCTCGGTCTCAACCGTGTCGAAGGTCGTCAACGGCCGCTACGGAGTTGCCCCGGACACCATCGCCAAGGTCCATCAGGTCATCAGCGAGCTGGGTTATGAGACTTCGCTGGTCGCTTCCTCGCTGCGCAGCACCCGCACCAATATCATCGGCATCCTGGTTGCGGAATTCGAGCCCTTCTCGCTGGGCCTGCTCAACGGCATCTCCGCAACCCTGCGCGGAACGCAATACGATCTGATGGCCTACGCGGGCAACCTTTCGCCGGACGGGCATGCCGGCTGGGAGCGCCGTTCGCTGTCCCGTTTGGGCGGAACGCTGATCGACGGGGCGATCATCGTCACCCCGACGGTGGAGGTCCCGCACAGCTCGGTTCCGGTTGTGGCCATCGACCCGCATGCGGGGCCGGAAATGCCACTGGCCATCGATGTGGATAACCGCGCCGGAGCCTACACTGCCACCAAGCACCTGCTGGATCTGGGCCATCGCCGCATCGGGCATATCCGCGGACGAGCAGATCTGGCTTCCGCGCAGCTGCGCGAGCAGGGCTACCGCCAAGCGCTGGAAGAGGTCGGCGTGGACTTCGACCCGCATTTGGCCCACGACGGCGATTACCAGCATGACACCGCTGTGCAGGCCACCAATAACCTGCTCGATCTTCCCGAACCGCCCACCGCAATCTTTGCGGCCAACGACCTTTCGGCCCTGGCCGCGTTGGAAGTTGCCGGCGAACGCGGGCTGCAGGTCCCCGGCGACCTCTCGATCATCGGCTTCGACGACATTCCCGAGGCGGCGCAGGCCACTCCCCCGCTGAGCACCGTGCGCCAGCCACTGCATGAGATGGGTGCCCAAGCGGTGAACATGCTGCTGGGCCTGCTTGCCGGCGAGAACGTCCAATCACCGGACCACCTGCCAGCGGTGCTCGTTCCGCGCGAGACCACCTCACATCCGCGCAACAGCTAGCGGGCAAAGCAAAGCACCCCGCCGCGCACCGGAAATATTCCACTGCGCAACGAGGTGCCCTCCGTGCAAATCTGCGCTGGCTACAGGCCCAGCTCGTCCTTGCCGTAGGCGAAGAGGTAGGGAACGCCGGCTTCTTCCTCGATGCGTTCCTTGGCTCCGGTGTCGCGGTCAACGATCACTGCCACGGCAATGACGTTGCCGCCTGCCTTGCGCACACCTTCTACAGCGGTCAGCGCGGAGCCGCCAGTGGTGGAAGTATCCTCAAGCACGATGACATCGCGGCCCTCGACGCTTGGCCCCTCGACCTGGCGGCCCATGCCGTAGGACTTCTGCGCCTTGCGGACCACGAATGCATCGATGGCGCGCTGCTTGGCACGTGCGGTGTGCATGATGGCGGTGCCTACCGGGTCGGCGCCCATGGTCAGGCCGCCGACATTGGTGAATTCCAACTTGGCCTCGTCCAGCAGGTCAAGCATGACTTCGCCAACGAGTCCGGATGCTTCCTGATGCAGGGTGACACGGCGCAGATCGATGTAGTAATCGGCCTCCTTGCCCGAGGACAAGGTGACCTTGCCGCGCACAATGGCTAGTTCTTGGATCAGTTCTTTTAGTCGCTCACGCGCGCTGGTTTCGCTCATACCCTCGATTCTAGTCGGCATCATGGCTAGGCTGTTTTCATGAACGCAAAACGCCCCTTGGGTTACTGGTTGAAATTGGTGGATTCGCTGATTGACGAGCAGTTTGCAGCGACTCTGGAAGAACACGGTGTGACGCGCAGGCAATGGCAGGTGCTCAACCTGCTGGAGCAGCAGCCTGCCACCGAGGCGCAGCTGGACGCCGGGCTTTCCCCATTCTTCGCCTCCCCGGATGAACCGCAATCATTGCGGGAACACCTTGCCGAGCTGATCGAATCAGGTTGGGTTACGGCAGTGAACGGCGAATATTCCATCACCGAGCGTGGGCACACTTCGCTGCTCAAGCTCAGCGAGCTGGTGGAGAAGATCCGCACCCAGTTCGGCCAGGACCTGGATGGTTCCGAATATGACGCTGTGGTTGAAACCCTGGAGAAGATCGCCCGGAACCTGGGCTGGGATCCCGACCGGGAATCAGCATAGCCCCGCCGGGATTTGTTGAGAACAGATTAACTTTCGTTCCCAACCGGTGCAGCGGTACCGCACGGGGATGGCTCATGCCTAGGATTAGAAGCATGCGTGAACTGCAAGCAAAGATCATTGAAGAGCTGGGCGTGCGCCCGGAAATCGACCCGGCCGGCGAGATCCGCCGGCGCATCGACTTCCTCAAGGACTATCTGTCCGCCACCGGTGCGAAGGGATTCGTGCTGGGTATTTCCGGCGGCATCGATTCGACGCTGGCTGGCCGTCTGGCCCAGCTGGCAGTTGAAGAGGTGCGAGTTGCCGGCGGGGAGGCCCGCTTCGTGTCGGTGCGCCTGCCGCATGGCGTGCAGAAGGATGCTGCCGATGCTCAAGCCGCCATGGATTTCGTGGCTGCCGACGAGCAGTTCGAGGTGAACATCCAGAAGCCGGTCGCCGCCTTCGACGAGGCCCTGGCTGATGCAGGGCACCCGGCGCTGAGCGATTTCAACCGCGGCAACCTCAAGGCCCGCTCCCGAATGCTGACGCAGTATGCCATGGCCGGCGACCGCGGGATGCTGGTCCTGGGCACTGACCACGCGGCCGAGTCGGTCACCGGCTTCTTCACCAAGTTCGGCGACGGTGCAGCGGATCTGCTGCCCTTGGCCGGGCTGAACAAGCGCCAGAACCAGGCGCTGCTGCGCGAGCTGCAGGCCCCTGAGCTGCTGTGGGCCAAGGAGCCGACCGCGGATCTGCTGGATGGCCAGCCCCTGCGCGCAGATGAAGACGAGCTCGGCCTGACCTATCCGCAGATTGACGATTACCTCGAGGGCCGAGAGATCGATCCGTCCGCTGCCGAAGCCATCGAGCGGCGCTTCCTGGGATCACGGCATAAGCGCACCGTGCCTGCCACCTACTGGGACAAGTGGTGGCGCGCCTAGCAGTTATCCCAATCCGGTAATTTCCTTCAGCGCCTGGACATGTTGCGCAAAGGCCTCCTGCCCGGACGAAGTCAGCTTCGCCCAGGTGCGGGGCCTTTTGCCCACGTACCCCTTCTTGATCTGCACGTACCCTCCGGCCTCCAGTGCGCTCAAATGCCTCGACAGCACCGAATCCGAAATGCCGATGGCTTCCTTCAAGGATTTGAAGTCAGCTTCGTCTACTGCGTGCAGGGAACCCATTAGCGAAAGCCGCACCGGGTTGGAGAAATCGTCATTGAGCCGTTCACGGGCATGGGAACTCACTTGCGCACCATCGCAATTCCGGTCAGCGACAACGGTGCGGCAACGATGATCCAGATCAACGCGATGACGCCCCAGCCCATGGATCCGGCTCCGAGCAACGCAACTGCCACCGCGTAAAGCACCATGCTGATAGTAAATCCCCGGAGGTACATTTTTGAATGCCCGCGCGGCAGCGAGCGGTAGAGCTTCCCGTAGGCCAAGGAAATAGCTATAACGGCTATGGCAAACAAAACCATGATGACGATGAAGCCGGTGAAATTCTCGTCGGGGCGATAGAGCTGCAGCAGCGCCGCCAGCCCGCCCATGAGGACCCCCAGGATGATGCAATAGGTGCCCAGCAATTTGGCACCGTATCCGGCAGCCCGCTGCATTCCCTGTTGCGCCATCCCCAGGGCGGCGAGTTGCTCTTGGGGAGTCATTTCCTTGTCGGAGCTCATTTGATGGCCGCCTTGCGGGCCTTCTGCTGACGTTGGGCATGGATGGAAGTCATGGTCATGCAAAGGGCCATGAAGAAGCCCATGCCGATGAAGAGCAGCGAGTTGTTGCCCGTGGCATAGGAGGTCAAGGCCATTGCCGCGAAGGCCAGGCCTGCCGAAACGATGATGACGGTGTACCAAGTGCTGAATGGAATCTTCATTGTCCTGCTCCTTTGACTTCGATCTTCCTTGTTCCTAAACCATAACAAGTACTTTCCATTTAGGAAAGTACTTGTTATGGATTGGAAAGGAAAATCTTGAAGGACGCTGGAGCCGGCTACACGAAGGCGCTCACTCCGGTCAGCGCGCGCCCGACGATCAGCGAGTTGATCTCATAGGTGCCTTCATAGGTATGGAGAATTTCGACATCGCAGAAGACCTTGGCCATTTCGAAATCGCTCACCACGCCATTGCCGCCAAGCATCGCCCGGCCTAACGCGGCCGACTCCCTTGCCAGGCGGGTGGCAGCCGACTTCGCCATGGCAGCATCCTCCATGCGCAGTTTTCCACGCTCTTGCTTGCGGGCAATCTCGCACATCATGGAGAGGCAGGCGCCCAGATTGCCTGCGATTTCGGCCAGCGGCTGCTGAATCAGCTGGAAGGCGGCCAACGGCTTGCCGAACTGCTGGCGCTGCGTGGCGTAGGCCTTGCAAATGTCGAGCGTGGCCATCATCGCGCCGGCAGCCTGCCATCCCACCCAAGCGCGCGATTGCATCAGCAGCTGGTTTGCGGCGGCGAAGCTGGTGGCCCCGGGCAACTTGTTCGCTACTGGAATCCGCACATTCTCCAGCCGGATATCCGCATTCTGCATGCCGCGCAGCCCGATCTTGTTTTCAATCTTGGTGGCACTGTATCCAGGGCGGTCCGATTCAACGAGGTACGCCCCGATCTGCGCAGTCTCCTCGTCCTTGGCCCAGACCAGCGCGAAATCGCTCAGCGTACCCATGCCGATCCAGCGCTTGGCGCCGTTAATGAGGTACTCGTCCCCGACGCGGTGCGCGGTGGTGCCTATGCCTCCGGCGATATCCGACCCATGCTCCGGTTCGGTCAGCGCAAATGCGCCGAAGGCTTCGAACCCGGCGAGCTTGTCCTGCCACAGCGCCCGCTGCTGCTCCGACCCCAGTTCGTGGATCATCCCGAGCACCAGTTCGTTATGGATGCCGACCACTGATGAGGTTGAAATATCGGCCCGGGCGAGTTCAGCGTGAATGAGCCCGCGCAGCAGATGAGAGCTGTCCTCCAGCTGCAAACCACCCAGTCCCAATTCAGCCAGCTTGCCGATCAGCTCGGCGGGAAATTCTTCGCGGTTCCAGTAGCCAATCGACTGGCGGCGCACCTCGCTCTGCGCCACCTGGCTGATTTCACGCAGCCGTTGCCGTTCGGCTTCCTCCAGTTGTCCGGCCATATTCAAGAGGTCCATTCGGGGATTCCTTCCAAACCATAGGAAGTCCAAGTATATTGTTGGACTAAGTCTTCTTTTGGGGGTATGCAAATGACTTCTCCGCTGCCGCGCGATCCAATCGCGCAAGCCAGGGAACAGTGGATTTCCCACGGGTGGTCAGCCGAGGCCGACTCCATGGCCGCGATTACCGCGGTGATGCGCACAGCATCGATCTACTTGCAGCGGGCCGACGCCATCCTCAAGCCGCATGGGCTGACGTTTGCGAGATTCGAAGTACTAGCCCTGCTCGGCTTCTCGAAGCGCGGTTCCCTGCCCATGAGCCAGGCCAGCCAGCTCCTGCAGGTTCACGCAACCAGCCTGACCAATTCGGTAGACCGGCTGGAAGCCACCGGCTTGGTGCGGCGCATCCCGCACCCAACCGATGGCCGCACCCGGCTATTGGAGCTCACGGCCGCAGGCCAGCAGGTGCTGCCCGCGGCCCGTGACGACCTGAACGAAAAGCTCTTCGCCCGAAGCAATCTTTCGGGCACCGACGCAACCGAAATCTTCGAGATCCTGGCCCGCTTCCGCAAGGCCTCCGGGGACTTCCTATAGCGAGCCGTCGCGGATCGCATTGATGATCCCGGAGAAGTCGGTGCCCGCATTGCCTTCATCGCTGAATTTGCGGTACAGCGCCGCGGCAAGGGAGCCGAGCTGGGCATCGGTCGTCGTATGCTCCAGCGCACTGGCCGCCAGGCCCAGGTCCTTGGCCATCAATGCGGCAGCGAACCCCGGCTGGTAATCGCGATTAGCTGGAGAAGCTGGCACCGGCCCAGGCACAGGGCAATTGGTCGTCACCGACCAGCACTGTCCCGAGGCCGAGGAAATGACATCAAACAGCGCCTGGTGCTCCAGGCCCAGCCGTTCTCCCAGCACGAACGCCTCGGCAGCGCCAATCATCGAGATGCCCAGCAGCATGTTGTTGCAGACCTTCGCGGCCTGGCCGGCGCCGTATCCGCCGCAATGCACGATGCGCTTGCCCATATGCTCAAGCACGCCGGTGATCTCCTCGAGATCCTCGGGCTGCGCACCGAGCATGAAGGTCAGGGTCCCCGCTTCCGCCCCGACGACGCCTCCGGAAACCGGGGCATCGGCACTGCGATGCCCCGCGTCAACCGCTAGCTGCGCCGCTTCACGGGCCTGCGCTACATCGATGGTGGAGCACTCCAGGAAGAGCGTATTGGGCTTGGCGCTCTCCAGCAGGTATTCACGGTAGGCATCGAGCACGTGCTTTCCCGAGGGGAACATGGTGATGACGATATCGACATCAGTGGCTGCTTCTGCGCCGGTCGCCACAGTGGCTATGCCTGCTTCCCCGGCGGCCTGCACCGCTGCAGGAATCACGTCGAAGCCCTTGATCCGGTAGCCGGCCTTGTGCAGATTGATGGCCATGGGCAGTCCCATATGGCCCATGCCGAGGAATCCGATGACTGGCTTGACGCTCATGAGTGGCTCTTTTCCTCTAGATCTTCAGCGAGCAGTGCGAAAGTCAGTTCTGCTCCCGGCAAGGGTGCCAGGTGCCTTTGCGTGCGTTGGGCCGCAGTTTGCCCGGGGACCGTTTCGGTCCATTGCGGATTGCGGTCCTTGTCGACCACTGCGGCGCGAATGCCCTCGGCGAAATCCGGGTCGTCGAGCCGATGCACGGCGGCCCGGTATTCCCGCTGCAGATCCGTTCTCAAATCGGTTCCAGCCAGGCGAATGAGTTCTTCGACTAGTCGTACCGAGCTTGGGCAGGCAGCTACCAGGGCCTTCAGCGCTTCCTGGGCTTGCGGGGAGTCGTTGTGCTCCAGTGCATGCACTACCGCTGGGATGCTTTCTTCGCCAAAGGACTGCACCCATTCTTCGTGCAGGAATCCCGGCTCCGGGCTCTGCGCATAGTCGGCCAGCACTGCCGCGGCGGGCCGGGTTTCCAGCGCGGCGAGCAAGACAGGGATCTTCTCCTGCGGCACATAGGAGTCGGCCAGGCCCAAGGCGATGGTGTCGGCGGCACCGAATTTCATTCCGGTCAATGCCGCCAAGCGCCCGGCGGCATGCGGCGCACGCGCCAGCAAATGCGTTCCACCCACGTCCGGGAAGAATCCGATGCCGACTTCCGGCATGCCGCACCGGCTGGCTTCGGTAACAATGCGATGGCTGCCGTGCGCCGAAATGCCGATGCCGCCGCCAAGGACAATTCCGTCCATGAGCGCAATGTACGGCTTGGGGTACTCGTCGATCAGGACATTGAGCTGGTATTCGATGCGCCAGAAGTCGGCCGAAGCGCCACTGCGGTCCAGGATGTCCCGGTAGATCGCCACGATATCCCCTCCGGCGCACAGGCCGCGCTCCCCAGCGCCGACGACCGCTACTTGGGCGATCTCCGGGTCATTGCGCCACTGGAGCAGGGCATCGAGGAATTCCCGGCACATGTCCGTGGTGAGCGCATTCAGTGCCTTGGGCCGGTTCAGCGTTATGAGCCCCAGGTGTCCCCGGCGTTCGGTCAGAATCTCAGGCAACAGCCTCTCCTTTGAGTGATTGAGGTCACCTACTGGTGTCGAATATACTCGGACTTCCAACTAAATTGAAGTGGCACAGGACAGCAAACTTGATAGGTTGAACTAGTGAAGATTGCAACCTGGAATGTGAACTCCCTGCGAGCCCGCGCCGACCGTGTTGAGGATTGGCTGCGACGCACCGATGTAGATGTCCTGGCTATCCAGGAAACTAAGTGCAAAGACGACAATTTCCCCTGGGAACTGTTCGAGAACAACGACTACGAGGTGGCGCACTTCGGAGTCAACCAGTGGAATGGCGTTGCCATCGCCTCCCGCGTTGGCCTCGAAGATGTTGAACGCACCTTCCCTGGGCAGCCGGAGTTCGGCAAGGCCGGAAAGAACCCGATCCAAGAGCCTCGCGCCATCGCGGCAACCTGCGGCGGGGTACGCATCTGGAGCCTTTACGTCCCGAACGGACGCGCGCTGGATGATGAGCACATGGGCTACAAGCTGAACTGGCTGGACGCGCTCAAGCAGGAATCCGCCGGCTGGCTGGCGCAGAATCCCGAGGCGCAGATTGCCTTGATGGGCGATTGGAACATCGCGCCAAAGGACGAAGACGTCTGGGACATCGACTTCTTCATCGAGAACAAGATGACCCACGTATCAGCGCCAGAGCGCGCCGCCTTCACCGCCTTCGAGGAGCTCGGCTTCACCGATGTGGTGCGTCCGCATACCGAAGGCCAATACACCTATTGGGACTACACGCAGTTGCGTTTCCCGAAGGGCGAAGGCATGCGCATCGATTTCTCGCTCACTTCGCCGGCGCTCACCGCACGGGTAATCGGTGCGAGCATTGATCGCGAGGAACGCAAGGGCAAGGGCGCCAGCGACCACGCCCCGGTTATCGTGGAGCTGGCCGACTAGTCATGACACCAAAGATGACTGGGCCCGCCGCAGAGCTGACCGCCGCCACAGCGCACCTTCGCGTCTATGAGCCGCTGGACGCCTTTGAGGATTGGGCCCAGTCCATCATCTTGCGCACTCCCCGGCGCACCGGGGAGCAATGGGACGCCTTCGAGAACGAGCGGCTCTGGAGCCGCACCCTGCGCAACGTCTCCGACCCGTTCCCGCACGACGAGCCGGAATTCTTCCGCACCGTGAAGTCCTTGGACTACCAAGGCACCGAGCACACCCGGTACTGCCCTGGACAACTACAGGCACGCAGCCTGCTCGCCGCCGAACAAGCCGAAGAAGCCATGCGGACCGAGGTGTTCGACCTGCTGGTGCCGCCGACAGCGCGGCAGGCCAATGCCCAACGCGTTGATGCCGACCGCCTGGCCAAAGACCTGACCCATCTGCACACGAGGACCTCGTCGTGGGGCATCCCGCTGGGCTGGTTCGCCCTCTTCCGCGAGGACGACGAGCACGAACTGGTGCATAGCGGTGAGCAGCTGAAGACCGTTCGCATGTATGCCTCCTTCGAACAGGCCATTAATCGCCTGTCTTGGGCAGTGCAGACGCTGGCGACCCATGCGCCGCAGTCGCAGCTTTTCGAGGAGCTGGGCAGCCTGGGCGGCTGGCTGGAAACTTTCGACAGCCGCTCGGTGATTGAACTGGATTATGGACTGCTGGCAGAAATTGTGTGGCCAGATGAATCCGTGAATGATCTGATGCACGGTATTCAGGCATTGGAAGACGAGGACCTGACGAGCGCCGCTGCGGCATACCGCCGGCTGAGCAGTCGCTGGATCGGCCCGCGGCATCTGGGTCGCGCAAACTAGCTCCCTGTCCCCGGATACAGCAAAAGCTCCGGAATCCGGAGCTTCTGTTTAGTATGCGACCCTGACGGGACTTGAACCCGCGACCTCCGCCGTGACAGGGCGGCGCGCTAACCAACTGCGCTACAGGGCCTGGTGCTTTGAATAAATTCAAGTCACACAGTAAAACCCCCGGGATGAACCGAGGGCCTGCGTGGCTCCGACCGGCGTCGATCCGGTGACCTTTCGATTTTCAGTCGAACGCTCTACCAACTGAGCTACAGAGCCTGGTACCACTAAGTGGACACCAAATTTACTATTGGAATAGTAAATTGAGCGACCCTGACGGGACTTGAACCCGCGACCTCCGCCGTGACAGGGCGGCGCGCTAACCAACTGCGCTACAGGGCCTTGCTTTCGCAAGCCAATGGATTTCTCCATCTGGCAACCACTAAGTGGTTGCTTGTACCCCCAACGGGATTCGAACCCGTGCCGCTGCCGTGAAAGGGCAGTGTCCTTGGCCGCTAGACGATGGGGGCCTAAGTTGTTCGCTTCGGTTTCTTGCTTCTCCGTAGCGGACTCCAATAACTATACGCAGTGTTTTTTGCTTTTGCAAAATCGGCTCCTGGACGGGTTTTGCCCATGCCAAATCGGGTGCACAGGCATAGTCTGGAACCATGCTTTTCGAGATGGATGACGACGAATTCCAGGCCCTGGTCGAACAGGCTATCGACGCGATTCCAGAGGCCGCCTTCGCAATGATGGACAACGTCATCTTCTTCATTGAAGACGAGTACGAGCCTCTCCCTGGAGAGCCGGAAAACCCTGAGATTCTGGGGTTATACGAGGGTGTCGCACTCACGGAACGGGACCTGGATTGGGGCGTCGGAGCACTCCCGGATCGCATTACGATCTTCAAGAATCCGACGCTTCGAGCCTGCGAAACACGTGAAGAAGTAGTGCGGGAAATCGGGATTACGGTGATGCACGAAGTGGCCCACCACTTCGGAATCGACGATGCAAAATTACACGAATTAGGGTGGTCGTAGCGTCGAAATCGCGAAATCTTCTTTTGAGATCTGCCTCACAAAACAATTAGATTCCGGCGGCATGTTTCCAGCTGAGAGAGACCCGGGCCACAGGCCAGCGATCGAAACTAGCCGCTGGGGCACATCCTCCACCCGGAAGGCGACGCGGCTCAATTGCGATGCCCATAACCAAAGTGGTGTTTAATAGGCCGGCACCTGCCGCACTCGCGCCGGCCTAACTCGGCGAGACGAGAAATTGCCGCCGGAAGAACTTGGCATGGCCACTTTCCCTTGCCGCCACAGCCAAGTCCGGAGGGCAGTAAAGGATCTTCATGCACTTCGAGAGAAGATCTCTTTTAAAGGCAACGCTTTGAGCCGCACCTATTGATCCCGCACGTTACCCAAACTTCATGGCAAGTAAGCCCTTGGTAACGAAGCGAGACGCATCTATTAGTTATTTCCCAATTGCTCTCGATAAGTCACACAGGCCCGAAAAACCATTATCTGTGCAGATCACCGCCGAATAGGCCCGAGAATTACACGGATGGGATTCATGTGACTGATGTGAACAGTGTTGCCAAGCGTGTCTTAATTGGCCTAATGTGCTATTTGGAGTCTTATCCGAATCGTGACCTTCATATTGCTGAAAGTCACGACTCACGCACTCCGCGTCATCCATGTACTTTAGTGAGGAACGATATGGCTACTCGCCACACGCTCGGTGTTGCTGCAAGCACCCTGGCCCTAGCGGTGTCCTGCCTTGCAGGCGCTTTGCCCGCTTCCGCATCCACTTCAGCTTCACTCCCTCAGTCTGTGGCGATCGCTGCCGCACCAAGCACTTCTGCGCTGCCGTCGGACGCGGAAATCCAGGAAGCAAAGAAGGACAAAGCTTCGACTAACGCGATGATCGCGCGAATCGAAGCTTCTCTTGCTTCCAGCCGTGCCGAGTTGCAGCGCGTTGAAACCGAAGCCGCTCAGGCCCAGGAATCCCTGCTTACTGCCGGCGAAGAGCGCGATCTGCGCACCACTGCAGCTGAGAAGGCCGTTGAACAGCTTGAGTACGCAAAGACTTACTTGGAGCAGAGCCGCAACGATCTGGGCGCTATCGCCTCAGATATCTACCGCAACGGCGCTGGCACCTCAACCCTGAGCCTGCTCCTTGATGACAACCAGGAAGGCGACCTGTTCTACAAGGCCGCTACCATCGACGCATTGAGCGAACAGAAGGTTCAGTCCGTCAACACCGCCACCGAGGCCGAGGGCCTCGTTTCGGCTTGGCAGGAGTACGCCGACGCGGCACAGAATGCCGCGCAGGAAGCCGCAGCGAACTATGACGCCGCTGCAGCGACCGCGAACAGCACCTTGGCAACCTACGAAGCGGCTATCGAACCTGAGCAGCAGCTGCGCGATGAATTGATCGGCCACCTTGCTACCTTGAAGCAGAAGGAAGAAGCCGAGGTCCGCCAGGCGGTTGAAGAGCGCGAGGCGCAGGAGCAGGAAGAAACTCTTGCGAAAGTGATCGCCGAAGAGGAAAACGTCAACGTTCCCGAAAAGGACATCTTCACCATTCAGCCGCTCACGATTGAAAAGCCTCGCGAGCTGCAGCAGACCGAACCTGAAGAGGAAACGGTCGAGCCTGAGCCTGAGCAGGTTGAAGAAGAACCGGAAGCCACCGAGCCACCTGCAGCTCCAAAGCCAGAGCCAACCAAGAAGGCCGAACCGAAGCCAGAGCCAACCAAAAAGGCCGAACCGAAGCCAGAGCCAACCAAAAAGGCCGAACCGAAGCCAGAGCCAACCAAAAAGGCCGAACCGAAGCCAGAGCCAACCAAAAAGGCCGAACCGAAGCCAGAGCCAACCAAAAAGGCCGAACCGAAGCCAGAGCCAACCAAAAAGGCCGAACCGAAGCCGGAGCCGAAGCCCAAGGTCACCCCGAAGCCGGAGCCGAAGCCCAAGGTCACCCCGAAGCCGGAGCCGAAGCCCAAGGTCACCCCGAAGCCGGAGCCGAAGCCCAAGGTCACCCCGAAGCCGACCCCCAAGCCAGAACCAAAGCCAGAGCCGAAGCCTGAGATTGCTCCGCAGTCCAGCAACTACTCGGCAGCGATTTCCTGGGCCTTGAAGACGGCAGATGATCCAAGCAAGTACTACGTCTACGGCGCCAACGGACCGGATGCCTTCGACTGCTCGAGCTTCTCGCAGCGCGCCTTCGGCAAGTCCGGCATCAGCTTGCCACGCACCTCGTCGCAGCAGTTCGCCAGCGCCCCGCAGTACGTCTCGCTGAGCAATCTGCGCCCAGGCGATCTGGTGTTCTCATCATCCAACGGCGGATCCTCGTTCTACCACGTAGCCATCTACATCGGCAACGGCCAGGTAGTCCACGCTCGCAACCCGAGCGCCGGCATCTCGGTGGCTCCGCTGAGCCACGTCAACAACCTCTACCCGAAGGCAGCCCGCTACTAAGCTGGTTGCCCTCGAGCACGAAGGCCGCGCACCCGGTGGGTGCGCGGCCTTCGTGCATGCTGGCTGTTGCGGCGCGGCTACTGCTCCTGCGCCCTGGTGTCGAAGTCCTTGCGGTTCTCCAGCCGTGGATCTTCCGAGTCCGGCACAACCATGACCGGGCCCTTGGAGTGGTGCAAGACGCCCTGCGAGGTCGAGCCGAGCAGCATCCCGGTAAAGCCGCCACGGCCACGAGAGCCGGTCACGGTCAGCACCGCATGCTCGGACTCGCGGATCAGCACCTCAACCGGCGGCCCGGAGACCACATCGGTTTCGATCTTTACCGTCGGATAATGCGACTTGAGCCATTTGGTGCCCACGCTCATCTGGTAGCGCACGTCTTCGAGCACAGCTTCCTGGTCCACTGTCGCCGGCATCCAGGCCAGCGCCGCTCCCACCGGCGGCACCGCGCAGATCAGCCGCAGCGTCAGGTCGCTGGCGATGGCCGCCTCCGCTGCCGCCAGCACCGCAGAACGGGCGCGGTCCGAGCCGTCGACGCCGACCACGATGCATTTGCGGTTCGCCGCGACAGCGGCGCCGGCTTCCTCCTGCTCCTTGGCCATGGCCAGCGGAACCACGACAGTTGGGCACTTGGAGTGCGCTGGCAGCGCCGAGGAGACCGAACCGAGCAGGCGGCCCACGAAGCCACCGCGGCCGCGGGTTCCGACTACTACCAATTCCGCGTCCTGGCTCAGATCCAGCAGCACGCCCGACGGGTCCCCGGACTCGATATAGGTGCGGATGGTCGCGGTGCTGCCTTCGAGCTCTGCACGGGCCTGGCGCACAATGTCCTCGGCACCCCCGCGGATCAGATCGTCGTCCAGGGTAGAGTAGCCGGCGTCCATGGAGGATGCGGCAAACACCGGGATGGTATAGGCGGACACGATATTCAATACGCTGCCGCGGCGTACCGCTTCGCGTTCGGCCCAGCGCAAAGCGCATTTGCTCTGCTGGGAACCGTCTACGCCAACGACAATTCCTTCGATCTTCTCTGCTGCTACTGGTGCTTCGTCACTCATCAGACTCGCTCCTCAAATACCTCAGATACAACGGGTTGTGACTTCCCTTACCACCAATGTACTTGCTTCCGCAGTTCCAGGTGTGAGTTGGGTCTAAAGTTTTCGCGTACAGCCTACTGAATAGCTGGATCGATATGAATCAGCGGCTGAAACGTCATAGAATTTTTCCATGCCCTCCTCAACAAAATCCCCGTCCGAGACTGCTGTAAGCGCACGCATCGACCGATATTTCAAGATTTCGGAACGGCGTTCAACATTCTCCACCGAAGTTCGCGGCGGCATCGCCACCTTCTTCGCGATGAGCTACATCGTCGTCCTCAACCCGCTGGTTCTTTCCGGTGCCGATTCCTCGGGCGGCGAGTTGGGCATCCAGCGCGTTGCCGCAGTGACCGCATTTGTCGCCGGCATCCTGACCATCCTGATGGGCATCTGGGCCCGTCACCCATTCGCCATGGCCACCGGCTTGGGCGTCAATGCCTTCGTGGCCATCACCGTGGCCACGAACCCGGAACTGGCCTGGGCCGACGTCATGGGCTTGGTGCTCATTGCCGGTGTGGTCATGTTCGGCCTGGTGCTTACCGGATTCCGAACCGCGGTGTTCAACGCGGTTCCCGCCGGGCTGAAGACCGCGATCGTGGTGGGCATCGGCATGTTCATCGCCCTGATCGGCCTGGTCAATGCCGGATTCGTCCAGCGCCTTCCGGATGCCGCGAACACCACCGTGCCGGTGGGCCTGGGCTTCGACGGCGAGCTGATGGGCTGGCCGATCCTGGTCTTCGTCGTCGGCCTGCTGCTGACCATGGCCCTGGTGGTGCGCAAGGTCAAGGGCGCAATCCTGATCGGCATCGTCGTTTCCGCGATCCTCGCCAACATCCTCGAAGCCGTCTTCCACATCGGCGCGATGGAAACCAACACCTGGTCGCTGGTGGTTCCGTCGCTGCCTGAATGGACCCTGCCGGATTTGTCGCTGATCGGCCAGGTCAGCGTGTTCGGCGCCTTCAGCAAGATCGGCGTCACCGCCGCCTCGCTGCTGGCCTTCGTCATCCTGCTCTCGATCTTCTTCGACGCCATGGGCACCATGGTGGGTCTGGCTTCCGAAGCCGGTTCCATGGACGAGAACGGGCAGATCCCCGATGTGGACAAGGTCCTGCTGGTCGACGCGGCCGGCGCAATCGTCGGCGGCGGCACCTCCAGCTCCTCGGCGCAGATCTTCGTGGAGTCCGGCGCCGGCATCGGCGAGGGCGCCCGCACCGGTCTGGCCTCGGTGGTCACCGGCCTGCTGATGATCGTGGCGATGTTCCTGAGCCCGCTGATCTACCTGGTGCCTTTCGAAGCCGTGGCTCCGGCCCTGGTGGTCGTCGGCTTCATGATGATCACACAGGTATCCAAGATCGACTGGAACGACTGGGGCATCGCGCTGCCGGCCTTCCTGACCTTCACCCTGATGCCGTTCACCTACTCGATCGCCAATGGCATCGGCGCCGGCTTCATCTCCTACGTGTTCATCCGGGCCACCCAGGGACGAGCCAAGGAAATCCACCCATTGATGTGGGTTGTTTCCGCGGCCTTCGTGCTGTTCTTCGGCATCGGGCTGATTGAAATGTGGGCCGGGGTCAAGTAGCCCCGCAACCCTTCGGCGCCCCGCCATCGCGACTGCGATGGCGGGGCGCCTTTTTGCCCTCGCACCGGCGGAAAATGGCTAGGATGGGCTTCATGAGCGAACAGCAGAATACCGCCGGGCAGTGGATCCAGGTGGCAGCAGGCTTGAAGAACCCCTCGATGCGCCGGCTTCTCGGCACGGTGCTCAGCGGACAGGGGTTGCCCGAGTCGGCCAGCAAGTCCGAGCGCAAGGACTTGGAGCGCTGGGCCAGCATCGGGCTGCTGCGCCACGACGGCTCCGACTGGGCGCTGGATGATGAACTGCTGGAGAAGACATTGTCGTTAGCCTCGGCCGCGAAGACCGACCGCAGCGGGATCCGCCGCTTCTTCGACGGGCACCGGCTGCAATCCCTCCCGGCGAAGCCGGTGGACCGCCACGAGGTGGTTCTCTACCTGCGCAACGCGGTCATCGGCGATACGGAAGAGCTGCGCGAAGAGCAGCTCAATGAACGGCTGCGGGTGTTCCACCCGGATGTCGCGCTGCTGCGCCGCTACATGGTCGACCACGGCCTGCTGCAGCGCGCCGACGACGGCACCGGCTATCGGATGGGCGCCGTCAGCTAGCCGGCAATCGGCGCGGCGCCGGTGGCGAAGCGGCGCACGGCTTCGCCGGCAACCAGCTGCGCGGGCAACGGCGCGGTCCGCAGGCTGCGCTCGAAGGCCGGGCCGAGCTTGAGCGGCTCGTCGCTGGCCAGGAACACGATGTTCCCGTAGCGGCGGCCCTTGAGCATCGGCGGGTCCGCGACCATGGCCACATGCTCGAAGACCTCCAGCAGCGTCGCGGCTTCCGCCTTGGCGCCGGCCAGGTCCGCGGTATCGCCGCAATTCATGATGTAGACGCCACCGGCGTCCAGCACCCGCTGCGCTTCACGGGCGTAGGAGGCAGTGGTCAGCTCGCGCGGGGTGGTGCTGCCGGCAAAGACATCGCGGATGATCACATCGCGGCTCGCATCGCTCAAGGTGGGCAGCACCTGCGCCGCATCCCCCACACGCAGGCGCACCAGCGGGGCACGCGGCACCTCGAAGTTCACGCGCACCAGCTCCGCCAGCTTGGCATCCAGCTCCACGACGACTTGGCGGGCGTTTTCATAGCTGGCGGCAACCCAGCGGGCCATGGAGCAGCCGCCTCCGCCGAGGTGGAGCACGCGCAGCTTGCGGGCGCGGCCATCAAATTGTCCGGCAGGAAAACCGATGGTGAAGATCGGTTCCATCCAGCGCATGTACTCGAAATCGAGATAGGTCGGATCATCCAAATCCACGTGCGAGGACGGCACGCCGTTGACCTTCAGGATGTAGCGGCTGGCACCGTAGGGATCGGCCTCGATCACCGCCGTACCGGTGTCGATCGGAAATTCTCCGAGCATTGATTCCTTGGTATCCCTAGCCACGTGCGCGCACCATCCGTTGCTCGATCAAGCCTTTCCAGCTGCCAGCCAGGGCTTCGCTGGTTCCATCGGGGGTGAATCCCTGCTTCGCGAAGAAGGCCAGGGCCCGCTCGTTGCCCTGCAAGACCCAGACCAGCGCATCGCGCTCGCCCAGGACCACGTCGAAGAGGTGCTGGCCCAGCCCGGTGCCGTAATACTCAGCCAGGACATAGAGCATGCCCAATTCGATGTCTACCCCGGCGTCCTTGTCCTCGTCGATGGCCGGTGTGCCGCCGGCTAGACCGATGATGCGTCCATCGCGGTCTTCGGCGATGAAGAATTGCGCGCCGGATGCCAGCCCGCGTTCCCACCAGGCTACCTGGCCATCGAGCTGGCCTTCATGGTGGGTGAAAAATGATTCATCTCGAAGTTCGGCGTACGCTTCCCTCCAGGCTTGCAATTTCATCTGCAGTGCGGGGCGGACGTCTTGTTCAGTAGCCAGTCGGATTCGATAGTCGTTCATTTGCGGCACTTCTCTAGCCTACGGCAGTGGCTTCGCTAATTTCTTCCAACTCACCAAGGCACCCTCCTACTTAAGTAGGATTGCGGACTATCCAGATGTTTGAAAAACTTTTAATGTAGTTGCAAATTTCTTGGCTCAAAAGGGGGTCGGGCTTGGACCGGAATACAAAGTACGCTGCCTTGACCGGTGGCTTTGTCGGTTCACTGACCCTGACCATCAGCCTTTCCTCGACCTTCTGGGTGATTTTGCTCAGTTGCGTCCTCTTGGCCGCCGGCTTCAGCATTCTTGCCAGATTCGAACGCTTCTGGGGCCCTGCCGAGCCGGACCACTACTACTACATCGTTCCCATGCTGGTTGGCCCAGTTGTTGCGGGCTTGGTGCGCAATACCGAGCAGGCCCTGTGGGTAGGACCGCCGATGGGCGTGCTTTGCGGATTGGGCGTGTACTTCTTGATCCTGAAATCGCCGCCGTTCAAGCAAGACGAAGCCGGGGAACTCGATGCCGAGCTCCCCGAGCACTCTCCTACGCGATAGCTGTGACCACTAGAGGACGCGTGCGAGCGCGAATCCGTCCCATCCTTTGACGCCCACTGTCTGCAGGGCGGTGGCTGATACGCGCGGATCATCGCGCAACCACCGCAAGGAGTCCTGGATCCCCCGCACATCGGCCTCCTGGGTCCCGTGCCCAGCAGGGTCATCCAAGACTGCACCGCTGCGCACCACGTTGTCGAGCACCAGCACGGTCCCCGGATGCGACAGTTTCATTGCCCGTTCGAGATAGGCCACGTTATTGCGCTTATCTGCATCAATGAAGATCAGATCAAATGGAGCAACTCGCTTGGAAATCAGCGAATCCAGCGAACCCTGGGCCGCACCCAACTTGATTTCAACACGTTCGGACAGCCCTGCCCGCTGCAAATTCTCGCGTGCAACCGAGGCATGCAGCGGCTCGAATTCGCAACTGATGACGGTACCGGCTTCTCCCACGCCCAAGGCAAGCCAGCTGGTCGAATAGCCGCCGAGGGTTCCGATTTCCAGGACCCTGCGTGCGCCTGTGATCTCGACGAGCAGCTGGAGAAACTTTCCCTGGGCCGGGCTCACTTCAATTCGCGGCAACCCGGCGCTATGGGAATGCTCGCGGCCTGCTTCCAACGCTGCAACGCGCAGCCCCAGCTCCCGCTCCAGGTATTCGTCGACTGCACCGGCATCATGTTCGGCTGAATGGTGGATCATGACGACATGTTCTCCTCACTATCCTTTATAGCCTTCTCGAGCCGCTGGATCTTGCCGTCGAGCTCGCCCTCGTAGCCGGGGCGGATATCGGCTTTCAGCACCAGCGATACGCGCGAACCGAATCGGCCAGCAGCCAAGGTGGCTTGCTTGACCACCTCCATGACTTCATCCCATTCGCCTTCGATCTCGGTGAACATGGAGCTGGTGCGATTGGGAAGGCCAGAATCCCGGACGACTTTCACCGCTTCAGCCACTGCGTCATGGACCGAACCGTTGGGGTTGTCATTACTAGGTGCTACTGAGAAAGCTACAATCATGCTTCCACTGTCCCACTACGCGCTGGGCTTGTCATCCGCCTTGCAGGCAATATCTAGGCAGCCAGTCCACTGGCCCTGAGCACGATCGCGGCCAGGGCGCCGGTAACAACGACGACAAGATAAGGTGCCTTGAAAACCAGCGCGATGATCGCGGCCGCGAGGGCGCCGATCCGGGCATCGATGACCAGTTCCTGTCCCGAGGTGAAGGCATTCACCGTCACCAAGGAAGCCAGCAGCGCGATGGTCAGCGTGGCGGCGACATGGGACATGGTCGGCGAGTCCAAGACCCTGCGGGGCACAAAGAAGCCGCAGAGCTTGATGGCGTAGGCCGTCAGGCAGGCCCCGAGAATCCACCAGCTCAGCTCGTTCACGCTTTCTGCTCCTCAATGCTTTCCAGTTCGCCATGCTCGGTCGCCGCCGGGGCAAGGCGGCCGGTGGCCACGGCGTAGATCGCCGCGCAGGCCGCCGTCACCAGAATCGGCAAGCCCGGCGCGGTCACCGGTACCGCCAGCGCGGTGAGGATCGCCGCGGCAATTGCGATCATGATCGGTTCAACTGATTTCAGCCGCGGCCAGAGCAGCCCGATGAAGGCCGCAACCGCGGCGCCATCCAGGCCCCACGCAGCAGGGTCGCCCATGCGTTCGCCGAGCAAGGCGCCAACGAGGGTGAACAGGTTCCATAGGACGTAGACGCCGGCGCCGGCGGCGATGAATCCGCGGCGCTTCTCAGCAGGGTCGGATTGCCCCAAGCTCACCGCAGTGGACTCGTCGATGGTCACCTGGGCCATCCACGGCACCTGCCGCCCCAACGGGCGCAAGGTTTGCTTGATCTGCATCCCGTACACGGCATTGCGGATGCCCAGCAGCGAAGCCGCGGAGAATGCCGCCGCGGCGGCACCGCCACCGGAGATGACCCCGATGAAGGCGAACTGCGAGCCACCGGTGAACATCAGGGCGCTCAGCGCAACGGTTTGCCATAGATTCAGGCCCGCGGCGATGGACAGCGCCCCGAAGGAAATGCCGTAGAGCCCGGTGGCAATCGCGATGGAAAGGCCCATCTTGGTCGCCGGCGTGAACCAGCTAGCGGACGTGGCGGGCATCGTACCTGACCTTGTAGACACCGCGTTTGACCTTCGCCTCGCCGATTTCAACGTGCTCCAGCTGGTCAAGATGCTTCACGTGGGTGCCACCGCATGGTTCAGCATTCACCCCGGCGATGGTGACTGTGCGGATGCCCTGGTCATCGGTGGTGGTCGTGACTTCTCCGCCACCAGCAATGAGTTCATTGACGCGTTCTTGGATGTTGGCCTTCGCCGCTGCCCGTTCGTTCTCATCGCCCAGTGGCAGATCAACGGTGGCCGGATCGAAGTCGAGCCGGGATTGCCCGGGGAAGTGCGAGTGGCCCTTGTGCTGCCAGCCGCGATCTTCGCCGGCGAAGCCCAGGACGTGCCCGGCGGTGTGCAGGGCTGCATGGGAAAGACGCAGCTCGCCGTCGATCTCGGCTTGGACTTGGTCGCCCACCTGCTTAGCGCCGGCGCCATACAGGATCACCAATCCGTTCTCACCGCGCTGGACCGCTACCGGCAGCCCGTCCACGGTTCCCGAGTCTTCGGGCTGGCCGCCACCGCGGGGATGGAAGATATTCGGGCTCAGCGCAATCCACTGGCCTTCGTCGTCGCTGCCCGCAGCAATGACTTCAGCCTCGGTGGCGAAAACATAGGTGTCCTGCAGGTACAGATTGACCTGTGCGGTTTCCTCGGTGCTCATGTTTCCTAGCTCAGCTCCAGTTCTTTGCGTAGTTCCGCCGGACGGTTGCTGGTCAGTTCCCCAACGCCCAGGTCCACCAGGAATTGTGCATCTGAGGGACGGTCGACCGTCCAGATCCGTGCCTTCAACCCCTGCTCCAGCCACCGGCGCACTAGATGATCATTGGCTCGGGTCCAGGCGACGCCGGATCCGATGATTCCAGCTCCCCCTGCGTTGATCAGTTCAATTCCTTCAGGCACGGAGCGGTACAGCACATCGTAGACGCCGGCCCTACCCACGTCGCCAGAGTCGATCAACTGCTGGACGTAGTCCGGGTTGACCTCGGTCATCAATTGGCACAATAGCGAAGTGCTGACCGTGCGGGCCAGGTAGCGCAGGGAGTTTGGCTCGAAGCTCATCAGCGTCACGGCAATCTGTCCCTGCGAGCCGGCAGTCCCGGTTTGCGGGTCGAACCCGTGCGCTGCAAGGACCTGCAGCACGCCCCTTTCCAACAGGTGGCCATAGGGGCTTGGATGCTTGATTTCGATGGCCAAACCAATTGGCTTGCCGCGTTCTTCAATGAGAGCGAAAAGCTCGCCGAGGCTCAGGAGCTGCTCGTTTTCTGTCCCATACTCGGCCGGGACGATGCTCGGTACGACTCCGGTGAAGTCCATGGCTTTCATTTCCGCCAGGGTATATCCGGCAACGAGACCGGATGAATCGGAGGTGCGGTCGACCGTTGGATCGTGGTGGCAAACAACGATTCCGTCTTTGCTCAGATGGACGTCGCATTCAATTCCATCGGCACCCTCGTCGATGGCCTGTAGATAGGCGGCACGAGTGTTCTCCGAATATTTATGGGAGCTGCCTCGATGGGCGAAGAAAAGCGTATCCATGCTTCCTACGCTACGCGATCCCCGCTCCTTGATACTGCAGATTAGGCTTGGCTCGACGGATATTTCATCAACTGTGTTCAAGTCCTTGGCCTGCAGTTGCAAGCTCCTGCGGCCATCATGCAAAACTCGAAACTCCCCGGCAAGAAAAGGTGTCTGCGTTTCCGATTCTGCTCCGGATTTCCAAGGCGAAATCGTCATCCGCATGGGTTCAGCGAACCCGCCGATAACTGGCTGCAATTGCACCGCTGGAGAGCGGTTGCGCTGAGATCAATTCCAGATGACGGGATTTCTGCAACCCTGCCTGGTAAAGCGTTGGACCATGGCCGGCGATAACTGGGTGAATTAGGAAATGGTACTCATCGATGAGCTCCATCCTGTCCAGAGCTGTTGCCAGCTTGCCGCTACCAAGAAGCACACCTTCGGGGTACTGGTCTTTCAGCCTCAGTACACAGGCGCGCAGCTCTCCACTCAGCAGGTGGGAGTTATTCCATGAATATGCCGTGCGAGTGCTCGAGACAACGTATTTGGGCTTCGCCTTCAGATGCTGTGCCCAGCGTAGCAGTGCTGGCGTCGCCGAGCTGTCGCCCCGAGCCACAGCTGGCCAGTACTCCTCCATCAGTTCGTAGGTAACACGTCCCCAGAGCATCCCTTCATGCGCATTCATCAGACCCGTGAAATAGTCGTGCGATTCATCGTCGGCGATGCCTTCTCGATGATCGACGCAGCCATCCAGCATGACGTTGTAGCTAAATGCCAGTAAACCCATCAGAAGCTCCTGCAGCCATTTGCTTGCCGGACGATCCCCGGTGCCCTGACTCTAGGATTAGGCGCTTACTGCGTCAAGCAGCTGTCTTAGGGCAGCAGGGAATTTGCGGTGAACGGGGACTGCACGATCGCGATAGAAATAACTGTCCACAGTCCAAGACCGGGGTACTCGCTGCCGGGCAGCCATGCCGTGTTCGGCTTCCGCGATCCTATGCATCAAAGGTAGGCTCGCCGCATGACACTGCCAGACTCAGTCATCAGTTTGTCCCCTGTCCCACACGACCTTATGCCCATTATCCAGGGCTTAGTCCAAGGCTCTTGGCCAAAGACTGAAGTTGAGCGTCAGGCCCTGTTCGATGCGCTTGGATTCATATCAGGCGCCGCGATTGATTCCGAAGACCAGGATTCACCTCATAAGATGACGAGCCTGGACCTCGGACTGCCAGGAAAAATATCGAGTACTTGGGATACATACCGTCAACAATTCCTGAGTGTCTGTACGTTCCTCTACAGTTCTCGGGTCCCTCAAGATCCAGTCACCCGGTCTGGGTTTGCTGTTTTGCAGGCAGAACTCTCAGAGCTGTATGGCGCTCCGGAACGCCCCTGGGAAGACGAGAATCAGCCCATTCGCATTTGGCGATGCAATGGCCGAAGCATCACCTTGCAGTTATTCAACCGGCGGGATAGTACCGTGATGCTCACGGTTGAAGATTTGGCGCTCGCTTCAGTCATTGAATCTGAAGAAGCAGCCCATTAGCCCTCTCAATTCTTGGATGGGATGAATCAAGCCATTGCCACGGCGATTGATCCCGCGGCAGCGTCAATCAACGCGACGGGAAGCACGATATAAAGAACTTTGATCAGGGTCTACGGGATATCCAGCGTGAACAACGCTATTCCGATAGCAACAACGTCATTAAACACCAGTGATGCGATCGCCGGTCCTGCGGACAGGAGGGACGCTTTCTCGACCATACCTCGATGATGGGCCGGCTGCGAGGCAGGACAACAGCTGCGGCAATTAAACGAGTGCAGGGTCAGACGTTGCGCCTGGCCACCCCGCACCACCATCACGGGTTAAACAGGTGAGGCTCCAACCATCACTGGTTAGAGCCTCAAACCCACTTAGGTTAAGTCCGGCGGTGACCTACTCTCCCACACCCTCACGAGTGCAGTACCATCGGCGCAATGGGCCTTAGCTTCCGGGTTCGGTATGGGACCGGGCGTTTCCCCCACGCTATGACCGCCGTAACAATCACGAAGCACACAAACCAAATATTTCCTGGTCAGTGTTTTCCGGTGCTACAAAGTCTTGTAACTCATCTTGCATTTATTGGTTAGAGGTTGTTGTCTCGTAACCGTATAGTGAACGCGAACAGCATTGAAATCATCAGTTCAAATTATTGTTTTATTGTGTGTTGTAAGTCATCGGCCTATTAGTACAGGTCAGCTGCACAAGTCTTCAGTTCTTGCTTCCACATCCTGCCTATCAACCCAGTGGTCTAGCTGGGGGCCTCTCACACACAATGGTGCATGGAAATCTCATCTCGAAGCAGGCTTCCCGCTTAGATGCTTTCAGCGGTTATCCCTTCCAAACGTAGCTAATCAGCGATGCACTTGGCAGTACAACTGACACACCAGAGGTTCGTCCGTCCCGGTCCTCTCGTACTAAGGACAGCCCTTCTCAAATTTCCAACGCGCGCAGCGGATAGGGACCGAACTGTCTCACGACGTTCTAAACCCAGCTCGCGTACCGCTTTAATGGGCGAACAGCCCAACCCTTGGGACCTACTCCAGCCCCAGGATGCGACGAGCCGACATCGAGGTGCCAAACCATGCCGTCGATATGGACTCTTGGGCAAGATCAGCCTGTTATCCCCGAGGTACCTTTTATCCGTTGAGCGACGGCCCTTCCACGAGGTGCCGCCGGATCACTAGTCCCGACTTTCGTCCCTGCTCGAGCTGTCACTCTCACAGTCAAGCTCCCTTGTGCACTTACACTCGACACCTGATTGCCAACCAGGCTGAGGGAACCTTTGGGCGCCTCCGTTACATTTTAGGAGGCAACCGCCCCAGTTAAACTACCCATCAGGCACTGTCCCTGAACCAGATCATGGTCCGAAGTTAGGTGACCGGTACAGCCAGAGTGGTATTTCAACGATGACTCCACCTGAACTAGCGTCCAAGCTTCACAGTCTCCCACCTATCCTACACAAGCTGCACCGAACACCAATACCAAACTATAGTAAAGGTCTCGGGGTCTTTCCGTCCTGCTGCGCGTAACGAGCATCTTTACTCGTACTGCAATTTCGCCGAGTTCATGGTTGAGACAGCGGGGAAGTCGTTACTCCATTCGTGCAGGTCGGAACTTACCCGACAAGGAATTTCGCTACCTTAGGATGGTTATAGTTACCACCGCCGTTTACTGGGGCTTAAATTCTCAGCTTCGCCACAAGGGCTAACCAGTCCTCTTAACCTTCCAGCACCGGGCAGGAGTCAGTCCGTATACATCGTCTTGCGACTTCGCACGGACCTGTGTTTTTAGTAAACAGTCGCTTCCCCCTGGTCTCTGCGGCCCACACCCGCCTCCGGAGAGCACGTCTCCATCACGGGGCAGGCCCCCCTTCTTCCGAAGTTACGGGGGCATTTTGCCGAGTTCCTTAACCATGATTCTCTCGATCGCCTTAGTATTCTCTACCTGATCACCTGTGTCGGTTTGGGGTACGGGCGGACTGGGACCTCGCGCCGATGCTTTTCTAGGCAGCATAGGATCACCGAATCACCCCATAAACGGGGCGCCTATCAGGTCTCAGAACATATGAGCGGCGGATTTGCCAACCACTCTTCCTACACCCTTGGACCAGGTCAATTCCATTGCCTGGCTCGGCTACCTTCCTGCGTCACACCTGTTAATACGCTGACCTCACTGCATCGGTTCCCACCACATCACACAACCAGCAACCCGAAGGCCGCAACAGCCATGATCCGTCATGGTTAGCATCCACAGCTTGGTATGGGCGGTCCTTCGCCGGTACGGGAATATCAACCCGTTGTCCATCGACTACGCCTGTCGGCCTCGCCTTAGGTCCCGACTAACCCAGGGCAGATTAGCTTAACCCTGGAACCCTTGATCATTCGGCGGACGGGTTTCTCACCCGTCATTCGCTACTCATGCCTGCATTCTCACTCGTGTGGCCTCCACCGCTGGTTTCCACCGCGACTTCACCGTCCACACGACGCTCCCCTACCCATCCAAGCACCCAATCGAAACCAGGCTAATACTTGAATGACGCAACTTCGGCGGTGTGCTTGAGCCCCGCTACATTATCGGCGCGGAATCACTTGACCAGTGAGCTATTACGCACTCTTTCAAGGGTGGCTGCTTCTAAGCCAACCTCCTGGTTGTCACAGCAACTCCACATCCTTTTCCACTTAGCACACGCTTAGGGGCCTTAGTTGGCGTTCTGGGCTGTTTCCCTCTCGACTATGAAGCTTATCCCCCACAGTCTCACTGCTGCGCTCTCACTTGCCGGCATTCGGAGTTTGGCTAAGGTCAGTAACCTTGTAGGGCCCATCGCCTATCCAGTAGCTCTACCTCCAGCAAGAAACACGCAACGCTGCACCTAAATGCATTTCGGGGAGAACCAGCTATCACGAAGTTTGATTGGCCTTTCACCCCTACCCACAGCTCATCCCCTCCATTTTCAACTGAAGTGGGTTCGGTCCTCCACACGCTCTTACACGCGCTTCAACCTGGCCATGGGTAGATCACTTCGCTTCGGGTCTAGATCACGCCACTCAAACGCCCTATTCAGACTCGCTTTCGCTACGGCTTCCCCACACGGGTTAACCTCGCGACGTAACACTAACTCGCAGGCTCATTCTTCAAAAGGCACGCCATCACCCAGGAACAAGTCCCAGGCTCTAACGGATTGTAAGCGCACGGTTTCAGGTACTATTTCACTCCCCTCCCGGGGTACTTTTCACCATTCCCTCACGGTACTGATTCACTATCGGTCATCAAGTAGTATTCAGGCTTACCAGGTGGTCCTGGCAGATTCACACAAGGTTTCACGGGCCCCGTGCTACTCGGGTATCAACACTAGAACGGCAGACACGCATTACACCTACGGGACTATCACCCTCTCTGGTCCGGCATTCCAACCGATTCACCTATACGCCTGCACCTCATCCCACCAGCAAGATAGCGCTGGTACATGTCAACCCCACAACCCCGGTGATGCAACGCCTATCCGCTATCACACACCAACCGGTTTAGCCCCATCCGCGTTCGCTCGCCACTACTAACGGAATCACTGTTGTTTTCTCTTCCTGCGGGTACTGAGATGTTTCACTTCCCCGCGTTCCCTCCACACAGCCTATACATTCAGCTGCAGGTCACACCACATAACATGGTGCGGGGTTCCCCCATTCGGAAATCCTGGTCTCAACGTCCGGTTATCGACTCCACCAGGCTTATCGCAGATTCCCACGTCCTTCATCGGCTCTTGATGCCAAGGCATCCACCGTGCGCCCTTAAAAACTTCAACACAAATCAAAGTCTCAGAATTGAGCAATAAAACAATCTAACAAAATCACGCAGACAAGACTCCAACACCAGGCAATCCCAGGAAAAGGACTACCCAGCTCATCTCATCTGCAAGATGCTCGCGTTCACTATACAGTTCCCAAACAACAACCCCGCACCCCCGCAACAACACCCCAAAACCAACACCAACCAAAGGCCAGCATCAATCCAACAGGACATCCTTGCAGCAAACACAGGACAAACACCGAAACACCAAGAACCCCTCACCCAAGCGAACACCACCAGGACCCTCCCCACAGGAAGAACCCCGGCAACCATTCACCAGGAAAGGAGGCTTGTTGCCTCAAAACCCAACAGCATGCCAAACCATACAAACCACACAACACCCACACACCGCATTCCAGCACCGCAAGAAGAAAACCCCCTGCAATGCGTACTAGCAGATGCCCAAGCACCACGCAGCCACAGCCAATACCCCGCACCAGCATCAGCCAGCACGTTTTCCAGTATTGAGTCCATTGATATTCCACCCATGAGCAACCCACCCGGACAACACTCGTGTCCAGCATGGGCAACCAATAATGGTTAGCTCCTTAGAAAGGAGGTGATCCAGCCGCACCTTCCGGTACGGCTACCTTGTTACGACTTAGTCCCAATCGCCAGTCCCACCTTCGACGACTCCCCCCACACAAGGTGGTTAGGCCATCGGCTTCGGGTGTTACCAACTTTCGTGACTTGACGGGCGGTGTGTACAAGGCCCGGGAACGTATTCACCGCAGCGTTGCTGATCTGCGATTACTAGCGACTCCGACTTCATGGGGTCGAGTTGCAGACCCCAATCCGAACTGAGACCGGCTTTTAGGGATTAGCTCCACCTCACAGTATCGCAACCCATTGTACCGGCCATTGTAGCATGCGTGAAGCCCAAGACATAAGGGGCATGATGATTTGACGTCATCCCCACCTTCCTCCGAGTTGACCCCGGCAGTCTCCCATGAGTCCCCACCACTACGTGCTGGCAACATGGAACGAGGGTTGCGCTCGTTGCGGGACTTAACCCAACATCTCACGACACGAGCTGACGACAACCATGCACCACCTGTGAACCAGCCCCGAAGGGAAACCCCATCTCTGGAGCGGTCTGGCACATGTCAAGCCTTGGTAAGGTTCTTCGCGTTGCATCGAATTAATCCGCATGCTCCGCCGCTTGTGCGGGCCCCCGTCAATTCCTTTGAGTTTTAGCCTTGCGGCCGTACTCCCCAGGCGGGGCACTTAATGCGTTAGCTACGGCGCGGAAAACGTGGAATGTCCCCCACACCTAGTGCCCAACGTTTACGGCATGGACTACCAGGGTATCTAATCCTGTTCGCTCCCCATGCTTTCGCTCCTCAGCGTCAGTAAATGCCCAGAGACCTGCCTTCGCCATCGGTGTTCCTCCTGATATCTGCGCATTTCACCGCTACACCAGGAATTCCAGTCTCCCCTACATCACTCTAGTCTGCCCGTACCCACCGCAGATCCGAGGTTGAGCCTCGGACTTTCACGGCAGACGCGACAAACCGCCTACGAGCTCTTTACGCCCAATAAATCCGGATAACGCTTGCGCCCTACGTATTACCGCGGCTGCTGGCACGTAGTTAGCCGGCGCTTCTTCTGCAGGTACCGTCACTTTCGCTTCTTCCCTACTGAAAGAGGTTTACAACCCGAAGGCCGTCATCCCTCACGCGGCGTCGCTGCATCAGGCTTTCGCCCATTGTGCAATATTCCCCACTGCTGCCTCCCGTAGGAGTCTGGGCCGTGTCTCAGTCCCAGTGTGGCCGGTCACCCTCTCAGGCCGGCTACCCGTCGTCGCCTTGGTGAGCCATTACCTCACCAACAAGCTGATAGGCCGCGAGTCCATCCCCCACCGATAAATCTTTCCACCACAAAACATGCGTTCCATGGTCATATCCGGTATTAGACCCAGTTTCCCGGGCTTATCCCAGAGTCGGGGGCAGGTTACTCACGTGTTACTCACCCGTTCGCCACTAATCCACCCAGCAAGCTGGGCTTCATCGTTCGACTTGCATGTGTTAAGCACGCCGCCAGCGTTCATCCTGAGCCAGGATCAAACTCTCCATAAAAAATAAAAAGCCACCAGCAACCCCTTGGAAAAGAAGGGCGAAGCCGATGAAGTCCTGGCGAATAATAAAACACTCAAGAACACTGCACGGGGGTGCAATGCCTCAAGCAAATGTTATGTATTCACCAAATAAAAATATTCGGTATCAACAAACTTGGCACACTATTGAGTTCTCAAACAACAAACACTTACCGGTTCTTTACCCACCATTCCAGGCGGTAATTTCGTCCAGCGTTATATTCATATTCTATAACCGTGAATTTCTGGAAGTCAAATCTATTGTTTGTGATTTGAACCAGTATTCTTGGTTCCCATTCTTTTCAATTCTTTATCCACAAGACTGTGGAAAAACCTTGATTTTCTGGGGTTCTGCCGCCGTTGAGCTACGGGTTTTTTGTTCCGTTTTGTTCTCGGCGACAAGGAAAAACTATACACGGGTTTGCGGGGTGCTGCAAATCGGCGGGGTGGTTTTGACGGGTGACCGTGCACACTTAATTCCGCAAAGCCGATTAAGGCGCGAGTTCTTGCGGATCGCTCCCCGAAAAAGTTTCTTGCAACGCACTAAAACTGACTTAAAGACGGAAGCCGACCACCAAGGTGGTCAGCAATCCCTGTACAGCTAGTCTTCGACGATCTCAGCGTCGATGACCCGCGGGTCATCCAGCGGCAACGAACTGGGCACCACCGTAGGGATTCCCTCGAAGGCAACCGCGGCATTCTCGATCACGCGCTTGGCCATGTACCGATTGCCGACACCGCCGATGGCCGCGCCAACGCCAAACGGAACCAGACGGCCCATGGTGCTGGCAGCCTGGGTGCCGATGATCTTGCGCAAGAACTTCTTCTGCATGGTGCGCTGCATGGCGGAATAGATGCTCGTGGACTTGCCGGCACCGAAGGACCTGGCCCAGCCCTGGATCGGGCCTCCGCCACGGCCTGCGGCTTGGGCAGTCAATCCGGCAATCATCGAGCTGCCTTCCTCGCCCATCATGATGCCCATTACCAGCATTCGTGACCGATCCGGGTCGTCGATGGCAATGCCGTGCAGTTCTGCCAGGCTCTGCGCATACAGCGCAGAAGCTTCCAGGAAGCCCAGCGTTGCAGCAACGGAAAGTCCCAGCGCGACGCCGGTGCCGACAGCAGGAACGGCTGCGGTTCCACCCACGGCTGCACCGGTGCCGGTAACCACACGCAGGTAATCGCGCTCGACAATGGCTGCCAGCTCGGCTGCCGTGGCTTCCGGGTGCTTCTTGCGCAACCGCTTGATGTAGGCAAGCACCATCGGGCGCTGCACGCCGATGCCCTTCATGATGGCATCCTGCACGCCGGAGCGCGGCTTTCCATCCTTGCCAAGCAACGTCATTGAAATCGGATCGTTTTTCATGATGGCTCCAGCTTATCCGCAAGACCCTGAGAGTTGCCTTGAACGCTCTGCCTTCACACAAGCGTCTTGAAAAATTCCTTGAAACGCCCCGAAGCTGGTGAAAGAGTTGGCTTATGAAGAACGCTCAGGCCAAACGGTATAACCGTGCCTTGAAAAGCGTCGGGATCTCGGAGCACCCGGTCGCTTTGCTCGATCTCGATGCCTTCGATTCCAACGTGATCGCCCTACGCGAACGGGCCGGCGGCGTGCCGATCCGCATCGCTTCCAAGTCCCTGCGTCTACGCAAGGCGTTGGAGCGGGCGCTCGACGAGCCAGGCTTCCGCGGCGTTCTCTGCTTCACGTTGGCCGAAGCATTATGGCTGGCAAGCCACGGTTTGAAGGACCTGGTGGTTGCGTACCCGCAAACGGATGCCGAAGCGATCAGCCGGTGGGCGGCCATCGAGCAGGCCTGCGAAGCTGTCACCCTCATGGTGGATACCGAAGAGCAACTGGACCTGATCGACAGAATCGCGCCGGGTCACCCGCCGCTGAAGGTCGCCTTGGAACTGGATGCCGCCTATTACCCCAGCGGCAATATCCGCATCGGTGCCGCGCGTTCGCCGCTGAGCCGGCCGGAACAGGTCGCGGCGCTGGCCGCCGAGGTGCACCGTCGCCGCAACTTCATCCTGGACGGGTTGATGGGCTACGAATCCCAGATCGCTTCGGTTCCCGATGGAGGGTTCAGCCCCAAGGCGCTGATCGCGCGCAAGCTGCGCCAAGCCAGCGCCGCCGAACTGGCCGAGCGCCGGGCCGAAACCGTGGAATTAGTCCGGGAGCTGGGCGAGCTGCGTTTCGTGAATGCCGGCGGCACAGGTTCGGTGGAAAGCACTGTCCAAGAACCCGCTATCACCGAGATTGCCGCGGGTTCAGGGCTGTTCGCGCCCGCGCTGTTCGATTCCTATCGTGCATTCCGACCCACCCCTGCCCTGTATCTGGGCTTTCCCGTGGTCCGCCGTCCCGATGAGCGAACGGTCACCATCCTCGGCGGCGGTTGGACCGCATCGGGTCCAGCCGGCAAGGACCGGCTGCCAAGAATCGAGCACCCCAAGAAGCTGCGCTATCTGTCCATGGAAGGAGCCGGCGAGGTGCAGACCCCGCTCACCGGCCCCAGCGCACATCGCATCGCCATTGGCGAAACGGTCTGGCTGCGCCATGCCAAGGCCGGCGAACCTGCGGAACGGGTTAATAAGGTTGCGGTGTATTCCAAGGGCAAGATCATCGAGCAGTGGCCCACCTACCGCGGGGAAGGCAAAGCATTCCTGTGAGCACCTTCAAGAACTTCGCGCGCACCGTCGTCGCGCACCCGGCAGCCATCCGCTCCCCGCGCAGCATTGCGGAATTGGCGCAGGTCCTGGAACAGGCCGCCGATCTGGAGCAGCCGGTGCGCACCGTCGGCGCAGGCCATTCCTTCACTCCGCTGGCGGATACCGAGGGCATCTTGCTGAACCTGGATGGCTTCCAGGGAATCGAGGAAGTCGACGCCCTCACCCACGAGGTGACCTTCCGCGCCGGGACCCGGCTATGGCAGATCCCCGCACTGCTCAAGCCCTTCAATCTCGCGTAGGAGAATATGGGCGATATCGACAAGCAATCTGTAGCCGGAGCCATCAGCACCGGCACCCACGGCACCGGCCTGCGGTTCAGCGGATTCAGCGGAACGGTCACCGGGGTGCAGCTCATGCTGGCCGATGGCAGCCACCTGCGCGCCAACTCTCAGGAGAACACCGAACTATTCGAGGCCTCCCGGCTTGGCCTGGGAGCGCTGGGGGTGCTCACCCACGTGCGGCTGCGCTGCGTCCCGCACTACATGATGCGTGCGGAGGAAATCATCGAACCCATCGGGCTGATCGCCGAAAGCTTCGTCGAGCGCGCACGGGAAGAAGACCATCTGGAATTCTTCTGGTTTCCGGGCACCGGCAAGGCCCAGGTGAAGATCAATACCCGCCTCGACGGCCAAGTCCCGGCCGAGCAGCCGCCAGCGGCAGCCCGCTGGCTGAATGATGAAGTTGTCTCCAATGGCGCACTGCAGCTGCTCAGCTCGGTGAGCGCGGCGCTGCCGAAGACCACGCCGGCCTTGGCCAAGGTGGCGTGCGCAGCGTTGCCCGAAAGCAGCCGCATCGCACCGTGGAACGAAGTGTTCACCAGTGCGCGGCGGGTGCGTTTCACCGAAATGGAATATGCGCTCCCGCTGGCCAACTTCGATGAGGCTTTCGCCAGGGTGCGGGCGTACTTCAAGCGTTCGGGAACCGGGGTCTTCTTCCCTGTCGAGGTGCGCACCGCGGCCGAGGATTCCACCTGGCTGGGAACTGCCAGCGGCCGGCAAACTGCATATATTGCCGTGCACCGCTACATTCGCGATCAGGCTCCGGGATACTTTGCAGCCATGGAAGAGATCTTCCGCTCCCTGGGCGGCCGGCCGCACTGGGGCAAGGAGCATACGCTTCAGGCTGGGGAATTGGCTCAGCTCTACCCGAAGTTCAGCGATTTCACGCGGGTTCACCAGGCTGCCGATCCGGAGGGCAGATTCCTCAATCCGTACCTGCGCAGCTTGCTCGGCGCCTAGAATTGGATGTCGGCCCAGATCAGCGGGCTTGATTCCTTCGCGAAGTCGGGGACTGTTCCCGGCAACGTCTGGGAAGTGCTCGGCTGGTTCTCCTTGATGCGGCCCTGGCCCAATACCTGCCAGGTTTCGCTCGGCACCAGGTAGCTGCCCGAATCATTGACAGCGTTCGCGTGCTTGAGTTCCTTGAGGAAAGGGTCAACGCGATCAGCGGAGCCATCTTGCAGACCCAGTGCACCGGCGATGACAAAGCGGTCCTCGCCCACGCCTTCTGCGTGTTCGCCCTCGTCGGTGCGAACATAGTTCTCGCCGGAGAGATAGCCGTCGATGACCTTCAGCTCGTCCATCTGGCGTGCCTTGGCGAATTCCTTATCCTGCGCATCCGGCTGGGTTTGCGTCGCCAGGATATGCACCGGCTCGCCACGGTACTGGATGGGAATGTCCCATAGGCCGGTGCTCATCACGGGGATGGACGCTGCCAGCACGCCGGATAAGTCGGTGTGGTGCAGCATGTCGTTGGCAACGTCTTGCCACTTGAGCTGGGAAACGGTGGTGACCTGTTCTTGGGCGATCGGGTACTTCGACAGCACGACGATCGAGCCCTGTTCGGCGAATGCGGCTTGGCCCCATGCGTCCTCGGCGCTGCCGACCACGCCGTCGGCGTTCAGATCGGCGCCGCTTTGCAGGCCTTTGGAGCCCACCGCCAGATAGGAATACCCGTAGTCCACGTCGGCGCGGTCGTCGCCCAGATTGTTCAGATAGTTCTCATTGAGCGCGTCAACTGCCTCCTGGGTGGCGTCCATATACGTCAGCACCACCACGTCCGCGTTGGCGCTGCTGATCTTGTCCGCAACTTGGGCTGCCTGCCGGTCGGTTCCGCGCATCAGGGCCGCAGGCAGCTCTTCGGGGGTTTCGCCGGTGAGATTTGCCTGGATGGTTGCCACGCGCAGCGAGGTCTCCGAAAGCTGCGCGGCATTGGCGCCTGCTGGGTCGCCGGGTCCGGTGGGTGCGGCAAGTGCGCCGGTTGCGGGGAGCATCAGTAATGCCCCTAAACCCAGGCTCGCTGTTCCGACTAATAACTTGCGCACCCATCCACCCTACGACGTTCAGCTACCGCTTTCCAGCACCTTTACCGGATTGTAATGCCGCAGCCGCAGCGACCTTCTTGTTCGCGGAAAGGACTTCTTCCATATACGGGGCACGCACATGCGTGGATACCCGGGCGTCCACCAGGCATACGCCGCGGGCGCCTCCATCAACCCACTGCTGCACGGCGGCGAGGTCTTCCAGCGTGCCAACGCGGATTCCGGTCGCTCCCATGGAGTTGGCAATGCCGGCAAAATCCACGGTAGGGATCAGCATCGGATCTTCGTGCAGGCCGACGGATCCGTACTGGTGGATTTCCGCACCATAGGCGGAGTCGTTGTAGATGACGATGACGCCGCTTTCCACGGTGCGCACGATCGATTCGAGGTCTGCCAGGCCCATCAGGAATCCGCCATCTCCGGCGGCCAGCACGACCGTGCGGCCTTCCGCCGCCGGGGCCGCACCCACCATGGAGGCGATGCCCAGGCCGATGGACTGGTAGGCGGTTCCCACACAGGCCAGGGAGCGCGCACCGGAAGTCGACCAGTACATCGGACCCCAGCCGATGAAGTGCCCGCCATCCTGCACCAGCACGCGGTTGGCCGGCAGGATGCCCTGCAGCTCGCTGGCGACGCGGCGCGGATCCAGCTGCCCGTCGGAGGCCTGGTCGTCGCCGGCGGGGCGGCTGCGCAGCTCGGACAGGTCAAGGCCTGCGCGCCATGCGTCATCGGCTTGCTCCACGGCACCGAGCAGGTCCGCGGCAGCCAGGGCCGCATCGCCGGTGGCGAAGTAGTCGACGCGCGGATTGGTGGCCGCGCATCCCAGATCGATCTGGATCAGCGTGGCATCGTCCGCCACCAGCTCGCCAAAGCGCATGGTGAACTGGTTCAGCGAGGCGCCGAGCACCAGTACGGTATCTGCCTGCGCGATGATCGCGGCGTTGGCCTCCGTGGAGAACCCTCCGGTGATGCCCAGGTCGAACGCGTAGTCCAGCAGGTCGCGGGCCAGCAGCGTGCCCGAGGTGGTGGCCCCCAGCTTCTGAGCCAGCGCCTGGACCTGCTCGGCGGCATCAATTGCGCCGCGGCCATAGAGGATGTGGGTGCGCTGCGAGGCGTTGAGCTTGGCAGCGATCTGCTCCAGCTGGGTGGAGTTCAGCTGCGGCGCCGGCGGGGTGCTGCGCAGGGAGGCGAAATCGGGAAGCTGCTCTTCGAGGGAATCCAGCGCTGCCAGGTCGTAGGGAATGGCCAGGACCACCGGCAGCTGCTCGCGCAGCGCATGGGCCGCCGCCTCAAGGGCGGTGGCACCCGGGGTGTTGCGGTCGACGACGTAGCGGGGCGCCCGCACCGCGGCATCGATCGCGGGCTGGTCCACGTCCCAGCCGCGCAGGCCCGACGTCGGCGCGTCGCCGGTGACGAACAGCAGCGGGGTCCGCGCCGCGGCGGCCTCGGCCAGGGCAGTGGTGGTGTTGGTGTAGCCAGCACCGTAGGTGGTGGAGGCGATGGCCAGCTTGTTGGAGATGCGGAAGTACGCGTCGGCGGCCGAAACCGCGGCCGACTCATGGCGCACTGCGGTGTAGTCGAAGCCTGCACGCACAGCGGCATCGAGGAAGTGGGCATTGCCGTTGCCCATCAATCCGAAAATTCGCGGGGCCAGAGGCTTGAGGGCATGGGCAATGGCAGCTGAAACGCTAGACATTATGGACTCTTTTCAAGAAATCGTGCTGAAGAAATTCCATATATGTCTGCCGTTACCGGTTGCTTCACCGCAACGGGTATCGCCCCTTTTGAGAGCGCCGGAACCAGCTGGAGCCGTGTTCCTGACTCACTGATGATAAGGCAGGGATCCTGCTCGGCGCTAGGAGCCGGTGACCGCGATCCGGAAAGCCAGGGAGGCTAAACTCCTCCAAAAGTACCATGTACAGCAAACTACATTCTCGATAAGATCAAGATAACTCATAGTTGACTTGTACCTTATAAGGCAACAATCGAACCTTATCGAGAGGGAACGCATGCTGAAGTTCTTCGGGATCACCACTGGCGCACCGGCCGGCGGCAAAGTCCCCGCATGGCAGGGCGTGGACCGCAAGCACCGGGGCATCGCCTTCGCCGTGTCGCTGGTACTGGTATCGGCCGCGTTCCTGGCCGCCCGCTGGCTGCTCTCGAGCCTGCCGCCCGAGCACTCCCTGCCTTATGTTCCCTGGCTTGCCGCCGCGGCCCTGCTGCTCATCAGCACCCTGGTGGCCGAGCGCTCCCTGATCCGCAACCAGCCGGCCGAAGCTGGCGGCATCTAGGCGCAAAAAAGCTGGGGGAAGATACGGGCAACCCGGATCTTCCCTCAGCTTCGCGCCAACCGGCTAAGCGTTGCCCAGCCAATCGGCGGCGTCGTTGACCAGCTGCTGAAGCGAGGCCGAAATATCCAGCACCACGCCGCGCTCGTCAGCCTGCGGCTCGTCAAGCGTCTCGAACTGCGATTTCAGCAGGTCCACCGGCACGAAGTGCCCGGTGCGCTCGGCTATGCGCTGGGACAGCAGCTCGAAGCTGCCGTTCAAATGGATGAACACCGTATCCGGCGCCTGCGCCCTGATCTGGTCGCGGTACTTGCGCTTGAGCGCACAGCACGCAATGGTCAGCGGCTTGCCATCCTCGGCTCCCAGCCGCTTGTCGATGTCGCCGAGCCGCGGTTCGCGGTCTGCATCATCCAGCGGGATGCCGGCAGACATCTTCGCGATATTCGCCTGCGGATGCAGGGAATCCCCGTCGAGGAACTCCGAGGCGATCCGCTGACCCAGCAGCTCGCCCACGGTGGATTTGCCGCAGCCGGAGACCCCCATGACCACGATGCGTCCGGCCCAGGTGCCCGATGGCGCCGACAGCGGCTTGTCCATGATCGCCTCCGCTCACCAGTCGTGCACCGTGCCGTCAACCAGGCGGTTGTCCGGCAGGTAGACCTGCTGGTACGGGTAGGACAGCGCGGCTTCCTCGTTGAACTCGACGCCCAGGCCAGGCTTGTCGCCTGGGTGCAGGTAGCCGTCCTTGAAGGTCATCGACTGCTCGAAGACGGTGTTGGTGGCGTCCGAGTGCTGCATGTACTCCTGGATGCCATAGTTGTGGATGGCCAGGCCCACGTGCAGCTGGGCGGCGAAGCCCACCGGGGAGATGTCGGTCGGGCCGTGGAAGCCGGACTTGATCTGGTACTGGGCTGCGTAGTCCATGACCTTCTTCAGCGGCACGATGCCGCCGAAGTGGGTGGAAGCCGCGCGCACGTAGTCGATCAGCTGGTCCTTGATCAGGGTCTGGAAGTCCCAGATGGCATTGAAGATCTCGCCGATGGCCAGCGGGATGGTGGTGTGCTCGCGCACCAGGCGCAGGGCGTCCTGGTTCTCGGCCGGGGTGCAGTCCTCGAGCCAGAACAGGTCGTAGGGTTCCAGCGACTTGCCCAGCTTGGCAGCCTGCAGCGGGGTCATGCGGTGGTGGCCGTCGTGCAGCAGCGGGATCTCCGGGCCGAATTCGTTGCGCACCGCTTCGAACACTGTCGGCAGGTGGCGCAGGTAGGCGCGGGTGTCCCAGTCCTCTTCCTGCGGGTAGGTGCCGCGGCCGGCCGGCTCGTAGTCGTAGCGTTCGCCGGAGGACTGGGCCTGGGCGGCTACGCTGTAGACAGCCTTGATGCCCGGCACCGCGGTCTGCACGCGGATGGACTTGTAGCCCAGTTCCAGGTGCTCGCGGATCGAGTCGAACAGCTGCGGGATGTCGGTGCCCGCGCGCGTCGCCGCGTCGATCTGGCGGCCACGCGGCTGACCACCCCGATGCTCCAGATGGGCCTGTTCGAGAATCCCTATGTGGATGCCGAAGCGGCCGGCGGAATCGTCGGCAGCGCAGAGCACCGAGAGGTAGGCCTGGACCTGCAGCGCAAGTCCGCGGTGCTGCTGCAGAACAAGGAAACTGCCGATGGCGGCAAGGTGCTGCCGCTGAAGGAGAACTCGGATGTCTACATCCTGGGTGACTTCACCGAGGAAACCCTGGCCAGCTACATCTACGGCGTCACCAACGGCAACACCGAGGACCCTGCGCAACGCCCGAGCGCCGAGGGCAGCGACTACGCGCTGATCTCGGTGTCGGTGAACAACAAGAACACTAGCTCCTACAAGTCCGATGACCCGGAATCCGGAATGAACCCGGAGCGCATCAGCTCGATCACCATGGACGGCGTGGAAGGCCTGGACGGCAAGAGCCCGTTCGACGCGGACGAATCCACCGAAGACGGCCTGCGCTTCGGCGGCTCGCTGCCATGGGAATCGAGCATCCTGGACTTCTCCGGGATGGCCGTCCGAGTCCTGGGAGATCGGCCCCTCGCTGGATACCATCAAGCAGGTCATGAGCGAGGTCAATGACTCGAGCAAGGTCGTGCTGCACGTATACTTCCGATGCCATTCGTCATGGACGAGGCCAGCGGCCTGCGCGATGCAGGCGCCATCGTCGCCAGCTTCGGCATGTCCGACACCGCGCTGATGGATAGCCTCGCGGGCAAGTTCGCCCCGCAGGGACGCATGCCGTTCGCGCTGGCCGGCACCCGCGAGTCGATCACCGAGCAGTTCAGCGACTTGCCTGGCTATGCGCAAACCGCCGACGGCGCGCTGTTCGAGTACGGTTTCGGGCTCAGCTACTAGGTAATGAAGCGTGCTGTGCGGCTACCGCGCGTTTGCGTGGCTGGCCGCATAGTCCTGCGCACTGAGCTGCCCCAGGCGCGAACGGCGCCGTCCGTAGCCCAGGTAGAGCGCCACGCCGACGATCATCCAGATGATGAACACCAGCCAGGTGTGCCAGCCCAGCTGGCTCATCAGGAACAGGCAGGCGAAGATGCCCAGGATCGGGGTGACCGGATACAGCGGCAGCTTGAACGTCCGCGGGGCCTGCGGCTGCTTGCGGCGCAGATAGATCACCGAGGCGCCGACCAGCGCGAAGGCGAACAGCGTGCCGATGCTGGTGGCGTCGGCCAGCGCGCCCAGCGGGATGAACCCGGCGGTGATCGCCACCAGGATGCCGGTGATCCAGGTGCCGGCGACCGGGGTGCCGGTGCGGTTCGACACCTTGCCGAACACCGGCGGCACCAGCCCGTCGCGCGACATGGCCAGCAGGATGCGGGTCTGCCCGTAGAGCACGGTCAGCACCACCGAGGCGATGGCCAGCACGGCGGCCACGGCGAAGGCCAGCACGAAGATCGGCTGGCCGGTCAGGTCGCCGACGATCTGCACCAGCGGCGCCTGGGCACCTTCGAACCAGTTCCATTCGCGCGCGCCGATCGCCGAAACTGCCACCAGCACGTAGGTGATGGTCACGATCAGCATCGAGAGCATGATGGCCCAGGGCAGATCGCGCTTCGGGTTCTTCGCTTCCTCGCCGGCTGTCGAGGCGGCGTCGAAGCCGATATAGGAGAAGAACACGCTCGATGCCGCCGCGGTCACGCCGGCCGCGCCCATCGGCAGCAGCGGCTCGAAGTTGCCCGCGTTGAAGGCGCTGAAGGCGACGACCGAGAAGAAGATCAGGATGCCTGCCTTGATGGCCACGACGATCGAGTTCACGATGGCCGATTCGCGCGCCCCGCGCACCAGCAGCACGGTGGCCAGCACGACGACGATCAGCGCCGGCAGGTTCACCACCCCGCCCTCGGCCGGGCCGCCGGCCAGCGCCGCAGGCAGCTCCATGCCGAAGGCGCGCAGCGTCTCGTTCACGTACTGGCCCGCGCCGACGGCCACCGCGGCCACGGACACGGCGTATTCGAGCACCAGGCACCAGCCGCAGATCCAGGCGATGCCCTCGCCCATGGTCGCATAAGAATAGGAGTAGCTGGAGCCGGATACCGGGACCATGCCGGCCATTTCGGCGTAGGACATCGCCGAAAGCAGCGCGGTGATGCCGGCGATCACGAACGAGATCCAGATGGCCGGACCGGCGATCGGCACGGTATCGCCAAGGATCACCAGGATTCCGGTGCCCATGGTGGCGCCGACGCTGATCATGGTCAGCTGCCACATGCCCAGGGTGCGGCGCAGTTGGCCTGCTCCTGCATTGGTTTCTGCCTCGGCGATCATATTCGTGATCGACTTGCGGCGGCGCAGCTGCGCGCCCAGCATAGTCGCCGGGCCGGCGCTCACGGATGGTTTGCGATTCATCGCGGATCCTCAATGGGGTGGTCTTGCCGCCTCGCCCCGGCCTTGGATGCGGACGGACGCTGCGCGTGGAAGTTCTGAACTGGAATATCATGTCACGGACGGATCGGGCCCAGCTTTTCCAGAATCCACCAATTTCTCGCCAATTGCCGCCCCTTCTTGGGGTTTAACTGAATTCGCGATCTAGACGGAACGCGTGCACTGAGATGGAATTCATTATCTGGAGTGCATAATTATGCACGAATCGCCGCACGCCACCAGCTCCGCAGGCACCCCAACCCTCCCTGTGTACATCGAAAACCACCCAGGTTTTCCATAGAACTAGAAGACACATTCGAATAAGAGAAGTATAATTAGAACATGTCCGAAGCAAAGGCGCACGGAAACGGCCAGACCCCACTAGCACCCCCAGATGCCTTCGACCTGCATCTGGAGCAGTTGAACGACGACCTCGTCCAGCTAGAAGAACACGGCACCAAAGCCGAATGCGCCCACGCCATCGAAGGCCTCGAAGCACTAGCCTCCTATATCCGCTACCGGCAGGCCTGCCTCTCTCACCAGATCGAGAAGGACTTCGTGCGCGACCACGAGGAACGCGGCGTCCACATGGATGACCAGACCCGTGGCGCCGCCGCCTGCGTCGCCCTGGCCCGCAAGCAATCCCCGCACGGCATGCGCAACTACCTGGTCAACTGCCGCATCCTCTTCGAAGACACCCCTCACCTGGCCGCCGCCTGCTCCCGCGGAGAATTCACCGAAGCGCAAGCCCAAGCCATCCTGACCCCGCTCCAGGACCTCAGAGCCCAGCGCCGCACCGAATTCGACGAGTACTACGCCCAGAACCCCGACATGTTCGACTCCATGGGCACCCGCCAAATCACTCAAACCGTGCGCAAGTTCGTCCTTGCCTACACCTCTGATCAGGAATCCATCAAGCAGAAAACCGTCGAAGAAGACCGCAACCTCACCCTGGAAATCGACCAGCAACGCGGCTGCATCAAGATCCGCGGCGAATACCCCCTGCTGCCCGGCATGTGCCTCAAGCGCTACCTGGACGAGGAATCCAAGACCTTGCGCAAGAAAGGCGACCCGCGCACCCGCACCCAGATCCGCGCCGACCTGCTCTTCAGCTACATGATGATCGGCGAACCCTCCAAAATGCCCGTCGCCCTGAACATCGGGGTGATCATGACCGACCGCGCCCTGTTCGCCGGCGAACGCGAACCAGCGCTATTGGAAGGCTACGGCTACATCCCTGCCCAGAGCGTGCGTGAATGGATCGGCGGGCACCAGATCCCCAATGACCTGACCTTCGAGCAGATGGAAGCGAAAGTCACCCGCGAAAACATCGAGCAAATCGAAGTGCGCACCGAACTCGCCCGCTTCTACACCGCGCCGGGCGACCAGGAACTCATTTCCATGGACTCCAAGGCGCGGCTTTTCCCGGAGAAGCTCAAGAAGTTCATCGCAGTACGCGACCGGCACTGCCGAACCCCGTTCTGCGACGGCACCGTGGAAGAAATAGACCACGTCAAGCAATATGCCCGCGGCGGCAAAACCACCGTGTCCAACGGCGATGGCCGCTGCGCGGCCTGCAACAAGGCCAAGCAAGCCGCCGGATGGTACGAGTACACCACCTACGGCAACGGGCACAGCATCACGATTTGCCCCGGCTCGGCCATGTCCTACAAATCCACCGCACCACCAGCCACCGGGTACGCGCACAAGCCATTCCCGCAACTGATGCGCGACGGCACCTGGCTGCAAAAACTCAAAGAACGGCTGAGGCCGCCTGATGACCCCGAATGTATTGCCGCCTGATAGGCGGCAAGCAACTACTGCGCACTCTCTTGGCTCGCAATCCGGTTGAAGCCGCTGGCTTCGGGCAGCAGGATATGGCGAAGCCGCCTGGAAGTTGCCTCCCAGGCGGCTTGGTTCCGGGCTCTACTTGCCGGCGGCTTCTGCCAGCAGTTCAACGATGTGCCGGTATTCCTTGCCAGTCGCCCGGGTCATGCCCAGTTCGCAGGTGCGGTTGCATGAAGCGTGTTCCTGCGCATCCAGTTCACGGACCTCAGCTGCCTCGCGAGCGGTAGCCGACTCGGTCAGCTCTGGATGCAGCATGCCGCGGTCGCCGGCATAACCGCAACAGCCCCAGTTCACCGGCGTATTCACGGTATCTGCCACAGCCTCGGCAATCTTCTGCATATCCGGGTTCAGGCCCATCTGCGTGGACGAGCAGGTCGGGTGCAAGGTGACCGAGGCGATCTTCTGCAGCTCTGGCAACTTGTCCAGCAGGTGCTGCGAAGTGAATGCCAGCAGGTCAACCACGTCATAGCCATGCTCGGCCAGGGTATGCGCAAAGCCTTCGGTGCAGCTGGAGGCGTCCGAGATGATGGGCAGATTCTTGCCAGGCATGGCGGCGCGGACTTCTTCCAGCACGCGCTGGCCCATGATTTCATGGCCCTGCGCGTAGCCCTTGGAAGTCCATGGGGTGCCGCAGCAGGTGGATTCGATGCCCTCGGGGACATAAACCGAGACTCCGGCGGCGTGCAGCAGCCGGGTGAACGACGATGCAACACCTTCACCGTCGCCGGCCGGGCCGAACATCGAGTTCACGCAGGCAGGCAGGTAGATGGCCAGCGGCTCAGTGCCCGCGGCCCCCAGGTTCCCGGCCATCGGCTTGCGAGCCTTGCCGCCGGCAGGCAGTTCAGCGTCGTAGCGCGGCATGACGTCGGTGCTGACCACCTTGCGGGCAACATCGGTAACGCCGCGGACCAGCGTCGTCGGGAACTTGTCGGCGACGCTCAGGGCCAGCGAACCAGCCCGGGTGGCCCCGCCCCAGCCCTTGGCCGCGGCCTTGAAGCCGGCTTCCAGCACAGGGTGCGCGTCTTCGCGGCGCAGGCGCTTGACCAGCAGGCCGGTGTTGATGCCGACCGGGCAGGCGGTGACGCACATGCCGTCCACGGCGCAGGTCTGGACGCCGTTGTACTCGTAGTCGCGCTCAAGCTCGGCAGCCAGCTCAGTGTTGCCCTCGGCTTCGGCCTTGGCGATGGCGCGGCGCACGACGATACGCTGGCGCGGGGTCAAGGTCAGGTCCTTGGACGGGCAGACCGGCTCGCAGTAGCCGCATTCCACGCAATGGTCGGCCTCGACCTCGATGGTCTCGTTGAGCTTGATATTGCGGATGTGCGCGGCATGGTCCTCGTCGATGATCACACCGGGGTTCATCATCAGGCGCGGATCGCAGGCTGCCTTGAGTTCCAGGTGCACCTCGTAGAGCTCATCGCCGTACTGCGCGCGGACGAATGGCGCCATGGCGCGACCGGTACCGTGCTCCGCCTTGAGGTTGCCGTCCTTATCCAGGATCAGCTGGACCATCTTGTCGTTGAAGGAGTTGTAGCGGTTCAGCGCCGTATCGCCTTCGAAGCGGTCGGTCAGCATGAAGTGGATGTTGCCATCCTTGGCGTGGCCGAAGATCACCGAATCCTCGTAGCCGTACTCGGTGAACAGCTCCTGCAGGCTGCCGCAGGTTTCAGCCAAGGTCTCGACCGGGACGACGACGTCTTCGAGCAGCGCGGTGGTACCGGTGGCGCGGGCGCCGGCCACCGATGCGTACAGGCCCTTGCGGAACTTCCAGGCGGCCTGGCGGTTCTTGGCATCCGGGGAAAGGAGCGCCGGGGCGCGCAATGCGGAGGCATCGAGCAGCGACTGGCCGGCTGAGCGCAGCCCTGCCAGCTCCGCTTCTGAGTCCGCATGGTATTCGACCAGCAAGGCGGCCTGCTGGTCGACCTCGAAGCCCATGATGGCATCGGGCACGCCGGGCAGCGACTGGCCCACGCGCAGCGAGGTGGAGTCCATCAGCTCCAGCGTAGCTGCGCCGGAATCCACGAGTTCGGGCAGTGCGCGGGTGGCCAGATCCAGGTTGTCGAAGACCGCCAGGGTGGCGATGGCCAGCTTGCGGATCGGCACGGTGCGGAACACCGCCTCCGCGACGAAGGCCAGGGTGCCCTCGGACCCGATGATCAGGTGGGCCAGCAGCTCGGCCGGGGTGTCGTAGTCCAGGAAGGCGTTAATGCCGTAGCCCATGGTGTTTTTCAGCCCGAAGTGCTTCTGAATCTTGGCAACCGATGCAGGGTTGCTGCGCACGCGCTTGACCAGCTTGTCCAGAGTGGCGACCAGCTGCGGCTCGGCGGCGGCCAGCTTGCGGTCGGCCTCGGGATCCGCGGTATCGATCATGGTGCCCGAAGGCAGGACGAACGTCATGGATTCCAGGGTGCGGTAGGTGTTGAGCTCTGTTCCGCAGGCCATGCCCGAGGAGTTGTTCGCGATCACGCCGCCGATGGTGCAGGCTGCCTCGCTGGCCGGATCCGGCCCGAGCTTGCTGCCATAGACGGCCAGACGCGCGTTGACCTGGCGGACGGTGGCGCCGGGCTGCACGCGCACGCGCGCTCCGTTATCGAGCACGGTAATGCCGCGGAAGTTGCGGCGCACGTCGATCATCAGGCCGTCGCCGCTGGCCTGTCCGGCCAATGAGGTGCCGCCGGAGCGCAGGGTGACCGGCTGGTTGTTCCGCGCGGCCGCCGCAAGCAGCGCGGAGACTTCCGCAGCGTCCTTGGCCAGCACGACAGCTTGCGGGGTGTACAGGTAGTGCGAGGCATCCGAGGCATAGGCGACGCGATCGATGGAACGGGTCTTGACGCGGTCCTGGTCGCCGACCAAGTTGAGGATTCCGGATGAAACCGTCGTTTCTCCGAGTGCTGGCGTGCTCAATGCCATGGTGCGCTCCTGTGCAGTTGGCAAGCGGCGCTTGCCGAATACGAAAATTGTCTTACAAGTACACATTTCATAGTAGTACCATTCATGGGATACTTGTTAGGCATATTTTCCGCGGCTCGAAAGGACCCTTGTGGCAGCCCGTTTAGGTGTCGTTTCCGTAGTCCAGGCGGTCATCCGGTCCCTGCGCGCCCGTATTTTCAGCGGCGAACTGGCACCCGGCACCCCGCTGGCCGAGATCGATGTCGCCGCGCAATACGAAGTTGCCCGTCCAACCGCCAAGGCCGCACTGGAGAACCTTGTCGCAAGCGGCCTGCTGACCCGCAATGTGCACCAGACCGCAAGGGTCACGCTGCTCTCCGCGCGCGATGCGCTCGATATCTACCGCACCCGCGCCATCATCGAAGCAGAGGCCGTGCGCCTGCTGGCCGCCCAACGCGAAGTCCCATCCGAGGCGCATGAAGCCAATGCGGAAATCACCGAACTGGTCGGCGCCTCGCCGATCGACATTATCGATCCCGACATCCGCTTCCATTCCGCTCTGGTCCAGGCGCTCGGCTCGCGGCGCACCAGCGCAATCTACGCGCAGCTGACCGACGAGATCCGCCTGTGCATGACCCACGTGCAGGATGCCACGCTGCTGTCCACCAAAGACATTGCCGCCGAGCACGCACGGCTGCTGCAGCTAATCTCCCAAGGCCAGGCGGCCGCCGCGGCGAAGGTGCTGGAAGAACACCTGCACACCGCCAGCAACAAGCTGGCCGAGCATTTGGAGAGCCTGTAGGCATGGGACTGTTCGGCCGGAAGCCGCAGTTCAGCTTCGATCAGATCGACTCGCTCATGTCGCGGATCCCTGATCTGCAATTGGGCGCAGTGAAGTTCTCGGCCCACACGCTCGCAGCCGGATGGAGGAAGACCACTCCCAAACCGGGCATCGACCTGACTACGTGCGGGCTGACCGGCTGGCTGGAACTTGAAGAAACCCTGCGCTTCACCGAGGGCACGCTGTCGGTGCATGAAACCTGGAACGGCTCGCCCGCACTGCTCTTCATCTCCACCCCGGCGAGCGCTCCGGCGGATTCCGCGGCAGGCGAGGCGCTGGCTGGCGTCCCCGAAGGCCATGCGGGCATTCTGCATCCCGGCGAGGACGGAAATCTGCAGCTTCTTGCCACCTTGGATCCGGTGCAGCTGGAACAGCTCGACCGGTGGATGCGCACCTTTCCGAGGCTGTAACACCCCGCCTGCCCTGCAAGGACGCTTCGCGCTGAATACCGCAACCTGACGCGGGAATCCTGCGGATGGCCCCATCCGCTTCCACCAATATCAGCACAGTCATTCGACGCACATTCACGCATACCCCCACCCCTATTTTTGACATACCCCCTGGGGTATGTCCTATGGTTAATTCAACACCCCACAGAAAGGATGCACCATGCTTCTGGAACGCTTCTACGACGAAGACCTGGCACAGGCCAGCTACTTCATCGGCTGCCAAGCCAAGGGCGAAGCAATCGTCATCGATGCCCGCCGCGACATCTCCGGGTACCTGGCGCTGGCCGCCAAGCACGGGATGCGCATTGTTGCGGTGACCGAAACGCACATCCACGCCGACTACCTCTCCGGCACCCGCGAACTGGCCGCCGCCACCGGAGCGGCCACCTACGTCTCGGGCGAGGGCGGCGCCGACTGGCAGTATGGCTTCGAGGCCGAACGCCTGATGGACAAGGACACCATCGCCCTGGGAAACATCACCGTGACCGCGCGCCACACCCCGGGCCACACCCCGGAGCACCTCTCGTTCCTCATCACCGACGGCGCCTTCAGCGACCAGCCCGGCTACATGCTCTCCGGCGACTTCATCTTCGCCGGCGACCTGGGCCGCCCGGACCTGCTGGACGAGGCGGCCGGCGGCGTGGACACCCGCTTCGCCGGGGCCAAGCAGCTCTTCGCCTCGCTGAAGAACGTCTTCCTGCAGCTGCCTGACCACATCCAGGTCTACCCGGGCCACGGTTCGGGCAGCGCCTGCGGCAAGGCGCTGGGCGCCGTGCCCTCCACCACCGTGGGCTACGAACGCAACTTCGCCTGGTGGGGCAGCTACCTGGCGAGCAACGACGAGGCAGGCTTCATCGCCGAGCTGCTCGACGGCCAGCCCGACGCCCACGCCTACTTCGCCCGCATGAAGCGCCAGAACCGCGATGGCGCCAAGGTGCTCGGCCCCCTGCCCGAGCTCGTCGAGTTCACGGCGGAGCAGATCATCGAGCAGACTGCCTCGAATGACGCGGTCTTCGTCGACACCCGCGGACACCTGGCAGTGGCCGAGGGCACCGTCGCCGGCGCGCTGGCCATCCCCGCCATCGCCAAGATGGCGAACTTCGGAGCTTGGGCCTTCGACCCGGAAGCCGATGACCGCCAGCTGATCCTGTTCGCCGAGGACCTCCAAGCCGCGCAGCAGATGCGCGATCACCTGATGCGCGTGGGCATCGACGCGGTGTCCGGCTACGCGACCAGCCTCGAGGGGCTGCCGGCCTTCACCCCGCCAAGCGTGGCCCCGGCCGAGCTGGAGCACTTCGAGCACGCACTGCTGCTGGATGTGCGCAACCGCAGCGAGTTCGCTGCCGGCGCCATCCCGAACGCCAAGCACATCTCGGGCGGGCGCGCCCTGTGGTCCCTCGACGAACTGCCGGCCGACGGAAAGATCGTCACCTACTGCCAGAGCGGACTGCGCAACTCGATCGTCGCCAGCGCCCTGCGCGATGCCGGCTACGACGTAATCGAGCTGGCCGGAAGCTATGCCGGCTGGACCGCCGCCATGGCCAAGACCAACGCCTGACCCATCCCGAACCCCAAGGAAGCACCCGAAATATGAGCACCCCCATCAACGTCATGGACCCCGCGACCCTGAAGAACCTGCTGGCCGCCGAGGATTCGGCCGTCGCAGTCCTGGATGTGCGCACCCCCGCGGAATTCGAATCCGTGCACATCCCCGGCTCGTACAACCTGCCGCTGGACCTGGTAGCGGAACACGCCCACGACGTGACCCGCAAGCTGGCCAAGCAGATCGTGCTGGTCTGCCAGTCCGGCACCCGCGCAGGGCAGGCGCAGCAGAAGCTGGCCGACCTCCAGATCGAATCCGGCAGCGTGCTGGATGGCGGCATCTCCGCCTGGGAGAAGTCCGGCGGCGAGGTGGTGCGCGGCACCCAGCGCTGGGCCATGGACCGCCAGGTTCGCATGACCGCAGGCTCGCTGGTGCTGCTGGGCTTCATCGGCTCCAAGCTGGCCAGCCCCAAGCTCGGCTACTTGTCCGCGGGCATCGGAGCGGGCCTGGTCTACTCCGCGGCCAGCAACTCCTGCGCCATGGCCAGCGTGCTGTCCAAGATGCCGTGGAACAAGGCAAGCACCAATGGCAAGGCCACCCCGCTGGCGCAGATCCCCAATGCCGGGCAGCAGCTGAACCCGCACGGCAAGTAGGCGCGGGCAGTGGAACCATTTTTGATACTGGTCCTGGCCCTGTCAGTCGTCGTCGGCCTTGCCCTGGGCCTACTCGGTGGCGGCGGTTCCATCCTGATGGTTCCACTGCTCACTTATGTGGCGGGCATGGAAGCCAAAGAGGCCATCACCACGTCGCTGTTCGTGGTGGGCGCGACCTCGCTGGCCAGCCTGCTGCCGCATGCGCGGGCCCGCAATGTCCGCTGGGCCGCAGGCCTGGTCTTCGCCGCTTCGAGCATGAGCGGCGCGCTGCTCGGCGGCCTGGCCAGCGCCGCCATTCCCGGTGGCGTTCTGATGGCGGCCTTCGCCATCATCATGATGGCCAGCGCACGGAACATGATCCGCGGACGGAAGAAGGACAACGATGCCGCGGCCAAGGGGCGGTCGCTGCTGCTGTACATTCCCGTCGGACTGGCAGTCGGCATGGTTACCGGATTGGTGGGGGCCGGCGGCGGATTCCTCATCGTTCCGGCCCTGGTGCTGCTGGCAGGGGTGCAGATGAAGCACGCGGTCGGCACGTCCTTGCTGGTCATCTCGCTGAATTCGGCCTCCGGAATGCTGGGGCACCTGAATTCCACTTCGGTCAACTGGCCGTTGGCGCTGTCCATTACCGCGGCGGCGATCATCGGCTCGCTGGTCGGGGCACGGCTGACCGCCCGGGTTCCGGAGCAGAAGCTGCGCCGGGGATTCGGCTATTTCGTCCTGGCCATGGGCATCTTCGTCCTGTCCCAGGAACTGCCGAATCCGGCAGGACTCGTCCTTGCCAGTGCCGCCACGGTCGTCGCCGTTGCCTGGGTGCTGTGCACCAAGGTCCCGGCAGTGGCCGCCATCTGTCCCTGGCGCAAAGCCCACGCTGGCCCGGCCCCGACTGCGGGCTAGCTCGCATCTACCCATAGGAATACCCATGAAACCGCTAGAATTGACCGAGACGAACTTCGCTGAAACCGTCAAGTCCTCCCAGATGCTGCTGGTCGACTTCTGGGCAGCCTGGTGCGGCCCGTGCCGCAACTTCGCGCCCGTCTTCGACACCGCGGCCGGCCTGCACGAGGACGTGGTCTTCGGCAAGGTCAACACCGAGACGCAGCAGGACTTGGCGGCCGCCGCCCAGATCACTTCCATCCCGACGCTGATGGCATTCAAGGACGGCGTGCTGGTTTACTCCCAGCCCGGCGCACTGGATTCCCGAGGCCTGGAAGAATTGGTCGTCTCGCTGAAGAACTTGGACATGGACGCCGTGCACGCCGAACTGGCCGCCGCTCAGACGTCCGAGCCATAACCCCGGGGTCCGCCCCACGGTCTTTTCGAAATGGAGCACATCATGCGCAATGCGGATGAAGCCACACGCAAGCGAATCCTGAACCGCCTGAAGCGGGCCCGCGGCCAGCTTGATGCTGTCATCAACTCGGTGGAGGGCGACGGCAAATGCCGCGATGTGGTGACCCAGCTTTCCGCCGTATCCACCGCGCTGGACCGCGCAGGATTCGCCATCGTTTCCTCGGCCATGCAGCACTGCCTGGTTGATCCGGAGCAGACCGCCGAAGCCGAAGACGGCTTGACCATCGAGGAGCTGGAAAAGCTCTTCCTTTCACTTTCATAGATCTACGGCTATCACGCCAGAAAAGGAGGCACCCGATGTGCCGACAGGTTTCCTGCAAGAAATGCGGCAAGACCACATGGGCCGGGTGCGGCCAGCACGTTGATTCGGTCATGCGCGGCGTTCCCGCCCGCGACCGCTGCCAGGGCCACGATAACGAGCCGAAAACCGGCTTCTTCAGCCGCCTGTTCGGCCGCTAGAACCTGCCTTCGCCCCCGCCCATCCACCACAGATGCCTGCGCGGGGGCCGCAGCAGCTCGCGTTGTTCACACAATGGTCCCGATAAGCCAACCATTGTGGCAACGATGAGCCGTGGCAGTTGCCTGCCCGTTCAGGATACCCAGGCGACATAGACAGGTCGCAGTTACCCTGCGCCAGCGTTCTTTGGAATAATCCGAGGTAATGACCATGCGCGTGCTGCAGATCGGATGCTCCGCGGGTCAGCGAGGCATCCGGCACCGCGCTCCGGCTGACCCCAAAGGAATCCCATCATCATGACCTCTAAAATCCGTATTGGCATTGCCGGCTACGGCAACCTCGGCCGCGGCATGCAGGCCGCGATCGCGAAGAACCCGGACATGGAGCTGGTCGGCGTCTAGACCCGACGCGACCCGCAGGACCTGCAGCTGGCCAGCCCGGCGCCGCGTTTCGCCATCACCGAGCTTCAGCAGCACACCGACCAGATCGACGTGCTCATCCTGTGTGGCGGTTCGAAGTCGGACCTGCCGGAGCAGGGCCCGAAGTACGCGGCGCTGTACAACACGGTGGACAGCTTCGACACCCACGCGCGCATCCCCGAGTACTTCGAAACCGTGGACGCCCCGGCGAAGGCCGCCGGCAAGACCACGCTGATTTCCGCGGGATGGGATCCCGGCATGTTCTCGATCAACCGCGTGTACGGCGAGGCGCTGCTGCCCGACGGGGAGACCTACACCTTCTGGGGCCGGGGCCTGAGCCAGGGCCATTCGGATGCTGTGCGCCGCGTGCCGGGTGTCGCCGCCGGCGTGCAGTACACGATCCCCAGCCAGGAAGCGATCGACCGCGTGCGGGACGGCGAGCGCCCGACCCTGGGCACCCGAGAAAAGCACCAGCGCGAATGCTTCGTGGTGCTCGCGGACGGTGCGGATGCCGAGGCGGTGCGCGAAGCGATCGTCACCATGGAGCACTACTTCGACCAGTACGACACCACGGTTGAATTCATCGACCAGCAGACCCTGGCGGCCGAGCATTCGGCGATGCCGCACGGCGGGTTCGTGATCCGCTCGGGCAACACCAGCGATGCGCAGAAGCAGGTCATCGAGTACTCGCTGGCGCTGGGTTCGAACCCCGAGTTCACTTTCAGCGTGCTGGTGGCCTACGCCCGCGCCGTGCACCGCATGAACCAGGCCGGGATCACCGGCGCGCAGACCGTCTACGATGTGGCCCCGGGGCTGCTCTCGCCGAAGTCGGCGGCCCAGCTGCGCGCGGAACTGCTCTAGGAAGCGGCCAGCGGGTCCTTCTCCCAGGACTCCACCGGTCCCGGGACCTGCACGAACAGCGGATGCAGGGCCAGCTGGCCGGCTGGTTCCAGGCGGGCGATGCGCGCAGGATCCCGGACGGTCAGCTTGCGCAGCAGGTGTTCGCGCTCGAAGCGCACCTGCCCGCCGGTGACCGGGATCTTCTGCAGCTGCGCGGGTGCTGCCGGATGCAGGATCTTGGAGGCGTCGAAGCTATAGCCCCGGGCATCGGCCTCGTCTAGCAGGCCCTGAAGATAGCCGCCCAGATGCACCAGCGGAGCGGGCTGCGCCTTGAACCGCAGCAGCTGCGGGTGCTCCGTGTACCCCTTGGTCTGGCCGGCCAGCGTCTTCTGCGCCAGCAGGGTTTCACGCCAGCAGGCGACGAGCCCTTTGGGGTCGAGCAATGAAGGGTGCAGGGACCAGAGGCGCATGGGCCCAGACTAGTGCCAGTGCTAGCCGGCAGGGAACTCGATGATCTCGCTTCGGATCAAGAAGCGCTTGCCTTCAGGGGCCTCCACGGAGAAGCCGGAGCCGCGCCCGTTGACCACGTCGACGGTCAGCTTGGTGTGCTTCCAGTATTCGAACTGCTCCTTGGACATCCAGAACTCGATCTCGCCCAAAGCGGCACCCTCGGCATCGTCCAGGGCGAGCACGCCGAGCAGGATGTCCGATCCGCCTGTGCGGAATTCGCCGGCCGGATAGCACATCGGCGAGGACCCGTCGCAGCAGCCTCCGGACTGGTGGAACATCAGTTGGCCATGGATCCCCCACAGCTTGCGCAGCAGTTGAAGGGCGCCGGAGGTGAAAGCCACCCGGGAGAAATCCTCTCCCTCGATGGCGGCGCGCGTTTCGGTGACGGTGCTCATGGCCTGTTCCTGTTCATGGTGGGCCGCTGCGCGCGGCCCGGCAGGAAGCTCCCGCCGGGCCGCGCACCGGGCTATGCAGTGTAGTCGATGACGACGCGCCCGTCGATCTTGGCGTGGCGCATCTCGTCGAAGACCGCGTTGATGTCTTCCAGTGGACGGGTGTGGAAGGTCGGCTTGATCTTGCCGGCCGCATAGAAGTCCAGCGCCTCGATCATGTCCTGGCGTGTGCCGACGATCGAGCCGCGGATGGTCAGGCCCTTGAGGACGATGTCGAAGATCGGGGCAGGGAAGTCGCCGGCGGGAAGGCCGTTGAACACGATCGTTCCCCCGCGCCGGGTCACGCCAATGGCCTGCCCGAACGCTGCCGGGTGCACGGCGGTGACCAGCACCCCGTGGGTCCCGCCGACCTTCTCCTGGATGATCTCGGCCGGGTCCTGCGCGAACGCGTTCACCGTCAGCTCGGCCCCATGCTTGGTGGCCAGCGCGAGCTTGTCGTCGGCCACGTCGATGGCGACCACGCGCATGCCCATGGCCACCGCATACTGCACCGCGATGTGCCCCAGCCCGCCGATGCCGGAGATCGCGACCCACTGGCCCGGGCGCACCCCGGTCATCTTCAACCCCTTGTAGACGGTCACCCCTGCGCAGAGCACCGGGGCGATCTCGTGCGGGTCGGAGCCCTCGGGAATGCGGGCGGCGAATTTCGCGTCCACCAGCATGTACTGGCCGAAGGAGCCGTCCATCGAGTAGCCGCCGTTGGACTGGGATTCGCACAGCGTCTCCCAGCCGGTACGGCAGTATTCGCAGCTGCCGCAGGCGCTGGCCAGCCAGGCGTTGCCGACAACATCGCCCTCTTCGACCTCGGTGACGCCTTCGCCGACGGCGACTACGGTGCCCACGCCCTCGTGCCCGGGGACCAGCGGAAGCTTCGGCTTGACCGGCCAGTCGCCCTCTGCGGCGTGCAGGTCGGTGTGGCAGACGCCGGAGGCGATGAGCTTGACCAGGGCCTGGCCCGGTCCGGGCTGCGGGATCGGGATCTCGCCTACCTTCAGGTCATCGCTGAAGTTCTCGACTATTGCGGCTTTCATGGTACTCATGTACGTTGTCCTTTGCATAGCTTCAAAGGCGCGCGACACCCTTGCGGGTCCGGGAAATGAGGCCAATCGTGCCCCGGACGCGGTCCTGGGCGGACCGCGCGCCTTTGAAGTTCATGGGATGGATCTCCGAACCGGGCGGTTCGGGTGGGATGGTGCTTCCCCGGCTTAGAAGAAGCCGAGCTTGTCCTCCGAGTAGGAGACCAGCAGGTTCTTGGTTTGCTGGTAGTGGTCCAGCATCATCAGGTGGTTTTCCCGTCCGATGCCCGAGGACTTGTATCCGCCGAAGGCGGAGTGCGCCGGGTAGGCGTGGTACTGGTTGACCCACACGCGGCCTGCCTGGATGGCTCGGCCGGCGCGGTAGGCCACGTTGCCGTTGCGGCTCCACACGCCCGAACCCAGTCCGTACAGGGTGTCGTTGGCGATGGAGATCGCGTCGTCGTAGTCCTTGAACTTGGTCACCGCGACCACCGGACCGAAGATCTCCTCTTGGAAGATGCGCATGTCATTGGTGCCCTCGAAGATGGTCGGCTGCACGTAGAAGCCGCCGGACAGTTCCCCGCCCAGATCCGCGCGGCCGCCGCCAAGCAGCACCTTGGCACCCTCGGCTTTGCCGATGTCCATGTAGGACAGGATCTTCTCCAGCTGGTCATTAGAGGCCTGGGCACCCATCATGGTCTCGGTATCCAGCGGGTGGCCCTGCTTGATGGCCTTGGTACGGGCCACGACATCTCCAATGAACTTCTCGTAGATGCTTTCCTGGATCAGTGCACGCGATGGGCAGGTGCAGACCTCGCCTTGGTTCAGCGCGAACAGGGTGAAACCTTCCTGCGCCTTGTCGTAGAAGGCGTCGTCCTTGGAGGCAATGTCCTCGAAGAAGATGTTCGGGGACTTGCCGCCCAGTTCCAGGGTGACCGGGATCAGGTTTTCCGACGCGTACTGCATGATCAGCCGGCCGGTAGTGGTTTCGCCGGTGAAGGCGATCTTGCGGATGCGCTTGTTGGAGGCCAGTGGCTTGCCCGCTTCCACGCCGAAGCCATTGACCACGTTCAGCACGCCGGCTGGCAGCAGGTCGCCGATCAGTTCCATGAGAACCAGGATGGAGACCGGGGTCTGCTCGGCGGGCTTGAGCACGATCGCATTGCCGGCAGCCAGGGCCGGGGCGAGCTTCCACACGGCCATGAGCAGCGGGAAGTTCCACGGGATGATCTGCCCGACCACGCCCAGCGGCTCGTGGTAGTGGTACGCGGTGGTGTCCTCGTCGAGCTGGGAGAGGCTGCCTTCCTGGGCGCGGATTGCTCCGGCGAAGTAGCGGAAGTGGTCAACTGCCAGCGGCAGGTCGGCGTTCAGGCACTCGCGGATGGCCTTGCCGTTGTCCCAGGTTTCGGCCACGGCCATCATTTCGAGGTTCTCCTCGATGCGGTCCGCGATCTTGTTCAGGATGACAGCGCGTTCGGCAGGACTGGTCTTGCCCCAGGCCGGTGCCGCCGCATGCGCCGCGTCCAGCGCGACTTCGACATCTTCTGCGGTGGATCGGGCCACCTCGCAGAAGACCTTGCCGGTGACTGGGGTGATGTTCTCGAAGTACATGCCCTTGACCGGGGCCACCCATTCGCCGCCGATGTAGTTCTCGTAGCGTGGCTTGAAATCTACCAGCGCCCCATCGGTATTCGGATTTGCGTAAACCGCCATTGCTCCACGTCTCCTTCATCGGATGTCCTGGCCGCGATTGCCTCATCGCGGAACCTTGAATGTGACTCTAGTCACTCAAAGGTTGCAGGAAGGTTGCAGCGTTCGGAGCCGGCGGGCAGAGCCTCAGCCGGACTGGCGAGCCGGCGCTGCCGGCTGCAGTTCGCGCTCGGCGCCAGCCTTCTCGCGCCGCCCGGTCCGCGCCGCTCCGATGCCTGCGGCGATCACCAGCACAAGCCCGGCCAGGGCCGCCATACTGGGCACCTGGTGCAGGAAGACCACGCCGACGGTGGCGGCGATTGCCGGTTCCAGGCACATCAGGGTGCCGAAAGCCGAGGCGGCCAGGCGGCGCAGGGCCAGCAGCTCCAGGCAGAAGGGCACGACGGGAAGCAGCAGGGCCAAGCCCAGGCCGATGGCCAGCACCGGCAGATCCAGCCGCCCCAGTACCCCTGGTCCAACCACCAGCGTGGCGGCCAGGGCCGCGACTGGCATCGATACCGACAGGGCACCGACCCCGTCCACCGCATCTCCGGCGCGCTGGGTCAGCAGCACATATGCCGCCCAGCAGACGGCCCCGCCCAGGGCATAGAGCACGCCGACCAGGTCGGCCGATCCGTTCCAGGGTTCGGTCAGGCCCAGCATCCCGGCCGCCGCGGCCAAGGCCCACCAGCGCCCGGCACCCCTCCCCTGGACCAGCGCCACGGCCAGCGGCCCGGTGAATTCCAGGGCGCTGGCGGTGCCCAGCGGGATCGTCTCGACGGCACGCATGAAGGAGAGCGTCATGCCTGCGGTAGCCAGCCCCAGCAGCGCGCACATCACCAGCGTGGAGCGGCTGAAGCGCAGCCGCCAGGGCCGGGCGAAGGCCACGAGGATCACCGCGGCCCAGGCCAGCCGCAGCCAAGCCACGCCGTCGGAGCCCAGGGTTGTGGCCAGGCCGATGGAGGCAGCCAGCCCGAGCTGGACGCAGCTCATCGAGGCCACGGCCATCAGCGATCCGGCACCAGCTGAATTCACGGCGTGCACGGGGGTTGAAGTCATGGATCCAGTAGAGACCACCCGGGCCATCCATGTCCACGCGAGAATTATCGACATATCATTCAGGATTCATGGACAATGTTTTCCATGGAAACCCGCCGCCTGCAATACCTGTACGAGCTGTCCCGCACCGGTTCGATGCGGGCGGTGGCCGACGTGCTGGGAACCACCACCTCAACGGTCTCCCAGCAAATCGCACAGCTCTCCCGGGAGGTCGGAGTCAAGCTGCTGGCACCCGACGGCCGCGGGGTGCGGCTGACGCCAGCCGGCCGCCGGCTCTCCGAGCATGCCCGCGGCATCCTCGGTGCCGTGGATGCCGCCCGGCTGGATCTGGATCCCGAGGCTGCGCCGTCGGGCACGGTGCGGGTTGCGGGTTTCGCCACGGCCATCCGCACCACCTTGATGCCGATCATCCAGCAACTGGCCAGCGACCACCCGGCGGTGCAGATCGTGGTGCTTGAGCTGGAACCCGCCGAGGCGCTCCAACGGCTGGCCGCCGACGATATCGACCTGGCCCTGACCTACGACTACAACCTGGCCCCGGACACGATCGGCCCGGAAGTCGACACCCTTCAGCTGTGGAGCACCCCCTGGGGACTGGGTGTTCCCGCGGCCGATGCAGCGCGCCTGGGCGCGGGAGCGCTGGCGGAAGCGGCTGGCGTGCTGGCAGCCTTCCGGGAACGGGATTGGATCGGCAACTCGCGCAATATCGCCGACGAGACGGTGCTTCGCCTGCTGTCTTCGATGACCGGCTTCAGCCCGCGGGTGCGCCACCACGCCGACAGCCTCGACCTGGTCGAGGACCTGGTCCTCGCCGGGATGGGGGTAGGGCTGCTGCCCGAGAACCGGCCGGCACGCGAAGGGCTGTCGATCCTGCCGCTGCACCGGCCAGATTTGCGGCTGCGGGCCTTCGCCCGGACCCGTGCCGGACGCAGCGCATGGCCGGCACTGGCCCTGGTGCTGCAGAAGATGCGCGAACTGCGATAATCCGGGAGCTCAGGATTCGAGTTCCTGGACCTCGGCAACTATCAACGAGCGCGCCGGCGACTGCGCAGGAAGCTCGCGCAGGGCTGCCCGCAACAGGTCCGAGTCGGCCAGCTGGCGGCCCAGGTTCAGCAGCTGCCGGGCGGTGCCGCGGTCCAACGCCATTTCGCGCAGCGCCGCTTCCATCCGGTGCAGCAGCGCCACGATGCCAGGTGCTTGGGAGCGGGCCAGCAGTCCCGGCGAGTGCAACGGCAGGGCGGCTTCGAGGTCGCCGGCTTCCAGTGCTTGCCTGAGGCGGCCGAAGGTCGTCTGCAGGTCCCATTGCAGGCGGTAGGGGCGCGAGGTCAGGTTGCGGCCCGGGGAACCCGCAAGCACCTTGCGCAGCCTGACGATTTCGGCGCGGACGGTGCCTTCGGCCGCGGCATCCGGGCGCTCAAACAGCTCCTCGACCAGCTGCGCGGTGCTCAGGCCTTCGCGATAATGCGCAAGCAGCGTCAGGATCTCCGCATGGCGCAGGGATACGGGCGTCGAGCCGAGGTGGGCTCCGTCGGAGCGCCCCAGGTCCAGGTAGTCGGGATCGGCCACGACGCCGGCGCCGGGCAAGAGCAGCTGCGTTTCCGCGGCCATGACCGCCGCTTGCAGCAGCGGCAGCGAGTGCGTGGCGATGGCCTCCGGGCCGCCGGTCAGGTCTATTGCGCCAATCACCTGCCCCGTGCGCGGATCGCGAATCGGCACCGCGGAGCAGCTGAAGCGGTGGGCCTGCTCGTAGAGGTGCTCAGCACCGGAAACCTGCGAGCCGGCGCCCGTTGCCAGCGCCATCCCCGGCGCGGACGTGCCCACGCTCTTCTCGGCCCAGTCGGCACCCGCCATGAAGCCCACGCCTTCGGCTTGGCTCATGGCGCCATTTCCACCCGCTACCCACAGCAAGGTTCCGCCGGCGTCGGCAAGGGCCACCAGGAGATTGGCGTCCATGGCGGACGGGACCAGGAGCTTCTCGAAAACTGGCCAGATCCGCTGGAGTTCGCTGCGTTCGCGTGCCAGACGCAGATGGTCATCGCTAAGTACTGACGGGACGCGCAGGTCAGCGGAACTTTCCAAAGATCGCTTCCAGGAATCCCGTACATCCTGACGCAATGGGAGGTCGGCAACGCCGGCTCCGCTGGAGCCCAAAAGCTCATGGGCATGCTGAGCGCGACGCGATGCGCCAGGCCAATCAATGGCAAACCCACTCATGCAATTTCCTCGCTAGCAAGGCTCGATTTCCGCAGTTCCCACAAGCGTAGGCGACGGGCGGGCCTTTGAGAAGAGCCTGTCCTGCCGGGGCAAGGATTGATAGTAGATAATTCACCTGAATCGCTGCTAGAAAATAGGTGAAATATCTACTGAAAATTATTTCCCTTCCTTTTTGACCCTCACCGTCCACGCCGAATTCCCGGTCAGCGTAGCCCGGCTCTGGGACGCCTACCTCGACCCGCGCCAGATTGAGAAGTTCTGGGGACCGGTAGAGTACCCGGCCACCTTCACTCGCCACGACGCCGCCCCCGGAGGCTACTCGAACTACCACAAAACCTCGCCCGAAGGCGAACAGTACCACGGATACTGGCACTGGCAGGAAGTGGTCGACCAGAAATTCTTCGAGGTCATCGACGGTTTCGCGAACAACGACGGCACCTCGAACACTGAGTTTCCCAACTCGCGGCTGGTCTTCACCTTCGACCCGCTGCCCGAAGGCACGAAGCTCACGGTCACCGGAACGTACGCTTCGGCGGCGGACCTGGAACAGGTCGTCGCAATGGGAATGATCGACGGCACCCGTTCGACCATGAGCCAGATCGAGCAGGTGCTCATCGACCTGCGCGACTACGCGCAGACCTTCGCCACCGCGGCCGAAATTGTTTCCGACACGCAAGTTCGCGTCAGCCGTCTGGTTCGCGGCACCCGCCAGCAGGTCTGGGACGCCCACCACGATCCGGAACTGGTCAAGCGCTGGCAATACGGTCCCGATGGCTGGAAGATGACCAAATGCGAATTGGCCTCCGGCGTCGGCGAGAGCTACCTGCTGTGGTGGGTCCCTGACGATGGCGGCAAGGGGTTCGGATTCAGCGGAACGATCCTCGAACGCGTTGAGGGCCACTACGAAGCGAGCACCGAGCTGCTCGAAGGTGGAGAGGAAATGCTCGGTTCCGGCGTGCCCGGATCCGTCAACCTGCTGACGTTCACCAGCACCACCGGCGGCACATTGGTGATCACCTTGATCACCTACCGCGACAAGGCCGCTCGCGACGCGATGCTCGCCACCGGAATGGCCGATGGCATGGAAGCCAGCTACGCCCGGCTGGAATCGATTCTCTAAGCGATTCGCCCCACATCCGGCGCCTTGGCGCGCGCATATATGAAAGACTTAGACCCATGAGTTCTCAGAATGCGCGCGCAGGCCTGGATAAGCAGGCCGAACAGGTCCAGGACATGTTTGACAAGCTGGCTCCTCGCTACGACTTGCTCAATACCTTGATGACCGGCGGCATCGTGAACTACTGGCGCAAGATCACCACCGAGGCGATCGCGCCGAAGCCCGGCGAGCGCATTCTCGACCTGGCTGCAGGTACCGGGACTTCCTCGGTCCCGCTGGCCGAAGCAGGCGCAAAGGTGACCGCCTGCGACATGTCCAACGGCATGCTCGCCGAGGGCCGCAAGCGCTACCCGCAGCTGGACTTCGTGTACGGCGACGCCCATGAGCTTCCTTTCGAAGACGACACCTTCGACGCGGTGACCATTTCCTACGGCCTGCGCAATATCGACGACACCGAGAAGGCCCTGTCGGAAATGCGCCGCGTGACCAAGCCCGGCGGCCGCATCGTCGTCGCCGAGTTCTCCACCCCGACCGTCACCCCGATCAAGGTGGCCTACCAGCAGTTCCTGCCACGCGTCATCCCTGCGCTGGGCTACCTGGTGTCGCCTAACCCTTCCGCCTATGCCTACTTGGCTGAATCCATTGCCGCCTGGCCAGACCAGGAAAAGCTGGGCACCAAGTTCGTCAACGTCGGCTGGAAGAACGTGGAATACCGGAACCTGACCGGGGGCATCGTCGCCGTTCACCGCGCCTGGAAGTAGGGCTTCCGCAGAATTTCTTCTTGGTCCGCATCCACCGGATGCGGGCCAAAAGACTTTAAGCGGACCTGCTTCGAACCCGGGCGGTGTTATTTTGCCCGCTCAGCTGGCATGCTTGAGTCCGTGAGCCAGACCTCGACCGAATCGCGGCATTGCGCGATGAGCTGGAAGCTGGTGCCTGCCGCCTTGCTCTCGGCTTCCGCAGCGCTGCTCTTCGGCGCCGGCAACGGCCCTGCGGGCTACGGCTTGCTGGCGCTGAGCCTGCTGTGCGCAGCTCTCATCGACCGCAGGCTCGCCCAGCATCTTTCGCTGATCGCGGCAGGTCTGGTGCTCATCAGCCTGGTTCCGCTCAACGCCGATCTGAGCTTGGGCCACATGGCGCAGATGGGCACGGCGCTGGCAGCGGCGGTCCTGCTGCCCTGGCTGATCTCGCGCTTCGCTTGGCGCGAGCAAATCATCAAGTTCCCAGTGAACACCGGTCGCAAGTGGCCTTTGGCGGCGAAACTGTATCTGCTGGGCGTGGTGGCGCTGGGCTTCCTCATCTTGCCGGTGTACCTGATCAGCACCGGCGTCTACCAGAACTGGCCAGACGCCTCGGACCCAGCCATCTTCTGGCGGCTCTTCATCGGAGTCAATTCGGTGGGCATCTGGGACGAGCTGTTCTTCATCTGCACGGCATTCGCCTTGCTGCGCCAGCACTTTCCCGACTGGCAGGCCAATATCCTGCAAGCGGTGATCTTCTCCTCTTTCCTGTGGGAGATCGGCTACCAATCCTGGGGCCCGTTGCTGACCTTCCCCTTCGCCCTGCTGCAGGGCTATACCTTCAAGCTGACGAAGTCCTTGTCCTATGTCGTGAGTGTGCACCTGATCTTCGACCTGGTCCTGTTCCTCGCGCTGGTCCACGCGCATAACCGGGACTGGCTCCCGGTCTTCTTGTATTGAACGGTCAACTCCAGTTTTCCTCCCGGCTGCACGCGTTGGCATGGATACCTGCTAAGCCAGCCAATGACCCCGCACCGATTCTGATCGGTGCACCTTGTTCATTTCGGCTTCCGGCTTAGGTATCCTTATTCCGGCTCCCCTGCGACCGTGAGCCGAACCACGAGCGGATCGCCGCGATGCACGATCCATAGGAAACTTCTACCTGCCAATAGGCGCCCAGGACCACTAAGGGCGGTTCAGCTATGAGTGACTTCGACGAAAAGGGATTCCACTACGCGCCGCTGCACGGCGAGTACGAGTCTGGAACTTTCCCTGTGCTGCCGCATAAGATGGCTAGCAATCTGAAGGCAATGTCGATTGCAGCGGTCTGCGACATGGATGAGACCCTGACGGACAATTTGAGGCCAAGCATCAGCGTGAAAATCACGCAGTGCATTTTGATGAGCGATGGGTCGATGATCAGTTTGGATCTGGCTCGTGGTTTCACAGCCATATCCCATGGGCCCGGACCTGCCAGGTGGAGGCGGTCGTCAGATGAGCTGATTGCTGAGATTCTCGATTTGGTGCGGGTCGACGACCCGGAAAACCCCGGTGAGCATCCGTGGGACGAAATTGCCGCTGCGGCCCAAAGCCGCGGCATCGAGATCGACGCTGCGCAGTTGAAGCAGTTGCCGTACCAGGTCCTGCTCAGCGACAAAGTGATCCGGACATTTGAGATCTAGGACTTCCCGAACGGCTCCCGACCTTCTGGTGCTGAGGGGTTAATTCCTGTTCTCCGCCCTGCTACACTCTTTGGCATGGATACCTACTAAGCCAGCCAATGACCCTGCACCGATTCTGTACGGTGCAACTTGTTCATTTCGGCTACCGGCTTCGGTATCCTTTTCTTTCCGGCCCCTCTTCGAGGTTGAGCCATTTCTGTGATCCCCCAAGTCGGCAGCCCCTTCGCATTAGCGGGAGGAACCTGCATGCCTTTGACACCACCCATTACCCTGAACCATCTCAGCTTCGCCTGGCCCTCGGGAGAAATCGCCCTGGCCAACTTGGACGGCACTTTTCCCTCCGGACGGACCGGGCTGATCGGCGCCAATGGCAGCGGCAAATCGACGTTGCTGAAACTGATCGCCGGGCAGCTGCACCCAACCAGCGGAACGGCGGAATCGAGCGCACCGCTGAGCTACCTTCCGCAAACGCTGGCTTTGGAACAGGACGCTACTGTCGCCGAGCTGCTCGGGATACAGCGGATCCTGGCTGCCTTGGAAGCCATCGAGTCCGGCAGTGTGGACCCCGCGCATTTCGATGCAGTGGGCGCCAACTGGGATGTGGAAGCCCGGGTTCGCGCCGAACTGGAGCCGCTGGGTTTCAGCGGCCTGGATCTGGGCCGGAAGGCATCCACGCTATCGGGCGGCGAAGCGATGCTGCTGGCAGTGACCGGGCTGCGCATCGCCGATTCACCCATCACCTTGCTCGACGAGCCGACGAATAACCTCGATCGTCCCACCCGCGAATTGCTCTACGAGCTGGTCCGCACCTGGAAGGGCACGCTGGTCGTGGTGAGCCACGATATCGAGCTGCTCGAATTCATGGAGCACACGGTGGAGCTCTACGACGGGAAGCTCAGCGTTTACGGAGGCCCCTACAGCGCATACCGAGAGCAGCTGGAAACCGAGCAGCTGGCAGCCGAGCAAGCCGCCAGAACCGCCCAGGCCTCCCTGAAGGTGGAAAAGCGCCAGCGCGTCGAAGCGGAAACCAAGTTGGCCCGTGCCAAGCGCAAGGGGCGGGCCACCCAGCTTTCCGGGGGCATGCCGAAGATCCTGGCAAACCATCTTCGCCAGAAATCCGAGGCAAACGGCGGGAAGATGCGATCCCACCTGGATGGCAAGGTCGAGTCCGCCCAGGCACGGCTCGACGAAGCAGATCAGCGGGTACGCCAGGTCGAGCACATCAACATCGAGTTGCCCGATCCGAAGCTGCCCGCGGGCAAGCAGGTTGCCGTGCTGGGTTCAGCGCAAGACCAGTTCATTATCCAGGGAGCCGAACGCGTAGGACTTGTCGGACCCAACGGTTCGGGGAAAACCACGCTGCTCAGGCAGATGCTCGCAGGCGTTGTTCCGGGCAGCGGTCTGGGCGGAAAGCTCTTCGTGGACCGGGTCGGGTATCTGCCGCAGCGCCTGGAGGGCCTGGACGGCCAGCTGAGCGCCATGGAGAATGTGGCGTCGGTGGCGCCAGCGGCCACGGCGAACGATGTGCGCCAGATGCTTGCCCGGCTGCTGCTTCGCGGAGCCAGTGCCGACCGCCCCTTGTCGGCGCTTTCCGGCGGCGAGCGATTCAGGGTCTACCTGGCGACGCTGCTGCTGGCCGAACCTACGCCGCAGCTGCTGGTCCTCGACGAGCCCACGAATAATCTGGATGTGGACAGCGTGCGCCAGCTCAGCGAGGCACTGGGCGCCTACAAAGGTGCGTTGCTGGTGGTCAGCCACGATCAGCATTTCCTGTCGCAGCTGGATCTGGACTATTTGCTGGAAACCGGTCCCGGGGGAACCTTGGCGAAGTCCTATCCGAATCCGGTTTGATAACCCCACGGCGGTGTGCTGCCGGTTTAGACTTGTTCAAAGCACACCGCCGAGGACCCCGAAAGCAAGTTGAACATGTCCTACCCCCAGCGCACCGTCGAAGTCGTCAACACCGGCCTCGTGATCGACCAGTCCGCGACCCTGCTCTGGCAGGACATCAAACGCGCCTTCATCTATGAAACGGGATCCGGTCAGGAAGCACTTACCTGCGCAGAATTCATGCTGGTTGAGGGATACAGCGTGGAAATCAATAGCCAGATGCCCGGCTGGGACGTGGCCATTGAGCACCTGCCGCGGCGCATTGAGAACCTGGTCGACGAACGCTAGCAACCAATAGGAGCACCCATGGCTACGATCGTTCTTTTCCATCACGTCCAGGGCCTGACCCCTGGAGTGCAGCAGATGGCCGCAGAATTGCGCGCGGCCGGCCACACGGTGCACCCGGTGGACCTGTTCGCGGGCAAGCTTCCCAAGGACGTGGAAGCCGGCATCCAGCTGGCCAACAAGGTCGGCGAGGACAAGATCCAGCAGCGCGTGGACAAGCTGTTCAAGAACCTGCCCGAAGAGCTGGTATACATCGGCACCTCGTGGGGCGCCGCGCTGGCCCAGCAATGCGCGCAGCAACGACCCGGCGCCGTCGCCGCGGTCCTGCTGGAATCCTTTGTGGACTTGGAAGCCCAGTGGAGTTTCGGGCCGTGGCCGGAAGGCGTGCCGGTGCAGATCCACGGCATGGACCAGGATCCGTTCTTCGCGAAGGAAGGCGATCTGGAAGCGGCGCAGCGCTTCGCCAGCAACGAGGGCGAAGGGCTCGCCGAGCTGTTCACCTATCCCGGCGACAAGCACCTGTTCACCGACAGTTCCCTTCCGTCCCACGACCCGCAGGTCCGCGCACTGGTGATGGAGCGCATTAAGAAGTTCCTGGCCGACGTCTGAGGACGCCCGCCGGCCGAGGACCTGGAACTGCTGCTGCAGCTATTTTCCCAGCGCAGTGAAGAAGCCGATGATCGCCGCAGAAACCGCAGCAGGCTGCTCGTCCACGACGAAATGCCCTGCGTGATCGATCGTCGCCAGGTTCACGTCAGTACCGTAACGGGTGGTGTCGGAGAAAATCCGCTGCGTGATAGCCGGCGGGAAACCGGCGTCATCGGCGCCGAAGACGAACAGCGTGGGCATGGCCAGCCGGTCCGCGCGGTACTTTCCGCTGATGATCCTTCCCAGCCCGTGCAGGGCCATCCGGCGGCACAGCAGTTCGGTCGCTCGGGCGTTGGCTTCGCAGCGCATCACCGAGGCATACTGCTCGAATACGTCGGGGTCCAGCGGTTTCACCCTGAAGACCGGTGAGAAGAAGTGGCGGGTCATCCGTCCAGAACGCATGAGCCATGGGCCCAGGCCGGGTGTCGAGAGTGCTTCCTAGTGCCATAGGTGCCGCATGCCGGGCACCATGCCCAGCTGGAAGCGCATCTGCAGCGGAGGCACGGCGATCATGACCTGGCTCTGGATCATCCCGGATGCGCCAAAGCCAGCTGGAATGCGGAAATCGCCCCCATGTCGTGGCTGACCATGCGTACCGTGCCCAATCCGAGCCGTTCCAGCAGCTCAAGCAGGTCCCGGTACCGGCTCGTCCGGTCGATGTTCCGGTACGGCAGCTGGCTCCAGCCTTCGCCGCGCAGGTCCGGGGCGATGGCACGGTATCCGGCGGCCGCAAGGGCGGGCATCACCTCTCGCCATTCCCACCACGTCTGGCCGAATCCTGCCAGAAGGAGCACCGGCGCGCCGGCCCCCATGGTTGCCACATGCATGTGCCCGTCGGCAAGCTCGACATATTCGTGCTTGACGCCCTGCGCCGCCGGCATGTCTGGCATGGCCTGGTTTTGTGTTTTCATGCTGCATCCCCGCCACAGCTCAATCCATGCGAACCATGCCAGCTCGTCATCGAGCCCAAATAGCAGGGAGCGTGAAGGTCCTGAATGGTCGCTCCATCCCGTATCCGGTGCCCGCGTCGGGTCAGGTTCGGGACGGCAGTGCAAGTGCGTCGGCTCGGCGTCTTGCGGCCGGCCGCGCATAGAACGGTCGCTGGACGCCGCGCTCCAGATCCTCGGCGAACAGGGAGTCAGGGCGTTGAGCCACGCGCGCATCGACCGCACCGCCGGGTTGCCGCAAGGATCCACCTCGAATTATTTCCGCACTCGCCAGGCGCTGATCGAGGGCGTCGCTTCGCATCTGGCGCGACGTGAGCGCGAAGACTTCGAGCAGGCCGCTCCGCTGCTTGACCGGGAGGCGGCCGAGGAAGCCTTCACCAGGCTTCTGGAAGTCCAAAGCGGGCCCTTCCGCACCCGTACGCTCGCGCGCTATACGCTGTTCATCGACCTGACGCATTCCCCGGAACTCGTCGCGCCACTGAAGGACAATCGGAAAATCTTCGAAAACTGGACAACCGCGACACTGGCCGCGCTGGGCGCCAAAGACCCTCTGGGCTGCACGGGATTCATCATGGCCACGCTCGACGGCGCGCTGCTGCATCGGATCACCGTCGACGACTCGATGGATTTCGTTCCGGTCGTCCGCCGCGCGCTGGCTGCCTGCCTCGATGGCTGGCGGGCACAAACCCGAAGAGTTGGGTTCAGTGATTCCCGGCTAAAAAAGCAGCCCCTCCTGGCTTGGATACTTCCAAACCAGGAGGGGCGTTCTGTGCGCCCTGCGGGGATCGAACCCGCGACCAATGGATTAAAAGTCCAGTGCTCTACCAGCTGAGCTAAAGGCGCACGGCACAAGGCCAAAATCCATACTACCTGATGGACCGGCATGATCATTAATCGGCGCATTCCGCACCGTGGTAGCCCGTAATTCCCGCTTGATCTTGGGGGTTGCAAGCTAAATCACCTGTTGGCAAAGAACTCAGGTTCAGCGAGTATTCTGGAGCGCATGAGAGGTGCACGTGCAGGATCAAAAGTTGCCCAGGATGCGGGATTCCGCCATCACAAGCCACGCCCCTTCGCCCCGGAAGATTTCGAGCCCTACGAAGGAGGCGCTGACCCGGCGCGCGTCTCCGAGGCCGCCCATTTGTCCGCCCAGGCTTTCGTGCAACGCGGCATTGCCAACAACGACCCCGAAGTTTCACGCCGGCTGATCGCCGTTGCCGAGGAAGAGGGCTTGGAAGTTCTCGCTGAGCTGTGGAGCGAAGCTCCCGCCCACTCCCTGCCCGGCGCGCTGTGGCGCCTGTATGCGGTACGCGCGGCCACCATGGGCAAGCCGGAAGTGCACGCGGCACGGTTCCAGGCAGGAGCCCACCGTGCCCAGGTCGAACGCATCGTCGCCGGGGTGGCTGAACCGCCGACCGCCGAAGAAATGAAGAAGATGACCGGGTCGATTCTCTCCGGCGCCTTCAACGGAGACTTCGCACACGCCCTGGAACGCACTGCCGCCTATTGCCGGGTCGTGGCCCTTGGCATGACCGAGCATGCCGATGCCGCAGATTTCTCCAACAGCGACCGGGGAACGAAGCTGACCCAGCAGGCCAAGGCGCTGACGGCTACGGCCGCTGATCTGGAAGTCTGCGCCCGGCTGTGGCGCCAGGACGCATTGGACTGAAAGGCGCTCCCGCGCCATTAGGATGGATTGAGGAAGTTACCCCTCAGTTCTAGGCAGGTGGGTGTGGGCGCCGCATCGAGGACCAACTCTTCAGGACTCGTACGCTGGTTGCTGATCTTGATCGCGACGGCGCTGCTATCCCAAACAGCGCTGAACCTCATCCGGCCGGTCACCACCTACAAGCTCATCTCCTTCGGCTCCGGCGCGTTTACCGTCGGCGTGGTGACTGCCGCCTATGCGATCCTTCCGCTGTTCACCGCGATGATGCTGGGCCGGGTCAGTTCGCGCATCCGCAGGATCCGGTTCCTGATGGTTGCCGGCGTCGCCCTCTTGGCCGCCGGCGGCATCGGCATCAACTTCTCGCCAAATGCCCTGACCGTGGCGCTGGCCAGCGCCGTGCTGGGGCTTGGGCACCTGATGTTCACCATTGGAGGGCAATCGTCGATTGCCCGGTTCTTCCCCGACAGCGATCTGGACAAGGGGTTCGGCTGGTTCACTGCGGCCTATGCCGCTGGGCAATTCATCGGGCCGCTGATCGGCGGAATGGTGCTCGGCTCCGACACCGACGCGCTCTCCGCCGAGCGCGTTGCCGATATCAGCCTGTCGCTGTGGATTGCCGCCGGGTGCTCGCTGCTGGCTGTCCCCTTCCTGCTTCCGAGCTGGCAGCCGAGGATCTCCAAAACGGCGTCGCAGACCCGTCCGCCGAAGTCCAAGGCCTCCATTCCCTCGGTGCTGCGCATCAAGGGCATGGCCTCGCACATGTTCGCCTCGATGACCTTGCTGGCGATGCTGGACATCCTCACCGCATTCTTGCCGCTGGTGGCGGAGAAACATGGCGTCACACCGGAAAATGTTGGTGTGCTTTTGGCCATTCGAGGTTTCGCTTCAGTTATTTCGCGGCTATTCATCCCGAAGCTCTCGGCCCACTTCGAACGCAACCACCTGCTGGTCACCAGCTTGTGGGCTTCGGGCATTGCCATCGCCCTGGCGCCGGCGTTCATCGATTCGCTCTGGGCCGCTGGGGCGGCGCTGCTGGTCGGCGGCTTCTTCCTGGGACTGGGCCAGCCGATGACCATGACGATGATTTCCACGTCGGTGCCGGCGATGGACCGCGGTGCCGCATTGGCCGTCAGGCTCATGGGAAACCGCGTCGGACAAGTAGCTTTGCCGGTTATCTCAAGCACTGTAGCCGCCGGGTTGGGTCCAGCTGGCGCGATCTGGTTCTGCTGCGCGCTGCTCTGCCTGAGCGGAGCAGAGAAGGGCCTTCGCCGGTAGCGTGAGAAACCGCACGAGCACCGCCCCGGCGGTTGACAGCGCACCGGTCAGGCGAGAACACTAGATACCGGTGCCGGGCTGCTGGTAACCCCGGGCTCCAAAATTCTGCCGCTTCGAGCGGCCTTCCGCCGAGAGGCGTTCCCGGTCCGGCACCATCAAGTACCCGGCGTTCACTTCCGCGTCGTAAACTGTTCTGCGTTGGTTCCAATAGCAGTCGAATCGAATGGTGCGCCAAAACGTGAAGTTCCAGATCTTTCCCTCCGCCTCGCGCGGCATCGAGTTGCTGTGTGGGTTGGCGACGACCATTCGCACCTCCGTTGCCAATGTCGCCGAAATGATCGGCTCACCCGACACCCGTGCAGATCAGCTGCGGGATTTGGCCGCCGCGGAAGCCGAGGCCTCCGACCTGGTGCACGCGGTGCTCACCCACCTTCGAACCAGCTATATCAGCCCGCTGCCCCGCGAAGACATGTACACCCTCTCGCGCTTGCTGCACGAAACCATGGAGCAGCTGCGCGGCACCGGCGAGCTGATCATGACCGTTGGCTCCACCCCGCTCTCCGAGCGTTCCTCGGAGCAGCTCGAACTCATTTCGCAGCTGGCCGAGCTGGCTTCCGATTCGGTCCAGCGCCTGCACAACCTCGATGATCTGGAGGACAACTGGCTGCAGATGCTGCAGTTCTCCAAGCGCGCGGCGCGCACCCACCTGGTGTGGGTCAACGAGATCTCGAAGTTCGCCAAGGCGGGCACCATCCACCGCCACCAGCGCGTGGCCGACCACCTGATGCTCACGGCCAACACCCTGCGCCAGTTTGCCGACCACCTCGGTCGCGTGCTGGTGAAGGAGTCCTAGGGACATGACCATCCTTTCGGTCCTCACCGGAATCGCGATCGTCCTCACGCTGGGCTATGGCGTGCTCAACGGCTTCAGGGATGCCTCCACCGCCGTAGCCGCCTCGGTGCGCACCAGGGCGCTGCGCCCGGCCGTCGCGGTCTCCGTGGCGGCAGTATTCGCCTTCCTCGGCACCTTGGCCACCTCGGGGCTGAGCGTGGCGCTGGTGGACAAGCTGAATTTCAACGTCCCCGATGGCGTCGTCGGACTGAAGCTGCTGATCTGCGGCCTGCTGACCGCCGGAGCCTGGGGCCTGTATTGCTGGTGGCGCGGCTTGCCGGTCAGTTCCACCCATGCGTTGCTCTCCGGCCTGGTGGGCGCCAGCGGCGCCTCGGCCTTCATGGGCGACCTGTCGGTATCCGGCGCTTGGGGGCTGCTGCTCGGCTCGGTGCTGCTGCCCCTGCTGATCACCCCGGTGATTGCCTACCTGCTGTCCTATGTGCTGGTGATTCCGGCGACCTGGCTGATGCGCCATAATTCCTCGCGTTCGGTCAACAACGGCTCGCGCGCAGGCCAGGCCATTGCCGCCTGCGCGGTAGCGCTGGGGCTGGGGCTGCAAGATGGCCAGCGCACCGGCGCGATGATCGCACTGGTGCTGATCACCGGGCATGCGATGGACCCGGGACCCGTGACCTGGGCCATCCAGCTGGCCGCCGGCACGGCGCTGGGCCTCGGCGTGCTGCTGGGCGGATGGCGCATCACCTACACGCTCGGCCGCCGCCTGGTGAACTTCGATCCGCTGCGCGGCATGATCGCCCAGGGAGTTGCCGCGGCGTTGCTGTTCCTCGGCTCGCTGGTCCTGCACCTGCCGCTGTCCACCACGCAGGCGGTCACCAGCGGCATCGTCGGCGCCGGCAATAACCAGGCTTTCGAATCGGTGGTGTGGCGCAATGTCACCAAGGTGCTGCTGCACTGGGTGCTGACCCCGGTGGCCTGCGTTGCTTGCGGCGCGATCCTGACCTTGGCGGTGCACCCGCTGCTGGGCAACGCCTAGTCTTCACCTGGAATGAAGAGGTCTTCGATCTTGCACCCGAAGACCGCTGAAAGCTTGAAGGCCAGCGGCAAGGACGGGTCGTAACGGCCCTTTTCCAGTGAGATAATCGTCTGCCGCGAGACGCCAAGCAGGTCCGCCAACGCCTGTTGGGAGAACCCGTGTTCCTTGCGGTATTCGCTGAGGTTGTTCTCCACTAGCTTTCGGCTCGCTTACTCGGCTGCACGAAGCGCGAGCGGGCCGATGCTACGGCGCGGGAATCGGAATCGCGCTTGTGCATCAGCCTTCCACCTTCTTGATCACCAGGTAGCGCACGAGCACGTCCACGGCAGCCAGCAGAACGACCCCGACAAGCAGCATCACCGGATCTACGTCAATGCGCAGCAAGCCCAGCGCCATGGCGCCTAGCCCGCACAGGGCGATCAGATCATGAAATGCTCCGAAAACCGCCTTTTCGTACCATTTTCCCTCGATGGATGAGTCCGGATCCCGCACGGCTCCGGCCAGGGTATCCCTGTCCAGCATGAATACCCAGCACAAGGCGGAGGCAGCGGGCAGCGTCATCAGTGCAAAGACCAGCCCGGCCAGCATCTTGCGCTGCTGATCGGCCTCGGGGCCGAATGTCAACCAGATCAGCGCCATGGCAGCGCAGAGGACCAGCCCCCCGAGCAGTGACAGGATGATCAGCAGGGCTGTCGATCCGCCGAATCGCGAACGGCCCCACTTGCTTTGACCAACTGACTCTTTTGAATCCACCGTTATCCCCTTTCCGATAAATGTAAACCTCACTTTACTGACAAGGTCGCTTTACAGTCAAGGGTGCTTTACGTGAATGGTTAAAGTGCAGCGGCGCACCGCAATCGGTGCGCCGCTGGCGGTGATCCCCTCCAGGATCCCCGGAAGACCCCCCTTCCGGTCCGTCTACCGCCGGCTCAAGGAGCGGCGGTATCCGAAATCTTTATCCGAAGCGTCCGGAGACGTAATCCTCGGTGGCCTTCTGCTCCGGGTTGGAGAAGATGGCTGCGGTGTCGTTGTACTCGATGAGCTTGCCCGGCTTGCCGGTGCCGGCGATGTTGAAGAACGCGGTCTTGTCGCTCACGCGGGCGGCCTGCTGCATATTGTGGGTCACGATCACCACGGTGTAGTCGTTCTTCAGCTCGTTGATCAGGTCCTCGATGGCCAGGGTGGAGATCGGGTCCAGTGCCGAGCACGGCTCGTCCATCAGGATCACGTCAGGCTTGACCGCAATGGTGCGGGCGATGCACAGTCGCTGCTGCTGGCCGCCGGAAAGACCCGAGCCCGGCTTGTCCAGGCGGTCCTTGACCTCATTCCAGAGGTTCGCCCCGCGCAGCGACTTCTCCACCAGCGCGTCGGCGTCGGACTTGGAGATCTTCTTGCCGTTCAGCTTCACGCCGGCCAGCACGTTGTCCTTGATGGACATGGTCGGGAACGGGTTCGGACGCTGGAAGACCATGCCGATCTGGCTGCGCACGGTCACCGGGTCCACGCCCGCGCCGTACAGGTCGTCGCCGTCCAGCAGGACCTGGCCCTCGACGCGGCCTCCGGGGATAACCTCGTGCATGCGGTTCAGGGTTCGCAGGAAGGTGGACTTGCCGCAACCCGATGGGCCGATGAATGCGGTGACCGACTTCGGCTCGATGTTGATCGAGACGCCTTCAACGGCGAGGAACTTGGAGTAGTAGACGTTCAGGTCATTCACGTCGATGCGTTTTGCCATGATGTAATCCTTGAAAAAGTTTGGGTTTGTCCGGACCGGAGCCTAGGCTCAACGGCCCTTCTTTGGGGCGAAGATCGAAGCGACCAGGCGGGCGAGGAGGTTCAACGCCATCACCATGAGGATCAGCAGCAGGGCTGCGGCCCAGGCGCGCTGCACCGATGGGTCGATGTTCGTCGGGCTGGTCGGGGTCAGGATCTGGTAGTAGATGAAGGTCGGCAGCGTGGACATCCAGTTCGCGAAGACGTTCAGGTTGATGTTGCTTGCGATGCCGGCGGTGACCAGGATCGGTGCGGTCTCGCCGATCACGCGGGCGATGGCCAGGGTGACACCGGAGGCGATACCGGAGATCGCGGTCGGGATGACCACCTTCAAGATGGTGCGCCAGCGGCGCACGCCCAGTGCGTAGGATGCCTCGCGCAGCTCGTTCGGGACGATCTTGAGCATTTCCTCGGTGGAGCGGACCACCGTCGGGATCATCAGCACGCTCAACGCGACCGCTGCGACAATGCCCATGCGGGCGTTCGGGCCCAGGATCATGCCGAAGAAGGCCGCCGCGAACAGGCCGGCGACGATCGAGGGAATGCCGGTCATCACGTCGACAAAGAAGGTGATCGCCTTGGACAGCGCCTTGCCCTGGCCGTATTCCACCAGGTAGACAGCGGTCAGCATGCCAACCGGAACGGAGATCAGGGTAGCCCACAGGGTGATCAGCAAGGTGCCCATCACCGCGTGGTACGCGCCGCCGACCACCGGGGTGCCATTGGCGACGGTTTCGTTGTCCACCGCGCCGGTCACACCGTTCATGGAGCTGAACAGGAAGTGGCTGTTCATGCCCGGCATGCCCTTTTCCAGCACCGTGAAGAGCACGGATACCAGCGGGATCACTGCCACGATGAAGGCGGCGTAGATCAGGTAGGTCCACATCGCGTTCTTGCCGCGGCGCTTGCCTTCGGCAACGGTGGTGATTACCGAGGCGGCCACCAGGAAGATGATCGCGGAGTAGATGGCGAAGGAGGCCACGTTGAAACCGGTCAGCGTGGACGCTGCCGCGCCGATGATGATGGAGCCTGCGGCGATCGCCCAGATGGCCCATTTCGGCAGCTTGCCCTTGGCCAGGGAGTTGCGCTTGCGCACCGGTGGAGTCGGCTTGCCCGAGGTGCTGTTCTGGTTGGTTGTCATGGTGCTCATCAGTTGGCTCCCGAGAATTCCTTGTGGCGGGCGATGATTCCACGAGCGATCATGTTCACGACCAGGGTGATCAGGAACAGGACCAGGCCGGCGGCGATCAGCTCTGCCAGACGCAGGCCGAAGGCCTCAGGGAAGTTCAAGGCGATTTCCGCGGCGATCGTCTGGTTGCCGGTCTTGATCAGCGATGGGATCAGGTTGCCGGTGGAAAGCACCAGCGCGACGGCCATGGTTTCACCCAGGGCGCGGCCCAGGCCCAGCATGACGGCGGAGATGATGCCAGGGCGGGCGAAGGGGATCACCGCGGTGGTGATCATTTCCCAGCGGGTTGCACCCAGGGCGAGGGCGGCCTCTTCGTGCAGCTTCGGAGTCTGCAGGAAGATTTCGCGGCTCAGCGAAGTGATGATCGGCAGCACCATCACTGCCAGCACGATGCCGGCCGTGAGCATGGTCTTGCCGGTCTGGCTGGCCGGGCCTTCGAAGAGCGGGATGAAGCCCAGGTTCTTGGCCAGCCATTCGTAGCCTGGAACCAGAGCCGGAGCGAGCACCATGTAGCCCCACGCGCCGTAGATCACCGAGGGGATCGCGGCGAGCAGGTCGATCAGGTAGCCCAGCGGGCCGGCGACCTTGCGTGGAGCGAAGTGCGAGATGAACAGTGCCACGCCGATGCCGATCGGGGTGGCGATCAACAGCGCGATAGCCGCTGCGATAACGGTGCCGATGACAATCGGCCAGATGTAGGCGAAGAATCCTTCGCCGCCGGAAATCTCAGCCGGATCGGCTAAGAACGTCGGCAGGGCTTGGATCAGCAAGAAGACCGCGACCGCGAAGAGCGTGATCAGGATCAGGACACCGGCAGCCAGTGCGGCGCCGGAGAAGACCTTGTCACCAGCGCGGCCGGAAGTCGATGACTTGCTTGTCAAAGCATTGGTAGTCATGGCTAGAGCCTTTACGAAACGGGGGTGATGCAGTTTTCACTGCGGGGGTGGAGGGGTACTGCTGGTGCGGGTGGTTGAGTTCGGCCACCCGCACCTGTTGCCGGTTGCCCGGCGGGGTACTACTCGGCGACGGTGATGCCGTCGATCGACTTCTTGGCCTTCTCGGCGATGGATGCCGAAATTGGGGCGTTGCCTGCCGAAGCCTGGGCGGTCTTCTGGCCGTCTTCGGAGATGACGTAGTTGCCGAAGGCCTTGACCAGATCAGCGGTTGCCTGGTCCTTGTAGCTGCTGCAGAAGATGTGGTACGAAACCAGGACGATTGGGTAGGTGCCCGCTTCGGTGGTGTCGCGCTCCAGATCCAGGGCCAGGTCGTTCTCGGCCGCACCTTCAACCGGGGTTGCGGTCTCGAGGGCCTTGGCAGCTGCCTCGGCGGAGATCTTTGTGTACTCATCGCCAACCTTGACGTTCACGGTGGACAGGTTGCCCACTGCGGAGAAGTCAGCGTAGGTGATGGCGCCGTTGGTCGAAGTGGTGGTCGAAACCACGCCGGAGGTGCCCTTGGCGTTCTCCGACTGGATGTCGCTTGGCCAGTCGCCGGAGACATCGTAGGTCCAGACATCAGCCGCTGCGGCCTTCAGGTACTCGACGAAGTTCTCGGTGGTGCCGGACTCGTCGTTGCGGTGCACAACGGTGATTGCGGTATCAGGCAGCTCCACGTCCGGGTTCTGCTTGGCAATGGCCTCATCGTTCCACTTGGTGATTTCCTTCTTGAACACCTTGGCGATGGTGGCTGCGTCCATGTTGATCTCTTCAACGCCTTCGAGGTTGAAGGCGATCGCGATCGGCGAGACGTAAGCCGGGATGTTGAATGCGCCTTCTGGGCCGCAAACTTCCTTGGCCTTGGCGGCCTCGTCTTCCTTCAGGTAGGCATCCGAGCCGGCGAACTGCGCGCCGCCTGCCAGGAATGCTTCGCGGCCTGCGCCGGAGCCGTCTGGCGAGTACTGCACGTTGGCGTCCGGGTTGGCAGCCTTGAAGCCGGTGGCCCATGCTTCCATGGCCGAGTTCTGGCTGGATGCGCCGATGCCGGTCAGGGTGCCGGTAACGCCGGAACCTGCGGTGGTCTCCGCGCCTTCGGAACCGGCAGCGGCGGTTGGGTTATCCGAGCCGCAAGCGGTCAGTGCGAGTGCTGCGACGGAAAGAACGGCAGCTGCGCTGCCAAAGCGGTTGAGCTTCACGAGATTTACTCCCCATGTTGGTAGATCGATGTAAAACTTTCAGCGGCTTCTCTCCGCTTCATCTACGACGTTAAGGATCGAAAGTAACCAGCTTCCCCGGCGAAGGTGAACAGAAGGTTAACAACTTGTCCACAGGCAGGTGATCCTGCTCACCAGCGCAATATCCCGGCAGCTTCTGCCATCTGGGACCGAACACATGGAAGACTGAAGCCATGGCAACTACACGGAAGGCCAAGCGCATGCCAGCGCATGTATTGGGCTTCTTATCCCAGCGCAATCGCGCCGGGCTGATACGCTCGCGCAATTCCCTGCCTCGAATCCTGCGCATGACCCTCGGCGCAATCGGCGCCTTCTGGATCGCCGAAAGCATCTGGGGGCATTCCCAGCCGATTTTCGCGGCCACCAGCGCACTGGTTTCCCTGGGCTTCGGCGCCTCCACCACGGTGCGCAAAACTGCCGAGGTCGCCCTGGGATGCACCCTCGGCGTGGCCCTGGGCGACACCCTCATGCACTGGTTCGGGCAGGGTATCTGGCAGGCCGCGCTGGTGATGTCGCTCAGCCTGGTCATAGCCCGCTACCTGGATTCAGGTGCCATCTTCTCCACCCAGCTGGGTATGCAATCGGCACTGGTGGTGCTGCTGCCGATCAGCGCCGACGGCCCATTTGCCCGTTCCATCGATGCCCTGACCGGTTCCCTGCTCGCCCTGCTGGTCATTATTTTCTGGCCCACCGACCCGAGGCGCAGTCCGGTTTCCGCATTATCGGATTTGTTCAAGGAGCTTTCCGAAGCGCTTTTGGAATGCTCCTGGGCCATCCGCGACGATGACCGGCGCTCCGCATTCCACGCGCTGATCAAGGCACGCGGCACCCAGAAGCATCTGGACAAGCTGCCAGCCGCCTTCCGCGCGTCCAAGGAAATCGCCACGATTTCCCCCGCCGGGCGGCGCCACCGCCACGAGCTGAACCGGCTGTCCAAGCGCTTCAACCACTACGACTGGGCCGCCCGCAACTCGCGGGTTTTCGCCCGGCGGCTGGCTTCCGTGCTCAGTAACAGCGCGCTGACCCCGGAAGGCGCGCAAACCCTGGCTCCGCTGATGCGCGAGCTGTCCGAGGCGGTCAACACCTTGGCGCACTCGGTGCGCGAGACCACGGTGGCGGGCCAGCGCAAATACGAGAAGTCCGCCCAGCAGCAGCTGGAAGGAGTCGCCGCCCAGCTGGATCCGCGCGCCCTCGGCGTCGAAGGGCTCCAGGGCGAAGGCCTGGTCCTACTGCTGCGCCCGATGGTGGTGGATCTGCTCGAGGCAGCCGGCCGCGTGCACGAGGAAGCCATCGAAGTGCTGCCCAAGCTCTCCTGAACAAAAATGTCCGCATGGCTCGATAGCATTGAGCCATGGCCAAAACTTCCACCCGCAGCAAATCCAGCGCATCGTTCAAATGCTCCGAATGCGGATGGACCACGATCAAATGGGTGGGCCGCTGCGGCGAATGCCAGGCCTGGGGCACCGTCGAAGAAGTGGGTGTGGTCTCGGCGCGCACCGTGGCCGCGGCCAAAGTCGCCCACCCGGCCAAGCCGATCGCGCAGATCGACGGCTCCGAAGCCGCCTTCCGCCCCAGCGGTGTCTCCGAGCTGGACCGCGTGCTCGGTGGCGGACTGGTCCCGGCAGCCGCGATCCTGCTCGCCGGAGAACCCGGCGTAGGCAAGTCCACGCTGCTCCTGGACGTCGCAGCGAAAGCGGCGCAGACCGGCCTGCGCGTGCTCTACCTGACCGGCGAGGAATCGGCCGCGCAGGTCAAATCCCGCGCCGAACGCATCAACGCCATCGCCGATACGCTGTTCCTGGCAGCCGAAACCGATCTGGCCCTGGCGCTGGGGCAGATCCAGGAGATCGATCCGCAGCTGCTGATCCTGGACTCGGTGCAGACCTTCTCCTCGGCAGAGGTGGACGGCGCCGCCGGCGGCGTGTCCCAGGTCCGCGAAGTCGCCGCCTCGATCATCAACGCGGCCAAGACCCGGGCCATGTCCACCATCATGGTCGGCCACGTCACCAAGGAAGGGTCGGTCGCCGGCCCGCGGCTGCTCGAGCACCTGGTGGATGTGGTCTGCCAGTTCGATGGCGAGAAGCATTCGCGGCTGCGCATCCTGCGCGCGCTGAAGAACCGCTACGGCGCCACAGATGAGGTGGGTTGCTTCGACCTGAATGAGGACGGCATCGAATCGCTGACCGATCCTTCCAAGCTGTTCGTCACGCGAACCCGCAACCCCGTACCGGGCACCTGCATCACGGTCACCCTCGAGGGCCGCCGGCCGCTGGTGGCCGAGGTGCAGACCTTGCTCTCGCGCAGCAACGCCCCGGCCGCCCGCAGGGCCACCAGCGGCCTGGATGCGGCACGGGCGCAGATGGTGGTGGCGGTGCTGCAGGCCCGCGCGCATATGGACCTGTCGTCCATGGACTCGTATATCGCCACGGTGGGCGGCGTCAAGATCGCCGAACCGGCATCGGATCTGGCCTGCGCGCTAGCCCTGGCCTCGTCGATGAACGAGTTCCCGCTGCCGCAGGACTTCGTGGCCTTCGGCGAGGTCGGCTTGGCCGGCGAGGTGAGGCAGGTACCGGAAATCTCGCGGCGCATCACCGAGGCCCAGCGCCTGGGATTCTCCTTCGCGATGGCCCCTGCCACCCCGGAACCGTTGAAGAACATCCCCGAGGGCATCCGCGTCTTCCAGGTGGAGAATATCGCCCAGGCCCTGGACATCGCCTTCAACCAGCGGCAGAAGCCAACCCGATAAACTTGATTATTGCCGCCCGCCGAAAGGACGCCAGTTGAAAGCGCACCCCACCCCCGGATTCCTTGCCGTTCTGGCCCAGATTGCCCCCGGTACCGAACTCGCCCAGGGTCTTGAGCGGATCCAGCGCGGCCGCACCGGCGCCCTGATTGTGCTGGGTCACGACAAGCTCGTCGAGTCGATCAGCTCCGGCGGCTTCCGGATCAACACCGAATACACCCCTACCCGCATCCGCGAACTGGCCAAGATGGATGGCGCGATCATCCTGGATGGTAACGGACGGCAGATCCTGCAGGCAGGCGTGCAGCTGATGCCGGATGCGCAGATTGAAACCCAGGAGTCGGGCACCCGCCACCGCACCGCGGAACGCGTGGCCGCGCAATCCGGGTTCCCGACGATTTCGGTGTCGCAGTCGATGCAGACCATCACCCTTTATGCCGACGGCGAGCGCCATGTGCTCGAGCCTGCCGAGCGCCTGCTGGCCCGCGGCAACCAGGCCATCGCCACCCTGGAACGATACCGCCACCGCCTGGACCAGGTCACCAGCGCCCTGTCTGCGGCGGAAATCGAGGATGTCGCCACTGCGCGGGAAGTGCTGGCGGTGCTGCAGCGCACCGAGATGCTGCGCCGCACCAGCGAGGAAATCTACCGCTACGTGCTGGAGCTGGGCATCGACGGGCGCCTGCTGGCAGCCCAGCATGCCGAATTGCTCTCCGGCATCCAGGCAGATAACGAGCTGCTGCTGCGGGACTACTCCGACGCCGAGGGCCAGGACCTGGATATCGAGCATGCCTTGGAGACGCTGCATGAAGTGTCCGACGCGCAGCTGGTCGAGCTCGACGGGCTGACCAAGATCCTGTTCCCGCATTCCAGCATTGGCCAGGACGACCAGCTGACCCCCAAGGGATACCGCCTGCTCTCGCAGATCCGCACGGTTCCCAAGGTGGTCGGCGATCGCCTGGTGGCGGCATTCGACAACTTGCAGCTGCTGATGTCCGCATCAACCAGCCAGCTCATGGAAATTGAAGGCGTCGGCGAGCAGCGCGCACGTTCCATCCGCGAAGGCCTGGCCCGCATGGCCGAGTCCTCGCTGCTGGACCGCTACATCTAGTCGCTTACTCCAGGGTGAAGGTCACCGGCTCGGAGACGAAGTCGCCGACAGCCGCGGTGAACTTGTAGGTTCCCGGACGCGGCTGCACGCTGACCGCTTTGCAGCCGGGAGCCGAACGCTCGCGGTTCCAGGTGAAGCGCGAATTCTCCTTCTGCCCGGGCTTGAAGGCCAGGATTACGTCCTCTGCGTTCTCGAGGCAGTCGACCGTGGAGAAGATGCGGTCCGAACCGCTGGAAACCAGGAACTCCTGCTGCGTGCTTCCGACGTTCACCTCGCATTCGCGCTTGGAAACATTCTCGATGCCGAGAATAAGCGTCGGCTTCTTGTCCGAGGCGTAGCTTTTCGCATCAGTCGTCGCGGTAACCTCGATCTCCTCGCCGCTGCACATCTTGGCCGAATCTTCATCCTCTTCCGGCTCGGCCGATGGCGAAGGGACCGGTTGTGTCTGCTGGGCGGTCGGTTCATTGCCTGCAGTTTCCTGCTCATCGGGGGCAAAGACCCCCACCAGGGCAACGACGCCCCAGACGATCAGGCCGATGAGCACCAGGGCAAGTACTGCCACGGTAATCCGCCGGCGCCGGTAAACGCTGGCCGATGGTTTCCTCCCTGATGCGTTGCTCATGGCTTAAGGCTAATTCATTGCACTGCCCGAACCCGGTAATGGCGTAGGATCCGGGGCGCATCGCGTTCCCCACTGGATCCCCTCGGATTCCGGGTCTTCCGTGCGCTGGCCTAGAGTGGTGGGGTGCAGCAAATCCACGAAACCATCAACGACTGGTACCTAGAGAACGCCCGCGACCTGCCTTGGCGCCGTCCTGGCGTGAGCGGATGGGAAGTCATGGTCAGCGAGTTCATGCTTCAGCAGACCCCCGTGGTTCGTGTCCTGCCGGTGTGGGAAGAATGGATGCGCCGCTGGCCGCGGCCACAGGATCTGGCCGCGGAGCCGCTGTCCGAGGCTTTGAAGGCGTGGGGACGGCTTGGCTATCCGCGGCGTGCGCAGCGCTTGCATGCCGCCGCCGTGGAGATCACCACCGAATACAACGGCGAAGTCCCGCGCACCGAAGCGCAGCTGTTGGCCTTGCCCGGCATCGGCGACTACACCGCGGCCGCGATTGCCTGCTTCGCCTTCGGCGAGCGCACAGTCGTCGTGGATACGAATATCCGCCGTGTGCATGCCCGGCTCTTTGGCGGCATGGCATTGCCCGAGCCAAGCCCGCGCGCCAGCGAGTTCGCCCGGGCCAGGGAAGTCCAGCCCGAAGATGACCGGGCAGCAAATCTGTGGAATGTTTCGGTGATGGAGCTCGGTGCACTGGTCTGCACTGCACGCAGCCCGAAGTGCGGGCAATGCCCGGTGTACCAGCAGTGCGCCTGGGTTGCCGGCGGGCAACCGGCACCGCACTACACCCCGAAAGGCCAGGCTTGGAAGGGTACCGATCGCCAGGTCCGCGGGGCCATCATGGCGATTCTGCGCGAACATGAGGAGGCGGTGCCGCAGCAGTCATTCCTGGCCGATCTGGCCCAGGAATCGCACGCAGGATATGTGGCACTTGCACGGTTGCAGTCTCCGCTGGACCAGCGTGAACGCGCGCTGGCCGGGCTGCTGAAAGATGGCCTGGCGATCGCCGAGGATGACGGCATCCGCCTGCCTTCCTGATACCGGCAAAGAACACGCGGGTGCCTGCTGGCTTTATCTGCCAGCGCGTACCTATGCTTAGCCCATGAACGCTTCAGTTGACCCTGCCGGCACGGTTCGCCACGTAGCCGAGCATCCCTGGTTCGAGGGTGCCGCCCGCTTGGGATTCGTCGCCAACGGGATTCTCCATGCGACCCTGGGAGTCCTTGCAGTTGTTGTCGCCGCCGGCCGCAAGGCGGAAGCCGACCAGGGCGGAGCAATGGGCGCGCTGGCAAATCAGCCCTTCGGCATGGTTCTGCTGTGGATCTGCGCAATCGGCGCCCTGCTGCTGGGCCTGTGGTCCATGGCGCAGGCCTTCTTGCCCGAGAAGAAGCTGAAGGAAAGGCTCAAGTCCGCGGCTACTTCAATATCGTTCTTGGCTGTCGGATTCACCTTTGGACGATTCGCCGCGGGCAATCCCAGCGATTCGGGAAAGACCGCCAGCAGCTTCAGCGGCGAACTGATGCAGACAGGCCTTGGCCGGGCCTTGCTGATCGCCATCGGCCTCGGCATGCTGGTCATGGCCGGCTATTACATCTACAAGGGAGCCGCCAAGAAGTTCCTGGAGGATCTGCGGGGTTCTGGAAACGAGGAGGTTTCCCGCGCGGTGAAGTTCTCAGGCATGCTCGGCTACCCGGCCAAGGGCGCAGTCCTGGGTGCAGTTGGCCTGTTGTTCATCGTGGCCACGGTGCAGCGCGACCCGGAAGAGGCCAGCGGCATCGATGGCGCGTTGAAGGCCATCCAGGACCAGCCTTTCGGGCCCGTTGCCTTGATTGCCATCGGTGCTGGCCTGGTTTGCTACGCGGTCTTCCTGCTGTTCCGCGCCCGCTATGACCGGATGGAGTAGGAATATCAGTCCAGCGTAATGATCATGCGGGTATTGCCCAGGGTATTCGGCTTCACCCGTGCAAGGTCCAAGAATTCAGCGACGCCTTCATCCCGGGAGAGCAGGATCTCCTGGTACACCGCGGGATCCACGGCGCTCTGGTCAGCCATCACCTTGAACCCTTGGCGTTCGAAGAATGCAACTTCGAAAGTCAGGCAGAAAACACGCGACACCCCGACAGCCTTGGCGCGTTTGAGCAGTTCTCCCAGCAAAAGGTGCCCGACCCCCATGCCGCGGACCGTATCGGAGGTGGCGAGGGTGCGAATTTCGGCGATGTCCTCCCAGATGACGTGCAAGCCGCCGCAGCCGACAACGCTGCCCTCCGGATCCTCGGCTACCAGGAATTCCTGGATGGACTCGTAGTAGGTGACCGCTTCCTTATCCAGCAGGATTCGTTCCTCGGCCAGGGGGCGCACCAGATTGCGGATTGCGTTGACATCACTGGTTTTGGCTGGGCGGACGGTAAAAGAGTTCACGTTTAGATCCTATGCCTCCCAGTTTGCAGAATCGAAGAAGTCGCTGGATATGTCCTGGAAGGAACATCCTGCACGCAGAACTGCCACAATAAGCTTGAACATTGAAGCCCCGGGAGCAAGGACGAGGATGACAGCTGGAACAGCACGCCCCGGATTCGGGTTGCTTGCCATCCTGCTCTCCGCAGTGGGTATCGCTCCCCTGCTTAATTACGGGTTGAGCGCCACCAGCGACCTGGTCATCAGGGATTTGGGAATCACCGAATCCCAGTTCGGCCTGCTGGCGACGGCCTGCTTTGGCTGCGCCGCACTGGGCAACGCCGTCTTCGGGAAGTTCTCGGACAGGCAACCGGATACCAGGCTGATGCTGCTGATTTTCGGCACCACCGCGGTTGCGCTGGGCCTGGCGGCAATTCCCGCCGGCTACCTCCTGCTGCTGGTGGCATCCGGGCTGGCCGGCTTCGCGCAGTCATTCCCCAACGGGGTCACCAACCGCATTCTTGCCCAGCGCGTCCCCAGCGCCCAGCGCATCACCTGGACCGGCATCAAGCAGTCAGGGGTGCAGGTTTCACAGCTCGTAGGCAGCGTGGGGTTCCCGTTGCTGGCGGCGTTCATCGGCTGGCATGGCGCGTCGCTGGCTGGCGCGGTACTCGCCGCAGTGCTCGCGCTCATCGCCGTACGAGTAGTCCGCGCCACCCCCATGCTCAGCGTGCCTGCACCGAAAAGGCCGGAAGCAGGTGCGGGCAAGCAGATCGCCGCGGCAGCCCCCTCGACGAAGTTCGTCATTTTCGCGCTGGCCCTGTTCGGTTTCATCAACGGCGTCGGCGTGCAGGCAACCAATGTCTATCTGGCGCTCTTTGCGGTCCGCGAACTGGATTTCTCCTTGGTGGCCGGCGGCCTGACCGCTGCGGTGGCCGGAGTCGTTGGGGTCAGTGCCCGCGTCGGCTGGGGGCAGATGATGGCCCGCGGGGTTTCAGCGCCCAAGCTCCTGCTGCTGTTGGCATCGCTGGCCACTGCGGGCGGAGCCAGCTTCCTTCTGGCCCAGCAAATGCATTCGGTGGCGCTGCTCTGGCTGGTGGTTGCCCTGCATGGCGCCTCGGCCCTGGGAGTTTCGGTGGTGCTCATGGCGGGGTTGCTGCGTGCGATCCCGGCAAGCCGCTTGGGCAGCGCCAGCGGAATCGTCTCGGCAGGCCAGTTCGGCGGATTCACCGTCGGGCCGCTGGCCATGGGCCTGCTGGTGGGATCGGCCGGTGGATTCACCGCGGGCTGGATCGCGGTCATCGGGATCTACCTGTGCTCGACTGTGCTCGGTGCAATCCTGGTGCTGCGGGCCAGGAATCGAGGTTAGCCCGGGTATTTCATGAAGACAGCAGTCATTAACTGACTTAAAAGAAGAAAAGGTGACCTGAACTGGAAAAATAGGAGTTGTCGAAGCTCTAAATCACCAGATCGAAGGATCACCTTTTCAATGCACCATTCTACCCACGTTTTCCCTGCTCTCTCGACCCAACTCACCGGCCAGTCCCTGGTCTCCCATGCTGGCCTGTCAGTGCTCAGCAACTTCCTGAACGCACTGGACTTCCAACGGGTCTGCGAAGACCGTTTCTCCCAGTTCGTGCCAGCCACCGCAGCCCACCGGTCAGGAAGAATCCTCGGAGCACTGGCGCTCTCGTTGGCCGCCGGCGGCGAGCAAGCCACTGACATTGACCAGCTGCGCGCCGCACCAGGACTCTTCGGCCCAGTGGCGTCTGATGCCACGGTCAGCCGGTTCATGAGCCGGATCAAGGAGCAACCAGACGCTTTCGCCTATGGCTTCGCCACCATGACCCGGACCCTGCGCTCCAAAGTTTGGGCCGCGTCCGGGCCACGGAATCCTGCCCGGCTGGCTACGCCAGCTGATCCTTTGATCATCGACATCGATGCCTCCTTAGTGCACGTCCACTCCGAAAAAGAATTCAGCGCAGGAACGTATAAAGGCGGGTACGGGTTCTCGCCCATGATTGCCATGGCCGACTACGGAAAGACGAATGGGACTGGTGAAGTCCTCGCCGTGCACCTGCGCCCGGGCAATCGGGGAGCGAATTCCGCGGCCTCGCATATCGAGGTGCTCAACCAAGCGTTGGCGCAGCTGCCTGATGATTTCTATGACGAGCGCGGAAACCTGCGTGGTGAGAAGATCCTGGTCCGTACCGATAGTGCCGGTTCGTCCCGGGAGTTTTTGCACTACCTGGATTCGTTGGGGATCCAGTTCTCCACCTCGTACTCGTTACCCGTCATCAAGGAACGGTTCATCCGGTGGATCGATGAGAAGAAATACTGGGAACCAGCGCTGAACGCTGGCGGGGATCAGCGTGATGATGCGTGGGTGATCGACGCGAGCAAGGTGATCGAGTTGAAGGACTACCCTGCGGGGACAAGGATCTATTTGCGGGCTGAGCCGTTGCATCCTGGGGCGAAGGCGACCTTGTTCGATACGGACGGGAACAGGGTGACCGCATTCTTGACCAACAGCCCGCGATTCAATGTGGCGTTCCTCGATGCCCGGCACCGGGCGCGTGGCCGGTGCGAGAACCGGATCAAGACGCTGAAGAGCACGGGGTTGGGCAAGCTGCCGTATTGGTCTTTCGCCTCGAACCAGGCGTGGGCGGTCCTGGCGATGCTCGCACTGAATCTGGTGGCCTGGCTGCAACTGGCCGTGCTGCCTGGTGGCCATGAGGCTTCGGTCTGGGATGTGAAGCGGTGGCGGTACCGGCTGTTTTCAATGGCAGGGAAAGTCGTCTCTGGCGGCCGGCAACGCCGGCTTCTGATCCCTGAGAAGGCGCCTGAAGCGCGGCTGTTATGCCAGTTGCACGAGGGCATCGGTGCGTTGTTCCAGCGGTGGCGGCACGGCGAGCTGGCCGCCTGAACTGGTGGTTGCCCTGTTGCTTCTTTGATTTCGAAAGGTCATTACAACCCAGGTCGGTGGAGCCTGGCATTCAGCGCTGGTGGTTCCGGCGCTCTTTGGCGTGGGCAGAAGCGCAGACGGCCTCCGAAAATCACTGGGTAGTGGATTTCGATGGCCGTCGGAGCTCGGATGAAAAATCTGGGTTAGCCGGTGGATGCCGAAGCGCTGAAGGCACTGGCGCATTTGCGCCGTGCCAAGGACCTGATGGATCGGAACTATGCCGAGCCTTTGGATGTGCCGGCATTGGCCCAGCGGGCGTCCATGTCTCCTGCGCACTTTTCCAGGGAGTTCAAGCGGGCCTATGGCGAGACGCCGCATTCCTATTTGCTTACCCGCCGCATTGAGCGTGCCATGCATCTGCTGCGCGCGTCAGTCTCGGTCACTGATGCCTGCATGCAAGTGGGCTGGACTTCGCTGGGTTCCTTCAGCACACGCTTCACCGAAGTGGTTGGGGAAACCCCGTCCGCCTACCGGGAACGGGATCATTCTGCCACGGGGCAGATCCCTGCCTGCATTGCCAAGATCCTTTTGCGTCCCGAGAGATTCTGAGCAGTTTTGAAGAAGCGCGAGCTGCGCGGCGCTGCCTAGGCTGGAGCCATGGCAAATATTTCAATCACTCATGTCCCGTTGACCGTGCTCGATGTAGATGAGGCGCTCGCGTTCTACCGCGATGCGCTGGGCTTCACGGTAATTTCAGATGTCGCCAACGGCGGCTTCCGCTGGGTCTCGCTTGCGGGCTCCGATGGCACCGGCACCAGCTTGGTGCTTTCGGCTCCGGGCGCCGGCCGCTCCGACGCCGATGCGCAGGCCCTGGCCGAGCTGGTAGCCAAGGGAACCATCGGTCCGCTGGTGCTTTCCACTACCGACCTGGACAAGGTGTTCGAGACCGTGAGTGCCTCGGGCGCTGAAGTCCTGCAGGAGCCGATGGATCAGCCGTGGGGTCCGCGCGATTGCGCATTCCGCGACCCTTCGGGAAATATGGTCCGTATCAGCCAAACGGTTTAGGGAGAAAAGCATAAGCAGTACTGAACAAGAGGGTTTTTCGGCCGCTGAGAAGGCCGCGATGAAAGAGCGCGCCGCTGAGGTGCACGTTCCGAAGAAGCGCATGACCAAGGCCGAGAAGGCCGAGCAGGCTCGACGTGAAGTGGGAGAGAAGCTTGCTTCCTTCGAAGGAAACGACAAGGTGCTGGCCGAGAAGCTGCACCGGATCGTCACCTCCACGGCTCCTGAGTTGGAACCGAAAACCTGGTATGGCATGCCAGCCTACGCCTTGGACGGCAAGATCTTGTGCTTCATGCAGGATGCCAAGAAGTTCGGCACCCGCTACCTGACCTTCGGCTTCAACGATGTTGCGCAGCTCGACGAGGGCACGCTCTGGCCCGCGTCATTCGCCATTACCGCGCTTGATGAGCAGCTGGAGGAAAAGCTTGCCGCGCCGGTCGCCAAGGCGGTAGGCCGCTAAGTCCGGCTGGCAAGGCGGGCCTCGATCGCCTCTCAGTCATCGAGGGCCTCTTGCTCTGCCCTGGGCAGGGCCCTGGCCAGCAACCCGGCAGAAAGCGCGAAGACCCCGAGCAAACCGATCAGCCCCATGCCGACAGGCAAGGAGCCCAGCTGGGCGGCGTCTTGACCCAAGACGGTGAACAGCATGGCGGCACCGAGCCCGAGGATTCCGAATCCAGCTGCCATGAAGCAGACCACAATGGATTTCGGCCCGGGATTCCAGTGCCCCAGTGAGGTGAAGTCGCGGTACGCGATGATGCCGATGGCAATGCTGAGCGTGGCCACGGCGCCGATTACGAGCATCACCAGCCATGTCGGGCTGTATCCGGCGCCATCGGCTCCTGCGTGGCGCACCAGCTGTTCCGGAAGCTCGGGCCGCAGGAAAAGGTACAGGGCCAAATAGGCCATGACGGCGAGGCAGGATGCGGCAATCATCTGCTGCCCCTTTCTTCGCATCTTCATGTGTTGACCCTACGACATGGGCGGATTAAAGCCAATAGCCGTGGAACTGGATTTCCCAGTTCCACGGCTAGTGGTGATTCCGCTAACGGCTCAGCTTTCCAGGGCTGCCGGTGCCGGCTCGCCTTCCAGCTGGCCGGTGCCGCCTTCGGCGTGGAAGACGAACTTGCGGCTCTCGCCTTCGCCCTCGACGTCCACGGTGACTTTCTGGCCGGCAACGATCTGGCTGAAGAGGATGCGCTCGGAGAGCTGGTCCTCGATGTCGCGCTGGATGGTGCGGCGCAGCGGGCGTGCACCCATTGCCGGATCGTAGCCGCGCTGGGCCAGCAGGCTGCGGGCAGCCTGGGTCAGCTCGATGGTGATATCGCGTTCCTGCAGGCGCTTGGCCAGGCGTGCGATGAACAGGTCGACGATCTCCTCGATCTCCTCCTGGTTCAGCTGCGGGAAGACCACGGTGTCGTCAACACGGTTCAGGAACTCAGGGCGGAAATGCTGGCGCAGTTCTTCCTGGACCTTGGCCTGCATCCGCTCGTAGCCGGTCTTGGTATCCGCGGCCGACTGGAATCCGGTCAACACACCCTTGGAGATGTCACGGGTACCGAGGTTGGTGGTCATGATGATGATGGTGTTCTTGAAGTCCACCACACGGCCCTGGGAGTCGGTCAGGCGTCCGTCTTCCAGGATCTGCAACAGCGAGTTGAACAGGTCCGCATGGGCCTTCTCCACCTCGTCGAAGAGCACCACGGAGAACGGACGGCGGCGGACCTTTTCGGTCAGCTGACCGCCCTCTTCGTAGCCGACGTAGCCTGGAGGGGCACCGAACAGGCGGGAAACGGTGTGCTTCTCCGAGTATTCGGACATGTCCAGGGTGATCAGCGCGTCTTCCTCGCCGAAGAGGAACTCCGCCAGCGCCTTGGCCAGCTCGGTCTTGCCCACGCCGGTCGGGCCGGCGAAGATGAACGAGCCGCCTGGACGGTTCGGGTCCTTCAGGCCGGCACGGGTGCGGCGGATCGCCTGCGAGATGGCCTTGATGGCCGAGTCCTGGCCGATAACGCGCTTGTGCAGCTCTTCTTCCATGTTGAGCAGGCGCGAGGACTCTTCCTCGGTCAGCTTCACTACCGGGATTCCGGTGGAGTTGGCAAGCACCTCTGCAATGAGGTCCTCGGTCACCTCGGAGATTTCGTCCATGTCGCCATTGCGCCAGGACTTCTCCTTCTCGTTGCGGGCCTCGATCAGCTTGGATTCCTTATCGCGCAGCGAGGCTGCACCTTCGAAGTCCTGCGCGTCAATCGCGGCTTCCTTCTCCAGGCGCACGGTGGCGATTTCCTCGTCCATTTCCTTCAGTGCCGGTGGCGCGGTCATGCGCTGGATGCGCAGGCGTGCGCCGGCCTCGTCGATCAGGTCAACTGCCTTGTCCGGCAGGAAGCGATCGGAAATGTAGCGGTGGGCCAGTTGGGCGGCAGCCTGCAGCGCGCCGTCAGTAATGGTCACGCGGTGGTGCGCCTCGTAGCGGTCGCGCAGGCCGCGCAGGATCTGCGTGGTCAGCTCAACCGAAGGTTCCTTGACCTGGATCGGCTGGAAGCGGCGCTCGAGCGCGGCGTCCTTCTCGATGTTCTTGCGGTACTCGTCCAAGGTGGTTGCACCAATGGTCTGCAGTTCGCCACGAGCCAGCATCGGCTTGAGGATCGACGCGGCATCGATGGCACCTTCGGCGGCACCGGCACCGACCAGGGTGTGGATCTCGTCGATGAACAGGATGATGTCGCCACGGGTGCGGATTTCCTTCAGGACCTTCTTCAGGCGTTCCTCGAAGTCGCCGCGGTAGCGGGAGCCGGCCACCAGCGAACCGAGGTCCAGGGTGTACAGCTGCTTGTCCTTGATGGTTTCCGGTACGTCGCCGCGCACGATGGCCTGGGCCAGGCCCTCGACAACGGCGGTCTTGCCGACGCCGGGCTCGCCGATCAGCACCGGGTTGTTCTTGGTGCGGCGCGAGAGGACCTGCATGACGCGTTCCATCTCGTGCTCGCGGCCGATCACCGGGTCGAGCTTGCCTTCGCGGGCGGCTGCGGTGAGGTTGCGGCCGAACTGGTCGAGCACTGCCGAGCCTGCAGGGGTACCTTCCTGCTGTCCGCCCGAGCTGACGCCAGCGGATGCGGTTTCCTTGCCGCCCTGGTAGCCAGAGAGCAGCTGGATGACCTGCTGGCGCACGCGACCGAGGTCGGCGCCAAGCTTCACCAGAACCTGGGCTGCGACGCCCTCGCCCTCGCGGATCAGGCCGAGCAGGATGTGCTCGGTACCAATGTAGTTGTGTCCCAGCTGCAGCGCTTCGCGCAGCGAGAGCTCCAAGACCTTCTTGGCGCGAGGAGTGAACGGGATATGACCGGAAGGCGCCTGCTGGCCCTTGCCGATAATCTCCTGAACCTGCTCACGAACGGCACCCAGCGAAATATTCAGCGACTCGAGCGCCTTTGCGGCGACGCCATCGCCTTCGTGGATTAGACCGAGCAACAGGTGCTCGGTGCCGATGTAGTTGTGGTTGAGCATGCGCGCCTCTTCTTGGGCGAGCACGACAACTCGGCGGGCACGGTCGGTAAATCTCTCAAACATCTTCGGCACACTCCTTGCTTACCAATAATTCGATGCTACGCACCATGCGCCCGCAATGCTCCCTTGTTCGCCACAGGGATAACCGATACCGCTCCCCGTTACCGGGAATCAGCAATAGGCATGCAATTTATAATGCGAATTACTTGGTTCGCCAATATTGCAATCTTCAATGAAAATCCATCGTGAATAACGAACATCGTTATAAGAATAGGAGCCGGCACGCATTGCGTGCCGGCTCCTATTTGAGACTTGTGCAAAACCTCGCGAATTACTTCGCGCGGCCTCGACCACCCTTTCGCATTGCAGCGTTGTAGGCGTCTACAACCTCTGCATTAAGGCGCCCGCGTGCGTTGACCTTGATGTTGTTTTCCTTCGCCCATGCGCGGATTGCTGGAGCTTCGCTCGCTGCAGTCTGCTTTGACGAACGAGCCGCTTCGATGTACGGCTCGATGGCTGCATGGAACTGAGCAGCATGCTCGTCGTTCAGGTCGATTTCAAAATGCTGACCAGCGACGCTGAATGCAATTGATTCAGTTGCCTCGCTACCATCAATATCGTCGATCAGGGCAATTTGAACCTGACGTGCCATTTAGGGATTCCTCCGAGCTTGAATGTACTGGACGGATCGGCATTCAGCCATCAGTCCATTTCAAACAACAAGCATATACAAATAGGCACGATAAATTCTAATTATCATCAGAATTCACAAGGTTCTATCAGGAACGACTAATTCTCGTTTACTGGATTATTTGAATCCGAGCGATTTTGAATTAGCGCATCAGCTTCAGCTTCAGCTTGGCGTTCTTTTCGATCCGCGTTTGTAATAGCTTTCATCACGTACCAGAAAAGCAGCGCCAGGCAGATTGTCGGGACGATCGCCTCAATATATGGCATTCTTATGCCTCCGGCTTTAGCAGTGGGAACAGAATAGTTTCACGAATACCGACGTTGGTGAAAAGCATAACCAGTCGGTCGATGCCCAAGCCGATGCCGCCCATTGGCGGTGCACCGTATTCCAGGGCACGCAGGAAGTCTTCATCAAGCTGCATTGCTTCTGGGTCTCCGCCGGCAGCCATCAAGGACTGCTCGGTCAGGCGCTCGCGCTGGATTACCGGATCAATTAGCTCGGAGAATGCAGTGCCGCGCTCCATGCCGCCGATGATCAGGTCCCATGCTTCGATAACACCCGGCTTCGAGCGGTGTGGACGCGCCAGCGGCTGTGCCAGAGGCGGGTAATCGCACACGAAAGTCGGGTCGATCAAGGTCGGTTCGACGATTTCGCCGAACAGCTCGATGACCAGCTTCTGTGCTCCCCAGGCCGGATCGATCTTCACTTCGTGCTTCGCGGCGATCTCGCGCAGCACCGATGCGTCTGTGTCTGGGGTGATCTCCACGCCAACAGCCTCGGACAGGCCCGGGTAGACGCTGACCCAGCGCCATTCGCCGTCCAGGTTGACGGTGCCCTTGGGGGTCTCGATGGTGCGGCCTGCGCCGATGGCGTCAGCTGCGTTGAGAATGATTTCCTTGATGCGGTCGGCCATGACGTACTGGTCGGCATAGGCTTCGTAGGATTCAAGGGTGGTGAATTCGGGCGAGTGGGTCGAGTCGACGCCCTCGTTGCGGAAGATGCGTCCCACCTCGAAGACGCGGTCGACGCCGCCGACGACGCAACGCTTGAGGTACAGCTCGGTGGCGATGCGCAGGGTCATTTCCTGGTCGAAGGCGTTCAGGTGGGTCTTGAACGGGCGAGCCGAAGCGCCGCCGTGAACCAGCTGAAGCATCGGGGTCTCAACCTCGACGTAGCCGCGGCTCTCCAGGGTGTTGCGCACGGCGCGGATGATCGCGGCTCGCTTGTAGACCATCTCGCGGGCTTCGTCGCGCACGATCAAATCGGCGTAGCGCTGGCGCACGCGGGTCTCTTCGTTCAGGTCGGCGTGCAGCACCGGCAGCGGGCGCAGGGCCTTGGAAGCCATTTCCCAGGCATCGGCCATGATGGACAGCTCGCCGCGGCGCGAGGAGATGACCTTGCCGGTCACGAATACGTGGTCACCCAAATCGACGAGCGACTTCCACTGCGCCAGGCGCTCTTCGCCGACGTTGGCCAGCGAGAGCATGACCTGCAGGCGAACCCCTTCGCCCTTCTGGCCGCCTTCCTGCAAGGTGGCGAAGCACAGCTTGCCGGTGTTGCGCATGAAAACGATGCGGCCGACGATGCCGACGACGTCCTCGGTCTCCTCGCCGGCTTCGAGGTGCTCGTACTTGTCGCGGATTTCCTGCAACGAGTGGGTGCGGGCAATGCCTACCGGGTAGGCTTCCTCGCCCTTGGCCAGCAGCTGGTTGCGCTTATCGGCGCGCACCTGTCGCTGGTCGTTTGGATTTGGGGCCGGTGCGGAATTATTTTCGGAAGTCACAATAGTCCATTCTACGTGTCATGGCGCGCAGTTGAAGCCCTTCATGATCAGCCTTACACAGTGTTCTTGGCCCGCAACGCAGGATGGGGCAGCGGCAAAGCCTGCTTTGCCCCTGCCCCATCCATTAGGTGATGCGGTTTACCAGATTTCCACGCGGTCGGCCGGATCCAGCCACATGCCATCGCCCGGCTTGGTTCCGAAGGCCTCGTGGAAGGAATCCAGGTTCTTCGGCACCTGGTTGCAACGGAATTCGCCGGGTGCGTGAGGGTCCGTGGTCACGCGCACCACCGCGGTTTCCGGACGGATCAGCGTGCGCCAGCATTCGGCCCAGGAGTAGAAGAAGCGCTGGTCGCCGGTGATACCGTCGATCACTTCATCTTCCTGGATGCCGCGGGCCGCCAGCTCGAGCTTGTAGGCCTTGTAGGCAATGCCCAATCCACCGAGGTCGCCGATGTTCTCGCCCAAGGTCAGTGCACCGTTGACGTTGTGTTCCGGGGCTTCTGAAGGGGACAGCGCGTTGTACTGGTCCACCAGCTTGGCGGTCAGCTTCTCGAAGGAAGCCCGGTCCTCATCGGTCCACCAATTGGTCAGCTGGCCAGTGCCATCGAACTGCGAGCCCTGGTCATCGAAGCCGTGGCCGATTTCGTGGCCGATGACCGCGCCGATGCCGCCGAAGTTCGAGGCGATGTCACGGTTCACGTCGAAGAATGGCGGGCGCAGGATTGCCGCTGGGAACGCGATTTCGTTCAGCAGCGGGTGGTAGTAGGCGTTCACCGTCTGGGGGAACATGAACCACAGTTCGCGATCCACCCCGTCATCGATCTTCTTCAGTTCACGAGCGAACTCGAATTCGTTCGCCGAGGCAATATTCGCGATGACGTCCAGTTCATCAGCCTGGATGGCAGAGTAGTCGATCCATTGGTTCGGGTAGCCGATCTTCGGACGGAACTTGGAAAGCTTATCCAGTGCCTTTTCGATGGTCTCCGGGCCCATCCAGGACAGTTCGCTGATCGAGATGCGGTAAGCCTCGATGAGCCGCTGGACCAGCGCGTCCATGGCATCCTTGGCCTCTGCAGGGAAGTGCTCAGCCACGTACAGTTGGCCGATGTCTTCGCCAACAGCACCTTCGGTGAATGCGACACCTCGCTTCCAGCGTTCCTTGAGCTGTTCCACGCCACCGAGCTTGGCCGAGTAGAAGGAGAAATTCTCATTGACGAATGCGCTGGACAAGTAGGGAGCGAACGAGCGCAGCACCTGGACCCGCAACCAGTTCTTCCAGGCATCCAGCGGCTGGGAGCCGAATAGCTCAGACAATCCCTGAAGGTAGCTTGGCTGCCAGACGACAACTTCGCTGTAGTACTTCGTCTCAATGCCGGCGCCTGCCAGCCAGGTGGTCACCCCTGGGAACAGCGTGGCGAGCTCTTCTCCGGACATCAGGTTGTAGCGTGCCTGGGCGTCGCGGACCTTGACCCGGTCCCAGTGGTGAGAGGCGATCGCCTTCTCGAGCTCCACGACGCTGGCTGCGGCTGCTTCAGCGCCGGCAATGCTGCCAAGACCCAGCAGCCGGCCGAGGTGCTCTTGGTAGTCGGCTACGGTTTCAGCGAACTGCTCTTCGCGGTAGTAGGACTCGTCGGGCAGGCCCAGGCCGCCTTGCAGGAAGGTCAGCAGGTTCCGGTCCGGATTGCCGGCGTCGTTCATCGCGCCGATATCCATGAAGCCGCTGATGCCTTTGCGCTGGAAGAAACCGCATACTTCGAGCAGCTGTTCGGTGTTCTGGATATCCGAAATAGTATTCAAGAAGACAGCAACCGGATCTGCACCGCGTTCTTCGATAACGGCTTCATTCATGAATGAGCTATAGAGGCGGGCAATGCGCTGGGTGGCGGCGTCAGTTTCTGCACCGGAATCGACCTTCTGCACTGCTTCATTAATGATTCCGTGGACCGCAGCCTCAGCCTGGTCGCGGAGTTCCATGAAGGAGCCGTAAATTCCTTGATCTCCTGGAATCGTTGCTGTCTCGAACCACTTGCCATTGCTATGGCGGTAGAGATCGTCCTGGGGACGAATTGAATCGTCGCGGTATGTCAGTGGACTCGTGGTCTCGGTGGTCAAGGAAAGCCCCTCGTGTAGAAGATCTTGTTATTTCTACTACACACCTTATCTACTTCCATGAAGATAGGAAGGGTGAGGACCGCCGATGCGCGTACGGCTTAAATAGTCTAGTTAAACAGGTGAGGCCCCGGCACCAAACGGTACCAGGGCCTCAAACCCATTATTTAGGTTAAGTCCGGCGGTGACCTACTCTCCCACACCCTCACGAGTGCAGTACCATCGGCGCAATGGGCCTTAGCTTCCGGGTTCGGTATGGGACCGGGCGTTTCCCCCACGCTATGACCGCCGTAACAATCACGAAGCACACAAACCCTACGGTTTGGTGTTGCCTTCGGTGGCATGCAGCAAAGCACGCACAAAGCCAAGTATTCTCGGTTTGAGGTTGTTGTCTCGTAACCGCATAGTGAACGCGAACAGCATTGAAATCATCAGTTCAAATCATTGTTTTATTGTGTGTTGTAAGTCATCGGCCTATTAGTACAGGTCAGCTGCACAAGTCTTCAGTTCTTGCTTCCACATCCTGCCTATCAACCCAGTGGTCTAGCTGGGGGCCTCTCACACACAATGGTGCATGGAAATCTCATCTCGAAGCAGGCTTCCCGCTTAGATGCTTTCAGCGGTTATCCCTTCCAAACGTAGCTAATCAGCGATGCACTTGGCAGTACAACTGACACACCAGAGGTTCGTCCGTCCCGGTCCTCTCGTACTAAGGACAGCCCTTCTCAAATTTCCAACGCGCGCAGCGGATAGGGACCGAACTGTCTCACGACGTTCTAAACCCAGCTCGCGTACCGCTTTAATGGGCGAACAGCCCAACCCTTGGGACCTACTCCAGCCCCAGGATGCGACGAGCCGACATCGAGGTGCCAAACCATGCCGTCGATATGGACTCTTGGGCAAGATCAGCCTGTTATCCCCGAGGTACCTTTTATCCGTTGAGCGACGGCCCTTCCACGAGGTGCCGCCGGATCACTAGTCCCGACTTTCGTCCCTGCTCGAGCTGTCACTCTCACAGTCAAGCTCCCTTGTGCACTTACACTCGACACCTGATTGCCAACCAGGCTGAGGGAACCTTTGGGCGCCTCCGTTACATTTTAGGAGGCAACCGCCCCAGTTAAACTACCCATCAGGCACTGTCCCTGAACCAGATCATGGTCCGAAGTTAGGTGACCGGTACAGCCAGAGTGGTATTTCAACGATGACTCCACCTGAACTAGCGTCCAAGCTTCACAGTCTCCCACCTATCCTACACAAGCTGCACCGAACACCAATACCAAACTATAGTAAAGGTCTCGGGGTCTTTCCGTCCTGCTGCGCGTAACGAGCATCTTTACTCGTACTGCAATTTCGCCGAGTTCATGGTTGAGACAGCGGGGAAGTCGTTACTCCATTCGTGCAGGTCGGAACTTACCCGACAAGGAATTTCGCTACCTTAGGATGGTTATAGTTACCACCGCCGTTTACTGGGGCTTAAATTCTCAGCTTCGCCACAAGGGCTAACCAGTCCTCTTAACCTTCCAGCACCGGGCAGGAGTCAGTCCGTATACATCGTCTTGCGACTTCGCACGGACCTGTGTTTTTAGTAAACAGTCGCTTCCCCCTGGTCTCTGCGGCCCACACCCGCCTCCGGAGAGCACGTCTCCATCACGGGGCAGGCCCCCCTTCTTCCGAAGTTACGGGGGCATTTTGCCGAGTTCCTTAACCATGATTCTCTCGATCGCCTTAGTATTCTCTACCTGATCACCTGTGTCGGTTTGGGGTACGGGCGGACTGGGACCTCGCGCCGATGCTTTTCTAGGCAGCATAGGATCACCGAATCACCCCATAAACGGGGCGCCTATCAGGTCTCAGAACATATGAGCGGCGGATTTGCCAACCACTCTTCCTACACCCTTGGACCAGGTCAATTCCATTGCCTGGCTCGGCTACCTTCCTGCGTCACACCTGTTAATACGCTGACCTCACTGCATCGGTTCCCACCACATCACACAACCAGCAACCCGAAGGCCGCAACAGCCATGATCCGTCATGGTTAGCATCCACAGCTTGGTATGGGCGGTCCTTCGCCGGTACGGGAATATCAACCCGTTGTCCATCGACTACGCCTGTCGGCCTCGCCTTAGGTCCCGACTAACCCAGGGCAGATTAGCTTAACCCTGGAACCCTTGATCATTCGGCGGACGGGTTTCTCACCCGTCATTCGCTACTCATGCCTGCATTCTCACTCGTGTGGCCTCCACCGCTGGTTTCCACCGCGACTTCACCGTCCACACGACGCTCCCCTACCCATCCAAGCACCCAATCGAAACCAGGCTAATACTTGAATGACGCAACTTCGGCGGTGTGCTTGAGCCCCGCTACATTATCGGCGCGGAATCACTTGACCAGTGAGCTATTACGCACTCTTTCAAGGGTGGCTGCTTCTAAGCCAACCTCCTGGTTGTCACAGCAACTCCACATCCTTTTCCACTTAGCACACGCTTAGGGGCCTTAGTTGGCGTTCTGGGCTGTTTCCCTCTCGACTATGAAGCTTATCCCCCACAGTCTCACTGCTGCGCTCTCACTTGCCGGCATTCGGAGTTTGGCTAAGGTCAGTAACCTTGTAGGGCCCATCGCCTATCCAGTAGCTCTACCTCCAGCAAGAAACACGCAACGCTGCACCTAAATGCATTTCGGGGAGAACCAGCTATCACGAAGTTTGATTGGCCTTTCACCCCTACCCACAGCTCATCCCCTCCATTTTCAACTGAAGTGGGTTCGGTCCTCCACACGCTCTTACACGCGCTTCAACCTGGCCATGGGTAGATCACTTCGCTTCGGGTCTAGATCACGCCACTCAAACGCCCTATTCAGACTCGCTTTCGCTACGGCTTCCCCACACGGGTTAACCTCGCGACGTAACACTAACTCGCAGGCTCATTCTTCAAAAGGCACGCCATCACCCAGGAACAAGTCCCAGGCTCTAACGGATTGTAAGCGCACGGTTTCAGGTACTATTTCACTCCCCTCCCGGGGTACTTTTCACCATTCCCTCACGGTACTGATTCACTATCGGTCATCAAGTAGTATTCAGGCTTACCAGGTGGTCCTGGCAGATTCACACAAGGTTTCACGGGCCCCGTGCTACTCGGGTATCAACACTAGAACGGCAGACACGCATTACACCTACGGGACTATCACCCTCTCTGGTCCGGCATTCCAACCGATTCACCTATACGCCTGCACCTCATCCCACCAGCAAGATAGCGCTGGTACATGTCAACCCCACAACCCCGGTGATGCAACGCCTATCCGCTATCACACACCAACCGGTTTAGCCCCATCCGCGTTCGCTCGCCACTACTAACGGAATCACTGTTGTTTTCTCTTCCTGCGGGTACTGAGATGTTTCACTTCCCCGCGTTCCCTCCACACAGCCTATACATTCAGCTGCAGGTCACACCACATAACATGGTGCGGGGTTCCCCCATTCGGAAATCCTGGTCTCAACGTCCGGTTATCGACTCCACCAGGCTTATCGCAGATTCCCACGTCCTTCATCGGCTCTTGATGCCAAGGCATCCACCGTGCGCCCTTAAAAACTTCAACACAAATCAAAGTCTCAGAATTGAGCAATAAAACAATCTAACAAAATCACGCAGACAAGACTCCAACACCAGGCAATCCCAGGAAAAGGACTACCCAGCTCATCTCATCTGCAAGATGCTCGCGTTCACTATACAGTTCCCAAACAACAACCCCGCACCCCCGCAACAACACCCCAAAACCAACACCAACCAAAGGCCAGCATCAATCCAACAGGACATCCTTGCAGCAAACACAGGACAAACACCGAAACACCAAGAACCCCTCACCCAAGCGAACACCACCAGGACCCTCCCCACAGGAAGAACCCCGGCAACCATTCACCAGGAAAGGAGGCTTGTTGCCTCAAAACCCAACAGCATGCCAAACCATACAAACCACACAACACCCACACACCGCATTCCAGCACCGCAAGAAGAAAACCCCCTGCAATGCGTACTAGCAGATGCCCAAGCACCACGCAGCCACAGCCAATACCCCGCACCAGCATCAGCCAGCACGTTTTCCAGTATTGAGTCCATTGATATTCCACCCATGAGCAACCCACCCGGACAACACTCGTGTCCAGCATGGGCAACCAATAATGGTTAGCTCCTTAGAAAGGAGGTGATCCAGCCGCACCTTCCGGTACGGCTACCTTGTTACGACTTAGTCCCAATCGCCAGTCCCACCTTCGACGACTCCCCCCACACAAGGTGGTTAGGCCATCGGCTTCGGGTGTTACCAACTTTCGTGACTTGACGGGCGGTGTGTACAAGGCCCGGGAACGTATTCACCGCAGCGTTGCTGATCTGCGATTACTAGCGACTCCGACTTCATGGGGTCGAGTTGCAGACCCCAATCCGAACTGAGACCGGCTTTTAGGGATTAGCTCCACCTCACAGTATCGCAACCCATTGTACCGGCCATTGTAGCATGCGTGAAGCCCAAGACATAAGGGGCATGATGATTTGACGTCATCCCCACCTTCCTCCGAGTTGACCCCGGCAGTCTCCCATGAGTCCCCACCACTACGTGCTGGCAACATGGAACGAGGGTTGCGCTCGTTGCGGGACTTAACCCAACATCTCACGACACGAGCTGACGACAACCATGCACCACCTGTGAACCAGCCCCGAAGGGAAACCCCATCTCTGGAGCGGTCTGGCACATGTCAAGCCTTGGTAAGGTTCTTCGCGTTGCATCGAATTAATCCGCATGCTCCGCCGCTTGTGCGGGCCCCCGTCAATTCCTTTGAGTTTTAGCCTTGCGGCCGTACTCCCCAGGCGGGGCACTTAATGCGTTAGCTACGGCGCGGAAAACGTGGAATGTCCCCCACACCTAGTGCCCAACGTTTACGGCATGGACTACCAGGGTATCTAATCCTGTTCGCTCCCCATGCTTTCGCTCCTCAGCGTCAGTAAATGCCCAGAGACCTGCCTTCGCCATCGGTGTTCCTCCTGATATCTGCGCATTTCACCGCTACACCAGGAATTCCAGTCTCCCCTACATCACTCTAGTCTGCCCGTACCCACCGCAGATCCGAGGTTGAGCCTCGGACTTTCACGGCAGACGCGACAAACCGCCTACGAGCTCTTTACGCCCAATAAATCCGGATAACGCTTGCGCCCTACGTATTACCGCGGCTGCTGGCACGTAGTTAGCCGGCGCTTCTTCTGCAGGTACCGTCACTTTCGCTTCTTCCCTACTGAAAGAGGTTTACAACCCGAAGGCCGTCATCCCTCACGCGGCGTCGCTGCATCAGGCTTTCGCCCATTGTGCAATATTCCCCACTGCTGCCTCCCGTAGGAGTCTGGGCCGTGTCTCAGTCCCAGTGTGGCCGGTCACCCTCTCAGGCCGGCTACCCGTCGTCGCCTTGGTGAGCCATTACCTCACCAACAAGCTGATAGGCCGCGAGTCCATCCCCCACCGATAAATCTTTCCACCACAAAACATGCGTTCCATGGTCATATCCGGTATTAGACCCAGTTTCCCGGGCTTATCCCAGAGTCGGGGGCAGGTTACTCACGTGTTACTCACCCGTTCGCCACTAATCCACCCAGCAAGCTGGGCTTCATCGTTCGACTTGCATGTGTTAAGCACGCCGCCAGCGTTCATCCTGAGCCAGGATCAAACTCTCCATAAAAAATAAAAAGCCACCAGCAACCCCTTGGAAAAGAAGGGCGAAGCCGATGAAGTCCTGGCGAATAATAAAACACTCAAGAACACTGCACGGGGGTGCAATGCCTCAAGCAAATGTTATGTATTCACCAAATAAAAATATTCGGTATCAACAAACTTGGCACACTATTGAGTTCTCAAACAACAAACACTTACCGGTTCTTTACCCACCATTCCAGGCGGTAATTTCGTCCAGCGTTATATTCATATTCTATAACCGTGAATTTCTGGAAGTCAAATCTATTGTTTGTGATTTGAACCAGTATTCTTGGTTCCCATTCTTTTCAATTCTTTATCCACAAGACTGTGGAAAAACCTTGATTTTCTGGGGTTCTGCCGCCGTTGAGCTACGGGTTTTTTGTTCCGTTTTGTTCTCGGCGACAAGGAAAAACTATACACGGGTTTGCGGGGTGCTGCAAATCGGCGGGGTGGTTTTTGGCGGGTGACCGTGCACACTTAATTCCTGAACTGCTGATTCGGCTCCTTCCATGTGCCCAATCGCTGGCAATTATTACCGAGCTAGGGCTGAGCGCGTAAACATTATTTCGCAGCTGCACAGAGCATCAGCGCCTGTACCTAGCGAGTTTATTGAACCCTTGAGAAGCGTACGCATATACGCGAACCCATGAATTGTGCCCACATCAGCCGATTAGACGATGCGGGCGCATGCGTGAGTCTGAGCAAGGCACAAGAAGAGAACGCACATGGCGAAACGATGCATCTGGAGGTTCCATGCGCGTGACGGCCAAGGCGGCATCAGCGCAATGACTACCTAGAGCAGTCGGCATTGATGCCGGCCCAATACAGGTCTCGCAGTGCTACGTAAGCACCACCCTCGGCTACGGTGAATAGCAGCGATATTTCGATCGCTGCCACTCCACTTGATGATCTACCGAATACAGGATGAAGTCTATGAAGTTCACGGCGTTGGAACGCTATTGCCACCTCACTGGGCAATCGTATGGCGAGGTGACTCCCGAAGAACAGCAGAGCGATTATCAAGCCGGGGTAACTGAGCTTGACGGACAGCGGTGGCGAATCAGGACCGCAAGGATCACGCCAACAAAGCCAGGTGGGTTCGTAGCCATATGGCATCGGGACGAAACTGGGACTACTGCCCCCTACGAATCCGAAGAGGGACTGCGCGGAGTTATGGTCTTTATCGAGGAAGCCGGCTGTTTCGGCGTCTTCCGCTTTACTCAACAGCACCTCGAGGAGCTGGGCGTCTTCGCCTCAGCATCGGCTCCAGGCAAGCGCGGTTTCCGCGTCTATCCATCATGGACGGCTGGCCTTAAGGGGCAAGCGAAGAAAAGCCAGAACAGTCAGCTGCCTGCGTTCACGTTGCTCGCAGACTAACTTGTCCCGCTCAGACTCCTACTGCAGCTCCATGCGCCGGAACCTGAGTTCTCGTTGCGCACCCCGCAAAGGTGAACCTTCAAAAGGCACCTCGCTGAGATCCACAGTCAATGTGGCTTTCAATGCCAACTGGTTCGCTGACTGCGTGGCCCGGTCAGCCAAGCCGAGCACCCTTGCAAGCTCCGTCCAGTGCTTCTTCTTCAGATTCTTAGCCTTGCCGGCAACAGTCAAAGCCATGGTGTCATCGCCGTAGACCAGGGTGCATGGGATGTCATAGATGGGCGCTACATGAAACCGTCCATGCAAGTCCGCCAGAATCGAGACGTTCTTTCCATGCAAGTCACCGTTGCCAGTTAGCCACGCAAAGACGAACTGCATGTATAGATTCCGCCTGGCGAGCACCGGAGCCTGGCACTGCAGCGCTAAGGCCTCAATAGCTTGTTCCGTGCTCACTGCATACTTACTTGCCGGCGGAAGGTTCAATACCTGCATGGCATCTTCCAACGCCAAACGCGTGGGACTATCCGCCCCCTCGACACCCTTGCGATCGAACCTCTCGACCAGCAGCCCCGGACTCCCAGTGGAATCCAGTACTAGCCGATTGTTTGCGACCGGAAGTTTGAGCAATCGCGCTGTTTCAGGTGCTGCGCCTCATTAACGACCAAATGCGGATGATCCCGGGGATCAAGCTTGAGCAGATAGGCGCTGTTCTTGAACTCCACTGGTGTTGTCAGCATGGTTGCGCTGATCTTGTCTTGCACGCCGGGGATCGAGTGGCGGTCCAAGGTGCGCGCGAGGACCGAGAAGTCGAGTTCGGCCGTGCTGCTGAATTCAGCAACCACGGGGGTTTGCTCCAGTGCTGATCCTTCCGGAACAACGCGTACATTGCCTGGAGTATCGGCGCCCACTGCCATCAGCAGAGTCAACTCGTCAGAGATGCTGGTCTTAGTTGCGTCCTTGAGAACGGTCAGGCGATGGCCTTCGGGCAATAGTCACGAGAAGAACGATGGCAACGCGCCCCCAGGCCCAACGTATGCCTCCGGGGAAGCTGGCAAAGATGTCGCAATGCCCGCGTCACCATGTGCAAGGTAGTCCTTGTTATAGCTGAAGGCCACGCTTCCGTCGGACTGTCTGGCTAGAGTGCCGACGAGGTTTTCGTTGCAGTAGACGTCAGCCTTGGTAACAAGCTTGAGCTCTTGGAGTTGCGGCTTCATTTGGCCACGCGAATTCGAAGGCCGAGTACATCCGCGACGGAGAGCACCGCTTCAATGGAGGGGTTTCCCGCCCCTCGTTCTATGGAGCGCAGCGTACGTTCGGAGATGCCAGCTAATTCAGCCAGCTGTTCCTGCGTCAAGCCATTCTGTTTTCTAACGCGCTGCAATTCGGCCCCTAGCTCAGTCACTGAATTCATGAAGGATCCTCTTCCGGCAGCATTGCGCCGATTGGCGACATTCTGCTCACTATCATTCAGCATGGAGCAAGAATCGGCAACAAGTTACCGAAATGATAGCCAGGTGCAAGCAATCGATTGTCAGAGGCATCAAAAGGCAGGATCTTGCCGATTGGCGGAGCAGAACCCATCGGATAAAGCACCTGCAACGGAGCGGGCGTTCTCTCCCGTAGTGAGCCGCGGAGGTCCAGGGCCACGCCGTCTGCTTAGCCCGGGTGTTTCATGATGGGCCACGTCATTAACTGTCATTAAAGACGAAAGAGTGATCTGAACTGGGAAAATAAAGGTGTCTAAGCCAAAATTCCATGAGTTCAAGGATCACTCTTTCAATGAACAATCATACCGGCCTTTACCCCCAGCTCCCAACCATGACCACCTCCCAGAATCTGGTGTCCCACGCAGGACTGTCCACGCTGACCGGCCTGCTCAACACCCTCGGGTTCCGTCAACTGGCCGAGGACCGGCTCAGCCAGTTCGTCCCCGCCACCGCGACCCACCGGCCAGGGAAGATGATCAGCGACCTGGTGTTGATGCTCGCCTCTGGCGGGGAACACGTGACCGATACCGATCAGCTACGCACCACTCCAGGCGTGTTCGGGCAGGTTGCCTCCGAGGCGACGTTCAGCCGCTTCTTCACCCGCCTCGCCGAGCATCCCGGCGCGTTCGACTACGCCTTCGCGACCATGCAAAGGGAGGTTCGCTCCCGGCTCTGGGCTGCCGCAGGAAAGCGTAGCCCCGCCGTCCGGGCGACCCGCACCCATCCTCTTATTGTGGATATTGATGCGTCGTTGGTGCATGTGCACTCGGATAAGGAAGGTGCCAAGGGCACTTATAAGCGCGGGTACGGCTTCGCTCCGATGATCGCCATGGCCGATTACGGCCAGGGCCACGGCACTGGCGAGGTGCTGGCGGTGAGGATGCGCCCCGGCAATAAGGGAGCCAACAGCGCGGCGGACCATATCAGCATCCTCACCGAGGCGCTGGCTCAGCTGCCCGATGATTTCTATGACCAAAACGGGTGTCTGATCGGTGAGAAGATTCTGGTCCGCACCGATAGTGCTGGTGCGTCCCGCGAGTTTTTGCACCACCTGGATGCCCTGGGTTTGCAGTTCTCCACTTCGTACGCGCTGCCGGTGGTCAATGAGCGGTTCATCGGGTGGATCAATGAGAAGAAGTATTGGGAGCCGGCGCTGACCGCCACCGGCGAGCAGCGTGAGGATGCGTGGGTGATCGACGCGACCAAGATCTTGGGGTTGAGGGATTATCCGCCGGGCACCAGGATCTATTTGCGGGCCGAGCCCCTGCATCCCGGGGCGAAGGCCAGCTTATTCGACACGGACGGGAATCGGGTGACTGCGTTTTTGACCAATGCTCCGCGGTTTGATCCGGCGTTCCTGGACGTGCGGCATCGGGCGCGGGGCCGTTGCGAGAATCGGATCAAGTCGCTGAAGGCTGCCGGGTTGGGCAAGCTGCCGTTCTTCGCGTTCGGTGCGAACCAGGCCTGGGCGAACCTGGCGATGTTCGCCTTGAACCTGGTGATATGGCTGCAACTGGCCGTGCTGCCAGCCGAGCACATAGCTGGGTGCTGGGACTTGAAGAGGTGGCGGTACCGCGTCTGGTCGCTGGCGGGGAAGCTGGTCACCGGCAGCCGCCAGCCGCGGCTCCTGGTCAACCAGGACGCGCCGGAAGCGGGGTTGGTGCTGCTGTTGCAGGAGCGGATCAGCCTGTTGGCTGGTCAGTGGCGGAATGGGCACTTGGCGGCCTGAGCCGCTGGTTCCTGGTTCTTGATTCCTTCAACAGCAATGCTTTTCGGCGGGTGGTGGCCGGCACGTGCGCCAGTGGTTGGCGCTCTTCGTCGTGCCCAGGAATGGGGAAACCCACCAGTGCGTGGCTTAGGCCGTGCGTTGGTGGGTTTCCGGGCCGTCATGAAAAAGTTGGGTTAGTCGCTTCAAGCGCGTCCGACATCGGGACACAGCTTAGCCATGGCTGCATCCACAACCCCATGCCTGCCTGGTCGTTCCTTCAGCGGTCTGCGCTAGCGGCCAGCACTCAAGCTCGTTAAAGCAGAAGGGGAGGAGGAACCAAGCAGTACCAGCTGCCCAATTCCCCCTCCCCTTCTCGTTAAACAGGTGAGGCTCCAACCATCACTGGTTAGAGCCTCAAACCCATTATTTAGGTTAAGTCCGGCGGTGACCTACTCTCCCACACCCTCACGAGTGCAGTACCATCGGCGCAATGGGCCTTAGCTTCCGGGTTCGGTATGGGACCGGGCGTTTCCCCCACGCTATGACCGCCGTAACAATCACGAAGCACACAAACCCTACGGTTTGGTGTTGCCTTCGGTGGCATGCAGCAAAGCACGCACAAAGCCAAGTATTCTCGGTTTGAGGTTGTTGTCTCGTAACCGCATAGTGAACGCGAACAGCATTGAAATCATCAGTTCAAATCATTGTTTTATTGTGTGTTGTAAGTCATCGGCCTATTAGTACAGGTCAGCTGCACAAGTCTTCAGTTCTTGCTTCCACATCCTGCCTATCAACCCAGTGGTCTAGCTGGGGGCCTCTCACACACAATGGTGCATGGAAATCTCATCTCGAAGCAGGCTTCCCGCTTAGATGCTTTCAGCGGTTATCCCTTCCAAACGTAGCTAATCAGCGATGCACTTGGCAGTACAACTGACACACCAGAGGTTCGTCCGTCCCGGTCCTCTCGTACTAAGGACAGCCCTTCTCAAATTTCCAACGCGCGCAGCGGATAGGGACCGAACTGTCTCACGACGTTCTAAACCCAGCTCGCGTACCGCTTTAATGGGCGAACAGCCCAACCCTTGGGACCTACTCCAGCCCCAGGATGCGACGAGCCGACATCGAGGTGCCAAACCATGCCGTCGATATGGACTCTTGGGCAAGATCAGCCTGTTATCCCCGAGGTACCTTTTATCCGTTGAGCGACGGCCCTTCCACGAGGTGCCGCCGGATCACTAGTCCCGACTTTCGTCCCTGCTCGAGCTGTCACTCTCACAGTCAAGCTCCCTTGTGCACTTACACTCGACACCTGATTGCCAACCAGGCTGAGGGAACCTTTGGGCGCCTCCGTTACATTTTAGGAGGCAACCGCCCCAGTTAAACTACCCATCAGGCACTGTCCCTGAACCAGATCATGGTCCGAAGTTAGGTGACCGGTACAGCCAGAGTGGTATTTCAACGATGACTCCACCTGAACTAGCGTCCAAGCTTCACAGTCTCCCACCTATCCTACACAAGCTGCACCGAACACCAATACCAAACTATAGTAAAGGTCTCGGGGTCTTTCCGTCCTGCTGCGCGTAACGAGCATCTTTACTCGTACTGCAATTTCGCCGAGTTCATGGTTGAGACAGCGGGGAAGTCGTTACTCCATTCGTGCAGGTCGGAACTTACCCGACAAGGAATTTCGCTACCTTAGGATGGTTATAGTTACCACCGCCGTTTACTGGGGCTTAAATTCTCAGCTTCGCCACAAGGGCTAACCAGTCCTCTTAACCTTCCAGCACCGGGCAGGAGTCAGTCCGTATACATCGTCTTGCGACTTCGCACGGACCTGTGTTTTTAGTAAACAGTCGCTTCCCCCTGGTCTCTGCGGCCCACACCCGCCTCCGGAGAGCACGTCTCCATCACGGGGCAGGCCCCCCTTCTTCCGAAGTTACGGGGGCATTTTGCCGAGTTCCTTAACCATGATTCTCTCGATCGCCTTAGTATTCTCTACCTGATCACCTGTGTCGGTTTGGGGTACGGGCGGACTGGGACCTCGCGCCGATGCTTTTCTAGGCAGCATAGGATCACCGAATCACCCCATAAACGGGGCGCCTATCAGGTCTCAGAACATATGAGCGGCGGATTTGCCAACCACTCTTCCTACACCCTTGGACCAGGTCAATTCCATTGCCTGGCTCGGCTACCTTCCTGCGTCACACCTGTTAATACGCTGACCTCACTGCATCGGTTCCCACCACATCACACAACCAGCAACCCGAAGGCCGCAACAGCCATGATCCGTCATGGTTAGCATCCACAGCTTGGTATGGGCGGTCCTTCGCCGGTACGGGAATATCAACCCGTTGTCCATCGACTACGCCTGTCGGCCTCGCCTTAGGTCCCGACTAACCCAGGGCAGATTAGCTTAACCCTGGAACCCTTGATCATTCGGCGGACGGGTTTCTCACCCGTCATTCGCTACTCATGCCTGCATTCTCACTCGTGTGGCCTCCACCGCTGGTTTCCACCGCGACTTCACCGTCCACACGACGCTCCCCTACCCATCCAAGCACCCAATCGAAACCAGGCTAATACTTGAATGACGCAACTTCGGCGGTGTGCTTGAGCCCCGCTACATTATCGGCGCGGAATCACTTGACCAGTGAGCTATTACGCACTCTTTCAAGGGTGGCTGCTTCTAAGCCAACCTCCTGGTTGTCACAGCAACTCCACATCCTTTTCCACTTAGCACACGCTTAGGGGCCTTAGTTGGCGTTCTGGGCTGTTTCCCTCTCGACTATGAAGCTTATCCCCCACAGTCTCACTGCTGCGCTCTCACTTGCCGGCATTCGGAGTTTGGCTAAGGTCAGTAACCTTGTAGGGCCCATCGCCTATCCAGTAGCTCTACCTCCAGCAAGAAACACGCAACGCTGCACCTAAATGCATTTCGGGGAGAACCAGCTATCACGAAGTTTGATTGGCCTTTCACCCCTACCCACAGCTCATCCCCTCCATTTTCAACTGAAGTGGGTTCGGTCCTCCACACGCTCTTACACGCGCTTCAACCTGGCCATGGGTAGATCACTTCGCTTCGGGTCTAGATCACGCCACTCAAACGCCCTATTCAGACTCGCTTTCGCTACGGCTTCCCCACACGGGTTAACCTCGCGACGTAACACTAACTCGCAGGCTCATTCTTCAAAAGGCACGCCATCACCCAGGAACAAGTCCCAGGCTCTAACGGATTGTAAGCGCACGGTTTCAGGTACTATTTCACTCCCCTCCCGGGGTACTTTTCACCATTCCCTCACGGTACTGATTCACTATCGGTCATCAAGTAGTATTCAGGCTTACCAGGTGGTCCTGGCAGATTCACACAAGGTTTCACGGGCCCCGTGCTACTCGGGTATCAACACTAGAACGGCAGACACGCATTACACCTACGGGACTATCACCCTCTCTGGTCCGGCATTCCAACCGATTCACCTATACGCCTGCACCTCATCCCACCAGCAAGATAGCGCTGGTACATGTCAACCCCACAACCCCGGTGATGCAACGCCTATCCGCTATCACACACCAACCGGTTTAGCCCCATCCGCGTTCGCTCGCCACTACTAACGGAATCACTGTTGTTTTCTCTTCCTGCGGGTACTGAGATGTTTCACTTCCCCGCGTTCCCTCCACACAGCCTATACATTCAGCTGCAGGTCACACCACATAACATGGTGCGGGGTTCCCCCATTCGGAAATCCTGGTCTCAACGTCCGGTTATCGACTCCACCAGGCTTATCGCAGATTCCCACGTCCTTCATCGGCTCTTGATGCCAAGGCATCCACCGTGCGCCCTTAAAAACTTCAACACAAATCAAAGTCTCAGAATTGAGCAATAAAACAATCTAACAAAATCACGCAGACAAGACTCCAACACCAGGCAATCCCAGGAAAAGGACTACCCAGCTCATCTCATCTGCAAGATGCTCGCGTTCACTATACAGTTCCCAAACAACAACCCCGCACCCCCGCAACAACACCCCAAAACCAACACCAACCAAAGGCCAGCATCAATCCAACAGGACATCCTTGCAGCAAACACAGGACAAACACCGAAACACCAAGAACCCCTCACCCAAGCGAACACCACCAGGACCCTCCCCACAGGAAGAACCCCGGCAACCATTCACCAGGAAAGGAGGCTTGTTGCCTCAAAACCCAACAGCATGCCAAACCATACAAACCACACAACACCCACACACCGCATTCCAGCACCGCAAGAAGAAAACCCCCTGCAATGCGTACTAGCAGATGCCCAAGCACCACGCAGCCACAGCCAATACCCCGCACCAGCATCAGCCAGCACGTTTTCCAGTATTGAGTCCATTGATATTCCACCCATGAGCAACCCACCCGGACAACACTCGTGTCCAGCATGGGCAACCAATAATGGTTAGCTCCTTAGAAAGGAGGTGATCCAGCCGCACCTTCCGGTACGGCTACCTTGTTACGACTTAGTCCCAATCGCCAGTCCCACCTTCGACGACTCCCCCCACACAAGGTGGTTAGGCCATCGGCTTCGGGTGTTACCAACTTTCGTGACTTGACGGGCGGTGTGTACAAGGCCCGGGAACGTATTCACCGCAGCGTTGCTGATCTGCGATTACTAGCGACTCCGACTTCATGGGGTCGAGTTGCAGACCCCAATCCGAACTGAGACCGGCTTTTAGGGATTAGCTCCACCTCACAGTATCGCAACCCATTGTACCGGCCATTGTAGCATGCGTGAAGCCCAAGACATAAGGGGCATGATGATTTGACGTCATCCCCACCTTCCTCCGAGTTGACCCCGGCAGTCTCCCATGAGTCCCCACCACTACGTGCTGGCAACATGGAACGAGGGTTGCGCTCGTTGCGGGACTTAACCCAACATCTCACGACACGAGCTGACGACAACCATGCACCACCTGTGAACCAGCCCCGAAGGGAAACCCCATCTCTGGAGCGGTCTGGCACATGTCAAGCCTTGGTAAGGTTCTTCGCGTTGCATCGAATTAATCCGCATGCTCCGCCGCTTGTGCGGGCCCCCGTCAATTCCTTTGAGTTTTAGCCTTGCGGCCGTACTCCCCAGGCGGGGCACTTAATGCGTTAGCTACGGCGCGGAAAACGTGGAATGTCCCCCACACCTAGTGCCCAACGTTTACGGCATGGACTACCAGGGTATCTAATCCTGTTCGCTCCCCATGCTTTCGCTCCTCAGCGTCAGTAAATGCCCAGAGACCTGCCTTCGCCATCGGTGTTCCTCCTGATATCTGCGCATTTCACCGCTACACCAGGAATTCCAGTCTCCCCTACATCACTCTAGTCTGCCCGTACCCACCGCAGATCCGAGGTTGAGCCTCGGACTTTCACGGCAGACGCGACAAACCGCCTACGAGCTCTTTACGCCCAATAAATCCGGATAACGCTTGCGCCCTACGTATTACCGCGGCTGCTGGCACGTAGTTAGCCGGCGCTTCTTCTGCAGGTACCGTCACTTTCGCTTCTTCCCTACTGAAAGAGGTTTACAACCCGAAGGCCGTCATCCCTCACGCGGCGTCGCTGCATCAGGCTTTCGCCCATTGTGCAATATTCCCCACTGCTGCCTCCCGTAGGAGTCTGGGCCGTGTCTCAGTCCCAGTGTGGCCGGTCACCCTCTCAGGCCGGCTACCCGTCGTCGCCTTGGTGAGCCATTACCTCACCAACAAGCTGATAGGCCGCGAGTCCATCCCCCACCGATAAATCTTTCCACCACAAAACATGCGTTCCATGGTCATATCCGGTATTAGACCCAGTTTCCCGGGCTTATCCCAGAGTCGGGGGCAGGTTACTCACGTGTTACTCACCCGTTCGCCACTAATCCACCCAGCAAGCTGGGCTTCATCGTTCGACTTGCATGTGTTAAGCACGCCGCCAGCGTTCATCCTGAGCCAGGATCAAACTCTCCATAAAAAATAAAAAGCCACCAGCAACCCCTTGGAAAAGAAGGGCGAAGCCGATGAAGTCCTGGCGAATAATAAAACACTCAAGAACACTGCACGGGGGTGCAATGCCTCAAGCAAATGTTATGTATTCACCAAATAAAAATATTCGGTATCAACAAACTTGGCACACTATTGAGTTCTCAAACAACAAACACTCTCGACACCACACCAGCCACCCTTGGTGGCCACTGCTTCGCTCCGGAGCAACTTTTCCAACTTACCAGACTTCCTGATCCGATCAAAATCGGTGGAAAACCTTGAGTGGAAAGTGATTGGCTGCCGGGTAAACATTCGGTAGATTCCGTGTTGTTTCCGTTCCGGCAACAGATAAAAACTATACACAGGTTCTTGGGCACTTACAAATCGAGGGGCCGCGTTCTAGGTCACATTCATTTCGCTGTTCTAGTCTGGGCTCATGAGCGACCTGCAAAGACTCCTTGGATACCGTGAACCCATCTTCAATGCATCTATGGCTGGCGCGGCTGGCGGCGCCTTGGCTGCAGCTGTTTCCCACGCGGGAGGTGTAGGGATGATCGGTTCGCCTGCAACTCCCACAGCTGACTGGATTGAACAGCAAACGCAATTCGTTGAATCCCTGAGTACTCCATGGGGCGTCGGCTTCATGGCCTGGGCGCTGGAAACGGATCTCTCCCCGCTAGAGGCCTTCTTGGAGTTCGGGCCCTCGTTGGTGACCTTGAGCTTCGGCGATGTCACCCGGGCCGCGGCGGTAGCCCATGAGGCTGGAGTTCTGACCGCCATGCAGGTAGGCAACGCGGCAGATCTGGAACGCGCCATGGCTGATGACATCGACATCATCATTGCCCGTGGGGCAGAAGGTGGCGGACACGGCCGCAATGAAGCTGGAACCCTGCCGTTGCTGCAGCTGGCAACCTCCCAGCACCAGAAGCCGGTGATCGCGGCTGGCGGCATCGGCACCGCACGGGGTGTCGCCGCGGTGCTTTCAGCTGGCGCCGAAGCCGCCTGGATCGGCACCCGCTTCCTTTCGGCAACAGAAGCCAGCGGGCACGAGAACATGAAGAGCGCAGTGCGCAACGCGGGCCTGGATGGCACTATCTATACGCGTGCCTTCGATATCGCCCAGCAACTGCCGTGGGCACCGGAATTCGGCGGACGCGCACTGCGCAATGAGTTCAGCGACAAGCACGAGGACCTGTCTGCCTGGGAGCCCAACGATGCACTGCGCGAGCAGATGATCAAGGCCCGTGCCGAAGCGCTGACGGACATCGCTCCGGTCTACGCCGGCGAGGCAGTGCAGTTCGTGGACGCTGAGCAGCCAGCCGCCGAGGTCATGCGGGAACTGTGCGGCTTCCGCCAGATCCTCGCCGATGCAGCACGGCGCTTTTCCTAGATCGGCTGGTTGTCGATCAGCCGGACATTGCCCACCTTCGCCGCGACAAGGACCAGGCCTTCTCCGGTAAAGGGGGTGTCCTGGCAGTTGAATGCCAGTTCCTGCAGGGTATCCGGGTTGACGACGACGAAGTAGTCAAGCTCGACCAGAGGTTCCATCTGGTACATGCCGATGGCATCTTCGATGTACAGTGGCTCGTTGCGTGCCGCGCGATCGGCAATCAGCTGGATCGAACGGTGCAGCACCAATGCCGCTTCCTTCTCTTCCTCGCTGAGCAATGCATTGCGGCTGGACAGCGCCAAGCCCTTCTCGCTGCGCACGATCGGCACCGCACGCAGCTCTACCGGGTAATCCAGGTCGGCAACCATGCGGCGGATCAGCACCAGCTGCTGGGCATCCTTCTGGCCGAAGTAGGCGCGGTATTCGCCACGGCGCGGGTCTGCCAGGTGCAGCAGCTTGGCAACAACTGCCAGCATTCCATCGAAGTGGCCCGGGCGCGAGGCGCCTTCATACATTTCGCCCAGTGCGCCGGAGTCAAGCTTCACCAGCGGCACCCCGGCGTGGTAGATCTCGGAGGCTTCCGGGGCAAAGACGATATCCACCCCGGCAGCAGCGGCCAGCTGGACATCGGCGTCGAGCTGGCGCGGATACTTCGCGTAGTCGTTGGCATCGTTGAACTGCAGTTCATTGACGAATACTGAAATGACCACAAGTTCATTTTCTTCACGGGCTGCCTTGAACAGCGAAGCGTGGCCGCTGTGCAGGGCTCCCATGGTGGGCACGAAGCCCAGCGACCCCGGGTTGGCTGCGGCAACGGCGGCCTTCAGCTCGGCACGGGTCTTGACAATCTTCGGGGTATTCACGCTATCTATTCTAGAACTCGCAAGAGCTCTTCCAGCGTGCTCTGGGAGATCAGGCCGCGATCGGCCGCGCGCAGTGCCGTCGCCCGCGAGAGGCTCCGGTAGGAATTATTCGTTTCTGCCGGGTCGTCGGCCAGCGCCTGCAGGTGCGCGGTCACGGTCCCGCGATCGCCGCGGGCCACCGGGCCGGTCAGGGCGCCGGCTCCGGAACGCAGCGCGTTATCCAGGCTCGCGTACATCAGGGCTCGCAGGGTATTGGATGGCTCTTCCACGCCGATGCGTCGCAGGATATCGGCCGATTGCGCCGTGATGGTGTTCAGGTGGTTTGCCGCATGGGCCAGGGCCGCGTGGTAGCTGACCCGGTCCTGCTCGGCGATCACCACAGGCTCTCCGCGCATCTCCACCACCAGCGCCTGGGCGACCGGCAGGATGGCCTCGTCGGCGGTGACCGCGAAAACGCAATCGGTCAGCCGCTGCAGGTCCATGCTCATCCCGGTGAAGGTCATTGCCGGGTGGATTGCCAGGCCGAAGGCGCCGGCGTCCATGGCCGGCTGCAGGATCGAGGTGCCGTACCGCCCAGCGGTGTGGGCGACCAGCTGCCCCACGGAGAAATGCCCGCCCGCTGCCAGCCCGGCCACGAGTTCGCCGAGCACATCATCGGGCACAGCAAAGAGCACCAGTTCGCTGCGCCGCAGGATTTCTGCCGGGTCCAGCAGTTCCACGCCGGGCAGCAGGGCGTCGGCGCGATCGCGCGAAGCCTCCGAGACTGCATGGATGCCGGTGATCCGGTGCCCGCTGGCGGCCAGCGCCGCACCGAGCACGGTGCCTACCTTGCCGGCCGAGATGATGCCGATTCCCAAGCGTGGTGCGTCCACTTCTACCTTTCAACCATGCGCCGGGTTTGCGCCCGGATAAATTCCGCAGCGGTGTCCGCATCAATCTGATGCACGTATCCGGTGATGCTTCCGCCAGCACTGTGCAAGCGGACACCGGCCAGTCTACGGCCTCGCTCCCACGGACCCTGTAGCCAGCTCATGCCCTGCACCCGGTTATGCGGCACGAAGCTGGCTTGGCGCGCCAGCCAGCCGTACCGGGAAATCACCGTGGTGCCGGTGGCCAAAAATCCCTGGTGCTTCCATGCCCCGGGGGACAACGGCTTGGCGCGTTCCGGGGAGCCGATGAAACCGTGCTCGGATCCGGTGCTCACCGCCGTGGCCAGCACCTCGCGCTGGTTCTCGACGCCAAGGTCCGGCAGCAGGATCCCCATGATCCGGGCGACCGACTCGAAGTCGCCCACCGGGAGCACCTGCAGGTTGTCGGCGTCATCGCTCTTGGTGCCCAGCACGTTGACCTCCACCTTGTACCAGCCCAGCATCCGCCAGAAGAAGGGGGCCGTCACCGAAATGGCCTGGACCCGGCCGGAGGGAATGGAGTGCTGGCGGGTGTCGGCCAGACCGTAGCTGATCCGCATGCCGGTGTCCGAGGCACTGGCGGTGAAGTTCCAGCCCTGGTTCAGCTGCTTGTAGAACCAGCTGCCGAAGGCCAGCACCGAGGGCACCAGGCCGGCGATGATTCCCTCGACCCCGGTAATCCACAGCACCAGCATCGACAGGCAGGCAAGCAGACCGATGATCACCGGCAGCTGCAGGAACAGCGAGGCGATCAGCCGACCGATGGGCACCTTGGCCATCAGCGGCGATGCTTGCATGGCAGGCTGCGGATCGGCCGGTGCGGGCACATCTGCCGCAGCCTGTTCGGCTTCTGGGGCATGCGCGGGTCGTCCGCCGCGGGCCCGCTGGAGGATGACCTGGCGCAACAGGTGGGCGTCGGCCTTGCGCAGGAAGGAAAGGCGCAGCACCGACTCGGAGGAATCGGCCACGTCGAAGCGCAGCTCGGCAAGTCCCAGCAGCCGGGCAACCAGCGGCTGGGCGATGTCGATGCCCTGCACCTTGTCGATGCGCGCCTGCTTCTGGCTGCGGAAGAGCATCCCTGAATTCACGTACACGTGCGTGCTGGTGAGCTTGTAGCGGGTGAAGTACCAGGAAAGGAAGTAGAAGATGAGCACCACGAGCAGGGCGATGCCGGCGCCCGCGACGGTCCAGATCAGCCTGTCGCCGGAAAAGCGTTCAGCCCAGGACAGTTCGTCGGTGTTCTGCCAGTAGATGTAGACCAGGCCGATGATGGCCAGCCAGCCGTGGACGAAGGGGCTGGCCGGGTGCACCCGCTGCCATGGCTCGGCGCTGTCACCGGCGGCCGGTTCCACGGACTGGCTCATAGCATCTGCTCTTCGCCGGCGGCCACGAGCCGTTCGCGCAATTCCTGACCTTCGCGCTCGGGCAGCCCGTAGACGTGCGCGGTGGCGCCGGTGCCTGCGGTGTTCAGCGTCAACTGGCACAGGCCGTAGCGCCGCTCCAGCGGTCCGCTGTTGACCTCGACATACTGCATCCGGCCGTAGGGAATGACTACCTGCTTGCGCCACATCACCCCCGAGCGGACAATGAAGTCTTCCTCGCGTTCGAGGTAGCCCAGTGCGGCGACCTGGCGGCGGATGATGCGCAGGGCCAGCAGTGCCAGCAGCAGCACCAGCAGGATCGGGGTGAGCACCAGCCACGGCGCAATGCCGGCGCCGGTTGCGGCCAGCACGGCAGGAACCAGGGAGGCCAGCAGGATCACGCCCCAGGTGATCGCCCAGGTGGTGAGCTTGACCTTGGCATAGTCCCGGTGGGCTGGTGTGAAGCTACTCGGTGACCACGGAGTCGCTGTTGCCATCGGTATCCTCCGGTGGAAGTTTGCACAGTTGCTGAACAATATACCCAATGACCACCATGAGGAGCCCGGCACCGGCCAGCACCAAGCCGCGGGTCAGGGTGGGGGTCATGCCGGTGGCCGCCCAGAGCATGATGATGGCTGGAACATGCCAGCCGGCGATGACCGCGCCGGCATAGGCCGAGGCCTGCGCCAGCACCAGAGTGCGGGCCGCGGCGATCGGCTCGAAGTCGGCCTTGCCCTGGGTGGAACGCTTCACCCGGATCCCCAGGAACAGCACCACCGCGCAGACTGCGCCCAGCGAGTACAGCGCCGAGTAGTCGAGCACCGGCGCGTACCGGCCTGCCGAGGTGAGCAGGCGCAGCGCAATCCAGCCGGCCGCGGCTCCGAGCCCGGCGCACGCGAACAGCCAGCGCAGCTTCAGCTTCGTCATAGCCGGATGATGTCTTTCGTGTCGGCGGCTTCGGCGGCCAGGCGGGAGACCAGTTGCCCCTCCAGCACCGCGTCCGGATCCATCCAGCTCCACGGGGCCAGCACGAAGCCGCGGATCGCGGCGCGCGGATGCGGCAGGGTCAGCCGCTCGTCATCCAGGCGCAGCTGGTCGTAGGCGATCAAGTCCAAATCCAGGGTGCGTGCTTCCCAGCGCACCTCGCGGGTGCGGTGGTGCTTGGCCTCGATGGACTGGCATAAATCCAGCAGCTCATGCGGGGAGCGCCGGGTGCGCACCTGGACTACCTGGTTGGTGTAGTCCGGCTGGTCCGGCGGGCCTCCCACCGGCTTGGTGATGGCCAGCGGGGACACCTTGAGCAGCTCTGTTTCCGCACCGAGCTCCTGCACCGCGGCGGCCAGCGTGGCCTGCGGGTCGCCCAGGTTGGCGCCCAGCGCGATGATCGCGGTGTGCTGCTTCTGGTGCCGGGTCAGCGAGATCGTAACATCGCTGAATGGCACCGGGATCGGCGCCTGCGGCTTGTGCACCACCACGTCGATGGCGGCCACGGACGGGTAGGCGGCGAGGATCGCCTCGGCGATTTCGCTGCCCAGCTTCTCGATCAAGTCCCACGGGCCGGCCTTGATCTGCTCGACCACCAGCTCACTGACTTCGCCGTAGTGCACGGTGTCCAGCACATTGTCGCTGGCTGCCGCCCGCGTGATGTCCACGTGCAGCACCACGTCGATGATGAATTCCTGGCCGTCGCGCTTCTCATGCTCGAACACGCCATGGTAGCCGGTGGCCGAAATTCCGTAGATGCTAATGCGATCCATAGGCCTGCACGACTTCGATGGCGTCGCGGCTGCCGGCGACATCGTGCACGCGCACCGCCCAGACCTTGTCGCGGGCGCCGAGCACGGTGGTGGCCGCGGTTGCCGCATCGCGTTCCAGCGGTGCCCGGCTCTTGGAGCCTTCGGCCAGCAGCTCGCCCAGGAAGCGCTTGCGGCTGGTGCCGATCAGCACACGGTGGCCGAGCTCTTCCATGGCAGGGACGTTGGCCAGCAGCGCCCAGTTGTGCTCCGCTTCCTTGGCGAAGCCCAGTCCCGGGTCGATGATGATCTGCTCCGGGGCCACGCCCTTGGCGACGAACTCGTCGCGCAGGCCGCGCAGCTCGCCGATGACCTCTGCGACCACGTCCTGGTATTCGGCCTTGGCGACCATGTTCTGCGCGGTGCCGCGGCGGTGCATGAGCACGTAGGGGACGCCGGTTTCGGCGATCAGCTCGGGCATGCCCTGCTCGTAGGTCAGGCCGGAGACGTCGTTGATGATGTGCGCGCCGGCCTCGATGGCCGCGCGGGCGGTGGAGACATGCATGGTATCCACGGAGATCACGGCGCCGGCCTTCACCAGGGCTTCGATGACCGGGATGATGCGCTCCTGCTCGAGGGCCGGATCCACGTCCTTGGCGCCGCGGCGGGTGGATTCGCCGCCCACGTCGATGATGTCCGCGCCGGAGTAGAGCAGTTTCAGGCCCTGGTCGATCGCGGCATCGGCGGACAGGTACTTCCCGCCGTCCGAGAAGGAGTCCTCGGTGACGTTCAGGATGCCCATGACCAGGGTGCGGCCGGTGGGCAGGTCGGCCATCGTCTTCTTCTTGGACTTGCGGATGATGGGCAAGGGGCTGGTGTTCGGGCCGGTGCCCGGGATCGCTCCAAGCGACATGGGGTTCCTACTTTCCGAGGATCAGGCTCATGGCTTCAGCACGGGTGGCAGTCTCGCGCAGCTGGCCGCGCACCGCACTGGTCACGGTCTTCGCTCCGGGCTTCTGCACCCCGCGCATGGACATGCACATGTGCTCGCATTCGACAACGACAATCGCGCCGGCCGGGCTCAGGTGCTCCACCAGCGCATCGACGATCTGGGTGGTCAGGCGTTCCTGGACCTGCGGGCGGCGGGCGTACACCTCGACCAGGCGGGCCAGCTTGGACAGGCCGGTGACCTTGCCGCCCTTGCCCGGGATGTAGCCGATATGCGCCGAACCGTAGAAGGGCACCAGGTGGTGCTCGCAGGTCGAGTAGAACGGGATGTCCTTGACCAGCACCATCTCATCGTGCTCGATGTCGAAGGTGGTGGACAGGTGGTCTGCCGGGTGCTGGTGCAGGCCGGCGAAGAACTCCGCGTAGGCCTTGGCCACCCGCTTCGGGGTGTCGACCAGGCCGTCGCGGTCGGGGTCCTCGCCGATGGCCTCCAGGATCTCGCGCACGGCTGCTGCGATCCGGGGCTGGTCAATCTCTTTCAGTTCACTCACGCTTTGATCCTAGTCGGTCGAGGAAGCTGCGCGCTCCTTGGGGCTTAATATCGGTCCCTCGCTGTGCACCGGACGGGCCTCGTTGCTCAGCCAGACTTCGCGCTTCTCACGCTTGGCCAGATCGGCGAAAATCTCCGCGATCTCCGTCTGGTTCAGGGTCTCGCGCTCCAGCAGGGCCAGGGCCAGGCGGTCGAGCACATGGCGGTTGGCGGTCAGCGCCTGGTATGCGTCGTTGTGCGCCTGCTCGATCAGCTCGCGCACCTCCTGGTCCACCAAGTGGGCCATTTCGTCGGAGAATTCGCGGGCGGCGTTGCCCATGCCCTGCTCGGCTGCCGAGCCAGCCAGGCGCACCGCGCCGACCTTCTCGCTCATGCCGTATTCGGTGACCATCTTGCGCGCGGTGGCGGTAGCCTTCTCGATGTCGTTCGATGCTCCGGTGGACGGGTCGTGGAAGACGATCTCCTCGGCGACGCGCCCGCCCATGGCGTAGGCCATCTGGTCCAGCAGCTCGTTGCGGGTGACCGAGTACTTGTCGGATTCCGGAACCACCATGGTGTAGCCCAGCGCGCGGCCGCGCGGCAGGATGGTGATCTTGGTGACCGGTGCGGTCTGGTTCATCGCCGCGGCGACCAGCGCGTGCCCGCCCTCGTGGTAGGCGGTGACCTTGCGCTCGTGCTCGTCCATCAGCCGGGTGCGCTTCTGCGGGCCGGCCATGACGCGGTCGATGGCCTCATCCAGCGCGCGGTCGTCGATCAGGTTCGCGTTGGAGCGTGCGGTGAGCAGCGCGGCCTCGTTGAGCACGTTGGCCAAATCGGCGCCGGTGTAGCCCGGAGTCTTCTTCGCGACGGCGTTCAGATCCACGGTGGCGTCCATCGGCTTGCCCTTGGCGTGCACCGACAGGATCTGCTCGCGGCCCTTCAAGTCCGGTGCCTCCACCGGGATCTGCCGGTCGAAGCGGCCCGGGCGCAGCAGCGCCGGGTCCAGCACGTCGGGACGGTTGGTCGCGGCGATCAGGATGACGTTGGTGGTGGCATCGAAGCCGTCCATCTCGACGAGCAGCTGGTTCAGGGTCTGCTCGCGCTCGTCGTTGCCGCCGCCGATGCCGGCGCCGCGGTGGCGGCCCACCGCGTCGATTTCGTCGACGAAGATGATCGCCGGGGAATTGTTCTTGGCCTGTTCGAACAGGTCGCGCACGCGCGAGGCGCCCACGCCGACGAACATCTCGACGAAGTCGGAGCCGGAAATCGAGTAGAACGGCACCTGGGCTTCGCCGGCCACCGCCTTGGCCAGCAGGGTCTTGCCGGTGCCCGGAGGGCCGTAGAGCAGCACCCCCTTGGGGATCTTCGCGCCCAAGGCCTGGAACTTGGCTGGTTCCTGCAGGAATTCCTTGATTTCGTGGAGTTCTTCCACTGCCTCGTCGGCGCCCGCGACGTCCTTGAAGGTCACCTGCGGCATGTCCTTGGTAATCAGCTTCGCCTTGGACTTGCCGAACTGCATGACCTTGGAACCGCCGCCCTGCGAGCGGGCGAGGATGAACCAGAAGATGCCGGCGATCAGCAGGAACGGGATGATGATCCCGAGCATCGACAGCAGCCAGTTGCTTTCCACCGGCTGGTCGGTGAACTTGCCCAGATTGGCCTTGTTGATCTCATCGACCACCTGTTCGGCGCGGGCGGTCGAGTAGTAGAAGCTCACCGTGGTGCCCTTGTCCACGCCGTCCACCTTCAGGGCGTCGCGCAACTTCAGGTCGACACGCTGATCGCCGTCGAACATCTTCGCTTCGGTGACATTGCCGCTGGTCAGCTGGTGCAAGCCGACGGAGGTATCCACCTTGGCAGAATTATTGCCAAAGACCATCGGCAGGAACAGCACCACTGCCACGACGCCGACCAAAACCCAAATGATCCAGCTGTTAAAAAGCTTCTTCGTTTTCATTGATCCGCCAGGCCCCGCGCCTGGCGCATCCCCCTCACGCACTGCTCTGGCGTCCGGGTCACGCCACCTTCGATACTTCTCAACGCCCCAATGGCGCGAAAAGTTCCCTACTGATAAATGTGCGGGGCCAAGGTGCCCACGCAATCCAGGTTGCGGTATTTCTCCGCGTAGTCCAGGCCGTAGCCCACGACGAATTCGTTCGGGATGTCCATGCCGACGTACTTGACGTCGATTTCCACCTTGGCAGCCTCGGGCTTGCGCAGCAGGGTGCAGATTTCCACCGATGCCGGGCCGCGGGATTCCAGGTTGGACTTCAGCCAGGACAAGGTCAGGCCGGAGTCGATGATGTCCTCGACGATCAGCACATGCTTGCCCATCAAGTCGGAGTCCAGGTCCTTGAGGATGCGCACCACACCGGAGGACTGGGTACCCGAACCGTAGGAGGACACTGCCATCCAGTCCATGGTCAGGTGGGAGTTCAGCGCGCGGACCAGGTCGGCCATGATCATCACGGCGCCCTTGAGCACACCTACCACGAGGATGTCGCGGCCTTCGTAGTCCTTGTCGATCTGCGCGGCGAGTTCCTCCACGCGGGTCTGGATTTCTTCCTTGGTGTACAGAACGTGCGCAAGATCGGCTTTGACTGCATTGGAATCCACGAGAATTCTCCTGATTCTAGAGGTGTGGTACTTACCTAGAGTGCCACATTTGGCGGATTGTTGTTTAGCCGGTTGTGGTGAAAACTATCACCGATTGCCGGCGGAAGGCGCTGATCGCGCCATCGAGCTGCACCGGACCAGCCGATTTGGACTTGGGGACGCCGAATCCGGCCAGCGCGCAGAGCGCCGCTGTTCGCTCATGGCCCACATTCCTAGCGCCGGCTTGGATGGCGGCCAGGCGTAATACTCGCGAGCTGACGGCCACCGGCAGCTTGGCCAATTCCGCGATCCGCAATCCATGCTCGGCCTTGGCCGCCTGCGCCCAGGTATCCAGTGCCTGGGCGTCGGCGGCGGCCAGGCTGGCGGTGCGCGCCAGGGCAACGGGGACATGCTCGCCAAGCTCGTCGCGCAGCAAAGGCAGGATCCGGTGGCGGATGAGGTTACGCCGGTACCCGGTGTCCGTGTTGCTCGGATCTTCCCAGAAGTCCAGGTCTGCCTCCCGGCAGATCTGCTCGGTCTGCTCCCGGGACAGATCCAGCAGGGGACGCCGGTAGGGTCCGCGGCGGGCCGGGATGCCTGCCAGCGAACGGGTACCGGATCCGCGCAGCAATCCGAGCAACACCTGTTCGGCCTGGTCGTCGCGGGTATGCGCGAGCATCAGCGTCTGCGCGTTGTGCTGGACGAGGGCCTCCTCGAAGGCCTGGTACCTGGCCTTGCGCGCCGAATCCTCATCTTTCGAGGTCTCGACCCGGATCACCTGCACCGGCTCCAGCCCCAGCTCGCGGCACTGCGCGGCGGCGCGCTCGGCCACCTCGGCGCTGCCGGCCTGCAGGCCGTGGTCGATGACCACCGCGCCGAAGGAACCAGGCAGCGTCGCCGCGGCAATGGCCAGGGCCAGCGAGTCGGCACCGCCGGAGACCCCGATCAGGTTCAGCCCCGGCGCGCAGCTGGCCTGGATCGCGCCGCGGGCGAGGTGCAGGGCGCGGCTCATCGGGTGCGGGCCAGCCAGCGTTCGGGGTGGTCGAGTTCCTCGGAGCTGGGGAACAGCTCGCGGGCGGTGAAGATCTCGTTGAAGCCTTCATAGCCGATCTCATCGACGATATGACGCACGAATTTCGCCCCGCGCTTGTACTGCAGTGCCTTGGCATCCAGGCCCAGCAGCTTGCCCAGCAGGATCGCCAGGGCCGAGCGGTTCTCGCCGCGGGCTTCGAAGCGGCGGCGGATGGTCTTGATGCTGCGGATCGAGGTGACATCGTTCATCACCACCATGGCATGCCCCTCCAGCACCGACATGATGCTGGTCAGCTCGGAAACCTCGGACTTCATGGATTTCAGGCGTTCGCCCAGTGCGCCCATGGAATTGGTAGTGCCGGCCAGCGGCTCGAAGGCCTCGGCCAGCGTCTGCTTCATGACCTCGGGGATCCAGGGGGCGTGCTCGAATTGCAGGCGGTGGGTCTGCTCATGGGTGGCGATCCACAGGTAGAAGTCGCGGGCGTTGACGTTCAGTTCGCCGCGGATCTGGGTTATGGTCGGTGCATTGAGCAGCAGCCGGGGTCCGACGAACGGATCGAATTGGCCCAGCACCCGGGTGCCGAGCACCGAGAGCACTGCGCCGAGTTCGGCGCCGGCGATCAGCGGTACCGCGCCGGGGACATCCTGGCGCATTGACGGGAGCATGGCCGCGAAGTTCTGGCTGACGGCCTTGGCCCAGCCTGAGCGGTCCACCACCAGGGTCTGCGCTGGCGCAGTCGAGGCCAGCCTGGAGACCTTCTCGGCCTCCACCAGGCCTTCGCCGGCGGCGATGCGCAGTTCCTCGACGATCCGGGCGGCATCCTGGGCCTGGATCTTCGGCCCGGCGGGCATCAGGGTTTTCGCGGCCTTGGCCGCCAGCTTCCAATCGACGAACTGGTTCATTTACTGCTCCTGAGCTTTCAGCTCCGGCAGCCACAACCGCGGATGGCGGTGACTGCAGAGTCAATGGTTGGCTTGTGGGGTGCGAGTGCTCCGTTGGGCTGGTTGGCATAGATCGAGAAGGCGAGCAGGCGCCCGTCCTCGGTCATGGTCATGCCGGTCAGCGTGGCCACGCCGGTCAGCGAGCCGGTCTTGGCACGGACCAGACCAAGTGTCGCGGCACCGTCCAGGCGGTGCATCAGGGTGCCGTTGTAGCCGGAGACTGACAGCGAATAGACGAGCTCGCGCAATTCCGGCTTGCCGCTGGTGGCCGCCGAACGCAGCACTGCGGTCAGCGCGGCGGGCGAAATCTGGTTCTTGGCGGCCAGGCCGCTGGCGTCCACCAGTGAAAGGCCACTCGCCCCGTGCTCGGCGGCTACCGCGGCGACGGCGGCTCCCGCCTGCTCGGCGGGCATCTGGCGCTTGAGCGCGACCAGCCGTCCCATGGTTTCGGCGATGTAGTTATCCGAGACCAGCAGCATGTGCTTGACGACATCACGCAGCGGCGCGGATTTCACCTCGGTGATCTGCTCGCCGCCGGCATAGGGCCCGCGGCCGCCCTCGGTCACCGTGATGCGCTCGCCCAGGGCCCGGGCGAAGACCTTGCGGACCTGCTGGGCGGCGTCGGACTGGTAGGCGGTGCTGGTGCTCTGCCCGGCACGCCCGGCGTAGTGCGCTATCGGGTAGACCTCGCCAATATTGTTCGAGGTGAACAACGACTTGTCCCAGTCCGGGTTGCTGTGCGCGTCGCCGAACAGCGAGTCGTCCAGCCACAGCTCGACCTCGCTGATCCCGCGTTTTTCAAGCTCATCGGCGGTCTGCTTAGCCAAGGTCGCCAGTCCTGCATAGCCCTTGGGGTGCGCCGGGTCGGATTCCCCGTCGCCCAGCAGCACATCGCCCCCGCCGCGCAGGATCAGCGTTCCGCCATCGAGCAGCACGCTGGTGGACAGCTGGGTGTCTCCGCCCAGGGCGTCGAGGGCGGCGATGGCGGTGGCGACCTTCAGGCTGGAGGCCGGGGTGCCGTTTGCGGCGGCATTCTTGTCATACAGGACGTTGCCCGTGGCGACGTCCACCACCTGGGCGCTGAAGGAGGTCCGGTCGGGCTTGTCGGCAAGGATGGCGTCCAGCTTCGCGGCGAGGATCCCGGGGTCCGGCTGCACGGCTTCGGGGTCCAGATCCCGCACGGCGACTGGGGATGGCGCGGCCAGCTGCGCGCTGGCCGGGGTGTAGGAAGCTTCGGGCTCCCCGGTGAAGAATCGCGGGGCCAGGAGCATCGCGACGACGACTGCAACCACGGCAACAATCGCCACCCCCAGCGTTATGGCGCGTCGGGCGGCAGTGTTCATATGGTTACATTCCTCTCGCAGTTTTATCCATCAGGCGCAATGGGGCGATACCCTTATTAGCGGATATCCCTAAGACTAGTTTAGGAGTGTGCTTTTCATGAGCCACGACGTGACCATCGAGATCCCTACCGGATCGCGCGTCAAGTACGAGATCGACCACGAGACCCACCGCCTGCGCCTGGATCGCGTGCTGTTCACCTCGATGCAGTACCCAACCCATTACGGCTACTTCGACGATACCTTGGGCGAAGATGGCGATCCATTGGATGCCATGGTCTACCTCCCGGGTGTCGACCTGATCCCAGGCGTTGTCGTGGAAGCCCGCCCGATTGGCGTCTTCAACATGACCGACGATGGCGGTGGCGATGCCAAGCTGCTGTGCGTTCCTGCCGACAAGCGCTTTGACCACATCAAGGAACTTGAAGACATCGACGAATGGCTGATCAAGGAAATCGAGCACTTCTTCACCCGCTACAAGGACCTGGAACCAGGCAAGTGGGTCAAGGCCGAGGGCTGGGAAGGCCGCGAGGCTGCCGAAGCCGAGCTGGCTCGCTCCATCGAGCGCTTCAAGGCCTAGTCGCTGGACTTGAGCTGAAATGGCGGCGATCCCCTTCGGGGGTCGCCGCCATTGCTTTTGCGCTGCCCAGCCTCAGGCGTCGGGCAGCAGCGAGCTGAGCACGTCGTCCTGCGCGGCAACTTCCAGGGTCTGCACGTCCTTGAGCTTGCGCTCCACCGCCCGGGTCCGGGTGCCGGCATCGCGCACCGTATTCTGCGCCGTGGCCAGCTGCTTGCCCAGCTTGTCCCAAACATCTCCGTACTTGCGGAATTCTTCCTTGGCTGCCGAGAGCACCTGCCACACTTCGCTGCTGCGCTTCTCGATGGCCAAGGTGCGGAAGCCCATTTGCAGCGAGTTCAGCAGGCTCATCAGGGTGGTCGGCCCGGTGACCAGCACCCGGTGCTCGGTCTGCAGCTTGCTGGCCAGCCCCGGGCTGCGCACCACCTCGGCGAACAGGCCTTCGGTGGGCAGGTACATGATGGCGAAGTCGGTGCTGTACGGCGGGGCGATGTACTTGCTGGAGATCAGCTTGGCCTGTTCGAGGATTGCCCGGTCCAGCGCCTTGCCGGCCGCGGCGATGGCCGCCTTGTCTCCGTGCTCCTGGGCATCGAGCAGGCGCTCGTAGTCTTCCTGAGGCAGCTTGGAGTCGATCGGCAGGTAGATCGTTCCGGCGTCCCGGCCGGGAAGGATCACCGCGAACTCGACAACCTCGCGGCTGCCAGGGACCACCGCCACGTTCTGCTCGTACTGCTCTGCGGTGAGGATGTCTTCCAGCTGTCGGGCCAGCTGCACTTCTCCCCAGGACCCGCGGCTCTTCACGTTGGTAAGCACGCGTTTGAGCCCGCCGACATCCTGGGCCAGGGACTGCATTTCACCCAGACCCTTCTGGACCATTTCCAGCCGCTTGCTGACCAGTTCGAAGGAATCCCCGAGCCGCTTCTCCAGGGTTCCCTGCAGCTTCTCGTCTACCGTTTCGCGCATCTTCTCGAGCTTGGCTTCATTGCCGGCGCGCAGCTTTTCCATTTCCTGCTGGAGCAGCACCTGGACCTGCAGATGGCGGTTCGCATTGGTTTCGGCCATCGCGGTCAGCTTGGCGTCGAGCTCGGTGCGCACTTCGCCCATGCCCTGGCGCAGTTCGGTGCGCTGGGTTCCCAGTTCCTGCCTCAGCTCCGCATTTCCAGCACGCACCGCGGCCTGGACCTGGGTGTCTTCGGAGCCGGAAGTCCTGCGAATCAGCAGCAGAGCAACACATGCCGTTGCAAGAATATTGAGGATGACGAGTACAAAAACCACGATTACCATGAGAACCTAGCCGAGATCTGTCGAGCGAACCATTACCCCAGTCCTATCAGCGGACACCGACAGTTTGGGACATAATGGGCTCATGCACATTCTGGTTACCGGTTTCGAGCCCTTCGGCAATGACGCATTCAATGCCAGCGGGGAGGCGGTCCGCCAGCTGCCAGCTGGCCTTGGCGAGCACGAGGTGACCACCGCGATCCTGCCGGTGTCCTTCGCGGCCTCCGGGCAGGTCCTTGCCTCGTTGCTGGCCGAGCATCAGCCCGATGCGCTGATTTGCGTTGGCGAGGCCGGGGGCCGAGCCGCGATTACTCCGGAGCGCTGGGCGGTCAACGAGGATCATGCGCGCATTCCAGACAATGATGGAGAGCAGCCTCGCTCAACAGCGATCAGGGAGAACGCCCCGACGCGCGTGGAGGCGAGCATCAATCCAACGGCGGCCGTCCAGGCCCTGCTGGCCGCCGGCCTTGAGGCCAGCGTGTCCGAGGACCCCGGGCGTTTCGTCTGCAATCACGTTGCGTATATGGCCTATTCCCAACCGGTCCCGTCATTGTTCATTCACGTTCCTGCACTGCGCCCGCCAGGCATCCGGGCCACGGTAGGTGCTGAAACCGATGCAACGGCTATCCAGCAGCAGCGCTCAGGCCTGAGCGAGCTGCCACAGGCGCTGGGCATCGCGATACTGGGTGCACTGGGCTGAGTTGGCCCACTTTTCAACGACGCTTTGCCCTTCGTTAACTGGCACCGGGAATATGACCAACTGATACCTGCGGATTACTGTGGCGGTTCGGCGCGAGGCTAGCCTTGAATCATCATGACCCTGCACAATCTCACCCCGCTCGATCAGCTGCGCGCCGGGAAGCTCCCGCTGCGCCTGGCAAATCTGTTCATCGGCCTGATGCTTTTTGCGCTGGCCATGGCGCTGCTGATCCGCGCCCAGCTCGGCGTGGACCCATGGGATGTGCTGCACCTGGGCCTGGCCAACCACATTCCGCTGTCGCTGGGAACCATCGTGATACTTGTCGGCGTCGTGGTGTTGCTGGCGTGGATTCCGCTGAAGCAGTGGCCGGGGCTGGGGACCATCGCCAATGTGCTGCTTATCGGGCTCGGCCTAGATTTCTTCCTCTGGCTCATCCCCGATGTCCATGGCCTGGGCTGGCAGATCCTGACCCTGGTGGGCGCCATAGTCATCAATGGACTGGGCGGCGCACTGTACATCGGCTGCCATTTCGGGCCCGGGCCGCGCGATGGCCTGATGACCGGGCTGCATCTGCGCACCGGCAAATCGATCCGCCTGCTGCGCACGATCATCGAGGTGTGCGTGCTGGGGATCGGCTGGATGCTCGGCGGTCCGGTGGGCGTTGGCACGGTGGCCTATGCGCTGCTAATCGGCCCCGCCACGCAGTTCTTCTTCCGTTACACCACGGTGCGCCTGGACGCGCAGCGCGCGACCGCGGGCGTCTGAGGGGCGCTTAGCGTGCGGCCCGCTCCAGCACTTCGGCCAGCTGTTCGTGGCCACGGGCCCGGGCGAGCCCTGCCATCTCTGCGAGCACTTCCGGGCTGCCCACCGACCGCAGGTACTCGCTGGCCGCCGCACCCTCCCCCGCTTCCGCCGATCCATGGGTGGCAGTGGCGGCATCGAGCCGCTCGGCCTGCTGGAGCACTGCCTGCAAATCCGCTTCGTCGGATCGGGCTTCGAGCATCATGAGCCGTCCGAGCACCGCCGGATTGCCGATTTTGATCCGCTTGGCTCCCATCAGCTGCGAGAGCATCGGCGCGGAGAGGCCCAGCACCTGGGCCAGCGAGCGCTGGGACAAGGCATACTTTTCCATCACGTGCCCGAAACGCTCCCCCAGGGGGGCGCCATACAGCCTCCGTTGCTGTTCGATAGGACTATCCATGGAAACAATCTTCGCACGGGGGTTTGCAATTGCAAATAAATGGCATATATTTGCAATTGCAAACATCACCGCCGGAAGGAAAGCCTGATGCTTCGCCGACATCTACTCGCACCGCTCTTGGCAGTGTTGCTGGCCGCCGTGCCGCTAGCCGCAACCCACGCCGATGAGCAAACCACCACCGAACCAGTGGTCGTCGTCATGGACTACTCCAGCTCCATGCTGGAAAAGGACGCCGACGCCAAAGGCACCAAGCGGATCGACGCCGCCAAGACCGCGGCCAAGAGCCTGATCGACAATGCCCCGGAAGATGCCACGATGGGCCTGGTCGTCTACGGCTCGAAGTCCCCGGGCAAATGCGACGACATCACCACCGTGCAGAAACCGGGCGCCGTGGACAAGAAGAAACTGTCCAAGAAAATCGATGAGCTCAAGGCCGTGGGAGAAACCCCGATCGGCGCCTCGCTGCTCCATGCAGCCAAGGACCTGGAAGGCATCGAAGGGCCCAAGTCGATCATCCTGGTCTCTGACGGCGAAGAGAACTGCGACAAGCCGCCGGCCTGCGAGGCCGCCAAGGACCTGGCCGGACAGGGCATCGCGCTGACCGTGCACACCATCGGCTTCAAGGTCAACGACAAGGCCCGCCAGCAGCTCGAATGCATTTCCGAGACCACCGGCGGAAGCTACGTGGACGTCGACGACGCGCAGTCGCTGGAAGAGGAGCTGACCAGCCGCACGCTGCGCGCCTTCCAGGGATACTCCACGGCCGGCACGCCCATCGAGGGCGGCACCCGCCTGCACGAGGCGCCGCTGATGGTCCCCGGCCAGTACCTCGACGAGCTGGAGAAGGGTGAAACCGACAGCTGGAACTCGAACGACGGCACGACCAAGTACTACAAGATCGGCCCGCTGCAGCCCGGGCAGTATGCGCATTTCTCCGCAACCATGATCCCCGAGCAGAAGATCGACGCGGATGACGACGACCCGGCGAAGGTCATCGTCGAACTGGTCAACGGCCAGGGCTCGAAGTGCTCCTCGGGCGACAGCTACACGGTGGGCAGCGACGAGCTCGGCCGTCCGCTGGCCGCCTACACCCGCAGCCCCGAGTTCGTCCAGGACTCCAGCTACGGCTGCTTCGCCGACGGCACCGGCGAGCTGTTCGCCAAGGTCACCCGCGAGGGCTCGCTGTTCCACGAGGACCCGATGGCCGTGGAGCTGCGCTATGTGCTGGAGCCTGCGGTGGACGCCGCGCTGCTGGGCGCCCCGGCAAGCGAGGAGGACAAGCCGCAGTCGGTCACCCTCACCGGAACGCCAGAGCCGGTCCTCGGCGGCTCGAGCTTCAACGACGCGCTGCCGGTGAAGTCCGGCACGATCTACTCCGACTCGGTGCTCAGCAGCGAGGCACGGTATTACAAGGTCCACGTGGGCAACGGCCAGAAAATCAATCTCCGGCTGACCAGCGGGAACAACGAGGATGCCAGCGCCCAGGCCGTGACCATGGGCGTCTACTCCCCGGTGCGGGACGGCGTGGACATGCTCGGCACCGGCCGGCTCCACAAGAGCACCTCCGGGGAAACGATCACCCGATCCATGCGCACCGCGGTGGACCAGTCGAACTATGACAGCTACATCGGCCGGTCGAACTACCTGGCCGGCGACTACTATGTGGTCATCTACTCGGACACCTGGATGCAAAAGGCCAACGGCGTGCCCTATGACTACGAGCTGGCCGTCGACGTGACCGGCACCGAGAAGGAGTTCGCCGGTGCCGCCCCGATCTTCGAGGCCAGCGAGATGCCCTCCGCCTCGCCCGAGGCCGGTGCCACGGAATCGGAAACCGCCACTGAAGCGGAAGCCGCCCCTGCATCATCGGCCGCCCCTTCCCCGTCCGAAAGCGAACCGCAGGCCGAAAGCGAACCGCAGGCCGAAACCGCCCCGGCAGCCTCCTCGGCACCGTTGTGGCCCTGGTTCACCGGCGGCCTGGTGGGCACCGCCGCCCTGCTGGGCGCGGGAACCTTCCTCTTCCGAAACCGGGCCACGACCGCCCATGAGCGCTCCGACAACATCGACCCGACCGTGCCAGGAGGCCGACCATGAGAATCCTTGCCACCCTGCTTTGTGCCGGACTTGCCCTGTCGCCGGCCGCTGGCGCGCTGGCTTCCGAAGCGGAACTCCCCCTGCATGAACCGGTCGGCCAGCAGGTCGACGGCGCACAGGACCAGGCATCGGCCCCGCAGCTGGAGGCCGGCCAGTGGGTCGACGAGCTGCCGACCACCGGCGACGACTCAGCGCTGTATTACCGGCTGCCGCAGATTGCCGACGGCGAACGGCTGCACGTGAGCGCGCAGCTGGTGGTGGACCCTTCGCAGCAGCCCACCAGCCAGGAGAGCACCGAACTATCGGCCGCGCTGGTGCAGGCCAACGGGGACTGGTGCGACCGCGGCAGCAACACCACCTCGCGCCGCAACATCGACAACCTTCCGCTGGTGGCACTGGACTCCCAACCGAAGAAGGCCGAGGGCTACTCGCGCTGCCTGGACCAGAACAACGACGAATTGCATCTCTCCTTGCAGCGCGACGGGCGCTGGCAGGATGACGCTGCGCTGCCGGTGCAGATCACCGTCGTGGTGCAGCCGGCGTTGGATCCTGCCACGCTCACCGGCACCACCCCCGGCAATCTGCCGCCGGTGTCGGTCACGCTTGATGCCGAGGCGCAGGCCGTGTCCGGCGGCAGCGGCTTCTCCAATGCGGCCGAACTGTCTTCCGGCGCCGCCTACTCGGACTCGGTGCTCCCCAATGAGGTGAAGTACTACAAGGTCCATGTGGCGCAGGGGCAACGGCTGAATTACCGGATGACCGTGCTCGACTCTCCCAATGCCAGCGCCAAGGAACTGGTCACCGGCACCTACAACCCGCTGCTGCAGGAGGGCATCATGACCGGCACCGCCAAGCAGGAACTATCTGCAGACGATGCCGGCGCCTCGCTGACGCGCAGCCTGGCCACGACGGTGTCCCGCGACCTGCAGGTCGACGGCTCGCATCCGAAGCTGGGCTATCCGGGGGACTACTACATCACCGTGGCCGGCACAGCCTATGAGCCGCGCGGGCTGAACCCGCTGAACTTCGAGCTGGCCATCGAGGTCACCGGAGAGGCCACCGGCACCGATGGCTGGGAACCCGCGGCACAGGCAGAATCCGGCGGCACGGTGGCGGGAACCGGCAGCTGGCTGCCGGGCAGCGCGCAGCTCGGCGCCCTGGCCGGCGGCGCGGCCGTGGCTCTGGCGGGCTACGCCGGCCTGTGGTTCTGGCGCCGGCGTGCCCAGGCAGCGGGCAAGCAGCGCGCCTAGCCTCCGGGCGGCCAGGCGGCCTCCACGCCAGCCACTGCGGCTGCCGCGGAGGCCGTTGCCGTGTCCGGCGACTGGCCGAACACCAACCAGAGGGATAGCACACCGAGCACCAGAGCCAGCAGCAAGGCGATCCACGGCAGCAGCTGGACCGCGGAGCGCGGACTGCCTCGGGAAGGCTTCGGGGCCGGCGCTGGTGCTGGTGCTGGTTCAGCAACGGGTTGCGTGTTGGATTGCACTACGGGTCTCGTCTCGGATGGCACCGCTGGTTGCGTCTCGGTGCCAGATGGCTGAGGTGCGTCCTGGGTTAGTTGCGGCGCGAAGTGGTCGAAGACCTCCAGGCGTTCTCGGGAGGCGACCTCGTAGCCGTCCTCGCGGCGCAACCCGGCCAGCGCCTGCGGCGCCCGGGCGGCGGCGGCACTGCGTTGCCGCGGATCACGGGAGAGCAGTCCGTCGAGCACTTCCTCGAGCTCCTTCTCGGTGCAGAAGCCGCCGGTGCGGCACCGTTCGGCCAGCGCATCGCCGCGCAGCTGCGGGTGCAGCAGCTGCACCGCGAGCACGCCCAGCGCATAGAGGTCCTGGAAGGGCTCGGGCTGGTGCCCGCAGGTCAGTTCGGGGGCAATGAACCCCGCGGTGCCCACCACCACGCCGTGCTCGGTCAGCCGCGGCTCGTCGCGGTGCGTGGCGATCCCGAAGTCGGCCAGGCGCACCACCGGCACCCCGTCGCCGGTGGATTCGAGCAGGACATTGGCGGGCTTGACATCGCGGTGCACCCAGCCGGATTCGTGCACATGGGACAGTCCGTCCAGCAGCTGCACCAGGATCTCGGCCACCAGTGGCGCGGAGAAGGCCCCGTAATCCTGCATTGCGGTATGCAGGTTGCCGCCGCGCATCAGCTCGGTGGCGATGACCACCCGGTCATCGACGGCCGCCCAGCCGTAGGGGGTGAGCAGGTGCGGGTGGTCGAATTTCACGCCCTGCTCGCGCACGAAGCGCAGGATCTCGCCGCTGTAGCTCTGCCGCATCACCTTGGCGGCGCAGAGCTGGCCGCGCTGCAGGTCGCGGGCGAGCCACACGGTCCCAGAGCCGCCCCGGGCGATCTGCTCGATGAGTTCGAACCGCCCCGCAATGATTTCGCCCGCCACCAACGCTCCTTCGAAGTTTCCGGTACCAGCTTAGCGGGGCGCGCCTCGGTGCGTCACTTCCTGCATTTGCAGGACAAATGCCTCCGGCACAGGCAATACTTGAAGCATGTTTGTCGTTGCGCTCAGCCCCCGGCCCCGCTCGGTCACCGATGTTGACGCCGCCAGCGAGCAGCTGTGGCACCAGCTGGAGCAGGTCGGCACGCACGCGCCGTTCACCGCGCTCAGCGGCCAGCTGCTGCTCGGGGTGCCTGATGGCCCCGATGCTGCAGTGGACGCGCTGCTGCGCGCGGCACGGCTGAACTTCTGCAATATCGGTCTGGGCATCGGCAGCCTGTATGAGCCGGTGCCCGTGGAGGCCGGCCTGGTCGAAGGCAAGGCGGTGCGGCGCGCGCTCGGCGCCCTGGAAGCCGCCAGCCACCGTGGCGAAAGGGTCCCGATCTGCGTCTCCTCGGGCAACGACGAGATGGACGGCGAGCTCGAAGGCCTGCTGCGCATGCTCGGGCATTGGATCCGCACCCGCACCGAGGCCGAATGGGCGGTTGTCGACCTGCTCACCCCCGGGGTGCGCGGGCAGCAGAAAGCCGTCGCCGAGATCCTGGGCATCACCCCGCAGGCGGTTTCCGCGGCGATCGTGCGCTCGGGCTACAACGACGAGCTGGGTGCGCGGGCGGCGATCGCCCGGCTGCTGGAGTACACCGACCAGCTGTAGCAGCGGCTGCTAGCCGGCCAGCAGGCCTTCCAGGACGAGGGCCAGGCCATCGGCGTCAACGTGTTCGGTGACCGCGTCCGCGGCGTCCTTGACCTCATCCGGGGCCTGGCCCATGGCCACGCCGTGGCCGGCCCACTGGAGCATCTCGATGTCATTGCGCCCGTCGCCGACGGCCAGCGTGTCATCGGCGTGGAAATCCAGGACGGCGCGCAAGCGCTCCAGCCCGCTGGCCTTGGTGGTGCCATCGGCTGCAATATCCAGCCAGGCGGTCCAGCCCACCGAGTAGGTCACCCCGGAGAGCCCCAGGCTCTGCACTGCATGCCCGAATTCCTCGGCGGTGTTGTCGGTGGAGAAGACCACCACGCGCACTGCCTTGCTGTTCACCAGCTCGCCGAAATCCACCACCCTGCTCTCGGCGCCGAAGCTCATGTCGCCGAAGGTCTCGCTGGAAAGGAATTCGCCGCGTTCGTTTTCCAGGGCGTACTTGGCAGTGGGGAGCTGTTCGCGCAGTGCGGTGAGCGCTGACGAGGGGTCGAAGATCTCGCGGTGCAGGATCTCGACGCCATCCTTTGACACCTTCGCGAGCACCCCGCCGTTGCTGACCACGACGTAGCCTTGGTCGATGCCCAGTTCTTCCATGATGGGCAGGGCCGCACCCAGGGAGCGGCCGGTGGAGATGATCACTTCGTGGCCCTGGGCCACGACTGCCCGCGCGGCGTCGCGCACGCGCTGGCTCATTTCGCCCTGGTGATTGACGATGGTGCCGTCCACGTCAAGGCAAATCATCAATTTTTGCTTGGTCAGCCGGTCGTCGTTGCCGAGCTTAGTCATAACAGTCATGGCTCAAGTTAACCACCAGCGCAGGTATTTGGCGATGACCCAAGGCACAGCTACGGGTGAACAACCGGTTAAACGCAGGTGCCGGCCGCCCCGCGAGGGGAGGCCGACACCTGCTCGGCATTGCCTACTTGAGCACTTCGAGTCCGCCAAGGTACGGCTGCAAGGCCTTCGGCACGTTGACCGAACCATCAGGGTTCTGGTGGTTTTCCAGGATCGCGACAATCCAGCGGGTCGTGGCCAGGGTGCCGTTCAGGGTTGCCACCGAACGGGTCTTGCCTGCCTTGCCGTCGATGACCTCGCGTTCGCGGACATTCAACCGGCGGGCCTGGAAGGTGGTGCAGTTCGAGGTCGAGGTCAGCTCGCGGAAGGTGCCCTGGGTCGGAACCCAGGCTTCGCAGTCGAACTTGCGCGCGGCGCTCATGCCCAGATCTCCCGCGGCGGTGTCGATGACGCGGTAGGCCAGCTCCATGCGGCCGAGCATGTCCTCTTCCATGGCCAGCAGCTTCTCGTGCTCCGCCTCGGCGTCCTCGACGCTGGCGTAGACGAACATCTCCAGCTTGTTGAACTGGTGCACGCGGATGATGCCGCGGGTGTCCTTGCCCGCCGAACCGGCCTCGCGGCGGTAGCAGGAAGACCAGCCGGCGTAGCGGATCGGGCCATCGGACAAATCCATGATCTCGTCCGCGTGGTAGCCGGCCAGGGCCACCTCGGAGGTGCCGACCAGGTACATGTTGTCGCGCTCGAGCTTGTAGATCTCGTCGTCGTGCTCGACGTCGAAGCCGGTGCCCTGCATGGTCTCCGGGCGCACCAGGGTCGGGGTGATCATCGGAATGAAGCCGTGGTCCATGGCCACATCCAGGGCCATGTTCATCATCGCGATTTCCAGGCGGGCACCGATGCCCTTGAGGAAGTAGAAGCGGGAGCCGGATACCTTGGCGCCCCGCTCCATGTCGATGGCGTCCAGCTTCTCGGCGATCTGCAGGTGGTCCAGCGGCTCGAAGCCCTCGGCCTTGAAGTCGCGGATGGTTCCCACGTGCTTGACGACGGTGAAGTCGTCCTCGCCGCCGGCGGGGATGCCGTCGATGATCAGGTTGGGGATGGAACGCTGCAGCGCGGTGCACTTGGCGGCTGCCGCGTCAGACTCGGCCTGGGCAGACTTGACCGCGGCGGCGAGCTCCTTGACCTCGGCAAGCAGGGCAGCGCGCTCGTCGCCCTTGGCCTTGCCGACCTTCTTGGAGAACGCATTCTGCTCGGCACGCAGGCGCTCGTAGGTGGCGATGGTTTCACGACGTGCCGTGTCAGCTGCCAGCAGCTGGTCGATTAACGACTCGTCGGCACCGCGCGCGCGTTGCGAGGCACGGTACAAATCCGGATTTTCGGTGAGCATTTTCAGGTCGATCACATGTTAAGGGTAGCAATCATGAGTACGATGAGAGCATTATGCAGACAAATCGTGTGATCGTTTTCTCTGCCGTGGTTGCTGCAGCTGCCACCGCGGCGACCAGTTGGTATTCGGTGCGCAAGCTTTCGAACTACAGCAAGCCGCTGGCCAAGCAGCCCGAAGCGGCCGCCCAGTCGGTCGCCGCCAAGGTGGCCCTGGTCATCAATCCTTCCAAGTCAGGTGCTGACGAAGCGAGGGAAGCGGTGGCCCGTGTCTGCGCCGAGGCAGGACTGGAAGCGCCTCTGGTCCTTGAAACCACCAAGGAGAATCCCGGCCAGGACGCAGCCCGGGAAGCACTCGATGCGCAATGCGACACAATTATTGCCGCCGGCGGCGACGGAACCATCCGCGCCGTCGCAGAAGTGCTCGAAGGCACCGACGCGTCCCTGGGTATCCTGCCGCTGGGCACCGGAAACCTGCTGGCCCGCAACGTGGACATCCCCGTGGATGACCTGCATACCGCGGCGCTGGTCGCGGTACGCGGAATGGTTCGCCGGATCGACGTCGGGCATATGAAGCTGCAGCTGCTGGACGGCAAAGAGGCGGACCATGCGTTCCTGGTCATCGCCGGCGTGGGCACCGACGCAGACCTGTTCGACGACACCAATGACGAGCTGAAATCCAAGGTTGGCTGGCTTGCCTATTCGGAAGCCGGCCTGCGCCAGCTGCCGGGCCGGCGCAAGAAGGTCAGCTTCAAGCTCTCGGAGGACGAGAGCTGGCAGACCCGCAAGGTCCGTTCGGTGCTCTTCGCCAATTGCGGCAAGCTGCAGGGCCTGGATTTCGTGCCGGACGCCAAGATCGACGACGGCGTGCTGGATGCCGTGGTGCTCTCCCCGCGCTCGGCCGCGGGCTGGACGTGGATCCTGCTGAAGACCGCATTCCGCGCCAAGAACAAGATCCCGGTCATGAGCTTCTACCAGACCACTGGCGTGTCACTGCGCTGCGATGAGCCGATGAATACCCAGATCGATGGGGACCCCACCGGCCAGGTCAATGAACTGCAGGTGTCCGTGAACCCGAGCGCACTGCGCCTGCGCACCCCATAACTGCTGCCGATCCCCCGGCCGTTTCCCATCCAGGAGGAACGGCCGGGGGATCGCTGTGCCTAGACCCGGTCGCGCAGCGACTGCACCCAGGCACGGGCCTCGCTGAAGGCCGCGTCGGAATTGTGCGTGTCCACGGATGCTTCCAGGCCTTGGGCCGCCGGGTAGGAACCGAGGAAGCGCAGCTTCGGGGACAGCCGGTGCAGCCCCGACAGCGCGGCGGCAACGCGTTCCTCGGCCACATGGCCTTCGATATCCACGGAGAAGAAGTACTCCCCCAGGCTCTTGCCGGTAGGCCGGGATTCAATGCGCGACAGGTTCACTCCGCGTGCGGTGAATTGCTCCAGGAGTTCCATCAGCGCACCGGGACGGTCTTCGGGAAGCGGCAGGATCAGCGTTGACTTGTCCACACCGGTCGGCTGCGGAATCCTTCCCGGGCGGGTAACCAGGATGAAGCGGGTGACCGCTCCGACGTTGTCCTCGACGCCGCTCACCAGCACCTTCAGGCCGCGTTCCTGGGCCACCAGCGGAGAGCAGATCGCCGCATCATGCGGAGGATCCGCCTCTTCGAGGGCCAGGGCGCCAGCGGCTGTGGAGGAGGCCGGGGTGAATGCGGCACCGGGAATATTTGCTTCGGCCCATAAGCGGCACTGTGCCCAGGCATGCCCATGGGTGGAGACCTGCTTGATCTGCGCCAGCGAGTCGATGCCGGGGCGCACCGCCAGCACGAAGGTGATCGGAACCAGGATCTCGGAGACAATCTGCAGCGATTCGCCCTGGGCAATCGCGTCCAGGGTGGCCGAAACGCCGCCTTCTACCGAGTTCTCGATCGGCACCATCGCCGCATCGGCGGCACCTTCGCGCACCATGGACAGCGCCACGTTGACGTTGGAGGCGGGAATCCGCTGCGCATCGGCAGCCCCGGGAACCTGCAGGAGGGCCGACTCGGTGAAGGTGCCCGCAGGTCCCAGATAGGCGTAGTTCATCGTACGGTTGGCTCCTGGCCGTTGTCCGCTTCCATTGGCAGGCCTGCTTCGATCCACGCATCCGAGCCGCCGGCAACATTGAAGGCGGTGTAGCCCATGGCGGTGAGCCACGAGGCGGCCTGAGCCGAGCGGCCGCCGGTACGGCAGATGACGTATGTGTCTACATCCGGGTCAAGCTCCGATACCTTCTCCGGCAGGGTGCCCAGGGGAATATGGGTGGCTCCGGCGGCACGGCCGGCTTCCCATTCGAAGTCTTCGCGCACATCGAGGATGAAGGCGTCCTTCGGGACGTCATTGACCTGGACAGTCTCAAAATCGCTCACGGCTAGCATTCCTCTCACATAGGGTGTTTGCTTATAAGACTAGTCATTTCCTGCGTCGAAAGCCGACATGTTTCCCTCAAGCGCCCTGAAATTGCGAGACGAGCTGGCCCGCGGCGAGCGTTCAAGCCGCGAGGTGACCGAGCACTACCTCAAGCGCATTGAAGAGCAGGCGGACCTCGGTGCTTTCGTCCACGTGGCGGAGAATGCGATGGAGGCCGCGGCAGCGGCCGACGAGGCGCATGCCCGCGGCGAGATTGGCCGGTTGCACGGTCTTCCCACCGCGTTCAAGGACCTGAACGATGTGGCGGGGATGCCCACCACCCACGGCACCGCGGCCATGCCAGCGGCGGTGGCCGGACGCGACCACTCCTTGGTGGCCAGGCTTCGCGCCGAGGGCGTGGTGATCCTGGGCAAGACCCAGGTCCCGGAGTTCGGGCTGAGCAGCTATTCCGAGAACCTCATCGCTCCCCCTTCGCGCAATCCCTTCGATCCAACGCGCACTTCGGGCGGTTCCTCCGGCGGGCAGGCCGCGGCGATTGCCGCCGGCATGATTCCGCTGGGCCCGGGCTCCGATGGCGGCGGCTCGGTCCGCATCCCGGCGGCGGCCTGCGGACTGGTGGGGCTGAAGCCTTCCTTGGGGCGCATCCCCAGCGACATCCTCGATGGCTACACCGACCCCATGGGTGCGCCGAAATTAGCCGTCAGCGGACCACTGGCCCATGATGCCCTGGATGCGTCTTTGCTGCTGGACGCCATGCGCGGGAAGGACCACTACCTGCCGTTGCTGCAGGGCAGCTACCCCCAGCGCCTGGATGGCCTGAAAATCGGGTACAGCACCCACTCGCCTTTTGAACCCGTCTACGAGATTGAGCTGTCGCAGGAAGCCCGGGCGGCCTTCGCCCAGGGGCTTGAACACCTGGGCGAACGCCATCGCGTCCAGCCGGCAAATCTGCACTATGCCACCGACTATCCGGAAACCTTCGCGGCGGTGTGGACCAACGGACTGAAGTCCGTTCCGGTCTTAGATGATTCGCTGCTGGGCGAACTGGCAAGGGACTTCCGCCAGCGCGCCGCCGAGCGCTCCCTGGAGCAGAGCCTGCAGGCCGGGTCGCGGTTGAAGCAGATTGCGGCGGATTTCGTGCGCCAATGGTCCGCCTTCGATGTGGTGGCTACCCCTGCCATGGCGTCAATCCCGCCGAAGATCGGGCACAATACACAATCCACGCCAGATGTGGATTATATGTTGCAGTGCCAGTACACCCCCTACACGTCCATGGTGAACGTCGCCTCGGTAGCTGCCATCACCGTTCCGGTGGGCCACTCCAATGAGGGGTTACCCATGAGTATTCAGCTGATTTCCCCGCGTTCCGACGAAGGCCTGCTGCTCGCGCTGGCCGCTCAGATGCAGTTGTGAGCTTTCCCATATAAGTAGGTACTCGCGTAGGCAAAAGCGAAAAATGTTACGTATGTCTACTGCAACAACGAGCACCAAATCTTCCGGAAAGACCTTCTTCGGTCATCCCGGTGCGCTTGCAAGCCTGTTCAGCGTCGAGATGTGGGAGCGATTCTCCTTCTACGGCATGCAGGGCTTGCTGGCCTACTACATGTACTACTCGGTCACCGACGGCGGCTTGGGCATGGACCAGGGCCTGGCCCTGTCGCTGGTCGGCGCCTACGGCGGTGCCGTATACCTGTCCACCATCCTGGGGGCCTGGCTCTCCGACCGCCTGTTCGGCTCGGAACGCGCCCTGTTCTTCTCTGCCATCGCGATCATGCTCGGCCACATCGGCCTGGCCCTGTTGCCAGGCTATGTGGGCCTAATCGTCGGATTGGTCCTCGTTGCCATCGGCTCCGGCGGCCTGAAGGCCAACGCCGTAGCCCTGGTCGGCTCCCTGTACTCCAAGGATGATCCGCGCATCGATGCAGGCTTCTCCCTGTTCTACATGGGCGTGAACATCGGCGGCCTGCTCGGCCCGCTGCTCACCGGCTGGCTGCAGGTCAAGTACGGTTTCCACATCGGCTTCGCGGCCGCAGCTGTCGGCATGGCCATCGGCCTGGCGATCTACGCCATGGGCCGCAAGAAGCTGCCGGAATCCGGCCGCATCCCGAGCAACCCTTTGCCGGCCGCCGAGCGCAACCGCTACGTGGTCATCTTCGTCGCCGTGATCGCCCTGATCATTGCCGCATTCGCGTCCAAGATCGTGACCCCGCAGAATCTGGCAAGCACCATCGCCTACGTGGTGATCGCCGCGTCGATCGTGTACTTCGCATTGATCCTGCGCAGCAAGAAGGTCAACGCCACCGAACGCAAGCAGGTCTGGGCCTTCATTCCGTTCTACATCGGTTCGGCTGCCTTCTGGGCCCTGTTCCAGCAGCAGTTCACCTTCATCGCCGCCTACTCGGACCAGCGGCTGGACCGCCACCTGGGCAGCTGGGAAATGCCGCCGAGCTGGGTCACCTCGATCAACCCGGTCTTCATCATCATCTTCGCCGGCATCTTCGCCGCCCTGTGGACCAAGCTGGGCAAGCGACAGCCACGCACCTCGATGAAGTTCGGACTGTCGCTGGTGGTTGTGGGCGCGGCCTTCCTGCTGTTCATCCCGCTGGAATCCTTCGTGAAGACTCCGCTGCTGGCGCTGGTCGGCATCCTGCTGCTGTGCACCTTTGCCGAGCTGCTGCTCTCGCCGGTGGGCCAGGCAATTGCCACCAAGCTGGCGCCGGCCGCCTTCGGCACCCAGATGATCGCCTTGTTCTTCCTCTCGGTTTCGCTGGGCACCACCCTGTCGGGTGTGCTGGCCGGCTACTATACCGAGGGCAATGAGATCCCGTACTTCATCGGCATGGGCGGCACCGCCGTCGTGCTGGGTATCGCCATGATGGCAGCTACCCCGGCCTTGAAGAAGCTGATGGGCTCGATCCACTAAGGCCCCGGACATCGGCACTGCTGTGGCGCGGATTCCCTCGGGAATCCGCGCCGCAGCCTTTTAATGTCTTAACGAAGGACCAGCAACTCGCCAATCTCGCACTCCAGGGCCTGGCAGATGGCCACCAGGGTGCTGAAACGGATGGCCTTGGCCCTGTCGTTTTTGAGCACCGACAGGTTCACCACCGAGACATCGACCAGCTCGCCGAGCTGGACGACCGTCATCTTGCGCTCGGCCAGCAATTCGGTCAGCCTGCAGTGCACATTGCGCAACTCCACGGATCAGACCAGCCCATCGGTCTCGGCGCGCAGCTGTTCGTTCTGACGCACCATCACCATGCCGGCATTAACCAGCTCAACCACCACCAGGATAGCCAGCGCCATGAAGAGCGGCGCGAATTCGTAGTTGATGGAGAAAGCGGGAACCGGCCACGGGGACGGGCCGGCGAATACCTGGTCTCCGGTCATGGAGTAGCCGTCCACCCGCAGCGTTTCCTCACCTGCCCGGTAGGTGCCGATGCCGGTGAGCGTCTGGCCGATGAGTGTTCCGAGGGCCAGAGCGCAGGCGGCAAGCCGCCCGGAGCGGAGCAGCGAATTGCTGAACGGCTTGCCGGCCAGCAGTTTGCTGCACAGTGCGATGACCGCCGCCAGCACCGCGATGACGGCCAGGCCGGAAACCATGGAGCCCGCGGCAAGCAAGCCGCGGGTTGCGGCGCCGAGGTTTGCAGCGGTCACGGTCACCGTGGTGATTTCGCTGCGTACGGCGTCGCCGTGGTCCGGCGTCACGTCGCTGACCGCGGGAAATTCAGGCCAGTACGGCTCGACCGGCACCTGGAGGGTCGATTCACCGTTCACGATCGCCGCCGCGGTACCGACGAGCACGGATCCGCCGATCAGCACCACGCCGACCCAGGCGACGATCCGGGTGAAAGCGACGACTGCGCTGATATCTGAAGATTTGCGACGCAGCACGTAGAGGATCCCGAGGACTACCGCGGGAAGGACGAGCACCAGCAGAAGGGGCAATACCGCGAACATGGCGATCCTATCGATAGTCGTTAATAACGATTATCGTTAAGATAGCACCGTCCTGGGCGCTGGCCTAGGAGTAATTCAGGTCGTTGTAGGCGTAGTCCGTGTAGTCATAGATGGCCCCGGGCATCCAGAGGACCAACCAGATCACCAAAGCATAGAGCGATACCGCGATCACCAGCGCGATCCAGGAGGTGATCAGCCCAGCCAGCGACAGCGCCCGCGAGTTCGGTTCACGCCGGTAGCCGAGGTGCCCGGTGATCACTCCGGCCAGCGGAACTAGAATGATTATGGCGAAGCCCAGCATCGAAAGGATGCCGAGCACCAGCGACGCCACCGACAGCCCGGTCGATTCCGGCGGGCGCTGGTAGGGGTTTTGCGGGTATGGGTAGTAGCTCATCACTATCCATTGTCTACGACCCCGTGGACATCGCACCACCTAGGAGACACACGCAGTGGCACACGAACGAGCCGGGCAGCCGGCGCAGGAAACCGACCTGATCGATCTTCAGGCGGTGATCGACGCCTACACCCGGATTGTGCCTTCCAGCGCGAACCCAGACCAGGCAGTCATCTTCGGCACCTCCGGCCACCGCGGCACATCGCTGAACGGCACCTTCAACGAAGCGCATATCGCCGCGATCACCCAGGCCGTGGTCGATTACCGCAACAGCGCGGGCATCACTGGGCCAATGTACGTGGGCAAGGACAGCCATGCGCTCTCCGAGCCGGCATACGGCACCGCGCTGGAAGTGCTGGCGGGCAACGGCGTCAGAGTGCTGGCCGATGACGGGCTGACTCCCACTCCAGCGGTCAGCCACGCAATCCTGGTGCATAACGCCAGCGGCGGCGAGCAGGCCGATGGCCTGATCATCACGCCCTCGCATAACCCGCCGACCGACGGCGGCATCAAGTACAACCCGCCGCATGGCGGACCGGCCGAATCCGAAATCACCGGGCCCATCGCCGCACGGGCCAACGAGCTGCTGGCCAGCGGGCAGATCAAGCGCGGCGAGCCCAATGCCCAGCCATTCGACTTCCGCGAACTGTACATCGCCGATTTGGCGGAAGTGATCGATTTCAAGGCCATCGCGGATTCCGGAATTTCCATTGGCGCAGATCCGCTGGGTGGCGCTTCGGTCCACTACTGGGGCGAGATCGCCCAGCGCTATAACCTGAACCTCGAAGTGGTCAACGAGTCCGTGGATCCGCGCTTCGGCTTCATGACCCTGGACAAGGACGGGAAGATCCGCATGGATTGCTCTTCCGCCCATGCCATGGCCTCGCTGGTGGCCAATCGCGAGAAGTACGACATCGCGACCGGCAACGATGCCGACGCCGACCGCCACGGCATTGTCACCCCGGATGCCGGCCTGATGAACCCGAACCATTTCCTGGCCGTGGCCATCGACTACCTGCTCACCCATCGCCCGCAGTGGCCGTCCGATGCCCAGATCGGCAAGACGCTGGTCTCATCGGTGCTCATCGACAAGGTGGTGGCCTCCCACGGCCGGGTGCTGCGCGAGGTGCCGGTGGGCTTCAAGTACTTCGTTGAGCCGCTGGCTTCGGGCAGGGTTGCCTTCTGCGGCGAGGAATCGGCTGGGGCAAGCTTCCTGGACTTCTCCGGCAAGGCGTTCAGCACCGACAAGGACGGCCTGATGCTGGCCCTGCTGGCCAGCGAGATCCGCGCGGTAACTGGCAAGAGCCCCAGCCAGTTGCATGCCGAATTGGTCGAGCGCCATGGTCCCAGCTTCTACGACCGCTTCGATGCGCCTGCAAACCGCGAGCAGAAGGCCCTCCTGGGCAAGCTGGATCCTTCGATGGTCACTGCCACCGAGCTGGCTTCGGATCCGATTACCGCCAAGGCCACGCAAGCGGCCGGCTTCCCGATTGGCGGTCTGAAGGTTTCCAGCGAGCACGCATGGTTTGCCGCGCGCCCGTCGGGCACCGAAGACATCTACAAGATCTATGCAGAATCGACAAAATCACCCGAACATCTGCAGCAGGTGCTGGCAGAGGCCCGGGTGATTGTCGATGCCGCGCTAGCTGGCTAATTCAGCTTCGCGGTCCATGGGTCGATTTCCACGGCTGGCTGCTTGCGGGTAGCCAGCCAGTGGCCCAGCCACAGCAGCAGGAAGATCGGCAGGCCGATGTAGCTGGAAGCCATCTGCAGCAGGTTTCCATCCAGGATGGCCTGGTAGTTCTGGCCGGCGATCACAACGATCAGGATCACGAAGGCAAGGATCGGACCCAGCGGGAACAGCGGCGCCTTGTACGGGAGCTTCGCCAGATCCTGTCCGCTGGCAATGTATGCCGTGCGGAACTTGTAGTGGCACACCGCGATGCCCACCCACGCGATGAACCCGGACAGGCCCGAGACGTTCAGCAGCCAGGTATAGGCCGAGCCCTGCCCGATGATCGCGGTCAGGAAGCCGAAGAGGCCCACCGATGCGGTCATCAGCATGGCCGGCATGGGCACGCCGCGCTTGTTCAAGCGGGCGAAGATCTTTGGCGCCTTGCCGTCCAGCGCCATCGAATAAAGCATGCGTGCAGAGGCATATAGTCCGGAGTTGCCCGCCGAGAGGATGGCCGAGAGGATCACCGCATTCATCAAGGCCGCGGCGAAGGCCACGCCTGCGCGCTCGAAGACCAGGGTGAATGGCGAGGTGGTGATATCAGATGCCTCGGAGGAGAGCAGCGACGGATCCAGGTATGGGATCAGCATGCCGATTACGAAGATCGCGCCGATGTAGAACAGCATGATCCGCCAGAAGATCGCCTTGATGGCCCGCGGGATATCGCGCTTGGGGTTCTCTGCCTCGCCGGCGGCCACGCCGATCAGCTCCGTGCCCTGGAAGGAGAAGCCGGCAATCATGAACACCGAGACGATCGACAGCCAGCCGCCAACGAATGGCGCCTCGCCCTCGGTCCAGTTGCTGAAACCTGGCGTGGAGTCGCCCAGGATGCCGAAGATCATTGCGACACCGCAGATCAAGAAGACCACTACGGTGATGACCTTGATCGCGGCCAGCCAGTACTCGCCCTCGCCAAAGGCCTTGGCGGACAACGCGTTCAGGCCGGTGAGCAGCGCCAGGAAGACGGCAGCCCAGATCCATCCCGGAGTATCCGGGAACCAATAGGACATGATGATCCCGGCGGCTACCAGTTCGGCAGCCACGGTGATTGCCCAGTTGAACCAGTAGTTCCAGCCGATCGCGAAGCCGAAGTGGCGGTTCACGAAGACCGTCGCGTAGGTCTGGAAGGACCCGGCGACCGGAAGGCGGGCGCTCATTTCCCCCAGTGACTGCATCAGGAGCAGCACCATCAGGCCAATCAGCGCATAGGCCACCAGCGAACCACCGGGTCCTGCTTGCGCAATGGTGCCGCCGGAAGCGACGAAAAGTCCGGTACCAATCGAGCCGCCAATGGCAATCATCTGCATATGGCGAGCTTTGAGGCCACGCTTCAGACCGTCTTGGGACGGTGCGGGCTCAGTCATGCGTTACATCTCCTGATGCTTGAAAATTTCCAACCTATCAATCCAAGCACCCTGACAAGCCACAACACTATGAACCGCGCTACAGTAAGCGATCAATAATCTTTCGCTTAGCCCATGAATACGGAGGATATATTGCGCTCAGGGTGTCAACTACCGTCGTTTTGTTGAGTTCAGAGCGCATCTGTGAAAGCCGCTCGAATCCGTGCCTGCCATGGTAGGCCCCCATCCCGCTCGGTCCGATACCGCCAAAAGGCAGGGTTGGAACGACCATCTGGACCAGCGGGGCATTATGCACGATTGAGCCGGCGCGCACCCGGTCGGAGAAGATCGACTGCAGCCGCGGGCTTTCGCTCATCAGGTAGGCAGCCAGCGGAGACGGCCTCCGGGCGATGAATTCGAGGGCCTCCTCGAAGCTTTCCACCTCGATCACTGGAAGAATTGGACCGAATATCTCCTCGGTCATCAAGCTTCCTTCAAGATCTGGATTGCGCATGATGCTCGGTGCGATGCGCAGTGTTTCCTCGTCATATTCGCCCCCGAAAACCACCTCGCCCTGCTCGAACATCGACAACAGCCGGTCGAAGTGCTTGCGGCTGACGATGCGGCCGTAGTCCGGGTGGGTCAACGGCTCCTTGCCGTAGAAGCTGGTGATGGCCTGGCCCAGGCGCTGGATGAGCTCAGTGGAGTCCCCAATGCTCAAGACATAATCCGGGGCCACGCAGGTCTGACCGGAATTCATGAATTTGGCATAGGCGAGGCGCTTTGCCGAAGCCAGCGAATCGTTTTCCACCACGGCCGGCGATTTTCCGCCCAATTCCAAAGTGGTTGGCGTCAGGTGCTTTGCCGCCGCGGCAGCCACGATCTTGGCCACGCGTTCACCGCCGGTGTAGAAGATATGGTCCCAGCGGGCGGCAAGCAGCTCGGTGGATGTGTCCACTCCTCCCTCAACGACCGCATAAACACGTTCATCCAGGTAGACCGGGAGGAACTTGGCCAAGACGCCCGAGGTGGCCGGAGCCAGCTCGGATGGCTTGATCACCGCGGCGTTGCCGGCGGCAATGGCCGCGACCAGCGGTGCGAGTACCAGCTGGACCGGGTAGTTCCAGGCGCCGATAATCAGCACGACGCCCAGCGGACGCGGCTCCACCTTGGCCATGGCCGGCTGCAGGGCCAGCGGAACTTTGACGCTGGTGGAATCCATCCATTCAGCGAGGTGGCGTTGGGCGAAATCTATTTCTGCGCGCACCACGTCGATCTCGGAGAACTTGGCCTCGGTGGCGCTCTTGCCCAGGTCTTCAGCCAGGGCCTGGACAAAGTCTTCCAGATGCTCGTCGAGCATCTTTTCCAGGGCCTTGAGCTGCTGCAGGCGGAAGCGTCGCGGATGCGTGATCCGGGTGTCAGCGGAACGCCGCAAATGGCTCAGAACTGTTGCGATGCGTGATGGATGCTCGTCCACCGGAGGTGCGGAATCGCCGACCGGTTCGGGCAACGGCGTGGAAGTAAACAGACCCATGTTTTGAGCGTACGGCAACGAGGCGGATATTCACTGATTAATTCACGAAGGGATTCAATATGTATCAAATAGTTGATACATTAATGGCCATGAGCCAGATCCCGGCGAGCGCCATATCCATCGCTTTCGTTGGCGCAGTCATTTACCTGTGGTTGCGCTCCGTGGCGCATCGGCGTGAGGCACCGGCCATCGTCCGCGCCCAGTCGCACTCATTCTGGTGCGCATTGATCGCATTCTTCGCTTCGACTTCGTGGGATCTGCCTGAGACGTGGCGCATTCCTATGAACGGGACCGATTCGAGTTCGGTTTTCGCTGCAGCTCTCTCGCCGGGAATCTGGATTCTTCTCGTTTACCTCATTGGCTTGTTCACCTGGCCCAAGGAACTCCAGCCGGTGCGCACCGCCTCACTTGAGGCGCGCACCCTGGCGACGCCGTTCCCGAGGTCCCTGGGGATTTTCGTCGCGCTGTTGCTTCTGGCCGCGGTGGGATTGCTGTGGCCGGCCTCCCGCGTCGAAGGGAGCGTTGGCATCCCGGAGTCGGAAACCACTATGTTCGATTCTGATGGCAGCTACTCCTACACCTCTGCGGGCCCAACCGATGGCCTGCTGCCCGGAAACCAAATGCTCCCGGTCTTCATCGTGGCTCTGGCAGGTATCGTCGTGGCCGCCGGAGTGATTGCAGCAGTGATCCTGAACCGGCGCCCCTTGGCCGGCATCACCGCCGAAGACAACCAGGCCTTGCGCACGGTATGGCTCAACCGGTTGCTGCGCAATACCGGTATCGTGCTGCTGGCATTTTGCGTATCGGTGGCCAATTACTCGCAAGGCTATTCAACCGGTGGACCGTACGAGTTATTGAACTATGGCGCCCTTGCGGTGGCTCTTACGCTGTTCTTCTGGGGCCCGCGCACCACATTCTCGGCTCACTCCACCATCAGGGAACGGACCGCCTTCTCGCGATTGCGAGATCAGCTCTTCGCATTGCAATACACCACGGCTACCCTTGCATTGCTCGCCGTTGCCATCGGCTGGTCATTCCTACCCGTGGATGAGGAATTCCGGATGCCGACCAATGAACGAACTACGTGGATCCTGGTGCTCTTTGCCGGTGCGGCATTGCTCTACATCATGCTCAATACGCTGTATCTGGGCTACGCCAGCAAGGTGGCTCGGCAGGCGAGTGCAGCACCAAAGCATCATGCACCCCTGCCCTTGTGGTCCTACATCGCCGCTGGCTTGCTGGTTGCCATCTGCGCTTTCCTGCTATTGGATCCACCGCTGGAGACGCTTTGGGGGTTCGCTCCTCCGAACCGGGGACTAGTCATCGGGCTGTTGCTGCTGCTTGCGGCGGCGCATATGGGCTTCATCTGGTCCTGCCGCCGGGCGACTATTCCCTGGGCCGTCTCGCCAGCTGAAGAAATCTGGTATCGGCGGGTTCTGGAGCTGCGGTCGATGCGCGTTGCCACCAGCGCTGTGCTTGCCATGCTGCTGATTGGCTACGGCTTCCCAGCAGGCCTGGGGCTGTTTGCACTTCTGGTCTTCGTTGTCCCAGCGGTGATTTTTCTGGAGCGTCCTGGTACCGCGATGGTGCGTGCACAGCAGCCGACAGCAGCATCATGAGCACGCAAATCAGTGTCGACCTCGCGGCGGCCACTGCACCCTACGAGCAGATCCGCTTGCAGATCGCCTCGCTGATCACCCTGGGAGAATTGCCCGCAGGCAGCAAGCTACCCACCGTGCGCGCACTGGCCACCGACCTCGGTGTTGCTGCCGGAACGGTAGCGCGCGCCTACAAGGAACTGGAAGCCGAAGGTCTGATCACCTCTCGGCGGCGAGCCGGCACAGTGGTCAACGAACGGCTTCGGCCGGTGGATGCCAGCGAAGACCTGCTGGCCGCGGTGGATCACCTCTGGGCGCTGGCGGCGGCCCAGCAGGTCGATGCGGCCACGCTCAAGGCCTTGGTGGCGCGGCGCGAGCGTAAGTAACTTGTCCTTGGAACCGCTTGTGCGTACGCTCTATGGCAGTGACACGGGGTGTCGGAACAACCGACTGAGATGAGACCCGTTGAACCTGATCTAGTTCACGCTAGCGGAGGGATGTCGCATGGCTTTGCATGCAGTTGCCCAAGAATACCGGCAACAATCACCTTTGGTTTTCTGCCTGACCAACACCGTCGTAGCAAATTTCACCGCCAATGCCCTGCTGGCATCCGGCGCGTCCCCGGCCATGACGGATCTGCCCGGAGAGGCCGGCCCCTTCGCAAAGGCGGCTTCCGCCGTCTTGGTGAATCTGGGAACTCCGAGCACCGAGCAGCTGGCCGCCATGGAAGAAGCCGTGCAATCGGCGAGCGCAGCAGGCACCCCATGGATCCTTGATCCGGTGGCGGTCGGCGCCCTGCCGGTGCGCACGGATTTCGCGCGGCGCATTGCCCGGCAACGCCCGGCCCTGATTCGCGGCAACGCCTCGGAAATCCTGGCCCTGGCCGGACGGCAATCGGCTTCACGCGGTGTCGATGCCTTGGATGACGTCTCTGCCGCCTTGGCGGCTGGACGCGAGCTGGCCGAGCGGCATGACTGCGTGGTGGCCATTTCCGGCCAGTCCGATGCCATCATCGATGCCACGCGGACGGTCCTGGTGCACACCAACGGAATCGGCTTGACGCGGATCACCGGCGGCGGTTGCGCGTTGGGCGCGTTCTGCGCCGGCATGATTGCGGTCCACGATGACCCGTTCGAGGCCGCCATCGCGGCCCACGGCTTCTACGGGCTGGCCGCTGAAAAGGCCCTGGAGAACAGCACAGGTCCGGGCAGCTTCGCCGTCGCATTCATTGATGCGCTGTCCGCAACCGATCCAGAAGAACTTAAGACTTTGAAGCACGAGGAACTGAACCATGCATAATTACGGAGCCTACCTGGTAGCCAATACTGCCAGCTGCACCCCGCGCAGCACCCTGGAAGTGATCGAAGGCGCCGTCGCCGGAGGAATCCAGTGGATCCAGCTGCGCGCCAAGGATGAAACCGCCCGGGAATTCTTCGAGCTGGCCTGCGCGGCCGCCAAGCTCACCGAGGGCAAGGCCCAGTTGCTGATCAATGACCGCATCGATGTCTACCTCGCGGCGCGGGCTGCCGGCGCAGCCGTGAACGGCATCCATATCGGGCAAAAGGATGTGCCGGTGCAGTTGGCCCGGCAGATCATCGGCGAAGGTATCATCGGACTGAGCGCTTCCAGCGATGAGCAACTGGCCCAGGCGAACAAGGACGCCGCGGTCATCGACTATCTCGGTGTGGGGGCCGTCCGCGCCACCCCGACGAAGAAGGACCATCCCACTCCCCTGGGCCTCGACGGCTTTGCGCGTGCCACGACGCTGGCCTCACTGCCCTGCGTGGCAATCGGTGCCATTACCCACGAGGACGCGGCGGCCATCCGTGCCGGCGGCGGAGCGGGCATGGCAGTGGTCCGCGCCATCTGCAATGCAGAGGATCCGCAGCAGGCCAGCGCGCAGCTCGTTTCGGCATGGGAGGCCGCCAAATGAACATCTTGTCCATCGCAGGATCCGATCCTTCCGGTGGCGCCGGAATCCAGGCGGATCTGAAGGCCATTGCCGCCAACGGCGGCTACGGAATGTGCGTGATCACCGCCTTGACCGCGCAGAACACCCATGGGGTGTCCGGAGTGCAGGCGATCAGCGGCGATTTCGTCCTCGCCCAGCTTGAAGCCATCAGCGCGGATATCCGCATCGATGCAATCAAGATCGGGATGCTCGCCAACGCCGAGGTGATCCGCGCAGTCACCGGCTGGCTGGAAACCGTGGATGCTCCGGTAGTCCTGGACCCGGTCATGGTGGCCACCAGCGGAGACCGCCTGCTCGATGGCGAAGCGGCGCTCGATTCGCTGCTGGACCGGGCCACGGTGATCACCCCGAACCTGCTGGAACTGGCCAGCCTGCTGCGCGAGCCGGTAGCCGCATCATGGGACGAGGTGCTGCGCCAGGCCCAGCGCCTGGCGGCCAAGCACGATGCCCTGGTGCTGGCCAAGGGCGGGCATCTGGCCGGGGCGGTCTGCCCCGACGCGCTGGTAGCAGCGGACAGGGTGCGCTGCGAGCTGCACGGTGCGCGCCATGCCACCAAGAACACCCACGGCACCGGCTGCACCCTCTCCAGCGCCCTGGCCACCCGCTTCGCTGCCACCGGAGACTGGACCGCCGCGTTGGAGCAGTCCAAGGCGTATCTGTCAGCGGCAATTGCGGCGGCCGACCAGCTGCAGGTGGGCAGCGGGCACGGCCCGGTCAACCACTTCGCCGGGTTCTTCGCCGGCGCTGATCCGATGGCCGGCTGGTGGGAGGACATCGCGGGCCTGCGTGCGGGCATCGACGAGCTGGCGTTCATCATGCAGCTGGCCGACGGCAGCCTGGAACGCGAGAAGTTCGAGTACTACCTGGCCCAGGACGCCCTGTACCTGCAGCGCTACGCCCAGGTGCTGGCGCAGGCCAGCGCGCTGGCCCCGGACCTGGATGCGCAGCGCTTCTGGGCCAAGGGCGCCGGTCAGATCCTCGAGGGCGAGCTGCAGCTGCACCGCAGCCACCTAGTGGAAGGGCTGGCGAACCCTTCGGCGACCACACTGAACTACGTGAACCACCTGTCCTCCTGCACCGGGAGCTATGCGGAGCTGATCGCCGCAATCCTGCCGTGCTACTGGCTCTACCAGGACATCGGCAAGCGGCTGGCGGCGGCCAACCATGCCGGGCACCCCTACGGCGACTGGCTGGAGACCTATTCTTCCCCGGAATTCGACGAGGCCACCGCCCAGGCGATCGAGATGGTGCGCACCGCGTGGACGCTGGCCGACCCGGCGCTGCGCGAGAAAATGCGCCAGGCGTTCCTGCGTTCCAGCGAGCACGAGCTGGCGTTCTTCGCGCAGGCCCACGAGAACCAAGTAGAATTCTCTACGGCCTGAAACCCGCAGGGCCGGGAAGAGGAATCATGAGTTGGAGCATCCACGGCAACGGCAAGACCATCACCGAAGGCGAGGTAGTTGCCCCGGATGAGCGGCTGCATTGGCCGCAGACCGTTTCCATCGGCGCCCAGCACATCCTGGCGATGTTCGGCGCCACCATACTGGTTCCGACGCTGACCGGATTCCCGGTGACCACCACCTTGCTGTTCACCGGCTTAGCCACCATCATCTTCCTGCTGATGACCAGGAACAAGGTGCCCAGCTACCTGGGTTCCTCCTTTGCCCTGATCGCCCCGGTGGTCGCGACCACCGGGTCGCACAGCATGTCCGGCGCCCTGGGCGGCATCGTGATGACCGGCGTGCTGCTGTTCGTCGTCGGGCTGATCGTGCAGAAGACCGGCACCGGCTGGATCCACGCGCTGATGCCGCCGGTGGTCATGGGCACCATCGTTGCGCTGATCGGCTTGAACCTGGCTAGCGCCACCCTGGCCCCGATGAAGGACTTCCCGCTGACCACCTTCCTCACGGTGATCTTCACCGTGGTGGCCACGGTGGCCTTCAAGGGCCTGCTGGGCCGGCTCTCGATCCTTGTCGGCTTGGTCTGCGGCTACCTGGTGGCGCTGGCCCAGGGCCAGGTGGACTTCTCCAAGGTGGGCGACGCCGCATGGTTCGGCCTGCCCGAGTTCCACACCCCGACCTTCCATTTCGATACCGCGCTGATGTTCCTGCCTGCGGTCTTCGTGCTGATCGCCGAGAATATCGGCCATGTGCGCACCGTGGGCGTGATGACCGGCCGCGACCTGTCGGCGTTCAACGGACGGGCGCTGATGGCTGATGGCGCCGCCAGCGTGCTCGCCGGTTTTGGCGGCGGCTCGGCGACCACCACCTACGCCGAGAACATCGGCGTCATGGCCGCCTCGCGCGTGTACTCCACCGCCGCCTACTGGATCGCCGCGATCGTGGCCATGTCCCTGGCCTTCCTGCCGAAGTTCGGCGCCTTGATCGGAACTATTCCGGTAGGCGTGATCGGCGGCCTGGGCATCGTGCTCTACGGCATGATCGGCATCGTCGGCGCGCGCCTGTGGATCGAGGCGAAGGTGGACTTCGGCAATCCGATCAACCTGATGACCGCGGGCACCGGCCTGATCATCGCAATCGCGGTGACCAGCGAAATCGCTTTCGGCCAGTTCCAGCTCGGCGGCATCGCCCTGGGCTCGATCGCCACCCTGGTGGTCTTCCACCTGATGAGTGCCGTGGCCAAGCTGCGCGGCAACGACTTGGCCGACGCGCATAAGAGCGCGAAAATCTAGCAAGAAATATTTCGGCAGGCCGGCAGTGCGCGTTAGCGCACTGCCGGCCTGCTTTTTAGCGCAGGAATTCCCCTGCTGGTCAGGCGTGAAACAAAACGGTTGTTCAGGCCACGCAAAACGTTAAAGTAAGGAATCCTTCCAAATTGTGATTGATCTCCCAAGAAAATTCGGAAAATCTGGATTCTGCGGCGCTCGAATCCGATAGCATGGCACATTGTGACTGCGACAACACCAGACGGAAAACTCTCCGCGCGACTCATCTTCATCGCCCTCGGTGCTGCCTTGGGCGGGTTCGTTTTCGGATATGACTCATCAATCGTCAACGGCACCGTGGACGCCGTCGAGCACGAATTCGGGCTCAACGCGGTAACCATCGGCTTCACCGTTTCCTGCGCCCTGCTCGGCGCGGCACTGGGAGCATGGGTGGCCGGCATGGTCTCCGAACGCGTGGGACGCGTGCGCACCATGCTCATCGCCTCCATCCTGCTGGCCGCATCGGCCCTCGGCTGCGGCCTGTCCTTCGGCGTGGCCGACCTGATCATCTGGCGCATCGTCGGCGGCATCGGCGTGGGCTTCGCCTCGGTGATCGCCCCTGCCTACATCGCCGAGGTCTCCCCCGCCGCGCACCGCGGACGCCTTGGCACCATGCAGCAGATGGCCATCGTGCTGGGCATCTTCGTGGCCTTCCTGGTCAGCGCGCTGCTGGTCTTCGTGATGGGCTCGGCAGATGCCATCGGCCTATTCGGCTTGGCCGCCTGGCGCTGGATGTACCTGTCGCTGCTGGTTCCAGCGGCGCTCTACGGCCTGCTCTCGCTGCGACTTCCGGAATCCCCGCGCTATCTGGTCGAGCGCGGCCGCTATGTCGAGGCCGCTGCCGTGCTGACCCGCGATATGGGCATGAAGGCCGGAGCCGATGCCGAGAAGAAGATCGAGGAGATCCGCGCCACCGTGCACATCGAGCGGCGCCAGGCTTTCAAGGACCTGCTGGGACGCTTCGGCTTCCACCCGCTGGTGTGGGTCGGCATCCTGCTCTCGGTCTTCCAGCAGTTCGTCGGCATCAACGTGATCTTCTACTACTCCACCACGCTGTGGAAGTCCGTCGGCTTTGCCGAATCGGACTCCTTCACGATTTCGCTGATCACCTCGGTGACCAACGTGGTGGCAACAATCGTGGCGGTGCTGCTGATCGACGTTCTGGGACGTAAACTCCTACTGACCATCGGCTCGGCCATTATGACCCTGTCTTTGGGCATGATGGCAGTGGCCTTCGCTCAGTCCGTCACCATCGACGGTGCGGTATCCCTGCCAGGTAACTGGGGCATCGTTGCTCTGATCTCGGCCAACCTGTTCGTAGTCGGCTTCGGCGCCACCTGGGGCCCGGCCGTATGGGTACTGCTCGGCGAAATCTTCCCGAACTCCATCCGCGCCATGGCGCTGGGTGTGGCTGCTGCAGCCCAGTGGATTGCCAACTTCATTGTCTCCACCACCTTCCCGGCCCTGGCCGATGCCGGCTTGGCTCTGGCTTATGGCATTTATGCGGTCTTCGCGCTGCTCTCCTTGCTCTTCGTGATCTTCATGGTCAAGGAAACCAAGGGGCGCCAGCTGGAGGAGATGACCCTCTAGGCATCCCCTGGAGGCGAACCGTGCGCGTCGCGCAGCAGGAGGCAAGAACCCAAACCGGGTTCTTGCCTCCTTTGCATTCCGCGCTGCCTACCAGGCCTTGTTGGGCACCTCCGCGCCGGCCTCCCGTTGCAGCGAGAGCACATGCTCCAGGCTTGGCCTGCCTTCCAGCAACGGGCCCTGTCCGGCGAGCGCAACGCTGATAGCTTGCCCTGGCTGCAGGTCGACCTGCTGGCCGCGCACCCAGATCGGACGCGAGAATTCCCCATGCAGGGTGAACTCGATGGCTTCGGGGCGCAAGCATACGGAAATCCGCATGCCCCGCCACCCCAGGTTGAAACGCAGGGCCCGGAATCTCTCCGGGAGCCGCGGATCGAAGCGCAGCCGGTCGTCATCGTCGCGCAGCCCAGCAAAGCCGTAGACCAGCGCCGACCAGACCCCGCCGGTCGACGCCACGTGCACGCCGTCAGCGGTGTTGCCGTGCAGGTTCTGGAGATCCACGTTCAGCGCATGCTCGAAGTACTCCCAGGCGAGATCCCGGTACCCCACTTCCGCGGCGAGGATCGACTGCACCGTGGCAGAGAGCGTCGAGTCTCCCGTGGTCAGCGGATCGTAGTAGTTGAAATCGGCGAGCTTCTGGTCGTCAGTGAAATCACTGGACCGCAGCCAGAGGGCCAGCACCGCGTCGGCCTGCTTGATCACCTGGAAGCGGTAGATCACCAACGGGTGGTAGTGCAGCAGCAACGGCCGCTTATCCGCACCGGTATTAGCCAGGTCCCAGACTTCGCGGTTCAGGAAGTGCTCGTCCTGCGGGTGGATTCCTACAGCTTCCGAATACGGGATATGCATGCAGTCGGCAGCCTTGAGCCACAGCGCGAGCTCCTCGTCTTCCAGCGTGTGCCGGCTGGCCAGTTCCGCATACTCCCGCGGATGCTCCTGGGCCATTTCGGAGAGCAGCTGGGCGCTGCGGCGCAGATTGAAGCGCGCCATGACATTGGTGTAGAGGTTGTCGTTGACCACCGCCGTGTACTCATCGGGCCCGGTGACCCCATGGATGTGGAAGCTCTCGTTGCCCTGCTCGCCGCGCCAGAACCCCAGCGAAGCCCACATGCGCGCAGTGCCCACGAGGATCTCGGCCCCGCCGGCCAGCAGGAATTCGTCGTCCTCCATGACCCCGAGGTACCGGTTGAGCGAATACACCACGTCGGCGTTGATATGGTACTGCGCCGTGCCCGCCGGATAATAGGCGCTGGCTTCCTCGCCGTTGATCGTGCGCCAGGGGAAGAGCAGCCCTTCCTCGTTCATGGTCCACGCCCGCCGGGTCGCTGCCGGAATCATCGAGACCCTGGCGCGCAGCGTATTGCGCGCCCATTGCTGGTTCGTGTAGGTCAAGAACGGCATCACATAGATCTCGGTATCCCAGAAGTAATGCCCGGAATAGCCGTTGCCGCTCACGCCCTTGGCGCTGATGCCCAGTCCGTCGGCCCGGCCGGCGGCCTGGGCGAGCTGGAACAGGTTCCAGCGGATTTTGCGCTGCAGCTCGGGCTCATCGGTATCCACCTGCACATCGCTGCGTTCCCAGTAATCAGCCATGAAGCGGCGCTGGGCGCGGAAGTGCTCATCGATCCCCAACGGCACCAGATGCTCCAAGGCCCGCTCCGAACGCAGGAGCATCTCCTGGGCAGGATGGCGCCGCGAGGAGTGGTAGACCGCGAACTTGGAAACGCGCACGCCTTGCCCGGCGTCCAGCCTGGCGCTGACAACTTCATCCGCGCGGTCATCGCGTACCTTGCGGTCCACGGACAGTTCTGCCTGCGTCCCGCCGGTGGCTGACACCTCGTGCTGGACCATTGCCGCTACCGACATCCCCGATCCGAGGACCTCGTAGGAGACGCCCAGCCGGGGCCCATCGCTGTGGATGCCGGCAGGGTGCAGCGGATTGGCACGGACCGTCTCGCTTTTGCGCGGGTCAACGGGGCCCAAGGCATCGGCTTCCTGCGGGGACGCCACCTGGCGGCTGGAAGGATACCCGATCACCGAGGACTGGATCAGCACCTGGGCCGGGGCATCAAGCAGGCGCACATGCACGTCCTGCAGCGCCAGATGGCGATCGGTGAAGGAGATCATCGAGCGCGCGGTGACGGCCACGCGGTGGCCTTCTGCAGTTCGCCACAGGGTGTGCGCTGTCAGCGTCCCGTCAAGGAAATCCAAGCGCAGTTCGTCACGAACCATCTCGGTGCGGCCGACTTCCAGGGCCTCGTCATTGATGAAGACGCGCATGGTGCGGAAATCCGGGGCGCTGATCATGGTCTGACCGGTTTCGGCCAGCCCGAAGGCGCTCTCGGCATGGCGTATTTCCCAGGTCTCATGCAGCCCGTTGATGAAGGTGCCGCCGGCCTGGTCCCCCAAGCCCAGTTGCGCCGCCCGCGCGCCAAGGAAGCCGTTGCCCAGGGAGAACACCGTGTCCTCAGCGCCGCCGCTTTCGCGCTGGTTCCCGCGCCACAGCGACCAGGAGTCTTCTTCCCAGGCCTTGGCGTCATGCTCGGAGACCAGCTCGGACAGGTCATGGACCACGAAATGGGCGCCGGCGTCCAGCAGGGCCGCCTCGTTGTCTTCACGGGCCACGCCGATGACGCCGAAGCCTCCGGCACGCGCGGCGCTCACCCCGCTGGTGGCGTCCTCGATGACTGCGCATTCCTCCGGACGCCAGCCCAGATCCGCGGCGGCGGCCAGGAACGTGTCCGGGGCCGGCTTGCCCGCAAGCTGGCGCGCGGCGGCTTCCTGCCCGCCCATCACCAGCGGGAAATGGCCAGCCAATCCGGCGGCAGCCAGAACCATCCGCGCATTGCGCGAGGAAGACACCACCGCGACGTCCAGCCCGGCCTCCAGCACCTGCTGCAGGAAGGCCACGGAACCGGCGTAGGGGTCGATCCCGTCGCGTTGCAGCACCTGCGTGAACTTCTCATTCTTCATGTTCCCCAGGGCGCAGATGCTGTCCTCGCCGGGCAGGTCGCTTTCCTCGCCGCGCGGCAACTGGATGCCGCGGGATTCGAGGATGGCGGCCACCGCGTCATAGCGCGGACGGCCGTCCAGCAGGTTGAAGTAGTCCGCGGTCGTGTATGGAGCCACGCCCGGGTGCTTGTCGAAAAAGCCGGTGAAAAGTTCTTCCCACGCCTTGCGATGCAGCAGCGCGGTCGGGGTGATCACGCCATCCAGATCGAAGAGGACGGCCTTGTAATCACGATGTCGGTACTTAGGACGAAAAGCGTTCACAATCGAAATCCTTCGAAAGAGGAGCGTACTACTGGCCGTAGTCTTTACCGTAGCAACTGAACGCGCTTGCATCGACATACTACGATAAGAATGTGGCTCATTGGATAGATGCATGGAATAACGATGACTGGCGTGAGGCTACCGCCGAATGGATCGACGCTGCGTGCGAGGCCTATGGCATCGCGCGCACCGCAGGACCCGACTTCTGGCCTGCCGATCTGCACCAGATCCAGGCAACGGTGCAGACCGATGCCGCCGACCTGATCTTCAGCGCCAACGCTCCGGGGCTGGCCTCCGAGCCGGCCACCACGGTCGTTGCCGGCCAGCTGCTGCCCGACCGCGTGGTGATGCCGTTGGCCATCGACCGGATCGCCGGGTACATGCTCAGCCCGGACTACGGGCACACCCTGGCGGACCTGGGCGATTCGGTGGAGAACTGGGAGCTGGCCATGGCTTCGCTCGGCTCTTTCCAGGTCGCGCTGATGGGCCACGAGGACGAATTCTTCGATTCAGGGGTCACCGTGGTTGATCCGCAGTTCCTGCCCGAGCAGTACGAGCAGGCACTGATGATGCACGTGTCATTGGACCCCTCCCACCCGCTGCACCTGGATGGTTCCAGCGCGGATAAGCTGGTCTCGCATCTGGGTGCGCTGAAGAAGGCCACCGGCGCCCTGCATGCCGGTGCGGTGCCGTTGAGCATCGAGCACGGCAGCTTCGACTTGTCGCAGGTCGTGGTGCCAAGCGAAACCGGGGAACACGGCCGCATCCTGAATCTGGGCTCCGCGCATTGGGCGCACCCCTTCTCTTCGCTGAACACCCCGCTGGCCGCCATGTGCGAGGCATGGGATTGCGAAACCGGTGACGAGCGCGTGATGAAGGTGCTCTTCGCGTACCTGGACCAGTTCTCCGCCTACGGCTCGCCCGATGAGCTGTACGACCTGATCAATCCGGCCTGCCTGGTTGCGCCGCTCTCGCAGCATGAGACCTGGCTGCGCCTGCTCTTGGATGCCAGCGACGAGCAGCTTCAGGAGCATGCCCCGGCCGTGCTGGGTACCCTGGATATCTCCTAGGGCATATTTCACAGGCTCGGTTCAGGAGCCGAGAACCCGTACCAGCAAGGCCGCGTCATCGCTCATGATGGCGTCGGCCTTGCGGTCCATCAGCAGCCGCATGGTCGGCTCGTCATCGATGACCCAGACATGCACCTGCGCGCCGGCGCGGTGGACCGCCTTGATGAAGCGGCGCGTCGCCACCGGCAAGATGCCCTGCTTCAGCGGCACCTGGACTGCCCAGTAGCCCGCCAGCAGGCGCTTCGGAACCCAGCCCAGCAGGTGGGCGCACAGCCAGATGGCAACCATTTCGCGTTGCCCCGGCGAGCGCCGGATCGGCGCGGAGAGCAGGTGGCCCACCGCGGCGCTGCGCGCCGTGGAGAAGGATGCCAGGGCAATCTGCCCGTGGGCTTTCCGTCGCTCGATGAGCTCGGCCAGCGGCCCGATCACGTGCTCGTCCTTGACGTCCAGGTTCAGCGTGGCCTGCCCAAAGGCATCAAGCAGCTCGTCAAGCGTGCACAGCGGCTGCCCGCCGGCGCGGACCTCTGCCAGCTGTGCGTCGGTGAAGCCGTTGAAATTCCCGCTGGCGTCGGTGACCCGATCCAGGGTGTGGTCGTGGAAGAGGTAGACGGTGCCATCCGCCGAGGCGTGCACGTCCGATTCGAAGTGGGTGATGCCCAGTTCCGCGGCGCGCTGGAAGGCGAGCAGCGTATTCTCCTCGTTCCCTGTGCGCACCCCTCGGTGCGAAAAGGCGTAGGTCATTTCAGCAGGTCCTCGATGACTTGGGCTACCCCGTCCTCGGCCAGCGAGGGCGCGCGGAATCGGGCGGAGGCCAGCGTGGTGGGGTGCCCGGAGGACATCGCGTAGCCGTGGCCTGCGTATTCGAGCATTTCGATGTCATTGGGCATGTCTCCGAAGGCCATCACCTCGTAGGCGGCAATGCCCAGGCGCTGGCAGTATTCATGCAGCGTGGTGGCCTTGTGGATATCCACATGCGCCATTTCCAGCAGGGAAACGTCGAAGGCCGAATGGGTCACTGAAACCAGTTGAGCCAGCTGCGGCCCGGCCGCGGCATAGAACTTGTCGATCGGCAGGTGCGGGGAGCGGGCCAGGAACTTCACGATTCCCTCGGAATCAATGGAGTCGCTGGTCAGATCCAGCACCGCCTGCACGCCGAAGTTGTGGTGGCGGTCGGCGAATCCTTCGCCCAGGTGCAGCCCCTTGGTGGTCTCCGCGGCGAAGGCCGCCTTCGGTTCCAGCTCCAGGATGATTTCGCTCGCCTTGCGCGCGGTGGCCGCGCTGAGCGTGCGCGACCAGATCACTTCGTCCTGCTCCAGGTCGTAGAGCACAGCCCCATTGGAGCAGATGACCTTGCCCATCCCGCCGAAGGCCTCGATGATCGGGGTGAGCCAGCGGAAGGGGCGTCCGGTGACGAAGACAATCTGGATGCCGGACTCGCGGGCCTCGATGAAGGCGCGCTTGGTCCGCTCGGAAATGGTGCCGTCCTTGGCGACGATGGTGCCGTCGAGGTCCGAGGCGATCAGCTTGATCATCTACAGCTCCTGGCGGTGCGGCGGGTTCGCCCCTGCACGCTGCACGGTCACAGCGGCGGCCATGGCCGCGAATTCCAGGGCCTGGGACAACTCGTCAATCTGCAGCCGGTTCAGCTTCTCCCGGTTGGCCGCGCCAATCAGGCCGTGCTCGGCCAGCCAGCAGAGCAGCGCCGCGGTGAACGTGTCGCCGGCGCCCACGGTATCGGTCACCTCGACCAAGGGTGCAGCGAATTCGGCGTCGCCGGCGCGGACCACTCCCCAGGAGCCGCGCGAGCCCGCGGTGGAAACCACGATCGCCGGACCCATGTCCAGCCAAGCGCGGGCCGAGTCCTGGACCGAGCGCATCGGGTACAGCCACTTCAAATCGATGCCGGAAACCCGCACCACGTCGGCCTGGCCGACGAAGCGCTCCACCTCGGCGACGGTCTGCGCATGGTTGGTCACCAGCGACGGGCGCAGGTTCGGGTCGTAGCTGATGGTGGCGTGGGTGCGCGCTGCCGAGAGCAGCGGCAGCAGTTCTTCGGGGCTGAACAGGGTGGCGATGGAGCCGGTGTGCACCAGCTCGGCGTCCTGGGCCAGTTCCGGACCGATGGTCGGCATCTGCCAGTAGGCATTGAACGCGAAGGCCGCGCCGCCGGCCGGGTCGAGGATGCCGTGGGCGATGACGGTGGCCTGGTCGTCGGCCCCGCCCAAGTAGGCCACGTTGTTCTCCTGCAGGTACTGCTCGATCTTCCGGCCCTTGTCATCGGCGCCCCAGCGGGAGATCAGGGTGCCCGGGTAGCCCAGCCGGGAGAGCGCCACCGCGACGTTCAGCGGGCTGCCCCCGACGAACTCCTGGGCTGGGGCAATGCCTGAGGCCAGGACGTCAACGAGGGCCTCGCCGATCACCGTCGGGTTCATGCTGCTCCTTCAGTAGTGCAGTGGGGACAGGGCCCGCACGCAGGCAGCCCATTGGCTGCTGTGCGGATCAATCCAGGTGTAATGGTCGCCGTCGAACAGCGAGAAGCTGTGCTCCTGTCCGAGCGCGGCCGCCTTCTGGGCCGCGATGCGGGCAATTCTTGGAGGAACATCGCCATCGTCCCGTCCATGAAAGATTACGACACGGGCAGGCATTGGCCATAATTCCACCGGGTTGCAGGCGCCCAGAGACGCACCGCCGAGCATCTCGTCCACCGCGCCGTCGCTGAGCTTCAGCCGCTGGGCGGTGTCCAGGTCCAGCACCCCGGCCTGGCTGATCACCTGGGAGACCCGCTGGTCGTGGGCCGCCAGCACGCAGGCAAGCTGGGCACCGGCCGAATGGCCCATCAGCGTGATCGGCCCATCTTCCTTGACCAGGCCGAGCGCGAGCCGGGCATCGGCCAGCATTTTCGCCGCGCTGCCCGGCCCGCGCCGGTATTCGAGGTTGTAGGCGGGAATCCCGCGGGCAGCGAGATCCTCCGCCAAGGGCACGCCGAGGCTGGCCGTGTACTTCTCGCGCCAGTATCCGCCATGGATGATCATCACCGCTCCGCGGGCGATGATGCATTCGGGCTCGTAGAACTGGACGTACTGGTCCTGGTGCGCCCCGTAGTGCATGGCTGGCCGCCCGGCTAGTTGCCCGGGAAGACCGGCGAGCGCTTCTCGACGAAGGCGGCCCGGCCTTCCACCGAGTCGGCGGTGTGGTAGGCCTGGAGGAACGCGTCGACCTCGCGTCCCAGCCCCTGATGCGTGTCCAGCCCGTCCATCGAAACCATGGCGCGCTTGGCAATGGAGATCGCGGTGGGAGAGACCGCCGCGGCCTCTTCGATGGCCGCCACGGCAGCGTCGAGCAGCTGCTCGGCGGGGACCACCCGGTTGGCCAGGCCGATGCGCAATGCCTCCTCGGCCTTGATGCGCCGGCCGGTGAAGATCAGCTCGCGGGCCATCGCGTTGCCCACGCGGCGCGGCAGGCGCACCATGCCGCCAAAGCCGGGCACCAGGCCCAGGTTGACTTCCGGCTGGCCGAAGCTGGCCCGCTCGGATGCGTAGATGAAATCGCAGGCCAGCGCCAGCTCGCAGCCGCCGCCCAGGGCGAAGCCATTGACTGCGGCAATGACCGGGACTTGCAGCGACTCCAGGCGCTCAGTCACGGCGTGCATCTGCTTGGCGTAAGCGGTGAACGTGGCCTCGTCCATGGAGTTCATCTGGACGATATTCGCCCCGGCGACAAAGGACTTCTCCCCGGCGCCGGTGATGATCAGTCCGCGGTATTCGTATCCGGTGGTCTCGAACCAGTCCAGGAAGGATTCGAGGTCGTTGACTACTTCTTTTGCCAGTGCGTTCAGTGACTTTGGCTGGTCTACGGTCAGGATGAGGGCCGAGCCTCGGGTGCTCAGGCTGAGGGTATCGAATTGTTTCATACCCCTAACTCTCTCACGTAACCTGCGTCACGTGATGGATTATCAGCGGCGCTTGCGTGGTTTGGCCTTGCCCCCTTGCGGCTTCTTGGATGGGCTTTTGGCCTGCTGTTTTGCCTTGGCCTTGGCTTTTTCCTTGGCTTTCTTCTGCTCGTTGACGCGCTTGGCCTTCTGCTCCTGGTTGCGCACCGAATTCTGCCGCGAGGAGCTGGCGGTGCGTCCGCGCACAATGCCGATGAATTCCTCGAGCACTGCAGTGTCCTCGGTGGCGGTGGGCCAGGCGATGCCCACCTGGGTTGGCAAGCCGTCTTCGATGAGGCGCACCACTACGTCCTTGCGGGCGAAGAGCCGCGCGATTGACTGCGCGGTGCGCAGCACCTGGGCTCCGGAGGCGACGACCTCCATCGCTACCGGAATGCCGCCCACGGATTGAGGGTAATCGGCCAGGTCCAGTTGCGGAAACGAGTCGACGATGTCCAGCGGCACTGATTCTTCGTAGTACTCCACGTCGTGGTCCTTGCCCGCGCAGACCACTTCGAGTTCCTCATAGAGCGGGATGACGTGGCGCGTTGCATCCTTGGGCGAGTCCCCGCGGTAGCGCACGAACACTGCGTCGGCCTCGCCGTTGGCCAGCAGGTCCAGGATTTCCCCCTCGTCCAGGCGCCAGGCTTTCAGCTCGATGGCCGGATAGCGCTCCTGGAAGCGGTCCATCCATTTGCCGGGGGTGACGCCGGTGGCGTAGGCGATTCGAAGTTTCTGCACGGGTATAAGCCTACGCGTTGCCGGGTTAAATGCCGCAGGCGGGCACCGGTGATCCAGTGCCCGCCTGCGCTTGCGCAAGCTTGGAGGCCTACTTGTCGGTCTTCACGACCAGCACGTCGCACGGTGCCGAGTGGGCTACCGAGGAAGCAACGGAACCGAGCACGCGGCCCAGGCCCTTCATGCCGACGTTGCCGACGACGATCATCGAGGCCTTGCGGTCCTCGGCATCGGAGATCAGCACGTCGCCTGGCTTGCCGCGGCCGGCGGCAGCGGTGATCTTCACGCCTGGTACGGCGTTCTTCACGTCGTTGGCCACGCGCTGCGCGAGCTTGCGGGCCTGCTCTGCGTCGTCCAGGATCCAGGTATCGGAACCGATGGAAACGACCTCGGTGTTATCCGATGCGTGAGCGGTGATGACCACCAGGTCAGCGTCCAGCTTGACAGCGAGTTCTGCGGCGCGGCGGGCGGCGCGCCGTGCGGTTTCGGAACCGTCGACGCCTACGATGATGGTTTCAGACATATTGTTCTCCTTCATATGAGTGATGCTTTAAGTGATGGGTAACACTTTATGGCCTTCAGGCCACTTTAGCTTGCAAAAAGTCCACGGCGCGCTGCCATGCGATGGCCGCCTGCTCGGGATCGTAGTTGCCGGCAGGGTTCTCGTCGTTGTGGAAGGCATGGTTGGCGTCGTAATAGAAGTACTGGACGTCCGCGCCAGATTCCCGGCGGATCTGCTCCTCCTGGGCCTTTGCCTGCTCTAGCGGATACATCTGGTCCAGGTTCGCGTAGTGGCCCTGGATGGCGGCGCGGACGCCGGAGAAATCGTTGGGAACACCCTGGCCGACACCGTAGAACGGCACGGCCGCGGCAATTTTCTCGCCCTGCTGGGCTGCCATCTGCAGCACGAATCCGCCGCCCATGCAGAAGCCGATGACGCCGAGCTTCTGACTGGTGACATGCTCATTGGCCAGCAGGTAGTCCACTGCGCCGCCGAGCAGCTGGGCGCCAACGGCTTCGGGGAGTTCGGACATCATCTGCGCGGCTTCCTCGCCGTCATGGGTGATCCAGCCGCCAAAGAGGTCCGGGGCCAGCGCCACGAAACCCTGCGCAGCCAGCCGGTCTGCCACATCGCGGACATGGTCGGTCAGCCCCCACCATTCCTGGATCACGATCACTCCGGGGCCCTTGCCGGACTCGGGCAACGCGAGATAGCCGTGCGCTTGCGTACCTGAAGAAGGGAAAGTCACGTTCTGGTGCGGGGTTTTTTCCGCCATGGTGCCTCCTGCTCTGCGATTTCCTCCAGTTTATGCAGGTCTAGGCGCGATTGGCATTGAGCTGCCCCACATTGCGCAAAGTTGTTCTATTTTCCGTGCGTGACCTCGCCGATACGTTCCAGCGCGTCTACCACCAGATTCCAGAAGCCCTCATGGTCCAGGCCCACTGCCACCGAGGTGTTGCAATCGGCGGAAGCCGGCGCACGGAAGTCCGCGACGGTCATTCCCAAGGTCAGCTCGCCGCGCAGCTCGACGCTTACCGGAGCCTTGACGGTACGCACCACGTCCGGGTCGATCACGTAGGCCACGGCGCACGGGTCATGCACCGGCGGCGCGTCGAAGCCCTGGTGGTCGCGGTAGGCCTGGGCGAAGAAGTCCATCAGCTCGCGCACGAAGGTCGATGGCCCGGTGCCGATCTTCTCGATGCGCTCGACCACCTCGGTGGTGGCCAACGCCTGGTGGGTCAGGTCCAATCCGACCATGACTACCGGCCAGGCCTCGTTGAAGACAATATGCGCTGCCTCGGGATCGATCTTGATATTGAATTCAGCCACCGCCGACCAGTTGCCGGTGTGGTAGCCGCCGCCCATCAGCACCACCTCACGCACGCGTTCGACGATGCGCGGTTCCTTCCGGGCAGCCAAGGCGATATTGGTCAAGGCGCCGGTGGGCACCAGGGTGATTTCGCCGGGTTCATGGCTCATCACCAGATCGATGATGACGTCCACTGCGTGGCGTTCATCAAGCTCGATGCTCGATTCCGGCTGCGCCGGTCCATCCATCCCGGAATCCCCGTGGACCTCTCCGGCGGTTTCCACCTCGCGCACCAGCGGGCGGGCGCAGCCTGCCGCGAAGGGAATGCCGATGATCCCGGCGATGGTGCCGACGGCCAGTGCGTTCGCAGTCACCTTGTCCAGGGTCTGGTTGCCGGCCACGGTGGTCACCGCCAGCAGCTCGATCTTGGGATTGCCATGGGCAAGAATCATTGCCACGGCGTCGTCATGGCCCGGGTCGCAGTCCAAAATGATCTTGCGCGGGGCATTGCTGTCCTGGGTCATGGTTCTTCTTTCGCTCTGCCGACTGAGGGCCGGCAGCTAAGTCGTGGAGGGCGGATAGTCATCCATTGATAATTCTTTCGCGCCAGCGCACTTTCGTCAAGCGCTTAACTAAAGGCGGTCGAGCACTGCGATTCCGACTACGATGGAGCCATGAAGAATGGTGAAAAGTCCGGCAACTCGCGCGTTCGGCGCCGCGTCACCGCAGCGATGGTCGCCGAGCACGCCGGCGTTTCCACCGCAACGGTCTCACTTGTTGCCAACGGAAAATCAGCGGGCCGGGTATCGGCCGCGAATGAACAGCGCGTGCGCGAGTCAATCCGCGAGCTGGGCTACTTCGTCGACAGCATCGGCAGCTCGCTGGCCAAAGGCGTCAGCTCGCTGGTGGTCCTGGTGGCACCGGACATCTCCAACCCGTTCTTCGCCAAGGTCATCGCCGGCGTGCGCTCGGTCCTGGCCAGCGACTACCAGCTGCTGCTCTCGGTCACCGATGCCGGTGTCTCCCCCAGTGCCAGCGAGACCAGGAAGATCATGGGTCTTCGCCCGGCCGGGCTGCTGGTCCATGCCCCGAGCCAGGACTTCCTCGAAGAAATCTCCAGCACCCTTCCCCTGGTGGCCCTGGACGCCCCGGGCATCGATCCGGCGATTCCCGCAGTGAATATGGATGTCGCCCAGGGCGCGCGGGATGTCGCAGCCCATTTTGCCGCGCAGGGGCACACCAGGGCCGCCTACCTGGATGCGAGCACCGGCACCGAGACCTTGGCCGTGCGCCGCGAAGCGTTCTTGGCAGCGGCCAAGGAATACGGCATCGAGGTCCTGCCTACTTCTGTCGCCAGCTCGATGATCGACGTCGCCGCGGCTTCGGCGGCTTTCAGCCAGCACTGGCCCACGTGGCGGGAAGCCGGCGTAACCGCGCTGGGATGCGCAACCGACAACCACGCGTTCGGCGTGCTGCATGCCTCCCGCCAGCTTGGCCTCAGCATTCCGCAGCAGCTTGCGGTGGCCGGATTCGACGATCTGCCCTACTCGGCGACTTCCAACCCATCCATCACCACCGTGGAACTCAATGCCCAGGAAGTCGGGCGCCAAGCCGCACTGAAACTGCGTGCGCTGCTCGATGGGAAATCCCCTGATCCGCTGCAGACCATGCTGCCAAGTTCACTGGTTGTCCGCGGATCGACAATGGAAAACGCAGGAGGTTAACCGATGAACATGCGCAAATGGCCCGCCAAGGTCACGGCAATCATCGCCCTGCTCGTTGCCCTGGGCCTGATCGTCATGTCCAGCGGAGTGCTCAGCCTCTTTACCGGCCCGCCACCCCCTCCGGGGTCCGGCATCGAATCTGCCGCACGAGGCCTTCCGCTACTGGATGAGCTTTCCGCTCTTTGACACCTCGGGATCGGTGCACGAGGACAAGTCGAAGCAGCACGGGCGGCGCTTGCCATCGCGCAGCTTGGAAATGCTGGCATCCACTCGGCGTTCACGCGTGGAAGGGTTCTTGGTCGCTTCGACCCAGCGGACCCATTCCCAGCGGGCCATCGGGGTGAGCCCCGCCCACACCTCTTCCAGATCATCGGCATCATCCAGGGCGCCGGCCAAGTCCTGCGGGATCCTTGCTTCCGGCCAGGTTCCGGCAAGGCGAGCGGCCAATTGCACCTGCTCCCCTGCATCGGCCGATACCTGCGGCATCCCATGGCTATCAAGAGCCAGCCAGTGGCCACGGCGCCCGTCGGGATCAATCACGACCGCATGCCCCTCATACGCCTGGAGAAGTTCTACCGCGACCTGTCCTCGACTTGGCAACTTGTCGCTTGATTCCTGGTCGAATCGGAGAATTCTCCGGTCATTGACCAGATCTACAGTTCCCTGCAGTTCGAGGATTTCATTGGATGCCGCCACGGGAATCAGCCCTTTCAGTTGCTCAAGGGCAGTCTATGGCACAGCCGCATCCAGCTTCCACGCGGCGAGACTGCTGTCATGACCCGACGCCCGGTGCTCGTCAGTTCCTGCCTTGCCGGCATCCCTCGCCGCTATAACGTCAAGGCCAAGGCCAATCCGGCGATCGTCGAAGCTGTGGCACGTGGAGATGCTGTTGCTGCCTGCGCCGAGGAATTAGGCGAACTGAGCAGCCCGCACCCGCCAGCAGAGATTTCCGGCGGCGATGGCAACGACGTGCTGGAAGGGAGGGCCGCCGTTCTCGATATCAACGACGAGGATGTCAGCTGGCTGTTCGTGGCTGGAGCCCAGAAGGTCGAAGATTTGGTCCAGCGCGAGGGCATCACCGAAGCTATTTTGCAGGATCACAGCCCTTCCTGCAGTGCGGGAGCATCTACTATGGCTCGCATTCCGGAAAACTTGTTGCGGGCGATGGGGTGCTGGCTGCGTTGCTGAAGCGCCGGGGCATCAAGGTCAGTGGATCTCCAGCAAGCTGACACACCTTGGAAGATAACGATTCAGTTGCGCTTTTAAACAAAACAATAACCCTCAATCCGAAGATCAAGGGTTATTTTCCATTTGTGCGCGAGGGGGGACTTGAACCCCCACGACCTTGCGATCACTGGCACCTGAAGCCAGCGCGTCTACCAATTCCGCCACTCGCGCATATTCTGTTTTCGTCGCCTTCGTTCTTTGCAACAAGAAATAGCTTACACACACATTTTCCGTTCACCTAATCGAAACCCCCATTTGTGGCTAGCGACACATGGGAAACCTTTTTGCTGCCTTTATCGTTGATACTGACGCACTTGAGCCGTTCAAGGATTTTTCGGCATTTGCACAGCTGAAAACAGTAAGATCGAATATGAAGTTATGCGTTCATAGCTCGGAAAGGATGATCGCAGGCTCGTAATAACCAGCCATGGACCTTAAGGAAGGAGCACGAATAATGGGCTTTCTCGACAACGTCGAACGCGGCTTAGAGAAGGTCGTCACTAGCTTCTTTCGTGGCACCAGCACCGCAGATCTAAAGCCAGTCGAACTGACTACCGCGCTACGCAATGACATGGACCGCGGAATCACGCCGATTAGCGAAGGCCGCAGCCTTGCGGCCAATGACTTCGTAGTCTCACTGAGCACCAAGGACTACAACACCGCCAAGGGCTGGGGCCAAGGCGTCGTCAATGAAATGGCAAAGGTCACCGCCGAGCACGCCGCCACCCAGGACTATTCAGTTCACGGCGACATCATGATCTATTTCGTCTCCAATGATGATTTCAAGCCCGGTGAGATGGAAATATCCAGCTCGGTCAAGGAATCCAGCTCACGCCCAGCGGCTTCGGCACCGGTCAAGGAGCGGGCGGCCGCGCCAGCGGCACCGGCAGCTCCATCAGCAACCCCGCCAACAACCGCGCAGCCACGCCCAACGGTGCGTCCGATTGCAGAGATCCCCAAGAAGCCCGTGCAGAAGCAGGCCGTCCTCGAGGTTGCCGGACAGCGGTACGCCCTGCATCACCACTCGATCGTGCTGGGCCGTTCGGCCAGCACCGATATTCCGGTGGACGACTCCGGCGTTTCCCGGCAGCATGCACGTGTCGAAACCCGTGGCAAGACCAGTTTCGTCGTCACCGATCTGGGTTCAACCAACGGAACCTACGTGGACGGCAAGAAGATTTCGGAAGAAACCCGTATATTTGACGGTTCGGTCATTACTATCGGACAGACGAAAATCGTCTTCCGGCTGATTACCTCGAACAACGGAGGCCGCGCGTGAACGATCTGGTTCTAAGCCTGTTCCGATTGGGCTTTTTGGTCCTCATCTGGCTGCTCGTTTTAAGCGTTGTCGGATCGATGCGCCGCGACTTGGCCATCGGCTCACGGGCCCGCACCGGCAAGCCCAGCGCTCGTGAGCTGAAGAAGAACCCGGAACTGGCGGAACCAGAAGTGCCCGCGCGCAAGGCGGCCACCTCACTGGAAGTCGTCGAGGGCCCGCTGGCAGGCAGCAGCATTCCGCTACGAGGCCAGCCGATCATGTTCGGCCGCGCCCAGGATGCCACCGTCGTTCTCGATGACGACTACGCTTCGGGACGCCATGCCCGCCTGTTCCCCCAGGGATCACGCTGGTTCATCGAGGATCTCGGTTCAACCAACGGCACCTTCGTGGGTGACAACCAGCTCTCACGCGCCCAGGCAGTGGAGCCCGGCCAGCGAATCCGCATCGGGAAGACTGTCCTGGAATTGAAGGCCTAGCCTATGGCCCTCAAACTCAAATTTGCCGCGAAATCCGATGTTGGCCGGGTGCGCAAGAAGAATGACGACTCGGCCTACGCCGGCGAGTACCTGGCGGTCCTTGCCGACGGCATGGGCGGACACGTCGGCGGCGATGTCGCTTCGGCCTCTACCGTGCTCGATCTGGTGCATCTGGACCACGAAGCCACCGCGGATCCGCAGAATGCGTTGCCGGACGAAATCCAGGCCGCCAATCTGGTGCTCAATGAACTCGTCGGCGCCAATCCGAAGCTGTCGGGCATGGGCACGACCGTCACTTCCCTGCTGCTCTCGGGCGACACCCTGCACATGGCGCACATCGGCGACTCCCGCGCCTACCGCTTGAAGCACGGTGAGTTCGAGCAGATCAGCAAGGACCACACCTTTGTCCAGCGGCTCGTCGACGAAGGCCGAATCAAGCCGGCCGAAGCCGAGGTCCACCCGCATAAGAATGTGCTTTTGCGCGTGCTCGGCGACTCGGACGCCTCCCCCGAGCTGGATGTCGAGAAATTCACGGCAGAACCGGGCGAACGCTGGATGCTGTGCTCCGACGGACTCACCGACGCGGTGCCGGTTCCGGTGATCGAGCAGATCATCCGCACCACCGCCGACATAGATGAAGCGGTCAACGACCTGGTTGCCATCACGCTGAAGAATGGCGCACCGGATAATGTCACCGTGGTGATGTTCGAGGTCATCGAGAACTCCGCCCTTGACGGCGAGGCGCCGGCCGCGCCGGAGCCTGCGCCGGATACCGGCCAGCTCACCATCGCCGCCGAAGGAGATGTCGAAGCCAGCGCATCGCTGCTTCGACACGAGATTTCCCAGCGCCCCCACCTGCTGGTGGGGGCAGCCCAGCTGGCAACGCAGACCGGCCAAATCCCGGTGGTTACCCAGCACACCGGCGAACGCCGCGCTGCAGCCCTGTTGACCCACCGTTCCCCGGCTGCCGGCGAGGTGCTCGATCCGCTGGAAGCTCCGGTGCAGCATCGCCGCTGGCTGCTGCCGATCCTGCTGACCCTCACGGCCTTCCTCGTCGTAGCACTGGCCGTCTGGGGCTACATGTGGACCCAGACCCAGTACTTCGTGGGCGCCGTCGACGGCAAGGTCGCCATCTACAAGGGCGTTCCGCAAGAACTTGGGCCGATCTCGCTCTCCGAAGTCGACACCGTCAGCAAGGTGCCGCTGGAAGCCCTGCCGGAGTATTCGCGCCAGCGAGTTGAATCGACCATCTCGGCCGAGAACCAGCAGCATGCCCAGATGATCATCCAGGAACTTCTGGTCACCGCGAAGCAGAACTGCCCGGTCACCGTTCCCGGATCCTCGGATTCCGCCAGCCAGCTCGAACTGCCCGCCTACTGCCAGGAGATAATGCAATGACCGAAGTGCAAACCGCACCGGTGCCTCGGCGCAATCTCGAGCTGCTGCTGGTACTTCTTGCCCTGTGCGTCGGAGGTGCCGCGTTCTATCTTGTCGGCAGCTCCACCGAGGACGTCAACAATACCGATTTCTACGTGCAGATGAGCATCCTGGCGGGGCTGTCCCTCACGGTCCACGTGCTGCTGCGCATCTTCGCCAAATATGCTGACCCGGTAATACTTCCGATCACGATTGCGTTGAACTCCCTTGGCCTAGCCATGATTCACCGCATTGACTTGGCAAAAGGAACTTCACAGTCGGCTCGCCAGCTGCTGTGGACAGCCATTGCAATCGTCATTGCATCGGTAGTCCTCTGGGCCATCAAGGATCACCGGATACTGCGGCGCTTCACCTATATCGCTCTGCTGGCATCCATTGTCCTGCTCTTGCTTCCGCTGATTCCAGGGCTCGGCGTGACCATTAACGGCGCCCGAATCTGGATCCGCATGGGAATGTTCTCCTTGCAGCCAGGCGAACTCGCGAAGATCACCCTGTCGATCTTCTTCGCCGGGTATCTCTCGTCGAACCGCGACTTGATTCTGATGGCCGGACGCAAATTCGGGCCGCTGCAGCTGCCTCGCCTGCGCGACATGGCTCCGATGGTGATTGCCTGGCTGCTGTCCATCGGCGTGCTCGTGGTGCAACGCGACCTCGGCTCCGCGATCCTCTTCTTCGGCCTGTTCATCGTGATGATCTATGTGGCCACTGCCCGGATCTCCTGGGTGCTCATTGGCGCCTTGATGGTTGTCGCCGGCGGCGTGGTCGCGGGCCTGACCATGGGCCACGTGACCCGCCGCCTGGACGTGTGGCTCAATGCCTTCGACCCTGAGATCTACCAGGCCACAGGCGGCAGCATGCAGATCGTCGAGGGCCTGTTCGGCATGGCCGACGGCGGCCTGTTCGGCACCGGCCTGGGCGCTGGTTCGCCATACCGGGTGCCGCTGGCCAACTCGGACATGATCATTGCCTCCTTCGGGGAGGAAATCGGCCTGATCGGCTTGTCAGCGATCATCCTGCTCTACATGCTGCTGATCTCCCGCGGCCTGCGTGCCGCCCTGGGGTCTGCCGATACCTTCGGCAAGCTGCTGGCTGCTGGGTTGTCCTTCACCCTGGGCCTGCAGTGCATCGTGATCATCGGCGGCGTTACCCGGCTGATCCCGCTGACCGGCCTGGCCACGCCATTCATGGCAGCTGGCGGCTCCTCGCTGCTGGCGAACTGGGTCATCATCTCGCTGCTGTTATTGATCTCCCACAACTCGCGCCGCCCGAAGACCGGCGGCGTAGGACCAACCGATGAATTCGCATCTGCCAGCACGACCCTTACCTCAAGCACCAAGGCGGTGACGAAGAAGTGAATCATGCAATCAAACGCGTTTGGGTTGCGCTAACCGTCCTGTTCGTCATCTGCCTGGGCGGTTTGAGCTATATCCAGTTCTTCGACGCCGAGTCGCTCTCGGAGAATGCGCTGAACAAGCGTGAGCTCTACCGCGAGTTCGACCTGCCCCGCGGGGCGATCCTGGTTGACGGCAAGCCGATTGCCGAATCGGTACCGACCGATGACGGCCAATTCGAATTCCAGCGCGTGTACAACGACGCGGAAACCTACGCCCACCTGACTGGCTACTATTCGCTGGCCAACGGCACCACTCAGCTCGAATCGCAGTTGAATGACTGGTTGACCGGCACGAGCTCGGATCTGCTCTTCGACCGGCTCTCTGCCATGTTCACCGGCACCCGTTCCGAGGGCGCCTCGGTTGAGCTGACCATTGACGGCCAGCTGCAGAAGACAGCCTTCGAAGCGATTCCTGAGGGCCTGAAGGCCACGATCATCGTGACCAATCCGAAGACCGGCGACATCCTGGCGATGGCTTCCAAGCCTAGCTATAACACGAACCGGCTGGCAGTGCACTCCACCGCCAAGGCTGCCGAGAACCTGAAGGAAATCAGCAACATCGATGGCCTGAGCCCCTACCGGAATCCTGCCATCAGCAACCCGGTGACTCCCGGCTCATCGTTCAAGATCATCAGCACCGTCGCGGCGCTGGAATCCGGCAAGTTCGACATGGACACCCCCATCGACAACCCGGTATCGGTGAATTATCCGCATTCGACAAAGCAGATGAGCAACTTCAGCGAGGGCATCTGCGCGCGGGATACCCGTGCACGGCTAGAATTCATCTTCGCGCAAAGCTGCAACACCCCGTTCATGGAAATCAGCCAGACCGTCGGCAAGGATGCCTTCACCGAGGTGGCCGAGCGCTTCGGCTACGGCCAGCAACTGAACATCCCGCAGAATGTCGTGCCGAGCGAGTTCCCGTCGGCCGAGGCGAATGAAGCCCAGATGGCGCAGATGGCCATCGGTGAATGGGACAACAAGGCCACGCCGCTGCAGATGAACATGGTTGCCATGGCCATCGCCAACGACGGCGTGATCATGAAGCCGAACCTGATCGACAAGGTCATTGCGCCGGATCTGCGGGTGATTGAGGATCCGAAGCCGGAGAAGTTCTCCACGGCCACCACCCCGGAAGTTGCCGAACAGCTCACCGAGCTGATGGAAGGCCCGGTGCTGCGCGGCACGGCGATGAACGCCCGGGTTCCCGGCGTGGATTTCCGTGCCAAGACCGGCACCTCGGAGCGGCCATCGGAAGAGGGCGGCCCCCGCATGGTGAACTCCTGGATGACCGGTTTCGCGCCGGCCGATGATCCGCAGGTAGCCATCACGGTCAATATCCAAGACGTAGATTACGACACCGGCCACAACACGGCGGGTGCACTGATGAAGACGATGTTAGAGGCGGTGTTCAACAAGTGAGGCCAGTAACCGGCACCACCTTGGGCGGTCGTTACAAGCTGACCGATCGCATTGCGATCGGCGGCATGGGCGAAGTTTGGAAGGCGCGAGACCAGGTCCTTGGACGTCTGGTAGCGATCAAGATCCTCAAAGAGGAATACACCGACAACGAGAGCTTCCTGACGCGTTTCCGCGTGGAAGCACGCCACACCGCGCTGCTGAATCACCCCGGCATCGCTGGCGTCTTCGACTACGGCGAGGAACAGGGATCCGCCTATCTGGTGATGGAACTCGTTCCCGGCCCGCCGCTGTCCACCATCATCGAACGAGAGCGCAAGCTCGAGGTGGACCGCACGCTCTCGCTGATCGCGCAGACCGCCCGCGCGCTAGCAGCAGCCCACGAGCACGGCCTGGTGCACCGCGATGTGAAGCCGGGCAACATCCTGGTGATGCCTTCGGGCGTCGTCAAGATCACCGACTTCGGCATTGCCCGCCTTGCCGACCAGGTTCCGCTGACCGCCACCGGACAGGTCATGGGCACCGCCCAGTACCTGGCTCCGGAACAGGCCACCGGCCAGATTGCCACCGGCAGCTCCGACATCTACGCCTTGGGCGTCATCGGCTACGAGTGCCTGGCAGGACGGCGTCCGTTCACCGGCGAATCGCAGATTGCCATTGCCCTGGCACAGGTCAACGACGCTCCCCCTGCCCTGCCCGACACCATCCCGGCCCCGGTTCGCCAGCTGATCATGTCGATGCTGGCCAAGAACCCGTCGGAACGCCCGAAGGATGCAACCGCACTGGCGAAGGCCGCAGATGCGCTGCGCGCAGGCGACACCAATACCGCTACCTTGGCGGTTCCCGGCATGCTGGCCACCGGTATCGCCACCGACGCGACCCAAGTGGTCAACATGGATGACGATGCCACCCAGGCGGTGCCGCAGGCCGATTCCGCCCCGACCATGACCAATGCCATGCCCACCGTGGTGGAACCTGCCCGCACTGCCGGCGGTTTCTCCGGTTCCAGCGCCGCCGCCGGCGGATTCGATGACGAGGACGTGGATACCCAGGATCCTGCTCGCGAGGCTGGCGCCAAGCGCAGCCCGTGGCTGGTCCCGCTGATCGTGATCATCGCGCTGGCTGCGGTGATCGCCTTGCTGGCATGGCTGATCCCTGCCATGAGCAGCGACAATGACAACCAGCCGACGTCGTCGCCGACGCAGAGCACCGAGCTGTCCGATTCCTCGTCTCCAACCGAGGAATCGACCGAGCCGACCGAGGAAACCACCGAAGCCTCGGAGACCTCCAACTCCCCATCGCCGACCCCGAGTGAAACCGTCACCTATGTAGATGTTCCGGCGTCGCTGATCGGCCAGGATATCGACACCGTGACCGCGGAACTCGAGGGCAAGGGCTTGGTCGTTGACGCGACCCCGCAGGAAACCAGCGAGTACGAGCCGCGCGAAGTGATTTCCCTGAACCCTACCGGCAGTGTTGCACAAGGCGAAACCGTTTCGGTGACCTATGCCATGGCCCCTGAAACCGTTGGCGTGCCATCGGTGACCGGCATGAGCTTCGAAGCCGCGCAGAAGCGCATCCAGGACGCTGGACTGGCCGTGGCCAAGGGCGAGGAACGCCCCGACCCATCCGTCGCCGGCACCGTGCTGGCGCAGGACGTTCCCGCCGGCAGCGAAGTCGAGCCGGGCACCACGATCACCATGGATATTTCCACCGGTCCAGAAAAAACCGAGCCAACCGGGTCCGCCACGGAGTCGGCATCTGAATCCCCAGAAGCCGCAGAGCCGGAGCAAAGCGAAACGCCATGAGTGAAGTCGAAGCTTTGCCTCCTGGCTTGCCGCGAATGATCAACGACCGCTATGAGATCGAATCGCTGATTGGCCGTGGCGGCATGGCGGATGTGTATCTCGCCACCGACCACGTGCTGTCGCGCAAGGTGGCGGTCAAGGTGCTGCGCCCGGATACCGCCGGCAACCCCATGGTGGTCAATAGATTCCGCCGTGAGGCCAAGGCCGTCGCTGGCCTGAGCCACCCGAATATCGTTGCCGTGTACGACACCGGCGAGCTACCGGCCACCGAGTACAACCGTGAACGCCTGCCATTCATGGTGATGGAATACGTGACCGGACGTACCCTGAAGCAGTTGATCGCTGCGGGAGATGTCGATGGCTCCGTGGCTGTGCACATCACCCGCGGCGTTTGCGATGCCCTGGATCATTCGCACAACAACAACGTCGTCCACCGCGATATCAAGCCGGCCAATGTAATGGTGACCGATTCCGGCCACGTGAAGCTGATGGATTTCGGCATTGCCCGTGCCTTGGATACGTCGGCAACCATGACGCAGACCGCTGCCGTAGTGGGGACAGCCCAGTATTTCTCGCCCGAGCAGGCCCGCGGCGAACAGGTCGATTTCCGTTCGGACATCTACTCGGTTGGCTGCCTGTTCTACGAGCTGGTGACCCACCAGCCTCCATTTACCGGCGATTCGCCGGTGTCGGTCGCCTACCAGCACGTTGGCGAGATTCCCTCGGCGCCAAGCGAGGTCAAGCACGGCGTCGACCCGATCTTCGACCCAATCGTCGCCAAGGTCCTCTCCAAGGAACGCGACGACCGGTTCCAGAGCGCCGGAGCTTTCGCCTCGGCGTTGGAGGATGCGCTGAACGGCATCGAATTCCATGATGACGAGCCGGAGCCATCCACCTACACCTTGCCGATTTACGGCACCCACCATGAGGCTGAAACCGGCTTCATCGCGCAGTCTGCGCCACGAACGAGCCAGCACCCGGTCTTCGTGGAAGACGAGGCACCTGAGCCGCCTGCACGGCACAAGTCCAACCGCGGCCTGATCATCTTGCTGACCGTCATCGCCCTGATTGCCGTGGGCATCGCCAGCTTCCTGGTGATCCGCTCGATCCAGGCGGAAGCTGAAAAGCGTGCCCCGATCGCAGTACCCGAGGTCCTTGAAATGCCCGAGGACGACGCAAGGCAATTGCTGCGCGATAACACCTTCCAGGTGCGTGTAGAGCGCGAATTCAGCGATGACGTAGAGCAGGGCAAGGCGACCCGTACCGATCCGGAAGCAGGATCCATGGTCGCCAAGGAGTCCACGGTCGCCCTGTACATCTCCGACGGCTCAGAGCAGCGCACGATTCCCGAGGATCTGGCGAACCAGTCCGAGACCGCTGCCCGCGATGCCCTGCGCGAAGCAGGCCTGGAAGTTGGCGAAGTCAGCCGGGAGAACTCTGCAACGGTACCCACCGACTGGGTCATCGGCACCAGCCCTGAGCTGGGGTCCATGGTGAAGGCCGGCAGCGAAGTCGATTTGATCCTGTCTACCGGCATGGTGACTGTTCCGGTGGTGACCGAGATGAGCCGCGAGGAAGCTGAAGAAAAGCTCTCGGCAGATGATGTCGGGCTGGAAGTCCAGTTCGTTGAGGTGGAAACCGATGACTACGCCGAAGGAACACTGTTCAAGCAGTCCCCCGAAGCCTCCGAGGACGTGCCACAGGGAAGCCTGGTGAAGATTTCCGTGGCCAAGGCACCGCCAGCGCCCGAGCCTTCCGAAGAACCATCGTCTAGCGAGTCCGAATCATCGGATCCATCCGAATCCGATGATCCAACCGAGGATGCTTCGCCAACCAGCGATGCCCCGGCTCCTCCCAACGGGAATGGCCGGCCAGACCGGACCGGACCACCACGGGACAATGACTGAGACTAGCCGTCAGCCAGTTATTCTCCGCTGAATAGCGGGCTCAGGGCAGCAGCCTTCTCGGCCGCGCCCTTCAGTCCTACGAACTCCAGCCAGTTGCCCAGCATCTGGTAACCCTGTTCGGTCAGCACCGACTCCGGATGGTACTGCAGGCCCCACAGCGGCGCTTCGCGGTGCGCCAAGCCCATGATGACTCCACCGGAGGTCGCCGCAATGATCTCCAGCTCAGCCGGGATGCTCTCGCGTACCGCTGCCAAGGAATGGTAGCGCGTTGCGGTGAACGGGTTGGCTACCTGGTTGAAGACCGGGTGGTTCTCGTGGTTGACCAGCGAGGTCTTCCCATGCATCAGCTCTTCCGCGTGCGTGACCGTTCCGCCATAGGCCTCGGCGAGCGCCTGGTGCCCGAGGCAGACGCCGAGCATCGGCTTGCGCTGCGCTCCGCACCACTTGATCAGATCGATGCTGACGCCAGCTCCTGCAGGCTCTCCGGGCCCTGGGGAAATCAGCACGCCGTGGTAGTCTGCGGCCAGCTTGGTCGCTTCCTCAACGCTCAGATCGTCGTTGCGGTAAACGGCGGTTTCCGCGCCCAGCTCCTGCAAGTAGCCTACGAGGGTGTACACAAAGCTGTCGTAATTGTCGATCACAAGGATCTTGGTGCTACTCACGGTGTGCTCTGGCCAATCGTTGAATCGGTAAATGGGCTGATGTACTGGTTCAGCCATGGGAAAACGTACATCATCAGTAATAGCACGATCGCGGCAATGAGAATCAATGCTTCAAGAATACGAAGCCACAAAGGGCCGGGCAGGTTTCTGAATATCCAGGCGTACATTTCTTCTCCTAGCTCGTTGCGTCAATGACCATGTCGCGGATTTCCTTCGGCGGTCCCGCGTCCAGGGGGCGCCAGTCGGTGAGTTCCGAGTAAGCGATCATGCGTTGCCGGGTCGAGTACTTCGGATGGCAGGTGGTCATGGTCAGGATCGACTTCGTTGGCTCCACTCCCCACTGGTGCGGGGTGGGCAACAGGACACCTCCGTTGGAGGGAGCCACAATCTCGGTGGCGTACCAGGTATAGGTGTAATATCCTTCGGCGGTCTGCAGATAGATCTTGTCGCCATCCTGCAGCTTGTCGATGTCCCAGAAGACCTGGCCATGGGTCTGGCGGTGGGCCGCGACAGCGAAGTTGCCCAGCTCCCCCGGCTGCTGCGTGGTCGGATAATGCCCGATGCCGAGGTTGTCGAGCACGTAGTCTTCCACACCGTAGGTCACCGGGTGGTGCGAACCGTTAGCGCCGAAGCGCGGGAAGTACATGATGCCGAAGGTTTCTCCGGGAACCAATTCCGTGACCGGAGCCGGACCGTAGTCCTTCTCCTCTTCTGCTTCCTCATTGATTTCCGGCACCTTCACGTCGCCGAGTTCCTGCACGAGATTTGCGGTGACTTCCTTCTGGGCCTGTGCCGAGTCGATGTTCGTCCACCACAGTTCCCACACCACGTAGAGCATCAGCAGGATGCCAAGGGTAATCAGCAGCTCACCAAAGAACCCGGCGATACGGTTCCCTGCCGACGGTTGTCGACGCTGCATGCGTCGACCCTGCGCTGTGGCGGTTCGGTTCACGGCGGTCTGGCTCCTTAGGCAAAAGAAATGCGCGAATCAGGTCAACTAACGTGGGCCGATGCTGGCCAAAACCCAGAGTTCCAGCGCGTAACGGCTAGTATTGAAGCTACGTAGGAATGCACTAAGCAGTTCTCAGCATTCTTGCACCCAAGCCTACCGGGAAGACCTGAAGGTCACCCACATTTACTACTATTAAGCAGATGAAGCCGAGGGAGCATTCGAGTGCCGGAGTCAAAGCCACGACGCAAGAAGAATTCACAGCCGCAGGAGACGCGACAGAACTCCCATGCCATCGATAAGCCGATGCCGGGCTGGTACAAGCCAGTCATGTTCGGACTGATGCTTCTGGGCCTGCTGTGGATCATCGTTTATTACGTTTCGCAGACCCTGTACCCGATTCCGAATATCGGCGGATGGAACATCGTCGTCGGCTTCGGAATCGCCATGGTCGGATTCTTCATGACAACAGGCTGGAAATAGGCCTATCGCCGGTCCCCTTGAAGAAAGGGACCGGCGAAGCTGTTTAATGGCGGTCGTTGATATTAGTGGCTGACGGCTTTCAATCCGATGATGCAGCCGACGAGGCCGAGAATGAAGACCATCTTCAGTACGCTGAAGGCTTCCTGCCCGGTGGCCATCGAGTAGATGACGGCAAGAGAGGCGCCGATGCCTACCCAAACGGCGTACGCGGTGCCCACGGGAATCTCTTTCATCGCGTAAGCCAGTCCGCCCATGGAGATAACCAGACCAACGAAGAAGATAACGGTCGGAACGAGTTTCGAGAAACTCTCACTCATGCCAAGAGCGACGGCCCATACGGCTTCAAACAGTCCAGAGACGATCAAAACTATCCAATGCATGCCAGATACTTTCTGGCCGTCTTGTCGCGTTCCGGGTACGGCTCCCTCGTCCGGGTCCAAGCAGTTATTGCTGGTGACCACCTCAGGCTAGCAAATGCAGGTCATGCTGTCTTGCGGCTGTGACCAATATGCCACCTATCCGCCTGAGGATCTTCGAGTCCACCGCCCAGCGCTGAAAATACAGTGGCACATCGATAAACCATTGCTCGTTGAGCACCTGCAGCCCTTTGGCTTTCTGCAGTTGCGGCTCCGGCACCATACCCCATCCCATCCCTGCTTCGATGGCCGCAACAAATTGCACAGAGTCCGGTACATGGTGGACCTGTCCCGCCGGGCGCGCCTTGGCTCCGGCAGCCCGCTCGAGCATGAGGTGCTGCAAAAGATCCTCGCGATCAAAGACCACCATAGGGGTGCGAATCAGTTCATCCGCGCTCCCGGTGGGTACTTGGTGTTGGGCCACCGTAGCTTTCGCTGCCGCGCGGTAGCGCATTGCCCCCAGCTTCTGGCTGATGCATCCTTGGATGTTCTCTTCAGAATTCGTGACCACTGCACTGACACGGCCTGTACGAAGCAGCTCCAGTCCCCTGTTTTCGTCGGTTCGCACGATTTCGCAGGAAAGATCCTCAAATTTGGCGAGCTCCGAGAATACCGAACCGAACCATGTGGAAAGCGAATCCGCGTTGACTCCGATCGCGACCTGGACTGGATTCTCCGAGGCAATCTCGTTTGAGAACTCTGCACTGAGCAAGGACATCTGACGCGCATAGCGCAGTACTTTGGTTCCTTGCTCGGTGGTAGCAACCGGTCGACTGCGAACTAGCAGAATTGCCCCCAAACGATTCTCCAGCGCTTTGATGCGCTGACTGACCGCCGAGGCCGTAATTCCCAGATCAATTGAGGCATCATCGAAACTTCCCGCATCCACAACTGCTAGCAGGGTTTCAAGCTGTTCCATATCCGTATTCACATTAGGGACTCTAATGTAGATTCAGGAACTTAAGTTAGACGCAGTTTAAGGATTCACCTACAGTTTTTACATGTTCTCTGGATCCTTGTTCTTTGGCTTCACCACAGGCTTGTCCCTCATCATCGCCATTGGTGCGCAAAACGCTTTCGTCTTGCGCCAAGGAATCAGGAAAGAACATGTTTTCGTTACCGCGCTGGTGTGCTCGTTGTCAGACGCAATGCTGATTGCCGCCGGCGCCAGTGGCATGGGAGCACTGGTCGAGCGAGCGCCTTGGCTATTGATGATTGCGCGAATTGGCGGTTTCATCTTCTTGGCAGGCTACGCGATTTTTGCTTTCCGTCGGGCGTTGAAGCCCGAAGCGCTAAAGGTCTCTGCACTGCCTGTCGCAACATCGGTCGCTTCAATCGTCGGGACGACTTTGGCCCTCACCTGGCTGAACCCGCATGTGTATATCGATACGGTTCTGCTTCTGGGGTCAATGGCCACTTCCCAAGCCGCGGGCGCACCTAACTTCGCCATTGGTGCCATCCTTGCCAGCTTCACCTGGTTCTTCGCACTCGCCTATGGCGCGCGGTTCTTGGCCCCGCTCTTCGCAAAGCCGAAAGCGTGGCAAGTACTGGATATATCCATCGGTTTCGTCATGCTCATCTTCGCGAGCATGCTGATCCTTCCAGTCTTCACCAAGTAATCCACAGGCTAGAACGTTTATCCACAGTCTTTGTGCATAACTTTAATGAACAGTTGTTCACAAAGTTATCCACAAATGGGGACAAGTGGGGGATATTGAGTGGATTTCTTCAAAGCTACCAAGTCAAGTGCGCTTTCAAGGCTTGAAATCACATGCTTGTAAGTTATTAACACTGTGGATTTCTATTGTGGATAAGGCTTGGGTTCGCCATTTGCGCCGCGATTTGCCAGATTCGTTTAAACTTTCGAACCCAAAGTAATTAACAGACTTGGGGTTCGTATATGCACTATCTACAGGGGTGTTTAAAAGTTATCCACAGTTGGGGACAAAGCTGTGAGTATTGCGTGCTTGAAGTCGAATACCCTTGATTCCAAGGGGGAGCAGGGGTGTTAATAACCTTTATGCACAGAGAGTTACACGCTTGTAAGTTATTAACAGTGTGGATAAGCAGTGTGGATAAACGGTTCGTCGTTTTTTCGAATTACCCCAAGGGCCACTTCACGGCTTCGGTGGAAATGTAGACCGCGGCTAGCAACGCAATCGATAGGGCAGTGAGCAAAAGTATCTGCGTTCGCGCACGTTGTGGATTACTTCTCGGGATAAGCACGATGCAGCAGGCTCCGAGAATACCCAAAATCGCGCCGCCCAGGTGTCCCTGCCACGAGATACCGGAAATCACGAAGCCCAGAGCCACATTCAAGGCAAGGATGATTCCCATGGAGCGAAGTGCCTGCTTATTGGAGCGGAACACGACGAAAGTCGCGAGGAATAGTCCCGCCAATGCGCCTGAAGCTCCGAGCGTGGCGCTGAGCGGATCGCTCAGCAGGAGAACTCCCAGTGAGCCGCCAAAGGCACTGAGCAGGTATAGCCAGGTGAAGCGCAGCCGTCCCATTCGCGGCTCGAGCATGGTCCCGAAGATGTAGACACCGTACATGTTCATGGCCAGGTGCAGGAAGGAACTCGTGGAGTGGGCAAAGGCGCTGGTTATCAGGCGCCATGGCTCATAGGCAGCCAGAGCGGGGGCGAGTACAAGCTGATTAGTGAATCCGGGGATGATCCACTGCAGCAGATACACCAGCACGTTCAGGCCGATGAACGTGTACGTGACAACAGGGGCGCCGGAGCGGGCCCGGCCACCGAACTGGGTTTTCTGCTGTGGCAGGTTCTTATTGGCTTGCGCTACGCAGTCCACGCAGTGCACACCCACGGGTGCAGAGACTTGGCACTGCGGGCAGATCGGGCGCCCACAGCGGTTGCACGAAACATAGGACACCGTCTGCGGATGCCGAAAGCACGTAGGAGCAGCTTGGCCCTCTGGGGAAACCTGTCCGAAGGACATCGGTACCTGCCTTGCGTTGGGGGAGTAAGGATTAAATGCCCGAGGCCCCGGCAATGCCTGCTAGGAATCGCCGGAGCCTCGCGGTGGTGCGCCTGTGCTGTTACAGGGTCTCGATGTCGACCGAGTTGATGACGACGTCTTGCAGTGGCTTGTCACGGCCATCGGTAGCAACGGCGTTCAATGCGTCAACGACCTTGCGGGAATCTGCATCGACAACTTCACCGAAGATGGTGTGCTTGCCCTGCAGCCAGGTGGTAGGAACGGTGGTGATGAAGAACTGCGAACCGTTGGTTCCACGACCCATGCGGATACCCGCATTGGCCATAGCCAGCTTGTAAGGCTCGTTGAAGTTCAGTTCTGGGTGGATCTCATCATCGAACTGGTAGCCTGGGCCGCCGAAGCCCTGGCCCAGTGGGTCGCCACCCTGAATCATGAAATCGGAAATAATGCGGTGGAAGATGGTTCCGCTGTACAGCGGGGTGTTGGACTTCTTGTCACCGGATTCTGGGTGTACCCACTCCTGCTCACCGGTCGACAGGCCAACGAAGTTCTTTACGGTCTTCGGTGCGTGGTTGCCGAAGAGCTCGACAACGATATCGCCCAAAGTAGTGTGAATCGTGGCTTTATGAGTTGCGTTTGCGGTCATGCCCTCATTCTTCCATGATCTATGCTCGACCCGCTAAATACTGACGTACGCGTTGAGTGAAAATTTGGATGACTTTCAGGCTGCTGGTCCGCCTATGCTGGCTACTTGGCATGGAACTGCCTAGTCTTGAACTGTCGGTTAGTGTGAATTTTTCGGATCGGGAGCAATGCATGAGCAAGAAGAGCAAAGCAGGAAAAGTACTAGCCGTTGGCTTGATTGCGGGACTTGTCGCGGTGCTGGTTGCCGTGTGGAAAGCCTCGAAGCCTATTGAGGATCCATGGGAAAACGAGCCGCTTCCTGCACAGCCGCACCAGCCTGCTGAATCAAGGGAAGCAAGCGTGGAAGAAATCCGCGAAATCCTCGAAGATGACAAGTAGTCCTGGCTAGGCTTCAATTTTTGGTTGGGCTTGCCCTCGGATCACGAGGGCAAGCCCTACGAGTATCACCGCCAACCCGGCGTAGGTAGCGATAGAAACTACCTGGCCTAAGAACAATGCCGCCAGAATTGCTGCTCCGGGGATCTCAAGCAGAATCAGCGTCGAAACCGTCAGCGGACCGAGCACGCTGAGCAAGTGATTCATGGCGGTATGGCCGAAGATCTGGGCGCAAAGCGTCAGCAGAATGATCCCTATCCATCCTCGGGCGTCAAAACCCCAGATAGGGGTCCCAGTCACGAGGCACAGGATCAATAGCACGACGGCGGTAAACGCATAGCAGCTCGAGGCATATGTTGCAGTTCCCAAGGTCCTTCGTGCCACCGATCCGGCCAGCGTGTACACCGCGGCCAAGATGCCGCCGGCCAAGGCCAGCAGATCGCCAATGATGGCGTCCCGCCCCAGTCCCATATCGAAACCCGTGATGATGATGGCACCAAGCAGCGCAACGCCCATGCCAAGGAAAACCTGGGTCCGGTATTTGGTGCCGCGCAGAACCTGGTAAATCGCGATCCAGACACCTTGGATGCACACCAGCGCCGTACCGGCAGCCACACTGGTCAGCCGCATCGAATACATGAAGCATACGAAATGCAATGCAAGAGCCACGCCGGCAATCCCGGTGAAGAACCATTCCCGCCCGGTCATCTGCAGATAGGCTTTTGAATTTTTGCGCAGCGCCGGTGCGCTGAGCACAGCCGCGGCAGCGCCATTGCGCCAGAAGGCCATGGAGAGAACCGGGACACCCGGGAAGGCGGCGATTATGGGGCCGGATGCGGAAATACCGAGGATTCCGACCAGGGCAAGCAAGATGGTCACCAACCCAGATTACAGTTTCCGAACGCAGGGGCTTCATTCGTATGCCGAAGCCGGCGAAACCGGCGATTCCTTGGAAGAGCCAAAATATGCACAATTTGGCATATTCACTGCAAAACGCCATGTTTTCTGTCTATTTTACCGATTTTCTCCGCCAGTATGCAGCGATCAATGCGCCGGACAAGTTATGCCAAACAGAGAATACGGCACCCGGCAGCGCCGCCTCCGGCGAGAAGTATTGCTTCGCCAGCCCTCCGGCAAGACCCGAGTTCTGCATGCCGACTTCGATGGCAATCGTGCGCCGGGAATCCTCGGGAACCCGCAGGAGGATGCCGATGGCATATCCCAATGCCAGGCCCAGTGCGTTGTGCAAGACTACCGCCACCAAGACGAGCAGCCCGGCCGTCACGATTGTCTGCGCGCTGCCCGCGACGATGACCGTCACCACGAATGTAATGGCCAGCACCGACAGCCATGGCAGCGCACCGCTGATCTTGTCCACGAACCGATTGAACAGCATGCGCAGGAAGATGCCCAGCACCACCGGAATCAAGACGATCTGGACAACACTGATTGCCATGGATCCCGCATCGACCGGCATGTACTGGCCAGCGAGCCACAAGGCCAGCGCTGGAGTCAGCAAAGGTGCGAGCAAAGTCGACACCGAAGTCATGGCGACGGACAGAGCAACATTGCCGCGAGCCAAGTACGAAACCACGTTGGAAGCCGTGCCTCCGGGCGCGCAGCCAACCAGAATCAAGCCGGCTGCCAATGCCGGTTCAAGTTGCAGCATCGTGGCTACCAGCCAGCCCATCGAAGGCATGATGATGAACTGCGCTGCGACACCGCCCAGTACCGGCAAGGGATTCTTGAACACCAACGCGAAATCCGGCATGGTCAAGGTCAGCCCCATGCAGAACATGATCACCATCAGCAACGGATTGATCCAACTGGAAAGACCCAAGAACGCTTGGGGAATGAGCATTCCGCATAATCCGCCGAGCAATATCAGCACAGGGAAGAGCAGTACCGCAATGCGGGAGTTTCTTTCGGTTTCTTTGGCGTTCGCCTCGACGGTGAAAGGGCTGGGCTTTTCATTTGGCACCTAGGTAGTCTGCCACTAATGAGGTGCCGCCACAACGAGACAACTGAAGTTAATCCGTTGCCCTAGCCATATTAACTTGGGTGTCACTGGCAATCCTCATGCTGGAGACGTGAAGGTAGCAATTGTCGCTGAATCGTTCCTTCCCCATTTCAATGGGGTGACCAACTCAATCCTCAAGACCTTGGACCACCTGAGGCAAACGGGCCATGAAGCCGTCGTCATCACCCCCGCAGGCTCGCTGGCAGGGGAGTTGTCGGGCCACGGCGTGCCAAAGCTCTACCAGGGCTTCAAGATCCTCACGGTTCCTTCCATGCCGTTGGCCAGCTATCCTGAGGTGCGGGTCGCTACTACCAGCGTTAGCCGGCTGCGCAAGTTGCTGGCTCGAGAGAGAGCAGATGTCGTTCATCTGGCTAGCCCGTTCATCCTGGGCTGGCAGGCGCTGCGCGCCGCACAAGAGATGGACTTGCCCACGGTGGCGCTGTATCAGACCGAGGTTCCAAGCTACGCGGCACGCTATAAGATTCCATGGCTTACCCAAAGGCTCTGGGAGCACGTCAGAGCGATCCACACCGGTGCGGACCTGACGCTGGTGCCAAGTACGTTTTCCCACCAGCAGCTCGAATCCCTGGGCGTCCAGCGCCTGGCCATATCAGGCAGGGGAGTCGATACTGCCCAGTTCACGCCACGACGGCGCAGCGAGCACTTCAGACAGGCGGTCGCTCCGAATGACGAGGTGGTCATTGGCTATGTCGGCCGGCTGGCGGCAGAGAAGCAGGTTGCCGACCTGCAGGCCCTGGCGGACCTTGAGAATACCCGCCTGGTGATTGTCGGTTCCGGCCCGCTCGAGGACGAACTGCGCAGCCTGCTGCCCAATGCCCACTTCACCGGTTTCCTTTCAGGGGAGCGCTTGGGCGAGGTCATGGCCTCGATGGACATTTTCGTCCATCCTGGAGCCTCGGAGACCTTCTGCCAGACCATTCAGGAAGCGATGGCCTGCGGCGTGCCTGTGGTAGCCGTAGGACGTGGGGGACCGCTGGATCTGGTGGATTCCTCGCGCACCGGTTGGCTCTACCAGCCGGGGAATCTTGATGAACTGCGCAGCCGCGTCAGCGACTTGGCGTACGACGATGCAAAACGCCTGGCTTTTGCCAGCGCCGCGCTGAGCAGTGTCCAGGATCGTTCTTGGCACGGCATTGGCCAGCAGCTGCTTGGGCACTATGAGCAGGTCCGGATAGCCAGGATCCGGCACTAGCTGGACAGAAAAGTCTTTGAGATGCGCAAAAGACGGAAAGCTGCCGCTTTCCGCCTTTTGGCAAATGTGGAGCCTAGGAGAATCGAACTCCTGACATTCTGCTTGCAAAGCAGACGCTCTACCAACTGAGCTAAGGCCCCGTATTCAATTCTGAAGCTTCCGCCCCGTGATCAATTCAGCTGAACCAATCAAAAAGAATTAGCGGAAAGTTTTCACTTTCCGCCATTTTCTTTTGTGGAGCCTAGGAGAATCGAACTCCTGACATTCTGCTTGCAAAGCAGACGCTCTACCAACTGAGCTAAGGCCCCAAAAGCTTTAGGAAACTTTATCGGCTACCTGATGCCAGGTTTCCTTTGTTTCCGACGAAGCCTTCGCCTTCTTGACCAAGACTACTGCAGCAGTCGCGATCGATGCGAGAACCAGGAACTTTTTCATTGCTTCCTCTTTCCCTCCAGCAAGGTTTCCGTGGGCGTACCAAGACTTGAACTTGGGACCTCTTCGTTATCAGCGAAGCGCTCTAACCGCCTGAGCTATACGCCCTTGCTTTTGTTTTGTTCCCTTCGGAACGAAATAAAACTTTACCGGTGTTCCCCGAAAGATACAAATCGAGCCCGGGTGTCATGCATCACAGCATGAATCCCGGGCTCGACAAGGGTGTTCCTAGTCGTCGGTGAGGGTAACCCCGGCGCCGCCGACCAGCGAAGCTGCAATGTTGTACAGCACCGCGCCAAGCATGGAGACCACGGAAATCACCACAACGTTCACCACGGCGATGATTGTCGCGTAGGAAGCCACCTGGCCCAGCGACATGGTGTCGCGCAGGTCGAAGTTTCCGTCGGCGCCGATGGCGTCGCGCATCAGCTGGTTGAACGCATCAAAGGTTCCGGTCAAGTCCAGTACGGCCCAGATGCCTACGGCTGCAACCACGGTGATCACGCCGAAGGCGACCGAGAGCAGGAAGGCCAGCTTCAGCACCGAGAAGGGTTCCACCTTGGATACCAGCAGGCGGGCCTTGCGAACCTTGGCCTTGGGGGCTGGGCGAACCAGGCGTTCCTGGCCATTGGCTGGACGCTGCTGGCCGGTTGGGCGCTGGCCTGCAGGGCGCTGCGGTGATCCCGTTGGGCGCTGGCCTGCAGGGCGCTGCGGTGATCCCGTTGGGCGCTGGCCTGCTGGACGCGACTGTCCTGCCGTTGGTCGTGCACCGGCGCTAGCCGGGCGGGAGCCTGTACCGGTCGGAGCCGGACGCTTTACCTGGGTAGGTCGCGGCGCTGCGCTCTTCGGGGCACCGCCGCTGGGGCGTGGCGTCGAGGGCGTGCTCATGCGTTACCTCCGTTAGTGTTGTCTTCGTTTTCGGCGCCGGAATCAGTTTCTGGCGCAGCCGATGACTCGTCGATCGTGTTTTCTGCGTCCAACGTTACGGCATTTTCCTCCGAGTTCTCCTCGAGCCCGGTCTCAGAGTTCTTGGCAACGGCGAGGATGCGGTCCTTCTTGTCCGGCTTGGCGAAGATGACGCCCATCGTGTCGCGGCCCTTGGAGGGAACCTGCGAAACTGCGGAGCGGACCACCTTGCCCGAGCCCATCACCACCAAGACCTCATCGGTCTCGTCGACGATCAGCGCGCCAACCAGCTCGCCGCGTTCCTCATTGAGCTTGGCCACCTTAATGCCCAAGCCACCACGGGATTGCACGCGGTATTCCTCGACCGTTGTGCGCTTTGCGTAGCCTTCGTTGGTCACGGTGAACACGAAGGATCCCTCGCGGACCACATCGGCTGCCAGCAGCTCATCGCCGTCGCGGAACTTCATGCCGGTGACGCCGGACGTGGCGCGGCCCATCGGGCGCAGGGCGGTATCGGTGGCGGTGAAGCGGACCGACTGGCCCAGGCGTGAGACCAGCATCACGTCATCGGATTCGCTGACCAGCTGCGCGGAGACCAGTTCATCGCCCTCGCGCAGGTTGATCGCGATGACGCCTGCGGTGCGGTTGGTGTCGTAGTCCTCCAGTCGGGTCTTCTTCACCAGGCCGTTGCGGGTAGCCAGCATCAGGTAGGCGGCATCCTGGTAGGTGCGCAGATCCAGCACCTGGGCGATGTGCTCATCGGGCTGGAAGGCCATCACGTTGGCCACGTGCTGGCCCTTGGCGTCGCGGCCGGCTTCGGCCAGCTCGTAGCACTTGGTGCGGTAGACCCGGCCGTGGTTGGTGAAGAACAGCAGCCAGTTGTGGGTCGAGGTGACGAAGAAGTGTTCCACCACGTCGTCGCCGCGCAGGTTCGCGCCCTTGATGCCCTTGCCGCCGCGGGCCTGCGATCGGTAGTTGTCGATGCGGGTGCGCTTGACGTAGCCGCCGCGGGTAATGGTGACGACCATTTCCTCTTCCGGGATCAGGTCTTCGACGCTCATGTCGCCGTCGTAGCCCATCAGCACCTTGGTGCGGCGGTCGTCGCCGTGCTTGTCGACAATTTCCTGCAGCTCTTCGGAGACGATCTCGCGCTGGCGGGCTGGGGAAGCGATGATTGCCTGGAATTCGGCGATCATGCGCTCGAGCTCGGCGTGGCGGTCCTGGATCTTCTGGCGCTCTAGAGCGGCCAGGCGGCGCAGCTGCATGTCCAGGATGGCGCGGGCCTGGTCCTCGTCGATGCTCAGCAGTTCCATCAGGCCATCGCGGGCGGCCTCGGTGGTGGCCGAGCGGCGGATCAGCGCGATGACCTCGTCCAGGGCGTCCAGTGCCTTGAGCAGGCCACGCAGGATGTGGGCTTCTTCTTCGGCCTTCTTCAAGCGGTATTCGGTGCGGCGGACGATCACTTCGATCTGGTGGGTGACCCAGTGGCGGATGAATCCGTCCAGCGGCAGGGTGCGCGGCACCCCGTCGACGATCGCCAGCATGTTGGCGGAGAAGTTCGACTGCAGCTCGGTGTGCTTGTACAGGTTGTTCAGCACCACCTTGGCCACGGCGTCGCGCTTGAGCACGATGACCAGGCGCTGGCCGGTGCGGCCGGAGGTCTCATCGCGCATGTCGGCGATGCCGGAAATCTTGCCGTCACGCACCAGCTCGGCGATCTTCACCGCGAGGTTGTCCGGGTTGGCCATGTACGGCAGCTCGGTGACCACCAGGCAGGTGCGTCCCTGGATTTCCTCGACGTTGACCACGGCGCGCATGGTGATCGAGCCGCGGCCGGTGCGGTAGGCGTCGGCGATGCCCTTGGTGCCCAGGATCATCGCGCCGGACGGGAAGTCCGGGCCCTTCACGCGCAGCATCAGCTCGGCGAGCAGCTCTTCGCGGGAGACGTCAGGGTTCTTCAGGTACCACTGCACGCCCTCGGCGACCTCGCGCAGGTTGTGCGGGGGGATGTTGGTGGCCATGCCCACGGCGATGCCGGAGGAGCCGTTGACCAGCAGGTTCGGGAAGCGGGCCGGCAGGACCGTGGGTTCCTGGTTCTTGCCGTCGTAGTTGTCCTGGAAATCAACGGTGTTCTCGTTGATATCGCGAACCATTTCCATGGCCAGCGGGGCCATCTTGGTTTCGGTGTAACGCTGGGCGGCGGCGCCGTCGTTGCCCGGCGAGCCGAAGTTGCCCTGGCCCAGGGCCAGCGGGTAGCGCATGACCCAGTCCTGGATCAGGCGCACCAGCGCATCGTAGATCGCGGTGTCGCCGTGCGGGTGGTACTGGCCCATGACTTCGCCGACCACGCGGGCGCACTTGTTGTAGGCGCGCTCCGGGCGGTAGCCGCCGTCGTACATCGCGTAGATCACGCGGCGGTGCACCGGCTTCAGTCCGTCGCGCACATCCGGCAGCGCACGGCCGACGATGACTGCCATGGCGTAGTCAAGGTAGGACCGCTGCATTTCGGTCTGCAGGTCGATCTGGTCGATGCGGCCGCCGTCGTGGACCGCATCGATGATCTCGCCGTCCATTGGCGCGTCCTGTGGGGTTTGCTCGTCGCTCAATTTCTTCCCTTACAAGTCAAAAAATCTTCGGTGGATATCTGTGGTGGCTGCGGCCGGCTAGATATCCAGGAAGCGCACGTCCTTGGCGTTCTGCTGGATGAAGTTTCGCCGGGACTCGACATCCTCGCCCATCAGCACGGAGAAGACTTCGTCAGCGGCTGCCGCGTCGTCCATGGTGACCTGGCGCAGCGTGCGGTGCTCCGGATCCATGGTGGTGTCCCACAGTTCCGAATAGTCCATCTCGCCCAGGCCTTTGTAGCGCTGGATACCGTTGTCCTTGGGCAGGCGCTTGTTGGCGGCTTGGCCGGCGAGCAGCGCCGCGTCGCGTTCCTTGTCGGAGAAGACGTAGTCGTGGGCGGCGTTGGACCACTTGATGCGGTACAGCGGAGGGGCCGCCAGGTAGACGTAGCCGTGCTCGATCAGCGGGCGCATGAAGCGGAAGATCAGGGTCAGCAGCAACGTGGTGATGTGCTGGCCATCCACGTCGGCGTCGGCCATCAGCACGATCTTGTGGTAGCGCAGCTTGGCCATGTCGAATTCTTCGCCGATGCCGGTGCCGAAGGCGGTGATCATCGCCTGCACTTCGGCGTTGCCCAGCGCGCGGTCCAGGCGGGCGCGCTCCACGTTCAGGATCTTGCCGCGCAGCGGCAGGATGGCCTGGGTGTGCGGGTCGCGGCCGCGCTTGGCGGAGCCGCCTGCGGAGTCGCCCTCCACGATGAACACTTCGCACTCGGAAGGGTTCTTCGAGGAGCAGTCCGAGAGCTTGCCAGGCATGCCGAAGGATTCCATCGGGGACTTGCGGCGGGCGTTGTCGCGGGCCTTGCGGGCGGCCAGGCGCGCCTGCGACGCCAGCTGGGCCTTGCGGATGATGTCGCGGGCCACGTTCGGGTTGCGCTCGAACCAGTCGCCCAGCTCCTCGTTGACCACGCCCTGGACGAAGCCGCGGGCGATCGAGTTGCCCAGCTTGGTCTTGGTCTGGCCTTCGAACTGGGGCTCGGAGAGCTTGACCGAGATGACTGCGGTCAAGCCTTCGCGGGCATCTTCGCCGGTGAGGTTGTCATCCTTCTCGCGCAGGATCTTGTTATCGCGCGCGTAGCGGTTGAGCAGGCCGGTCAGTGCGGCGCGGAAGCCCTCTTCGTGGGTGCCGCCTTCATGGGTGTTGATGGTGTTCGCGTAGGTGTGCACGGATTCGGCGTAGGCGCTGGTCCACTGCATCGCGATTTCCAGGCTGATGCCTCGTGCTGCATCTTCGGATTCGAAGGCGATAACCTCGTCGTGGACCAGCTCGATCTTCTTCGCCGCGTTCAGGTGCTTGACGTAGTCCAGCAGGCCGTCCTTATACAGGTAGTCCACGGTGCGCGGCTTGACTACTTGGTTTTCGATTTCTTCTGCGACTTCGGCCTCAGGCTCTTCGATCTCCTGGACGCGCTCGTCGGTGAGAGTGATGCGCAGGCCCTTGTTCAGGAAGGCCATCTGCTGGAAGCGGGCGCGCAACGTCTCGAAATCGAACTCGGTGGTCTCGAAGATTTCCGGATCCGGGTAGAAGGTCTGGCTGGTGCCGGTCAGCTCGGTTTCCTCGCCCTTGGTCAGCTCCTGGACGGTGTGGCCGCCATTGGCGAAACCGATGCGCCATGCGTGGCCCTGGCGGCGCACGATGGTGTTGACCTTCTCGGACAGCGCGTTCACCACGGAGATGCCCACGCCGTGCAGGCCGCCGGAGACCGCGTAGCCGCCGCCGCCGAATTTGCCGCCGGCATGCAGGATGGTCATGACGACCTCGACGGTTGGCTTGCCCTCGGTGGGGTGGATGTCTACCGGAATGCCGCGGCCGTTGTCCTCGCAGCGTACGCCGCCATCGGCCTGCAGCGTGACGTTGATGGTGTCGCAGTAGCCTGCCAGCGCCTCATCGACGGAGTTGTCGACGACTTCGTAGACCAAATGGTGCAGGCCTCGCGGGCCGGTGGAACCGATGTACATGCCCGGGCGTTTGCGTACCGCTTCGAGTCCTTCGAGGACGGTAATATCCTGGGCGCCATATGTGTGTTCGACTTTGGAAGTCATCGATTCCGCGGGAGCCTGGCTTTCAGCCGGTTCCTGCGGTGAAGCATTTTCGGTAGACACGGGTGCTACGAACTCCTCGAATTTAGCGCGCGATGGCCCTCTGCGACGGATTCTACGCGTCGGGCAATCATGGTCTGGAGGGACTCCGGCGCGGGCCTTGCCCGCAACGGAGTCAATTCACTACCTCTAATTCTACCGCGTAGACCAAAATAAACGGTGACTTTGAGTCCTAAATCGCCCACCAAAAGCTGGTAATTGACGTTCTGAGGCAGTTGTGGCGATCAAGTGAGGGGGGATCCAGCCTCCGGGTCCGTGAGTGCGCCATATGCCATGCCAGCAATCTCTATCCGTAGGTGTCGCGAGGCCCCCGTCCGGCCACCGAACGCATGCCGTGGCGCCAGGAGGGAGCGTTGGGACCCAGCACCTTGAGCACGGTGACGATCCCGGGCCCCAGCTCGGCATCGAATTTCTTCAGGATGTCGTGGGTGAGCAGGCGCATCTGTGCTGCTCGCGCTGTCGTATCACAGCGCATCACCACCACGGTGTCCTCGAAGGATTCAGGTTTGCAGTGCTTCGCGTTCTCCACGCCGATGATGTCCTCCCAGCGTCCGAGCACCGAGCCGACAGCGACCTGGGTGTTCCAGCCGCGCGACTTAGACAGCCGGGAGACCACTTCGCCAATGGCGCGCGGGTCGCGAACCGCTCCTTCGGCAGATTCCGGCCTTTCCTCGGCGAATCCGCGGCGGGCGGCCTTGCGCTTGCGCACCCTTTCCATGCGGGCGGCATCGATGCGCCGCTCGCCGCGTTCTTCGGCGAGCTTGCGCATGCGGTTGAGCAGCGCCTTGGCCGCATCGATCTCTGGATCGAAGCGGTGTTCATCTCGTTCCGATGGCTCATGCATCGACAACCTGGCCAGGGGAAACCTGGAAGAAATGTCCCTTCAGCACTTCGGGGACATCTTCCACAACTGCGGCGGTCACCAGCACCTGCTCGGCTCCGGCAACGATGTGCGCCAAGCGATCACGGCGGGTGGTGTCGAGCTCGGCAAAGACATCATCCAGGATCAGGATGGGGCCTGATCCTGGACGCGGATCGTCATCGCCGAAAACACGGTAGGCGGCCAGGCGCAAGGCCAAGGCAAAGGACCAGGTTTCCCCGTGCGATGCATAGCCCTTGGCAGGAGTTGGACCCAGGATCAGGGTCAGATCGTCGCGGTGCGGTCCGAACAGCGAAATTCCGCGGTCGACTTCACGGCTGCGATTCGCTTCGATGGCGTTCAGCAGCAGTTCCTGGATCTCTTCTTGCTCCACGGACTCAAGATCATCCGCCGGCAGGCTGTTCTCATCGAGTTCGCCCTCAAGCGAGGAACGGTAGATGGCGCGCGCTTCCTTGGCGCCATCTGCCAGATCTGCGTAGGCAGCCTGCATGTACGGGCGGATCAAGGCCAAGACGTCCAGGCGTCCGCGCATCAGCCGAGCGCCGGCCAATGCCAGTTGCAGATCCCAGGCCTTGAGCGTGTTCTCCTGCGAGGGGCTCAGCGTGGACTTGCCGCGAATGGACTTGAGCAGGGCATTGCGCTGCTTCACGATGCGTTCGTAGTCGTTCTTGGTGCCGGCCTCCACCGGGCGCAGGGTTACCAGAAGCTCGTCCAGGAACTTGCGGCGGTTGGACGGATCGCCCTTGATTAGAGCCAAGTCCTCGGGGGCGAAGAGTACAGTGCGCACCATGCCAAGGATCTCCCGTGCGCGAACCGGGTTAGCCCGGTTGATGCGCGCCCGGTTGACCTTGCCGCTGGTGATCTCGACCTCGAGCACCGTGGTCTGCGGACCACGATGCACGGTGCCCCTGATTAGCGCGCGCTCGGAACCGAAATTCAGCAGGGGCGCGTCATTGCTGACTCTATGCGACGAAAGGTTGGCCAGATAGCCGATGGACTCAACGATATTGGTCTTGCCGACCCCGTTGGGGCCGATCAAGACGTTGATCCCCGGGGCTAGGTGCACGTCGGCCTGCGCATACGAGCGGAAGCTCGTGAGTGAAAGCTGCGAGATATACACCGAGGTCCTGACAGAAACGAGGTGGCTGATGGACGGAGCCATCGACCACGAATTGGCTTAGTTCGAGTTTGGCAATCGAACCGGCATCACGAGGTAGCGATACTGGTCCTGGTCTTCCTCATCCAGCTTCTTCTGTCCGGTCAGCATGGCCGGTTTCGGCGCACTGGTGAAGGAGAAGCGCACGAAATCGGTGTTGAAGGAGTTCAGGCCCTCGGACAGGAAAGTCGGGTTGAAGGCAACCACGATGTCTTCGCCGCGAAGCGAGGCAACAATGGCTTCTTCAGCTTGCGCGTCTTCGCCGGTGCCAGCATCCAAGGTCAGCTGGCCATCAGTGAAGGCCATGCGAACTGGGGTATTGCGTTCGGCGACTACCGATACGCGGCGTACAGCCTCCATCAGCTCGCTGGTGCGGACGGTTGCATGAATTGGCGTATCGCTCGGGAACAGCGAGCGGATCTTCGGGTATTCGCCGTTGATCAGCAGCGAGGTGGTCCGGCGGTTGGAGCTTTCGAAGCCAACCATCTCACCGTTCTCGCTCATGGCAAGCTTCAGTTCGCCGGAGCTCGAGAGAGTCTTGGCAACTTCGCTGAGCGTCTTCGCCTTGATCAGGAAGGAAGTCGAGATTTCTGCCTGGATCGGGGTCCAGTTGAGTTCACGCAGAGCCAGACGGTAGCGGTCCGTGGCCAAGAAGGTGATCAGGTCATTTTCGATCTCAACCTTGATGCCAGTGAGTACCGGCAAGGTGTCGTCTTTGGAAGCGGCGACAATAACCTGCGAAACAGCCTCGGAGAATGCCTGGCCATCGATGGTGCCGGCGATAGCTGGGAGTTCAGGCAGGGTTGGGTATTCGTCTACCGGCATGGTGGCCAAGTGGAATCGTGAACGGCCGCAGGTCAGCGAGATTTTCGATCCATCGGTTTCCAGGGTGACGGTGGAGTTGGGCAGAGAGCGGGTAATTTCTGCCAAGAGCTTGCCGGATACCAGGATCGAGCCCTGCTCGGAAATATCTGCAGGGATCTCGATATGCGAGGAAATCTCATAGTCGAATCCCTCGAGGCGGACAAGGCCTTCGTGGGTCGAGATGAGGATGCCTGCCAAAACAGGTGATGGTGGTCGCTGCGCCAGGGACCGGGCAGTCCAGGATACGGCGTCCGCCAATACATCCTTTTCAACGCTGAACTTCACGAAAAATCCGCCTTTCGGAACCCATAAGTCTTAAGTCAGGCCAAGAAGGTAGTTCCCTCGCCAAGTTCTTAAGCATAGAGCAGGTAGTTGCACGTTCTATCCATCTAATCTTGCCACGCCCTGATAGCGCAACGTCAGCTCAGTGAACGGAGTGTGGACGATGCAACAAAAAATCTGTTCTGCACAAGTTTTGGCTCGAGGGTGAACAGTGGACTCGTTATTTGGAGGATTAAGCATTTAAAGGAGAAGTGTTAATAACCCTTGTGGATACTGTGGATAAGGCCCATTCCCCCAGATTTTCCGCCAATTGTGCATGTGAACAATCTGTGGTTGAACGTGAGACTCGGTTCCACCAACTTGTTGATACTCAGTTTCACGATTTTTAACGTCCACATGGTTCGTGAACTTATCCGCAATCCTTCACCAGATGATCCACAGTTTTATCCACACCTGTGATTTCTCTGCTTCAGAGCTCCCGCTGGCTCTGCTTAATTCTGTTTGTCAGCTCGGTGACCTGATTAAATATCGCTCGTCGTTCAGCCATCAGTTCGCGGATTTTGCGATCGGCGTGAATCACGGTGGTGTGGTCGCGGCCGCCCAGTTCTGCACCAATCTTCGGCAATGACATGTCGGTCAGCTCACGCAGCAAGTACATGGCGATCTGGCGTGCGGTAACCAAAGTACGAGTACGGGATTTGCTATTCAGCTCGTCAATGCTCAGCCCGAAGTACTCAGCGGTCTGCTTGATGATGGTCGACGGCGTAATTTCTTGTGCGCCGTCTTCGCTGATCAAGTCCTTGAGCACGGTTTCGGCCAAGGCCAGGTCCACCGGCTGGTTATTCAGCGACGCGAAAGCGGTGACGCGGATCAGCGCACCTTCGAGCTCGCGGATGTTCGTGGAAATGCGTGAAGCGATGTACTCCATGACGTCGCTTGGCGCCGAAAGGTTCTCGGCGTCCGCCTTCTTACGCAGAATTGCGATACGGGTCTCGAGCTCTGGCGGCTGGATATCGGTCAGCAGGCCCCACTCGAAGCGCGAACGCATGCGATCTTCGAAGCCCTGCAGCTGCTTGGGAGGAAGATCCGAGGTGATGACCACCTGCTTGTTGTGGTTATGCAACGCATTGAAGGTGTGGAAGAACTCTTCCTGGGTAGCATCCTTGTTGGCCAAGAACTGGATGTCGTCAATGAGCAGAATATCGACGTTGCGGTACGTCTGCTTGAAGCTTGCACCCTCGTCGTCGCGGATCGAGTTGATGAAATCGTTGGTGAACTCTTCAGAATTCACGTAGCGCACGCGGATGCCTTTGTAGAGATGGCGTGCGTAGTGCCCGATGGCGTGCAGCAGGTGGGTCTTGCCCAGACCGGAATCGCCGTAGATGAACAGCGGGTTGTAGGCCTTGGCCGGCGCTTCGGCAACAGCGACGGCTGCCGCATGTGCAAAGCGGTTCGACGAACCGATCACGAAGGTATCGAAGATGTACTTCGGGTTCAGGCGGCCGAACTCCTGAGAGTTCGATGGCGGAGTCGGCTGCGGTGCCGGCTGTGGGCGAGGACCAGGAGTCTCGACAACCGCCGGCGCGGACGGCGCAGCAGGCTTGGCCTCAGGCTCCTCTTCTTCCAGCTCATCCGACAGCGAGAGATCAACGCTGACGGCGCAGCGGATATCATCCTGGAATACTTCCCGCAATGCGTCATCCAGCGGCTCGCGCAACTGGGTCTGCAGAATATCGCGCGTGAGGTCGTTGGGCACCGCAACCAAGAGCGTAGTGCCGATGAGACCTTGCGGTTTAGCCAGCGATACGAAGGCGCGGTAACGCGCCTTGACCCGGTCATCATCTTCGATCTTCCGGATGACTTGGCGCCAAGAGCTACCAATACTATTGGTCTCGTCGCTGCTCAC